>NZ_LKKK01000001.1 GCF_001446935.1 Pseudomonas sp. TTU2014-080ASC
TCCAGGAGCAAGCTCCCTTCATCCGCTCGACTTGCATGTGTTAGGCCTGCCGCCAGCGTTCAATCTGAGCCATGATCAAACTCTTCAGTTCAATACTGCTTGGGTTTTGAGAAAACCCTAAACTTGGCTCAGCAATCGCAAAAAACTCTCGAATTCACGAGTGTTACTTGTGATGCTGATAATCATTTGACTAACAGTCTTAACTCACAAGCACCCACACGAATTGCTTGATTCAGTTGTTAAAGAACAGTTGGTTAAGTCTTTCGTCTCAACCGAGGCGCGCATTCTACAGCAGCCTCTTTCTCTGTCAAGAGATTTGTGAAAATTTCTTTTCAACTTCAACCACTTGCGCTTTCGGTCGCTTTTCAGCATCTCGTCAGCGGGAGGCGAATTCTACAGCGTTTAAAAACCCTGTCAACCTGCCTTTTTCACCGCTTTCGATCTACCTGACCGAAGCCACCAACAGGATCAAACCACCACCCTGCCAGCCCGGCGCATTCTACTCAGCTTTCGCTGATTTGCAACCTCTAAATTAACTCAACTTATTGATTTATAGGCAATTTTTCTAGAGGCCCGCGCCGAGGAAGGTGCGCATTATAGGGAGAATAAAGGCAGAGTCAACTCATAATGTCGGTAGCTCGTTAATTCATGCCTTCACACTAATTAACTCACCTACTGACATGAAATATGGGCTATAGGCTGTTTCGGCGAATCATGGCCTTTTCATATATATGCTGTCGTGCAGAGATCATTGGGTCTGCGCTCGCTTTGATTCCATCCGGCAAGCGTGCAGGATTGAAGTTCAGCGCCTGCTGCGTCTCTAGCTGTCTGTCAGGCGGTAGCAATTCTTTCAATGTAAACACGCCAAGAACTACTGATTTGTTGCTTTGCGGCCATGCCACCGAGCCGTCAGCGATATTGTCCCCTGACTCTGCCAGTTGTGCGACCAGTCTGAGATGCAGGTCCCCTTTCGCTAAACGCTGAGCAAGCTCTATCTGTAAATGATCCACCTCCCAGTTGGCTACTTCATCTGCCTGGGCAGGCAACTCAGGTTGTTCAGGCTCAATGCGATAACGAACGGCCTGCTGTTGGCCCAGGTCGTTTTCAAACACAAATGCATTGACGCCATAGTAGGAAAGCCCGACATAGCTGTGTGGCACTGGCTTAGGTGCCTCAAGGAACGACTTAGCTTGCGGATGCCCAGCCAGGAACGCATCAAGAGCTGCAGAGTTTGGGGTCTCACCACCAGAAGCCGCTATTCCTTGCAAAAAAAACAGAAAGTCTTCCGGCGTCGAAACAGGGAATCCATTAAATGAATGGGCAACGATATCGCTCACCCCATTGGGCAATGTGAACCTTATTGCCAAGCCGTACGGGCTGGCCATCGGGTCACCATCTGCGGTAGCCGGCACTCCGCTGAAATTGGAGAAGCGCAAGAGGACCGGAATTGGCTCACCTTGCAAATGAGCCGCCCTACTGTGGCGCTTTGCCTCTGGCGTCGCTGTGAATACACCGCTCACCAACACACCTTTAGCATGGGCCACACGAAACCCTGGATGATTGCCGAACGTGGCATACAGCGCATCCAGCAGCGCGTCATACAACTGTTCTTGCGACATATGTGCATTCCCTGCAGATGGCTGCATGCCATCCGCAGCCTGTGCGGATGCAGCAGCCACAATCCATAGACTTGCCAGCCAGACGCTTGCTAGCCTCCCGGACCTGCTCATGATGATCAGGCCTTAAGGAACGGATAATCGGTGTAGCCTTTAGCATCGCCACCGTAGAAGCCGCTTGGATCCGCCTCAGTCAACGCTGCCCCCTGGGCAAAACGCTCCGGCAAGTCCGGGTTGGAGATGAACGGCTTACCAAATGCGATTGCATCGATCAGACCGGTATCAATCGTTTGCTGCGCAGTTTCCTGTGTATATCCACCACAGACAATGATGGTGCCGTTGAACTTGCTACGCAGTTGCTGGCGGAACTCCGTCGTGTAGGTAACTCCCGGCCATTCGGCGATGTGGATGTAAGCAATATTGCGCTTACTCAATTCCTCGGCCAAGTAGAGTGTTATCTCCCCGGCTTCGCTACTAAAGTCCATGTCATTAACAAACGGTGGGCACCAAGGTGAAAGACGGATACCAACTCGCTGCGGTCCGATTACTGCGGAAACCGCGTCCACCACTTCAAGCGCAAAACGTGCACGGTTAGCAATCGAGCCGCCATAACTATCTGTACGCTTGTTAGTGCTGGCTGACAGAAACTGCTCAATCAGATAGCCATTGGCACCGTGCAACTCAACCAGATCAAAACCTGCAGCATCGGCCCGACGTGCACCTTGGGCAAACTCTGTCACGACTGCGGCAATCTCCTCCTCAGTCAGCGCATGCGGCTCATCGCAGTCAACCATTCCCGGATTGCCCTGAGCATCGAAGGCAAATGTTTTTGCCTGGGCACGGATCGCAGAGGGTGCGACTGGCGGCTGGCCGGCTGGTAGTACGGAGTGATGTGCAATCCGACCGACATGCCATAGCTGAGCTGCAATCAACCCGCCTTTGGTGTGCACGGCGTCGGTAACCAGTTTCCACCCTGCCTCTTGCGCATCAGTAAAAATGCCGGGTGTAAAAGCATAACCTTTGGCACCAGCCGAAACAGGTACGCCCTCTGTGATAATCAGCCCGGCACTGGCGCGCTGCGAATAGTATTCCGCCGTCAGTGCTGTTGGTATGTCGCCGGGTTGCGCTGAGCGTGCGCGAGTCATGGGTGCCATAAACACGCGGTTATTGGCTTTGAACGAAGAAAGATTGAATGGCTGTAATAAAGCGTGCGAGTGACTCATAAAACCTCCGTGTGCCCGCTCTTAGGCGGGCAGTAAATCCATTAGCTCAGACGAAGCCCTGGGTTGAGTGCGATGTGTTTGTACTCAATGAAGTCATCCAGTGCGGCCACACCATTTAAGCGACCTTTACCTGACTGTTTAACACCACCCTCTTCGATCTCGTCATACACCACTGCCCAGTCGTTGATCCAGACAGTCCCTGCCTCCACCTCGCGTGCCACTCGAAGCGAACGATCGACATCGCGCGTCCAGATACTGGCGGCAAGACCATATTCACTATCGTTGGCCAGCGCGATAGCTTCAGCTTCAGTGTCAAAGATTTGTAGGGTCAGGACCGGGCCAAATGTTTCAGCCTGCACAATCGACATTTTCGGATCGCTAACTTGTAGCAGTGTTGGCCTGTAGAACGCACCTTTGGCCAATGGCCCTTCTGTCACCGGGCCGCCGCGTACCAGCACCTTCGCGCCGGCAGCAATAGCTTCTTCGACCACACGGTTTACCCGCTCAACGTTGGGCTTATCAATCAGCGGCCCCATATCACTGCTTGAATCAGAGGCCGGGCCGACTTTCACCGCCTCCAGGCGGGCAGATAAACGCTCGGCCACCACCTGTGCCACTTCACGCTGCACCAGCAGGCGTGACCCAGTCATGCAGAACTGACCGGCAAACACCGTCAGGGCTTTTTCCAACCGAGGAACCACCACATCGATATCCGCGTCGGCAAACACCACCATCGGCGTTTTACCGCCCAATTCCAGTCCGAAGCGCTTGAGATGCTGTGCTCCGGTGGCGGAGATTGCGCGGCCAGTGCCGGTACTGCCGGTGAAGCTGATGGTCGGCACCAGTGGTGACTCAATCAGGTAGCGTGATCCGGCTGAGCCATACTCGCTAAACATGTTGAACACGCCCTTGGGCAGCGACGGTGCTTCTGCAATGACGCGCGCCACCAGATTGGTGATCTGGGCGCTCTGCCCTGGCATTTTCACTACAGCGGTACAACCAGCTGCAAGTGCAGGAGCTAAGGAACGAATCATCAGCACAATTGGCGAATTCCACGGCACGATAATCCCCGCCACCCCCAAAGGCTGACGCAGCAGCAGGGAAATCTTACCTGGCTTTGGCTCTGCCGCTTTGCCGTATTCGGTGCGCGCCAGAGCTGCGTAGTAACGCAGCTTGGAAGGCACCATCCCGACCTCAAAGCCAGCCTCGGCTTTAACTTTGCCGTTTTCCAGGGAGAGGATCTCAATTAACGCCTGCGTGTTGCGCTCAAATGCGTCCGCCAGCTCCAATAAGACTTTCGAACGTAGCGAGGCGTCATCTTTCCAGGGAGTGGTTTCGAAAGCGTGTCTGGCCGCGTTAATTCCGCGCTCAGCTTCCGAACTGCCACCTTCAGCGTAGCGGCCAATGACATTGTAAGTAGCTGGATCAATCGACTCACGGTAGTTCCCGGAATCTACCCACTCTCCATCAATCCAATTCAGTGCAACTGTTGCATTCATGTATATGACTCCATGTCATCAGGCGTAATGAGTAGCAATTTTCTCAGCGACAGCAATAACGGTAATGTTGGTGGCCACTGAGGGCACATCAGGCAGGATTGAGGCATCGACAACACGCAATCCTTGCAGCCCGAGGACTCGTCCCTGTACATCGACTACAGCGTGTGGCTCACCTGGATTCCCCATGGGAGCTGTGGAAGTTGGATGATGATAGGTATCCAGCGTCGCTTTCGCGCTCGCCAGTAACTCCTCATCTGATGTCTGACCTTTACCCGGGTTCAGCTCGGAATCAATCAGCCCGCTCAGTGGCGCAGTTGCGCCGATCTTACGCGCCAGCCGAATGCCATCGAGCAAGCGCTCACGGTCCTTTTCCTCGCCAAGAAAGTTCAAGTCGATCTTCGGCGCACTGTAAGGATCACGGTCAGCCAACGTAACCTTGCCCCGTGACACAGGATGCGTCAGCGCTACGGCGAGAACAAAACCGACCTTGGTCGGGCTTTGATCATGGGGGAACAAGTGAGTAGCGGTGATATGGATATCCAGATCACCATTTTCAGCACTCTTACTGTGCGTCCAGATTTTTGCGCCGATCACCGGCGACTGCGCACCAATTTTTTCTGGCAGCGCCGCATAGGCGTTGTAATAGAACGGATGGTCCTGAAGGTTCTGCCCAACCGGCAGATCTACCACCAGCGGAATCTGCAAAGCGTTCAGATCAGCCTTTGGCCCAATACCGGAACGCAGCAGGATAGAGGCACTGCCATAAGTGCCAGCGGACAGGATGACTTCATCTGCCATGATTTTATCGCCGTTGGCCAGCTGCACGCCGATGGCGCGGCGGTTATTAACCAGCACCTTGTCGACCAATGAATCCGGTTTGATATCCAGGTTCGGGCGGGCGCGCACCGTGTCAGTCAAATAAGCGATACCTGTGTTTACACGGATACCTTTGACGATGTTCATCGGATACGGACCAACACCGTTGGCATCTTCACCATCAAAGTCAGCCACAACCTTGTAGCCGTTGCTAACAGTAGCGTCGATAAATGCACGCTGCATTGGAGTAACTTCGTCCCTCGATAGCTGATGCACCGGCAATGGCCCATTGTGGCCATGCAATTCACTCTTGCCACCGCTGTGGGTTTCGAGCTTTTTGAAGTACGGGAGAACCTCCTCGTAGCTCCAACCCGGTAGATTCCAGCGCTTGAAGTCGGTTGGACGCGAACGGATAGCCACCGCACCATTTATCGCTGAACTACCACCAATCACCTTGCCCCGAATGGCGCCGATGGGATGGTCAATGTAGCCAGCCTGCGACTTGTAGCCCCACTCAAACTCAGGGTTGAGGTTAGCACCAACCACATCACTGCTGGCCAAGATGTGCGGATAGCTTGCCGGTTTGAAGCTGTGCCCCGCCTCCAGCAACAGGACGCGGCGCTTGGAGTTTTCAGTCAGCCGACGGGCCAGAACAGCACCAGCCGAACCGCCGCCCACGACAATCACGTCATACGATGTGTGCTCCGAGCTATTTTGAGTCTGGCCTGATGTGGATTGCGCTGCTTGCGCCAACCGACTGCCTGCTGCCAGAGCGGCTACAGCTGTCACGCCACCTGCGAGGACTGAGCGACGCGTTGGGTGGCTGGAATCTCGGTCATTACTAGCCATATCTATCTCCCTATAGGCTGACTATGAAATGCGGTCAGTCGATAGGCTAGCTCGCAAGCACTAACTAATCAGTAATAAAAATCAGCAAGACTTTTTCGAAAAATCAGGAGCATTGACGAACTTAGGAAACGTCTGATAGCGCACTTCAGAACAACTGAAATCCCTAAAACGGCTAGCACAACGTGATGACGATGGCAGCTGTAGAGACCTGAATTGCATGCAATTAAACCGTTTCTCGCCATATAGAGAGAAAAGATCCGGGGAGCAAAGACAGCTTACCGTTCACACCAAAAGATTCGAATAGGCATTGTTTCAGCCCTTACTAAGCCTGCTGCAACGCGGAGCATGCACAACCAAAGACTATTGCTCCATATATTAAAAATATGAACGGATGCGGACTATTTTCGGAACGAAGCTGCGTCTGTGCTGTACGCCTTAACGAACTCTGCTGCAAAACGCTCTGCCAGCGCGACAATTGTCAAACTTGGATTGACCCCGACATTGGCAGCT
This sequence comes from Pseudomonas sp. TTU2014-080ASC, assembly GCF_001446935.1. GTDB lineage: Bacteria > Pseudomonadota > Gammaproteobacteria > Pseudomonadales > Pseudomonadaceae > Aquipseudomonas. The sequence goes on from NZ_LKKK01000001.1 coordinate 6,514, forward strand.
ATCGCGCTGCCATCTACAACATAAAGCCCCGGATAACCGAACACCTGATGATTTTTATCGATCACACCTGCCCCCGGCGTTTGCGCCATAACTGCCCCACCCAAGGGATGCGCCGTAACAGAAAGGCCACCCAGACTTTCCAAAAGCACGTTATGTGCAACCCCGCCACTGACTTCGGCGAATGCCCTGGCCGCCTGATTGGCTTGTGGCAAAAACGAAGGCGCACGCTGAGCTGCTGCTACACGAGACCTCAATGCGCGCCTACCGCCACGAAGCAGCGTACGCCCATAGGTAAATGCCAGTTGATTGTCGGCCTGCTGCATAACAGTCAGCACCGAGACACGGCGGTACCACTGCGAAGTACGCCACGCTTGAGTAGATCGCAGCGGGTGAAGTAGGAAATCCTTGAGAACGCGGGCCCGGCGCAGCCAGGGTTTATCGCCATCAATCAAAGGCCCCATGTACCAACGCATGAAGTTGTAACTCGGTGGGAATCGGTTTTGGGTGATATGAGTGTGCTGATCGGCATGAAAGTGCGTGGAGATGGTAGTCCCCGCCGTCACGTCGATAGATGGATCTCTCGCCAGAATGCTCACTACAGCTTCGCTGTTGGTGCGAACATGCTGCCCAAGCGCCGCAGAAAGTCCCGGCAAGGTACGGTAGTGATCACGGGAGGCAAACAGGATCTCCAGCGTCCCGGTCACACCGGCGGCCAGAATCACTTGGCGGGCCGTGAGCGCCGACTGTTTGCCCTTACGCCCAGGATGCTGGCGCAACACCCGATAACCGTCGTCTAGCGGTTCGATGTGAGTAACCTGCGATTCAGCTATCACATCGACACCTAGCGCCTCAGCCAGATACAGGTAGTTTTTATCCAGACTGTTTTTTGCCCCATGGGCGCAGCCGGTGATGCACTGCCCGCACTTGTTACAGCCCTTGCGCAGAGGCCCTCGCCCGGCAAAGAACGGATCGACCGGTTCGGTGCTGTCGCCGAAATAGATACCTTGCGGCACACCGCCAAAAGACTGCTCAGCCCCTAAACGCTCTGCAGTTTGCTGCAGCCAATGATCCTGAATACCCCGATGCGGGTTCTCATTCACACCCAGCATCTGCCTCGCGGTGGCGTAATACGGTGCAAGTTCGGCGGCCCAATCCGAGCTCAGCTCCTTCCAGGCCGGATCGTTATAAAAACCTGCGCCCGGCTCCAGCAGAACAGCGGCATATACCAAGCTGCCGCCGCCCACACCGATGCCACGCACTACGCCCAGATGCTGATAAACATCCTGCGCGAGGAAACCATAACGTCCCAGTGCAGGCATCCAAGTAAGCGCTTTGGCATCATGTGCTGCGCGGGCCATGTCCTGCGCGGTGACGCGCCTCCCCTGCTCTAGAACCGCCACACTCAGCCCCTGCTCAGCCAAGCGTAATGCGCTGACACTACCGCCAAAGCCCGAACCGACAATGATCACATCGTAATCAAAAGCCATACTTCAAGCCTCGCGCTGTAATACAAACGGCAGAGCGAGCCCGCGCAATATCGGCACATCGACAACCGTCATCGCCAACCAAGTGTTGTCATCCAGCATCCGTAGCTCATCTCGAATCCAGCGCCATGGCAGTGGTGCGTCGGCACCATAGATCAAGGCAACCCCCATTCGCCCGTCCACTGCCGACACGCTTTCCTGACAGCTCATGCGCAGCTTTTCCTCCACACCATGGCGGCGTTGCAGCACATTGGTCGCGGTATTTGCGTCAATAAAGCGTTTGCCCTGCCAGCCTGGCAGACCACCTAGTACCAGCCCCGGACCTGCGCTGGCCCGCAACCACCAAGGGCCGACAAAAGAAGCGCGGAAAAAACCCTGCCGAGCACCAGCCGGCACGGGCTCCAACTCGTTAAATACGGTCTTGATTTCGCCCAGGGACGCGCTAGTCAAACCTTCAAGTGTCATTGCCGAGCTCCATCGGGTTGAGGTCAATTGTCAAAGCCTTGGCGATCGGCACTGCCGACGCCCAATCCTGTTCGTTACCCAGCAAACCCACCACTAGGCGCAGCATGGCATTACGGGTCTGCTGCCAGCTGCTGGCATCCTGCGGGGTTTGCAGGTGGTAGCGATACACAAGAAATTCGATGCTGGTGATAAATACATCCACCAGCACTGCTGCCGGTCGTGGTCGACCAAGGGACTCGATCAATTGACACAGGCGCTGCGCGAGGACTGCCAGAGTCTGGGTGCGATGGCTGGATGCAGGCGAGTGAACATCATGCAACTCAGCGAACAGTGGTCTGAGCATCGGGCCCTGTTCGGCGCCCCAGTTGCGCCAGTAATCAAGGGCCGCCTCAAGCTTGCCTTGGACGCCATGAGCGGCATCTGTGACGCGGGTCATGCCTTCAACCAGCGCCTCGTTCAGCTCTCGCAGAACCTGATCGATCGCCTCATCGGCACTTGAAAAATATTTATAGAAGGTAGGCCGCGAGAGTCCTGCGGCCGCAACAATTAGCTCCACGCTCAGACCGTGATAGCCCCGCTGAATAAACACATCACGAGTGGCCGCAAGTATCTGTCGGCGCTTTACATCCTGCTGTTCAGCCCCATGTACAGGACGGCCTCGCGAGCGCTTGCCAGGTACTTTGGTGGTCATAGGCATGCCGCAATAAATAAGTTAACAGCACTGTAAAGCTATTATTTATCGAGGAACACACGTACCAACAAAATGCCATCGAGTAAGTCAGAAGAGGCTTCATAAATAAAAAGCGCGCGTAATACGCGCGCTTGGTAATGCAGGCCAATCGATCAGAGGATGTAATCCGTACTGATAAATACAGAATGCCGATTGGTGATGATTTCATTCAGCAATGCTTTACTCTGCGGCGTGCCGCGGCTGGCCACCAACGTCCTGATGGAGAACACACGCAGCGCATCGTGCACAGACAAAGTGCCCTCTGCCGAATTTTTGCGCCCGTTGAACGGATAACTGTCAGGCCCGCGCTGGCACTGAGCGTTGATGTTGATCCGGCCGACTTGATTGACAAATGCATCCACCAGACGACCAACTTCCGCTGGGTTATCGCCAAAAATACTGAGCTGCTGGCCATAGTCGGACTGTTGTACGTAATCGATCACTTCCTGCACATCGCGGTATGGCACTACCGGCACCAGCGGCCCGAACTGCTCTTCGTGATACAGACGCATATCCGCTGAAACCGGGCTCAGCAATGCCGGATAGAAGAAGCTGTGGCGGTGCTCGCCGCCACCTTCATTGACCACCTTCGCGCCTTTGCTTAGCGCATCCTCAAGCAACGCATTGAGGTAATCGACCTTGCCCGGCTCTGGCAACGGCGTCAGTGCTGCATTGGTATCCCAAGGCATGCCTGGCTTGAGCGAAGCCAGTTTGGCGCTGAACTTCTCGAGAAAGCTGCCCAATACATTTTCATGCACAAAGAGAATCTTCAGAGCTGTGCAGCGCTGACCATTGAATGACAGCGCACCGGTAATCGCCTCGTTGACAGCGTTATCCAGATCAACCTCCGGCAGCACAATACCGGGGTTCTTGGCATCCAACCCCAATGCTGCGCGTAGGCGATGCGGGCGTGGATGCAGACGCTTAAGATCACTGGCACCTTTGTGCGTACCGATAAAGGCGAACACATCGATCTTGCCACTGGCCATCAGCGCGCTCACCGTCTCCCGGCCACGGCCATAAATAACGTTGATAACGCCTGGCGGGAAACTGTCGCGGAAGGCTTCCAACAACGGGCGGATCAGCAACACGCCAAACTTGGCGGGTTTGAACACCACCGTATTACCCATGATCAAGGCCGGAATGAGCGTGGTAAAGGTCTCGTTAAGAGGATAGTTGTAGGGCCCCATGCACAGAGCAACGCCCAGCGGCACCCGGCGGATTTGGCCGATAGTGCCCTGCACCTGCTGAAAACGACTGGATTGACGATCCAGTTCTTTCAGCGACTCAATCGTGTCAACGATGTAATCGCAGGTTCTGTCGAACTCTTTCTCGGAATCTTTCAGGCTCTTGCCAATTTCCCACATCAGCAGGCGCACGACGGTATCGCGCTGCTCGCGCATTTTCGCCAGAAAGGTTTCGACATGCTGAATACGTTCAGCCACCCGCAAGTTTGGCCATAAGCCCTGACCGTGATCATAGGCATCGACCGCTGCATTGAGGGCTGCCATTGCAGCCTCAGCATCAAGCAGCGGTGTACTTCCCAGAATGACTTGCTCATCACCGGCATCGCCAGTCAGATACACCGGGCTGCGCACCGTAGCCAGAGGGCCGTCCCAGCGCAGCAACTCACCGTTGACCAGATACTCACGCTGTTCGACGGGCGAACCCACACGGAATGCTTCAGGGATTTCTTCCAGTCGCGGAAAAACCTTATCCAACTTACCTGTGCTCATCTAGTTACCTGCCTTGAACGTATCCATACCCGTCATGGTTGTGCGAACTCAGTCGAACAGACGTAAAGCCTCTTCGCTTGCAGAGCGGATTCGGGACCAATCACCGCTGCAAATCCACTCGCGGTTAATCATCCAGGTCCCGCCTACACACATGACATTTTTCAGCTCGGCGTAGTGCCTGAGGTTGTCTGGAGTAACCCCGCCTGTCGGGCAAAAGCGCACATTAGCAAAGGGCCCGCCCAGCGCTTTCAGGGCTGCAACACCGCCGCACAGCTCAGCCGGAAACAGTTTGAAACGCCGATAACCCAAGGCATAACCAATCATCACTTCAGACGCGGAGCTGACCCCGGGTAGCAACGGTAACGGACTGTAGACACCGGCACGCAGCAGTTCACTGGTACTCCCTGGCGTCACGATGAATTCAGCTCCGGCGGCCTCCGCCTCAGCCAGCATCCGCTCATCCAGAACTGTCCCAGCCCCCACACACAGTTCAGGTCGCTGCTCACGCAGGATGCGAATTGCACTCAGGCCAAACTCTGAACGCAGGGTAACTTCCAGGGTATCCAAGCCACCGGCCGCTAGGGCGTCCGCCAAGGGCAGGATGTCCTCTTCACGCTCAATGGTAATGACCGGCAGAATCTTGGCCCGACTGCACAGGGCATCGATCAGCTCAATTTTCGCGTCCATATTCGGCACTGCATCGCGCGCGCCACGGTGTTTAGCCACAGTATTCATATCGGTGCTCCTTGTGCTCATGGGCACCAGTAGAGATCGCAGGGAGAAGACAGAATGGCGCGTACCGGCATCCGTGCTGCGTCGGTATCGGCCAGGGCCTGGCGCAAGGTGTCGACTTTCGACTTGCCTTGCAGCAGCAGGAAGGTGGAACACGCACGCCCGAGAACTGCGTAAGTCAGTGTCAACCGCTGGCGGGGCACGCTTGGTGCGAGCATCGGCAGGCAGCGCATTGCTCCCGTTGCCGACAGCGCCTGCTGCAAATTGACTGAATCAGGGAACAGTGACGCGGTGTGGCCATCCTCGCCCATACCCAGCACCAGTACGCTGATTGGCTGAGGCAACGCGGCCAAGGCTGTTTCCGCCTGGATGGCAGCGCGCTCAACGCTGTCTGCAGCGTGATACAGGCCAATAAACCTCGCCTTGGCCGCCTCACCTTTAAGCAGATGGCTACGGACCAAGCCTTCGTTGCTATCCGCATGCGCCACAGGAACCCAGCGCTCATCGGCAAGGCTAACCACCACTCGCGACCAATCCAGCGGTTGCTGTGACAGGTGGTTAAAGAAGCTCAGTGGAGACTTGCCGCCCGATACCACCAGGCTGGCAATGCCCTGCTCAGCAATTGCGCCCTGCAGGACTTCCGCGACCTGTACCGCGAGTTGCTGCGCTTGCTTTTCCGCGTTGGGAAAGCTGTGCACCTGAACGTGTTCAGGAAATTTCAGGTCAGTAATCGCCATACCAGTCCTTACCATCTCGAGATATCAATCCAATCGAGGCTAACGGCCCCCACGTTCCTGCCGCATATGGCTTAGGCGCGGCCCCCTGACGCCGCCAACCGGCCATCAGTTGATCACACCACTGCCAGGCGTACTCGATTTCATCCTTGCGGACAAACAGGTTCTGATTGCCCTTCATAATTTCCAGCAACAAGCGCTCATAGGCATCCGGCACCCGCGAGTTGCCGTAGGTGTCCGAGAAATCCAGCTGCAACGGACAACTGCGTAACTGCATGCCTTTATCCAACCCCTGCTCTTTAGTCATGACATGCAGGGTGATGCCCTCATCAGGCTGCAAACGGATTACTAAGCGGTTGCTAATCAGAGGCCGCTGCTCAGGCGCAAAAATATGGTGAGCCGGGTCTTTGAAGTGAATGATGATGTGCGAAACCTTTTGCGGCATGCGTTTTCCGGTGCGCAGATAAAATGGCACTCCCGCCCAACGCCAGTTACGGATTTCTGCACGCAGCGCAACAAAGGTTTCCGTGTCACTTTTGCTGTTGCTGTTCTCTTCATCCAAATAGCCCGGTACCGGGCGACCATCAATGCTGCCTGACACATATTGGCCACGCACCAACTGCTGTCCGAGCTGCTCACCACTGATCGGTGCAAGCGCTTTAAGCACCTTTACTTTCTCATTGCGAATGCTGTCTGCAGACAAATCAGAAGGCGGATCCATCGCCACCAGACACAAAAGCTGGAGCAGATGGTTTTGCACCATATCTCGCAATTGCCCGGCTTGGTCAAAATAGCCCCAACGCCCTTCAATCCCGACCTTTTCTGCAACGGTGATCTCAACGTGAGAGATGTGGTTCTGATTCCACTGAGTCTCCAACAGGTTATTGGCAAAACGCAGGGCAATCAGGTTCTGCACTGTCTCTTTGCCCAGGTAGTGGTCGATCCGGTAAATCCGCTCTTCGGGAAAGTAGCGGGCTACCTCTTCGTTGACCGCGCGGGATGACTGCAAGTCATGGCCAATTGGCTTCTCCAGCACCACGCGAGTCCGTTCAGCCAAGCCCACAACCGCCAAGCCCGAACAGATGGAGGCATAAACTTTGGCAGGCGTTGCGAAGTAGGCGATCAGCGAATCGCTCTGTCCGATACGCTTCGCCAGCACTTGATAAGCCTGGGCATCCTGAAAATCCATGTACAGCCAGTCCAGCCGACTGAGGAAGCGATCAAGTACTGCCTGATCCAGTTCGTCACTGGGGACAAAATCGCGTAACGCCTCCATCACCAACGTCAGCGGTGGCTCTTCGGCAGCCATCTCACGCCCTAGCGCCAGCACCTGGGTCTGAGGCGGCAACAACCCGGCGCGGTCCAACTGGAACAGCGCCGGAAACAATTTACGTAACGCAAGATCACCAAAAGCACCAAACAAGGCGATCGTGCACGGCTCGATAGCTTCACTGCTCATTTGTAGGCTTCCATAACATCATCCACTATAAGTACACCCGGATTTGGCAATTTACAAGATTAATGTAGTAATAAAACTACATTTCACAGCAAGGTATTCAAATACAACGAAGCGTGCGGTAGTCGGCCACACAACAGCCTTGTACGATAGGGCCACTTTTCGCTTGCCTGGAGCACACATGAATCGCCTCAGCAACCTTCTTGAAGACATTCAAAACCGCGTCACCGAGCTCAATAAAGCCGAGCGCAAGGTTGCAGAAGTGATTCTGCAAGCCCCACAGCAAGCCACCCGCTACAGCATTGCCGCCCTCGCCCAGGCAGCCAAAGTCAGTGAGCCAACGGTCAACCGCTTCTGTCGCTCTTTTGGTGTCAGCGGTTACCCGGAATTGAAAATGCAGTTGGCGCAGAGCCTGGCCAGCGGCGCGGCTTATGTCAGCCGCGCTGTAGAAGCCACCGACTCGCCAGAGGCGTACACCCAAAAGATATTTGGCAGCACCATCAACTCGCTGGATAGCGCGCTCAAACAGCTTGACCCGCAACTGATCAGCCAGGCCGTCGACCTGATCATTCAGGCCCGGCAGATTCACTTCTTTGGCCTTGGCGCATCTGCCTCTGTGGCATTGGATGCTCAACACAAATTCTTCCGATTCAATCTGGCCGTGAGCGCTCATTCGGATGTTCTGATGCAGCGCATGCTGGCTTCCGTAGCTCACACAGGCGACCTGTTCGTGATCATTTCCTACACCGGTAGAACCCGCGAGCTGGTTGAGATTGCCCGCCAGGTCCGGCACAACGGTGCATCTGTGCTCGGCATGACAGCTGCCAACTCGCCGCTGGCACAAGCCTGCACCTTGAGCCTGAACATTCCGTTACCGGAGGACACCGACATTTATATGCCGATGACCTCTCGCATCGTCCAGCTCACGGTATTGGATGTCTTGGCCACTGGCGTTACGTTGCGTCGTGGTGCGGACTTTCAACCGCACCTGCGCAAGATCAAAGAAAGCCTAAACGCGACCCGCTACCCACTGGAGGACTAGGCCGCGTCAGACCTCACTCAGAACCTCGACTGAATCTTCAGCCCTGCCACCAGAGCGTTGTCCACCTCATCCACACCGCCGGGGCTTTTGATGTACTGCAAGTTGGGGCGCACAGTCAGCCAATTGGTCACGTGGATGCCGTAATACAGCTCAGCGTTGTACTCACTTCGCTGCAAAGGCACATAGCCCGGATTGTCGAAGTCGCTGATGCCTGTTTGCGTGTTTATTTGCTCGGCACGCTTTTTCACATCGTCATTGACATGAATGCGAGCCACCGCCAGACCAATGTCATCTTTAGGACGGGCATTGAACGCACCTTTGTATACCATCCCGACTTGCTGATAGTTGTCGATGCTGTTGGTCGCCTGATCATGCACCGTCAGGTTGGCGAACAGACTCAGACCACGACTGCTGTCACCGTCATGGGCAGTCACCTGCTGCTGAGCAACAACCCACCAGCCATGCTTGCTCGAGCGCGACTTGAAGGCGTCACCGGTGAGCCCCTGTGGCTGACCGTTCACATCATCATAGACATCATCGGCCTTAGCGCTGCTGTAGTAGTAACCCAGTCGATACTCACCAGGCAGACCATTGACCTTCGGTGACCAGACCATTTCCACTGGAATCAGCGCACCTTTTGTGCCACTACCGCTCAGCTTGAAGCCATTGCCGGTTTCAAGATTGGACGGGTTTTGTTCATAGGCACCAATCTGCACAAAAAACTCGGGGCTAATGTTGTATTTAACCCGCATCGCCCACTGACTGACAGGCCAGTTGTACCAGATGCCACCGGCCCAGTTACCGACTTGCGAGCCACAGAAGGCCAGGTTCTGGAAATCACAGGGGAAGCTGTTGAAGTCTTCTCCCTCACCGAACCGCCCCACTTTTACATCCAGCGTCCCATCGAAATATTTCTGTTTGACCCACATTTGAGTCAATCGCCAGGTTTGCCCGCGCCCCCAGACTTCCTGAGCAGCACTGAGCTGGCCCGTACGCGGATCGGCAATACGATCATTAGAGAGATTACGACCACTTCGCTCAGTAATGGCTAATTTGAATTCGGCATCCTGCCAACCGAAGATTTTCTGCAAGTCCAGGTGGACACCCAGACCAAACTGGTCGCTGTAGCGGGCGGTTTTGTCATCGTTATAGCCACCGTGAAGGTTTGCGGCCGCTTCACCCACATAATCCAGGGTAAAGTCGTACCCCTTCTCCAGTAACTCGGTTCGTAACCCACCCCAATCTCCTGTCATCCATTGCGACTCAGAAGAAAAGGCATCAGCAGCCAACGAGGTGCTGCTACAGGCCATGGCTAACAGACTGAGGGCACCAGCAGCCAATACTCGATCACGACATTCCATATCTTCACATCCTCTTATTGTCATTGTTTCGGTCAAAGATTCGGTTACGGCAAACCTTGTGTTCGTTATCCATTCACCTGCGCCGCCAAGGTGATGGACGCACTCTCATCTACCTGCGCACGTGTTTCAGCCATGAACAGCCGCTCTCCCGTCGCCGCGTTGAACAGCAGCAAGCGCGACGGATCGAACTGCAGATTGAGAATTTCACCCGCCGCAGGCACACGCTCCGGAGCCAGCCGGCAGCACACATGCGTGTTATTGAGGCTGACAAACGCAAGCGTGTCCGGCCCGGTAGGCTCCGTGACGGCGACTGCTGCAGGCAGCCCTGGTAGGGATGAATCATCCCCGGTACGAATCTGTTCAGGCCGCACACCCAGCAGCACACCATGCTCCTGCAGTCCCGCCTGCCACTGTCCTAAAGGCAACTCACAGCGCCCCTGCACCGACTCCACAACGCCCCACGCCTGCGCGCCTCGCTGCTGCACGGCTAACGGAATGAAATTCATCGGTGGGGAGCCAATAAAACTGGCTACAAAATGATTGGCCGGATCGTTATAGATCTGCTGCGGCGTCCCGAACTGCTGGATGATGCCGTCCTTCATGACTGCAACTTTGTCACCTAAGGTCATGGCCTCAATCTGGTCGTGGGTGACATACACCGTGGTGGTTTTTAGGCGCTGATGCATCAGCTTGATCTCAGTGCGCATTTCCACCCGCAGCTTGGCATCCAGGTTTGATAGTGGCTCATCGAACAAATAGATCTTCGGCCTTCGTGCCAACGCTCGCCCCATTGCTACCCGTTGCTGCTGACCACCCGAAAGCTGGGCAGGTTTACGCGTTAGCAGATGTTCGATCTGTAACAGCTTGGCGACGCGCTCTACCTCTGCATTGATGGTTTCGACAGGCAGCTTGCGGATTTTGAGACCGAAGGCGATGTTCTCTCTGACCGACATCGTCGGGTACAGCGCATAGGACTGAAACACCATGGCGATGTCCCGTTCCTTGGGTGACTGCTGACTGATATCCACACCATCGACCAGGATTGAACCGCCACTGATGGTTTCCAGCCCAGCGATGCAATTCATCAGGGTGGATTTACCGCAGCCAGATGGCCCGACCAATATCAGAAACTCGCCCGACTCAATCGACAGTTCAATCTGCCTGAGCGTATCAGCCAGACCTTGGCCATATGATTTGTGTACGTTTCGCAGTTCCAACGTTGCCATTGCCTTTCTCCACAGTTGTCCGCGTTATCTGCATGCTCAATGACGGGCTCAGCCTTTGACGGCTCCAGCCGTAAGCCCACGCAGGAAGTACTTGCCCGCGAACACATAAACCAACAACGTCGGCAGCCCGGCGATCATTGCGGCGGCCATATCGACGTTGTATTCCTTAACCCCGGTGCTGGTGTTGACCAGGTTATTGAGTGCGACTGTGATGGGCTGGGTCTCGCCGCTGGCGAACACCACCCCAAACAGGAAGTCGTTCCAGATTTGGGTGAACTGCCAGATCAGGCAGACCATGATGGTCGGCACCGACATCGGCAGCAGAATCCGCCCGAAGATGGTGAAGAAACCGGCACCATCCAGGCGCGCAGCACGCACCAGAGCATCCGGCACGCTCACATAGAAATTGCGGAAGAACAGTGTGGTAAAAGCCAGACCGTAGACCACATGCACCAACACCAGCCCCGCTGTGGTATTGGCCAAGCCCAAGTTGCCAAGGGTGAACGACGCGGGCAGCAAGACCACCTGAAACGGCAGAAAACACCCCAAGAGCAACATGCCAAAGAACAGCTGCGAACCCCTAAAGCGCCACATAGACAGTACATAACCATTGAGCGCACCCAGAGCAGTCGAAATCAGCACTGCCGGAATGGCGATCTTCACCGAGTTCCAGAAGTAGCCATCGACCACAGCCCAGGCCTTGACCCAACCGATCACGGTAAACACATCCGGCAGACTGAGGAGGTTACCGGTGCGGATTGCATCTGGGGTTTTAAAACTGGTCAGCAACATCACCAGCAACGGCACCAGATACACCGCACAAGCCAGCAGGAGCAGCGAGTAAATAACAATCCGATTAAGGGACTTAGTCATGGCGCTTGTTCCTCAGCTCCGAGTACAGATACGGCACAATCACCGCCAGCACCGCCCCCAGCATCAGCATGGCGCTGGCGGCTCCAAGCCCCATCTGGCCACGGGTAAAGGTGTGGGCGTACATAAACATCGCGGGGAGATCGGAGGCATAACCCGGCCCGCCAGCTGTCATCGCAGCGACCAGATCAAAGCTCTTGATAGCGATGTGCGCGAGGATCATCAAGGCACTGAAAAACACCGGGCGCAGGCTCGGCAGCACAATGCGCAGATAGATCGTTGCAGGGCTCGCACCGTCGACCTGTGCAGCGCGAATGATCGACTGATCCACCCCGCGCAGGCCTGCCAGAAACAACGCCATGACAAAACCTGAGGATTGCCACACAGCCGCGATGACCAGGGTATAAACCACACGATCAGGGTCGACGATCCAGTCAAAGCGGAAACCTTCCCAGCCCCAGTCACGCAGCAGTTTGTCCAAACCTAGCCCGGGATTGAGCAACCACTTCCAAGCCGTACCGGTGACGATCATCGATAACGCCATCGGGTACAAATAAATCGTACGGATAAAGCCCTCGCGGCGAATGCGCTGATCCAGCAACACCGCCAGCAGCACGCCAATCACCAAGCTGATTACGATGAACAAGCCACCGAACACCACAAGATTCTTGCTCGCCACCCACCAACGCTCGTTATTCCACAAGCGCTCGTACTGTAGTAGCCCGGCCCAGCTGTAGCTCGGCATAAATCTCGAGTTGGTGAAACTCAGGACAAACGTCCAGAGGATGTATCCATAAAACCCCACCAGCACCACCAGCATGCTCGGTGCCAGCACCAGCTTGGGCAGCCAGCGCTGGAGGACATCAAACGGAGAAGCTCTTACCGAAAGCGCACTCGAACCCATGGTTCACTCCCTGTCGCACAACCAAAATCCACGCACGCACCGCCCGGACCGGTGCCCAGCGGTCAACGTGGTATCTGGGAAATGAGGCGAATCTCCGCCTCTGCTAAGCGTCTACAGCCTGAGCGACCGACGTGGCTATTGAACGGCCTGAACTGCGGCGGCCAGCTGCTTCGCGGCCTTTTCTGCAGACATGTCAGGGCTGTTGAAGAAGTTGGTCACCACATCAAACACAGCCCCCTGCACATAGCTGGAAGCGGCCATATCGTGGGACAGGCTCGGCTGCAATCCGCCATTGCCCGCGGCCTGTTTAAAGTCGGCCATGGACTGCTGCGCACAGCTGTCGAAGCTGGCCATGCTCAAGTCCTGTCGCACGGGGATCGAACCTTTGTTCTGGTTAAAGAACTCCTGAAATTTCGGCTCCATTACCGTGCGCGCCAAGTCTTCCTGAGCCTGGCGGTTCGCCTCATTGCTCAGCTTGAACATGACCAGCGAATCCATGTTGTAGGCAAAGCTGCCCTGGGTGCCGGGGAACGGTACGCACGCGTAATCCTTACCAGCGATCTTGTTGGCGGCCGTCCATTCACTCTTGGCCCAGTCGCCCATGATCTGCATACCGGCTTTGCCATTGATCAGCAGGCCGGTGGCGACATTCCAGTCACGCCCGGCAGCATCCGCATCGATATAGCTGCGAAGTTTGCGCAGCGTGGTGAACGCCTCCACCATCTTCGGCCCGGACAAAGTGGCCTGATCCAACTCAACAAACGCCTTGTGGTAATCCTGCGGCCCCAGGATCGACAGGACGAAATTTTCGAATACCGTACCGTCCTGCCAAGGCTGACCACCGTGGGCAAACGGGATAAATCCGGCAGCCTTAAGCTTATCGGCGGCGGCAAACAGCTCGTCCAGCGTAGTCGGCACAGTAGCTCCAGCCTGCTGCATCACATCCGGGTTGATCCACAGCCAGTTAACCCGGTGCACGTTCAACGGGACCGCTACGTAGTGACCGTCATACTTGACCACATCAGCCAGTTCAGCAGGCAGGAGCTGATCCCACTTTCCCTCATTAGCAACATCAGTAAGGTTAGCGAGCAGACCAAGCTGACCCCATTCCTGGATGTTGGGGCCTTTAATCTGCGCGGCGGCGGGTGGATTACCAGAAACGGCGCGGGTTTTGAGCACAGTCATGGCTGCTTCGCCACCGCCACCGGCTACGGCGAAGTCTTTCCAGACGTGACCTTTTTCTTCAACGAGATTCTGCAGGGTTTCTGCTGAGCGCTTCTCGCCACCGGAGGTCCACCAATGCAAAACCTCAACCTCTCCCGCAGTTGCAGCGAGCGGCAGGACAGAAACGAAAGACATGACTAAAGCCAGGCGTGAAATAGTGTGCATAGCGCTACCTTTTTCTTGTTATACGGCTGCAAGCTCTGCTGCTTGCCTGGTTATTGAGTCTATCCAGATGATTTTCGTGCTAAGTAACAAAGGGACGCTGGATTGTCACAAGGCCGTTACAAAAACCATTAACGCCAGCGCGGCAGCCACAATGTAACGCGCAATCCCCCGTCACGCAGGTTCTGCAAGGTCACCTCACCGCCGTGGCTGTGGGCCAGACTGCGGGCAATACCAAGTCCTAGTCCATAACCCTGCTGGTGACCGGCCAGACGGAAATGCGGCTCAAATATCTGCTCCAGCTGCCGCTCGGGCACGCCAGGCCCTTCATCATCGACGTGCAGGACAAACGCATCGCTACTATCAGCCACCCGCAGGTGTGCACGATTTCCGTACTTCAGAGCGTTATCGAGCAGGTTTCCAATGCAGCGACGCAGAGCCAGCGCCTTGCCGGGATAGCTAGCCTGAGCCTGCCCTTCCAGCGTGACGCGCCCATCGGCCAGATACGGCTCGATCAGACCGTGTAGCAAATGATTGAGATTGATCTGCTCTATATTTTCGTGAATATCCGTGTCTTTCACACACTGCAATGCGCCTTTGACCAGCAGTTCTAGCTCGTCCAAATCACGATTGAATTTACCCCTGAGCTGTTCGTCATCCAGCAACTCGGCACGCAGTCGCAGACGCGTAATCGGCGTACGCAGATCATGGGAAATTGCACTGAAAAGCTGGCTGCGCTCACTCAAATAACGGCTAATGCGCTGGCGCATGCTGTTGAACGCCTTACCCACATCCATTACCTCGCGCCCGCCTTCTTCCGCAACTGGCTCGGCCACTGGGTCCAACGACCACTCCCTGGCAGCCTGAGCCAAGCGCTTCAATGGCTGGGTCTGCCAGCGCACCAGCAGGCCGATAAACAGCAATAGAAAACAGCTTGTGAGAGCAATAAACAGCACCTGGTGCTCAGTTACTTCCCCGCGGTCAATGTTGCTATACGGCTCGGGCAACAAGGAGGCCAGGTACAGCCATTCTTCAGGACCAATACGTATTTGCGTGACTAACACAGGCGGGTTTAGCGGCTCGAGCGTCAGGGAATAATTGGCCCAGGATTTCGGCAGCTCGTCCAATTTCAACGCGCCGTTAAACACCCGCAGATCATCCGGCCGGACAAACTGTACGGAAAACTCAAGATCATTACCGAGACGCTCCTTGAGCACCTGGGTGATGGTGTTCAGCACCACATCAGATCGCTCCGTAACCGGCAGCACCTGCATCGACAGTGGGCGGTTGTTTAGCGATACAAAAAAACGCGAGCCGCCCATGCTACGCAGTTGCTCAAGCACCATTGGCCGAAACCCCAACGGCAGCGAGCGGAAATAGCTGACACTGGCGGCAATCGAGTGCGCCATGCTACGGGCACTACCCTGCAAGCCCTCCATCTGAGTGGCTCGGAATTGTGAAACCCAGATCAGACTGGACAAGCCTTGCGCCAACAACACCGCCAATAGCGTCAGCAACAACATGCGCCCGAGCATAGAGCGCGGCACCGGTAGCCAGCGCCTAAATACCAACATGCCGTTGCCTTGTGACATTAACCGCCAGTAGATACCCTGCACCGCGAACGGTACGGATAAGCTGGGGTGATTTACCGGTATCGCGCAAGCGCTGACGCAGGCGGCTGACACCCATATCGACAATACGCTCAAGCGGCATGACATCACGGCCACGGGTGAGATTGGCGATCGTGTCCCGATCAAGAATCTGTTGCGGGTGATCCAAAAACAACTTCAGCAGGGCAAAGTCGGCACCAGACAAAATGACTTCGCCACCGTCACGGTGAAACAGGCGATGGCTCACCGTATTGAGCTGCCAGTCAGCAAATACCAGCACCTCGCCGACAGCGCTCTGTTCGGAAAAACCAGCGCGGCGCAACAGGGCTTTAATCCGCGCTTGCAGCTCGCGGGGGCTAAAGGGTTTGCCGATGTAATCATCGGCCCCTAACTCCAAACCGATGACCCGGTCCACCTCATCCGAGCTGGCGGTTAGCATGATCACAGGTACTTGGGCACAGCGCGGGTGCTCACGTACCCAACGGCACAAGCTGAAACCATCCTCATCCGGCAGCATGACATCTAGGATCGCCAGATCAGCGCCCTGCTCATCCATAACCGCACGAAAGCCACCACCGTCGGCCACCGCCAGCACGGTAAAACCTGCGCGACTTAAGTAGGTCTGCAGCAGGTCGCGAATATCTTCGTCATCATCAACCAGCAGAATGGTTTTACCGTTTGTCATCTCAGTTGCGATCCCTGCTCAGAGTCCCACTATCCTGCCGCTAGAGTTGCTCCAAGGCTACCCCCGCCCCTTCCAGCCCCGGATACTCCGCTGTCACCAGCCACACCGGAATGTCAGCAAAATAACGGCTCATGCAGCCCTTTTCAGCAAATGCACGGTTGAACCCGCTGTGCTGAAAAAACTCAGCAAAGCGCGGCACAACACCACCGACAAGGTACACACCGCCACGGCCGCCGACCGTTAAAACATTGTTACCGGCAACCCGTCCGAGCCATATGCAGAACTGCTCGAGGGCTTGTTCGGCGAGGGAGTTCCCACTGAGTGCGACTGAAGTCACCGCCGCCGGAGTCTTCAGCTCAGGCTCAACGCCACCAACAGCGCAGACTGCATTGTACAAATTAACCAACCCGGCACCGCTGAGCACATCCTCAGCCCGAACATGCCCGAGCAGTGCCTGCAGCTTCAGCCACAACTCCGCTTCGCTGGTGTTGGCTATCGGCAGATCCACATGCCCGCCCTCGCCTGGTAGCACCATCCAGCGGCCATCCGCCAATGGCTGCAAAGTGCTGACACCCAGCCCAGTACCTGGTCCGATTACCACTGCAGGCGCACCAGCCTCTGCCTTACCAGGGCGAATCTGAATGAGCTGATCGGGCTTAAGGTGAGTCATGCCCAGTGCCATCGCCGTGAAGTCATTCACCAACAGCAAGCGCTCAATTTTGAGCGAAGCACAGAAACTACTGCGTGATAGCTCCCAGTGGTTGTTGGTGAAGCGGAACTGATCTCCACTCACCGGACCGGCCACCGCCAGACAGACTGAGGCAATGTTGCCGGGCAACAGATTACGCCCCGACAAATACTGCAGCACAGCTTGCTCAGGGGTGGCAAAAGCTGCAGTTGAAAGCACCTGAACAGCGCTTAACTGGCCGTCCTGCCACAGCCCAAAACGCGCATTGGTCCCTCCAATATCTCCGACCAGTGAAAGACTCACTTCAAACGCTCCAGGCTGGCGGTAAAGGCACTGGCGCCCTGCTCTGCGGTGCTCATGGCGGCGCGCATAAAGGCAAACAACTCCCGACCACAGCCAACGGCCTGCCCGGAGGGACTAGGAGCCGCCGAACGGGATGCAAGTTCACTAGAATCCACCAACAATTGCAGCGTGCCAGTAGTGCCATCTACCCGAATCCGATCGCCTTCCTGCACTTTGGCCAGAGGCCCGCCGTCACTGGCCTCAGGGCACACATGGATCGCCGCCGGAATCTTCCCGGAAGCCCCGGACATTCGCCCGTCCGTCACCAGCGCCACTTTAAAGCCACGATCCTGCAGTACCGACAAATAAGGGGTCATCTTGTGCAGTTCTGGCATGCCATTAAAACGTGGCCCCTGAAAACGCATTACGGCGACAAAGTCGCACTCCAGCTCACCGGCCTTAAACGCATCAGCAAGCGCCTGCTGGTCATGGAAAACCTTAGCTGGGGCCTCAACCACCTGATGTTCGGGAGCCACAGCCGAAACCTTCATCACACCACGGCCAAGGTTACCGCTCATAAGACGCAGCCCGCCTTCTGTAGAAAACGGCTCTGATACCGGACGCAGAATGTTCGGATCAAGACTTGCAAGGCCGCCCTCTCGCCACACCAATTTGCCGTCCTCCAGGAAAGGCTCCTGGGTGTAACGGCGCAGCCCACGCCCCATTACCGTATTCACATCTTCGTGGAGCAAACCCGCATCCAGCAGTTCACGCACCATGTAGGCCACCCCACCTGCAGCATGGAAATGGTTCACGTCAGCCTTTCCATTGGGATATACCTTGGCCAGTGTCGGTACCACTTCGGACAAGTCCGCCATATCCTGCCAGGTCAGTTGAATACCGGAAGCCAGGGCAATAGCAGGCATGTGCAGGGTGTGGTTGGTCGATCCTCCAGTGGCATGCAGGGCAACAATGGAATTGATCAGCACACGCTCATCCAGCAACTCACCCAGCGGCATAAATTCGCCGCCCTGCTTGGTCAGTCGAACCACCTGGCGCGCGGCCTCTTGGGTTAGCGCATCGCGCAGCGGGGTATTGGGATTGACGAACGACGAGCCTGGCAGGTGCAGACCCATCATTTCCATCAGCATCTGATTGGTATTGGCCGTGCCGTAAAAGGTGCAGGTACCCGGCGCGTGATAGGCCTTCATTTCTGACTCAAGCAGCTCATCGCGACTGGCCTTGCCCTCGGAATAACGCTCGCGTACATCGGCCTTTTCCTTATTGGAAATCCCCGATGGCATTGGACCAGCTGGAATAAACAGTGACGGTAAGTGGCCAAAGCGCAAAGCGCCCATCAGCAAGCCTGGGATGATTTTGTCGCAGACGCCGAGAAATACAGCGGCATCAAACATGTTGTGTGACAGCGCCACCGCCGTCGACATAGCGATCACTTCGCGGCTGGCCAGACCAATCTCCATGCCCGGCTCGCCCTGCGTCACGCCATCACACATTGCGGGTACGCCACCGGCCACTTGGCCAACGGAACCGATATCGCGCAAAGCCTGGCGAATCTGCTCCGGGTAGGTTTCGTAGGGCTGATGGGCGGACAGCATATCGTTGTACGCGGTGACAATGGCGACGTTGGCTGAGTCCATCAGACGCAAGCGCTGCTTGTCGCTGCCGCCACAGCCTGCCACACCGTGAGCAAAGTTGGCACACTGCAACTTGCCCCGCGCCGGTCCCTCACTGGCGGCAGCCCGTATCATCCTGAGGTAAGCCGAACGCGTCTCCCTACTGCGTTCAATCAACCGCTCAGTAACCTCTAAAATCCGTGGGTGCATGATGGGCTCCTGCCAGATGTAGTAATTACGCAAACATTTTACAAAATAATCGCCAAAATAAAAGAATTCAGCGTCAACTTGTAGTATTTATTACAATCAAAGACCAAATCCCAGACAGCTATTGGCGCCTCATCCTAGACCGCCGCCTGCACAACCGCTTGCAGAAAATGACACAAACTCGGTTCGCAGCGCCTTAACTGTTAAGATTCCCTGCTTGTTCAAGGCGTCGAGCCTTTTCACCTGAGAGAAATGCCGTGGAACTGTTCAAAGAATTCATGTTTGAGGCCGCACACCGGCTGCCTCACGTACCAGCCGGTCACAAATGCGGGCGTTTGCACGGCCACTCCTTCAAGGTAGCCATCTATATTGAGGGTGAGGTCGATCCGTATACAGGCTGGATTCGCGACTTTTCCGAGATCAAGGCCATCTTCAAGCCGATCTATGAGCAACTCGACCACAACTACCTGAATGAAATCCCAGGGTTGGAAAACCCCACCAGCGAAGTGCTCGCCAAGTGGATTTGGCAACAACTCAAACCCTTGCTGCCGGAGTTGTCCCGCGTGCGCATTCATGAAACCTGCACCAGCGGCTGCGAATATCGCGGCGACTAAGAGCTTTTACGGCCTGCGCAGCCCTTAACTGCGCAGGCCTTGCATCAAAGCCCGTAATCTTTCAGAGCCTGCAGGAACTGCTCTTCATCCAACACCTTTAAGCCAAGCTCATTGGCCTTGACCAATTTCGAACCCGCTCCCGGCCCTGCTACTACACAGCTAGTCTTGGCCGAAACGGAACCTGCCACCTTGGCACCGAGGCTTTCCAGCTTATCCTTGGCCACATCACGACTCATCGCCTCCAGCGTGCCGGTCAACACCCAAGTCTGCCCCGCAAGCGGCAAGCCTTGCACAACCTTCTTCTCACTCTGCCAGTGCATGCCAAAGTCACGCAATTGCGCTTCTATGGCCTGCGCCTTCTGCAGATTGTCATCCGTGGAAAAGAACTCACGTACGGCGTTGGCCTGTTTTTCCGGCAATGTCTGACGCATATCCAGCCAATCAGCGCTAGCAAGCGCCTCAAGACTCTGGAAGCGCTCTGCGAGCTTTTGCGCGCCGCTAGGACCCACAAAAGGAATATTGAGCTTATCCAGCAGCCCAGCCAAAGTTGTACAGGCGCTGAACTCAGCCCCCAACTCGGCCTCATCTTGTAACTCCAGACCGCATTCACCTAGCAGGCTCGCGATGACCTGCTGGTTATGGTCATCTTCAAAGAAGCTGTGAATTTCGTGAGCCACTTCCAGCCCGATATCCGGCAGGTAGGTCAGGACTTCCGGCAAAGCCTGCTGAATACGCTGCAGCGAGCCCAGTGAGCGCGCCAAAACCTTCGCGGTTTCTTCACCCACATCTGGTATACCCAGCGCATAAATGAAACGGGCCAACGCAGGTTTCTTGCTACTCTGAATGGCTTGCAGGAGCTTATTGCTGGAGACCTCGGCAAAGCCTTCCAGGCCGATAATCTGCGCGTACTGCAGCCGGTACAGATCGGCCGGAGAGGTAATTAGCTGCTCATCCACCAACTGCTCGATAGTTTTATCGCCCAAACCTTCAATATCCATGGCGCGACGCGAGACAAAGTGGATGATCGCCTGCTTGAGCTGCGCTTGACAGCTGAGACGACCGACACAGCGATACACTGCGCCCTCGCTGACGGTCTCCTTACCCTTGCTACGCTTAACCAACTGCGTGCGCTCAACATGGGAGCCGCACACCGGACACTGCTCAGGAATATGCACCACACGGGCATCATCCGGACGCCTGTCTAACACTACTTGCACCACCTGAGGAATCACATCACCTGCGCGACGGATGATGACGGTATCGCCGATCATCAGGCCCAAGCGCTCAACTTCATCCATGTTATGCAGCGTGGCATTGGAAACAGTGACACCGGCGACCTTGACGGGCTTCAAGCGTGCAACTGGCGTGACAGCCCCGGTGCGACCAACCTGGAACTCAACATCAAGCAGCTCGGTCATTTCCTCCATCGCAGGAAACTTGTGAGCGATCGCCCAGCGCGGCTCACGGGCACGGAAACCCAACTCTCGCTGGTACGCCAGACTGTTGACCTTGAACACTACACCGTCGATTTCATACGCCAACGACGCACGACGCTCGCCAATATCCCGGTAGTAGGCCAGACACTCGTCAGCCCCCTTCGCCAACTTCAGCTCACGACTGATGGGCATGCCCCACTGCTTCAACGCTTCGAGAATGCCGACATGTGTCACAGGCAGATCGCCCTCCACCATGCCGATACCGTAGCAGCAAAACTCCAAAGGTCGGCTCGCGGTAATTTTTGAATCCAGCTGGCGCAAGCTGCCAGCCGCCGCATTGCGCGGGTTGGCAAAGGTCTTCCCACCCAGCTCCAACTGCCGCGCGTTGAGCGCCTCAAACCCGGCCTTGGCCATAAAGACCTCGCCGCGGACTTCCAATACCGCAGGCCAGCCCTCGCCTTGGAGCTTCAGCGGTATATTACGGATCGTACGCACGTTGGCACTGATATCCTCGCCCGTGCTGCCATCACCACGGGTTGCGCCGCGCACCAACAAGCCATCCTGGTACAGCAGGCTTACGGCCAGACCATCCAGCTTAGGCTCACAGCTATACTCCACCTCTGCTCCACCACCAAAGAGATCACCTGGCGGCAGATCCAGCCCATCCCGCACACGGCGGTCAAAGTCTAGGAAATCCGACTCTTCAAAGGCGTTACCAAGACTCAGCATCGGGACTTCATGTTTGACCTGACCGAATGCACTGAGCGCCATGCTGCCCACCCGCTGGGTCGGTGAATCAGGCGCAATAAGGTCAGGAAACTTAGCCTCCAGCGCCTTCAGCTCGTGGTAGAGGCGGTCATACTCCGCGTCCGGGATGCTGGGCTCGTCGAGCACGTGGTATCGGTAGTTGTGCTCGTTCAGTTCGCTGCGCAGTTGCAGAATGCGCTGTTCAGCTACAGAAGCGTCGGTCATTACAGTTCTCTCAAACGAAAAGAGCAGCCTTGGCTGCTCTTTTTTATTACAGGTCTATCAACGTTTAGTAGTGAGCTGCTTGCGCTCGTATTCCACGATGCGCTGGCGGTAATGTTCGATGGTCTGGGCCGTCAACACACTACGCTGGTCATCCTTAAGCTCACCGTTGAGCTCATGGGCCAGTTTACGGGCAGCGGCAACCATCACATCAAATGCCTGCTTGGGATGACGCGGTCCGGGTAATCCCAAGAAGAAGCTGACAGCACGTGTACTGAAACCTTCGATATCATCCAAGTCAAATGTGCCCGGCTTGAGCGCATTAGCCATGGAAAACAGCACTTCTCCATTACCGGCCATGCTTTCATGACGATGGAAGATATCCATCTCACCAAAACGCAGACCGCTTTCCAAAATATTCTGCAGCAGTGCCGGGCCTTTGAATCCAGCCTCATCGCGCGCAACCACATTGATCACTAGGACTTCTTCAACCGGCGGCAGCTCTTTGCTCTCCTCTTTTTTTGAGGACTTGGAGTCGGAGGCCGACTTAGCTGGTTTTTCATCATCAACCGGGTTGAGCAAGGTCGGGACCGGTTCATCCAGATCAAGATTCAAATCACCCTGCTGCGGTTCACCACCACGACGACGATTGAGCTCGCGAGCACTCAGCGATGGCAAGTCCTCTTCATCCAGAACCGGCTCCTTATTGCGATCCACCACACGTGGTGGGCTTAAGAGATTCGGGTCGTCTTCATCCGGTAAATTGGCGAAACTACGATCAAGTTTGAACTTGAGCTTCCCTTTACCGCCCCGCATACGGCGCCAGCCGTCAAAAAGAATGCCTGCAATTACAATGATGCCGATGACAATTAGCCACTCGCGCAGACCAAATTCCATGAAATATCCTGACCCCTGAAAAATGAAAATGAAGTGAAAAAGGGTTTGAAACGTATTTTGCTAATTCTTTTACCTGACGCCAACCCTGTGGATCGACAATTAATGCCAAAACAAAACAGTCGGCCCAATAATAGTGCACATAAAACTAGCACGACGACGGCAAACTTTACACCGCTTGTCACATTATGCCTCAACCAGCGCTAGCGCCTCCTCTACATCAACCGCCACAAGGCGTGAGCAACCCGGCTCGTGCATGGTAACGCCCATCAGTTGATCCGCCATTTCCATGGCGATCTTGTTGTGGGTGATATAAATGAACTGAACACTCTCTGACATTTCTTTAACCAACTTGGCGTAACGCCCGACGTTGGCATCATCAAGCGGGGCATCCACTTCATCCAGCATACAAAATGGTGCGGGATTAAGTTTGAAGATGGCAAAAACCAGCGCCAACGCCGTAAGCGCCTTCTCCCCCCCTGAAAGCAGATGAATTGTACTGTTCTTCTTGCCAGGCGGCCGCGCCATAATGGTTACGCCCGTGTCTAACAAATCCTCTCCGGTCAGCTCCAGATAAGCATTACCACCGCCGAATACTTTCGGGAACAGCGCCTGCAATCCGCCATTGATCTGATCAAAGGTCTCTTTGAAACGGTTGCGCGTTTCCTTATCAATCTTGCGAATGACGTTTTCGAGGGTCTCCAGCGCATCTTCAAGGTCAGCATTCTGCGCATCCAGATAGCGCTTTCGCTCAGATTGCTGCTGATACTCATCAATGGCCGCCAGGTTGATCGGGCCAAGACGCTGAATCCTGGCCGCCAGACGCTCAAGCTCCTCCTCCCAGGCTACCTCAGACGCTTCCGCCGGCAGGGTTTCGAGTACACCATGCAGGTCGTAGTTGTCTTCCTGCAGTTGCTCATGCAAGGTTTTGCGCCGAACCGTCAGCGATTGCCATTCCATGCGCTGCTGCTCAAGCTGCGTGCGCAACATCTGCGCCTGCTGCTCAGCCTGTGTGCGGCGCTTCTCGGCTTCACGCAGTTCGCGGTCTGCATCCTCCATCGCAACACGGGCCAGGCGCAGCTCATCGTCGACAGCCATGCGTTTCTCAAGCTGCTCTTCCAGCTTCAGGCGTAGCTCCTCAAGCGGTGCTTCCCCTTCTTCAAGGTTGAGACTGAGCTGCTCACGCCGCTCATGCAGGCGCTCGGCCTGTAACTTAAGACGCTCAAGCGCCTGCGCAGTGGAATCATGCTGAGCCTTGAGAGAACCCAAGCGCACAGCTAACTGATGGGCGTGGTCCTTGTGCTGACGAGCCTCTTGCCGCAACCGGTCGAGACCTTCACGAATCTGATCGCGACGGGCCAGCAGCTCTTCTCGCTGTTCGTTATCTGCCGCCATGCCGTCCAGAGCGTCTTGGAGTACCAGTCGGGACTCGCCGAGTTGCTCGACTTCCAGCTCACGCTGTTCGGCCAGCTCCTGTAACTCGTGGTCAAGCCGCGTGCGGCGTAGCATCAGCTGCTCCACCTTGGCTTGCCCAGCGGAAAGCTGCGCTTTCAGCTCAGCCACACGCCGCGCCTGATCCTGTGCCTGACGGCGTAGCTGCTCACGCTGCTCTTCAACCTCATGCTGCTGATCGCGCAGTTGTAGCAAACGCTCATCGAGCACGGCCAGATTGGCTTCACGCTCCTCGCATTCAAGCCCCAGCCGCTCGATTTCCTGACCACGCGCCAGCACACCGCTCTCTGCCTCGCTGGCGCGACGCACCCGCAAGAAGTTCCGGCCAACCCAGTAGCCATCGCGACTGACCAGGCTTTCACCATCAGCCAGCGAAGCCCGAGCCTGCAGCGCTGCATCAAGACTCTCGACAGGTTTCACTCGCCCGAGCCAAGGCGCCAGATCAGCGGCAGCCTCGACCTTATCCATCAAACTGCCAGCAATCCGCACGCCACTGCCCGCCGTACAGGCAAGACGCAGCTCACCCTGCTCAAACCGGCTGAAATCGAGGCCATTGAAGTCATCCAACACAACTGCTTGAAGATCGGCACCCAGAACAGTCTCAACGGCCAGCTCCCAACCGCTTTCCACGCGCAAGCCTTCTGCCAGTCTCGACCGTGCCGCCAAGCCTTGGTCTTGCAGCCATTGGCCAGCCCCCTTGCCAGGATCCAGAGCTGCTTGTTGCAACGCCTCCAAGGATGCCAGACGACCGCTCAGACGTTGCAGATCGCCCTGGGCCTGCTGTTGCGACTGCGTACTCGACTGGAGGTCAGCGCGAATTTGCTCAATACGCTCAGCGAACTGCTGATCTTCAATTTGCAGTTCTTCGAGGGCGATCTCACCCGCAGCGATCTGCTCACCGAGCTCAATGATCGCGGCATCTTCCGGGTCAGCAGCAAGTTGCTGCAGCTCGTCACTTAGGCGGCGCTGGCGCTCGCTCAGACGCTCCAGACTTTGCTCAAGCTGAGCGATGCGAGACTGCTGAACTTCTGCCTGGCGACGCGGCTCCGCGCTGCGCTGATTGAAGCTGTCCCACTGCTCCTGCCATCCCTGCATGGCACCTTCGGATTCTTCCAATGCCGCAGCCGACTCTTCAGCAGCGGCATTGCTCAGTTCAAGCTCTGGCTCCAGCATGGCAAGCTCTTCACCCAGCGTTGCCAACAACGTGGTGTCGTGCCCCAGATGCGACTCAGTTTCCTGCCGGGCTCGCTCTGCTTCACGCAGGTCATCCTGTAGCTGGCGCAGTCGCTGCTGACCATGCTGGATGCTCTGCTCAATACGAGCGATATCTGCGCCAACTGAGTAAAAGCGTCCCTGCACCAGATTGAAGCGCTCACTCAGCTCATGATGGCCATCGCGTAAGCGCTCGATGCTGGCATCTGCGCTGCGTTGCTCAGCGACCAAGGCCTCAAAACTGACCTCTTGGTTGCCGATAATAGCTTCGCGCTGTCCGACCTGCTCGTTAAGAGCCTGCCAGCGCAACGCAGTCAGCTGAGCCTTGAGCTGACGCTCTTCGGCTTTAAATTCCTGGTACTTCTCGGCAGCCTGCGCCTGACGATGCAAACGCTCCAGCTGGCGCTCCAGCTCTTCGCGCAGGTCAGTCAGTCGCGCCAGGTTTTCTTGGGTGCGGCGAATACGGCTTTCGGTTTCACGCCGACGTTCCTTATATTTGGAAATACCTGCCGCCTCTTCGATGAAGTTGCGCAAGTCTTCCGGCTTGGCCTCGATGAGCTTGGAAATCATCCCCTGCTCAATAATCGAATAACTACGCGGGCCAAGGCCTGTACCCAAAAAGATATCGGTAATATCGCGGCGGCGGCACTTGGTGCCATTTAGGAAGTAAGTATTCTGGCCATCGCGTGTCACGCGACGGCGAATGGAAATTTCGTTATAGCCCGCATACTCGCCCGTAAGCGTGGCATCCGAGTTGTCGAATACCAGCTCAATTGAGGCTTGCGTTACGGGCTTACGGGTGTTGGATCCGTTGAAGATGACATCGGTCATCGACTCGCCGCGCAGATTTTTCGCCGAACTTTCGCCCATAACCCAGCGAACGGCATCGATAATGTTCGATTTGCCGCAGCCATTTGGACCAACAACCGCCGCCATGTTACTGGGGAAAGTTACTGTTGTAGGGTCAACGAAAGATTTGAAACCGGCCAGCTTAATGCACTTGAGCCGCATGTACCGCCTTCCTTAGGAATCCTCCAGGGCTGCCAAAACCAGCTGGCAATTATGTTCAGCATAACTCAGGAGCAACTGGCGAATGGCCTGTTTATCACGGCTAACCATCGCCTGCAGCAGGGAGTCGAATGTAGCAAAAAACTTATGCATCTCGCCTTTACGTTTTTCCAGCGACAGATAATAAGTTCGCGTTACAGCCGGCACCAGATCTTCAATAATCTGTTGCAGATATGGATTGCGAGCAAATGGGAACGTCGCACGCAGTATATTGAAACTGCCACTAATAAAGTCCCTGATATCGTCCCTTTCAAGCGCAGAGCGTAATTGTGCCTTGTGCATCTCAAAAGGTTTCAGTTCGGCTTCGCTTTCCCAGTTATCGACCACTGCTGAAGCGAGCAGTATGTAAAGCTCAACGCCGATCGCGTACAGGCTTCTTACTTTCTCAGGAGTCAGTTCAGCAACATGTGCGCCACGGCGCGGCAGGATCACAACCAGATGTCTGCGCTCCAGAATCAGGAGAGCTTCACGAACCGAGCCACGACTGACATCAAGAGCCTGGGTTACTTTCTGCTCTTGAATCCTCTCCTTGGCTTTTAACTCTCCATAAATAATGCGTTCAGCGATGTGGCTTGCGATTTGTTCGGCGAGACTGTCCGGTGCCTTAAACATACGGATATTCCTCAGGCCTGTGCGCCTGACTAAAAGAGATAAACGGGAGGGGGCATACATCCTGGATAAGCCACCGCAATCCTTGGCGAAAGCTTGGTAATGCAGAAGCCCAGTGTAACACAGGGCATTTAAAGGCCATAGGTCACGAGCTCATGCAGACAGTGATGCACCGCCCCCAACCTGACCTATCAATAAGCTCAAAACCAAGGACGACCCATAACTCACAGCCATGCGCTCAAAAAATCTGGTACATAGCCTATAAAGGCTGATACCCAAACCACCTTCAAGTTGGTCGCCTATGAACTGGGATACTTGGTGCTTATTCAGCGGTGCCGCGCTGATAGTAATTCTGATACCCGGCCCACTATCACTGCTGATGGTTAGCAATAGCCTGAACTATGGTCTGAGGCGCTCCATACCCGCATTCGCTGGTGGCGTCAGTGCATCTATTGGCCTGCTTACAGCCTCAGCACTCGGCCTAGGCGCACTTTTAGCGGCCTCCGAACAGCTGTTTAGTCTGTTAAAAGTATTGGGGGCACTTTATCTGTTCTACTTGGGATGGCAGAGCTGGGTAGCCGCAAAAGCGCAACGCCACCCCACTGCCGACCAGACCCCGCTCAACCCGAGCGCCAGCAGCCTGTTCGCCAAAGCATTTGCGCTAGGAGCCAGCAACCCAAAGGATCTCCTCTTTTTTGCAGCATTTCTTCCACAATTTATTAACCCCGGCACTCCAATTCATCTGCAACTGATGACAATGATTGCGACTTGGGCCGTGCTGGACCTGTGCTGCAAACTGTTCTACGGCGTGGGTGCACAGAAACTGGCCAAACACCTGCGCTCAGAACGTGGCCATGTATGGTTCAACCGCATCAGCGCAGGCCTTTTCGGCGGAGCCGGTGCCCTATCCTTACTCAGCAGCCGCTCAATCTGACAACCCTGCAGCGGCTAAGCTCAGGAACTCGGAAGACTCTACTGCGTAGAGCAGATGCCGCGATAGCGGGCTGTTTGACGGAAAATCAGGATGATCAAAACGCGCACGAAAGCGCATACCCAGGCGCTTCATGACAGCTTCAGATCGGCTATTGCGCTCAGCAGTAAATGCTACAACCTCGGTTAGGCCGAGATCTTCAATTGCAAACGCAAGACAAGCACGCGCAGCCTCTGAGGCATAACCCAAGCCCCAAAAACTACGCCGCAGACGCCAGCCAATTTCAGTACAAGGGGAAAAGGAAAATTTGACAGGCTGATGATGCAAGCCGGGGAACCCGACAAAACGGCCCGATTGGCGCTCTTGCAAAGCCCAGAAAACCCACCCCTGAGCCGCTATAAAACCTTGGCAGCGCTGGGCAAGTGCATCACTCTATTCACGCGTCAGGCATGCGGAAAAATAGCGCATCACCTCAGGGTCTGCATTCAACTCAGCAAATCCATCAAGATCGGCTTGCTGCCATGGCCTGATAATCAGGCGCGGTGTTTTCAGCTCCATAGAAGCCTCTGACAGTTTGACGCCCAGACTGCCGCTAGCCTTTTTCTGACGACACCGTACTCAACTCAAATGGACTGCTGCTGCGCCGATGGTTGCGATCCTCGCGCGGCGTTGCACCAAAGAAGTTACGGTAAGCACTGGAGAAATGTGGTCCGGATGAAAAGCCACACGATAGCCCGATCTGAATGATCGACTTACTGGTCTGCATCAGCAACTGGCGCGCTTTGTTGAGGCGCAACTCCAAGTAGTACTGACTGGGTACGCGATTAAGGTATTGCTTGAAAATACGCTCCAACTGACGACGGGAAACGCAGACATGCTGGGCAATCTCGTCAGTGGTAAGCGGCTCTTCAATATTGGCCTCCATGAGCAAGACAGCCTGGGTCAGCTTAGGATGGCTTGAGCCCAAACGGTTCTGCAGCGGAATGCGCTGACGCTCACCGCCTTCGCGGATGCGCTCTACCACTAACTCTTCTGAGACAGCACCAGCCAGCTCCGAACCATAATCCCGAGCCAGAATAGCCAGCAACAGGTCAAGTACGGCGAGGCCACCGCACGCGGTCAGACGATCACGATCCCAGTCAAACAGGTGGTTAGTGGCAATCACCTTGGGGAAGCGCTCGCTGAAATCATCCTGCCAGCGCCAATGCACAGCAGCACGATAACCATCCAGCAAGCCCATTTGCGCCATTGGATAGACCCCGGCAGAAATACCAGCCAGCACACACCCCGACCGCACCAACTGCTTAAGCGCCGAACTCAGGGCAGCAGGCATTTGAGTTGGTGCTTCGTCGGCCAGCAGAAACAGCCTCTCCAAGCCTTCAAGTTTTCCAGCCCAATGCTCACCCGGTAGAACCCAAGCGCCTGGCTCGGTCGTTTCAACCTGCAGAAAACGCAGCTCATAGACGACCTCAGGATGCACCCGATGCGCCACCTGCAAAGCTTCTTCAGCTAGCGCCAAGGTCAGCGGACGGGTTCCCGGCCAAATCAGAAAGCCAACACGATGTACATTCATGCTGGCAGTCTAGGTGTTGGGGGCCAAATGGGCATTGCTTCAATCCTTAAAGCCAGGACGAGGATTACTTCAAACTGCCAGACAGGAACTGCTGAAGACGCTCAGAGCTGGGGTTAGCCAACACCTCTCGCGGGCAGCCGGTCTCTTCAACCAAACCTTTATGCAGGAACACCAACTGGTTAGATACCTCACGGGCAAAGCCCATTTCGTGAGTCACCACCACCATCGTACGACCTTCCTGAGCGAGATCCTGCATTACTTTGAGGACTTCACCCACCAACTCAGGATCCAGTGCTGAAGTTGGCTCGTCAAACAGCATGACCTCAGGCTCCATAGCCAGCGCACGAGCAATCGCCACCCGCTGCTGCTCGCCACCGCTCATATGGGCCGGATATGCATGCTTGCGATGCGCCACCCCAACTTTACTCAGGTAATACTCAGCTTTTTCCACGGCTTCGCGCTTATTCATGCCCAGCACCTGAACGGGCGCTTCGATGACGTTATCCAGCACATTCATGTGCGACCACAGGTTGAAGTGCTGAAACACCATCGACAGACGCGAGCGCATCTTTTGCAGCTGCTTGTCATCTGCAGCGCGCAGCGAGCCGTCCTTGCTAGGACGCAGTTTCAGCTCTTCGTTATTAAGCAGAATGCGGCCACTGTGGGGCTGCTCCAGCAAATTGATGCAGCGAAGGAAGGTGCTTTTGCCCGACCCGCTTGAGCCAATGATGCTGATGACATCTCCGGCCTTGGCAGCCAGAGACACGCCCTTCAATACCTCATGATCGCCGTAGCGCTTGTGCAGATCCTGTACTTCGAGTTTGTACATGGGGCTTTACTCTGTTGAATCAGTCGCCCGGCAGACGACTTGGACAAAAATGTTCGGTCGTAACCGGCCTCAGGATTTACGTGGCGCTAAATAGGACAGCCAACGGCGCTCGGCAAGCTTAAACAGCCTGACCAAAATAAAGGTCAATACCAGATAAAACAGGCCAGCCGTGATAAACGCCTCAAATGGCAGGTAATACTGAGAGCTCACCGTTCGCGCCGCTCCAGTGATATCGATCAGGGTGACGATCGACGCCAAGCTGGTGCTATGCAGCATCATGATCACTTCATTGCTGTACTGCGGCAGCGCCCTACGCAGCGCCGATGGCAGCAAAATGCGCCTATACAACTTGCCACGCGACATGCCCATCGCCTTGGCGGCCTCAATCTCACCGTGCGGCGTGACCTTCAGACTGCCAGCCAGAATTTCGGCCGTGTAGGCACTGGTGTTGATTGCAAACGCTAGGCACGCGCAAAAGGTCGCACTGGAGAAATACGGCCACAGGCTGCTTTCGCGCACCCAATCAAACTGGGCAAGTCCGTAATAGATCAGAAACAACTGCACCAACATCGGAGTGCCACGAATCACATAGGTGTAGAGCCAGGCGGGAAAGTTCACCCACGCCGACTTCGACACCCGCATCAGTGCCAGCGGGACCGCAGCCGCTAAGCCTAAGGCCAAGGAAATCACCAACAGCTTCAGGGTAACGACCAGACCTTCAAAATAAAGCGGTAGGTTTTCCCAGATCACATTCACATCAAAAATCATCGCTGCGCCCTCTCTTACAGCTCAGCGGCTTTGATGCCGACCGAATAGCGTTTTTCCAGGTAACGCAGGGCCAGCAGGGACACACTGGTAATCACCAGATACAAGCCTGCCACTGCCAGGTAAAACGTGAATGGCTCACGGGTAGCGTCCGCTGCACTTTTGGCCTTGAACATCATGTCTTGCAAGCCAACCACCGAAATAAGCGCAGTAGCCTTGGCCAACACCAGCCAGTTATTGGTAAACCCCGGGATCGCGAAGCGGATCATCTGCGGAACCAGAATCCGGAAAAATACCTGACGGTTACTCAAGCCATAGGCCAGACCTGCTTCAGCCTGACCCTTAGGGATCGCCATAAAGGCTCCACGGAACGTCTCTGACAGGTATGCCCCGAAGATAAAGCCCATCGTGAATACACCGGCAACAAACGGATTAATGTCGATGTAATCGTCATAACCAACCATGGGGGCCAAGCGATTCACCATATCCTGACCTCCATAGAAGATCAGCAGGATCAAAACCAGATCAGGGATACCGCGAATGACGGTGGAGTATGTCTCACCCAGAATAGACAGCCACTTCACCGGAGACAGCCGGCAAGCCGCCCCCAGCAGCCCGAGAACAATCGCAACCGCCATCGACGTCAGCGCAAGCGCCAGAGTGACCCAAGCCCCTTCAAGGATGGTTAAGCCGTAGCCGTTAAGCATGCACCGCCTACCTCATACAAACGCAGAGCGCCTGAAACAGAATGAAAAAAGTGGCGCAAACCCTTAATCACGGTTTACGCCACTTTCTAAAACCTCAGAGAGCTGGACGTATCAGTTGCCGTATACGTCAAAGCCGAAGTATTTGTCCTGTACTTCCTTGTACTTACCATTGGCACGGATCGCCAGAATGGCCGCACTGATCTTCTCAGCGAGCACTTTGTCACCTTTACGCACAGCAATGCCCTGACCTTCACCAAAGTACTTCACATCCGTGAAATCCGGCCCCACAAAGGCGAAGCCCTTACCAGCGTCAGTCTTCAGGAAGCCATCCTCGATGTTCACCGAGTCAGCCAGCGTTGCATCCAGACGCCCAGCAGTGAGATCCAGGAAAACCTCATTCTGCGAGGTGTAACGGACAATTTCAGCACCATCTTTGGCCAAAACATCAGTGGCGTAACGGTCGTAAACGGAAGAACGCTGCACACCGATCTTTTTACCTTTCAGATCAGTTTTCACATCATTCAGCACCGCACCCTCTTTCATCGCCAGCTTGGCGGGCGTGGCGTAGTACTTGCCGGTGAAATCAACTGAACGCTTGCGGTCTTCAGTGATGGACATCGAAGACAGCACAGCGTCGAACTTACGGACTTTCAGCGCCGGGATGAGGCCATCGAACTCCTGCTCGATCCATTTGCACTCAACCTTCATTTCCTCGCACAGCGCTACACCGATGTCGTAATCAAAACCACTGATCTTTCCATCCGGAGTTTTAAACGCAAACGGCGGATAGGCCGCCTCAATACCGATGCGCAGAGGCTTGGCTTCATCTGCAATAACCAGCGGAGACAGCATAGACAGCGCCAGCGCGCCGAGCAGTGCAATCTTCTTCATTAATTAACTCCTTGGATGGGCTCGCCTACCCGCATGAGCAGGATGGATGACCGATAACCATGCATGAATTGTAGTGGGGCGCCAGCCTGAATGCGCACAGCGCAAGCGGCATCAGACGAGTGAGCGGCATTCTATCTACGACGACAAAGTCGATATTTCTCGAATGCGACAAGTAATTACAAAAGCCCAAGAGGCCCAAGGCAGGCATATTGACACAGAATGCCGAACATGCTTGAGAGATTTTTATCAAACCTAGCGTAAAAGCAATATACGCGCCAAGCCCAAGAAACCACTAATTTCAGGGCTGCTCGGGCCAACGCCACCCAATGCGGCATACACAATGAGTAAATTCTGCACCTGAATGTGTCACAACGACCCAATCTGGTTCGCGCAATGAAAACGCCCCGCACAGCTTATGGCCATGCAGGGCGTTCATACTATCGAGCAGCCGGATCAGGCAACACTCATCTCACGGTGTGTATCAATCAAATGTTGCACCACACCAGGATCAGCCAGCGTGGAGATATCACCCAGGCTGTCGTACTCAGCCGTTGCAATCTTGCGCAGGATTCGGCGCATAATTTTGCCCGAGCGGGTTTTCGGCAGCCCCGGCGCCCACTGAATCACATCAGGCGTGGCAATTGGACCAATCTCCCTGCGTACCCAGTTTCTCAGCTCCATACGCAGCTGCTCTGAAGCTTCCTCGCCACCATTGAGGGTGACGTAGACATAGATGCCCTGCCCTTTAATGTCATGCGGAACACCCACAACAGCAGCCTCGGCCACTTTCGGGTGAGCCACCATCGCACTCTCAATCTCGGCGGTGCCCATACGGTGACCGGAGACGTTGAGCACGTCATCAACACGGCCGGTGATCCAGTAGTAGCCGTCTTCGTCACGACGCGCGCCGTCACCAGTGAAGTACATACCCTTAAAGGTCTTAAAGTAGGTATCCACGAAGCGGTCGTGATCGCCGTACAACGTACGCGCCTGTCCCGGCCAGGAATCGATGATGACCAGATTGCCTTCGGTGGCACCGTCCAGCAGATTACCCAGATTGTCGACCAGCGCAGGCTGAACACCAAAGAACGGACGGGTTGCCGAACCCGGTTTAAGCGCAGTTGCGCCAGGCAACGGACTGATCAGAATGCCGCCGGTCTCGGTCTGCCACCACGTATCAACAATCGGGCAGCGCTCCTGACCTACAGTCTTGTAGTACCAACTCCACGCTTCCGGGTTAATCGGCTCGCCCACCGAACCTAGCAGACGCAAGCTGGAACCATCAGCACCCTGAACTGCAGCCGAACCCTCTGCCATCATTGCGCGGATTGCAGTCGGTGCGGTGTAGAGGATGTTCACCTTGTGCTTGTCGATAATCTTCGATACGCGGGTGATGTCCGGATAGTTAGGAATACCTTCAAACAGCAGCGTCGTCGCACCGTTCGCCAGCGGGCCGTAAACAATATAGCTGTGGCCCGTGACCCAACCCACATCCGCGGTGCACCAATAAACCTCGCCCGGGCGGTAATCAAACACACGCTCATGGGTCATCGATGCATACACCAGATAACCACCAGTGGTGTGCAGAACACCTTTCGGCTTGCCGGTCGAACCCGAGGTATAAAGGATGAACAGCGCCTCTTCTGCACCCATTTCTTTCGGCGCACAGTGATTGGAGGCAACTGCCATCAGGTCTTCAAACCAGATATCACGGTGCTGATTCCACTTGATGTTGCCGCCGGTGCGCTTGCAGACAATCACCTTCTGCACGCTGTGGGTCTCAGGATTGGTCAAAGCATCGTCGACGTTGGCTTTCAGCGGGGTTTTCTTGCCACCACGCACGCCTTCATCTGCGGTAATGACCACCTTGGATTTGCAGTCGATGATCCGCCCGGCAAGCGCCTCAGGCGAGAAGCCTCCAAACACCACCGAGTGAATGGCACCGATACGTGCACAAGCCAGCATGGCGACGACCGCTTGCGGAATCATCGGCATGTAGATGGTGACCACATCACCACGGTGCACATCCTGGCCGCGCAATGCGTTGGCAAACTTGCAGACTTGCTCGTGCAGCTGACGGTATGTGATTTCCTGATGCTCGGAAGGGTCGTCACCTTCCCAGATAATTGCTACCTGGTCGCCACGCTCTTCAAGATGACGGTCCAAGCAGTTGTAAGAAACGTTCAGGGTGCCGTCAGCAAACCATTTGATATCGACGTGGTGATCATCAAAAGATGTTTGCTTGACCTTAGTGAAGGGCTTGATCCAGTCGATCCGCTTGGCCTGCTCACGCCAGAAACCATCCGGGTTGATAATCGACTGCTGATACATAGCTTTATAGGTCGCCTCATCAGTCAGCGACGCAGCAGCCACCTCAGGGCGCACGGGATACAAGGACGCAGCACTCATTGAAAATACCTCGGTGGGCAGTTGTTGTTCTGACTGTAATTGTGGAGTCAGAGCCCTATCCACGGGCATTCGACCATGGTCTTAGCGCGCTGCGACGATAGTCTAAGCAGATTTGTCAGACAAAAAAATGGCGACCTAAAGGTCGCCACAGGAGATCCATTCCGGGGTAGGACTGGACAAATGTTCACCCACAGATCACGCAGACACTGGGAGCTCCGCAAGTCTGGAGAAGACGCCTCAACACGCCAATTCAACGAAGGTCGTACAACTACTCACTGCGCCAAACGCTGAGCACTCAACAACCAGGGTTCCAGGCGACTTCCCCAGGCAATACTGGCGGTAAAGGCTCTTTCGCCCTGCTGCCCGCTCACCCAAGCGTCATCAGTGAAGATGTGACGGTAGTTTCGTGGAACAGATATTCGCTGAACAACTGGCCTGGCATAGGCGTAATAACTGCATTCCTGTTCACCGTTATATGAGGCAGCAACTCCCAGCCTGAACTGCGCCCCAATCACCGCATAACGCGATGTATCAGAATACTGTGCTCGCAGCGCCTGGCGATCCAATCCCAAATCAACAGCAAACAGACGGCTAGCTACATTGAGCTCATGCGAAAGGGCTTTGTCAGCCTCTTTGAGCGCCTTCTGCAGCGCTTCCGATTGGGGCTTAGCTCTCAATTGGGCAGCAGCCTGTCGTTGGACAGCACGCGCTTCGTCCAAGCTCCGTCGATACGCCATCCCGTTCATTTCCAACACCAGAAACCCCGTTCTGACCTGCCGCCGCTGGCTATCCATTAGTTCACAACCACCTTGCCCCGGATCAACCGCAAATCCTAAGTCCGGCAAGTGCTCAGCCGGAATACGCGACTCCTGCGCACTCTGCCCAAACCAACGGTAACCGAGCCACAGATTAACCGTGCGGGTAGATAGACCCGCCTGGCTTCTCAGGGAAGATCCCAACTCCCTGTTTGACAAGGTCAGTACACTGTCGGCGGGCTGCTCTCGATTACTGTAAGCCCCAACCAAGACCGCAGC
This sequence comes from Pseudomonas sp. TTU2014-080ASC, assembly GCF_001446935.1. Lineage (GTDB taxonomy): Bacteria > Pseudomonadota > Gammaproteobacteria > Pseudomonadales > Pseudomonadaceae > Aquipseudomonas. The sequence goes on from NZ_LKKK01000001.1 coordinate 43,139, forward strand.
ATTAACCCCCACTACGAGCGCCAACCCCATCAGTAGCGCATTACGACTACGACGCGCCATCACACACCTCCATTGCGAAAGCCGTTGCGATAGCGCAGGCGGCGCAACACCAACAAAACCGCCACTGCGAATGCCCCCACCATGAGGAAGAACAGGTAGCTGGGCAGATAATCCCAGAACCAATCCACCATCTTCATAAACAGGAACAACACGAAATAACCCACACTGAGGTTGATCACCTCTGGCCAGTCACGGCGAATGCCCAGGTAAATCAAGACAACAGCCAAGGCAAATCCAATAAATTGGTACAGCACCTCGACCGTATCGGCAGACAACGGCAGAACGCTGCCCTGCCCCCAATACGACAAGCACAGCACTGGAATCAGAACCCCTAGCATGCCAATGGCTCTGTAGACTTCGGCGAAGCCATCAAACTGGCGCTGCCGCAACACAAATGACAGGGCAAAAATCACAACACCTGGCAGCATGAAACTCTCAGGCAGCTCTGCTAAATCATCCCATGCCACCCCGCCAAGTGTAGCCAGCCAAGATGCGGCAAAAATCCCTGCGCAACCCACCCCCAAAATCAGCAATAACCGCGAATTACAGCCATACGCAAGCAAAAGCCCGTACGCCGCCCATGGCAAAAACGCCTCAGCAGAAGGCTCGATATTGAAAATGTCCCCCAGCAAAACCAGATTCAGGACAAAACTGGTAAACGCCACCAACGCCGCCAACTTGCTGAAATAGCCCGTCCCATCCAGACGCTGCAACACAAAGGTCAGGCAGCAGGTCGCCAAACTCGTCGCAACCAGCACAACCACTTGCGTGGTTGGCGTAAAGTCAGCCCAAAACTGCTGAAACAGGAAGAACACACTCGCCGCCAAGGCCAAGGCCCCGAGCAATGAAGCGATACGCATACCCAAAGAAAGCTGGCGCGTCTGCCGATCACGGTCGATATCAAACGCTTCCAGATAACGGTTGAGCAATTGCTCCTGATAACGATGCAGATTGCTGCGCTGCTGGTCCGATAAATGCAGCACACCCTCACCTTCAAGCCGGCCTAATTCACGGTTGAAAATACCTATTTCATCTGCGCGTTTTTGTGCATCGCTGCGGCTAACAGTCGCCATATCGATCCTTGTAGCGGTCCATTTGTTGGTTGAATGTACTTCACTATGACGAATGAACGTAAATTCCAGACACGCCACTAGCATGTTCTTCACACGCCCAGACATGGCCCCATTCCCAGCAAACCGAACCCACCCTAAATTTCCGGGTAGTCTTTAACGCAACCGTTTGCCTGCATGAGCCCTAGACAGACTCATCGACCGTTCGTACAAATGCCCGTGCAATGTATTGACCGTCATAGGCATTCTGAAACGTGCCACGCACAACCAATTACGCCAAATCAATCGCCATGGTCACCTCAGCCCAGCAACGCCTGCTTTATCATCCCCCATGGAACTGGCAACAGTTTCACGACCATTACGCCCTACGCGCCTTGCCTGGGGTTGAGCACCTGGCCGAGCGTGCCTATAGCCGAAGTGTCCAGCTAAATGGTGTCAGCGGCTGGTTTCGAGTTGAGGCACTTAGCGATCAACCCGCCATTCAATTAACAGTCAGCTCCAGCCTGCATGAGTCCTGGTCAGATCTGATCCCCCGTGTGCGGCGTATGTTTGATCTGGATTGCCAGCCGACAGTTATTGCACAGCACCTCTCCCGCGACCCTTTGCTGAGCCAACTGGTCGCCCGTCACCCCGGCCTGCGCTTGCCCACTGCTTGGGATCCGTTTGAACAAGCTGTGCGGGCAATCGTTGGGCAGCAAGTGACGGTCAAAGCCGCCGTCACCATCACCAACCGTTTGATCGCACGGCTTGGTCGCGACTTGATCGCAACTGAGGCACCCCATTTGCTGCGCCTCTTTCCCAGCGCCGTAGCCATTGCAGATGCGGATTTAACTGGAATCGGTATGCCTACACGTCGCGTGAATTGCCTGCAGCACTTCGCCACACAGGTGGCGTCCGGCGTCCTGACTTTAGATGTCCGACAAGGCCATACGGCCTTTGTTGAAAAGCTATGCTGCCTACCGGGAATTGGCCCGTGGACAGCTGAATACATTGCCCTGCGCGCATTTGGCGAGGCCGATGCGTTCCCAGCCAGTGACTTAGGTCTGCTTAAGGCACCGATTTGGGGAGCATCCGGCATCAGCGCCAAACAGCTACAGGCCCGGGCAGAAGACTGGCGCCCCTGGCGGGCCTATGCGGCGGCATATTTGTGGCAGGACTATTCGGCAAACTAAGTCCTGCCGTTCCTTTACAACTTGACCGTGCCCTTGGGGCCCAGCAGTGCCCAGATAATCAGGCCAACCACTGGCAGCAGCACGATCAAGATGATCCACAACACCTTAATCCCGACTTCGGCATTGCTTTTGATGACGCTGATGATCGCCCAGATATCCAGCGCCAAAATCACCAAGCCCAACAGCCCGCTAAATGTAGAGCCCATACGTGTCACTCCTGTTTAAAAGGTTTACCTCTTCAGGATAGACACTCTGTTGAGTAATGCTGAACGCCTGTCAGAACTGATCAAAGCGGAAAAAGCGCCCGGCGAAATCCCCTTCTACCACCTCAAATGCAGGCACCTGCTCCGTCTCAAACAGGCGTGCCAGAGCGAAACGCGGGTTTTCGCCGCCATCCAGCCAGAAAGGAGTATTGGCAGGCACCACTACTAAACCCTGCTTCTCCAGCACCACACCGTAAATATACTCACCCAGGTTGAGCATCAACTGGCAGCGCCCAGCCAGCGCATACACCACCTGTCTCGCTGCACAGCGTTGTTCGACACGCAAGCTATCGGCCAGCGGACTGCCCTCAGCACGCTCATCACACACACTCAGCACCTGAGCGCTGGCCATACCATGGGCTGCCTGCAGCTGCTCAAGCTGCGCCTGACTGGACGCTAGCAGAGCCTCTTCCGGCTCACCGGGGCTCACCCGTTTCTGTACTGGAACTTCGGCAAATGTGATGCCAGCCGCAGCGAGCGTGCTGGTAATGTCTTCCACATGGGTCAGCAGCTTGTTTGGCACCTGCGGGGTGGATTGGTGAAAAACGATCAGGCTGCTCATATCAAATACTCTTCAAAAAATGGAATTTGGATCAGGCAGCGTCAACCCGCTGATTACCCACATAGCGGACGGTAATCACTGCGGCCGCCACTGCAAACACGCTGGCGATGCTGAAGGTCCAGGCAGCGCCCAGCCCATGCCAGCTATAACCGGAGTACAAAGCCCCCAGTGCTCCACCAACACCCGCCAGCGCAGCGTACAACGCTTGCCCCTGCCCTTGCAGGCGCTCAGGAAAACTGCGCTGAACAAAATGCATGGCCGCCGCGTGAAAACTGCCAAAGGTGGCTGCGTGCATCACCTGCGCGAACAACAGCACAGTCACATGATCAGCCAGATTGCCCAGCAACAGCCAGCGCACTGCGGTAATCAAAAAGCTCGCTGTCAGCACCGTGCTCAACGAAAACCGAGCAAGAATTCGCGCCATAAAGATAAACATCACAATCTCAGCCATCACTCCCAGCGCCCAAAGCTGACCAATGGTACTGCGGGCATAGCCGAGGCTCTCCAGATGCAGGCTGAGGAAGGTGTAATACGGCCCATTACTCAGTTGCATCAACCCAGCGCAAAGATAGAACGCTCGAATCTGCGGCTGCCACAGCAACTTGAGAAATCCACCATGGTGCCCGCTACTGCGTGCCTGCGCTTGCACCCTGGGTACCCACAAGCTGGCCAGCACAATGCCGGCCATAATCAGCACCAGTGCCCACGGATAAGCATCCAAGCTGACCTGCTCAAAGAGCCAGCCGAGGCCTGCCACTGCGACGATAAAACCAATGCTGCCCCACAGCCGAATCTGGCTGTAACGCTCAGCCTTATCGCGCAAATGAGCAAAGGTAATCACCTCAAACTGCGGCAATACGGCGTGCCAGAAGAACGCATGCAGGGCCATGATCAGCGCCAGCCAGGCATAACTCTGGCTGAAGAATATCCCGGCGAAACTCAGTAACGTGCAGATCGCACCAAAACGCACAATCGCCAGGCGCCGCCCGGTGTAATCCCCCAACCAACCCCAGATATTCGGCGCAAAACAGCGCATCAACATGGGAATGGCCACCAGCTCGCCAATGCGCGCAGCGGAAAAACCCAGATGATCGAAATACAGCGACAGAAACGGCGCTGTAGCTCCAAGCAGGGAGAAATAGAAGAAGTAGAAACCGGAGAGACGCCAATAAGGCAGTTCAGTTTTCATGTCAGAGGCTCAACGGCCATCCGCAGCCCAAACAGGAAAGGCCGGGACTTGCCCGGCCTGGATTACAGATCAAAGTTGCGGCAAAACCGGGGTGCTCACCCGTACATCAGCGTTCTGCGCGCGGTGGCGCAGCTGGTGATCCATCAGTACGATGGCCATCATCGCCTCAGCAATAGGTGTGGCACGAATGCCAACACATGGATCGTGGCGACCTTTGGTGATCAGATCCTGTGGGTTGCCATTGATATCAATGGTTCGGCCCGGAGTGGTGATGCTGGAAGTCGGCTTCAACGCCAGATGGGCAACAATCGGCTGGCCACTGGAAATGCCGCCGAGGATGCCGCCCGCGTTGTTGGACAGGAAACCTTCAGGGGTCAGCTCATCACGGTGCTCAGTGCCACGCTGGGCCACTGACGCGAAACCTGCACCGATCTCTACACCTTTAACCGCGTTGATGCTCATCAGGGCGTGGGCCAGCTCTGCGTCCAAACGGTCGAAAATCGGCTCGCCCAAACCGGGTTTGACGCCTTCAGCGACGACTGTGATCTTCGCCCCGACCGAGTCCTGATCGCGACGCAGTTGGTCCATGTAGGCTTCCAGCTCCGGCACCTTGTCCGGGTCCGGGCAGAAGAAGGCATTCTGCTCAACGCTGTCCCAGGTTTTGAACGGAATCTCGATCGGCCCGAGTTGGCTCATATAACCGCGTACCACAATGCCCTGAGTGGCCAGGTACTTCTTGGCAATCGCACCGGCGGCCACACGCATGGCGGTTTCACGAGCCGAACTGCGGCCACCGCCACGGTAATCACGGATACCGTATTTGTGGTGATAGGTGTAATCCGCATGGGCTGGGCGGAAGGAATCTTTGATCGCGGAGTAGTCTTTAGACTTCTGGTCGGTGTTGCGGATCAGCAAACCGATGGAGCAGCCGGTGGTTTTGCCTTCAAAAACGCCGGAGAGAATCTCAACCAGGTCATCTTCCTGACGCTGGGTGGTGTGGCGACTAGTACCCGGCTTGCGGCGATCCAGATCACGCTGCATGTCTTCAATGCTCAGCTCCAGCCCCGGCGGGCAGCCATCAACAATGGCGACCAGCGCCGGGCCATGGCTTTCGCCAGCGGTGGTGACAGTAAACAGCTTGCCGTAGGTATTGCCGGACATGTGCAAAACGCTCCGCGAAAATCAGCCCAGAGCCCGCGCGCAGGACGCGGCACTCCACTAAAGTATAGCGTGCGAGTATAACCGCGGTGCCGATTCAGTTCACGCCGAACCTTAGGCCGAGTTGTGCATCCAAGTAACTCCTCCCGGTAGTCATTCACTATGTTGCGAGCACTTCTCTTGTCTCTCCTCCTCGGCAGCGCTCTGGCTCAGGCCAGTCCTCAGACCAGCACCCAACTGCCCATGCGCCTGCAAACCGAACAGGGCACCTTGTTCGGCACCCTGTTAAAGCCCGCTGGCGAACCGCCACATACCGTCGCCCTGCTCATCGCAGGCAGCGGTCCGACTGATCGCGATGGCAATAACCCCGAAGGTGGCATGAACGACAGCCTCAAACGTCTGGCGCAAAGCTTGGCCAAACAAGGCATTGCCAGCCTGCGCTATGACAAACGTGGCGTTGCCGCCAGCCGCGCCGCTACACCCAACGAGCAAGACCTGAGCGTGGAGGCCTACGTCAATGATGCGATTGCCTGGGGCCACCTACTCAGGCAGGACCCGGACTTCAGCAACTTGGTGTTAATCGGCCACAGCGAAGGCGCGCTGATTGCCAGCCTGGCAGCCCCAGAAGCGCAAGCCTCAGCCGTGGTCTCTCTGGCCGGGACTGGGCGACCGATTGATCAAGTACTGCGCGAGCAAATTGCCACCCGCCTGCCGCCCGCATTACGTGCGCAGAGCAACACCATTCTTGACCAGCTACTTGCAGGCCAGACCACCGAGCAAATCCCTGAGCAGTTGCAAGTGCTATTCAGACCCAGCGTGCAACCCTATCTGATCTCCCTGCTGCGCCAGAATCCGGCAGAAGCCTTTGCCCGCCTACGCATTCCTGCCCTGATTGTGCAAGGCAGTCACGATATTCAGGTCAGTATTGAAGATGCCCTGGCTCTCAGCGCTGCAAAGCCTGACGCCGAGCAGATATTGGTTTCCGGTATGAACCATGTCCTGCGCATCACCAAGGCCGATCTGCAGTCGCAAATTGCCAGTTACAACAATCCAAAACTACCGCTGGCAGCGGGTTTGGGTGAAACTATCGGGCAATTTATTAAGCGCAATAGCAATGAGCCACCCTCTAGTTAGTACCAAAATGGCCGATAAGCGCAGAAACCAGGCGATCAATCAGTAAGATCGCGTATAGGACAGCCGTTTATGACCGACACAACCGCGCCAGAAGCAGACGCTTCTGCTGAAAATCAAGAATTCGAAGAGGCGCATCCTTGGGCTGAGTTGCCACCTGAGGAGTTTCGCCTACTGCGTTTGGCTCCACTGCCAGTAGACAAAGTCACCGGCCCGCGCCCGCTGCGCTTTATCCAATTGGGCCGCGTTGAGCGAAGTGACAAGTTCGACAGCCTTCTGCGTCTGACCCTGCACCTGCCTGACCAGCACGTACATAAAGAACAGAATGTTGTGGAAGTCTGGGCCAATCATGAGGAAAAGATCATCCGTTTCGGCCCCGACAAAGGCCTATCTACCGTGCCTGAAAACCGTGGCCTTGGCCGTTTTATGCTGGCCCAGTGCGCAGCGTGGGCACGTCGAAACTACGCCCACTACCAAGTAGCACCAATAGTCCTGCCCAGTAAGGATGCCTTCAGTGAAGACGCTCGCACCCGCCGCGACCATGCCCTGATGGCACAAGGATTTACCATTGAGTACCCGGACCCGTTGCAGATGAAGGCCCAATGCACAGCCCAACGGGTAAGTTCACTGCATCCCGACTGGAATAAAGAGAAGGTACAGATCCTGAGCCTAGTCGATGCGGCCAGCATGCTTGAGCAAGCCGACCACAACCTACATGAGCAAGACAATAAAATCCGCAAGCTGGAAGAGCGCATTGCCACATACAAACGTGAAGACGGCGGCCTGCGCTTCACCATCGCTTGTCTGGTGGTTTTCAGCGTCTTCCAGGCATCCTTATTAATCTGGATCGCAACTAACTGAATACCTCAGCTATTGAAGCGCTGCTCCAGCTGGCGCTTCACCGCTGGCCACTCTTCGTCGGTAATGCTGAACATAACCGTGTCATCCAAACGGCCATCGGCCAGACGACGATGATTACGCAACACCCCTTCACGGCGTGCACCAAGCTTCTCAATCGCCCGCTGTGAACGCACATTACTGGCGGCGGTTTTCAGTTGCACACGAACCATGTTCCAGCCTTCGAAAGCGTGCCTGAGCATCAGATATTTGAGCATGCTGTTGAGGCCCGTACCGTGCTGCTTCTGATCCAGCCATGTCCAACCGATTTCGGCACTGGGCAAACTGTTGTTGAAGTCGGCAAAGCGCGTCGTACCAACGATTTCATTACCAAGGCGCACCACAAACACAATCGCAAGACCATCCCGCTGATTCGCAAGTGCCTCGCGGTACCAGTCCAGGCGGAGCGTCCCGCTCATGTAGCGGTGTTCCTGGCGATTGCTTTCCGCCAACGTGACCAGCGCCGGAATATCGGCTTCGGCCAGCGGCTCAATCCGTAGCGCTCCACGCTGAAGGGTGACCAGTTGTGGCTTAAACATGATGTTGCCTCGGCGCTTAACAAAATGAATACGTATGTGAATGCGGGTGTCTGCTAGTAGGCTTTTGTGCAAAGATATTGCACAAAAGTTCAGCTATGGACCTGAAGTACGATGCTTGTATCCCTATTCGAGTGGTTCATGATCAACCCTGCCCGTTTTATGGTGGCAATCTCAGTTTGTTTCAGCTTCATCATCATCAAGGCCGAGTATGAAGGACGCCGCTCAGGTGGTTCAGGCTGGCTGGTCTTGTTCAGAATGGTAGTGGGCAGCATCTTCATGCTCTTAACTGCTGTAGTTGCAGCATTTTTTGGCGGAATTGGTGCCTTCTTTGGCTATCTTTTTCTGCAGCTAATGGTCTGCATCGTAATTCCTGCTCTTGTTGTTGAAGCCATCTGACGCCTGCTCAGCGGAAGCAGACTCGACCTTAGTCGCCCCATCAATAGGCACACTGAGAAACGTCTTCGCCTGAATTTGCAGTATTCTCACTGCCTTTCAGGCGTCAAACTGGTTGTTAAACCGTCGTTCTCTTCAGGAGTGTGCATGACCCTCTCCAGCGGGCTGATTGCCGTTGTTGCCCTGCTCTACATGGCAGTGTTGTTTGCCATCGCCTTCTATGGCGATCGCCGGGCCAAACCCTTGCCGCCCAAACTGCGCGCTTGGGTCTACAGCTTATCGCTTGCGGTGTACTGCACCAGCTGGACCTTTTTCGGCTCGGTTGGCCAGGCTGCGGAGCAAGTCTGGCAGTTCCTACCGATCTACCTTGGGCCAATCATCATTATGGTTTTTGCACCTTGGGTGCTGAAAAAAATGGTGATGATCAGCAAACAGGAAAACATCACCTCAATCGCCGACTTTATTGCCGCGCGCTATGGAAAATCGCAGACCCTTGCCGTTGTGGTGGCGCTGGTCTGCCTGGTTGGTGTCCTGCCTTACATTGCCTTGCAGCTCAAAGGCATTGTGCTCGGTGTCAACCTGCTGATTGGTGAAGACGCCCAGGTGATCGGCACCAACGCTCAGGACACCGCGCTAGTGGTTTCGCTGATCCTAGCGCTTTTCACCATCTTGTTCGGCACGCGTAACCTGGATGTGACCGAACACCATCGCGGCATGGTATTGGCGGTAGCCTTTGAGTCACTGGTCAAGCTGCTGGCCTTTCTCGCCGTAGGTGCCTTTGTGACCTACGGCATGTACGACGGCTTTGATGACCTGATCAAGCAGGCCAAAGCCACCAATGAATTGCAGGGGTACTGGCAGGAAAGCGTGAATTGGCCAGCCATGTTGGTACAGACCGGACTGGCCATGATCGCCATTGTCTGCCTGCCCCGGCAATTTCACGTTACGGTAGTTGAAAACACTGAGCCAAAAGACCTTAACCTCGCCCGCTGGGTGTTCCCGGCTTACCTAATTCTGGCTGCACTGTTTGTGCTGCCCATCGCCCTGGCCGGAAAAATGCTGTTCCACAGCGGCATCAGCCCAGACTCGTTCGTAATCAGCCTGCCCCTGGCCCAGTCACACCCAACCCTGGCGCTATTGGCCTTTATCGGCGGTGCTTCAGCCGCAACCGGCATGGTGATTGTTGCCTCGGTGGCGCTCTCGACCATGATCTCCAACGACATGCTGCTGCCATGGTTGCTGCGCCGCCAGAACACCGAACGACCTTTTGAGGCCTTCCGCCATTGGATGCTCACCGCTCGCCGGGTCAGCATTGTGCTGATTCTGCTACTGGCCTACGTCTGTTACCGCCTGCTTGGTTCCAACGCCAGCCTCGCCACCATCGGCCAGGTCTCTTTTGCCGCCATCGGCCAGCTGGCACCGGCCATGTTCGGCGCCTTAGTGTGGAAACAGGCCAACCGTCAGGGCGTATTTGCCGGTCTGGGCCTGGGCGCGCTGATATGGCTGTACACCCTGGTCATGCCACTGGTTGCCAGTAGCGTCGGCCTGCCGCTAGACGTTTTGCCTGGCTTGCCAACCCTGCTCTACTCGCCCATCGGCGTTGATGTTGACCCACAAACACGCGGCGTTGTGCTGTCACTGGCGGGCAACTTCATCCTGTTTGCCTGGGTATCCTCATTCTCCCGTACACGGGTGACGGACCACTGGCAGGCTGGTCGCTTTATCGGCAATGACCTCGGCAGCCGCTCAAGTAACCGCAACCTACTGGCCGTTCAGGTCAGTGACCTGCTTCTGCTGGCCAGTCGTTTTGTCGGCGAGGAACGGGCCCAGCAGAGTTTTGTCCGCTATGCCCGGCGTCAGGGCAAACCCTTTGATCCCAACCAACCATCAACCAGTGACTGGGTGGCCCATACCGAACGACTGCTGGCTGGTGTACTGGGCGCATCCTCAACCCGCGCCGTGGTTAAAGCCGCGATCGAAGGCCGTGAAATGCACGTCGAAGATGTGGTGCGCATCGTCGACGAAGCCTCGGAAGTGCTGCAGTTCAACCGCGCCCTGCTGCAAGGGGCGATTGAAAACATCACCCAAGGCATCAGCGTGGTAGACCAGTCCCTGCATCTGGTGGCTTGGAACCGCCGCTATATCGAATTGTTCGAGTACCCCGAAGGCCTGATTTATGTCGGCCGACCGATTGGCGACATCATCCGCTTCAACGCTGAACGAGGCCTGCTTGGTGCCGGCGATATTGATGCCCACGTCAACAAACGTCTGTACTGGATGCGCCAGGGAACAGCACACACATCCGAGCGGCTGTTCCCCAATGGTAGGGTGATCGAGCTGATTGGAAATCCCATGCCCGGCGGTGGCTTCGTGATGAGTTTCACTGACATCACCGAATTCCGCGAAGCAGAACGAGCCCTTAAAGAGGCCAATGAAAGCCTGGAGCAACGGGTACTCGAGCGCACTCAGGAGCTGTCACTTCTGAACCTGGCGCTGATCGATGCCAAGGGCAATGCGGAGAACGCTAACCAGTCCAAGACCCGTTTTCTTGCGGCTGTCAGTCATGATCTGATGCAGCCCCTGAACGCCGCCCGCCTGTTCTCCGCCGCCCTGTCCCACCACGAACAGGAACTCCCCAAGGACACTCGGGAGCTGGTCCGCCATCTGGACAGCTCCCTGCGCTCGGCTGAAGACCTGATCAGCGACCTGCTGGATATTTCCCGGCTGGAGAATGGTCGCATTACCCCGCAGCGCCAGGCGTTTGCGCTGAACAATCTGTTCGACACCCTTGGTGCCGAATTTAAGGTACTGGCCGCTGAGCAAGGCGTGGTTTTCCGTCTGCGCGGCAGTCGACAACTGATCAACAGTGACATCAAACTGCTACGACGGATTCTGCAGAACTTCCTGACCAACGCCTTCCGATATGCCAAAGGTCACGTCCTGCTAGGTGTGCGTCGCAGCGGCAACAGCTTGCGCCTGGAAGTGTGGGATCGAGGCCCAGGAATCCCGGAAGAAAAGCGCAAAGTGATCTTTGAAGAGTTCAAGCGTTTGGACAGCCACCAGACCAGGGCCGAAAAAGGCCTTGGACTGGGCCTGGCCATTGCTGACGGCCTTTGCCGGGTGCTCGACCACCGCTTAGAAGTACGTTCGTGGCTGGGTAAAGGCAGCGTATTCAGCGTGACAGTGCCAGTAGCCGCCGTGACTGAAACTCCCCGTCAGGAGCCTCGCCGAGCAAAAGAAGCTGGAACTCAAGCACTCGCCGGCACCCGCGTGCTCTGCATCGACAACGAGGACACCATCCTGACTGGCATGGACAGCTTACTCTCGCGCTGGGGATGCCAAGTGTGGACAGCGCGTAACCGCCTGGAATGCGAGCACCTGCTGAGCGAGGACATGCGTCCGCAAGTGGTGCTGGTGGACTATCACCTGGACGACGGCGATACCGGCACGAACCTGATGAACTGGGTGCGCGAACACCTTGAGGAAAACGTACCTGGCGTGGTCATCAGCGCAGATGGCCGCCCGGAACTGATTGCCGAAGTGCGTGCGGCCGGGCTTGAGTTCCTGCCCAAACCGGTCAAGCCTGCCGCCTTACGCGCCTTGCTCAACCGTTTTCTCAGCCTGCGATGATCAGCCGTTCAGACGCTCACGGAAGAGCGCCTGATGCTCACGGCACTGTTTGGCACCGAGCAGAAATACGCCGTGACCACCACGGCTGAATTCCAGCCAAGTGAAATCTACTTCCGGGTACAAAGCTTCGACATGAACCTGGCTATTGCCCACCTCAACGATTAATACGCCCTGCTCATTGAGATGATCGGCCGCCTCAGCCAGCATGCGTCGCACCAGATCCAGGCCATCATCACCACAAGCCAGCCCCAGCTCGGGCTCGTGCTGGTACTCAGGCGGCATGTCGGCAAAGTCCTCTGCATCCACATAAGGCGGGTTAGACACAATCAGATCGAAGCGCTGCCCTGGCAGACCGGCAAATCCATCGCCCTGCACGGTATAAACACGCTCGCCCAGCTCGTGCCGTTCGATATTCTGGTTGGCCACTTCCAGCGCATCGAAGGACAGATCGCCCAGCACCACTTCAGCCTCCGGGAACTCGTACGCACAGGCAATACCGATGCAACCCGAGCCGGTGCACAAATCGAGAATCCGCGTCGGTTCTTTAGGCAGCCACGGGGCGAAGTGCTGGTCGATCAGCTCAGCAATCGGCGAGCGCGGGATAAGCACGCGCTCATCTACGATAAACGGCAGCCCACAGAACCAAGCCTCACCAAGCAGATAAGCCGCCGGTACACGCTCCTCAATACGCAGTCGCAACAACTCGCGCAGATTGACCTGTTCGTCATCTTCAAGACGGCAGTCGAGGTAGCTGTCAGCGATTTCATACGGCAGATGCAGCGCCCCCAGAACTAGCTGGCGAGCCTCATCCCAGGCGTTGTCAGTGCCGTGCCCAAAGAACAAGCCCGCGCCGTGAAACTGTGTCACGGCCCAACGAATGTAATCGCGCACTGTCCGCAGCCGGGTGGTCAAGGCGTTAGGGATGTCGGTCACAATTACTCTCCGCAGATAAAAACCCGGCATTGTAGCCCATTCTGCTTTCTGGCGAGCCAGTTGGCCACGGTTCGAGAAAAACCGATACCTGCACAATATCAATTCGTAAAGGTTCACATAAACCCGGCTGCGGGCGAGAATAGCCTACTCGTCCAGTCTGGAGTTTATGACATGACCATTCCACAGACGCTGCTTGCTTTGACAGGTCGCACCCACGCCCCTGCCAACCTGCGCAATGCGACCCTGATCGTGATTGACGCACAGGAGGAATACCGCAGCGGCGTGTTGAAATTACCAGGTCTGGATGCTGCCCTGGCTGAGATCACCCAACTGCTCAAGGCCGCGCGCACACTGGGCCGCCCTATAGTCCACGTCAAGCACATGGGCATCCCTGATGGCTTGCTCGACCCGCGCGGACCACGCGGTTATCACCTACCTGAAGCTGCTCCGTTGGCTGGCGAGACAATCATTGAAAAACGCTTGCCCAATGCGTTTTCCGGCACCCAGCTGCACGACACCTTGCAGGCCATCGGAAATCTGGACCTGATTGTCTGCGGTTTTATGACCCACTCCAGCATCAGCACCACAGTTCGGGCCACTAAGGACTTCGGCTATCGCTGCACCGTCGTAGACGCAGCCTGTGCTACCCGCGACCTACCAACACCTGACGGACAGATCATCAGCGCCGCAGATATGCACCGCACCGAAATCGTTGCCCTGGCCGATAATTTCGCCGCCGTTGTCCCTGACGCCCGCTCGCTGATCTGAGTTAATAAACAGCAACACCGTTCAACAGAGCAGGTTGAACCTGCTCTGCTTCCTCAGGTCTCACCGCTGAGACTATAAAAGAGGAAGCGCAATGAAGCTCTCCGATGATTTTGATCCGCGCTGCTTGCGCTCACGCAAACCGGGAACCTGGCGCTCACGTTTGGGAACCGCTGTGGCAATCCTGTTCATCCTGCTTTCCATCATTCTGCTTGCGACCGGTTCCACCAGCCTGGTCAGCCAGCCTGCTGAACTGACCGAACTTAACGATAACCCGGCCGCCGCACGCATCATGGTCTTTACCGGAGTAATGTCCTTACTCATCGGCGTCTTTATCTGGCGCCTGTGCCGCCGTCGCCTGCGCCGTGACAACAGTCTGAGTCTTTCGCCCCACCTGATGAAACGCCGCGACTGAGGCCAATAATGGATCGTCCGCGAATGCAGCATTTCCCCCTGATCCTTGGGTAAACTAGCGGGATTCGTGGAGGCACCGATGCAAGACGACGATTTTTCCCTGTTCAGAGCCGAGCTGCGCGGCGTAAAACCCATCAAACATGACCGCGCAGACACCGGCAAACCCAAGCCCAACAAGGCGCAGCTGACCACATTGCGGCAGGCGGCCACTGCCAGTGTCAAAACCATCAAAGTTGACGGGCTGTCTGATCAGTTCGTAATTGATGTCGACCCGGAAGACGTCTTGTACTGGGCGGGTAACGGCGTGCAGGAAGGCCAGATGCGCAAACTCAAGCTGGGCCAGATCCCCTTTGAAGGCTCACTGGATCTGCACGGCATGACCGTGGAGCAAGCGCGCGACACGCTGTGGGAGTTCATTGCCGAGGCCAATCGCCTGGAAGTCCGCTGTGTGCGCGTTACCCACGGCAAGGCTCAGCGCAAAAATGGCCGGGGCCCGATGATTAAAAGCCACGTCAACACCTGGCTACGCCAGCACCCACAAGTGCTCGGCTTCACCTCATGCCAAGCCAAACACGGCGGAACCGGGGCGGTCTACGTGATGCTCAAACGCCTGATGATGGACGGACGCGACGACTAAGCTGACGCCACTGACAAGCACTACACTTGCCAGTGCCTAACCTGCGCCCTAACCTGCGCACTTTGAAAGACCAACGAGATTCCCATGTCCCTGGAACAAAACTACACCGCTATCCTTGGCCAGCTCGGCGAGGACGTTTCCCGCGAAGGCCTTCTGGATACGCCAAAACGTGCCGCTAAAGCCATGCAGTACCTGTGCCGCGGCTACCAGCAGACGCTGGAAGAAGTCACCAACGGCGCACTGTTCAGCTCCGATAACAGCGAAATGGTGCTTGTGAAAAATATCGAGCTCTACTCCCTGTGTGAGCATCACTTGCTGCCCTTTATTGGCAAAGCCCACGTGGCTTACATCCCTGATGGCAAAGTACTGGGCCTGTCCAAAGTCGCGCGTATCGTCGACATGTACGCCCGCCGCCTGCAGATCCAGGAAAACCTCAGTCGTCAGATTGCCGAGGCTATTCAGCAAGTCACCGGTGCGTTGGGCGTTGCCGTGGTTATTGAAGCCCAGCACATGTGCATGATGATGCGCGGCGTAGAAAAGCAGAACTCCTCCATGGTCACTTCGGTGATGCTCGGTGAATTCCGGGAAAACCCGGCTACCCGCAGCGAATTCCTCAGCCTGATCAACGGCTGAAACCTAAAAAACCGGCCTACGCCGGTTTTTTATTGCCTGTTATCGCAATTACAGCCTTATCTTGGCGAAAAACCGCCAACACCCCCTCCGAAATTGGGACCTAATGGCGGATATCCACCACATCACTTGCCCATAGCTACAATCAGCAGCCGCTCTGTAGCAGGCTGGCACATTTCCTGCCTTCCTCGACCTGCACCTGCCTCTTGGCCCTCCACAAAGGGCGCACCGCCGGCAGGCAGTCACTGTTAGTAACTGGACGAGCGCGACAGCAATATGTGCGCGCCGACCTAAACTGGTTACTACCCCTACCATGGAATGGCATTCCCTATGAAAAAAATACTTTTGTCCTTGCTCTGTGTAAGCGTCATCGGTTGCTCCAAGCAGCCAGACGCTGACTCCACCGTCGATGTAGTGCTCATTGGTGGCGGCATCATGAGTGCCACATTGGGCACCTACCTCACTGAACTGCAGCCAGACTGGAAGGTTGAGGTTTTCGAGCGCCTCGACCAAGTTGCCGCCGAAAGCTCTAACCCCTGGAACAACGCAGGCACTGGCCACTCCGCCTTTGCCGAACTGAACTACACCTCCGAACAGGCCGATGGCAGCATCGACATCAGCAAAGCCGTGGCGATCAACGAATCGTTCGAGATCTCAAAGCAGTTCTGGGCCTATCAGGTTACCCAAAAGGTCCTCAACAACCCTTCCAGCTTCATTAACAACACACCGCACATGAGCTTTGTATGGGGAGACGACAACGTCGAATTCCTCAAAAAGCGCCATGCGGCGTTGCAACACAGCACCCTGTTCCGTGGCATGGAATATTCCGAAGACCCGCAACAGATTAAACAGTGGGTACCTCTGATCATGGAGGGCCGCGATCCGAGCCAGAAAATCGCTGCTACACGCATGTCTATCGGAACGGATGTGAACTTCGGTGAAATCACCCGTCAGCTGTTCAGCTCACTTGCGCAAAAAGACACGGTAAAGATCAACCTGAAGCACGAAGTCCGCGACCTCAAGCGCAATGCTGACGGAACCTGGAATGTTGTCGTGGCCGATCTCGGCAACGCAGAGGCGGAAAAGGTCGTCAAAGCCAAGTTCGTATTTATCGGTGCCGGTGGTGCCGCTCTGAAGCTGCTGCAGAAATCCGGTATCAAAGAAGCAGACGGCTATGCGGGCTTCCCGGTAGGCGGCTCCTTCCTCGCCACCAGCAACCCGGAGATTGTCTCCAAGCACCTGGCCAAGGTGTACGGTAAGGCCTCAGTCGGCTCCCCGCCCATGTCAGTACCGCACTTGGACACCCGCGTGATTGACGGCAAGAAAGTACTGCTATTCGGACCGTTCGCAACCTTCTCCACCAAATTCCTGAAAAATGGTTCGCTGCTGGATATGTTTGGCGCCATTACCACCCACAACATCAGCCCGATGCTGAGTGCAGGCTGGGACAACATCCCACTTAGCACCTACCTGATCGGCCAACTGATGCTCACGGACGACGATCGCCTGGCTTCGCTGCGCGAGTACTTCCCAGAGGCTAAAGCGGCCGACTGGAAACTGATCCAAGCCGGACAGCGCGTGCAGATCATCAAGAAAGACCCACAACACGGCGGTGTGCTGCAGTTCGGCACTGAGGTCGTCAGCGCTGAAGATGGCAGCATCGCAGCCCTTCTGGGCGCTTCACCTGGCGCCTCAACAGCAGCTCCGATCATGCTCTCGCTGATTGAGAAAACCTTCAAAGAGAAGGTTAAAACGCCGGAATGGCAGGCCAAACTCGCGGAAATTATTCCGACTTATGGTCAGAAGCTGAACGGTAATCTCGAACTGACCAATCAGACCCGCGCCTGGAGCAGCGAGCGTCTGGGTCTGCCGTTTGTTGAGGTTCAGCCGGAGGGCCGTCCCGTTCCACAAGCCAACACGGACGCGACTAGCTCAAACGCCGACTCAGAGAACAGCAAGTCGACGGCACTGTGACCCGTTAAACCACTGCAGGAGCCCGAAAACGGGCTGCTGCAGCATCCGCATCATCGACCTTTAAGCGGCTGACGCGGCCTGCTCCGCAGCGGATCAAGCAGACCACTCAGGCCGTTATGATCAATCTCCTGCATTAGGGCCAATAGCCTGCCGATTTCCCCTTTGGGAAACCCTTCACGGGCAAACCAGTTCAGATAGTGGCCCGGTAAGTCTGCCAATAACCGCCCTTTGTATTTGCCATAAGGCATTTCGCGGCTGACCAGCAGCAGTAAATCTTCGGGTTGCATGACGAATCCTGTTACGGCTATGACACCGGCCAGGATTATGACGATGCAAGCCGGTGTAAACCACCCTGCCACGCACAGCCGAACTCAGGTAAGCTGCGCGGCCCTTTTTTCACCCAAGGTTTCTCTCTGCATGATTATTACCGCCCTGCGCAAAGGCCTCGGTCAGTTGATTATCTTCATCGACTGGATCACCCGTCCGGCAAAAATGAAGCGCCCGCAAGCAGCTCAGGCTGCTGTTGAGGTATCAGCCAAATCGCTAAGCCTGTATCAGTTTCAAGCCTGCCCGTTCTGCGTTAAAACCCGCCGCACCCTGCATCGCCTGAATGTGCCGGTGCAATTGCGCGACGCGAAAGAAGACGCACAAGCACGCCTTGAGCTGGAACAGCAAGGCGGCAAGATCCAAGTGCCTTGCCTGCGTATTGAAGACGGCGGGCAGGTCACTTGGCTTTATGAGTCCAAAGCGATCATTGCTTATCTGAATGATCGCTTTGCCAACGTCTGACCCAATAACTGGGGCCATAACAAATGGCCCCAGCATGGTTTAGCGCGGATTGACCTTGATCTTGCCGATCATGCCTGACTGGTAGTGACCGGCGATCAAACAGGCAAAGTCAAACGTTCCAGCTCGGTTAAAGGTCCACAACACCTCTCCGGCTTGTCCAGGATCAACGTGAGACATCCCGGTCTGGCCGTGCTGCATCCCCATACCTTGCAGGACCATGTTGGCGTACTCATCCAACCCCGCCTTTTCCCCCAACACAAATTCATGCTGTACAGCACCCTTGTTAGGCAACACAAACCGTATGGTTTCGCCCTGCTGCACCTCAATCAGTTCAGGACTGAAGCGCATGTTGTCATCCATGCTGATTTCAATGGAACGACTGACAGCTGCCGCATCTCCGGCAATCCCCCAGGGTTGCTGCTCAGGAGCTGCCGCGTGATGGTGACTGTGATCCATCATCTGATCAGCAGCAACGTGGCTGCTGGCAACACTCAAAAATACAGCCATAGCGATGGCGTTCAGGTGCATAATCTATCCTCGAATTAATCCGTATCTGGCCGATCACACGCCCCGAAGGCACGCACAATCGCCGTTTTTGCGTGACGAATACTTAAACGAGGAGGTATTTGGGAGGCTTATCGGCCAGACCGGGTACCGTACTGCGCACGGCAAAAGACCAGGCAGTCAATTGTGAAACCGGAATAAACGGCACTGCCAGATTAAGCGAAGACGTCAAAGCCACACCAGCCGGACAGAAAACGCACAGCGCGCATAAATGACCACCATGCTGGTGAGCCATATCAGCCTGTGCAGCACAGCCAGAGGCCGTCGGGAGAGAATCCTGATGATGCCCCTCATGCGCACTGGCTGACGCACAGTTGCCCCCCTGAACAACCATGCGCACACCTGCCATGCTCTGCACGGACAGAGCACTCAGCAACAGCGCAATCAGGATTAGGCGGATCAGCGGCATAACGGGCTATAAGCAGAAAAAAATAAGCGCTGCACTAAAACACCCTTCATCTGCCTTGTCCACCACCGCCCGTAGGCAAGACGCGAAGAAGCTGGCTATGATCTGGCCCCATGAACCAATCACTGCCCATTCGCCAGCCTTGCCCTCCAGGCGCCTGCAACTGCGGGCGTGAAGAGCTACTGGATAATGCTCAGGCAGACCACCGCATCCTTCTACTGACCCGCAATGAAGAGAAGCGCATGCTGGAGCGTCTGGAGAATCTTGAGAGCCTTGAGCACCTCTACCGCATGCAGCAGAGGATGGAGCAACAGTTGGGGATTCGCCTGAGCGTAGAGCCCGGCTATAACGAAGTGCGCAGCATGCGCGGGATTCAAGTTCTGATCGACGAGCAACCCGGCCTGTGCCGAAAAACCCGCCAGGCGATCCCAACAGCCATTCGCCGCAGCCTGGAGAAGCGCCCTGAGATAGCCTACAGCCTGCTCAACGCGCACGACTTGTTGCGCGATACCTGAACCGGAGCGAGTCCGGTTCAGGCAATAACAGTCAGCGGAGGAACAGGAAGGTCACCGCCAGATACAAACCCGCAGCCAGCGACATCGCCACCGGCAAGGTTAATGCCCAGGCCATCAGAATGTTGCGCACGGTACCGGACTGAAGCCCACTGCGGTTCGCCACCATGGTCCCGGCCACACCCGATGACAGCACATGAGTGGTCGAAACCGGCAGACTAAAGATGTTCGCCAGACCAATCGCCATGGCCGCAGTAACCTGCGCACTCATGCCCTGAGCGTAAGTCATACCGCCCCGGCCAATCTTCTCGCCAACAGTCAGTACAACCCGCTTCCAGCCGACCATGGTGCCCAGCCCCAGAGACAGCGCAACCGCCAGTACAACCCAGAACGGAACGTACTCAGTAGTTGCGGTCAGGTCCTGGCGCAGTTTTTCCAGATCGCTCTTCTCCCGCGCTGGCAGCACATCCAGCTTGGAGACCTTACGCGCTGCATCATCCAGGCACAGCAGATAACGACGCATTTCAATGCGCTGGGCCGGTGGAATGTCCTCGTAATCGTGCACCCCATTGAGAATGGTCAACAGCGAGGCCAGAGTTGCCTCGGTCTGCTGCGGGTCACAGTGGAACTGCTTCGGCAGATCAGAGCCATTACCCTTGCCCAGAGCCAGATACTCAGAGAGCGAATCACTGTTGCGGTGGTAGAAGTCCCCCAGATGGACAGCGGCATCACGGGTGCGGGCAATCTCATAGCCAGTGGCATTAAGATCAACCGCAAAGTGCGCAGGCACGATACCAATCAGCACCAGCATGATCAGACCAATCCCCTTCTGGCCATCATTCGAACCATGCACAAAGCTCACAGCCATGGCCGACGTCACCAGCACCATACGGTTCCAGAACGGCGGGTGCTTTTTACCCTTTTCTTCAATACGCTGCACCGGCGAACTGTGCATGGTTGAGTTGGGTTTCCACAGCTTGAGTGCAATCAGCAACAGCGCAGCTACAGCAAAACCGGCCAGCGGCGAGAACAGCAGCGACATGCCGATATCAGTGGCCTTCTGCCAGTTGACGCCTTCGCCGACGGAAATATCTGTGATCAACGCATTGGCAAGCCCAACACCGAGGATCGAGCCAATCAGCGTGTGAGAGCTGGACGCCGGGATCCCGAAATACCAAGTGCCGAGGTTCCACAAAATCGCCGCTGCCAGCAGGGAAAAGACCATCACCAAACCTTGTCCGGTATTGACGTTGATCAGCAGATCAACAGGCAGCAAATGCACAATCGCATAGGCGACACCAACGCCTCCCAGCAATACGCCTAGGAAGTTGAAAACACCCGAGCAAAACACTGCCAGGTTCGGCGTCATGGCTTTGGTGTAGATCACGGTAGCAACCGCGTTGGCAGTGTCGTGGAAGCCGTTGATGAACTCAAAGGCGAGGACAAAGGTAACGGCAATGACGAGGCAGGCAATCAGCCAGGCGTCCATGCTGGAAAAGAGGGAGAGCATGCAAAAGCACTCGATATTAGCGGGCGCGCATTGTCACAAAGTATTGCGAAAAAATCAGCTTTAACGTGATCCAGCTGAAGCACCATCGTGCAGATTTTGACGAAATACCATGACAGGGCGGGCTCTGCCGCTGGTCGACTTTATCTGTTACTGCCACCTGACGGCCTCAGCGCCCTCGTTGTCCCAGCAAACGGGTCGCGCCCTGGGCCTTCTGGCAATACCAGAACACCCGACTTACGCCACGGGTAATAGCCACGTAAGCCAAGCGCAGACTTTCATCACGCATCGCCGAGTCGTAGTTGTTACTGAAAAAACCACTCTGAGCGTACAGGCCATTGCGTAGCGGGTGCGGCACCGGCGGCATGCAGTCATCCAGGATAATCGCCACTTCCGCCTGCAAGCCTTTGGCCCGGTGAATGGTCATAGCCCGGACCGGTAGCTTTCTGTCCAGCTCAGCCATGATGCGCTTGAGTGGCTCGTTGCGTCGGCTGAGTAGCAACACACCGGTACGTTCACGCTTGCGGGCTGTAGCGTAGGTGCATTGGCTGCGAATCTGCTCAAGCAGTTCGGGCAAGCGCCGATTCAGATCAAAGCGCTGAATCAAACGCACACCATGATCTCCCGCCTCCGTCTCACGGCTGGCCAAACTGGCTTTGCTCTGCTTACAGACAACTTCCTCCAAAACGGCTTCCGCATCCCGGATAACCGGCTCAACGCTGCGGTAGTTAGTTGCCAGCGTCAGCACAGAACTGCGTTTACCACGCCCTTTGCAGGGAAAATGCCGGTCAAAGTCCATAAACAATTCCGGTGAGCTGCCGCGCCAACCATAAATTGACTGCCAGTCATCGCCAATAGCCATGAGACTGACCGGGTTACCCGCACGGACAATCCTCCGCTGAAGCGCCTGCAGCCATTGAACAATTTGCGGCGATATATCCTGAAATTCGTCGATCAAGAGGTGATTAAATGGCGCAAGCAACGCAGCATCAATGACAGAGTCCGTACTGGCGAGCTTATCTGTCAGCACTTGGAAAGCCCAATTAAAGGTAGTCAGCCCTTGCGCTTCAAGCACCTGCTTGAAGCAACGCCAATAAAGCACCAGAGCCTCAGCAAATTGCTTTTCCCGATCAGGGCACTCAAGGGCCCGCACCCGAAGTTGCTCAACCCGTAAGCCGATACTTTCAGCAAATGCACCCTGGGCATAAAACGCCTCATACAGGGGCACTGCCGTGAACTCCCCAGCTAAGGTGATTAACCCTTCTGGGGCTTTGGTCGCTACGACCTGGGGCTCACCCAGCAGCTGCCTGATACATTCAGCAAAGCGTGGTTGCTCGCTAAAACACTGTTGATACGCCTGCTTGAGTAAACGCTGCTGAGCGGGACGCAGACGGGACGCCAGCAGAGGGTTTTCCGGCTCCTGCTCAGCCGCGCCTCGTTCGTCCAGTTGCTCAAACCAGTTGCAAGGCCCCAACAGCCCCTTGGCCAGAAGCGCCATTGCCGAATGAAAGGTGCGCACCATTTGCTGGACCTGGCCCTCAGATAGGTTGCAAGCAAAGTGCCCGGCGACCTTCAGCAGCTGCTGACGCAGCTCGGCGCAGGACGCGTTAGTGAAGGAAATAATGGTCATCTGCTCGGGCTTGATGCCCAGATGAACCAACATAAACATGACCCGCAGAATCAACGTGGTTGATTTTCCAGAACCGGCACCGGCAAAAATTCTCGTCAGAGGCTGCGCACTGAGAATCATCGCCCACTGCTCGGCTGAGGGCGGAGCAATAAGCCCTGCCTCCACAGCTCGAGCAACCTGCTCTTGCATGTTTTTAACCTGAACGGCATCCACTTGCATGGGGACAGCACTGTAGATACCAGTACCAGCCGATTTACTGCGCTTAGCTGCACCACCCGACTTGGGCTTGTCGGCAGTTTTTTTCGGCTTGGCTGACGCGCTTTTCCCTTTGCTCCGGGCAGGTTTGGCTGGAGCGGATGCCTCACGCTCAGCCTGCAAATACGCGGTGGTATGGGGAAAATAGCGCGCCAGGGCGTCGGAGATGAGCTTTTTATAGCGCTGTACAGCAGAGGGCATTCGCTGACCCGTCATGGTGATAGATCATTGAATGATAAGTGTTTTTCGTCATCAGTACGTGACCGGCGAGAGCCTTCATGGCGCCCGCCGGTCTTGTTGCTCAGTCGTGCATACCCACATAACGCGGATGCGCAGCAATACGCGCCAACCAAGCCTGTATCGCTGGATACGGAGCGAGGTCAAAGCCTGCCTCATCGGCCACGTGGGTATACGCATATAGGGCAATGTCAGCAATCGAAAAGAACTCGCCAACCAGATACGGCGTACGCTGAAGCTGCTGTTCCATCACCTTGAAAGCCCTGTAGCCCAACTCCACACACGTCTCATATTCGCTGCGGCGATCATCAGGCATCCCCTGATAAAGCTTGATGAAGCGTGCCACCGCGACATTCGGCTCATGGCTATATTGCTCAAAAAACTGCCATTGCAGCACTTGCGTTCGCAGTCGGGGCTCCGTGGGCAGGAACTCACTGTTATCGGCCAAAAAGTTGAGAATTGCGTTGGACTCCCATAAGCAGCTGCCATCCTCGAGCTCCAGCACGGGAATCTTGCCGTTAGGGTTTTTCTCCAGAAAAGCCGCCTGGCGGGTGTCGCCTTTAAGAATATCCATCGCGACCCATTGGTACTCCAGGCCAAGCAAATGCAGCATCAGCTTGACCTTGTAGCAATTGCCCGAACGGTAATCGCCGTAAACTGTGTACATGACGCCCTCCAAGCCCTGCAGCGCACCGCCCGCCTGTCAGCGGGCCTGTGCCTCACGGATAACAGCAGCCAGACGCTTGATACCTTCATCAAGACGCTCCGGTGCAACATGGCTGAAATTAAGACGCAGATAGCCAGGGTTCAGATCAGGATCAATGAAGAACGGCTCACCTGGCATAAACGCCACATTCTGCGCCAGTGCCTGATCCAGCACAGTGCGAGTATCCATCGGCTGCTTGAGCTTGAGCCAGAAGAACAGACCGCCTTGCGGTACCTGCCAATCCGCCAGATCACTGAAGTGCTCAGCCAGCACACTCTGCATAGCATCTCGGCGCACACGGTAGAAATCACGCAGCTCACTCAGGTGGCTGCGGAATTGCTCAGTACCGAGCCATTGCAGAGCTTGCCACTGGCCAACGCGGTTGGTGTGCAGGTCGGCCGACTGCTTCAGACGCAACAGGTACGGGAACAAATCAGGCGTAGCGATCAGATAACCCACTCGCAAGCCTGGCAGCAGGGTTTTGGAAACAGTGCCGGTGTAAATCCAGCTGGCCTTTTGCAGGCGCGAGACGATCGGCGTCGCGCTGCCAGCATCGAACACCAGTTCACGGTACGGCTCGTCTTCAATCAGCGTTACGCCGAACTCGTCCAGCAGCGCCGCCACGGCATCGCGCTTGGCTTCGCTGTAGCGAACAGCCGACGGATTCTGGAACGTCGGGATCAGGTAGGCAAAGGCAGGCTTACGGGTTTCCAGGGTTTTGCGCAGCGCATCAATCTGCGGACCATCGGCTTCTTGCGGCACCGCGATGCAATCTGCACCAAACAGTTGAAACGCCTGTAAGGCAGCGAGATAGGTCGGAGCTTCCAGCAGCACTTCAGTGCCCGGATCGATAAACAGCTTGCTGGCCAGATCGAGTGTCTGCTGAGACCCGCTGACAATCAGTACCTGGCTGGCTTCACACGGTACACCCAAAGAGCGGGCTTCAGCGGCGATAGCTTCGCGCAGCGCGGGCTCACCTTCACTCATGCCGTATTGGCCCATGCTGACCGGCATTTCGCTCCAGTCGACTTTAGGCAGCATCGGCTCTGCTGGCAACCCGCCAGCAAAGGACATAACCTCTGGACGCTGCGCCGCAGCAAGAATTTCACGAATCAGGGAGCTTTTCAGGCGGGCAACACGTTCAGAGAAA
This sequence comes from Pseudomonas sp. TTU2014-080ASC, assembly GCF_001446935.1. Lineage (GTDB taxonomy): Bacteria > Pseudomonadota > Gammaproteobacteria > Pseudomonadales > Pseudomonadaceae > Aquipseudomonas. The sequence continues at coordinate 68,312 of NZ_LKKK01000001.1, forward strand.
GCCATGGACATCACCGGTAGCAAAGACAAATATAATTAGGTCAAACTGTTTGACCGAAATTACGCCGACAGTAGCAGATACGTCAATATGATTGACCTTAAAAATCCAACCGCCCAACAAAATGCCATGGAAGCCTTCTTCTTCGGCTATCAGGCATTCACCTCAAAAGCGGATGAAATGCTGGCCCGTCGCGGCCTGTCCCGGGTGCACCATCGCATTCTGTTTTTTATCGGTAAGTACCCTGGCATGAGCATGAAGGACTTGCTGTCTTATCTGGGCGTCAGTAAGCAGGCCCTGAGCATTCCTCTGCGTCAGTTGCTGGAAATGAATCTGGTCGAAAGTCTGACCGCCGAGGATGACAAACGTAAGCGCATCTTGGCCTTCACCGCCGAAGGCGCCAAACTCGAGCAGGCGCTGCGCCGCGAGCAAGCCAAACTACTGCAGCGGGCCTTTAGCGAGGCTGGTGATGAAGCTGCCCGAGGCTGGCTGGCTATCAACCAGACCTTGAACCGCATCGTCTGAGCCCTTCTTGCTCAGATAAACTGTACTGGCTACTTATTACAGTCAGTTGAAACTGTACCGCTAACAGAGGTTTTCGCTGTATCGCGACGGATGCCGTCCAGCCCCCTAGTCTGTGCGTCTAATCTGAGAATACAGCTATGACCACCGACCTCCTCCTCGCCTTCGTCCTCTTTGCTCTGGTCAGTTCACTGACACCTGGGCCGAACAACATGATGTTACTGGCCAGCGGCGTGAACTTCGGCATCCGCCGCAGCATCCCGCACATGCTGGGTATTAGCCTGGGCTTTATGCTGCTGGTGGTGTGCGTTGGATTAGGTCTGGGCCAGCTTTTCGATCAAGCCCCCATTCTGCATACGCTACTGCGCTACGCCGGAGCCGCGTATTTACTGTATCTGGCCTGGAAGATTGCCAACGCGGCCACCCCTGACGTACAGAGTGAAAGCTCCGCCAGACCCTTTAGCTTTTTGCAGGCGGCTGCTTTTCAGTGGGTCAATCCAAAAGCCTGGATCATGGCTATTGGCGGTATCACCACGTATGCACCGCATGAGAACTTCACCACCAACGTACTCATCATTGCCGCATTGTTTGCCTTGGTGAATTTACCTAGTGTCGGGCTCTGGGCCGCTGCCGGCACACTCCTACGCCGCTGGCTGACAAATGCGAAAGCACTGCGTATGTTCAATATCGGCATGGCCTTGCTGCTTGTGGCCTCGCTGTACCCTATCCTGACCGATTCTGGATTGTTCTGATGCAACCTACGAGCACTGCCTCTTTGCGGCCGCTGGCCGACACCTCGGTTTCTGCAATTGTCGCCGGTTTTGTCGCCGTACTGACTGGCTTCACCAGCTCCCTGGCCCTGCTTCTACAAGCTGGTAACAACGCTGGCTTGAGCAGCGGGCAAATCTCTTCGTGGATCTGGGCACTGTCCATAGGCATGGCAATTGGTTGTATCGGCCTGTCATTGCGCTATCGGGTGCCGGTGATGATTGCCTGGTCCACACCAGGCGCCGCCTTGTTGATTACCAGCCTTCCCGGCGTTCCCTATGCAGAAGCCATTGGCGCTTATATCTTCGCATCAGCGCTGATTTTGTTGATCGGCCTGACCGGAACGTTCGACCGTCTGATGCGCCGAATTCCCGCCTCGTTAGCTGCGGCCCTGCTGGCTGGTGTGCTATTCAAGATTGCCTTGGAAATCTGTATGGCTGCCGAGCAACACACCCTATTAGTGGTGTGCATGCTGCTTGCCTACCTGCTGGGTAAACGCCTGATGCCACGCTACGCAGTGTTGGCAGCGCTGATTATCGGCGGGCTGTACGCAGGATTAACCGGCCTGCTGGATTTCACAGGCTTTGATGTGCAGATGGCCACGCCGGAATGGACAACGCCTGCCTTCTCACTGGCCGCCATAATCAGCATCGGTATTCCGTTGTTCATTGTGGCCATGGCTTCACAGAATCTGCCCGGCATGACGGTGTTGCGCGCTAACGGTTATGACGTACCCGCCAGCCCGCTGCTGAACAGCACTTCGCTCCTCTCGATTCTACTCGCTCCGTTTGGCAGCCACGGCATTCACATGGCCGCCATCAGCGCCGCTATTTGTGCGGGCCCGGAAGCCCACGAAAATCCGCAAAAACGCTACACCGCTGCAGTGTGGTGCGGCATTTTCTATGCAATCGCTGGAATTTTCGCAGCAACATTAGCTGCTCTTTTCGCTGCTTTTCCCAAGGCACTGATCTTGTCGATTGCAGCCTTGGCGCTGTTCTCGTCAATCATCGGCGGGCTGACTCAGGCGATGCAGGAGCCAGAGGAACGTGAAGCCGCGCTGATCACCTTTCTTGTCACCGCATCGGGCATGACGCTGTTTACCGTCGGCTCGGCATTCTGGGGAATTGTGGCGGGGCTGTTGACGCTGGCGGTGCTGAATTGGGGCAAACCCCGCAACTCAGCCTCCTGAAACGACTTCGCGGCTGAAGCCAGCTCCTGAACGGAGCGACTTCAGCCTCGATTCAATGCACTTAGTCGTTAGCCGCGAACGCGCTTAGGCAGCACATCCTTGAGTTTGGCATGCATGCTACGCAGGGTTTTCTCAGTGGTATCCCAGTCGATGCAGGCATCGGTGATAGATACACCGTACTGCAGCTGGCTGAGATCCTTCGGAATCGACTGATTACCCCAACCCAGATGGCTTTCGACCATCAGACCGACGATGGACTGGTTACCTTCCAGAATCTGGTTAGCGACGTTATCCATAACCAGCGGCTGCAGCGCCGGGTCTTTGTTGGAGTTGGCGTGGCTGCAGTCAACCATGATGTTCGGCTTGATCTTGGCCTTAGTCAGCTCCTGCTCACACACCGCAACACTGACCGAATCATAGTTCGGCTTGCCGTTACCACCACGCAGAACCACGTGGCCGTATGCGTTGCCTTTGGTGGTGACGATGGAAACGCCACCTTCCTGGTTGATACCGAGGAAACGGTGCGGGCTGGAAACAGACTGCAGGGCGTTGATAGCAACGGTCAGACCACCATCGGTGCCATTCTTGAAACCAACAGCCGAGGACAGGCCAGAAGCCATTTCACGGTGAGTCTGGGACTCAGTCGTACGCGCACCAATGGCTGACCAGCTGATCAGATCTTGCAGGTACTGCGGGGAAATCGGGTCCAGCGCTTCAGTTGCGGTTGGCAGGCCCATTTCGGCCAGGTCCAACAGCAGCTTGCGGCCGATATGCAGACCGTCCTGAATTTTGAACGAATCGTCCATGTACGGATCGTTGATCAGACCTTTCCAGCCCACTGTGGTACGCGGCTTTTCAAAGTACACGCGCATCACCAGGTACAAGGTGTCGGACAGCTCTTCAGACAGTGCCTTCAGGCGCGCTGCATATTCGTGAGCAGCCTTAATGTCGTGAATCGAGCATGGACCCACGACGATAAACAGGCGGTGATCCTTACCATCGAGAATATTGCGAACTACCTGACGACCGTTAGTAACGGTGCGCTGAGCCGCTTCAGTCAGCGGGATTTCACGCTTGAGCTGAGACGGAGTGATCAGGGTTTCATTGGAGGCGACGTTCAGGTCATCAATCGGTAAATCAGCCATCGTGCTTGTCATCTATTGTAGGTAATCAGGTACGGCTGCCGGCCTCCAGCGCACTTCCGAAAGCGGAGCGCAGCAGTTGCGAGCGCAGCGGGGTGCAGAACCTTAGCGCGTATAGCCCTGCTTCGACAATGGGCTTATAGGCTTAAAGGCCCGCTATAGGGGTGATTCAGGCCGGCTGTTGGCCAGTCCAAAGCCATCAGCATGCTCTTCAATCCACTGCCGGGCCGCGGTTTCAAAATCGCATGGACAGCCGCACTCCTCAGCCAATTGACGCCTGAACTGCTCAATGCAGCAAACCTGCTCCACCATACGTACCCTGAACAGGGTGTCGTGATCGAGAAAGGCAATCCCTATCAGATAGTGCCCGCCCTCTTTCCGACTCCAAGCCACCAGCCCCGGATAACAGGCATTCGGGCCAAACAGAGGAATTCGCATTTCCACGGCTGTTCCCCGCCTGAACCCTCGCGGGCTGTTACAGGCGATACCGCCCAAACTTATATTGTGCAGGCGCTGTCGTGGTATAAATCGCTGCTTGCGCAGTACCAGCTCAACAGGCATTTCTGTCGGATGACGCAGAAAACGACGCATCGTCGATCCCTCCCGAGCCATCATTCGGACATTACATAGAGCAGTATAGTGACTGAGCTTGAACTGACAGACCTCGACGCAGATCATCAGCTGCTGGAGCTTTCAGGGACTACCCTACTTATTTTCACCAGTACTGGCTGCAGCAGCTGTCGCTGGGCCCGCCTGCATCTACCTGATCTTGAGCTGCCTGTGGAACGCCTTGCCTGGATTGACGCCGGCAATAACGGCGGGCTGGTTTCTCGTTATGAGATCTTCCACCTTCCAGCTTTGTTTGCCATCAAAGATGGCCAGTTTTACGGCCCGGTTCAGGCCATAATGAACCCAACCGCATTAACCCAGGCGCTGAACAACGCCCTGTCGCGCCCTGCTGAGGAATTACCCTGATGAACCCAACACCCCGTATCGGCATTATCGGAGCCGGTGCAATTGGTGGCTTTTATGGCCTGATGCTGGCGCGTGCCGGTTACGACGTGCATTTTTTACTGCGCAGCGAGTACCGGGCGGTTCTTCGCGATGGGCTCCAGCTCAACAGTAGCGTGCATGGCAACCTCACCCTTGAGTCAGTTCAGGCCTACCAGAACACTGCCGAGATGCCCGCCTGCGACTGGCTACTGGTCTGCGCCAAGACCACCAGTAATGCCGAGCTGGCACCGATCATCAGTCAGGTGGCCTCTGCAGGCGCCAAAGTCGTCATGATGCAAAATGGCCTGGGCATTGAAGATGAACTGCGCCCACTGCTGCCTGACTCCCTGCATCTGTTGGCCGGCCTCTGCTACATCTGTGCGCACCGTAGTGGGCCAGGCGTGGTCGAACACCAGTCTCTGGGTAATCTCAATCTGGTCTATCACAGTGGACCGAAAATCGAAGAGAGCGAGCAGCAAGCCATCCTCAGTGAAGGCTGCGAGTTCTTTAAAGCAGCTGGCCTAGACTGTGGAACCATGGCCAATCTGAATCAAGCACGCTGGCAGAAACTGGTGTGGAACGCACCGTACAACGGCCTCAGCGCCCTGTTAGACAGCGACACCAGAGCCATTATGCAGAACGCCGACAGCCGCGCACTGGCCGGTGCCATCATGCAGGAAGTGGTCGATGTAGCCACAGCATGCGGTTATCAGATGCCCAACAGCTTTGTCAGCAAGCTGTTGGCCGCCACAGATCGTATGCCAGACTACCTGCCGAGCATGTACCACGACTTTGCGCTGAAACGGCCGATGGAGTTACACGCTATTTATGAAGTGGCCCTGCAAACCGCCAGAGAAGTAGGCATTGCCATGCCGCGCACTGAAATGCTCTATCAGAGCCTGCGCTTCCTGGCTCAACGTCCTTAATCCAAACAGGAACTACGCCATGAGCAAGGGACTTCACGACAAACTGGTTCTGGCCATCTCCTCCAGCGCCTTGTTCAACCTGCGTGACAGCCATCAGGTATACGAGCGGGAAGGCGTCGATGCCTACCGCCAGTACCAGATTGAACATGAGGAAGAGATTCTCCAGCCCGGAGACGCGTTCCCCTTGGTCGAAAAGCTGCTGGGCCTGAACAGCGCCCTGAAGCAGCAACGGGTGGAGGTAATTCTGGTATCGCGTAACAGTGCGGATACCGGCCTGCGTGCCTTCAACTCTATTCAGCACTATGGATTGAGCATTTCCAGAGCTGCTTTCGTCGGCGGACGCAGCCCGGAACCGTATCTGGCCGCGTTTGGCTGCCATCTATTTCTCTCCACCCACGCCGAAGATGTGCGCCGAGCTTTGGCATCCGGTTTTGCCGCAGCAACGATCCTGTCGGGTGGCGCGCGACGGGCGGCGAGCAACGAATTGCGTATCGCTTTTGATGGAGATGCAGTGCTCTTTTCTGATGAATCAGAGCGGGTCTACCAGCAAGGCGGCCTGGAGGCATTCCAGAGCCACGAACGCCAGTCAGCGCGACAACTGCTCGGAGGTGGACCGTTCAAACCCTTTCTTTCTGCCCTGCACAGCCTGCAACAGGAATTCCCCAGCGAGCAGTGCCCGATCCGTACAGCACTGGTTACTGCGCGCTCGGCACCGGCACACGAACGGGTCATTCGGACCTTGCGTGAATGGAATATCCGCCTGGATGAGTCGTTCTTTCTCGGCGGACTGGATAAGTCTTCCATTTTGGAGACCTTTGGTGCCGATGTGTTCTTTGATGACCAAGCCGGACACTGTGAACGAGCTCGCGATGTCGTCGCGACAGGCCACGTTCCACATGGCATAAGTAATGAGCAGCAGCTTTAATTAATAGTGCGGTCCCATTAAGAAGCTCTCTAGAACGCGTTTTTTCGTATAGCCCCTGCCCATCCGACCGAAAAGCGCCCGCTATACTCTAAAGAGACCAGCCAGTCACGCCGCTAAAGGAGAGCGCATGATTCGCTCCATTCTCTATGCAACCGACCTGGGCGTATACGCACCCTATGTATTGCAACATGCGATTTTCCTGGCTTCCTCCTTCAACGCCAGCCTCTACGTAGTCCATGCAGTCGAACCCATGGGTCTGTACGCAGAGTCAGTGCTGCAGACCTACCTAGATGCGGATGAACTCAAAGAGCTACGCAGTAACGGCCTTAATAGCGTGATGAAGGACCTGAAAAAGCGCGTACTTGAAGGATTCAAGGAAGAAATTCAGGACACCGAGCGCGGCTCAAAGCTGATCAAAGCTGTACACGTCGTACAAGGCGATCCCCCCACCGTTATCCTCGAAGAAGCCCGCAAGCTTGGCGTAGATATGCTGGTTATCGGCAGCCACAGCCATGGAACGGACTCCGGAATTCCACTTGGACGTACTGCTTCACGTCTGGTCCAGCTGTGTGAGATTCCGCTGTATCTCGTTCCGATGCTGCAGCACCGCGCTCACAAGCATCTCTGAAAAATTTCCAATTACACAAAAATGATCTAGATTTAATGCCTTAATAACCACTATGGTTATATCAATGCAGATGACCTGCCGCCGTCATCCGGTTCTTGAGGGATATATATGAAGCTTCAGCAATTGCGCTACATCTGGGAAGTCGCTCACCACGACCTCAATGTATCGGCTACAGCACAGAGTCTTTATACGTCACAACCTGGCATCAGCAAGCAGATACGCCTGCTGGAGGACGAACTGGGCGTTGAAGTTTTTGCCCGCAGCGGCAAGCACCTGACTCGTGTCACACCAGCAGGCGAACGCATCATCAACACTGCTGGTGAAATTCTGCGCAAAGTCGAGAGCATCAAGCAGATCGCTCAGGAATTCTCCAACGAGAAGAAAGGCACCCTTTCCATCGCCACCACCCACACCCAGGCACGTTATGCGTTGCCACCGGTGATCAGCAACTTCATCAAACAGTATCCTGACGTGTCGCTGCATATGCACCAGGGCACGCCGATGCAGATCTCGGAAATGGCTGCTGACGGTACCGTAGACTTCGCCATTGCGACCGAGGGTCTGGAGCTCTTCAACGACCTGATCATGATGCCTTGCTACCGCTGGAACCGTTGCGTCGTGGTTCCTCAGGGACATCCGCTTACCAAGTTGCCGAAGCTCACCCTCGAAGCCCTCGCCGAATACGCCATCGTCACCTACGTTTTTGGTTTTACCGGCCGCTCCAAACTGGACGAAGCCTTCAGCCAACGCGGCCTGACACCGAAAGTGGTGTTTACCGCAGCCGACGCCGACGTCATCAAAACCTACGTCCGCCTGGGCCTGGGCGTGGGGATTGTGGCGAAAATGGCGGTGGACACTCAGTTGGATACCGACCTTGTTGTCCTCGACGCCAGTGAGCTGTTCGAATCCAGCGTGACCAAGATTGGCTTCCGCCGTGGCACCTTCCTGCGTGGGTTTATGTGCGACTTTATTGAACGCTTCGCCCCGCACCTCACCCGTGACGTGCTGGCCAAAGCCGTTCAGTGCCACAACAAGACTGAGCTGGAAGAGCTGTTTGAAGGAATTGAATTGCCGGTGCACTGATCCGGCAAAGCCGACAACAGCCCCACAAAAAAGCCCGTCATTACGACGGGCTTTTGCTTTTAGCCAATGAGTGCCAGAGCCCTACTGGCGCATGCCTTTTCCGCTGACCAACAGGCGGATACAGACCAGATACAGCACCACAGAAGCCGCCACCATAAAGCCAATGGCCACACCAATACTGATATCCGAGACGCCGAGAATTCCGTAGCGAAAGGCGTTAACCATATGCAGGACCGGGTTGGCCAGGGAAACGGTCTGCCAAAACGCTGGCAACAAGGTAATGGAATAAAACACGCCGCCCAGATAAGTCAGCGGGGTCAACACAAACGTCGGGATAATCGAAATATCATCGAAGTTGCGTGCAAAAACGGCGTTAATAAAGCCACCCATGGAGAAGATCGCAGCGGTCAGTACGACCACCAACGCGGTAATCCCCAGATGATGCACCTGCAGATGAGTGAAAAACAGCGACAGCACGGTCACGATCAGCCCCACCGCCAGCCCGCGCAAAATGCCACCAATCACATAGCCGCTGAGGATCACATGAGGTGATACAGGTGACACCATCAGCTCTTCAATGGACCGGTGAAACTTGCTACCAAAGAAGCTCGACACGACGTTACCGTAGGAGTTGGTGATCACCGACATCATGATCAAGCCCGGCACGATGTATTCCATATAGGTGAAGCCACCCATATCGCCGATCCGGCTGCCGATCAGATTCCCGAAAATCACGAAGTACAGCACCATGGTGATCGCAGGAGGAAGCAGCGTTTGTGGCCAGATTCGGGTGAAGCGACGAATTTCACGCACCACAATCGTGTGCAGCGCCACCATGTTCGCTTTGAATTCGGAACCCTGCTCATACGCGGTCATAGCGCCACCTTCTGAAGATTTTTTTCAACCAACGACACAAACAACTCTTCAAGGCGGTTGGACTTGTTACGCAGGCTGAGCACCTGAATATTTTGCAGCGCCAACTGGCGGAACAACTCGGTGATACCCAAGCTCTTTTCCACTTGGACTTCCAAGGTTTGAGCATCAACCACTTTCGCCGGATAGCCCTGTAATTGCGGAGTAGTCAGCAGCGGCTCCGCCAAATCCAGTAGGAATGTCTCCACATGCAGGGTCTTGAGTAGCTCCTTCATGCTGGTGTTTTCGACAATACGACCGTGATCAATGATGCCGATATTGCGGCACAGCTGTTCGGCCTCTTCCAGATAGTGAGTCGTCAGAATGATGGTGATGCCCTGCTCATTCAGCTCAGTCAAAAAGCCCCACATTGAGCGGCGCAGCTCAATATCAACGCCGGCAGTGGGTTCATCGAGAATCAGCAGGCGCGGCTGATGCACCAGCGCCCGCGCAATCATCAAACGACGCTTCATGCCACCTGAGAGCTGCCGCGACGGTACGTCATGCTTGCCCCACAGCCCCAGCTGAGTCAGATACTGCTCGGCACGCTCCTTGGCGATGCGGGCCGGAATTCCGTAGTAACCCGCCTGCGTCACCACGATATCGAAGGGCTTCTCAAACTGGTTGAAGTTGAACTCCTGCGGCACCACACCCAAGCAACGTTTTAACGCCAGAGGCTGTTTGTCCAGATCGTTACCAAACACATTGACCGTGCCACTGCTTTTGGTCACCAGCGTTGAAAGAATCCCGATTGTGGTCGACTTACCGGCACCGTTAGGGCCGAGCAAGGCAAAGAAGTCCCCTTCAGCGACATCCAGGTCAATCCCATGGAGTGCCTGAAATCCGTTACCGTAAGTTTTGGTCAACTGCCGGATGGAAAGAGCAGTACTCATAAAAATCAGCACACCTGCAAAGAAAATGAACGCGCAACAATTAGCGCGCTGAAAAGCGCGCAATTCTAGCGTCAGCTTAAACAGAACCGTAGTAGAGAGTCGTCCGAACAGAAATTAGCGCAATTTAAAACCTAATCGGATGCGCTCAACGCTCGGCGGCACTGGCACATAGACTACACAGCTGGGCTGAGGCAGTTGTACAAATATCCTGATCTTAGCCATCAAGCTGGTCGATACCGGCTCAGCTCTCCTCAGGACAAGGCAACCTCTTCGGCCATATCGCCATCCAACGTCAGGTACATATCGCTGAACAGGTGCGGGTAACAGGCCGCCAAATGGCCAAAGAAGCGCTCTACAGGAAGATCGGCAAACTGACCATGATCATGCAGGTACTCCATATGCCGCTGGCCTTTGGTGTTGTACTCATGGAAAACACTGTCAGTGACGCCATCAAATTCCAAGGGTTCAACCTTGAACAGGCGACACAGGGTGAGGTTGAACGCGGGAGTCGCTTTGACCCAGCGCTGATTCAGGTACAACTCGGTGTAACCGTGCATGGCAAACACTTCGCTGCGGAGTAAGGCAATCAGGCGCGGCGTTGACAGGTGATTACGCACATCCGCCAGACCAATGCGCGCCGGAATACCGCAATGGCGGGCGCAAGCAGCCAGCAGCATGGCCTTAGGCACGCAATAACTCTCTCCTGCCTGGGCGGCCCAGCTGGCTTTAAGTGTTTCCTCATCTCGGCTGAAGACATAAGGGTTGTATCGTATTCGGTCACGCACGGCGTAATAGAGGTTGATCGCCAGCTGCTGTGGCTCTACAGCAGAGCCACGGGCTTGCTCGGCGAACTCGACCACTGCCGGGTGGTCACTATCAATGAATCGGCTGGGCTCGAGGTATTCGCGCATTAGGCTTCTCCGGGGCTGATAATTCAGTCTACTCAGACGAATCCGACCCATGCCATGACGATTCTGCCAAGCTCACCGCTCATGTCGCCAACAAGGGTGACTATGCTGATGACAGTGTTTTGCACATCATCATGGAGGAATATGCATGCTTGTTCTCTGGTTAATCGTATTAGTGCTCGGCATTGCCTTACTGGCTCATCGCCGCGCCGCGCCCTTGCCAGCCATTGCAATGGTGGCCGGCTTCCTGATCCTGACAGCACTGTTGAGCAATATACCCGTCTGGTTGCAGGTGATCTTCTGGGTGGCACTGGCAGCCGTGGCCTTGCCGCTGCTATTACCACAACATCGCCAACGCTTATTCACCCAACCGCTGTACAGCTGGTTCAAGCGCGTCTTGCCGCCGATGTCGGATACCGAGCGTGACGCCATTGAAGCCGGAACTGTCTGGTGGGACGGTGAACTGTTCAGCGGCCGCCCCAACTGGGATACCTTGCTCAATTACCCCAAAGCCCAGCTCACAGAAGAAGAACAGGCCTTCATTGACGGCCCCACCGAAGAACTCTGCGCGATGGTCAGCGACTGGCAGATTGGCCAACACATGGACTTGCCGACCGAAGCCTGGGAGCACATCAAACAGCACGGATTCTTCGCCCTGATTATTCCCAAGGAGTATGGCGGCAAGGGCTTCTCGGCTTACGCTCACTCGCAGGTCGCGATGAAGCTGGCGACCCGTTCTGGCGATCTGGCCTCCACTGTAATGGTGCCCAACTCCCTGGGCCCGGCAGAGCTGCTACTGCATTACGGCACCGATGAGCAGCGTAATCACTACCTGCCGCGCCTTGCCCGCGGGGAAGAGATTCCCTGCTTCGCTCTTACCGGCCCGCTGGCTGGCTCGGATGCCGGAGCCATGCCCGACACCGGGATCATCTGCAAAGGCCAGTGGCAAGGCGAGGAAGTCATCGGCCTGCGTCTGAACTGGGAAAAGCGCTACATCACCCTAGGCCCGGTGGCGACACTGTTGGGCCTGGCCTTTAAAGCCTATGACCCTGAGCACCTATTGGGTGATCAGGAAGAACTGGGCATCAGCCTTGCACTGGTTCCCACCAACACCCCAGGCGTTGAAATTGGCCGCCGTCACCTGCCCTTAGGCGCTGCGTTTATGAACGGGCCCAACTCGGGCAAAGATGTCTTCATCCCCTTGGACTACCTGATTGGCGGGCGCGAGATGCTCGGCAAAGGCTGGATGATGCTGATGAACTGCCTATCTGTTGGGCGCTCCATTTCGCTGCCTGCGGTGGGCACCGGCGCGGCCAAATTCACCAGTCTGACCACTGGTCAGTACAGCGAGATACGCGAGCAGTTCAGCGTGCCCCTATCAGCCTTTGAGGGCATTCAGGAAGCGCTGGCACGGATTGGCGGTAATGCCTGGCTGATGGACAGTGCGAGAATCCTCACGGCCAACGCAGTCGATCTGGGTGAGAAACCCTCCGTCCTTTCAGCCATTCTCAAATACCACCTGACTGAGCGCGGCCGTGAATGCATCCGCCACGCCATGGATGTGCATGGCGGCAAGGGCATCATCATGGGTCCAAACAATTATCTGGCCCGCTCCTGGCAAGGTGCCCCGATCTTCATCACGGTGGAAGGTGCCAACATCCTTTCACGCAACCTGATGATCTTCGGTCAGGGAGCTATCCGTTGCCACCCTTACGTGCTCCGTGAAATGTCCCTTGCGGGCCGTGACGACCAGCAAGAAGCGCTACGGGAGTTTGATCAGCTTTTGCTTGAGCACATTGGCTTTGCCGTCAGCAACGCCGCCAGCAGCCTGTTGCTAAGCCTTGGTTTCGGCATTTTCAGTAAGGCTCCGGGCGATGCTGTAGCCCGCCCTTATTTCCGTGCGCTGAACCGTCTGGCCGCAGCCTTCGCCCTTCTGGCGGACACCAGCATGATGATCCTCGGCGGTGAGCTTAAACGCCGCGAACGCCTGTCTGCCCGCCTCGGTGACGTACTCAGCCATCTCTACCTCGCCTCGGCGGCCCTTAAACGCTATCACGATCTCGGTTATCCAGGGCATTTACAGCCCCTGCTGCGCTGGGCACTGGAAGAAAGCCTGAGCCAGGCTGAACAGGCGTTGGAAGGTCTGTTGCACAACTTCCCGAACAAGTGGCTGGGCTGTGCACTGCGACTACTGGTATTACCGTTTGGGCGCAGACACAAAGGGCCGAGCGACGCACTGGATGCCCAAGTAGCAGAAATACTCGGCCGTCAATCTGGCGATGCCGCACTGGAGGCCGTGCTTGAAGGTTGCTATCGGCCAACACAAGCGGACGACGCCGTAGGTGCTTTGGTGAATGCGCACACTCTGCTTCAAGCCTCCAAAGCGATGAGCAGAAAGCTGCATAAAGCCCATAAATCCGGCGAGTTTGCTGTGAACCCCGGTCAGTCATTAATTGATGCTGCGCTTGAGGCTGGGGTGATCACAGATCAAGAGGCTGCGACGCTGAAAGATGCAGAAAGCGCCCGGCGCGCCGTCATTGATGTCGATGATTTCAGCAAGGAGGAACTGAGCCTGCATCCCGGAAGTATTCGCTAAAGACTGATAGATAACTGACAGGACAGCGGGCGACGCGAGCTTTATACTTGCGCGCCCGTTTTACCTACAGGACAGCGTCATGGCCAACCCTCACCTCGAACACCACCTCTCCCTGCTACAGCATCTGCGTACCATCCTGGTGGCCCTGGGCGAAGCCGAGCAGATTCTCGATGACAGCCACGCCTTGTTTGTTGAACGCTTTGACGAGCTTCTGGCAGACCTGCCGAATGACCCTGATGCCAGCCAATACCTGGGCCAGGACCTGATCAGCCAGATCTTCCAGCGTTACCCGCAAATCGCTCATTTGGTTCCCCGCGACCTGCTGTGGTTCTTCGGCGGCGACTGCCTGCACTTTATGCCCGACGAAGAAATCGAGATGTATCAGACACTCGATGAGCGTCGCTTCCAGGCTGAAGAAAACGATGAGCCGTTTGACTGGAATATGGAAAAACAACTGCTGGCCATGCCAGCTGAGGGCAGTACGCACTAACCCTTCCCAAGGCCGCGCTGCAAGCGCGGCCAGTCCTTCCTTGCTCGCCGTGCTGTGTCCGCCTCCCTTTCAATGCGGCCCTGACTCCTCCTGTTCCAGCACCGCACCTCGCAGTTCCTCACCATCCACAGTCATCTCCCCCCTTAAGGCCTCAGCTGGAGCTGATAGGCACAACACTCCGTTTTTGCACGTCATTTCCAATCAATAAAACAAAGTCAATCAGAAAAATCTATGCATATACCTTGTCGGACGTATGGACAAGATAGAGTCGCGACGGGAAAATGACTGCACAAAAAATTAACACCATTTTCACGTCATATTTTTGACTGATGTTTTATTGACGCCCTATGAATAAAAAACATTAAACTCATTCAGGGCATTAGGAGTTGGAATCCAGGCGTCATAAGGCTTTAAACCAAGCCTGCAGCATTAATCGCTACAACAACCTAACGCATAAGCGATCCTGCGACTTTCCATATAACTGAAGCATTTTTTGCGCGTGCATGCGGCCATCAACAGGTCCGCACTGTCATCGCATGAGGCATTTCCAGCCCATTTTATGGGCCTGAAAGCCCAGCGATTTTTACGTCGTTTTCAATGGCCATGATGGCCAGGGTTTTTAACAAGGAAGTGCATATGAAAGATGCTGTTCTTCTCGTCCCCTGCATTATTTCAGGGGGGTCAGGTACCCGACTTTGGCCTGTATCCCGCGAGAGCCTGCCCAAGCCTTTCATCCGCCTCAATGATGACCAGAGCCTGATACAAAAAACGTATCTGAGAGCTGCACAGCTCCCTGGCGTCACCTGCGTGCTCACCGTGACGAATCGCGAGCTGTTGTTCCAGACGCTGGATCACTATCAGCAGGTCAGCTGCCCCCCCCTCGCACATGACTTCCTGCTTGAGCCCTTTGCCCGGAATACCGCACCAGCGATTGTCGCTGCTGCCTTGCATGTACATCAGCACTACGGTGAGCAGACGCAACTGCTGGTCCTTCCGGCAGATCACCTGATTGCTGACCAAGCCGCTTTCGCCCAGGCCGTAAGCCAGGCTCAGGAACTGGCGAACGCAGGGCATCTGGTTACCTTTGGCATCACGCCTGAACACGCCGAAACCGGCTTTGGTTATATCGAACAAGGTGCCCCCTTGAACCCAGGCTATCGGGTTGAGCGCTTTGTCGAAAAACCTGATCTGGCCACTGCCATCAGCTATTTCAACAGCGGTCGTCACCTCTGGAATGCCGGCATATTTTGTTTTCAGGCCGGGGCCATCTTGAACGCCTTCGAACGCCATGCCCCCGAAATTCTGCAGGCGACTCAAGCAGCTTTCGAGGCTGGCAGTCAAACCCAGACGCCCACCTATACACAGCGAGAGCTGGACAGCACTGCTTTTGCCAACGCTCCCGATCTGTCCATCGACTACGCACTGATGGAACGTGCCGAAAACGTTGCCGTGATCCCCTGCTCCCTTGGCTGGAGCGATGTAGGCAGTTGGCAGTCGCTGCGTGCAACCTACCCGTCTGACGACAACGGCAATCAGGTGCTCGGCGAAGCCGTGCTCCAAGACGTGCACGACTGCTATATCGATTCAGGCAAACGCCTGGTTGCTGCACTCGGGGTTAAGGATCTTCTTATTGTCGATACGCCAGATGCCCTTCTGGTGGCTGACGCCAGACGTGCGCAAGAGGTGAAAGGCATTGCCCAAGAGCTAAAACAGCGCGGCCATGATGCATTCCGCCTGCACCGCACCGTCAGCCGCCCGTGGGGAACCTACTCAATTCTTGAAGAAGGCTGCTGCTTTAAGATCAAACGGATCGTGGTCAAACCCGGTGCCTCACTCTCCCTGCAAATGCACCACCACCGCAGTGAACACTGGATCGTGGTGTGTGGAACGGCTCAGGTCACTAACGGCGAACAACAGTTCCTGCTCAACACCAACGAATCCACCTTTATCCCGGCTGGACACAAGCACCGCCTGAGCAATCCGGGTTTGATTGATCTGGTCATCATCGAGGTGCAAAGCGGCGCTTATCTGGGCGAAGACGACATCGTGCGCTTCGAGGACATCTATGGCCGCAGCCACGGCGAGAACGGGGGGCAAGCATGATGCGCGTTGCCCTGATTATCCCGACCCGAAATGCTGGCCCACACCTTGACCGCCTGCTTGCCGCCCTGGCAGCCCAAACCCGCCAGCCTGATCAGATTTTTGTTGTCGACAGCAGCTCAACAGACAATACCGTGGCGCGCTACCGCGAATTTGGCGCGCAGGTTGAAGTAATCCCGGCGGAATCCTTCAACCACGGTGGCACACGGCGTTGGGCCAGCCAGCAAGTGGATGCGGATGTGCTGATCTACATGACCCAGGACGCCATCCCCACCTCGCCAGACAGCTTTGCCAACCTGCTGGACGAACTCTGTTCGGAAGCCGATATCGGCGTCGCTTACGGCCGCCAGCTACCCCATGAAGATGCCTGCCTGCTGAGCGCACAGTCGCGGCAGTTCAACTACCCGCCACACAGCCGTACCAAGCGCCGCGAGGATGCCGACGAGTTGGGCATTAAAACCTGCTTCAGCTCAGACTCATTTGCAGCCTATCGCAGAGAGGCCTTAGCGCAGTCCGGAGGGTTTCCTGAGGACGCCATCGGCAGCGAGGATGCCTATGTGGCCGCACGCCTGCTACTCAATGGCTACGCCGTACGCTACGCCGCCAACGCCGAGGTGTATCACTCGCATAACTACAGCCTCCTGCAAGAGTTCCGGCGCTATTTCGACATTGGCGTTTTCTACGGCAGAGAACGCTGGATTCGCGCCGCGTTTGGCGGAGCCAAGAATGAAGGATTGCGTTACTTCTGCCAGGAGGTGTCAGCGCTTTTCAGCGTCCGCGCATACCACCTGCTGCCTGAAGTGGTTATCCGCACTTTTTTGAAGCTTGTTGGCTATCGCCTCGGCCAGGCCGAACAGCGGCTGCCGCAATCCCTAAAACGACGAATCAGCATGTTTCCAGGCTACTGGAAATGAAGTTCGCAACCTGAGGAAGTGTCCCCACATGAAGCGCCCATTACTCATGCTTGCCTTGATGGCTCTCGCTGCGTGCAACACACCGGCCCGGATTCCAGTGCCGGACAGCGACACGGTTGACCAGGGCAAACTGGCTTTGACTGAGCTTGCCAAGCTGCCTCCGGCAATTGAGCGCATACGTGTAGGCGACACCCTCAGGATCGTACGGGACTCAGGCGAAATGCCGACGCTGTCTGCGATAAACACCAGCACTATCTATGAGCTGACCCTATATACCGTGCTAACCGACGGCAGCTTCTATTACCCCTTTATCGGCCGCGTCCAGGCCGTCAACCGAACCCCGCAGGACATTGCCGATGAATTGCGCACCAAGCTGGCGGATATCTACCGCGAGCCCGGCGTCACCGTAAACATCAACCAAGCCCCGGGTAATACCGTGTTCGTCGGCGGCGCAGTGCGTAATCCGTCGGCGGTACCTATTCCGCTTGCCAACAACATGGAGCAAGCAATCCTCGGCGTTGGCGGCATTCTCCCGGTTGGAGATGCGCGCCGAGTGGCGCTGCTGCGTGAAGACGAAAACGGCCGCTACAACGCGTTCTTCCTAGATTTCAGCCAGTTGCTCGCAACCGGCCCAGAAGGGCGTAAGAGCCTGCCGCTGCAGCGTGGCGACATCATCTTCGTGCCCAAATCCATGGTTGGAGACCGCATCGAAGGGGTTGATGTTTACCTCAACCAGTTGCTGCCTTTCACCAAGTCCATGGGTGTTGGCTTCAGCTACACCATCAACGATAACTAAGGCGGCGCAGTTCCATGATTGAAATTCGTTCATTACGTGACTTGCTGCGGCTGCTGTTTATTTTCAAACGCGAATTCCGCCTGGCTGCACTGAGTGCTCTGGTCATCATCATCCTGGGTGCCTTCCTGTTGCCCCCCAAATACGAGTCCACTGCCCGACTGCTGGTTAAACCCGGCCGCGACTCCACCATGCCGATTGAGGTCAGTGACCGTCAGACCCTGGTCATGCCGAGCACCCAGCGTGACCCGATCGTGGATGAAGAGCTGATGCTCACAGGCCGTCCGATCATCCGCCAGGTTGCCGAGCGTTACCTTGAGGTGCTGGCCAATCAGCCGCCACCGGAAGGCCTGTGGAAACGCACCAAGTTCTATATGAAGAAAGCCATTGGTGCGGTCTTTAATGGGATTCGCGTCACCCTGGAAACCGTCGGCATTATCGAAGAAACCACGGCCCTGGAACGTCTGGCCAAAGACCTCAAAAAGAAATTCTCAGTCACCCATGAACCCGGCTCTACCGTGATGGAAATCAGTTTTTCCTGGAGCGAGCCGGAAGTTGCGCAGGCAGTGGTTGAAGCCTGGGTTGATATTTATCTGAAGGAGCGCACCCAGGCCCTTGGGCGTAAGAGCCTGTACGTGTTCTATGAGAATCAGACCGCCGACTCCGCCGCACAGATCAAGCAGTACAAAGAACAGATTCTCGACCTGCTCAACACCATCGGCGCAGCGAGCATCGAAGACCGCCTGCAAGACCTGTCTGAGCGCATCAATATCCTGCGCGGTGAGCGCTTTAACACAATTCGCCTGCTGGCCTCATCTGACAGCGCGCTAAACAGTACCCGCGAGCAACTGAAAACCTTGCCTGGCGAGGTGGTTACAGTCCGCCAGATTGCCCTGAACCCAGCGCAACAGGACCTGCGCCGCTTGCTCAACCAGAAGCGTCTTGAGCGCGCAGATATGCTGCGCACTTACACCGATAACGCCCCACCGGTTAAGGCCCTGAATGCCTCCATTGCAGCGTTGGAGAAAGAGGTCAGCCTCGAGGGTGATACCGTCCAGAGTTCAGAAGACCGCGCCCCGAACACCCTGTCCATCCATCTGCAGCGTGTCCTGCTGGATGAAAGCAGCAACAACGCAGCGCTCAAGAGTCAACTGACCGAGCAGGATAAACAGTTGGCCGAACTGGAGGCTCAGCGCAGCGAAGCCATGGCCCTGGAGCCGACGCTGGCACGCCTGAACCGCGAGTTGCAGGCCGCCGAACGCAACTACAGGCTGTACGTTGAAAGCTTGGAAAAATCCCGTATTGACCGCGAGCTGGACAACAGCCAGATCAGCAATATTTCAGTGATCGAAGAAGCCACCTATAACCCAGGACGGGTGTTTCCGAAGACCTTGCTAATGCTGTTTTTGGCCCTGCCTTTCAGCTTGGCTGTCGGATTGTTGGTGGTTTATCTGTGCTATCTGCTGGATCAACGCATCCACGATGGTGGCCTGACTGAAGAAAAACTCGGCCTGCCGCTGTGGAGCACCATCCCGGAGCAAGATACATCCTCCGCTCACAGCAATGCCTTTACCGCCAGCATTTATCGCCTCTACAGCCTGCTGCCTTACCAGCAGATTGAGCAGAGCGGACTTACGCTTGGACTGGTTGCGGCGCGTCCTGGCGAGGGCGTCAGTTTCGTCATTAACAAGCTGCAACAGGTGCTTGAAGAGAACGGCATCAACGTCCGCCGTGAGGGTGGCCCGGCACAGCCCGGCGAAGTACTGCTACTGGATGCTCCGGCACTGACGAGCAGCAGCGGTGCATTCACCAAACTGCGCCAGGCCAACCTGATTGCCCTGGTAGTAGAAGCCCAGAAGAGCACGGTGCCGGTGGTGCAAAATGCCCTGTCGATTCTCGGCACCGCGTTCGGCAAAGTGGATGGCATCATTATCAACCGCCGACGTTTTGAAGTGCCGGCAAAAGTCCTGCAGGCGATTGCCCGATACAGGAGCGCGTTTTAATGCGAATTGCTTTGCTGGCTCCCTTGCCGCCAGAGAAAAACGGGATTGCCGACTACGCCAATAACTTTCGCAACGCCCTGATGGCGTTGGGGGTTGAAGTCGTCACTCCACTCAAAGGCACGGCAATCAACAGCAACAACGTTAAAAGCGTACTGGAGGCCATTAACTGGCACGGCATAGATTTGGTTCATGCCGAGCTCGGTGGCGGACGCCTGACTGAATTCACTGCGCTGCGAGAACTACGCAAGCATTTTCCGCAACTGCCACTCACCGCCACCGTGCATGATCCGGAGCGTCTGGTGTGGCGACGTGAGCGATTGCCCTTCCCTCTGTCCCTGCTTGAGCGACTGCCCAGTCCATTCCCTCAGGCTGCTGTGGTGCTAGCGGACCCGATGACACTGAGTGAAGAACGCCGGCTGGCCCAGCGTCTCAATCGTCTGATCACCCTCACCCACACAGGAGCTGACAGCCTGTCCAGACGCATGCACCTGGACGCCAGCAAGGTCGAGGTGATTTACCACGGCAACGTGCACATCCCGCCGGCCCCATTGCCGCCGATGGAGCCCTTACGCCTGCTCTACTTCGGTTTTATTTACCGCGGAAAAGGCATAGAAGATTTGCTCCAGGCACTGGCGAACCTGTTTGCCGCGCACCCTGAACTGCGTCAGAGCACGCGCCTGACCCTGGCCGGTGGCACCGCCGCCGAAATGGCCTTTGGGGTCAGGGGCAACTACTTGCAGGAACTGGAACAGCTGATCAACGACCTGGACCTGAGCCACGCTATCGACTGGAAGCTGAACCTGCCCACCGAACACATTGCGCAAACCATTCAGGCCCATCATGTGATGGTGCTGCCTTACCGTGAATCAAAAAAACTGGCCCTGCTCGGTCGTCAACGCGGCACCAGCGGCGCGCTGTCGTGGGCCGCTGCGTGCGGTCGCGGGGTGATTACCTCCGACGCCAGAGCATTCGCAGAGGAAGTCGCACTCGGCAATGGCAGCCTCTACCGGCAAGGCGATGTCAGTGCGCTCACCCAACAACTGCGCACCCTTGCACACACACCGGGCCTGGCCCAAGCATGGGCAGACCACGCTCAGGTTATTGGTAAGCAGCGCTTGTGGAGCAACACTGCCCAGCATTTCTATGACCTGTTCAACACGCTGCTTGAGGCCCGATCATGAAAAACGGTCGTGGCATTCTGTTTACCGCGATTCTGATCATTCTGCTCGCCCTGCTCATATCGAGCCTGCTTAGCCGCAAAGCCGACGCTGAAATTCAGGAGCTCAGAGCCCCCCGTGAAGTTGTCTGGAAAGACTTTCTTGGGGTCAACGCCCAGTTCCTCTGGTTCAGCCCTGATCGCTATCAGAAACAGATCGATCGTTTGCAAGCACTGGGGCTGAACTGGGTGCGGATTGACCTGCACTGGGATCAGCTTGAAGTGGCCGAAAACGATTACCGCGTGGCCTCACTCGATCAATTGGTCAAAGACCTGGAAGCACGCCAGCTCAAAGCCATGTTTTACCTGGTCGGCTCCGCGCGGTTTGCCACCACAGCCCCAGTTTCCTCGCCTTATCAGGATCAGTTCCCACCCAAAACACCCGAATTATTTGCCTCGCGCATGGCCATGCTGGCTGATCGTTATCCCAGCGTGGCTGCCTGGCAGGTGTGGAATGAGCCGAACCTGATCGGTTTCTGGCGCCCAGAAGCCGACCCGCAAGGCTACGCCCAGCTACTGCAGGCCAGCACCATTGCCTTGCGTCAGGTTGCCCCAGAAAAGCCAGTAGTGGCTGCCGGTATGGCCTTCTTCAGCGAAATGCCCAACGGTCAGACCATGTTCAATGAGCTCGGTGAACTGGGCGTACAGAACCTGGGCACCATCGCCGCCTATCATCCCTATACCCAATTGCCGGAAGGTAACCATCCGTCACTGCTCAACTTCGTAGCTCAGGCCAACTTTATTAACCGGGCTTTGCGCAACAGCGGCGTACCGGAAATCTGGAGCACCGAATGGGGCTGGTCAGCTTACAAAGGGCCCAAAGAAGCTCAGGACATCATCGGTCTGAGTGGCCAGGCCGATTATGTATTGCGGCGCCTGGCACTGATGAGTGCACTGGATTACGACCGAATTTTTCTGTTCACCCTGAGCGATCTTGATCAGCGTGCGAGTGTGCGGGATCGCGATTACGGCCTGATTGATCTGGAAGGCAACCCAAAACCGGTCTATCTGGCGTTGCAGCGCTTCCTAAAGATAACCGGACCACGCTTGATCCCGGCAGATCCACCGGTTGCCCATGAGCTTCCGGGCGGCACCTTCAGCATCGGCTGGACTCGGGAAGACGGTCGCCATCTCTGGCTATTTTGGGCCGCACGCGGCGGCAAGGTGACCTTACCCAACATCAGCAAGGCGACTTTGCATGACCCACTCAGCGGCAAAGTTACCGAGCTGAAAGGCACGAACGGACTAGAAGTACCGGTCAAAACCAGCCTGCAAATGCTGGTATGGGAGTAATTGCTGCATGCGTATTCTTTGGATCCTTCCCTATTCGCCCTGGCCGACCACCAGCGGCGGTAAGACCCGGCAATTCCATCTGCTGCGCAGCCTGGCAGCCCGAGGTCACCGCATCACCTTGCTCCTGCACAGCAAACAGCCAATGACAGACGCAGAACGCCAAGCTCTGGAACCGATGCTGGAGCGCCTGATCGTCCTGCCACGTCGTCCGTTACGTAGCCTGACCACGCTCACAGCGGCACTCCTCGCGCCCTACCCGTTACTGGCCTGCACCAACGGCATGTCCAAAGGGCTCGAACAGGCAGCGCGCACGCTGCTGCAAGAGTCCTGGGATGTGGTCCAGATTGAGCACAGCTACACCTTTCAGCCTTATGAGAGGGTGCTGCGTGAGCGCCAACAGCCTTTTGTGATGACCGAGCACAATGTCGAGTCCTCACTGGGCAGCGCAACTTACGCCAACATGCCTGCCTGGCTGACGCCCTTCATCCATTACGATCAATGGCGCTACCGCCGCTGGGAGCGCCGGGTGATGAAACATGCCGCACAAGTGATTGCCGTCACCGAACAAGACGCTCAGCAGTTGGGCAGCATGCTCGGACGCACCCTGCCGGTTGTGGTCAACGGTGTCGACTGCGCTCACTTTGCCAGCGCCAATCCGGCACCGGAGCAGCAGCGCATCCTCTTCCTCGGCAATTACGAATATGCGCCCAACGTTGATGCGGTGAAGTGGATGTTGGACGAAATCCTGCCTTTAGTCTGGCAACGCTGCCCACAGGCGCGGGTGGCCATCTGTGGGTATGCTCTGCCTGAACAATGGTCCCAGCGCTGGCCGGATGCACGCATTGAATGGCACGGCTTTGTGCCAGACCTGTTGCAACTGCAATCCAGCAGTTCAGTGTTTCTGGCTCCGCTGCGTCATGGAGGCGGCTCCAAACTGAAAGTTCTGGAAGCCTTAGCTGCGGGTTTACCGCTGGTGACAACCGCCCAAGGCGCTTCCGGTCTGGCGCTGCATCCAGGCGACGACTACCTCGCCGGAGAAAATCCCGGACAACTGGCCGACGCCGTTGTACAGCTGTTACAAACGCCGCAACTGGCACAACAAATGGGCGAAAACGGGCGTGCTTATGTGCGCCAGCAACATGACTGGAGCGTAGCGGCTGCACAACTGGAGCAGGTGTACGCCAAATTGAAAACGGACAACACCCCATGCGCATAGGGCTGGATTACCGCACCGTCGGCACATCGCCGCACTCTGGCATCAGCCGTCAGGTATATGCCCTGGAGGACGCCCTTCAGCACCTGCCGGACTGCAGCGTAACCCGCTTTGCCGTAGCCCCTGTCAACGACCCGATTCGTCAGCACGCACAGTGCCCAGCGTGGAGCTGCGCGGCCACAGCCATGCATCAGCCACACCAGCGCGTGCGCTTCGAGGCGGGTTTTCTGCCTAAGGCCCTGCGCCGCGAACAGATCGATCTGTACATCAGTACTTTCAACATGGGGCTGCCGCTGCCGCCACGGGCGCCGGGGGTGCGCTATGCCCTGCTGATTCATGATCTGTTCCAGATCACGCTGAAGAATTACCACGCTAATCGCCTGAAGGCGCTGCTTTACCGCGTCACCGATTACCTCTCAATCGCCTATGCCTTATATGCAGCGGATCGTGTCTGGACGCCCTCACAGTACAGCGCCGATGAGGCAGCTCGGTTGTTCCCCCATGTTGCCCACAAAATCAGGGTTCTGCCCAATCAGGTTGACGGTTTTAGCGGCGTGCCGGCTGATCTTTCGACCTACAAACTACCGCAGCGTTTCTGGCTACTGGTCGGTACCCGCGAACTGCGTAAGAACGTGCCCTGGTTTGTCGATGCCTGGCAGCAGGCCCGTGCCCACTCTGCCGAAGTCCCGCCTCTGGTTCTGGTTGGCAGCCTTGACCACCTGCCGCCCGAGCAGCGCAACCTGCCTGGTCTGCAGGCGCTGAACGGGCTTAACGATGCACAGTTACACAGCCTTTATCTGCAGGCCGAGCGGCTTTGGCAGCCATCCTATGCAGAAGGGTTTGGCCTGCCGGTGATTGAAGCCCTCAGTGTTGGGACTCCGGTAGCGGTCGCCAGCGGTACTTCACTGGATGAAATCACCCCGCCATCGGCTCCGCGTTTCGCCCCGGACAATGCCCAGGCTTTGAAAAAACTCATGATCGATCTGGCCCACCCTCAGCCTGATGCCGACCCGCAACCACTAAAAGCCTGGGCTGCACGCTACAACCGCGAGGCCTATCAAAAACGCCTGGCTGAACTGATTGAGGAACTGCGTTGAGACTATCTCTCGGCAATCTGACCGCCATCGTTGCTGGCCTGGTTTTTGGCGCGGCACTCCTCCTGCTGTCTCCACTCAAGGCGGCCGCCGCCATCGTTGCCCTGGCGGCAGCGGTCACGGTACTGCGCTTCCCGCTGTGGGGCCTGCTGTTATTTGTTCTGGTGGCGACGTTTGCGCCCTACTCCACCGTCAATCTCGGCATTCGAACCACCGTCAGCGAAGCCATTCTTGCTCTGACCTGGGCCGCGGTAATGTGGCAACTGTTTTTGTCCCGCCTGCCTGCTGTAACCCCGTTACGCGAACGCTCGACGGAACAGATGCTGCTGTGGCTGATGCTGTTTACGGTGGTTCCGTTTGTAGTAGGCAAAGTCACCATCAACGCCCAGGGCAGCGGCCTGTCCAGCTGGCTGCGCTGGTTGTTGAACCTGTCGATTGTGTTCCTCGCAGGCCGCCTGTTGACCGACCCAAAACACCGCGAAACCGTTGTCGTTGCACTGCTACTGGGGACATTGGCAATGCTGGTGATGTCGATCGCGGTGTTTATCCGTTACCGCTCGGCATCCGGCATGGGGCCGATTCTGACTCTGTTTAACTACGGCAATCTGGACACCCTGAAGTTTGGTCTGGAAGCCCTGTCTTCACGCATGGGCTCGCCGTGGATGCACCCAAACGCCACCGGCGGCATCATGGCCCTGCTACTGCCTTTGGCGTTCTGCTATGGCGTCGCTAATCAGGGCTGGCGGCGCGGTCTCGGGCTTAGCGTGGCAGTCTTGGGCGCCGCGGCCGTGCTCCTGGCCAGCTCCCGGGGAGCGATGCTGAGCCTGGCTGCCGTGCTGTTCTGGATGTCCCTGCGCAAAGTGCCCTACACCGGCCGCATGATCATGGTTGGTGCTGCGCTGGTGGTGCTGCTAGTACTAAGCTACCCGCCTTTGCAGGAACGTCTGGCCACCATATTCTCGACTCAAAACGCCAGTACCCAGGTGCGTTTTGATGAATACCGTCTGTTCCCCGAGGCAGTTGCGCGCTATCCGCTGGGCATTGGTTTTAAAGTCGACCCGCCAGTGCCGGGCACTCAACTGATGGGCATTTCCAACCTGTGGCTGAACTTTATGTACAAGGTCGGACTGATCGGCATGCTGCTGTACATCGCTGTGACTTGGCGTTGGTGGCGTGAAGCCCGGCCGGAAAAAGGCCCAATCGTCCTGACCCGTGACAACGCCATCTGGCTGGGCAGCACCGGTGGCATTCTAGCCGCGTTGGTCAGCGGACTATTTGACCATTACTTCAGTTTCGCCGTGGTGATGATCGGCCTGTTCTGGCTGCTGGTCGGGATCAACCTACTTGAGGCGCGCCGCCTGTTTCCAAACCGTCATAAACAGCACCATCAGGCACAGCGACCGACCTTGTCTGCCAACAGGAGCAATGCCTGGTGATTGGCTCGGCGTTCTGGCTCACGGTGGTCACCCTGCTCGGCTTGTGCCTCGGCTTCGCTCGCGAATGGCTGTTGGTGACATCCTGGGGTGCCGGTGAACAAAGCGACGCTTTTCTGATTGGCCTGTTCCTACCCGAAGCCCTGCGCATCTCACTGGCTGGCGGCCTTTTGAGCGCAGCCGCACTGCCCCTGTTTCTGCAACGCACCGGGCAGCGTCAACTCGACTGGCTGGCGGCAATGCTGCCGGCACTGGCAGGCCTGGCACTGCTCCTGAGTCTGCTGATTTACGCCACAGCACCGTGGCTGGTGAAACTGCTCGGCCCCGGTCTCGCCGCGCCGGCCAACGCTCAAGCGGCCAACAACTTACAGGTGCTGGTTTGGTGCATTCCGGGCCTGATGCTACACGCGCTGTTCACTGTTGCGCTGCATGCCAGGGAACGCTTCGTTCTGGCCGGGCTTGGCTCTTTGTTATTCAACCTGCCACCGGTGATTTACCTGAGCCTTAACGGACTCAACAGCGAACCACTGCAGCTAGCCAGATGCTGCTTGCTGGGCAGCCTGCTGATGCCACTGATTCTCCTGCCAGCATTGTGGGCGCAAGGCTGGCGGCCATGGCATTGGCGTCAACCCGGGGCTGAGCTGCGCGAACTGGGCCAACGCATCGGCCCACTGCTACTCAGCAACGCCGCCAGCCAAGGGCTAACCCTGCTGGAGCGGCTGGTGGCGTCCCTGCTCGGTGAAGGCGCGGTGACCTGGGTCAATCTGGCGCGCAAACTGATCAACTTGCCGCTGGTAGCTCTGATGAGCCTGAATCAGGTGCTGCTGAGCATGATGAGCCGCCGCCAAGGCAGTGAACGCCTGCAAATGCTCAGGCGCGGCATAGAAAGCGCCAGCCTGCTGACCCTACCTGCCGGTGTCGGCCTAATTGCAGCGGCTCCCAGCCTGGTCACGCTGATGTTGCCTGAACACGGCAGCCAATCACCCTTACCGCACCTACTCGCTTGGTTCGCCGTACCGCTGGTGATGGGCAGCTGGAATGCACTTCTGGCCCGGTATGCCTATGCCGACGGCGATACCCGCTTGCCGTTGCGTTGCGAGCTGCTCGGCAGCGCAGTCAATGCTGTGCTGCTAGCGGTATTGCCCTTTGCATTTGGCCTCGCCGGACTGCCCCTTGCCGCCAGCGCGGGAGTGATCTGCACAGGCGTACTGCTGATGCACCGCCAAGGCCTTCTGATGTCTCTGCCATGGCTGCGTTTGTGGTTGCTCAGCGGTGTATTGATGGCCACAGCGGCACTGTTCTTACTGCCGATCAAGGCCTTCGCCTTGCAGCTTGGCCTCGCCACAGCATTAGGTGCAGTGGTCTGGCTTGGCATGGCCCTCTGGCTGCGGCCGTGGCGCAAGGATTAATACAGACTAACCGGCAAGCAGGCGTTGCCGGACGATGACTCAACACAGGTGTGTGAAGTGGGGATAGCAGGTTGAAACAGCGCTGGATTCAAATGGATGTTGCACGCGGGATTGGTATTTCGATCATCGTATTTGGCCATGGATGGTTTGTTGCACGCTCACCGGACGTGCTCTATCCCATGCTTTCAGTCTTTATCCTGCCGCTGTTCTTTTTCATCTCTGGAGTGCTGTTCAAACCTGAACAGCCGTTTGCCGAAATGGCCCTGCGCAAAGCCGACGCTCTGCTCAAACCCTTTTTCGTGACCATGCTCGGCTACGTCATCGTGCGTGACCTTATCCGCAACCAGCCGCTGCTGCCGGATATCGCCGGTGTCCTCTATGCCAGCGTAGAAACTCTGCCCTGGCAGGCTTTGTGGTTCCTCCCGCACTTCTGGCTGGCATTGCTTTTCGCTTGGCTGATTTTGCGACTGATCAAACGACTGGAGCTGTCACTGGCGCTCAGTTGCCTGCTGCTGATCGCGCTGTTAGGGCTGGGTATCCTAACCCTCAGGGCCTTCTGGCACTTGCCCGTGCAACTGGGTGGACAGCAGTATCTGCTTCCGGGTCTGCCCTTCAGCCTCGATGTGATGCTGGTTAGCAGTGCCTTCTTCATGCTCGGCTATGTCCTGCGCGACGTCCTGCGCAACCACCGCAGCTCTGTGCTTACGTTGTGCCTGGTGCTGGCAGTCAGCACAGCCGTGTTCCTGTACCAACCTGTGGTCATGGATCTGGCCCAACGCCGTTACGACCACTGGTTCATCACCACCTTCCAGGCCCTGTGCGGTGTTTATATCTGCTGGGCGCTGGCGGGCGTCATTATGCAATGGCCTGCTTTGGGCAAGCTGATGACCTACATCGGCCAGTCGACTCTGATTCTGTTGATTTTTCACGGCGAAATTCAGCACAAAAGCTTTGCCCTGTTCAGACAGCTAGGTCTGTCAGAGGCAGCCTCAGCCAGCATTGCGCTGGTCATTGCCTTTATCGCCCCACTGCTGATCGCCGAAGTGATCAAGCGAGTCAGCCTGCTGCGGGCGCTGTACTTCCCGTTTCCAGTACGCAAGAAAACCGCGCCAGTAAGTGCTGGTTAAAACCCATGCGGGGGCAAGAAAAGCGCCCCCGCATGCGCTTGCATTACACCCGGAAGTGCCCCACCAGCGTCTGCAAATGCTGCCCTAAACGTGCCAGATCCTGACTCGACGCTGCCGTCTCCTCGCCCGCTGAAGCGGTCTGCTCGGAAACATCCCGCACGTTCTGCACGCTGCGGCTTATTTCTTCGGCGACCGCACTCTGCTGTTCAGCAGCAGTAGCGATCTGCTGATTCATCGACTGAATCGTGGCCACCGTCTGGGTGATATTGCCCAGCGCTTCGCCCGCCTTACGGCTCAACGTCACGCTGTTCTCAGTCAGGTTACGGCTGTTCTCCATAATCTCAGCCGCCGACTGGGTGCCTTGTTGCAGGCTGCTGATCAGCGCTTCAATCTCCTCGGTAGATTGCTGCGTGCGCTGAGCCAGGCTGCGCACCTCATCAGCTACCACTGCAAAGCCGCGCCCCGCTTCTCCGGCTCGGGCTGCTTCAATCGCCGCATTCAGCGCCAGCAGGTTGGTCTGATCGGCGACCGACTTGATCACATCCATCACGCTGCCGATCTTGCCGCTCTCCTGTTGCAAACGCCCCATTGCCTCCGCTGAGCGCTGCACTTCGAGAGCCACCCGCTCAATCTGAGCAATCGCCTCAGCCACAACCCGGTCGCCCTGGCTCGCCTCAGTGTCCGCTTGAGAAGCAGCCTGAGCCGCCAGTTCCGCGCTGCGGGCGACGTCATGTACGGTGGCCGACATTTCATGCATCGCCGTGGCGACTTGATCAGTCTCCTCACGCTGTTTGTTGGTGCCGGCGCTGGTCTGCTCGGTAATGGCCGAGAGCTCTTCAGCAGCGCTGGCAATCTGCGCCACGCTGTCACGGATATTGCCGATCAAAGCTTGCAACGAGGAGGTCATACGCTGCACCCCCTGCTGCAACTGGCCGATTTCATCACGCCGGGTGACCTCAATCACCTTCGACAAATCCCCGGACGCAACACGCTCAACATCTGCCAGCGCAGCCTTTAGGGGCACGGTGATCTGCCGGGCTATCAGCCAAGCCGACAGCCCGCCAACTATCAGCGCAATCAGCGTCACAATCACTTGCCAGCGTTTTGCCGCCTGCCCCTCAGCGGCCTGCTGCTCAAGCTGGAAGCCATACAGCTGACCGCTCAGATCGATGATCCGCTGCTGCCTTTCAGTCAACACCGTGCGGGCGTTGGCGATGGCGTCATCGGCACTGCGCCGGGTATCAAACACCGCCCTCGACGCCTTCAAGGTATTACTCAATTCAGCCAGCTGGTCATCAAATCCGCTCAGGGCGCTACCAAGTTGGCTGATGTCCTGCTCTGTCATCTCATAGCGTGCGTACACCGACTTGGCCGCTTCCAGCCCACTGCCATCGGTGCTGTCATGATTGAGGTAATCGGCAGCCGTTTGATGCATCTGCCGCAGGCTATCGAGCCCTCGGCTCAGCGCACGGTAAGCGTTAAAGCGGGATTCGTCATCAACTGGTAGCGCCTCAACAGCGCTTTGCAGCGACAACAGTGTCGTCACCATCTGTGCGTGCAGCTCTGTCAGACGTGCTGCCGAGGCATGTGCGGACTTGTAACCGGCACGCATGTTGTTAAGCGTCGCCTGATAGGCCTCTATCAGCGAGGCCTGCTCGTCCAGCATCTTCACATTGATCGGATTGCTGTATTTATGACGGGTTTCTTCGTGAAGGCTGCGAAAAGCATTCAGGGCGCTTTGCACCTTCTCCGCAAGCGCCTCATCGCCTTGCGCCACCATATATTGCAAGCGCACCACACGAAGTTTGGTCAGGCTCTCACCCAACCCAGTGATGCCATTCATCCATACGCTGCGCTGTACCAACTGGCCAACACCCTGCCAACTGACAACCGCCAGCAGACAGGCCAACAGCAAAATCACCCCAAAGCCCAACAACAGCTTCGCCGATACCTTCAGGTTTCCTAACCAGACGTTCATTCCTATCTCCAGAAGGCTCCGTTCCGACACTCAATCCATTAGCCACACCCTGTGCTTCAGTGCAGGCACATTCGGCTCAGAAATATCTCGGCAGCGCCCCGGAAACCTTTAGACAAAAACAGGCCGAAAGCCGCGAAATAGAGCGAACGAAGCAACACATAAAAGCAAAATAATGGCGCTGAGAATCACTTCTGAGTCCAGACCCGTTGCAGGCCTGCTGAATACGGACAACTGAAAGATTAAGAAAACGACAGGCACAAAAAAGCCGCTCTATTGAGCGGCTTTTTTGTTTATTTGGAGCGGGAAACGAGACTCGAACTCGCGACCCCGACCTTGGCAAGGTCGTGCTCTACCAACTGAGCTATTCCCGCGTACAAATTGGCGTCCCCTAGGGGACTCGAACCCCTGTTACCGCCGTGAAAGGGCGGTGTCCTAGGCCACTAGACGAAGGGGACCTTGGAACTTATTTGAAACCCCGCCTAAGCAGAATTTCTGAAACTGGAGCGGGAAACGAGACTCGAACTCGCGACCCCGACCTTGGCAAGGTCGTGCTCTACCAACTGAGCTATTCCCGCATTTACAACTTGGTACATCTCACTTCGTTAGAAGTGGCGTCCCCTAGGGGACTCGAACCCCTGTTACCGCCGTGAAAGGGCGGTGTCCTAGGCCACTAGACGAAGGGGACGCTGCCCGGAAAACACTTCTCATCCGGCTTCCTAATCGCTTTGCTGTTTAGCTTTGCGCTGGAAGTGGCGCGCATTCTATGGATGGTTTGGATAGTCGTCAACCCTTCTTTTAAAAAAAAATTTAAAAATCAAAGACTTCATCGTCTCGTACTAGCAAAACACTATCTCCGTTTAGGCTAAGCCACTACACTCGAGCGAAAATGGTGACCGAGAGTCCAATCCATGTCCCCACTCTTAATTACCCTTCTGGTAATTGGCGGTGTCGTCCTGCTAATGGCCATCACTTACATTAACCAGATGGTTGAAGCCAATAGAATAGAGAAGGCACGAATCCGTGCCGAACTCACTGATCGCCTTCGCCGCTGTGCCGACCTAAATGAAACCTTTCCCGGCCAGCTTATGTCTCCTGCCCTCAAACAGATGCTGATCCGGCTGCAGATAAATGCCGTCGAGCGACTGCTAACACTTAATAAGAATGACCAAGAAGCTAAGTCCAAGCTCGAAGAGCTGCACAAAC
Source organism: Pseudomonas sp. TTU2014-080ASC (assembly GCF_001446935.1). Taxonomy (GTDB): domain Bacteria; phylum Pseudomonadota; class Gammaproteobacteria; order Pseudomonadales; family Pseudomonadaceae; genus Aquipseudomonas. Next base: position 100,060 of record NZ_LKKK01000001.1, read on the forward strand.
AGCAGGCTCTTGGCGATGCGATTGCTATCAATAACCCGCAAGAGCACATTCTCAGCGAAGCCAAAGGTAAAGAAGTTCGCTTCCAGCTGGAGTCCCTACATGCCCAGCTCACCCGCGCAGTTAAAGAAGGCGTGATTACCCCTACCGAGGGCAAACACTGGGTCGGGCAAATTCGCCATATGCTTTGCAAGGTGCATATTGAACTGTTCAGCAACCTTGGCCAGCAGGCACTGCAAAAGCAACAACCTGGGCAAGCCAGACTTGCTTTTGAGCGTGGCGTTCAGTACTTGAGCAAACAACCTGACCAGGTTACGTATAAGGAAGCACTGGCTAAATTCCAAAATCAGCTGGCCCGGGCCAACGCCATGGTTCTGGACAACATCAAACTTGCCAAGGACCAGCCCAGTGAGCTGGATTCTGGACTGAACAGCCTTGGCGGCGATGATGAATGGAAGAAAAAGAACATATACGACTAAGCCTGCCCCATCTGCCGTTCTACTAACACGTCGAGAGTGCACTGTATGAGCCTGACCGTTTTTGGAGCCCCTCTGTCCCCGTTTGTGCGCAAAGTTCGCTTGCTGCTTTTAGAGAAAGGCCTGGACTACCAGCTGGAAATCGTCCTGCCATTCAATAAGCCGAACTGGTACAGCGAGATCAGCCCACTAGGCCGCATTCCCGCACTGAAAGACGGCGATACCGCACTGGCTGACTCCAGCGTGATCTGCCAATACCTAGAAGAGAAATACCCTGAAGCCCTACCTCTGCTAGGCAATTCGCCTGAACAACGTGCCAAAGTCCGCTGGTTGGAGAAATACGCAGATTACGAACTGGCCCCCCAAAGCACCTTTGCAGTGTTCCGTAACCGTATTCTGCTGCCAATGCTGGGCCAGTCGTGCAATGAAGAAGCGGTACAAAAGGCCCTCAGCGAGAAACTCCCGCCGCTGTTCAACTATCTGGAAGAGACATTGGGCGAGCAGGAATACTTCGTAGGCAATCAACTGACCCTGGCGGACCTAGCCATCGCTTCACAGCTGATCAACCTGCAACACGGTGGTGAACAGCTGGACGCCCAGCGCTGGCCACGACTCAGCGCCCATTTCGCCCGCATAAAAGCTCGCCCCAGCACCTCTGCGCTGCTCGAGAGCGAGCACAGGGCACTGGCCAAAATGGCAGGCAAATAACCACAAACAACAAAGCCCGGAACTCCGGGCTTTGTTGTAATTGCAGCGCTTGATTAACAATCAGTCAGTTGCAAGAAGATCTGCGCCAAGCGCTCAATCCCGGCCTGGTCAGACTCACTGAATCGCCCAAGTTCCGGGCTGTCCAGATCCAGCACCCCAATCAACCGACCATCCTTGATCAGCGGCACTACCAGTTCACTGTTGGAGGCGCTGTCGCAGGCAATGTGCCCGGCAAACGCATGCACATCCTCAACCCGCTGCGTCTGGCGGGTCGCCGCCGCAGCTCCGCATACGCCGCGCCCGAAAGGAATTCGCACGCAGGCCACCTTGCCCTGGAAAGGGCCCAGCACCAGCTCCTCCCCTTTGGCCAGATAAAAACCTGCCCAATTCAAATCGCTGAGCTCCTGAAACAGAAAGGCGGAGAACTGCGCTGCATTAGCTACAAAGTCCCGCTCATCTGCCAGTAATGCCTGCAGTTGCGCGTGTAGAAGCGGATAGCCATCCAGGCCCTGCCCGCTTTGTTGTAAATCAATCATCATGATTACTCAGTAATTGCATTCCCACCCAGTCACGGGCGAATTGATAAGCGCAGCGGCCATTCCTGTTACCCCGCGCCAAAGCCCAACGTATTGCCGCCTTTTCCAGTGCCTCATGCCATTCCCAGGTCAAACCGGCCTGGCCGGCATGCACGCCGACCCAGTGCCGCACCACATCAAGAAAGTGCTCTTGGCTGAACGGATAGAAAGACAGCCACAAACCGAAACGATCAGACAGTGCAATCTTGTCCTCCACCGCTTCGTTGGGATGCAGCTCACCATCGACCCGCTCCCAGTTCTCATTGTCGCTTTGTTTCTCCGGTACCAAATGACGTCGGTTGGAGGTGGCATAAAGCAGCACATTGTCCGGGGCCCGCTCAAGCGAGCCGTCCAGCACGGTTTTCAACACCCGGTAATCACCTTCACCGGCCTCAAACGAGAGATCATCGCAGAACAAGATAAAACGCTGTGGCAAGCCACTCAGCGCCTCTACGACGCGCGGCAGGTCCGCCAGATGATCACGTTCAACCTCAATCAGCCGCAGGCCCTCTGGTGCATGTTCAGCAAGCAAGGCCCGAACCAAAGACGACTTACCAGTGCCTCTGGCTCCCCACAACAGCGCATGGTTGGCCGGCAGGCCACTGACAAACTGGCTGGTATTGCGTGCCAACTGATCACGTTGCCGGTCGATACCCAGCAGATCATTGAGATGCAAATCGAGACTGACTGAAAGCGGCACCAGATAACCACTGCGCCCGTCTCGCTGCCAGCGGGCAGCCAGAACTTGGTGCCAGTTGATTTCTGGCTGCAGCGCAGGTAACAAAGGCTCAAGCCGCTCCATCAGCGTCTCAGCGCGAGACAAAAAGCGTTGTAAATAAGCGTCCACACTCCACTCCACATTATTCTGCCAAGGTTCGGGCTGCCGACGCCCCATGCAGATCGGCTATGCTACACGCTCACTGGGAAAGGGATAAAACAATACCGTTATGGATATCGCACTCACTCAACGCCTGTCATACAAGCAGGCAGGCTTGACTGTGTTGGTGGCCTTTATCCTCGGTACCGTTCTCAGCCTGGTGCAAGTAAGCATCGATTACGCCAGTGAAGATGCCTCCATCAATCGTGAAATCAATGCATTGATGGACATCAGTCACAACCCCGCCGCCCGCATCACGTACAACATTGACGCCGAACTGGCCCAAGAGCTGGTCCTTGGCCTGCTGCGTTCGCCTGCTGTGGTCCGCGCTCAGGTGATTGATAACACTCAGCAAGTCCTAGCCAGCGTCAGCCGACCGATGATGCAGAGCAGTTACCGACCGCTTAGTGATTTTCTGTTTGGCCAACGCCGCCTGTTTGTCAGCACCCTCTATATCAACCACGCCCCAGACGAAGCGCTGGGCAAGCTGGTGCTTGAAGTCGACACTTACGCCTATGGCAGCAACTTTCTGCGCCGTTCAATGCTGACCTTGGCCACCGGCTTTACCCGCAGCCTGCTGCTGTCGCTGATCTTGCTGGTGATGTTCTATTTCATGCTGACCAAGCCGCTAACGGGCTTTATTCGCTCCCTCAGTGAACGTGATCTACGTGATCCCAATGCGGAGAAACTGCCCTACCCGCCTGGCCATGAGCGCGATGAGATCGGCGTACTGGTTGACGTAACCAATCGTCAGCTGAGCAGTATCACCACTGAAATTGAGCAACGCCAACAAGCGGAAAACCGCCTGACGCGTTACCTGACTGAGCTGGAAGATATGATCTCCTCCCGCACTCAGGAGCTTGAAGCCGCCAACCGCCGCCTGCTCGATTCCAACCGCGAGCTGCAGGATGCCAAGCGCATGGCGCTGGACATGGCCCAGGCCCGCTCAGCCTTTTTGGCCAACATGAGCCATGAAATCCGCACCCCCTTAAATGGCCTGCTAGGCATGCTCGCGCTGTCTCTGGACGGCCCGCTCAGCGATGAACAACGCCAGCAGCTGTCGATTGCCCACAACTCGGGCAAGGTTCTGGTTGAGTTGCTTAACGACATCCTCGACCTTTCAAAATTTGAAGCCGGTCAGCTGGAGCTTGAGCAAATACCGTTTGACCTGGGGGGCATTGTCGAAGAAACCGCCAGTCTGCTGTCACAAAACACCGCAGCAGGCGTTGAGCTGACCTGTCTGATTGATCCGTATCTGCCGCCGTTACTGCTTGGTGACCCGACCCGTGTCCGACAAATCGTCAGCAACCTGCTATCCAACGCCCTCAAGTTCACCCGTTTCGGACGGGTCGACATCAGCGTCAACAGCAGCGCAACCGGCGTACAGATTATTGTCCGTGACACCGGCATCGGCATTGCCGAAGAGGCCCAGACACGGATTTTCCAGCCTTTCACTCAAGCAGGCGTAGACATCACCCGGCAATACGGCGGTACTGGTCTGGGGCTTGCGCTGACTCGTCGCCTGTGTGAAGCCATGCAGGGCAAACTCAGGCTGAAAACACAGGAAGGCTTTGGCAGCACCTTCTATGTCGACCTTCCACTCAAGCCGCAAAGTACTGCACTGCCTTTACCCTCGCTGCAGGGACGCGTTGTAGTGCTGAGCCCAGGCAGTTCAGGACTCAGCGAACAATTAGCCAGCCTGCTGCCAAGCTGGGGGCTTGATTACGAGCAACTGGACCACAACAGCAAGCTCAATCGCCTGACGGCCGATCTGGTCATCACCGATTGTCCGCAGCGACTGGCCGAACTGCGTGCAGACAGCCGTCTGCCAGTCATTCTGGTCAGTGCCTACGGCCATTTCCTGACTCCTCAGCAAGTTGCCAACCTGAATCCAGTCATTCAGCTAGCCCGCCCCTTGAGCCGCCAGGCCTTGCAGCAAGCACTGGAGCGCTGTCTGGCTCGAGGTGAAGATCCATTCCCCAACCCAACAATTGAGCCCCAGAAAAAACAGCAGTTCACGCTGTTATTGGTAGAAGACAACCCAGTCAACCAACTGGTTGCCAAAGGCATGCTGAATAAGTTGGGTTATCAGATTCTGCTGGCCAACCACGGCGGCGAAGCCCTGCGCCTGCTGAACAAGCATGAAATTGATCTGGTCCTGATGGATTGCAATATGCCGGTAATGGATGGCTATGAGACCACCAGACAAATTCGCCAGCGCGAAGAGTTCAAAGACCTGCCGATCATTGCTCTAACCGCCAATGCACTCTCTGACGAACGCGAGCGCTGCGAAAATGCGGGCATGAACGACTATCTGGCCAAACCATTCCGCAAGGATGAATTGGCATCTCTGCTCAGTCATTGGTTGCACCAAGCTGACTGAGCAAGCCATCCAATTGGCCGCGCAAGTCCGCCAGCGCTTCTATGTCTACATCGTGCTCGCACAGCAGTTGCTGCTTGAGCACTTGTACACGCTGGTAGAGCGCCCAGCCGCTGTCACTGAGGCGCACGTGAACCTCACGCTCATCCACAGACGAACGCTGACGCATAAGCAGCCCCTGGCTCTGCAGACGTTTAAGCAGCGGCGTCAACGTACCTGAGTCCAACAGCAGACGCCTGCCCAATGCCTTAACCGTCGGTTGCTCCGGCGCTTGGACATACCATTCACCCAGCACCAGTAAAACCAGGTATTGCGGGTATGTCAGCTGCAATTCAGCCAGCATCGGCTGGTACGCGCGGATCACTAGGCGTGAGGCGGCATACAATTTAAAGCACAGCTGATTATCCAACTGCAGCAACGGGCTGACGCTGTTCAGATCACTCATTTGAGCAGTGCTTCAATCTCAGTCACCAGATCTTCTGGCTTGCTCAGTGGAGCGAAACGGGTAACGCGCCTGCCATCGCCACTTAACAAGAACTTGGTGAAATTCCATTTAATTGCCTGGCTGCCCAGCACACCTGGCGCACGTTTTTTAAGGGCAGAGAACAGCGGATGGGCCTGGCTGCCATTGACATCAATCTTCTTAAACAGTGGAAAGCTAACCCCAAAGTTCAACTCACAGAACTGTGAGATCGCTGCCTCATCACCCGGTTCCTGTTTGCCGAACTGGTTGCAAGGAAAACCAAGTACCACCAGCCCTTGATCCCGGTAACGCTGCCACAGCTGCTCCAGACCTTTGTATTGCGGGGTAAAGCCGCAGTTACTGGCAGTGTTAACGACCAAAAAGGCTTTGCCTGAAAAGTCTGCAAGTGTCTTCTGCTCGCCGTTGATCGCGGTGATCGGTATATCCAGGAGTTGGGTGCTCATGCTGCTACCTCTGCTTGTTTGATCAGGTAAAGCTAGCTAACAATTAAATTTTGCACAATCTAATTTAATGAAAATAAGGCCCGCTGATAGCGGGCCCGTCTTTAACGGTATGCAGCGCAGCTCCGCGGCGTGTCCTAATCGGTTCGCTCCACCAGATTCAGTGAGGCCGAGTTGATGCAATACCGCAGTCCGGTCGGTGCCGGGCCGTCGGGAAACACATGACCGAGGTGGGCATCGCACTTGGCGCACTTCACCTCAATGCGGTGCATACCGTGGCTGAAGTCATCCACACTGCGGATTACCTGATCATCAACCGGCTGAAAATAGCTGGGCCAGCCACTGCCAGAATCATATTTGGCATCAGAATCAAACAGAGCCGTCTTGCAGCAGGCACAGTGGTAAATACCCGGGACCTTGCTGTCATGGTACTTGCCAGTGAACGCCCGTTCCGTTCCGCCAAGCCGACAAATATGAAACTGCTCCTCGGAAAGCTCTTCACGCCAGGCATCCAGCGGCTTATCCAATTTATCCATGGGTCACTCCTCAACAGAAAAAAGCCCGCACTGCACCTTTGCCAAGGGCGGACTGCAACGTATCATTCGCGCTCAGTCTGTCACCCGCACCCCAACCTGCCAAGGCTCGGCAGCACTAGGTATCGGGCCGGCATCGCCGCCCGGCAGTTTCCAGACCTGCGCCCCTGGTTGAAGTGCGGTATTTCCTTATTTCAGGACCCTATCATGCAGTTCAGCAAATCCAACAAGCTCGCCAATGTTTGTTATGACATCCGCGGGCCGGTGCTCAAGCACGCCAAACGCCTGGAGGAAGAAGGACATCGAATCCTCAAGCTGAACATCGGCAACCCGGCTCCGTTTGGTTTTGAAGCGCCTGACGAAATTCTCCGAGACGTAATCCGCAACCTGCCTACTGCCCAAGGTTACAGCGACTCCAAAGGGCTGTTCAGTGCACGCAAAGCCGTGATGCAGTACTACCAGCAAAAGCAGGTAGAAGGCGTCGGCATCGAAGATATTTACCTGGGCAACGGCGTTTCCGAACTGATTGTCATGGCCATGCAGGCCCTGCTCAACAACGGCGACGAAGTCCTTATCCCGGCTCCTGATTATCCGCTGTGGACCGCATCTGTGGCGCTGGCCGGTGGTAACCCAGTGCACTATCTGTGCGACGAGCAGGCCGGCTGGTTCCCGGATATCGCCGACATGAAGGCGAAGATCACCCCTAACACCAAGGCTTTGGTGCTGATCAACCCGAACAACCCGACCGGCGCTGTCTACTCCAAAGAAGTCTTGATGGATATCGTGGAGCTGGCACGCCAGCACAATCTGGTGCTGTTCTCGGACGAGATTTACGACAAGATTCTCTACGATGAAGCGCAGCACATTTCCACCGCCTCGCTGGCGCCGGATGTGCTCTGCCTGACCTTCAACGGTCTGTCCAAGTCTTACCGCGTGGCTGGTTTCCGCTCTGGCTGGATCGCAATCTCTGGTCCGAAACATCAAGCCAAGAGCTACATCGAAGGCCTCGATATTCTCGCCAACATGCGTCTGTGTGCGAACGTGCCGAGCCAGCACGCGATCCAGACTGCTCTGGGCGGCTATCAAAGTATCAACGACTTGGTCTTGCCCGGCGGCCGCCTGCTTGAACAGCGCAACCGCGCGTGGGAGCTGCTCAATGACATTCCGGGCGTCAGCTGCGTGAAGCCAATGGGCGCACTGTATGCCTTCCCGAAAATCGACCCAAAAATCTGTCCGATCCACAACGACGAGAAGTTTGTGCTGGATCTGCTGCTCTCGGAAAAACTGCTGATCGTTCAGGGCACTGCCTTCAACTGGCCATGGCCTGACCACTTCCGCGTGGTCACCCTGCCCCGGGTTGATGATCTGGAAGCAGCCATCACCCGCATTGGCAGCTTCCTGAGAACTTACAAGCAGTAAGCCACTCACAATCGGTGCAGGAACACCTGCACCGGTTATCTCATACGATCAGTAACGGAAACAGCCTGATGGATTTGCAGATTGACGACTTCTATAAAGACGCCGCCGCAGGTCTGCTGGCCTTGTATCAGGCCTTTCCCAGCAAAACGGCACTTTATGTTGAAGACTTGATCGGCCGCGAAGAACCGGATGAATTTGGCCTGCCTACGCCGCGCCACCAGAGTTGCCTCGGTGCCCTGCTGTGGCTGGCGGAGGAAGGCTATATCCGCTTTGACTCGACGATCGGTTACGACGCTCTGGATCAGGCCGTTCTGACTGAGAAAGCCTTCATGCGACTGACCCGAGGCGTGCCACATGCCATCGACCCGGCGCAGGAACTTCCCCCCAGCGTACGCAGAACAAGGGCTACACTGGCATTTCAGTTACGCGACGCCCTGGCTCAGCGTAACAGTGAGCGTGTGGCACGTCTCACCCGCCTTCTGTTTGAAAGCACGCTGGTCAGCTCAAACGACATAGTTTGAAATAGAAGCTCGGTTGAAGAACCGGGGTAGCCGCCCTTATATAGCCGGCAATAACCAATAGTTTCACCCGTGAGGAGTCTCTACACACCATGATGCGCATTATGCTGTTCCTGGCCACCAACATTGCGGTGTTGATCATTGCCAGCATCACCCTGAAATTGCTCGGGGTTGACCGCTTCACAGGCCAGAACTACGGAAGCCTGCTGGTTTTCTGCGCCGTGTTCGGCTTTGCCGGGTCGCTGGTTTCGCTGTTCCTGTCCAAGTGGATGGCGAAGATGAGCACCAAAACTGAAATCATCACCCAGCCGCGTACCCGTCATGAGCAGTGGCTGCTGCAAACTGTGGAAGAGCTGTCCCGTGAAGCCGGTATCAAAATGCCGGAAGTAGGGATCTTCCCGGCCTATGAGTCCAACGCATTTGCCACCGGCTGGAATAAGAACGACGCACTGGTTGCCGTTAGCCAGGGCCTGCTGGAGCGCTTCTCTCCGGACGAAGTCCGTGCAGTGCTGGCACACGAGATTGGCCACGTTGCCAATGGTGACATGGTAACTCTCGCGCTGATTCAAGGCGTAGTGAACACCTTCGTCATGTTCTTCGCCCGTATCTTCGGTAACTTCGTGGACAAGGTGATCCTGAAAAACGAAGAAGGCCAGGGTATCGGCTACTTTGTTGCGACCATCTTCGCTGAATTGGTTCTGGGCATCTTGGCCAGCATCATCGTCATGTGGTTCTCCCGTAAGCGTGAGTACAAGGCTGACGAAGCCGGTGCTCGCTTGGCCAGCACTGGCGCGATGATTGCTGCTCTGCAACGTCTGCGTGCCGAGCAGGAAGTGCCGGTGAACATGCCTAGCAGCCTGACTGCTTTCGGCATCAATGGTGGCCTGAAGAACGGCCTGGCCGGTCTGCTGATGAGCCACCCGCCGCTGGAAGATCGTATCGAAGCCCTGCGTCAGCGCGGCTAATCCCAGAGCACAACAAGGCGGCCTGCTGGCCGCCTTTTGTTTGCCTGTAAAACCCTCTCAACGCCTACACAGGCTATAAACACTCTCTTCGAGCCGAGTCAGCCCCCGCTTCAAGAAACGCCAGTTCTCCCCCAACACATCCTTCTGCAGCAGCCTTTTAAGTTCCCACTGTGCTGCGAAGAGCTCATCCGCCTCCTGTGAACTGACAGCAAACGGAGGACCGGGCATTTCCTCCTGCGGATAATCCAAACTGACCAATAGTCCCTTACAACCCTGCGGCAATATCATGCTCAAATGCTGAACGTAGCGTTCTCGCATAGGTGGCGGTAATGCAATTAATGCAGCGCGATCGTAAAACCCCCGACACTGCTGCACGTGCTGAGCTTCAAGTGCAAAAAAATCCCCGCAATAGATCTGTACATTGCCAGCGCTGTAGTGCTTGAACCCATCAACCGCCCTCGCGCTCACACTGAGCTTTTGCTCCTTGAAGAAATCTTCAATCGCCACTTGGGACAGCTCGACCCCAACAACCTGAAAGCCTTGCCCGGCCAACCAGAGCAGGTCCAGGCTCTTGCCACATAACGGCACCAGCACCTCAGCGCCAGGTTGCAGATCCAGCACTGACCAATAACGCTGGAGATAGGCATTGACCTCGCCCTGATGGAAACCAATTTCACTGCGCTCCCAGCGGCGATGCCAGAAATCTGCGTCCATACCTGCTCCATTCAGCCTGATGAAGGCATTTAATTAAAATTAACGATAGTAATCCTCAAATTATTCAGCTTTAACGCAAGCCGCTGCTCGCTGAAAATAAGGCATCACTGATGGAGTAAAGCGACATGTTAATGCCCAGCCTGTTTATTTCACACGGCTCACCGATGATCGCTCTAATGCCGGGTGGAACAGGTCAAGCGCTCGCCAGACTGGCGGCGCATTTACCACGCCCTAAAGCGATCGTCGTAATGTCAGCACACTGGGAATCACAAGATTTGCGGGTCAGCAGCAGTAGCCAGCCGCATACTTGGCATGACTTTGGGGGGTTTCCGCCTGAGCTTTACGCGCTGCAGTATCCTGCTCCCGGGAATCCGCAATTAGCTGACGATATTGTTCAACGTTTAAATGATGCGGGCCTACCGGCCAAACCTGACCCACAGCGTCCATTTGACCATGGCACTTGGGTACCACTACGCCTGATGTACCCCGAGGCAAACATTCCTGTGGTGCAGGTATCGTTACCGAGCGCGCAGGACACAGGCTTGATCAAACGCATCGGGGAAGCACTAAAACCACTGAGAGAGCAAGGCATTCTGCTGATTGGATCCGGCAGCATCACCCATAACCTGCGTGATCTGGATCGCTTCGCAGGCCCGGAAGCAGTCGAGCCTTGGGCTCAGGCGTTCCGTGATTGGGTCGTAGAAAAGCTACAGGAAGGTGATATCCAAGCCCTGCTCGACTATCGCAAGCTGGCCCCCAACGCGGTGCGCAGCCATCCCTCTGATGAGCACTTCTTGCCGCTCTACTTTGCCTTGGGCGCAGGCGATGTTTTCAAGATCGAGCATGCCGGCTTCACCTTCGCCACTTTGGGAATGGACATTTACAGCTTCAGTTAATCCAATCAGACCGTGGTGCAATGCAAGCCCCTACCAACGCCTCTTGCATTGCCCACTCCCTGAGCCTCCAAATAACCATGGGTCAGCTCAAGTTCCGGCACGCCCATCCCCTCAGGGCATCCTGTGCAGCGCTGCAACCGTTAAACAGTCGGGCCTTCGACTTCGTCAATAAAATCGGTTGCGTCAGATGGGGCTCGCCACGCATCTAAATCATTTAACACCCCCCGAATTTTCTGTTCAGCCAAAACATTGGCGATCCGGCCTGCGAACAGATGCAACGGTGGCTCGGCCACCTCAGAGGCTTGAAGTATCAAAGCAGCCACTTTCTCAGGATCGCCAGCCTGTTTGCCATCCAAACCGTTCAAGTGCAGATCAAGTGAGGCCTGAGCTTGTGTGTATTCATCAATTGATCGCTGTGCAACCGCCAAGCGCTCCCTTGAGAGAAAGCCAGTCCGTACCGGGCCTGGGTAAACCACCGTCGCGCGAACGCCAAGCTCCGCTAACTCAGCTGACAGCGCCTCCGTCAAACCAGCCAAAGCGAACTTCGAAGCCACATAACTGCCCCAACCGGCATAACCGCCCTGAAATCCAACTATGGAAGCAATGTTGAAGATGTGGCCAGTTCGCTGTTTCCGCAGATGCGGCAAGACGCAACGCAGTACGTGTAAAGGCGCAAACAGGTTTACGTCGAAGTTGCTGCGCAGTTCTGCATCGCGCAGTGCCTCTATCGTTCCGTGCTGCCCGTAACCAGCGTTATTCACCACACAATCGATACCTCCGAAAGCGGCCACGGAAGCTTCCACTGCCCTGCGGACACTCGCCTCGTTGATCAAATCCACCTCCAACACCAGCAGACGCTCATGAGCAGGGCCGAATTCCTCTACCAGGCTTTGCATCGAACGTGACGTGGCAACTACGCAATCGCCGCGTGCTAAAGCTTGTCGAGCCAACGAGAGACCAATCCCTCTGGCAGCACCAGTGATGAACCAGACCTTGGCTGCGGATGCTGTGTCGTGCATTGAAAATACTCCTGTGAAGTAACAGATACAGCCACCAACTCCCTTCCCTGCAGCCTGCAACGTGCAGCCGCCTGTTAAAACGGGCTACTGCAACCAGACGGGATACATCCAGATTTGCAGAGCCTGGTGGCAGGTGGCACAAAAATTACGGCACTCAGTGCGGGCTGGCGGTTGGGCGAACGATGATCTCGTTCAAATCCACGCTATCCGGCTGCGCAATGGCATAGGCGATAGCCTGTGCAACCGCCTCTGGGGGTAAGGCAACGCGACGAAACTCCTGCATCGCCAACCGCGCAGATTCGTCGGTGATGTGATCAGCTAATTCGGACTCAATCACACCCGGAGTTATCAGTGTCACCCTTATGGTCTCGGTTTCCTGACGCAGGCCATCGGAAATAGCCCGAACCGCAAACTTGCTGGCGCAATACACGGCTGATGATGGCCAGACCCGGTGCGCACCAACTGAAGCGATATTGATAATGTGCCCCTGCTCTTGCTGTTGCATGACAGGCAACACAGCAGCAATGCCGTACAGGACGCCACGCACATTAACGTCCAACATTTGATCCCACTCGGCGACTTTTAAAGCTGATAAGGGCGACAGCGGCATAATGCCCGCGTTATTAATCAGCACATCTACCCGGCCGTGATCATCCAGCGCTTTAGCCACAATGCGCTGAAGCCCTTCCAGGCGCGTGACATCCAAGTCCATCGCCACGACCTTACAACCTTCAGCGCGCAGCTCAGTCTGTAGCTTGAGCAGACGCTCCAGACGGCGAGCGCCGATATAAAGAAAGTGGCCCTGCCGGGCTAGATAGCGCGCTGTTGCCTCGCCAATCCCACTGCTGGCCCCGGTCAGAATGATGACTTTAGGGTCTCCCAATACGGTGAGTTTCATGATTTCTCCTTGTCACTGCCTGGCCTTTATGAGCAAGCCAGACGCTTAATGAACAGGTCGAAATCGTAGGTAGCGGAGCCATGGCGGGATAGGCCGATAACTCTTCAATGATTGCCTAATCCTACTCGTTTTCAGCAAATATGAGATTTATAAAGGGTAAATCTATACATTTACTCTTTTTCAGGAGCCTAGGCCGTGCAGACATCCTCCCCTGAACTATCGCGTCAATCAGAGATGGTAAGCCTGATCCGGCAACTGGCACCGCACGAAGGCTATACCCGCTCATTACTCGACGGCGTACGCCTGATGCGTGCAAACCGCCCGCTTGACCGTACACCTGTGCTGTATGAGCCGAGTATCGTGATCGTCTGCCAAGGACACAAACGCGGTTATTTAGCTGACCGGGTCTATCATTACGATGCCCAGCACTATTTGGTCTTATCAGTGCCGCTGCCGTTTTCCAGCGAAACGGATGCCAGTCCTGAAGAGCCCCTGTTGGCAGTGTCCATTCGGTTGGATTTGATGGCCGTCGCCGATCTGGTACTCGAACTCGATAAACACTCAGCCCCAGCGCCTGCAGCACCAGCCGGGATTGTTTCTACACCGCTTAACGCTACGCTTGCAGACGCCACCGTACGCCTCCTGCGCACCCTACGTTCACCGCTTGAGTCCAGTATGTTGGGACCCTCTATTATCAGAGAACTGTGTTTTCACATCCTGATGGGTGAACAAGGTGGCGCCATTCGCGCGGCTCTGGCCTACCAAGGAAATTTCGGGCGAATTGCCCGGGCATTGCAGCGCATCCACAGCGACTACTCGCAGCCACTTGATGTCAGCGGACTAGCCCGCGAGGCCGGCCTGAGTGTTTCGGCGTTCCATGCTCATTTCAGAGCGGTGGCCGCTACGTCCCCGATCCAGTACATAAAATCGGTACGCTTACACCAAGCCAGACTGATGCTCATTCGCGACAATCTAACCGCCGCAGGTGCAGCCTCACGAGTCGGCTATGAAAGCCCATCGCAGTTCAACCGCGAGTTCAAGCGGCTATTTGGTCGTAGCCCCGGTGAAGAAACACGTGAAATGCGCAGCGCATTCGCCCTGATGGAACCGCCCCAGCTTGAACAGGCCATTGCCACCCACTAAACGCTACTGGATGTGCCCAGTTTCTGCACGGACGGCAGGAGTCGCCCCCTCAGCCAAAGGCAAAGCGGATTGCCACTACTCAGACAAAAAAAAGCCCTGCATAAGCAGGGCTTTTTCTTAACGCCGTAGAAATCAGTCTTCGCGATAGCGACGCAGCTTCAACGGTTTGCCACCTACACGGGTGTCTTTCAGCTTGGCCAGCAGACGGTCCAGGCCGTCTTCTGGAAGCTCAACCAGACTGAAGCTCTCACGTACCTGAATACGACCGATTGCTTCACGTGCCAAACCACCCTCGTTGAGGATTGCACCGAGTAGGTTCTTAGCGGCGATTCCATCGCGAGCACCCAACGCAGTACGGCAACGCGCACGGCCTTCTGCCAGCGGCATTGGCGCACGACGCTCACGACCACCTTCGCGCTCAGGACGCGGACCACGCTCAGAGCGTTCTGAACGCTCACGCGGGCCGCCCGGCACCAACGGCTGCTCACGCTCCACTTCAGCCAGGCTCAGCGCCTGGCCGTTGGTAGCCTTGCGCAGCAGTGCAGCGGCCAGGGCACGTGGGCTGCAACCGATATCGGCGGTCAGGCGATCCAGCAGATCACCATGAGTCGCTTCAGCATCAGCAACCAGCGGAGCCAGGCTTGCAGTCAGCTTCTTGATGCGGGCATCCAGTACTTGCTGGGCGTTCGGCAGCTTGACTTCACCCACCTTCTGCCCGGTGACACGCTCGATTACCTGCAGCATACGGCGCTCACGTGGAGTTACCAGCAGCAGTGCACGACCGGTACGGCCAGCCCGGCCAGTACGGCCGATACGGTGTACGTAGGATTCCGGATCGTACGGCATGTCCACGTTCATTACGTGGGTGATACGCGGCACGTCGAGACCACGGGCTGCAACGTCAGTCGCAATTACGATGTCGAGACGACCGTCTTTCAACGAGTCGATTACGCGCTCACGCTGGTTCTGGGCGATGTCACCGTTCAGCGCAGCGGCTTTATAGCCTTTGGCTTCAAGGGCAGCGGCCAGATCCAGAGTGGCTTGCTTAGTGCGCACGAAACCGATCAGCGCATCAAACTCTTCTACTTCCAACAGGCGCAGAACGGCAGCGTGCTTCTGGTCGGCATGGACCATCAGGTGTGCTTGTTCAATGGCCGTCACGGTCTGAGTTTTAGAAGCGATTTTGATGTGCTGCGGTTCACGCAGGTGCTTTTCAGCAATGGCGCGAATCGAATGTGGCAAGGTGGCCGAGAACAGTACGCTCTGACGGCTGGCCGGCATGGCTTCGAAGATTACTTCGAGGTCATCCATAAAGCCCAGTTTGAGCATCTCGTCTGCCTCGTCCAGCACCAGGAACTGGATGGTCGAGAGCATCTTTTCGTCGCGACGAAGGTGATCCACCAAACGTCCCGGCGTTGCCACAATCACTTGAGCCCCCTGACGGATGGCTTTCAGTTGCGGGCCCATCGGCGCGCCACCGTATACCGCCACCACATTCAGGCCAGGCATTTGTTTGGAGTAGGATTCAAACGCGGTGGCCACTTGCAGGGCCAGTTCGCGGGTCGGCGCCAGAATCAGCGCCTGAGGTTCACGCTTGCTTGCATCAATTTTAGTCAGCAGAGGCAAAGCAAATGCAGCGGTCTTGCCGGTACCGGTTTGAGCTTGTCCGATCATGTCGCGGCCAGAGAGGATGACCGGAATAGCCTGCGCCTGAATAGGCGACGGCTCTTCATATCCAATGGCGGTCAGAGCAGCGACGATGCTGGGGTGAAGTCCGAGTGCGGCGAAGCCGCCGATTTCCTGGGTCATGGGTCTGCCTTAAATACATCCGCAAAAGACCCATATTCCAAAGCTGCGCATGCCGTGTACGACCCAAAGGTCACCCTGGCAGCTCTGTCGGCGGGGATTTGCGAAAACATGGTGATAAGTGAATCGTCAAGGATAGTCCGTGGCGGACTGGCTGCCGGAGTTTTGCCCCCGGGCGATTTGCGCTACCTGAACGTGGCCAAGTTTTGACCGGCGCACACTATACCGGAAATCCTGGCCGATGTGTTGAATTCCTGCGAAATTAAACAGGCAATGCGGTAGGCTCAAAAACTATTAATACCTGTAAGCCATATACAAAAAATCTCACTCCTGAGGACATCGCGCCATGAGCACCCACACAGAGGGACGTGTCACCCGAGAAAAACAAGGGCATGTCCTGCTTATCGGCCTTGACCGTGTCAGCAAACGAAATGCTTTCGACATGAGCATGCTCAATGAGCTGGCCTTGGCGTATGGCGAATTTGAGCGCGATGAAGAGGCCCGTGTAGCACTGCTATTCGCCCATGGCGAGCATTTCACCGGCGGACTGGACCTGACCAGCATTGCCGACGATTTGGCCGCTGGTTGGGCGATTCCGGAAGGCGGATATGACCCGCTGGGGACCTTTGGCGGCAAACGCGTGACCAAACCGGTGATTGTCGCGGCTCAGGGCTATTGCTACACCATCGGCATCGAGTTGATGCTGGCCTCGGATATTAACCTATGCGCCAGTAACACCCGCTTTGCTCAGATGGAAGTGCAACGTGGCATTCTGCCTTTCGGCGGAGCCACCCTCCGCTTGCCGCAGATTGCCGGCTGGGGCAACGCCATGCGTTGGCTGCTCACTGGCGATGCCTTTGACGCCCACGAGGCTTATCGCCTGGGGCTAGTGCAGGAAGTACTGGCCACAGAAGAGCTAATGCCTACCGCCCTCAAGCTCGCACAGCGTATCGCTGCACAAGCACCGTTAGGTGTTCGTGCCACATTAGCGTCGGCCAGGCAGGCAGTGATGGAAGGCGAAGCGGCGGCAAGTGCCGCACTGCCGGCTGTTGCCAGTCGTTTACTCGCCAGTGAAGACGCCCGGGAAGGCCAGCAGGCAATGCTCGAGCGCCGTCCAGGTGTGTTCCGCGGACGCTGATCAGCTGGCCTGACGGATACTTCTGATCAGGGATTCCAGGGAATAGCCGAACTTAGGCGCCAGCGCCTCATTGCGCTGGCGTAGGCACTCAAGGTCCAGACTCTGATCAAGATCAGCCGGCACCATCAGCACCACATTGCCCTCTTTCACCGGACACTCCCAGTAATGGCGGTGGAATAAGCCGCGCAGCAGAGCTGCGCCCAGTGGCTTGCCGTCATTGCTGGCCCACTGGTTGATGATCAGCCAGCCACCGGGGTTGAGCTTCTGCTGGCAGCTTTCGAGAAACTTCCACGCAAGGTGCCCGCTGGACGGTCCGTGATCGTTGTACAGATCAACAAACAGCAGGTCAGTTTTCTCCGCGCTATCCAGCAACTCGACAGCATCGCCGATGCGAATGGTCAGACGTGGATCATCCTCAAGGCCCATGTACTCCATTGCCAGACGCGGTACTTCCGGGCGCAGTTCAATCACCTCAACATCTTCCAGCGGCAGGAACTTCAGGCACGCCTGGGTCAGGTTGCCTGCGCCCAAGCCCAGAAACAGAGCGCTTTCCGGCGCTTCGCAGGCCAGCGCGGCCATCAGCATGGCGCGGGTGTAGTCATATTCCAGCCAGCTTGGGTCAGGCATAAAGGTGCAGCTTTGCTCGATGGCTTCGCCAAACTCGAGAAAGCGGTAAGCACCCATTTCGACCACCTGGATAACCCCGAACGCATCATGCACTTCAGCAATCAGTACCGGTTCAGGCATTTGATCGACTGGGGGTAAACCCGGCATCACATCACTCCACCATGACATCCCTGACCATTTTGGCCAGGCGAAAGTCGCCAATTGTCATTGAGCTCACCACCCCAGGTCACGCGATAATTTGTCGCAGCGCTGACTGGATCGCAGAGTCGGCAATCCACAAAAAAACAACAACGGATCGTGAGGTCATCATGCATGCCATTATCGGCGCAGGTCCAATGGGCCTTTGCACTGCCCGACAGTTGCTGAAGTACGGTATCGAATTTGTGGGTTTCGAGCAGCACAACGATGTGGGTGGTCTGTGGGATATCGATAACCCTCACAGCACCATGTACGACTCAGCACACCTGATTTCATCCAAAAGCACCACAGAGTTTACCGAGTTCCCGATTGCTGATGATGTGGCCACCTACCCGCATCACAGCGAGATGCGTCGTTACTTCCGCGATTACGCGAAACACTTCGATCTGTACAAGCATTACCAATTCAACACCCGCGTGGTCAGCGTTGAGCGCCTGGAAAAAGGCTGGAAGCTGATCAGCGAGACCGAAGGCCAGCAGCGTGAATGGCTGGTGGATGGTGTACTGATTGCCAACGGCACCCTGCACACCCCAAACCAACCTGCCCTGCCCGGCACATTTAGCGGCGAGCTGATGCATTCCAGCGACTATCGCTCGGCTGACATTTTCAGTGGCAAGCGCGTTCTGGTAATCGGCTGTGGCAACTCGGCCTGCGATATTGCCGTTGATGCCGTTCACCGCGCCAAATCAGTCGATATTTCGGTACGCCGCGGCTACTACTTCCTGCCCAAGTTCGCTTTTGGTCGCCCTACCGACACACTGGGCGGAGCGGTAAAACTACCCCGCCCACTCAAACAATTTGTCGACGGCCTGCTGGTGCGCACGCTGGTGGGTAAGCCGTCCCAGTACGGCCTGCCTGATCCTGATTACAAGCTCTATGAGTCACATCCGGTGATGAACTCACTGGTACTGCATTACCTCGCCCATGGCGATATCAAAGCCCGTAAGGATGTCTCGCGTATTGAAGGAAACACAGTGACATTCAGCGACGGACAGACAGCTGAGTACGATCTGGTTCTGCAAGGCACCGGCTACAAATTGAATTACCCCTTTATTGACCGTGCCCATCTGAACTGGCCGGAGGGTGCCGGCGCGCCGCAGCTGTACTTGAACATCTTCCATCCGCAATACGATGACCTGTTCATGATGGGCATGGTGGAGGCCTCGGGCCTCGGCTGGCAGGGGCGAGATGAGCAGGCCGAACTGGTGGCACTGACTATCCGTCAGCAACAGACCAATCCGCAGGCAGCCCGGGCATTCCGCCAACAGGTCGAACAAGGCTGCAATCAACGTGAGGATGGCGGCTACAAGTACCTGAAACTTGATCGAATGGCCTATTACGTGCACAAAGACACTTACCGGGCCACACTCAAACAGCAGATTGCTGAATTAAAAAAATAACAACACCTATAAACCTTGCATGCATCAGGTAATCCGCAATGACTGCCGTCAACCTTGAGTTCTCCCCCAGCGCGATGATCGGCCTCAACGCCATCATCGCGCTGATGATGTTTGGTGTATCCCTTGAGCTGCGCATGGATGACTTCAAGCGCATCCTGCTTGCGCCCAAGGCTCCGCTAATCGGCATGCTGGTTCAGTTCGTGCTGTTGCCAGCCTCGACCTGCCTGCTGACCATCCTCCTGCCCATTGATCCTGCACTGGCTATGGGGATGATTCTGGTCGCCACCTGCCCAAGCGGTACCTTCTCCAACATCATGACTTGGATGGCACGCGGCAATGTTGCGGTGTCGGCCAGTGTCACGGCAGTGTCAAGCGTTACTGCGGGGATTTTCACCCCACTTAACTTCGCCTTGTATGCGGGCCTGAACCCTCAGACCCGTGCCTTGCTTACCGAGATCAGTGTTGACCCAATCAGCCTGCTGCTGATGGTGCTGTTAGTGCTGGTATTGCCCATGGCGCTGGGGATGTTTATCGGCCGGATTCGCCCGCTGCTGGCGCAGAAGTTGGAACGGCCGTTGCGCCACTTCTCTTTACTGGTGCTGATTGCCTTTGTTGGCGGTGCCTTTATCAAGAACTACGAGCAGTTTCTGGAGCACTTCCACCTGTTCTTCTGGCTGGTGGTGCTGCTCAACACCATGGCCTTGGCGCTGGGTTACATCTGCGCCCGGCTGTGGCGCTTGCCTGCTGCGGATGTACGCGCGGTCACTCTGGAAACCGGCATCCATAACTCAGCACTGGGCATGGCGCTGATCTTCACCTTCTTCCCACAGGCTGGCGGCATGCTGTTGATCGCGGCCTTCTGGGGTTGCTGGCAACTGCTGGCCGGCCTGGTCCTGGCGCTGTACTGGTCACGCTCAGCACCTGCCGCAGCCCTTACACCTACCTCGATTAATCAAGGCAGTCACTGATGCAAATTGCACTGATCACCGGGGCCGCCAGCGGCCTCGGCTGGGAACTTGCACGCGTCTATCACGCAAAAGGCTACGGTTTGCTGCTCAGCGACATGAATGCCGATTGCCTGGCCGAGCGCGTAGCCTCGCTGGGTGATGAACGCGTGATTGCCGTCAGCGGCGACATCACCGATGAGAGCGTACAAAAGCGCCTGATACGCACCTGCGAAGAACACTACGGGCGGCTCGATGTGCTGATTAACAATGCGGGAATCACCCATCGCTCACCTACTGTCCGTACCGACCCTAGTGTCTTCCGCAAGGTGATGGCCGTGGATTACCACGCGCCCGCCGAGCTGACCCTACGCGCCTTGCCTTTACTGCAACTGACCCGTGGCCAGATTATCGCCATCGGCTCCATGGCAGGCTGGATGCCAGTGCTGGGCCGTGCGGGTTACTGCGCCGCGAAAAGTGCCCTGAGCCAATTCTTTGAAGTGCTACGCGCTGAAGTAAAGCAGGACGGCATCGACATGCTGCTGGTGTATCCGAGCTTTCTCAACACCCCCATTGAACAGAACGCACTCGGCGCGGATGGCCGAGCGGCGCAGCACAAGCGCTCAACCATCGGCAAGATTCGCGGGGCAGACTGGATGGCAGCCCGCATCCTCAAAGCCCATAAAGACGGTTGCGAACGCCTGTTCCCAGACCGTGGCAGCTGGCTGGCCAGTTTGCTCTGGCGCATCGCCCCCGGTCTGTATTACCGCAAGATGAGCGAGCGCTTTGCCGGGGAGATGCTCTGATGGAGATGGCCTGGATCGCTCTGGCAGGTTTTATTCTGCTGGCCTATACGCTGGAAGCCATCACTGGCTTCGGCAGCATCGTAATCGCCTTATCGTTGGGCGCGTTGTTGCTGCCTATCGATCAACTCCTGCCTGTTCTTGTTCCCCTGAATATCTGCATGACCGGCTTTCTGGTCTGGCGGCACCGCCAACAGATCGATCGGCGCTTGCTGCTGGGCATGATACTGCCCGGCATGGTGCTGGGTACCCTGATTGGCTATGCGATTTTGCCGTGGCTGGATGCGGCACTGGCGAAACACCTGTTTGGGGCTCTTGTGCTGTGGTTTGCCGCCCGCGAGCTGTGGCGCATGAAACGCAACGCTGTACAGGTGCCACGCCCCATGTGGCTGAACCGCATCATCAGCCTGTGCGCGGGGATCAGCCACGGTCTGTTTGCCTCCGGAGGTCCGCTTCTGGTGTTCGCACTGGCCGGCACCCAACTCGACAAGGCCCGTCTGCGAGCCACGCTGGTCAGCGTCTGGTTCACCCTTAACAGCTTGCTGACGATTTGCTTCCTGCTCGATGGCAGTCTGAAGCCAGCCCTGCCGCAGATTCTCAGTTATGCCCCGCTGTTGCTGGTAGGTGTATGGATCGGCGAGCGCTTGCACAAACGTTTCAATGAACAACACTTTCGCATTGCGATTTACTTGTTGCTGCTGGTCACCGGCGGCTTGCTTCTTGCCCCATGGAGGCTGATATGAGCCACGACATCATTATTAAAAACGGCCTGTATTTCGATGGCAGCAATCAACCCGGTCAGATTCGCCATATCGGCATCAAAAACGGCCGCATTGATGTGCTCAGCCTGAGCCCGCTGAATGAGAGCGGTTGCCCTAACGTGATCGACGCCAGCGGCAAGTGGATCACACCGGGCTTTCTAGAAATCCACTCGCATTACGACGCTGAAGTAATTGCCGCACCGGCTCTGAAAGAGTCCGTGCGCCATGGTGTAACCACCGTCACCATCGGCTCCTGCTCGATCAGCATGGTGCTGGCCGACCCGATCGACTGCTCCGATCTGTTCACCCGGGTTGAAGCCGTACCGCGTGAGTACGTGCTGCCGATCCTCGAAGAAAAGAAAACCTGGCGCGACGCCAAAGGCTACCGCGCCTTCTACGAGCAACTTGCGCTCGGCCCGAACGTCAACTCCTTCCTCGGTCATTCCGAACTGCGCGTTGCGGTGATGGGCCTTGAACGCGCCACCAGCCGGATCAAACCGACTGAAGCAGAAATGCAGCGCATGGAAGAACTGCTGGAAGAAGCCCTCGACGCCGGTTGCATTGGCTTGTCAGTCATGACCACGCGCCTGGACAAAATGGATGGAGACCGTGCTTGGTCCAGCCCACTGCCCTCCACTTTCGCCACGTGGAAGGAGTTCTCCCGACTGTTTGCCATCCTCCGTCGTCGCGGCGCGGTCCTGCAGGGTGCGCCAAACGCAGTCACCAAGGTTAACGTCTTCGCCTTCCTGTGGCAGGCCCATGGCTGGTTCCGCAAGCCGCTGAAGTGCTCAATGCTGACCGCGCTGGACCTCAAAGCCCAGCCGTTCCTGCACCGCATCACCCGCGCCTCGGGCTGGCTGGCCAACAAAGTGCTGCGCGGGCATTTCCGCTGGCAGACGCTGCCTGCGCCCTTCAACTTGCACCTCGAAGGCCTGAACGTGAACGCCTTTGAGGAGTTTGGAGCCGGGGAAATCCTGCGCAACATCAAAGACCCGGACGAGCTCTACAGCAAAGTCCAAGACCCTGAGTTCCGTGGCTTGTTTAAGAAGCAGGTCAAAGCAGTCCTCACCAAAGGTCTGTGGCACCGCGATTTCTCCGACTGCTGGGTGATCGACTGTCCGGACAAAAGCATGATTGGCAAAAACTTCAAACAGCTCGGCCAAGACCGAGGCTTGGATCCGGTGGACGCCTACTTCGAACTGGCCTGCCAGTACCGCGAAGACCTCAAATGGACGACCTGTTACGGCAACGTACGCATCCCAATCATGCGCCAACTACTGGCCAGCCCCTGGACCCAGCCGGGCTTTGCCGACTCCGGTGCGCACCTGCGCTCCATCGCCCAATACAACTTCCCTCTGCGCTTCCTTAAATATGTGCGCGACGCTCAGCTAGAAGGCGCTCCGTTTATGGAGCTGGGCCACGCGGTGCATCGCCTGACCGGTGAGCTGGCTGATTTTATTGGCGTGGATGCAGGCTATATCCGTGTTGGCGACCGCGCTGATCTGGTCATTGTTAACCCTGAAGGGCTGACCGATGAGCTGGATGAGATGCACGAAGCGCCCATGGAGGTGCTGGGTATGATGCGCGTGGTCAAACGTAACGACGCCGCAGTTGAAGCTACGCTGATCAATGGCCGTATCGCCTACCAACGCGAACAGGGATACCCGGACACGCTGGGTAAAACTCAGGACTTCGGGCGCTTCCTGCCCAGCCAACAGGTACAGCCACGCAATCAAACCGTAGGGCTACAGCCAGCGTTAGCCTGATGCCTGCACCAGGCGTGCCGCCTATCAGTCTTGGTTATCCGTTAGAATGGCCCATTCGCCTAACGGACTGACACCGAGAACTTTTATGCCGCACGCCTGGAGCCCTGAAAGCTGGAGAAGCAAACCGATCCAGCAACAACCGCAATACCCTGATCTTGAGCAGCTGGCGCGAGTTGAGCGCACGCTTGCGGGCTTTCCGCCGTTGGTGTTTGCCGGTGAGGCCCGGGAACTGCGCCGCCAGTTTGCCGAAGTAACTCAAGGCCGGGCATTTCTGCTGCAGGGCGGCGACTGCGCTGAGAGTTTTGCCGAATTCAGCTCCGCCAAGATTCGCGACACCTTCAAAGTGCTGCTGCAAATGGCCATTGTTATGACCTTTGCCGCAGGCTGCCCGGTGGTCAAAGTGGGTCGCATGGCGGGCCAATTTGCCAAACCGCGCTCGGCCAACGATGAAACTGTCGACGGCGTAACCCTGCCCGCCTACCGCGGTGATATCGTCAACGGCATCAGCTTTGATGCAGCCAGCCGCGTGCCGGACCCGGAGCGCCTACTGCAGGCTTATCACCAGTCCACCGCCAGCCTTAACCTGCTGCGCGCCTTCGCCCAAGGCGGCTTTGCCGATTTGCATCAGGTCCATCAGTGGAACCTCGACTTTATTGCCAACTCGGCACTGAGCGAGAAGTACAGCCAACTGGCCGACCGCATTGATGAAACCCTGGCCTTTATGCGTGCCTGCGGTATGGACAGTGCCTCGCAAGTGCGTGAAACCAGCTTCTTCACTGCCCATGAAGCGCTGCTGCTCAACTACGAACAGGCCTTTGTACGTCAGGACAGCCTCACCGGTGGCTGGTACGACTGTTCAGCGCACATGTTGTGGATCGGCGACCGTACCCGCCAACTCGACGGCGCCCATGTTGAATTCCTGCGCGGCGTAGGCAACCCGATCGGGGTTAAAGTCGGCCCGAGCATGGACAGCGAAGAGCTGATTCGCCTGATCGATATTCTCAACCCGGACAACGATCCGGGCCGCCTCAACCTGATCGTGCGTATGGGCGCGAACAAGGTTGAAGCAGGTCTGCCCCGCCTGATCCAGACGGTGCAACGTGAAGGCCGTCAGGTGCTGTGGAGTTCGGACCCCATGCACGGCAACACCATCAAAGCCAGCAGCGGCTACAAAACCCGCGAGTTCGAGCAGATTCTCACCGAGGTTAAACAGTTCTTTGCCGTGCACCAGGCAGAAGGCAGTTATGCCGGTGGCATCCACATTGAGATGACCGGGCAGAACGTCACCGAATGCACCGGCGGCTCGCGCCCGATTACTGAGGCTGGCCTGTCTGATCGTTATCACACCCACTGCGACCCACGCATGAATGCCGATCAGTCCCTGGAGCTGGCCTTTATGATCGCAGAGACGCTAAAACAGGTACGCCGCTGAGCAACCGGCGGGCTGACGCAAGGTCGGCCCGCCCTGTTAAACGCGGCTATGGTGAATAGAACACTCAGGAGGAAATCCAATGACTTGGTCCCTAGGGCTATTGATCTTACTGTCGCTGGCAGCAATTGTCGGCGGCCTGACCGTATTGCTGCGCACTGCCAAACCCTTGCCGCTGACCGATGAGCAACTCAAAAACATCAAGCAGCGTGAAGCCGAGCAGGAACGTAAAGACGAAGCAGAGCGCTGAAATGGCGCAGGGCTGATGTGCGCTGCACAGCGTCACCTGCTCCAACAGCGTCCCAGCCTTAGCGCATGCGCTGCTCCACACCCGCAACTACTACTTTAGTACTGCTTTTGCTGTCTATTGTAGGATTCCCAAAGCCCTCCCTTTGCCCTGTAATACCTGTACAAAAAGAATAGAGATGTAAGGTAATGAAGCTCCGCTTGCCCCTGCCTACCGGGCTTTCACTGCTTGCCTGCATGCTCGCAGCCGCTCCAGCGCCTGCCGCGCCTGAGCTGTTCAATGCAGACGGTTATCGCAGCAGTCATTACCGCAGCCCTACACCGGAACAGGCCACGCCTGCCCGAACCCTGGATACAGCAAGCCTACAACGCCTGCTCAACGAGCAGACGCCGGCACTGATCGACGTATACGGACGTCAGTGGCTGCACGGGCAATTTATTGAAGATGAAGTTCACGCCAATATCCCCGGTAGTACCTGGCTGGCCAACACCGGTTTAGGTGAACTGGACAGGCGCTGGCAGCAGTATTTCGAAGACAATCTGGAAAGAATCAGCCTGGGTAACAAAGACTGGCCATTGGTCTTCTATTGCCGCTCAGACTGCTGGCTGGGCTGGAATGCGGTCAAACGCGCCCATCAACTGGGGTATAGCAACCTTTACTGGTACCGGGATGGTATCGATGCCTGGGAGCAAGCAGGCCTGCCGTTGACGCCCGCCCACCCTGTTGCTGTAACTCCCGGACACTGAACAACCTCTAAAACAGCATCCATGCCACAACCACAACAACCAGAGGCAAGGCCATGTACAAGATTCTGATTGCCGACGACCATCCGCTGTTTCGCGAGGCGATTCGCAGCGTAATCGCCGACGGTTTTCCAGGCAGCACCATAATGGAAACGGCAGACCTGGACAGTGCCCTGGCACTGACTCATGAGCACGACGATCTGGACCTGATCCTGCTCGACCTGAACATGCCTGGCATGCATGGTCTCAATGGTCTGATCAACCTGCGTAACGAAGCCCCGACCATTCCTGTGGTGATTGTTTCTGCCGAGCAGGACAAGCAAATCGTGCTTCAAGCCATCACTTACGGCGCAGTCGGTTTTATCACCAAGAGCTCGCCACGTAACCAGATGACCGACGCTATCCAGCAGATACTCAATGGTAACGTCTACCTGCCGCCGGATATCATCCGCACCCAGAAGTCTGGCTCAACACGCAGTAATCCAGATCACCAGAGCTTCCCGCCGGAGCTACTGCAAGCGCTGACCCGTAAGCAGCTGCTGGTACTGGAACGCATGACCAAGGGCGAGTCGAATAAGCAGATCGCCTACAGCCTCGACATCGCAGAAACCACAGTGAAGGCTCACGTATCAGCGATCTTGCGCAAGCTCAACGTACACAACCGCGTGCAGGCGATTCTGTCAGCGGGTGACATTGATTTCGCAGCGTACCTGCGCCGATAGCTCTTGCTAGTAGTCACCACTGACCCGCGGATTACCCCGACTAATCCGCTTTCACTTACGGCACCTAGGGATAGCTCGCGTCATACAATCCCTGGGTAGTTCCTGTTGTGAACAATGAATTCTGGACACTGGTTTAGGTTTATCCGGCCAGTGACTCGGCGCCCCTGCTCCGCTGATCCGATCACGCCACAACATTTGGCGGTGCTCGATGCTGGTGTAATGGCTACCTTGGTCAGAGTGATACATCAGTTGCTGCGGACAGCCACGAAACTCAAAGGCCACGCGCAAAGCGTGTGTCGTAAGTTGCGCTTCTGCTCGGGGGCATAGGCTTGCTGTGTGAGGAGGTTGCACCACCACGTTCACAACGCAATTTCGCTGCTCATCGGCTCAACGCGGTCGTGCCTGCCCCCATCGACTTACAAGCTTCAGATATTGAATAGCATTGATCCAGAACCAAGCCGGCAGCTTCAAATTTGAAATCGGTACTGGATGACCTTCTGCTCACGTAAACACCGCATTTCACCCATTACTACGCTCCAACAAATGACTGATCGCCGTTTTCAGTTTCATTGGCCGGACTGGCTTATGCATCAAGGTATGCCCCAACTCGCGCATTTGCTGCTTGAGTTCGTTGCTGTAGTTGGCCGTGATCATCAGCGCGGGCAGCGGCGTGCTGCGTCGGGCATTGATCTGAGCTACGGCGTCCACACCGTTTTTGTCGTCGTCCAGGTGATAGTCCGCAATCAACAAATCTGCCTCGGCGTGGAAGTTGTCGACCTGTCTGGCCAGGTCCTCCTCCGACAGCGCAGTGATAACCTGACAGCCCCATGCCTCCAGCAAGGTACGCATGCCCGCACAGATGGCTGCATCGTTATCCAGCACCCAGATACGCGAGCCTCTGAGTCGCTCATCCAACGACTCCGGCGCATCGTGATTGACCTTGGCTTTGGGAGCCTTGGTGCTGATCGGTACCTCAATGGCAAACATTGAACCTTTGCCCTGCTGGGAAGAAACGCGAATGCGATGACCAAGCATCCGGGCGATCTTATCGACGATGGCCAGCCCTAACCCAAGGCCGCGATCATGCCGGCGATGCTGAACATCTCCGCGTTTAAATTCGAGGAATATCTCGCTGAGCTTGTCCTGCGCAATGCCCATTCCGGTGTCCCATACCTCAATCGACAAGCTCTGTTTGCGCCGACGGCACCCCAACAGAACGCGCCCGCTTGGGGTATATCGAATGGCGTTTGTGAGCAGGTTGCGCAGGATCCGCGCCAACAACTGAATATCACTGCGGACCAGGGCTGAACAGCCGACAAAATCCAAGTGCAGCCCTTCGCTCATCGCAATCTGCCGATACTCAACGGCCAGGTTTTCCAGCAGCTCACTGACGGCAAACGGCGCAATGTCCGGCTTGATCACCCCTGCATCCAGCTTGGAGATATCTACCAGGGTGCCCAACAGGTTCTCAACGTCCTCCAGCGAATTACTGACATTGCGCACCAATGCGCTGGTGTCTGTGCCCTGACGCTTCTCCTGCAGTGCACTAGTAAACAGGCGCGCCGCATTCAGCGGCTGCAGCAGGTCATGACTGACCGCAGCAAGGAACTTGGTCTTCGACAGGTTGGCCTGCTCCGCCTCGCTTTTAGCTTCGCGCAGACGAACCTCCATCTGAGTACGCTCGTCGATCTCACGCAGCAACTGGTTGTTCAACTCTGTCAGCTCGGCAGTGCGCTCACGCACCCGCTGCTCCAGATGCTGATAGGCCTGATGCAGCGCTTCGGCCGTGCGGCGGCGCTCGGTGATATCGCGGATCAGCACAAAGATGCCGACCACCTCGCCGGTGGCCAATCGGTTCGGCACGTAGGAGCGCAGCATGTAGCGCTCCTGGCCTTTGTGGTTGGTCTCCGCGACTTCGAAAGTCACACTTTCACCGGACAATGCGCGCTCCACGAATGGTTCCAGACGGCGGCAGTGCTCTTCGCTGTGGACCTCGCGCAGGCTTTGCCCGAGCATTGCTCCGCGCGGCCAGCGGTACCACTCTTCGTAGACTTTATTGGTGAACTGGTAGACCAGATCAGCCGTGAGATAGGCGATCAGCGCCGGCACATGGTCGGTAATCAAACGGATCCAGCGCTCGCTCTCGCTCAGCGCTTCAGCGTGTCGGTGACGCTCGGTGATATCAGTGAAGGTGTTGACGAAGCCACCGGTTGGCAAAGGATGCGTGCGAACTTCCAGCATGCGCCCGTCAAACAGGCACAGTTCCAGCTCCTTGATCGGCTTGCCCTTCTCATCGCACGTCTCCGGGGTTAGCAGTTGCAGCTCACTCTCGGCCATGACTTCCGCAAACGACCGGTGCGCACTGATCGGTGCCAACCCGCACAAATCCAGGAAACGGTGGTTCCAGAGTTCAAGCTGGCCCTCGGCATTAACCATCGCCATGCCCTGAGACAAGTTGTCGACCGCCCGTTGCAATAGCCGCGATTTCTGCGCCAGCGCCTGCTCACGGCGCATGGTTTCGTTGAGTTTGACCTCGGTGATGTCGGTATAGAGGATCACCAACCCGCCTTCACGGGTCGGACGCTCACTGACCTGAACCCAGCGGCCGTCTTGCAAGCGGAACAGGATGTTGTCATCACGGCCACTTCGTTGTTCTTCCACCACCAGCCCGGTGGTGCGACTCAGGCGTTTGATTTCTGCCAGACGTGTACCGGCAATGATCCGCGCCCGGGTACCGGACCAAAAGGATTTGAAGCGACTGTTAAACAGGACGATGCGTTTTTCGCGATCGAACAAGACAAAGCCATCAGAGATGCTTTCAATGGCATCGATCAGGTGCTGGTGGGCCGTTTCAGCGCGCAATCGCGCATCGCTCAATAGCTGGTTGCTCGACTTGAGCTCAGCCATCGCCTGATTCAGCGCATCGGTACGCTCACGCACTTGCTCGGCCAGCACCACGGAATGCTGAAACGCCGCATAGGCATCATCGCCACGGGAATGGACCGACTCGACCCGCTCAATAAGCGCCGCGTTGATCGAACGAAGTTTTTGATTCTGCTGCTCTAGGGATGCGCAGCGTGCTCGCAGTTCCGCTAACTCAGACACGTGTGGGTCGGCCAATGGCAACTCCGGTGAGTGTCTGGTTGATGTGCATGCCATTGAACTGCTCCCCATAGGTGTTGAAGCCGATTACGTTCTGGCTGCGCAGGAAGTCCGACACTTCCTCCACTCCACCTTGCTCTTCAATTTCCATGCGACGTAAAAAGCAGTCGCAGCCGATTGTCAGCAACAGCGGCCCGAGTCTTTCCCGCAACCCTTCAAATACACGCTGAGTATCAGCAAGCAGGGTTCCCGGACGCATCGCGGTCAGCACAATGCCGGTCTCGACTGCGCAGTAAAACGTCAGGCTCAAATCTTCGTTAACGCGCTGGATGGAGCGCACGTAGTACTGCTCGCCAATCCGCACACCCAGAGGATGGGCAGCAAAAACATTGTGATCGAGCGCCTCAACAGGGACGCCAATGAGATCGGCATACTCTTGCGCTGCCGGTACAGCATTCAGTTCGTAAACCCTGCGACTGGTGCTGTCTGCGCGGGTTACCACCAGTTTTTCAGTACGCGGTAACAGGTGGTTGGTGCTGAACACCTCGAAATCCAGCCAGGTATTGAACAGCACCACAACGGCTGCGCCCTTGTGAAATTCGCCACCGTAATACACATGGGTCTGATTGAGGCGGTTGTCATCCCCAGCCGAACCGCCGAAATGTGGAATGCTACCGAAGGCCGCGCTCAGAGCGCCGAGGACAATCTCTTCACGACTGGAAAGACCATCCAACAGGGTCAGGGCAAAGCTGTGGCCTTTAATCGAGGCCAGCTCGTTGGTACGGCATTCGCTGACCAGTTGTTCTACTAGCTGCTGTGCATCCAGCAAACTGAAGCGATCCATCTCGTCGATCAGTTGCCCCGCGATAGAGAAGCTGCGGTGATCAAAGCCAATCGCACTGACACAACCACGATCGTAGCCCTGAGCAGTAATCTCCCCGGCACTGGTGCAGCCGACTAGCTTGACGCCACCAAAATACTGATCCAGCGCTTCACCCAGCGCAGGCAGGTCGTACTCGGCAGAACAGAAGAACAACACAAAACCCAGATGAGGATGAATCAGTTGCCGCGCCAGCTCCTGAGCGACCAGCTCGACATCCGTCGCACACGAGGTCGCCGTAATCACATCATCCATAGGTGCAGGCGACATAACAGGCCCCATCAATACACAAATAATCAGGCTTCGATTTTAGTGGTGGCTCATGCACAGCCCCATGCCACTTGAGTAGCGCCAAAGTCATCCCTAAGTAGCAATTGCATCAATCAAGCACTAGACGGGCAAACCTACGCTGCGTTAGCCCCTGATAAAAAAGCCGGGCATCGCCCGGCTCTCTCAGACCCAACCTGAGCCTAAGGCCAGAACAGCAGGGTCAACACCAGCAGACCGACATAGAAACCAATTTCCAGGGTTTCCGTGATCGGTTGAATACGTTTGATCGCTCCGTAGATGTGCACCACGATCATCATCACGGCGACAGCTGCCAGAAGTTCGAATGTCACGTGAATCGCTTCGCCGGTCAGTGCTGCGCGAAACATCATGGCTTCGATAATCAGAATAAAAGCGCCCAGACAGCGACCAAAGTACACCGCGAGGTCTGTGTGCTCAGGGATAGTCCAGCGCATGACGCGGGACCAGGTAAGCGGAATGGCAAATATCGGTAAGGCAAATACCAGTGTGGTTACGATAGCCAGCACCAGCAGGTATTGCGCAGCATGTTCGCTCCATAAGCCCAGCATAGGATTCACCTCATCTGCGGGCGGCGCTGAAACAGGCAGCGCATCAGAACAAACGGCAGTGCAAGGACCACACTGCTCAAGGGCAACAGGATCAGCAACGCTTGAATATCCATAGTTACCTCCTAAATGAATCGGGCGGGGTTTCCCCCGCCCTCTTCAGTTGGCTGTCTTACCAGTTCAGCACGACGCCCAGTGCCAGGGTGTCAGTGTCTTCGGCCAGGCCGCTGCCTTCTTTCGCATCAATCTCGTACTGGTTGTACTCGGCAACCAGTTTCAGGTTGTCGTTGATGGTGCGGAAGTAAGCGACGCCGCGAGTTTCATAATCGGCCTTAGTACCCAGACCGTTACCGTCATCCTCGGTCTTGCCGTAGGAGATGGCGACGCGGTTTTT
This sequence comes from Pseudomonas sp. TTU2014-080ASC, assembly GCF_001446935.1. Lineage (GTDB taxonomy): Bacteria > Pseudomonadota > Gammaproteobacteria > Pseudomonadales > Pseudomonadaceae > Aquipseudomonas. The sequence goes on from NZ_LKKK01000001.1 coordinate 131,916, forward strand.
ACCAAAGGTGTAGGAGCTCTGCAGCAGATAGCCAGTGCTGTCGATTTCACGCAGGCTTGGCTCACCCAGGTTGTTGGTGAAGAACGGGTTGATGCCTTCAGCTTCGAAGCCAGAAGCAGTCACAGAGAAACCACCGATTTTGGCTTGTACGCCGTAGCCCAGGCCTTTGGAGTCAATAGTGTCCACGCTGCTGTCGGTGTTTTCCGAGCTCTGCTGCATACCGTTGATCCAGGAGTAGATGGTCGCACCGCCTACGTCGAACTGGTAGCTGACTTCAGTTTCGTAGCGTGGCTGTTCCTGATAGGACTTGCCGAGCGCACTGTTATCGTTGGTATCAACCGGGTCCATGATACCGACAGCAATGCGCAGGCCTTCAGCCAGGTTGTTGTTGCGGTAGGTGATCTGAGCAGTCGGGAACGGATACGGATAGCCAGTACCGATATTGCCGAAGGACACGCCACCACCATCAACCAGACCCAGGGTATCGCTGACGTTGCCGTAACCCGCCAGCAGCTCATCCAGGAAGATGTTGGAACGCGAGAACAGACCGAAGTCTTTACCAACCAGCACCTCGCCCCACTCAGGCGAAGTTACGGTGCCGTAGAACTGACGAACGTCGATAGCTGTATCGGTACCGCCCGACTCACCGTCGTTGATGGTGACCCAGAAGGACGAACGGGCAGCCAGTTTCAGGCCGTCGACTTCCTTACCGAAGTTGAAGCCAATCCAGTTTGGCAGGAAGCCCATTTTGACGCGGGACTGACGGCGGTCGTACTGCTCACCTTCGCGATCAACGTCACTGTTCACATAGAAGGCGTTGATGTAGCCGTCAGTGGAAAAGGTAACGTCATCCTGGTCATACAGGACAATCTCGGCAGCTGCGTGCTGAGCAGTCACCAGGGCTACAGCCGAGGCGAGCGCCAATGGCAGAAAACGGGTGCTGGCATTCTTGTTGTTCATAACACTCTCCGGTGGATAGGACGACTCGTAACGGTCAGTCGGTCGACGGTGATTATCAAAAACACCCACCAGCCCCCATACGCTGCCATAGCCCTGATCCCTTGCTGCTTTGGAGCGAACATCAGTCGCAGCGCCAAGGTTGTAATACCTGCACCTCCTAAGAAGCAGACCTAAAGACCCCTACCCAAAGTCTTACAACCCTCATAAACAGGCACACCAAAGGCGTACCCGACCAGGTGGCGAGCAAGAGTTATTAAAGGAAGGAAACCAGTGCCAGATCAGGCTGACTGTTCGTGATTACTCAATACAAAGCGGCCGCCGTCACCGCTGGCCAGTGCGCGTTGCGCAGCACAAGCCAACTCCGGTGTCAGGCAATGCAGATGGGCTGTTACCCGCTCAAGATGACTGCTCTCCAGCCCGGCAAGTTGCGCTTGCCAACACTGCTGCGCCAACCCATCGACACTGGCTGCCTCCAGTTGCAGCTGGTGGATTAGCGCCTCACATGCCCTGCTGACTTCCTGCTCACTCAGGCTTTCCAGCCAGCCTGTGCGAGACAGAAGAAATGCCTGGATGTGCTCCAAAATGGCTGATGCCGACAGATGCGGAGATTGCACACCAAACAGTAATCCGCGCCGCCCCTGAATCTGCCGGTACTGGCAAAAGACGGCATAGCCCAATTGCAATTCACTGCGAATACGCTGGTAGAAGCCACTCTGATGCAAGTGCGCAAGCAAGCGCCAACTGGCCTCGGTCAGAGGGGCAGAGTCCGGCTGAGGGCAGAACAGCAACAGTGCGGCTTCGCCTTCGGCGGAAATTTTCTTCCATACAGTCACTGCATGATCCAGCCCCCGGCATTCAGCCGGCCGGACTGCATCACTGGAAGCGAACAACGAAGCAACTGCCAATTGGTCCTCAGCACTGAACCCAATTCCCAGAGCCTCAACATGCATCGTGGCATAACGCTCACGCAGATGGGCGATCCCTTCATCAGCAGTGGCAGTTGGTTCGAGCATTTCGTTGCACTGCAATAAAAGCGCGCGGATCGGCATTCCCGAGAAGCCCGACGAGCCTTCGAATGCCGCTTTCCAACAGAGAATATCCGGATTGGCAAGACGCTCCATCAGCGCCCCAATTACCCGTGTGATCAAGCAGGCAGGCCCATCAATACGCAGTTCAAGGCTGGCCGCCGTACAGTCAATCTGCACACGGAAACCCAACTGTGCGGCCTGCTTCACGACCTTCTGCGAACACACTCGGACCAACTGACGCAGCCGCCCGCTGCCCAGCGGTGCGGCAAAGCTCAGACGCGCCAGCCATACCCCCTGCGCAACAGGGCGTGGGTGACTGTTTACGGGCTCAGGCATCCAGCGCAACCGGGCCGGGATAGGCAACCCAGGCCGCCGCGTGACCTGAGTGAGTAAGGGATTGCTCCCCGGCACGCACCAGCCGGTGCTCACCTTGCCTTCTGGCTCCGGTGGCTGTTTCTGCATGCGCAACACAAAGCCAGTGCCCGGCCACACGGGTGAATCCTCAACCTGAGTGCGAATCACGACATAACGCTGCACATCCTGCATCTGTCTGATCAAACCCTTCACTACCGACTCATCACACGGCTCAGCAATACCGGCCGCGCTTGCTGCAAGCGCTCGGGCGAGCTGCAACGGTGCATTGCTAGTCTCTTGCCAAGATTTAACCTGCTGGTGATTGAACAGCAGCTGTTGGACGTCAGCATGTTTTTCGACAAACCCCAGCCAGTCATTCAGCAGGCGAAGCATTCGGGCTCCGTTGCTGACTCCGTGCAAACTGACTACGAGTACAGCCTGCTCGGCCTCTGCATACACAGGACGCACATAAATACCCTGACAGCCCTCAGACTGGCGTAGCTGCGCAGCAAAACTACCGACCTGTTCATCCATCAGACAAGCCGATAACAGATCAAGCGCATCCGCAGACTTCCCGGTCGCCAACTCCAACGCAAAGCCCAGGTGTACTCCAGACTCTTGTCCGGCAGGCAGCTGCATCCGCGCAGACTGAAAGCGCAGTGGCAAAAGCGAAACCGGTACAGCTGCGTCCTCAAGCGTGCACTCAGGCATAACTGAACCCATCTGCTGAGCGACTGCCCACAACCACTCAAGCGGCTGCGGGCCGACGATGCTCAACTGGCAGTTACCACCGAAATAAAAACGCTGATGCCAGCTGCGTAAAGCCTGCTGGAAGGCAGGAACGCCTACAGGCAAGGTTTCCCGGTTGCCTGCGACAAAATCGGCACAACGGTGCCCGGCCGCCATTGCCTGACCAAAAGCACACCCCAGCAGCGTCTCCGCATCTTGGTTACGTGCTTCAAATTCGGCATGCACAACTTCACGCTCCCGCTCCTGCTCTACCTCACTCAGTAACGGGTGCACCAACATGTCGAACAAACGCAGCAAACCACCTTCAAGCTGAGCAGCAGGCACCTCGAAAAAGAACTCCGTATGTCGCGCCTGCGTGGTTGCGTTGACCTGCCCACCACAAGCCTGAACATATGGCATAAGACGCTGATCGCCACAAAAGCGGGCAGAATCCAGAAACAACATATGCTCCAGAAAATGCGCCAATCCCGGATACCCCAGCGGCTCATCGTGGCTACCTGCAGCAACCCTGACACAGACACCTGCGCGCTTCAGCCATGGCTGGCTGAGCAATGACACAGACAAGCCATTAGGCAAGATGCGGACATCCGCATGCGCGCTCGCACCGGTTGCGGTCAACAAGGCAGTCATAAACGCAGGGCTCTGGTGGGCATATCAGGCGGAGCATCGGTGCCTACAACCACAGGGACAATACTTCTTTGGTAGGAGCCCACTCAGAGCACGGCGCATGCAATGGCTCTAATCTGCGGCCTTCAGGCCTTAGCGCCTCCTCCAGAAGAACTACCGACACACATTAGCGCTTTTACGTTCGATAACCGCCCGACATGCCGATTAGAGGATTGTTTGTGCTGCACTCAAGCAAGGAACATTGGTCTCACCGGGCTCTGGAACGGGCCATGGCCAATAAAAATAATGAGCGTCAGCCAGCGTAAACATCGCCTCTGACACCACTCATTCCTGTTTCGCCAAGTCTTCCTCGCCAGTCCAACTACTGGTCAGGCAGAGGACGCACAATCTGCAGGAATCCTTGCATGAACCGCCACATTTCATCGCCCGAGACGGGCATTCTGGACGTTCAGTCCTTCATCAATACTCAAGCCCTTTCCGCTCATCAGTGGCGCATCGTCCTGATGTGTTTCCTGATCGTTTTCCTCGATGGTCTCGACACCGCCGCGATGGGCTTTATCGCTCCGGCGCTAAGTCACGACTGGGGAATTGACCGCTCAAGCCTCGGGCCGGTTATGAGTGCAGCGCTGATCGGCATGATCTTCGGCGCACTTGGCTCCGGCCCAATTGCTGACCGGTTCGGGCGTAAGCTAGTCCTTGTTGCTGCAGTCTTCCTGTTTGGCCTCTTCAGCCTGCTTTCTGCATACAGCAGCAATCTCGAGCAACTACTGGCCCTGCGTTTTTTAACCGGTCTGGGTCTCGGCGCGGCAATGCCCAACGCCACAACTCTGCTTTCGGAGTACACCCCTGAACGCCTGAAGTCCCTGTTGGTAACCAGCATGTTCTGTGGCTTTAACCTGGGCATGGCCTCCGGCGGACTGATCTCAGCCTGGTTTATTCCGCACTACGGCTGGCAGAGTCTGCTGATTATTGGTGGTGTGCTGCCGATACTGATGGCCGGCATCCTAATGGTCTGGCTTCCCGAGTCCGCCCGGTTTCTGGTGGTACGTAAGGCCAGCATCGAAAAAATTCGTAAAGTTCTTAGTCCGATTGCCCCGCAAGAAGTAGCCAAAGCCCGAAGTTTCAGCGTGCCGGAACTCAACAGCGTAGCGGCCAGTAACGTCTTCAAAATGATTTTCTCCAAGACCTACACCGCCGGTACTCTGCTGTTGTGGCTGACCTACTTTATGGGCTTGGTGATCGTTTACCTGCTCACCAGCTGGCTACCGACACTGATGCGCGACAACGGTGCCAGCCTTGAACATGCCGCGTTTATCGGGGCCATGTTCCAGTTTGGCGGAGTACTAAGCGCCGTCGGCGTAGGCTGGGCTATGGATCGTTTCAACCCGCACAAAGTGATTGCCGGGTTCTACCTGTTAGCCGGGGTATTCGCTTACTGCGTCGGCCAGAGCCTTGGTGAGGTCACGCTACTTGCCACACTCGTTCTGCTCGCAGGCATGTGCGTCAATGGAGCCCAGTCTGCTATGCCCTCGTTGGCCGCACGTTTTTACCCGACCCAAAGCCGTGCTACCGGTGTTTCATGGATGCTTGGAATCGGCCGCTTCGGCGCAGTACTGGGCGCTTGGATCGGTGCTACTTTGCTCGGGTTGGGCTGGAACTTTGAACAAGTTCTGACTGCCCTGCTGGTTCCCGCGATCATAGCCAGCACGGCCATATTCATTAAGGGGCTGGTCAGTCACGCAGACGCTACCTAATCGGCAGCTACCCTACCGCTTTGCCTGCTCATCCCGAGCAGGCAAAGAATCCACCCAAATCAAAAAACAAAGTGCTACCCCAACAGAGGAAACTGAGGTTTAACCGCCCTTATTAGTGAAAAATCCTGAGCACCGAGCCAAAAAAAGATCGTCATCTGACGCTCGCTACATTTGGCCACACCCAACACTCAAACTTCTGTTCCATGTAGTAACGCATTTGAATGACTACATAGTCACATTTTCCACCCAAAATCGTCGTCAACGCCCCGCAGTCGTAAGGCCTCCCAGCTACTCATACAGCATCTGGCACGCTTTCTGCTCAAGACCATCACAACAGTGCTCGGACCTAACGTAAAGCCACTTCAACAAAGCACTACAGGTGGCTTCACGTTGTGCCCGCAGTTCCTCACGGATGAGGCGCAACTACCCAACATTAATCCCATGGGTAATTGCAGAAACTAACCAGGACGGACTCCAATGAAGCTGCTCAATACTCTCTTTTCTTGTGCCCGCTACACCCCTCACGCTAAGAAAATCGCCACCGTGTGCCTGAGCACTTCTGTACTACTCAGCGGCCAGGCAAATGCCGGGTTACTGGACTTTCTGGGGCTGAAAAAAGACGACTATACGCAGACCCGTTACCCAATAGTTTTCAGTCATGGTCTGTACGGATTCGACAGACTTCTCGGTGGTGCGGTTGAGTACTGGCATGGTATTCCCGGTGCACTACGCCAGAGCGGTGCAGATGTCTTCGTTACTGAAGTCTCCCCTGTTAATAGCACCGAAGTCCGGGGGGAGGAACTGCTTCAGCAAGTCGAGAACTACCTGGCCATAACCGGCAAAGGCAAGGTGAATCTTGTCGGCCACAGCCACGGCGGCCCGACCATTCGCTACGTAGCGGGTGTGCGTCCTGATTTGGTGGCCTCAGTCACTACAATCGCGGGCGTTAACAAAGGCTCGGCTCTGGCTGACTACCTGAAAGAAAACCCAGAAAACCCAGTCGCCCGCGCCACAATAGTTGCTCTCGCTGAGGGGCTGGGCGCTCTGATCGACGTACTGTCAGCCGACGGAAAATTCCATAAACAAGACGGCCTGGCCTCACTGGCTGCCCTATCAACTGAAGGCTCGCTGAAATTCAACAGTCGCTTCCCGGATGGCATCCCTAAAACCGACTGCGGTGAAGGTGATTATGTCGTCAAAAACATCCGCTACTACTCATGGAGCGGAGCCAGCCCCAGTACAAACATCTTTGACCCATCCGACCTGATTACCAAAGTGGCCTCACTGACTTTCCCTAAAGGCGTGGCAAATGATGGCATGGTAGGGAGTTGTAGCTCCCACTTAGGCATGGTCATCCGCGACAACTACCGAATGAACCACTTGGACGAAGTCAACCTGATGTTCGGTCTCACCAGCCTGCTGGAAACAAACCCAGTAACGGTTTACCGACAACACGCCAACCGTTTGAAGCTCGCAGGCTTGTAAACAGCCCGCTTTAAGTGACGGTCCGTAAAACATAACAACATCTATCGGTAAGTAGGCAGGCAGGACTGCAATGGTCCTGCCTATTCCAGGGATTGAGGCAGAGATGCCTCTTTAGTGGCCGCCTCATGGAAACATGAGTTTTATAAGTCTAAGAAGGAAGGACTCCTAATGGATCTACATCGTCGCATCACCGCTCGCATGCCGCACAATTTACAGGCTAAAACGCTGGCTGCACTTTGCCTCAGCTCAACACTACTCGTAAGTACGCAGGCCAGCGCCGGGCTGCTGGATTTTCTATTTCCCAAGAAAGATGACTACACCCAAACACGCTATCCAATCGTCCTGAGCCATGGCCTGTTTGGCTTCGGGCAGATTGCAGGCATTGACTATTGGTTTGGCATTCCCGGTGAACTGCGCAAAGGCGGCGCTGAAGTTCTTATTAGTGAATCTTCAGCGGTAAACAGTAATGAAGTCCGCGGCGAGCAACTTATCGCACAACTGGAACAATGGGCTGCAGCAAAAGGCTACAAAAAGTTTAATTTGATCGGACATAGCCAAGGTGGAGGGGACGTTCGCTATGTACTCGGAGCCCGACCTGATCTGGTGGCCTCAGTCACTACCGTCGGGGCGTCACACAAAGGGTCCGGGGTTGCCGATGCAATCGACCTTGCCCCTGATAACCCAGCCATACGCGAGCCCATTGCTGCGGTCGTCAATGTTGTAGGCAAAACAATCAACCTGCTGAGCGGCAACATCCCCTTGCCTCCACAAGATGCCCTGGGTGCACTTGGCTCACTGACCACTGTAGGTGCAGCAGATTTCAACAGACGCTTCCCTGCTGGTATACCAACTACTGCTTGCGGGGAAGGTTCGTATCAGTTGAACGGCATCCGCCTTTACTCATGGATCGGCAGCCACACGCTAACCAACCCCCTAGACGGTGGCAACGACCTCGGCATGGCAGCTGGAGCCCTGGTAAACAGGCTCATGGGCAAAGGCGACAGTGATGGTATGGCTCCAGTCTGTGGTTCTCACTTTGGGCAAGTCATTCGCGACAACTACGTCATGAACCACGTCGATGAAATCAACCATCTTTTCGGGAATGTAAGTCCACTCGAAACCAACCCGAAAACACTTTTCCGGCAGCACGCCAACCGCCTGAAACTTGCAGGTCTCTAATATAAATAGCGGGTTCTGCTTTGCAGAACCCGCACCGTTTGATTGCGAAATCTGGTTATGGGCCCTGCCATCCCTCACGGATAAAAGAGCTCCACTCTGACAGTTCCAATTCAGCCTCAAACAATAAAACCGCCTAAAAATGACGCAAACTGCAATACATAAATCTAATCAGGTGTGAACGTGAAAAAACTGCTTTTACTGATTACCGTGGCATTCATTGTCATTCTGGCTGCGATCATCTTGTTTAACCCACAACCTAAAACCACTGCCGTATCACAGTCCCCACAGCCTGCAATAGCGTCCACCCCAATGGAACAAGTTACGCCAGGCAACAAAGCATCCGCACAGAAAAAGCTGCCACAAATGCCGTCGTACATGCGTGACACGGAAGTAGACGGCGTATTCAAAGTTGATGAGGCAGGCAACCTGCTTATCACCGACGACATCCGACGTATATTCGATTACTTCCTCAGTACGATTGGCGAAGAATCAGTGGAACAAAGTCTAAAGAGACTGCGAGGTTATATTGACAACCAGTTACAAGAGCCGGCCAAAAGCCAGGCGCACGAGATTCTTAATCAGTATCTGCAGTACCAGCATGAGCTTATTGCTTTAGAAATGGAGCACCCTCAAACCACTGACATCAACACTCTCGCCCAACGTGAAGCAGCGGTAAAAGCATTACGCGAACGGATATTCAGCAGTGAAGTCGTAGCAGCATTTTTCGGTAGAGAACAACTCTATAACGAGTTCACCCTACAACGCCTCACCATCCTGCACGACCCTAATCTAAGTGACGAAACCAAAACCGAACGCATCCAGCAACTGCGCGATGCACTTCCAGAAGAAATGCAGGATGACGCATTGACCCGCCTGCTAAGCGAGCTTAACCAAAAATCTGCAGCCCTTCAGGCCAATGGTGGAAGCGCCGCTGATCTGCGCAAATTACGTCAGCAAACTGTCGGCGTAGAAGCCACTGAACGTCTGGAGCAGTTAGACAGCAAACGCTCTGAATGGCAAAACCGCCTGCTTGGATTCCAAGCTGAAAGACAAAAAATCAACGACAACACAGGGCTGAGCGACAACGAGAAAGAACAAGCCATCAAACGCCTGATGGAAGACAACTTCAGCGATACAGAGCGTCTGCGGATCGATGCCGCACTGCAGCTTTATGAGTTGCAGCAAAAAGAAAAGAAATAACTAATAATTGCATGACGGGCGTTGATAGGCATGTATCAACGCCTTGTTATTTGAGCGTTAAGAACTTGGCATGCCCCAGCTATTACTTTCTCAAGAGTTGCTGCAACTCCATCGCACTCTAGGTTTTCGCTGTCTTTTCTTTGAGATAAAAACCACAGCCCTACAAGTGACTCCATCTAGCTCGATAGCCTGCTGAAGTAAATTAAAATCATACTTGTAGCAAATAGGTAAACCTTAGATGGGCTCCCCCCTCCTCCCTTGATTAATATTGCTATATTTGCCAATGGCATTGCATCTGAAGCCGCTCACTCTCACAACATCGCAGGTATACTCCCCCGCCAAACCCTCTGCCGGGTTGCCACCGGCCTTATGAGTACATACCTATGCTCCGTATTACCGAACTGAAGCTGCCCCTCGACCATCCTGACGAGGCGCTGCGCCCCGCTGTTATTCAACGCCTGGGGATCAACGATTCAGATCTGCTCGACTTCACCATCTTCAAGCGCAGCTACGATGCGCGTAAGAAATCCAGCGAATTGCAGTTCATCTACACCATCGACTGCACAGTCAAAGACGAAGAAAAGCTGCTGCAGCAGTTCGCCGATGACCGCCACATCAACATTGCCCCGGATACCCGCTACAAGCCACTAGGACAAGCGCCTGAAAACATCGCAGAGCGCCCAGTCGTAGTCGGCTTTGGCCCCTGCGGTATTTTTGCAGCGCTGATTCTGGCCCAGGCCGGGTTGAAGCCGATTGTGTTGGAGCGCGGTAAGGAAGTCCGTCAGCGCACCAAAGATACCTGGGGCCTGTGGCGTAAGAAGGTACTTAACCCTGAGTCCAACGTGCAGTTTGGTGAAGGGGGTGCCGGAACCTTCTCTGACGGCAAGCTCTACAGCCAGATCAAAGACCCGAAGCACTACGGGCGCAAAGTACTGCAAGAGTTCGTCAAAGCCGGCGCACCAGATGAAATCCTCTACGTCAGCAAACCTCACATTGGTACATTCCGTCTGACTGGCGTGGTTGCCACCATGCGTGAAGAGATCAAAGCGCTGGGCGGTGAGGTACGTTTTGAGCAGCGCGTCAGTGATCTGCTGATCGAAGACGGCCAGCTCAAAGGCGTGGAGCTGGAAAACGGCGAACAGATTCTCAGCCGCCAGGTGGTTCTGGCGCTGGGCCATAGCTCACGTGACACCTTCCGTATACTGGAAAAGCGCGGCGTGTTTCTGGAAGCCAAGCCCTTCTCCGTGGGCTTCCGTATCGAACATCCACAGTCCCTGATTGACCGCGCCCGACTGGGCAAGTATGCCGGCCACCCAAAACTCGGCGCAGCGGACTACAAGCTGGTGCACCACGCTAAAAACGGCCGTGCGGTGTACAGCTTCTGCATGTGTCCCGGCGGTACGGTTGTGGCGGCGACATCCGAGCCTAATCGTGTAGTCACCAACGGCATGAGCCAGTACTCGCGTAACGAGCGCAATGCCAACTCAGGCATCGTCGTGGGCATCACGCCAGAGCAGGATTATCCGGGCGGCCCGCTGGCCGGTGTAGAACTGCAAGAACGCTTGGAATCTCATGCTTACGTTTTGGGCGGCAGCAGCTACGAGGCACCTGCGCAGTTGGTGGGTGACTTTATTGCCGGTAAACCTTCGACTGAGCTGGGCAGCGTCGAGCCGTCCTACAAACCGGGGATCAAGCTGGGTGATTTGGCGTTGGCCCTACCTGACTTCGCCATTGAGGCGATCCGCGAAGCGCTGCCAGCCTTTGGCAAGCAGATCAAAGGTTTCGACCTGCATGACGCTGTACTGACCGGCATCGAAACCCGGACGTCCTCGCCTGTGCGGATTACCCGTGGCGAAGACTTACAGAGCCTGAATGTGAAAGGTCTGTACCCGGCCGGCGAAGGTGCGGGTTATGCCGGCGGTATTTTGTCTGCTGGGGTGGATGGCATCCGCGTGGCAGAAGCAGTTATCCGCAACATGCTCAAGCTCGACTGAACCTAAGCGCTACTGAGGCGCAACTAGCTGCGCCTCAGCCCTCTTCCCACGGTCTGCCGCGGGTGCGCTCGAATAGCTTGACCTTCTTCTGAATCGCAGCCTTCGACAGCATGTGCGCGCTCACCGGAGCAGTGATGAACAGGAACAGCGTGATCAGCAGCTCATGCACGCTTACGCCTTCACCCTGCAAGCTAAAGAACAGGATGGAGCCAATCAGCAAACCGCCAACCCCCAGCGTCGTAGCCTTGGTCGGCCCGTGCAGACGTGTGAAAAAGTCCGGCAAACGATACAAGCCAATCGCGCCGATCAGGATAAACAGGCTGCCAATCAGCAGCGCCAGTGAAATCAATACCTCAGCCCACAATGGCATGGCCGCTCCTCAGTCAATGATGTCGCCGTGAAGCAGGTGTTTACCCACCGCAACCGTGCTGACAAAACCCATCACTGCAATCAGCAGCGCTGTCTCAAAAAAGATGTTGCTGTTCAACCAGATACCGAACAGCACCACCAGCGCCAAGCCGTTGATATACAGCGTATCCAGTGCCAGCACCCGATCCGGCATGCTCGGTCCTTGAATCAGCCGCGCGACGTTAAGGGCCAGCGCCAGTGAGATAAGCACCAGGCACACCGGCATTACGTACGTGAGCATTCGAATATCTCCATCAGCGGTGCTTCGTAGCGTTGTTTCACTTCATCAATCAGCGCTTGCCGGTCTGGCACATCAAGGCCGTGCAGCAGAAGAATCTTGTGATCGGCGCTGAGCCCAGCAGAAACTGTACCCGGCGTCAGCGACACGATGCTGGACAGCACCGCCAGTACGAAGTCGTTTTCAATATCCATCGGCACATCGACGAAGGCCGGATTCAGCCGCTGCGGCGACCCCAGCACTAACTTCGCCACCTGCAGGTTGGCGATGATGATGTCGTAGAACACCTTCAGCATGAAGGTAACCAGCAACAGCGGTTTACGGATGCGTGGCACCTCAAGCAAAAAGTGCTGAGTCAGCTGCACAATCGCCCAGCCCAAGAACAGCCCCAACAACACTTGGCCGAAGGCGATGCTGTTAACCATCAACAGCCAGAGAACGGCCAGCACCAGCATCATCAACGGATGGGGGAAGAGTCGTTTCATGCCTCACCTCCACGGACGATGGCCAGATAGGGTTGTAGATTCAGCAACTGTTCAGCGGTGGCCTGCATATACGCGCTGATCGGTTGCGCCGCGATTACCAGGACAATACTGCCGCTAAGCAAACCTGCCGTGGCCAGCAGTCTGACCGGGTCAGCTTTCTGCGCCACACCCGACACGTGCTGGCCCGCCCAGAACAACGCACTACCTGCCCGACTCAGGGCGATTAGCAGGCCCAATCCGCCGACCAGCAGGATCGGCCACAGCAGCAGCGCCTGGCCCTGATCCAGCACGGCGCGCAGCAGCATGACCTTACCGAGAAAGCCGGAGAACGGCGGCAAGCCGGCCACAGAGATACAACCAACAAAGAACAAACCGCCGAGCAGTAATGGCTGCTGCACTGCACCTGGCTGAAGTAACTCGCCTTGAGCCTCACCACGTTGACGGCTGATCAGGTCAGCCAAGAGGAACAGGCCTCCTGCAACCAGCGTACTGTGAACCAAGTAGTACATAGCAGCTGCCAGACTTTCTGAGTTGCCCAAGGCGAAACCGGCGAGCAAGGTACCGACCGACACCACCACCAGATAAGCCAACAGCACCTGCAACTGACGCGCCGCCAGCGCCCCGATAACACCCGCAACAATGGTCAATGCCGCCAGCCACCACAGCAGATCGTGGGCGAGAAATGCCAGCTCATTGGCGGCCCCACCAAAAATCAGGGTGAAAACGCGGATTATCGCGTACAGCCCGACCTTGGTCATGATCGCAAACAGCGCAGCCACCGGCGCGGTAGCCGCTGCGTAGGCACGTGGCAGCCAGAAGTACAGCGGTAGAATGGCCGCCTTCAGCGCAAATACCACCAGCAGAAAGTAAGCCGCTGCGGCAATCAGCGGCGCAGTCTCTGAGTCGGCCTGCCCCACCTTGACCGCCAGGTCAGCCATATTCAGCGTCCCGGTCAACCCATAAAGAATACCCACGCCTATCAGAAAGAACGACGATCCCAGCAAGTTCAGCACTACATAGTGCATACCCGCCTTTATCCGCGCCCCGCCATTGCCATGCACCAGCAGCACGTAGGAAGAAATCAGCAGGATTTCGAAGAACACGAACAGGTTGAACAAGTCGCCGGTGAGAAATGCCCCGTTAATGCCCAACAGCTGAAACTGGAAGATCGCATGAAAGTTCGGCCCGCGTTCATCGTCACCCCGCGCACCATAAATCAGCGCCAGACTGGCGAGCACCGAGGTTAACAGCAGCATCAGCGCGCTAAGGCGATCCAGCAGCAAAATGATGCCGAACGGCGGCTGCCAATTGCCCAGCGCGTAGATGCGTAACTGATCATCACTGGCCTGCAACAACAGACACAGCGCAACAGGCACCAAAGCGAATGTCGCCAGCAGCGACAGCACACGCTTGGCAGGTTTACCCATGCGGTGAACGACCAGCAGGGTCGCTCCCATAAACAGCGGAATCAGAACAGGGAGAATCAACAGATGGTTCATGCGCGCGGCTCCTCGCCATCGACATGATCCGTCTTAAGTTCACCCAAACCACGCAGCGACAGCACCACGACAAAAGCAGTCATCGCAAAGCCAATCACAATTGCCGTGAGCACCAGTGCCTGTGGCACCGGATCGGCATATTCAGTCGCACCGGTATTGAGTACCGCGGCTCCACCAGTTACTAAACGCCCCATACCAAACAGGAACAAGTTGACTGCATAAGAGAGCAAGGTAAGCCCCAGCACCACCGGAAAAATCCGTCCGCGCAGGATCAGGTAAATCCCTGAAGCGCTCAAAATGCCAAGCGTAATAGCGAATACAATTTCCATCAGAGTACCTCCTCGCTCGACTCATCTTGGCTGACGTGACCAATGTTAGAGAGGATCAGCAAGGTCGCACCGACCACGGCCAAATACACCCCAAGGTCAAAGAACAACGCAGTGGCTAGCTCAATTTCTCCAATCAGCGGAATCTCGAAATGACCAAACGACGTGGTCAGGAACGGATAACCAAATGCCAGACTGCCCAACCCCGTCAGGCCGGCCAACAACACGCCCCACCCCGCAATGGCGTGATAGCTCAATGGCTGGCGGGTCTGAGTCCAAGTCACACCATGGGAGATGTACTGCAGGATCAGCGCAATCGCAGTGATCAGCCCCGCAATAAAGCCGCCGCCAGGCAGGTTATGGCCGCGCAGGAAGATAAACACCGACACCAGTAAGGCCATCGGTAACAGCAGACGGGAGAGCTTGTCGAGAATCATCGGATGGCTGTCAGTGGACCACAGACGCCCGAACGCATCGCGCTCAGGATGCGGCAGATGCAACCCATGCAGTAAGGCGTAAATACCCACGGCAGCAATCGCCAGCACGGTGATCTCGCCCATGGTATCGAAGCCACGGAAGTCCACCAGAATCACGTTCACCACATTGGTGCCGCCACCGCCCGGGATACTGTTCTGCATAAAGAATGAGGCAATGCTGTCGTATGGACGGGTCATCACCGCATACGTCAGCAAGGCAATCAAGGTACCGACTGCCAAGGCCACCAGCAAATCACGCAACACCCGCGCACTGCTAGACTCTGGCGGCGTGCGATCGGGCATGAAGTACAGCACCAGCATCAGCAGGATGATGGTCACCACCTCCACCGACACCTGAGTCAGCGCCAGGTCAGGAGCCGAGTAACGTGCAAACGCCAGAACCACCATCAGGCCTGCACCGCCGATAATCATCAGCGCGATCAGCCGTTCACGGTGATAGACCACGGTCAGTAGCGAAGTCAGGCACAGCACGGCAAAGCCCAGCACGGTCAGACCGTCCACCGGCGTATACGGCAGTGATCCGCGCAATTGAGTCAGCGGGCTCAATGCAATGATCACCAGCACCAGCACGCTGCCCAGCATCCACAGCAGATAACGCTGCTGCGAGCCGTTCTCCAGCAAGCCGGTCACTCCCCGGGCAAATCTTTGCAGGCTGCGCATGGACTGCTCAAACAAATAAAGCGCACTGAGCACTGGAAGTCCCGCGTACCAGCTGAACAGCGGCTTGCGGCAAGCGTATATAAGCATGCCGCCGAACAGTGCGACACAGCTCATGATCAGCGGCAAATTAAAGCCATGCCAGATCGCCAGACTGTATTCAGGCAGTTGCCCGCCAAGTGCAGCCGAAGCACTGGTCGCCAGCAGCGGCGCGACGGTATAAGCCGGCACAACTCCGACCAGCAGGCAGAGGAATACCAAAATCTCTACCGGAGCCTTCATGTAGCGCGGCGGCTCATGAGGCGGGTATTTGGGCAGATCGATCGGTTCGCCGTTAAAGAACACGTCGTGAATAAAACGCAGCGAATAGGCCACTGCGAAAGTCCCGGCCAAAGTCGCAACGGCCGGAATCAGCCAGTTGAAACCACCGAGCAGACTGGAGTTCAGGGTTTCGTTGAAGAACATTTCCTTACTCAGGAAGCCATTCAGCAACGGCACCCCCGCCATCGCAGAAGCCGCAACCATGGCCAGTAGTCCAGTGTGCGGCATGTACTTCCACAGGCCGTTAATCTTTCGCATATCTCGGCTGCCGGTTTCATGATCAATGATGCCAGCCGCCATAAACAACGACGCTTTGAAGGTAGCGTGGTTAATGATGTGGAACACCGCAGCCACAGTGGACAACTGCGTATCCAGACCAAACAACAACGTAATCAGCCCCAGATGGCTGATAGTTGAATAGGCCAGCAGGCCCTTAAGGTCATGCTGGAACAGCGCCATCGCGGCACCCACCAACAACGTGGTCATACCGGTCAAACTAACCAAGTAGAACCACAAATCAGATCCAGACAACGCCGGATACAACCGTGCCAGCAAGAACACCCCGGCCTTGACCATGGTCGCAGAGTGCAGATAAGCCGACACTGGCGTCGGTGCAGCCATTGCGTGAGGCAACCAGAAGTGGAACGGGAACTGGGCCGACTTGGTAAACACTCCCAGCAGCACTAAGACCAGTGCCAGCGGGTAAAGGGCATGGTTGATGATCAGGTCACCGGATGCCAGCACCTGGGTCAGTTCAAAACTGCCAACGATATGGCCGATCAGCAGAATACCGGCGAGCATCGCCAGGCCCCCGCCACCGGTTACTGCCAGCGACATCCGCGCTCCACGCCGGGCATCCGAGCGGTGCCCCCAAAAGCCAATCAGCAGGAATGAAGCGAGGCTGGTCAACTCCCAAAACATCGCCAACTGCAGGAGGTTTTCAGACAGCACCACACCGAGCATCGCGCCCATAAACAGCAGCAAATAGGAGAAGAAGCGCCCCATCGGCTCCTTGTCCGACAGGTAGTAACGGGCATACAGGATCACCAGCAGGCCAATGCCCAAAATCAGCAGAGCAAATAGGAATCCCAAACCATCCAGGCGCACGCCCAGATTCAAACCCACTGCGGGTAACCAATCATAGGTGGCCAGCAGCGTCTGGCCTGCAAAAACCGCTTCGTAGTGCGAGAACAAGATAAATAAGGCAATGACGGGAGCGATTGCAGTCGCCACAGCACAGGCTGTGCGGCTTAATCGCTCGCCCAGCAAGGCCAAAAAAATGCCCAAAAACGGCAAGGCGATGATCATCGCTAGCGTCATAGAAATCCCCTTATTCAAAACTGGCGCAAGTCCAGGTACCGACTAACGCCACCTAACTTCCATCTGCTGCACGAATATGACGTTCCGAACCGGCTTCAGCTCTATGCTTAGAAAAGCTTGTACAGTAGTTCGGATGACAAAATGGACTCGATTATCCATAACTATCATCAAACAGTCATGGATAGAATTATTACTAAACACTCTATTTAAGCATGCGTAGCCTGCAACCTGTACGCACCGCTAAGCCACTGGTTTATTTGGGAAAGTTAATAAAAAACCGGATCAGCCAGCGCTGACCCGGTTTTCTGATGCATCAGTGAGTAACGCGACTGGTGCCGTTAACGGTCATGATGCGGACACGCTCGCCTACGCGGAAAATCTGATTTTCCTGCACTTCCTGCACATAAGCCCGCAGACTGCCGTCATCTTCACGCACAGTGATCTCGACGCCCTGAGTCCGAGTCAGGCCCTCTTCGGTTGCGGCGCCTAACAGCCCGCCTGCTACGGCACCGATCACAGCAGCCACGGCACTGGCGCGGCCCCCCCCGACACCACTCCCGGCAACGCCGCCGACAATGGCGCCAGCACCTGAGCCAATTGGGGTTTTGGTACCTTCAATTTTCACCGGGCGCAGCGACTCAATCGTCCCCAAACGCACGGTCTGCACCTGCCGCGCTTCTTCCCGGGAATAAGAATCCCCAGTCAGATTAGACGTACAACCGCCCAGCAAGGCCAGCGAACCCAGTGAAACCGCCACAACAATCGCTTTACGCATCTTTTATCTCCACACAGGCTTTGCGGCTGCAAGCCGCGCCTGGACTTACTGATTCATACCCGACTTACTGCGACCTTAAGCCATCGCCCGGATACTGTTTAAACAGGCTGATACCCGGCAATTTTCCATAACCGGGCAATATCGCTGGCACGGGCTTGAAGCTCGTACTCAGCATCTGCGCAGGCCTGCTCCAGCGTCATCGGGCCGGGTACCACACTGAAGGCGGCCACAACTCCTGCCTGATACATCTGCTGATAGCCCTCTCCTAAACTGCCAGCCAGAACCACAACCGGAATTCCATGGGACTGCGCCAATTTGGCAACACCAACCGGGGTTTTGCCGTGCAAGCTTTGAGCGTCGAAACGCCCTTCACCCGTGATAACCAGATTAGCTCCGGCCATGGATTGCGCCAGACCGGTTAGTTCGGTCACCAATTCGACACCCGGACGGAAGCAAGCGTTCAAAAAAGCCCGCGCAGCAAATCCCAAACCGCCCGCTGCCCCCACGCCTGGTTCCTGACTGAAGTCTTTACCCAGATCAGTAGCCACAACCACAGCCAGTTGCCGCAACGCATCATCAAGCTGTTCTACTTGGGCGGCCGATGCCCCCTTCTGCGGACCGAATACCGCAGACGCGCCGTACGGTCCGCACAATGGATTATCGACATCAGCAGCAACCTGCACGCTGACATCAGCCAGACGCGGATCAAGACCACTGCGATCAATCCGATGCAGCCCCGACAACGCCGCGCCTCCGTGCGCGAGCGTCTGGCCCTGCGCATCGAGAAAGCGCACCCCAAGCGCACGTAACAAGCCGGTCCCGCCGTCGTTTGTCGCACTGCCACCCAGGGCCAGAATGATATGACGAGCTCCCGCATCCAGTGCAGCACTGATCAACTGCCCTGTGCCATAAGTACTGGTACGGCCAGGATCGCGCTGTTCAGGCGCAACCAGAGCCAAGCCACTGGCGGCTGCCATCTCAATCAGCGCTGTTCCACCGGGCAACCAACCCCAATGCGCGTCCACCGGCTTGCCCAGCGGCCCCTCCACAGTTGTAACCCGCCGTTCGCCCCCAATGGCTGAAAGCACAGCGTCTACCGTGCCTTCGCCACCATCGGCCATTGGTCGTAGAACAATCTCTGCCTGAGGAAATACCGCTTTCCAGCCCCGACCGATAGCCGCTGCAACCTGCGCGGCCCCTAGGCTTTCCTTAAAAGAGTCGGGGGCAATCACCACTTTCATCAACCACCTCATGCGCGTTGTTCATCCCTGAGTAGCCGGTGCAATTAATACAACACTGCGACGGCACAGCGGGCACTGCGACATTGCTGCGCCTTCAACCGCCAGCCAGACATGCCGTAAGCTACCGGGCTTGATTGGGGAGCGTTATGGATTATTTCATTGTTGTTATCACCACCGTCACGGGACTGTACTTCCACTGGTGGATTTATGTGCGCATAAAGCGCTGGATGGACCGCGACCTGGCGCTGTCTCATGCAGGAGAGTCGGCAGAGAAACGCGCGTATATGCTGGAACGTCTGCGAGAGGCTCAAGCTAAGAGGATCAAGCGCAGCGACCTGCCTGCATGGCTGCAAGAGGCCGCTGAGCACTATCGCGAATAAGCAATCACGGATAGCTAGCTGCGCAGCCGCTACCGCCGGCTGCGGGATCCCACTCAGGGAGCCAAGCGCTCCCGCTTCCACACGCCGGCTTCAAGACGATAATTGAGGCGATCATGCAAACGGCTAGCACGCCCCTGCCAAAACTCAATGCGCTCAGGTAGCAACCGGTATCCACCCCAGTGCGGAGGGCAATGAGGCGCTGTGTCGAGGAAACGCTGCTCAGTGTCGGCCAGCAGCGCTTCAAGCTCTGCACGACCGTCAATCACACGGCTTTGTGGAGAGGCCCAGGCTCCCAGGCGGCTGCCCAGCGGGCGAACCTGAAAGTAGGCATCAGACTCCTCAGCACTGACCTTCTCAACCCGGCCTTCGATGCGCACCTGGCGCTCCAGCGTCGGCCAGAAGAACGTCATAGCCGCGAAGGGGCTGCCAGCCAGGTGTTGCCCTTTCGCACTTTCGTAGTTGGTGAAGAAGGTAAAGCCGCGATCATCCAGCGCTTTTAGCAACAGGACACGACAATGCGGGCGACCATTTCCGTCAACGGTCGCCAGAGTCATTGCATTAGGTTCTACGGGGAGCTGCTCGGTTTTAACCGCATCGGCAAACCAGCTCTGGAAAAGCGCAAACGGCTCAAGTGGAGCATCTGCTTCACTCAAGCCGTCTCGGGTGTAGTCGCGGCGCATATCCGCCAATTTCTGAGTCATGGCACATCCTCCTGAATGTGCCTAGCTTAACCGCGAGCGCGCGATTTAGCTTGATCTGAGGCAATCCGCCTCAGTTCATTAACGAGTGACAGGCTTTTCGGCCTTGGCCACCGTCTTGGCATTTTTATCTGCGGCCTTCTTCACATCTGCTACCACTGCTGCCGGAGCCGCAGCCGGCTGGCTGTACTGGGCAATCAGCGCATTGAGAGTGTCTTTGGAGGTCAGCATGATTTCAACGCGGCGGTTAAGTGCACGGCCTTGCGCACTGTCGTTAGCAGCACGCGGTGCCACAGAACCCAGGCCGCGCGATGTCAGACGGTTCTGCTTGAGGCCACTCATGCGGAAAATGGATGTGAAAGCGCGGGCACGCTGTTCACTGAGTTCAAGGTTCGTTTTGGCATCGCCGCTGCTATCGGCGTGACCCAGAATCAGAACACCAATGGTGTCGTCACTCTCAACCATTTTTGCCATGCGAGTCAGCGGCCCGAGCATGGACGGCAGCATCATATTCGGACGATCAGGGTTAAACGCTCCCTGAACCGGCGCAGTGATCACCAGGATGTTTTCGCGACGCTCGTATTCAAAGTGAGTGCCTTTGATAGCCTCTTTAACTTTAGGTTCGTAGTCGTCAAGACGAGCCTGGGTCACGGCAGGCGGAGGCATTTTTACAACTTGCGGTTTTTCATCCTTCGAGTCTCCAAAACCCAGCGAACTCAATTTAAAGGAGCCTAAATCCATGGAGCTGCAACCGCTGACAAGCAGGCAGAGAGTGAGTGCGAGTGTTTTATAGGCTGGCATCATGAATTCACTATTAGAGAAAGAAGAAAGAATTTAAGACCTTAGGGCCAATACTTAATAAGTTGCCTAGCAGTTTAGCTGAGCTTTTTACAAACAGGCAGCTAGGATTTGCGCCAGTTTCTGTGCCCGAGGGTCCATCAAGACGAACGGTCCCAGATTGTTTGTCACAAAACCGAATGCAACGTCCCGCTCAGGATCAGCAAAACCGATTGAGCCACCTGCTCCCGGATGGCCGAACGCCTGCGGCCCCAAACCATAAGTTGCATTAGGTACATCAGGTTGGTCCAGCATGCAACCCAAACCGAAGCGAGTTGAGGTCATAAGTGTCTTGTCCTCACCTACCGCATGCTCGCGGGTCAGCTCGGTCAGCATGTCATTCTCCAGCAAGCTGCCATCAAGCAAGCCCGCATAGAAGCCTGCCAAACTGCGGGCATTACCATGTCCGTTCGCCGCAGGCTGCTGCATGCGCCGCCATTCGGGCTTGTTGGTGCTAGTCATTACCGATGGCGGATTAGTAAATGCACGCGTACTCATGGCCGCTGGCTGGCTCATGGTGACTTTCAGTAACCGCTGCGCCGCTTCGTCGCCCAGATTGCCTTTACCCCGGGTGATCACCGCAACCCGCTCAAACTCCTCATCAGCCAAGCCAACATGGAAATCCAGCCCCAGCGGCCTTGCCGTACGCGCCACAATCGACTCACCTGGCCCGCGCCCCTCAATCCGGCGCAACACCTCACCCACCAGCCAGCCGTAAGTGATTGGCGCATAGCCATGGCCAGTTCCCGGCGTCCACCATGGCTGCTCAGCGGCCAGCGCCGACGTCATAGTCTCCCAGTCGTAGAGGGCCTCAGGCGGCAGCAGATCATGCAATGCAGGCAAGCCCGCCTGATGACTCAACAGCTGACGCAGGGTGATTTTTTCCTTACCGGCGGCCGCAAACTCTGGCCAGTAACGGGCAATCGGAGCGTCCAGCTCCAACATACCTTCAGCAACCAGCTGCAGGGCTGTCACAGCGGTGAAGGTTTTGGTGCAGGAAAACAGATTCAGGATGGTGTCGCTGTGCCAGGCCTGCTGCCCCTCGCGGTCCATTACTCCGGCCCAGAGGTCGACCACGGTTTCGCCGCCCACCATCACACACAGCGCCATGCCACGTTCCTGAGGATTCTCAAACAGCGCCGCAAAAGCATCGCGCAACGCCTCAAAACGAAGATCAAAATAGCCCTGAATCTGCACTCACCTTACTCCTGTAATCTGTATGCCCTAAGGCACAACCGAAAACGACGCACGTTTCCGGGCACACTGCATCACGGTTTGGCAGCCGCCGTACCTTCAAGTTGCTGTTTTAAGGTCTGCACTGCCTGGCGGTTGCTGCGCTGCACCGACTTAACGAACTCATCCCACGGCCGGTCAGTTATGGCTACCAGCCCCAAATGGCCATTCTCGCCATCCAGTAGCCTTCCGGTCACTGGTTGATCGAGATACTGGAACCAGTGCACGCCCACAATCTGCGGCTCTTCTAGAGCCTTGCTGAGGAACTGGGCATACGCAGGACCGCGTTCAGCCTCTTTGTACACCTCACTCACTCCACCCCAGAATGGGCCTCGGTCGCGGGAACCAAAGTGAAACTCAGTGACCATCAAAGGCTTATCCAGCTTACGTAGCACCTCAAAGTCGTAACCTTGCTGCGGCTCACGGGTGTAGAAGTTGAAGCTGAGCACGTCACAGATGGCAGCGCAGGCGCTCACTGCCTCCGGAATGCTGCTGGCAAAGCGTCCGCCCAACAATAGATGGTTAGGCGCATGCCATTTAAGCGACTCAGAGATGGTTTTGAAGTAGGTCTGCGCATACAAGCTCAAAAAGGCCTGCATGTCTGCTTCAATGGCCGGATATTCAGGGCTTGGCAGCGGCGCTTCAAAGCCTGGGTCTTCCATCAGCTCCCAAGCCTGCAGCTGGATGCCCCAGGCCTTGGAGAGTCCATCCTGATTACGGTACTTATCCCGCAACTGTTTGAGGAAGGCGCGCTTGGCCGGAACGTCGGTGGTCAGGCGCAATGTCGAATAGGCCAACGCATAACGGCCATTGGGATCTTCAGCCGGCCCGGCCCAAGCAAGCTCATTATCGGCAAAGAAACCAATCAGCCAGGGGTTATCCCGCACATCCCGAGCGGCAATCGCCACAGCCCGCTCAGCCGCCATGGCAAAGCGCGGATCAAATGGGTCTGGCATTGCCCCCCACCAATCCACCCCGGTACTGATGGTGCTGAAATCCCCCCTGATCGACAGCGGCAGCGTAAAAGGCACTCGTGGATTTACAGCGAACTCCGGGTCACTCCAGTTGCCAATTGTATTGAACCCCCAAGCTAGCAGGCGATCCTGACTGCGTTGCCGCCACGCCAGCGGATCAAACTGACCATAAGTACGCTGCAGGTTGGCCGCATAAAAATCGAACCAGCGCCCCTTAGCAAAGGCCCTATCACGATTAGAGCCATTGCCGTCCTGGTGATCAGCCGAACCGTAGAATGCGGCCAGAGCCTCCCCTTCTTTAGGTAAGGCACTGAACATGGACTCACGGCCTTCGATGTAAGTAGCGTTCTGCCCACTGTTAACCGCATTGACGCCCAGGGAGAAAAACGGGTTGCCATCCGGCGTCACCAAAAACCAGCGGCCGTTACGTTTTTCCGTATGGAAAAAGCCGGTTTTGGTTAACGGAGTGTTCGTCTTCCAACCACCGTAAGCATCCAGCTCATCTCCCCGCACCAGAGTCTTCTGAAGCTGTAGGGCCTCTTCCGCAGCTGCCTGCTGCAACTGCTCGTCGCGCTGAATCTTGCCCGGCCAACGGCCATTCGTGTACTGACCGTAGGCGTCGACGATGCCTTGGTAGATGGCCACTTCAGGCGATTTGGGCTGCACTGCAACATGGCTGATCAGCACACTCTGCGCCGAATCTGGATTCGGCACCGACAGGCTCACGGAGCGCACCAGCGCTTTATCCAGCTCACCGTTCACCGATTCGGCCAACAACACTCGACGCCCATCGTATTGAACCGGCATCGGCACACCAGCACGCATGCCATGCCGCTGCGGCGACGTCTCATACAAGGGGATTAGCAGCGTTTGCGCGGGTCCCGCGCGCAGATTGAGGCGGCTTTTCAGCAACTGACCTGCACCACTTTCAATCTCAACATCCAAGGTCAGATCCCAGTCCATCGCGTTTTGAATCCGCACGCTAAGCGCTTCCTGGTCGGACCAGTCCCAGCTACCGCTCTGTGGCGTGAGGCGCAAAGTCGGCTGCTTGGCAGACTGAAAAACCACGCGCCGGAACACTTCACCACCCGGCGACTCCTCGCCCTTGAGATCGGGCAATTCCGCGTCCTGTGTGACAACCTGAACGACATCCAACGGCCGGACAAAGTTGAATAGCTCTTGCTTATCTTGGGCAGCAACGGCCGACGCACACCCCAACAACACCCACGCACATACATGCAACCGCAGTCTGAACTTCACGCAACAAACTCCCTCAAGCGCATACCTCATCCGCCACTGGCGCAAATGCAGTGATCAGGAACATGAAATGGCTGACCGCATTGTGCTCGCGGCGTTCACTGATTCGCCAGAGGATTCCCGTTGAATCAACTGATTTCGCGGCGAAACGGCGGTAGTGCATTGAGAATAGCCTTGCCATAGCGCTGCGTGACCATCCTCCTGTCGAGCAGCGTGATCACGCCACGGTCCGCCTCAGTACGCAACAATCGTCCGCAAGCCTGGACCAGTCGCAGGGAAGCATCCGGCACAGCAATTTCCATGAACGGATTACCACCACGCGCCTCAATCCACTCCGCCAGTGCCGCCTCGACCGGGTCATCGGGCACGGCAAACGGAATCTTGGCGATCACCACGTGCTCACAATAGGCACCTGGTAAGTCCACACCTTCGGCGAAACTGGCCAGCCCAAACAACACACTCTCCTCGCCGCTGTCGACTCGCGCCTTGTGCTTGTTCAGAGTTTCCTGTTTGGAAAGATTGCCCTGAATAAACACCCGTTTACGCCAGTCGCGTTCAAGCCCGTCGAACACGTCCTGCATTTGTTTACGCGACGAGAACAACACCAGCGTGCCCTTTGAACCGGCCACCAACGCTGGCAACTCACGAACAATCGCAGCCGTATGCCCAGGCACATCGCGAGGGTCTGCATTCAGATTAGGAATGCGCAGTACACCCGCGTCAGCATGGTGAAACGGGCTTGGTACCACCGCAGTCACCGCATTCTTTGGCAGCCCCGCGCGCATCCTGTAGCGGTCAAAACTACCCAGTGCGGTTAGCGTTGCAGAGGTCACCAGCACACCGTAAGCCACATTCCATAAGTTGCGGCGCAGGGTTTCAGCGGCCAGGATCGGGCTGGCATTGACCTCAATGTCGTACAGCGCGCCACTGTCCGCCAGGGTCAGCCAGCGGGCCATCGGCGCACTTTCATCCGGGTCTTCCGTAGTGAAGGCCAACCACAGTTCCCAATTGCCCTGAGCACGGGACAGCAAACTGCCAAACAGCGGGTACCACTCTTCGGCCTGATGGCTGGCAATGCCCACCGAACCCTCGCCATCCATTGCCTCCTTCAACAGGTCGGCAATACCCGTGTACAGATCCGTGAGTTTGGAAAAGCCCTTTTTCAGCTCCAGGCCCAGCTCAACCAGATGCTCCGGTACAACGCCTCCGGGAAAGCGGTGACGAGGCCGCTCACGCCCTTCCATATCCTCGCCAGCGCGGAAATCTGCCAATTGCTCACACGCCGCAAACATGAACTGCTGTTGTGTTTTGATCTCACGGGCCAGCTCAGGAATCTGCTCAATCAAGCGACCGAGATCACCGGGCAGCGGATTTTGCGCCAGGAGCTTTGTCAGGTTCTTCGCGGTCTGCTCAAGCCAGTCAGCGGTGGAGCGCAGCCGGGTGAAGTGGGCGAAGTGGCCGATGGCTTTGTCCGGCAGATGATGGCCTTCGTCGAAGACGTACAGTGTGTCGCGCGGGTCCGGCAGCACCGCACCACCACCCAGAGCCAAGTCAGCCAAAACCATGTCGTGGTTGGTGACTATCACGTCCACCTTGCCCATGCCTTCACGGGCTTTGTAAAAGGTGCATTGCTGGAAATTCGGACAATGACGCCCGGTACACTGGCTATGATCCGTAGTCAGCTGCCCCCAGCGCGCGTCATCCAGCTCTTCCGGCCAACTGTCACGGTCGCCATCCCATTTATTGCCCGCCAGCTTTTCGATCATGACGTTGAACAGCTTCTGGCTCTGCTCGTCCACGTCGATCTTGAAGCCTTCCTCCTCAAACAGTTGCGCAGTCGCGCTCTGCGCCTGGCCTTCCTGCAGCAGGAGGTCAAGTTTGGACAGGCATAGGTAGCGCCCGCGCCCTTTAGCCAGGGCAAAGCTGAAGCTGAGACCGCTGTTACGCATCAGATCCGGCAAGTCCTTATGGACGATCTGCTCCTGCAGCGCCACGGTGGCAGTGGCGATCACCAGCCGTTTACCGGCTGCCTTGGCAGTCGGAATGGTTGCCATACTGTAGGCCACCGTCTTACCGGTGCCCGTCCCCGCCTCCACCGCGACAACTGCCGGTTCGCCAACCCGGCGACCTTCATCATCGGTTTGAATGGTGCCCAGTACCTTGGCGACTTCGGCAATCATCAAACGCTGGCCGTAACGAGGCTTGAGCGACTTGGCTTCAAGGAAACGGCTATAAGCGCCTTGAATCTGGGATTTTAGTTCGGGACTGAGCATGAAATACGCGACGCGGGAGGCTGGATAAATTTTCAGTGTCTGAAATCGGCGGCTATGATAGCGCGCTAATTGATAACGCGCTGAACCGCTTACCTCAGAGGAACCTTCATGACTCCATATGCCATGTCTTACAGCCTGCATGTACTCGCCGCCCTAATCTGGGTCGGCGGCATGTTCTTCGCCTGGATGGTACTGCGCCCAGCTGCCGTCAGCGCTTTGGAGGCTCCCTCGCGCCTGAAACTATGGCTGGCAGTATTCCCGCGTTTCTTCTATTGGGTGTGGGCTGCAGTTATCGTGCTGCCGGTAACGGGTGTCGGCATGATGCACTTGTCGTTCAAGGGCTTCCACGGCGCTCCGCGTTATGTACACATCATGATGGGGTTGTATTTGGCGATGCTGGCGCTTTTCCTGCGCATACAGGTACTTCAGTTGCCAGCATTGCGCCGCGCGGTTGAAGCCGAGAACTGGCCTGCCGGTGGTGAAGCGCTGGGGAAAATTCGTCGCTTGGTCGGCACCAATCTGCTGCTCGGCCTGTTGTTGGTGGCCATCGCTGCTGCGCGCCCCAGCTTCTGACAGAACAAGCCCGCTAAGCGATTAACATCGTTTAGCGGGCCCGCACTCAAAACTGAACAATATCGACTTGCCCGTCAGCCCCCGAAGAGCCCGGTTGACCACTCTGCCCCGGTTTACCGGCAGCGGCAGCTGAAGTGCTATACACCAGGCAACCCTTACTGGCCCCGCCCTTACCCGCCTCACCAGCTTGGCCTGGCTCACCGCCGGCGCCACCGGCTACCAAGACCCGGACCTGCTCAAGCGGATAGCTTTCAGGCACTTCAACTCTAACCTTAGCCCCCGCTCCGCCCGGCTGACCATCGCCGCCATCCAACCCATCATGGCCTTTACTGGCCTGGCCCCAGGTGCACCCACCTGGTTTGCCATCAGCACCGGCAAGCCCTGCATACCCGGGCGCACCTTTGCCGCCACGAGCATCTACAACCAGCTCACCCTCAGTGATTTCATTCAGACGCAGAGTGAGGCTACGCCCTGCTGTCGCAGGCTTCGTGTAAGTACCCTGCGCGCCTCGTGCGGAAATCAGCGCATTGTTACCCAACGTCGCGCTGTCGACTTGCAAGCGGACCGGACTCTCTCCTGGTGCAATCGATAAGTGCGCCTGCTGACCAAGGATCAGTTGGCCAATCTGAATTTCCGTGAGTCCAGCTGGGATCAGAAGCGTGCCGTTATCAGCCACTTCCAGGCGATCCACATTCAGCGCGCTGCCAACTGCAGGCAAACGCATCATTGAATTTGCGCTGACCTCAATTGCCGCCTGAGCCAGTGTCAGCGGGCTGAACAACAGTGCCAGCGCCAGGGTTTTCCGCATTTCCAGCCTCCTCCTTTATTTTTAGCTCCGGATCTACAGCCACTTCACCGGGCTGCTCAACCGCCACTGCTTTGTGCACAGGCAAGGCCAGCACATGAAACACACCAAACAGCACAACCTGCAGGCGCTGCCATGAAGATCGGGGCGCAGCCTTTAACTGGCGATTAAAGATGCCAAGTTCCAGTACATGCAAGGCCAGCAAAGCTGCACCCGCAACGCGCAGCATCAACTCAAAAGGCTGAGCAAGCGGCTGATACAAATTGAATAGCACAACTCCCCAGAAGAGCAGCGTTATCAGTTTTCCAAGGAGCCAAAAGGTTTTCATAACACCAACTCAATCATCCAACTGGCCGAAACATTAACCGCTTTAGAACTGGCTCGCCAGCACAACACTAAACCCGACCGCCCCCCAACAGGGCGCTATTACAGCGCCCACACAGCTGGCTTTAATCAGACGAAATAAAAAAGCCAGCCCGGTATGGGCTGGCTTTGCTACGCAGCTAGAAGGGCCAGGCAATCAGGGGCGCGCCTCAACCTCAGCTTCTACACGGCGGTTAACCGCGCGACCTTCTGCGGTAGCGTTGTCGGCCACCGGACGGCTTTCGCCATACCCCACGGCACTGACACGGTCAGACGGCACGCCGTACTCGTTCACCAGCACATCACGTACTGCGCTGGCACGGCGCTCAGACAGGTTCTGGTTGTAGGCATCGCTACCAACAGAGTCGGTGTGACCTTCTACAACCGTGGTGGTTTGCGGATACTGGTTGAGCAGATCAGCCAGATTTTTGATTTCGCCATAGCTTTCCTGGCGAACTTGGGCTTTGTCGAAGTCGAATTTGACATCGAGCTCGACGCGAACAGGTTCAGCCTGCTCAACGACAACCTCTTGTTCAACTACTTCTTCAACCGCTACTGCAACCTGCTCTTCTGCCCCATGAACCCAGCAGTATGCAGCGGCCATACCAGCCCCCAGCGCGGCACCGCCGCCTGCCCACGCAGAACTTTCAATTGCCCCCAACGCAGCACCACCAACACCACCAACGACAGCGCAAGTCGGCCAATCTGTTTTCTGGATGCCGGCACAACCTGTCAACAAGCTACTGGCGGCGATCAGGGGTAATGCTTTCCTGATAATGCTCATCTGTGTGTCTCCTATTGGTAAATCGGCATAAAGCCGATACTGACGAAGTAAAGACCCCAGTTTTAAAATGCGCCAGACAATTACACATTCCGTACCAGTACACCTGTAGCAGATTGGTTTGCTACAGCCTGCCGGGCTTCTGAACCAAATAAGGAATCACATGCCAGCTCCTCAATCAGAGAGAACACCTCAACAAGCCTTAGCAGGGCTGCTGGCGCGCTACTCACCCGAACGCCTACTGCTCGTGGGAAGCCGCGACCTGCCGGCAATCGAGGCATTTGTTCAGGCATACCCAAAATGTCATATCGCCCATGCGGAAAGTGGGAAGTTGCCCGCAGAATTAGCGGGAAAACGGTACGATCTTGCCATTCTTGTTGACTGCCTTGAGCACATGCAGCGACGCGACGCCCTGCAACTTCTCGGCGGCATCCGCAACCTCAACGCGAGTCGCATGGCCGTACTGGTTGATCTGAAAGCCTGCGACTGGAAAGAAACGGATCTCTTCGCCCTCGCCCTGCAAGCCAGCGAACGCTTCCATCGAGGCGAACAGATCCTAACCCTGTTCACTTACGATCTACTCGATTACAAACAGGTACCGGACTGGCTCAACGCCAAGTTTTGGGCCAACCCGGAAAATTTTGGCAAGTACTGGTGGTAACCCCGTGAACAACTCAACCTGCCCCTGCGGCAGCCAGCTGACATTGAACACCTGCTGCGGCCGCTACCATGCTGGTACAGCCGCTCCGACAGCAGAAGCCCTGATGCGCTCGCGCTATAGCGCCTACACACTGGGACTGGTGGATTATCTGGTTACCACCACACTACCAGCGCAACAGTCTGGTCTTGACCGTGAGGCTATTCAAAACTGGAGTTTGGGCAGCACTTGGCTTGGTCTCGAAGTTGAGGACACAGCACTGATTGAGGGGGCACCGGCCCACGCCTGGGTCACCTTTACCGCGCAATGGCAGGATATAAGCGGTAAACAGAGCCACCGTGAACGCTCAGCATTTGTGGAGCACCAGGGGCGATGGTATTTCATCGATCCTACGGTAGACCTTAAACCTGGTCGCAATGACCCCTGCCCTTGCAGCAGCGGCCAGAAATTCAAGAAGTGCTGCTCGGCGTTCTTTTAAACCGACAAGCAGAGCCTCCGTGCTCTGCTTAGAATCTCAATCACTCTTGCAGCTTAAGATGTGTGATATCCGGTACCACGACCGACCCCACGCGCTTGAGCTCGCCCATGTCACTGCCGACAGGAGCCAGACTGAACTGGCTTAAATCTACTGCCGGGGCTTGCGCCTCAGGCTTAGCATCCTGCAAGTCGTTGCCCAAAGGAGCGATACCGAAATCCGGTGCATCGACATCACTGAATGCAGCCATGTACTCATCCCGGGGGGCGACTTTAAGCCGCCCTTGTTCGCCCTGCACCGTCGCAGCAGGCTGCGCAGCAAACGCAGCTACTGGTGCTGGTGCTGGTGCTGGTGCTGGTGCTGTCAACACGATCTCTTCGATCTGCGAGTCCATGTCCACCACCTCAACCAACGCACCGGCGCGTTCTAGGGCTACACGGTATTTTTCAGCGCCAGCTTCATCGAGGTTATTTTTGATCACAATTCTGCGGCCGGAAAACAGCAGCGCCAGTCGTTGCTCATCGGCCTGAAACAGCTTGGCCACATTAGCCTTTACTGTTTCGAGCTGAGCCCCCGGCACCAATTGCGCACTGAATGCAATTTCATAACGAGCCATCGTCACACTCCTGACCTAGTCTTGCGTCACTATGGTGCAGATTATTTCAACTAACAACAGCTTGCAGCTCCGTGCTTGCTTGTTACACTGAGTGGTCATCGGGGGGCTGCAATGTTTTCACAGGCAAAATCATTACAAATACTTAGCCTTGCACTATTACTTGGCCTATTCGGTGGGTTGGCTGGTTGTTCCTCTACTGGCGACCTGAAATCACCGGACATAACCCTACTCAACGTTGAAGTGGTCAGAGCCAAGCTCCTTGAGCAACGATTCAACCTCAAGTTCCGCATTGATAACCCCAACGGTTTCAGTCTACCCATCAGCCAGCTTGAATATCAGGTCACCCTGAACAATGTAGAGCTGACCAAAGGCGAAGCCGATATTTCCCTCAGCGTCCCGGCTCGCGGCCATCGAACCTTTACTGTTCCAGTGCGAACCAACCTCTGGCGTCATGTCCGCCAGGTGGTAAAAGCGCTTGAAGAGCCTGATCACCCAATCCCCTATCAGTTCAAAGGCTCAGTTAAAACCGGCTGGTTTTTTGGTCAACGCGTGCACATGACACGCAATGGCGAGATAATTCCCGGAGATTACATCCCGGAGTAACTTTGCATGAACCAGCATCACGTCCACGGCCCCGACTGCAACCACGATCACGACCACCATCACGATCATGGCCATGTCCACGGTCCTCACTGCAACCATGGTCCACAAGAGCCGGTGCGCAACGCACTGAAGGACGTTGGCCGCAACGATCCTTGCCCATGCGGCAGCCAGAAGAAATTCAAGAAATGCCACGGCGCCTGAGCTGCCGATGAACCCGCTCACACTGACTGCTCTCAGCCTGGCCGCATTCATCATTGTGGCCCTGGCGGGCTATGCGCTGCATCTCTGGCGTAAGGTCTGGATACAACAGCGTCAAAACAAAGAGGCCCAGCAAAGCCGAAAGATTCGGCTGCGCGGAGATTTGCAGATCCTCGCCAGCAGCCTGCTCGACGGCCAGCTGCCGCTTATCGAGGGCGCTATTCGGATCAAAGTCCTGCTCGATAATTATGATTTGGCGCTTAGCCAGAGCAGTCAGTGTGAAATCTTTCAGCGTCTTTATGGCGCTACCGCCCACATCCCAACCCACCAGGGTTGGAAGGCACTCAGCCGCGAACAACACGCCGATTACGAGGCGCTATTTGCACAGCTGCAAGCCCAACATGAACAGGCCGCACATACAGCCGCACGCTGGCTGCTCGAGCACCTACCCAACCCCCACAATAAGAGCTGAACTGTCGCTTCAACGCCTTGTCAGCCTTGGCTGAGCTGGCTAACGTACGCCATCCAGCCATACACGCCTAAACTGTAACCAACTTATTGATCACGCCCGGTAAGGAGCCAGCTGCATGCTAGCGCGCGCATTTCGTCCAATAGCCTGTGTAAGCCTAGCGGCCATTGTGACCGCATCGATTTCACTTACCGGTTGCCAATCATTTCTCAACAGCCGTTACAGCGACAGTGTCCACCCGGATCAGGGCATTGTGAAAATCAAAGGGCTGGCCAACAGTGTAGTCGTGCGTCGCAACCCACTTGGTATGCCACTGATTGAAACCACCACATTCCACGATGCGCTCTTTGCACTGGGTTATGTGCATGCCAGCGACCGTCTAAGCCAAATGGTCGGCATGCGCCTGATGGCCGAAGGCCGCCTGGCCGAAATGGCAGGTCCAGGCGTGCTGGACATTGACCGGTTTATGCGCTCCGTCAACCTCCGGCAGAGTGCCGAGGTGCTCTACAAAAATGCCACACCTCGCTTGAAACAATTCTTTGAGGTGTATGCCCGCGGCGTAAATGCCTACCTCTTCCGCTACCGCGACAAACTACCAATGGACCTAGCTGAGGCGGGTTACCGTCCGGCTTACTGGAAGGCAGAAGATTCGGTGCTTATCTTCTGCCTGATGAATTTCGGTCTATCGGTCAATCTGCAGGAAGAAGTTGCAGCACTGGTGCTCTCACAAAAGGTCGGCGCAGACAAAGTTGCCTGGCTGCTACCAACCTATCCTGATGAGCCCCTGCCTTTTGCTGAAGCGGAAAAGCTCAAAGGGCTTAATCTCACTGGCCAATTAGCCGGGCTTTCTGGCCTGAACCAAGCCGTCAGCCAATTTGCCGACGCCCATATGCTCGGCGTTGCCGCGTCCAACAACTGGGCCTTCGCCCCGGCTAAAACCCGTAGTGGCCGCAGCATTGTTGCCAACGACACCCACCTTCCCCTCTCCATGCCTTCAGCTTGGAACTTTGTACAAATCCGCTCGCCGAAATTTAACGCTGCCGGTGTTTCGATTGCCGGGGTTCCAGCAGTTGTCGCTGGCTTCAATGGCAAGCTGGGCTGGGGCATGACAATGGTCATGGGGGATACACAAGACCTCTACCTGGAGCAGGTGCGCCGTGAAAATGGGCGCTTGTACTACCTGGCAGATGGCAAATGGTTGCCTGTTAAAGAGCGTCAGGAAACCTTCTTCATTAAAGGTGAGCGGCCAATCCGCGAGACTATTTTTGAGACCCGCCACGGCCCGCTGCTGAACTCAGTGCTGGGCGAGCGCAAACACATGCTACAACCGCTGCCGCTGAACAGCGGCTATGGGGTTGCTTTAAAAACGCCAGAGATGAATGGCGATAAAACCCTGGATGCAATGTTCGATCTATCCCGCGCACAGTCCGTGGAACAAGCCTTTGAGGCCACCCGTGAGGTCCGCGCCATCCCGCTCAATATTGTCTTCGCCGACTCGGAGCACATTGGCTGGCAAGTCACCGGGCGCTATCCCAACCGTCGAGCAGGTCTAGGCCTGATGCCATCACCCGGCTGGAACAGCGAATATGAGTGGGATGGCTACGCCGACCCTATGCTGCATCCCTATGATCAGGACCCACCCCAAGGCTGGCTGGGAACAGCCAACCACCGCACCGTGCCCAAAGGGTATGGCATGCAACTGTCCAACTCCTGGTTCTACCCGGAACGAGCTGAGCGTATTGAGCAGTTGGCAAACAGTGGCCGCCATGACACTCAAAGTTCAATCGCCATGCAGTACGATCAAACCTCGCCGTTTGTGGCCAAACTGCAGCGCATGTTCAGCGCACCAGGCATGGCAGAAAGCCTGAAAGCGTCTATTGATGCTCTGCCCCTGGCAGAACGCCACAAAGCCCAAGAGGCGCTGAGCCGTATCAGCAAATTTGACGGCAGAATGTCTGCAACTTCAGCAGATGCAGCGCTTTACAGCGCCTTCCTGTATCAAAGTGCCCGCGACACCTTCCTCGACGAACTCGGACCGGACACAAGTCCAGCCTGGAAGGCACTGGTCGACACAGCCAATAGTTCCTACTCCGCGCAGGCGGATCACCTGCTGGGCCGTGAAGACAGCCCCTTCTGGGACGACACCCACACCGCGCAAAAAGAAGACAAACCCGCCATTCTCGCCCGCAGTCTCGCGGGTGCAGTAACGCTGCTGGAAAATCGCCTCGGCGCTGACCGCAGCGCCTGGCAGTGGGGCAAGCTGCACACGTATACCTGGGCAAGCGACTCGAGCAAACTAGCCCCATCCCTCAGCTCCAGCCAGCGTGCAAGCATTAACGCCATCAAAGGCTATCTGGATCGTGGCCCCTATGCTGCTGGAGGCGACCACGGCACCCTCAACGTAGCTGCTTACGAGTGGGGCGACAACTTCGACACCTGGCTGATTCCAGCCATGCGCATCATTGTCGATTTCGGCCGTGCAGAGCCCATGATCGGACTTAACAGCTCAGGCCAGTCTGGCAACCCTGCCAGCAAACATTACGCAGACGGGATTGATGCCTGGCTCAAAGGTAGCTACATGAGTTTTCCTTTCCGCTCAGAAAACCTCGACAAGACCTATGGCAGCCGCCGCCTACTCCTCACCCCGGATAAATAGTCTGACCAATAAATCAAAGGGCGCTCTAGGCGCCCTTTGATTTGATCAACCCTCACACAACTAAGTGTGCTTCCCGCAGCCGGGAAATGGCCTGCAACCAGCGCGGGTCACTCTTATAATCAATCCCCGGAAACGCCTGCCTACGCATACGCGCAAGCCCTTGTGGCGGTGACACCTTGAGTCGCTGCATCGCACTGAGCGCCAATTCTGCTGAGGCCCGATCGTTACACACAAGCCCCATATCGC
Organism: Pseudomonas sp. TTU2014-080ASC; assembly: GCF_001446935.1. Classification (GTDB taxonomy): domain Bacteria; phylum Pseudomonadota; class Gammaproteobacteria; order Pseudomonadales; family Pseudomonadaceae; genus Aquipseudomonas. The sequence goes on from NZ_LKKK01000001.1 coordinate 167,109, forward strand.
AACCGGCCAACATAGCCGCCTCAATACGACTGGCCGCATCCCCCACCACATGAGCACCGGCCATGGACAGGTCATCACTGAAGATCACCCCGTTGAAGTTCAACTCGCCACGCAGAATCTCTTGCAACCAGCGGCGCGAAAATCCTGCAGGCTGACTGTCAACCTGCGGGTAGATGACATGGGCCGGCATCACCGCTGCCAGTTGCTGGCTTAACTTGGCGAATGGCTGCAGATCGACAGCACGAATCTGTTCCAGGCTGCGCTCATCGACCGGAATTGCAACGTGAGAGTCTGCTTCAGCCCAGCCATGCCCTGGGAAGTGCTTACCTGTGGCTGCCATGCCTGCAGCATTCATCCCACTAATGAAGGCACCGGCCAATGCAGTCGCCCGCTGCGGATCACCTTCAAACGAGCGCGTACCGACCACTGCACTACGTTGATGATCGAGATCCAGCACCGGAGCAAAACTCAAATCAAGGCCAACCGCCAATACCTCGGTTGCCATCACCCAACCGCACAACGCTGCGAGTTCTTCCGCGTTGGGGTTATCCGCCAACGCACGCATAGCTGGGATGCGCACAAAGCCGTTACGCAAGCGTTGCACCCGGCCACCCTCCTGGTCCACTGCCAGCAAAACATCAGGACGGACAGCACGGATAGCCGCAGTCAGCTCACGCACCTGACGCGGATCCTCAATATTGCGCGCAAACAGAATCAGGCCAGCCACTTCAGGCTGACGCAGGATCGCTCGATCCTCTGCAGTCAGCCATGTCCCAGCGATGTCCAGCATCAGAGAGCCTTGCAGGGTTACACTCACAGGAATTCCTTATTCAAGCGCTGCGGCCGCCCATTGCGGGCAGGCTGCTTCTTCAATTTGCACGGCACAATGTGCCGGAACTCGGTCGTACAGCTCAATTAACGCATCATTACGCAGACGCACACACCCATGAGACAGAGGCACGCCCATTGGCTCAGTGTCCGGTGTCCCATGCAGATAGATATAACGGCGGAATGTGTCCACATCGCCCAGTCGATTACGCCCCGGCTCACAACCACTCAACCAGAGAATACGCGACAGAATCCAGTCACGCCCCGGGTATTGAGCATGCAGCTCGGGCGACCAAACTTCACCTGTCCAGCGCCGCCCACGCAACACCGCACCAGCGGGCAAACTGCCGCCAATCCGTGCACGGACTTGAAAGCGACCACGAGGCGTACAGCCAGAGCCATTCTTCTCGCCCACGCCATTGAGCGCAGTAGAAACGGCAGTACGAAAGGTCAATACACCATCGGCAAAGCCATAAAGCTGCTGATCAGCGATTGAAATATGGAGTAGATCGAGATTAGGCATGGCGGCTAGCTTAACGGATCAAGCCAAGCTAGCCCATCCACGCGTGTCAGACTTTCCCGGTCTGTACAGCAACTTTATTACGCGGCTTGAGTTGCGCATTGGCCAGCTGCTCATCGTTCAAAGCAGTATCAGAACGCATTCCGGCTGCCAGGAATGGCACCATTAGGCGCATGACCTGCTCAATTGAGGTGTTCACACCGAAATCGTTTTCGGACATAGCCCGTAGCGCTTTGATGCCAGACATACTGAAGGCCGCAGCACCAAGCATAAAGTGCACGCGCCAGAAGAGCTCCAAAGGCGGAATACGCGGAGCCGCCTCATGGACAAGAAGCATGTAACGGCGGAACACCTTGCCATAAACCTCCTCAAGGTATTTGCGCAGGTGCCCCTGACTCTGGCTGAACGCCAACCCCAGCAAACGCATGAATATGGACAAGTCATTACCGCTGCGCGGTTTCACCGAAAGCGCTTGTTCAACCAACAGCTCAAGCAAATCCTCAAGGCTCAGCTTGCACTCAGGCTTGGCTTGCCGACGATCCAGCTCTCGCTCTAGGCTGACACAAAATGGCCCGAGGAAACGGGAAAATACCGCCTGAATCAGCGCCTTCTTAGAGCCGAAGTGATAGTTCACCGCGGCAAGGTTCACCCCTGCCTTGCTGGTTATCAAACGCAGCGAAGTCTCAGCGAAGCCTTTCTCTGCGAAAAGCTGTTCTGCAGCATCAAGAATACGTTCGACAGTTTCCGACTGGGCCATAAAATATCATCTAGCAAACACTTGTTTGAAACATACGTTTCAGTTAATGGGATTGTCAAGCCAACCCGCCGTTTCACTGCTAAATCGACAATTTTACTCTAAGCAAAATAGACGATCAGATCACATTACAAGTTACACAGAACGCCCGTGCTTATTCAGGACGGAACAGTAGCCAGGAATGAAGGAGGATTGCCAACAAGCCAATACTGTATATAATCCCAGTCACTGTACAAAAAGACAGAGATGACCATGCTAAAACTGACGCCACGCCAGGCGGAAATTCTCGCCTTTATCAAGCAGTGCCTAGAAGACAACGGCTATCCCCCTACACGCGCAGAAATCGCTACAGCGCTGGGGTTCAAGTCTCCTAACGCAGCCGAGGAGCATCTCAAAGCGCTAGCCCGTAAAGGCGCAATCGAAATGACACCAGGCGCGTCTCGCGGCATTCGCATCCCGGGTTTTGAACCCAACAATAGCGATGAAGAAGGTTTGCCGGTAATCGGCAGGGTCGCTGCAGGCTCACCCATTCTGGCCCAACAGCACATTGAAGACTCCTGCAAGATCAACCCTGACTTCTTTCACCCTAAAGCCGATTACCTTCTGCGCGTGCGCGGCATGAGCATGAAAGATATCGGTATCTTTGATGGCGACCTCCTTGCTGTGCACACCACTCGCGAAGCCCGCAATGGCCAAGTGGTTGTAGCCCGAATCGATGACGAAGTGACAGTCAAACGATTCAAACGCGAAGGCAACACCGTTTGGCTAATTGCAGAAAACCCCGAGTTCGCCCCTATTGAGGTCAATCTGGAAGAACAGGACTTGGTGATCGAAGGACTAAGTGTCGGCGTCATCCGCCGCTAAAGGAGTCAGCATGCAGTTCCCGCTACCACTGAACCGCCCACAACTGCGACTGTTTGACAGCCTGTTCGCCTCCGCCGCCGCAGACTGGCTTGAGGATTCTGAAACCGAGCCAGCTGCCGACACACAGAGCTCATTCAGCGAAATTTCGCTACGCGGCTCAGCGGGACACTGCCTGACACTGCTTGCCCCTATACTCAAAACCCTCAGTGACAATCAAGACGAGCGCTGGCTTACGCTCATTGCCCCGCCAACCAGCCTGACCCACAGCTGGCTACGTCAGTCCGGTCTCAATCAAGAGAAAATTCTGCTGCTACGCCCTCGCGGCAGCCAAAGTTCACTAGCGCTGGCTGAGGAGGCATTAAAACTGGGGCGTAGCCATACAGTTATAAGCTGGTTACACCCATTACCAAGCCATGCACGCAACCAACTTGAGCGCGCAGCCCGTTCCGGCAAAGCTCAGAGCTTGAATATTAGCTTGGGCTAGTCAGGTGCTTGCAGTGGCAGGTACTACGCACTCATAGCGCCCCGTAACCTGCACTCGGCATTCAGTCTGAGCTGAAGGGCCCCAACGCACACAGCACTTAGTGCAAAACGCGCGGAGTTTCTTCTTCCTGTTGGAAGTTATTTTCGGCCAATCGGCCAGCCATCTGCACGCCTACATTAAGCATGGCTTTGGCAACCTCAAGGTGCTGACCTTGTAAAAATGCTTTGGCATCTGCGGAAAAATCCAGCACAACCAGAGACTCTTCATCCTCTGCACGACGCAATGCAATGCGTCCATCCGGCAGCTCGACAATTTCCAGAAATGACGTTGGCATTTGAAATAGCTCTCCACGAAAGGCCAATAGTGTACCAGCCAGATAGAGTCCCCCCTAGCCCGTCGGTACGCCCAAGCCTTACCACTCGCTTAAGGTTTGACGAAAACGCTGGGCCAGCCCCTTTAATTGCTGCCGCCACATTTCCAGCGTTTCATGATCAAGAAGCTGCTCAGCCTCATCCAGCGAAACCACACTGATCAGCGCTGCTGCCGGGTCCACCTTACCTTCTCGGGCAGGCTGCGGAGGTCTGAACATCTGGTTATAAGCTCTTAACAAGTTCGCCAGCCAGCTTTCAGGAGATTGAGCCAATTCAACCAGTTCTCCAAGCTCCTGACTCGGCGCAGCCTCAAGCACGTCCGGGCGCAAGAATGATTCTGCACGCGGCGCATCATACCCAGGCAAACGGTAATAACCTGCAATTTCATGGCATAGCCCAAGCAATGCGCCATACAGATGGAACAGAGCCGACTCGCGCTCTGCCTGTATCACCGCAAGTGCATTGAGATTATGCGCTTGCTCCGCCTTACGCCAAGACTCAAGAGCCAGGCCGGCATAAAAGATCTTTTGGTTGGTACGAGTATAGAGCTCTTGGGCCACGCTGGCATTCCCCACTACATAACTGAACACCTGAGTGCGCCTACCCATTTAGACGCACACGCCATCCCATTAACTCTTATCTTCGACTTTCCACTTACTGCCGTCATAGAACGCACGCCAGCCTGTAGGCTTACCATCTACCTCGGTCTGCACGTACTGCTCTTTAGTCTTGCGACTGTAGCGGACAACGGCAGGTCGGCCCTGACTATCTTTGGCGGGAGCATCGCACAGATAGTGGTATTTCGGATCAATCTCGTCGCGATGCGGAATCAACTCCAGCACCAGCGGCGCACGGGTTTCACGGTTTTTAGGGAACTGACTGGCCGCTAGGAAAAGCCCAGATGCACCGTCACGCAAAATGTAGGTGTCATCCACCTTTTCGCACTTCAGCTCCGGCATTTTTACCGGATCCATCTTCGGCGGTGCGGCCTCACCACTTTTCAGTAGTTTGCGGGTGTTTTTACATTCACTGTTAGTACAACCAAAGAACTTGCCAAAACGGCCAGTCTTGAGCTGCATTTCGCTGCCGCATTTATCACATTCCAAGCTCGGACCTTCATAACCCTTAATCCGGTACTGCCCTTGCTCGATCTCATAACCGGTGCAATCAGGGTTGTTACCACAGATGTGCAGTTTGCGACTCTCGTCCAGCAGGTAAGCATCCATCGCATTGGAACAAATCGGACAACGACGCTTGCCAAGCAGAACACGGGATTCAGACTCTCCCTCGTCATCCGCAGCAATCTCATCACCCGGCACCAAATTGACCGTAGCCTTACAACGCTCTTTAGGTGGCAACGCATAACCAGAACAGCCGAGGAACACGCCAGTAGATGCAGTTCGAATCGTCATCGGACGACCACACTCACGGCATGGAATATCGGTCATGGTTGGCGAGTTAGCGCGCATTCCGCTGTCGCTTGATTCTGCAGCTTCCAGCTTTTTCTTGAAATCTCCGTAGAACGCATCGAGCAGGTTCTTCCACTCGCGTTCACCTTGAGCAACATCGTCTAGATGCTCTTCCATGCGCGCGGTGAAACCATAATCCATCAGATTTGAAAAGCTCTCGCCCAATCGGTCAGTGACGATCTCGCCCATCTTTTCCGAATAGAAACGACGGTTATGCAAGGTTACGTAACCACGATCCTGGATGGTGCCAATGATGGCCGCATACGTCGAAGGACGACCAATGCCCCGCTTTTCCATTTCCTTGACCAGGCTGGCTTCAGAGTAACGCGCTGGCGGCTTGGTAAAATGCTGGCTGGGATCAAGCTTGAGCAACTTCAGTGCTTCACCCTGAGCCATTTCCGGCAGTACATCATCTTCGCCAGGCTTGCTCTGTTGCGGCAGCACGCGGGTATAGCCGTCAAATTTAAGAATACGACCCTTGGCACGCAGCTCAAACTTGCCTGCGGCCACTGTAACAGCGGTGGACAGGTATTCGGCGGGCGGCATTTGGCACGCCACAAACTGACGCCAGATCAGGTCATAAAGACGCTCAGCATCACGCTCCATACCCGATAGCTGAGTAGGCTTGAGGTTGACATCGGAAGGGCGAATCGCTTCGTGCGCCTCTTGAGCCCCTTCTTTGCTGCTGTAATACAGCGGTTTGGCAGGCAGGTACTTGCCCCCAAACTCTGACTCAATAAAGCCGCGAACCATGTTCAATGCATCGACCGACAAGTTGGTCGAGTCGGTACGCATGTAGGTGATGTAGCCAGCTTCATACAAGCGTTGAGCCATCATCATTGTTTTCTTCACACCAAAGCCCAGACGATTGCTCGCGGCCTGTTGCAAAGTTGAGGTAATGAAGGGGGCAGAAGGCTTACTGCTAGTGGGTTTGTCTTCACGCTTGCTGACGCTATAGGCGGATGACTTTAGCGCTTCCAGCGCGGCCATAGCCTGCGCTTCATTGAGCGGCTTAAATGCCTCGCCGTTTTCACGCACAACTTCGAAACGCACTTTATCGCCCCGCCCGCTGGCTAGGTCTGCGTGCATTTCCCAATATTCTTCCGGCACAAACGCACGGATTTCTTTCTCGCGCTCAACGACCAGCTTTACCGCAACCGACTGCACACGACCTGCGGACAGGCCACGGGCGATCTTAGACCACAGCAGCGGTGAGACCATGTAGCCCACGACACGGTCAAGGAAGCGACGCGCTTGCTGGGCATTGACGCGGTTGATATCCAGCTCACCCGGTTCAGAAAACGCGTCCTGAATGGCTTTCTTGGTGATTTCGTTGAACACCACACGCTTGTAGCGACTGTCATCGCCGCCAATGGATTCCCGCAGGTGCCATGCAATGGCCTCCCCTTCGCGGTCCAAGTCGGTTGCGAGATAGATGGTGTCAGCATCTTTGGCCAAGCGGCGAAGCTCGTCTACGACCTTCTCTTTGCCTGGGAGGATCTCGTACTTGGCCTTCCAGCCATGTTCCGGATCGACGCCCATGCGGGCAAACAACTGACGGCGGGCTTTTTCCTTCGGCGACAGAGCTGGAGCCTCACCGGCGGCAGCCTTGCCTCGTTTGGCAGGCTCTTTGGCAGCAGTGGCCGAGCCACTGGTAGGAAGGTCGCGGATATGACCGATGCTCGACTTCACCACGTACTGGCTACCCAGATACTTGTTGATGGTCTTGGCCTTGGCCGGGGATTCCACGATGACCAGCGATTTGCCCATGGATTGGAAAATTCCTGAAATTCGATAAATAAAAAGCGGGGGTGCAGTACAGATACTAATGCGGCACCGCTATATATAGTGGCGGTCCAGCCAAGGTCAAGTTCAGTGACTGATCGACATGACTCAAGACCGAGTCAATACAGAGGTTTCTGCTTGGATTAAAGCAAAACGCTGAACCAACTCTCCTTCGACCTCAACAGTACTGCAGAACATGTCCAACGGCCTCAGCCACAACCCGAACTCGCCATAGAGTGCCTGATAAACCACCATTGGCTCCTCTGTTTCTGTGTGACGCGCTACACCAAAGACACGATACTCGGGACCTTTGTAATGCCGATATAGACCAGGCTGGATCTGCAAGTCTGTACTCATCGAAACCTGTACTCATAAAAACAAAAACCGGGGCCAAGGCCCCGGTTACGTTTCTCACACCTGCAATTACAGGCGCTCGAAGACGGTGGTAATACCTTGGCCGAGACCCACACACATGGTGGACACACCCAAGGTGCCGCCATTCTGCTTCATCACGTTGAGCAGGGTACCGGAGATACGGGCACCGGAACAACCGAACGGGTGACCCAGCGCAATGGCACCGCCATGTAGGTTAACCTTCTCGTCCATCTTGTCGAGCACTTTGAGGTCTTTCAGTACAGGCAGAGCCTGGGCTGCGAAGGCTTCGTTGAGCTCGATAAAGTCGATGTCGTTGATAGTCAGACCTGCGCGTTTCAGAGCTTTCTGAGTCGACGGCACCGGACCGTAACCCATGATCGCCGGATCCACACCCGCCACAGCCATGGCACGAACAACGGCCATCGGCTGAATCCCCAGATCCTGAGCACGCTGGGCGCTCATTACGATCATGCAGGAAGCACCGTCAGTGATCTGTGAGGAAGTGCCCGCAGTCACTGTGCCACCTTTCGGGTTGAAGGCAGGCTTCAGAGCCGCCAAGCTTTCAACGGTAGTTTCCGGACGAATGGTTTCGTCGTAGTCGAAAACTTTCAGGAAGCCATTCTCGTCGTAGCCTTGCATCGGGATGATTTCATCCTTGAACTTGCCTTCGACGGTTGCCTTGTGCGCCAGACGATGAGAACGCTCACCGAAGGCATCCTGCTGTTCACGGGTGATACCGTGCATTTTGCCCAGCATTTCTGCTGTCAGGCCCATCATGCCTGACGCTTTAGCGGCATACAGGGACAGGTGCGGGTTCGGATCAACGCCGTGCATCATTCCGACGTGGCCCATGTGCTCCACACCGCCCACAACGAACACGTCGCCGTTACCGGTCTGGATCGCCTGCACAGCAGTGTGCAGAGCGCTCATGGAAGAACCACACAGACGGCTGACAGTTTGGCCAGCACTGGTGTGAGGGATCTGGGTCATCAGCGACGCCATGCGGGCGATGTTCCAGCCTTGCTCCAGGGTCTGGTTTACGCAGCCCCAGATAACGTCTTCAACTTCAGCCGGATCAACTTTGGTGTTGCGCTCCAGCAGCTTGCTGATCAGGTGCGCAGACATAGTCTCGGCACGGGTATTACGGTGCATGCCGCCCTTGGAACGACCCATCGGGGTACGACCGAAGTCGACGATCACTGCATCTCTAGGATTCAGGCTCATAAATTCACTCTCGCTCTAGTCGTTGCGCGCTTAACCGAAAAACTTCTCGCCTTTGGCAGCCATTTCACGCAGCTTGGCGGTCGGGGTGTACAGCGCGCCCAGGTCGGCGTACTTGTCAGCCAGGGCTACGAATTCAGCGACCCCGATCGAATCGATGTAGCGCAGTGCGCCACCGCGGAACGGAGGGAAGCCAATACCGTAAATCAGACCCATATCGGCTTCAGCAGCCGAATCGACAATGCCGTCTTCCAGGCAGCGAACAGTTTCCAGGCACAGCGGGATCATCATGAAGTTGATGATGTCCTCATCGGTGACTTCGCGCTGCTCGTACACAACCGGAGCGAGAACTGCCTGGATATCGGCGTCTGCCACTTTCTTCGGCTTGCCACGCTTGTCGGTTTCGTAAGCGTAGAAACCCTTGCCATTCTTCTGGCCCAGACGATTAGCTTCGTACAGCGCATCAACAGCAGTTTTGCGCTCTTCCTTCATACGATCCGGGAAGCCGTCAGCCATTACGTCACGGGCGTGGTGAGCGGTATCGATACCAACCACATCCATCAGGTAAGCCGGGCCCATAGGCCAGCCGAACTTCTCCATGATCTTGTCGATGCGAACGAAGTCCACACCAGCGCTGACCAGTTTGGCGAAGCCGCCGAAGTATGGGAACAGCACACGGTTTACCAAGAAGCCCGGGCAATCGTTAACCACGATTGGGGTTTTGCCCATTTTCTTAGCGTACGCAACGGTGGTTGCAACAGCATGCTCACTGGATTTCTCACCACGGATAACCTCAACCAGCGGCATCATGTGCACCGGGTTGAAGAAGTGCATGCCCACGAAGTTCTCAGGACGCTTGAGCGCTTGAGCCAAGTAGCTGATGGAGATGGTGGAGGTATTTGACGCGATGATGGCGTCTTCCTTCACATGCCCTTCTACCTCGGCCAGCACTGCGTGCTTGACCTTCGGGTTCTCAACAACGGCTTCAACCACGATGTCGACATTGCCGAAGTCGCCGTAAGACATGGTCGGACGAATAGCATTCAGAGCTTCAGCCATTTTCGCCGGAGTCATGCGGCCTTTTTCAACACGCTTGCCCAGCAGTTTGGAAGCTTCGTTCAGACCCATCTGGATACCCTCTTCGCGGATATCCTTCATCAGGATCGGAGTGCCTTTGGATGCAGACTGATAAGCGATACCACCGCCCATGATGCCAGCGCCGAGAACGGCACCCAGTTTCACGTCGTGAGCAATTTCGTCGTGCTTCTTGGCTTTTTTCTTCAGTTCCTGATCATTCAGGAACAAACCAATCAGGCTCTGAGCAACAGAGGTCTTGGCCAATTTGGCAAAACCAGCTGCCTCAACTTCAAGCGCCTTGTCGCGCCCCTGGTTGGCTGCTTTCTGAATGGTCTTAATGGCTTCAACCGGCGCCGGATAGTTCGGACCAGCTTGACCGGCAACGAAACCTTTAGCGGTTTCGAAGCACATCATTTGCTCGATGGCGTTGAGCTTGAGCTTTTCCAGCTTCGGCTGACGCTTGGCTTTGTAGTCCAGCTCACCGGAGATGGCGCGCTTAACCAGATCCAGAGCAGCATCCTTGAGCTTGTCAGCGGCGACCACGGCATCAACAGCACCAACTTTCAGGGCGTCGGCAGGCTTGTTTTCTTTACCGGATGCGATCCACTCGACAGCGTTATCAGTACCGATTACGCGTGGCAGACGGACAGTACCACCAAAGCCTGGGTAGATGCCCAGCTTGACTTCCGGCAGACCAATTTTGGCCGTTTCGCTGGCGACGCGGTAGTCAGCTGCCAGGCACATTTCAAAACCGCCACCTAAGGCGATGCCGTTGATAGCAGCAACAGTCGGTACGGCCAGGTCTTCGAAATCATTGAAGATTTTGTTGGCTTCGAGGTTGCCAGCGACCAGATCTGCCTCAGGCAGCTGGAAGTTGTCGACGAACTCGGTGATGTCGGCACCAACAATGAACACGTCTTTGCCACTGGTAACAATCACGCCCTTGATCGAACCATCAGCCTTGATTGCATCAACAGCTTGACGCAGTTCATTCAGGGTAAGACGGTTGAACTTATTGACGGATTCACCCTTGAGGTCGAACTTCAGTTCGACGATGCCGCTCTCAAGAGCATTTACCGTGATGGCTTTACCTTCGTAAATCATCAACTGATCTCCACGGTATGGAAGCTGAACAGTACACATCGGAGCCAACCAGCAAGCTACTCCACAGATGAATTCTGGAATGTAGCCCCAATCAGCCTGGCACACCCACCGACGCGATAATCGGGCTGGAATGCGCTTGCTCTCGAACAAACGCTCAATTCATACGCCCGTTTGATTTGGGTGTGCACACATTCACGGAAAAGCCAGCGCTTGTCAATTGGGAGTTTCAGGCTTATTGGCCTGTACAAAAAATTACGTTTTAACCACTGAAAGACGCGCAAAAACTCTGATAGAGCGCCTGCTTGTTCAAGCATCACTGAATTAAGTGACAGTCAGCTGACGCTATGCACACCTTAAATCAAGATTCAGAGCAGTCCCATTGGCAGGCTGAATCTTGGCTAATGCAGCGGGTGAATTAGCGACCTGACACAATGGTCAAAAGTCATGCTTATGAAATGCGCTGTAACCAGCTACACTAGGCAGATTGAATCCAGCAATCATTGCTGAAGCGATGATTTGCGCCACCGATTTCCGGCCTGCCTGGCCAGTCTTAAGCCCAGACTCGTTCTGGGCTTTCTTTTTCAGGCTTGCGACTTAAGAAATTCTGCCACGCGTTCCAGAGCGTCCAGCCCACCACGCTCGCCCCACCACACAGCCAACATCCGCTCATTGGCTTCAACCTTATATACGTCTCCCGGCAAGACACGTAACTGCTCAAGCAAGAGCGTGCTATCGCATGGCTCACGCCATTTGTTCAGCCACACTCCAGGCTCTGCCTGCCAGTAGCACCATGTATCTTTACTGCCACGACGGCGGGCACGGTGGTAGTGTGGACACGAATCAGGCGGTGCCTGCATCATCCAGTGCGGCCACTGCTGGGGGGACAGCTGCATCGCCAATCCCATGCGGCGCGCCTGAAGACGCACATCCATACGCCCACGCTGGCGACTGGAAGGCATCAATAAGGACAACGGGCTCAGCACCAAAGCCAGCAATAACAGCATTAACCAATAATTCATTACATATCTCGCAGGCCGTAGCCTGTCACTGGAAAACCGGGAAGGCCATACTAAAACCATCGACCTCAATAGGAGTAACTGCCATGCCTTACCAGCACATTCTGGTCGCTGTAGACCTGACTGAAGAGTGCGACCCGGTCATGCATCGGGCACAGAAAGTGGCCGCTGCGACCGGCGCTCAATTATCCGTGGTTCATGTCGTGGAACCAATGGCCATGGCCTTTGGTGGCGATGTACCAATGGACCTGTCGATGCTGCAGCAACAGCAATTTGATCAAGCCCGCCAGCGTCTTGACTCATTCACAGGTAAATACCCTGATTTGAGCGAGGACCGCCGCCACCTGACCTACGGCCAGCCACGCCAGGAAATTCACCGCTTGGCACAGGAACAGGGCTGCGACCTCATCATTGTGGGCAGTCATGGCCGCCATGGCCTTGCATTGCTGCTGGGTTCTACCGCTAACGACGTTCTCCACAGCGCGCCCTGCGATGTACTTGCTGTGCGCCTGAAAAAGCCCGAGTAAGGTGCGCCAAAGCTGAAACACTCAGCCGCCTGCCGGTGAGTGTTTCAGCCTGTTCTAAGTCAGAGCTTGTAGGACGCCTTAAGCGCCCCGTCAGCCCATTGTGTCGTTGCCTCCCATCACCAGAGGCCGAATTTTCTGCAGCTGTGTTTCCAGCGAATAGGTGATGCTTGAGGACATCGAGAAAAAGCTAAGAAAAGCCTTTAGGTTCGAATCACCCTCACAGGTTGCCTGAATCCGCTGCCAGAAGGCCTGATTCACCAGCTGCAGCTGCTGAAAGGTGCGCACCAGACCTTTCAGATCCCAATCAGCAATGCGGCCTTCTCTTTGATTGAAGTACTGCTGAGTCAGATACAGCGACACCACTCGCAGGGTGAACTCTTTGCTATTGGCAAAAGGCAGATGGTGCAGCGCCATAGGTTTGAGTTTATTCAGAACTGGACACGCACTGGTGGCCATGATCACGCCCAGCAGCGCACGCAGCCCCTCCTCCAGCCCCAGGTATTTCGCGTATTCGCGATCCGGCGTGCGCACGGATACCGAAGCTTTCTGGAATGCTGGCAGGCCCTGAAAATCTTCAATAACCCGATGTAAATCTACAGCGGCCGGACAGTGGCTGTATTGGTCACGGCTGAGCGGGCAGTTGCTGCACTTTTCATGCTCCAGTCGCGCCCACTCAGGCGCATGCTGTGCATCCTGCGCGCAATAGATGCGATCCAGCTCAATCTTGTAGCTGAACTGGTGATCGTCATCGAGGATGATGCTGTACTCGATACTCATATATGTCCCCGCCAGATACTTCAAAATCCTGTCTGAAACCGCATCACCCACACGCGACCGTCAGCCCTCCAGCTCAGCCCAACGCTCAATGAGGTGGTCCAGCTGTTGTTGAGCATTCTGCATAGCCTCCAGCACTGCAGACGTAACCTCCGCCGGCTGCTGATAGAACCCTGGCTCGCTGATCTGCTCCTGCATCGCAGCCAACTTAGCCTCCAGCTCATCGATCTGCCCTGGTATGGCCTCTAGCTCGCGCTGCAGTTTGTAACTGAGTTTCTTCTTATTAGTAGTCGGTGTTGCAGATTCAGGCTCCGACACAACGGTGCTGGCTGCTGGCTCAACGACCGCAGACGCCAGCTCTGGCTTGCCCGCTTTGCTCTCACCCACGCCCAACAAACGGGGAGAACCGCCTTGACGCAACCAATCCTGATAGCCCCCCACATATTCGCGCACCCGACCTTCGCCTTCAAAAACTAAAGTACTGGTGACGACGTTATCCAGGAACGCACGGTCGTGGCTGACCATCAAGACAGTCCCGGAGAAGTTCAGCAAAACCTCCTCCAGCAGCTCGAGAGTCTCAACATCCAGATCGTTAGTCGGCTCATCCAGAACCAACAGGTTGGCAGGTTTGCTAAACAGCTTGGCCAGCAACAAGCGGGCACGCTCACCGCCGGAGAGCGCTTTTACCGGAGTCCGTGCACGCTGCGGGCTGAACAGGAAGTCACCGAGATAGCTGAGCACATGCCGGTTCTGCCCTTCGATTTCAATGAAATCACGTCCTTCGGAGATGTTATCGATGACCGTTTTTTCGAGATCCAACTGATTTCGCAGTTGGTCGAAGTAGGCCACTTCAAGGCGGGTGCCAACTGTGACGGTACCTGTCGTGGGTTGCAGATCACCAAGCATCAGCTTCAGCAGTGTGGTTTTGCCGGTACCGTTAGCTCCCAGAAAGCCAATGCGATCGCCGCGCTGCAAGACCATGGAGAAATCCCGGATCAGCTCAGGACCGCCAGGATGGGCAAAACCAACGTGCTCCAAAACGATAACCTGCTTGCCGGATTTGTCTGAAGCTTCCAACTGAAAACTCGCCTTACCCGTGCGCTCGCGGCGCTGGCTGCGCTCCTGACGCATGGCCTTCAATGCTCGCACACGTCCTTCGTTACGGGTGCGGCGGGCCTTAATGCCCTGACGAATCCACACTTCCTCTTGGGCCAGGCGCTTATCAAAGAGTGCGCTGGCTGTCTCCTCAGCTGCAAGAGCAGCTTCTTTGTGCACTAGGAAGCTGGCGTAGTCGCCGTTCCAGTCAATCAGCCCACCACGGTCGAGTTCGAGAATGCGTGTCGCCAGATTTTGCAGGAAAGAGCGGTCGTGGGTGATAAACAACACCGCCCCCTGAAAGTCTTTCAGCGCCTCTTCCAGCCAAGCAATTGCGCCGATATCCAGGTGGTTGGTGGGCTCATCCAGCAACAGCAGGTCGGGCTCACAGACCAATGCCTGAGCCAGCAAAACCCGGCGACGCCAACCGCCGGACAGTTCAGCCAGAGTCTTGTCAGCGGGCAGCTGCAGGCGACTCAGCGTACTGTCGACCACTTGCTGCAAGCGCCAGCCATCACGAGCCTCCAGCTCCTGCTGGACGCGCATGAGCTTGTTCAGATCCTCATCGGTCTGAATATTCTGACTCAGGTGGTGATATTCGGCCAACAGCTCACCCACACCTTCCAGACCTTGGGCGACCACATCGAAAACACTACGCCCATCTGCAACCGGCAGCTCTTGCGGCAGCTCTCCGATTTTCAGCCCGGGCGCGCGCCAGATCGAACCATCGTCCGGCTTCTGCTGATCCTTAACCAGCTTGAGCATGCTGGATTTACCGGTACCGTTACGGCCGATGATGCAGACCCGCTCGCCTCTGGCGATCTGCCAGGAGACTTTGTCCAGCAACGGCATTGCGCCGTAAGCCAGGGAGACTTCAGAGAATTTGAGCAGGGTCATGGCACGCCTCGACATAACGGCGGGAGCTGCGCGACTGCGCTGGGCAGGCGCTCACGACTCCCGGAGGAAACTTCCGCAGCACGGTGGCTACAAAACTGGGCGCGCATTCTACCCTGAGTTCGACCTGGGGTTGGCAGGCAATTTCCCCAGAAGCACCGAAGCGCACAGCAGATAAAAGGGATTAATGTCATAAACAGACATACCAGACAGCCCTGATTGCAGACCTGAGCCTTCTCCGCCCACTGGCAAACGTCTAAGCTACAAAGACTGCACTACTGCTATTTATGGATGAGTCATGCGCGCCCCTTTGTTGAAACTGCTTTCTTGCCTGTTGGCGACAACGCTCTGCTACACCACTGCCCAGGCTGCCACGCTTGCCCAACAACGCCAGTACTACGATCAAGCCAAAGCAGCCTTGGCCAAAGGTGACAAAGGGCCTTATGAACGCTATGCGCATGTTCTGCGCGATTACCCACTTGAGCCTTATCTGGCTTACGACGAACTGACTGCCCGTCTGAAATGGGCCAGTAACGATGAAGTTGAGAAATTCCTGGCTGAGCACGGCGATCTGCCTCAAATCGGCTGGATGAAACTGCGATGGCTGCGATGGCTGGCCGAACGCGGCGAGTGGAAAACTTTCGCGAACCACTACGATCCGGGACTTAACTTCACTGAACTGGACTGCCTATATGGGCAATACCTTTTCAATCAGGGCATGCGCAGCGAAGCCCACGCTGCCTCTGAAAAACTCTGGCTGGTGGGCAAATCCCAACCTAATGCCTGCGATGCACTGTTCCAGCGCTGGGCGGCCGACGGCCAACTGACCGAAGAGAAACGCTGGCAGCGTGCCAAGCTGGCGGCTGAAGCGCGTAATTACGGCCTGGTCAGCCACCTCGTCAAAAACCTCTCCACCCTCAGCACTCAGGGCCAACTGCTGCTGCAAGTTGCCCAGAAACCTGAGCTGCTGAAACAGACCGGACGCTTTACCCAAACTGATCACGCCACCGGCGATGTGATCAGCCTTGGCCTGCGCCGCTTGGGCCGGCAGGAGCCGGAAGCAGCATTAAGGCTACTGGAAGGCTACGCCCAGCGCATGAAGTTCAGCCAGGATGAGCAAGTGGCGATTGCCCGGGAGATTGGGCTGGCACTGGCTAAGCGCTTCGACGCCCGCGCCCTTGAAGTCATGGCCAAGTACGACCCGCAGCTGCGTGACAATAACGTCACCGAGTGGCGCGCCCGCCTGCTGCTACGACTTGGCCGCTGGGAAGAAGCCTACCAACTGACCAAGCGCATGCCTGCCGAGCTGATCGGTACGAACCGCTGGCGCTATTGGCAGGCCCGCAGCCTGCAACTGGCCAACCCCAACAGCAAGGAGCCAATCCCGCTTTATCAGGCCTTGGCCAAAGAGCGTGACTTCTATGGCTTTATGGCGGCTGATCAGGTCAAGGCGCCGTATCAGCTCAACAACCGACCTCTTGCCCTCAGCCCACAAACCATTCAGAAGGTGCGCAACTCAGCCGCTATCCGACGTGCGTTGGAGTTCCACGCCCGCGGCCAGATCGCCGATGGACGTCGTGAGTGGTACAACGTCACCCGCTTGTTCAGCCGTGATGAGATGGTGGCGCAAGCCCGCATCGGCTATGAAATGGGCTGGTACTTCCCGGCTATCCGCACCATCAGCCAGGCGCAGTATTGGGACGATCTGGATGTGCGCTTCCCCATGGCTCACCGCGATGCCCTTGTCCGCGAAGCACGCAACCGTGACATTCACTCCAGCTGGGTGTTTGCCATTACTCGCCAGGAAAGTGCCTTCATGGCCGACGCCCGCTCGCACGTCGGCGCAATGGGCCTGATGCAGCTAATGCCAGCCACGGCCAAAGAAACCGCTAAACGCTTCGGCATCCCGCTTGCATCACCGCAACAAGCCTTCCGCCCGGAGGTGAATATTCAACTTGGCGCGGCCTATCTGAGCCAGATTTACGGCCAGTTCAATGGCAACCGTGTTCTGGCCTCAGCGGCTTACAACGCAGGCCCTGGGCGTGTTCGTCAGTGGCTGCGTGGGGCCAACCATCTGTCCTATGACGTTTGGATCGAGAACATACCGTTCGACGAAACCCGTCAGTACGTACAGAACGTGCTGTCTTATTCAGTCATCTACGGCAATAAGCTTAATTCACCACAACCGCTGGTGGCGTGGCACGAGCGCTATTTCGACCAGTAACATGAGCACCTGCACGCCCACCTGGGCGTGCAGTCCACCGGCTTATTCCAGCACTTCCACATTCATTCCCGGCAGCAATCGCCCGCTGCCAAGCGGAACTAGGTTCTGCCCGAAGTACACCCCATCTTCACGCTTGCGGAAGGTCATCAGTGTGGTTAGCGGCTCACGGTCTTCACTGCGCTCACCGGTTTCGGGGTCGAGTGTGGTCATGATGCAGCGCGAACATCCCTTGGCCACGCGAAACTCCACCTCGCCGATGCGGATTCGCTTCCAACTGTCTTCCGCATAGGGTTCAGCACCTGTCACCACTAAATTAGGGCGGAAACGCAGCATGGATAACGGACGGCCGACGCGGCGGGAAAGATCATCCAATGATGCTTGGCCAATCAGCAGCAGCGGGAAGCCGTCGGCAAAGGCAACCCGGTCATCGGCTTGAGCAAACTCGGGATAAGTACTCATCACATGCCGCGCTCTGGTCGCGGGCACTTGCACCAGTCGGCATGGACGCTGCAGCCAGTCACTGAACCATTTGGCGGCCTGATCCCCCGCATCTGGCACCTCCAGAGTATCCCGCCAGATGGTGACACCGCGTAAATTCTCGGCTTCAGCGGGTACTGCGACTTCAATCTCCGGCATGCTTGGAGCAGAGATATGCAGCAGCTCCTCCCCCTGCCAACGGGCACGCAATTGGGTGAGCTGAGTGAGTAAGCGCTGAGTCAGAAAGCGTCCGGTTTGTTCATCCACCACCATCCAGCGGCGATCACCGTGAACGCCCAACGCATCCACTTCAGCTTCAGCGAGCCGCTCACCTGCGCAGGATTTGATCGGGTAACGGTAAAGCTCAGAAAGCTGCAGCATGGCCTGTGTCTCGGATAATTGCACTGAGCGACAACTTTAAGTGCATTCCAAGCGAAACCCCAGCGCTTTAGCCGCTGACTTAGTTCTCCGACGATGGATAGAGCAGTTCCAGGCGCTCATGGATGACGTCCACCAGTTTGTCCGGCTGAAACTTTGAGAGAAAGTTATCGCAACCGACCTTCTTCACCATGGCGGCATTAAAGCTGCCAGACAGTGATGTGTGCAGCACCACATACAGGTCCCGCATGCGAGGGTCATTACGAATTTCTGTGGTCAGGCGGTAGCCATCCATTTCTGGCATTTCTGCATCTGTCACGACCATCAGCAGCTTTTCATTCAGATCAACGCCTTCATCAGCCCAAGCCTTGAGCTTTTTCCAGGCGCGCAAGCCGTCGGTGGCGCAGTGACAACGGATATCCAATTGGGACATGGTGCTCTGCAGCTGACTCATGGCGACGCTGGAATCATCTACCAGCAACACCTCACGGCCGCGTGCGTATTCAAGCATGGGGTTAGCCAGTTTCTCCGGCGACACCTTGGTGCTCATCGGGGTGATTTCAGCCAGCACCTTTTCCACATCGATAACTTCAACAATCTGATCTTCGACCTTGGTGATCGCGGTAAGGTAGTGCTGGCGACCAGCGCCCCCTGGCGGAGGCTGAATGGCCTCCCAGTTGAGGTTAAGAATGCGCTCTACCCCACCGACCAGAAACGCCTGCACCGAGCGATTGTATTCAGTGACGATGATGGTGCTGCGTTCATCCGGAACAATCGGGCGCATACCAATTGCTTGCGACAAATCGATCACCGGCAAGGTATGCCCGCGCAAATTAACCACGCCACAGACATAACGATGACGCTGCGGCATCAGCGTCAGCTTCGGCAATTGCAGCACTTCTTGAACCTTGAACACATTAATGGCGAACAGCTGACGTCCGGCTAAGCGGAACATCAGAATCTCCAGGCGGTTCTCACCAACCAACTGGGTGCGTTGATCCACTGTATCGAGAATGCCCGCCATCGTATGCTCCTGATAACCTGCCTAAGGGCCAGACTTAAGTTACTTCATCCTGCGAAAAGCAAGGATGGCACCACCGTAACAGATAGCGCGATGCCATCATGCTCTAAAGACATTCATCGGGCCAGTTCTTTGCACGATTTCAGCTCGTTTTAAACAGCCGACACTGGGCAGGCAAATGCAGACGAATTGCAGCTGGCAAGGCCTGAAAGCGGGACTTATGGGTCTCCATCGGCTCACCGTCCAGATTTAAATCCAGCCCCTCTGGCGCCTCGACTTCAAGCCAGGGCAAACGAGCCGTCACCGCCACACTTTGCACACCGTTGATGCTGCCCGATAGAAAAGTACTCAAAGTGCCCATCGCATCTGACGCGGCCGGGACTATGCAGACATCCAACAGACCATCGTCCACCCAGGCTCCAGGGCAAAGCTCATGACCGCCACCTGCCTGACGCCCGTTGCCAACCCCCAATGCAAGCACCTCGCCTTCCCACTCAAAGTCAGGCCCGGTGAAGCGAGCAAATGACGAGTGCACTTCGGCAAAGCGTGTTAACCCAGTCAGAAAATAAGCTACACCGCCAAGCATGCGTTTGAGGTCTTCAGAGGTATTGGCCGTGACATTGCTGCCAAATCCGCCAGTGGCCATGTTCAAAAAGACATGATCGTCCACCCCGCCTAAATCAACTGGACGTGCAGGCTGATCAAGCAGCGCCAGGGCCTCGCCAGGCGTAAGTGGCACACCTGCTGCCACAGCAAAATCATTGGCCGTACCCAGCGGCATCAGCACCAACGACGCCTCTGTCTTAGCGGTGGCCATAGCCTCGGCCACATCCCGCAGCGTGCCATCACCGCCACCGGCAATCAGGGTGGGATAACCAGCTGCCAGCGCCTCGGTGACAATCCGCTGCGCGTCGCCCCCTTCCCACGTTACCCGTACATCCAGCTGCCAACCTAGCTTGCGACGCGCCGCGACAGCCTCTCGCACCTCCTCATTCATGGCTTGCTTGCCATGCAGAATCAACAGGGCTTTTCGTTCATCCATTTACACGTCCTCATCCAGAGCGTTTGTGCACAGAACCTCAGTATTGCAGAGAGATCCTGCTGCGCAGGGTGAATAGATGAAGACACACATATAATCTAATAATTCGATATTTATGTACTAAAATTGAGCATTTATTATCGAATTGATCTGGTAGATCATGCGCCCATCAACCACGGAATACAGCCAGTAGTCACAGTATTCCCTCACTGAGGACATACACATGATCGAAGTACGCCCCTTCAGCAAACTTGGCCGGGCCAATCATGGCTGGCTGAATGCTCACTACCACTTTTCCTTCTCGGAGTATTACGACCCGTCCCGCATGAATTGGGGAGCGCTGCGAGTCTGGAATGATGATGAGATAGCACCTACCGGTGGCTTTCCTACACACCCGCACCGGGACATGGAGATCATTACTTATGTGCGCAAAGGTGCCATCACCCACCGTGACAGCCTGGGCAACCACGGTCGTACAGAGGCAGGTGATGTTCAGGTCATGAGTGCCGGTACCGGTATCGCCCACAGTGAATTCAATCTGGAAGGTGAAACTACCACCCTCTTTCAGATCTGGATTTTCCCGGACAAAAACGGGCTGGAGCCCTCTTGGGGCACCAAGCCGTTCCCGAAAGGTGAGCGCACCGGCAACTTCGTGGTGCTGGCCAGCGGGCACGAGGAAGACAATGATGCACTGAGTATCCGCGCCGACGCCCGAGTCGTAGCGGCCACCTTGCAAGCCGGGCAAACCGCAGAATATGCGATTGGCTCGAGCCGCAAGGCTTATCTGGTGCCTGCCACCGGCAGCATTGAGGTCAACGGCGCGCAGGCTAATGCCCGCGACGGTGTTGCCGTCTCTGATGAGAGTGTCATCCGGGTCACGGCATTAGAGGACAGCGAAATCGTTCTCGTAGATGTCGCTTGAGTCGTATCCGGGCGGAGCCTGCTCCGCCCGGTCTTTTCTTTAATATCGGTCGATCACTGACCAGACTTATTCAACCCGTGGCGATTACGCTTGTCTCACCGCCGCATCGGCCTATACTAATCAGCCTACCCAAGCCGTCAGGGCCACCTGCACGCATCCTCTCCGCTACACACCAATCTCGCACCAAATACTCATGAACGATCTCGGCTGTACCGCCATCCCCGTTTTGCAAAAATACATCCGCCACGCTGAACACCTCGGTCTCGATATTGAGCCAGCTTTGCGCTTCGCCGGTCTTACCGCCAAAGACCTTGAGGACAACAGCCTACGCATTCCCACCAGCCAGTTTGAACGCCTGCTTGAACACTTGCTGAGCCACTCAAGCGACACGCTTTACGGCCTGAACAGTGCACAGTACGTACAGCCGGGCTCCTGGAGTCTGCTGGGTTACATCACCATGAACTGCTCCACGCTGGGTGAAGCCATGGCGCGGATTCAGCCCTACGAGCGTTTGGTAAGTGATATCGGTAACAGTGATATTCAAACCGTTGCTGACAGCGCCCATCTCAGCTGGAGCTGCCACAGTGCTCCCGGTCAACTCCACCGGCATCTGGTGGAAAATACGCTGGCTAGTTGGCTGCTATTTGCCCGCTGGCTGACCAATACCCACTACTCACCGCGAGAGGTCTGGTTTAGCCACGTACAACCAGAGGGCACTCGCACAGAAGACTACGAGCGCGTGTTTGCCTGTCCGGTGCGCTTTGGTCAGGACCGCAACTGCCTGATCATCCCGCAAGAATACCTAGAGCTGCCGCTCAACCACGGTGATGCCAACCTGCTGCAGTCCCTAGAAGAGCACGCCCAAGGCGTCATGTCCGAACTGGAGCCCAATCAGCCGTTCCCGCAGCAGGTCAAACATGCGCTGCGCCAACAGTTGAGAAATGGCCTGCCACGCAAAGAGCGGGTCGCTGAGCAATTCGCAATGACAGCCCGCACACTGCAACGGCATCTTCAGGTTGCAGGCACTAGCTATCAGCAGATTCTTGAAGAGCTGCGCAAAGAACTGTCAGAACACTATCTGCTGCGTACCGAGCTGCCCGTGCAGACCATTGCCTGCCTGCTGGGTTTCAGCGAACCCCGCTCCTTCCACCGCAGTTTTAAGAGCTGGACGGGCAACACCCCAGGCGAATTCCGTCAGACACAACGCAGCCAATAAGCGGCCAGGCCAAGGACGGCCAGCGCCCTCACCTGCCGCGATCGCGGTGTTAAATCAGCAGCTCGCTTAATGGAATGAAGCGCACGCAATCTCCCTCAGACAAGGTTGTGTGTTCCAACACCTCGGCAAACCCATCGGCCCATGCTGCACTTAGCAACACTCCGGAACTCTGGTTGGGATAGAGCACCACACGACCCTCCTGAACCTGAGCTCGCAGGTATTCGCGGCGCTTACCTGGTTTTGTCCAGGTAAATCCGGCTGGTAACGAGAAGCCCAAGGGCTGCACCTGCTGCACGCCTAAACGTCGCAAAATATAAGGCCTTGCCAGCAAGCCAAATGTGACCAGTGTCGAAGCAGGATTACCCGGCAATCCCATAACCGGCACACCTCGGAACTGGCCAAACGTGAGCGGCTTACCCGGCTTAATGGCGAGCTTCCATAAACTGATCTCCCCCGCTTCACGCAGCGCAATCCCCAGGAAATCTGCCTCCCCTACCGACACACCTCCCGTAGAGAGAATCAGATCAACCTGATTCAGAGCCCCCAAGGCTGCGCGGGTCTGGGCCAAATCATCCGGCAGGATGCCGCCATCCACCACCTCACAGCTCAGTCGCTGCAGCCAACTGATCAGGACTTGACGGTTGCTGTTGTAAATCTGCCCCAGCCCCAGCGGCTGTCCCGGCTCGACCAGCTCATCGCCAGTCGACAGCACCGCAACACGCATACGGCGACGCACATTCAGCTGACTCAATCCCAGCGAAGCCGCCAACCCCAGCTCAACCGGCCCCAAGCGAGTACCAGCAGCCAACACACAATCACCCAGCTGGGTTTCCTGCCCCTGAGGGCGGATGTTCTGACCAGCCTTCATAGGCTCGTTGAATACCACCTGGCCGTCAGCAGTCAGCGTCGTGTTTTCCTGCATCTCAACCGTGTCGGCACCTTCCGGCACGGGCGCACCAGTGAAAATCCGCGCACAAGTTCCTGGCTGCAATGCCTCAGGCGCAGTGCCCGCCACAACACGCTGGGAAACGGGCAAAGGCTGGCCTTGCCAGTCCGCTAAACGCAAGGCGTAACCATCCATCGCACTATTCGGCCAAGGTGGCAGATCAAGCCCGGCGATTACGTCCTGCGCCAACACGCGGCCATCCGCCAACGCCAGACTGACCGACTCATTTTCAACAATCGCAGCGGCTTGCGCCTCAGCCAGCAGACGCTCCAAGGCCTGCTCAACAGAGATAAGTGCAGACAAGGGTGAATGGCTCATCCGCGCCCCTCACAGGCAGCAACGGATTTCAGATGCGGGACAAAATTGCAGGGACGATGACGGTTATCCAACTGCTCAGCCAGAATGCCGTCCCAGGCCGTACGGCAAGCATTTGTCGAACCCGGCATACAACACACCAGCGTGCCATTGGCGAGCCCCGCCAAGGCGCGGGACTGAATAGTAGACGTACCAATATCCGCCACAGAAATCTGCCGGAATAGCTCACCAAAACCATCGACATGTTTGTCCAACAGGCAGGACACCGCTTCCGGCGTACTGTCACGCCCGGTAAAGCCTGTGCCTCCGGTAATCAGCACCACCTGTACCTGGTCATCGGCAATCCAGGTGGCAACCTGGGCGCGAATCTTGTACAGATCGTCTTTAAGCAGTACGCGCTGCGCCAATGTGTGTCCCGCCGCTTGCAGTCGGTCGATCAACAGCTGGCCGGACGTATCGGTTTGCAGATTCCGGGTGTCGCTGACTGTCAGTACCGCTATATTCAGCGGCACAAATACCGCTTCGGTTTTGTCCTTCATGACGGGTTCTCGCAGGTTCGTGAATGCCCGCCGTTATATCACAGCCCTTTAGCGGAGACGCTTCATGTCCGACCACCTCTCCGGACTATCTGTTTTATTACTGGCAGGCGGACGCGGGCAACGTATGGGCGGACGCGACAAGGGCCTGATGCACTGGCATAGCCGGCCGATGGTGGCCTGGATTCATGATGTGGTGCGGCCGCTCACCGATGACTTGATCATCTCCTGCAACCGCAATCACGAGCGTTACTTGGCCTATGCAGACCGCGTTTTCAGCGACGATCAAACCAGCTTCGAAGGACCTCTGGCTGGAATCCGCGTTGGCCTGCGTCAGGCCCGGCACACACATATATTGGTGTTGCCATGCGATGCCCCGCAGGTGGATGCGGATCTGCTCCAGCAACTGATTCAGAAGGTTGGCCCACAGCCCGTAGTCGTGCGCCAAGGTGAATGGGTCGAACCCTTATTTTGCCTGCTACCGAAAGCGCTCTCGGCCAACCTGGAGGAAGCCTGGAATGCTGGCGAGCGCAGTGCACAACGCTGGTTTGCTCAGCACTCGCCGACTTTCGTTACCTGCCAGCCTGGTGATCCACGACTCAACAACTTCAACTCACCGGACAGCCTGAGCCCGGTGAAATAGTTTTTACATAGCCGGGAACTCTGCCAGACAGTTTTTATCATAGGGCATATACCCTTGCTCTAAACAATAAGGAGACACTAAAAAATGAATCAGCGACTCATCCCAGCCATGTTTGTCGCACTGGGTCTGGCAACGCTGGCAGGCTGCTCCTCACCTGCGGTCATCACCCTGAACGACGGTCGCGAGATTCAGACAATCGACGAGCCGGTCTACGATGAAGACTCCGGTTTCTACGAATTCCAGCAACTGGACGGCAAGCGCGCCAAAATCAACAAGGATCAGGTTCGCACCGTAAAAGAACTCTGATCGAAGCCCACAATCACCCGGCACAACCGGGTGATTGATTATTTCTGACAAGCACCAACGTGCATGTAATAGAAAAAATCAAAGCTAACCCCTTGTGCTACAAAAGTTTTTTGGTAAAATGCCGCCCACATTCGGAGTGTAGCGCAGCTTGGTAGCGCGTCTCGTTCGGGACGAGAAGGTCGCAGGTTCGAATCCTGTCTCTCCGACCATTTCAGGTTCAGACAACACTAGCTTTTCTGAATATCACAAAGCCCGCTTAAGCGGGCTTTGTCGTTTCTGGCACTCAGCTTCCAGATCAGCGGCAGCCCTGTCAGCAGCCATTCGCACCCTATAATTAGGCATGCGTGTTCCAACTAAACGCCCAAACACTGCCGCTTACCAATACCCCGACCACTTGCGTTCGCAAGTTCTGGCCGCGCCTAAAGCGCCAGGTGTGTATCTGTTTTATAGCGACAACAATGACCTGCCCCTGTATATCGGCAAAAGCATCGATATACGCGCACGTCTACTGTCTCATCTGCGCACACCTGCAGAAGCCCGCCTACTACAGCAAGCCCGACGCATTGAATACCGCCAGACCGCCGGCGAAATTGGCGCACTTCTGCTCGAGTCACGCCTGATCAAAGAACTCCAGCCGCTCACCAACAAGCGCCTCAGACGCCAGCGCCGTCTGTGTTCTATTCAACTGGTCAACGACAACGTCGAACTCGTCGACACCACTTCCCTCAGCAGTGGTGCAGAACTTTACGGCCTGTTCAGAAGCCGCAAGGCAGCCACTCAAGCCCTGCTCAAATTAGCCGATGAGTACCAACTCTGCCTTACTCATCTGGGCATTGAGCGCCCGAACAGCCGCCCTTGCTTCAGGGCCCAGCTAGGGAAATGCGCTGGTGCCTGCTACGGCGGCGAAACCGTGCAAACCCATAACGCCCGACTGCGCCAAGCCCTGCAAGGCTGGATCGTGCACCACTGGCCCTACGCAGGCCCAATCGCCCTGCATGAGACATTTGAGGACTTGGAGGATTACCACGTCATCAACCAGTGGCATTACCTCGGCACTTACTCCGACGCCCAGCAAGCCCGGACAGCCTCAACCCAAGCTGTCCAACCGTTTGATGCAGACAGCTACAGGATTCTGATGCGCCCAGTGCTATTTGGAAGCGCCCAACTAATCAAACTTTTCTGATTGTTTTATTCCGCAAAAATCAACCCCTCTGATTGGCTGTAACGCCCAGCTCACCTGCCCTACAGGCGATTTAAACAGACTTGGATCGACCTTAAAAATCACCTAAGCATCTGAATAAAAAAGAAATATTCAGAATTTATCCTTGACACAGAACTGTAAAACACTAGAATGGCGACCGCGGGATGGAGCAGTCTGGTAGCTCGTCGGGCTCATAACCCGAAGGTCGTCGGTTCAAATCCGGCTCCCGCAACCAAATTCAAAAGGCCACTCAATGAGTGGCCTTTTTTATTGCCTGCTTGTCTGTCCTCCTCAGGCCGATCCGCAGACCGACCTGAGCACAAGCCAATCATTCAGAGGCTTTAATACCCGCTGAGTCGCTCAATAAGCTTTCAGTGGCACTCTGCACGTAGGCTTCAAGCTGCTTCTTCAGGCTTAGGGTTTGATCCGAGACCTCAATCTGAGAGCCCTTCGGCTCACTGCCGAATTGATAACTCCAAGCCTGTTCCTTCATGCCTTTAGGCTGAATAAGCATCTGATCGCCCTTAATCATCGCCACCGTCTGATCACTGCCCGACGGCTTAAAGATGGCAAAGCCCTGATCGCCTTCAGGCAAATTCAGCAGATCCCTACCCCAGCACTGCTGACGGTACTCACCGCCCAGACGCCCCATAATGGTTGGTACCACATCCACCTGGCTGCCGATGACAGAGGTTTCGCGACCAAACTTGTCCTGCACGCCCGGCGCAATCAGCAGCAAAGGCACATTGAAACGACCCAGATCCATCCCGGTAATCTGCTGCTCATTGCCGAAACCATGGTCACCCAGCACCACAAACAGCGTGTCGTTGAAATAGGGCTCCTTACGCGCCTTTTCAAAGAACTGCCCAAGCGCCCAATCGGAATAGCGCATAGCCGTCAGGTGCTCATTAAGACCGCCGCGATTGGTAACAGGCTCAACCGGTAACGGTGTCGGTAAGGCATACGGAGTATGGTTGGACAGGGTTTGCAGCAACGCATAGAAGGGCTCTTTACCCTGACGTTTTTTCAGCTCGATCAAGGCCCGGTCGAACATATCCTGATCCGATACTCCCCACGTAGGATCTGAGAACACCGGATTCACAAAGTCATTACGGCCAATAAAGGTGGTCATGCCCTGATTACCAAAGAAACCAGACTGGTTATCCCAGGCAAAATCACCGTTATAGACATAGACATCATCGTAGTTGCGCGGCTGCAGCACGGCAGGCAGACCGGAGAGCTTGTGCGCCCCTTCCGGTGTCTGCATGAGGTATTCAAAGCCAGGCAGATTAGGGAAACAGGCCATGGTGGCAAACATACCCTGATGAGTATGGGTGCCATTGGACAGGAAACGCTTAAACAACAGCCCTTCCTTAGCCAGTTCATCAAAGTAAGGCGTTACCGACTGTTTGGCTCCCAGCGCGCCCACCGAGTGTCCGGCAAAGCTTTCAAGCAGAATGACTACCACATTGCGCACGTTCAAGGTGCCATCAGCAACCGGTTGAGTATCGCGGCGCACCGGTGCCTTGTCCGCATCTACCAACGTGTCTTGAGCAGTTAACAGCATCTCGCGAACAATCTGATGAGCCTGCTCGGTTGGCAGCGTGCTTTTCCAGATTCTGTCGCGGTCCTCGCCCATATACTGACGCGCAGCATCAACCAGAGACAGCGTACCGTTAACCCCTAACTGGTTAACAAACAGCGAATCAGTGGTGTAAGCATCGCCCCAGCGCATTGGCGGTCCCTGACGCAGGGTGCCGCGAATTGCCAGAGTGGCCACCACCACACAGCACAGCAGCACTGCCATCCTGGCAGGCCAGCCAGCCACCAACGTCTGCCCGGCTGCTGGCTGACGCGCACACCAGGTCATGCGGTCAATGCGCAGCAACAGCCAGTGCAGGCCGAGCGTGCCCACACCCCACGCGACCAGGTACTGCACGACCGGGTAGCCGTACCAAATCATGCTTAAAACGGTTTTCGGATCTTCCTTTATATATTGGAAGACCAACCCATTGAGGCGCTGATGGAACTCCTTATAGAAGTCCAGCTCCAGGCAACCTAGAAAGATCACCACACTGATGGTGACCAATAGCCAGGCCCGCATCACGCCCCGCGCTGCCATTGCCCGTGCGCTGAACAATGCCAGCAGCAGCGGAATCAGCAGATACGTGGTCAGGCGCAAATCAAAACGCAGGCCATTAGCAAAACCTTCGAGCACAACGCTGGCCGGCGTATCGAGAATCATGTCCCGGTTGTAGACCAACAGAGCCAGACGCAACAGGCTCAGAACAACCATAAGTAGCAAGGCGCTGCCCAACACGAAGGCCATATGGGAGCGAACTGTAGGGATCTTTACATGCTCAGAACTTACATGCTCTGTATTGGATGGATTCGGCATAAAAAGCTTCAGACAATGAATGGGAAAATAGTGAGAACGGCATATGACTTAGAACTACCGCTCTAAGTGCCGACGCGTGCAGCACTTCCGACCAAATGCAGGATTCAGCCGTTTTTAAGGGACTCGCCTGAGCTTAGGCGCTCCAGCGAAATCTGGTGCTTCGATGCTAATGATTGGCCTGTGAAAAATTAGTGAAACTCCCATGCGGACAAGTGCAGCCGCACAAAGTGTTCGGAAAAACCGCTGCCTAAGTATCTAAATGAATGATTTGGCTATAAAAACTTGACTCTCATTGTGAGACGCGTATGATTCGGCCCGCGGGATGGAGCAGCCTGGTAGCTCGTCGGGCTCATAACCCGAAGGTCGTCGGTTCAAATCCGGCTCCCGCAACCAAATTCCGAAAGCCACTCAATGAGTGGCTTTTTTTTGCCTCGATTTTCTAAATATCTGATTCGACTGATATTTTGCTTGACACAAAAGCATATCTCTATAGAATGGCCGGCGCGGGATGGAGCAGTCTGGTAGCTCGTCGGGCTCATAACCCGAAGGTCGTCGGTTCAAATCCGGCTCCCGCAACCAAATTTAAAAGGCCACTCAATGAGTGGCCTTTTTTGTTTCTGACTCCCTCGTCCAAATAGTCAGCTACGCGGGATACCGGCAGTCGTATTTCTCTTGTCGGGGCTTGGAAGTTATCACCATCACCCACATGCTCTTTGGCCAACTCGACACGAGGTGGTTCATGGGCGGTAAGGTTCAGCTTTCTGATGCATCCCCAGACAATGAGCAAAACAAACCTTCACGGTGGCTTGATCACCTAAGCACTTACCGCCAGGCCATCGGCCTCGCACTCACCCTTCTGCTGTTCGGCTTCGGCCTTTTTGCCTGCTGGCATCTTCTCCGCGAACTTGACCCAGACGCCTTGCGCGGCGCAATTTCTGATGTCCCCAGCGGCACGCTGCTGGCGGCGGCCGGTGCTGCTGCAATCAGTTATATCGCCCTGCTCGGGTATGAATGGTCAGCCCTGCGCCTCACCGGTGTGACGCTGCCCTGGCGCGCTATGGCCATGGGCAACTTCTGCGCAAGTGCCATCGCCAACGCCATTGGCTTCTCAGTGCTGACCGGTGGTTCGGTGCGTTATCGCCTGTACTGCCGCTACAACATCAGTACCGGCGATATTGCCCGCATTACGGTGTTCGTCAGCCTTGCACTGGGCTGCGCGCTACCACCACTGGCAGCCGCAGCGGCACTAATTAATCCGCAAGCAGCCGGGTTAGCCCTGCATCTTCCGCCATCCACAGTTAAAGCCCTGGGACTGGGCGTTCTACTGCTGTGCGCCGGAGGAATTTTCTGGCTGAGCCGTTTCCGTGAAGCCGCATCCGCACCTAGGCCCTACGTGAACTTGCGCTTCGGCCAACGCAGCGTGCGCTTGCCCGGCCTCAAGCTGTCGGCAGCACAACTGCTGATTACCTTGTTTGATGTCTGTGCTGCGGCCAGCGTCCTGTATCTGCTGCTGCCAGAGGCCCCACCCCTTCCAGCTTTTTTAATGGTGTACCTGTTGGCACTGGCGGCTGGCGTGCTCAGCCACGTACCTGGCGGCATCGGTGTATTCGAAGCCGTCCTGCTCGCGGCCTTCAGCGGTCCGCTTGAGCCCGCGCCACTGGCCGCTGCCTTGCTGCTTTACCGGCTGATCTACATCGGTTTGCCGTTGGTCATTGCCTGCATGCTATTGCTGACCAATGAGGCCAAGCGCTTAATTCCGGCCGGGCGACAAGCTGTGCGGGCCACTTCCGGGCTGGCGGCTGCGATCTTATCCTTGCTGGTGTTTGGCTCAGGCGTTGTGCTGATTCTGTCCGGAGCAACCCCCGCTGCGGATGAGCGCCTTGAGTACCTGAGCTTCCTCATTCCGCACCGACTGATCGATTTCTCACACCTGGCAGCCAGCCTCGTCGGCATGCTCTGCTTATTGCTTGCCCACGGCCTGCGTCGACGCCTCTCTGCAGCGTGGATGCTGACGGTCATTTTGTTGATCAGCGGGGCTGGCCTGTCCATCCTCAAAGGATTCGACTGGGAAGAAGCAAGCCTGATGCTGCTAACCGCAATCCTGCTGATCATCTTCCGACAGTCCTTCTATCGACCCAGCCGTCTGTTGGAAATGCCCGCCTCACGGGGCAATCTGGTGGCTTGCCTGTGTGTGCTGGGAGCCTCCCTATGGCTGACCCTGTTCGTCTATCAGAACGTGCCCTATTCCAATGAACTGTTCTGGCAGTTTGCGCTGAACGGTGATGCCCCGCGCACGCTCCGGGCTGCACTGGGCTGTGGCCTGTTACTGGGAATTATCGCCCTGCTGTGGCTGCTCAAACCTGTGCAAATGACTATCCACCTCGCCACACCCGAGGAATTGCAGCAGGCCGCAAAAATCGTCGCGGGCTCTGATCAACCGGATGGTGCCTTGGCACTGACCGGAGACAAAGCGCTGCTGCTGCATCCCGATCATGAGTCATTTCTGATGTTTGCCCGCCACGGTCGCAGTCTGATCGCCCTGTTTGATCCGATCGGTGCTGCCGCCTGCCGCGCCGAACTTATCTGGCAATTCCGCGACCTGTGCGACACCTATCGCCTGCGCCCAGTGTTCTACCAAATCCGCGCGGAGAATCTGCCTTATTACATGGACATCGGCCTGACTGCCTTGAAGTTGGGCGAAGAGGCCCGCGTCGACCTGCAGCGTTTTGACCTGCAAGACAAGGGCAAAGCGATGAAAGAGTTGCGCTACACCCTCAACCGGGGCCAGCGTGACGGCCTCTGCCTAGAGATTTACGAGCCAGGCCAGGCACCGTTGGACAGCCTGAAAGCTATTTCCGATGCCTGGATGAAAGGCAAGCAAGTACGTGAGAAAGGCTTCTCGCTAGGCCGTTTTGATCCGCATTACCTTGAGCACTTCCGCATCGCAGTGATCCGCCTCGAAGACCAGCCAGTGGCCTTTGCCAATCTGCTGGAAACCTCAAGCCGCGAACTGGCCAGCCTGGACCTGATGCGCGTGCATCCTGATGCCCCGAAACAGACAATGGAATTTCTCATCATCAACCTGCTACTGCATTACAAAGCCAGCGGGCACAAGCGTTTCAGCCTAGGCATGGTGCCGCTGTCCGGCCTGCAACTGCGCCGTGGCGCACCGCTCACCCAGCGCCTCGGCTCAATAATTTTTCAGCGCAGCGAACAGTTCTATAACTTCAAGGGTCTACGCCACTTCAAGGACAAGTTCCAACCCGAATGGGAGCCACGCTACATGGCCGTCCCAGCGGGACTAGACCCATTAGTTGCACTGGCTGATACAGCCACCCTGATCGCAGGGGGCTATACCGGACTGGTAAAACGCTGAGGACGGCATGCTCAAACCCACCCGCAATCTGACGCTCACCCTGGCCTTCACAGTTCTGCTTATCGCCACACTGCTACTCCACTATGCCGACAACCGCCAGGCACGGATCGAACATAAGCGCCTGGCTGATGGCAGCCAGGTGACAGTCGCGATTTCCGGCGATACACCCAAGGCCCGCGTGCTGCTGGCTGCAGAAGACAGCGCGCGGATGGATGACTCAGCCCTATTGCAACTGGCCGAAGACAGCGGCGCGCAACTGGTTGAGTTCAGCCTGCCGGATAACGACTGCGAGGCCCAGCAAATACGCGCTCAGGGTGCCGCCAGCCTGCTAGGCGGGCATCCAACGCTGGTCGCGGGGATCGGCCAAGGTGCCGCCTTCGCCTGGCGGTGGCTGGCCATGCAGAACAATGAAAACGTCCAGGCGCTTTCAGTCGGCTTTAGCCTGAAACAACCTGACTGCGCTCTGCCCCTGCCTCCAAAAGCCGCCCACGGGCAATGGTTTGCAGCCTGGAATAACAACCCGGACGATCCCAGCGCACGATTTGTTCGCGACCAAAGCAATGCCCAAACCACGATCAGCGAGTACAGCACCAGCCTGCCGGATTTACTGCAACAACGCCTAAGCGATCTGCTTGCAGGTCAGGGTGATGAAATTCCGGTCGTGGAAATCGACAGCAGTGGACAACGCGCCGAGACTCTGACGCTGTTCTATTCCGGGGACGGCGGTTGGCGCGACCTGGACAAAGCCGTGGCTGAAGAAATGTCCAAACGCAACTACGCGGTAGCCGGCATCGACTCACTGCGTTATTTCTGGCAGCACAAAAGCCCCGAACAGGCCGCCACTGACCTCAGCCGGCTGATGCAGCACTACCGTGAACAATGGGGAACTCAGCGCTTTGTTCTGGCCGGATTTTCTTTTGGTGCCGATGTTCTGCCTGCCCTCTACAACCGCTTACCACCGTCAGACCAGCAGCAAGTCGACGCCATTTTACTGATGGCCTTTGCCCGCAGCGGCAGTTTCCAGGTGGAGGTCAAAGGCTGGCTTGGTGCAACAGGCCAAGAAGCCCGCACCGCACCGGAAATGAGCAAGCTGCCTGCCGCTAAAGTGCTGTGCATCTACGGCGAAGAAGAGGCATCAACCAGCGGCTGCACCGAGCCTACTGCCACAGGTGAAAAGTTACGCTTGCCGGGCGGGCACCACTTTGATGAAAACTACCCGGCACTGGCTGAGCGCCTCCTGCAAGCCATCAAGCAAAGGCAAGTGCAGACTGCCAACTATTGATCTGCCTTAACATTGAATTAAGCCCGCGGGGCTACTCTTCCCGGTAAGCCCGCCGCTTCGTGCGGGATACCGAGGAAACCGTGATGTCCATACTTACTCAACGATCTACCCGCTACAGCACGCTCTCCATCAGCCTGCACTGGTTGATGTTGCTGCTAATTGCTGCGGTTTACGCCTGTATCGAACTGAAAGGGAACTTCCCCAAAGGCAGCGACACCCGTGAGCTGCTCAAACAATGGCACTTCATGTTGGGCCTGAGCGTGTTTGCACTGGTCTGGCTGCGCCTGCTGGCCCGGCTGATCCGCCCTGCTCCGCCCATTACCCCGGCTCTGCCCAACTGGCAGGCGGTGCCCGCCAAACTGATGCATCTGGCGCTGTACGCACTAATGATTGGTTTGCCATTGGCAGGCTGGCTGGTACTGAGCGCCGCAGGCAAGCCGATCCCGTTCTTCGGCCTGGAACTTCCCGCATTGATTGGCAAAAACCCCGATCTCGCAGGCAACCTGAAGGAATGGCATGAACTCGGCGGCGTGATCGGCTACTGGCTTATCGGCCTGCATGCAGTGGCAGCAGTTGTTCACCACCACATTCTGCGCGACGACACCCTGACCCGCATGCTGCCAGGCAAATAAGGCGCATCGTTAACGGTGATGGTGGACTTCCACACTGCCATCACCGAAGCGCTCACTACGCCAGCGCATCGGCCTCTGCGAAGATGGCAACGGACTAACCGTCGCAGCCACATGAATCTGGCCATAAGGCGCTGGAAATGCCGGGCCAGCATCGCTAGAATTGCGCACTTTTTGATCAGAGGCGCACAAGCGCCCAGCATCCCCCGTACGCGCCCGAGGTTCACCTGATGTCCACCCCCACCACACCTAAAGTCGGCTTTGTTTCGCTCGGCTGCCCCAAAGCCCTCGTTGACTCCGAGCGCATCCTCACCCAGCTGCGCATGGAAGGCTACGAAGTGGTGCCGACCTATCAGGACGCCGATGTAGTTGTGGTCAACACCTGCGGTTTTATCGACAGTGCCAAGGCCGAATCCCTTGAGGTGATCGGTGAAGCGATTGCGGAAAACGGCAAGGTAATCGTCACCGGCTGCATGGGTGTGGAAGAAGGCTCCATCCGTGAAGTGCACCCGAGCGTGCTCTCCGTCAGTGGCCCGCAGCAGTACGAGCAAGTGCTGAATGCTGTACACGAAGTGGTACCGCCAAGCACCGAGCACAACCCGCTGATCGA
Organism: Pseudomonas sp. TTU2014-080ASC; assembly: GCF_001446935.1. Taxonomy (GTDB): domain Bacteria; phylum Pseudomonadota; class Gammaproteobacteria; order Pseudomonadales; family Pseudomonadaceae; genus Aquipseudomonas. Next base: position 201,786 of record NZ_LKKK01000001.1, read on the forward strand.
CTTGGTACCACCGCAGGGCGTCAAGCTGACTCCGCGTCACTACGCCTACCTGAAGATTTCCGAAGGCTGTAACCACAGCTGCAGCTTCTGCATCATCCCGTCCATGCGCGGCAAGCTGGTCAGCCGTCCGGTTGGCGAAGTGCTGAGCGAGGCTGAGCGCCTGGTTAAGGCTGGCGTCAAAGAGCTGCTGGTGATTTCTCAGGACACTAGCGCCTACGGCGTGGACATGAAGTACAAGACCGACTTCTGGAACGGCCAGCCGGTGAAAACCCGCATGACCGAACTGTGCGAAGCGCTGTCGAGCATGGGGGTTTGGGTGCGCCTGCACTACGTGTACCCATATCCGCACGTGGATGAACTGATCCCGCTGATGGCTGCCGGCAAAATCCTGCCGTACCTGGACATCCCCTTCCAGCACGCCAGCCCGAAAGTGCTCAAGGCCATGAAGCGCCCGGCCTTTGAAGACAAAACCCTGGCCCGCATCAAGAAGTGGCGTGAAATCTGCCCTGAGCTAACCATCCGCTCCACCTTCATTGTCGGCTTCCCCGGCGAAACCGAAGAAGACTTCCAGTACCTGCTGGACTGGCTCACCGAAGCCCAGCTGGATCGCGTGGGCTGCTTCCAATACTCGCCGGTTGATGGTGCTCCGGCCAACCTGCTGGACAACCCAGTCCCGGATGACGTGAAGCAAGACCGCTGGGATCGCTTTATGGCGCACCAGCAGGCCATCAGCACTGCACGCCTGCAGCTGAAAGTCGGTAAAGAGATGGAAGTGCTGATCGACGAAGTGGACGATCAGGGCGCTGTTGCCCGTTGCTACGCCGACGCACCGGAAATCGACGGCAGCGTATTTATTGAAACCACAGCGGTTAAACCGGGCGATAAAGTCCGCGTGCGCATCGTTGATGCCGATGAGTACGACATGTGGGCTGAGCTGATCTGAGCAGCATTGCACTTAACAAAAAACCGGCCATGTGCCGGTTTTTTTGGGTCTGCGGATTAGTCGCTCCAGCGGTATTTCAAGGGCATCCAGAGGACGGCTCCTGTAGGGTGAGATAAGACCTCGCAGCGGTTTATCCACCGAGCGCCCGTGCAGCTCACCCATATCATGAAACAGCCAAAATCCATGGTGGGTAACCTGCCGCACAGGCTTACCGTACCCTACAACGGCCCTCACAAAGCCGCGTGATTCAGGCGCTTTCAAGCCCCAGCCGGATCACCCCGGTATCAATCGCCAGATGCACCAGCTCAGCCTGTGAGCTGACCTGCAGCTTGCTCTTAAGCAGGGTCAGGTAGTTGGAGACCGTCTTACTGCTGATGCACAGCTTCTCGGCGATCATCTGGCTTGGCGTACCTTTGGCGAGCATTACGAATATCTCGAATTCGCGCTGGGTCATACCGCGCAGGCGTGGGTCGTTGCTACCTTCACTGTGCGGGTTACAGGCCAGATGCGTGGCCAGAGTTTGTTCGATATAAGGATGCCCGGCCAGCGTGCGGCTGACCGCCTCAACCAGCACTTCAGGCGATGAGGTTTTGGTCAGATAGCCCAAGGCACCGGCATCCAATGCCTGACGTACCAACGGCAGTTCGTCGTGCATGCTGAAGAACAGCACGCGCAGCTGCGGCAAGCGCTGACGAAGTCGGCGTGTGGTTTCCAGCCCGCTGATGCCCGGCAGAGAAATATCCATGATGACCAGATTGGGGATCTCATCCTGCACCATTTGCAGCGCCTGCTCACCGTCACAGGCCTCACGAACCTGCACGTCAGGCAGCAATGCCCGCAGCAAGCTGGCATAGCCCTGGCGAACAACTGCGTGATCATCAACCAACAGAATTTTCATGCTTGGTGCTCCTCTAACGGCAGTGTGAGCGTTAATGCGCAACCTGCGCCCGGACGCGTCAGCACACGTAACTGTGAGCCGAGACTTCGCGCCCGCTCCTGCATAGAACGCAAACCGATGCCTGGCTGCAGCGGCTGCTCAGCGCCACGGCCGTTATCGCGGATAAACAGACGCAACCTGTGCCCCTGACATTGCAGCCGAACCCGAACCTCACTAGCTCCGGCATGCCGGGCAACATTGGTCAGCGCTTCCTGAATAAGACGGTACAGGTGTGCTTTGGTTGGCAAAGGCAACCGCGGCAAATGCTGGCCGACCATCACCCGGCAACGGATACCGGTTGCTTCCTGCCAGTTGTTGCTGAGCAGCTGCAGCGCTTCTTCCAGCTCCAGATGCTCCAGCATCACCGGATACAGATCACGGATCAGACCGCGAAAGCCTTCCTGCAGGCGCTGGGTATGCACCTCCAGTTGCTGCGCGGTGCAACGCACTTGCTCTGGATTATCTGAGACAGCGCGCAGCAGGCAGACCTGCGCGCGAATACCGCTGAGGTACTGGCCCAGATCATCATGCAGAGTCTGTCCAAGCCGTGCCCGTTCGCGTTCCTGCAAAGCCATCAGCGCTTGGGTCAACGCTGTATTGTCGGACTGCACCTTCTGCAGTGTCGTTGCCATCGAGTTGAAATGTGCAGCCAAGCGCCGCGCCTCAAGCACGCTGTGAACCGGCAAACGCGCATCCAACTGCCCCTCACTGACCTGCTGCAGTCCACTCAGCAGCTCGTCAAGTACCTGCAGGCCACTCTGCACCGCCCAGCGAATACTGAGCAAACTGAACACCAGGGCAAACAGGCTCAGCCACAGCAACTGCAGCAGAGAGTCGCATACCTCTTCGATCTCATCTGCCGGGTCGACACTGATGCGCAAACTACGCCCATCCGGCATGTCGACGACACGCGGCTGAGTATCAATGGCAAAGATGTAGTGAATAACCCAAGCCTCAAACGCAGACTCTGGCTGCGCGACAGGCTCATCCTGCCATTGCACCCGTATGTGGCGCAGGTTGCTAATCAGCTCAGGGCTCAGCGACTCAGGATCACGCTGCAGAGATTGATGCAGATAGCCGACAACTGACTCGGCCGCCTGCACCTCGCGCAGCACATCCTCGCGGGCTTGGCGGGTCAGCAGCAGCAACGCAACACTGGTGACCACCATAAAAACGATGGTCACCAGCAGATAGAGACGTCTTAAAGCAGACACTTACTTGACCACGAAATGGCCCAGCATGCCTTTCTTCTCAAGGCCTTTGGCGTAGAACGGAAACTTGCCCGGTTTGATCGGCACGAAGAAGATTTCGGCCTCACCGGCGTCTTCAAACTCCAGCTCAGTCAGGGTGATCAGCTTGATCTCCACACCACCGGCTTCTACTTTGCGCATAAAGATCGAGGTCGCGAACTCCGGTGCCTGGAAGGCATATTCCTTCTGCCCAGTGGAGATAATCTTCAGCTGATACGCCTTACCGGTTTCCAGCTGATATTCGGTCTGGGTCATGCTGTAGTCGTTCTCTTCGCTACCCAGAACCAAATCCGGCAGCGACACGGAACGACGAGTCAGATCACCTGCAGCTTGCAGACTGTCGACACCAATCATGCTGACAATCAGCAGCACCGGCAGCATAAGGGCCTTAAATGTACGCATGGGAAGCACCTATTTTCTTCTTGTTGGGATGTGCCCATGCTAAGCAGCCAGGTCAAGGCATGGATTACTACCTTGGTACTGACTCTAAGGTACTTTAGACAAACAGCTCCGACCACAACGCCGCTTGTCCACTCACCCATAACGCCTGAGCCCCAACTTTAGTCCCAAGCCTTTACCACCTTCGACCCAAAGACCGCTCCAACACAGACTGCTACCGTAAAAGCTGTCGCTTCTGTTGTGAGACTCCACCATGCGTCCCGTGCCTCTGCGTTTCCCCCTTTTACTGGCAACCGCCCTGCTCGCCGCACCACTGTCTGCCGCCCCGAATGACGGTGATCAGGAGCGCGTTGCGCGGGAAATGATCCAGGTTCTCGAAGCCTATGCGGTCTACAAAATGGGCGAGTTTGAAGAGGCCCTGGAGCGTTATCAGGCGCTGGCCGATGCCGGTAATCATCAGGGCATGCTGAATCTGGGCAACATGTACGCAGCGGGCTTAGGCACCAAGGCCGATCTGGAAAAAGCCCTGTTCTGGTATCAGCAGGCGGCCGACTCAGGCGATGCAATCGGCATGTATGAAGTAGCCCGCGCACTCGAAAACGGACTGGGCACCGCGATCGACAAGCAAGCCGCCCGCACCTGGTACACACGCGCAGCCGAAGGTGACAACACCGAAGCGCAATGGCAATTGGGCAAACAGCTTTATGAAGAAGGCCAGAGCAGCGAAGGCTTGCACTGGATCCGCACGGCAGCAAAGGCTGGTGGCCATGCAACCGCCCGGCAGTTCATAGATGAGCTTGAAGGCAGCGGCAAAGCCAAAGCACCCAGCGAAGATGAACAACAGCTGATCCGGCAGCTCTTTGCCGCCAGTAACGCAGCGGCGAACAAACGTGATGCCAAAGCCATGGTGGCCGCCGTTGATGAGGACGCCCAAATCCACATCCGCCTGCCGCAAACCACAAACTGGCAACGCCTGAATCGCGATGAACTACAAGCGCTTTGGCAAAAAACCTTCGAACAAGCCAGCGACTACCGCTACCAGCGTGGCGATTCCGAACTGATCAGTACCGGTGAAGACATCCTCGCCTTTACCGTCATTCAGGAACAGCTGCAAAGCGCCGGCGAACACCAACCACTTGAGTTACACGAGCATGCCACGCTGAACATAAAAGACGGTGCCGCTCGCATCCACAACCTGCGCCTGGACATTCGCCAACTGAGCGACTGAAGCCTGTCAATCGCCTGTTGCTGACACTTTGCGACAGGTTTTTCGCCCCCTTCGATTTACTACCTTAGTAGGAACCCGGCGCGACCTTGGGCATATTTCCCGAGCCCGGTGGGCTTCCTATGCTGGCGACACCCTATTCAGGAGTCGTCTCATGCATTCGTTCAGCCGTTTAATGCTCTGCCTCACCACCAGCCTCGGACTGGCGATGACTGCCAGTGCAAACGAATTGCAGGTGCGTATTGGCTATCTGGGGTACACACCGGATACCGGCCCGCTGCTCTCCAACGTCATTCCCGAGCCGGAAGATGCCGGCCTGCGCGGTGCCGAACTGGCCATCACCGACAGCAACAGTACTGGCCGATTTCTCAAGCACAGCTATCAGCTTGAAGTCGCTGAAAGTGACGACAGCGCCGCGCTGATCGAAGCCGCCCGCAAACAACACGCGGATGGCCTGCGTCTGTTTGTGGTCAACGCCCCCGCCGCCACCTTGCGCGAACTCAGCGCAGCCTTGCCCGACAGCTTACTGGTCAACGCCGGAAGCCCGGACGACGGCTTGCGTCAGCAGCAATGCCTGGCCAACGTGCTGCACACGCTGCCCAGCCGCGCCATGCTGACCGATGCCCTGGCGCAGTTTTTTAATGTGCGCAAATGGAATCGCTGGCTGCTAATTGTCGGCCCCACTGAAGACGATCAGGCATACGCCGCTGCCCTCAAACGCGCCGCCAAACGCTTCGGTCACAAGATTGTGGCGGAAAAGCCCTGGAGCTTTGATAACGACCAGCGTCGCAGCGCCCAATCAGAAATGCCGCTGTTCACCCAAACCGCCGAATACGACGTGGTGGTAGTGGCCGATGAGCGTAGCGACTTCGGCGAGTACGTGCCCTATCAAACCTGGTTCCCGCGCCCAGTAGCGGGCACCCAAGGCCTGACGCCGACCGGCTGGCACAAAACCGTGGAAACCTACGGTGCTGCCCAACTGCAAAAGCGCTTTGAAGCCCACGCTAAACGCTGGATGAACGACCGCGACTTCGCCGCCTGGATCGGCGTACGCAGCATCGCCAGCGCCGTGACCAAACTGCGCAGCACCGATGCTCCGGCCATTCGCCAACTGTCCCTGAGCAACGACCTGCCGCTGGATGGCTTCAAGGGCCGCAAATTGAGCTTCCGCAGCTGGAATGGCCAGTTGCGCCAACCAATCCCGGTCGTGCATCCCCGTGCATTGGTGACCACTTCACCGCAAGACGGCTTCCTCCATCCCACCAGCGAGTTGGACAGCCTCGGCTTTGATCAGCCGGAAGTAACCTGCAACCTGGCCGATCAGGCCTGAACCCCTGCACCTGCCCAGCGCCACCCGCACTGGGCAGTCCCGACTAGAACAAGAGGATAAACCCCATGCGTCTGACATCACTCGCACTGAGCATCGGCCTGACTCTGGCCAGCAGTGCTGCCCTGGCGGCCACGGCCTATGTGTCCAACGAGAAAGACGACAGCATCACCGTCATCGACATGGACAAGATGGAAGTCACCGAAACCATTCCGGTCGGCCAGCGTCCGCGCGGCCTGCTGCTGTCCAGCGACAACAAGTTGCTGTACATCTGCGCCAGTGACTCCGACCGCGTGCAGGTGATGGACCTCGCCACCCGTAAGATCATCAAAGAACTGCCGTCCGGCGCAGACCCGGAGCAGTTCGCCCTGCACCCGAATGACCGCTGGCTGTACATCTCCAACGAAGACGATGCCCTGGCTACCGTCGTTGATACCCAGACTGACGAAGTGCTGGCACAGATCGATGTCGGCGTAGAACCGGAAGGCATGGCCGTCAGCCCGGATGGCAAGTGGGCGGTGAACACCAGCGAAACCACCAACATGCTGCACTGGATCGACACCAGCACCCAACAACTGGTGGACAACACCCTGGTTGACCAACGCCCGCGTCATGTCGAATTTGATTTGGACGGCAAGCGCCTGTGGGCTTCGGCAGAGATCGGCGGCACCGTCAGCATCATTGACGTTGCGACTCGCCAGATCGAAAAAGTCATGACCTTCGCCATCAAAGGCGTCCACCCTGACAAAGTGCAGCCGGTTGGGGTCAAGCTGAGCAAAGACGGCAAGTACGCCTTTGTCGCGCTCGGCCCGGCTAACCACGTTGCCGTGGTCGATGCCAAAACCTATGAAGTACTCGATTACCTGCTGGTTGGCCGCCGCGTGTGGCACATGGCATTCACCCCGGACCAGAAATACCTGCTGACCACCAATGGCGTTAGCAGCGACGTATCGGTGATTGATGTGGCTTCGTTGAAAGTGATCAAGTCGATCAAAGTCGGGCGCTACCCATGGGGCGTGGTTGTCACCCCATGATGGCACTGGAGCTGGATAACATCCGCTTCGCCTATGGCCCACGCCTTGCTCTGCAAGACGTGGGTTTCAGCGTTGCGCCCGGTACTTTCGCCGCCCTGCTCGGCCCCAACGGCGCGGGTAAATCCACGCTTATTGCCCTGCTCACCCGCCTCTACGACCTGCAACAGGGCGAGATTCGGGTGATGGGCCACTGCCTGCGTAAACAACCGCGCCAGGCGTTGGCGCAACTGGGTGTGGTGTTTCAGCAAAGCACGCTGGATCTGGATTTAAGCGTCGAGCATAACCTGCACTATCACGCAGCGCTGCACGGGATCGGCCGCAAAGCGGCGCAGATTCGCATTGATGAAGAACTTGAGCGCCAGCAACTCAGCGAGCGACGTAAAGAAAAAGTGCGCGACCTTAACGGCGGCCACCGTCGCCGCGTAGAAATCGCCCGTGCCCTGCTACACCGCCCGCAATTGTTGCTTCTGGATGAAGCCAGCGTCGGCCTCGACCCGGCCAGCCGTTTAGCGCTCAACCAGCACGTGCGCCAACTGTGCAGCGACAGCGGCCTAGCCGTACTGTGGACCACTCACCTGCTGGATGAAATCCACGACAGCGACGCCCTGTTCCTGCTCAATCGCAGCCGCTTGGTAGCGCAAGGCACAGTGCAGAGCATTCGTGAGGAAGGCGAAACCGATCTGGCCGCCAGCTTCGCCCGCCTGACCGCTAACCCTAAGCCTGCCGCATGATGATGTCCGGAGTGTTGTGATGAATGCCTACTGGTATTGCCTCAAAGGCATCGTGCTGCGCGAATGGCTGCGCTTCGTCCTGCAACGCAGCCGCTTTCTCAGCGCACTGGTGCGACCGTTGCTGTGGCTGCTGGTGTTTGCAGCTGGCTTTCGTGCTGCGCTGGGCATCGCCATCATCGCCCCGTACGACACCTACATCACCTATGAAACCTACATCGTGCCAGGCCTGGCCTGCATGATTCTGCTGTTCAACGGCATGCAAGGCTCGTTGTCCATGGTCTACGACCGGGAAATGGGCAGCATGCGCGTGCTGCTCACCAGCCCGTTGCCAAGAGCCTTCTTGCTCAGCGCGAAGCTGCTGGCCATCGCCCTGATCTCGCTGCTGCAGGTCTATGCCTTTCTCGGCATTGCCTGGCTGTATGGCGTGCAACCGCCTGCGTGGGGTCTGCTGGCTGCTTTGCCTGCGTTGTTGCTAGTCGCCCTGCTGCTCAGCGCGCTGGGGTTGCTGCTGTCCAACGGCATCCGCCAGCTGGAAAACTTTGCCGGGGTGATGAACTTCGTCATCTTCCCCATGTTCTTTCTGTCATCTGCGCTGTATCCGCTGTGGAAGATGCAGGAAGCCAGCGAATGGCTGTACTGGCTGTGCTCCATCAACCCCTTCACCCACGCCACTGAACTGGTGCGCTATGCGCTGTATGAACGGGTGAATGGCATGGCGCTGGGGATTTGCGTGGGACTGACGCTGCTGTTCGCTACATTGGCGGTAGTGACGTTTAACCCGCAGCATGCGGCGCTGAGAAAGGGCTCGTAGGTTCTGTACGAAAAGCTCAGGCAACACATCCCTGGCATGACAAAACTGCGATCAACGCGGTACGGTGGAGCGCTTACAAAAGGAGGTTGTATGGCGCTGCACTTCTGTTTACCGACGGCTGAACTCGACACATCCACACTCAACGCTCCCACGCACTTATTGCGCTCAAGCGATCCGCTTGCCAATCACCTGTTCTGGAGCGCGCAATGACTCATCCCAATACACCACTGCTGTCCCTACAATTCCGCCTCGTTCTGCCAATGCTCTGCCTGGCATTCGGCTATGGACTTGGCTTCATTCAATCGACTGGGTTAGCACTGGCGGTGTTGCTCAGCGCTCTGCTCTTACTGGGTGAGAAATCCCTGCCGACGGGTGTTTGGTGGCTGCTGGCTTTGCTCGGCTGCGCAGCGTTGGTATTTCATTTGCTACCGGGGTTTGGCAGCATCACGCTCTGGCCTGCACGCCAACTCAGTGATGATGCGCCGCCTTATAGCCTTAGGTTTGGCTGGGACAAACTGACCGCTGGAATAATCCTGCTGGCCTGGTGGCTAGGCCAACCCCGCAAAACGCTGAGTAATCCTAAACAAACCGCCTTGGTCGCCCTCGCCACTTTAATTGCAGTGCCCCTACTTGCACTGAGCACCGGCTTGGTCGGCTGGCAACCCAAGCGGCCGGAAGGCTTAGGCTTGTGGCTGCTAGTCAATCTAGGCGTGGTGTCACTGGCTGAGGAATTGCTCTTCCGTGGCCTGCTACAAACCCAATTGGTGCGCTGGCTCGGCGCTTGGACGGGCATCGGCATCAGCACGGCTATTTTTGCAGCCGTCCACCTACCCTTCAGCCCCCTCTTCGCCTTGCTCGCCGGCGTTGCCGGGCTGGGTTACGGCTTGGTGTACCACTTCAGCGGCCGCATCAGCCTGGCGATAGCGGTGCATCTGGCAGTTAATACTCTGCACATCTTGCTGCTGAGCTATCCGCTGCGGTTGCCGATGGCTTAGAGGCACTACACGAATGCAAGGCGGATTAACACAGATTAATCCGCCGCTCACTATCGATGGAATCTACAGAAGCGACTGGGAACGTTTCTCCCCTGTATTTGCGCTACAGCACAACTTTTCATCTGATGGACGGCCAGCTTTAAACGAAATCCGCACATTCAGCACCAAAGCAGAACTACAAAACCGCGAATGGATATCATTGTTTGAAATTAGAGTCCTGGCGATCAGGCCCTCTTCGCAGGGTGTCTGTGAAGGGGGAAATATGCCGACGTGAACGGGTATATGAGGCACTTACTGTCACGAACCCCAGGGCGCAGTGATTAGTAGTGCACAAATAATGAACTCGACTTATCCCACTAATCAATTGATCTTACTGACTTTTTTGTTGGGAGAATACAGAGACCTCCTGAAAAGAAGCGCCCCCATATTAGCGAAATATAGGAAAACACTGGAGAACCATAGATAACGCCACAGCCGGCACTGAAGTTCAACTCGCAGAATATTTTGGTGATTATTAGGTACCAGGCTCAAACTGTGCCCCTCTGCTTTATCTTAAAAAATCTCAAGAATTTAGCGACTAAAGCATTGTTTTAGCGAGAAAATCCTTGCCGCTTCTAAACCACACTTCAATTGCCCAGACACGTAGGCATAAAATATAAATTGATACTCTGCGCTCTCTATTGTTACGTTCATCACAGTCACATCATATTTTGGCCCTCGCACTAGCACCTATAGACCACCCGAGCTATTTTGAGTAGGTTCGCGTTATAGGAAATTTAAATACGCTCCGAATTCAAAGGATCTGAATATGAGAACTCTCTACAGCTTTAGGTCACGAGTCTTCACTAACCCTAAGAAATCCAGCATGCGTATGCTTCTTACTATTATTAAAAGGCTTATAGCATGCAGCATGGTTGCACTGTCTATATGGGTGAATACCGCATCGGCATCGACTGTTACTTATTGGGCTGCATATTGGTACACGCAACCGTCAGGTATACCCCCAACGCGACATAGCGACTATATTTCGGCATGTACAGCAGTTACCGCCCCCCCCAAGAAGCATGGCATTGGACATTGTTAACCGTCGAAGTAGCACCTACTTACTACAGTTGTTATCGAGCCTATACATCAATGTACTGTCCAACCTGTGGAAATCAGTATGCTGGCTGGGCCACCTTAGTATCTCAGTCGTGCCCATATGGCCACGAAGGGCTCATATGCAACACATCGTGCAATCTCCCCAAGCAGGTAATTAATGGTCACTGCATAATTCCAGAGCCTTACCTCAAACAAAAAGGCCCATCCGACTCCTGCCCCAGCACACAAGCAGACAACCCCATCAACTTCGCCATTGGTAATAAATTTCAGCTCGAAACAGACTATCAACCTAGCGGTAATACAACACTGAGCTTTTGCCCCAACAGCAACTCAACCTTCACCTACGATAATCGCGGCTTGCTAAAAACCAAGCTTGATAAAAAAGGTAATCTCACGACTTACGATTACAACGAACGCGACCTAGAAATTTCTCGCACCGAAGCAGCGGGCACACCTCAAGCTCGCACCATCACCACAGAATGGCACCCTACCCTGTTTCTTCCTGTAAGCATTACCGAACCAAATCAGATAACAAGTTATACCTACAACACACAAGGGTAGAAGCTCAGCCAAACAATTACACCACGTTGATTGCAGAGGGAACTGAATCAAATGAATATACTGCGCCTTATAAGTCTGCTCAGCTTGATCATAACTGCCTCAACAGGCTCTGCGCTCTCTCACGCCGCTGATCGCAGCTGGAGTTACACCTACAACAGCCTTGGCTTGATCGAAACAGCTAACGGCCCACGTACCGATGTAAGTGACGTCACCACCTATGCCTATGATGCTCAGGGCCGACTCACTCAAGTTACCAATGCGCTCGGGCATACAACCCAGCTATCCAACTTTGATGCACTGGGTAACCCGCAGACAGTTGTCGACGCGAACAGCGTCACTACAACCCTGACCTACAGCCCGCAAGGATGGCTGACATCCAGCACAACTGCTGGTAGCACCACCAGCTTTGAGCACGATGCCATTGGCCAGATCACCAAGGTTATCCGTGGTGACGGCAGTTGGCTGCAATACACCTGGAGCGCTGCACGCCGCTTAACCAAAATCACCAATAACCTAGGCGAGTCGGTCGAGTACGACTACGACGCCATGGGCAATCGCACTGCCCAGCGCTTGAAAGACGCCAGCAGCACACTGACTCAGCAGCAAAGTTGGGTGTATGACGAGCTTGGGCGGTTGTTGCGTTCAATTGGTGCGGCCAGCCAGACGACCCAATTCGGTTACGACCTCAACGACAACCCCACCCTCAGCACCACGCCCAAATCACAGAGCACAACCAGCAGCTACGACGCCCTTGATCGGCTGGTATCCAGCACTGATCCGCTGAATGGCGTGAGCGCCTTGTCTTATGACGCTCAGGACAACCTCACGCAGGTGACTGATCCTCGCGGTGTCGTCACCCAGTATGAGTACGATGGCCTGGGCAACCTGACCAAACAGATCAGCCCCGACAGCGGCACCACCCTCTACAGTCACGATGCAGCCGGTAACGTTATCAGCAAGACCGATGCGCGTGGTGTGGTAACAACCTACACCTACGATGCGCTGAATCGCCTGACTCACAAGCAGTACCCGGCTACACCTGCACTTAATGTGCAATACAGCTACGACATGACCAGCAATGGCAATTACGGCATTGGCAGGCTCACCGCTCAACAGGATGCCAGCGGCCTGATTGGCTATCAGTACGATGCACGGGGCAATCTGATAGAGCAGATTCGTTCAGTGCAGGTGGCAGGTAATAGCACCTACGACAGCCTCACCTACGCCTACGATGCAGCCAATCAGCTGACCGGCATCACCTATCCTGCCGGCTTTGCGGTGCAGTTCCCGCGTAATGCAGGCGGGCAGGTAACAGCCGTCAATATTGTGATCGGCCAGCAGCCACCGGCCTCATTTGCCAGCGGTTTGAGCTATGCGCCATTCGGTCCACTTAAGAGCCTGAGCTGGGCCAATGGCCTGACCCTGACCCGCACCTACGATCAGGATTACCGGCTTACACAACAAAATGTCGGCACGACATGGCAAGCCAGTTACAGCTATGACGCCAACAGCAATATCCAGACCCTGCAAAGCGGCATGTTCGGCGACCTAGCCTATGACTATGACGCACTCGACCGCCTGACTAAGGAAGAACACAGCAGCGGGCGCCAGGAATACGCTTATGACGCAGTCGGCAACCGCACAGGTAAAACCGTCACTGAGCTAGATAGCAATGGTCAGCCGCTAAGCAGCACGGCCACCGCGTTGAGCTACGCCACAAACAGCAACCGCCTGACCGCAATCGACAGCCAGCCAGTCACCAGCGATGCCGCAGGAAACCTGACTCAAGACCGCGCCACCCGCCAACTGGAGTACGACGCGCAAGGGCGTTTAAGCAAAGTCAGGATTTCCGGCAATGTGGTCGCCGAATACAGCTACAACGCCCTCGGCCAACGTACCCACAAGATCACCAGCAGTGGAATTACCACATTTCTTTACGGCCCAGATGGCCAACTGCTAGGCGAAACCCACTACACCAACACCGGCACAAAACTCAGCAGCCAGTACTACCTGTGGCTCGACAGCATGCCTATTGGCGGTCTGAGCATTAACTACGATGCATTGGGCGCTGTGACCTCAACCACCGCCTTCTACCTGCACGCTGACCACCTCAACACACCACGGCTGGCTACTAACCATGCAGGCCAAGAAGTCTGGCGCTGGAAATCCAATGCGTTTGGTGAAGGCAGTGCAGTCGAGGCACCCGGCAGCGGCTTGAGCGCAATTAATCTGCGCTTCCCAGGACAGTACTACGACAGTGAAAGCGGGCTGTATTACAACTACTTCCGCGATTACGACCCGCAGACTGGGCGCTATGTCGAGAGCGATCCGATGGGGCTCAAGGCGGGGCTGAATACTTATGGATATGTGTTGGGGAACCCGCATAGATACACGGATCCAAGAGGATTAAGCGTACTTACTGCACCTGGCGCAGAGGCAGGGGCAGCAGCCGGAACAGCGATATGCCCTGGCGTAGGGACCTTAGTAGGTGGTGTCATTGGTGCAGGTATCGGAGCCGGATTGAGTTGGTACCTAGGCGACAAGCTATTTAATGAGTCGTCGGACCAACCAGACAACCCACCATCTGTGCCTAAGGATCCAACTCAGCCACCTGGTGAGGGTTGGGAATGGCGCGGTAAGGGTACTCCAGGTTCTAGAGAGGGGGCTTGGTATAACCCTAGCTCTGGCGAATCACTCCATGACGATAGGACCCACCCTCCAGGAAAGGATCCTCACGTCACATATACGGATCCAACTGGCAAACGTTGGGATAATTACGGCAATGGCTGGACGCCACAGTAAGGTTGATGACGATGAATAGAATTCTTGTATCTGAGACGTCTGCCGCGTGGACAGACCATATTTTAGAACGGATCTCTGCGGCTGAGGGAATTGGGCTTCTAGCTTCCAGTGACAAGCTCAAATTAGATCAGGCAATTATAATTTTCCCTGATAATGCCGACTTCTCTTTGATTGCGAAATCAAATCCAGGCGACTCAATAAATGAACTGCTGGATATTCGACAGGATGTATCTGGAAAGTGGGTTGAGCGAGTTGAATGCCTAGAGGACGCTGCGCGGCTCATTCAAGACTTATGCGCTGAAAAAAAGCAAGCATTCATGTTATGTGAGGCAGGATACTCAAAGGTAGGAGATAAATTTTTAGAAAATCATGACTATACACTTTTAGCTGGCAACCCAATATTTCTAGCAGACATCCGTAAGGCCACGCCAATTGAGATTGCAAAAACCCTCAGAGCTGGCCGTTCCACGAGAATACTTGGAGTTATAAAAAGTGAGGTCTCAAACAGAGAAAATCTTAAGGGGCGCAAGGAGTTTTTCTTGTGTGATGCCTTGGACGGAGACTCAATAATTATTTGCCCTCTCGCAGAGGCATAAGCCCACCAAGTAAGTATGGCACTCCACCTACCTCTAGAAACTGCAGATCCCACGTGGGGTGCCAACAAAATCCTTGTAAGAAATTCAATATTCTTTTATCGCTTCCACTTTGGCAGCCCGTTAGTTCTACTTTATCGCCCCCAGCAGGCCGTTCAGACTTTTTCGGTTCAAGGTGTCACGTTAGGCCAGCTGGGTGTTCACGTCGGTACAGCGCTACATATCCCCCAAACCTACCTCGCCCTTCCTTCAACACCATATGCAGCGCCTCTTCCGCCAGCTGATCCAGCAGCATCGGGCCTTCGGGGCGGAACCAGGTGGTGGCCCAGCTCAGTGCGCCCATCAGCAGGCGGCGCAGGATAAAAGGATCGGCTTTGACAAAGCCGGCTTCTTTGGCTTCGGTGAGGACTTGCAGCCAGAGTTGTTCGTACTGGTCGCGCAATTCGAGGATAAAGGCCTGACCTTCCTCTGAAAGCGAGAACCACGCGTGCGAGTAAGTTGCATGGTGCTTTATCCCCCACTTTCTTTTCTGATACCCACTACACCAACACCGGCACAAAACTCAGCAGCCAGTACTACCTGTGGCTCGACAGCCTGCCTATCGGCGGCCTGAGCATTAACTACGATGCATTGGGCGCTGTGACCGCAACCACCGCCTTCTACCTGCACGCCGACCACCTCAACACACCACGGCTGGCTACTAACCATGCAGGCCAAGAAGTCTGGCGCTGGAAGTCCAATGCGTTTGGTGAAGGAATTGCAATTGAAACCTCTGGCAGCGGCCTGAGCGCAATTAATCTGCGCTTCCCAGGGCAGTACTACGACAGTGAAAGCGGGCTATACTACAACTACTTCAGGGATTACGACCCGCAGACGGGGCGCTATGTCGAGAGCGACCCGATTGGGCTCAAGGGCGGCTTGAATACCTATGGGTACGCCTACCAGAATCCGATCAATAACTTCGACCCTGATGGGAGGCTAGTCTGGTTCTTGGGGCTTGGAGCCCTGGGAGGGGCCGGAACAAGTGCTACCGCCGGCGCAGGTTTTTGGACGATGGGTGGGCTGTTGGGAGGGGCGGTGCTTACCGCATCTATTTCCGGCTCTACCCCACAAACTAGTACCGAGACAGAAACCAAGAATTGCCCCAAAACCTGCCCGCCATGCAGAACTGTTAGCGGAAGAATTATTCCCGTTGGCACCTTGGGATATAGACCGCTTGACGTTATTCCAGACGACCAAATGCAGCATGGCGTTTACGGCTCCCATCACAACATGTTCATTGCGCACCAGAACCCAAATAACTGCCAATGCTTCTGGCAGAAGCAGAGTTACGTTCTAAAGCCAGAGCAGCTCCCAGCAACTGCAGTGCCAATGGAGCACTTCGCCAACTGAGGCCCATTATGAAATATGTAACTGGAGAGGAAATTAAGGTCGGCGATCAAGTCAGAGTTGATGCTGGGGACTTAGGCGTAGTGGTAGGAATTATTGAAACCAACTCCTATTCCCATGGCTACTCCGCAGATGATTGGGCATACCTAAAAACCGGCTTGCTTATACTTACGAAAGACTCTGGGCTACTTCACTACCCTGAGCTAGACGAAGAAATTGAACTGATTGCCAGAGATATCTAACTGAGAGATATGCCATGAGAGACAGAGCGCTATTTGCATAGTGCTCTGTCATCGCGTCTCTGGGATCATCATAAACCGTATCAACTTTACCAGCAGGCCGTTCAGGCTTTTTCGGTTCAAGGTGTCAGGTAAGGCCGGCACAGCGTTCAAGTTGATGCAGCGCCTACATATCCCCTAAACCTACCTCACCCTTCTTTCAACACCATATGCAGGGCCTCTTCCGCCAACTGATCCAGCGGCATCGGGCCTTCGGGGCGGAACCAGGTGGTGGTCCAGCTCAGTGCGCCCATTAGCAGGCGGCGCAGGATAAAGGGGTCAGCTTTGACGAAGCCGGCTTCTTTGGCTTCGGTGAGCACTTGCAGCCAAAGTTGTTCGTACTGGTCGCGCAGTTCAAGGATAAAGGCTTGCCCTTCTTCTGACAGCGAGCGCCATTCATAAACCAGCACGGCCATGGCCTCGCCGGTGCCGCCCATAATCGATTGCAGTTCGCAGCGGATCAGCGCCAATACGCGGCCGCGCAGGTCGCTGGCTTCGGCGAGGGCGGCGTGCATCAGGGCGGTGTTGTAGCGGACGGTTTCTTCCATCACTGAGCGGAGGATTTCGTCCTTGCTTTTAAAGTGGTGGAAGATGCTGCCGGACTGAATCCCTACCGCACTGGCCAAGTCACGCACGGTGGTGCGTTCGTAACCCTTGCTGCGAAACAGGTGCGCGGCGGTTTGCAGCAGCTTACCGCGGGCACTTTCCGGGTCGGTGATTTGCCCGCCACTGACCAACTCCTGCAGCACGGCCTGGGCTTTCTGATCGTCCACTTTGTCTTCTCCAAAATCCTGATGCGCCAGTTAAACCACGCTAAAACCGGCTCAAGTGCCCGAATTCCGTGCCATAGAACTGACATATACGCAAATTGCAGGGGAATTTATGCGCTACAGACCAACCAAGCAAGCGCTTGGCACATTTTTAACAAAGAAACACAAACAGGGTCTTTTCAACCAAGCGCTTGCTTGGTAGCCTTCATTTCACCTTAATCCTGTGCTGCGGGCTTATTCCAATGACAAAAACAGTACGCATCGGCTGCGCTTCCGCCTTCTGGGGCGACACTTCCACTGCTGCTGCCCAACTGGTGCGCGGTGCCACCATTGATTATCTGGTTTTCGACTATCTGGCCGAGATCACCATGTCGATCATGGCTGGCGCGAAAATGAAGAAGCCGGACGAAGGCTATG
Organism: Pseudomonas sp. TTU2014-080ASC; assembly: GCF_001446935.1. Taxonomy (GTDB): domain Bacteria; phylum Pseudomonadota; class Gammaproteobacteria; order Pseudomonadales; family Pseudomonadaceae; genus Aquipseudomonas. The sequence goes on from NZ_LKKK01000001.1 coordinate 219,349, forward strand.
CCAAGGACTTCGTTGAAGTACTGGCTCCCCTGCTGGGCGAGATCGCCGAGAAAAAAATCCGCGTGATCAGCAACGCCGGTGGCGTTAACCCGACTGCTTGCGCAGCCGCCATGGCCGCTGCCTGCGAAAAAGCGGGTGTAAGCCTGAAGATCGCCGTGCTGCACGGTGACAACCTGCAGCCGAAGCTGGGCGAGCTGGCCAAGGCCGGTACTAAAGAGATGTTTAACGGCAACCCGCTGCCGCCATTCTGCGTATCAATGAACGCTTACCTCGGCGCGCCGGGCATTACTGCTGCGCTGGATCAGGGCGCTGACATCGTCATCACCGGCCGCGTGGTCGACAGCGCTGTGGTCAGCGGTGCGATGGTGCATGAGTTCGGCTGGAGCTGGAGCGACTTCGATAAGCTGTCCCAAGCCGCACTGGCCGGTCACCTGGTTGAATGTGGCGCACAAAGCACCGGCGGTAACTTCACCGACTGGCGCGACGTACCGGATTACGAGCACATCGGTTTCCCGATTATTGAAGCCAGCGCAGATGGCAGTTTCACCATCAGCAAGCCGGAAGGCACTGGCGGTCTGGTCACGCCATTCACCGTGGGCGAGCAGATGCTCTATGAAATCGGCAACCCACGCGCTTACCTGCTGCCCGACGTGATCTGCGATTTCAGCGAAGTAAAACTCGAACAAGTCGCTGAGAACGTTGTATCGGTTAAAGGCGCTAAAGGCCTGCCGCCGACCGACCAATACAAAGTCAGCGCCACTCACCCGGACGGTTTCCGCTGCACCGCCAGCTGCCTGCTGGCCGGTATCGACGCCGTGGCCAAGGCCGAGCGCGTGAGCCAGGCGATCATCAATAAGACTCAGGAAATGTTTATCGAGCGCGGCTGGGGCCCTTACCGCGACGTAAACATTGAGCTGCTCGGCACCGAGGCCACTTACGGCCCGCAAGGCCAGCGCAAAGACACCCGCGAAGTGATCGTGAAACTGGCCGTCAGCCACGCCAAGAAGGAAGCACTGGTGCTGTTCTCCCGCGAGATCGCCCAAGCCTCGACCGGTATGGCTCCGGGCCTGACCGGCATCGTCGGCGGCCGCCCGACGGTTTACCCGATCATCCGCCTGTTCTCCTTCCTCGCTGACAAGAGCGCGTGCAACCTGGAAGTGGAAATCAACGGCGAGCGCACACCGGTTAGCCTGCCTGAACTCCCTGCCTACAACGCTGAGCTGATCGGCGCTGATGTGGCCGTAGCCCAACCGCAAGGCCAGGGCGATGTGACCGTGCCGCTGGTGAAACTGGCCGTGGCCCGTTCGGGTGACAAAGGCAACCACAGCAACATCGGTGTGATGGCGCGCAAAGCCGAATACCTGCCGTGGATTGCTGCAGCGCTGACTGAAAGCGCAGTAGCCAAGTGGATGGGCCACACCCTTGAAGGCGGCAAGAGCAAAGTCAGCCGCTGGCATCTGCCTGGCACTAACAGCCTGAACTTCCTGCTGGAAAACGCACTGGGCGGCGGCGGCGTTGCCTCCCTGCGCATCGACCCGCAAGGCAAGGCGTTTGCTCAGCAGTTGCTGGAGTTCCCGGTAGCGGTACCTAAAGAGTTGGCGGCGAGCCTGTAAGGCTGGTGTTGCCCTTATTGGTGGATCGATAAAACGCGATCCACCCTACGGGACTGACGAACACTGTGTAGGGTGGATGACGCTTTATTCATCCACCAGCTTTTGGCGGAAGACACCTGACATGGCTTCTGCCTTATGAATAGGACAAAAACAACAATGGCATATGACTCAGTCTTCAAGCCGGGCCTGTTCAGCGGCCAGACCATCGTGGTCACCGGTGGCGGCAGCGGCATTGGTCGCTGCGTAGCTCACGAGCTGGCCCATTTGGGCGCACACGTGGTGCTGGTAGGACGCAAACTGGAGAAGCTGGAAAACACCGCCGCAGAAATCCGTGAAGACGGCGGTGAAGTCAGCTTCCACGCCTGCGATATCCGCGATGAAGAAGCGGTCAAGGCCATGGTCAAGGCGATCATCGCCGAGCGCGGGCAGATTCATCATCTGGTCAACAACGCCGGCGGCCAGTTCCCTGCCCCGCTGATTGGCATCAACCAGAAAGGCTTTGAAGCCGTGGTGCGTACCAATCTGGTGGGTGGCTTCCTCATCGCTAAAGAAGTGTTTATGCAAAGCATGAGCAAGCATGGCGGCAGCATCGTCAACATGCTCGCAGACATGTGGGGCGGCATGCCGGGCATGGGCCACTCCGGTGCAGCTCGCGCCGGCATGGAGAACTTCACCAAGACCGCCGCTTACGAGTGGGGCCACGCCGGTGTGCGGGTTAACGCCGTAGCGCCGGGTTGGGTCGCCTCAAGTGGCATGGACACTTATCCGGAGTCGATGAAAACCATGATCCGCAACCTCAAGGATCACGTGCCGCTGCAGCGCATTGGCACCGAATCCGAGATTGCTGCGGCCATCGTTTTCCTGCTCTCCCCCGGCGCTAATTTCATCAGCGGCAACACCATCCGCATTGATGGTGCCGCCAGCCAGGGCACCCGTGCCTGGACCCTCGGCAAAGCGAAGAACAGCGAGTCCTATAACGGTTTCCACCGGGCCTATTTGCCTGAAGTGTTCAAGGAGTAAATCTGATGCCAGTCATCCAGTCGGAAATTGACGTTCACGGCGAAGGTTTCGCCCAGAACCGTGATGCCATGCTCGCTGCAATCCAGAGCTTCCGTGAAGTCGAACAAAAGGTGTTGGATAAGGCTAACGAAGCCAAAGCCAAGTTTGAGCGCCGTGGTCAGTTGCTGCCGCGCGAACGTCTGAACCTGCTGCTCGATCCGGGCGCGCCGTTCCTTGAGCTGTCCTCCCTGGCCGGTTACAAGCTGCACGACGATAAAGACGGCAGCATGGCCGGTGGCGGCATCATCGCCGGGATCGGCTACATCTCTGGCATCCGTTGCCTGGTGCTGGCCAACAACAGCGCCATTAAAGGCGGCACCATCTCCCCGACCGGTCTGAAGAAGTCCCTGCGTCTGCAGCAGATTGCCTTCGAGAACAAACTGCCGGTGGTGACCCTGGCCGAGTCCGGCGGTGCCAACCTGAACTACGCCGCAGACATCTTCGTTGAAGGTGCCCGTGGCTTCGCCAACCAGGCGCGCATGTCAGCCATGGGGCTGCCGCAAATTACGGTGGTGCACGGTTCCAGCACCGCCGGTGGTGCGTACCAGCCGGGTCTGTCTGACTACGTGGTGGTTGTACGCGGCAAGGCGAAAATGTTCCTCGCTGGCCCGCCTCTGCTGAAAGCCGCGACCGGTGAAATCGCCACTGACGAGCAACTGGGTGGCGCAGAGATGCACGCACAGGTTGCCGGTACTGCTGAATACCTGGCTGAGAACGATGCCGACGGCGTGCGCTTGGCCCGTGAAATCCTCGGCATGCTGCCGTGGAATGCTCAACTGCCGACTCGCCCGCAGAAGACCTGGCGCGAGCCGCTGTACCCGGCTGAAGAGCTGCTGGGCATCGTGCCGAACGATGCGAAAAAGCCTTACGACGTGCGCGAAATTATCGCCCGCATCGCTGACGGCTCTGAGTTCCTCGACTTTAAAAACGAGTTCGACAGCCAGACCGTGTGCGGCCACCTTGCAATCGAAGGTCAGCCGTGCGGCTTTATCGGCAACAACGGCCCGATCACTCCGCGTGGCGCGGCCAAAGCGGCGCAGTTCATTCAGCTGTGCGAGCAGAGCAACACGCCGATTCTGTTCTTCCACAACACCACCGGCTTTATGGTCGGCACTGAGTCCGAGCAGAACGGTGTGATCAAGCACGGCTCGAAAATGATTCAGGCTGTGGCCAACGCCACCGTACCGAAGCTGACCATCGTCGTCGGCGGCTCCTACGGTGCCGGTAACTACGCCATGTGCGGCCGTGGTCTGGACCCGCGCTTTATCTTCGCCTGGCCGAACAGCCGCACCGCCGTGATGGGTGGCGCGCAGGCCGGTAAGGTGCTGCGCATCGTCACCGAAGACAAGCATGCAAAAGAAGGCAAAGAAGCCGACCCGAAAATGCTCGACATGCTGGAGCAAGTCACTGCGCAGAAACTGGACAGCCAGTCCACCGCGCTGTACGGCACCGCCAGCCTGTGGGATGACGGCCTGATCGACCCGCGTGACACCCGCAAACTGCTGGGCTTTTTGCTCGACATCTGCGACGAAGCCCGTGTGCGTCCGTTGAAAGCCAGCACCTTTGGTGTGGCCCGTCTGTAACCGAACCGCAGTCTCGAACTGACCAATTTGAAAGAAGGAATAACAACGATGAACTTCACTCAAGAACACGAAGAACTGCGCCGCACGGTCAAAAACTTTGTCGACAAAGAGATCAACCCGTACGTCGAAGAGTGGGAAAAAGACGGCCGCTTCCCGATGCGCGAGATCTTTAAAAAGGCCGGCGATCTGGGCCTGCTGGGCATCTCCAAGCCAGAAAAATTCGGCGGTATGGGCCTGGACTACAGCTACTCCGTAGTGGCTGCTGAAGAGTTCGGCACCGCCCATTGCGGCGGCGTACCACTGGCCATCGGCGTACAGACCGATATGTGCACCCCGGCGCTGGCCCGTTTCGGCTCCGACGCGCTGCGTGAAGAGTTCCTCACACCAGCTATCGCCGGTGACGCCATCGGCTGTATCGGTGTATCTGAAGTGGGCGCAGGCTCCGACGTGGCCGGCCTGAAAACCACTGCACGCAAAGACGGCGATGACTACATCATCAACGGCGCAAAAATGTGGATCACCAACAGCCCGCAAGCCGACTTTATCTGCCTGCTGGCCAACACCAGCGATGACAAACCACACGTCAACAAATCCCTGATCGTAGTACCGATGAATACGCCGGGCATCACCCTCAGCCCGCACATCGAGAAGCTCGGCATGCGCTCTTCCGAGACCGCTCAGGTGTTCTTCGATGACGTGCGCGTACCGCAACGCTACCGCATCGGCCACGAAGGCGCAGGCTTCATGATGCAGATGCTGCAGTTCCAGGAAGAGCGTCTGTTCGGTGCGGCCAACATCATCAAAGGCCTTGAGCTGTGCGTTGATCAGACCATCGAATACACCCGCCAGCGCCACACCTTCGGCCAGCCGGTAATCGACAACCAGTACGTGCACTTCCGTCTGGCTGAGCTGCAGACCGAAATCGAAGCCCTGCGCGCACTGGTGTACCAAGCCACCGAGCTGTACATCAAAGGCCGCGACGTAACCAAGCTGGCCTCCATGGCCAAGCTGAAAGCCGGTCGTCTGGGCCGTGAAGTGACCGACAGCTGCCTGCAGTTCTGGGGCGGCATGGGCTTCACCTGGGACAACCCGATCTCCCGCGCTTACCGCGACGTGCGTCTGGTTTCCATCGGCGGCGGTGCGGACGAAATCATGCTCGGCATCATCTGCAAAATGATGGGCACCCTGCCCGGCAAGAAGAAAGGCTAAGGGGCTGTGTGTAGGGTGGATCACGCTTCACCGATCCACCATTGAGATCGCACGGTGGATGTAAAAAGCGACGGCTGCGCGCCCCGATCCACCCTACAGGCTGTGATGTAGGGTGGATCACGCTTCACCGATCCACCATTGAGATTGCACGGTGGATGTAAAAAGCGACGGCTGCGCGCCCCGATCCACTCTACAAAACGCCCACAGATACAGACGAAGTGCGTTAGGCGAATGATTTGAGGAGCCTGCAATGGCTGAATTACCGAATTGCGAAACACTGCTGTTGAACCTTGAGGCCGGCGTGCTGCACGTCACCCTCAACCGTCCGGACAGCCGTAACGCCATGAGCCTGGCGATGGTGCATGAGCTGCGCGCCGTGCTGGCTCACGTTAGCCAACAGGCCGACGTGCGCGCGCTGGTACTGCGTGGCGCCGGTGGCCACTTCTGTGCCGGTGGCGACATCAAAGACATGGCCGGTGCCCGCGCCAAAGGCGGCGACGCTTACCGCGAACTGAACCGCGCCTTTGGTGCCATGCTGGAAGAGTTCCAACGTGCGCCGCTGGTGGTCATCGCCGTACTGGAAGGCGCCGTGCTGGGCGGTGGTTTCGGTCTGGCCTGCATCAGCGATATTGCCATTGCCGACAGCGCCTGCAAATTTGGTCTACCGGAGACCACCCTCGGCATTCTGCCGGCGCAAATCGCCCCCTTCGTGGTCAAGCGCGTGGGCCTGACACAGGCACGCCGTCTGGCTTTGACGGCGGCCCGTTTCAACGGTGAAGAAGCCCTGCGGCTGGGTCTGGTGCACTACTGCGAAAACAGCGACAGCGCTCTGGAGCAACGTCTGGCTGAAGTCATCGGTCAGGTTCGTCAGTGCGCGCCACAGGCCAACGCTCTGACCAAAGCGCTGATTCTGGATACCGAAGAAGAAGCTCTGGGCAGCCTGCTGGATCGCGCTGCCGAGCAGTTTGCCGCCGCAGTGACCGGCCCGGAAGGCATCGAAGGCACCATGGCCTTTATGCAGAAACGTGCCGCCAAGTGGGCGCAATAAACCGATAAAGATCGCACGGTGGATCGCTCATCCCTGATCCACCCACGTAAATCCCCGCGTGGATTAGACGGCAGGAGTAGAACGATAAAATGGCTGCATTCAATAAGATTCTGATTGCCAACCGCGGCGAGATCGCCTGCCGGGTAATGCGCACCGCCAAGGACCTCGGCTACCGCACCGTGGCGGTGTACTCCGAAGCCGACGCCGGGGCGCGCCACGTACAGGTTGCCGACGAGGCCGTATGCATCGGCCCGGCGCAGGTCAACCAGTCCTATCTGGTGATCGATAACATCATCGCTGCGGCGAAAAAGACCGGCGCGGATGCCATCCACCCCGGCTACGGCTTCCTCTCGGAAAACGCTGACTTTGCCCGCGCCTGTGAGGCCGCCGGTATCGTCTTTATCGGCCCGACCGTGGAAGCGATCCACCTGATGGGCTCTAAGCGCCTGTCGAAAATCGCCATGCTCGAAGCCGGTGTGCCGTGCATTCCGGGCTACGAAGGTGCCGCGCAGGACGACGAAACCCTGATCGCCGAAGCTGGCCGCATCGGCTACCCGCTGATGATCAAAGCCAGCGCCGGTGGCGGTGGCCGCGGCATGCGTCTGGTCCACGAAGCCAGCCAGCTGCAGGAACAAATCCGCACCGCCCGCTCCGAAGCACAGAACGCCTTCGGCTCCGGCGAGCTGATTCTGGAACGCGCTGTGATCCGTCCGCGCCACGTGGAAATTCAGGTATTCGGCGACCAGCACGGCAACATCGTTTACCTCGGTGAACGTGACTGCTCCGTACAGCGCCGCCACCAGAAAGTGGTTGAAGAAGCGCCGTGCCCGGTGATGACCCCAGAGCTGCGTAAAGCCATGGGCGAAGCCGCGGTTAAAGCTGCTGCCAGCGTGAACTACGTGGGTGCCGGTACGGTGGAATTCCTGCTGGATGCCAGCGGCGAGTTCTTCTTCCTGGAAATGAACACCCGCTTGCAGGTAGAGCACCCGGTTACTGAGCTGATAACCGGGCAAGACCTGGTGGCCTGGCAAATCCGTGCTGCCGAGGGCCAGCCGCTGCCGCTGACGCAGGAGCAAATCCAGCTCACCGGCCACGCCATGGAAGTGCGTCTGTACGCTGAAGACTCCGCTAAAAACTTCCTGCCGCAAACCGGCCGCGTGCTGCGCTGGGAGCCTGAGCTACTGGATGGCGTGCGTATCGACCACGGTCTGGTGGAAGGTCAGGAAGTCACCCCGTTCTACGACCCGATGCTGGCCAAAGTCATCGCTTACGGCGCAACCCGTGAGGACGCCCGCCGCAAGCTGGTTCGTGCCCTGGAAAACTGCGTGCTGCTGGGCGTTAACGGTAACCAGCGCTTCCTCGCTAACCTGCTGGCCAACCCGGAATTCGCTGCCGGTAACGCCACCACTGCCTTTATCGCTGAGCACTTCGCTAGCGACGAAAGCCTGACCCCGCAAGCCCCGGCAGCCAACGAACTGGCCATTGCCGCCGCCCTGCTCTATCAAGCTTCCGCCAACAGCAATGCGCACCAAGGTGGTCTGGCTGGCTGGCGCAGTGCTGGCAGCGCGCCATGGCGCTTCACCCTGAAACAGGGCGAGCAGAAGTTTACCGTCGAACTCGACGTTCTCGGCAGCGGTGCACAAGCACATGTGCGCGCCCAAGTGGGTGAAGCACAAGTTGAGCTGAAACTGCTCAACAGCGATGACCGCTGGCTGACGCTGGAACAAGATGGCGTGCGCCGTCGTCAGGCGTACCATCTGGATGGCGACAAAGTCTGGCTGTTCGGCCACTTCGGTAATCTGGAGCTGATCGACGTCACCCACGAACCGGCCGGTGGCCAGAACGCCGCCAGCAGCGGCGCGGTGAAGGCACCGATGGATGGTGCAATCGTCGATGTGCTGGTGGAAGAAGGCGCCAAAGTCAGCAAAGGCCAGCTGCTGGTCGTGCTGGAAGCCATGAAGATGGAGCATCCGCTTAAAGCAGGCGTGGACGGCACCGTCCGCCGCGTCGGTGTGAACAAAGGCGATCAGGTTAAGAATCGCCAACTGCTGGTGGAGATCGAAGCAGACGAAGCCTGATTCGTGAACCTCCCCGGCCCTGCCTGGCCCCGCCCCGGTACTGGTTTCGACCAGCGCTGCGGCGGGGCTGTTTCGTTTAACCGCATACCTTTGCAGGAAACTTCTAAAAACGTAGGCAAGGCAGTCAACACAAGGCAAAAACAGGCGAAAAAGCGCAGTTTACGTGGTGTAAATGAGCATTTTGAGCGTGTTTTTAACGCAGTGATGGCAACGTAGGTAGTTTTTAGAGGTGCCCTGATGTTGGTTTGACCCATCGCGTAAACAATAAAAAGCACCGGAGGCTTATATGTCACTGCAAGGTAAAACCCTGTTTATCACCGGAGCCAGTCGCGGCATTGGCCGTGAAATCGCCCTTAAGGCAGCCGCTGATGGCGCCAATATCGTAATCGCCGCCAAGAGCGCCGAAGCCCATCCGAAACTGGCCGGCACCATCCACTCTGTCGCAGCCGAAGTGGAAGCCGCAGGCGGCAAAGCGCTGGCCATCCAACTCGATGTTCGCGATGAAGAAGCCGTGCGCGCCGCCATGGCCAAGGCCGCCGAGCACTTTGGTGGAATTGATGCGCTGATCAACAACGCCGGGGCCATCAAACTGGTGGGCGTGGAAAAGCTCGAACCCAAGCGCTTTGACCTGATGTACCAGATCAACACCCGCGCCGTGATGGTCTGCAGCCAGGCCGCGTTGCCCTATCTCAAGCAAAGCGGCGGACACATCATCAACCTCTCCCCGCCCCTGAACCTCGATCCTAAATGGTTCGCCCAGTACGGCCCTTACACCGTGACCAAGTACGGCATGAGCATGCTGACCTTGGGCATGAGTGAGGAATTCAAGAAGCACGGCGTAAGTGTCAACTCGCTGTGGCCGCGCACGGTGATTGCCACAGCGGCCATTGAGTTCGAGTTGGGGGGGCCACAAGTTTTCAAAAATGCCCGCACGCCGGCGATCATGGCCGATGCGGCTTACGCCATCTTGAGCACCAGCGGCCGCAGCCTGACAGGCCGCCTGCTGATCGATGATGAAATCCTCGCAGAGCAAGGCGTCACCGACTTCGACCAATACCGCTACGACCCAAATGGCGGTGAGCTGATGACGGATTTGTTTGTGGAGTAAACGCGTTAGCCAATTGCGCAGTCTGCCCTTGCAGGGTTTATCTCTTGCAAGAGCAGACCGCCCAAGCGGGCAATGACTCAGTAGTAAACCACCTGGACCACCATCATTGCTTCAAATGGTCCCTCCTCAATATCTGCTGCTATCGGCACCATTGTTGCTGTAAATGGGACGATAATTTGCGGCTGGTTCGGTTCAAACTTGGCCAAAGGGAAAGGCTCGTTAAATGGAACCAGGTTGTTCAGTTGATCCCGGATTTGTATACCGAACTTGCTGTTTGCTGCCGGCAACATCATGTAATCGCCGTCTTTATAAGACGTCACAAAGGTCGCACCAATATTGATGGCAGTTTCGCAAACCTTGTTTAACTCCAGAGTGAAACTTCTGGTTGGTGCTGGCGGTGAAAAACCTGTGGTGGTGGTTTGCACCGTTCCGAAGTTGACAGTTCCCGGTTCCGGTTTAGCCGTAACATCAACGACGCAGTCTGTGCCGGTAATATTTTGCAAACCCCGCAGTTGGTAACGGAAGTTTCCGTGTGGGTTTGACGGGCCATCATACAAACCATACTTCCCATCTAACTGGAAAACGTCGTACGTATCTTGAGTCGGTGTTTTCAGTGGTTCCAATCCGCGCTTACGAATCACGACCTGAAACGTAATATTGGCCCGCACCAAAGTGCATTGCTTCATCGCCGGATAGGTAACCGTCCATGGGCAGGCGTGTGAGGTATAACCGGTATAGACACCGTCAGAAGGATACGAACTCCAGTCGCCATCCCAGTTTGTTCGGCCTTTGTAGACCAGACCAAACTCAATCCCCCAGGCAGGGGAATAAATGCCCGAAGGGTTTCCGTAGAAATAGATGGGATCGTCTTCACCAGGATATGAATCAGGGTGTTTCCAGCATTCGGCTGGAACCGTGTGTGTGCGTGATCGCCAAATAATGGTGCCATCAGGGACCGTCGCGGGCACTGATACCGGGCCAATATCCTCAGTCAGATAAGAGTCGCCTGTGATTGACTTGCAATGCAAAGCCCATGACGGAACGGAGAACGAAAGCAACAGTGCAAACAGCCCAAGCATTGACCAGAAGTGGCTATTGGAGGTGTCCCTGGGCTTCATGGCTGCGCAGCCTTGCACTCAAGAGCGCTGCAACTGAAATGTGTATCTGCCTGACCACCGTAATCATTCATGTTGGACACAAACAGTTCTTTAAAGCCGGTCTGGCTCATGGGGAATTGGGCGCTGCCGAAAGGTTCGATCATCACTGTTTCGATCGGCATACTGGTTTTTTCTGCACCAGCCAGAAGCCCTACTACGGTGATATGAAACGCGGTCGGGTTTTCAATCGTTAGTTTTTTAGCGGCTGAGTCGAGTTTGATTTGTAGGCCCTCAGCTAAATCCCCACCACGCTCACGCTTTACGGCTGCGGGGCGATAGAACAATTTGATCTTCGATTGCAGGGCAATTTGAATCGTATTGACGGCCCCGCTCTTAGGCGGAATTTCACGCACATTCAAATAGAAGACCGACTCACGATCTTTCGGCAGTTCCGCTTCAGGTAATTTAACGATGCGTAACAGGGAGCTTTCATTAGCCTCAATACGCTGCAGTGGAGGTAGAACCATAAAGGGGCTGGTGATTTTCTCGCCGCTTTCATTTTCAATCCATGACTGCACTACAAACGGTAGTTCAGCACTTCTGTTGTTCAGGGTAACGCCTACAGACTTAGCCGCTTCGTCATAGATGATACGAGTACGGTCCGGAGAAACCGCCGCCTGAACCAACAAGGGCACACACAGACTGGCCGCCAAGCTAATGCGCTGAATAAGGCGGCGATTTAGCAAACAAAACATATGAATTCTCCAAACATCAAACATTGGTAAGCCGGTGTGCTTATTGGCAACGCACCGGTTTGGCTACGTTGGTAACAATTCCACCTTCCGGTAGTTCGGCCAGCTTGCAGCTCTGGCCATCGCCCCAACGCACAATCAGATCTGCACCTGCCTTAACACCCAGCAGGTAGGTCACCCCCTGCTCACCGACAATGCCAACTTCCCGATTGGTAGCAGTGTCTTGAACCGATGCACCAAACGGCACGAAGTCACCACCATCCTGAGTAACCTCGATGAAGGCGTTATAACCACGGCCGGCGGCAAAATTGACGTGGCCAATCGCCCCCTCAGTGAGCGTCATGCGTTGAATTGGGTTGGCCACCTCTACATCGAGTGGCAGCTCATTGACATTCACGCGGGCTTCATAGGCTTGGAAGGACGGCACCCCATCAACCACCACATGCCCTTTGCTGTTGGTGCGTGCAAGACCGGCGAATGCCACCCCTTCGACACCATCGGTTGAAGCCAGCAAGCGGGTATCGCCGTTTGAACCATTGGCGTGGGACACCAAACCATGAGAAGTCAGCACGAGTGAGCTGTTGACGCTCGCAGTGACTGAACGATAGGTACTGCCATCTGTGGTGGCCGAGGCATTCGCCCGGTAAGAGGCCGTACGCTTGCTTACGTTAGCGCTGGCACTGCGCTGCTCACCCACCGCGCCGTAAACCTGGTAGTTGATGCCCTGGCCATCGTCATAGCTATAGCCCATTGTTGCCCCCGGATCACCGGAGCCTGTGTGCTGCAAAGTGCTCGAGACCACCGCACCATTACCCAGTGGAAGGCTGAGTCCGAGGTAAATCTGAGTGTCATCATTTAATGTGTTGCGGGTCTGATAGGCGGACAGATGCACGTTCAGGTTATGCAACCCTGCGATTGAAAAACGCCGAGCCAGGGTCAGGCCAAAGCGATTGTTTGTCGGCGCATCCCAATAGGTGGAATGGTCATAGGAAAAACTGGCCGACATCCATGGGAAGTTCTTGGCCAAGGTAATGGAATACCGCTGCTTCCCCGAGTTCATGGAATAGGAGTTAGGCGCGCCAACAAACTGCGAGAAGTTGGTGAATGATTTTTCCGAGAAGCGATACCCCAGAAAGCGCAGATCAGTGCCAATTGAATCAAATCGCTTGGAATAGTTAATCCGGTAGGAATTACCTTCCGTGACCTCATCACTCCAGTACAACTTCGCCCGGGCATTGGTCACATCCACAGACAGCGCGCCCAGACTGCCGAGATCCTTACCGATACCAAAAGCGCTGGATAAGTAATCATCAGCCGCCAGCACACCGCCATACAGCGTTACCTCCATAGGCAGGCCATAGGCGAGTTCCGAACTGATGAAGTTAGGCTCAATACCGCCACCCGTGAGCCTGGGGCGGCCAGCTGAAATCTTGTAACGCAGCTCATCTTCACGGGCGAGAAAAGGTACGGTCGCGGTGGCTACCGTGAAATTCTGCTCAGTGCCATCTTCTTCCTTGACCGTTACATCCAATAAGCCCTGAACACTACTATCCAGGTCCTGAATGCTGAACTGACCTGGCGTGACCGTGGTGGAGTACAGCACGCGCCCTTCTTGGGAAACCGTAACTGTCGCGTTGGTTTGCGCCAGGCCACTGATCAACGGCGCATAACCGCGGAGCCTAAGCGGCAACATACGCTCGTCACTACTGAGTGTTGCGCCCTTTAAAGCAAAGGTGTCGAAGATGTCCGAGTTCAGGTAGTCCTCTCCCACGGAGAACTTTGAACGTATTGAAGGTAACGCCCGGTACGCGTAAAAGCGGTTGAACTGTAAGGTCTTATCATTGAACGTGCTGCTGTAACTGCCGCTTTCTTTCTGTGCCTGGTAATCAGCCCGAATCCGCCAGGCATCGATGTTAAGTCCGGCAGTGCCGTAACTCTGCAGGGAATTAGACTCACCATTGGAACCCCCACCGGTAGCATGCCGGTGGTTGGCGATTACCCGGTAGTCCAGAATCGCGCCATTGATCCCGTCACTCCAGGCAGCAGGCGGCATGTAGCTGGGATCGTCGTATTCAAACGACACTTGGGGCAGGCTAATTGAAAGTCGCGCCAATCCCGCCTGATAGTTAACTTTGGAATTATCAATCGCATCCAAACTAACGCATTCAGTTCCGGCATGATATGGCAGTGACTGCAAAACACTTGGCTTAAGACCAAACTTCTTTATTAAGTCCGAACGCAGACACGGATAAGTTTCAACCCCTTCTCCGCTAGTTATAAATTCTATCGACTCACTCCCATAGCTTCTCTGATTAACAACTATGTCAAGCAGATAAACACCCGGAACCACATACTGACCACGAGCAAACTTCTCCAAACTCACGCCAGTATCACTATCGATATTAAGAAACTCAGAGTTAAACTCTAACGCCTCAACAGAAGACGTAGCCAACCCCAGCACACAAAGAAAAAAACATCCGCGACGGATCACTAGATCCACCTTTTTATATAGGAATTTAACAAGAAGAAAGGGGCAGTCGCGCCCCTTTCATTTACAACTTATCGGCTAGTGCGACTTAGTTGTAAGCAACGGTAAAGTTGACAACGCTGTCAGCTTCACCAGGAGTAACGGTAGCTGCAGTCGATTCGTACATAGCACCGAAGCTGATAGTGTTGTTACCGTCTTGCAGAACAACCGGAGCAACCTGCTCTTTACCGTTTTCCAGCATCTCACCAGCGCTGGCCTGCAGGCGGATAGCAACGTTTTCAGCCAGACCAGTAGTAGCGAACAGAGCTGGAGAAGCTGGGTCCTGAACGCCAGAGAAGGTGAAGCGAGCATTTTTCTGGGTGCTGGTATCGCACTCAGTCAGAACGATGTCGAACTTGTTCGGGCTGGAACGATCGCCAACAGCCTTGAACTGGCTAGCCGGAACCTGCCCCAGGGAAACAGTCTGATCCATGCTGCCAGCATCAATACCGCATGCACCGGAGACGATTTCACCGATGAAGCGAACAGTGCCAGGGTTACCGCTGCTTGGAGTTGCGGAAAAGGCAAGGGAGGACATACCCAGAACAACAGTGGCAGTGGCAGCTACAAAAATCTTTTTCATGAACGGTCTCTCATAATTTAATTATCGGTCACACTTCAAACCAGGCTCCCCAGAGAAAACATACTTAACCGATATATTGACAAATTACCGAATTAGCAATTCGTCACATGCACCGATTACTCAAGCAATCGGCATAGCGATATAAGTGAAAGATCATTAACCTAGGATCAATCAACCCAGCGAAGTAATGAAACAATAAATCAGGAGGGATTCTACGTATGCAAGGACTACCCTAACGGCCAGTAGGGATTTCCTTACATAAAAGAAAAACAAAATATACATTAAGAAAAATCACACACAGACAGCTAATTACCAAAGAAAGCATGCACAAACCGCAAGATCACTCCCAAAAATCTAATGTTACATTTCCCAAAAAATCTAACTTCAATAATGCGAAACTAAACCTATACACATATTCAGCTTTTCTGTATGCGACATATATCTACGCCATTACCCTCGACATTATTTAACGAGGGTAATTGGCGCAATACCGAAGGGCTGCCTGCGAGACAGGTAAACGACTGCACTCACTCCCCGAGTGCAGTCTCTACTTGGTGGTGACACAGGCCTTGTAGGTGAGAACGATCCACTCCCAACCATTGGCCGCTGCGCCCCGCCTCGTGCCTGGGCAGCCAAAGCGGGCCGACCGGATGTAATGACTCCGGTTGAATCCTGAGTAATTCAGCCAGGCTAATCACACAGACTCGGCCCTGATCGCCTTCGATTTCGGTGTCGTGGGCGAACACCTGCACGTGGACAGCTTCACGATCAAAAGCCGTAAACACCGGCATACACCCGACAGGCTCAGGTCGGTAGCGCCAGTTGCGCTCATGGGTATCGATCAGGATCAGTTGCCACTGATCAGTATCACTCCGTTCCTCACACGCCATGCGCGGAACATAACGGCAGGCAGCCAGATAGCGACCATCCTCAGACCAGATCATCGCGGGGCTGATGTCGCTCATGCCGATGCCAGACGCCGTGAGCAGGCAGCCGCCACCTCGGGGCGAGTGCTCACGAGGATAGTTGTCGCGATATTCGGTTTCAGCGCCAAACAGCCATGCAGCATCTCGCCGAGATGGTGAGGGCAAAACAAAATCACCGGCGGCATTGGCCACTTGCGGACGCGACACGACTCGCCAGCCCGGCACGGGCCTTAGGTGGCCGTCCCGCAACTGCAGAATAAGCTGCTCGTAATACAGACGCGCGTCGGTTTGCTGGTGAATAAAGGATGCAGCCTGCTCGGGCTCTGGCGGCAGTTGGTCGTAACGCCGCAACGGGTTGTACAGATCGCCCTCACTCAATCGCCCCAAGACCCGATACAAGCTCAGCTCACCGCCTCGGAAATCCACCAGGCGCGTGAATAGAATCCCTTGCTGCAGGGGTATCAGTGTGCGCTCAACAACATCTGCCACAACCAGCCGGTGCGCGACTGCGGGCGCATCAGCAAAGGCCACCAGCGCAATGTAACGGCCACAATCAGAAACCCGGTGATCCAGTAGCCAAAGCCCTGCCAGCGCCCAGTCACCGATACAGCAACAGTAGGCCGCCACGCGGTTGGCCTGATCATTTTCCTGCCATACGAATTCAGCCCTCTCGCCGTTTTGCAGCAACGCTGAACGCACCGTCTGCTGCTTTGCACCCTCAGCCAGCGGCAGCACGTACTGAATTTCGCTGCAATGGCTTGGCCTGAGCATCACACGCCCCTGCGGGTCATAGCCACAAACGGTTTCGATATCACTGAGCGTGTGCTGCAGGTAATGGCCATAACCCCAGGCGTTGACCTCAGGAAAATCAAACTGCCCACTGATGATCAATGCATCAGCCGTTAATGCAGCCGCCACGCCCAAACACACCACCGGCTCATCTGCTCGGAACTCAGTCGGTTGCGGCAACAACCGCCAGCCATCTCCGCTGCGCCACAACCAATAGTCGTTGGCCCACTGCTCCTGAGAGTCCAGCTGTTTGGCCCGACAGACAAAGGCCTGGCCATCGGGCCGCCATATCACCGGCTCATCCTGAGCAATCAGCAAATCACTGTCCTGGCCTTCCACCTGCAAGCGGTACACCGGATAGTTCAGAGGTTGCAGCGGGTCGTCCAGGTTCTTCAGAGCATCAGGTATATAACGCTCTGCGGTGACAACACGCTCACCCACAGGAGCCGGCATGTAGCGTTTGGCCGCTGCACTGTCCCACTCACCACCTGGCTCCAACCACAGGTCATATACGGGCTCCAGCAGCACCGCCAGTTCAGGTTGAAGCAACGCCTGCAGCGTGATCCGGGCAGGCTGGTTGTCTGTGAGTGGGCTGTTACGGCCTATCACTTCCGTCTCAGTGACGTCATCGATCTCCCAGAAGCCGCTTATGTGCGAATGCCGATAAACCGTACGCGTGTGCCGATCCAGCACCAGCAAGCCCCAACCAGAACGGCTGGGCAGCGGGGCCACAAAGTAGCGCCCGTCCGCAGAAAAACGCATGGACGTGCCGATCCCGCTCAACAGCACTCCATCAGGGAACAGATAGCTGGCAACAAGCGGCCCACCCATTCCTATCTCTGCAGCACCGAGACAGCGCAGCGGTTCCCCTTCGGGGGTAAGCACGGGGCTGTCCTGCCAGGCGCTACCAGTTGAAGCGGGCGGTTCTTGCTCGCCATCCGTCGCCGTTAAATCGGCGATCCCCAGCTTGCGTTCAAACGCCGCCTGCCCTGCCAGCCCCCCGAGAAGCATCAGCACGCCCAGAGGTCCCCCTAACCAGAATGGGAGCCAGTAGAAGAACGAGAACGCCGTGCCCAACACCACACCGGTCAGACTCCAGCTAATGCTTTTGGCGATTTTCAGCAGGCCCAAGCGTGCGCTTAACCAGCACAACAGCGCAGTCACCACCAACAACACAACGGAGAAATGCGGAGTCAGGATGGCGGCCGCAACCATCGGCCCGAACATGCGAAAGAGCAGCCAAATCGCGCGGTCGATGGCGGCAAAGAAGGAGCGCTTCTTCGGCGGCTTTGCTTGGTTTTTTCTGTTCAGACGTTTGAACATGGCCATCCCCGCTGCACGAACAAGAAGCTAGTGTACTGACTCGCCCCAACTGGGTGCACGCCTATCTAAAGACCAGCCCGGCGAGGTCATTCACTTCACCGGTATTTGCCCAACTGACTGCCCGCCCCCGCGCCACAGTCATAGTCTCCCCCACCCGCTTGCACTAGAGTCGATGACTCTACGCTGACGATACATGACCGGGCCCATGAACCAGAACGACCTGATTACACCCCTGCGTTTTCTTGCTCGCCTGCCCCATCGCTTTCATCAAACACCGCGCATGCTGCAAGGGCTGTACTACACCGCCATCCGCAACCGGGAGAAGAAGCTGTCATTAGCTTGGGCCCTTGACCGCGCTGCACGCCTTCACGGTCAGCGCCCGGCGCTGATGGATGAGACCCGCTGCCTGAGCTACGGCCAGTTCAACGCGTGGACCAATCGCCTGGCCTGGGCCTTTAAAGCTGAAGGTGTAGGCCATGGCAGCGTGGTGGCTGTCATGCTGGAGAACCGTCTGGAGTTGCTGGCGATTCTGGCCGGGCTAAGCAAACTGGGCGCTGTCAGTGCACTGATCAACACCACCCAACGCGGCAAGGTGCTGGCCCACAGTCTGAATCTGGTAGAGCCGACATTTGTTGTGATCGGCGAGGAGCTGTTACCCGCCTACGATGAAGTCAGACCGAATCTGAACACCGCACTAAATCCTTACTGGGTTGCCGATCAGGATTGCCTGGCTGGCCCCGGACAAGAGCCGCCACATTGCATCAACCTGATCAGGCTGACGCACAACCAATCTTCGGAAACCCCACCAGACGCAGCTCAGGTCAGGATGAAAGACCCCTGCTTTCTGATCTACACCTCCGGCACCACAGGCTTGCCCAAAGCCTCAATCATGAGTCACGGCAAGTGGATCAAATCCTACGGAGGCTTTGGCCACTCCGGGCTCACCCTGAACAATCAGGATGTGCTGTACCTGACCCTGCCCTGCTATCACAACAACGCCGTGACAGTCTGCTGGTCCGCCGTGCTGGCCGGTGGCGCCGCTATTGCCCTGCGCCGTAAATTCTCCACATCGGCCTTTTGGCCCGATGTTAAGCGCTACAACGCCACCTGCTTCGGCTATATCGGCGAGCTGTGCCGCTACCTGCTCAACCAGCCACCCTGCCCGGAAGAACACAACAACAGCCTGCGCTGCATGATTGGTAACGGCCTGCGCCCGAGCATTTGGAATGAATTCAAGTCACGCTTCGGGATTGATCAGATCACCGAGTTCTACGCATCCAGCGAAGGCAACATCGGCTTCACCAACGTATTCAATTTCGACAACACCGTAGGTTTCACTACGGCTACGTTCAGCATCGTGCGCTACGACCTGGAAAATGACTGTCCACTGCGCAACCGCAAGGGCTACATGATTGAAGCTCCGAAAGGTGAAGCGGGCCTGCTGATAAGTGAGATCAGCCCCAAATGGCCTTTTGACGGCTACACCGACCCAAGCAAGAGCGAAGCGGCCATCCTGCGCAACGTGTTCAAAAAGGGGGACGCTTGGTTCAACACTGGCGACCTGATGCGCAACATCGGCTGCAAGCATGCTCAGTTCGTAGACCGCTTGGGCGATACCTTCCGCTGGCGCGGCGAAAACGTCTCCACCACTGAAGTGGAAAACGTCATCGGCAGTTTTCCCGGTGTTGAAGATGCGGTGGTGTACGGCGTGGAAATCCCCGGCACAAACGGTCGCTGCGGCATGGCTGCGATTCGCATGAGCGTAGGCATCGAACTCGACGGTAACGCCCTGCTCGCCTACCTTGATGCAGAGTTGCCAGCCTACGCAGTGCCAGTCTTCTACCGTCAGCTTCAAACAGTTGAAACGACGGGTACCTTCAAATACAAAAAGGCAGATCTTAAGAGCGAAGCCTACGACCCATCCAAGGTCACAGATCCCCTATGGACCAGGCTGCCCGGCGACAAGCAGCTTACAGCCATAAGACCCGCCATTTATGAAGCAGTTACGGAGCGTTGTTATCGTTTCTGACACTGCTCCGGCGGAAGATTGGTGCCCGGGCGATTCTACTGTTTGAACTCGAAATTCAGCTGTGCGCCCTCAACGCTGTCCCAGTAATCGCCCTGAATGTTGTCATTGGTAATCAGCTTGCCATTAAGCTGGAAAGGGCTTTCAGGTGCAGGCTTTTCCTCAAATAAGGGCGGCAACAGTTTTTCCGGTTGAGTGTCGTCCTGATCATATGGCTTGAGCGGATCGAACACATTTGGATTCAGGCTCAGATTAAGCGGCTCGTGCTCTACAGAGTCCTTGCTGGTAACACTCCGACTCTGCGGTTTGAACGTAGGCTTATTTGCAGCATTGGCCTGTTTAGGCTCAATGGCATTTTCAGTTGCTGGAGCAAGTTGTACCGGCGAATCAGGTTGATCTGGCTCAACCACTGCCTGGGATGCAGGCTCTGCCGGTTGAGCAGAATGAGATTGGTGACTATCAGCGGGCGGCGTTAGCTCTGCGGGCGACTTGTCGCTCGGCTTATCACAAGCGGCCAAAAACAGAACCACAGTCAGAAGCCCGATACGGCGAAATAGTAGAGACATAGTATTAATAGATAACGATGAAGAAGCGCTATGCTGGCCTCTGCAACCCGCACTGGCAAGCGGGTTTTGTCCACCCTGCCAATTTAAAAGTGCAGACATATCGGCAACCTCAATTACCGATATGTCAGAAGTGCTATCTATTTGGACTTCTGCAACTCATGCAGCTGGACTTCAATATCCAGATCCGGGTTTTCGCGCTGAATTTTTTGCTTAAGCACCTCAGCCTCGCTGGACTTTCCGTCTTCACGTAATTGCAGCAACTCCTTCAACTGCTCCATAACAGCAGCATCAAGATCAGTCATCTGGGCCTCATCTGCTGAAGCAACCGGCGCAACCGGAGCACCAGCTGCCGCTGCCGAATAGTGCTGCGGGCTTACTTCACTCAGTCGCTCCTGCTTAAAACTCTCAGCGAAAACGGCATCAGGCTTGGCCACTCTGGCACGCATTTCCGGTGCAGGTGCAGCCATTTGCAGTGGCGCATGTATCGGTGCTTGTCGCGCAGCAGCTGGCATCACGGCCGAAGCAGGAACAGCATCATAGGTTGCTGATGCGGGCTCAAACTGACGCCAAGTCAGACTGACTGCGACCCCCAGGCAGGCCACCCCCGCCAGCGCCAGTGACCAGCGCTGCTGGCCGCGACCAGCAAATAACCAAGCCTTAATACGTGCGGCAAGGCTGCGTTCTTTTTCCACGGCGACACGCTGCTCTATTGCTGCACGGGCAGCGGCAAGAATCCGTGCATCCAGTGCGGCACTTGGCTCACCCTGCGCGTGTGTACGGAAGTGCTCCAGCATCTGCCGCTCTTGCTCAGGAGTCATGGGTGGTTGGTGCTTCATAGGGACAACTCCTCGGCCGCAGGATCAGCCAGCAACCGACGTAACTTCTGCATTGCATAGCGTAAACGGCTCTTTACCGTCTCCGCGGGAGTCTGAGTCAACTCCGCGATATCAGATAATTCCAGATCACCGTGGGCACGCAGCAAGAAGACCTCCCGCTGCTCCTCAGGTAAGTCTGCCAGCGCAGCCTGTAAACGCTGTTGGTCTCTGCTCAGGTTGAGCTGCTGCTCAGGACTTGGCTGCGGGTCGGGCTGGGCATGTTGAGTTTCATCGTACTCATCATGCCCAGCCTGGTGCCGACCGTTCTTACGCCAGTGGTCAATCAGGCGGTTACGGGCGATCTGAAACAACCAGGTTTTGAACAGCACCGATTCGCGCTGATCACTCTGAGTACGGATCAGGCTCATCCAGGTGTCCTGAAATACCTCTTCGGCCAGAACCTGATCGCCACACAAGCCCAAGATGAAGCGAAACAAGCCAAGCCGGTGTCGTTCATATAACTGGGTAAAAGCCGCGGCATCACCGCGGCGGTAGCGTCGCAACAAGGCGACATCATCTTCCATGAGGGGCTGATTCACTGTTGCACTCGTGCAGGCGTGGAACGGGAGTTCTCAGTTTGCAGGCTGCGGGCCAGTTCTGCCAACTGGACGAACTCTGCCCGCAAGCCAAAGTGATCCTCCCCCTTGGCCTTGCGCGCCAGCTCCACACTATCCGCCATAGTGAAATCTCCCATGTAAGTTGAACCTTTGAGCTGCTGGGCAAATGCTGACACCGCAGCAGCAAAACGCAGGTCGTCGCTGGCTTGCTCAATCGGCTTCACATCAGCTGCGGCAATCGGCTGTTCGAGTAGCTTGCTGTTGCTCTGGCCTACGGGCTTGTAGCGAATCCGCAACCAGGCCATTTCACCGGCTTTGCCGTTGGGCTTATCTGCATTTTGGTAACGCAGAGGCTCCAACCAGCCTTTGTTGCCGCGGGGAATCACTTCATACAACGCTGTAACCGTATGCCCTGCTCCAATCTCACCGGCATCCACTTTGTCATTACTAAAATCCTCACGCTTGAGTGCACGGTTTTCATAGCCCAGCAGACGATATTCACTGACCTCAGCCGGATTGAACTCCACCTGAATCTTCACATCACTGGCCACCGTCGCCAGGGTTGAACTGAGCTGCTCGACCAACACCTTGCGGGCCTCACGCAAGTTGTCGATGTAGGCATAGTTACCGTCTCCGGCATCGGCCAACTGCTCCATCAAGCGCTCGTTGTAGTTGTCCGTACCAAAACCGAGTGTTGTCAGAGAAACGCCCGTTTTGCGCTTCTCAGCAGCCAGGTCTTTTAGTGCATCGAAGTCACTGACACCAACATTGAAGTCACCGTCAGTGGCTAAAAGGATTCGGTTGATACCATTTTTAATGAAGCCTTGTTCTGCCTGCTTATAGGCCAACTGAATCCCTGACTCACCTGCCGTGGAGCCACTGGCGATCAACTGATCGATGGCTTCTCGAATCTTCGCCTTGTCCTTTCCCGACGTGGGTTCCAGTACAACCTGAGACGACCCGGCATAAGTCACCAGCGATACTTTGTCCTCCGGCCGCAGTTGATCCACCAACAGTTTCAAGGTCGACTGCACCAGTGGCAGCCCTTCTTTACGGTCCATCGAGCCAGAAACATCTACAAGAAACACCAAATTGGCTGGCGGCAACTCTGCTGTCTGCACATCCGACGCCTTGATCGCTATACGCAGCAAGCGACTTTGAGCATTCCAAGGGTTTGTGGCCAGATCCGTCTGAATACCGAACGGAACATCCCCTCTCGGCAGCGGGTAGTCATAAGGGAAATAATTGACCATTTCTTCCAGTCGTACAGCATCCTTGGGCGGTAATTGCCCCTGGTTGAGGAAGCGACGTACGTTGGAATAGCTGCCGGTATCGACATCGATACTGAAGGTAGAAACCGGGCTCTGCGCCACAGAATGCACTGGATTGTCATCCTGCTTCTGATACTGCTCCCGGCTTGGCTCGCGATAAGCTCGCTCCATCTGCATGTCCGGCATAGGCATAGCAGCGTAGGCAGCGACGGGCATAGGCATCACCGGATGGTGAGCGCGGCTGGCTTTCTCGATCCCCAGATTTCGGCTCACCTCAGCCTTACTGACTTGATCAGCTTGCTGTTCCTGAGTGCTGGAGTTACAGGCCGAAAGCGTTAGAGCGAGCGGTACAGCAAAGCCGGCTAACAGCGGTCGGAATACCGAATTAGGGTAAGACATGAGGCGTCTCCTGATACGAGTGATAAACCATTCGCTCAGGTAGACGCAGAGACAAGCTAATACGGGTTAAGCGCTGCCGGGGAATTCCCCGACAGCAGATGCTCAGGCGCTTTCCATCTCGGCCTGACACAGTTGAGTAGCCAGTAAACCCAAAGTCATCACCGCCCGCTCACTCTCGCGGTTCCACGGCACCCCGCAGTTAAGCCGAATACAGTGGTTGAACTGCTCGGTGTTACTGAAGATCAGCCCCGGCGCAATGCTTATCCCCTGTTTCAGGGCCTGCAGATGAATGTCTTTGGTATTCACACGTGCAGGCAGACTGACCCAGAGGATAAAACCACCTTTAGGGCGACTGATCTGCGTGCCTTCCGGGAAGTACTGCTGCACCGCCAACTGGAACAGGTTGAGGTTTCTGCGGTACTCCTGCCGGATAGTTCGCAAATGCCGGTCATATCCACCGTTTTCCAGATAGGCCGCCACGGCCATCTGCGTCACGCTGCACGCCGAATAAGTGGTGAAGGTCTGTAAACGCTCGATCTCTTCTTGATGCCGTCCAGCCACAACCCAGCCAATCCGAACACCTGGTGACAATGTTTTGGAGAAGCTGGAGCAGTAGACCACGCGGGCATCACGGTCCAGAGCCTTCAGAGCCCGGGTCGTGCCCTGCTCAAACATCAGCTCGCCGTAAATATCATCCTCAATCACCTGGAAGTCATAGCTCTCTGCCAGCCTGAGCAGGTGCCGCTGCCGCTCTTCCGGCATCGTGCTTCCCAGCGGATTACTCAGTCGCGTAGTCAACACCAACGCTCGGATAGGCCACTGATTGGCCGCCAACTGCAAGGCCTCAAGGCTGATGCCGGTGGCCGGGTCACTGGGAATCTCAATAACTTTCAGCCCCAACAGGTCAGCTACCTGTAACAGGCCGTAATAGGTCGGCGACTCCACTGCAATCAAGTCACCAGGACGAGTCAGTACCCGCAGGCTCATGTGCACAGCATCCACACAACCGTGGGTAATCACCACTTCAGACGGGTCCACCACAACCCCGGCATCTCGCATGCGAATGGCAACCTGGCGGCGCAACAACTCATAACCAGGACTGAACATATAGCCGAAGGCACGGGCTGTCTGAAAACGCGTGACCTTAGCCAGCTGCTGGCTCAACGCGCGAACCGGCAGGTACTCCACATGTGGCACTGCCGCCCCCAGCGGAAACACACCATCGCGCCGGGACTCTGACAGCACTTGGTTAATGATGCTGCCGCGAGTCACCAGGCCAGGTCGTTCCACCCGGGCAATATCCGGTGTAGCAGCCGTCAACGCCGGGCTCTGGTGAACATAAAAGCCCGACTGCGGGCGAGCCCGAATCAGGCCCTGATCTTCGAGGTTAGCGTAGGCTTGCAGGACGGTTGCATGGCTCACATTCAACTGCGTGCTCATCTTACGCACCGAAGGCACACGCTCTCCGGGCTGATAAACACCACGACGGATATCATCCGCCAGTTGTTGAGCAATACGCTGATACAGCAACAAACTCGTCATAACCCCGCCTCCCGCTAACTGAACCGTTACAGTATAGGCAGTTGACACGACTGAACCGGCACAGTTTATTTTTTTGTCGCCAGTACAGAAACTGCACCTAAAAATAAAAAGCCCCGCACAAGGCGGGGCTTACATAGCCGCGCGGAGCAAGTCAGCGCATCAGGCCCAGCTTGCCGTTCTCATCCGAGATCACCACTTCCACACGGCGATTCTGGGCACGGCCTTTTTCTGAGGCATTCACAGCAACCGGAAAGCTTTCACCGTATCCCTGCACCTCGATGCGCTTGGAATCGATGCCCAGCTCAACCATCACATCCGCCACCGCCTGAGCTCGCGCTTTGGACAAGCGCAGATTGTCCTCCTCGGCACCAGTGTTATCGGTGTAGCCCTCAATCCGCACCACCCGGCGCGGATTGAGCTGCAGATACTGCACCAGCTTCAGAACTGCGCGGTTAGCCGCAATGTGCAAATCAGCGTGACCGGTATCGAACAGCACATCGCCCAACGTCATCACCAGACCACGCTCAGCCTCGTTCGAAGCCAGACTTGCAATCTGCTCCTCAAGCCAGCTGCCCTGATCCTGCACATTCAAAAACCGGGCCTCGCGGACTGCCAGACGCAGGCGCTGTTCATCCAGTTCAAGCCTGGCAGCCTGCTCCTGATTAAGGTTCAACTGGCTCTTTTGCTCGGCAATCGCCGAATACTGCCGGCTCAAGTATGCATAGTGGGCGACATCGTCAGAGCTGCCCCAATAGTTACTCAGGCGCTCAGCGCGGGCCAGCGACTCGCCAGCACGGATCAGATCCTTGGGCGCGCTGCGCAGTACATCTGCATCACCACTAAGACGCTCATACGCCTCCTGTGCCTGCTGCAACTCAGCCATGCTCTGGGGACTGCTGGCACAGCCACTGAGCACGGCAGATCCAGTCAACACAGCCAAGGCAAATAACGAAACTCTCATTGCAAGCCCCCAAGCTGCTTACGCAAGCGTGTAATGCCATTGCGCAACTCGGTCAGCTGTTGCTTGCTCTTGGCGGTCAGGTGCTCTGCTTCAGCCAGGCGCGCATCCAGTTCGGCCTGCTCCGCGTAAGTACGGGCCTCTTTGAAAGCCCCCTCCGTCACTGCAGCCTGAGCCAGGGAAAACTTCTCTTCGGCCTGACGCAAATTGGTGGAGTCGTCTGGACTAACGCCCAGCGATTTGGCTTGGCTGATCGCCTGCTCTGTCAGACGGATTTGTTCAACAGGTTCTGGATCGGTAGATGCACAGCCAGCAAAAATCAGCGGCAGCAGCGCAACGCAAAGATGACGGTAACTCACTCAAATTCCCTACTCTTTAGCCTCATCCGGGCTGGGTAGCTGTTGCTCTTTCCATAGTTTCAGGTTGTTTTCCAGCAAACGCGCCGGCACGCCTTTATCCATGGCCTCTGTCATTTTCTGCGCAAGCTTACCCCTGAGCCAGGCATCATTACAGGCTGAATTGTGGGACAGCGTCAGATAGAGCCCTTCGCTGGAGATCGGCGGGTCCAGCACCAGCAAGTTCTCCCCAAACCCTTCACTGTCTGCCAGCGCCTGGCCAGGGTAGCGCTCATACAACACATAATCGGTACGTCCGAGCAGTAGCTTCTTAAACGCCTGAGTCAGACTGGATACTCCCTCCAGCGTCAGGTTGCTCTTCGCGTAAGCATCGAATTCCTGACCAAAGCTGTTGTTGACCAGCGTGTCACCCGTACGTCCTTTCAAGTCTTCCCAGCTGGCATACGGAAACTCCGCCCCCCGGTTCACCCAGACCACATTAGCCGTGGTGTAAAACGCCGGATGGATGTAATCCATAACCGCCAGACGCGGTTTGGTGAGAAAGGCACCGGCGATTAAGTCAACACGCCCCATGCGAACTTCATCCTGAGCCCGCGACCAAGGGCCGGTATAAATGACATCAATGTTCAGTTCGAGTTCTTTACCGATGTACTTAAGCAGGTCAGCGTTAGCACCAATGAGTTGCTGCGGATTCTGCGGGTCGCGCCATAAATACGGCGGATATTCCGGATTGCCAGTGGCAACCAGGCGCTCACACTTTCCCGCGCCATAAGAAACCACTGGCACAAGCAAGAGCCCCAACACAACTGCAACGGATTTACGCCAACCACGTTTTAGCATCGGTTATTCCCGGAATAAAAATGCAAGTTCGGCTTATACACTCGCGAACGACTACCTTGAAATACTAGCTCATGTTACTGCCGTGCTATCACCTCCACGGTTGCGCGCACAATAAAGATATCGGGCAGATAAGAAATTGACGGTGGTCAGAAGTAGATAACTTATTCATAAAGCGCCTAATACTCCATACACCAGCGCTCCACACAACGTCGGCAGGGCCACACCGCCACGGGCAACTAAACGTACCAACACCACAACCGCCAGAGCCAGCGCAGTACGTGACAACTGTGACGGTGCAAATGCAGGCGCAATCACACCCCAGACAGACACCATCAACAACGCACTTATCGCAGCCGGGCCAACACCTGCCAACCAGCGCCCCATACGATTGGATGCCACTGACTCCGATCTGTGCTGGCGGCGGGCATGCCTAAAGGGCAACCAGCGCAGCAAAAAAGTGCCAATACCACAGGCAAGTATTATCCAGAACATTTCAAGCATCGGCCTTCCCCCAAACAGCATGGGCCAACGCACCTGCCAGAATAGCCAGAACCAATGCATTGTAATTCGCGAGATACAAACCCAGCAGCGCTGCAGTGACTGCAGCTACTCCAATCGGCAACCACCAGCGGCGCACTCCGGTTTCCAGCAGCAGCGCACAGAACAGCGCAGGCAGTACAAAGGCCAGGCCATCGCGCACCGCATCAGGCCACTGACTGACCTCGCCCACCAGCACTACCCCTATCAGTGTGCCGCCGACCCAGGCTACATACGCTCCGACCTGCAGCCCTAGCAACCAATACTCACGGGCAGCAGGCGCAACCGACGGCATCTTGCTCATAGCTGTAGCGAAGACTTCATCGGTCAGCCCGAAAGACTGCAACGGGCTGCGCACCTGTGGTGGGGCGGATAACCCCGGAACCAGCGCTGGCCCGTAAAGGACATGCCGCGCATTCATCAGCATCACCGTCGGTAGTGCAGTCCACATCCCAGCCCCGGAAGCGAGAAGCGAAATCAGCAGAAATTGGCTGGCACCGGCATAGACCAGAAAAGACACCAGCACGGCGATAGATGGTGGCAGGCCTGCCTGAACAGCAGCCACTCCAAACGAGAAGGCAATCGGCAAATAACCGGCCGCAATAGACAAACTGTCAACGAGACCTGCACCCACCATGCGCAGCTTGGAACGCATCACCTGCATGAACTGCACCCTCTTCTCATTCGGGACTCCTAATAGAGCGCCTTGCGCACATTTAGCCAAGCCTCAACTCAACTCCATTTACCCAACCACTTACAACACTAACTTCACCCAAGCATTAAAATTCCGACACAAAAAACCCGCTCAGAGAGCGGGTTTTTTTAAGCTGCAAACTGAATTAAACCAGTTTTTCCAGCTCAGGTACGGCTTCGAACAGATCAGCAACCAGACCGTAGTCAGCAACCTGGAAGATAGGCGCTTCTTCGTCTTTGTTGATCGCAACGATCACTTTCGAGTCTTTCATACCAGCCAAGTGCTGGATCGCACCGGAGATGCCCACCGCGATGTACAGCTGCGGAGCAACGATCTTACCGGTCTGACCAACCTGCATGTCGTTCGGTACAAAGCCTGCGTCAACCGCGGCGCGGGAAGCGCCCACAGCAGCACCCAGCTTGTCAGCCAGGGAGTACAGGTGCTTGAAGTTGTCGCCGTTCTGCATGCCGCGGCCGCCGGAAACGACGATTTTGGCGGCAGTCAGTTCAGGACGGTCAGACTTGGCCAGCTCTTCGCCAACGAAAGCCGATTTGCCAGCGTCGCCACCAACGGACACAGCTTCAACAGCAGCGCTACCGCCTTCAGCAGCAGCGGCATCAAAGCCAGTACCACGAACGGTGATCACTTTGATGGCAGCGGAAGACTGCACAGTAGCAATAGCGTTACCGGCATAGATCGGACGCTTGAAGGTGTCAGCGCTTTCAACAGCGATGATTTCAGAGATCTGGTCCACGTCCAGCTGAGCGGCTACGCGCGGCAGGATGTTTTTGCCGTTGCTGGTAGCAGCAGCCAGGATGTGGCTGTAGCCAGCGCCCAGCTCAGCAACCAGCGGTGCTACGTTTTCTGGCAGCTGATTAGCGAAAGCCGCGTTGTCAGCAACCAGCACCTTGGCAACGCCAGCGATTTTTGCAGCAGCTTCAGCAGCCGCGCCGCAACCTGCGCCAGCAACCAGTACGTGTACATCACCGCCGATCTTCTGGGCAGCAGTCACAGTGTTCAGAGTGACAGGAGCCAGCGCAGCGTTAGTGTGTTCTGCAACAACCAAGATAGCCATTTAGATTACCTTCGCTTCGTTCTTCAGTTTCTCGACCAGTTCAGCTACAGACTTGACCTTGATGCCAGCGCTGCGGGCAGCCGGAGCTTCAACTTTCAGGGTCTTGACGGTAGAGGCGGTGGAAACACCCAGGTCAGCCGGAGTGACGGTTTCCAGCGGCTTTTTCTTGGCCTTCATGATGTTTGGCAGAGACGCGTAACGCGGCTCGTTCAGACGCAGGTCAGTGGTCACGATCGCAGGCAGGTTCAGCGCAACAGTCTGCAGACCGCCGTCGATTTCGCGGGTCACGTTAACTTTGTCACCAGCAACTTCGACTTTAGAAGCGAAAGTACCCTGAGCAAAACCAGTCAGTGCGCCGAGCATCTGGCCAGTTTGATTGTTATCGCTGTCGATGGCCTGCTTACCGAGGATAACCAGCTGAGGCTGTTCTTTATCGACAACGGCTTTCAGCAACTTAGCCACCGCCAGAGAGTTAAGCTCCTCATTGGACTCAACCAGAATGGAGCGATCAGCGCCCAGAGCCAAAGCAGTACGCAGCTGCTCTTGAGCAGTGGACGGGCCGATGGTGACGACAACGATTTCGCTCGCAACACCCTTTTCTTTCAGGCGTACAGCTTCTTCAACAGCGATTTCGCAGAAAGGGTTCATCGACATCTTGACGTTAGCGAGATCGACACCGCTGTTGTCCGCTTTTACACGAACTTTGACGTTGTAGTCGACCACTCGTTTGACAGCTACAAGAACCTTCATGGATTCCTCGTTACTCTCCGGTGAATATGGATGTCGCCAGAAGCGAACATGGCGGGGACGCAAACCGGCCGGGACCGGGAGTCAACCACATGGATGGCAGACACAAAAACCGCCCGTATCTTGACCTCCGGACCGTGACTGGTCAATACCGCAAACAGCCTAGTCATCGGCGGTGTAGTAAGATTCTAACAGCCCTACAGAAAATTCAAACAAACGTTTGTATTGGACGCTGAGGAGCGTGTAGATATAATGCGCCGCCAGTGTTCAAGGATTGCCCCTGACCACACATTAAAACTAGAGAGCCCTGACCAGGAGATTGCCTGTGGAACGCGAATTTATGGAGTTTGACGTCGTCATCGTCGGCGCCGGCCCGTCCGGACTGTCCGCCGCTTGCCGACTGAAGCAGAAAGCCGCCGAAGCGGGTAAAGATATCAGTGTATGCGTGGTCGAAAAAGGCTCTGAGGTGGGTGCACACATCCTTTCCGGTGCCGTTTTTGAACCGCGTGCACTGAGTGAACTGTTTCCAGACTGGAAAGAGCTCGGCGCACCGCTCAACACGCCGGTTAAGCGCGATGACATTTATGTCCTGAAAAACGCCGAAAGCGCCACCAAAGTGCCGGATTTCTTCGTTCCGAAGACCATGCACAACGAAGGTAACTACATTATTTCCCTGGGCAACCTATGCCGCTGGCTGGCCCAGCAGGCTGAAAACCTGGGTGTAGAAATTTATCCGGGCTTTGCTGCTCAAGAGGCGCTGATTGATGAAAACGGCGCTGTATACGGCATCCTGACAGGTGATTTGGGCGTCGACCACGAAGGCAACCCTAAAGAGGGTTATTACACGCCTGGCATGGAACTGCGCGCCAAGTACACCCTGTTCGCTGAAGGTTGCCGTGGCCACATCGGCAAACAGCTGATCAAGAAGTTCAAGCTCGACAGCGAAGCCGACGCTCAGCATTACGGCATCGGCATTAAGGAAATCTGGGACATCGACCCGTCCAAGCACGAGCAAGGCCTGGTAGTCCACACCGCCGGCTGGCCGATGGACATCATGGGCACTGATAACACTGGCGGTTCTTTCCTGTATCACTTGGAAAACAACCAGGTGGTAGTTGGTCTGATCGTCGACTTGTCCTATGCCAACCCGCACCTGTCGCCGTTTGATGAATTCCAGCGTTACAAGCATCACCCGGTGATTGCTCAGTACCTGGAAGGCGGCAAGCGCGTTGCCTACGGTGCCCGCGCCCTGGCCAAGGGCGGCCTCAACTCACTGCCTAAGCAGGTATTCCCGGGCGGCGCACTGATCGGTTGCGACCTCGGCACCATGAACGTTGCCAAGATCAAAGGCAGCCACACTGCCATGAAGTCCGGCATGCTCGCTGCAGAAGCCGTAGCTGATGCACTGTTCGCGGGCCGCGAAGGCCGTGACGAGCTGACAGGCTATGTTGATGGCTTTAAAAACAGCTGGCTGTACGAAGAACTGTTCACCAGCCGCAACTTCGGCCCGGCCATCCACAAGTTTGGCGCAATCATTGGCGGTGGCTTCAACTGGCTGGACCAAAACTTCTTCGGCGGCAAGATTCCTTTCACCCTGCGTGACACCAAGCCGGACTACGCTTGCCTGAAGCCTGCTGCACAGGCTCAGAAAATCAGCTATCCGAAACCAGACGGCAAACTCAGTTTCGACAAACTGAGCTCGGTATTCCTCTCCAACACCAACCATGAAGAGGACCAACCGTGTCACCTGAAGCTGGCTGATGCGAGCATTCCGCTGAGCAAAAACCTGCCGCTGTACGACGAGCCAGCACAGCGCTACTGCCCGGCTGGCGTGTACGAAGTAGTGACTCAGGAAAATGGCGACAAGCGCTTCCAGATCAACTCGCAGAACTGCGTACACTGCAAAACCTGCGACATCAAAGACCCAGCCCAGAACATTACCTGGGTGGCGCCTGAGGGCACCGGCGGTCCTAACTACCCCAACATGTAAGGGGTAAAAACAAAAAGCTCCGTATCGAAAGATACGGAGCTTTTTTATTGGGACTGGTTTAAAGCCCTACTGCCTTATCAGATCAAAATAAATATCAGCAACAGACCACCAAAGAAGCCCCACTTCTCGATGTTATAACGCATACGGTTGCGCTTTTTGAGCGCCTTGCCCCGTAAGCGCAGCGCATACACTTTGCCAAAGAGCCGGTTGAGCGCTCCGGTTTTGTCCCCGGCATCGTTAGGCGCCCCCGCCGCTGCAACCACAGTGCGGCTGAACCAACGGTTAAATGCCGCGGCCCATCCATATTTAAGCGGACGTTCAACATCACAGAACAGGATCAGCCGGTTCTGCTCAGTGGTGTTTTCTGCATAGTGAATGTAGGTCTCATCAAACACCACCGCTTCGCCATCGCGCCAGTGATAGCGCTCGCCATCCACATCGATATAGCACTCAGGGCTGTTTGGCGTTTCCAAACCCAAGTGGTAACGGTAGGAACCGGCATAGGGATCACGATGACGCACCAACTTTGCGCCGGGCGGCAATTCAGCGAACATCGCCGCCTTGACCGAACCGATGCTCTGAACCAGCTCGGTAGTCCGCGGGCACATCTTCATAGCGGACGGGTGATTATCTCCGTACCACTTCAGATAGAAGCGCTTCCAGCCGGTTTTGAAGAAGGAGTTGAAACCAACGTCATCATACTGATCCGACTTTTTGATGGCACCTGCCGCCAGCAGGGCCTGGCCTTCTGTGCGGATCTCTTCCCAGTGATCCTGCAGGACCTTAAGTTCAGGAAACTCGGCAACGTCCAGAAACGGTCGGCTGGGTTTGCTGGAAACCAGGTACAAAAAGGCATTTACCGGGGCAAGAAAACTGGAGTGATCGGTCAGTTGGCGACTCAGTTTATGCCGTACACGCCCGCGCAAATGCACATAGGCAATGGACAGCAGATAAACAATGACGATGAGTACTTTCAAGGGAATGACGCCTATCAAACGGAAGAAGTAAAGCGCTGAGCGATCCGCACGCTGGAGTTTGGGACGCTATACCCCCCATTACTCCGCCCTGCAATGCTCAGCACTGACTAATGACCTCAGCCGGATAATTAGGTTTATATATCGCCCAGACCTTTTGAAATCATCACTCTGCACTCCCCTGCTCAGAGTAATTTCCGGACGTACCTAATGGCCGCAGCCATTAGATTATCAGCCGCCGTATCGCGCAAGTAGTTATGCACCGTTATCAGCCATCATTCACTTGAGATGAATTTAATCTGGCGCGACCGCGATTGGGAAAAACTCTCCGCCGCTCCAGACCCCCAGCCAAGACTGACCGTCAATGTCACGACTAACCGCCAGATCAACCAATTGATAGAACACATTCCGATGAATCAGCGCCTCAAGATTGGTTCGCACGTGCAGGTACGGAGCAGGCTCTTCCGTTTCGGGGGCGAACTCGAAGCGCAGCGGATGTTCAGGGCCGGCGATCACTTCATCATCCACGTTGGTCGTGAACCGCAGTAGCTGCGACTCACCCTCGCCTTCAACCAGCAGCGTCACCGCGACAAAAGGCGCGTCATCAACTTTGATTCCGACCTTCTCTACCGGCGTCACCAGAAAGTAGTCATCACCGTCGCGGCGAATAATCGTGGAGAACAGCTTAACCATGGGTTTGCGGCCAATGGGCGTACCCATGTAATACCAGGTACCGTCACGGGCGATACGCATGTCGATATCGCCGCAGAAATCGGGGTTCCACAAATGTACAGGCGGCAAACCTTTGCCTTGCGCCTTGGGAATCTGGCTCAGCAGGTCGCCGGCCTTACCTGTATCGCTCATCGCACCTTCCTTCAGTTACTCAGCCCCAGCAGACGCTGAGCATAATCGTTCAGCGGCGGGCGTATCAGTTCTTCAGGCTTGGCATCATATAGCGAGAGCAGCCCGCCGCGGTTGCGAATGCGTGTACTGTCCACCAGATAACGGGTGTTGGTTTCGATCAGCATCAGTTGGATCACGCCTTTATCCGTGCCGAGATTTCCCCAGTCCTCTTGTTCCTCCCACTCCTCCACCGAACCGATGCGATCGTCAGCCGAGGCGAAGCGGCTGTACAGAAGGTAGTGCGCACCAAAGCTGCGGGCTTCAGCCAGCGCTTCTTCCAAGCCCAACGGAGTCTTGGCACGACGCACCATCGGGAAGTACTCAACAAAGCCGTTAAAGGCCTCCTCTGCGACGACATTGGGGCGCGGGTAAGCTCCACCCGGAGGTACAAAGTGGCCTTGCGCAATATAAATGTAAGAGTCCGGCTGCAAGCGCCAGTTACTAACCCTCTGGGTATGGCTGTGATCCAGCATGCCCA
This sequence comes from Pseudomonas sp. TTU2014-080ASC, assembly GCF_001446935.1. Lineage (GTDB taxonomy): Bacteria > Pseudomonadota > Gammaproteobacteria > Pseudomonadales > Pseudomonadaceae > Aquipseudomonas. The sequence continues at coordinate 253,832 of NZ_LKKK01000001.1, forward strand.
CATCCCGCAGCTGGTTGACCGCACCATCGGCCAGATCACTGGGTTTCATGCAGCCGCCAAGCAGCAGCGTGGCAATCATTAATACCGCTATACGCATACAAAAGCCTCCTGACCGGTGACGGAAAACCGGCGAATAGCCTGTAAATGCAGATTTCGCGCCAGCTTTTGGCTTAATCCCGACTGCATCAGCATGCGCCCAAATCGTTTGATGGAATGCACATATCAATATTCCTAAAAAGTATTTATTGCGTGATTTTTATATCAATAAAATCACGCCTACCGGACCACCGGACTCCCAGAAAACTAATCTCAGAATACAAAGAACCCGACCACTCCTGATGAAGTAGGTCGGCTAATCAGGAGTCTGTCATGCGTAACACATTTATCTACCGCCGCCTGTTTGCCGCCATTGCCGCTGGCAGCTTTGCCCTGAGTGTTCAGGCTGCGGATTTCACCATTGCTTACCAAACCACCGTAGACCCGGCCAAAGTAGCCCAAGCTGACGGTGAGTTTGAAAAGGCCAGCAACGCCAAAATCGACTGGCGCAAATTTGACGGTGGCGCGGAAGTGATCACTGCAGTTGCCTCCGGCGACGTACAAATCGGCTACATCGGCTCCAGCCCAATCACCGCTGCATCCAGCCGTCAACTGCCGATCCAGACCTTCCTGATCGCCGCCCAGCTGGGTGCCTCTGAAGCGCTGGTTGTGCGTGACAGCATCAAAGGCCCGGAAGATCTGAAAGGCAAGAAGATCGCCGTTCCGTTCGTATCCACCGGCCACTACAGCCTGCTGGCTGCGCTGAAGCACTGGAAAGTTGATCCGGCCAGCGTGCAGATCCTCAACCTCGCACCGCCTGCCATCATCTCCGCGTGGAAGCGTGGCGACATCGACGGCACCTACGTATGGGATCCGGCGCTGGGCGTTGCCAAAGAAAACGGCAAGGTGCTGATCACCTCTGGTGAACTGGGCAAGCTGGGCGCACCAACCTTCGACGGCTGGGTCGTTCGCAAGGACTTCGCCGAGAAGAACCCTGACGCCGTACGTGCATTCGCCAAAGTCACCTTGGATGCCTACGCCAAGTACAACCAGGACCCGCAAGCCTGGCTGGCTGACAAAAGCAACATCGACAAGATCGCCAAACTGACCGGTGCCAAGGCTGAAGACATTCCGGGTCTGCTGCAGAGCAACGTGTTCCCGCTGGCTGCCGATCAGGTGCAAGCGCTGGGCGAGCCGACTGTAAAAGCCATCACGGATACCGCTGCGTTCCTCAAGGAACAAGGCAAGGTCGACGCCGTACTGCCGGACTACAGCCCATACGTCACCAACAAATTCATCCCGCAATAAGCAGGGTGATAGGTCGGCACGGATGCCGACCGCTCTCAGCCGCTGTAGGGGATCAACCTGGCAACGGAACGCCTGAGTTAAACACCTGACACCAGCAATACCGCAACACCGTCTTTGTGCCGCAGACCTGAGCGGCACGTTACTGATGAGAACATCGCAAATGGCCTTACTCGAACTGGAGCGCATCAGCGCACAGTACCCCGGCACGGCCGAGCCGGTACTGACGGACATTTCCCTAAGCCTTGGTCCACAGCAATTGCTGGTTGCCCTCGGCCCTTCCGGCAGCGGTAAAACCACCCTGCTCAACCTGATTGCGGGCTTTGTAAGCCCCAGCGCTGGCCGCATCAGCCTCGACCAACACCCTGTCACAGGCCCCGGCGCAGAACGCGGCGTGGTGTTTCAGGACGACGCCCTGCTGCCCTGGCAAAACGTACTTGAGAACGTCTCATTCGGCCTGCAACTGGCCGGCGTAGGCCGCGCCGAGCGCGAAACCAAAGCCCGAGAATTGCTGAAACTGGTCGATCTGGCCGGTTTTGAAAAACGCAGAATCTGGGAACTCTCCGGCGGCCAGCGTCAGCGCGTCGGCATTGCCCGCGCACTTGCTGCCGAACCCCGCGTACTGCTGATGGATGAACCCTTCGGCGCGCTGGACGCCTTCACACGCGAGCAGATGCAAGAGTTGCTGCTGCAAGTCTGGCAGCGCACCGCCAAACCAGTTTTTCTGATCACCCACGACATTGAAGAAGCCGTGTTCCTGGCCACCGATCTGATCCTGCTGTCGCCCAATCCGGGCCGCATCAGTGAGCGACTGAGCCTCGACTTCGGTAAGCGTTACGCCGCTGGCGAGAGCGCCCGAGCGATCAAGTCTGATCCCGATTTTATTGCCACCCGCGAGCATGTGCTTGCGCAGGTATTTGCAGAACGCCAGGGGAATCGCCCATGAGCAGCTTTGAATACATTTACTCCAACGATCAGACCGAACAGCCCAAGCGCCGCGCCCCGCGTCAGCTCAGCCTGTTCGCCATCAGCAGCCTCAGCGTAGGTTTCCTGCTGTGGAGCTGGTGGGCGGTTACCTACTTCGGCTTCATCGAGCCGCTGTTTCTGCCCAGCCCGCAGGCTGTGCTGGAGCGCGGCTGGGTGGTGCTGACCCAAGGCTACATGGGCAGCTCACTGTGGGAGCATCTGGCAGCTAGCTTGCAACGCATCAGTATGGCGCTGGTTGCTGCGGTACTGACCGCGATTCCGCTGGGCATCGCCATCGGTTATAGCCGCATCGCACGCGGCATTTTTGATCCGCTGATCGAGTTCTACCGGCCCATTCCGCCGCTGGCGTACTTGCCGCTGATCGTGATCTGGTGCGGTATTGGTGAGCTGTCGAAGGTGCTGCTGATCTTCCTCGCCATCTTCGCCCCGATTGCCATTGCTACAGCCACCGGTGTGCGCAACGCCGACAAGAGCAAAATCCGTGCAGCCCAAGCTTTAGGCGCGACTCAGGCACAACTGATTCGCCATGTGATTCTGCCCAGCGCCCTGCCCGACATCCTCACCGGCATCCGCATTGGCCTCGGTGTGGGTTGGTCGACCTTGGTTGCTGCTGAGCTGATCGCCGCCACCAGCGGCCTGGGCTTCATGGTGCAATCCGCCGCCCAGTTTCTGGTTACTGATGTGGTGATTCTGGGGATTCTGGTTATCGCCCTGATCGCCTTCGCTTTAGAGCTGGGCCTGCGCGCCCTGCAACGCAAACTTGCACCCTGGCACGGCCAGGCACACTGAGTTGGACGAATTTAGATGAGCATTCAAATTACCCAATTGAGCCCGGCACTGGGCGCGCAGATTGACGGCCTCGACCTGAGCCAGCCGCTGAGCGCCGAACACATAGACGCCATCGAACAAGCCCTGCTTACCCATCAGGTGCTGTTCTTCCGCAACCAGCCGATCACGCCCCAGCAGCAGGCCGACTTCGCCCGCTACTTTGGTGATCTGCACATTCACCCGATTTACCCCAACATCCCCGATCAACCGGAAGTGCTAGTTCTCGACACCGCCGAAACCGACGTACGCGACAACGCCATCTGGCACACCGACGTGACGTTCCTTGAGGAACCGGCACTGGGCGCTGTACTCGCGGCCAAGCAACTGCCGGCGTTTGGCGGTGACACACTATGGGCCAGCAGCAGCGCAGCGTTCGATGCGCTGTCCAAACCGCTGCAACAGTTGCTCGACGGCCTCACCGCCACTCACGACTTCACCCGCTCCTTCCCGCTGGAGCGCTTCGGCAACACGCCAGACGCCCTGGAGCGTTACCACGAGGTGCAGCGTAAGCATCCGCCGCTGACCCATCCGGTGGTGCGCACGCACCCGGTTACCGGGCGCAAAGGCCTGTTCGTTAATGAAGGCTTCACCACCCGCATCAACGAACTTGAGCCTGCCGAAAGCGAAGCGCTGCTGAAGCTGCTGTTCGCCCACAGCACCAAGCCTGAGTTCACCATCCGCTGGCGCTGGCAGGAGAACGACATCGCCTTCTGGGACAACCGCATCACCCAGCACTACGCCACTGACGATTACCGCCCAAACCGCCGCGTGATGCACCGCGCCACTATTCTGGGTGATAAGCCGGTCTGATCCACTGTTTGCAACAGCACGAAGCGCACCCGCCATACAGGCCGGTGCGCTTTTTTATTTGGCTTGGTAAGTACGTCCAACCGGCCAGTGTTTGGCATCTATGTTTATGCAAAAAAACTCTTTTAGATAAGAATATTCCTAGGTTTAAGGTATATGGACCGGACCACCGGAGCAGCTCGTTTTTGATTTTGCTTCGGTGCCCGTCTTCTTTGCGTGGGCCGATGCACCACCTAAAAGAAGAGGAATTCATGGCCAGTCCGACCACCCTTGAGGACACCGTTTCCCACCCGGAAACCCTGCCAGAGACAGCCGCAAACAACGCCCAACCAGACGTTGCCCGAGCCGCTGCTGTCCCTTTGTACCCCGCAAAAATCCTGCAAACCGATGAACAAGCCATCGCTGCCGCCCATGAGCTGGCAGAGGCCGCACAGTTACAGGCGATCCAGCGTGACCGCGAGCGCAAACTGCCCTGGGAGCTGGTCGAACAGTTCACCCGCAGCGGCCTCGGCAGCATTGGCATCCCCCGCGAATTCGGTGGGCCGCAGCTGTCCTACGTCACGATTGCCGAGGTGTTCCGCATTATTTCCACAGCGGACCCGTCACTGGGGCAAATCCCGCAAAACCACTTCGGCCTGATCGGCCTGATCAACGCCGCAGCCACGCCGAGCCAGCGTCGGCGCATCTTTGAAAGCGTGCTCAACGGCTGGCGCATCGGTAATGCCGGGCCGGAGCGCAACAGCAAGCACACCCGGGATATCCGCGCCCGTCTTGAAGAGAAAGATGACCACTGGTTTATCAACGGTGAAAAGTTCTACTCAACCGGCTCCATCTTCGCCCACTGGATCGCGGCCAAAGCACTGGATGAAAAAGACCAACCGGTGCTGGCGCTAATCCAGCGCAAGCGCCCCGGCCTGCGCATCGTCAACGACTGGTCCGGGTTCGGCCAACGCACCACCGCCAGCGGCACCGTCTTTCTGCATAACGTGGAAGTTGATGAGGAGAACCTGATCCCCCTCGCACCACTGGCTGATCGACCGAATATTCAGGGTGCCTTCTCCCAACTGATTCAGGCCGCCATTGATACCGGCATCGCCGCCGCAGCCCTGCGCGACACCATCGCCTTTGTCCGGGAAAAGTCCCGCCCGTGGATTGATGCCAACGTCGAGCGCGCCAGTGATGACCCGTACGTGATTGCCGATATCGGCCGCCTGCAGATCAGCCTGCATGCGGCTGAAATTCTCCTGCGCAAAGCGGCGCGGGTGCTGGATGAAGTCACTCAAAAGCCGATTGATGCCGACAGCGCTGCCCGCGCCTCGATAGCCGTGGCAGAGGCCAAAGTGCTGAGCACGGAGATCAGCCTGCAAGCCAGCGAGAAGTTGCTGGAGCTGGCCGGCAGCCGCGCCACCCTTGCCGAGTTCGGCCTGGACCGCCACTGGCGCAACGCCCGCACCCACACACTGCACGACCCGGTGCGCTGGAAATATCACGCCATCGGCGCCTACCACCTCAATGGCAGCCGTCCTGCCCGTCATTCATGGATCTGACTGATGAACGCTCCCCTGCATAACAAGCCCTACCTGATTCGCAGTGATGCCGAAGCCCTTGAGGTGGCCGAACGGCTGGCCGAGTCCTTTGCCAGCGAAGCCTCCCAACGCGACCGCGAACGCCTGCTGCCTCATATTGAACTGGAACAATTCAGCCAATCAGGTCTATGGGGCATCAGCGTGCCCAAAGCCTACGGCGGCGCGGGTGTGTCCAGTGTCACCGTGGCCAAGGTCATCGCCCGTATTGCCCAGGCAGACAGCTCCCTCGGGCAAATTCCGCAAAACCATTTCTATGCGCTGGAGGTGCTGCGCATCAACGGCACGCCTGAGCAACAAGCGCGACTCTACTCCGACGTGCTGAACGGCCAGCGCTTCGGCAATGCCCTTGCCGAGATTGGCACCAAAACCGCGCTGGATCGGAACACCCGGCTGGAGCGCGATGGCGACAACTTCCGCATAACCGGCCGCAAGTTCTACTCAACCGGCGCGCTGTACGCCCAGCGCATCCCTACGTTGGCGGTGGATGAGCACGGTGTCGGCCATCTGGCCTTTGTCCCGCGCAATGCGACCGGGCTTGAGATCATTGATGACTGGACCGGCTTCGGCCAGCGCACCACCGGCAGCGGCTCGGTGGTGCTGAGTCAGGTGCTGGTGGCAGCCGACGATGTGGTGCCGTTCCAGAGTGCCTTTGAGCGCCCGACAACAGTCGGCCCGTTTGCCCAACTGCTGCACGCCGCGATTGATACCGGCATAGCCCGCGCCGCCTATGAAGACACCCTGAAATTCGTGCGCAGCAATGCCCGCCCATGGATCGACTCCGGCGTCGACAAGGCCAGCGACGACCCGCTCACCCTCAAAGCCATTGGCAAACTGGTCACCCAACTGCACGCCAGCGAAGCGCTGCTGGAATGGGCTGGCGAATTTGTCGATGCAGCCCAGGCCAACCCGACCACCGAAAGCGTGGCGCAAGCCTCAATTGCCGTGGCCGAAGCGCGGGCGATCAGCACTGAAGCCTCGCTGAATATCGCCAGCAAATTGCTGGAACTGGCAGGCAGCCGCGGCACCCTCGCTCACCATAACCTCGACCGCCACTGGCGTAACGCCCGCACCCACACCCTGCATGACCCGGTGCGCTGGAAGTATCACGCGGTCGGCAATTACTACCTCAACGACACCCTGCCACCGCGTCGGGGGACCATCTGATGGCTGAGAAACAGATTCTCCTCAACGCCTTCAACATGAACTGCGTGGGCCACATTCATCATGGCTTGTGGACCCACCCGCGGGACAACTCCAGTCAGTTCAACAGCATTCAGTACTGGACTGAGCTAGCCCAATTGCTGGAGCGCGGCCTGTTCGACGGGTTGTTTATTGCCGACATTCTCGGCGTGTACGACGTGTACCAGCAGTCCGTCGACCTGCCCTTGCAGGAGTCCATCCAACTGCCGGTCAACGACCCGCTGCTGCTGGTGTCGGCCATGGCGGCGGTCACTCAAAACCTGGGCTTTGGCCTGACCGCCAACCTCACCTACGAGCCGCCCTACACCTTCGCCCGCAGGCTTTCCACGCTGGATCACCTGACTAACGGCCGGGTCGGCTGGAACATCGTCACCGGCTATCTGGAGAGCGCCGCCAAAGCCATGGGCCTGAGCGAGCAGATCGAACACGACCGTCGCTACGATCAGGCCGATGAATACCTGGAAGTGCTGTACAAGCTGCTTGAAGGCAGCTGGCAGGATGACGCCGTGGTGGTTGACCGCCAGCGCCGCGTGTATGCCGAGCCGGGCAAAGTGCACAAGGTTCGGCACCACGGCGAGTTCTATCAGGTCGAGGGCTACCACCTCAGCCAGCCTTCGCCGCAGCGCACGCCGGTGCTGTTTCAGGCTGGTTCTTCCGCTCGCGGCCAACGTTTTGCCGGGCAGCATGCCGAGTGCGTATTTATCGGCGGGCAGAATCAGGCAGCGGTGCGCGAACAGGTCAAACAGGTTCGCGCCAGTGCCGTTGCGGCAGGTCGCACGGCGGATTCGATCAAGGTGTTTATGGGCATCAGCGTCATCGTCGCCCCGACCGAAGCCGAGGCCCGCGACAAACACGCCGAATACCTGCGCTACGCCAGCCCGGAAGCGGGCTTGGCGCACTTCTCCAGCTCCACCGGGATCGACTTCTCAACCTACGAGCTGGACGAGCCAATCCGCTACCAGAAGACCAACGCCATCGAGTCGGTGGTGAAGGCCTTTACCGCCAAAGACAGCGGCTGGACCAAGCGCCGCCTGCTAGAGCAACACGCGCTGGGCGGTCGCTACCCGGTCATCGTCGGTTCGCCGCAGCAGGTCGCCGATCAGTTGCAAAGCTGGATCAGGGAAACCGGGCTGGACGGCTTCAACCTCACCCGCATCGTCGCCCCGGAAAGCTATGCCGACTTTATCGAACTGGTGATCCCCGAGCTGCAAAGCCGGGGCGCCTACAAAACCCAATACGCCGAAGGCACGTTGCGCCACAAGCTGTTCGGTCACGGCCCGCGCCTGCCGGATAACCACAGTGCGGCCCACTGGCGCTCACCGGCCAACCTGAACCAATCCAACCAGAAAGCTCACCTTAACCACGCCATTCTTAACCTGCTTTAGCCTGACAAGGATGCATCTATGCGCAGCGCCATTACCCGCCTCACCTTCACCACCCTGCTACTCGCCAACGCCTTTGCCTTTGCTGAGCAACCGCTGAAACTCGGCTCCACCGCTGCTTTTGTCCAGCCGCTGGAAGTGGCGGTAGCTGAGGCGAAAAAACAAGGGCTGGAGGTCGAACTGATCGAGTTCAACGACTGGATCGCCCCTAACGTCAGCCTCGCCAATGGCGATATCGACGTGAACTACTTCCAGCACATCCCCTTTCTGGAAAACGCCAAAGCCGCATCCGGATTTGATCTGGTGCCATACGCGCCGGGCGTGATCAACAACGTGGGGCTGTATTCGAAGAAGTACAAAAGCTTCGATGAGCTGCCCCAAGGCGCCCGCGTCGCCATCGCCAACGACCCGATCAACAGCGGACGCGGCCTGCAACTGTTGGCCAAAGCCGGGCTAATCACCCTCAAGCCCGGTGTCGGTTACAAGGCAACAGAAGACGACATCCTGACCAATCCGAAAAACATAAACATCATCCAGCTCGAAGCCGTGCAGCTGGTTCCGGCCTACGATGACGTGGATCTGGTGCAGGGTTATCCAGCCTATATCCTCCAATCCAAACTGTTCGACGCGACCTCGGCGCTGCTGTTTGACGGGCTGGATCACCCTGAATATGTCATCCAGTTCGTCATCCAGCCCAAGAGCCGGGACGACGCACGCCTGAAGAAATTCGTCGATATCTACCAGCACTCGCCGGTGGTGCGCGCCGCGCTGGATGAATACCTCGGTACGCAGTATCAGGCCGGCTGGGAGCGCTGAACATGAGCGGCTTTCAGACTCACGTGGAGCAAGCCGCCCTCACCGTTGCGCCGCCGCACTTGCACTTTCACGGTGTAAGCAAGCAGTACGACAACGGTGTACACGCCCTCAGCAATATCGAACTGGAGATAAAGCACGGCGAAATCTTCGGCATTATCGGCCGCAGCGGCGCGGGCAAATCCTCCCTGCTGCGCACCATCAACCGCCTGGAACAGCCCAGCAGCGGGCAGATCCTAATCAACAACAGCGACATCGGCCTTTTGGATGAAGGGCAACTGGTGCAGCTGCGCCGTCGCATCGGCATGATCTTCCAGCACTTCAACCTGATGTCCGCCAAAACAGTTTGGCAAAACGTCGAACTGCCCCTGCGCGTGGCCGGTGTGCCGAAAGCCCAGCGGCAACAAAAGGTGCGCGAACTGCTGGAACTGGTCGGCCTGCAAAGCAAGCACAAGGTCTACCCGGCGCAACTCTCCGGCGGGCAGAAACAGCGCGTCGGCATCGCCCGCGCCCTGGTGCACGACCCGCAGATTCTGCTGTGCGATGAAGCCACCAGCGCCCTGGACCCGGAAACCACCCAGTCGATCCTCGCCCTGCTCCGGCAGATCAACCAGCGTCTGGGCCTGACCATCGTGCTGATCACCCACGAGATGGCCGTGATCCGCGAAATCTGCGACCGCGTGGTGGTGCTCGAACAAGGCCATATCGTTGAACAAGGCCCGGTCTGGCAAGTGTTCGGCGCGCCGCAGCACGAGGTCACCCAAACGCTGCTGACACCCTTGCGCCACGCCCTGCCGGACGACCTGCAAGCCCGTCTGCAAGATCACCCCACCAGCCCGGAGGATGCGCTGGTTCTGCGCCTGCAATTTGCCGGTGATAAAGCCGAGCCAGACCTGACCGCCCTCGGCCAAGCCCTCGGCGGCAGGCTTCGTCTGCTAGATGCAGGTATTGAACGCATACAGGGCCACGCATTGGGCTACCTGCTGCTAGCGGTCAGCGGATCACTCCACAGCCGCGATCAACTGATCCAACAGGCACAACAACTGGCCAGCCAAACGGAGGTACTCGGCTATGTCGATCCTATTTGAACGCCTGTGGCAGGGCTTTCTCGACACACTGCTGATGGTCGGCGTGTCGTCCTTTCTCGCGTTGCTGGCAGGGATTCCGCTGGCGGTGTTTCTGGTCACCAGTGGCAAAGGTGGCATCTTCGCAGCGCCCCGGCTGAATCAAGTGCTGGGCAGCATCGTCAACCTGTTCCGCTCCATCCCGTTTCTGATTCTGATGGTGGCGCTGATCCCCTTCACCCGCCTGATCGTCGGCACAACCTACGGTGTGTGGGCGGCTGTCGTCCCGCTGACCATCGCTGCCACGCCGTTCTTTGCGCGCATCGCCGAAGTCAGCTTGCGTGAAGTCGACCACGGCCTGATCGAGGCCGCCCAAGCCATGGGCTGCCAGCGCTGGCATATCGTCTGGCACGTCTTACTGCCCGAAGCCCTGCCCGGCCTTATTGGCGGTTTTACCCTGACCTTAGTCACCATGATCAACTCCTCCGCCATGGCCGGCGCCATCGGCGCAGGCGGCCTCGGCGACATTGCCTACCGCTACGGCTACCAACGCTTCGACAGCCAGGTGATGTTCACCGTGATCGTCGCGCTGGTGGTGCTGGTGAGCGTGATTCAGTACGGCGGGGATCGGTTGGCGAAGGGGGTGAATCGGCGGGGGTGAATGAGGATTGGGGTGTGCTGATAGCGCCTTTCAAGCTCCAAACGACGGCTCAAGCATCACGAATAAAGATATATAAGACATTAACGGCTAGCTTAAATGAATGCTCAATAAGTTCAGCTATGGGGGCTACTTTGAGCAACATAACGTTTGGTTCAAGAGATAGCTTTGGCCCATCCCGAGTGAGCGAAGCGAACGGCTAGAACTAGTTGTTGGACGACAACGTTTCATTCGTCCAGCTACTAATGGGAGCTTTCTTTTCTAAAAAATAAGCACCTAATAATTTATTTAGATAATGACCGCGGTCGAAAATTATTTATAAATCGCCCAAACCACTGACAAGCGATTGGGTCGTTTATCTCTGACGGAAATTATATTTATACATTGTGGAATCGGCTCGACCTGGTATATACGAAGCGAAAAACATAGGCGCTAATTAGCTCTGCAGACCCCAGCGAATGTTATTCATTAGCTCAGCCAACTAATTACCGTAATAAAAAATGGCGGTTGCAAGAGCTGATTGCAACACGGAATTGAAGTTGGAACATCATGCCGCATAGCCAGTGCTTCCTGCATCACCTCGCCCATAACTTCGATCGGGCATTTGAAGTCGAAGCGCTTGCGTGGTCGCATGTTCAGTTGCAGCGCGATAGCGTACAGCTCCTTCTGACTGTGCACCGATAGGTCTGTGCCCTTGGGCAGGTGCTGGCGGGATTAGGTCATTGATGTTTTCGTTACTACCGCGTTGCCAAGGGCTGTACGGGTCGCAGAAGTAGATTGCCACACCGGTTTTCTGGGTGATCTCGGCGTGCCGCGCCATCTCCCTCCTTTGGTCGTAGGTCATGCTCCTACGCAGTGTCAGCGGCATGCCATTGAGAGCTGCACTGAAACCTTCCACCGCCGAGGTCGCTGTCGCGTCATTCAGCTTTACCCGCATCAGGTAGCCACTGGTGCACTCCACCAACGTGCCTACAGACGAGGCGTTGGCCTTACCTTTCATCAGATCGCCATCCCAATGCCCTGGCATCAGCAGGTCTTCGATCTCCGGCGGGCGCACATGAATACTGCCCATTTTTGGAATCTGGCCACGCCGATCTACACCTCCGGAGCGCGGTCTGCGCGTCGCCTTACTGCGCAGGCAGATGATCGGCTCCTTGCGCAGCTCACCGACCGGCAGGGCATAGATCGCGTTGTAGATCGTCTCGCGACAGACGTAGGCTTCTCGAAGGCTGGGGGCTCATGTGACGCAGATTGCCGGCAATCTGCTCGGGAGACAGACGTTCATGCAGCATATGGGCTACTAACTCGAAACGCTCGCTCCCAAGCAGCAACTTTCATCTGGGCGACAGAATTGACGGCGAGCCTTCATCTGCTCTTGGGCAGTGCGGCAGCGTAGCCACCACTGGCATTTCGATTGCGGCTTAACTCACGACTTATGGTCAAAGGTGATCTATCGATCAGGCGAGCAATCTGACGCAGACTGAGCCCTTGGGAACAGCCGATTTGGATAGTGGCGCACTCTTCAACGCTGAGTTCGGTATAAGACATAGGGGCAGCACCGTACCGGAAGGTCAGGTGTTGCAGTCAGTTTTTGCCGCGGTCAATTAATTCTCTGCTAGATGCTCTCTAAAACTCTCTAGCGCAAGCGAAATCGAGCTAGAACCCGGTAGCTCCGGAAGTCAGTCATAAGCATATGAATTTATAGTTGATCGCATGTTCCCGAGTTACTGATAGCTTAATCAGCGAAAGACGTCATTGTTCCTGCTGGCCAACAGAGCGGGTCATGTTTCAACGGATGAAAGTTGCACGCGGGCTTCAAGGACGATAGACCTCTCAGCATTCGCCACATGGCCACTGGGAAATCGCTATGCCTGTTTGAAGTCCATTCAATTGGATTGATAAACGGTACCTGACATGACGGCTACTCTGAAATACTCACCTTCGCGGCTTGCACCAGCCGCACCACACTCCCTAGATATATTCGAACTTAAAGAATCCAATGTTCGCTCTTATTGCCGGGACTTCACCGCCACCTTTCACACTGCCGAAGGATCGACCCTGACCAGCGAACAGGGTCAAGTGTTCATTGATTTCTTCAGCGGTGCGGGGGCTCTGAACTACGGGCACAACAACCCGGTCTTGAAAGCCGCGCTGCTCGACTATATCGACAACAATGGCATCACCCATGGCTTGGATTTCAAGACAACTGCCAAGAAATACTTCTTGACGGCGTTCGATGAACAGATCCTGGCACCACGGAACTTGAAATACAAAGTCCAGTTTCCGGGCCCCACTGGCACAAATGCGGTGGAGGCCGCGATCAAACTGGCCCGCAAGTACACCGGCCGCCAGAACATCGTGGCATTCACCAACGCGTTCCACGGTATGTCCCTGGGCAGTCTCGCTTTGACCAGCAACCCGCGCAAGCGAGCCGGTGCAGGTGTCACCTTGAACAACGTAACGTTCATGCCCTATGACCGGTATTTCGGCGACGATCTGGACACCTCGTTGTATTTGGCCAACATGTTGCGCAGCGGCAGCGGCGTCGATAAGCCCGCCGCCATCGTGCTCGAAACAGTGCAGGGCGAGGGCGGTGTAAACAGCGCTTCTGCCGCGTGGGTGCAGGCGGTGCAGCGTATCGCCCATGAGCATGACACTCTGTTTATCGTCGACGATATCCAGGCCGGCTGCGGCCGCACGGGGGACTTCTTCAGCTTCGAGGCTCTGGGTGTCACCCCGGATATCGTGACCTTATCCAAATCCATCAGCGGCTATGGCTTGCCACTGTCCCTTGTTTTGCTGGCTCCCCATCTGGATGTGTGGGAGCCGGGGGAACATAACGGCACGTTTCGTGGCAACAATCTGGCGTTTGTCACCGGCAAGGCGGTTATCGATCACTATTGGAGCGATGCGAGTTTTACCCGTGTGCTTCGCAGCAAGACCGATTTGCTGGAGCAAGGGTTGCTGACGTTGTCCGAACGCTTTGCCGCAAAGGCACCTAATCGCCTGAAAGGGCGTGGGTTCTTCAGAGGCATTGAGTTTCAGGACAAGGATCTGGCGCAAAAGATTGCGGCACAGGCTTACGCGGGCGGGCTGATTCTTGAAACGTCTGGCATCGACAACCAGGTCTTGAAGTTCCTTCCGGCACTGACCATACCTCCCGCGCAGATCACGCAAGGTTTGCACATACTCGAGCAGGCTTTTGCCGAGGTGACCGAGCCATGAGTGATCAAGTCATTACCCGCCATGCGTCACTCGACGATGCCGAAGCCATCGCACCATTGTTGGACAAATACCGCCAGTTCTATGGTGAAAGCTCCGACCTGGCACGCTCGCTGGAATTCATTAAACAGCGTTTCTTTTTGGGCGAATCCGTCATTGTGGTTGCCGAGTTCAATCATGAAATCATTGGATTCACGCAGTTATATCCCAGCTTCTCAAGTGTCACACTGGAGCGCCTCTGGATACTCAATGACTTATATGTCGAAACCTCCAAACGCAAGAAGGGGGCAGGGCTGGCCTTATTGAATGCGGCAAAGGCATTCGCGCAGACAACTAACGCCAAACAATTGTTTATTGAAGGCGCAGACGATAACCCACGAGCACGAGACCTTTATACTCGATTTGGATTTATCGAGAACACGGCATACCACTATTACCATCTTCCGTTAAAGACATTCCAGGGATAGGAGCTTTACCATGTCAAACACTGTTTTCGATGTTGTGGGTATTGGTTTTGGCCCCTCCAATCTGGCATTGGCCATTGCGCTCGAAGAGTCGGCATCGGCGCTGACGTATCGTTTCCTCGACGCCAAGAAAAAGCCGGACTGGCAGGACGAAATGCTGCTCAGCGGATCGGATATCCAGAACAACCCGTTACGGGATCTTGTGACGCCGCGCAATCCACGCAGCCGTTATGGTTTCGTCAATTACCTGAAAGAAACCGGTCGTCTGTTCGACTACCTCAATTTGCCGCTGACGTATCCGCTGCGACGGGAATATGCCGAATACATCAAATGGGTCGCTGGCCATTTTCTCGGCGATGTGGAGACATCCGCGTTCGTGCAACAGGTCGAACCGCTGTTGTTCAAGGGAGAGCAGGTGTGGAAGGTCACCTATAACGATCAGCGGGTCATGTACGGTCGCACTCTGGTGCTGGGCACCGGGCGTACGGCGAATATCCCGGCGGTATTCGAAGGCCTGATCGGCCCCCGTGTGTTCCACCTCAATCACTATCTGGAGAACATCGACAAGCTGCCCTCGAGCGCGCAGCGTATCGGAGTGGTGGGTTCCAGTCAGAGTGCGGTGGAGATCGTTCTTGATCTTACAGCACGATTCCCGGACAAGAATATTTATTCGCTGCACCGCAGTTTCAGCTTCCGGCTCAAGGACACCAGCCCGTTCAGTGACAAGGTGTACTTCCCGGAATTCATCGACTACTACTTCGGCCTGACGCCTGAAGCCAAATCGCGGCTGGACAAGCAATTGCGCGGCACCAACTACAGTTCCGCCGACGAAGATGTCATCAACGCGCTGTACGTGCGCATCCATGAGGAAAAACTGCAGGGCAAGGAGCGCATCAGGATCCTCAATAACATCGCCATCGGACAGGCGCACATTGATGCGTCGGGTCAGGTGCAATTGGCACTCAAGGAGGTCAATCAGCTGACGCACTCGAGCCTGACGCTGGATGCGCTGGTCCTCGCTACCGGTTTCAAGGACATCGCAGACAAGGAAAACGGCGAGTTGTACCCACCGTTGCTAGCGCCCCATCACCGCCGGTTCCGCACGGATGCCCAAGGAGCCCTGGTGGTCAATCGCGATTACAGCCTGACAGCTTTGGATGACTTGCCGGCGGTGTTTCTCAACGGGTTGTGTGAAAGCTCCCACGGGCTGGGGGATGCGGGCTCGTTCAGCCTGATTTCCTTGCGGGTGGAGCACATTCTTTCGGCCCTGGAGAAAAACCTGGAGCAGGTCGAAACCCCAGTGCAAGCATTGGCTTGATGCCACCCGGCAGCAGGCCGTCCGGGCTGCTGCTTCTAACAAGGAGGTTTTATGTTCACTGCAGCGTTGATTTATATCCTGGCGGTCATAAGCCCGGGACCGAACTTCATCATTGTCAGTCGATTCTCCTCACTGGGCTCGATTTCCACCGGGCTCGGGGCGACGTTGGGCATCTGCACCGTCGGTGTCTTCTTCTCGACCATTTCCCTATTGGGGCTGGCGGCATTGCTGCATGAGTATCCGGCCTTTTCCAAGGTCGCTACCTTGTGTGGTTCGACGTACCTGCTCTACATCGCCTACAGCATCATCAAAAGCGTGTTGGCAAAAAATACCGGCACCACCGAAAGTACTGCCGTTGGCGTCACGAGCTTCGGCAAGGCTTATCGGGTGGGCATCATCACCAACATCAGCAACATGAAGACGATCGCCTTCATGATCAGCATCTACGCCGGTTTTCTCTCGTCGCCGCGCACCGACATCGAAAAGGTCCTGGTGGTCGCGCTGTGTTCCACCCTCGAAGTCATCTGGTATTCCACAGTGTCGTTGCTCTTCGGCCAGGGCCCGATCAAGGCGCTGTTTCTCAAATACACCCGGCAGATCGACATAGGCCTGGCGGTATTTCTGGTGGCGTTCTCTCTCAACAACGCCATTCCAGTCTTGATTGCCAGTCGGTGAGGGTGCGTCATGGAATGGAACGATGTACTCAAGGAAGTGAGCGTGCGCTTCAAATATCGCAGTTGGTTGTTGATCGATGTGCCTCGTGATGACTTGCCACTGAATCGCTTGATACGAAACGTGGCAAACGATTACCGCCAGGTCTCTCTGGTTCTCGACTGCGGCCTTGAAGACGTTTTTTCTATCGTAGACGCCTTGGGGCCGGGGGTCAGCTATGCGGCCTCGTTGCAAGCGGTCAGGAGCGAGGTTGAAGCTGTGGTCGCGGGATTACCGCAGGAGGTTACGCATCAGGGGGGGATTACCCATCCTTTTCGGTTGACGTCAGTCACAATCTGATTCGAACGCTGCTAGCCGATCAAAAACGCTCAGATCAGTTGCTTTTTCGGCTAGATATTGTGGCAATAGCCAGCCGACAGTACAGACATCACTGATTTCGGGACTTCTGTCAGGCGAGAGACAGCTTGGTGGATAAACCGCTGTGCGGCCTTATTCACCCTACAGGGTGCATGCGGGGCACGTAAAAGTAGGGTGGATGACGCTTTTTTCATCCACCAAGCGAAGGTTAGAGCGTCGCAAGTTTCGGGGTTTGAGTTGGGCGCAAGACCGCTGGTGGATAAGCCGCTTTGCGGCCTTATCCACCCTACCGTCCTGACGTTTTATTCATCCACCAAGGCATGTAATTCCTTAAGCCTTCACCACCCGCCGATAGCAATCTTCCGGGCCCAGCACCTTGCCAGAGGTTGAGCACACGCTGATGGTTTGCACGGGTTCGGCTTGGTCGTTATCGAGGAGTTGCGAATAGCTTTCGCCTTCGGCGAACAGGTAGCGCTCGCCCCACTGGCGCAGGCTGACCACGATGGGGAACAGGGAGCGGCCCATTTCGGTGAGGACGTATTCTTTGTAGGCGCTGCCGTCTGAGGCGGGTTGCAGTTCAAAGATGCCCAGCTCCACCAGCTTTTTGAGTTTTGCGCTGAGGATGTTTTTCGCCAGGCCCAGGCGCGATTGGAACTCGCTAAAGCGGCGTACGTCATCATAGGCATCGCGGATGATCATCAGCACCCAGCGGTCGCCAATGGCTTCCAACGCACGGGCGACGGGGCATTCGCTTTCCGCGAGGATGGGTTGTCTGGCCATGGTTCTCCTGCCTTTGGCTTTGTACGAAAAGCGCCTGTGCGCGACGATTTTCGGACAAGACCTTATCTGTTTGATTCAGTCACAGCATAAGTACAGATCAAAACGATATGAGAATTATCTGTACATCCATCAGGGCTTCAGCAAACCATAAGTGGTTTCTTTTTGAAACCAAAATAGGAAGGAAGCCTGAATGCCACAGACAGCGGAAGTTGAAATCGCCCCGGATAACCCTGCAAAGCCCGCTTTGTCACTAAGCCGCGCGCAGACCCTGCTCTTCGCCACCACCTGCGCTCTGGCCGTGGCGAACGTCTACTTCGCTCAGCCGCTGCTGGAGTCCATGGCCCGCGACCTGTCGGTGACGACAGCGGCCATTGGTGTGGTGGTCACCGCTACCCAGATCGGCTACGCAGCTGGCTTGTTGCTGGTGGTGCCGCTGGGTGACTTGCTCAACCGTAAACGACTGATTCTCACTCAGATTCTTTTGTCCGCTGGCACGCTGTGTGCGGTTGGCTTGTCCCCGAACCTGCCCGCCCTGCTCACTTCGCTGCTGCTGGTGGGTTTGCTCGCGGTGGTGGTGCAGGTGGTGGTTGCTTACGCGGCGGCGCTGGCCAGCCCGGATCAACGCGGTCAGGCTGTCGGCACGGTCACCAGCGGTGTGGTGCTGGGCATTCTGTTGGCGCGCTTTATCTCCGGTGCGGTGGCTGATCTGGCCGGTTGGCGCGGTGTGTATTTTGTATCGGCGGCCTTGATGCTGGCGTTGGCTGTGTTGTTGTACCACAGCACTCCGGCCACGGGCGCGGCACCAACTACCGGCGGTTACTGGCCGTTGTTGCGCTCCACCTTTGCGCTGTACAAAACCGAGCGCACCTTGCGGATTCGCGGTGTGTTTGCGCTGCTGATTTTCGCGGCGTTCAGCGTGCTGTGGACGTCCATGGTGCTGCCGCTGAGCGGGCCGCCGCTGTCTTTGTCGCACACTCAGATCGGTCTGTTCGGTCTGGCCGGGATTGCCGGAGCGCTTGCCGCCGCCAAAGCTGGGCAACTGGCTGACCGTGGCCTGGGCAATCACACTACCGGGTTTGCCTTGGCGCTGCTGACGCTGTCCTGGCTGCCCACGGCTTATGTTGAGCACTCCCTTATTGCCATGGTCGTGGGGGTAATTCTGCTGGATTTCGCCGTGCAAGCCGTGCACGTCACCAACCAGAGCCTGATCTTCGCCGCACGGCCGGATGCCCACAGCCGCTTGGTTGGTGCATATATGGTCTTCTATTCCATTGGCAGCGGCCTTGGCGCAATTGCGGCCACTTATGCCTATGCCCAGGGCGGTTGGAACAGCGTCTGCCTGTTAGGTGCAGGCATCAGCGCAGTTGCCTTTGTGTACTGGTTTTATCTCAACCTGACTGACCGCGAGGCACGCCCATGAAACATGTACATCTTTTACTGGCCGTGCTGATAACGGCCATTTGGGGCTTCAACTTCTCGGTGATCAAACTCGGCCTGACCACAGTTGACCCGTTTATTCTGGCCGGGATTCGCTTCACCCTCTGCGCCCTGCCTGCGGTGTTTTTTATCCGCAAACCAGACGTGCCGTGGCGCTATTTGATTGGCTACGGGCTGGTGTTTGGCGTCGGGTTATGGGGCATCGTCAATCTCGGTATCAAGGTCGGCTTATCCGCAGGCATCGCCTCGCTGGTTCTGCAATTCAGCGCCTTTTTCACCATATTGCTGGGTGGCTGGGTGTTCAGGGAGTCGCTCAACCGCTTTCAACTGCTGGGCATACTGGTCGCCTTTGCCGGGCTGCTGTGCATCATCGGCATCAGTGACGGTTCGGTGTCTCTGCCCGGCATTCTGCTGGTCTTGCTGGGCGCTGCCTCGTGGAGCGTCGCCAATGTAATCAGCAAAAAAGCCAATACCCGCGAGGTGTTTGGCTTTCTGGTCTGGTCCGGTCTGTTCGCCCCTATTCCCCTGTTTGCACTGGATTACGCCCTGCACGGCAGCGCCGGTTACAGCGCGCTGGCCAACCAGATCGACACAACCGCTGTGCTGTCGATCCTGTTTCAGGTCTACCCCAATACGCTGTTCGCCTACTGGATCTGGAATTCGCTGCTGAAGACCTACCCAGTGTACACCGTTGCGCCGCTGTCGTTACTAGTGCCGGTATTCGGCATGCTCGGCTCGGTGCTGATATTCGCTGAGGCTGTGCCGCTGACAAAAGCACTGGCGGTTCTGTTGATTCTGTTGGGGCTGACTGTCGGGCTGTATGGGCAGCGGATGGTGAATGCGCTGGCCGCTGGGTTTAGGCGCCCGACCAGTAAATAGCTGTCTAGTCCTGAAATAGGTTTACACCTGCATTAACCCTTTGAGCAGAACCGCTTGAGTGTCACTCAGGAGGAAGGCTCAGAGCCTCCATCGAATCAGTGCTTGAGCATCTGAAAAAACGAATCAATGAAACACTCAAAGCGATCCAACAACACTTTGACGACAACGACGATCTTCGCGGCCAGCGTGATCTGCTGACCAACATCAATGGCATTGCGGACACGACTGCAGCACTGATCCTGGCTGAGCTGGGTGATATCCAGCGTTTTGAAGCAGCCGTACAGTAACGGCATTTGCAGGTCTCAATCCCAGAGTATTGGAGTCGGGCACGCTCACCGCCCTGCCCCGTGGCTCCAGCGGGCGTAGAGGCCGCGGGCGGTGGCGTCGAGGAGGAAGCCGAGGACGCCGATCAGCAGCACCATGGCCATCAGTTCGGAGTACGCCAGGCGGTCGCGGGTGTCGAGGATGTAGTAGCCGAGGCCGGCGCTGACTCCTAGCATTTCGCACGGTACCAGCACAATCCAGAGAATGCCGATGGCCAGGCGCACGCCGGTGAGGACGTGGCCGAGGACGCCGGGGATTACGACGCGGGTCAGGGTTTCCCAACGGGAGGCGCTGAGGCTGCGGGCCAGTTGCAGCCAGCGGGCATCGAGTTGTTTGACTCCGGCAGCGGTGTTGAGCAGGATCGGCCACACGGCTGCGAAGGCCAGCAGGAAGTAGATCGGCTGGTCGCCCACGCCCATCAGCATCACCGCGATCGGCATCCATGACAGCGGCGAGATCATCCGTAAGAACTGGAACGCCGGAGTGGTCGCCCACTCCAGATTGCGCCAGCTGCCCACCAGCAAACCCAGCGGCACGCCGATCAGCAACGCCAGCGCCAGACCAATACCGATACGTTGCAGGCTGACCAGCACATGCTCCGCCAGCTCTGGCCGTTGCAGCAGTTCAAACAGGCTCAGCAGTGTGGCTTGGGGCGTAAACAAGGCCGACAAGCCATCACCGGCAAACAGCGCCATCAGCAGCCACCACAGCGCGAACAGGCTGATCAGCCCCAGAATGCCCAGGCCCCAGGGCCTGAGCTGGGTGCGCAGCAGATCAATCAAACTGCTATCTCCTCGTTACGTTCGAAGCTCTCCGGTGCACCGAAGGCTTTGAGGCCGCCGACAGCTTCGATGCTGCGGCGAACAAAGCGGTCGTCCACCAGATCCTGCGCGGTTACAGCCGGATCAAGCGCAGACAGGAAGCTGTTATTGCCTTCGATCAAGGTGTCTTTCAGGCGGCGCACCAGTTCTTCGGTGTAGCTGGGGAACGGGTACGGCTGGAAGTCGATGCGCTTGTCGGCCCAGTCGCCGTGCTGAATCGCGCCGCTGGCCAGATAGCTTTCACGCTCGCTGTCGGCTGGCGCCAATACGCGGCTTAGCACTTCCGGCGCATGCGGCGTGTAGCGGTTGGTGCCATCTTTGGACAGCAGCTTGGCCGCCTCTTCGCGATTGTCGCGGGTCCACAATTGCGCTTTGACGATGGCGTTGACCACCTTCTGCGACCACTCCGGGCGGTTGTTCAGGTCGTGCTCGTGCATAAACACCACGCAGCAGGCATGGTTGCGCCACACGTCGCCGGTAAAGCGCTGCACGCGACCCACCTTGAGGTTCTCCGCCAGGGCGTTGAACGGTTCGGCGACGATGTAACCGGCGATGCGCTTGCTGGCCAACGCAGGCGGCATGTCGGAAGGCGGCAGCACCACCAGATTGACTTCGTTGGCGGCGATGGTTTGTTTCGCGCCCTTGCTCACCGGCGTCAGGCCGCTGTCGCGCAGCAGTTGCTGCACCACCACGTTATGGATCGAGTACCAGAACGGAATGGCGATGGATTTTCCGCCCAGCTCTTTAACGTCGTTGATGTCCGGCGCAACGGTCAGGCCCGAGCCGCCGACGTGGTTCCACGCCACGACTTTGGCAGGCACTTTGCTGCCGTAACGCGCCCACACGGTCATCGGCGACAGCAGGTGAATGACGTTGACTTGCCCGGAGATAAACGCCTCGATCACCTGTGCCCAGCTGCGCAGCAGCACCGGGCGTTCAGACTTAATGCCTTCGGCCTCAAACAAGCCATTGTTGTGCGCCACCAACAGCGGCGTGGCGTCGGTGATCGGCAGGTAGCCGATCCGTACCGGCGCGTCCGGCTCGCTGGCAGCGCGGGCTTGCAGGCTGGTCAGCAGCGGCATGGCTCCGGCGGCAGTCAGCAGGCTGCTGAGTTTGAGGAAGTCACGGCGGCTGTGGGTTGGATCATCAAGACACATGGGAAGGCTCCAGCGGTTCAAGGGTTGGTCCGTTGTTGCGGCTCGCCCGCCGTAGGGTTTTAAGGATGTCGACGCGCAGGGCGCCAAGCTCATCGACCAGATCAGCCCGTGGCTGCGGCAGGTCGATGTGCCACTCATCGAGCGTGTGCGCTGGGGTGCCACCCAGTAGCAGGATCCGGTCAGACAGCAGCAGTGCTTCATCAATGTCATGGGTGATCAGCACGGCGGTCGTCTGCCGCTCGCGGATCAGGTTCAGCAGCAGTTGCTGCATATCGGCGCGGATGACTTCATCCAGCGCCGCGAAAGGTTCATCCAAAAGCAACACCGCTGGTTCACGGGCCAGACAGCGGGCCAAAGCCGTGCGCTGCGCCATACCGCCGGACAATTCAGACGGATACAGACCACGGGCATAGCCGAGGCCGACCGCGTTAATCGCGCTGTCGACCCGCTCTTTAATGCTGCTGGCAGATGCGCCGGTCTGGGATTTGAAATCCAGGCCGAAAGCGACGTTCTTTTCCATGCTCAGCCAGGGCAGCAGCGATGGGTCTTGGAACGCCACCGCCACGCGCGGATGCGGCCCTGTGAGGCGTTGCCCGCTCACCTGTACTTCTCCGTACTGAGGCTGTTGCAGACCAGCTAGCACCCGCAGCAGGCTGGATTTGCCCACGCCACTGGGGCCGAGAATACTCACCAGCTCGCCCGGCTTCAGGCTCAGTTCAAAGCGCTGCAGCACCTGACGGAACGCAGCGCCTTTGCCGTAGCCAAGGGCAATATCCCGTGCCTCTAAAACAGTCGCACTCATGCGGCTTTCTCCAGCTCGGCACGCAGTTGCACCAAGCTCGGGGTGATCACCGGGATAAACGCCGACTCGCGCCAGCGCCGGGCAAAACCTGCGCCATACGGTTGCAGATAGGCACGGCCACCGCTGGCTTGCAGCTCCAGCTGCACGGCATCGCTGGTCAGTTTGGCCAGCGCGATGCGCAGTTCGAACAGGCGCTTCGGCTGGCCGACAAAGGCTTGTCCGCACAGGCCTTCGTTCAAGGTTTTTTCAATCACACGCAAGTCGCTGCGCAGCTCATCCAACTCCTTTTGCAGCACAGAACGGCTGCCACCCAAATGGGCTTCAATCTCGGCCACCGAGCGCTGTGCCAAGCCCAAAGCCATCGCACATTGCAGCCCGAGGAAGCACGGGCGAACACGGCCGAGGAAGGCTCGGGCATCAGTGGCAATCACGTCCGCCGCTGGCAGTTTCACAGCCTGCAATTGCACCGCTGCGGTGTTGCTGGACTGCATGCCGAGCAGTTGCAGATCGTCACTGCGGCTCAGGCCGGCGAGGTTGCTGTCGATAGCGGCAATAAAGGCCGGCGCATCCGCACGCTCCACCGCTGCGGCCACCACAAAGCCCTGTTTGCGCAGGTTAGTCACCCACGGCAAACGGCCATTGAGGATGAAATCACCGCCCTGCTCTGCGGCTTGCACGCCCAGTTGCTCGATGCCGCTGAGGTGCTTCATAGCGTTGGACAGGCCGCTGGCTCCGGCCAGCTCGCCAGACAGCAGCGGACTCAGCAGACGCTGGGCCAGCTCGCGGTTTTCGCTGTGCAGCAGAAACTCGATAAACGAGCGCTGGCCCCACAGCACAAAGGCCGACGTCAGGGAATGGCTGGCCACTTGGACGACAGCGGCGATGGCGTCTTGTGTGGTGCCGCCATTGCCGCCGAGCTCTGCCGGCACACCCACGCGCAACAAGTCGGCAGCGGCCAGCTGTGGCAGCACCTCGGCAGCATCCAGTTGCCCCAGATCCAGTGCTTCGGCGTGTTGATCAAGCCAATGACGCAGTTGAGTGTTAAGCATGCTGGCAATCTCCTTCATTAAGCCTGTTCAGGCTCCCAGCGGTACGCGGACAGCTCAGGGTTCAGCGGTGTGTGAGCGAAGCTGTTGGCGAAGTTGCACAGAGTCGCCAGGCTGACACCCAGGATCACTTCCAGCGCCTGGCCTTCAGTAAAGCCAGCGTCTTTAAAGGCCAGGTATTCGGCATCGCTGACGTTGCCACGGGTGGCGATTACGGCGCGGGTAAAGGTGGCCAGCGCTTCGTAGCGCTCGTTGGGTAGCTCGCCACGGGCGCGCAGCGCTTCGATGACTTCTTCCGGCAGCTTGGCTTTGTTGCGGGCAACCGCTGTGTGGCCAGCCACGCAGAAATTGCAGCCGTGGGTGGTGGCGGCGATCAGCTGGATCACTTCGCGCTCAGGCAGGCCCAGACTGGCCTTGGCGTTGAGGCCAGAGACAGTGACGTAGGTTTCCAGCGCAGCCGGTGCATTGGCCAGTACAGCCAGCAAATTTGGGATAAAGCCGGAGTTCTTTTTCGCGTTCTCAAGGAACGGCAGGGCTTCTTGCGGGGCAGTTTCCAGGGTCTGGAGGGTAACGCGTGACATAACAATGGCTCCTAACCAAGAGGTGTGGATCTATTCTCTTGGTTATAAAAATTGGCGGCCATATTCTAAAGTCGCGTTCACTTGCTCCAGAGTCTTTCGATTAGACCGATTCGTCCTGTTGCCCTTACCTGCAGTTATTAGAGCGCCCATTCTGGGTCACAAATGGTTTTCGGGCACATCAGCCGAAATGTGGCCGGTATTGTCCTGCACCTCGAACCAGCCATATCCATTTGATTAGGTTGCTAACTAAATAATCAATAGTGATAAAAATCGGATCACTAAGAATGATAGTTACATTTGTATCGTTCGATTCGTGACATGCCTCGGCTGAAAGCAGACTCGCCGCCATATATCACCCTCTGGCGGAAGCTTTACCATGGACCGAATTATTGCAAAGCCCTGGCACGTTTTCTTATCGCTGAGCGCACTGCTGACACTCAGTGCATGCGGCAAATCAGCTGAAACAACTCAAGTACCTGAAGCTACAAAAGTCACCGTTGCTGAGGTGATCAATCAGCCCATTACCGAATGGGATGAATTCACCGGTCGCCTCGAAGCTCCCGAGTCGGTCGTCATCCGCCCTCGCGTGGCAGGCTACATCGACAAGGTGGCCTTCCGTGAAGGCGATCTGGTGAAGAAAGGCGATCTGCTGTTCCAGATCGACCCGCGCCCTTTCGTGGCCGAGGTCAAGCGTCTGGAGGCCTTGCTGCAACAGGCAAAAGCCGCTCAGGTACGCGCTCAATCTGAGGCTGATCGTGGGCAGCGCCTGCTCAACAGCAATGCGATGTCCGCCGAGCTGGCTCAGGCGCGTGTAACGGCTGCTGCGGAGGCCAGAGCCAATACCGCTTCGGTGCAGGCACAGCTGGATACCGCTCGCCTGAACCTTGAGTTCACTCACATCACCTCACCGATTAATGGCCGTGTCAGCCGGGCGTTGGTAACCGAGGGCAATTTAGTTGCCGTCGGCGACACCAACCTCACCAGCGTGGTCAGCACCGACAAGGTTTACGCCTACTTCGATGCAGACGAACAGACCTTCCTCAAGTACAGCCAACTGGCCCGCAGTGCCGGCAGCCAGGTGCGCAGCCCGACACCTGTGTATTTGGGCCTGACCAATGAAAAGGACTTGCCTCATTTGGGCAAGCTGGACTTCATCGATAACCAGGTAAACCCGCAAACAGGGACCATCAGCGGCCGTGCGGTGTTCGATAACAGCGATGGCCTCTTCACCCCCGGACTCTATGCCCGCATCCGTCTGGTCGGCAGCCAGCAATACAAGGCTGTGCTGATTAAGGACGAAGCGGTCGGCACTGATCTGGGCAAGAAATACGTCATGGTTTTGAACAAAGACAATGTCGTCCAGTACCGCGGCATTGAACTGGGCCCGCGTCTGCTTGGCCTGCGCGTTGTGCGCAGTGGGTTGAGTCAGGGCGACCGGATTGTCATCAACGGGCTGCTGCGCATTCGTTCAGGCGACACAGTGAATGCTCAGGTCGCTGCCATGGCTGACGAGGCCACCCTCGCCGAACTGAGCAAGCAGCGAAAGTTGCTTGAGAGCCAGGCCACCGCTCAATCCAATCCCGACATCAGCCCTGCCCCACGTGGCTGACAGGTAGTTCGCATGAATCTCTCTCTTTTCTTTGTTAAGCGCCCCAGATTTGCAGCGGTGTTATCGCTGGTGATCGTGCTTGCAGGCATGATTTCGCTTTTCCAACTGCCCATCAGTGAATACCCGGAAGTGGTTCCGCCCACTGTAGTGGTTCGCGCGTCCTATCCCGGTGCCGACCCGAAAGTCATCGGTGAAACCGTGGCTGCTCCACTTGAACAGGCCATCACCGGTGTCGAAAAAATGCTGTACATGTCATCCCAGGCCAACAGTGATGGACGCCTGACACTGACTATCACGTTTGCTCCGGGCACCGATCTGGACATTGCCCAGGTGCAAGTACAAAACCGCGTCACCCGAACGATGCCGACCCTGCCTGCGGAGGTGCAACGTCTGGGCGTGACCGTAGATAAGTCTTCCCCTGACCTGACCATGGTGGTGCACCTGATCTCGCCGGAAAAGCGTTATGACATGTTGTATTTGTCCAACTACGCAGCCGTAAACATCCGCGACGAAATAGCCCGCCTTGACGGTATCGGTGATGTTCAGGTGGTGGGTCTGGGTCAGTACTCACTGAGGGTATGGCTGGATCCGAACAAAACCGCCTCGCGCAACCTTTCAGCCAGTGATGTGGTCCGCGCTATTCAAGAGCAAAACCGTCAAGTAGCGGCAGGTTCTCTGGGAGCACCACCCTCGCCCGGCAGCAGCTTCCAGTTGTCCATAAACACTCAGGGGCGTCTGGTCACGGAAGAAGAATTTGCCAACATCATCATCCGTGCAGGTGCCAATGGCGAGATCACCCGGTTAAAGGACATTGCCCGTATCGAGCTGGGTTCCAGCCAATATGCCCTGCGCTCGCTGCTGGATAACCAGGAAGCGGTGGCGCTGGCAGTGTTCCAGCTGCCCGGCGCCAACGCACTGGATTTGTCCGACGCGGTCCGTGTGCGCATGGCGGAACTGAAGAAAAGCTTCCCGGAAGGCATGGACTACAGAATCGTCTATGACCCGACAGTGTTTGTCCGCGGCTCGATCGAAGCGGTGGTGAAAACCCTGTTTGAAGCAATGATTCTGGTAGTGCTGGTAGTCATCATCTTTCTGCAAACCTGGCGCGCGTCGATTATTCCACTGCTGGCCGTGCCGGTTTCGCTGGTGGGTACGTTTGCAGCCATGCACCTGCTCGGCTTCTCACTCAACGCCCTGTCGCTATTCGGGTTGGTGCTGGCGATCGGGATTGTGGTGGACGATGCGATCGTGGTGGTGGAAAACGTCGAACGGAATATCGCACTGGGGTTGTCGCCCGTTGAGGCAACGATCAAAGCTATGCGGGAGGTCACCGGGCCGATCGTTGCCACCGCGTTAGTGCTGTGCGCAGTGTTCGTGCCGACTGCCTTTATCAGCGGCCTTACCGGCCAGTTCTATCAGCAGTTCGCCCTGACTATCGCCATTTCAACTGTTATTTCTGCGTTCAACTCCCTGACGCTGTCTCCGGCGCTGTCAGCCTTGTTGCTCAAAGGGCATCACGAGCCCAGGGACAAATTCTCACTGCTGCTGGAGAAGCTGCTGGGTAGCTGGTTATTCAGCCCGTTCAACCGCCTGTTCAGCAAAGCCAGTACCGGTTATGTGGGCATCGTGAAGCGGTTGCTGAGAAGCAGCTCCGTGGCGCTGGTGATGTATGTAGGCTTGCTGGGTCTGACCTATCTGGGCTTCGCCACCACTCCGACCGGCTTCGTGCCGCAACAGGACAAGCAATATCTGGTGGGCTTTGTGCAGATGCCCGATGCCGCCACCCTGGATCGCACTCAGGCAGTGGTTGAACGCATGAGTGCGATCGCCATGGCCAACCCTGGCGTTGAACATGCGGTGGCGTTTCCGGGGTTGTCGATCAACGGCTTCACCAACAACCCGAGCAGCGCTGTGGTGTTTACGACGCTAAAGCCCTTTGACCAACGCACCGATCCGTCTCTCAGCGGCCCGGCCATTACGGCCGACCTGAACCGTCAGTTTGCGGAGATTCAAGACGCCAATATCGCCCTGTTCGGCCCGCCTGCAATTCTTGGTCTGGGTACCCTTGGTGGCTTCCGCCTGCAACTGCAAGACCGCGCCAGTTTGGGCTATGACGAACTGTATAAAACCACTCAGGACATCATCGCTAAGGCCCGTGAGTTACCTGAACTGAACCCTTATTCAGTGTTCAGCACCTATCAAGTCAACGTGCCACAGCTGTACGCCAACATCGACCGGGAGAAAGCCAAGACCCACGGTATTGATCTCAACGAAGTCTTTACCACCTTGCAGGTGTATCTGGGTTCGTTCTACACCAACGACTTCAACCGCTTTGGCCGCACCTTCCAGGTCAATGTGCAAGCTGATCAGCAATTCCGCAT
Source organism: Pseudomonas sp. TTU2014-080ASC (assembly GCF_001446935.1). GTDB lineage: Bacteria > Pseudomonadota > Gammaproteobacteria > Pseudomonadales > Pseudomonadaceae > Aquipseudomonas. The sequence goes on from NZ_LKKK01000001.1 coordinate 282,348, forward strand.
GGAGGCTGAGCAAATCGGCCAGCTCAAGGTACGCAACAATCAGGGAGAAATGGTGCCATTGGCGTCCATCCTCACCGTTGAAGAAAGCGCGGGGCCGGATCGGGTGATGCATTACAACGGCTTCCTCACCGCAGAAATCAACGGCGCTGCAGCTCCGGGGTACAGCTCGGGCCAGGCGGAAGCAGCAATCACCAAACTGCTTAATGAGGAACTGCCCAACGGCATGACCTATGAGTGGACCGATATGACCTTCCAGAAAATCCTGGCAGGTAATACCGCGATCATCGTCTTCCCGATCTGTGTGCTGCTGGCCTTCCTGGTGCTGGCTGCTCAGTACGAAAGCTGGAGCTTGCCGCTGGCTGTGGTGCTGATCGTACCGATGACACTGCTCTCGGCCATTGCAGGGGTCATCCTCAGTGGTAGCGACAACAACGTGTTCACGCAGATCGGCTTGATCGTACTGGTCGGATTGGCCTGTAAGAACGCCATTTTGATCGTCGAATTTGCCAAGGAGCAGCAAGAAGAAGGCAAAGACCGTGTGGCAGCTGTGCTTGAGGCCTGCCGCCTGCGTCTGCGGCCGATTCTAATGACCAGTATTGCCTTCATCATGGGCGTGGTACCGCTGGTGCTATCTACCGGTGCCGGTGCAGAGATGCGCCATGCCATGGGTGTTGCGGTGTTCAGTGGAATGCTCGGCGTGACCTTCTTCGGCCTGCTGCTGACGCCGGTCTTCTATGTGCTGATCCGCGCCTATGTCGAGAAAAAAGAGGCCCAGAAAGCGGCGTTGGCACAAGGAGCCGCGCAATGAACGCCATCAGACCTTTGCTAATTCCAAGCCTGCTTAGTCTTGCTCTGAGCGCCTGCGTGGTGGGCCCGGACTACAACACCCCGCAAACCAGTATCACCGCTCCGGCTGAAGCGGCTGCCAGCAACTACGACCGCGCACGCTTTGAAGCACAGTGGTGGGAGCAGTTTGAAGACCCGACACTGAATGCGCTGGTGGAACTGGCACTGGACAACAACTGGGATCTGGCCGTGGCCTTTTCCCGGCTGAAAGCGGCCCGGGCAATCCGTGATGATGTCGCCAATGATCGCTTCCCGACCGTAACCAGCCGCACCTCAGGCGACTTTGGTCGCTCGCTGGTGCCGGGCTCCGACAGTGAACGGCAGAAGACCGAGAGCTATAACCTGGGCCTGGACATGCTCTGGGAAGTTGACTTGTTCGGTCGTATTCAGCGCCAGCTGGAATCCAGCGAAGCGCAGATTGAGGTGGCCGAAGCCGACTTTGAACAGCTGCAAGTCAGCCTGATTGCCGAGCTGGTGGATGCCTACGGCACCCTGCGTGGTGATCAGCAACGCGAACGCATCGCACGGGACAACCTTAAGTTTCAGAAGGAGACCTACGACCTGATCGTGCAATTGCGCGATAACGGCCTGGGCGATCAGCTCGACGTACTGCGCAGCGAAGCCAACCTGGCGGCCACCGAAGCGACCATTCCGCAGCTGCAGGCTGCGGAAGCCGTCTCCAGTAACCGCATCGCCACACTGCTGGGGCAACAAGCTGAGCATCTGAGCGTTGATCTGTCGCCTAAAGCGCTACCAGTCATCAGCAAGGCGCTGCCGGTGGGCGATCCAACTGAGCTGCTGCGCCGCCGCCCGGATATCCGCTCGGCAGAACGGCAGCTGGCTTCAGCTACAGCCGATGTCGGTGTAGCCACTGCGGATTTGTTCCCACGGGTCAGCCTCAGCGGCTTCCTCGGTTTTACTGCCGGGCGTGGTTCACAGCTGGGCTCTTCAGCTGCGCGGGCTTGGAGTCTGACACCGTCGATCAGTTGGCCGGCATTCGATCTGGGCAGCGTAAAGGCACGGCTGCGTCAATCGCAAGCAACCGCTGAGGGCGCATTGGCTATGTACGAACAGCAAGTGCTGTTGGCACTGGAGGAAACCTCCAACGCCTTCAGCAGCTACAGCAAAAGCCAGCAACGCTTGCTCTCGCTGGTACGACAAACCGAAGCCAGCCGCGCAGCCGCCGAACAAGCCACCCTGCGCTACCGCGAAGGCCAAACCGACTACCTGACCCTGCTCGATGCCGAGCGCCAACGCCTGACCGCCGAAGACACCCAGGCCCAAGCCGAGGTAAACGTCTACAGCGGCATCGTGGCCATCTACCGTGCGCTGGGCGGTGGTTTGTCCCCGCAAATCTGATACTCCCCGAGGTTGGCAAAGCCAACCTTTGCCCCATAGCACATTGTGTTATGGGGCTTTTTATTGCGCCGAAAAACACCTGCCCTAACACCCAGCCTTTTTCATGGTGGGTAATCTGCTGCGCAGACTTACCGCACCCTACGATTCGCGCTTGTCCAAACAACGCGAAGATACCGCTACCCGTAGGGTGGCCAAGATCGCGCAGCGATTTGTCCACCATGGCCCGCAATCACACCACCCAATCCGAAATGCCGAAGGCACCTCAGTACTGGTATTGTCGTCAACCTTGGCCATGCCTGACCTCTATCTGCTCCCGAGTTTGCTGCCCCATGACTGCCGCCACTGCCCCTTACCAATGGTTACTCGAAAGTCTGGAGCTGGACACCAGCCTGTTTCATGTCGGCCGTTATTGCGGCAGCTGGCAGGCCAGTACCCAAGGCTTGGCGCGGGCCAGTTTTCATTTGCTGGTGCAGGGCGAGTGCTGGCTGCATCTGCATGAGCAACAACAGAGCATCCTGCTGAATAACGGCGATGCGGTGTTTCTGCTGCGGGACATGGCCTATCAGCTGTCCAACTCGCCATCACCTGAAGAAACCCGCAACAACCCGCGCATTGCCATGCAAGCGCTGGATGCTTCGGCGCGGGATGGAGTCGGGTTGATCTGCGGTTTTTTCCACTTTCGCCCCGGCCTGAGCAGCCTGATTATCGACGCCCTGCCGCCCTATCTGATCCTGCGCGCCGATGCTCCGGCATCCAATGCGGCGCGGCGGTTGTTCGAACTGATTCTGGAAGAATGCGCCCGCGAAGAAGGCCCGGCTGATGCCCTTCTCGAACGCCTGAGCCACTTGCTCTTCCTGTATGTGCTGCGTGATCAGAGCCAGGCCGTGGAAGATTTAAGCGGCGTGCTCGGTCTGGCCAAACACACCCAATTCGCCCCGCTGCTGGAGCAGTTGATCGCCCAGCCGCAGTTGCCCTGGTCGCTGGAGCAGATGGCCGAAATCACCGGCCTTTCCCGCTCGGCTTTTGCCAAACGCTTTCAGGAGCTGGCTGGCACCTCGCCAGGGCAGATTCTCCTCAGCCTGCGTATGCGCCAAGCCTGCCGTCTGCTGCAACAAGGCCAACCGGTGGCAGAAACCGCAGAAGCCTGCGGCTACCACTCGATTGCTGCCTTTACCCGCGCCTTCAACAAAGTGATTGGTGTACTGCCCGGCGCTTATCGCAAGCAGTACACCTGACGGCAGCGCTTACTCGATCTGCGCGCCGGAGGCCTTGGCCACTTCGCCCCAATGTTTGAGGTCATCCTTGATGATCTGGCTGAATTGCTCCGGTGAGGTGTGTTCAACGACGATGCCGTTCTGGGCAAAACGCTCGGCAGTCTCCGGCAGTTGGGCGATTTTGCCCACTTCCTGATTCAGCCGTTGCACCATTTCAGCCGGCGCGTTGGCTGGCAGCACCAGCCCGAACCAGCCTGAAGTTTCCAGACCTTGCAGGCCTGCCTCGGCCGCTGTCGGCACATCCGGGATCAGCGGCGAACGCTCTTTACCGGCAATCGCCAGCCCCTGCACTTTGCCCGCCTGAATCTGCGGCACCAGAATGGTCAGGGTATCCACAGCCACATCCACTTCGCCACCAAGCAGTGCAGTGATGGCCGGAGCGCTGCCCTTGTACGGGATATGCAGCAGATCAACTCCGGCCAGGCTCTTGAACAACTCGCCAGTCAGGTGGCACAGCGTGCCGTTGCCGCAGGAGGAATAGCTGATTTCACCGGGACGTTTTTTCGCCTCGGCGATCAGCCCCTGCAAGTCTTTCACCCCCAGCTTGCTGTTGACTGCGACCACGTTGGGGATGGAGGCCAATACCGACACCGGCGTGAAGGATTTGACCGGATCAAAGCGCAGGTTGTCCGCCAGATTCGGCAGGATGGTCAGTTGCCCGGTGGTGGCCAGCGACAGCGTGTAGCCGTCCGGCTTGGCCTTGGCGGCTGCCTCGGCGGCAATCGCTGTGCCTGCACCCGGTTTGTTGTCGACCACCACCGGCTGGCCCAGTGCCGTAGACAGTTGCTCAGCGTAATAACGGCCGATGGTGTCCGCGCCGCCGCCCGGCGGGAACGGCACGATCAGGGTCAGCGGTTTGCTCGGCCAGTCACCTGCCGCAGCAGACAGGCTGGTGACCATCAGGGTGGCCAGGGTCAGTTTGCGCAGCAGGCCGGAAAAAGTACGGTTCATGGTTTGTCCTTATTCTTAGTCGAAGGTGATGTGGGATTTGCTGACCACGTCGGCGTACTTGGCCGAATCGTTGCGCACTTGCTCAGCAAAGGCTTGCGGTGTGGTCGGCCAGGCAACCAGCCCTTGGGTGGCCAGTTTCTCTTGCACCGCAGGCAGGGCTGCAGCTTTGGCCACTTCGGCATTGAGTTTTTCCAGCACCTCTTTCGGCGTTGCCGCAGGCGCACTCAGGCCGAACCAAGAGGTCACTTCAAAACCCGGATAGCCCAGCTCCGCCACAGTCGGCACGTCCGGCAGCAGTGGCGAACGCTCCTTCGAGGCGATGGCCAGACCTTTGAGTTTGCCGCTCTGAATTTGCGGCGCGAGGATGGTCAGCGTGTCCACCGCAACATCCACGTTGCCGCCTAACACCGCCGTCACCGCAGGCGCACTGCCCTTGAACGGTACGTGCAGAAGATCGGTGCCAGTGGTCAGGCGCAGGTACTCACCGGCCAGATGGACAATGGTGCCGCTGCCGCTGGAGGAATAAGACAGCTCGCCCGGCTTGCTTTTGGCCAGCTCAATCAGCTCCGGCAAGGTCTTAGCCGGCACTTTGTCATTGGCCGCTACCACCAAACCCGTGTAGGCCAGCAGCGACACCGGCGCGAAGGACTTTTCCGGGTCGAACTTGAGGTTATCGACAATATGCGGCAGCACCGTCAGCTGCCCTGTTGGCACCAGCGACAAGGTGTAGCCGTCGGCCTTGCTGTTGGCCACGTACTCCGCCGCAATCGCCGTACCGGCACCGGGGCGGTTATCCACCAACACCGGCTGACCGAGGGACTCGGTCAACGCATCGGCATAGATACGCGCAACGGTATCCGCTGCCCCACCCGGCGGATACGGCACCACGATTTTTACCGCCTGATTCGGCCACTCGGCCGCACCTGCAAGCAAAGAGGCCGACAGGGTTGCCAGCGCCAGCACGCGGCGCAGAAAAGGTTTAGCAGTCATTGTTATACGTCCTGATTTTCACAAAGGGCAGAAAGACCCTGACTGCGTGAGCGGCAGCGTTGGCGCGGCCGTAATCGACGTTGGTCCGGGGAGTTATGCAGCGCAGGTTTAGTGCCTGCGCTGCGGGAAATCATGAGTCCTCGCTGAAGGCCACCTGCCGTGTGGCACGCAGGCGCGGCAACAGCATCAGCAGGATCAAACCGAGGGACAGCAGCAACAGTGTCAGGCTCAGCGGGCGGCTGACAAACACCGAAGGATCACCCCGCGACAGCAGCATCGCTCGGCGCAGGTTCTCCTCCATCATCGGCCCGAGAATAAAGCCCAGCAGCAGCGGCGCAGGCTCACAGCGCAGCTTGATCAGCAGGTATCCGAACAGGCCGAACAGCACTGTCAGCAACACGTCGAACAGGCTGTTATTGACGCTGTACACGCCGATGCAGCAGAACAACAAAATAGCCGGATACAGCAGGCGATACGGCACGCTGAGCAGCTTCACCCAGATGCCCACCAGCGGCAGATTGAGCAGCAACAGCAGCAGGTTCCCGACCCACATGCTGACGATCAGGCCCCAGAACAATTCCGGCCGCTCGGTGATCACTTGAGGTCCCGGCACGATGCCGTGGATCATCATCGCGCCGACCATCAGCGCCATCACCGCGTTGGACGGCAGGCCCATCACCAGCAAGGGAATAAACGAGGTCTGCGCCCCGGCGTTATTGGCTGATTCCGGCGCTGCCACGCCTTCAATCGCGCCCTGACCGAAACGCTCCGGCTGCTTGGCCAGACGTTTCTCCACCATGTACGCGGCAAACGAGCTGAGCATCGCGCCACCACCGGGAAGAATGCCCAGCAGCGAGCCAATGCCGGTGCCGCGCAGCACCGGCTTCCACGCCTGACGAAAATCATCCAGCCCCGGCAATACGCGGCCAATGCGTTTGAGCAGCGGCGAACGGGTTTCGTCCCGTTCCAAATTGGCGATGATCTCGCCAATGCCAAAGATGCCCATGGAGATCACTACGAAGTCGATGCCATCCGCCAGTTGCGGCAGGCCGAAGGTAAAGCGCTCCTCACCGGAGTTCACATCCACCCCGACCAGCCCCAGCAGCAGGCCGAGCAAAGTCATTGCCAGCGCTTTGAGCAGATCGCCCTGAGCCAGCACCACAGCGGCCACCAGCCCCAGCAGCATCAGCGAAAAATACTCAGCAGGGCCGAAGCGCAAGGCAAATTCAGACAACGGCGTAGAGGCAGCCGCCACCAGCAAAATGGCCAGACTGCCCGCTACGAATGAGCCAATCGCGGCAATGCCCAGTGCCACCCCTGCCCGGCCTTTGCGGGCCATGGCGTGGCCGTCAATGCAAGTCACAACGGAGGATGATTCCCCCGGCAGATTGACCAGAATCGCCGTGGTCGAACCGCCGTACTGAGCGCCGTAGTAAATCCCCGCAAGCATGATCAACGCCGCAGCAGGCGGCAGGCCGTACGTCACCGGCAACAGCATGGCGATGGTGGCCACCGGGCCTAAACCCGGCAGCACGCCCACCAAAGTGCCCAGCGTGACGCCGATCAGGCAATACAGCAGGTTTTGCCAGGTCAGCGCGGCATCAATGCCGATAGAGAGGTTGGCCAATAATTCCATTAAAAAACCACCTCAGACCGGCAGCACCGGGAGCTGCAAACCCAGCCCCCAGGCAAACACCAGCACACCGAAACCGGCCAGCGCCACAGCCAGCCCGGCCAGCTCGGCATAGCGCACCTGGCGTTGGGCAAAGCCGCTGATCAGCGTCAGCGCAACAATGGCCAGCAGCAAACCAAGCGACGGCACCAGTAAGGCAAACGCCAGCACACTGGCCACCACAAACAGCGCCGGGCGCACGGCCAAAGACGTTTGCTCGGTATCCCGTTCTACCCGCTCAAAGCTCAGGCTGCGCACCAGCACCACAACGCCCAACAACACCAGCAGCGCACTGACCAATAACGGGAAATAACCCGCGCCCATGCGCATGGCCGTGCCCAGCGGATAGGTCGTGGAGATCGAGCCGACAAACAAGCCGAAAACAATAAACAGAGCGCCGGAAATGGCGTCGCGCAGGTTGCGGATTTTCAAGCCGCCGCGCGCAGAGAAAGAAGCAGCAATTGGCATGTTCGTCTCCGGGCCCATCACAGAGCCGGTTATCACAATTGTGAAACCTGCTCCGCTGGTGCGGTCGCAGACGTATCGGGCGGAGTCTCCGCCGTTGTTAAAGCAGGTTGAGCGCGGTTTTGCCGGCCAATATCAGGGCGCTGTCCCGTTGTGGGGTGTGCACCCGGCCGCACAACACATTGCGGTAATGCCGTTGCAGCGGATGATGCAGGGACAGGCCATGATTGCCGGTCAGCTCCAACGCCTTCTCCACCACAGCCACTGCGTTCTCAGTGACCGACACTTTGATCAGCCCCGCCTCCTGGCTGCTCAGGGGATGAGTGCTGAGCGCATCCAGTTGCAGGCGATTGCTCAGCAGCAAGCGCTCGATGTCGCCGACGGTTTCCTGCACACGCGGTACGGTGCTCAGCGGTGCGCCGAGGCTGGCAGGTGCACGCTGGCCCAGCCATTCGATCAGCCAATCACGGGCCGCTTGCGCCGCGCCGTCATAAATCGCCCCAAGCAAGGTCGACATGCCACGGTTGAAGTCGGCCTGCGCCGGTGCGTTGATCGGTGGCGGCGCATCCGCCGGGAACACATCCACCGCATGTTCCAGCGGCAGGTGCACGTTCTCAAAGATCACCTCATGGCTGCCGGTGGCGCGCATACCTAGATGAGACCAGCTTTCCACCACGCGAATACCCGGCGTATCCCGATGCACCAGCCAAGTGCCCACCAGCGGCACCGGGTCATCACTGCGCGCCCACACCGCCAGCCAGGTCAGCCCCGGAATGCCGGTGGTGTAGAGCTTGTGTCCGTCCAGAATCCAGCCATCGGCCTGACGTTTGGCCACGGTTTGCGGCAGGCCGCCACGGGCAGGCGAACCCAGCTCCGGCTCAACCCGCAGGCTGTTGATCAGCGCGCCCTCTTCCAGCGCTTCGCGGATCACCCGGCGCTTAAGTTCGGCAGGCCAGTTGGGGTTGTCCGCCAGCCGCCGGTGATACAGGTACTGCATGCACAGCACCAACGCAGTGGACGGCTCGCCTTTGGCCACCGCCGCAATCACCTTGCGCAGCAATGGCAGATCCGCCCCGCCGCCACCTGAGCGCTTATCACAGGCTAAGCCGAGCAAGCCGTGCTGTTGCAACAGCTTGAGATTGGCGTGCGGGAAAGCACCGTCGCGGTCGTACTCAGCGGCATCCTCCGCCAGCGTGCGGGTCAACTCGGCGAGAAATTTATCGTCGATTGCCACCTGCGGGCTGCGGCTAACCAGATTCAATACCGTCATGCCACTTGCGCCTGACGTGCAGCGACTTTGGCGCGGGTCAGCGGCAGCAGCTCGCGGCCGTAATCAATTGCGTCTTCAATCGGGTCAAAGCCACGGATCAAGAAGGTGGTGACGCCCAAGTCGTAGTAATCCAACAGCGCATCGGCCACTTGCTCCGGCGTGCCCACCAACGCGGTGGAGTTGTGCGCGCCACCGACGACTTTGGCGATCCCGGTCCACAGACGCTTGTCGACCACATCGCCTTTCGCCGCAGTTTCACGCAGGCGTTGTGCGCCAACGCTTTCAGTCTTGTACGGCAGCACCGCACCGGCAGACTCCAGACGCTGGCGAGCGCGTTGCAGAATGTCATCGGCCTTGGCCCAAGCCGCCTCTTCGGTGTCGGCGATGATTGGGCGGAACGACACGCTGAACTGCACTTCACGGCCATGTTTGGCTGCTTCAGCCCGGACACGCTCGATGGTTTCCCGGGTTTGCTCCAGCGACTCGCCCCACAGCGCGTACACGTCAGCATGCTCGCCCGCCACCTGAATCGCTGCCGGGGATGAGCCGCCAAAGTAGATCGGCAGTTTGCCGTGCTTCGGTTTTATTGCCGAGAACGCCTGCTCAGCGCGGTAAATCTCGCCTTCATGATTGAACGGCTTTTCGCTGCTCCAGACCTGCTTCACCACCCGCAGGAATTCATCAGTGCGGGTGTAGCGCTGGTCGTGATCCAGCCAGTCACCGTCCTTGCGCTGCTCGGCATCGCTGCCGCCGCTGATCACGTGCAGCGCCAGGCGGCCATCCAACAGGTGATCCAGACTGGCCAGCTTGCGTGCCGCCAATGTCGGCGCAACGAAACCGGGGCGATGCGCCAGCAGGAAGTTGATCCGCGAGGTGGAGACACCGGCCAGCGCAGTGACCAGAAAGCCGTCCGGTTGATCTGACCAGTAGCCCACCAGAATCCGGTCAAAACCCGCTGCCTCATGGGCCTGTGCGCTGCGCACAATGTAGTCCTTGTCAAAGACCGGCCCTGTAGGCGGGATGATCTCGGTGGAAAGCCGGTGGCCGATCATGCCGATAAATTGAACGCTCATAACGGGCTCCCTTACTGGTAGGCGTTGCTGAAAGACGTGTCGATGATGCTGCTGGTGTCGAAGGCTTTAGGCAGTGCGCCGGTCTGCACCAGGAAGTCTGCGGTTTCCTGATAATCCTTCGCCGCCTGCTCATCCACCGGGCCGACGGTCATGTTGGCTTGGCCGATCCAGTGACGGGACACGGCCACATCAATGTTGGCCTTCTTGGCCCATAGGTCGGCGTAAGTTTCTTTATTCGCCTCAACCCAAGCGCGGGCCTTTTGCAGGCGATCAAGGAAGTCGGCAATGGCCTCACGCTTCGGCTCGATGGAGTTGGCGTTAGCGGCCACGCTGGACAGGCCAGGCATCAAATCACGGGCAGTAATAATCGGCTTAGCACCGCTGAACACCACCTGCTGGGAAATGTACGGTTCCCACACTGGGAAGGCGTCCACGCTGCCGCGCGGAAATGCGGCGGCCGCATCAATCGGCATCAGTTTGACGAACTCCACGTAGTCGTGGGGCAAGCCGGCTTTATCCAGCGCCCGCAGGGTCAGTTGCTGGCTCCAGGCACCGGGCCAATAGGCGACTTTTTTACCTTTAAGGTCATGGATGGTTTTCGCCGTGGAGTCTTTATTCACCAGCAAAGCGATGGTGTCCGGGTTCTGCCGCGACACGCCGATCAACTTCACCGGTGCACCTTTGGCGGCGAGGAAGATAAAGCCCGAATCCCCCAGAAAGCCCAAATCCAGCGCGCCCACTTCAAGCCCTTCTGCCACTGGCGCAGCGGACTGAAAGTGCTTCCAGTCGACCTTATACGGCGCGCCTTCCAACACACCGGAGGCCTCTACAGAAGCGCGCACGTTGTAGTAGTTCTGGTCACCAATGCGCAGCACGGTTTCTTCAGCGGACTGAGCCAGCGGTGCAACCACAGCAAGGGCAATCAGGCTACGGCGTAACAGATTCAGCAACTTCATTTTTATTCTCCGAATGTTCAGCCAGCCCGGCGCTGTTGCAGGGCGTCGATGTGTTCACGAATCGCCGGGATCAGGCCCCGGCCATACAGCTCGGCATCGTCCAGCGGATCGAAGCCACGAATCAGGAAAGTGGATGCGCCGTGCTGCCAGTAGCGGCCAAGGGCCTGCGCCACTTGTTCAGGCGTGCCGACCAGCGCGGTCGAGTTCCACTGCGCTCCGGTAAGCCGGGCCACGCCCATCCACAGGCGCTCATCCAGCACTTCACCACGCTGGGCAGCCGCCAGCAGACGCTGGGAACCGGCATTGGCCGGGGCGTGATCGTGCAAAGGCAAACCGAGGCGCTGACGGTTCTCGCGGATGCGTTCAAGGATCTCCGCCGCACGCTTCCAGGCGTCCTCTTCGGTGTCCGCCACAATCGGCCGGAACGACACAGAAATACGCGGGCTGCGGCCTTGCGCCTGCGCGGCTTTACGTACGTGCTGCACATGTTCGGCAAAGTCCGCCACCGGCTCGCCCCAGAGCATGTAGGTGTCGGCGTGGCGGGCAGCGACATCAATCGCCGCCGGTGAGCTGCCACTGAAATAGATCGGAATATGCGGCTGCTGGCGGGTGCGCACAGTCGGCAGCGCACCTTTGAAGCGGTAGTAAGTGCCTGCATGATCCACCGGACCATCGGCGGTCCAGATCGCCTTCAGCGCTTGCAGGTATTCATCCGTGCGGGCGTAGCGCTGGTCGTGGTCGAGCCAGTCGCCATCGCGCTGCTGATCCACATCGCTGCCGCCACTGATCACGTTAAGGGCCAGGCGGCCATTGCTGAACTGGTCCAACGTCGCCAGTTGCCGGGCAGCCAGCGGTGGAGCGATCACGCCCGGCCGGTACGCCAGCAGAATGCCCAGACGCTCGGTCGCCGCCGCAATAAAGGAGCTGACCACCGCGCCTTCCGCGCCATTGGAGAAATACCCCACCAATGCCCGGTCAAACCCGGCCTTCTCATGGGCCTGCGCAAAACGCCGGACAAATGCAGGATCAACCGCATCCCCCAAGGGTTGATCCACTTCAGCGCTGGGCGTCGCTGTGATCATCCCGATAATTTCTACCGTCATGTCGCATTCCTGTGTCGGTTATGCCAAACGCCAGCCATGACCTTCTTTTTTCTTATAAGAAGAAACCGATGCCTAACGAACGCTTATAAAAGTAATGCGAGGAATGACGGCTGTGAAATTCAATTTCGGCATAACCTAATATGCAAAAACAGCATTCATATTTTTATTTATATTGCTAACTGCGCATTTTAAGCAGATACGAAATGCGCCAAATGAAGCACAGAGGTATGGATATACCGACATGCCCGAAGCATGGCCGCAGTTTTGTGGGAACGGCTTTAGCCGTGAAAGCTACTGGCACGGTTTGCTGGCGTGTTGAGCAGATACCTATTCGCGGTTGAAACCGCTCCTACGAGAGTGTGCAGCTCATGCTGGAATATGGGCGCACAAGGCCTTGTGCTTAGCGAGGCGCTTCACTCGTTTGATTCTGCGCCAGACTCGCGGCACGTCTTCAAGTGGGGCCATAAGTAGAAGGATGGACCAGTAGGCCCAACCTCGCGTTCTGCTCATTAGATCCCGGTGGCGCCGATCAGGTAGTTCAAGCAGCTCAGTGATAAAGCGGTAAAAACCGGCTTGGCTGAGATATTGATCATCCAGACACTCCAACAAGCGCTCAGTAAGGTACTTGACTGCTGACACAAGAGTTGCAGCGGGAAAAATGATCAGCACCACAAGCGGAATCAGGTTGACCCACATGGCAAAGATCAAGTCCCAGGTATCGCTGATGAACTGCTCGAATGATCCAAATATGAACTCAGCATCCATATTTGCGATCACGATAGCGGCAATTATCGCGACCAAACCAGCCATATAAGTTGCAAAATTACCGGCAGTGGGCAAGTGGAAAAAGCCCATCGTTTTGCGCCACATGGGCTCCTGAGCTCGCACCCTCAGAGACTGTAACCACTCCCACTCCTTCACCAGTGCTTTGGCCAGATCCCGAATGTCCCCCGGGTGCTCAAAGGTACGGCGCAGGTAAGCCAGTTTTTGCTGATCGAAATGACGATGGGCAACCCGAAAGCGTGGTTGAGCCGCCTGAGGGTGAAACAACTGATAGCGCCGCTGCGCGCCCATGAAATAGGCCTGTACAACTCCCGGAGCTATGAACAGCTCACAGATATATAGAACAGTCACCTGCCAGCCACTTAATAGGTCAACATCGCTGGCGATGCCCAGATAAACATCTAAGGCGACTACACCAACAATCAGCCCCATCAATGTAACGCACAGCCAAAAAACAAGGGTTCCACGCGCATAGAAGAGTAATGAACGAAACGTCTTACGGTAATGCCTGATCTTGTCGCTGATTGCCTGCATGCGGCTCCCCTGCTGATCACTTCAGTATCGCGATGAGTAGCTGCTGAAATACCACGCAAGATGGCTTAATGCCACACCCGATTCTCTACCACAGTCCGCAGCCCGGACTAGCCACCCAAGCTGGCGTAAACCGGGGCACGCTGTCACATACGGAGAAAATCAGGACGGTGTTTGAGGGCCGTAGCATAGGCCTGACAAAGATGCCGAATGAAGAAACCACGGTGGGTAACCCGCTGTGCGGGCTTACGCCACCCTACGCTCGCCGCCGGTCAGGCTTTGCGCGCGTCACCTAGGCGCTCACTGATCACTTCACCAAACAGGCCGATGGCGCCTTGCAGGTTACCGACAAATGCGGCGCGGACCAGCCACAGGTCGATCATGGGTTTGAAGTCGCTGACGTTGAGCACTTCCAGTTGGTCGCGGTGGCGGCTGCCTTCCAGCAGCGGTTCGGGCACAAGGCCAAGGCCCATGCCGTTGGCGACCAAGCCCAGTTGCAGGTCGGTGCCGAAGATTTCCAGATTCACTGACAGGTTCATGCCCTGCTCCGCCAGCGCCCGTTGCAGGCCGGCGCGGAAGCCGCAGCCGTCCGGGTTGAGGACCCAGCCGTGGCTCTGGCAGTCCGCCAGTTTGTAGCTGCGTTTGCTCGCCGTGCCTTTGGGCGCAACCACAACCAGGCCCATGCGCGCCAGTGACTGACCGTGCAGCCCTTCGGGGAACACTTTGCCTGCCGGGAACAATGCAGCGACGGCATCCAACTCGCCGTTTTCCAGACGCTTGAGCAATCCACTACCCCAACCGTTGGAGACTTGCACGTGTAAGTCCGGGTAGGTGTTTTGCAAGCGCTGCAGGGCTTCCAGCAGCAGCGTATCGCCGACGGTTTGCGGTACGCCCAGGCGCAGTGAGCCGGTGGGCATCGCGTCGCTGGTGACCAGTTCGCGCAGCGCATCCACTTCACGCTGTATGGCGCAACACTGCTCGTACACACGCAGGCCCATAGGAGTTGGTTTGAGCGGTTTGGTGTTGCGGTCCAGCAATTCGACACCGAGCGACTCTTCCAGATTCTGCAAGCGACGGGTGATTGCCGATTGCGTCAGTTGCAGGGCTTCAGCCGCGTGGCTGAGGGATTGCAGGCGGATAACGGCTACGAAGGCATCGATGTCATCTATCTTCATTCTACTTTCGCATATTAGCTTATGAATAAATTGAATTTTGCTGATTATAAGCGAATTGCTACCGTGTGCACCTCGCAAACATCCAATGCCAGCGAGTCGTTGTCGAACCGGCCTTAAAGTGCAATTTACCCGGCGTCTCAGGTAGCTAAGCATTAAGCCCCGACTTTCAACATCAACTTTATCTGGCCATTGGCACTGGAAAATTACAATGAGCACACCTTTGAACCTGCACCGTCTGCGCACCTTTATTGATGGTCTGGCCAGCCTGCTGGATCAACAGCCTGAAGAACCGGCCATCCTTGAGCAAGGTGCTGACCTGCTGCGCCAACTGGTCAGCCATGATGACTGGCTGCCTGCCGAATTCGCCCAGCCCGATCCGCAACGCTATCAGCAATACCTGCTGCACTGCGACTCGCGCCAGCGCTTCTCGGTGGTGAGTTTTGTCTGGGGGCCGGGGCAGCAAACGCCGGTGCACGATCATCGTGTATGGGGCCTGATCGGAATGCTACGCGGGGCCGAGCTGTCGCAGAACTTCAGCCGTCAAGCCGATGGCAGCCTGCAACCTGATGGACCGGCCATTCGCCTAGAGCCAGGCCATGTGGAGGCGGTGTCGCCCAACGTCGGCGATATCCATCAGGTGAGTAACGCCTTCAGCGATCAGACCTCCATCAGCATTCACGTCTACGGCGGCAATATCGGCGCGGTACGGCGTGCGGTGTATGCCGAAGACGGCAGCGAAAAAACCTTTATCTCCGGTTATTCCAACCTCCTCCTTCCCAATTTATGGGACCTGTCCAAAGAGAGCCTTGCATGAGCCAAATTGCCACCCGCTCCTACGCCAGCATTCGTCAGGCTTTGCTGAATAAAGAAGAACTGGCCCTGATTGATGTGCGTGAAGAAGCGCCCTTCGCTGAAGAGCACCCGCTATTTGCCGCGAACATTTCGCTGTCCCGGCTGGAGCTTGAGATTTATGCCCGCGTGCCGCGTCGCGATACCCGCGTTACGGTCTATGACGATGGCGAGGGGCTGGCAGTAGAAGCCACAAAACGGCTGGCCAAACTCGGTTACACCGATGTGGCGCTGCTTGAAGGTGGCCTCAGCGGTTGGCGTGAGGCTGGCGGCGAGCTGTTCCGCGATGTGAACGTGCCGAGCAAAGCCTTTGGCGAGCTGGTCGAAAGCGTGCGTCACACGCCCTCGCTGGCTGCAGAAGAAGTCAAAGCGCTACTGGATGCTAAGGCTGATGTTGTGGTGCTGGATGCCCGCCGCTTTGATGAATACCAGACCATGAGCATCCCCACCGGCATCAGTGTGCCGGGGGCTGAGCTGGTGTTGCGTGCCCGCGAGCTGGCACCCAACCCAAGCACCCGGATTATCGTCAATTGCGCAGGCCGCACACGCAGCATTATCGGCACCCAGTCGCTGGTAAACGCCGGTCTGCCGAACCCGATTTCGGCTCTGCGTAACGGCACCATCGGCTGGACGCTGGCCGGGCAACAGCTTGAACACGGCCAGTCGCGCCGCTTCAGTGAGGTCAGCGAAGAGACCCGCGCAAGTGCCGCTGCATCCGCCCGTGCCGTGGCCGACAAAGCCCGCGTGGGCCGCGCCACGCTTGATGACCTGAAGCGCTGGCAGGCTGAAAGCAATCGCACTACTTATCTGTTCGACGTGCGCACGCCGGAAGAATATGAAGCTGCTCATCTGCCCGGTTCCCGCTCAACACCGGGCGGCCAACTGGTGCAGGAAACCGATCACTTCGCCAGCGTGCGCGGTGCGCGCATTGTGCTGGCAGATACCGACGGCGTACGCGCCAACATGAGCGCCTCCTGGCTGGCGCAAATGGGTTGGGATGTCTACGTGCTGGATGGTCTCAGTGACGCTGATCTGACCGCGCGCGGCGCTTGGCCTGCACCGCTGCCTGAGCAGCCACAGCCGCAAGCCGTCAGCCCGGCTACCCTCAATACATGGTTGAGTGAAGGCAATACGCAGCTGCTGGACTTCACCACCAGCGCCAACCACGTTGCCCGGCATATTCCCGGAGCCTGGTGGGCGTTGCGTTCGCAATTGCCGCAAGCCCTGGAAAAAATTCCAGTGGCTGAGCGCTATGTGCTGACCTGCGGCAGCAGCCTGCTGGCTCGGTTTGTTGTCGCAGAACTGCAAGAGCTGACCGGCAAGCCAGTAGTCGTATTAGAAGGCGGAACGGCGGCCTGGGTTGCGGCTGGTCTGCCAGTGGAAGCAGGTGAACAGCGCCTGGCCGTACCGCGCACGGATCGCTATCGCCGTCCGTATGAAGGCACAGACAACCCGCGTGAAGCCATGCAGGGTTATCTGGACTGGGAGTTCGGTTTGGTCGAACAATTGGGCCGCGATGGCACGCACGGGTTTTACGTGATTTGAATCAGGTCAAAGCCTGTCGCGACATTGAGAACCACGGTGGATGGCTTCGTCCATCCACCCTACGCGAGCGTCGTTCATGAGGGTGCGATAAGGCCGCACAGCGGCTTATCCACCAGCGTTTTCACGCCTTGCACAACACGCAAGAAATCCGGCGGAGATAAAGGCCATGGCGGATGGCAGCGTCCATCCGCCCTATGCGAGCGCCGTTCACGTTTGGGCCGATAAGGCCGCATAGCGCCTTATCGGCCTATTCATCATCAGGAAATGACGTTATCGCACTGCTGCGCGTTGGCCTGGCTGATGTTGCTACCGGCCGGTACGCTGCGGGTCAGCCAGACGTTACCGCCAATCACGGAGCCTTTGCCGATGGTGATGCGGCCGAGAATGGTCGCACCGGCGTAGATCACCACATCATCCTCAACAATCGGATGGCGCGGCTCGCCTTTATGCAGGTTGCCGTTTTCATCGGAGGTGAAGCGTTTCGCACCCAGCGTCACCGCCTGATAAATCCGCACATGGTCGCCAATGATCGCGGTCTCGCCGATCACCACGCCGGTGCCGTGGTCGATAAAGAAGCTCTTGCCGATCTGCGCGCCCGGATGGATATCAATCCCAGTGGCCGAGTGCGCCAGCTCGGAGATGATCCGCGCCAGCAAGGTCAACTCAGCCTTGTATAGATAGTGGGCGATACGGTGATGAATCACGGCAATGATGCCGGGGTAGCACAGCAGCACTTCATCCACCGTGCGCGCAGCCGGATCGCCGTTATAGGCGGCGATCACATCCAGATCGAGGCTGCGGCGCAGCTCCGGCAGACCGGCAGCAAACTCGCGCACGATCTGCACGGCGCGTTGCTCTATGTCCTGCCCGGTTTCGCCGCGCAGACGGGCGATGTAGCGCAGCTCCAAACGCACCTGAGCCAGCAAATTGTTCAGCGCTGTATCCAGGGTATGGCCGACGTAGAAATCTTCGCTTTCTTCACGCAACTCATGCGGACCAAGACGCATGGGAAACAAGGCTCCGGTCAGATCCTTGATGATTTGCGCGATCGCACCGGGAGATGGCAGCTCGCGGCCACCCAATTCTTTTGCCCGTCCGGTACTGCTGCGCCACTCGGCGCGAACGGCCCGTAACTGTTCAACAATTTGATCCAGCTGCCAGTTAACCGGCAAGGCTGCGCTTTGCCCGTCTTGGGGGCCTTTTTGCATCTCAGACATGCTATTTCCTGACGCGCCAGCTTGTGGCACAGCGCGTTTCAACGCGTATGAGTGGAAAGACGTGACCAGTTGTCCCGGTCAATCCTGAAGCCATGGCAGCTGCCAGAATCGCCAACCGCCATGTTTACTTTGCTGGTATTGCGCATCCCGACAGCCTTCGACCCCTTCCAGCACATTAAAGACCCGGCTAAAGCCTGCCTCGGATGCTGTCGCTGCTGCAGCGGCGGAGCGATATCCACTACTGCAGATCAGGCCGATTGCTGTCTCGCGTCCGGCGAGGGTATCCAGCTCCTGAATAAAGTGTGAATTGTGAATCATATTCACGCCAGTCTGCCAGGCAATGTGCATAGCACCCGGCACGCGGCCAATCGCTTGTAACTCTTCACGCGAGCGTACATCGACCAGAAGCAAGGAGCCCTCCTCCGCCAGCAACCAAGCTTCCGGTGGGTACAGGCTCCCGGCATACGATGACTCCAACAACCGGGCACGCAAATAAGCCTGCTCGAATAACGCCTGTTGTGAAAGATTCAGCACTTCACGGATGCTGACTGGGCGTTTCATCTCTTCCTGTGAGGGGTAACGGGTATCCATTGTGTATTCCTTGCCACACTCGCAAAGCGATAGGCTCCCCCAACTGAGCCACTCTACAGCGAGTACGATATAACTAAAAAATAACTAAAAATTTTACGGAAATAGCTGTCAGCGATAATAGGACTCGACCACGCCCTCATCGGTTCTGACAATCTGACAACCGGATCAGCCCTCAACTTTCCGTTTAACTTGCGCACCATCCGTCACGCAAAGCGCCTAAAATGCGCGCTCCTTCCGTGTCAGGCCTTCCTCAGATGTCAGTTGCAAGAATCCTTTCCATTCCCCTGTTCGCACTAGCAATGGGGGGCTTCGTTGTCGGTAGCAGCGAATTCATCATCATGGGCTTACTGCCCGAGCTGGCAGCGGATCTAAATGTTTCCCTGGCAGACGCGGGCCTTCTGGTCACTGCCTATGCCCTGGGCGTAGTAATTGGCGCGCCCCTGCTCGGCCCACTGCTGGACCGCATCGCCCGGCGTAAAGCGGTGATCCTGCTGATGCTGGCCTACACCATCGGCAACCTCGCCTGCGCCCTGGCCCCGGATTACAAATGGTTGGTTGCGGCGCGCCTGCTGACCGCCATCAGCCACGCTGGTTTCTTTGGCTGTGCAACCCTGTTGGCCCGTGATCTGGCACCACCGCACCGGCGTGCTTCGGCCATGGCGCTGGTTATCACTGGTCTGACTATCGCCAACGTGCTTGGCGTGCCGCTGGGTGCCTGGCTGGGACAAAGCACCAACTGGCGCGTAACCTTCTTTGTGGTTGCCGGGATCGGTCTGCTGGCCTTTATTGCGCAGTACATGTGGCTACCTGCAACGCCAAAACCGACACGCAGCGAGGGCGGCAGCTGGCAAGGCATCATGCAGCGTCCGGTGCTGCATGCACTGCTGGTGTGCTGCCTGTCTTCGGTGGCGCTGTTTGCTGTATTTACCTACATCAGCCCGTTGCTGCGGGAAGTCAGTGGCTTCAGTGCGGAGAAAACCAACTGGGCACTGCTGCTAGTCGGCATTGGCCTGACCTTGGGCAATCTGCTGGGTGGCCGCCTGGCGGATAAGGGTATCCGTCATCCGGTGCCGCTGGCGCAAGCTGGCAGCATCATTGCGCTGCTTGGTTTATTCCTGTTCCCTGACAGCAGCCTGATGGTGCTGGCCAGCCTGCTGCTGTGGGGCATGGCCAGCTTCGCCATTTCCGCGCCGTTGCAGGTGATTCTGGTGGAACAGGCTGGCGAATCGGCAGGCCTCGCAGCCACCCTCAGCCATGCAGCGTTCAATATGGGTAATGCTGCCGGTGCTTGGTTTGGCGGGTTGTGGCTGAGCACCCAGCTGGGGCTGCCGCACTTGCCGGTCTTTGGCATTCTGCTGTTGGCCCTGACCATCGCAGTAGCCTGGACGTTGCCGCGGCTGCATGCAGCGCAAGGTAAATAGATCTACTTAAAAATAAGGCCGCTCTCCCCCTGCTAAAGAGAGCGGCCTTAAAACCACTCAACGTGCAGTAATGACTGCCAGCTTCGTGATACCTGCCCGCTCGATGGATGCCATGGCTTTGGCGACAACGCCGTAGCCGACTTGGTCATCCGCCTGCAGCTGTACCTTAATCTCCGCATCGCTCGCTTTGGCGTTAATCAGGCTGCTTTCCAGCTGCTCGGGCTGAATTTGATCTTTATTGATGAAGAACTGGCCTTCACTGTCGATGCTGACCACCAGCGGGTCTTTCTGATCGGCCGGAGCAACAGCCTCAGTTTTCGGCAGATTGATCGGAATCGAGTTGGTCAAAAGCGGCGCGGTGACGATAAACACCACCAGTAGCACCAGCATCACATCCACCAGCGGCGTGACGTTGATTTCACTCAGCACTTCATCGCTGTCTTGAGTTGAGAAGGCCATATCAGGACGCCTCCTGCACTTTCAGACCGGCTTGCGCAGCAGCACGTTTGCTGCCGGGATGCACGATCACCTTGAAGGCACTCTTCTGTGCCAGGCTGTAGAAGTCATGGGCGAAGTCATCCAGATCAGCCGCAGTCAGTTTCAGGCGACGCAGAAAGTAGTTGTAAACCAGCACGGCCGGTACCGCGACAGCGATCCCCACACCGGTGGCTACCAGTGCAGCACCAATCGGCCCTGCGACGGTTTCTAGGCTGGCATTACCGGCTGCACTGATGCCCTTAAGCGCCTCCATGATTCCCCATACGGTGCCAAACAGGCCGATAAAGGGCGACGTAGAGCCGATCGAAGCCAACACCGCCAAGCCGGACTCCAGTGAACGACGCTCACGCTGAATCTGCTGACGCAGGGCACGCTCAAGGCGATCCTGATGGTTGATGGCCTGGCTCAGATCACCGGGCTGACTGGCGTCTGGCACCTGAATCGCAGAGAAGCCTGCCTGCGCCACATGGGCCACCGCGCCGGACGGGTTATGGCCCAACTCAGCGGCAGAGTCCAAGCTGGTCGCGCCCCAGAATTGCTTCTGGAACTTGCGGTCCTGATGACGCTGTCGAGTGAACTGAATGCCCTTGATCAAGGCCAGCCCCCACGTCACAACAGAAAAACCAATCAGCAACCAGATAACGGCGTGTTCGACCGATTGCAGTGGGGAATCAACTAGCAGGTTCATGGGTTACTCCTTAACAAAGTGTTGGCCGCAGCCGTTATCACATTCCACGCCTGAGTCCTCTCAGGCTTTCTGTTCATGAGCTGGCGTCTCAATCCAGACGAAAATCCAGCGGTACCGTTACCCAGCCATCAATCGCCTGATCACCGCGTTTGGCCGGCACAAAACTCCAACGCTTCACCGCCCGTAGCGCTGCTTCATCCAACGCATCACGACCGCTACTTTTTTGAACCTGAATCTCACCCGGCTTGCCGTTAGCCAACACATGCACCCGCAACAACACCGTGCCTTCCCAACCGCGTCGCTGCGCCAGGCCCGGATACTCCGGTGCCGGGTTATTCAGGTATCCGGCATTGGCTGAAGGGGGTGTTTCCTTCACCGGAGCTGGTGCAGGTGGTGCTGGCGGTGCAGGTGGTGTTTCAGCCTTGGGCTCCGGTTGCGGCGGCTCAGGCTTGGGTTGCGGTTTGGGCACAGGTTTAGGCTGCGGCTTGGGTGGCTCAGGCTTTTTCACTGCCAGTTCATCAACCACCGGTGGAGGTGGCGGTGGTGGCTCTACAACCGGCGCGACAGGCTCCGGCGGTGGCGGCGCACTGGCAAACTCGATGGTCATGGGAGGAATCTGCGCTGGCACTTCCGGCAGCACGGGCTCTTCACGTTGACTGAGCCAGAACAACACCGCGCCATGCAGCGTCAGCGCCAACACGCCAAGCAAAATGCCCTCACGACGACTCAGCAGTTTGTTGCGCTGACGCACACCGATGCGTTGCAGCCCCAGTGCCTGACGCAGCGGAACCCCAAGATCAAGCACCTCTGCCGGGCTACGCGCTTGCCGCCAGAATGCATCATTGATCTGTTCCGCTTTAACTAAGGGCCCCATCGGCTAACTCCTGAACATCTCAATCATCGTCCCTACTCCCCGCAAAGCAGCGAGCTAGTGGTCTTCGTTGAGGTAGATGATTAGCCCAGGGGCTTAGCCCATAAAGTAATTTTTAATAAGATATTAATTACTTTAAGAAATATAAGATTTTAACTATTTGATTATTAAGGGCTTTTTTAAACCATGCATTTAGGGCATTAAAAAAATGCCTCTATAGCATTGAGACGGGGTTTGTGAAGGCCTTGGAGACCGGCTTCACACCACCTAAGCCATTGCTTCATGCGAAAAACCACGGACATTCCCCCAACAAAAAAGGCGGAAGCACCGAAGCACTTACGCCTTTTGATCCAGCCAATTGATGGGTTAAAACGGCCGGCTTCCTGCGAGGCTGATGCGTTTCATCCGCCTGCGCTGAGTCGCCGGAAAGGCATTACGGCCATGCAGTGTGGCCTGGTTATCCCAGTAAACGATGTCGCCTTCTTCCCATTTGTGGGTGTAGATAAAGCGTGGATTTTGCAGGTGCTCGCGCAGGCGGGCGATCAGCGCCTTACCCTGCTCCGGGTCGTAACCGGGGATTTCCACTTCCGTGTGCACGCTTAAAAACAGCAGGTGCTTGCCGCTGTCGGGATGGGTACGCACCAGCGGGTGCTCAGTGCCCTGAATCGGCTCGATATCGGGTGTGCGGTAGGTTACAAAGCCACCGCTGTAGCCGTTTTTCAAGCGAACAAAGGGGTTGTAGTTGATCAGGCGCAGGTCATCGATGGTCCGTTTGGTTTCATCATCCAGCGCGCTGTAGGCCAGCGCCAGGTTGGTGAAGAAGGTTTCACCGCCCTCTTCTGGCACTTCCAGTGCGTATAACAACGAACCCGCTGACGGCGTCGGCGTCCACTGGTGATCGCTGTGGGACGGAATGGCGAAGTTGCCCAGCTCGCCGTCGCCAGTATTGGCGACTTTTACGATTTCAGGTGCCCGCCCTTCATCGTTGGAGGACAGCACGGCAAAGTCAGGGTGTGGCTGGAATACCGAGCCAAACCAAGAGGTAAAACGCAGAAACTGAGCATCGTCGAGCTGCTGTTTTTTAAAGATCAGAATGTGGTGTTCATTCAACGCCTGCTTCAAGCTGAGAATCTGCTCTGGAGTCAGGTCTTGGCGACCATCCAGGCCATGAATTTCGGCACCCAGTGGCGCAGCTAAGGGCTGAATGCGCAAGCTTGATACAGATTGTTGCGGATGCAATGCGGTAACGGCTGAAGTCATGCTCAGAACCTCCGGGATTCTGTCTGAGTGCCCGCTGAGCAAAACTCAGCAGGCATGTCTGCTTATTGCTTTTTAGTGGTTCGGCTGTGCTTGCCATCAATACTGACCGGCACTTCTCCGCTCAGGGTGACGCGACGCACGATGCGCTCCTGAGTGCCGTAGTCATCCACTGCGTAGTGCTGTGTGGCGCGGTTATCCCAGATCGCCACATCACCTGCCCGCCAGCGCCAACGCACGATGTTTTCCGGACGGATCACATAGCTCTGCAGGATGTTGAACAGACCTTGCGACTCAGCCGGGCTAAAACCTTTGATGCGTTTTACAAAGTGCCCCAGCAACAGGCTGCGCTGGCCACTGATCGGGTGTACACGCACCAGCGGGTGCTCGGTTTCATAGACGGTGGAGGCAAACACTTTGCGATACGCCTCAAGCACCGCAGGATCTGTATTGCGCTTGCCGTGGGCGTAGTCGTACTCGTTGCTGTGCACGGCCCAGAGCTTGTCTGCCAGCTCACGCAGTTCATCGGGCAAATCGCTGTAGGCCGTTTCGGTATTAGCCCAGAGTGTGTCTCCACCAGCGGCTGGGGCCACCACCGAACGCAAGATGGAGGCTTTCGGGTAGGCATCCACAAAGGTCACATCGGTATGCCAGGAGTTGGCGCGCTGTCCGTTGGCACCGTCGAGTTCCAGCAAGTATTTCGTGCCTTCACGTACCGGTACGGTCGGGTGTGAAATCGGCTGGCCGAGCAAGCTGGCAAATGCCTCCTGGCTTTGATCATCAAGTTGCTGATCACGGAAGAAGATGACTTTGTGCTCGACCAACGCTGCCTGAATGGCCTCAACAACATCCGCCGGCAAGTCGGCTGATAGCTGCACGCCACGGATTTCAGCACCGATGCGCCCGGCAACCGGGTGGATTTCAAGTTGAGCATGAGTCAATTTTTGCGCGAGATTGGTCATGATGTAATTCCTCGGTTGATGCAGTTAGAAGTCGTAACGCAGGGAGATGCCTGCCGTCCTGGGCTGGCCTACAGATGCGGAGTACATACCGTTGGTTGAGGCGAATACGCCCAGGTAGTAATCCTTGTCAGTGACATTGCGGACCCAGACAGAAGCGTCGAACTGCCCGTCGCCAAGATCACCACGCACGCCGGTGGAAAGGTTGAGCAAGCCGTAACCGTCGATCTTCGAAAGGTCGGAGTTGTCCAGCGTGCCCTCCGCCTCCGAGCGGTAGGAGTAGCCAGCAGTCACATAGGGTTGCAGGCCGTTATCCAGGTTCCAGCTGTACTCACCGCTGAGGTTGCCGATCCAGCGCGATGCCCCGACTACAGGTTCTCCCGTCAGGTCGCAGGTGGCATTGGGATTCACAGTGGAAACCTCGCTCGGGCACGGCGCGTTCTTGAACGATTGGTAGGTCACATCGTTGAAAGAACCGTTAGCAGTCAGCGTCAGGCCGCGGATCGGGCGCGCTGTGGCCTCAAACTCCACACCACGTGAACGCACACTGCCGGCGTTGGCCAACACCGAAAC
Source organism: Pseudomonas sp. TTU2014-080ASC (assembly GCF_001446935.1). Lineage (GTDB taxonomy): Bacteria > Pseudomonadota > Gammaproteobacteria > Pseudomonadales > Pseudomonadaceae > Aquipseudomonas. The sequence goes on from NZ_LKKK01000001.1 coordinate 307,265, forward strand.
CGGCAGCAGCGAACTGTCGTTCAGCGTCAAGGTTGTCGCCTGGTAGCCAGTGATGCCAGTCCAGAACAAGTTGGCGTTGAACAGCAAACGCTGATCGAACCAACTGCTTTTGAAGCCCAACTCCGCGTCGTTGGCCCGCTCAGGTCCGACCAGTAATGAGTCAGCACCAAGCACCGGAGCACTGGCCACGGCCAAGTTGACCCCGCCGGATTTCTCGCCATGAGACAACGAGGCGTAACCCAACAAATCCGGGGTGAAGCGATAGCTCAGGCTGAGCAACCCGGAAGGAGCGGCGTTGTGAAGGGTCAGGTCACCGGAATCATAGGCACCGGTCTGGTTATTCCGAATTATCTGCCCTACACCGGTCACATCAGCGCCACCTTGAGGCGCGAAACGTTTGACCCGTGCCTGCTTCTCCTCGTACGTCCCACGCACGCCGGCGGTGAAGTCCAGACGATCCGTCAGATGCCAGGTCCCCTGAGCAAACAAGGCATAACTGTCAGTCTTTACTTTGCCGTTGGTTTTGCTGCTGATGTTGTTCAGTGCATTGAAGCTATTAACGCCTGCGGGTAGCAGATAGCGATCGGCATCTGGCCCCATCTCTACAAAGTTCTTGTTGCCCAGGTTTTGCTTGAAGTAATAAGCCCCAAGGACGTAATCGAACTTGCCGCCGGTGGGCGAAGCCAGTCGAAACTCCTGAGAAAACTGCCTGTCATGCACTGCAAAACCAGTGTTGCGAATGGCCGATATATCCAGCGAGTCGTCGTTAGCAGGCGTGAAGTTCCAGAAGCGATAGCCGCTGATAGAGGTGAAGTTGTAGCCACCCTCCAGCTTCCAGTTGGCCTCGACCGAAGTCCCCCCCTGATGCACGCTGACATGCTGGCGACTGTCGAGATTTACCTTCTTATCGTCCGGGTTACGGTGCGGTGAAGCTCCGACCAGCGCGGCACGGTCCCAGTAAAGTTGGGGGGCGCCATAGACCACCATGGTGCCGTTGGTGGAGTCCTCTGTGTTGTAGTCGGCGATCCAACGCAGGCTGAAATCATCACTGGGTTCAAACAGCAATTGGCCACGCACACCCTCGCGCTCACCGCCATTGAGTTTGTGGCCGTTGTAGGTGTTTTTGATGTAACCGTCTGAACGGCTGCGATAAGCGGAAAGACGCCCGGCCAGAGTATCGGTCAGGCCGCCGGAAACAGTGCCCTTGGTCTGGAAATAACCATCCTCACCGCCTGAAACCTCAAAGCTGCGCTCCGGGGTAAAGGTCGGCTTGCGGGTGCTGATATTGAGCACACCCGCTGTAGTGTTCTTACCGAACAATGTGCCTTGCGGACCGCGCAACAGCTCCAGCTGCTCAATGTCCAGCAGATCAAACACCGCCATGCCCGGACGACCAAGATAAACGTTATCCAGGTAAATCCCGGCGCTGCCTTCAAGACCATCACTGGCCGGGTTATTGCCGATCCCGCGCACGGCAACGCTGGACTGACGGGCATGGATGTACGCCACGTTTACGCTGGGCAGCACCTGCTGCAGATCCTGCACGCGATACACTTTCTGCGATTCGAGGGTGGCACCACTGAGCGTAGTGATTGGCGTCGGTACGTCCTGAACATCCTCCGCGCGACGACGTGCCGTCACGGTGACTTTGCCCAGCGCCACATCATCAGCCGAGGCCTTACGGGCTTTGACAGAGTTCGGGTTAACGTCCGCACTGACAGCCTCAGATACATCGGCAGGTGCACCGATGTTCTCTGCCAGCACCGCACCGGGAGCAGACAGCAGCAAGGCCATGCACAGCGCGGAATCCGATGCAGGTACGCGCAACCGGCTAATCGACCGGGACAATGGAGCAACAGCGAATCTTCGGATCAGACGCATCGGCAATTCCTTTCTTATCGACTCCCGCAGGCAAAAGCGGGCAGCAGTTGGCCGCACCACCGGAAGGTGATGTCTCTCAAATTCAGCGTTAAGTGGGGTATCCGGTAATCAGCGAAGGGCTGATTCAACTCGCATCCAAATGCACATCATTGCTGTGCATGTGGTGCTGGTTATCGGCGGTAGAGAGGTAGTTAGTTCGGTCATGGTATGGCCCTGTCAGCAGCGCAATATGCTTATCTCTTTTTGATCTACATATCTAATAAAACATAAGTTGACGGAATAAGAGCCTGCATTTAAAACCAGCACCTGAGCTGCCGCAAATGCCTTCGCCCTATATTTTCAATGCAAGGAATGCATCATGGATTTACGTCAACTTCGCTACTTTCTGGCCCTGAATGAGCACCGCAGTTTTGTTCGCGCAGCAGACGCCATGGGTATCACCCAGCCTGCATTCAGCCGCTCTATCCAAGGCCTTGAGCATGAATTCGGCTGCCAGTTGGTGGACCGTGGCAGTAAAGATTTACACCCAACCCCCGAGGGCCGTGTCGTACTGCAACATGCGCTGGCTCTGGTGCGTGGTGCGAGCAACCTGACCAACGAAATCAACCAGATGACCAAACTCGACGCAGGCGAGTTGCAGTTTGGTTGTGGTCCGGCGCTGTCAGAGAAGCTGGTACCGGACGCGCTGCTTCACTTCATGCAGCGCTATCCGCACATCCATACACGTCTCAGAGTCGACAATTGGGAGAGCCTGAGCCGAAGCCTGGGCCGGGATGAGATCGAGTTTTTTATCGCCGACGTTCGCCAGTTCGAGTCCGACCCCAGCTTGCAAATCCGCTTGCTGCGACCGCGCAGCGGCCTGTTCTTCTGCCGCCCCGGCCATCCACTGCTGGAGAAAGAGAGCCAGTCCACCAACGATCTGTTCGACTACCCGCTGGCCGCCGCACGCCTACCCGCAGGCATACATAAAGTACTGGCGAATCTCAGCGGCAAGACCCAGCTAGATCAGCATATTGAATGCGAGCACTTGCCTCTGCTGCTGAAGCTGGTGCGCAGCAGCAACACCATCGCCATGAGCACACAGGAAGCCATGAACGATTACCTGCACGAAGGAGAATTCGTGCAATTACACCTGCGCAATCTGCCTGCTGATCTGGACAGCCTGAAGGCCCACTGCGGCATTGTCAGCCGCGCTGGTTATCGGTTGTCGCCTGCAGCTAACGCGATGATTGAATTGCTGGTGAAGTTGGATCAGGAGGCAGATCAGAGTAAGGCTGCTTAGGCCTGCGCCCAAAAACCTGGACACGCTAACCAAACAAACAAAAACGGAGGCAATCACCTCCGTTTTTCAGTAGCGTCTAATCTTCAGCGACTTGCCTGAGCAGGCGTTGCAGCCACTGCTGCTGAGGCTGCCTGATCGTTCAGCGCCGCATCAAGAAACTCGCTCTGCACCCAGCCCTTCACTTGGAAGCCCTTACGGATCAGGCGCTGTTCAGCAGCGATGTTGACGCCCTTCTGCAGATGATCGAGGAATGCCTGATCAAGTCGCGGATCGAAGAGGTCAGCAAACTTGTCGTCACCGTAGCTTTTTTCCAGCAGGCCAGCAGGGTAATTAGCTCGTTCAGTCACCCGTTGCAGGTAGGTCGCTTTGTTGTCGTCATTACGCAGCCAGTTCACCGCTTTCTGCTGAGCCTTGAGCAGGCGTGCCGTGACTTCAGGGTACTGATCGACAAACTTGCCAGTGCCCAATAACACCGTTAACGCACTCCCCTCACCATTGAGATCATCTGTACTCAGCGGCAGGTCAGCCAGCCCCCGGCTATTAAGTGCGATCAGATCGAAGATGCTCCAGGTAGCGTCAATTTGCTTAGCTGCCAGTGCCGCTGCTGCCGCGTTGGTATCCAGGTTGATCACTTGCAGATCGCGCTCCTTCAGGCCCTCAGTCGCCAGCGCTGCGTTAAAGGACAGCTGGTTGGCGGTGCCTTTGAAAACCGCAACGCGCTTGCCTTTGAGGTCGCTCAGCGTCTTGATACCAGAGCCCGGAACAACGCCAAGATAGTATTTGATATTGCGTGCACTGGCGCTCAGCAGGCGCGTATCAAGACCGTTGGCCTTGCCGATAATGGCAGCCAGGTCGCCCAAATAGGCGAAGTCGATCTGGTCGTTGGCCAGGGCCTCATTAATCACCGGGCCTGCGCCTTTAAAGAAGTTCCACTGCACCTTAATGCCGTCTGCAGCGAACTCTTGCTCAAAGATGTTCTGCACACGCAACACGTCCACCACCCCACCACCGGTTGGCTTGTTTCCCGCGCTAAGGTCTGGGACCGCAATTCTGATTTCCTTGGGCAGCTCAGTGGCATGGGCCAGTTGACCAAAAGTGGTGAGCAGGCCCACCAAAACCGGAGCGGCGAACGCCCCAAAGACACGCACAAAACGATTATTCATTGAAGGGTTTCCTTGTGCTTGCAAGACGCCGGATGGCTTTGACGGGCTGACAATAAGCACAAGAAATCCAGTCAATAAAATAATAAAAGATTATTTTTTAATTCAATTAACGCATAAAAAGCCTACCACGCGGGCTGGCCGGCAAATGCGATAGAGGCATAAAAAATATTCACAAAAGGCATTGGAGGGAAAAAGAAAAAGCTCCTTTAAATGGGCTTTCTTATCGCTCAAATGAATTTATATGAAGTTTTATATGCCAATAATCATCTTTTCATATAAGCCCGAATCACACCCTCCAACAGCCCGCTGGAGGGCTTTTAAATGAGCACAGCGAGTCAACTCGGACGACTTACGCTGACTGCACATTTGCGTGCGGCCAAGCCCGTTTCACCTGATCGGTTCCTGCCCTGGATTGTCCCTGCGCTTTTATTTGCCTTATGGCTCGCAGCCAGCCACTGGCACTGGATGAGCGAGCAGGTTTTACCAAGTCCGGCGCTGGTGTGGGATACCTTGCTTGAGCTTGGTCGCGACGAGCTGTGGACGCACTTGGGCATCAGCCTGCAGCGCCTGGCACTGGGATTGGCCGGCGGGGTGTTGAGTGGCCTGCTGCTAGGTGCCCTACTCGGAAGCAGCAAACTGGCGGAAAGGCTGATTTACCCGACCTTCGCTGCGTTGGCACAGATCCCGACGCTGGCATGGATTCCATTGTTCATGCTGCTGTTCGGCATTGGTGAAGCACTGAAGCTGGTGGTGCTGATTAAAGCGATCATCGTACCGATCACTATTCATACGCTGGTAGGCGTGCGTGATGCTCAGCCGCGCTTGCGCGAAGCAGCCGAGGTACTGCGTCTGTCCCCCGTGCAGCAAGTCTTCAGACTGATCATTCCGGCAGCGTTGCCCTCCTTCATGGCTGGCCTGCGTCTGGCGCTGGCCACTGGCTGGTCCTCACTGCTGGCCGCCGAGCTGCTGGCCTCAAGTGAAGGACTCGGCTACCTGATGGTTTGGGGCCGTCAGCTGTTTATGTTGGACATCGTGTTTGTCTGCATTCTGGTGATCGGGATATTCGGTGCATTGTTTAACACCGGGATCAACTGGTTGGATAAGCGGCTGGTGTACTGGCCACACCCTGCAACTGCTGCCTTTCACCGCCAGCCTGTCGGGCCGGGCTGGCAGCGTGTGCAACCCTGGCTCCTGCCTTTAGCGTTACTGGTAATTTGGCAGAGCGCTGTGCAGTTGCGCTGGGTCGACAGCAACATTCTCGCGGCACCGCTGCACGTGCTGCAAGCGACGTGGGAAGGCCTGCGTGATGGCTCACTGGCTGAGGCCATGCTGCGCAGCCTGTCACGTGCACTGGGCGGGCTGTTGATCGGCGGCGGTCTTGGCTTGCTGTTTGGTCTGCTGCTGGGGCTGTGGAAACCGGCTGAGCGTCTGTTTGGCGGCAGTTTGTCGGCGTTGCAGCAAATCGCAATCTTTGCCTGGGTACCGCTGCTCACGGCTTGGTTCGGTTTAGGTGAAGCCGGCAAGTTGTCTTTTATCAGCCTGGCTACCTTTTTCCCACTGCTGATCGCCAGCCAACGCGGTATTGCCAACCTTTCGCCACAGCTCAACGAAGCCAGCCAGGTACTGCGCCTAGACCGCCGTCAGCACTTGCTGCGCGTGGTCTTGCCGGGTGCAGCACCGGCAATCTTTGCAGGCCTGCGTCTGGCGCTGATCTTTGCCTGGCTGGGCACCATCGGTGCCGAATACTTCATGCCCTCCAACGGTGGTATCGCCAGTCTGATGATCGGCGCACAACAGCTTTTCCGCATGGATCAGGTCATGGCCAGCATGTTGCTGATTGGCCTCACCGGTGCCCTGCTCAACACCCTCGGACAACGTCTTGAAGCGCACGTCTCGCGCTGGAGAAACGCATGAACAGCCTGACCTTCGCCACGCCGGGCGAATCCCCCTTGGAAGCAAAAAACATCGTCAGTTTTGATCGCGTCAGCAAGCACTTTGCCGTCGAAGAAGGCTCGCTGGAGGCCATTCGCGAATTCAGCCTGAACATTGACGAAGGCGAATCCATTGCCATCCTCGGCTCCAGCGGCTGCGGCAAATCCACCTTGCTGCGCCTGCTGGTAGGACTGGACCGCGAGTACGGTGGGCACATCAGAGTCGAAGGTAAGCAGATCAACGGCATTGGCAGCGAACGCGGCATCGTCTTTCAGGAGCACCGCTTGTTCCCATGGCTGACTGTGGAACAGAACATCAAGCTCGGCTTGATCAATGATCCACTGACCCAGGCTGAACGCTTCCGCAAGGTCGATGAATTTATCCATTTGGTCGGGCTCGACGGCTTTCAGCGCGCCTACCCGCACCAACTCTCCGGCGGCATGGCGCAACGCGTGGCGATTGCCCGCGGCCTGGTCGCCAGCCCGCGTATTTTGCTGCTGGATGAACCATTCGGCGCGCTCGACGCCCTGACCCGCCAACAGATGCAGGAAGAGCTGCTGGCCATCCGCGCCCGCGCCGGGATCACTACGCTGCTGGTTACGCATGATGTGGAGGAAGCCATCTTCCTTGCTGACCGCGTTGTGGTGCTGGCACCGCGGCCGGGCCGGATCAAGCGCATTGTCGAAGTAGACCTGGCACATCCGCGTAATCGCGGCAGCTATGAATTCCTGCAACTGCGCGAAGAGCTGTTGCACGAACTGACCGGAGATGGTGACTACCGCCCGCCAATGCCACGCGTGCAGGACCTGCCACTGTCATCCATCGCCTATTGATCAACTCCCGGGCCGCGCCCACCTGTATGAGGTTTACATGAGTAATCGTCCCAATTTTCTGGTGATTCTGGCTGATGACCTGGGCTTCTCGGATGTCGGTGCGTTTGGCAGCGAAATCTCCACGCCAAACCTGGATGCACTGGCCACAAATGGTCTGCGCCTGACCGACTTTCACGCAGCCTCGACCTGCTCTCCCACACGCTCAATGCTGCTTACCGGCACCGATCACCATATTGCCGGGATCGGCAGCATGGCCGAAGCCATCAGCCCCGAGCAGCAAGGAAAACCCGGCTACGAGGGCTACCTGAACGATCGAGTCGTCGCCCTGCCCGAGTTACTACGTGAAGCCGGCTACCAGACATTGATGGCGGGTAAATGGCACTTAGGACTCAAAACCGAACTGGCTCCCCATGCCCGGGGCTTTGAGCGCTCGTTCTCCCTGCTGCCTGGCGCTGCCAACCACTATGGTTTTGAGCCGCCGTACGACGACAGTACGCCGCGAATCCTCAAGGCGACGCCAGCGTTGTATATCGAGGACGATAAATTCGTCGACAAACTGCCCGAGGACTTTTATTCATCGGACGCCTTCGGCGACAAGCTGCTGCAATACCTCAAAGAGCGTGATCAGAGCCGGCCTTTCTTCGCCTACCTGCCCTTCTCCGCACCGCATTGGCCGTTGCAGGCTCCCAAAGAAATCGTCGACAAATACCGTGGCCGCTATGACCAGGGGCCAGCTGTTTTGCGCGAAGAACGACTGAACAAGCTCAAAGAGCTGGGCCTGATCGAACGTAACGTGGAACCCCATCCGGTGCTGGCACTGACAGCAGAGTGGGAACGCCTTAGCCCGGAAGATCGGGCCATATCCGCCCGCAGCATGGAAGTGTATGCCGCGATGGTTGAGCGTCTGGACTGGAACATCGGCCGCGTCGTGAATTACCTGCGTGATCAAGGCCAGTTGGACAATACCTTTATCCTCTTCCTCTCCGACAACGGAGCCGAAGGTGCTCTGCTGGAAGCCTTCCCGAAATTCGGCCCGAACTTAAAAAGCTTCCTCGATCAGCATTACGACAACAGTCTGGACAACATTGGCCGCGCCAACTCCTATGTCTGGTACGGCCCGCGCTGGGCTCAGGCAGCAACCGCGCCTTCACGCCTGTTCAAGGCCTTTACCACCCAGGGCGGCATCCGTGTCCCGGCGCTGATTCACTACCCGAAACTGGCTCGCCAAAAGCAAATCAGCCATACCTTCGGCACAGTGATGGATGTCACTCCAACCATTCTTGATCTGGCGGGTGTCCGTCATCCGGGTAATCGTTGGAACGGCCGCGAGGTGGCACCGGTACGCGGCAAATCCTGGCTGGGTTATCTGTCCGCAGAAACCAAAGAGGTGCACGACGCAAGCAGTGTGACCGGATGGGAGTTGTTCGGCATGCGTGCGTTGCGTAAAGGCGACTGGAAGATCGTCTACATCCCGTCACCGTTAGGTCCTGCCCGTTGGCAGCTCTACAACCTGAGCCAAGACCCCGGTGAAGTACACGATTTAGCCAAGAGTCATCCTCACATCCTTGAGGAACTGGCAGCTCACTGGCAAACGTACTCGGAAGAAACCGGGGTAATCATCGGGCAATCCCCGTTTCAACTGGATAAGTAATGCTACCTGCGGAGCGGCCAGGCGCTACTCCGCAGGCGTCTCACAACAGGTGTTTCTGCACCTCTCCGGTGAGAGTGACTTCCTCTGCTTCATCCTCTCCCAGAATCCGCGCACTGGCCGTCATGCCGGCACTGAGATGGACGCCTTGTGGCACCTTGTCCAAAGCGATCCGGACCGGTATGCGCTGGGCCAAACGCACCCAGTTAAACGTCGGCTCAACATCTGCCAACAACTGACCGTCTGGCGATGAGTTACGGTCGGTAATGCCCCGGCTAATACTTTCCACATGGCCGGACAACTTCTGATCCCCGCCCATTAACCAAATCTCGACAGGCATACCTTCTCGAATCTGCGGCAATTTGGTTTCTTCAAAATACCCCTGAATGTAGAACGAGCTCTCATCCACCAGCGCCATTACCGGCTGGCCGACATTCACATAGTTGCCTTGGGCCAGACGCAGGTTGGTGATATGTCCCGAGCGCGGAGCCCGGACTTCGCTGCGCTGCAGATTCAGCTGTGCCAGCTTCACGGCTGCCTGTGCCTGACGGAACTCACCTCGTGCGACTTCCATATCCAGCTTGGCGTTGTCGACTTGCTCAGCGCTGATGGCCGCCACACCCAGACGCTGGCGGCGGCTGGCCTGATGCTCGCGCTGGCGTAACTCGTCTTTGCGGGTCTGCTCAAGCGCCATCGCTTGCTCAAGTTCAGCCTTGTAGCGATCACGATCAATCGTCATCAGGACATCGCCTTTTTTGACGGACTGATTGTCGACGACTTTCAGTTCGACCACCCACCCCGAAACATCCGGCGCAATCGTCACCACATCTGCACGGATACGCGCATCACGGGTCCAGGGTGAATACATATAGTGCTGCCAGATCCAGTGCCCGGCGAACAATGCGACAGCCACAACCACCAAGGTTACGGTCACACGAATAAAGCTCTGCAATGAAAATCCCTCTTACTCAAACAGATGAAACAGCACCCGCTAACCCAATACGGCCACAATCGTCGCCAGTACACACACATAAAGCGCGCAGTCGAACAGCGCTTCATGCCAAATCCAACGAGTCAGACCCGCCCAATGGATACCTCTGCGCAACACACCGGTCACAACCAGAGCGAGCAAGGCGAATACCAGCATCGGGCTGAACAGAATCCCTCCCAGCTCTAACTCACGCAGTCCCATAGATTTCCCCACGCATTGAACACCAATGACGCCAACCACTGCGCAACTGCAACAATGCTGATTGGGCCAGACGCCGGTCAGGGCTGGACGGCAGCGCCATCAAAGCCTCGGATAGATGATTGATAGCAGGATCAAGCGCCTCCTGCCTGTCGGACTGAGGGCCCGCGTTTACCACTGCTTCATAGCGCAAGACGAATTGGTTCCAGTCGCTGGCAAGCTCAGGCAGCAACTGCACGCAGCCGCGCAGTTGCAACAATTCGTCCCCCAGATCGAGTGCAGCGACGCCCTCCTCCCAGACACTTTGCGACTGACCAGAGCCCACCGGATAGTAGCGCGCCAGTTGTACCAGACGATCAGCCATACGACCGCCGAACCAGCTTTCAGCCCCTGCCAGACTCAGGCGAGCCAGACGCCCCATGTCTCGCGCTGTCGCCTGCAACAAACGACGCCCCAGCCAGTTGCGGTTGCGTAGGCTGATCAACCTGAACGCCATCACCGCGCAACTCACACCAATCACCAGCCCCAGAGACTCATTGATAAAGAATGGCACGTCGTTGGTAACACCCGCCGGAGCAAGAGAAAGCACCACCAGATGCATACAGAACGCTGTCGCAACCGCACCTGTGGCAGGCGAGCTCATTGCCAGCGCTGCGATAAACATCGGTACACCCAGCACCAGACAAAGCAGCTCAAAGTCGTAAATAACCGGGATCAGCAGTTGCGTAATCACAAAAGCAACCGGCAGCGCCCAGAAGGTTCCACGCAGGAACATCATTCCGAGCTGGATCGCATTGTCCCGGCTGGCAAACAAACTGCACACCACCGCACATAAAAGCATTGCCCCAGTTGCCGAAGGCCAGGCCGTCGCCATCCAGAAGCTCGCCATCAGCAAAAATGCCAACGCACTGCGCATGCCAAAAAAAGCTGCGGTTTGCCAATCATGGTGCCATGACAAAGCCGGTGGCAGTTCGCGACTGGGTTGAGCGTTGCACACTGCATCAAACGAGTGCTGCGCCTTCAGCAGCGTGCCGATAAACAGAGCAAGACGATCCAGACAATGCTGCTGCGATGCTGTCCATTCGCGGGAAGACAAGGCCTCTACCAACTCCCCACGCAGTGCAGCCCAGTCAATGGCTTCATGATCGTCTAGGCCGTCGCGAACACGGGTCAGCCAGATGCTCACCTCTGCGGCCTCATTAGCCGACAATTGCCGCCACTGCCGCGCCACTCCACGGGCCAGACGCAGCATAGCCAACAGATCACGGCTCATCAGACGTACCGCCTGAGCCCGCAAGCGCCCCTGATAGCCTTCAAACCAGGCATGTTCGCGCTGCGCATCCACCGCGACGATGCGCCCGAGCATTTCCAGCAACCCTTGCCGAGGCAAACTGTCTCCGCTGAGAGACTGACTGGCAGCCTGAAGACCTGCGCGCCAAGTGCCTTGCGCCTGCCCTACCAACTGATGATTAACCCGGATCGGCCAGAGAATGATCTGCACCATCGACGCACAAATAATCCCCAGAGAGATTTCCGTCGCCCTCGCCACCGCCTCCTCAAATACATTCAGCGGGTTCCCAAGCGACGGCAGACAGATGATCCCCACGGTGTAGCCCGCCAACACAAACGAATAGGCCCAGGCACTGCGCATCATGGTTGAAGCCGCTGTACACAGCCCAAGCCAAAGCGCCACAGCCGCCAGAAATATCCAAGGCGATTGGCTGAACATCGCCATCACCACAATCGACATCACCGCCCCAACCAACGTCCCCAGCAATCGGGCGATAGCCTTTTGCAGCACCATGCCTGACAGCGGCTGCGCGACAATAACTGCCGTCATCATGGCCCATTGCGGCTGATCCAGCCCGAAGCGCAAGGCACACCACAACGCCAGAAAAGCCCCTAGCACGGTCTTGATCGCAAACTGCACAGACCTGAGGCTGGGAGCCAGAAACGGCTTGAGGAAATTCGGCACTCTGACTCCCTGTCGGACAGTGAATAGATCGTGGGATTTAATCGACAAACAATATTATTAGGCTGCTAACTATTTTCGCAAAAAAATAGTTCTGCAGTCAGATGAACGGTAATAACTGGAGAACTTCGCTCCCCAATGACAAGCCTCTAAGGGGTAAGTTCACCCCTATGCGGGATAAAAAAACGCCGTCATCACATGATGACGGCGTGCAATCCTGGGCAAACAGCCAAGGTGTCGTGGTTTGGTAAGCTCAGAAGGCAGGCAGCACAGCTCCCGAATAGCGCTGTTCAATAAAGGTTTTAACTTCCGGGCTGGTCAGAGCATCAGTCAGTTTCTGGATCGCCGGGCTGTTCTGGTTATCAGGACGGGCAACCAGGAAGTTCACATAGGGGGAATTACCGTCTTCAATCAGCAGCGCGTCTTGGGCTGGGTTGAGCTTGGCTTCCAGCGCGTAGTTGGTGTTGATCAATGCCAAATCTACTTGATCCAACACGCGCGGCAGGATGGCAGCTTCCAACTCTTTGAATTTGAAGTTGTGCGGGTTGCTGCTGATATCTTTGGGTGAAGCAACAGCGCTTTTCGGGTCCTTCAAAGTAATCAGACCAGCCTTCTGCAACAGCAGTAGCGCGCGGCCGCCGTTGCTGCCCTCATTTGGGATAGCAATGCTGGATCCATCAGGCAGTTCGGTAATGAGTTTGTGTTTGCTGGAGTACGCCCCGAACGGCTCGACGTGCACGCCTTTAACGACAACCAAGTCAGTGCCGCGACTGCTGTTAAAAGCATCCAGATACGGCTTGGTCTGGAAGTAGTTGGCATCCAGTTGCTTCTGTTGCACTTGCAGGTTGGGCTGTATGTAGTCAGTGAAGACCTTAATCTCCAGATCAACGCCTTCTTCAGCCAACTTCGGCTTGATCAGCTCCAGAATCTCGGCATGCGGGACCGGCGTGGCAGCAACCACCAGCTTTTCGCCAGCGTTTACAAAACCAGAAATGAGGGAAGCCGCAAGAGCGGTGAACAACAGTGTCTTTTTCATGTCGGAGACTCATCCATTAGCAGCCTTACACATGCATGTATGGCGAATAATCTGGGAAACCAGCCCGCTTGGCGGTTTCAGTTGGGGCGACACTACTGTTATTTTTTATTCCTCAAAAATACTGTTTTATTATTTTTATATAACCAAAGCACAAATACGCTTTTGATTAGGGACTCTGCCGCATGGACCTCTCACAGCTGACCCGCCACCTGGACCGCATCCAACGCCTCACGCTGCTGACGCAGCCCACACCACTGGAAAAACTCCAGCGTCTCTCGCAAACCCTGGGTCGCGAGATTTACATCAAACGCGATGACACCACACCGTTTGCCTTGGGCGGCAACAAGGTACGCAAGCTGGAATACCTCGGCGCAGCCGCACTCGCTGAAGGGGCTGACACCCTGATCACCGCCGGAGCCATCCAGTCCAACCACGTCCGCCAGACTGCCGCCCTCGCCGCTCGCCTCGGCCTGGATTGCCTGGCCTTACTGGAAAACCCGATCGGCACCAGCGCAGCCAACTACCTTGAAAACGGCAACCGCCTGCTGTTGGACCTGTTTGGTGCCACCGTAGAAAACGTGCCCGACCTTGATAACGCCGATCAGCTACTGAACCAAGCGGCTGCGCGTCTTAACGTGCTGGGCAAGCGGCCTTATGTAGTACCGATTGGTGGCTCCAACGCCCTAGGCGCGCTGGGCTATGTGCGGGCAGGCCTTGAGCTGGTCGAGCAGATCAAACAGAGCGGCCAGCAGTTTGCCGCCGTGATAGTGGCCTCAGGCAGCGCCGGTACCCATAGCGGCCTGGCGCTAGGGCTGGAATATGCCTTGCCGGGTACTCGCCTGATCGGTGTCACCGTCTCCCGCCCTGACGCCACTCAGCGCCCGAAAGTGGAGGGTCTGCTTAAGCAAACAGCTGAACTGCTGGAGATTGCAGTGCCGGCCAGCCTTAACATCGAACTGTGGGACAGCTATTTCGGCCCGCGTTACGGCGAAGCCAATCCGGCCACTCTCGCCAGTATTCAACTGCTGGCCAGTCAAGAAGGCATCCTGCTCGACCCGGTTTATACCGGCAAAGCCTTTGCCGGGCTGGTGGATGGCATTGAACGTGATCTGCTTGGCAATGGCCCGGTGCTGTTCGTGCATACCGGTGGTGCTCCTGCACTTTTCGCCTACCATTGATGCGAACAGTGATCAGCACCCAATTAGAAACAACCGATATATAAGAATAATTTTTAAGTATTTTAACTTCTAAAAGGAGCGCTCTAGAGTGAGCGCACTTTTACTGCAGCGCGAGGATCGCACCATGCAACGTTCCCTGTTAAGACGCCCTCTCACAGCGTTAGGCCTCGGATTGGCCTTTGTTGTTTCCCTCTCCCTCCAAGCCGTACAGGCAGCCGATTTGCTCGATCAGATCAAGCAGAAAGGCGAAATCAAAATTGGTCTGGAAGGCACCTACCCGCCATTCAACTATCAGGACGAGAACGGCAAGCTCACCGGCTTTGAAGTGGAGTTCGCCGAAGCAGTGGCCAAAGAGCTTGGCGTCAAAGCTGTATTCCAGCCGAGCAAGTGGGATGGCATCCTCGCCGCGCTTGAAACCGGTCGGCTGGATGTCGTGGTCAACCAGGTGACCATCTCTGAAGAACGTAAAAAGAAATACGATTTCAGCACGCCTTATACCGTCTCCGGTGTTCAGGTGCTGGCCCGCACCGGCGAAGAAGACCAATACAAGAAACCTGAAGATCTGGCTGGCAAAAAAGTCGGCGTGGTACTGGGCACCAACTACGAACAGTGGCTGAAAGATAACGTGCCGCAAGCCGACATCCGCACTTACGACGATGACGCCAGCCGTAATCAGGATGTCCGCGTTGGGCGCCTCGACGTGATCCTCGGTGACCGCTTGGCTGCCTTTGAACTGGTTGATAAATCCCGCGGCAAACTGGCCGTAGCTGGTGAGCCATTTGCCCCGCAAGCTGCCGGCATCGCCCTGCGCAAAGGCAACCCGCAGCTGCAGGCCGCACTGGATAAAGCCATCGCCGATCTGCGTGCCAACGGCACCCTCAAGGCGATATCGGAAAAATGGTTCAAGGCTGATGTAACCCAATGATCGAAGCAAGCCTGCAGCTTGCGCTGGATTCCGCGCCCTTCCTGCTCAAGGGCGCGCTGTACACGGTAGTTCTGAGCCTCGGCGGCATGTTTTTCGGCCTGCTGCTGGGGTTTATTCTGGCAATCACCCAGCTTTATGCCTTCGCCCCGCTGCGCCTTCTGGTGCGCATTTATGTGTCGTTCTTCCGGGGCACGCCGCTGTTGGTGCAGTTGTTCATGATCTACTACGGTTTGCCTGAAATCGGCATCCAGCTTGAGCCCCTCCCTGCCGCAATGATTGGCCTGTCTCTGAACATGGCCGCCTACGTTTCCGAAATTCTCCGTGCGGCGATTGCCTCGATTGATCGTGGCCAGTGGGAAGCCTCCGCCAGTATCGGTATGAGCCGCGTGCAAACGCTGTACCGCACCATCCTGCCGCAAGCTGCGCGCACCGCACTGCCACCGTTGGGCAACAGTTTTATCGGTTTGGTAAAGGACACCGCACTGGCCGCCACCATTCAGGTGCCGGAGCTGTTCCGTCAGGCCCAGTTGATCACCGCACGCACCTTCGAGATTTTCACCATGTACCTGGCTGCAGCCCTGATCTACTGGCTGCTCTCCAGCCTGCTGGCGCACCTGCAAAATCGCCTGGAAGCACGCGTTAATCGACATGAAAGGGATAACTGATGATCAGCGTGCGTAACCTGAAAAAGTCCTTTAAGGGCCAGCCGGTGCTCAAGGGCATCGACTTGGACATTCAACCCGGCGAAGTGCTGGCGATTATCGGCCCCAGCGGCTCGGGCAAGACCACCCTGCTGCGCTGTCTGAATCTGCTGGAAACCCCGGACAGCGGCAGCATCCGCGTCGGAGATATTGAGATTGATGCAGCCAAACCCATAAGCCAGCAGCGGTCGCTCGTGCGTAAGCTGCGCCAGCAAGTGGGTTTCGTCTTTCAGAACTTCAACCTGTTCCCGCACCGCAGCGCGCTGGATAACGTCATTGAAGGGCCGCTGATCGTCAAAAAAGAGCCCAGAGAACAGGCTGAAGCCAAGGGCCGCGCACTGCTGGCCAAAGTCGGCTTGGCAGGCAAGGAAGAGGCTTATCCCAAGCGTCTTTCCGGCGGCCAGCAACAGCGAGTCGCCATCGCCCGTGCACTGGCCATGGAACCTGAGGTGATTCTGTTTGATGAGCCCACCTCTGCCCTGGACCCGGAGCTGGTAGGCGAAGTGCTCAACACCATTCGCGGGCTCGCCGAGGAAAAACGCACGCTGGTGATCGTGACCCATGAGATGAGTTTCGCCCGGGATGTGGCCAGCCGGGCGATCTTTATTGATCAGGGCGTGATCGTCGAACAAGGCGCTGCTCAGCGATTGTTCAGCAACCCGCGTGAGCCGCGCACGCGTCAGTTCCTCAGCAAGTTCCTGCCCGTGGTTGAGCAGGATGGCAGCGGAATTTAAGGCGCGTCCTGCTCCGGCACGTAAATCATCCGGCCATCGTTGAGACGGTAAGTGATACCGGCCTTGCTGCCCTGTCCCTCACCGATCTCACCGCTGGCCTGATACTCAGTCAACTCCTGCCCATCTTTAACCAGCATGCGCATGTCGGCTTCGCCGGGGTTCTCGATCACCACCACTTTGTTCTGGTTGAACGGGTTGAGCGGACTCTGCACGATGACGATCAGCAGAATACCGATCACCACCAGAAACACGTCGATCAGGTTAACCACCGACAGCATCGGGTCATCTTCATCCTCTTCCAGAAAGCGCATCAGCAGGCCTCCTGCTGACGTTCGATAGCACGCAGCTCTTGCAACAGCCAGCGGCGGCGAATGGTGAGGATAAAGAAGCTGATGCTGGCGGCCAGCAGCGCCACGATCACCGCAGAAAACGCCACTACCAGATTCTCGCCAATACCCTGTCCATCGTTCTTAGTCAGCGCCAACAGTGCCGGCCCCATAGGAATCATGGTTGCCACTAGTCCCAGCATTGGCGTGCTGCGCGAGACCACGCGCAACCATTCCAAACGCTGCATGATCAGCAGTTCCAGATCATCGCTAGTTCCCCCATGGGTAGTTTTCCAGAGCGCCAGCACTGAACGATAACGACCGCTACGGCGCTGCCAAACCTCAACCGCAAAACTGCCCAGCGCTACAAAGGCGTATGCCAGCGCCAGCAAAATCAAAACCAGTACCGGTGTCAAAAACCAGCGGGTGAGTTCGTACAAACTGAATTCAAAGGTATTCATAACTACTGCTCAGTCAGGGTGGCCGGAAGCGGCCACCGATATGTTGTGATTAAGGATTCAAACTCGCTGGCTGCGCACCTGGCGCCAGCCGCCATACAGCAGGCACAGTGACAACAGGGCAAAGCCCAGCCAGATTTGCCATTGCGGCGTGGGCGCTGCGCTTTCCTGAGTGACCTCCTGCAACACCTGGCCACTGACGGTTTCACCGGCACCAGCGTTGTCGCCATCGGCCTCTGCCGGAGCTGCGCCAGTCAGGCCAAAACCCGCCGCCGACTGCTCGATAAACTCACGGGTCACCGGCTGCGTGCCGCTGGTTGCGCCCTGCTCGTCCAGCTCCTGCCAGCGCTCGGTCAGCTCCTTGCGGGTTTGCTCATCGGCATCCCAGTAGCCTTTGCGAATCGCCTCTAGCATGCGTTCAACCAACTGCGCCTGAGCACTGGGGTTATTCGCCTCAAACCACTCATTAAGGCCGAGGTTGCGCTGATCCATCACGTAGGTCTGGTGCAGCGCTTGCCACTGATCCGCCCGCACCATGCTGCGGTCCATGGCCTGCCAGCCCCAAACGTTGTTGACGATGTTGAGCAGCTCCAGCGTACCGGCGTAGCCTTCCTTCTGCATGGCGCCGATCCACTGCGGATTGAGATAGCGGCTGCGCAGTTCGTTACTGAGGAATTGCGCAGCCCCTTCCATACGCGGCGTATTGGTGCGCAGATCAGCGATGTACAGCGCCGGGCTGCTGCCATCCAGATGACGAATCACCAAAGAGAGACCGCCCAGATACTCGAAAGGATGATCGGTGGACAGCAGGCCATTAACCGTCGAGGAGCGCGCCAGCACGGCAGCTTCAACGCCCTTCAGCTGCTCGCCGAACAACTTTGCTCCCGCTGCCTCAGGCACTAGCCCGCGACTGCCATAGCCACTGCCCAGCCGGGACAGATACTGCTCAGCCAAGGCCGATTCGTCCTCCCACTGGGTTGAGTCCAGCGTCAGGTCGGTCACCCCACTGCCGTAGTCGCCCGGCTCATTGCTGAAAATCCGCACACTGGCCAAGCGCTTAGCCTGCTCGGCCGCCATGCCCTGCTCCTGCAAACGCCCCTGAACGGCTTTGCTATTGGCGGCGATCGGGTTATCCGCCTCATCCAGCTGCTCCAATCGCTCCACGGCCTCTGCCAACAGACGCATAAAGCCGTCGAACTGATCGCGGTAAACGCTGGTGGCTTGAATCACCACATCAATGCGCGGCCGGCCAAGTTCGGTACGGGGAATAATCGCCAGCGCCCGCACGCGCCCCCCCTCATCCCACACTGGACGCAGGCCCATGGCGTGCAGCACCTGGCTTTCCAGAATCCCAAAGTGACGCATGGCCTCAGATGACCACAGACTGAACGCCAATTTGCGCGGAGCCTGCCCTTCATGCTCGGCCTTGTAGCTGTCGATCAGTTGCTGCAGGGCTTGCTCGCCCGCCTCATAGGCTGCGCGAGTCGGCAGCTTGTCCGCCTCAAATGCATAGATATTGCGGCCGCTGGGCACCTGCGGATTACGCACCGGATCACCGCCAGAACCGGGCGCGACAAAACCACCGGCAAGCCCAGCGAGCAGCGCTTCTATCTCGCCGGTGCGGGCCAAATTCAGCTCATAGCCACGGGCCTTTTCCAGTTGCTCGCGCAAGCCCGCGCCAGGTAACTCATCCAGTGAGTAAGCCTGCAAGACGTAACGATCCAGCAGGCTATAGGCCTCGGTCTTTTTCAGCTCGGCAAAATCCATAGCCACCGGCTCCGCCTCGTAAACCTTACCGCTGGCCTCAGCCACGGCCTTCAAATAAGGCTCTCCAAGCTGCTGCAAAACCGTACTGAGGCGATGCTCAGGCCGTGACGGTTCTCCAAAGGTATGCAACCCCAACGGCAGGTTATCCGTCGCCAGTGCATGCAGATGGTCATGCAGGCGGGCGAAGAAGGTATCGAAGTCGGCTTTGGCTGTTGCTGCGTCTAATTGCAGGTCCTCCAGCAACCCAGAGGCTTGTGAAAACTCAATGATCTTAATCGCGGTCTGCTGCTGAACAGCGCCCTCTTCCAGTTGCTGATACTGATGAATCAGGTCATGCAGATCACGCAGTTCGTCGTACAACCCGGCCGGCGCAAACGGCGGTGTCTGGTGGCTGACAGTCACGGCACGGCCACGGCGACGGGCCTGAATCGCTTCGCCAATGTTGTCCTGAATATAGGGATAGAACACCGGCAGATCAGCCATCGCCAAAAAACTGTAATCGTTAACCGACAAGCCCCGGTCCTTGCCCGGCAGCCACTCTTGGGTGCCGTGGGTACCAAAGTGAATCAGCGCATCTGCCAGATCATGCAACAGCAGATAAGCGGCCAGATAAATGTGATCCGGCGGTACTTTGCTGTCGTGATAGGCCTCACCAGGGCGACCGGCCCGCGGCGGTTGCGACATCAGTGTCAGGCTGCCCAGCTTGGCCCGGGGGATGATGAACTGGGGTTTGCCGCTCAGCGTGCGAATGGCCCAATGCTTGGACGGATCACCCCAGCGCGCAGTCAGCTCATTGCGCACCGACTCCGGCAACTTGCCCAGCCAGCGCTGGTAGGCTTCAAGCGGAACACCAACGGCCAGATCATCCTTAAGCAGAGCATCCAGAGTTTCCGGGCGGTAATAACCGCCAAGCAGACGCTGCGCCGTCTCGGTCAGTTGTGCCTCGTTGCTGACCGGGACCTTGTAGCCTGCCTCAGCAAGGCGAGCACTCAGAGTCGCCAGACTGCGGGGCACATTCAGGTGCGAGGCGGAGATGTTCTTCTCGCCATCCGGGTGGTTCCAGAACAGCAGCGCCAGGCGTTTCTGCCCGACCGGCAGCGTTTGCAAACGAACCAACCGGTTGACCTTACGCATCAGTGCTTCGGCCTGCTCGGGGATCAGCACTGGCTCACCCTTCTCTACTGCACTGATCACCAGCGGATCGCTCATCCCCCAGCTTTCCGGTACGCCGAGCAAGGGCGCAACTGCATGCATGGCGATCCCGGAAGTGGACTCGCGCCAGCCTTGAATATCTGTGCTGCGCTCACCGAAGGTTTGCAAAACCGGGATATTCAGGTCGAGAAACTCAGCCTGCCGCGCAGCAGCATTTTGCATGTGCGTGAGATTGATCAGCACCTGCACGTTGGCAGGCTTAACGATCTCAGTCAGCCCGTGCGGGTTTTGCGCATCAAACCAAAACAACACCGGTGCCTGCCCGTGTGCTTCGCTGAGCTTAATCAGCCCATCCAGCATGCCCAGTTCAGCGTCCGCGATCGCCCCGCTATGGATGACAAAGCCGACACGCGGCGCGCCTTCAGGCCAGCGCTTGCTGCCCCAGGCCAAGTAGGCGTTTACATCGCTGAACAGCTCGGGCGCATCCGGGTGATACATGCCGGTTGCAGGTAGCGGCTTAGGCGGCGGCATCTGCGAAACATCCTGCCCGGCCTTAAGGGCTTTCCAATAGGACAGGAATTGGCGCAGATTTGCCTCACCACCATTAGCGTAATAACCGATCATGGCGTAGGCCATTGGCGGCGGAAGGTTACCGAAGGCCGGAGCGCCGCCCCCCACACGAATCCAGGGCGTTCGCGCATCTTTAAGACGCTCACCTAAGAAGGCCTGCATCTGCGCCAGATCATTCGGGCGCGGCGTATCCAGAATCAGCAGACCCGCGCTAAGTAAATCATCCGATAACTCTCGCTCGCGGCTAATGTTGCGACTATCCAAACGCATCCCGGCTTCGCTGGCCCAACTTTGCAAGCGCTGAAGCTTGCCCGGCAGGACGAAGTCGTTGGCCAATACGCGCACATCCGGCTGCGTATCGGCCTGCACCGTACTGGCAACGAATAGCCAGATCATGATCAGAAATAATGTGCGCATTTCAGAAGCTCAGGCTCAGACCAACGTGGAAAGTGCGCCCCGGTTCGGGGTAGTTGAACAGCGCGTCTTCATCGGCCAGACGTACATCACCGATGTTCTGAATGCCGCCGCGCACACTCAGCTCATTGGTGAGTTGCTGGGTCATTTCCAGATGCCAGAGACTATAGGCTGGCAGGCTGTACTCGCTGTCACGGCTGTAGCCGATCTGGCTGCCGACGTATTCGTTACGCACCTGAGCGGTAAAGCGCTCGGTGGGTTTCCAGCTCACGTGAGTATTGGCCAGATGCCGTGAACGCCCAGCCAAGCGACGATCCGCGCTGCGGTCGATGGCATCCAGATAGGTGTAATTCGCGCCCCAGTGCAGATCAGCTGGCAAGTCGATTTCCGCGCCCAACTCCAGACCACGAATGCGCGCTTTATCGACGTTCTCGTACTCGCGCATCTCACGCCCGCGCTGCCCGCAGGCCTGCACACAAATGGTTTGAATCAAGCCTTTGACGTTGTTCTGGAACACACCTGCCGACAGCGACCAGCCATCACCGGCGTAGTCACCGCCAAACTCGTAGGTGGTGTTGATCTCAGGGTCCAGATCCGGGTTACCGGTAATGGTGAACATGCCACCACCGCCCACAGCGGAGTAACCGGGTGACAGCTCCTTCAGCGTCGGCGCATTAAAACCACGCCCAACACCGCCGCGCAGGGTCAGCGCCTCATTGACCTGATGGACCAAATACGCGCGCGGGCTTTTCTGCCAACCGTAGTTTTCGTGGTGATCGAATCGGCTTCCCAGCACCAGCGACCAGTCATCCTGAAACTGGATTTCGTCTTGGAAAAAGGCAGCACGGTGGATCGCCTCTGCGTCACCGCCGGCAACGCTGTTGTCTTCCAGTTGCTCTCTGCGCCATTCGCCACCGACAGTAAACAAGTGCATGTTTCCAACCGGCAGGCTGATGCTGGCATCGGCTACATCGTCGGTCATGCGTTGCCATGGGTTACTCGGCACCTGGCCGTTGGTGTAGCGGTTGTCCCGCTCAAGACGGTTGCGATAAACCCGCAACGAGCTGTCGCCCCACGACCAGTGACCGGTGTGGGCCAGCGAGAAATTCTCACGTTCGATACGGTCCTTAGACTCGTATTCCACAGGCTGTCGTCCGGCACTGCGATTATTACGCCAGCGTTTTTCCAGGCCGCGCCCCGTGGTCAGATCAATCCGTTGCGCCTCATCCGGCGTCCAGCTCAGGGTTGCGGAGCCGCTGTCTACAGAGCGACCTTCAAGCTCAGACAACGCAGAGTCACGACGGTCTGATGTTTCCTGACGGCGGCGGCTTTCGCCATTCAAGGACAGACCCAATACACCCGGAATCAGCGGACCTCCGAGATAACCTGCCAACTGGTGGGTATCGCCTCCTTGACTGTTATCCACCACCCCGCCGTTGATCAGCGCACTGCCCTTCCACTCATCAGTGGCTTTGCGGGTGATGACGTTGACCACACCGCCGAGCGCCTCTGAGCCATAAAGAGAGGACATCGGCCCACGAACCACTTCAATCCGCTCTATCGCCTCAACCGGCACCCAGCTCAGATCGAAATCTGCATGAGCAATGGCGCTAGCCGAGTTGCTGATGCGCTGGCCATTGACCAGAAACAGTGTGTGTTTGGCATCCATCCCGCGAACACTGATTCCGCGACGCCCGATCCCGATACCGGAAAACTGCAAACCCGGTGTTCCGCGAAGAGCGTCGACCAGATCCTGAACGGGACGGGCCGCCAGCTCCTCCCGGGTGATCACGGTAACGCTGGCTGGCGTGTCCTTAAGCGAGCGCTCCGTGCTGGTCGCAGTGATAACGGTGGAATCAAGGTCAAGAACTCGTGCTTCGCTGATACCCGAAAGCAGTAAAACCCAAGCAGCCAGAGGCCATCGGGGGCCTGAAGAAAGTGAAAACATAGTCCGTCCCTTTGCTGAAAGGGCCAGATATTATTTTGTTATAACATAACATTCAATCAACAAAACGGATGTCTGCATCTGAACGCATAAGCTTCTCAATGCTTTATGCGGCAGCCACCTCTCCTTAAAAGTGTAATTTCTTCCCGGGCGCAAAACGGGCAGCGATGATCATCAGCACCAAAGCACCAACGCCCATGCAGACCCAGGCCAGGGTCAGATCAGCGAAACGCTGGCGAATAAGCCCGGCCAGAATCGGCACCACACTGGCGATGATGTAGCCACCGCCCTGCACCATGCTCATCAACGCACCGGCCTGTGCCGGGGTTTCGGCATGATCCATCGTGATGATCAAGGACAGCGGGAAGATGGCCCCGATCCCCAGGCCCAGCAGTATTGCGGCAGTAATGGCGAGGTCGGCTGGCGAGAATATCAAGCACAGCAGCCCAAAAACCTGCACAACCAACGTGCCCCATACCAACACCCTGCGATTCGGGAAGTAGCCCACCAACGTCGACACCAGCAAGCCGGCCACCACCTCGGCCACCGTCACCAGCCCCAGCAGCAGGCCGCTCTCGGTCGACGTCCACCCCAGCTGGGTGTAAAACGGCGGCAACCAGGCCAGCACGAGTGTGTACGCGCCGGTGGCAATGCCAAAAAAGGTCATTAGCAGCCACGCACGCGGCTCATTAAGAGGCAATCTCAGGGAGCCCCCCGCCCCTTTGTCGGAAGCCGCAGTGCCAAGCACCAGCCACAACAACGCTGCCAGCAGCGCAGGCACAGCCCAAAACGCCAGCCCACCATGCCAACTGATAACAGTGGCTAGAGGTGCCACGCTCGCTGCGGCAATGGCTGCACCGGCCATGATGCCGGTGGTGTACAAGCCCATGACCAACCCCACGCGCGCCGCAAACTGAGTCTTGATAAAAGCGGGCAACAAGGCCTGAACCAGAGCAATTCCCAGACCACCAAGCGCTGCAGTGATAATCAGGCCGCTGCTGTCGTGCCAGAGCCAACGCGCCGCGCAGGCGACGGCAATCACCGTGATCCCCAGCAGAATACCGCCGTACTGGCCAAACAGCCGCTGCAACACATTGCCCGCCAGCGCACAAATACCCATAGCCAGGACCGGCAGTGTGGTCAGCAAGCCAGCCTGAGAGCTGGTGATGCCCGTCGCAATCTGGATGTCATCCAGCACCGGACCGACGCTGGCCAGAATTGGTCGTAAATTCAGCCCCAACAGCATTAGTGCCAAAAGGATGAAACCGGCTGGTGCCGCGTGACGGCGAGCGCCAGACTGTCCACTCATACTTAAATACCTTTACTTCGACCGCTCAGGCGAGAGACGATAGTTTGATAAAAAGAATCTTTATATCAAGATAAATGCGATGAACGACAGAGCGCGCTTTGCAATAGAACAATGGAGCCGGGAAAAACCTCACCTGCCGAGCTTGCCCATGGAGCTGATTGGGCGCCTGGCAGAGGCCGCTCAGCGTATAGCCCATCAACACCTGAACCCACTATTTGCCCAACACGGCCTGCAAGCCGGTGAGTTTGATGTACTGGCCACTCTGTTACGCAGCGGCGATCCCTATGCACTCACTCCTACCGCGCTTTACGAAGCAGCCATGATGTCGTCCGGGGGCATGACCAACCGCATCGATCGCTTGGAAAAAGCCGGGCTGGTGGAGCGCCGCAAAAACCCGCATGACCGACGTGGCACGCTGGTCACGCTCACTGAATCAGGACTGGCTTTGATCAACCCACTGATGGAACTGCACGTCGCCAATGAACAGTGCATCCTGCAGTGCCTCAGTGAAGTCGAACAACAGCAGCTTAATGATTTGCTGGCTAAACTGATCAGCGCGCTCCCGACCACCTCGCGGCCGTGAAGGGTCAACCACCGATAATTTTCATCACCGTTGTGCCGCCGGCGAATGACATATCCTGCTTGTCCGCCAGCGCCCGCACCAGCATCCGCTGCAAGGCTGGCAAAGCAATGTGCCGAGGCTCATTGAGCAAATCACCGATGAAGTGCCGTTGGGTGGATGACAGACAACCGTGCAGCCAGCCGGTAGAAGACAGACGCAGCCGCGAGCACGTCCGACAAAACGGCACACTCTCGTTGGCAATCACACCAAAGAAGCCCCGGCCCACGATCTGATAACGAATGGCAGTCGCATCCACTGCCGCCTCAGCCTGGGTGTACTGATAGTGTTGGCTGATCTGCTCAAGCAACTCATCCAACCCAACAAACTGGCGCTTGAACCCCGCGTAATCGTGGGACAAATGCCCCATACGCATCAGCTCGATAAAGCGCAGCTCAAAGCCATTATCAATGCAATAATCCAGCATCGGCATGACCTGATCCAGATTCTGCCCACGTAACGGCACCATATTGATTTTGATCTTCAATCCGGCTTCGCGGGCCAGACGCAGCCCTTCGAGCACACTGGCGAGGTCGCCGCCACGGGCAATCTCGCGGAAACGCTGGGGATCAAGGGTATCGAGAGAGATATTCAGTCGGCGAATGCCACATTCGACGAGCAACGGTAACTTGCGCGCCAGTAACTGACCATTGCTGGTCAGGCTGATGTCCTCCAGTCCAAGCTGACTGACACCCCGCAGCAACCCTTCCAGTTTCGGACTGACCAGCGGCTCGCCGCCGGTAATGCGTAAACGCTCAATCCCTGCAGACTCAATCAGATAGCTCACAGCTCTGACCAATACGTCCGCACTCAGCTCGTCCTGAGCTGCAACCAGACGCTTTCCGTCCGGAACACAGTAGCCACACGCGTAATTGCACGCAGCGGTGAGGCTGAGGCGCAAGTTACGAAAGCGCCTGCCTTGGCGGTCAACGATCATGCGGTGCTCCTGAAGAATAAACGCAGGTAATGGGGCAACACCCTTGCAACTGATCGTTTAGAGCAGGCAATCGCAACCGGGCTCAGTTGGAAACGGGATCACCTTCACGCTTGCGACGGTTGCCCATGCGCACACCGATGTCCATCAAGAACTGGAAGAAACCTTCCTGATCTTCCAGCACGTTGCTCCAAAACGGCGAGTGATACAGAGCTACAGCACCGTGGACCAGCGCCCAAGCCGCACAGAAATGGAAGTATGGCGGAACATTTTCCAGCTTGCCTTCAGAAATACGTCCCTTGATCAGCTGAGTCAGTCGCTCAAAGTTGGAGGCGCGGATCTGGTGCAACTGCTCCACCATATCAGGCACTTGATTGCCCTTGACCACCTTCTCTTCCAGGCGGTCAAACAGACGATAGCGCTGCGGGTCACGCATGCGGAACTCGAAATAAGCTCGCGAGAGCGCTTCCTTGTCGCGGTCCACGTCAGAGGAATGCAGCAATTCGTTCAAATCACGCTCGTAATCAAGCATCAGACGCAGATAGATTTCAGCCTTAGATTTGAAGTGCTTGTAGATCGTGCCCTTACCGATGCCCACGGCATCAGCAATCATTTCTACTGTCACACTGTCTTCACCCTGCTCGAGAAAGAGCTTGAGTGCTGTATCAAGAATTTCCTGCTCTCTGCGGCGAAACTCACGGACCTTGCGGGGCTCTTTATGCATATAGGGACTGCGGCGTCTATAAACGAAGTCTCTTATTATGCCTAACTGTTAACAAATTGCACGGGCCTTACCACAATGTATGCAACTGAGAATGAGTTTCCCCAACAGACCGGTCTGCACTACTTAAACCATGCTGCAGTGGCCCCCTGGCCGCAGCGTGCTGTTGAGGCTGTCACCCGTTTTGCCATCGAGAACGCCCACACCGGAGCTCGTGATTACGCGAACTGGCTGCAGCTCGAAAGACGTCTGCGCGAACGCCTACAGCGCCTGCTCAACGCCCCGTCACGCAGTGACATTGCTCTGGTCAAGAACACCTCTGAAGCCCTGTCTTTTGTCGCCTTTGGTCTGGACTGGCGCGAAGGCGACCAGATCGTAATCAGCGACGAAGAATTCCCATCTAATCGGATCGTCTGGGAAGCCCTGGGTCCACTTGGTGTAGAGGTCGTTCAGGTCAATCTGCATGGCGCAAATGCTGAAGCCGCTCTGCTTGCCGCATGCGGACCGCGCACCAGACTCATGGCGATCAGCGCAGTGCAATACGCCAGCGGGCTACGCCTTGACCTCCAGCGTCTGGGCGCAGGCTGCAACGCACGCGGCGTGCTTCTATGCGTGGATGCCATCCAACAGCTGGGAGCGTTCTCCCTTGACGTGCAAAGCTGTAACTGCGCGTTCGCCATGGCTGACGGCCACAAATGGATGCTCGGCCCTGAAGGGCTGGGCGTGTTCTACTGCCGGGAAGACCTGCGCAGCCAGCTAAAACTGCACGAATACGGCTGGCACATGCTGGAAAACGCCGGTGATTACAGCAAACCCGAGTGGCAACCGGCCCGCAGCGCCCGCCGCTTTGAATGTGGCAGCCCCAACATGCTGGGCGCCACGGCACTGGAGGCCAGCCTTTCACTATTAGAAGAAGTGAGCTTAACGACCATTGAGCAGCAGATAGAAGAACGCATGCAATGGCTGATCGACGGGCTGAAAGCACTGCCACAGGTGCAATTTCATAGCGTTCTGGAACCGGAACGGCGCGCAGGGATTCTGACATTCAGCCTAGATAACTGGCAGCACGCCGCGCTTTTTGAAGCGTTAAAGCAAAAGCAGGTGATATGCGCACAACGTGGAGGCGGTATCCGCTTCTCCCCTCACTTCTACACCAGACAGCAATCGATAGATGAAACACTTCACATACTCCATACCCTGTCGACCAAATAAGCCAGTGAGGGGCTAAGAAGTATTCCAAATAGGTTTAAGAATTCCGGCGAACGGTCTGGACGATCCACAATCTTCGCCAATACTGGAACTTACTGGTGTTCGGCGCCATCCCCCAGGTGCCTCACCAGGCAAGGTGTCGTTGACCGCGCACCTTGATTTACTCCTAATGGTCTTGACCCGGACTCACCCCCAGAGCCCGGGTTTTTTTTATCTACCGTGAGCCCTACGATCATTTCACTCGCGCCAGCGGGAACAAGCGTTTGAAGTTTTCAGTGGTCTGCTCAGCCAACTGCTCAAAACTCACGCCCCGCAACACGGCCAGATACTCCGCCACATCGCGGACATATTCCGGCAGATTGGGCTTGCCACGGTGGGGAACCGGGGCCAGATATGGAGAATCCGTTTCTACCAGCAGACGATCGGCAGGTACCTGTCGCGCGACCTCACGTAACGCCTCGGCATTGCGGAAGGTCACGATGCCAGACAGAGAGATATAAAAGCCGATATCCAGAGCAGCCTTGGCCATTTCCCAATCTTCGGTAAAGCAATGCAGGACCCCCGCCTGGGGCAGCGCCGCTTCACGCAGCAACGCCAGCGTGTCAGCACGGGCCTCACGGGTATGCACGATCACCGGCTTACCCGTCACTTGCGCTGCCTGAAGATGCAGGCGAAACGCCTGTTGCTGTAATTCAGCGGCCTCCGGCTCGTAGTGGTAGTCCAGGCCGGTTTCGCCAATCGCCACCACATTCGGATGATTCAGCTCA
This sequence comes from Pseudomonas sp. TTU2014-080ASC, assembly GCF_001446935.1. Classification (GTDB taxonomy): domain Bacteria; phylum Pseudomonadota; class Gammaproteobacteria; order Pseudomonadales; family Pseudomonadaceae; genus Aquipseudomonas. Next base: position 335,930 of record NZ_LKKK01000001.1, read on the forward strand.
CCCAGTAACCAGTCCAGTGCAGGCGCAGCCCCCGGTTCGAGATCCAACGGGTGAACGCCCACCGAGCAATCCACATCCGCATAGCTCTCAGCCAGGCTTTTTACCGCCGCAGCATTGTCGGCGCTGACGCCGATACAGAGAAAATGACCAACGCCACGCGCACGCGCAGCCGCCAAAGCCGCATCGAGCGAGCCGCCATGGGCAGCCAAATCGAGACGATCAAGATGGCAGTGGGAATCAACCAACATGCTAAACAATCACTTGAAAAGAGGTGCCAGAGGCCGGCACCCGATACGATTTGAATGAAACGCTTACATAGTATGCGTAGGACGATCTGACGTCAGCGCACCTGCAAGATAGGTTTCGATTTTGTTGCGGGCGCTGTTGTCACCATCATTGAACTGAACACCCACACCTGCTGCACGGTTGCCTTGGGCACCTTTCGGAGTGATCCAGACGACCTTTCCGGCAACCGGGATTTTTTCTGGCTCATCCATCAGGTTGAGCAGCATGAACACTTCATCACCGAGCTTGTAGCTCTTGTTGGTAGGAATGAACAAACCACCATTTTTAATGAATGGCATATAAGCGGCATAGAGCACGGATTTGTCTTTGATGGTGAGCGACAAGATCCCATTACGCGGGCCCAGGTTAGGAGGCAAACTCATGCGGCATTCCTGTTATTTATTCTCGGTCGGTCGATTCTATCTCGGTCCCGGCAGGCTTGCCCACTGCACAAGCAGCGCTTCAAGCAGCAAAATCCGGTTCAGATTGGCCTTATTGATGACTTTTTGCCTCTGTGCAAGCAACCAATCCTGAATTGCCAGTACTTTAGGCTGGGACGACTTATCCGCCAGATACTGAATCACCTTACTCATATCCGCCTGCCCAAGGCCTGCTTCATCACCGCTCAGTTGGTAGCGCAACATCAGCTGAGACCACTGACAGAACCAGTCAAACAGCAGCGGCAGAGATACCGAATTCCAGCTCTCCGCCAATTGACTTGGGCCAATCTGTTGTTTCAAAAGCTTCTTAACACCTTCCACCACTTCGGCGCGCTGAGCGATTACGCCCTGCTCATGCATCTGCACAGCCGTCAGTGGCGAGCCATTCGCCAGAAACAGCAACTCTTCAACCACCTGTTGACTCAGGTCAGGCAGCTTCTGCTTGAGCCAGCTCTGGCTCTGTGCTGGACTTGGCAATGGACAGGCCTGCTGCACACAGCGGCTTTTTACAGTTGGCAGCAACCGGCTTGGCTGGTGACTGATCAGCAACAACACCGTATTACCAGAGGGTTCCTCAAGGCTTTTAAGCAAGGCGTTGGAAGCGTTGATATTCATCGACTCAACTGGCTCGATCAGTACCACCTTGCGCCCAGCTAGCTGCGCGGTCTGAACCACAAAACCAACTAGTTCGCGGACCTGATCCACCCGAATAGCCTTATCAGCCTCCTCAGGTTCAAGCACATAAGTGTCGGGATGAGTGCCAGCCGCAAGCAGATGACAGGACTTGCATTGTCCGCAGGCATTCAGGCCGTCAGGCTTGAGACAGAGCAGCCGCGCCATCAGGCGTTCGGCTAGAGCACGCTTACCGATCCCGGCCGGACCGTGCAGCAAATAGGCATGGGCATGCTGTGTGCGCCCGGCCAATTGCTGCCAGAGTGCATCCTGCCATGGGAATGCCTCAGCCACGAGTCAACACCAGTAGCTCCGGCAAGAGCTGATCAAGGCTCTGCTGGACGTCTTGCAAGGGTTTGGCGGCATCCACAATGCGATAGCGCTGCGGGTGCTCTGCGGCCCGCTGCAGATAGGTTTGCCGAACCGCTTCAAAAAACGCCATACCTTCTTGCTCAAAGCGATCCAGGCAGCCCCGCTCCGCCGCACGTGCCAGCCCCACTTCAACCGGCAGATCAAAAACCAAGGTCATATCAGGTCGCAACGCGCCCTGAACAAAGTCTTCCAGCACGGCAATGCGCTGGTGAGAAAGTCCACGGCCACCGCCCTGATAGGCATAGGTGGCATCGGTGAAACGATCACAGATCACCACACAGCCACGCTCAAGCGCTGGACGAATGACCTGATCAATATGCTGAGCACGGGCAGCAAACATCAGTAACAGCTCAGTATCACTGGCCATCAGCTCATCACTGGGCGCCAGAAGGATTTCCCGAATCCGCTCAGCCAGCGGCGTACCGCCCGGCTCACGGGTCAGCACTACATCAATGCCCTGCTCACGAAAACGCGTAGCCAAGTAATCCCGGTTAGTGCTTTTGCCAGCACCTTCTGGGCCTTCAAGGGTGATAAACAAACCACTCACACACTGTCCTTACTGTTGTTGGGGCGTTACCGGAGCCGGACTGGAACGGTAATCTGCCCGACGCCTGAGCTGGTACTCACGCACAGCACGATTATGTTGCTCAAGCGTTTCTGAAAATACATGGCTACCGTCACCGCGAGCAACGAAATACAGACTTTTCCCAGCGACTGGATTAAGCGCTGCATTTATAGCCTCACGCCCAGCCAGCGCAATCGGTGTCGGAGGCATGCCATCTATGGTGTAGGTGTTATACGGCGTGTGCTCACGCAAATCAGCGCGGGTAATCCGGCCGTTATAACGCGCGCCCATACCATAAATGACGGTTGGATCGGTCTGCAGGCGCATCCCTATGCGCAAGCGGCGGACAAATACCCCGGCAATTTCCCCGCGCTCCTGCGGTACACCGGTCTCCCTTTCGATCATGGACGCCATGATCAAGGCATCGTAGGGTTCCTTGTAGGGCAAGCCGTCTTGTCGCTTCTCCCATTCCTCGGCCAACACCTTTTCCAAACGGGCATTGGCCTTTTGGAGCAGATCAAGATCCGTCGTGCCGCGCACAAAACTGTAAGTGTCAGGGAAAAAACGACCTTCTGGGTGCAATCCAGCCAACCCCAACCGACTCATCAATTCTTCGTCATCAATATCGGACAAGGTTTGTTCAAGGCGCTGCTCACGAGCCAGCGCTGAACGTACTTGGCGGAAGTTCCAGCCCTCCACCAAGGTGATAGAGTATTGAATCACGTCACCACGCTGCCACATGGCCAGCAAATCAGTGACGGTTTGCCCTGGGCGCAGCTGATATTCACCGCTATGCAAGGGCTGACGGTGTAGATTGAAGCGCCAGTACTGACGCAACCAGAAGGCTTTATCAAGGATACCGTCTGCCTCAAGCCGATTTAGCACGCCGCCTGGCGTAGCTCCGCTGGGGACTTCAATCACGCGCTCAGCTGTCAGTTTAAGAGGCTGATGCAGCGCCTCGTGTTGCTGCCAGGCTGCCAGACCTAACAACAGACCGGCGAACACAACACTGCATTCGAGCAACAACAAAAGTTTTCGAATCAATTCAGCAGTCCAGAATATTTTGAGCAATGGCCTGCAGTTTACGGGTGAGCGCGCCAACCGGCCAGTCATGAGTCAACAGGGCACGCACTGGCCAGACACCATAGAGACTGTTACACAACATGACTTCATCGGCAGCCAGCAGTTCGTCATAGCTGATATCGCGCACCTGACAAACAATGCCGTGTTTTTCTGCCTGGGCCAGCAATTCGGCACGCATCACCCCAGCGACACCGCAACGGGACAGTTCGGCTGTCACCAGTGCCCCATCGATAACCATCAACAGGTTGCTGTACACCCCCTCAATGACACGACCGGAAACGTCACGCATCAGCCCTTCGGCATGCTCCGTGTCCTGCCACTCATCACGGGCCAATACTTGCTCGAGGCGATTGAGGTGCTTCAGCCCTGCCAGCAGGGGCTGCTCAGCTAAACGCGTAAGGCAGGGGAATAAGCGCACGCCCTGCTCCGCATTGGATTGCGGATAGACTGGCTTGGGTGCAGCCTGAAGAATCAGACGCGGTACAGAAGGATTCGGAGAGGCATAACCACGCTGGCCATCGCCGCGGGTGAGTATCAGTTTGCAAACGCCCTGGCCCACCAGCTGGCAAAAATCCAGCAACTGCTGACGCACGCCCGGTTCATCCAGTGGAATCGCCAGGCGTCGGCAGCCTTCCGCCAAGCGCTGCATATGGCGCTCAAACAGAATGGGGTGGCCGGCACTGACGGCGATAGTCTCGAACAGACCATCGCCGTATGCCAAGCCACGGTCCTTGACGGACAGTAACTCAGCAGGTCGGCCATCAACCCAGATCAACATCAGCCTGCAAACCGGCGGAACACCAGCGAACCGTTGGTTCCACCAAAGCCGAAGGAGTTGGACAACACCACGTCAATTGGCATTTGCCGTGCGTGATGCGGCACAAAATCCAGATCACAACCCTCGCTCGGATTTTCCAGGTTGATGGTCGGTGGAGCCACCTGATCACGCAACGCCAGGATACTGAAGATGGCTTCAACAGCCCCGGCAGCCCCCAACAAATGTCCGGTCATAGACTTGGTTGAGCTTACGGCAACCTTATAAGCATGATCGCCAAACACAGATTTCACCGCCGATGCTTCTGCCTTGTCGCCCGCCGGAGTCGACGTGCCGTGCGCATTGATGTATTGCACCTGATCAGGATTCACACCAGCATCGCGCAGTGCCGTTGCCATACAGCGGGCTGCACCAGCCCCATCTTCAGGTGGCGAAGTCATATGGTAGGCATCGCTGCTCATACCGAAGCCAATCAGCTCAGCGTAAATAGTTGCACCGCGGGCCTTGGCGTGCTCCAGTTCCTCAAGAACCAATGCACCAGAACCATCAGACAGTACGAAACCATCACGATCCTGATCCCACGGACGGCTGGCCCGGGTCGGATCATCGTTGCGAGTGGACAGAGCCCGAGCTGCACCGAAGCCGCCCATTCCCAGACCGCAAGCAGCCATCTCAGCACCGCCTGCAACCATTACATCCGCCTCGCCGTAAGCAATATTGCGGGCGGCCATGCCGATGCAGTGGGTACCAGTGGTGCATGCCGTAGCGATGGCATAGTTTGGCCCCTGCAGCCCCAGATGGATCGACAGGAAACCGGAGATCATGTTGATAATCGAGCCAGGCACAAAAAACGGCGAAATACGCCGTGGCCCCTGCTCAATCAACGACCGGCAGTTATTCTCGATATTGGTCAGACCGCCAATACCTGAACCCATGGCTACGCCGATGCGCTCACGGTTGGCATCGGTAATTTCCAGACCGGAATCGCGGACAGCTTGAAAACTAGCCGCAAGACCGTACTGAATAAACAGGTCGAGTTTTCTGGCCTCTTTCGCCGACAAGTACTCCTCAACATTGAAGCCCTTGATCGAACCACCAAAACGGGTGGAATAAGCCGAAAGGTCCATATGTTCGAGAGCAGCAATACCGCTGCGCCCTGCCAAAATACCCTGCCAGCTGCTCGGCACATCGTTACCCAGTGGCGACAGCATGCCCATACCGGTAACTACGACGCGTCTACGCGACACAGCCTTCTCCTTCTCTAGTTTTCACCGCTTGATAAGCCGCCTAAAGAAAAGCCGCACTCCCATAACAGGTGTGCGGCTTTTCCTAGCCGAGAAACGACTGATTACGTCTTACGCGTGAGCGGTTACGTAGTCGATCGCTTCTTGAACAGTGGTGATCTTCTCAGCTTGTTCGTCCGGGATCTCGGTCTCGAATTCTTCTTCGAGAGCCATCACCAGCTCAACGGTGTCAAGAGAGTCGGCACCCAGGTCTTCGACGAAGGAAGCGCTGTTGGTTACTTCCTCTTCTTTTACGCCAAGTTGTTCAGCAACGATTTTCTTGACGCGTTCTTCGATGGTGCTCATACCTTGTTTTCACTCCTATTGGACAAATCCAGGCAGCTGTTATGCAGCCAAGTGTATAGAAAGGGTTTTTAGCATTTCAAGCTGAATGCCGGGATACCCCAAAACACTTCAACGATCTGTCTATAAACCAGTTGCACTTTTATAACGGATTTTAGACAGCATCTATGACAGTTTTCTTAAGGCATCCGTCACATTTAGCTCATATACATCCCGCCATTCACAGGGATAGTAGCCCCTGTGACGTAAGCTGCACCATCTGAAGCAAGGAAAGCGACCACTTGCGCGATCTCATTAGCTTGCCCCAGACGACCCAGCGGAATCTGTGCCTGCAGCGCTTCACGCTGCGCTTCAGGCAGTTCACGGGTCATATCTGTATCGATAAAGCCCGGAGCCACTGAGTTCACAGTGATCGAGCGCGACCCGACTTCACGCGCCAGAGCACGGCTGAAACCTTCCAGACCGGCTTTGGCTGCTGCATAGTTTACTTGGCCAGCGTTGCCCATGGCACCCACTACCGAACCAATATTGATAATCCGGCCCCAGCGCGCCTTGGTCATACCACGCAGAACACCTTTGGACAGACGGTAGAGACTGTTGAGGTTGGTGTCGATCACATCGAACCACTCGTCGTCTTTCATACGCATCATCAGGTTGTCACGGGTAATGCCGGCGTTGTTGACCAGAATAGCAGGCGCACCGAACTGCTCGGTAACAGCTGCCAGCACAGCCGCTACGGACTCGTCGCTGGTAACATTAAGTTCAAGGCCTGCGCCTTGAATGCCATTAGCCTTGAGCGTTTCTGTAATACGCTCAGCACCGGAAGCCGACGTTGCAGTACCGACCACAACTGCCCCCTGACGCCCCAACTCCAGAGCAATAGCCTGGCCAATGCCACGGCTCGCGCCCGTTACCAGGGCAACCTTACCTTGCAGGCTCATTATTCGTTCTCCTCAAATCAGTTCAGGGCGGCACCTGCGGCCGCAAATGCGTCCGGGGTATCCAGATTATGGGTATTAATGCCTTTGACGCAGCGCTTGTTCAGACCGCTCAGCACTTTGCCCGGACCGCACTCAACGAGGTCAGTCACACCGTTTTCGGACAGGCAAACAATCGATTCTACCCAGCGAACAGGGCTGTATAGCTGCGCCAGCAGGTCACGCTTGAGACCATCCAGATCAGTCACGGCCGCAGCACTGACGTTCTGCACCAGAGCAATCCCAGGAGCCTTCCAGTCAATCGCGGAAACCGCTTCAGCAAAACGCTCGGCAGCCGGACGCATTAGCTCACAGTGGGATGGCACGCTGACCGGCAGTGGCATGGCGCGCTTGGCACCACGCGCCTTACATGCCTCAATTGCGCGCTCGACCGCAGCGGTTGCACCGGCAATAACCACCTGGCCTGGCGCGTTGAAGTTCACCGCACTGACAACATCGCCCTGAGCGGCCTCAGCACAGGCGGCCAAGACATCAGCATCTTCCAGACCGAGAATAGCGGCCATAGCGCCCTGCCCGGCCGGTACGGCTTGCTGCATCAACTTGCCCCGGTGTTCTACTAGCTTCACCGCATCAGCCAATGACAGACTACCGGCAGCAACCAGAGCGGAGTACTCACCCAGACTGTGGCCAGCCACAAAGGCAGGACGAGCAGCATTCTCTGCCAGCCATACACGCCACAAGGCTACAGAAGCAGTCAGGATTGCAGGCTGAGTCTTATCAGTCTGATTAAGCTGCTCTTCTGGCCCCTGTTGAGTCAAAGCCCACAGGTCGTAACCCAGAGCCTCTGAGGCTTCTGCAAAGGTTTCAAGAATCAGCGGTCGCTGCGCACCGTGCTCTGAGAGCATACCCAGAGACTGCGAACCCTGACCTGGGAAGACGAATGCAAGAGATGCGGACATGGAAGCGTGTTCCTAATATTCGTGATCGTCAGTGATGTGCGCGGATTAACGTCGCACGCAATAAACTGTCAGTTGGATGACTGGCCATTTGATGCAGTCACATTCTAAAGCAGTTGGTCCCCCAAACGACCGTAAAGGCGCTTGGGTAAATTCTCTTCAATTTCCCGCAAAGCCCGGCGAATAGCACTTTTAAAGCCCTCTGGCCCGGCAGAACCATGGCTTTTAACCACGATGCCCTGCAACCCCAGAAAACTGGCCCCGTTATGCTCTGCCGGAGCAAGCTCAACCTGCAGACGCTTTAATAACGGCATCGCCAGCAACCCGACCACCTTCGCAGCCAGACCAGATTTAAAAACCTGCTCAACACGTTCCGAGATCATGCTGGCCAAACCTTCACTGGATTTCAGCAGGATATTACCGACAAATCCGTCGCACACCACGACATCCGCGTCCCCACGGTACAAACCATCGCCTTCTATAAAGCCGATGTAATTCAAGCCCCGGGTCTGCTGCAAAAGGCTGGCGGCCAGTTTGACCTGCTGATTGCCTTTTATATCCTCAGTCCCCACATTCAACAGCGCCACGCGCGGCTGAGGCTTACCCAGCACCTCGGCTGCCACCGCCCCCATGACCGCAAACTGCTGCAGATGCTCGGCACCACAATCCACATTTGCGCCCAGATCAAGCAAATGACAGAAACCTGAACGAGTCGGGATAGCCGCCACCATTGCAGGGCGATCAATGCCCGGCAGCGTCTTCAGCACATGCCGTGACAACGCCATCAAAGCACCTGTATTGCCTGAACTGACGCACGCCTGTACCACTCCATCGCGCAAAAGCTCTAGACCGACACGCATGGAGGAGTCCGACTTGTTACGCAATGCCTGCGCCGGGCGCTCGTCCATTGCAATCACTTCAGCAGCATGCACAACGCGCAGGCGCGAACGATCAACCTCGGGATAACCAGCGATCAGAGATTCAAGCAGGGAGGATTGGCCAACAAGGACCAGATGTAACGAGGGGTATTCGGCCAAGCAAGAAATGCAGGCCGGAACAATGCTGTGGGGACCGAAGTCCCCACCCATTGCATCAATCGCAATGATCGAGACGGACAAGGATTACTCGTCAGCGCCCTTGTCGATCACTTTGCGACCACGGTAAACACCTTCTGGCGATACGTGGTGACGCAGGTGTACTTCGCCAGTGGTTTTCTCAACCGACAGAGCATTTGCTTCGAGAGCATCGTGGGAACGACGCATATCGCGAGCGGAACGGGATTTTTTGTTCTGCTGAACAGCCATAACTAATTAACTCCTAAACGTTTGGGTCACGCTTTAACTGTGCCAATACACTGAACGGGTTGGACCGCGCTACCTCGTCCTCGCTCAACTCGGGCTCTTCTTCGAGGCCGGCTGGCTGCTGGCAATCTTTAGGGTCATGAGCCGGGACAATGGGCAAAGCAAGCAGAAGCTCATCTTCAACCAACGCCAGCAGATCCAATGGGTCTTCACCCAACTCAATCACGTCATAGCCCTTCGGCACTGACTGGGTATTAGCACCCTCCCTCACCACAGCGTAATCACACTCACTATGGATCGGCAAAGTGACCAGCTCCAGACAACGCTGGCAAACCATTTTCACTTCAACCTCAAGTTCACTGTGGAAAACCACAGCTTTGCGCTCGTCGCGCTCGAACGAGAACTTCGTACGCACCATGCCTTGGTTATCGGCAAGCGGGCTGCAAAGACGCTCTAAATCAGCCAGCGGCATCTCACCCTCAAGGGTGGTGCTGCGATCGGCTAACTTTCGCGGATCAACGTGAGGTGGAATCGGGCCATTTGACATAGGCGGCGCATTCTAGGGATGCAACCCGCCCCTGTCAAAGGAATTCAGCCTGTCCACTGACTAATGCGATAGTTAGAATCGACAAATCCCCCTCAACTGACCAAGGAACAGCACCGTGCTGCCGTTAGTATTGGGCTCAAGCTCCCCCTATCGCCGTGAACTACTGAACAAGCTGCGCTTGCCATTTACTTGGAAAGCGCCGGAAATCGACGAAACCCGCCAACCGGACGAACCCGCCGAATCACTGGTGCGCAGACTGTCACTGGAAAAAGCTCAAGCCCTCACCGGGGACTTCCCCAATCATCTGATTATCGGCTCAGACCAAGTAGCAGTACTAGACGATGAAATACTGGGCAAGCCACACACATTTGAACGTGCCAGATTGCAACTGGAAGCCGCCAGCGGCAGAAGCGTGACTTTCCTGACAGGACTGACACTCCTCAACTCCCATACCGGCGAAGCACAGACCGACTGCATTCCATTTACCGTCCATTTTCGCCAACTGAGCGACGCGCAAATCAAACGCTACCTGGAAGCAGAGCAACCCTACGACTGCGCCGGAAGCTTCAAATCCGAAGGACTGGGCATCAGCCTGTTCCGCAGCACCGAAGGCACCGACAGCAACAGCCTGATCGGCCTACCCCTGATCCGCCTTGTTGACATGCTGCTTGCAAACCAGATTCAGATTCCCTGAACAAAAAGACCCGGCATGAGCCGGGTCTCTATTCACCACTTCAACACCTAGCGCAGAGTCGGCCCCTGAAAGCCCATCCACAGTGCGATACGCTCTGCAACACTGGTACCGAGCGCTTTGGCAAAACGGTCGAAGGGCGTCTCCTGAACGGTAAAATCAACGAGATTTTTCTCGCCAATAACTTCGCGCGCCACGTAACTGGTGCTGCCAAGCCCATCAATTAGCCCCAATTCAAGCGCCTGCTCACCCGACCAGATCAAGCCGGAGAACAGCTCCGGATGCTCAGTATCCTTCAGTCGGTCACCACGCCCCTTCTTCACACTGGCAATGAACTGCTTGTGCGTAGTTTCCAGAACAGTTTTCCAGAATTTGGTTTCTTCAGGGTTCTGCGGCTGGAACGGATCAAGGAACGCCTTGTGCTCACCAGAGGTATACAAACGGCGCTCAACACCAACCTTCTGCATCGCATCCACAAAACCGAAAGAAGCCGCCGTAACACCAATCGAACCAACCAGACTGGCCTTATCCGCATAGATAGCATCAGCCGCACTGGCAATGTAATAAGCCCCTGAAGCCCCAAGATCGGAAATCACCGCATACAGCTTGATATCAGGATGCTCGCCACGCAGTCGGCGAATTTCATCGTAGACATAACCCGACTGAACCGGACTGCCGCCCGGACTATTAATGCGCAGAACGACGGCTTTAGTGCCCGCATCATCAAAAGCAGCACGCAGACTGGTGACAATATTGTCGGCACTGGCCGATTCCTTGTCTGCGATCATGCCGCGGATTTCGATAAAGGCGGTGTGACTATCCGAAGCTGCCGAGCCCTGCCCCATTTTCAGCGCAGGCGAAAAGATCGCCAAGGCTGCAAATATATAGATAAAGGTGAGGAGCTTGAAAAAGATCCCCCAACGACGCGAGCGACGCTGCTCCTGAACACTTGCCAGCAGTGTTTTCTCAAGCAGCTTCCAGCTCTTAGCCTCTTCACCCTCGACCGGTGCCTTCCATTCATCCGCCATGTACAACTTCCTCAACTGAACACTTGGAAACCCGCCCATCTAACCAGGCAGCCAACTCGGTAAAACAGTCAATCTCAAGCACAGGATTACAGGCACGCAGCATTTCAAGCGATTGCGCACCATAACTCACAGCCACAGAATCCATACCGGCACGCTGAGCCATAAGCAAATCAAACGTAGAATCCCCCACCATCAGCGCCCGATCAGCACGCACGCCGCTCTGATCAAGAATCTCATGCAACATCAACGGATCAGGTTTACTGGCCGTCTCATCCGCACAGCGACTGAAATCAAAGTAATCCTCCCAGCCTCTTCCAGCTAGCGCACGCTGCAACCCAGGCCGGGCCTTTCCAGTTGCAACTGCCAATTGGTAACCCAGCTCACGGAACGCCGCCAGCGACTCAGCCACACCCTTAAATAAAGGAGAAGGCTCAGCATCCAACTCCCGGTAGTGCATGCCGTACAGTTCCCGCAAACGCATCACATCAGCATCACTTTGCATGTGCGGATAGAGGGTACGGATTGCTTCCGGCAGAGCCAAACCAATAATCCCGCGAACCTGATCATCCGTACAACGCGGCAGCATGAAGGCATCTGTCGCACGATGCATGGATTCGACGATACGACTGATGGAGTCTGCCAGAGTGCCGTCCCAGTCAAAGATCAGCAGCTGATAATCACGCACTCAGACGCTCCAGAGTCTTTGCCCAGACCTCATCAACCGGAGCCTCAACTTTGAGCTGCGTGCCATCCGGCATCGGCACATGCAATTCATAGGCATGCAAGAACAACCGCTTTCCACCCAGTTCACGCACCTCTTTGGTGAAATCGTCATCACCGTACTTGCTGTCCCCGGCAATGCTGTGCCCGGCATATTGAGTATGAACGCGAATCTGGTGCGTCCGTCCTGTGACCGGCTTTGCCTCAATGAGCGTTGCAAACTCACCAAACCGGCGCAGCACACGGAACACCGTCAGCGCTTCCTTACCCTCAGGATTGACCTCAACCATACGCTCACCTGAACGCAGGTTGCTCTTGAGCAAAGGCGCACTGACCTGCTTCTTCGCAGTCGGCCAATGACCGCGAACCAGTGCCATATAGCGTTTATCAACACCATCACCGCGTAACGCCTCATGCAGGTGACGCAACATGCTGCGTTTTTTGGCAATCATCAGCAACCCAGAGGTGTCACGATCCAAGCGGTGGACCAACTCAAGATCTTTGGCATCAGGCCGCAACTGGCGAAATGCCTCGATAACACCGTAATTCAGGCCACTGCCTCCATGTACAGCGATACCGGCCGGCTTATTCAGCACAATCAGCGCCTTGTCTTCGTAGACAATTGCCGCCTCCAAACGCTGCAACAATCCCTGAGCAAGGGGCTCAGGCTCATCACGATCAGGCAAGCGCAACGGCGGCACACGCACAATATCCCCAGCCTGAAGCTTGTACTCCGGCTTGATGCGACCTTTATTCACCCGCACTTCGCCCTTACGCAAAATCCGGTAAACCAAAGTCTTGGGCACACCCTTGAGTTGAGTGCGAAGAAAATTATCGATTCGCTGGCCGGCATACTCCGGCGAAACCTCAAGCAACTGAACGCCAGAGGTTGGAGAGGAAGGATTTGTCATCCTCTGATCATACATTTTTTATGCAATTGAAGCACTTATTCATTGCTGCTATAGTCGGGAAGCCGCCATAAGCGGACTGGCAAAAGAGTGCTTGCAAAATTGCCACCTCTGCCAACGCAACCCATTTGGGACGCAGGCCGTCCGACGGGTTATTCAAGACGTCCTTCACGATGCTGGATAGCCCGGAAACAAAGCCTAATAAAGCCTTTATGCGCAGTTGAATCCACGGATAACTGCGAGAAAAGTAACCCGCTGCGTAAGAATGCGAGCGGCACCCGAGTTTCAGCGATACGTGTAGGGTGGAGATGCACAACTGTTGGTCTGCGTAGCAATTTGCTTTACCAAGACGCGTTACCCGTCCGCTACCAACAGCTGATTCCTCCTCCTGACTTAATGCTTACTGGAAATCACAGCAAGCAGGAGACGTCCGTCGCGGACCAGCAAAATGCTGCCGCCGCTTGACACTGGAGCGCTTTACGACCGCACCAGCGACGCCCCTGACACCGACAACTGAAGTCGTGTGTGCCGAACGCCGCTTCCGCTAGCACCGGAAATCGACGGTACTACATGAAAAGAATGCTAATTAACGCAACTCAACCCGAAGAGTTGCGTGTTGCCCTGGTAGATGGCCAAAAACTCTACGATCTGGACATCGAGTCAGGCGCTCGCGAACAGAAAAAATCTAACATCTACAAAGGCCGTATTACCCGCGTAGAGCCCAGCCTTGAAGCCGCTTTCGTTGACTTCGGTTCCGAACGTCACGGTTTCCTCCCTCTCAAAGAAATCTCCCGCGAATACTTCAGCAAAGCTCCGGAAGGACGCGTCAACATTAAAGACGTCCTGAAAGAAGGTCAGGAAGTTATCGTCCAGGTAGAGAAAGAAGAGCGCGGTAATAAAGGTGCAGCACTGACCACCTTTATCAGCCTGGCTGGCCGTTATCTGGTTCTGATGCCAAACAACCCACGCGCTGGCGGTATTTCACGCCGCATCGAAGGTGAAGAGCGCAACGAGCTGCGTGAAGCACTCAATGGCCTGACCGTTCCAAACGACATGGGCCTGATTGTGCGTACTGCCGGCCTTGGCCGCAGCAGCCAGGAAATGCAATGGGACTTGGATTACCTGCTGCAACTGTGGAGCGCCATCAAAGAAGCCTCTCAGGATCGCGCAGCCCCATTCCTGATTTATCAGGAAAGCAACGTCATCATCCGCGCAATCCGCGACTACCTGCGCCAGGACATCGGCGAAGTCCTCATCGACAGCATCGAAGCCCAGCAGGAAGCACTGAGCTTCATCAATCAGGTGATGCCGCAGTACGCCAGCAAGATCAAGCTGTACGAAGACAGCGTTCCGCTGTTCAACCGCTTCCAGATCGAGAGCCAGATCGAAACCGCCTTCCAGCGTGAAGTGAAGCTGCCTTCCGGCGGCTCCATCGTGATCGATCCGACCGAAGCTCTGGTGTCCATCGACATCAACTCGGCACGCGCCACCAAAGGCAGCGACATCGAAGAAACCGCCCTGCAGACCAACCTGGAAGCGGCTGAAGAAATCGCCCGCCAACTGCGCCTGCGTGATATCGGTGGCCTGATCGTAATCGACTTCATCGACATGACTCCGGCTAAAAACCAGCGCGCCGTTGAAGACAAAGTGCGTGAAAGCCTGGAAGCAGACCGCGCCCGCGTACAAGTCGGCCGCATCTCCCGCTTCGGCCTACTGGAAATGTCCCGTCAGCGTCTGCGCCCATCCCTCGGCGAAAGCAGCGGCATCGTCTGCCCGCGCTGTAACGGCCAGGGCATCATCCGTGACGTTGAATCGCTGTCTCTGGCGATTCTGCGCCTGATCGAAGAAGAAGCCCTGAAAGACCGCACCGCTGAAGTACGCGCTCAGGTACCAATCCCGGTTGCCGCTTTCCTGCTCAACGAAAAACGCAACTCGATCACCAAGACCGAGCTGCGCACCCGCGCACGCATCGTCATCATCCCGAACGACCACCTGGAAACTCCGCACTTCGAAGTGCAGCGTATCCGCGACGACAGCCCGGAAGCACTCTCTGGCCAATCCAGCTACGAGATGGCAGCCACCGAGGTTGAAGAAGAGAAGCAGGCTACTGCAACCCGCACCCTGGTTCGCCAGGAAGCTGCCATCAAGACTGCTCCGCAGCGCACTGCACCAGCACAAGCTGAAGCAGCCCCGGTTGCTGCTCCTGCAACTACGCCCGAACCGAGCCTTTTCAAAGGTCTGGTGAAGTCGCTGGTCAGCCTGTTTGCAGGCAAACAGGAAGAAAAACCAGCAGTTGTTGAGAAGAAAACTGAACGCCCGCAGCGCGAAGAGCGCCGCAACGGCCGCCAACAAAACCGCAACCGCGCCGGTCGTAACGGCGAAGAGCGTAAGCAGCGTGAAGAACGCGCGCCGCGCGAAGATCGTGCCGCCCGTGAAGAACGTGCACCGCGTGAAGAGCGCCAGCCGCGCACCAACCGTGAAGAGCGCAACCTGCGTGAGAACGTGGAAGTCCGCGAACCACAGGAGCAGCGCCAGTCCCGCCCACCGCGCGACCGCAAACCTCGCGAAGAACGCCAGCCTCGTGAACTGCGCGAGCCACTGGATAGCGCACTGACCGAGAACAGCGCCGAGGAAACTCGCGAGCGTCCGCAGCGTGAACCACGCCAGCCACGTCAACCACGTGAAGAGCGTCAACCACGCAACGAGCAGGCTGCAGCCGCAGCTGATGAAGAACTGCTGAACAACGAAGAGCAGCACGATGACGACCAGGACAACAGCGAAGGCGGTGATCGCCCGCGTCGCCGTTCCCGTGGTCAGCGCCGTCGCAGCAACCGTCGTGAGCGCCAGAACGATGCCAATGGCAATCCGATTGAAGCCGGTGAAGAAAACGCTTCAGGCGAGGCCACTGCTGCAGCCGTTGCCGGTACCGTTGGCGCTGCAGTCGCAGAGGTTGTAGTAGCCGAGAGCGCTGCTTCTGAACAAGCACCTGCAGAAGCTGTGCCTGCTGAAGCTGTAGAAGCGCCCCAGGCAGACGAAAACCACGCAGCCAACGAAGTAGCTACTCCGGTAGAGACGGCCCAAACCGAGGTTGCTGAAGCAGCCCCCGCTGTTGAAGTTGCTGCCGAACCAGCAGCAGAGGTTGCTCCTACTGTGATCGCTGAAGCTGAACCTGCGCTGGCAGTGAAAGAAGTTGCAACTGTGGAAGAGGTGCAGACCGCTGTCAGCGAACCTACCGAAGTTGCGGCTCTTCCAGTTCAGACTGTAGAACCAGTAGCAGCACAACCGGCAGTGACAGCACCGAGCAATGGCCGCGCGCCTAACGACCCGCGCGAAGTACGCCGCCGCAAACGTGAAGCTGAGGCAGCCGCCAAAGCAGCTGCAGAAGCCCAAGCCCTCGCAGCCGCACAACCTGCCGCTGTAGTTGAAGCAGAGCCTACCGCTGAGACAGCCCCGGCCACTGAAGCGGAAGCAACTGTTGCAGCAGCTCCGGCTGTTGAGGCCGAGCCTGCTGCTAACGTGACACCCGCAGTTGAATCTGAACCAGTGGCTGAAACAACATCCGTTGCAGACACCACTGAAGCAGAAACTGTTGCCACTGAGGCTGAGCCTCAGGCAGAGCAGGCTCAACACGAGCCCAAGCCTCTGAGCTAATCGTAAGCTGCCGTAAAAAAGCCCCGCTTGGTCAACCAAGCGGGGCTTTTTATTACGTACGTTTTAGCTGTTACTCAGGCGCATAACCCAGAGTGTGCGGCTCATCTATATCCCAGAAAATACCAGGGTCATTAACACTGACGACTTGCACATCTGCCCCAAGCAGTAACGCGCGTGCACCACGGTCTCCACTTAGGCCAATCAGAGCCTGGGTGTGCACTGAGCCAAAGCCCACAGGATGTCCCATACGCCCATGCATCTGCGCCACAGCGGCCGATGCTGTCGACAGTGCAGCAGCAACCTGCTCAATGGTCTGAGTCTGAATAAACGGCATGTCGCCCAGCATAATCAGCCAACCCGAAGCATCAGCCGTGGCCCTGACGGCAGTCGCAATGCTCTGCCCCATCCCGGCCGAGACTAATGGCAACACCTGACAGCCATACCGCTCTACCAACGCCATGACTTCAACATATTCAGGCAGAGTAACCACCACCCGACGCGGCAGGCAGGCTGGCAAGTTAATCAGTACTTGTTCCAGCACCGGACGTACAACGCCATCCAGCCCATGACAGTCTGCCAGTAACTTATTCTGCCCCTCCCCGGCTACTTGGCGATAACGACTACCTTGCCCGGCGGCCAAGATCACGACACAAGGCGGCTGAATCATTCGCTGATCTGTTCAAGCGCTCGCTGCGTGTTCTTGTGCAGCAGCTGTACCTGATTTTTGATGGCGACAATTTCCGCCATCACCGACAACGCGATTTCTGCTGGCGTGTGACTGCCGATATACAACCCAATCGGCCCATGCAAACGGGCAATGGCTTCATCACTCACCCCCAGCAGCGCAAGGTTTTCACGGCGTTTCTGACTATTTTTACGAGATCCCAACGCCCCGATATAGAAGGCCCTGGACTCAAGCGCTGTCAGCAACGCCATATCATCCAAACGCGGATCATGGGTCAGCGCAAGAATAGCGGTGCGCTCGTCAGGCTGAATGCTCAGTACGGCATCATCCGGCATACCGGGCACAAAGCGGCCATGCTGCTCATCCCAGCCATAGATGAACTCTTGGCGTGGATCGCAAACCAGTATTTCAAAGTCGAGCATGCGGGCCATCTCTGCCACGTAGCGGGAGAGTTGCCCGGCACCGATCAGCAGCAGGCGCCAGCGCGGACCATAGACCGCACGTAGGCGCTGCTCATCAAACGCCAGCGAGTCGGTTTTGTCCGCCGACGTCAAGGTGACCTGCCCACTCTCCAAATCCAGCTCACGGGCCACTATCTCGTGAGCGTCACAACGGGCCAACAACTCTTCTACCCAGCCTACATCATGGATTTGCTCTTCAATAAGGCGCAACGTACCGCCGCAGGGCAAACCAAAACGAGCGGCTTCCTCTTTAGTCACGCCATAGGTAACCCATTGCACGGGCGGAGCATTTTCCGGCAGCCGCCCGTCATGCAACCGAGCGATGAGGTCATCTTCAATACAACCACCGGATACCGAGCCAATGACCACACCATCCCCGCGCAGCGCCAGCATGGCGCCGGGCTGTCTGGGAGCACTCCCCCACGTTTGTACAACGCTATAGAGCACAACGCGCTGGCCTGCGCGACGCCACTCCAGCACGCTGCGCAGGACATTCAGATCAACGCTGTCCATCAACTTTTAGCCTGACGCCAACCTTGCAGCTGTATACCAACCGGCAAGCTGCGGATGCGCTGGCCTGTAGCAGCAAAGATAGCGTTGCACAGCGCCGGAGCGATCGGCGGCACACCTGGCTCACCAACACCGCCCAAAGGCACCTCTTCAGCAGGCGTAACAAAGTGCACAGCCACTTGCTTAGGCGCCAACCCTATACGGGCGATCTCGTACATATGGAAGTTGTCCTGCTGGACCTTGCCGTCCTTAAAGGTAATCTGGCTAACCGCCGCATTACCCAAGCCCATTACGCAGGCCCCCTCCATTTGTGAGCGCACTCGGTCCGGGTTGATCTGTCGGCCACAGTCCACTGCAATGTCGGCTTTATGGACAATCAGGTTACCGCTGTCCTCAACCTCGACCTCCAGTACCACTGCCACATAGCTGACAAAGCTATAGTGCAGCGCCAGCCCCAAGCCCCGGCCTGCAGGCAATGTGCGCCCCCAACCAGCTGCTTTAGCCGCTTTTTCCAGTACTGCCCGCATACGCCCGGTATCAATGGGGTACAAAATTGGCGACTCACCATAGTTCCACCCTGCTCCGTCCAGGCTTGCCGGATCAATCTTACGATCTGGCCCCAACAGTTTGAGGTGATAAGCCAGTGGGTCTTGCCCTGCCTTATGCGCCAACTCATCGATAAAGCTCTGAATAGCAAAGGCATGGGGAATGTTCAGCACCGATCGATACCAACCCACACGGGTATGAGCTTCTGCTTCGGGGTTTTCCATACGCAAATTGGGGATGGCATAAGCCATATTGGTAATGCCCATACCCAGCTCAAACGGCGCGGTGTGCTTCGCGCCTGGCGCAAACAACGCGGCAATGGTCGGCGAGGCCACTCGTTGTAGCCACGCGGTCGGGCGACCGTCTTGATCAAGCCCTGCCTTAATGTACTCTGCAGCCACGGTATGGAAGTAGGAATGCTGAAGGTCATCCTCACGTGTCCATTGAACCCGTACCGGGGTTCCTTCAACAGCCTTGGCCAAAATGGCGGCCTCAACAATGTAGTCAGGTTTGGACTTGCGCCCGAAACCGCCCCCCAGCAGGGTGACATTTATCTTCACTTTATCCAGAGGGATTCCCAACCGCTCTGCGACACGTTCACGGGTGACCTGCGGAGCCTGAACCGGCGCCCAGACCTCGCACGCGCCAGCTTTGTACACAGCCAGAGCCACCATTGGTTCCATCGGTGCCTGCGTCAGGTGCGGCAGGTAGTAGGTCGCCTCATGGGTGCTGGCAGCTTTACTGAGTGCTTTGTCAACATCGCCGTTGTTACGCACAACTTTGCCAGCCTTTTGCACGACAGCCTCAAGCTGCTGACGGTATTCAGGCGAGTTGTAACTTGCATTGGGGCCGTTATCCCATTGCAACTTCAGGGCTTCACGTCCTTTGATCGCGCCCCAGGTATGTTTGGCCAGAACAGCAACGCCGCCCAGTGGTTGAAACTCGGATGGCAGCGGTGCTCCATCGATCTTGATGACCTTCACCACTCCCGGCACTTTATGCGCCGCACTGTCATCCACCGACACCAGTTTGCCCCCATAAACAGCGGGACGCGCGATAGTGGCATAGAGCATTCCATCAAGGCGGACGTCTGCACCATAAACGGCCTTGCCCGTGACGATATCTTCACCGTCAATGGAGCGCGTAGAGTCTTTACCGATGTAGCGAAACTCGCTGGCCGGTTTCAAGCGCAAGCGATCCCGTGGCGGCACGGGCAAATCAGCGGCCGCCTCTGCCAACTCGCCATACCCTAAGGTACGCCCGGAAGGCTGATGCAACACTTGATGCAACTGCGCTCGGCACTCAGAAACCGGGACCTGCCAGTGCTTGGCGGCAGCCTCCTCCAGCATGGTGCGAGCTGCAGCCCCGCAACGGCGCATCGGCTCATACCAATGACGCATGCTTCGCGAGCCGTCCGTATTCTGGTTACCAAAACGCACCTCGTCACCGTAGGCCTGCTGTACTTTGATCTGTTCCCAGTCAGCCTCCAGCTCATCAGCCACGACCATCGCCAGGCTGGTACGAATACCCTGCCCCATTTCTGAGCGGTTACAGATAACCGTCACACTGCCGTCTGTGGCGATGCTGATATAGACCTTAGGGTCATCTACCACACCATTCGGCATGCCATCACCGCCGTACTTTTGCTCTTCGGCGGCCAGTGCTGACGGCCAATTCCAACTTGCCATCAGCACTAAAGCGCCAGTGGCGCCCAGACCTTTGAGAAAGCTACGGCGGCTGAGGTTATTGAGGGTATAGGCGATCGGTGAGTGATTCATTATTGCGCCTCCTTCAGCTGAGTGGCTGCCTGACGGATGGCGGTTTTAATACGGTTGTACGTACCACAGCGGCAGATGTTGCCGATCATGGCCTCTTCAATCTGCTGATCTGTTGGGTTCGGGTTGCTCTTAAGCAAAGCAGTTGCAGACATGACCTGACCGCCTTGGCAGTAACCACATTGGGCAACACCGGTGTCCAGCCAAGCTGCTTGCACCAACTTACCAACCGGATCCTGATCCAGCTTATCGATTGTGCTGACGTCCTTACCAGCCACGGTGCCGATAGGTGTCACGCAACTGCGAATGGCTACACCATCAAGGTGTACAGTGCAGGCACCACACAAGCCCATACCGCATCCAAACTTGGTTCCTGTATAGCCCGCAACATCACGGATAGCCCACAACAAAGGCATGTCCTCTGTCACGTCCAGTTGTTGTTCTTGACCATTTAGTTTCAGGGTAATCATGTGCTCGCTCGCCATCATCAGGTTATGGGTTCAAACCGACTGGGTTCCAAACACCAAAGGAAAATAAGTCGGCTGAGGCAATCGGCTCTTGTATTTATCGGCCATTTGTAAGGTCTGTGGTGCAATAAAAAACAGACAGGTCTGCAGTACGCCACACACAGCGCAACTTGGCCAGCCTAAGCCAGACAAATAGCGCGGTCTGCTGCGCACGCTGATCGAGTTAAGACTCAGTACAGATTAGGCTCTATTTCCAGCTGAACGCGGAAATGTTTGGCGATATCGGCCTGGATACGCTGCGCCAATGCCAGCAACTGGGCACCGGAAGCGCTGCCATAGTTGACCAATACCAGCGCCTGTAACTTATGAACACCGGCATCGCCATCTCTGAAACCTTTCCAGCCAGCCTGCTCAATCAACCAGCCGGCGGCCAGCTTGACCTGCCCATCAGCCTGCGGATAGGCAACCAGTCCCGGATACGCCTGTTTGAGCTCAGCAGCTAACTCAGCGCTGACCAAAGGATTTTTGAAGAAACTACCGGCATTACCCAATACCGCCGGGTCTGGCAGTTTCTCACTGCGAATACTGCATACGGCGCGACTGACATCCAGTGCGGTTGGCTCACTCACGCCCTGCTCCTGCAAACGCTGCTGCAAGGGGCCATAGTGCAAAGCCAGAGATACCGAGCGATGCAGCTTGAAACGCACTCGTAATATCACCCAACGCCCGGCCTGCTGTTTAAACAGACTATCGCGGTAGGCAAACGCGCATTCATCCAGAGAGAAGTCTTTCAGTTCACCGCTTTCGCGGTTCAGCGCCGTTAAGCCAGCAAATACATCTTTAATCTCAACACCATAAGCACCGATATTCTGCATTGGCGCTGCACCAACGGTGCCCGGAATCAAACTGAGGTTCTCGAGACCAGACAAACCTTGCTCAAGCGTCCACAAGACAAAAGGATGCCAAACCTCACCTGCCTCAGCCTCTACGACAACGCTCTCACCATCATCGCTCAGCACTCGCAGGCCACGGCTGCTCATGCGCACGACCAACGCATCAACATCACGGGTCAGCAACAAGTTACTGCCGCCGCCAATCACCCACAGGGGAACTTGTTCGACAGCTGCATAGGCAAGCGCTTCACGCACATCTGATTCATTGTGGGCATCGGCAAAAAAACGCGCCCGCACATCTACACCAAAGCTGTTATAGGGCCTAAGCGAAATCTGTGACTGCACCTGCAGTGTCATAAACGTCCCTTTATTTCAGCCAACAGCGCATCACAGGCCTGCTCAATCAGGTCCAGCACCTGCTCGAAGCCATCTTCACCGCCGTAATACGGGTCAGGCACCTCACTGAGGGACAACTGATAACGACGCAGAAACAAATCAAGCTCAGCCTTGGCCGAGGCTGGTTGAATCTGTTGCAGATTAGCCAGGTTGCTTTTGTCCATCGCCAGAATCAGATCAAAGCGCTGAAAGTCTTCCGGCACCGCCTGGCGCCCGCGTAATGCCGACATGTCATAGCCGCGACGCTGGGCGGCCCGACGCGTACGGCTATCCGCCTGCTTACCGACATGCCAGTCACTGGTACCGGCCGAATCCACCTCAACGCGATCGGCCAAACCCGCTTCGTTCAGCTTATGGCGCAACACCGCCTCAGCCGTAGGTGAGCGGCAGATATTGCCCAAACATACAAACAGAACGCGCATCACGCCCCCAACAACTGGCGGACCCGCGCCAAGTCCTCAGGCGTATCAACCCCTGCCGGAGGCGCTTCAAGTGCGTCAGCCACATGAATACGCACGCCATGCCACAACGCACGGAGCTGTTCCAGGCATTCGGCGTTTTCCAGCCAGCACGGGCCCCAGCTGACGAAATCATGCAGAAATTGCGCACGGTAGGAATAAATACCGATGTGGCGGCGATACGGCACATCAGCCGGTAGCTGCTCTTTATCGCTGGCAAAGGCATCCCGCGCCCACGGCAATGGTGCACGACTGAAAGTCAGCGCCAGGCCAGTTTTATCCGACACCACCTTGACCACATTGGGGTTGAACAAGGCCTGAACTTCTTCGATTGGCTCCGCTAACGTGGCGATGGCGGCCTGAGGGTTATTCGCCAGATTGGCCGCAACCTGATCGATGATCGACGGTGGAATCAGCGGCTCGTCGCCCTGCACATTGACCACTATCGCATCAGGAGCCAACCCCAAAACCGTGGCCACTTCGGCCAGACGATCAGTGCCAGAGTTGTGATCAGCACGAGTCATCACGACTTGCGCACCAAAGGCCTGGCAGGCTTCAACAATGCGCTGATCGTCGGTGGCAACCACCACTTGTTGCGCGGCACTACGGCTGGCCTGCTCCCAGACGTGCTGGATCATCGGCTTACCGGCAATATCCTGCAGGGGTTTGCCCGGCAATCGGCTGGAAGCATAACGGGCCGGAATAACAACAGTAAAAGCAGTGCTCATTTACTTATCCAGACGCTCATCAACAGTGAGAGTGCGAGCTTCGCCTTCCAGCATGACAGGGATGCCATCACGCACGGGATAGGCCAACGCGTCGGCCTTGCAGATCAGCTCGCTCTTGTCAGCCGACAGATGCAGGGGACCTTTGCAGATCGGGCAAGCGAGGATATCGAGAAGTTTCGGGTCCATTGCATTTCCTTGTTTAACGCAGCTGGCGCAGGTCAGGGTTATCAGATCATCCAGTGTCAGCTTGATGACACCAGGCGTTGTACGTGCTGGTCAAACCAGTTGGCAAACTCCGGCGATGGCTGGGCATCTACTGCCAAGTACCACCAGTCATCCTGGGCAAAGCCACGGCATTTGACGGCATCTTTTTCAGTCATCAACACCGGCAGTTGCGGAGTGAAATTCAATACTTCAGGGCTGTAGGGCGCATGGTCGGCAAATGCATGGGTGACCGGCGTCCAGTGTAGTCCCTCAATAGTGTTGAAGAAACGCTGTGGATTGCCAATACCCGCCACCGCATGCACCGCCTGCCCCGGCGGAAAATGGCTAAGCGGATAGCGCTGCGAGCTTTTCAGATTGATTAACGCCTGAGGCTGTAAAACAAAACCATAGCCATCAGCAGGCGCATCGTAAGTACCGTTGTAAAGCAAAGCATCCACACGCTGCAGGCGCTCGGCAGGCTCCCGCAGCGGCCCTGCGGGCAGACAGCGGCGATTACCAAGACCGCGCGCGGCATCAATCAACACCAGCTCCAGATCACGGGCCAGACGGTAATGCTGCAAGCCGTCATCACTGAGGATCAGATCCAACGGCTGCTGAGCCAATAAGGCCTGCACTGCCCTGCTCCGATTGGGATCAATCATCAACGGCACGCCGCAGCGCTGCACAATCAGCAGCGGCTCATCGCCAGCCACACTGGCCGGCTGATCGGCTTCAACTCGCCAGGGAAACTGTGGAGGTTTGGCACCGTACCCCCGACTGACAACACCCACGCGCAGCCCCAACTGGCGGCAGCGCTCGACCAGCCAGAGAATCATCGGGGTTTTACCCGTGCCTCCCACCGTGATATTACCGACAACGATGACCGGCACAGGCGCACGATAGCTTTCACTCTGCCCATTCAGGAAACGCTCACGTTTGCGCCGCACCACAGTGCGATAGAGCCATTCCAGTGGGCGCAATAACATCAGGGCAGGATGACCGCCATACCAGGCCCTGTTCAGGCGATCAGCGAGACTCATTGGCAATCAGCTTCAAGGTTTAGCCTGCGCCTCGACCGTAGTCAGTCGCAGATGGGAGAAACCCAGCTTACCGGCCGCATCCATAGCGGTTACGACAGCCTGATGATGGGTCTGCGCATCCGCACTGATAATCAGTGGCAAGCTGTTATCACCGCTGGATTCTTTCTGCAGCGCGGCCATCAGGTTATCCAGATTGCTTTCCATCAATTGCTGCCCGTTCACCGAAAAGCTGCCATCAGCCGCAATCAGGATCTCCACCTGCTTCAGTTCAGTCTGCTCAGGCGGAGTCCCACTTGCCGCCTCAGGCAAGTCAACCTTCAACTGGGTTTCACGGGTAAACGTAGTGGTGACGACAAAAAACAACAGCAGGATGAACACCACATCGATCAACGATGCCAGGTTGATCTCAACATTTTCCCGGGGTTTGCGCCGGAATTTCACGCTTTATCCTCACCGAGGTCCACGTCACGATCGCCTTGGACTACTTCAACCAGGCGAATGGCTTCCTGCTCCATGCCGACCACCAGCTCATCGACACGGCGCTGCAGATAACGGTGGAAGAACAAGGCGGGAATAGCCACCATCAGACCGGCTGCCGTAGTAATCAGTGCCTTGGCAATGCCGCCAGCCAGCGAGGCTGCATTGGTCATGCCTGAGCCCATAAAAGAACTAAAAATGTCGATCATGCCCAGGACCGTACCCAAAAGGCCCAGCAGCGGCGCGATACCAGCGATCGTGCCCAGCGCATTTAGATAGCGTTCAAGCTCGTGAATAACACGGGCTGCCGCCTCCTCGATGCACTCCTTCATGATCTCGCGACCATGTTTGGAATTGGCCAGACCTGCGGCCAGAATCTGCCCAAGCGGGGAATCTGCACGTAACTCTTTGAGCTTCTGGTTGTTCAGCTTCTTTTCCTTGATCCACTTCCAGACCTGACCTAACAGGTGTGGTGGTGAAATGCGGCTGGGCCGCAGTGTCCAGAGTCGTTCAGCGATAATGCCTGCAGCAGCGATAGAACACAGAATGATCGGCAGCATAATCCAGCCGCCAGCTTTGACCAGTTCCCACACGGTGGCAGATCCCCTTCACAAAATTCTCGCAACTCTAGCATAGGCCCGCCGTCACGCGGACCGGCTCTTTGCTCATTTTTCACGCCAAAAACGCAACTCATCTCTGGCACCTGTCGCCGGACGGTATCGGCCCAGCTCAATTCTGAGAGTTCCCGACTCAGCCGTGTCATAGAGATCAGCCCCCACAGCCGAATAACGCTGCACAACTGATGCATGCGGATGACCAAACGCATTGAATGCGCCCCGTGAAATCAACGCGGAGTCAGGCCTAAGGCGGCTCAGCAACGTTAACGATGAAGAACTTTGGCTGCCATGATGCGGCGCAAGCAACCAGTGCACTTTTTCCGCCCAATCTTCAGCAGCTAATGCCTGCTCGGCGACGTGATCGATGTCGCCAGTCAGCCACAGGCGCTCGCCGTTAGCCTCAATTACCAGCACACAGGAGGCCTGATTTCCCGTGCGCGCAGCATGCCAGCGCCACAGCCGGAAACTCACACCATCCCAATCCCACTGTTCACCGGAGGCGCAGGCATCAACGGGTATAGCAATGGTCAGTTTCTCCGGTTCACCACTCACAGCACGCCTGACATAAAGACTGCGCACAACAGCTGACGCCCCGCCACTGTGGTCTGAGTCAGCATGGCTGATGAGCATCAGATCCAGTTTGCGCACATCCAGCGCCCGCAACGAGGGCACAACGATTCGTTCACCAGTATCGAAGTCCCCAAATCTCGGCCCCGCGTCATAAAGCAGATCATGGTTCTGGGTTCTAACCAGTACCGCAAGCCCTTGCCCAACATCCAGCAGCGCCACATCTGCCAGACCATGCGCCGGGCGCTCCGGCGCACAAAAATACAGCGGCAGAAGCAGGATCAACCCCAGCGCGCGAAGTGGCAGCGCTGCGGGCAACAGCAGCACCAGCGTTCCCAGGCCGACACAGCACCACGTCCATAGAGGCAACACAGGCGCTTGCCAGGCAGGCATCCACTGTGCGATCTGAGCCAGCACGAGAAACAGCAGGCTGAGAACATTGCCAGCTAGCCACAGAACAGCCTCTCCTACCCCTGCCAAAGGCAGTAAGAACAGCCCGATCAAACCCAAAGGTACCACCACAAAACCGACCACCGGACCGGCGATCAGATTGGCCAGCGGGCTACTAAGGCTGACCGGCAAGCCTAAAGCCACCAGCATCGGCAACAGACCCAGCGCCATGGTCCACTGCACGCGCCACAAACTCACCCACCAGCGCCAGGCCCCCAAGCGTCCGGAGAACAGCAGCATCAATAGCAGCACGGCTCCAAATGACAACCAAAAGCCAGGCTGCAAGCACACCAACGGCTCCCACAGCAGAACTGCCAGCAGACTGAAGCCAAATGGCCTGATAACGCCAAGATGCCGATAGCGCCAACGCCATAGCAGCACCAGCGCCACACCGACACAGGCACGCTGTACCGGCACTTCAAAACCCGCCAGCAAGCCATAGCCCAACGCCCCGAAAGCACTTACCAGACACGCCACAGGCAACCACGGCCAGCGCTGCGGCCACCCCCCCAGCCTCGCCAACCCTGCAATCAGGCCGTAGAGCAACGCCGCCATCAGACCAACGTGCTGACCTGAGATCACCATTAAATGCACGGTGCCAGTTTGCTGAAACATCGACCAGTCAGCACTGCTCAGCCCTGAGCCGTCACCCAGCACCAGCGCACTGAGCGCTCCGGCCTGCCCTGCTGCACCAGACGCCAACAACTGTTGACGCAATCCTTCGCGAACGGCTCCGGGCCCTGCTCCTTGGGTAATCAGCTGTCCGCTCTTCACGCTGCCTGTCGCGCCGATGCGCTGGCTAAGTAGCCAGGCTTCGTAATCAAACGATTGCGGATTAACTAGGCCTCGTGGCCGCTTCAGATGGACCGCCAGCCGCCAGACATCGCCGCCGCGCACCTGCGGCCCACCGTACCAGGACAGACGCATCTTGCCCGGCAGCCGGGTGCGGCGTGAGGTTGCATCTTCCAGTTCGAAGCGCACAACCTGCTGACTGTTATCCGGCAGGCCCACAACCGTACCTTGCAGCCATAAAGTGCGGCCATTCAGTTCAGACGGCAGACGATCATCCAGCGCCAGCTGAGCACTCCAGCAGGCCCAGCTCAACCCCAGCAAGAACAATCCCAGCGGATAACCTCGAAAAGGCAGCAGGACAATGCCCGCGACAAGCATCAGACCAACACAACCTGATGATGGCAGTGCTGGCAACCAGCGCAGTAGCAATAGACCTGCGAGCAGAGCGAACATCCCTATCCGCATGACCCACTCCCTGAGTCCCTGATGAAGCCCATGCAACAGCACAGGCTGTCACTTCATCCGCCGAAACATACATCGACTCACCCGGTTCGGCTGCCCGAGCATTCTCAAAGACGAATCAACAGCGTGCGTATATGGATCGGAGCACCTACTTCTGCGTCAGCGCCGCAACAGCCTCACGCAACCACTGCACGCACTCCGGCGTCATCCAGGTGCCTTTCGACAAGTGCGGTTCATCCACCATTGCCTGACGAAACTTCTGATGTGTCTCCGGATTGGTTCCTGCATAGGAATGGAACAGTGCCAACCACTCCCCGGCCAACTCAGAAGCCTCTCCCGAAAAGGTATCAAGCCTGGCAGCTACGGCCTGATGCAGGCGCTGAACATCGGCCAGGTTGTACAGCCGGTAACCTGCCGCGCTTCTGGCAGAGGGGAGCAGAAGCCCTGTTTCCTTCTAATGGTGCAGGGTACGAACCGATATACCGGCCCGCTTGGCCAGCTCACCCACCTGAATCAACATTCCGACTCCCTATGTTCTGCCAGTGAACGAACTCTGAGGCCTCACGCGACGTGAGGGTCAAGATCATAAATGCAAAAAAAAACGACTCACAAAGGAGTCGTTCTTTCGCTGCGTCATCTGCCACTACCTATTCGTAGCGCAGCGCCTCTGCAGGCTGAATGCGTGATGCACGCCAAGATGGATAGATAGTCGCCAGAAAGCTCAGGCTAAATGCTGCCGTGCAGATCAGCACCACATCAAACACCTGCAAATCCGAAGGCAGATTGCTGACGAAATAGACATCCGAGCTCATCACATGCTGCCCCGTCACGCGCTCAATCCAGCCTACCAACTGACTGACATTCAGCGCAGCCAGCACACCCAGCACCGCACCAATCAGTGTACCGATCAGGCCAATCACCGTGCCCTGCACCATAAAGATGCCCATAATCTGCTGCGGCGTAGCACCCAGCGTCCGCAGGATTGCGATATCCGCGCCCTTATCCGACACCACCATGATCAGAGTGGCAATGATGTTAAATGCCGCCACTGCCACGATCAGCAGAAGAAGCAGGCCGATCATGGTTTTTTCCATCTTCATCGCGCTGAACAGACTGCCCTGAGTTTGTGTCCAGTCACTTGGCTTGTAACCCTGCCCCAAGCTCGCAGAGATACTCGCGGCCACTTGTGGTGCCTGATACAAATCAACCAGCTTGAGACGAACGCTCTGCACTTGGCCGGGTTCAAAACGCTGAATCTGCGCGGCATCAGCCACATTAATCAGTGCCAGAGAGCTGTCCAGTTCAGCCCCAACCTTGAAAATGCCCACCACGTTCAGGCGCTGCATGCGAGGGCTGATGCCGCCGGGCACACTACTCAGTTCCGGTACGATGAGCGCCAGTTTGTCACCAATGCGCAACTGGAAGCGGCGCGCTGTAATTTCACCGATCACCACCCCGAACTCACCTTCACGCAGGTCCTCAAGGCGGCCCTGAATCATGTGCTGGCCAATGATTGACACCTGCGGCTCAAGCAATGGATCAACACCGTGCAATTGTACCGGCTGCATCATGCCCCGGTAAGAGAGCAAGCCTTCAAGCTCGGCAAACGGGACCGCACCCAACACCTGCGGATTTTTCCGAGCTTCTGCCGCCACACTCTGCCAGTCATTCAACGGCTTTTCCGCTGAAATACTGGCGTGCGGCACCATGCCGAGAATCCGGGTGCTCATTTCCTTCTGGAAGCCGTTCATCACCGACAACACCACAATCATCGCCAGCACACCCAGTGCCAGACCGATCATTGATGTCATCGAAATGAAAGAAATGTAGTGGTTACGCCGCTTGGCACCGGTGTATCGAATACCGATAAAGAGACTCAGCGGGCGAAACATTAGGCTACCACCAACTTGCCGCCTTCCAGACGCAGCACGCGGTCCATCTGCTGCGCCAGAGACATATCATGAGTCACCACCAGAAAGGCCGTCTGAGAAGAACTGCTGAGCTCCTTCATCAGCTCCTGAATCCCCTGAGCGGTGTGCTGATCCAGGTTGCCGGTCGGCTCATCCAGCAGCACCAATCCCGGACGGTTAACCAGTGCGCGTGCAATCGCAACACGCTGCCGCTCACCACCTGACAGTTCAGCCGGTTTGTGCGCCAAACGATGCCCCAGCCCGACGCGCTCCAGCAAAGCTGTTGCCCGCTCACGCGCCTCGTTAATCGGCGTGCTACCTATCAGCAACGGCATGCACACGTTCTCCAGCGCAGTGAACTCAGGCAGCAGGTGGTGGAACTGGTAAACAAAGCCCAAGGCCCGGTTACGCAGCAGCCCGCGCTGTTTTTCATTCAGCGCAGACAACTCCTCACCTGCCAGCCAGACACTACCGGTACTTGGTGTATCCAACCCGCCCAGCATGTTGAGCAGTGTACTTTTGCCCGAGCCGGAACTCCCTACGATGGCTACACGCTCGCCTGGATGCAACTCCAACTGTAAGTCCTGCAGGACCACAACCGACTGCGGACCTTCGTCATAACTCTTGCCGAGATTGCGGCAACTCAACACTGCTCGATCTTGCATAACCTGATCACTCATAACGCAGAGCCTCCGCTGGCTGGGTGCGCGCAGCACGCCAGGCCGGATAAAGGGTGGCTAGAAAACTCAGAAGCAACGCAGCACCACATACCATCAGTACGTCCGCCAGCATCAATTGGGAGGGCAAATAGTCGATGAAGTAGACATCTGCATTGAGAAACTGAATACCGAGGACCTTCTCAACCCAGGCGATCACACTGCTGATATTCAGCGCGGCCAATATCCCCAACACCGCACCAATCAAGGTGCCAAATACACCAATCACAGTCCCCTGCACCATAAAGATGGACATGATCTGACCCGGCGTAGCACCCAGCGTTCGCAGAATGGCGATGTCCCCCTTCTTGTCGGTGACCACCATGACCAACGTGGAAATGATGTTGAAAGCCGCCACCGCCACAATAAGCAGCAACAACAGGCCAATCATGGCCTTCTCCATGCGGATAGCCTGATACAGATTGCCGTGTGTGCGGGTCCAGTCCCGGGCGTAATAATCACCATTGCCCAACTGTTCAGACAACGCCCACGCGGTACGCGGAGCTTGGAACAGATCAGCAAACTTCAGGCGGATACCCTGAACCTGATCAGGCTTCCAGCGTTGCAGACGTGCGATGTCCTGCACGTGGGTCAGCGCAAGGTGTCCGTCTACTTCACCAGCCCCGACGTGGAAGATGCCAACCACGGTGAAACGCTTGAGTCGCGGGAACATACCGCCTGGAGTAACCGTCACCTCAGGGGCAACAAAGGTAATCTTGTCCCCTACTGCTACGCCCAACTTAGAAGCAGCCTTGTCGCCCAACACCATGCCGAACTCGCCGGCTTTGAGCGCTTGCAAATTGCCCTGCTGGAAGAAGTCATCAATGATCGACACCTTCGACTCTTCTGCCGGATCAACTGCGTTGATCAGCACCTTCTGGACCTGCCCGTTATTACTGAGCAGACCTTGCATCTGGCTAAACGGCGCGGCCGCTACGACCTGGGAATTCCCCTGCGCACGCTGGGCCAGATCGCGCCAGTCATTGATAGGTGTCGGGCTTTCGATAGTCGCGTGGGGCACCATGCCGAGCACACGGGTGCGCATCTCATGATCGAAGCCATTCATAACCGACAACACAAGAATCATCACCAGCACACCCAGTGCCAGTCCAATCATCGAGGTCAGGGAAATAAAAGAAACAAAATGGCTTCGGCGTTTGGCCCGCGTGTAGCGCGTACCAATAAATACAAATAATGGTCTGAACATATCGGGCTGATTCGCGGGAAAAAGGAACGTCCTTGTGGCAGGGCAGAAAAAGCGGCCGTACACTCTGACCACTACTGTTGCTATGGATTCGCCATGCCGATGCAAGAAGATATTGATCGCCGCGAATACTATCGTATAGACGATACGATAGCACTGGAATTCACCCAGCTTACAGGTCCTGAAGCTGTAGCCAGTGATGAGCTTCACGACAGCTCACCGCTGTTCAACCTGCTCAGCGATCTGCAACTCATGGATATCGAATCCCAACATCTGTTACGCAACATCAGTGAGCGTGACCGCACGCTGGCCAATTACCTCAAGCTCACCAACAAGCGCATTGAATTACTGGGGCAGGCACTCTCCCAAAGTCTCCTTCGCGATATTGGTCCGGCCCGGGAAGTGAGCATTTCCGAAGGCGGCATCAATTTCCTGCACAACACCCCAGTTGAGCAAAACAGTCACCTAGCGCTGAAAATGATCCTTATGCCTCAGGCACTTGGACTGTTATTACGCGCCCGAGTAGTCCACTGCCGCGCCGTAGCCAATGAAAAATTCGAGTTGGGCCTTGAGTTTGAGTCACTCACTGAAGCCCAGCGCCAGACGCTCGCAAGGCATATCCTACAACGTCAGGCACAAAAGCGCCGCGAGGCTCTAAAACAACCCAAGTGAGATCGTCATGAAACAGTTTCTGTTTATGATGCTGCTTCTACCAGGCCTAACGATCGCCGATACCCTGCGCATTCCGATCGGGCAACAAGGCGGGGATCTGCCCCATCTTCCTCAATATGGCGAATCCAGACGCACTGTACTGGAGCGTTTCGGCCTGGCCGATGAAGAACATCCCAGTGTCGGCAACCCACCAATTACGCGCTGGGACTACCGTGAATTCAGCGTCTACTTCGAGCGCGATCATGTCATCAACAGCGTTCGTCATCATTCCAGCACCAGCCAAAACATTAAGGAGCAGCAGTGACAGTTATCTACGGACATCGCGGTGGCAAAGGTGAGGTGCCCGAAAACACACTGGCCAGTTTCCAGCAATGCCTGAGTCACGGCGTACGTCGCTGCGAGCTGGACCTGCATCTGTCCCGCGACGGCGAGCTGATGGTCATTCACGACCCAACCCTAAAGCGTACAACCGGTCGCAGAGGTAAAGTTGTCGAGCACGATGCAGCCGAGCTGGTGACTTATGACGCCCGCAAAGGTGGCCCAGGCGCAGTTGTACCCTGCCCGATCCCCAGACTTGAGGAGCTGTTTCAGAAGTGCGATTTCGAACACTGGCAACTTGAAGTCAAGAGTGCCTCCAAGGTGCGCTCAGCTCGCATGGTGGAACAAATCTCAGCACTGGCCGCCAAGTATCAGCTGACTGACAAAGTCACCGTAACATCCAGCTCCCGTGTAGTCTTGAGCGCACTCAAGGAGCTGGCCCCGCACCTGAAGCGCGGACTGGTAGCCGAATACGCTTGGCTGGATCCGCTGAAAGTCGCCAAAAACTACGATTGCCACCTGCTGGCATTGAACTGGACGCTGTGCACACCGGAGCGCCTGCTCAAGGCACAGAAAAACGGCCTGCATGTATCCGTCTGGACGGTCAACGAACCAGCACTGATGCGCCGCCTGGCTGACTTCGGCGTAGACAGCATCATCACTGACTTCCCCGGTCTGGCCGTGGATACATTAGGCAAAGCGGCCTGTGCTTAAACCGGCCTGATTCGCGCCCACAAAAAACCGGCCATACTGGCCGGTTTTTCTTAGACAGCCTGATCAGAAACTCTCCCGATTAGGCCAACGCCACTCACTGGAGTTCCTGAACGGATCCCCTCCGGCCGGCTCAGGCCGCCGGCCGGAGTCGCTCAAAAAAGACGGTTCAGACCATCAAATGCCGCCACACGATAGGCTTCCGCCATAGTCGGGTAGTTGAACGTGGTGTTGACGAAGTACTTCAGCGTGTTCAGTTCACCCGGCTGATTCATGATTGCCTGGCCAATGTGAACAATCTCGGAAGCCTGATAGCCGAAGCAGTGAACGCCCAGAATTTCCAGGGTTTCACGATGGAACAGGATCTTCAGCATACCCACAGGCTCGCTGGAAATCTGCGCACGGGCCATGCCTTTGAAGAAGGCCTTACCCACTTCGTATGGGATTTTGGCCTGGGTCAGTTCGCGCTCGTTCTTACCCACGGAGCTGATTTCCGGGATGGTGTAGATGCCAGTCGGAACATCATCCACAAAGCGCCAGTTATCCCCTTCGCAGATATTGCCGGAAGCCGAACGACCCTGGTCATAAGCAGCACTGGCCAGACTAGGCCAGCCGATAACGTCACCCGCTGCGTACACATTCGCAACTGAAGTACGGTAGTGCTTGTCGACTTCGATCTGGCCGCGGCTGTTGGCTTTGATTCCGATGTTTTCCAAGCCCAGTTGGTCGGTGTTGCCAGTGCGACCGTTACACCACAGCAGCGCATCCGCCTTGATCTTCTTGCCGGATTTAAGGTGCAAGATCACGCCGTTTTCCAAGCCTTCGATGCGCTCGTACTCTTCGTTGTGGCGAACCAGTACGTTGTTGTTGCGCAGGTGATAGCTCAGGGCGTCGGAAATTTCATCATCAAGGAAGCTCAGCAGCTGATCACGGTTGTCGATCAGGTCAACCAATACCCCAAGACCACTGAAGATCGAGGCATATTCGGAACCGATCACACCAGCTCCGTAAATGATCAGACGACGCGGGGTGTGGCTCAACGTCAGAATAGTGTCGCTGTCATAGACACGCGGATGGCTGAAATCAACGTCAGCCGGACGATACGGACGGGAGCCGGTTGCTACGATGATCTGCTTGGCCACCAGCTTCTCGACGGCACCATTCGGGCAAACTACCTCGATAGTGTTTTCATCTGCAAAGCTGCCGGTGCCGAAGAACACGTCAATACGGTTACGTGCGTAGTAGCCAGTGCGCGAAGTCACCTGCTTGGCAATCACACGCTCAGCACTTTTCAGCACATCGGGGAACGAGAACCAGCGCGGCTCGCCGATCTGGCGAAACATCGGGTTGGTATTGAACTGCATAATCTGGCGCACGGAATGACGCAGCGCCTTTGACGGGATTGTCCCCAGATGGGTGCAATTACCCCCAACTTCACGACGGTTATCCACTACAGCAACCTTGCGCCCGGCCTTGGATGCGTTCATTGCTGCACCCTCACCCGCAGGGCCGGAACCCAGCACCACTACGTCGTAGTTATAAACCGCCATGATTTCTCCTCAGATCGTACCGGAGCCACTCTGTTTACTCCGGCGACACCACCCAGCTATCTGCGGATGGTTTAATTAATACAAATACAGCCTTGAGCCTAGCGGGCCGACAAGACAACTAAGACTTGGTCGCGTCATACGCCAAGGCATCCGCATCGTTTTGCGGATTGTTATTGATCTCTTCACACTTCTCGCGGTTGCCGCCGCAAATGGAGCATTCTTTTTCAATACCCAAGTTAGCGATACCGCCACATGAGCCTGCAATTGGCTTACGCCCCATCATCACCCCAATGGCCATCATGCCGACAACCAGCAGCATGACCACAAACACCATGACAACAATCATTGCTTATCTCCTTCAGCAAACAACCGCTCGAATGCACTGCTGCCCTCTGTGACGAACCCGCTGTCAGAGCGGGTCACGAAAAACGCCGCCACATCATGTAGCTCAGCAAAAGCCATGCCGCGCTCAGTACCCAATACCATTAGCAGAGTAGACAAGCCATCTGCACGTAATGTCGAAGGGTCAATCACCGTCACGGCCGCAAGCTTGTGAGTAATTGGCGCACCGGTTATCGGGTCAAGCGTATGCGAATAGCGCTTGCCGTTTTCCTCAAAGTAATTGCGATAGTCACCGGAAGTGGACACTCCGTAACCATCCAGTTCAATTATACGTTGCGCTACACGCTGGTCTGTCTGTGGCGCCTCTAGCGCGATACGCCACGGATTGCCGTCAGGCTTTTTGCCGATAGCCTTGAGCTCACCCGTGACCTCAACCAGAGTGCTGTTAATACCTAACTCAGCAAGTCGCTGAATGATCAGGTCAACCGTGTATCCGGCAGCAATGCTGTTGAAATCCACCTGAACATCATTGTCTTTACAGAGTTCATCCCCCTGACGACGCAGGTGTTGCATGCCGGTTAAAGCCTTGGCAGCTGTCAATGCTTCTGAATCAGGGACTTTTTCAGCACGGGCTTTGGGACCAAAGCCCCAGAGGTTCAGCAAAGGTTCAAGCGTCAGATCAAATGCACCATCACTGAGCGCATTCAACTCCCGACCTGTATCGATAAGTTTAAACACCGGTGCAGGCATCGCCTGGCAAGAACCTGCCGGGGCATCGTTAAACTGTTCGATTATCGAATCAGGACGGTAAGTGGACATCTGCTTATCCACTTCAGCCAATATCGCCTGGGTTTCCGCCTTGAGCTGCTCAAGGCTAGGAGAATCACTGCTACGAACATATTTGATGGTGTAGGTGCTACCCATGGTCGGGCCGGAAAACTCTTCTACACGATCAGAAAAGCCGCAACCCGTTAAGGCTGCCAGCAAGCTGGCAACAATAACGGGTCGAAGGTACACAAAATTCATGCTTAGCCGCCGAAGTCATCGAGCAGGATATTCTCCTCCTCTACTCCCAAATCGACCAGCATCTTGATCACCGATGCGTTCATCATGGGTGGGCCGCACATGTAGAACTCACAGTCCTCTGGAGCAGGATGATCCTTGAGGTAGTTCTCGTACAGCACGTTATGGATGAAGCCGGTGTAACCCGTCCAATTGTCTTCTGGCAGAGGATCGGACAAAGCCAGATGCCACTGGAAGTTCGGGTTCTCAGCCTGCAGCTTGTCAAACTCCTCAGTATAGAAGGCTTCACGCAGAGAGCGGGCACCATACCAGAAGGTGATCTTGCGCTTGGACTTGAGGCGTTTGAGCTGGTCAAAGATGTGCGAGCGCATTGGCGCCATCCCGGCACCACCACCGATAAAGACCATCTCAGCATCGGTATCTTTGGCGAAGAACTCACCGAAAGGTCCGTACACAGTGATCTTATCGCCCGGCTTGAGGCTGAACACATAGGAAGACATCTTGCCTGGCGGCAGATCGTCCTTACCAGGAGGCGGCGAGGCGATACGGATATTGAACTTAACAATCCCCTCTTCTTCCGGGTAGTTAGCCATCGAGTAAGCGCGAATGACGGTTTCCTCAACCTTGGACACGTATTTCCACTGGTTGAACCTGTCCCAGTCACCGCGATACTCCTCCTGAATATCGAAGTCCTTATAGTGAACTTCGTGCGGTGGACACTCCAATTGCACATAACCACCGGCACGGAAATCGACATTCTCGCCTTCGGGCAACTTCAGCGTCAGCTCCTTGATGAACGTAGCGACGTTCGGGTTGGACTCGACGGTGCATTCCCACTTCTTGACTCCGAAGACCTCCTCCGGGACTTCGATCTTCATGTCCTGCTTAACCGGAGTCTGGCAAGACAGGCGCCAGCCCGCACGGGCCTCACGCTTGGTGAAGTGCGATTCTTCGGTGGACAGCATCTCACCACCACCGCTTTCCACAATGCACTTGCACTGAGCGCAGGTACCACCACCACCACAGGCAGAGGACAGGAAGATGTTATGGTTGGCCAGCGTCTGCAGCAGCTTGCCGCCAGCCGGTACAACGATGGTTTTTTCGCCGTTGATCTCGATGCTTACGTCACCGCTGGAAACCAGCTTGGCGCGGGCAGCGAGAATCAGCACCACCAACGCCAAAACAATGGCGGTGAACATGCCGATGGCGAGAAAGATTTCGTAATTCATCTGTTCATCCTTTCCTTACAGCTGCACGCCGGAGAAGGACATGAAGCCCAACGACATCAGACCGATGGTGATGAAGGTGATGCCCAGCCCCTGCAAGCCAGCCGGTACATCGCTGTACTTGAGCTTCTCGCGGATACCCGCCAGCGCGGCTATCGCCAGCGCCCAAGACAGACCAGAGCCAAATCCATAAACGGTACTTTCGGCCAGGTTGTAGTCGCGCTCTACCATGAACAGGGTGCCACCCATGATGGCGCAGTTCACGGTGATCAGCGGCAAGAACACGCCTAAGGCGTTGTAGAGCGCCGGTACGTATTTATCCAGCAGCATCTCGAGGATCTGTACGATAGCCGCGATCACGCCAATGTAGCTGAGCAGGCCAAGGAAGCTTAGATCGACCTCAGGCAGACCAGCCCACGCCAGCGCACCATCCTTCAGCAGATAGGTATAAATCAGGTTGTTCGCCGGCACGGTGATGACCTGCACCACAATCACCGCGATGCCCAGACCAATTGCAGTCTCGACCTTCTTGGAGATAGCGATGAAAGTACACATGCCTAGGAAGAAAGCCAGCGCCATGTTCTCGACGAACACAGCCTTGGCCAGCAGGCTGAGATAATGCTCCATTAGTAGGCCTCCTTGCTGGATACCTGAGGTGCCATCTTGTAGGCATTCGCCTCTACCTGATCCTTCTTCCAGCTACGGATAGCCCAGATGAAAAGACCGATAAGGAAGAACGCGGAAGGCGGCAGCAACAGCATGCCGTTGGGCTGATACCAACCACCATCGTTGACCACCGAAAAGACCTCGTAGCCCATCAGTTTGCCGGCACCGAACAGCTCACGGATGACACCCAGCGCAATTAGCATGGCGCTATAGCCCAGACCGTTACCGATGCCGTCAAAGAACGACAACATGGGCGGATTTTGCATGGCGAAAGCTTCGGCACGCCCCATCACGATGCAGTTGGTGATAATCAGACCAACGAACACCGAAAGCTGCTTGGACAAACTGAAGGCATAGGCCTTGAGGACCTGATCGACCACGATTACCAGCGAGGCGATGATCACCATCTGCACGATCATGCGGATCGAACCCGGGATCTGGCTGCGGATCATCGAGATGAACAGGTTGGAGAAGCCAGTCACCAGCGTCAGCGCGGCGGACATCACCAGCGCGGTCTGCAAGTTCGAGGTCACTGCCAGCGCCGAGCAGATTCCGAGGATCTGCAGACCAATAGGGTTGTTGTTGAAGATCGGATTAAGCAGGACTTCTTTAATAGTCGGCTGCGACATGATCAGGCCTCCCCTGCACGCAGGTTAGCGATAAACGGGCCGAAGCCGTTCTGGCCGAGCCAGAACTTCAGCAGCTTGTCCACACCGACGCTGGTCAGGGTGGCGCCGGCCAGGCCGTCGACTTGGTGAGTAGCTTGCGGGCTCTGCGGATCGACACCGCCCTTGACGATCTGTACGGCGAGTTTGCCGTTTTCATCGAAAAGGGTCTTGCCAGGCCATTGGCCTTTCCATTTCGGATTGTCCACCTCGCCACCGAGACCAGGAGTCTCGCTATGCTGGTAGAAGCCCATGCCCACAACAGTGTTCAAGTCACCTTTCAGGGCGATAAAACCGTGCAGGGTCGACCACAGGCCATAACCACGCACCGGAAGGATCAGGGTGTCCATTTCGCCGTTCTTTTCCACCAAGTAAACAGTGGTGTAACGCTCCTGGCGCTTGATCCCGGCTATATCTTCGCTGCCCTTAAGAACCTCGGAGGTTTTCGGATCCTTGGCGGCCTTGAGCGGGTCGAAGGTAATCGGATCAAACGCATCAGAGAACTTACCGCTCTCCAGGTCCACCAGCTTGGCGGTAATGGTGCTGTCGAACACTTCCTTGACCTTGGCACCGGACATGCCAGCCTCTCCCAAGCCAGCAATGGCAAGGATACTGCGCTGCTTGTCCAACAGGCGGTTTTCAACCTGGGTCGGCTTCAGTGCCACGGCAGCGCCGGCGACGAACACCGAGCACACCAAGCACACCAGTACTGCCACCGTCAGCGTGCGGATGGTGGATTCTTTTTGACTAGACATTGCGTGCCAGCCTCCGCTTGATATTGGCTTGAACGACAAAGTGGTCGATCAGCGGTGCAAACAGGTTGGCGAACAGGATCGCCAGCATCATGCCCTCAGGGAAAGCCGGGTTGACCACACGGATCAGCACAACCATCACACCGATCAGGGCACCGAAGATCCACTTGCCGGTATTGGTCATGGACGCCGAAACGGGATCGGTTGCCATGAAGAACATACCGAACGCAAAACCCCCCATCACGACGTGCCAGTACCACGGCACGGCGAACAGCGGATTGCTGTCCGATCCGATTGAGTTGAACAACATGCTGGTAGCAATCGTGCCCAGCATGACGCCTGCCACAATGCGCCACGAAGCAATCTTGCTCAGCAGCAACACCAAACCACCGATCATGATGGCCAGCGTGCTGGTTTCCCCCAGCGAACCTTGAATCGTACCAATAAAGGCATCCATCCAAGTAACACCGTGATTGATGACGTTATCAATACCGCCAGACGCAGCCAGGCTCAGGGATGTTGCACCAGCAAAGCCATCCACAGTGGTCCACACCAGATCGCCGGACATTTGCGCCGGGTAGGCGAAGAACAGAAATGCACGGCCAGCAAGTGCCGGGTTGAGGAAGTTCTTGCCGGTACCACCGAATACTTCCTTACCGATCACCACACCAAAGCTGATCCCCAATGCAACCTGCCACAGTGGGATGCTCGGCGGCAGAATCAGGGCAAACAGCACGGAGGTGACGAAGAAGCCTTCGTTAACTTCATGTTTGCGGATCGAAGCAAAGAGCACTTCCCAGAAGCCGCCGACGATGAAGGTCACCGCGTAGACAGGCAGGAAGTAAGCAGCACCCTGGATGAAGTTGTCCCACAGGCTGTTCGGATCGAAGCCAGCCAGCGAGCCGATCAAAGCAAAGCGCCAGCCATCTTGGCTTGCCAGCAGCTCGGGGCTCTGGGCAAAGATCAGGTTGGCTTGGTAGCCCGCGTTCCACATACCAAAGAACATGGCCGGAAAGGTGCACAGCCACACGGTGATCATCATGCGTTTGAGGTCGATGCCATCACGCACGTGAGCGGTAGTCTTGGTCACACTGCCTGGACGGTAGAAGAAGGTGTCAAATGCCTCATATAAGGCATACCACTTTTCGTACTTACCGCCCTTTTCGAAGTTGTGCTCGATCTTATCGAGAAATGCACGAATGCCCACGGATTAACCCTCCTTCTCGATGCGGGTGAGGTTGTCCCGCAGGATCGGGCCATATTCATACTTGCCAGCACAGACATAGGTGCACAGCGCCAGATCTTCTTCGTCGAGTTCCAAACAGCCGAGTTTCTGGGCCATTTCGGTATCACCAACGATCAGATAACGCAGCAGTTGAGTTGGGAGGATATCCAGCGGCATCACTGCCTCATAGTTACCTACCGGAACCATGGCACGTGGGCTGCCATTTGTGCTTGTGGAGAAGGCAAATTTCTTGGCGGCCATAAGCTTGGAAATAAAGATATTCATTACCGAATGCTTGTTCACGCCGGCGCGCATGTAATGCAGGAGTTCGCGCTCATTACCTTCAGCCAGACAGGAAACCTGGAGGTGATAACGCCCCAGGAAGTCGCACGCACCGCGGGCAGTACGGCCACCCAAAACAGAGCCGGACACTACACGGTTGTTACCGCTATTCAACTCACCCGCGGTCAGCTCAGAGAGATTGGCCCCCAAACGGGTACGTAACAGACGCGGTTGATTGACAACCGGCCCGGCCAGAGACACCACGCGCTCTGTCCAAAGCTGGCCTGTAGTGAACAATTTGCCGACCGCAATCACATCCTGATAGTTGATAGTCCATACGCTCTTGTGCACATGTACCGGGTCAAGGAAATGAATATGCGTACCAGCTAGCCCCGCTGGGTGCGGACCAGCGAATGCTTCGGTGTGCACATTAGCTACCTGCTCGCCCGGCAATTGCTTGCCATCCGCTTTACACAGGAAGACTTTGGCCAGATTGGTCAAAACCTTCAGGCCGTTCTCAAAGTCTGCTGCGTATTCAGCAATGATCACAGTCGGATCGGCTGCCAGAGGGTGCGTATCGATTGCAGTGACAAAAATCGATGCTGGCACAGCATCTATAGCTGGCACCTTGCTGAACGGACGCGTGCGCAGCGCAGTCCACAGGCCTGACTGCTGCAGCAATTCACGAACTTTTTCATCACCGGCAGTGCTCAGTTTGTCTGCACTGAGATGAGCAAATGTAATGGCCTCATCGCCGTCAACATCGATTACGACCGATTGCAGTACACGCTTTTCACCACGGTGAATGGCACTGACAACCCCCGCTGCCGGGGCGGTGTAATGGATGCCCTGGGACTTTTTGTCCGAAAACAATACTTGTCCAAGTTTGACGCGATCACCGACCTGAACGTCCATGGTCGGTTTCATGCCGTGATAGTCGAAGCCTATGACGGCGACGCTACGCACAGGCTTACCAGCCTCAATACGCTGCACCGGCTCGCCGGTTATGGGCAAATCAAGCCCATGTTTGATTTTGATCATAGGTTTGCCTAACCACTGATTTATTAAGCCTTTTAGGTTACCGATCGCACCTGCTGAAATTTAAAAGTGCGACACAGCGTTTGAATCCATCAAACACTGCACTTAAATGTCGGTCGCGGGAAAATCTGGCCAATTATAGAGGCCAGAACCAAAGACTGGCCACACAAGACCTTGTTTTTCTTGACCGTTGGCTTTGCACGTAAACCTACGCCACATGCGTAAAACGGCCTTACACACACCTTTTGTAAAACAAAAAAGCAACCACTGCTGTGCAAAATTCAAAACATCACAAACAAAAAACGGGAGCCGAAGCTCCCGTTTTTTGTTACTTAGCGATTAGCGTGGGAAAGCTGGCGGATTTACACCGGCCATATCTTCCATCACACGAATCACCTGACAGCTGTAACCGAACTCATTGTCGTACCACACGTACAGCACAACACGGTTGTCATTGCAGATAGTGGCTTCTGCGTCGACTACACCTGCGTGGCGCGAGCCAACGAAGTCAGTCGAAACAACTTCCTGCGACTGTACGAAGTCGATCTGCTTCTGCAGCTCGGAGTGCATGGCCATCTGGCGCAAGTACTCGTTGATCTCTTCGCGGGTGGTGGCCTTCTCAAGATTCAGGTTGAGGATAGCCATAGAAACGTTCGGCGTCGGAACACGGATCGCGTTACCGGTCAGTTTGCCTTTCAACACCGGCAGAGCCTTGGCCGCAGCAGTGGCCGCGCCAGTCTCAGTGATAACCATGTTCAGCGCAGCACTACGACCGCGACGGCTTCCTTTATGGAAGTTGTCGATCAGGTTCTGGTCGTTAGTGTAGGAGTGAACGGTTTCAACGTGACCGTTGACGATGCCGTACTGATCATTAACAGCCTTCAGCACCGGCACAATGGCGTTGGTGGTGCAGGAAGCAGCGGAAATGATCTTGTCGTCAGCACTGATTTCGCTGTGGTTGATGCCGTGAACGATGTTCTTCAGCGCGCCTTTGCCAGGTGCAGTCAGAATCACGCGATCAACGCCCGGGCACTTCAGGTGCTGACCCAGGCCTTCTGCATCACGCCATTTACCAGTGTTATCCACCAGCAG
The DNA here is from genome assembly GCF_001446935.1 of Pseudomonas sp. TTU2014-080ASC. Taxonomy (GTDB): domain Bacteria; phylum Pseudomonadota; class Gammaproteobacteria; order Pseudomonadales; family Pseudomonadaceae; genus Aquipseudomonas. Next base: position 379,368 of record NZ_LKKK01000001.1, read on the forward strand.
CGCGTTCTTGATGCCGTACTGGGTGTAGTCAACCGAGGACGGATCGTTGGAGTAGATCACCTGAATCAGGTTGCCGTTGGCAGTGATGGTGTTGTTGGCTTCATCAATGGTGATGGTGCCATTGAACTTGCCATGCACTGAGTCGCGGCGCAGCAGGCTGGCACGCTTGATCAGGTCGTTCTCTGCACCTTTACGTACAACGATGGCACGAAGACGCAGGCCGTCACCGCCGCCAGTTTTCTCGATCAGGATGCGCGCCAACAGGCGACCGATACGGCCAAAACCGTACAGCACAACATCAGTGCCTTCGCGGGCATCACCGTTCTGCTTGCCTGCAACGTCAGCCAGTTCGTCCTTGACAAACTGTTCAATGCTGCGGCCATTGCCTTCGGTTTTGAACTTACCGACCATCTTGCCCAGATCAACCGAAGCCGAACCCAGCTTCAGTTCGCTCATGGTTTTGAGCACCGGGAAGGTATCGTGAACCGACAGTTCGCTTTCATCGCTCAGGCGATGACGTGCGAAACGGTGGGCTTTAAGAATGTCGATAACCGAACGGTTGATCAGACCACGGCCGTAGATCGAGGTGACCACGTTATTGTTACGGTAGAGCTGGCCAATCATCGGAATCATCGCTTCTGCGAGAGCTTCACGATCAATCCACTCACCGAGACACTGGTCGGGCTTCTGAGTCACGGGCAGTACCTTCCACTTTGTAGGGGCTGAAAAAAAGGGGCTACATTATGACGATGCCGGCGTTCGGGAGCAATCCACGACTGTCTTGACTGACACCACTGCCAATCGCCCGCTACAATCCCCCGCTTCGTACCACCAACGTGAGCCACCTGTGTCCGTACTGCGCCTTCCGTCCCTACCGGCCAGCGCCGGGAAACAACATTGGGGCAACTTGCCCGGAGCTGCACTGAGTCTGGCGATTGCCGAAGCTGCCAGCAGCGCCAAACGTTTCACTTTATTACTGACGCCTGACAGCCAAAGTGCCGAGCGGCTTGAGCAGGAGCTACGTTTTTTTGCGCCTGAGTTGCCGATTCTGCATTTTCCTGACTGGGAAACCCTGCCGTACGACCTGTTCTCTCCGCATCAGGACATCATTTCCCAGCGGGTTTCGACTCTCTACCGCTTGCCGGAACTGAAACATGGCATTTTGGTTGTGCCGATCACTACGGCACTACATCGCCTAGCTCCCAAGCGCTTTCTGCTGGGTAGCAGCTTGGTGATGGAGGTCGGCCAGCAGGTCGATGTGGAGCAACTGCGCGGCAACCTTGAGGCGGCAGGCTATCGCTGCGTTGACACGGTGTACGAACATGGCGAATTTGCAGTTCGCGGAGCCCTGATTGATATCTACCCGATGGGCAGCAGCGAGCCTTACCGCATCGACTTGTTTGACGATGAAGTGGAGACACTGCGCACCTTCGACCCGGAAACTCAGCGCTCCGTAGATAAGGTCGAATCCATCAAACTACTGCCTGCCCGCGAGTTCCCGCTGGAGAAAAAGGCTGTTACTGACTTCCGTGGCCGCTTCCGCGAGCGTTTCGACGTAGATTTCCGCCGCTGCCCGATCTATCAGGATCTCAGCACCGGCATTACACCAGCCGGTATCGAGTATTACCTGCCACTGTTCTTTGAAGAAACAGCCACCCTCTTCGATTACCTGCCAACTGACACACAGGTGTTCTCACTTCCGGGAATCGAAAAAGCCTCCGAGCAGTTCTGGACCGATGCACGCAGCCGCTACGAAGACCGCAGAGTCGACCCCGAGCGCCCTCTGCTGCCTCCAGCCGATATTTTCCTACCCGTAGAAGATTGCTTTGCCCGCCTAAAAAGCTGGCCCCGCGTAGTCATCAGTCAGGACGACATAGAAGAAGGTGTCGGTAACAGCTGCTTCAACGCGCGCCATTTACCAGACCTGGCAATTCAGGCCAAAGCCGGTGAGCCACTGGCTGCGCTGCGCCGCTTTATTGAGGAATACACCGGTCGCGTACTGTTCTGCGCCGAGTCCGCAGGTCGCCGCGAAGTGCTGCTTGAGCTGTTGGCCCGACTGAAACTCAAGCCGAAAGAGTTTGAGAACTGGCAGGCTTTTACTACCGGCAAGGATCGTCTGGGCATCTGCATTGCACCGCTGGACGAAGGTCTGCTGTTGGATGATCTGGCCCTGGTAGCCGAAAGCCCGCTATTCGGCCAACGCGTCATGCAGCGTCGGCGTCGGGAGAAAACCCGCGATGGCGGCGACAACGTCATCAAAAACCTAACCGAGCTGCGCGAAGGCGCGCCGGTGGTGCATATCGACCACGGCGTGGGCCGTTACCTCGGCTTAGTCACCATGGAGTTCGACGGCCAGGCCGCCGAGTTCCTCGCCCTGCAATACGCCGACGAAGCCAAACTCTATGTACCGGTCGCCAGCCTCCATCTGATCGCCCGCTACACAGGCAGCGACGACGCTCTGGCACCATTGCATAAACTGGGTTCTGAAACCTGGCAAAAAGCCAAGCGCAAAGCAGCAGAACAGGTGCGTGACGTAGCTGCCGAATTGCTCGACATCTACGCACGCCGCGCCGCCCGTGAAGGATATGCCTTCGCAGACCCGAAAGTTGACTACGCCACGTTCAGTGCCGGCTTCCCGTTCGAAGAAACACCCGACCAGCAAGCCGCCATTGATGCTGTGCGTGAAGACATGCTGGCAGCCAAACCGATGGATCGCCTGGTCTGCGGCGATGTGGGGTTTGGTAAGACCGAAGTAGCCATGCGCGCAGCCTTTATTGCCGTACATAGCGGCAGACAGGTCGCCGTTCTGGTGCCCACCACCCTGCTCGCCCAGCAGCACTACAACAGCTTCCGTGACCGTTTCGCCGACTGGCCGGTAAAAGTGGAAGTGATGAGCCGCTTCAAGAGCGCCAAAGAAGTCAGTGACGCCATGCAGCAACTGGCCGAAGGCAAGGTGGATATCGTTATCGGCACCCACAAACTGCTGCAGGATGACGTCAAGTTCAGCAATCTGGGGCTGGTGATCATCGACGAAGAACACCGTTTTGGGGTGCGCCAGAAGGAACAGCTCAAAGCGCTGCGCAGCGAGGTGGACATTCTCACCCTCACCGCTACACCAATTCCGCGCACCCTGAATATGGCTGTGGCCGGCATGCGCGATCTGTCGATTATCGCCACGCCGCCCGCCCGTCGCCTGTCTGTGCGCACCTTTGTGATGGAAGAACACAACAACGTCATTAAGGAAGCGTTGCTGCGTGAACTGCTACGTGGTGGCCAGGTGTATTACCTGCACAACGATGTAAAAACCATCGAAAAATGTGCCGCAGACCTGGCTGAATTGGTCCCGGAAGCTCGTATTGGCATCGGTCACGGGCAGATGCGCGAGCGCGAGCTGGAACAGGTGATGGGCGATTTCTACCACAAGCGCTTCAACGTGCTGGTGGCCTCAACCATTATCGAAACCGGCATCGACGTCCCGAGCGCCAACACCATCATCATTGAGCGCGCCGACAAGTTCGGCTTGGCGCAACTGCACCAACTGCGTGGCCGCGTCGGCCGCAGCCACCACCAAGCGTACTGCTACCTACTGACTCCAGCGCGCAAGGCGATGACCGACGACGCGCAAAAGCGTCTGGAAGCCATTTCCGGCGCGCAAGACCTTGGCGCTGGCTTTACCCTAGCCACCCACGACTTGGAAATCCGTGGTGCTGGCGAACTGCTTGGCGATGGCCAGAGCGGGCAGATCCAGGCGGTCGGCTTCACCCTGTATATGGAAATGCTCGAACGGGCAGTCAAATCCATCCGCAAGGGTGAACAGCCAAATCTGGAACAACCACTGGGCGGCGGCCCGGAAATAAACCTGCGCGTACCGGCGCTGATCCCCGAGGATTATCTGCCGGATGTGCATGCGCGCCTAATTCTGTACAAACGCATCGCCAACGCCAGCGATGAGGAAGGCCTGAAAGAGCTGCAAGTGGAGATGATCGACCGCTTCGGCCTGCTGCCGGATGCGACCAAGAACCTGATCCGCCTGACGCTGCTGAAACTGCAGGCAGAAAAGCTTGGCATCACCAAAGTCGATGCAGGTCCGCAAGGCGGACGGGTAGAGTTTGCGACGGACACCTGCGTCGACCCTCTGACCCTGATCAAGCTGATTCAGAGCGCACCAAACCGCTACAAATTCGAAGGTGCAACTCTCTTCAAATTCCAGGTGCCGATGGAGCGCGCCGAAGAGCGTTTCAATACAATTGAGGCCTTGTTTGAACGCCTCACCCCGTCAACCTAAGGATTGCTTCATGCGTGCATTACGTTCACTGGCTTTGCTCGTACTTACCCTATTCGGCGGGCTCAACGCCCCTGCTGCACTGGCAGATAGCTTGTTCTTGGTCGAAACCATCGTTTTTCGCCAGTCTGAGCAGGTCATCCCAAGCACTCAACAGCCCAAGGATGACTGGAGCGAAAATGCCCGCGTCTTAGACAGTAGTATCAGTCGCGTTTCCACACTGAACGATGAGGCCAGCAAACTGACACCTGAGAACGGCTATCAGATTCTGCTACACAAAGCCTGGCAGCAAAGCATCAGCAGTGATGACAGCAGCGTTGCCATCAGTGAGGGGCAAGGCCAGTTCGGGCACTTTCCGGTACAAGGCACCATTACCCTGCGCGAAAAACGACCGGTGGAGCTGGATGCCGACATTTGGGTCAATCGCTTCGACAACCATGGTTCAATTTCCCAGAGCGAGCGACTCAAGCGCACCTCGCGCCTGAGCGTGGGAGAATTAACCTATCTGGACGGTGGCAGCATCGGCATGCTGATCCGTATACGGGCCTTGTGAATCCCGGCAACTAAAAAGGGCCGCATTAGCGGCCCTTTTTAGTTCAGTTGCAATCACATCAAACTCAAGTGGTCTGCAGAAATTCCACAACCTGCTCAGCAGCAAACGGCCAGTTGAGCTCCGCGCCGGTGTCCAATCGACGCAATACCGGTATGCGCAAGCCATAAGCCTCGACCCATTGTTCTTGTTCGGCAATATCGATTAACTCGACCAGCAGGCCACGCTCAGCAAACGGCATGAGCACCGCCTCAGCCACTTCGCAAAGGTGGCAACCAAGGGTTCCGAACAGTTGGCACTCGGGAAACATCAGCAGGCATCCAGGTAACGAAAGGCGCAGTAGTCTATCACTGCGCCTGACTTAGAGACCTAGATCAGCTTGCTGAGTCCTTCAAGCAAGCTCTGATTGAGTTGGCCGGCCTTGTCCAATGCCGCCGGGCTGAAGCGGTCATCCAGCGAGAAACCACCGTTAAGCAGTGCCAGCAGGTTTTCCGGAGCCGCCTCTTTATCCGAGACCTGTTCAGCGCTTTTCAGCGCATCCAACAATGCCTGGGCGTAGTCGGCCAGCCAACCGTTAACAGCACTACTGGCCTGGCCATTGCCTTCCTGAGCGACTGCACTGTAAGCGTCGGTTGCCTGGCGAATGCTAGTCTGGGTCAGTCGTAGGCTCATGGACGCGAGTTGTTCGCCATCCATTTTTAAGTTCATGGCCTTATCGAAGGCCCCGGACAGATCGCCGGCGTAAAACTTGTCAGACAGCTCCTGTACCTGACTAAAGAGTTTTTCCAGCGCGGCCACTTCTTCATCGTCAAGCTCGCCATCCACCTGAACCTGCCAGGCGCCGATCTGGATGCTGCCTGACTGGCTGCTGGCAACTGCCACACTGCTGGAGCCGTTGCTACTAAATGCTGCTGCGCTCTGCGACCAATTGGCCGAGGCTTGTGCCACAGAGATACGCAGACGATCACCATCACGAGTGGTGATCGCCATATCAAAGGTCTCAGCCTGAGCGGTAAAGCGCTCACTGTAGGCTGCTGCGCTCAGATTCGCGGTACTACCAGACAAAGGCTTGATCTGCTTGGACAGCTCGCCGAGACCATCCTGAATCTTCTGATAGGTTGAGTCGATATCCTCAGCCACCTTGCCCTGCAGTGCGCCCATTCCATCGAGAATCTTGCGGGCGTCAGCAAAGCCCTTCTCAATCCCGGCCCGGGCCTGATCGAGTAAACCTTGTAACTGCGCGGTATCCGCCCCTGCAGCTTTTTCAGCCTGCAGGCGCTGCCCAACGAATCCCAGCACTCGTTCCGCCACTTTATCCGGCGAATAATCACTGGCCTTAGTCGTTAATGCGCCCGGCTCAAGTCCTAACCGCTCGCCCAAACGGTTAGCCAGCGTCGACTGACCATCAACGCCGTTGCGGCTGATAGGTTGCGGATTGAACGCCGGAAGGCGGGAAGCTGCGGAGGCAAAGCTAGCCAAGGGATTCATGACAGTGCACCTGAAACGGGTATTCAGCTCTATAGCGGCAGCCCCGGACTATTCTTTAGGCATACGTCTTAATAACCGGACTAATGGCGTAACGTTGAGCAGCGCATACGATCTGACGAATGACATTGGGCACATTTTGTGAGGCCGTCCCATACTCAAAAGCCACACTTAAGTGCTAGTTAATTTGTGAACATTTGTCCCTGATCAAAGTCGAATGGATCACACCCTACACGGAAGAGGAAGAAACAATGCCCCGTAAGTCCGCTTCAACTGCCAATGCCGCGCAAGACAAACTGCTCGAACAATTCCAGTCTTTGGTTTCTGATACCGAAAAACTACTTCAGGAATCCGCCGACTTGGCTGGCGATCAGGCAGAGAGCCTGCGCGAACAACTCCGAAACAGCCTAAGTAAGGCCCGGGACGCACTGAAGGGCACCGAAGAATCCCTTAAAGAACGTGGCAAAGCTGCAATTGATGCCACAGAAGGCTACGTGCAGAGCAATCCCTGGCAGACCATTGGTTTCGCAGCTGCGATCGGTGTGCTGATCGGCCTGCTCATCGGCCGTCGTTAAGGGAAACTCATGGACGCAACAACGCCCACCACTGAAAGTACGCGCAGCAACTCCCCCCGCCGATTTGCCAGCGCTCTGTTGGGACTGTTGCAAGGCCATGTCGCCCTGTTTGTCGAAGAGTTAAAAGAGCAGCAAAGCAATACGCTCACCCTGCTGATAGTCACCGGCCTGGGGCTTCTGTTTGCTTTGCTGCTTATCTTCGGCCTTTCGGCAGCCTTGCTGATCGCTTTTTGGGACGACCACCGCTTGTTGGTCATCTGCCTACTGTGCGCCTTTTATGCGCTGGGGCTGCTGACCTGCGTGGGTGTCCTGATCAGCCGCTTACGTAATGCCCCGACACCTTTCAGTGCGAGTCTCGAAGAATTGGCCCGCGACCGGGAGCAATTACTGCCATGAACCTTCCTGAAGTACCCGCCAAAGCCTCACGCCGTGAACTGCGAAAATCGGTACTACGCATGCAACTCGAACTGCATCGTCAGGAAATGCGCCATGAGGCTCTGGTGATGCTGGAGCCGCTGCGCAAAGTCCAGGGGCTGCGCAGTTCCATTGGCAGCACGTTAAAAGCCGGCCCCGCTCCGTTGTGGCTAACCGGCGGTGCACTATTGTTCACAGCCCTGGGGCGCAAGCGCCGTGGGTGGCGGCAAGTACTACGTCTGGCGCTGATTGCGCTGCCCCTTTTGCGTCGCAAAGTTAAAAGCTGATTTCCCTGATAATTGACGGGTTTAATACGCCGGGATCTTGCATCCTCCCGCCATAAAACCGAAGCTAGCGGGCATTGGCCTGTTATGGCGAGGATCAGCTTTGGATTGGCACTCACTGCTTAACCGTGAACGACTCGGCAAACCTACCCATAGTGCAGCCGAACTTGGACGTACCCCTTTTCACAAAGACCACGACCGCATCATCTTCTCCGGCGCATTCCGCCGTCTGGGCCGCAAAACTCAGGTCCATCCTGTCTCCAGCAACGACCACATTCACACCCGCCTGACCCACTCTCTGGAAGTCGGCTGTGTGGGACGCTCGTTAGGTATGCGCGTTGGCGAGATGATCCGTGACACATTGCCTGAATGGTGTGCGCCCAGTGATTTGGGCGTAGTCGTGCAGTCTGCCTGTTTGGCCCACGACATCGGCAATCCGCCCTTCGGCCACTCAGGTGAAGATGCCATCCGCCACTGGTTCCATCAGGCTGCCCAGCGCGGCTGGCTGGACAGTATGAGCGACAGCGAGCGCAATGATTTTCTCAACTTCGAAGGCAATGCCCAGGGTTTTCGCGTGCTAACCCAGCTGGAGTATCACCAGTTTGATGGCGGCACACGGCTGACCTACGCAACCTTGGGCAGCTACCTGAAATACCCTTGGACAGCCCGACACGCAGAAGCCCTAGGCTATAAGAAGCACAAGTTTGGCTGTTACCAGAATGAACTGCCTGTCTTGAGCCAGATCGCCCACAAGCTGGGCTTACCGCAACTGGAAGATGAACGCTGGGCACGCCACCCACTGGTGTACCTGATGGAAGCAGCGGACGACATCTGCTACGGCCTAATCGACCTGGAGGACGGCCTGGAAATGGAGCTACTCGAATACAGTGAAGTAGAAGCTCTGCTCCTCGGTCTGGTCGGTGAAGACTTACCGGAAACCTACCGCCAGCTGGGTCCTAGCGATTCCAGACGGCGGAAACTGGCGATTTTACGTGGCAAAGCCATCGAGCACCTGACCAATGCCGCCGCCCAGGCTTTTGTCGAGCAGCAAGATGCGCTGCTGGCGGGTAATCTCAGCGGTGACCTGGTGGAGCACATGCACGGCACCGCCAAACACTGCGTACAAAGTGCAAAAGACATGGCCCGCCAGAAAATCTTCCAAGATAAGCGTAAAACCCTGCATGAAATCGGGGCTTACACCACGCTTGAGATTCTCCTCAACGCATTTTGCGGTGCAGCCCTTGAGCAACACGGAGGACGTAGCCCTTCGTTTAAGAACCGGCGAATCCTTGATCTTTTAGGCAACAACGCCCCCGATCCTAATAGCTCCCTTTACCACGCCTTTTTGCGCATGATCGACTTCATCGCCGGGATGACGGACAGCTACGCTACTGAAATGGCCCGCGAAATGACGGGGCGCTCCAGTCCGGTTTAAACCATGCGCACATCTCTCAGAGAAATATTCAGCTGGCATGCCGGCCCTCCCGCGTGGGGGGCTGCGCTGGTGGCTGGGCTGGGCTGCGGATTGCCCTTACTGCTGGGGCTGTTCAGCGCTCATCCCGGCTTTCTCTGGGCGTCGGTTGGTGCCTTTCAAGCAGCCCAAGCCAATCCTATGCATCGCCTGGGCATGTTGCGCATGCTGATGCTGTGCATGCTTGGGGCACTGAGTGCCGGACTGGGGTTTTGGGTTGCCGACCAACATGTCTACAGTCTGTTTGTGTTTGCCGCATACGGTTTCCTACTGGCATGGCTGCAGCGTTTTGGCAGTGAGGCCGGAAAATTAGGCGTGGGCTTGGCTATCTGCTTGTGCCTCGGCCAGGCCCAACAAAGCCTGGGCGCGATGAACAGCCCGTATGCTGCCGCGATGTTGTTTATCCTCGGCGGACTGTGGGTCATGCTGCTGGCGTTTTTCCTGCGCGGCTTTCATGGCCTACGCATGTGGCCGCATATACCGCGCTTGCGCAGCTTGTTTAAAGTACTGCGCCAACATGCCAAACGCATGCCGCAGCATAAATGGCGTCTGCATGCACTGGGCTGTACCCTGGCCTTTGCTCTGTCGGGCTTGGTAGTCAATCTGGCCAATCTGCATCGTGGCTACTGGCTCACTATTACCGTCCTCTCGACCCTGCAACTGGAGTTCAAAGGCAGCCTGGTCAGGGCCGTTCAATCCACACTGGCCGGCCTTAGCGCAGCCGGCCTGCTGATTCTGCTGGGCCACAGCCTACAGAACCCGGTCATGATGATCAGTTTGGTATTGCCTCTAATCGTTCTCAGCCGGGCACTGCAAGCCAACCATTACGGCCTGTTCGTGGCACAAACCACCATTTGCTTCGTGCTGCTGGCAGAAAGCCTGTCCCATGACTGGCATCTACCAGCCATCCGACTGTTCAACAGCCTGCTGGGTGTGGCGATTGGTCTGACAGTGGCGCTGTTCATTTATGGGCTGGCACGCAGGATAGAGCAGCGCCAGCCACCGATGCCTGCCCCTCAAAACGAACAGTAAGCAGCCCCCCCGCACACTTTTCCAATGGGGCGCAACGCGCGGGCAGCAAACTGTCCAGCTTTCACTATGCTTTCGACAGAGCATTAAGTACTAAGGTGTCGAATGCATACCCTTCCGGAGTCTGACAAGCGCAGGTTTGCCCTGCACATTCACATAAGCCTGCTATTCAGCCTGTTGCTGCTGGGGTCAGGCATCATCTTGGGTATTTTCAATTATCAGCAGACCAGCAAGATCATCCTCGACAGCAGCAGTCAGCTGTTCGGGCAAATGCGCAATAGCGTCGAAGCCGACCTGAAAGGCACCTACCAGCCGATCCGTTCCATGCTCAACTTGCTCGCGCGCAATGAACAACTCAGCGGACGCGACCGTCACGCCCGTATGGTGATGCTGCCGATCTTCACCCAAGCTCTGATTGATAATCCTCGGCTCACGTCGATCTACGTGGGCTACCCCAATGGCAGCTTCTACATGGTGCGTGCCCTACGCAACCAGACGACCCGGGAGCTGTTCTATGCCCCGCCCGAAGCAGCGTACCAAGTCTGGAGTATCGACCGGATCAGTGAACGCCGTGCGGACTCGGAATTTCTTTACATCGATGCGCAACTTAACATCATCAGCCGCCGCCAGAACCTGCGCGAGCCCTACGACCCACGCAGTCGCCCGTGGTATAGCAACGCCTTGCAAAGGCCTGGCCATTACACCACCGAGCCTTACAGTTTCTTCTCTACCAAAGAGATCGGCACAACCCTGGCCTTGGCCAGTGATGATAAAGGGGTAGTGGTCGCCGCCGACCTGACTCTGGCCGACCTTTCCGCCACCCTGGCCGCACACACACTGACACCCTCCTCCGAGCTGGTCCTGTACAGCCCAGACGGACGGGTTGTGGCCTACCCTGATGCTGGCAAGCTGATCAAACCCGGTAACGATCAGCAGCGCACACATATCGCAGAACTGAGTCCGGTGCTGGACACCTTTTTAACGCTCGATGTGGATGACGGCAGCCCGCTGAACCATGTCGTGATAAATCATGAACGCTGGCAAGTGTCCTACTCAAAGTTCAGCGAGGGCGGTCCCAACGGTTTACGCCTGCTCATTCTTGCCCCTGAAAAAGAGCTGCTGAGCGATGCCTACCGAATCCGCTGGCAGGCCGCCGCCATCAGCCTGACCATTTTGTTGTTGTGCATACCTCTGGCCTGGCTGCTCTCCCATATCCTGGCCAAATCCCTGCGGGTTCTGGTCGGAGAAGCTGAGGCGATAAGGCGCTTCGACTTCAGTTACCCCGCCAGCGGGCGCAGCCTGGTTAAAGAAGTCGACCAACTCGCGGTGTCGATGAAGCGCATGAAGGAGACCTTGTCGAGCTTCCTTGATATCACTGCCAGCCTATCCGCCGAAACGCGCTTTGATTCGCTGCTCAAGCGAGTGCTGCGGGAAACCGTTGAGCTCAGCGAGGCCCATGCTGGCTTGCTCTACCTGCTGAACGGCCACGACCTGGAACCCATCGGACTGTTTATTGATGGTCAGCAGCAAGACCTGAGTGAACACAACCTTAGTCACATCGACCTCGCCGCAGATGACACACCTAATGTGTTCAAACACGTTGCGTCAGGCGGTACCAGCATCAGCGAGTCGCTGGGGGAGACAGCCTCGGATACCTTTCACGGCATCTTGCAGGCGCTATCTTGCGAGCAAGCCCACTTGGTCTGCACCGGCTTGCATAATCGCCAGGGGCAAACACTTGGCGTGCTGTTACTACTGAACCGAAACGAAGGACAAGACGACAATCTAGCCATGCTGCGGCCGGAGCGGATTGCATTTGTCGAAGCGGTCTCTGGAGTTGCTGCGCTCTGCATCGAAAGTCAGCGTCTACTGGAGCAGCAAAAAAACCTGCTGGATGCCTTTATCCAACTGCTGGCAGGTGCCATCGATGCCAAAAGCCCCTACACCGGCGGGCATTGCCAGCGGGTTCCAGAAATCACCCTGATGCTGGCCAAAGCTGCAGCCGAGAGCGAAGAAGCGCCGTTCCGAGATTACCAACCCACAGACGAAGACTGGGAAGCCCTGCACATCGCCGCTTGGCTACACGACTGCGGCAAAATCACTACGCCCGAATACGTGGTGGATAAAGCCACCAAACTGGAAACCCTCTACGACCGTCTGCATGAAGTGCGCATGCGATTTGAGGTTATCAAACGCGACGCCTGGATCAGCTACTGGCAAGCAGTGGCTAACGGTGGCAACACAGAAGAACTGGCCCAAATCAGAGACAACCTGCTACATACACTCGACGATGAATTCGCATTTGTCGCCCAGTGCAACCTCGGCAGTGAAGCCATGGACGAAAGCGCTCTGCAGCGGCTCCACGAGATTGGACAAAGGACCTGGAGCCGTACCCTCAGTGATCGCATAGGCTTGTCCTGGGAAGAAAACCAGCGCCAGTCACGTACCACCGAACCTGCTCTCCCGGTCGCCGAATACTTGCTGAGTGACAAGCCGGAACATCTGTTTGAACGCCCGCCGAATGAAAAAATCGCACAGAACAATCCGTGGAATTTCAAAATGCAGGAGCCTCCGTACAAGTACAACCGCGGTGAGCTGTATAACCTTGGCATACGGCGCGGCACCCTGACCGACGAAGAACGCTACATCATCAACGGTCATATGCTCCAGACCATCCGCATGCTGACCCTTCTGCCGTTCCCGCCGCACCTTCGTAGCGTGGCCGATCTTGCCGGGGCTCATCACGAAAAAATGGACGGCACGGGCTATCCCAAGCGATTGAAACGCGAAGACATGTCGCTGCCAGCCAGAATGATGGCAATTGCCGATATATTCGAGGCGCTAACTGCGGTGGACCGCCCCTACAAGAAAGGGAAACGCCTGTCTGAGTCGCTCAACATCATGGCGGGCATGTGCACAAACGGCCATATCGATGCCGAACTGTTTGGGCTCTTCATCCGGAAACAGATCTACCTGCACTACGCCAAACGCTTTATGCAAGACAATCAGATTGATCAGATCGACGAACAGGCAATATTGGCCAGAGCTGGCCTGAAATGAGAGCAGATTGGGCTCAGCCTAAACAACTCGGGGCCCGAAATCGGGCCCCGATGAATCAGACTCAAGCCTTGTTGACTGGAGTCTCTGGGTACCACACGTCCAGTAGCGGGCTAACAGTCAGCTCAGTCAGCTCAGAACGGGCTTTCAGCCAGCTCTCAACGGCTGCACGCTGTTCTTCGTTGACCGAACCACGCTTGGCCAGGCAAACCAGACCAAAATCGTCACCGCCAACATAGGCCAGACCATTTGCTTCCATCGCCTCGCTCAGGAACGCATCCAGAAATGCATCAATGGCCTCTTCGCTCAAGTCTTCCTTGAAGTTCAGATTCAGCTCAAAGCCCAGCTCCTGGAATTCATCCACACAGAGTTTTTTGCGCAGACGGCGGGAACGGTTAGTAGCCATGGAACAATCCTCACAAGTAATAACGGCCCGCACTCTAACAGGTTCGCCAGCAAAGTGCCTCTTTATGGGGCGATGCGCTGAACGATCAGCAGCGAGTTTCCTGACCTGTGGCGCGATTTGCCCTGATCTGAACAGCGGATTCGGGCATAATCTACGGCGTTCATTCAGGCCGCCCGGCCATTGCTGCGCCTGCCTTTTCAGCTGGAGACGAGCTGCACATGATGAAAACACTTCGCCGACTGGCCCTTGCCAGTTTGCTTCTGCCTGTGTGCCTGCCCCTGGCCGCAGCTGAGAGCCCTCTCTCAAACAAAGTTCAACAAGCCCTCAAAGTAAACAAAATCAGCCCACAATCGCTGTCCATCGCCGTTATTCCGCTGGACGCCCCAGGCAATAGCGCGTTCTACAACGCCGACATTTCCGTCAACCCAGCCTCCACGATGAAGCTGGTCACCACCTTTGCCGCGCTGGAACTTCTAGGCCCAAACTACCAATGGAAAACCGAGTTCTATACCGATGGCACTCTGCGTAACGGTGTGCTTAACGGCAACCTCTACCTTAAAGGTGGCGGTGACCCAAAACTCAACATGGAGAAACTCTGGCTGCTGATGCGTGATCTGCGCGCCAATGGTGTACAACAGGTCAATGGCGACCTGATTCTGGATCGCAGCTATTTCGCTCAGCCGCTGCACCCGGAGTTCGATGACGACGGTGGCGACGCCTACAAACCATTCTTGGTTGCGCCTGACTCCCTTCTGGTCAACCTCAAGGCTTTGCGCTTTATCAGCCGTACTGAAGGCGGCAAGGTGTATGTGGCCGCCGAGCCGCCCATTGCCTCAATCCAGATCGACAATCAGGTCAAAGCCCTGCCAGCTGCCAAATGCCCGGGCTGGCCGGATGTCCGTTACAACCCGGTCTCAGACAGCAACGGCATCCGCGTTGTCGTCAGTGGACAGCTGGCTGAAGGTTGCAGCTCGCAAGCCTACATTGCCCTGCTCGACCACCCCGGCTACGCCGCTGGCGTTATCCGCAGTACTTGGCAGGAGCTGGGCGGCAGCATCAGTGGTCAGAATCGCCTGGGCGCGGTGCCCGACAAAGCACGTCTTCTGGCCCGCGCTTACTCGCCAGACCTCGCGGAGGTAATCCGCGACATCAACAAGTACAGCAACAACACCATGGCCAAGCAGCTGTTTCTCAGCATCGGAGCTCATTACCGCACCAGCAGCGACACCGATGACGGCAAAGCTGCTCAGCGGGTTATCCGCAGCTGGCTGGCACGCAAGGGCATCACTGCCTCGCATCTGGTGATGGAAAACGGCTCGGGCCTGTCCCGCGCAGAGCGCGTGAGTGCCCGTGAGCTGGCTCAGTTACTGCAAGCCGCGTGGAAGAGCCCCTACGCAGCCGAGTTCATGACCTCACTGCCCTTGGCCGGCATGGACGGCACTATGCGCCGCCGCCTGCAGAACAGCCCACTAAAGGGTGAGGCCCGCATCAAAACGGGTACCCTCAACAATGTTCGGGCAATCGCAGGCTACAGCCGGGACAGCAATGGCAAAACCTGGGCGGTGGTCAGCATTCTCAACGACCCGCGGCCATGGGGAGCATCATCGATTCTTGATCAGGTTCTGCTTGACCTGCATCGCCAGCCCAAGATCACAACCCAACGCTAGTCGTACCTGACGGCGTGCACGCGCGCCGTCAGTCAGGAGAACCCAGTGCTGATTCCCCATTATCTGCTTGAGGCTGAAACGCTCACCCGCTTGATTGAAGACTTCGTCACCCGGGAGGGCACTGACAACGGCGACGAAACCCCGCTGCATACCCGTACAGAACGGGTAAGACGGGCGCTCGAACGCCAAGAAGCCGTGATTGTCTTTGACCCAGAAAGCCAGCAGTGTCAGTTGGCCCTGAAACGGGATGTCCCGAAAGAATGGATTGAAGCTTTGAATCAGGCGCTCGACGAATAATCGCCCCTCCCCCGTCTGACCAAACGCATCGGCTGGTCAGTGAGTAGAGACATAGATTTACTTAGTGCGCGGCATCCGCATTTTGTCAGCCATTGCAGCCATCTCGTCATAGATCAACTGTGGGTTCTTCTGCTTCACCGCCCATGCCATCCGTCCCTGCTCATGGGGCAAAATCATGAACTGACCTTTGGCCACTTCCTGATAAATATAATCCGCAATGTCCGCAGCACTGATCGGCGAACCTTCCAGCAGCTTGCCAACCTGAGCCTTCATCTCCGGCTTAGGGCCACGGAAGGAGTCCAGCAGGTTGGTCTGGAAGAAAGAAGGACAGACCACGTGCACATCAATCTCCTGCATCTTCAACTCAGCCAAGAGGCTTTCAGAAAGCGCCACTACACCGGCTTTCGCCACATTGTAGTTACTCATTGCCGGCCCCTGCATCAGCGCTGCCATTGAAGCAATATTGATGATTGTCCCTTTACTCTCGACCAGCAAAGGCAGAAACGCCTTACAACCCTTAACTACGCCCATCAGATTGATTGCGATCTGCCAATCCCAATCTTCCAAAGAGAGCTCATTAAAGAATCCGCCAGATGCCACACCCGCGTTGTTAACGATGACATCAATACCACCGAGCTTCTCTTCGCACGCTTGAGCGAATGCAGTCAGCTGACTGAAGTCCCTTACGTCACAGCGCTGAGTAAAACCATCACCACCGGCTTCGCGCACCATCTTGAGGGTTTCAGCGACCCCCACGTCATTCACATCCGACAACGCCAGCTGCCAACCTTCACGCGCCCAACGCAACGCGATTTCACGCCCCAAGCCTGATCCTGCACCGGTGATCATCATGCGATTTTGCATAACGAGATCCTTTGATGGTTATTGTTCAGCGCATTCTAGCCAAGCCACCTAATAATCCATTCACCATCAAGGTGCTGAATACAGACTCCAAAAGTTGCTCGAACATCCTGTTCAAGCTTGTCCCTCGTGATTACATAAAGAAAGAGGCCGGTCTTAGCCGGCCTCTTGCTGCATTATTTGACGGACAACTTGTCCCGATTCTTCTCAAAAAGCCCTTCGCCAATTCCCTTCACTTCAAGCAGCTCATCAACCGAAGCAAAACTGCCATGCTGCTCACGATAGCTGACGATTGCCTGCGCCTTGACAGCCCCTACACCAGATAACTCGCGCTGGAGGGTATCAGCGTCCGCTGTATTGAGATTAACCAGAACTGATGCAGATGATGGAGAAGATAAGCCCGGCTCACCTGCTTTAATAGTCTCAGCAGCACCCACCACAGACACTGAGGCACACAAGGCAAAAGCCAGAATCGCTAAAATATTTTTCATGGAAGAGTCCTTTCGTATTTTATGAGTTATGAGCAGAGCGCCCACACTCTGGACCCTAAACGACTGCCAAAAGGAGTCAAAAATGCAATTGATCTAATGCCAATAGATTCACAGCTACGCCTCTGAATCTGGATATTACGCAGCACAGACCACACGCTAGGGCTTTTAAGAGTAATCCGCTCATGACTCGGCAAGCACCTTGCTGACCACCCAACAGCAGTGCTAACAATTCGTCCTCACTCTAGGGTGACGTGCTTCTGCTTATAGGCCCAATCGACAATGCTCTGTTCCGGGCAATACCCCGTTACCAGCTCGGTTAGCAGCTGGCGAAGGCGCACAAAGTCATCCTCATCCACCGCATCCAACAACTCAGACAAACGTGCCTTAAACAATGGCCAAGCCAGATACTCTTCATTGGCCTTCATGATCATCGGATGGTCAGTCTCGGCGACCCCCTCACCAATCAACAACTCCTCATAGAGTTTCTCGCCGGGGCGCAGGCCACTGAACTCAATGGCAATATCACCATGCGGGTTGGTCTCTGAGCGGACACTAAATCCCGAGTACTGAATCATCTTCTCAGCTAGATCGACGATTTTGATCGGGTCACCCATGTCTAACACAAACACGTCGCCCCCTACTCCCATAGCCCCGGCCTGAATCACCAATTGAGCAGCTTCAGGAATGGTCATGAAATAACGGGTAATGTCTGGGTGGGTCACAGTAACCGGGCCACCGGCTTTGATTTGCTCCCGGAACAATGGGATCACAGA
This sequence comes from Pseudomonas sp. TTU2014-080ASC, assembly GCF_001446935.1. GTDB lineage: Bacteria > Pseudomonadota > Gammaproteobacteria > Pseudomonadales > Pseudomonadaceae > Aquipseudomonas. The sequence goes on from NZ_LKKK01000001.1 coordinate 397,010, forward strand.
CCCCGAAGAGCCCAATACATTGCCGAAGCGGACCATGGTAAAGCGCGTTTTGTTGACATGGGAGATGTTGCTGGAATCGCCAAATAACGTCGGCGCAGACTCACTACTCAACGCCTGCAAAACCATCTCAGCCAGACGCTTGGTGCTACCCATGATATTGGTTGGCCGTACCGCCTTATCGGTCGAAATCAGTACAAAATTCGACACGCCTGCACACAGAGCAGCCTGCGCGGTATATAGCGTACCTAGAACATTGTTGTACACGCCTTCAGCAATGTTGTGCTCAACCAGCGGAACCTGCTTATAGGCCGCAGCGTGGTACAGCGTCTGCACCTTCCAGCTGCTCATCACATCCAACAGCTTCCTGGCGTTGCTGACAGAGCCCAGTATGGGCACCAGCTTTATAGACATAGCAGAGCATTCAACTTTTGCCTGCAACTCCTTGTGAATGCTGTAGAGGTTGAACTCACTGTGCTCGTACAAGATGACTACCAGCGGCTTCAAGGCAATAATCTGCCGACACAACTCAGAGCCAATTGAGCCACCAGCCCCCGTAACCATAACCACTTTGTCGCTTACACAACCACGCAATAAGTGGGGATCGGCCGGCACCGGATCACGTCCTAACAGATCTGCAATATCTACTTCGCGAATGTCCTCAACCTTAACTTTGCCGCTGGCAAGGTCAGCAAAGTTTGGAACACTCCTTACATGAATTGGGAAATGCTCCAGCAGCGTCAGGATTTCCCGTCGACGACTACGGGAGATTGACGGTAACGCCAGCAAAACTTCCTGTGCGCCGGTCTTATCAATCATGGCCTGGATATAGGCCGGACTATACACGTGCAAACCCGCGATCGAACGATTGGCAATACTGACGTCGTCGTCAATAAAAGCTACCGGCCGCATATGACGCCCCATCCGCAGCGCAGCAACCAATTGGTTCCCGGCTACACCTGCTCCATAAACAGCAACACGGCGCTCATGTGGTGAAATGCTAGACAGGACGTTATAGGGCGAAGCAGTAAACCAATCCCCCATAAAATACTGCCGCATGCACAAGCGCAGGCCACCAATAATTACCAAAGCCAAAAACCAGTAATTGAAAATCACAGTTCGGGGAATCGTCTGCGCATGCACGCCTAAGAAGTAGGAAACACCTGCCAGCACAAGAGATGAAAGAGTCACTGCCTTGATGATTGCAATCAAGGCATCGTTGCCGAAATAGCGCATAACCGCGCGATACATACCCATCCTAATAAATACAGGTATCGATACAACAGGAGCCAGAATAAATAACCAGGTGTACTTCTCGAACGGCCCCCAAATATCAGAAACACCTAGTCGGACCAGGAATGCCAGCCATAGGGCGCTCCAGACCAGTAGAATATCCGTCACTACCTGAAGCAGACGCTTTCGGCTTTTGGGCATTGCTAACAGCCAGGCTCTGGCTCTATCCATCTTCACCCATCCTGAACCACAAATAGATAACGGCAATATTGAGTAATTCCAGCGACCCTGCGCATGTTCCTCGCTAGTTCAAATAGGGTTATGCCTTGTACCCGCTCCGAAGTAAAAAGCCAAAACACCAAGCGGTATGAACGCTAAAAACAAACCAGTTATAACCGATAAGTACTCCGTAGCGACCAACATGCTGATGGGCAACAAAAACAAAAAGTTAATACACGCTACCGAGATAGTCACACGCTTATGGCCATATCGATTAGCAGCATGCTGATAAGCATGTGATCTATGCGCTTGATACACTCGCTCCCCGCGAATAAACCGGCGCGCTAACGTAAGCGTGGCATCGACAATAAATACACCCAGCATTATTGCCCAGCAAAACATAAGATCAGGCTTATGCCAACCGGCGTTTATCGCCAAGAGTCCAAGACATAAACCCAGAAAGCCGCTGCCAACATCCCCCATAAATATTCTCGCTGGCGGGAAGTTCAGGATCAGAAAACCAGTGACAGCGGCGGCCAGCAATAGAGGTACAGCAATAAGATGTTCGAAACCAAACAGCCCGTAGATTAGGCACATGGCTACGCAACAGCAGATGGCCTCTATAGCCGCAAGACCATCGATACCATCCATAAAATTATAAAGATTCAGCAGCCATACCAAGCTGGTAAGCCCCAGCAGCCATGACAACAGCTGAGGTTCAACAACAAAACCTGCCAATGTGAAAGATGGAAGGCCATTCAGCCAATACAGGCCGACCCCGGCTCCTAGAAAGTGGGCAAGCAACCGCCATCTTGCGGGGATCGACGCATGATCATCAGCAAAACCTATCAACGCGACGACTCCACAACCACCAGCCAAACTGATAGCAAGTGACGACTGCGCTGTTCCAAGCAAATAAAGAAGTACTACAGCTGAGATAAACGCCAAGACAAAGCCCACCCCTCCACCGCGGGGAGTCGGTATAGCATGGGAGCTTCGGGCGTTTGGAATATCCAGGATGTGTCTGGATAATGCGTACTTGAGAGATCGCTGGGTCAGAAACCAGGAAAGCAGAAATACTGGGACCGCGAGCCATGAAAATGACATCAGCTATACAGCTCCAAACTAAGATTTTTATAGTTATACAAGACTAAACTATGGAGCCAACTAGTTACCCAGCCTGACCGCCCTTCAGTTGCCCCATATGGCAACTGAAGGATATTTAATCATCAGCCCTCCAAAAGCTTCAAAAGATACTGACCATAGCCAGTCTTTTTCAGATCGTTAGCCTGAACCAGCAGTTGCTCGGCATCTATCCAGCCATTGCTAAACGCAATCTCCTCTAAGCAAGCGACTTTCAAGCCTTGGCGTTTTTCAATGGTATTCACAAAATGGCTGGCCTCAAGCAATGAGTCATGAGTTCCGGTATCCAACCAAGCAAAACCACGACCTAGCAGCTCGACATTCAGTGAATCTTGTTCCAGGTACACACGGTTGACGTCCGTGATTTCAAGCTCGCCTCTTGCAGAAGGCTTAATATTCTTAGCAATATCAACAACCTGATTGTCGTAGAAGTACAAACCTGTCACAGCGTAGTTAGATTTAGGCTTTAGCGGCTTTTCTTCGATACTCAGTGCCCTTCCGGCTTGGTCGAATTCGACTACGCCAAATCGCTCCGGATCAGACACGTGATAACCAAACACCGTCGCCCCTTGAGTTTTCGCGTTAGCCGAGTGCAAGTAATCGCTGAAGTGCTGGCCGTAAAAAATATTGTCCCCCAGAATCAAACTGCAGGGATCATTGCCAATGAACTGTTCCCCAATCAGAAATGCTTGAGCCAAACCGTCAGGGCTGGGCTGTTCTGCATAACTCAGTTGAATCCCAAATTGGCTACCATCTCCGAGGAGACGGCGAAAGCCAGGGAGATCATCAGGTGTACTGATAACCAAGACCTCACGGATACCGGCCAACATCAGTACAGAAAGCGGATAATAGATCATTGGCTTGTCGTAAATCGGCAGCATCTGCTTGGACACACCAAGGGTCAGAGGGTGCAGACGAGTTCCAGAGCCGCCAGCCAGGATTATTCCCTTTCGGTTCAATGAATTCATTTATTGAGTACTTCCATTAACATACGTCTAACGCCAACTTTCCAGTCAGGCAAATAAATGGAAAATGCGTCCTGTAATTTATTTGTATTGAGGCGTGAGTTTTTAGGGCGGGCTGCAGGTGTTGGAAATTCCTCACTGCATATTGGCTGAACTGTTTCAACTCGCAGCGGCAATCCCAGTTCGCGTGCAATCGAAAAAGCGTACTCCGCATAACCATGCCACGAAGTTTCGCCCGATGCGGCCAGATGATAGATCCCTGAGTATTCCGGTCGTGCAACAGCAGCTTTAATAGCTTGGGCCGTAACGTCTGCGATTAACTCCGCACCAGTTGGAGCCCCAACCTGATCCGCCACAACACTTAAAGATTCCCGCTCGCCAGCCAGGCGCAACATGGTCTTAGCGAAGTTATTACCCCGCGCACCATAAACCCAGCTAGTACGAAAAATCAGGTGGTTGCATTTACTAGCAGTTATCGCCTGCTCTCCAGCCAACTTGGTCACACCATATTGGTTCAATGGTCCCGTGTCAGCAGACTCAGTCCAAGGCTTGTCGCCCTCTCCATTGAAAACATAATCAGTCGAGTAGTGGACCAATAATGTTCCAAGAGAAGCTGCTTCTTCAGCAAGCAATTGACATGCTATTGAATTGACTTGGTATGCGCGCTCAGGCTCCGTTTCTGCCTTATCAACTGCGGTATAGGCAGCGGCATTAACGATGACGTCAGGTTTGAGCAATCGAATTGTTTTGCGAAGCGCTTCCGCGTTAGCTAAATCACCGCAAAGCGCACCCTCGTAATTTCGGTCCAGCGCGATTAACTCACCCAGAACCATTAACGAGCGCTGGAGTTCCCAACCGACCTGGCCGTTTTTTCCCAGCAATAGAATCCTCACGGTTACGTCTCACGTTGCGAATATTGCTGCTCGAACCAATTCTGATAGCTGCCACTTTTAACATGGGCTACCCACTCTGTGTTGGCCAAATACCACTCGACAGTCTTACGTATCCCCGTTTCAAATGTCTCCTCAGGCGTCCAACCTAACTCGCGCTGAATCTTGCTCGCATCAATAGCGTAACGCATGTCATGCCCCGGACGATCCTGAACATAAGTAATCAGCTGTGCGTGTGGACGATGAGGTGAATCAGGCAGCAACTCATCCAGCAAGGAACATAGCGTATTAACAACCTCTATATTCTGCTTCTCGTTGTGCCCTCCGATGTTATACGTCTCACCGACAACACCTTCGGTCACAACCTTATATAAAGCTCGGGCGTGATCTTCAACATACAACCAGTCACGAATCTGATTACCCTTCCCGTAAACAGGCAAAGGCTTTCCCTCAACCGCATTGAGAATCATCAGGGGAATCAGTTTCTCAGGGAAATGATAGGGCCCATAATTATTCGAGCAGTTAGTAACAAGAACTGGCAACCCGTAGGTTCGGGCCCAAGCACGAACCAGATGGTCAGAGCTGGCCTTGCTAGCTGAATAAGGAGAACTAGGCTGGTACGGAGTCGTTTCGGTAAAAAGGTCTTCGGGACCTTCCAGGTCTCCGTAGACTTCATCCGTTGAAATATGGTGGAAGCGAAACGCAGCCTTACGCGCCTCATCCAAACTCATCCAATACTGGCGAGCGGCTTCGAGGAGAACATATGTGCCGACTATATTGGTCTGGATAAACTCAGAAGGCCCAGAAATGGATCGGTCAACATGGGACTCTGCTGCCAAGTGCATAATCACATCAGGCTGGTGAGACTGAATAACTCGCTCAACTTCTTCGCGATCACAGATATCGACTTTTTCAAACCTGTATCGCGAACTGCTCGAAACAGATGACAGCGACTCAAGATTTCCAGCATATGTCAATTTATCTACGTTGACGACCTCATCACCCGTATTATTGATTATATGCCGCACCACTGCCGAGCCAATAAAGCCGGCACCACCTGTCACCAGAACCTTCACAAAAGTACCTTTGAATACCCAAACCAGCTACGAAAAACAGATAAGAAAATTATACGTCTTACCTGAAAGAAGAAAGGCTCACCCATTAGAGGGCAGCTTAAAGAGATCAACGCCCATTAGGAGAACCTAATCAGGCATCTTCTTCCTCATTAACCCGATCACGTAATTCCTTACCAGGTTTAAAGTGAGGAACGTATTTCCCATCTAGCCGTACCGAGTCTCCGGTCTTAGGATTTCGACCGATGCGGGGAGCTCGATAGTGCAGTGAAAAACTTCCAAATCCGCGGATTTCGATACGATCGCCTGTCGAAAGTGCCTGAGACATTTGCTCAAGCATGGTCTTGATTGCCAACTCGACATCTTTAGACGAGAGCTGTCCCTGTTGGGAGACTATGCGCTCGATCAACTCCGACTTGGTCATGATTTTCCCTTCTTTTTCAAGCGGCTAGATCACTGGATAGGGTGTTTTTAGCATGCCTGATCGGATTTGAACAGCCTATAAAACAATGTGTTATAAAATTTCAAGCACAAAAAAGGGCGACCGAAGTCGCCCTTTTTCTGGATAACCTGAACTTAGTTCTGGTTTTCCATTTGCGCACGGATCAGATCACCAATGGTGGTCGGACCAGCAGTTTCAACTTCCTGCTTACGCATTTCTTTGATTGCTTCTTTCTCGTCTTCAACGTCTTTCGACTTGATCGACAAGCTGATTACGCGGCTCTTACGATCAACGCTGATGATCTTGGCTTCAACTTCTTCGCCTTCTTTCAGTACGTTGCGAGCGTCTTCAACGCGATCACGGCTGATTTCAGAGGCCTTCAGAGTAGCTTCGATGCCATCAGCCAGAGTGATTACAGCACCCTTAGCGTCAACTTCTTTAACAGTACCGCGAACGATAGTGCCTTTGTCGTTAACAGCAACGTAGTCGGAGAACGGGTCTTCTTCCAGTTGCTTGATACCCAGGGAGATGCGCTCACGCTCTGGATCTACGGACAGGATAACGGTTTCCAGCTCATCGCCTTTCTTGAAGCGACGTACAGCTTCTTCGCCTACTTCGTTCCAGGAGATGTCGGACAGGTGAACGAGGCCGTCGATGCCGCCATCCAGACCAATGAAGATACCGAAATCGGTGATCGACTTGATGGTACCGGAGATCTTGTCACCCTTGTTGAACTGGCCGGAGAAGTCTTCCCACGGGTTGGTTTTGCACTGCTTGATACCCAGGGAGATACGACGACGCTCTTCGTCGATATCCAGAACCATAACTTCCACTTCGTCACCAACGTTAACAACTTTGGACGGGTGGATGTTCTTGTTGGTCCAATCCATTTCGGATACGTGCACCAGACCTTCCACGCCTTCTTCCAGCTCTGCGAAGCAGCCGTAGTCGGTCAGGTTGGTTACGCGTGCAGTAACGCGGGTGTTCTCCGGGTAACGTGCCTTGATAGCAACCCATGGGTCTTCACCCAGTTGCTTGAGGCCCAGGGAAACACGATTGCGCTCGCGATCGTACTTGAGGATTTTAACGTCGATTTCGTCACCAACGTTGACGATCTCGGAAGGATGCTTGATGCGCTTCCAAGCCATGTCGGTGATGTGCAGCAGGCCGTCGACGCCACCCAGATCCACGAACGCGCCGTAGTCGGTGAGGTTCTTGACGATACCTTTGACTTGCTGACCTTCCTGCAGGGATTCCAGCAGAGCTTCGCGCTCGGCGCTGTTCTCGGCTTCCAGAACGCTGCGGCGGGAAACGACAACGTTGTTGCGCTTCTGGTCCAGCTTGATAACTTTGAACTCGAGTTCTTTGCCTTCCAGGTGAGTGGTATCACGCACTGGACGGACATCAACCAGGGAACCTGGCAGGAACGCACGGATGCCGTTAACGTCGACAGTGAAGCCGCCTTTAACCTTACCGTTGATAACGCCCTTGACCACTTCCTCAGCGGCGAAAGCTGCTTCCAGAACAATCCAGCACTCGGCACGTTTGGCTTTTTCACGGGACAGTTTGGTTTCACCGAAACCATCTTCAACCGCGTCCAGAGCAACGTGAACTTCGTCACCGACATTGATAGTCAACTCGCCAGCTTCGTTCTGGAACTGCTCCAGAGGAATCAGGCCTTCGGACTTCAGACCAGCGTGAACAGTTACCCAACCAGCTTGGTAATCGATGTCCACGATGATAGCGGTGATGATCGAGCCTGCCTGAAGGTTCAGGGTTTGTAGGCTTTCTTCAAACAGTTCAGCAAAGCTTTCGCTCATTTTAATTCCTGTAAATTTAGGGCAGGGAATCCGCCCAAACCACACTCCAGACAATGTGGGTACGTTCATATTAAAAGAGACAAAAGGGTCTGGGACTGGGCACCCAAGCGTCTCCCTTTGAGCAAATCAACTTAAGGCAGTTGACGCTCGGTCATTCCACGATGTCGCGCGTTGCGGCCTCGTGAAGAATTCGTTCAAGCACTTGCTCAATAGTCAATTCAGTGGAATCCAGCACAATTGCGTCAGCTGCTGGCTTGAGCGGCGCTACCGCACGCTGGCTATCGCGCTCATCGCGCGCCTGAATCTCTTCGAGAAGACTCGCGAGATTAACATCATCGCCCTTTGCCTTCAACTGCAAGTAACGACGACGCGCACGTTCTTCTGCACTGGCTGTAAGGAATATCTTCAGGGGCGCGCCCGGGAAGACCACCGTCCCCATGTCGCGGCCATCGGCAACAAGCCCCGGCAATTCCTGAAAAGCCTGCTGCCTCTGCAATAGCGCTTCACGCACGGCGGGAAGGGAAGCGACCTGTGAAGCACTGGCCCCAACTTGCTCATTGCGGATCAGGCCGGTTACCTCCTCCCCCTCAAGGATGATGCGCTGCTCCTGGCCACCATCAGCAGCAATAAACTGCACGTCCAGATGAGCAGCGAGCAGCTTCATAGCCTCTTCGTTAGTCAGATCGATACGGCGATTTCCTGCTGCAAACGCCAGCAGACGGTACAGGGCGCCGGAGTCAAGAAGGTTCCAGCCGAGTTTTCGTGCGAGCAAACCGGCAATAGTGCCCTTGCCTGATCCACTCGGGCCGTCAATAGTGATGACTGGCGCAACAATCATGCCTTACCCTCTTCAGCCACCCGGATGCCCACCTGCGCAGACAGCGCCAGGAAGTTCGGGAACGATGTCGCGACATTGGCGCAGTCATGAATACGGATTGGCGCAGTCGCGCGCAACGAGGCGACACTGAACGACATGGCAATGCGATGATCGCCATGAGCCCAGACCTCACCACCACCGATGCTGCCTCCTTCAATGATAATACCGTCCGGTGTCGGCTCCGCCTTAACCCCCAAGGCGATCAGACCATCGGCCATCACCTGGATGCGGTCCGACTCCTTGACCCGCAGCTCGGCGGCGCCACGCAGAACGGTACGCCCCTCGGCCACAGCAGCCGCGACAAACAGTACCGGGAACTCATCGATTGCCAGCGGGACCAGATCTTCAGGGATATCAATCCCCTTCAGTTTGGCACTACGCACACGAATGTCAGCCACCGGCTCGCCACCGACCTCGCGCTGATTTTCCAGGGTAATGTCCCCGCCCATCAGCTTGAGGATGTCGATAATGCCGGTGCGCGTTGGGTTGATGCCTACATGCTCCAGCACCAGCTCCGAGTTTTCGGCGATGCTGGCAGCCACCAAAAAGAATGCGGCTGAGGAAATATCCGCCGGCACTTCAATATGGGTCGCACTCAGCTTGTGACCAGACTCAACACTAGCAGTGCTGCCGTTAACATCGACCGGGTAGCCGAAACCACGCAGCATACGCTCGGTATGGTCGCGGGTTGGCGCAGGCTCAGTGACCGCAGTACGGCCAGCGGCATACAGACCCGCCAACAGCAGGCAGGACTTAACTTGAGCGCTAGCCATCGGCATGTCGTATTCCATACCAGTCAGGCGCTGGCCGCCCCTGATGGTCAGCGGCGGACGCCCTTCAGGCCCAGTCTCGATTACCGCACCCATTTCACGCAGCGGCTTGGCTACACGATTCATCGGGCGCTTGGACAGCGAGGCATCGCCGGTCAGCGTGGTATCGAACGGCTGTGCTGCCAGCAAGCCCGAGAGCAGGCGCATGGAGGTACCGGAGTTGCCCATATACAGCGGGCCTGCCGGCGCTTTCAGACCATTCAGGCCAACACCGTGAATGGTCACACGGCCGTGATGCGGCCCCTCAATTACCACCCCCATATCGCGGAATGCCTGCAATGTAGCCAGCGCATCCTCACCCTCAAGGAAACCTTCTACATGGGTAACGCCTTCGGCCAGCGAACCCAGCATGATGGAACGGTGAGAAATGGATTTATCACCCGGCACACGGATGCGACCGGATACAGAGCCACCAGGATTTGCCAGAAAAATCAGATCATTCGCGTGCATAGCGTCCACATAAGCCCGACGGGCCAGAATTTTGCCGAAATGCTCACGGGCAACCCGGGCGCGGGTAAAGACGCCCAGCAGTTGATGCCCATCCCCTGCTTCAACCGCGTCGCGCAATGCGTCGAGGTCGTCGCGAAATACATCCAGTGTGCGCAGCACAGCCTCACGATTAGCGAGAAAAATGTCGTGCCACATCACCGGATCACTGCCGGCGATTCGTGTGAAATCACGAAAGCCACCGGCTGCGTAACGAAAAATCTCAAGGTTCTCACTGCGCTTGGCCAGCGAGTCGACCAAAGTAAAGGCCAGCAAATGTGGCAAATGACTGGTCGCTGCCAGCACCTCATCGTGGTGCTCGACATCCATGTGCTCGACATCTGCACCCAGCGCACGCCACAAGCCATCAACCAGCTGCAATGCCGACTCATCACTGAACTCCCCTGGAGTGAGGATGACCTTATGGCGACGGAACAGCTGGGCATTGGCCGCCTCGACACCGCTCTGCTCGGAACCGGCAATCGGGTGACCGGGTACAAAGCGTACAGACTTGCCGACAAATGAACGGCGCGCTGCCCGAACGACATTACCCTTGGCACTGCCCACATCCGTCAGCACGGCATCGCCTAAGTCCAGATTAACCAGCTCAGCCAGCAGTCTTTCCATCGCCAGAATCGGCACAGCCAACTGGATGACATCCGCCCCCTGACAAGCCAGAGCCAGGTCAGTTTCGCAGCGATCAACCACACCCAACTCAACGGCTAGGCGACGCGACTCGGCATCCAGATCAACCCCTACAACCTCGCGAAACAGCCCCTGCTCGCGCAGCCCTTTGGCAAACGAACCACCAATCAACCCCAGACCGACCACCACAAGGCGGCCCATCTTAGGGACAACAGGTTGCACCTGAGTTACAGCCGCCTGCGATCCACTCACGCGCTCAACACCTTGGCCAACGCCTCAAGGAAGCGAGCATTCTCTGCAGGCAAGCCAATCGAAACACGCAGGAAGTTCGGCATGCCGTAACCGGCAACCGGGCGCACGATCACACCTTCGCGCAGCAGCGCCTGATTGATCGCAGCGGTATCACGACCAAAGTCCACGGCAATGAAATTGCCCTTCGACGGAATCCAGCTCAGCCCCAGCTCACGCAGCCCGGCTTCAAGCTGAGCCATACCGGCATCGTTCAGCTCACGGCTCTTCTGCATGTACTCAACGTCATCCAACGCCGCGCATGCAGCAGCCAGCGCCAGGCTGTTTACATTGAAAGGCTGACGCACACGATTGAGCACGTCAGCAATCTGCGCCGAGCTCAGTGCGTAGCCGACACGCAGCGAAGCCAGGCCATAGGCTTTGGAAAATGTGCGAGAAACCAGCAGGTTTTCGTAACGCGCCAAATACTTGAGACCATCCGGTAACTCATCGCCTTCAGCAAATTCGATATAGGCCTCATCCAATACCACCAATACGTCTTTAGGTACTTTAGAGAGGAATATCTCCAGCGCTTCAGGACCAAACCAGGTACCGGTCGGGTTATTCGGGTTGGCAATAAATACGACACGGGTGTTCGCGTCGATTGCCGTCAGCATGGCCTCAAGATCATGACCATAGTCTTTAGCCGGAACCACTTTGGCCTCGGCACCAACAGCCTGGGTTGCGATTGGATAGACCGCAAAGGCGTACTGACTGAAGACTGCATTAACGCCAGGTGCCAGGTAAGCACGGGCAACCAGATCAAGAATATCGTTGGAGCCATTGCCCAGCGTGACCTGATCAATCGCTACCCCACAACGGGCAGCCAGACGACTTTTCAGCTCAAAGCCGTTGCCATCCGGGTAGCGGGTCAGTTCGGCCAGTTCGGACCGAATTGCCTCCAGCACCTTCGGGCTTGGGCCCAGCGGGTTTTCATTGCTGGCCAGCTTGACGATCCCGGCAGGATCAAGATTCAGCTCTCGGGCCAACTCATCAACTGGCTTACCTGGCACATAAGGGGACAGTTGCTGCACGCCCGGCTGAGCCAGGGCAAGAAAATCAGTCATTGCAAAGCCTCACGCATAGCTTGCAGCTTTCATGCGCTCCGGCAATACAGAGCACATGAAAGCTGGTGGAGCAATTTAAAGAACCGCTTTCGGGTATGAGCCCAGCACCTTCACGGCCACGGCTTCATGATTGATCTTTTCCAGGACATCCTTGATTAGCGGATCACGGTGATGGCCGACAAAATCAATGAAGAACACATAGGTCCACTTACCACTGCGCGAAGGACGCGTTTCGATACGAGTCAGGTCGATGCCATTGTTATGGAATGGCACCAGCAGCTCATGCAGAGCACCAGGCTTGTTGCGCATGGAAATGATCACCGAAGTCTTATCATCCCCTGTCGGCGGCACTTCCTGATTACCGATAATGAGGAAGCGCGTGGAGTTGTCCGGGCGGTCCTCAATTTTCTCGGCCAGTTTGCTCAGGTCATAGAGCTTAGCCGCCATATCACCGGCGATCGCCGCACTGTTCCATTCGCTTTTGACACGCTTGGCGGCATCGGCATTGCTGGAAACCGCCACACGCTCCACATTCGGATAGTGCGCATCCAGCCACTTGCGGCACTGAGCCAAGGACTGTGCGTGGGAGTATATACGGGTGATTTTGTCGGTCTTAGTGTTCTCGCCCACCAGCAGGTGATGGTGAATGCGCAACTCAACCTCACCACAGATCACCAGATCATGCTCAAGGAAGCTGTCGAGGGTGTGGTTGATCGCACCTTCGGTAGAGTTCTCAACCGGTACCACACCGAAGTTGACCGCACCGGCTGCCACCTCACGGAACACCTCATCAATGGCCGCCATCGGCACACTAATCACTGCATGTCCAAAGTGCTTCATTGCGGCAGCCTGGGAGAACGTACCCTCAGGACCGAGATATGCCACACGCAGCGGATTTTCCAGAGCCAGGCAGGAAGACATGATTTCGCGGAATAACCGCGCCATTTCCTCGTTACCCAAAGGCCCCTTGTTGCGCTCCATGATGCGTTTAAGCACCTGAGCCTCGCGCTCCGGACGGTAAAAGACCGGCTTTTCACCTTCTGCCAGCTCTTTCATCTTGACGCGCGCCACCTCTTCAGCACAGCGGGCGCGATCACTAATCAGCTCGAGAATCTTTTCATCAAGATTGTCGATACGCAGACGCAATGCCTGCAGCTCCTGCTCAGACATCAGCCGTGCTCCTTCTCGAACTCGGCCATGTAGGCAACCAGCGCCTCGACTGCATCCAGACCCACAGCGTTATAAATGGAGGCACGCATGCCGCCAACGGAGCGGTGACCTTTCAGGTTCAACAGACCGCGCGCATCGGCCCCCAACAAGAACGGCTTATCCAGACGCTCATCAGCCAGGCGGAAAGGCACGTTCATCCACGAACGAGCATTGACGCTGATCGGGTTGCTGTAGAAGTCACTGCTGTCGATAGCTTTGTACAGCAGGTCTTTCTTAGCACGGTTCAGCTTCTCCATCGCCTCAACACCGCCCTGCTCCTTCAGCCACTCAAAGACCAAGCCAGACAGGTACCAAGCAAAAGTCGACGGGGTGTTGTACATGGAGCCGTTATCGGCAGCAATTTTGTAGTTGAGCATGGTCGGGCAAATACTGCGGGCGCGGCCGAGCAGGTCCTCGCGGACAATCACCACAACCAGGCCGCTCGGGCCGATATTCTTCTGCGCACCGGCATAGATCAGGCCGTAGCGGGACACATCCACTGGGCGGGACAGAATATCGGAAGACATATCTGTCACCAGCGGCACGTCGCCCACCTCTGGAATCCAGTCGAACTGCAGACCACCAATGGTTTCATTGCTGGCGTAGTGCAGGTAAGCAGCGTCCTTAGACAGCTTCCACTCGTTCTGCCCCGGAATGGCGAAGTAGTCGTATGCCTTAGCGCTGGCGGCGACATTTACATTGCCGAAGCGGCTGGCTTCTTCAATGCTCTTTTTCGACCAGATACCGGTGTCGATGTAATCAGCAACACCGTCTTCAGGCAGCAGGTTCAGCGGAATCTCAGCAAACTGCTGGCTCGCGCCACCCTGCAGGAACAACACCTTGTAGTTGTTCGGAATCGCCATCAGGTCGCGCAGGTCTTGCTCGGCCTTGGCTGCAATCGCCGTGTACTCGTCACTGCGGTGGCTCATTTCCATGACTGACAGACCTTTACCCTGCCAATCCAGGAGTTCAGCCTGGGCGCGTTGCAACACTGCTTCAGGAAGCGCGGCCGGGCCGGCGCAGAAGTTAAAGGCTCGCTTGCTCACATCCACTCTCGCTCAAAAATAGGGCGGCCGTGGAATTCCACGGCCCGCCAGACACTACACCAGCGGGGCGGCCTAAGCCGCCCCGACAGATCACTCTTCGCTTAGCGGGGCTGCATCCTCGCCCGCATCGGCTTCAGTGGCATCCTCTGCCTGAACGTCGGCAATTTCTTCGCCTTCCAGCAGCTCATCTTCGCCATCGTCCGACGGTTCCTGTACGCGCTCCAGACCAACCAGGGTTTCATCCTTGGCCAGTTTGATCAGGGTTACACCCTGCGTGTTACGGCCCAAGCATGAAATTTCGCTAACACGGGTACGCACCAGTGTGCCTTGGTCAGAAATCAGCATGATTTCCTCACCGTCGAGCACCTGCACAGCCCCAACCAGCTTGCCGTTACGCTCGTTGCTGACCATGGCGATAACGCCCTGACCGCCACGACCACGGCGTGGGAACTCCTGAATCTCGGTACGCTTGCCGTAGCCACGCTCGGAGGCGGTCAGGATCTGCGCGCCACCTTCTGGGATCAGCATGGAAATGATGCGCTGACCTTCCATCAGGCGCATGCCGCGCACACCGCGAGCGGTACGCCCCATGGTGCGGACGTGTTTTTCCTTGAAGCGGATAACCTTGCCGCCGTCAGAGAACATCATCACATCACGCGCACCATCAGTGATGGCAGCCGCGATCAGGGTGTCACCCTCTTCCAGCTTCAGGGCAATCAGACCGCTACTACGCGGACGGCTGAACTGCACCAGCGGAGTCTTCTTCACAGTACCGAACGCGGTTGCCATAAAGATGTAGGCGCCAGTCGGCTCGTCCTGCTCGTCATCCGCCACCTCGGAATCGCCGTCCTCAGCGCCTTCAGCCTCAACAACCTCACCTTCCAACACGACGCCTTCGGCATCGTCCAGCTCGTCTTCGTCACCACCACTTTGCTGCAGGGCTTCCAGATCGACCTGAAGCATGGCGGTGATACGCTCACCTTCATCCAGCGGCAGTAAGTTCACCAGCGGACGACCACGTGCAGCGCGGGAGGCTTCCGGGATTTCGTAGGTTTTCAGCCAATAAACCTTACCTTTGCTGGAGAACAGCAGCAGCGTGGCATGGCTGTTGGCAACCAACAGGTGCTCGATGTAATCCTCATCTTTCACGCCAGTCGCCGACTTACCGCGACCGCCACGGCGCTGAGCCTGATAGGCATGCAGCGGCTGGCTCTTGGCATAGCCACCGTGGGAAATAGTGACAACACGCTCTTCTTCGGTGATCAGGTCGGCAATGGTCAGGTCCATGCGCGATGCAACGATTTCGGTGCGACGGTCATCGCCGAATTCAGCCTTAATCGCCTCCAGTTCTTCGCGGATCACTTCCATCAGGCGCTCGGCGCTGGTCAGGATGCGAATCAGCTCACCAATCTGAGTCAGAATTTCCTGATATTCGGCCAGCAGTTTTTCATGCTCAAGACCGGTCAGGCGGTGCAGGCGCAGATCCAGAATGGCCTGAGCTTGTTCCGGTGACAGGAAGTACTTGCCATCACGCAGACCGTATTGCGGGTCTAGGTCTTCCGGGCGGCAGGTATCGGCACCGGCACGCTCAACCATTGCTTCAACGGCGGCGGATTCCCACGCAGTGCTGATCAGCGCCTGCTTGGCTTCTGCCGGGGTTGGCGAGGCTTTGATCAGGGCAATAACCGGATCAATGTTTGACAGCGCAACGGCCTGCCCTTCAAGGATATGGCCACGCTCACGCGCCTTGCGCAGCTCGAACACGGTGCGGCGGGTAACCACTTCGCGACGGTGCAGAATAAAGGCTTCGAGCATGTCTTTAAGGTTCAGGACACGCGGCTGACCGTCAATCAACGCTACGACGTTGATACCGAACACGCTCTGCATCTGGGTCTGCGCGTACAGGTTGTTCAGCACAACCTCTGGCACTTCACCACGGCGCAGCTCGATCACCACGCGCATACCGTCCTTGTCGGACTCGTCGCGCAGCTCGGTGATCCCTTCGATTTTCTTTTCTTTGACCAGCTCAGCGATCTTCTCGATCAGGCGCGCCTTATTCAGCTGGTAAGGCAGCTCAGTCACGACGATCTGCTGGCGGGTACCGCTCTTGTCGATGTCTTCGACTTCAGCACGGGCGCGCATGTAAATGCGGCCACGGCCAGTGCGGTAAGCCTCGATGATACCGGCGCGGCCATTGATAATGCCCGCAGTAGGGAAGTCCGGACCTGGGATGTGCTGCATCAGCTCATCCACAGTCAGCTCCGGGTTCTCGATCAGGGCCAGACAGCCGTTGATCACCTCAGTGAGGTTGTGCGGCGGGATGTTGGTCGCCATGCCAACAGCAATACCGCTGGAGCCGTTAACCAACAAGCTTGGAATTTTGGTCGGCATGACCGCCGGAATCAGTTCAGTGCCGTCATAGTTCGGCACCCAATCCACGGTTTCTTTGTGCAGGTCAGCCAGCAGCTCGTGAGCGAGCTTGGTCATACGCACTTCGGTGTATCGCATGGCTGCAGCGTTGTCGCCGTCCACAGAACCGAAGTTACCCTGACCATCTACCAGCAGATAACGCAGGGAGAACGGCTGGGCCATACGTACGATGGTGTCGTATACAGCGGTGTCACCGTGCGGGTGATATTTACCGATTACGTCACCAACCACACGGGCGGACTTCTTGTATGGCTTGTTCCAGTCGTTGCCCAACTCGCTCATCGCAAACAGCACGCGGCGGTGTACAGGCTTCAAGCCATCACGTGCATCAGGCAGTGCCCGACCGACGATTACGCTCATTGCGTAGTCGAGGTAAGACTGCTTGAGTTCGTCTTCAATATTGACCGGGAGGATTTCTTTGGCCAGTTCGCCCATGAGTAGCCTGGTTCCTTTTTCTGGTGAAACTCCGCGCCATTCGTCCTGAATGACAGGGAGCCAGTCGCCCAGCCTTACGGCTTACAGCGACTCACGACAAATCAATCAGTTATGCCATCTATCAGCGCTGGTAAGAGGCCCCATCAAGGGCCCCTGAAACCGCCGGAGCTTACCACAAACAGTACGCTGCACCTATCCCTTAGAGCAGCGAGTAGACGGTACAGACAGCGACTGGTGTCAATGCAGACGTTTACGGCACATTAACTGTGCCAGTTTCTCGGCATCCGGACGCTCTACAACGCCTTTTTCCGTCACCAGGAAGTCGATCAGATCGGCAGGCGTGATGTCATATACCGGATTAAATGCTGCAACCTCTCCGCCCAGGCCTTCACCGGCCATCGCCAGAAGCTCTCCAGCCGCACGCTCTTCCAGAACGAGCTCATCACCATGGCACAACGACATATCGATACAGCAGCTCGATGCCACCACCATAACTCGAACGCCATGATGCATGGCTGCCACGGAGAGCTGGTAAGAGCCAATTTTGCCGACCACATCGCCATTTGCGGCAATTCTGTCCGCACCTAACACCAGCCAGGTGATCGGCTCCATCTTCATTAAATGAGAAGCTGCAGAATCCGCCACCACAGTGACAGGGATGTGCTCCTGAGCCAGCTCCCAGGCGGTTAGCCTCGACCCCAGCAGCAGCGGCCGGGTTTCATCGGTGTAGATGCGTTCAACCAGTTGCCGTCGCCAAGCGGCACGCACGACGCCCAACGCTGTACCAAACCCTCCGGTTGCCAATGCCCCGGCATTGCCGTGGGTCATTAGACACTGCGCACCTTCCTGATGACGCCGAATCAGCCCTATACCATATTCCGCCATGGCCAGATTGGCTTCACGGTCAGCCTGATGAATCGCCACTGCTTCAGCCTCCATCAGCGCTGGCAGATGATCAGCACTTGAGTGTCGCTGCAACTGTTCACGCATATGCGCCAACACCTGCAACAAGTTAAAGACTGCAGGCCGCGCCGACTCCAGCTCAGCAATGTCGCTCAGCACAGACTCAAACCACTGCTCACTACAGCGAAAATGACGCCGAACAGACATCGACACTGCATATGCTGCACAGATGGCGATTGCCGCACCACCACGCACGCTCAGGGTTCGAATTGCCTGGGCGACCTCAGTCGCTTCCACACACGGCAGCCAAACGTTTCTATCCGGCAGCATCCGCTGATCCAGAATATGCACAGCGCCGTCGCACCAGCGGACTGAACAGACCACCTCGGTCGATAACAATTGATCGCGCATCACTCCCCCATACTCAGCCGGCCATTATAGGCACAAGGTCGGCCAAACCTATGCACAGCTCACTGACAACCCTTCATGACCCAGGCGTTCCCCTATACACTCCCCCTCTTTTTTATGCGTTATGGAGAACCCGCCATGCCCCGCCCTGTGCTTGACCTGCTGCTCCTGCCGGACTGGCTGGTCCCGGTCGAACCTGCGGGCGTGCTACTGAAGAACCATGGCTTGGGCGTAGCGGACGGAAAAATCGTACTGATCGCGCCCCGCGCAGATGCGCTAAAGCATCAAGCCAAACACGTGATGGAACTGCCGGGGCGGCTACTGACGCCGGGCTTGGTGAATGCCCACGGGCATGCAGCAATGAGCCTGTTTCGTGGTATTGCAGACGACTTACCGCTGACCACCTGGTTGGAAAAGCACATCTGGCCAGCTGAGGCCAAATGGGTCACCGAGCAGTTCGTGCAGGATGGCACCGAACTAGCCATTGCCGAACAGCTGAAAGGCGGAATCACCTGCTTTTCGGATATGTACTTTTACCCGCAAGCAGCCTGCGGGCAAGTTCACGAAAGCGGCATTCGCGCCCAGATCACCCTACCCATCCTCGACTTCCCGATTCCCGGTGCCCGTGATGCCGCAGAAGCTCTGCGCAACGGCATGAGACTGTTTGATGACCTGCGCCACCATCCGCGCCTGAAAGTCGCCTTTGGTCCTCACGCTCCTTACACCGTCAGCGATGACAAGTTGGAGAACATTCGGGTTCTAGCCGACCAGCTGGACGCAGGCATTCATATGCACGTTCACGAAACCGCCCATGAGGTTCGCCAGAGCCTGGAGCAAAGGGGCGAACGTCCCCTGGCCCGACTCAATCGCCTCGGTCTCTTGGGCCCGCGTTTCCAGGCCGTGCATATGACCCAGATAAATGATGACGACCTCGAACTACTGGTCACCAGCAACAGCAGCATCATTCATTGCCCGGAATCCAATATGAAGCTGGCCAGCGGCTTCTGCCCGGTTGAAAAACTCTGGCAAGCGGGCATCAACGTAGCCATCGGTACTGACGGCGCAGCCAGCAATAATGATCTCGACCTGCTTGGCGAAACCCGCACCGCAGCCCTGCTGGCCAAAGCGGTCTCCGGATCGGCCTGCGCCCTAGACGCCCACCGAGCCTTGCGCATGGCCACACTTAACGGTGCCCGAGCGTTAGGACTGGATGACCAGATCGGCTCGCTGGAAGTCGGCAAACAGGCCGACTTGGTAGTGTTTAATCTTAACAACTTGGCCCAGCAGCCAGTGTATGACCCACTTTCACAGCTGATTTACACCGCAGGCAGCGCCTGTACAGAGCACCTGTGGGTCGGCGGCAAGCAATTGCTGGAGAGCGGCGCCTTGCTGCGCATGGACGAGCAACGCATCATCGACACCGCCCGCGCGTGGGGTGAAAAGATCCGAACCGGCCAGACGGGCACATCTGCATGACAAACGCTGCGACAAACTGACATACGTCTGCCATGCAACAGACGCCCAATGCACCCGACTAAACTGGCAACATGAGCTATTTGGCTCTCACCCTTGCCGCACTCTGATTCAGGGAACCTTATGAGCAACGTAGACCACGCCGAAATCGCCAAATTTGAAGCACTGGCCCACCGCTGGTGGGACCGTGAAAGCGAGTTCAAGCCCCTGCACGACATCAATCCACTACGCGTCAACTGGATCGACCAGCGCGTCGGTCTGGCTGGCAAGAAAGTGCTGGACGTTGGCTGTGGCGGCGGCATTCTCAGCGAAGCTATGGCCCAGCGCGGCGCTAACGTAACCGGCATTGACATGGGCGAAGCACCGCTGGCTGTAGCACAGCTACACCAGCTGGAGTCTGGCGTACAGGTTGAATACCGCCAGATCACCGCAGAAGCGCTGGCCGAGGAAATGCCCGCCCAGTTTGATGTGGTCACCTGCCTGGAGATGCTTGAGCACGTACCCGACCCCGCCTCGGTCATCCGCGCCTGCTACAAAATGGTCAAACCCGGCGGCCAGGTGTTTTTCTCCACCATCAACCGCAACCCCAAGGCTTACATGTTCGCCATCATTGGTGCGGAATACATCATGCGCCTGCTGCCACGCGGCACCCATGACTTCAAGAAATTCATTCGCCCTTCCGAGCTCGGCGCTTGGTGCCGCGCTGCCAATCTTCAGGTCAAAGACATTATCGGACTGACCTACAACCCGCTGACCAAACACTACAAGTTGGCCCCGGATGTGGACGTCAACTATATGATCCAGACTCTGCGCGAGGAATAAGGGGCATGCGTTTACGTGCAGTACTTTTTGACATGGATGGCACGCTACTCGACAGCGCCCCCGACTTTATCGCCATCTGTCACGCAATGCGTACAGAGCGCGGGCTGGAGCCGGTTGCGGACAAACTGATCCGTGACAACGTCTCCGGTGGAGCCCGTGCCATGGTCGCCGCCAACTTCAATATGAGCGTGGATGACGACGGCTTTGAAGCCCTGCGCCTGGAGTTTTTGGAGCGCTACCAAAACCACTGCGCAGTCCTGACCCGCCCATTCGACGGCATTGGTCAACTGCTCAATGAAATTGAGCAGGCCAATATGATCTGGGGCGTGGCCACCAACAAACCAGTACGCTACGCCGAACCGATCATGCAGCAACTCAGCCTGGCCGAACGCTCTGCCGTGTTGGTCTGCCCTGACCACGTCAGCCGCAGCAAGCCCGATCCAGAGATGATCCTGCTCGCCTGCGAGAAAATGGGCGTAGCGCCGTCAGCCACCCTGTTTGTCGGTGACGACGAAAGGGACATCGAAGCGGGCCGGGCCGCAGGCTGCAAAACAGCTGCAGTCAGCTATGGCTACATCCATCCTCAGGACAATCCCCGTAACTGGGGCGCAGACGTGGTGGTGGACAGTCCCATGGAACTGCGTGACGTTCTTGAACGCGCTCAATGCGGCTGCTGAATCCCCACGCAGCCACAAATGAATCAATGAGGCTTATTCATGTTTGATTACACTGCCCGCCCTGACCTGCTGAAAAACCGGGTAATTCTGGTCACAGGCGCAGGTCGCGGAATCGGCGCTGCAGCGGCCATGAGCTATGCTGCCCATGGCGCTACCGTGCTCCTGCTGGGCAAAACAGAAGATCATCTGGCCCGCATTTACGATGCCATCGAAGCCGCGGGATACCCACAAGCTGCGGTCATTCCGTTCAACCTGGAAACCGCACTGCCACACCAGTACGACGAACTCGCGGCCATGATCGAAGCCGAGTTCGGCAAAATTGACGGTCTCCTGCACAATGCCTCCATCATCGGCCCACGCACTCCGCTGGAACAGCTGTCTGGCGATAACTTCATGCGCGTCATGCAGATCAACGTCAACGCCATGTTTATGCTGACCAGCACCCTGCTGCCGCTGCTGAAACTCTCGGACGATGCTTCAGTGATATTCACCTCCAGCAGTGTCGGCCGCAAAGGACGGGCGTACTGGGGCGCCTACGCGGTGTCAAAATTTGCCACCGAAGGCCTGATGCAGGTGATGGCCGATGAAGTCGAAGGCATCAGCAATGTTCGCGCAAACAGCGTAAACCCAGGTGCAACCCGCACCGACATGCGCGCCCAGGCTTACCCTGGTGAAAACCCGCAGAACAACCCTCTGCCCGAAGCCATCATGCCGGTCTATTTGTACCTGATGGGTCCCGACAGCAAAGGCGTCAACGGCAAAGCATTCGACGCCCAGTGACCCCCGCATCACCGCCGGTTTTCCGGCGGTGATAACCGCAAAGACAGCAATTAGCCACTACGCACGGCAAAATTCCGGCAAACATTTGCCACTACCGCTCTCCAACACCTCTGAAAGCCAGTAAATTCAAGGCTTATCAAGGTTGGCATGAAAATCGCTCTAGCCCATACATTACCGCGTTACGGGTTAGAGGTAGAGTTTCATGTCACCGCGTAAACCAACCAACACTATTGATTTTGATACCGCCAAACTGCAACGCCTTGGCTACACCAAGCCTGCACAGAAGCCGATCAAGCCAATCAGCTTGGCGCAGTTGCGTCAGCAGCTCAATTTGCGCCTGCAAACCTCACTGGAAGTGGAGCGCATCATCGAGATGTTCTTCAACGAGGTGCAGCAGCTAATCCCGCTGAACACCCTGAGCTACGAGCTGAGCTCCTGCGACCTGCGATTCGAACTGGGTGAACGCGCCACGCACTGCGCCAGTTACCACCTCAATCATCAGGACCAATACTTAGGTGAGCTGACCTTCCGCCGCAGCGTCCGCTTCAGAGAAGAAGAACTCGCACAGCTGGAATCACTCTTGGCCAGCCTGGTCTACCCCCTGCGCAACGCCCTGCTCTACCGAGTTGCCGTACATTCTGCGCTGCGTGATCCGCTGACTGAGACCGGCAACCGCATTGCCATGGAGCAGGCGCTGGGCCGCGAAATCGAAATTGCCCGGCGCAACCTGCAGCCTTTGTCGATCCTAATGATCGATATCGACCACTTTAAACAGATCAACGACAACCATGGCCATGGTACCGGCGATGAAGCCCTGAAAGCCGTAGCAGGCGCTCTGAAATCCAGCCTGCGCAATGTCGACATGGTCTTCCGCATCGGCGGTGAAGAGTTTCTGGTGCTACTGTCCAACACTAGCCAGGAAGCAGCCTCCATGGTGGGTGAGCGCCTGCGCCAGGCGGTGATGAACACCCAGTATGTGGTAAACGGCGAAGCCATGACGCTGTCGATCAGCCTTGGTTGTGCAAGCCTGCAACCGGGCGAGTCGAAAGACAGCCTGATGCACCGTGCTGACTGCGCTATGTATGCCTCCAAACGCGCCGGCCGTAACCGTCTGTCTATGGCCAGCTAAAACCTGCTGCCTCATAGATGCGCATAAAAAAGGCGACCCTAAGGTCGCCTTTTTAGCATCTGCCAGACTTTATTCAGGCTTGCGGCCACGGCCAAAGCCAGGACGCTGACCGTCCCGGGCCGGCTGGCTGCGGCGTTTGTCAGCACCTGCTGGCTTGCGACCCGGACGCTCAGTCAGCTCAATGCCAGGACGTTGACGCTTCTTGCCTACTTCAGCCGGACGCTCCGCCACCGGCGTACCACGACCTTGTTCCTGACGCGAGGCGCGCCCACGCCCGCCTTCAGCAGAGGCTGGCGAACCGTTGGCCGGACGCAGCGTGCGTGCCGGGCGCTCACCACGTACAGGTTTGGCCGCCTTGCGCTGCATACGCTCCAGCTTGTCACGGGCCTTTTCCTTCATCTCTGGCAAGGCAACCGGCTTGAGGCCAACTTCCTCACTGAGGATATCGACTTCACGCTGCCCCATCTCACGCCAACGCCCCATCGGCAGGTCAGAAGTCATGAATACCGGACCGAAACGCACGCGCTTCAAACGGCTGACCACAACGCCCTGGGATTCCCAAAGACGGCGTACCTCACGGTTACGACCTTCCATCACCACGCAGTGATACCAGTGGTTAAAGCCTTCACCGCCCGGCGCTTCCTGAATATCAGTGAACTTAGCTGGGCCGTCTTCCAGCATGACGCCAGCCTTCAGACGCTCGATCATCTCTTCAGTGACTTCACCACGTACGCGCACAGCGTATTCACGGTCCATCTGATACGAAGGGTGCATCAGGCGGTTAGCCAGCTCACCGTCAGTGGTGAACATCAGCAAACCGGTGGTGTTGATATCCAGACGACCGATATTGATCCAGCGGCCTTCACGCGGACGCGGCAGACGATCAAACACAGTCGGACGGCCTTCAGGGTCGTCACGGGTGCAGATTTCACCTTCTGGCTTGTTGTAGATGATGACGCGGCGAACGGTTTCAGCACGCTCTTCGCGGCGAATCACCTTGCCATCAACGGCAATGGCGTCATGCAGGTCAACGCGCATACCCAACGTGGCCACTTCACCATTGACCTTAACGCGGCCAGCGGTGATCCAGGCTTCAACTTCACGGCGGGACGCCAGCCCCATACGGGCCATGACTTTTTGCAGCTTCTCGCCTGCAGGACGGATTTCTTCGATTTCACTCATCTGGGCACCTCCCGGTGTTATCTGGTGAATAGACGAGCCAGACTGGCTCATCGAGGGGCGCGGATCATACGCGAAATATGGGTACACCGCACGGTTCAGATTAGCTGGTGATCAGCAGACCTTCAGTTTTTATCCTAAGACAACGCCGAAAGCGTCAGCAAACGCATGTCTGCTTCAGCCAACAC
The DNA here is from genome assembly GCF_001446935.1 of Pseudomonas sp. TTU2014-080ASC. Lineage (GTDB taxonomy): Bacteria > Pseudomonadota > Gammaproteobacteria > Pseudomonadales > Pseudomonadaceae > Aquipseudomonas. The sequence continues at coordinate 421,664 of NZ_LKKK01000001.1, forward strand.
CGCCCGCTGCTCGGCCTTGTCGAGCTTTTTCCAGGCTTTAATTTCAGCTTTACTGCGACCGCAACCGCGACAGATATTTCGATCAAACTTGCAGACTTTAATGCATGGATTCTTCACATCAACGCCCTAATTGCCTGATACCGGCTCCTCCTCGGCAACTGGCCGATCTTCATCGGTATCATCTTGAGTGTCTTGGCCCAACGCTGGCTCATCCTGCTCACCTGGCCAAACAGCCAGGTCATCGAAATCGGTTTTTAGACCTACTTCCATAGAGTCCAGTTCTGCCAGCAGGCTGCTGAAACTGGTTTCTTCTGAGACTTCGATGGTTTCTTCTTCAGCCGCTGCTGCATCAACCCGTGCCTGCAATCCTTCTGGAACAGCAGGATCATCATCAAAGGCCAACGCTGGCTCAGGCTCCAACTCACGTAGAGCGGCCAGTGGCGGCAGCTCATCCAAGCTTTTCAGGTTGAAGTGATCAAGGAACGAACGGGTGGTGGCAAACATAGCGGGCTTGCCCGGCACATCCCGGTAGCCCACCACACGAATCCACTCTCGCTCAAGCAAGGTTTTGACGATCTGACTGTTGACCGCAACGCCCCGCACATCTTCAATTTCGCCTCGGGTGATCGGCTGGCGATAGGCGATCAGAGCCAGAGTCTCCAACATCGCCCGGGAATAACGCTGCGGACGCTCTTCCCACAACCGGCCCACCCACGGCGCAAAACGCTCGCGTACTTGCAGTCGGTAGCCAGAGGCCACTTCCACTAACTCAAAGGCCCGACCTTCGCAGGATTTGGCCAGATGTTCCAACGCCTGCTTAAACAGCCCAGGCTCTGGCCGTTCGGCTTCTTCAAATAACTCGAACAACCGCTCAAGGGAGTTGGCTTTACCGGAGGCCAGCAAAAAAGCTTCAAGCAAGCTGGCCAGTTCCTGGGGATCATTCAGATTCATGCTTATTCAGCCCGCGCCCGCACATGGATTGGCCCGAAGGCTTCGTTCTGCACCAACTCGACCAATGATTCCTTGATCAACTCAAGCACCGCCATAAAGGTCACCACTACGCCAAGCTTGCCTTCCTCGGCAGTAAAAAGACTGACAAAAGGTACAAATGCCCCGCCTTTGAGACGTTCCAGCACTTCGCTCATACGCTCGCGGGTGGACAAGACCTCCCGCGTGACCTGATGGCTTTCAAACATATCCGCCCGGCGCAGTACTTCTGCCATGGACACCAGCAGCTCTTCCAAACTGACATCCGGCAACAGCTTGCGGGCACGGGCTTCCGGTGCATCCAGACGTGGCACGGTTATATCGCGGCCAACGCGGCTCAGGCCATCAATACCTTCTGCGGCGGCCTTGAAACGCTCGTATTCCTGCAGGCGGCGGATCAGTTCGGCACGCGGATCTTCTTCCTCAGCATCCGCCTCAGCTGATCGCGGCAGCAGCATGCGTGACTTGATCTCAGCCAACATAGCAGCCATCACCAGATACTCAGCGGCCAGTTCCAGGCGAACTGTACGCATCAGCTCGACATAGCTCATGTACTGTCGGGTGATCTCTGCAACAGGAATATCCAGAACATCAATATTCTGTTTACGGATCAGGTACAGCAGCAGGTCCAACGGCCCCTCGAAAGCCTCTAGGAAGACCTCCAGCGCGTCCGGCGGAATATAAAGATCCTGCGGCAGCTCGGTCAGCGCCTGGCCATAGACCACGGCAAATGGCAGTTCTTGCTGAGCGCCAGCCTGTGGGTCCGGGGCAATTTGTTCTGTCATAGGGGTTCTCGCGTCCGGGCTCAGCGCTCAGCGCCGAATGGTGTCGGATCACCACACCCAACCCGTAGCACCTGTGGTTCTTCTTCAAGCAGACTGACCACGGTAGAAGCCTCGAGATTGCCGTAGCCACCATCAATCACCAGATCCACCTGATGCTCAAGCATCTGGCGCATCTCGTAAGGATCGCTCATGGGCAGAGACTCGCCCGGCAAAATCAGGCTGACACTCATCAGCGGCTCACCCAGCTCAGCCAGCAATGCCAGGGCAATAGGATGACTCGGCACACGCATGCCGATGGTGCGGCGCTTGGCATGCAGCATGATACGCGGCACTTCCCGGGTCGCATTGAGAATGAAGGTGTAAGGGCCCGGCGTGTAGGTCTTGAGCAGGCGGAAGGCGGCCGTATCAACCTTGGCAAAGGTGCTCAACTGAGAAAGATCAGAGCACGCCAAGGTAAAGTTGTGCTTGTCATCCAGTTGGCGCAGGCGACGGATTTTCTCCAGAGCGCCTTTATCACCCAACTGACAGCCGAGTGCGTAGGAGGAATCGGTCGGATACACCACGACGCCACCGTTGCGAATGATGTCAGCAGCCTGCTTGATCAGCCGCGGCTGGGGATTTTCCGGGTGTATCTGAAAGAACTGGCTCACTCTCGATCCCTGATCAGATTGCTATTTGTTGTTCTGCCTGGCCAAAGCGTTGCCACAGAAGCGGCAGATCGTCAGGTAACGGGCGATACATGCCCAACTCTGACCATTGGCCCGGACCATGGAAGTCACTACCAGCACTCACTAACAGTCCGAATTCTCGCGCCAGAATGGCCAGCGTGCCAACCTGTTCTGCAGGCTGCATACCATTGACCACCTCCAGCGCATGCCCGCCAGCACCTATAAACTCCGCCACCAGCTTGCGCCTTTTACTGCGGGTAAAGTCGTAATGCCAAGGGTGGGCTAGGCTCACCCATGCGCCAGAACGGCGTAGTGTGCCGACAGTCTCAGTCAACTCTGGCCAATGCTGTTTAACGTCGCCCAGTTTGCCTGCACCGAGCCATTTACGGAAAGCCTCGGTACGATCCTTCACATAACCCGCACGTATCAGATAATCAGCAAAATGTGGCCTGGCCGGGGCATTACCGCTGTCGCCGAGCGCCTGCTGAATCTCTCGGGCACCTTCTAGCGCCCCACTCATGCCTTTAAGAGCCAAACGCCTGGAGATTTCCTCGGCCCGCAGCCAGCGACCTTCATGCAGGGCAGTGATGGCCTTCTGTATAGCGGGAGCGGCAGGATCAAAGTCATAACCCAGCACGTGAATAGTCGCCCCGCCCCAAGTACAGGACAGTTCGATGCCACTTATCAAACGGACTCCCAGCTTGCGCGCTTCAGCCCGCGCCTCTTCAAGGCCTTCCAGGGTGTCATGGTCCGTCAGCGCCAACGTCCGTACACCACGCTCATGGGCGCGGGCCACCAGCGCAGCCGGGCTGAGTGAGCCATCTGACGCGGTACTGTGGCAATGTAGATCAACTTCCATAACGGGCACTTTTCGAGTCATTCATGTTTGTTATTATGCAGGCAGATCACGATTCTTGCTGGCCCACACGACCATTCCCCTAAGTAAGCTGAGTTTGGCTGTTTTTATCTGGCTCGCCAGCAGCACACCTACTGATTAAGGACCATGATGTTTTACGCAATCATCGCCACCGACGCTGAGAACTCACTGCAAGGCCGTCTGGATGCACGCCCTGCACACTTGGCCCGTCTCGAACAGCTGAAAAATGAAGGTCGCCTGCTGCTGGCTGGCCCGCATCCGGCGGTAGACAGCAACGATCCGGGCCCTGCTGGCTTTTCCGGCAGCCTGATCGTGGCAGAATTCGAATCCCTGACGGCTGCACAGCAATGGGCTGAAGCCGATCCTTATCGGGCCGCCGGGGTGTATGCCTCTGTTCTGGTTAAACCATTCAAACGTGTACTGCCGTAACCCTCTGACGTCTGCCACCTCTAATAATTAAGGATTTCCGATGAGATTAGGCTCACTGATTCTGCTGACAGCGTTATCTGCTCCTTGCTCTGTGCTTGCCGAACAAACCACACCGGTGTCATCTGAAATCTCAACGGCTGCGGCTGCTCCGACTGCAGCAGTGCAAGCGTCCACAGCGCTCGAACTGCAGCTGCAACAGCAAACGGCAGAGCAGGACGTTCAGCTGCAAGCTGCCCGCGAAGAAAATCAGCGCCTGCTCCAGAGACTGAGCCAGGCTCAGGCCAATAGCGCTCCACCGCCGCTGATTAGCGAACAACAAGCTTGGTACCTGATCGGCGCAGGTACTTTCCTGCTCGGCACTCTGCTCGGTGCATTGCTTCGTGGAAGCCGGCGGACCCGCCGTGAGTGGCTCAACTAAGCCATGTCTCATCTGCTACTGATAGACGATGATGTCGAACTCTGCGAACTGCTGGGCAGCTGGCTGACCCAGGAAGGCTTCCAGGTCAACGCCTGCCACGACGGCGCCAGCGCGCGTGAGGTCCTAAGTGCACTCACGCCCGAGGCCGTAGTGCTGGATGTCATGCTCCCGGATGGCAGCGGACTGGAGCTGCTTAAAAAGCTTCGCAGCGATTATCCAGACCTGCCGGTTCTGATGCTATCAGCACGTGGAGAGCCGCTGGATCGAATATTGGGCTTGGAACTGGGAGCTGATGATTACCTGGCTAAGCCATGCGACCCGCGCGAGCTCACCGCTCGTTTGCGGGCCGTGCTGCGGCGCAGCCATACCCCCGCGCAAAGCAGTCAATTCGATTTGGGCGACCTGCATTACAGTCAGGCCCGAGGCACCGTCAGCATTGGTGATCACGAAGTCACCTTGACCGTCTCCGAAAGCCGCATTCTTGAAGCGCTGCTGCAACAACCCGGCGAGCCGGTAGACAAACAAGTGCTGGCGCAGCTGGCTCTGGGCCGCAAACTAACCCTGTACGACCGCAGCCTGGATATGCACGTCAGTAACCTGCGCAAAAAGCTCGGCCCACACAGCGACGGCCGTCAACGTATCCTGGCCTTACGCAGCCGTGGCTACTATTACGCGGTTTAACCGTTTATTTACCAAAGCTTTACGTTGCCCTGACTGCGCTTGACCTTGACCACCCTAAACTGAGCTCATCCGGTATCCACCGGGCTCAGAGAAGGAGAAATACTCATGCGCAAGACGCTAACCGCAGCCCTGATCGCCCTGACCCTGCCAGCTATGGCTATGGCCATGCCACAAGGTGAACACCGACGCGCCGATGACTTTGGCCCCCGCTTTGCTAAGCAGCTGAACCTAACCCGCGAACAAAGCCGCGACATCCACAAAGCCATGGCAGAAAGCATGCGCACTCGCCATGACATCACCCAGCGTTATCTGGACAAACTGCCTGCAGCCGAAAAACAAGCCATGCAGGACGAACTCAAGGCTGCCCGTGACAAGCAGCAAAGCAGCATTCGCAGCCTGCTGAATTCAGAGCAGCAGAAAGCCTTCGACGAGCTGCAAAAAAAGATGCAGGCGCGACAGGCTGAACGGGCCGAATTCCAAGCCTGGAAGGCCGAGAAGGACAAAAAGGCGCAATAATCTGGCGTCTCTCAGCGCCCGTCACACCTCACGTGTGACGGGCTTTGTCATGCGTGGTTAAGGAGCCGGTGTGCGATCACTTTTTTGGCGTGTATTTGCTAGTTTCTGGCTGGCCATTGCCCTTACGGCCGGGTTTTCTTTACTGCTGGGACGGGTTATCAATCAGGACGCCTGGTTGTTGAACCAACACCCGGCGCTCAAAGGCCTGGCCGAAGCCTGGACACAGCGCTACGAAAACGATGGCCCCGATGCTTCGCAGCAATTGCTGGAGGCGCGCAAGCGTGAATACCGGGTGGACGTGCAGGTGCTGGATGAAAATGGCATCTCCATTATCAGGGGTACCTTCCCTCCCCGAGCCGCCGCCTATGAAGCCCGGCATCCCAACGAAAAGCGCCTGCCGTGGCGGCGCCTGAGTGTGGAATACACCAGCCCGAAAAGCGGCGAAACCTACTTGCTGATTTACCGCCTGCCACTGCCTGCCGTCATTGAATGGCAACGTCAGAGTTTACTGTGGCCGATCAGCGCCATCAGCATCGCGTTATTGGTTGTCATCCTCGTCAGCCTCTGGCTGAGCCTGTCCATCACCCGTCCGCTCAACCGCTTGCGCGGCGCGGTACATGATCTTGGCCAAACCGCCTACCAGCAAAGCAGCTTGGCACACCTTGCCAAGCGCAGGGATGAGCTGGGCACACTGGCCGCCGACTTCAACCGCATGGGCGAACGGGTCCAGGGGCTGATCAGCAGCCAGCGCCAGCTGCTACGTGATGTTTCCCATGAATTGCGCTCGCCGCTGGCGCGCCTGCGCATTGCTATTGCCCTGAGCGAGCGCGCCGAACCGGCCGAGCAAAAGAAATACTGGCCACGCCTTACTCAGGAGTGCGACCGCCTGGAAGCTCTGATCAGCGAAATTCTGACCTTAGCCCGGCTGGATGCAGAATCCGGCAGCGTGCAAACCATTGCGCTGCGCCAAATGCTCGAGAAACTGCAGGAAGACGCCCGCATCGAAGCACCGGTGCAACACCTCCGAGTCGAATGCGAACCCAATCTGCCCCTTGTCGGTTGGGCGGATATGATCCAGAGCGCGCTGGAAAATCTGCTGCGAAACGCGCTGCGCTTCAATCCGCCGGAACAGGCCATAGAACTGTTAGCGCGCAAAGAAGGTGACTGGATTTGCCTGAGTGTGCGCGATCACGGTCCCGGCGTAGCTGAAGAGCACCTGGCCAGACTCCACGAGCCCTTCTTCCGGGCTCCGGATCAGTCCGCCAACGGCCATGGACTTGGCCTGGCCATAGCACGGCGTGCAGCTGAGCGGCATGGTGGCCAGCTAATCCTGGCCAACCACAAAGATGGCGGGTTTATCGCAACCCTGCGCCTGCCGCTTAAACCTTCGGCCAGCGCGTAATGAACGGCGTGATGTCAGGACGCGGCGCAGTCCGAGGTTCCTTCTCAGGCGTACCCAAATAGAGATAACCCACCAGTTGCTCATTGGCTTGCAAGCCCAGCCCGGCCAGCACCTGCGGGTTGTAGGCCATATCCCCAGTACGCCAGACGGCACCAATGCCCTGGGCATGAGCCGCGAGCAACATAGCGTGAGCCGCGCAACCAGCCGCGAGCACCTGTTCCTGCACCGGTACCTTGTGGCCCTCACTCACACAAGCAATCACCACAACCATCAGCGGGGCCCGTAATGGCATGTTACGGGCCTTGTTCAGGGCTTCCGGGGTGCTCTCAGCAGGCAGAGATGAAGCAAACAGCTCGCCCAGTTCCACCAAACCATCGCCCTCAATGGTGAGAAAACGCCAAGGCTTTAGCTGACCGTGATCCGGGGCGCGCAATGCTGCCTGAAATAAGCGTTCACGCTGCGCCGCATCAGGGGCAGGTGCAACCAGGCGCGGGACCGAAACCCGCTCAGTCAGCGCGACAAGAGCATCCATCAGAAACCTCAGGTAGTAGAGTGGTCCGCCATTCTAATACCTGAACGCCGAAGTGGGACAATGCTCTACGCTATGCCACACGATCCGGCGACATTTCCGGCTGCTGAGGCGGCGTCAGTGGCGGCAGGCCATGGGCGCGGCGGGCATCGTCGCAGCGTGGGTTATGTACGCCATCAACCCAAGACGCTTCAAACTCGCGGCACGGTGAGGAGCGATGCTCATACAACGTGCAACGCACGCCGTCACCTACAGTGCCCATCAAGGCCGTGCAGCGTGAAGGTTTAGCGTCAGTCCCGATCATGGCAACACGATGCGGACTGATCTGTACCACTTTGTCATCCGGCACAGTTCCACCTGCCGATTGACACTCTCCCCAGAAAAAAGACACACGAAAAAACGCGCAGCAGGCACCGCACGTGAGACACGGATTGTTATCAGACATGATGTGGTCGACTCAGAAACCGGTGAGCACCGGCGCAAGTGGAATATTCTTATTCGGCGCAAAGCGCTTGTAAAGCGGCACCTTAGGGCTCTGCACAGGTAAACCGGTGCAGAGTAGAATGCAGCCTTTGTTCATCAATTGCCGAGTCTGTTCATGTCAATGCCGACCGTGCGCATCATCGCCTTTATCCTCGGCATTTTCCTGATAACCCTCGCCGTCAGTATGCTGATTCCCATGCTGACGCTGCTGACCTACTCCGCTACCGGCGACCTCAGCGCCTTCATCTGGTCCAGCCTGATAACAGCCATAGCAGGCCTGGCCATGGTGCTGCCTGGCCGCCCAAAAGAAGCACACCTGCGGCCGCGTGACATGTACCTGCTGACAACCGCCAGTTGGCTGGTGGTCTGCATCTTCGCTGCACTGCCGCTGATCATGGTGCAGCACATGAGCTACACCGATGCGTTTTTCGAAACTATGTCAGGTATCACCACCACCGGCGCAACGGTGCTGGTGGGACTGGACAGCACCTCCCCCGGTATTCTGATCTGGCGTTCGATGCTGCACTGGCTCGGTGGCATCGGTTTTATCGGCATGGCGGTGGCCATTCTGCCGCTGCTGCGCGTGGGCGGGATGCGCCTGTTCCAGACCGAATCCTCAGACTGGGGCGAAAAGGTCATGCCGCGCTCACACATGGCCGCTAAATACATTCTGGTGATCTATCTGGCGCTCACCCTCATTGGTTTCCTGGCCTTCTGGCAGGCCGGGATGACACCATTCGATGCGATCAACCACTCAATGGCGTCCATCTCCACCGGCGGTTTTTCCACCTCAGATCAATCCCTGGCGCACTGGCAACAACCAGCCGTGCACTGGGTTGCGGTGATCATGATGATCAGCGGCAGCCTGCCCTTTACCTTGTATGTGGCAACCCTGCGCGGCAATCGCAAGGCCATGATCCGTGATCAGCAGGTACGCGGCTTTTTGGGGTTCCTGCTGGTGACCTGGCTGGTACTGGGCACCTGGCTGTGGCTGAACTCGAATAACGACTGGCTGGACGCCCTGCGCATCTCAGCGGTGAATGTCACCTCAATCGTCACCACTACCGGCTTTGCCTTGGGCGATTACACCACCTGGGGCAGCTTCGCCATCCTCCTGTTTTTCTACCTGACCTTTATCGGCGGCTGCTCAGGCTCCACCGCTGGCGGCCTGAAAATCTTCCGTTTGCAAGTGGCCTACGTGTTACTCAAGGCCAACCTGCAGCAACTGATTCATCCCCGCGCGGTGATTAAGCAGCGCTACAACAACCACACCATCGACGAAGACATCGTCCGCTCGATGATTACCTTCTCGTTTTTCTTTGCCATCACCATCGGTGTGATTGCCCTTGGACTGGCGGCAGTAGGATTGGACTGGACCACTGCACTGACCGGTGCCGTCACCGCCGTGTGCAACGTCGGCCCCGGTATGGGCCCGATCATTGGCCCAGCCGGTAACTTCGCCAGTCTGCCGGATACTGCCAAATGGCTGCTGAGCCTGGGCATGCTGCTGGGCCGCCTGGAAATTCTCACCGTACTGGTATTGCTGACCCGAGCGTTCTGGCGGCATTGATCTGCGCCGGAACCCCCTGAACTGACTAGACTCTATAACGCTTCGTCTTGACGACATGGACCTTTGTTAAATGGCTTGGCCAACCCTTCGGATCATCACCTTCATCAACGGCATCTTTTTGCTGACGCTGTCCATCAGCATGGTCATTCCCATGCTGACGCTCACCATGTTTTCCCGGCCTGAAGAGATCAACCCGTTTCTCTGGTCCAGTGTGATCACCTTTATGTCCGGCCTGAGCATGGTCCTCTACGGCCGTGCCCGTGACGTGCACCTACGACCACGGGACATGTATCTGCTGACTGTCTCCAGCTGGGTATTGGTGGGGCTGTTTGCAGCGCTGCCGTTTATGTTTTCCCAGCACTTGGATTTCACCGACGCGGTGTTTGAGAGCATGTCTGGGATCACCGCCACTGGAGCCACCGTACTGGTTGGTCTGGATGAAATGTCCCCCGGCATTCTGATCTGGCGCTCGGTGCTGCACTGGCTCGGCGGTATCGGTTTTATCGCCATGGCGGTGGCCATTTTGCCGATGCTGCGCATCGGGGGAATGCGTCTGTTCCAAACAGAATCGTCAGACCGCTCTGAAAAAATCATGCCGCGCTCACATATGGTCGCCAAATACATGGTGGCGGCGTATGTGGGGGTCAGCACTTTGGGGTTTCTGGCACTGTGGCTGGCAGGTATGAGCGTGTTTGATGCGATCAACCACAGCATGTCGGCCATCTCCACAGGCGGATTCTCCACCTCGGATCAGTCACTGGCGAAATGGACTAATCCTGCCGTGCACTGGGTCGTTATCGTCCTGATGATTCTCGGCAGCCTGCCGTTCATGCTGTTTGCCTCGGCCTTGCGCGGAAACTTTATGGCGCTGGTCCGCGATCAGCAGGTGCGTGGCTTCATCACCATTTTGCTGTGCACTTGGTTCATTCTTGGGATCTGGTACTGGCTTACGACCGATATGCACTGGTACGACGCACTGCGTCATGTAGCGTTCAATACCACATCGATCATGACCACCACCGGGTTTGCCTTGGGCGACTACACCCTCTGGGGCGGCTTCGCCAGCATGCTGTTCTTCTACTTGGGTTTTATCGGTGGCTGCTCAGGCTCAACCGCAGGCGGTCTGAAAATCTTCCGTTTCCAGGTGGCTTACACCCTGCTTAAAGCCAACCTGATGCTGTTGATTCACCCGCGCGCCGTGATCAAGCAACAGTACAACCGACACAATCTGGATGAAGATATCGTCCGCTCAATCCTCACCTTCTCCTTCTTTTTCAGTATCACCATTGCCGTTCTGGCGTTGGGCCTGACGCTGTGTGGTCTGGACTGGATTACCGCACTGACGGGAGCCGCCAGTACTGTGGCCGGTGTAGGCCCCGGCATGGGCCCGGTGATCGGCCCGTCCGGCAACTTCGCCAGCCTGCCAGATGCCGCCAAATGGATGCTAACGGTCGGTATGCTGCTGGGCCGCCTGGAAATTCTGACAGTTCTGGTCCTGCTGTTGCCGGCCTTCTGGCGCCACTAAGGCTTAAGCCGCGTCCGGTATTCGCCGGGCGTGGTATCAAACCAGCGGCGGAACGCACGGAAGAAGTTGCTCGGGTCGGAAAAACCCAGCAGATAGGAAATTTCCAGCAGTGTCAGGTTGATCTGTTCCAGATACTGCACCGCCAGTTCGCGGCGTGTGTCGTCCAACAATTGCTGGTAACTGGTGCCCTCATCTTGCAGTCGCCGCTGCAACGTCCGCTCTGATAACAACAACGCCTGTGCCACCACCTCACGCTTGGGCTCCCCCTGAGGCAGCAGGCGGCACAGCACCTGGCGCACCTGATGCGTCACCCTGCTGCCGGAAAAGCGTGCGAGATATTCACCGGCAAACCGATCGTGCAACAGTGCCAGCGACTCATTAGCCGATGGCAGTGGTGCCTCCATATCAGCGACCTCCATCAGCAGGGAGCAACATGGTGCATTGAAGCTGATGGGACACTGAAAAACATCCTTATAAGGAGTCAAGTCCTGAGGAGCACTCCCCGTAAAGTAAGCATGGCGCGGCCGCAAAGGCCGGTCGGTAATCCAACGGAAAAACGCCAGCGAGTACGCCATTGATGCCTCACCGCTCTGCGGAGCCGAAGCAATACGGTCACCATGAACAACCAGCTTGATCTCATAGCCTTCCGGCGTTGACTGGAGGCAAAGATCAGCACCTTCCGCAATGATTCGCTGGTAACGCACCAGACGTGAAATACCTTCCTTGAGGTTGCGGCTGCTCATCAAGGCGTAACCGACCACATTGAATGAGGATGGCCGTAGAACCTTCGCCATGTTCAGGCCAATCGCAGGATTGCCGGTTAATTCAACTGCGCGTTGCCATAAGCGAGTCATCCCATCCTGAGGGAAACGAGCTTCCGGATCGCTCAGTAAGGAATAATCCAGGCCAAGCTGAGTGAACAGACTTTTACTGTCCAAGCCACCGTATTCGAGCGCTGCAGCAATCCCTGCCGCCCAACTTGAGGATGTGGTGCGTTCTGTCATGTGATGTTCTTATTAGGCGCTTATGGCAACGAAAGGATACTAATCTGGCACCAAATGTCAGTAGGTTTATCCACTCCCGCGCCTAGACTGCTACCAAGCCTGCGTGGCTGCAAGTCGTCAAAACAGCAATAACAAGAGGAGAGCTGTGATGAGTACCAAGGCACAAGAGCGCTTCACCAGCTTTGCTGAGTTCTACCCTTATTATCTGCAAGAACACAGCAATGCCGTTTGTCGTCGCCTGCATTATGTCGGCAGCATTCTGATTCTGGTGATGCTGGCCTACGTGCTGATGACCCAACATTGGCTGTGGCTGATCAGTCTGCCATTCATCGGTTATGGCTTCGCCTGGGTCGGCCATTTCGTTTTTGAGAAGAACCGCCCCGCTACCTTCGATTACCCGCTCTATTCGCTGATGGGTGACTGGGTAATGCTCAAAGACGCCTTCACCGGTCGCATCAAGTTCTAACGTACTAAAATGACGGTTTCCAACTAACAATAAAGCGTTAGGCGGAAACCGTTCACACTGCTGAAATAGCTCTGGCACACCGCCTTGGTTATGATTCCCGCCTTTTTGATGTCGAACCCCCTTCGCGTCTGAGCCGTAAACAGCAGGGATTGCACCATAACTATGGATGACTTGAGCTCTTCGCTTATCAGGAATCTTCCAGCCCCACCCATGCGTGAATACTACTCACGCACATTGGCCTACGTCGCCATGGCGGCCACCGTAACCGCTGGGGTGATCTGCCATTGTTTCACCTACGAAATCATCTGGCTTATTCCTTATCTACTGATCTACCCGCATCTGGCCCACCAGATTGGCCGCCGTTTCAGGCATCAGTACCCAGAAGAAACACGCCTCTGGCTGCTGTTTGTCGACGCTATGCACACCGGCAGCATCATGGCACTGCTAGGTTTCTCCATTGTTCCCTCAATGATATCCGTGCTGCTTCTGGCGTCCATCTCACTGGTGTCCGGCGGACTGCGTTACCTGAGCCTGACCATGCTGGTCACGCTCAGCAGCGCCGCGCTTTGCGCCGCCCTGTCTGAGGTTCAGATAGACCTCAATACCCCACCTCTGGTGGCGATGGTCAGCCTCTCGTTCAGTGCCCTGCACATCTGTGTCACCGCCTACTTTGTGCACCGCCAGAGCCTCAAGCTGATGGAGGTCACACAGGGCATGACCGAGGAAAAGCACAAAGCAGCCCAATTGGCACAGAACCTAGCCAAGTACCTGTCGCCTCAGGTGTGGGAGTCCATCTTTACCGGCCAGCGCAGCGTGCGCCTGGAAACCCAGCGCAAGAAGCTGACGGTTTTCTTTTCCGACATCAAAGACTTCACCGAACTGTCCGATGAGCTGGAAGCCGAAGCCCTCACCGATTTGCTCAACAGCTATCTGAACGAGATGTCGAAAATCTGCCTGAAATACGGCGGCACCATCGACAAGTTCGTCGGGGACAGCCTGATGGTGTTCTTCGGCGACCCAACAAGCAACGGCAGCAAAATCGACGCCATTAACGCCGTTTCAATGGCCATTGCCATGCGTAATCACATGCGAGTGATGCGCCAGCAATGGCGTAAACAGGGCATCACCAAACCCCTGCAAATCCGCATGGGCCTTAATACCGGTTACTGCACAGTGGGCAATTTCGGCGCGGACACACGTATGGACTACACCATCATCGGCCGCGAGGTGAACTTGGCCAGCCGCCTGGAGAGCGCAGCCGATACCGACGAAATCCTGATTTCCCACGAAACCTATTCACTGATCAAAGACCAGATCGTGTGCCACGATAAAGGCAACATCTGGGTCAAGGGTTTTACCCGCCCGGTGAAGATTTATCAGGTCGCCGACTTCCGTCACTGCATGGGCAAGCCGTCCAGCTATATCGAGCATGAAATTCCCGGGTTCTCCATGAGCCTGGACACCAACCACTTAAACAGCTACGACAAAGAACGGATTATCAGCGCATTGCGCGAGGCCGCTCACGAGCTGGAAAAAGACACCGTCAACCCGGACTAGGCTCGGCCCGCATACAGGGCAAGCCATCCAGGGCAGGCTGAGCGCGCAGAAACGCCTCGGCCGAAGCCCGCCAGCTATGCTCCTGCATCGCGCGGGAACACCGTTCCCGGTCCAACAACAGTGCAGCCATACACGCAGCCTGCAGATCATCCGACATCACCCCGCTGACGCCCTCCACAATCACGTCCAGCGGCCCGGCAACCGGGAACGCCGCCACTGGTGTCCCACAAGCAATAGCCTCCACCATCACCAGCCCGTATGTGTCCGTCAACGACGGAAAAACCAAGACACTAGCCTGCTGATAAGCCTCGCGCAGCTCAGCGGCGAACAGATATCCGCTGAACTGCACATCCGGGTATTCCTGCTGCAGAGTTTCACGCTCAGGTCCATCACCCACCACTCGCTTGATGCCCGGCAATGCCAGATCGAGAAATGCCCTGAGGTTCTTTTCCAGCGCAACCCGGCCGACATACAGGAACACCGGCAGCGCTTTGGATGGCGCATGCTCGCTAGGATAAAACAGCTCCGCGTCGACACCTTTTCGCCAGATTTTCAGCGTGGTAAACCCCAGCGCAGAAAATCCCTCATAAAGCCGCTCAGTGGTCACCAGTACGGCCTGACTCGGTGCATGAAAATGGCGCAATAAGGCATAACCCCAACGCAGCGGTACGAATGGAAATCGCGTGGTGACGTATTCAGGAAAGCGCGTATGGATAGCCGTGGAAAATGCCAGGCCCCGCCGTTTCAACCAGAACCGTGCTGCCCAGCCCAATGGCCCCTCTGTGGCCAGGTGCACGCAATCCGGCGAAAACGCTTGGATGGCCGGGCCTACACGCCAGAGATCCCAGACCAATGGAATTTCGTTATAAGTCGGACACGGGACGCTGCGAAAATCCTGCGGTGACAGCACTTTCACCACATGCCCGAGACGCGTCAGCTCCTGCTCCAGTGAGCTCAGACAGGTGACCACTCCATTGACTTGCGGCGTCCATGCATCCGTAACGATCAGAATCCTCACGCAACCGGCTCGACAGCACGTGCTTGTTGCCGCGTCATCTGCGCGACCGGGTCTTCAGCCAGGCGATACAGAATGATCGAACCGTCCATGTGCTCAATCAGAGCAGAGCAGGACTCAACCCAGTCCCCACAGTTCATGTACTCAAACGCGCCCATCGGCCTGATTTCAGCGTGGTGAATATGGCCACACACCACGCCGTTAAAACCGCGTCTGGAGCACTCATGGGCAATCGCCTCCTCAAAATCGCTGATGAAGTTCACTGCGGTTTTGACCTTGTGCTTGAGGTACGCCGACAGCGACCAATAACCGTAGCCATAGCGACTGCGCCAGTAGTTAAGCCAGCGGTTGAGAGTCAGTGTCAGGCCGTACGCCGAATCCCCGAGAAATGCCAGCCAGCGGTGGTAACGGGTAATCACATCAAACTGATCTCCGTGAATCACCAGCAGGCGGCGGCCGTCGGCCGTGGTGTGCTCGGCCTCATCCACCAGTTGCACATTACCGAGCGCCAGCGCGCTGTAGCGGCGTAGGAATTCATCGTGATTTCCGGTGACGTAAATCACCTGAGTACCGCGCTTGCTCATAGTCAGCAGGCGACGGATGACGTTACTGTGACTCTGCGGCCAATACACGCCACTACGCAGTTTCCAGCCGTCGATGATGTCCCCGACCAAATAGATTTTGTCAGTGTGATAACGCTTGAGAAAACGGGCCAGATGTTCGGCCTGAGAATCCCGCGTTCCCAGGTGCACGTCGGAAATCCATAACGTCCGCACACGCTGTTTACGGCTGGGCCTGGCTAAGTTGGCAGTATTCATTGACAGCCTCCGGCACGTTTTCTTCGAGTGTGCGCAGCACCGGTGAACCCTCCGTTACAGCCAGACGACAGTCTCGTGACAGTCCTCAGCCGGGCGGGTGTCCAGCCGCAGCCCGTTCAGCCTGATAGACTGCGTTTCTCAGCACAGGAAGCGCGGTCATGTCCTCACCTCTTTCGATTCGTCACTACACTCACGACCTCATATGCCACAGCCATGAGCATGCTCAGCTGGTATTCGGCCTGAGCGGACGGTTGGACTTTGAGGTCGAA
Organism: Pseudomonas sp. TTU2014-080ASC; assembly: GCF_001446935.1. Lineage (GTDB taxonomy): Bacteria > Pseudomonadota > Gammaproteobacteria > Pseudomonadales > Pseudomonadaceae > Aquipseudomonas. Next base: position 437,663 of record NZ_LKKK01000001.1, read on the forward strand.
GGGCATGGCAGCCAAGTGGTCAGTCAGATGCTCTCAGTCATACCTCATGAAGCCCGGCATGCGTGTGGCAGTCCAACTGGAAGCCGCTGTCTGGTGGTGGATGTCCCCCCTGCATCCTGGCTGCAACAGCACCTCGGTCAGCACGCCTCAGCAGTGCGCCGGCTACTGGATACATCCGCCACATTCAGCCTGAACACCCAGCAGAGCCAGTTGGTCAGTTGGCTGGCTAACAGCCCGGTGAACGATCCGGTCATTGCTGAACAAGGCTGTGCTCTATTGCTCGCCAGCCTGAGCGTGCAAGCTCCGGCAATGCCTTCCAGCAGCGACCTGCCCATGGCCGCTTTGAATGCGCACATCGACCGCCACGCCGCACATCCGCTACAAGTCAGTGATCTGGCACAGCTGGCCGGCCTTTCTGTCGCACGCTTTCACGTGCGTTTTATGCAAGAAACCGGTCAGACACCTATGGACTACTTACGCACCCGCCGGCTCGAACAGGCCCGTGAGCTATTGCTCAACACTGCCCTACCAATCAGCGAAGTGGCGGCCAGGGTCGGCTACAGCTCACAAAGCGCCTTTACCGCCGCGTTGTCCCGCTACTTGGGGCAATCAGCCCGCGCCCTACGCCAGTCGCGCGATTAAGGCGACAAATCACACAAGTCCTGCGACAGATCGAACGGCTCCAGACGCTTAGACTGAGGACAACATTTCACGGAGCATGTGCTGTGTCGTATATCGAATGGGAAGATTTCCAACGGGTTGAGCTGCGTGTCGGCACAATCATTTCCGCCATCCCCAACATCAAGGCCAACAAGCCGGCTTACGTGCTGCAGGTGGACCTAGGGGAACTCGGCATCAAAACCTCAAGCGCGCAAATCACCGTGCATTACCGCTGTGATGAGCTACCTGGCAAGCAGGTATTGTGTGTCTGTAATTTCGCTCCCAAGAGAATTGCCGGAGTCCGTTCTGAGATTCTGGTGACCGGTGTGTATGACAGCGACAATCACGTAGTGCTGGCCGGTTTCGACAAGCCGCTGCCCAATGGAGCCCGCCTGGCATGACACCCCGTAATGCGCTATTGGCTATCCATTTAGGTGCCCTGTTGTTTGGTCTGTCCGGGATTTTCGGCAAGCTGGCCGACACCTCGGCTGAAATGATTACCGCAGGTCGTTCGCTATTCGCGGTGATCGCCCTGTTGATCTTCGCTAAGCTGGTCAGCAAAGTTCGCCTGGTCAACCTCGGCCTCCGGCAGACCGCTGCCCTGGCCTTGGGCGGGGCTTTGTTGGGCGGTCACTGGTGGGCCTTCTTCGAAGCCGTGCGCATCTCCGGGGTTGCCATTGCAACGCTGGGCTTCGCTAGCTTCCCGGCCTTTACAGTGGTGCTGGAGAGCTTGCTGCTACGGGAGCGGGCCAGCCGCATTGAGTACGCCATGATTGCGCTGGTGTGCCTTGGACTGGTGCTGGTCACACCGCACTTCGACCTCAGCAGCCAGGCCACAGCGGGTCTACTCTGGGCGGTGTTCTCAGGGCTGCTGTTCGCGCTGCTTTCAGTACTTAACCGGGTTTCAACTCAAGGGATCGAACCGGCGCAGGCAGCGTTGTACCAGAATATCACCGTCCTGCTGCTATACCTGCCCTTTGCCTGGCCAACGCTGCCACACACCCAGGCGCACAACTGGTTGTGGATGGTGATGCTCGGGGTGCTGTGCACCGGCCTGGCACATACGCTGTTTGTGGCCAGCTTGAAGGTACTCAAAGCCAGAACCACAGCCGTAATTTTTGCCCTTGAGCCAGTCTACGGAATCGCCTTTGCCTGGGTTCTGTTCAATGAACAACCAACCTTACGCATGCTCGCCGGTGGACTGCTGATCGTAAGCGCCATCTTCATCTCAGCCAGGCTGGTTAAACACTAGCCACTAACGGTGGGTACGGTCGTTGTGGCCAAGGTCGCGTTGCGGGTCAATTACATCCCGGACCCGCTGCTTAAGCACCTTGGCTTCGGGGAAGCCACCATCGGCTTTGCGCTCCCAAACCTGCACACCGCCGCACGTGATTCTGAAGGTGCCGCCTGTGGCAGGCTCCAGACTGACGCGAGCCAAGTCATCGGAGAAGGTAGAAAGCAGCTCCTGCGCCAGCCAGGCAGCCCGCAATAACCACTGACACTGCGTGCAATAGGTGATGACCACCTCAGCCTTAGGATTCGACATCGCACACCTCACGTTAAAAACGCCGATGATACGCCCAAGCTGCAACAACAAAAACGCCCGCAGGCCAAGGCACTGCGGGCGCTTTTAAGGGGACTTAGTGATCAGGCAATCTTCGCCAGAAGATCACGGGCTTCCTTCTGGGCGTTTTCGTCACCCTCCAGAATCACCTCGTTAAGCACCTGACAGGCTCCGTCGATATTGCCCTGATCAATGAACGCCTGAGCGATATTTAGCTTGGCCAGGTTGTCCTTAACCGTGCTATCGAAATCATCGTCCAGTTGCAGATCAAGTTCGAGCAGCTCGGCGCTGAGTTCATCTTTCCAAGTGCCATCGTTGGCCTCTTCCACCAGCATGCTTTGGGCAAACGGGCTGCGGGCGTCGCGACTATCGGCCAGGTCAAAGATTTCAGCGGTTTCCTTAACCGGCTCAGCTTTGCTCGGTGCAGGCGCAGCGAAAGGATTTAAATCCTCCCAATCGGCATTGAGGGTGAAGTCATCCAGATTCAGTGGACTTTCAGGCTGCTCTGCCGAGCGTTTTGGGGCCTGAGGCTCGTCCAGTTGCACATCGTCCAGCAGATTCGCCGGTGGCTGGACAAACAGCTGGGCGTGGCTGGCCTTCAGTTCATCCAGACGCACTGGGTTAAAACCGGTGGCACGTACCTTCGGCTCAAGCTCCAGATACCCTTGACCATCGCCTAGTTTGGCCAGCACTTCCAGGTAACGGAAGCCGATATCACCACGCGTTGGCTCAGCAGCCCAAGCCTGACTAAGGGTTGCCGCAGCCTCTTTAAAGTGGCCGTAGGCGATATACACATTTGCGGTTTGCAGGGCATCTGTCTGTGCAGGTGCGGCCCGCACAGGAGCAACGCCCTGTTCTGCGCCCTTCTCAGCACGTACATACACCGGAGCAATCGCCGCACTGCGGCTGGAAGCAGCAACCGCCGTTTGCTGCAGCACATCTGCCGGTTTCGGATTACGGTTTCTACGCCACAACAGGGCCAGCACGCCCGCCATAACCAATGCCAGCAAACCGGCTGCACCTGCAAACCAGTTGGATGATGTCTCGCTGTTTTGCATCGTGACGCTTTGCACAGGCGCTACGGCAGCCTGCTGAACCGGTGCTGCAGGCGCAGCCACTTCACGTTCAGCCAGCTCGGCCTGCAACAGAGCAATCTGCTGATCGCGGGCAATCATCTGCTCCTGCAGCTGCTGTACCTGCTGTGCCAGTGTCTCGACATTCTGCTGCAGTTGCTGGGTTTGCTCAGACTGGCTGGCAAGCGCTTGACCGAGCTGATCGGCCTGCTCATTGAGGGCTTGTTCAGGGGCGACATCAGCCACCTCTGCCGCAACAGCCGGAGCTTGAACGGGCGCAACTGCAGGTGTTTCAGCCGCCGGAGCAGCGACCTGTGCAGGTGCTGCGGTTGGGCTTGGCAGCTCAGCCCGGTCAGGCAGGCGAAGCTCAACACCTGCACGCAGTCGGTTCATGTCACCTGCAACAAACGCCTGCGGGTTCAGCGCGTGGATATCCGCCATCAGCGACGGAATAGCACCCGCCGAAGGCGCATAGCGCTTGGCAATCTTCCACAGGCTGTCGCCGCTCACCACACTGTAGCCCTTGCCCAGCTCTGCTTTTGGCATTACTGCTGGAGGCGGAGCAATACGCGGCGCCGGCGTTGCGGTGCGTGCGACAGAAACCGACTGCACCGCTGCAACGCTCTGATACGCCGACGAGCCCGGTGGATCCAGCAGCACCGTGTACTCGCGGTACATCTGGCCACTCGGGCGCTCAAGTTCAACGATAAAATTCAGATAAGGCTCGCTGACAGGCTGATTCGATACCACACGAATAACGCTGTTATCGCCCTTGAGTACTGGGGTAAAACGCAGGTCGTTGAGGAACATCAAACGCTCAACCCCAGCACGGCTGTACACCTCGGCCGGGGCCAGACGAACACGCAGATCGTTATCGCTGAGCTCCCCGACATTTATCAGTTTGATCTCGGCATTCAGCGGCTGACTCAACGCCGAATGCAGCGTGATCTCACCCAATCCGAGTGCCGAAGCAAAACCCGAGTAGAGGGCAGAGCTGGACGCCAGGCCGATAAGCAGATGACGAACCTTTTCCATTGAAATCGCTCCCGGTGAAACGCCCCACAACCTCTTCCTGCTATACAGGAGCGTCCAGCACCAGAGATTGTCAGACAGGCGGCTCAAACAATGCGAAGGGAAACGGTCCGTGTACAGCCCCAAGCTTCACAGTCATTGGCAGATGCAAGTCAGTCGCTGCAATTCAACCAAAAATGGCAATATGCCACATTAATGGCAGAGTAACAGCACAGTCAATTAAATGACAAGTAAGAGTTTAAATTCGAGCAGTGTCATCTTCTCGTCAATTTAACGCCTCTTGCAGCCAGTATAGTCACCAAAAAAATCAGTGCGACTAGCCAGAATGTCTGTTTGAACGCCGTCATTTCAGCCAGCGAATCGCCGCCCTCCGTAGCGTGCCGCCATTCCAGGAAAAAGGTCATCAGGTTCACCCCGAAGGCTCCGCCCAACTGACGTACGAAGGTAATCGCCCCAGTGCCTTGCGCCAACTCCTCGGGCTTGAGCATATCCAGCGAGCCAGTGCTGAGTGCTGGCAGCATCAAAGCCAAGCCTGAGCGTCCCAAACAGGCCCACAGACATAAGACTAAGAACGAGGCGCCGGGAGCAATGAGAGCAAAGCCAACAGCCGACACGGCAAATGCCAAAAGCCCCAAACTCAACAATAAGGCCGCTGACAAACGGTCACTCAGCAAGCCGCCAACAAAGGACGCAGCCCCCATCAGCAACCCTGCCGGCAGAAGCAAGAGACCGGCCTCTCCTGCCGTAAAGCCTTCACCCATTTGCAAATAGAGGGGAATCAGGTAGGTCGAGCCATACAGGCCAAAGCCTAGGGTCAAGGCCACCCAACTGGCGCTGACAAACGCACGGTGCCGCCACAGATGCATCGGCAACAATGGCGCTTGCGAACGTCGGTTACGCCTCACGAAGAGCCCAATCGCCAGCAATGCCAGCACGCCCGGCCCCCACACTTGCGGAGCCTGCAAGGGATAGCGCTGCAGTTCAGTACAGAAACCAAGGCCCGCGAAAATAGCCAGACACAACCAGATGAAGCCTTGTGCATCCAACCGCAAGCGCAGCAGATCAGCCTGTGTCGGCAACAGCCACTGGCCGCTCACCAGCGCCAGCGCACACAGTGGCAAGGGCATCCAGAAAATGCCCTCCCAACCAAAGTGATCCACCAAATACCCGGCAATACCCGGCCCCAACGAGGGTGCCATCATGATGCCCAGACCATAGATGCCCAACGCCATGCCTCGCCCGCCATCATTAAAGGTGCGGAAGATCAGCACGGTAGCCAGCGGCTGCACGATGCCCGCACACGCCCCCTGAACAATACGCACTGCAATCAGGTGCCAGGCATCCTGAGCCAGTAACGCCAACAGCGAACTGGCGACAAACAGCAGCAAGCCAATCTGAGCGGTCAGCCGTGCGCCGAAGCGTGCATGGGCCCAGGCGCTCAGCAGCAGGCCGGCCGTCATCGCGGCAAGGAAGCCGGTGGACAGCCACTGCGCCAGTGAGCGACCAATGCTGAAGTCGGCCATGATGACCGGGATTGCCACGTTAATGCTGGTCGAGGACAGCACCATGGCCATGCTGCCAAGCATCAACACAGCCAACAGCCAGTTCGGGTAGCGCTTACCGTAACGTAGCTGCAGGCTGTGCAGATCCGTGGCCATTAACGCCTTTCCAGGTTTCTCAGAACCTGTGCATGCACAGCTTGGCAGCGACGCAGATCGTCTTCGTCGATACCAGCGAAGACTTCCTGACGCAACTGCGCAGAAATGGCCTCAATCTTTTCAATTAGCGGTCGCGCCTGCGGGCTCAGAGCGACCTTCTTCGCGCGGCGGTCTTCCGGAACAGCCTGGCGGCTGACTAGCCCCTGGGCTTCGAGGCTGTCCAACAGGCGGGCCAGGGTCGGGCCTTCTACGCCGACACTCTGCGCCAATTCGCGCTGAGTCGGCAGTTCATCAAAACGCCCCAGATGCAGCAGCACTAGCCAGCGCGCCTGTGAAAGGCCTAAGCCCACCAGACGGCGGTCCAGCTCGGCTCGCCAGGATCGGGATAATTGCGCAACTTGCATGGCAAAACGGTGTTGATCGGTATGCGACATGGAAAGCAGCTCGTGACCAAAAACTAATAATTAGTCAGCTAACCATAACGTCAGCAATCAAACAAGCCTGTCGAAAAGTACAAGCATTGCATTAGTTTTCACAATTCTAGCCACCACCCCGCTTTCACCCGCGAAAAGCCAGGGTAGACAGCCTCTCTCAGGCCTCAAACTCTGCCTGCAAAGCTGCGCGAACGCAGTGCAGAACGCCCAGATCGACCTGACCAGCAAACATCTCGCTGATTTCAGCCACAGGCGGCAATTCTCCTTCACCATCCAGGAAGGCATCCTGGATCTCACCCAGCAGTTCTTCCGGCAGATCCAGCGCCTGCTCCAGAGACAGCTGTTGGCGAGCGATGGCCTCAGCCAGCATGCCGTACACCGATTTTTCTGTGCAGCTGAGCTGGCTGGCAATTTGTGCAGGCGTCATCCCGGCGCGGGCCAGGCTAACCAGTTCATGGCGCAGATCTGCCACTGCCCGCGGCGTGTCTTCAGCGCCATTAAGCACTTCCAGGAACGCCTCACCATATCGCTCAAGCTTGCGCGCCCCCACACCGCTGACTTGGGCCATTTCCGCCAGTGTGGAAGGTTTGCTGCGCAGCATTTCCAGCAAGGTTGCATCTGGGAAGATCACGTACGGCGGAACGCTATGTTCCTCTGCCAATTTGCGCCGCAGGGTGCGCAGCGCTTCCCACTGCGCTTTCTCATCACTGCGCACCAGCTGGCTGGCGGCGCTAGTGGTGGCTTTGGCACTCAGTTGCGGTTTCAGGTCACGACGTAGTTGCAGGGTTACATCACCTTTTAGCAGCGGTCGGCAACTGTCGGACAGGCGCAATCCGCCAAAGCCTTCCAGATCTACATCCACTAACCCGCGCGCCACCAACTGGCGAAACAGGGAGCGCCACTCTCCGTCATTCAGTGATTTGCCGATACCGAACACGCTCAAGTGCTGATGACCGAGATCACGCACTTTGTCGTTTTCACGGCCCTGCAACACATCCACCAGATGGCCCACACCGAAGCGCTGGCCTGTGCGATAGATAGCCGACAGCGCTTGCCGCGCAGGTTCAGTGGCGTCCCAGGTCTGCACGGCATCCACACAGTTGTCGCAATGACCGCACGGCTGTTCCAGCTCTTCATCGAAGTACTTCAGCAGCGCCTGGCGACGGCAGCGAGTTTCCTCGCACAGCGCCAGCATGGCATCCAGCTTGTGCTGTTCGATACGTTTGTGGCGCTCGTCGCCTTCAGAGTTGTTGAGCATCTGCTTGAGGAAAATCACATCCTGCAAGCCATAAGTCATCCAGGCATCTGCCGGGAGACCATCACGCCCTGCACGTCCGGTCTCCTGATAGTAGGCTTCCAGAGATTTGGGCAGATCCATGTGGGCGACAAAGCGAACGTTGGGCTTGTCGATGCCCATGCCGAAAGCAATGGTTGCCACCATGATCAGACCTTCCTCATTGAGGAAGCGCTTTTGATGGTAAGCGCGCAAATCATTGCTCAGGCCAGCGTGATACGGCAGCGCCGGAAAACCCTGTTCACTCAGAAAACTCGCAACCTCTTCCACCTTCTTGCGTGACAGGCAATAGACGATGCCCGCATCGCCTTTACGCGGCGTCAGGAAACTCAAGAGCTGCTTTCGCGGCTGCTCTTTGGGCACGATGCGGTAAAAAATATTGGGCCGGTCAAAACTGGAGAGAAAACGCTCTGCCGATTGCAGGTGCAAGCGCTGCACGATCTCTTCACGTGTACGCATGTCTGCCGTGGCAGTCAGGGCGATACGTGGCACGTCCGGGAACAACTCAGCAAGCTGCCCCAGCTGCAGGTATTCCGGGCGGAAATCATGGCCCCATTGCGACACGCAATGCGCTTCATCAATGGCGAACAGCGCAATTTGCAAGCCCTCAAGGAAGCTCAGCATACGCGGCTGCACCAGACGCTCGGGAGCCACATACAACAGTTTGATTTCACCGCGACGAATACGTCCGGCAATCTCAATCTGCTCTTCCGTGCTCAGGCTGGAGTTCAGTGCCACAGCCGCCACCCCGAGTTCATTGAGGGTAGCGACCTGGTCCTCCATCAGCGCAATCAGTGGTGACACCACCACGGCCAAGCCGTCACGCAACAAGGCTGGCACCTGAAAGCACAGCGACTTGCCGCCGCCGGTTGGCATCAGCACCAGTGCGTCGCCGCCACTGGCTACACGCTCGATAATGGCATCCTGGCGGCCCCGAAAACTGTCGTAGCCGAATACGTCTTTAAGGATGCGTTGCGCCTGCTCAAGCATGAAGGGTCTCCAAAACAAGCCGTGCATTATACGCACCTGTCGGGAGAGTCGGCTGCGGCGCATATGCTTTACGTCTAAATACACCTGTATTGAGCCGTAGCTATGGCCGCTAAGGCCTTACTGGACTAGAATCCAGCGTTGTTTATTCCCTTAAGGTAGCGCCCAATGTCCTTCGCCGAGCAACTCTCCCGCCTTCAAGCCTTCCTCGATGCTGACGAGTTGCATGAAGAAGCGCTGGACTACATTGCCGCTCACGGCTATCTGACTGCGCTGTCCATCTGCCCGGAAAAAGTCCCGGAGCGCGAGTGGATTGATGCCCTCTTCTCGGAAACGCCACATTACCGTGACGACGCCCAGCGCGAAGAGATCGAATCCACCCTGATTCAGCTTCAGGCCCATATCGCCCGTCAGCTGGCCAGTGATGATGATCCTGAAGTGCCGTGCGAACTGGACCTGGGTGATGACCCGGATGAATCCGAACTGCGCGGCTGGTGCATCGGTTTTATGGAAGGCGTGTTTCTGCGTGAAAGCGTGTGGTTCGACGACGCCGAAGACGAAGTCAGCGAGCTGCTACTGCCGATCATGGTGGCATCCGGTCTGTTCGACGAGCAGCCGGAATTTGCTGACATTGCCCGTGACAGCGATCTGGTCGACAGCATGGTTGATCAGATTCCTGACGTACTCACTGCCCTCTTTCTGCTGTGCAACGCACCGGAAGAAAAACCGGCGCTGCTGAAACCCCGCCACCATTGATACCGCGCCCGCCCCATGGCGCGCCCTATCAAAAAACAGCGTAACCCGCTCATTCGCTATGCTCTGCTGGCCATCGGCTGGCTGAGCGTAGCGCTGGGCGTTATCGGTATCTTTCTCCCGGTCTTACCGACGACACCTTTTCTGTTGCTTGCCGCTGCCTGTTTTATGCGCAGCTCAGAACGTTTCTATCTGTGGCTGATTCATCACCGCCATCTCGGGCCGTGGATCGTCGATTACCTTGAAGGCGAAGGTATCCCCCTTAAAGGCAAGGTTTACGCGATTAGCCTGATGTGGTTAAGCATCGGCGTCTCGAGCTACTTGGTGCCGCTGTTTTGGGCGCGCCTGTTTATGCTCACCAGCGCTGTGCTGGTGACGCTGTACATCCTCAGGCAGAAAACCCTGAAAAAAGGCTGAGTTCGGAATACCTGCCGCTTATTGGTATATTCGTACGATAAAACTAAGCTTCCCTTTCAGGGGCACAAAGACCGAGGCGCAGTACATGCAGGCCTGTCAGTCCAAACGCGGATGGCATCAGCGCTTCAAACCAGCGCTGGCGGGCTTGTGCATCTTGATGATTGGCCTGGCCAGCGCGCTGGCAGAATGGGATTTCGGCCTGGTGATCCAGAACGCCGAAAAGCGTTACGGCAGCTTAGGGCCCGGTAAAGACCGCATTCTCGCTTGGGAAGAACAAATCAAAGCCAACCTGACCAGCTCCGAGCGGGAAAAGCTCAACGACATCAATCGATTCTTCAATCGTCAGGTGCGTTTCTCGGATGACATCAATGTTTGGCGGCAAAACGATTACTGGGCAACCCCCGTTGAGATGCTGACCAAAGGTGCCGGCGACTGTGAAGACTATTCCATCGCCAAATACTTCACCCTACGCCGTCTCGGCATCCCCAGCGAAAAGCTGCGCATCACCTACGTTAAGGCGCTGAATTACAACCAGGCTCACATGGTGCTGACTTACTACGCCACGCCCACCTCAGAGCCTTTGGTGCTGGACAACCTGATCAACGACATTCTGCCGGCTTCCCAGCGCAAGGATTTGCTGCCTGTGTATTCCTTCAACGCGGAAGGCCTGTATTTGCCGGGTTCCAACAACAAGAAAAGCGACACAAAAAAACTCTCGCGCTGGCAAGACCTGCTGAAAAAAATGCGCACTGAAGGCTTCGCCATTGGCGAAGGCTAGGAGGACACATGTCATTGCTCAAACAGCTTTTTATCGCCATCTGCCTGTTGTTGGCCGTGGCGTTCACCGGCAGTTTTATCGTCGGCGTAGAAAGCTCGCGTGAACAACAGCTCAGCCAGCTGCGCTCCCACGCGCAGGATGCCGCCACGGCGCTGGGCCTGTCTCTGACCCCACATGTGGATGACTTGGCGATGTCCGAGCTGATGATCAGCTCAATCTTCGACAGCGGCTACTTCGCCAGCATTCGCCTGATCCGCATCCCCGACAACGAGGTGCTGGTTGAACGCAGCACCGATTCGGCCAGTGAGACTGTTCCGAAATGGTTCAGCAGCCTGATCAATCTGCAACCGCAAACCGGTGATGCCCTGATCATGCGCGGCTGGGAACAGGCCGCACGGGTTGAAGTCATCAGCCACCCCAACTTCGCCCTCGCCCGCCTCTGGGACAGTGCCATCGGCAGCCTGGCCTGGCTGCTGCTGTGCGGCGTGGTCAGCGCCACTCTCGGCGGCTGGTTGTTGCGCCAGCAGCTACGTCCACTGGACAAGATGGTGCAGCAAGCTCAGGCCATCAGCCGCCGTGAATTCCTGACTCTGAACAAGGTGCCACGCACCCCGGAACTCAAGCGCGTCGTCAGCGCCATGAACCAGATGGTGGACAAGCTCAAAACACTCTTCGCCGAAGAAGCCTCACGCAGTGAGAAGCTGCGTGAAGAGGCCTATCAGGACAGCATCACCGGCCTGGCTAACCGTCGACAGTTCGATATCAGCCTGGCCAACCAACTCGACACGAACGAACAGAACACAGAGGGCTACCTGCTTCTGCTACGCGTTAACGATCTGGCAGGACTCAACCAGCGCTTCGGCGGGCAACGCACGGACGTATTGATTGCGGCGGTTGGTGAGCTGTTCAAGCGCCTGCTGGCCCAGCATCCGCATGGCGGCTGGCTGGCATCACGTAGCCGAGGTGGTGAATTCAGCCTGCTGGCACCGGGGCTGGGCAGTGAAGAAGCCGAACAGCTGGCCAATGACCTGCACGACGGCCTGCAAACACTGCTGCAAACCGGAGCCAGTGATTGCAACCCGGTTGCCCATGTCGGCATCACCGCCTTCCGCCCCGGCGAAGAGCCAGCCCAAGTGATCGGCCGTGCCGACCAAGCACTGGCTCAGGCCCAGTCAAACCATGATGCCAACCGCAACTGGGCACGCTTGGACGACTTCAGCGCGCAGCCCAGCCAAAGCCTGCATGAATGGCGCGAATGGATTGATGAGGCGCTCAACAAGGGCAAGGTTCAGCTATATTTTCAGCCGGTAGTTCAATGCGGCAACCGCGACCAGTTACTTCATCATAAAGTCCTGGCACGCCTGCTTGATCCTCAAGGCGACGCCATTGCGGCCGGGCGTTTCCTGCCGTGGATTGAGCGCCTCGGCTGGGCTCATCGCTTCGACCTGGCCATGCTGGAGCACAGTCTGCAGCATCTGCAGAAACATCCATCGGCACTGGCGTTGAGTCTATCCAGCGCGACCATCCGCGACAGCAATGCCTTCAATGCTCTGATTGACCTGCTCAAGCAGCATCCGCAGCAAGCCCCGCTGCTGACTCTGGAACTGGACGAACGTCATCTACCGCCTGCCGCCGAGCTCGACCAGCTGAGCCAGCGCGTGCGTGATTGCGGTTGCCAACTGGGCTTGCAGCACTTCGGTGGGCGTTTCAGCCTGATCGGCAACCTGACTCACCTGGGGCTGGCCTACCTGAAACTGGATGGTGCCTATATCCGCGCGATCGACCTGGAAAACGACAAGCGCTTGTTTATCGAGGCGGTATTCCGCGCCACCAACAGCATCGACTTGCCTTTGATTGCAGAAATGGTGGAAACCGAAGGGGAATTCGCCGCCCTGCGCGACCTAGGCCTGTACGGTGCCATGGGCCGCTTGCTCGGCGCACCACTGCCTTGGCGCGGCTGAGGTGAATAAGGGCGCGTCACTTGGCGCGCCCACCTGTCAGGCCTCAGCTGGCAAACAGATAGCCTTCCACGTCCAGCCCTGCATCGCGCATCTGCGCCAGTTTGTAACGCAGGGTGCGGGGGCTGATGCCCAGACGCTCGGCGGCTTCTTTGCGGCGGCCCCGCTCAGCACGCAAAGTGTCGATGATCATCTGAAACTCATGACGACGCAGATCATCGCCCAGCGCGCTGGACTCGCCCGCCGACGGTTCACTGAGTGGCACGACAGCAGTCGGCGCCGGAGCAACTTGCGCCGCAGGCACCGGGCCCAGCCCGATCACAGCGTTCAGGCACAGATCATCAGGCTGAATCAGGCCGCCCTGCTGCAGAATCACCGCACGCTGAATAGCGTTATCCAGTTCGCGCACGTTCCCCGGCCACTGATGCTGCTGCAGCGCCTGTTGGGCCGCGGCAGAAAGACGAATGGGAGCATGATTCATCTTCTTCACATACTTGGCCAGCAAGCGCTCCGCCAGCGGCACAATATCTGCCGGACGTTCACGCAACGGCCGCCAGGCCAGTGGAAACACAGACAGACGATAGAACAGGTCTTCCCGGAAACGCCCCGCCGCAACCTCAGAAGCCAGATCACGGTTGCTGGTCGCCAGCACGCGAATATCCAGACTGATCGGCTTGCGCGCGCCCACCCGCTCCACTTCCCGCTCCTGTAGCACCCGCAGCAGCTTAGCCTGCAAGCCCAACGGCATTTCAGAGATTTCATCCAGCAGAATCGTGCCGCCTTCTGCCAGTTCAAATTTTCCCGGCGCACTGGCAATCGCGCCGGTGAATGCGCCCTTTTCATGGCCGAACAGTGTGGCTTCCAGCATGTTGTCTGGAATCGCTGCACAGTTGATGGCAATAAACGGCTTATCCGAGCGTGGCGATTGCTGGTGAATGTACTGTGCCAGCACCTCTTTGCCAGTGCCGGACTCACCGGTGATGAGCACGGTTGAATCGCTCTGCGCCACCCGTGCGGCAAGCGCCAGCAGCTGCACACTGACCGGCTCAACCGCCACCGGACCGTCCTGCTCAGCGCTGGCCACGCGGCCTAAGGCGTGCTTGTCGACCAGCGCCAGCAGCGTTTTCGGCTCGAAGGGTTTGACCAGATAATCCACTGCGCCAAGACGCATTGCATCCACCGCCCGCTCCACCGCCGCAAACGCGGTCATCAGCAGCACCGGCAGTTGCGCATAGTGCTGACGTACCTGAGCGAGCAAGCCATGACCATCCATGCCAGGCATGTTGACGTCACTGATGACCATACTGAAAGGCTCTTCACGTAAGGCCAGTAAGGCTGCCTCCGCACAATCCACCGCGCGGTATTCATGGCCGGCGATAGCCAAGGTGTCAGCCAGCGCTTCGCGCAGGGCTCTGTCGTCTTCGACCAAAAGAATTTTGCGACTCATCACAGCCACTCCTAACCCACAGTTTGCGGTGTACAGATCAGCGGCAGACTCAACACGGCACAGGTGCCAAAGCCAAGCCGCGAACGCAGTTGCAGATCACCTTTATGGGCCCGGGCCACAGCCTTGACCACGGCAATACCCAGACCGGTTCCGGTGGTTTTGGTGGTGAAAAAGGGTTCGCCCAAGTGCTGCAGCGTTTCAGCGGCAATCCCCGGCCCGTTGTCGCTGACACACAGGCGCAGGGTTTGCCCACGCACGTAGAGATGCACTTTAAGCAGAGGTTCAGATGCGTCAGCCTGCACGGCATTCTCAATCAGGTTCAGCACTGCACCGGTGAGAGTGTCGCGGTTGCACAGCACTTCACCGAAGTTGCTATCGCACTGCCAACGCACTTGCAGCCCCTGCACGTGAGGTTCGGCGGCGCTGCGCACAGCTTCAAACAATGCCTTGGGCGACAGTCGGTCCGGCAGCGGCAAATCGCCCCGGGCGAAAACCAGCATGTCGCGGACCTGATGCTCAAGCTCGTACAGACGCTCCTTGAGGCGCACAGCAAAGCGCTTTTGTTGCTCGCTGGTCAGGGTTTCATCCGCCAGATGGCTGGCATACAGCATCGCCGCAGACAGTGGCGTACGTACCTGATGGGCCAGTGAAGCGACCATACGCCCCAGCGCCGACAAGCGCTCGTGCCGAGCCAGCTGGTCTTGCAGACGGCGGGTTTCGGTCATGTCGGTCAGTAGAATTAGCTGTCCGGGCTCACCATCAAGCGAGCGGGTGGCGAGCGAAAGACGGCGACCATCTTTGAGAGAGATTTCATGGCCATCGTCTTCGCGAGGGGAAAAATTACGCACGATAACGTCGCGCCAGAGCATGCCCAGCAACGGCTTGCCTAACAACGCACAGGCCACCGGATTAGCCTCACGCACCACACCTTGAGCATCCAGCACGATGACCCC
Source organism: Pseudomonas sp. TTU2014-080ASC (assembly GCF_001446935.1). Taxonomy (GTDB): domain Bacteria; phylum Pseudomonadota; class Gammaproteobacteria; order Pseudomonadales; family Pseudomonadaceae; genus Aquipseudomonas. The sequence goes on from NZ_LKKK01000001.1 coordinate 452,671, forward strand.
GCCGGGCAGCAGATCTAGCAGGCTTTGCAGACGCTGGGCCAACCGCTCTTTCTCGGCCAGTTCCTGCATGCGCTGGGCGCTGACCAGCTCAAGTTGCCCTTTCAGGTCGTTCACCTTGGCTTCCAGCATGCTGTAGGAAGCACTCAACTGATCAGACATGTGACTGAACAGGCTAAAGGCTTGCTCAACTTCAGCAGGGCTGGCAGGTGCGGTCAGACCTGAGGAGGCTTGCAGTTCCAGACGTTGGGCGGTCGCGTTCATCGTTCTCTCTCGGTGAAGCGTCATAAGACGGTCAGTTGCCGAGAGCTATAGCAATACCCGTGCCTGAAAAATTTATCCTTAAAAATCAGATAGATAAAAATAAAGCCGAAGACTTTAAGAGCCTTCGGCTTTATTTTAGAGATGAAACGCCAAGTTGCTGACAGGCTGTCTGCTTACTCGTCGACACCCTCATCTTCGCGGCGGCTCATGCCGTATTTGCGCATTTTCTCCACCAGCGTGGTGCGGCGGATGCGCAGACGTTCAGCCGCGCGGGCCACAACGCCACCGGCATCGTCCAACGCTTGCTGAATCAGGCCCTGTTCCAGATTGCCCAGATAGTCCTTCAGATCCAGCCCTTCCGGCGGCAGCATAGCGACTGTGTCGACGCCTGGCAGACCAGCCATCAGTGTTGCCCGCTCATCCAGCTCCTCGCGGATACCTGCCGCCAGGGATTCATCGTCGTCATCTACATGGCGGAACTTCTTCGGCAGCTCACCCACGCCGATAACTCCGTACGGATGCATGATCGCCATGCGCTCAACCAAGTTAGCCAGCTCACGCACGTTACCTGCCCAATCATGGCGACACAGCGACATGATTGCGGCGGAGTTGAAACGGATGGAGCCGCGCTTTTCGACTTCCATGCGCGAGATCAGCTCGTTGAGCAGCAGCGGGATGTCTTCGATACGCTCACGTAGCGGAGCCATTTCGATGGGGAACACGTTGAGGCGGTAATACAGGTCCTCGCGGAAGCTACCGTCCTCAATCATCTGCTCGAGATTTTTGTGAGTTGCGGCAATGATGCGCACGTCGGCATTTTGCGTTTTGTTGCTGCCAACCCGCTCAAAGGTACGCTCCTGCAGCACGCGCAGCAGTTTGACCTGCATCGGCAACGGCATATCGCCGATCTCGTCGAGGAACAGTGTGCCGCCGTTAGCCAGCTCAAAGCGCCCGGCACGGCTGGTGATTGCACCGGTGAATGCACCCTTTTCGTGGCCAAACAGCTCACTTTCCAGCAGCTCGGCCGGAATCGCACCACAGTTAACGGGAACAAATGGAGCTTCGCGACGCTTGGAGTGGTAGTGCAGGTTACGCGCTACCACTTCCTTACCGGTGCCAGACTCACCAAGAATCAACACGCTGGCCTCGGTATCCGCCACTTGCTGCATCATCTTGCGCACTTGCTGAATGGCACGGCTGGTGCCGACCAAACTACGGAACAGGTTGGGCTCACGCTGACGACCGCGTTCGCGGGCTTGGTCGTACATTTCGCGATACACCTGCGCGCGATGCAGGCTGTCCAATAGCTTGTTGTAGCTCGGTGGCATTTCCAAGCTGGCCAGAACACTGCGGCGCTGCTCTTCCGGCCATTCTGCCGGAACCTGATCAGCTATCAGCAGCGTCGGCACAAGGGCATCCCAGGCAGCCAGTTGCTTAAGTACTTCAAGCGCACCGCCTTTTGCCTGCACCTCGCCCAACAGGACGCTAAGCACTTCGCGGCTGGACTCTAACTCTGTGACTGTTTGCCGCCAATTCTGGCTGTCACAGGCCAGATGATCTTCCCCCAGGAAATTCAGAATTACCGTCAAGTCACGACGGCGCTCACTGTTGTCATCAATCAGGAGAATCTTAGTCTCACGCCACATAGTAAATCTGCTGTTCCTGAAGTGGAAAATTCACCACTAACCCGGCTTTCAGGGTCAGCGCTACTAATTGGCCACTAGTAAAGTCAATTTCGAAGGTGCTGTCAATTTTATGGCGTATATTTTTCGCTGAACAGCTGAAGTTACAAACTATCGTCCAACAAAAGATTTTGGATATTCGTAACAAAAGGCGGAACTAAGGCGGGAGCCGACCTCTTTGCGAGGACGGCTTTTTGAAATGAGAACTAGCTCAAAAACTGATATACCTTGGCGCTTTGCTTGGACTGGTTGAGCTGCACCATCTCCTGAGCCAGTCGGCGTTGCTCAACCTGACACAGGTTGACCAGCTCGCGGTACAAATCCAGCAGCTCCTGCATACGAGCGCGCAATAGCGCCTCGTCAGCGACTGACTCAACCATGACGTCGTCAACCGCCTGCCTGCACTGCAGATCAAGCTCACCTATGGCAGCCCAGTCGCGACTGGCCAAAGCCTGGCGCAATGCGCTGCCGGTTTCTTCTAGACGCTGCACGGATGTGCTCATTTACTATTCCTCGACTGGGGGCGCCTCACTGCGCGATTGCATCCCAGCCTGACTTCACATTGCGCAGCAGACCTGCAACTTCATCCAACGGTTCGACCTGATTGTTGACGTTCGCTTCAAACAGTCGACCGGCCATATATTCGTACAGACTATCCAAATTGGTGGCGATCTCGCCACCCACTTCGAGGTTCAGACCTTGGCGCAGGCCACCGATAATACCGATCGCCTTGCTGATCAGCTCACCTTTCATGGCTGTCTGGCCACGTTCCATTGCACCACGCGCCTGGGCAATACGGGTCAGGCCGCCTTCCATCAACATCTGAATCAGACGATGCGGGCTCGCTTCAATAGCCTGAGCCTGAGTGTTGACGGTTTGATATTGCTTGAGGGCCGCCATTGGGTTCATCGCATGTTCTCGCTATTGGCTAAGTTGATACTTCTTGTATCGGTCAGGCCAGGCAAAACTTTAGCGATAAACCCTTCTAAATCAGCTTTCCAGAGCGGGTTGGGCTTCTGGTTCGATCGCGTCCCAGGCGGTTTTGATCTTTTCCAGCAGCGCCTGCACTTCGTCCAGAGACTCCAGCGACTTATCCAAGGCAACGCCAGCCAGTCGGCGGGTCATATAGTCGTACAGCGAGTCTAGATTTTCGGCGATATCGCCGCCCAGTGACTTGTCCAGACTGGCCTGAAGCACACCGAGGATCGTGATGGTGGTGCCAACGGCCAGGCCGCGAATCTCAGTATCACCTTCAGCATGTGCATGCTTGGCCAGCATCACGCGCTGCAAGGCACCTTCCAGAAGCAGCTGAACCGTACGGTGCGGAGAAACCTCTTGGTTCAGATTGACCTGCTTATAGGTGTCGATCGGGGCCTTGCTCATTTCGAATCCTTTTTAACGACGCCAGGCAAGCTGGCCAGAGAGTTGGTCAGGTTTTCACTGGTGCGGGTCAGTTGAGCAATCAGGCTATCCATGGCGTTGTACTGAGCATAGAGGCGTGTTTGTAGCTTCTCCATACGCATATCCAGAGCCGATTGCTGGGTCTTGATATTGGCTTTGGTCTCCCACAACGCGCTGTCGCGCTGTTTGATCACACCGTCTGTGCCGAGGTAAGGCTTGGTCACACCCTCGAGGCGGCCCATCAGGCCATTCGCGCCGGCCAGATATTCACCGACCTTGTCGTAGTTGTTCACCAAGTACGCGTCGAGTTTTGAGCTGTCGAGACTGAGGGTGCCGTCTTTGGCCGTGGTAATACCCAACTCGGCCAACGAACTCGGGCCATTCGCATTGGTGTTGAGGCTCACCATTTCTTTACGCAGTCCAGCCAGCAGGTTACGTACAGAAGAGTCGCCGACCAGTGCGCCGGTCACCGGAACTTCACCTTCTTGAGCAGAAGGGACAACCACGGTCAGGCTGTTGGTGGCGCTAATCAGCTTGTTATAGCTGTCGACGAACTGTTGCAGATTGGTGCGTACTGCCCCTTTGTCCTGGCTGATGGTGATATCCACGGTTTTGTTCGCAGCGATATCGTCCGCCGACTGCACACCTGTGAGCTTGATGGTGACGCCATCAATTACATCATCAATTGTGTTGGTCAGCTTCTCAACCGAGAGGCCATCTACGGTGAACAGTGCAGATTTGGCAGTGTCGATAGTTTTACTGTTGCTGCCCGGGACTGATGCCAACGCACTGAGGCTATTGTCCCCAGCGCTGCTGTCATCACCGCTTGCAGTAACGCTAAGATCCTCGCCATTGCTGGAGCGAATAACCAGACGTGAACCGCCTTCAACGGTTTCCAAGGATGCACTGATACCCTGAGACTCACCTGCGGCGTTGATCTTCTGCAGGATGGTGTCAAGGCTATCACCCGCTTCAACCTGAACATCCAGGCTAACCGAACCACTGGCAATGGTAAGCGAGCCTTGCTTGAAGGTAGCCGCTGCTCCAGTTTCAACGACTGGCAGCTGAGTAACACTACTGCCGCCTTCGAAGCTCAGCGAATTAAGCGTGTTGCTGCCGGTTTTGAGACCGTCTTCGTTCACTGAAACTTTCAGATCATTGCCTGATCCAGTTTTGCTGGAACTAAGCACAAGCCGTGAGCCAGACGAGTCCGTCACAATACTGGCGCTAATGCCACTGTTCGCACCAGCGCTGTTGATAGCGTCACGAATACCCAGCAGATTGTTGTTCTGCTCGGTGATATCCACATCAATACTGGTTTCGCCAGCACTAATGGTCAGTGAGCCCGTATTAAAAGTCGCTGCCGAACCGCCCGTTACAGAAGGCAAGACCACCTTGCTGCTGGACGCGAGCTGCTGAACCTGAAGACTAAATTTGCTGGGCGGAATGTTGCCGCTCGACGTCACCGTCAGGACAGAAGAGTTTGAGGACGAGACACTTTGTTTCTGGAAGGCAGAGGCTTTATTTAGGTTCTGCAGTGCGCTGCTCAGCTCGTTAACAGCGGAGTACAGAGTGCCCAGCGCTGAAATCTTGGCCTCAGTGGTTTTCAGCAGATTATTAAGCTGATTCTGCTTGGGCGCTTTTTCAGCCGCCACAAGTGCAGGAACGATCTCATCGATCTTAATTCCCGAACCTAAACCTGATATCCCAGCCATGCTTCACCTCGCCAAAAATATGACTGCCAACCGTTGATGTCGATTGACAGTCAAAAGCCATGCCAACCTTTTGAGTCAGGCCTCGGCCTTGAACAGCAGACTGCGAACCTCCGAGAGGTTTTCTGCCAGTTGCAATGCTTCCTCGGAAGGAATCTGACGGATCACGTCACCCGAACCACTATCGGTAACTTTAACCACGACCCGACCACTCCCCTCTTCGAGGGAAAAATTCAGGCTCCGGCTGACTGTCTGCACGAAGTCCTGGATTGTAGAGACAGCAGCCTCAACATCTTTGCGAGAACCACCTGTATTCACGACATTGCCTTGCTGCTCGCCGGTTTGACCTTGAGCAGTTGAACTCGAAACGCGGCTGTCGTTGAGAACCGTCGCTGTAGCGGAGTTTGCAATAGACCTGATATCCATAATCCTCTCCTCAGAATGAGGCAACGGGGGAAGGAGCTGCGCCCATTCCCCCGAAGTCTAGCTTGTTATGCTTAGCCTAGGAGGCTGAGCACTGCTTGTGGAAGCTGGTTGGCCTGAGCCAAGATCGCTGTACCAGCTTGTTGAAGGATCTGATTTTTAGTCAGTTCCGAAGTCTCAGCTGCGAAGTCGGTATCACGAATCCGGCTGCGAGCTGCAGAGGCGTTTTCCGAAATATTCTGCAGGTTAGAGATTGTGTTTTCAAAGCGGTTTTGTACAGCACCGAGTTGAGCACGCTGGGAGTCGATGTTAGCAATCGCACCGTTGATGATACCCAGAGCATCCTGAGCACCAGTCGCAGTACTGATATCGATCTCACGAACAGTTTCCAGCTCACTGAACACCGCGCCGCTAGCTACTGTGGACATACCAGCGCCCATGCCACTTACGGAGAAGGCGTCGGACGCTTCGAAGCGAACCTGGCCATCAACCCGCATACCGGCACCAGAGGTGATAGTACCCGAGCCCAGTGCAGTTTCACCGGCGAAGTCGTATGCAGTCAGGCTTGCAGTGCCGGAAGTTGCTGCAAAGTCACCGATTACAATGGCGTCACCACGTGAACTAACCAGCTCAATCTCGCCACCTTTGGAGATGGCAGAAATACCAGTCTTACCAGTCTCTTTGTTGATTGCATCAGCCAAAGCGCCCAGATCGGATGGGTCTTTGATTACTGCCGATACAGTTGCACCATCAGTCTCAGTGGTTTTGCTGCTAGCGCCGTACAGTTTGAACGACACAGTGTTGCTACCCGAAGCACCGGCAGAGATGCCACCCAAGCGGGCAACAGTACGAGCACTGGCGGTCACACCGGTTTCATCGCTCTTAGAGTTAACAGCCGCAGAAACTTCACTGGCCGAACCACTCATTGCGTAGGAGACAGAAACATCACCATCGGACAGTTTGGAGTTGATGCTAAAACCGCTGGATGCGAATGCACTGCCAGAAGTCGCGTTGAAACCACTGCCCAAAGTCGCTGGAACGTAACCGGTACCTGCAGAACTGGTGAAGCGGTTTACACCGATACGGTCAGTCGCCGCGGAACCAATGGAAACGCTAATGGTTTCATAAGCGTTCGCACCCACTTGGAAGCTCTGGGAGCCGAAAGAGCCGTCCAGAATCTTGCGACCACCAAAGCTGGTAGTTTCGGCGATACGGTTGAGTTCTTGTTGCAGCTGAGCCACTTCACCTTGAAGGGCAGCACGTTCACTCGCACCGTTGGAACCGTTAGCCGATTGCAGTGCCAGATCGCGCATACGCTGCAGGATGCCGGTGGACTGTTGCAGAGCGCCTTCAGCGGTCTGAGCCAGGGAGATACCGTCATTCGAGTTACGGGTAGCAACGTTCAGACCGTTGATCTGGCTGGTCAGTCGGTTGGAAATCTGCAGACCAGCAGCGTCATCTTTTGCGCTGTTGATGCGGAAACCAGTCGACAGGCGCTGCAGGGAAGTATCCAGACCCTTGGCCGAGGTATTGAGGTTACGCTGAGTGTTCAGCGAGGCAACGTTAGTATTTACAGTAAGGGCCATGGTGAATTCCTCCAAAGGACCTAGCAAAGTTTGTCTGAGCTTGCGAGCTTCGGGCCTGCTTGCTCAGACGCCCCATAAAGTTCGCATTCGTTACTTTTATCGGCACGTCCCTAAAGAGCTTTAGGGCCATCTCCGAATTTTTTTTTGACGCATTAAAATTGGCACCAAGGCGGTTGGAGGCTCATTTAAGGCCTCCTTTATTAGCTGCAACAGTCTCTAGACGGCTCCGACCAACACTACTTCAGTCAAGGCGTAGTGTTGGCCACACCGCTATTGGCCAGACCAAGCCTGTAGCCAGTTCCTGGCTGCGTTTTCGTCGAGCATCCAGTCGCTGAGCACACGCGCCTGCAACTGATCTCCCATCCTTGCAGTCGCATCCAAATCACGGATATGAGCACGGATTGCATCGACCCAATCCTTAAAGCGATTTTTCACCCGAGTGACCGGGAAATCACCCTGATAGCAAGCCAGATCGCTACAAATGACCGGGTACCCACATACGCCATATTCAAGGAGACGCAGGTTGCTCTTGCACTCGTTGAAGAGGTTTTGCTCGACAGGTGCAAGCGCCAGATCCAGATTTAAGCTAGCTAACATCGCCGGATACTTAGCTATATCGACACCTGGGTGGAATTCGTGAATGTAGGGGCGAAGTTTGGCCGGACACATACCGAAGAACACCCATTCCACTTCATTGGCGAGCTCTTTCACCACGTCAGCGATCATCTCCAAGTCGCCGGTATGGCTCACGCCGCCGGCCCAGCCTACTCGCGGCTTATTACCTTGCCTGCGCTGACTTGATAGCCCTTCCCACCACTGCGGGGCCAAGCGGTTTTCAACCACTTTGATTTCACCGTGCAGACCTGAAAACGCATCTGCCAGGCGCTCGGTTGACACCACAAAGCGGTCTACAAAACCCAAGCCTTTGCGCAAGGATTTCAAAATATCCTTGGGCATCTGCTCACGGTGCATGTTTTTAAGCGGGAGGTTAGGCAGATAGTCATCCAACTCATAAACCTTGTAAGCACGCGAGAACTTCTGGATACGACGCATGGCCTCAAGACGTTCATCGCCAATCTGACGTTGCAGCACGATGACATCCGGGTTGTAACGCTCAAGGTCAGCCACATGTAACAGGCCGGCAGACAACATACCGTCAGCCAGACCAGCCTGTTGCTGGGCTTTGAACGGCAGTATGACGCGGTAATTACCACAACCATGCCCATCAGCCGGATGAGCCAACACCACAGGGAGCGGACGCCAGCTCAGCGGACGCCAGGTCAGCTTGAAATCAGGCTCGATTTCAAAACCCACGCCGTTAAGTGACAGGTTTGCGTTGTAAGCGGGATCGCGGGCGAGGACAGACACCCAGCGCTCGTACATCGCATCCTGCTCAGACACAAAACGCTTGAGTTTGGCCTCAGCGGCGGCAGTATCCACACTGTTCTGGCTGACGCTGCCTTCGTGTAACAGCTGCGCAAATGGTGTCCATACAGTCAAATAGCCGGCCTGACGGGACTTCAGGCACAAATCCACATCGTTGTAGGAAACCTTGAAGACCTCCTCATCCAACCCACCGACCTGCTCGTACACTTCACGGCGAATCATCAGGCAGGCAGCAGTCACAGCGGTGTAGTTCTGCACCACTTGCATGCGCTGCATGTAACCCGGCGCATCCGCCGGCGAGCCAATAAACGGATGGTCCGCTGGCCCGCGCAGGCCCAAGACCACACCGGCGTGCTGAATGCGACCGTCTGGGTACAGCAGCTTGGCCCCAACAATACCCACTTCCGGTCGCTGAGCGTGATTGAGCAACTCGTCCAGCCAGTTCCCGTCGATAATGGCTGTGTCGTTGTTCAGCAGAACCAAGTACTCGCCGCGCGCTTCACGGGCAGCCATGTTGTTAATGGCCGAGTAGTTGAACGGGTGTGGATAGCGCAAGACACGTAACTTGGGCTCATTAAGGCCAATAATCCCTTGCAGCCACTCGCGAGCTTCCGGGGTTTCGCTGTTGTTGTCGACGATGATGACTTCGTAATTCTGGTAACGCGTCAACTCCAGCAGCGACTCGACACAGCGCTGCACCATAGGCAGTTGGTCTTTGGTCGGAATGATGATCGACACCAGTGGCTGGTTGGGGTGCTGATAATTGATGCGGTAGCGGCCCGGCAGATGCTCCTGCAGCTCAGCCGCATAACCGCGCAGGTTCAGGTGACGCAGCAGCGTAGCCTGTTCTTGCGGATTGTCCTGCAGCTGCGGCGCATCGGTGATCAAAAGCGGCTCAGCGACATGGCCCAGACCGTTCAGGCCATCCTGTTCAATCAGGCGCAGGATCAGATCGAACTCCATGGCCTCAGGCAGATCCGCAGAGTAACCGCCCAGCTCCACAAACAGCTCGCGCTTAACCAGCCAGTGGTGCGCCATCACTACCGGCATGCTCAGCAGGTAATCCAGGTTGAACCCCGGACGCAGGGCTGCGCCGAGTTCGTCATTGGCCAGACGGTGCATTTCATCACCATACAAGGCCCGGCATTGCGGCTGCCGGATCAGCTCCAATGCAGCCATCATCAGACCACTTGGGGTGAACTCCTCACCGGCGCGGGCGAGCATAAACCACCCAACCTGGCTCTCACTGATGACGCTATTGAGCTGCGCCACATAGTCAGCCGGATCGATGTTGACGAAATGCAGCTTGTCCGCGGGACTGGTCTGCGGCACGTTCGCAGGCGTCAGTACGATAATTTTCAGCGTGGCGTAGAGGCAGCGATCCAGACCAAGACTCTTGATAGTGGTCATCAGCTTGGCACTGTCGCCTTCCAGATCGACCACGACCACACCCAGCAGCGGCCCACCCTGATGCTGCTCAAGGTAACCGGCAATCAGCTGGTTCTCCTGCTCGGTAGGCAAGCGGTTGGCCAGCCAGGTGCGGGTAATGTCGACTTCAGCAGCCGTTGTTTGCGGCGCGGTAAAACTGACAGTCTGGGCTGGTGCCCCCTGATCCAGATAGCGTTGCAAGGCCTGACGTAAGCGGGTCGGCGACAAACGCACATCCAACATGGACGCTTTAAGGCCATCCACGCTGCCGGGGAACAACTGAACCTGACGCTGGAACTCAACTTCCTGGGCCAGGAATGCATCGGCATCGACCGGTTTACCCGTTAGCTGGCTGACCACACGCGACGACAGCTCGGCGAGATGCAGCGGAGTATCGGCCATCGGCTGGGCAACACTGCCAATCCGCGCCAGACTGTGGAACATGCCCCGGAACAGTGGCAGTGCCACATCAATCTCCGGCCAAAGTTGCCACTCCAGATCAAACAGTGTGCCGTTGCCTTCAGCATCAAGCACCAGATTGAACGGCGTGGCATCAAAGTATTGACCGGGAAGCACAGTGCGACCGCCCTTATCAACGGCTGCACTAAACAGCACGCGGGACAACGGACGCAGCCACTCGGCCAGAGCGCTCACCCCCCAGCCTTCACGGTTCATCAGGGTCAACAGCGAGTTGAAAAGCAACTCACCCTGATGCAGCGGCTCAACCGGACTGAACTGCATCCAGGCTGGCAGTGCGGCGTGGCTATCAAGCAGTTGGCGGCGCACTTCCAGTGCAGTGCCCGCACAATGGATGCTGACTTCTTTACTCAGCTGGCGACGACGGCCCTGAGAGTAGGTGAACGCAACAGCGTCCGGGTCACCAGTCCAGTTACCGCTGCCTTTCTTGGCAACGATAAAGAAAGAGTTTGCCAGATCACCGACCAGGCCGTTTTCAACCAGGCCGCGCTGAGCCGCGCCTTCGGAGAACGTGCGCTGATAGTTCGCCCCTTGCACCGGCGCAAATACGCCGGAAAGCAGGTTGACCAGTACGTCATCGCGCTGCTCGAGGGCACGCTCGGTGAGCACCATCGAAGGCAGTTTGTAATCTGGGTACGGATAGAAAAACTCAAGCTCAGAGAAATCGGCCTGCTTAAGAATGCGGGCCAAATCGCGACGTCCGAACGTCACCGCTTCGCCGTCGCCATACAGGCTTTCGATACCATAGAACGGCACGCCCTGGTGATCTTCGTAGGCACCGGCCCAGTACTTGAGACCGAGCTTGTTCTCAATCGCGACCAGCAAAACCCCGTCCGGTTTAAGGAAGGATCGCGCCAAGGCCAGCGCTGCGCCAACTGGATCCTCACCGCCAATAAACTTGCGGCTGTACTCAAGCACCCCGATCAGCGTCACGACATCAAAACGCTCGTCGGTTTCAAAGTTCTGGAAGTTGTCGTTGTAGACCTTGACGTTGTTCAGGTCGCGGCAACGGGCTGCCGTAATACCGGCACGACGAAGGCTACCTTCAACACACGTGAGCTCGCACCCGGACTCCCCCAGGAAGCGACTGATTGCACCGCAGCCTGAACCCAGCTCCAGCACCTTTTTACCCTGCAGGCTGGCAGCAATCGGGCGGAACAGGTTGGCGCGCATCGGACTCAGGTGATAGAGCGTCGGCCAGTTGCTGATGTGCTGCTGCAGCTCTTCAGAGCCTGTGGAGACATCCGCAGCGTTCTTGATGACGTTATAGAGGAAGTTCTCCACCGCATCGCCGTCACTGTAGTTAAAGCGATTCGCCTCAGGGCGCGTGTAGAGATTGTGTTCAGCGTCAAACTTATACCGAGTGCTCACATCAAAGCCTTCCAGTGAGTTGATAGATATCCAGGCTCATGCCTGCTCGAAACCATGTGGAAATCGTTTCAGCCCTTCAGCGCATTGATCGATAACGCCAGATGATCATGCGAGTAAGGATGTACCGCTCCGAAATACTCAACAGGCACATGAGGAATTTCCCAATTCTTCCCCCGGATGCTCTGGTACTCCCTGTGAAAAAGCTCCCACTTCGAGCCTTCATCATTGGATGAAGTCCCGCCATGGAATTGATGGAAGGTCCCTTCTCCCAACAGCACAATCAGGTTCTGCGGCAGCAGTTCCAGCGCGCGGCGGAATATATCCAAGTTGCACAATCCGCCCCCCGGCAGCTCAAACGCAGGGTCATAACCGCCCAACTGCTCCCAGGTTTGCTTAAGCATGAACAGTGCATTGCTTTCGCTGGTGGGTCCGAACCAGCCACGCGGAGACGAGCCGGCGTAACAGGACACAACAAACAGCCGATACGGGTCTTTGGCCCAGTCGATGGATGCCAGCAGGAAGTCTTCAAACTTTTGCTCATAGCCCATCGCCACACTACGCGACTGATGGACTGGCCCCAGATGGAAACCTACGGTTGAAATCACCGGCTCTTCGCGCAGGTTCCTGGCTTTGAGCACACGGGCCAGCAGCCCCGGCGTCACCATACGTGCGCCGTCTACGATCACTCCACACACTTCGCCACGGGCCTCAGCCAAGCCAAGGTTTACCGCCGCGACAGGGGATTTGTTCGGCTTTTCCACCTGCAGACAACGCACATCCGCGCCCCAAGTACTCAGCACGCTCTGCGGCACAGGCTCGGCCGAACCGTTATCCACTACGATGATTTCGTAATCATCGGCACTGATGCCCTGCTGTAGCTGCGGCGAGAGGGACTGCACGGTGCGTGGAAGTTCACGCTCCATATTGAACGCCACAACAATGACAGAGAGTTTTTTCATAGTCCTCTCCACGCCAGCAGCTTGCGCAGTTTATGCATCTGTTCTTGTGGCTCGTGAGAGGTCCTGACGGTTTTAATCAACTCGCAGGTGGAGACAATCAGTTCATTATTTGGAGCCATCGCACCTTCCCTACGCAGCACCCCTTCAGGTACAGCCAGGTCGTTATGGACGTACTCCTTGAGGATGGTTTCATAGTTATCGCTCAGCGCGGTATTGGAAGGGTCCAGGCCAATAATCAGCAGCAAGCCACTGGGCCATGTATCCAACAGAATCTGAACCAGATCCGGGCGGTAGCGCTTGAGGCAGTCGCGCAGTTTCCAGACATCGCCAGTCCACACTGTGGTCTTGCGATCCCGGGCAGCCTGAGCCGGGTGGTTGGGGCACATGTCATCCAGGACCACCACAGTCCAAGGAGTCGCATACGCCTCAATATTAATGAAGTCACGCAGTGCGTATTCGAACAGGTGCATGCCATCAATAAAGGCCAGATCCACCTTCTCTTCGATGTTGCTGTTTTTTGCAGCAGCAAAAAAGTCATCGCTGGTCATCTCATAGAACAGCGTTGTGGCGGGAAGCTCTTTAGTGAACTGCTTGAGCGGGTCAATTCCCACTGCGCAGCCTTTGGCCAGACTCAGGCTCCCGGCGTTGCGTACGCCCACTTCCATATAAAGGTCCGGTAACAACTGCTCATGCAGTATGTTCAGTACCTCAAGGTAATTGCGCTGACCCGCGACAGCTTCTTGGCTCATGCCACCACTCCCCTTCAATCCCATGCGTGCTAGCTAGATAAACCAAGCCCGCGAGCACTCGCTCGAACGTCTTGGTCAGGGTGCAAATGTCAGTGTTCTGACGCTAAGCACAGTTTGGGTGGTTCTCTGCAAATATCCCGCCAACTCCCTTGGCCAACCCGCTTAGTGTTCGCCCGTCGCCCTAAGAGCAACGACAGGGCACTCGAAAAGCACCACTGCGCCCATCGAATCAGGCCAGATGCTGTTAAAAAAAAAATCAACCCGAACAGCCTCGCTGCAAACCTTGCTGTAGACATCCCGCTTACAGAATGACACTCCTGCCAAAAGATAGCTCAGTGCCACTATTTTATTTTTTACGTTAAAGTTGTTCGACAATCTGCCGATTTCCCAGCCGACTCTCCCCCAAAATAGCTTGGGGCAACAATTAATAAGCCTGAAAAACAAGAACGGGCTTGTGCATCTGATAATCAGAGGGCAGCACACAATGAGCACAACAATTACGAGCTTTAAGTCCTACACGCTTGATCAGATCGTTAGCCTGAGCACAGAGCAGATTCGAAGTGCAGGCTCTGGCGCAATTAAGACACTGTCAGCCCAACAGATTCAGATGTTTTCCGCTGAACAAGTAAAGGCGATTAGCGAAGACGTCATCGTTAAACTCAGTGCATCACAGATCAAAGCCTTCTCTGATTATCAGATTGAATACGGCCTGACCTCAGGCCAAGTCAGGAACTTCACCAGCGCTCAGTTGCGCAGCCTGGATACCAAGCAGATTGCCAGCCTGACCTATGCGCAAATTGATGCCATCAACGATGATCTGGACAAGGTGCAGAAGCTCACTGCCCAGCAGTTGGCCGCGCTGAGTGCAGACCAGTTGCGTGCGCTGGAAGAAGATGCTGATGACTCTGCCTTGACCAAAACCCAGGTCCAGGCCCTGACTGCGGCTCAACTGGATGCCGTTAATGTGCTGAGCACTTATCAGATTCAGCAGCTCTCGACCCGCCAGATCGGTCAACTGACTGTTGAACAGCTGCGCTCCATGTCCGAAGAGCAAATCGGCTCGTTGACCTCTGCGCAGATCCAAGCCCTCAAGCCTGCGCAACTGGATGCCATCGACATCCTGGGCACTGCGCAGATTGCCAGCCTGAGCGCCAAGCAGGTCTCCACGCTGACCACAGATCAGCTGCAAGTTATGACCTCTGAACAATTGGGCGCCCTGACCGGGACCCAAGTCAGAGCACTTAAGACCAACCAGATTCAGGCACTGGACGACAGTCAGATACGTAGCCTGTCTCCTAACCAGACCCGATTCCTGACCGCTGCACAGGTGGGTGCATTCACCACCGACCAAGTCAAGGCCCTGTCCGTAGACAGCCTGCAGACCATGTCGACCCAACAGGTTGCAGCCTTGACCGCCGGCCAGATCAAAGCTTTGTCAGATGAGCAGCTCTCAGGATTGCTGCCAGCCCAGATTAAAGCCCTGAAGAACGACCGCATCCAGGCACTTGAACCCAATCAGATCAGCTCCCTGAGCACCGGTGCAATCCGCGCCATGACCAACGCCCAGATTACGGCGCTGGGTTCGAACCAGCTCAAGGCCCTGACTGATGATCAACTGGGTGCCCTGACTACCGCCCAAGTGCGCGCATTAGGCCATGATGATGACGGCATTAAGGCACTTGAATCTAACCAAATTGCTGCGCTCAGTGCCAACGGAATCATGGCGCTTACCACTGCTCAAGTGGCCAGCCTCAGTAATACTCAATTGCAGAGCCTGACCACCGATCAGACAGCTTCTCTGACCTCGGCGCAAATTCGTGCAATCGGTAACAGCTCGCTCCAAACACTGAGCAACGAACAGATTGCTTCGCTCTCGACGTCCGCCATTGCGGCCCTGCGTACCGATCAGATTCAGGCACTGACTACAGACCAAGTCCAGGCGCTGACCACAACCCAAGCTGAAAAACTTAACAGCAAAGCCGCACAAAGCCTCACAAGCGGTCAGCTGAAGTTGATGAATGCCGAAACAATCGCCAAGCTTTCCAAGGCCCTCACTTCCGGTCAAATCCAGCACCTGACCACAGAACAGGTCCAGGCGTTGACCACAACGCAGTTCAAGTCACTGACAACGGCACAAGTTGCAGCACTCAGTGGTGAGCATCTCAAAGCATTAAGCACCGACCATCTGGCCAACATGACCACTGCACAGGTGCGTGCACTGGGTACCGGCACCAACGGCATCAGCGTACTCAGCGGTGAGCAGATCAAGGCCTTGAGCACGGCTGCAATTGCAGCCCTGCGTACAGAGCAAGTGGCAGCATTGACCGCTGACCAAATCACCAGTCTAGAAGATGATCAGGCTGCAAAACTGACCGCAGCGGCAGTCAAAGCGCTTAATAGCAGCCAGATCCAGGCACTGGAAACTCAAGACATCAAAGCCTTGGGCACCAAACTGCAAACCAGTCAGGTTGCACAACTGACCATTGAGCAAGTTCAAAGTCTGGACACTGATCAAATCAAAGCCCTGAGCACTACTCAGGTTGGCTCATTGACCGACGAGCAAGTTGCAGCCATGTCCGCCACTCAGATTGGGGCCATGGAAACCAACCAACTGCGTGCGCTCAAAACCAACCAGCTCAACAGCCTGTCTGCTGAAGCTCTGAAAGCATTGAGCACTACTTCGGTCAAAGCGCTGACCACCGCTCAAATCAGCAACCTCAGCACAGAGCACGTGCGTAACATGACCAGCGCTCAGGTCAACGCGTTGACGACTCAGCAGATCCGCGCACTGACCAGTGACCAGGTCAAAGCCCTTGAGTCAGAAGACATCGCTAACGTCCAAGCCAGACTGAAAGATCAGCAGATCAAAGAGCTGACTGACACCCAAGTCGCCGAACTGGATACCTCGGCGCTGACTACCAGCCAGGTTCGCGCACTGCAAACCACTCAGCTGGCGCTGATGTCGTACAACCAGATCAAAGACCTCAGCAGCGACCAGATGCGTGTCATGAGCACCGGCCAGTTAGCTGGCCTCAGCGCAGGCCAGGTTGCCAGCATTGATGGCATTGATCTGAAAGCCCTCAACACGACTCAGCTGAACGCCCTTAGCGCGTCGAAAATGCAGGGGCTGACTTCTGCTCAGGTGAAAGATCTGACCAACACCCAAATTCGTGCGCTGGATAGCACTCGCCTGAATGCCATCCTGAATAACCTGACAACCGACCAGATCAGCCAGCTCACCACTACTCAAGTTAAGAGCCTGAATACGGATCAGCTGATCAGCCTGACCAACGATCAGGTGTCCAAGTTCACCCAGAACCAGTTGCGCGCGATGGATTCGACCCAAATGGCTGCCATTGCAGATCTGGGTGCAGCTGATATCAGCCACTTCACCTCAGGGCAGATCAGCGGGCTATCCGCTACCAAATTGAGCGAGCTGACCTATAACCAGGTCAAAGGCCTGAGTTCTGAGCAAGTGCAAGCGCTGGACGACGCGCAAGTTGCTGCCATTGTGAAAAAACTCACCGGCGACGACATCAAAGACCTGTCTGTGACCCAAATCAGCGGCCTCTCCGCCACCAGCATTGGCGCACTGAGCACCAACCAAGTTGCTGGTTTGAGTGACGAGCAACTCAAAGCCCTGGATGACACGCAGCTGTTGACTGAACTGACAGCGTCTACAGGAGGCAATCTGTCGTTGCTGCGCCAGTTGGGTGATCGGGTTGATCAGCTCACTGTTGATCAGATCGCAGCCCTTAATGTCAGCGGCGTTACCGACGCTAACAAGGGGCTCAGTGCAGATCAGATCGCCAAGCTGACCGACGTACAACTGCGCGCACTGACAACTGAACAAGTAGAAGTGCTGACACAGGGCCAGTTGGAGAAGATCTCCAACGCCAGCTTCGGTGCTCTGCTGAACAGCCAGATCGAAGCGCTGACGCCCGCGCAAATGGCCCACATCAGCGCTGGCCAGGTGGGTGCTATGTCCGCCAGCCAGACAGCCACCCTGACTGCAGCGCAGATCAACGGATTGGCATCCGCCAGCATCAAGGCAATCACGTCTGACAACATCAAAGAGCTGAGCAAAACTCAGCTTCAGGGCATGAATGACGCTGCGCTAGGTGCGCTCAACGCAAGTCAAGTCAGTCAGTTCACCAATGATCAACTCGAGCACTTGGGAGTCGCCAAACTCGAGAAAGTGGATCTCAGTGCACTGACCACTGCGCAAACCGACTTCCTCAAGGAGATTCTGTCCGCGGACGATCTGGATACCCTCGGCATCTCCTGATTGAGTTGAGCGGCAGGCTGGACGGCAATTTTGCCATCCAGCCTGTTATCGCCCGTTTTCTGATGAACTGGACATAAATGGCCAAGAAGAACGCCCTGCCTCAGACAACACAGCCAGACTTCGCTCAGGCCACGCTTCAAGCCTGGAACGGACAGTTGGGTTTACTCCAACTGTTAGAGCTCTGTAACCAACTCAGCGAACAAAACGCGCCGCTGGCTGCTGTTCTGTACCAGACCTGGCTCAAACGTAACCGCACCACCCACGACCACCTTGCCCTGTTCAACCTGGGCGTGATCCTGTTCAACGAAGGGGATTACGCCGGAGCAGGTGAGGTCTATAGCCGGGCCATACGCTTGGCACCTGATTTTCTGCAACCTCGCTTTAACCTGGGCTTGGTGCATGAACGCCTGGGCCAGTTCGACATTGCTACCGCCCAGTGGCAATGGATTGAAACCCATGCCGACGCCAGCGACCCTGAACAACGCCAGTTCCTGTTAATGGCAGTGAACAACTTGGGCCGTCATTATGAAGAACAAGGCCGGCTTGCAGATGCCTTGCACTCGCTCACCAAAAGCCTGCGTATTGAGCCCAATCAACCGGATGTGATCCACCACTGGGTCTTCCTGCGCGCCAAACAGTGCGTGTGGCCGGTTTACGAACCATTGCCCGGACTTCCGGAAGCCATGCAGCGCGAGTACACCTCGGCCATGGCAATGATCAGCATCTCCGAAGACCCGCAGCAGCAGCTGATTGCCGCCCAGAATTATGTGCGCAACAAAATGGCTCCGGTGACTCACAAACTGGCACCGGAAAAGCCGTACAAGCACAAGAAGCTGCGCATTGCTTACTGCTCCTCAGACTTCTGCCTGCACCCGGTTGCTCAGCTCACGGTGGAACTGTTCGAACTGCACAATCGTGACCAGTTTGAGGTGTATGGCTTTGACTGGAGCCGCGAAGATGGCTCGCCCATCCGTCAGCGCGTGATCAAGGCGATGGATCATTTCGAGCGCATTCACCACCTCAGTGATGAAGCCGCTGCGCAGCTGATCCGCCAGCACGAAATCGACATCTTGATCGACCTGCAAGGGCAAACCCTTGGTGCACGCCCCGCCATAGTCGCGCTGCGCCCTGCTCCGATCCAGATCACCTACCTGGGTCTGCCAGCCACCACCGGCCTGCCATCAATCGATTACGTGATAGCGGACAAATTCCTGATCCCGGAAGACCAGGCTCAGTACTACTCAGAAAAACCGCTGTACTTGCCGGACGTCTACCAGTCCAGCGACCGTAAACGTAAACACGCGGCCATCCCAACCCGCAGCAGCTGCGGCCTGCCGGAAGGCGCAGTGGTGTTCTGCTCGTTCAACAACAACTACAAGTTCACTGAAGAGATGTTCGACTGCTGGATGCGAATCCTGAAGCGCACGCCTAATTCGGTGTTGTGGTTGCTGGCGGACAACCCGTGGGCGCAGGCCAACCTCATTGCCCATGCGCAAGGTGCAGGCATCGATATGACCCGGCTGATATTCGCGCCACGCGTATCACCAGAGGATTATCTCGCGCGTTTTGCTGTAGCCGATCTGTTCCTAGACACCTACCCGTTCAACGCTGGCACCACCGCCAACGATGCGCTGTGGATGGGCCTGCCGGTGCTCACCCGCACCGGTAAAACCTTTGCTTCACGCATGGCCGGTGCGCTACTGACTGCCGCGGGTATGCCCGAGCTGATTACCTATGATGTAGCCAGCTACGAAGAACAAGCCGTAGCACTGGCCAACTCACCGGACAAGCTCAAGGCCATGCGCAAGCAGCTGGACGGCGTCCGTAAAAATGGCGTGCTGTTTGATACGCCCCGGCTGGTTAAAAACCTGGAAGAGCAGTTCAAACATTTGGTCAGACCGCACTAACAAGAAGCCCGCCATTTGGCGGGCTTCTTGTTTCAGGTATCAACGCAACTGGTTAAACAGGTTGAGGCTGGCAATCTTCACATAACTCTGTTGCGCCGCCTCAAGCACGATGGTCTGGAACGACAAACGCGACAATGCTTCGGCGTAGTCCAGCTCACGCAAATCAGCCTGAACGGCCTTGTTTACCAAGGTCACGTCCTCATTGTCGGTTTGCGTGGTATCGATCAGATTCAGGCGCGCGCCAATCTGCGTCTGCACGCCCAGCACGTTACCAATACCGTTATCAATGTTGGTCAGGGCTATAGCCACTTCATCACGAATCGCCAGGTTGCCGTTGGGCGAATCCGGCATCGACTCCAGCGCCTGACGCAAACGGCTGACGGTGTCGAGAATGCTGCGCTGCTCCTGGAACTGCGGCATGACCGTGAACTGATCACCTGCTGCCAGCGTGTCATTAACCTGCAAGGTAACGCCAAGCACCTCGACCGTATCAGGCGGCCCAGCCATTACCGGAGCCGTTTGCAACACTGGGTTACCTGCTTTGTAAGGCTGAGCAAACACCTCAAAATCAGTCCCGTTGTAGCGCATCATCACACCTGAGGTCGGGAACTGACTGTTGAACACGGGCGTATTAGTGATGCCTTGCGGGACCAGCCGCGCAGATGAGGTGTTGCCTGATGAACGACTGGTTGAAAAATCAGTCGGCACGGAGGACAGCGTAAAGCTGTGAGTTCCGGGAGTGCCCGGTGTTTCTGTGTCGGCCAACAGCCTGTCCATGTCCTTCGGGTTGTCCCCGTCTTTGAGGATCACATCCAACTGGAAGCGCATGCCGCGAAAGTCGATCACATTGCCGCTACTGGCGTTTGGATCAATTCGCCCACCGCCTTTAATGTCGGAAGTCACATCGTTGCCATCCTTATCGTACATGGCGAACTCAGTGCCGCTGACCATCACCATCGAATAAGGCTCGCCCTCGCGGAACTGGCTGTTGTAGAGCTTGTTGTCCTGCACCAGGCCGGGCGAAATAAACATGCGCTGCTCATCGGCTGGTTTGGCAGCAAACGATGTGGACTGCAACGGCGGCATGGGTAGGTTGGGGTTGTCTACACCGCCCTCCCCCTGCACGCGGTTGGCATTGGTGACGGACTGAAACAAGCTTTTGCCGTTGTCATTGATCGCAACCGTGGTCGAGGACGCCACCTGCAAGCTGCGCTGGCCTTCATCACCGTGATAGGAGTAAGTGCCGTCCGGGTTACGGGTGAAGGGTTGAGTCTTCCCCAAGTTACCGCTGAACAGGTACTCGCCCCGGGCGTTGCGCGTGTTCATCAGGTTAAGCAGTTCATCCTCACGCTCCGCTAGCTCTTGAGCCAGAGAATTGCGGTCTTCTGCAGACAGAGCCCCACCACCCGCTTGCACAGCCAGCTCACGGATACGCTGCATAACAGTGTTGACTGAGTTCAGAGTTGCCTCTTCCTGCGTCAGGCTGTTCTTAGCCGCCGTCAGGTTGGCTTTGTACTGGCCCAACATAGAGGCCTGCTGCTCCAGCTGCATCAGGCGCACGGAGGCAACCGGGTCATCCGCCGGCGTCAGAATACGGTTGCCGCTGCTGATCTGCTCCTGCGTGCGGATCACATTGGAGTAGTTGCGGCCCAGGCCACCTACCCCGTTATTGAAGGCCTGCAGCGAAGAAATGCGCATAACCATATTGCTAACCTCGAAACTCTACAGGCTGCCGCAGCAGCCCATCAGAATGAATTAATCAATGTATCGAACAGGCTGCGGGCAACTTGAATAATCTGTGCCGATGCTTGGTAGTACTGCTCAAACTTGATCAGGTTTGCCGCCTCTTCATCCAGGTTCACCGCCGACACCGAATCCCGGTTGTCGGTAGCCTGTTTGAGGATCGCGGTATTCGCTTCACCATCCACCCGCGCCTGGCTGGTCAGAGTACCGACACGTTCAACCAGATCACCGTAAGCATCATTGAAGCTGGCCCCAGTGGTTTCCGGCGATAGCGGATTAACGCCGATAACCGGGCGCTTCTGCAGATCAATCAACTGCAAGGCGTTGCGGTTATCGGAGACGCCATTGGTGTTAAACGACACGGAGAAACTGTCGCCTGCCTTCGGCCGACCACCAATGTCCACGGTGTAGGTGAACTCTTCCAGATACGGCGGACCGACTTCCGGCGGAATGGTGATCTCGATGGTGTTGTTCTGACCTGGCGTAATGCTGTTGCTGTACAGGATATTACCGGCCGTGTCGTACACATCAAATGTTTGCAAGCCACCCGCTACAGTCGGCTCCGGCCCCATCACAATGCGAACGGGTGGCTGTTGACGCAGGCTGTCTTCAACCCAGGTTTTGGCGTCTGGGTCGTAAATATCAATCTGGGTTTTCAGTGTCGGCTGACTGATGGTGCCGGTACCGACGTTAGCCGGGCTGACCTCAGATTTCAGCGGCGAAGCAAAGGCCAGCTCCTCCGGCTGTTTCATATCCGCGCGGATGCCTTGCGCCGCATTGCGGGTCGGGATCAGGCGGAACTTATCACCATCCACAACGCTACCGGCATTGATGTTGATCGACAGCCCATCGAACTCGGCAGGCGGCACCGAGCCTACATCAAACGGGCCGAAGTCCTTGCCGTCATCCAAACGGCGCACTGTGAATTCTGATGCGCTGGTGAAGGTGACTTCGTAATCACTGGTGGTCAGCAAATTAGTGTCAGTGATCAACACATTGAGGTTGGCGTCACCGTCGTAGTTACCCACCTGAGCAAGGCTGCGCAGCTTGGTCAGTTCTGGATCGTTGATATCACGGAACAGACCTCGGCCGAATTCGCCGTTGAGGTCCAGCCCCTGACCGAGCTGACGGTTCATCTGATCAGTAACAGACAGCGCGAGGCGGCCGATGGAATTGAGGGTGTTGTCCAGTACATCTTCGCGGTAGCGGATAAGCCCGCCCATTTCACCGCCTGTGACCATGCTGGTGATGGTCTGGCGCGAGTTGCCGCTGACAAACTGCACCTCGTTGCGCATCGGATCTTTAGTGCCAGGCACCACCTCCAGACGCGCCGCCTTGTTGCCAACCACCAGGGGCTGACCTGAACCGACAAAGACGTTGTAGCTGTTGTCATCCTGCGCCACCACCGACACACCAACGAAGGTCGACAGCTGACGGATTGCCTCTTCACGGGAATCCAGCAAGTCGTTCGGCGCGCTGCCGGATGCAGCTGCTGTGGCGATCGCGTCATTCAGCTTGGCGATTGAGGTAGCCAGCTGATTGACCTGATCACTGATGGCCGACATCTGCTTGTTAACAAATGCGTTCTGCTCATTCAGACGGTCGTAGACGGTATTGAAACGCTTGGCCAGGCCTTCGGCTTCAGACAGCACCAGCTGCCGCGCCGGCAAATCAGAAGGATCCTCTGCAGCCGTCTGCAAAGCTGCGAACAGCTTCTGCATGCCCGGCGTGATCCCGGTGGTGGTGCCTGCCAGCAACGAGTCGAGCTGGCTGATCTGGCTCAGGTACGACTGCGCATCGCTGTTCAGCGCCGTGCTGCTACGCACCTGATTTGTCAGGAACTCGTTATAGATTCGACGCACATCCGCCAGCGTTGTGCCGGTGCCGATAAACCCTGCACCACTGAACTGCGGTGTCTGTGTCGACTGAATCGTGCTTTGCCGGGAAAAGCCCGGCGTGTTCACGTTGGTGATGTTGTGGCCGGTAACCGCCAGTGAAGTTTTATTGGCGCTCAGACCGGACAAGCCGATTTGGAGTAAGTCAGCCATTGTTCATCAACCTTTTGCTGGCGGCACAGTCACGGCCGCAACGGTTTGGTAGGTCTGCATCTGCCGGGCTATCTGGGCAATCTTGCGGGCGTAGTTAGGGTCAGTCGCATAACCGGCCTTTTGCAGTTCCTGGGCAAATTGCTCGGGCTTGTGGGTATTGGCCAGCGCCCTTTCATAGCGTTGGTTGCCCTGCAGGAAACTCACATAGTCATCAAAACTGTGGGCGTAAGAGGCATACGCACGGAACGATGCGGACTCTTTCACCGGCTTGCCATTCACGTATTCAGTGGTCACTACACGGGCCGACTCACCGCCCCAACTGTTATGACTCTTAATGCCAAACAGGTTGTGACTGCTGCTGCCATCTTGCTGGCGGATAACTGATTTGCCCCAACCGGTCTCAAGCGCGGCCTGCGCCACCAGATAACGCGGGTCGACACCAATCTTGTCAGCCGCTTGTTCAGCCAGCGGCAGCATGGTGGCAATAAATTCTTCTTTAGAACCGAATGCAGCCTTGCCCGGTGCCAGCGGCGGCTGCGCCAAGCGGCGACCAGTAATCGCGTCAGCACCGTTAATGCTCAATACCTTGTCACCCGGAGCGGCAAAGCTCTTAGCTGGAATCCAATCCTCTTTGCTCAGCGTGTTGGCCTCATCACCCGCAGTCGGCACGATGCCAGCCAGCAAGCGATCAGTCAGTTTGCCCGGCAAAGACAGACGACGCTGATTGAGCAGCGAGGTGTCATCACGGCTAGCGTCAGCAAACCCAGCTTTTTCCATCGGTTTGCCCGGTGCCGCCGGAACCGGCTCATTGACCTGAGCAAACGGATTCGGACGGTCACTGACGTTCTTGATCTTGGATAGCTGACGGGTCAGTACATCGGCCAGACCTATGCCGTTATTGCTGCTGGCCATGGTCACTGACAGCTGCTGGTCATACATATCTTGATAGGTTTTGCCTTCGCTGCTGTTGAGGTAATTACCTTCAGCAAATACCTCGTTGGCAGAACGCATAGCCTTGAGCATTTCGTTCAAAAACAGCGACTCAAACTCCTGAGCCACCTTCTTGATGTTTTCCTCGTTATCACCGCCCACTTTGAACTGCTGAAGGCGGTTCAGATCGTTGTATGAGCCCGAATCGATGGCGCCTTTAGCACCACCGAGTAAGCCTGCAGAAATTCGAGAATCCATAGCGGCAGCCTCAAATCACGATCAGATCAGCCTGCAAAGCGCCCGCTTGTTTCAGCGCTTCGAGGATGGCCATAAGGTCGGAAGGCGCAGCGCCTACCTGATTCACAGCACGTACAATTTCATCCAGCGTGGTGCCCGGGCCGAACTTGAACATTGGCTTGGCTTCCTCTTCTGCATTGACGCGGGAGCGCGGCACCACTGCGGTCTGGCCACCGGAAAGCGCTTCCGGCTGGCTCACAATCGGGTCTTCGGTGATGGTCACAGTCAGACTGCCGTGGGTCACGGCAGCTGGCTGCACGCGCACGTTCTGGCCAATCACGATGGTGCCTGTGCGGGAGTTAATGATGACCTTGGCCACCGCCTGCCCGACTTCCACTTCGAGGTTTTCCAGAATCGACAAATAATCGACACGTTGGCTTGGGTCCAGCGGCGCGGTCACCCGAATCGAGCCACCATCAATGGCTTGAGCAACCCCAGGGCCGAGCAGATCGTTGATGTGATCGACGATGTTCTTCGCCGTGGTGAAGTCAGGGCGATTCAGGTTCAGGGTCAGAGTATTGCCCTGATCGAAGCCGCTCGGCACCGGACGCTCAACCGTGGCACCAGCCGGGATACGGCCAGCCGACGGCACGTTAACCGTGATGCGTGAACCGTCGCCGCCTGTAGCATCAAAACCACCGACGACCAGGTTGCCCTGCGCCACGGCATAGACGTTGCCGTCGATACCTTTCAGCGGTGTCATCAGCAGGCTGCCGCCACGCAGACTTTTGGCATTACCGATGGACGATACGGTGACATCGATAGTCTGGCCAGGCTTGGCGAAAGCAGGCAGATCAGCATGGATGGATACAGCCGCTACGTTCTTCAACTGGACGTTGCCGCCCTGCGGCACCTTGATGCCGAACTGCGCCATCATGTTGTTGAAGGTCTGCACGGTAAAAGGCGTCTGAGTGGTCTGGTCGCCGGTGCCGTTAAGGCCCACCACCAGACCATAGCCGATCAGTTGGTTGGTCCGTACACCCTGAATGCTGGCCAGATCTTTAAGGCGCTCAGCCTGGGCCGTCGAGCTGATAATCAGTGCGGCAGAGGCGGCAAGCAGGTACTTGATAAACGTCATGCTGGTCATCCTCAGAACGGCCACAGCGGGCTCATAAAGAACCGGCTCATCCAGCCTGGCTGGCTGGCATCTGCAAAGGCACCAGTGCCCGAATAAGTGATACGTGCATCAGCGATACGAGTCGATGACACGGTGTTGTCAGTGGCGATGTCATCAGCACGCACCAGGCCGGTAATACGCACCAGCTCATCACCGGTATTCAAGGTCATCCACTTCTCGCCGCGTACCAGCAGAATGCCGTTGGGCATCACTTCAGCCACAGATACGGTGATTGAGCCGCTCAGGCTGTTGCTCTGACCGGCTTGACCGGAGCCCTTGTTGGCACGGCTTGCATCCCAGTCAGCGCTGAGGTCCAGGTTATCGCCAGTCATCCCCAGCGCACTGAGACCGGCAAGCGGGTTCTTCGGCGCAACCGCCATACCAAACAGGTTAGGCACGCCCAGGCTGCCGGAACTATCTTTGGACAATTGGCTGTTGTTGTTTTTGCTCGCCTGAGTGCGCTCGTTCAGGGTGATGGTGATGATGTCACCCACACGGTAAGCCTTACGGTCAGTGAACAGACCATTTTCAAAACCAGCCTGATAGATAGCGCCGTTGTTCTGGGCAGCAGGCAGTGGTGTACGTGGCATGACCGGCGCGTAATAAGGGTCATTCGGCTTCGGCGAAGGTGCCATACAGCCACTCAAAGCCAGAGAGCCAATGACTACGCTGAGAGTTACAAGCCGTTTCATATTACTTACCTCATGTCTTGCCAGAACCGGCAATACGCGCCGGATCAACCTGTTCTGCCTGCGCCAGTCAGTGCCGGCGCATTTCAGCGATTAAAGATTCTGCGAAATAAAGCCCAGCATCTGATCTGCTGTGGAGATGACCTTGGAGTTCATCTCGTAGGCGCGCTGGGTGGTGATCATATTCACCAGCTCTTCCACCACGCTCACGTTGGAGTTTTCCAGGGTGTTCTGCAGCGTCGTGCCCAAACCGTTCAAGCCCGGTGTACCGACTTGTGGCGCGCCACTGGCTGCGGTTTCCAGGAACAGGTTGTTGCCGATCGCTTCAAGGCCCGCCGGGTTGATGAAGTCAGCGGTTTGCAGGTTGCCGATGATCTGCGCCTGCGGATCACCCGCCGTGGTCACAGATACCGTGCCGTCCTCACCCACAGTGAAGGTGCGCACTTCGTTCGGCAGCACAATGGCTGGCTCCAGCGGATAGCCACTGGAAGTCACCACTTGACCGTCGGAGTTCAAATGGAAGCTACCGTCACGGGTGTAAGAAACCGTGCCATCCGGCATCAGAATCTGGAAGAAGCCACGGCCATTAATTGCCATGTCCAGCGGCTGCTCGGTGGTTTGCAGGCTGCCTGCGGTGAACACTTTCTGCGTGCCGACCACCCGCACACCGGTACCCAATTGCAGACCGGAAGGCAGTTGACTGTCTTGCGTGGACTGGCCACCCGGCTGACGACGGATCTGGTACAGCAGGTCTTCAAATTCCGCACGATCGCGTTTGAAGCCAGTGGTCGAGACGTTGGCCAAGTTGTTGGAAATGGTGGTCAGGTTCATGTCCTGGGCGGTGAGGCCCGTCTTGCTGACCCAAAGTGCTGGAAGCATAGCGTTTCTCCTCGGGCGACGGTTTAACGTCGCCGCGTTGTGATCATCAGGTCATCTGCAAGACGCGGGCCATGGCTGAGGAATTATCCTCGGCGGTGCGCATCATCTTCACTTGCAGCTCGAACTGGCGGGACAGAGACAGAATGGCTGTCATTTCTTCGACGGCATTGACGTTGCTCGACTCAAGAAAACCCGACGTCACCTGCACCGTAGCATCAGCCTCAACAAGGCCCTGCCCTGTGTAGCGGATCATGCCGTCCTGCCCCTTCTCCATCTGTTTGAGATCGGGGTTGACCAGCTTGATGCGGTCAACCTCGGCCAGCACATTGGGAGCCTCGCCCAACGCACGAATGGAGATGGTGCCGTCAGCACCGATCTCAATTTTCTGCTCTGGTGGAATGGCAATCGGCCCGGCATTGCCCAACACCGGCAAACCATTGCCGGTACGCAACACCCCGAGCGCATCAACATTGAGGCTGGCAGTCCGTACGTAAGCCTCACCGCCATCTGGTGCCTGGACAGCGATCCAACCCTTGCCACCCACAGCCACATCCAGGTCGCGCCCGGTCTCCTGCAGTGAGCCAGGGGTGAAATCAGTCCCTGGACGCTCACTCATCGCGTAAACCCGCGCCGGGAAACTGTCACCAAACACAGGCATCGAACGGGCCTGTTCAAAATCCCGTCGGAAGCCGGTGGTGGATATGTTGGCCAAATTGTTGGCATGGGCACGCTGAGCCAGCGTGTTCTGGTGCGCCCCAGTCATGGAGACGTAAAGCATCTTGTCCATGTTGATCCTCCGCGTGGGCCATCGCCCTTTGCTCAATACAGGCTATTAAGCAAAGGATGTGCCAAATCAACAAATGGAACGCAAGGCACTGATTTTATTAACTTAAATAGAAAAAGGCTCCCGCAGGAGCCTTTTTTATGACGCTTTGAATGCATCGTGAAGCAAAAAACAACCGACACGCCTCACCAAGCGTCAAAGCCTTAACGCAGGTTGATGATGGTCTGCGTAATTGCACTCTGAGTTTCGATGGTTTTAGCGTTCGCTTGATAGTTACGCTGGGCCACAATCAGGTTAACCAATTGGTCAGACAGCTCGACGTTGGAATCCTCCAGCGCCCCGCCCTGTAGCGCCCCCAAAGTACTACTCATCGGTTCGCCGATTGCGGGTTCCCCGGACTCATGAGTTTGCACCCAGGAAGTTTTCCCTACCGGCGTCAACCCCTGAATGTTGGCGAAGTTAGCCAGCAATATTTGACCTTGAGCCTTGGACTGGCCATTGGTGTAACGAGCAAAAATGACACCACTGTCATCAACTTCCAGACCAGACAGCTGGCCGGTAGTGAAGCCATCCTGATTAATGGAGTTCACACCAAAGCGAGCTGCATATTGGGTCGTGCCACGCATATCGAACGTAATCGGAGAAGCCGCAGCACCATTGGGCACCATGGTTCCCGGATTCGCAGGGTCCGCCTCAGCCGGCTGCCAAGTACCTTGAGGCAGAGCGAACACACCATTCGGTGCATCAACCGGAATTGCAGGCGTGTCTGTCAGCTGCGGCGGAACACTGACAACCAGAGGAGTGAAAGCGGGCTCCCTAAGCTGGCCAGCCTCGTCAAAATCCAGGCTGTAGCTGAAAGGCTGATCGCTCGACGGATCAGCCGGGTTAACCCCATCGATCAACACATGCATGGTCCAGCCATTGTTAGCCGGTGCTTCGTTTTTAACGAAGTACTGGGTCATGACATGGGCATTACCTTGGGCGTCATAAATGTTGGTTGAAGTTGACTCGTTGTATGACAAGGGGTCACTGGGGTCAAAAGTCGGCGCCAGCATTGTCCCTGCATTGGTCGGGCGAACCTGAGTCGAGTTGAGGTTGAGCTTTTGCGCGACCTGAGTAGTCGCCTTAGGCTCCTGCTGATCCACCTGAATACGCAGATCAGCCTGAACCTTGATCAGGTTGCCGTCGATATCAGCGGCATACCCCTGCAAGCGCTGGCCGAAGTTATTGACGATGTAGCCATCACGGTCAGTGCCGAAATACCCGGCACGGGTGTAGCTGATCGCCCCGTTATCACTGGTGATGAAAAAGCCGTTGCCATTCACCGCCAGATCCAGCGGATTCTGGGTGTAATTGATGTTGCCTTGGTTAAATTGCTGAGAAACATCCCCCAGCATCACACCGCTGCCTTGTTGATTTTTGCCCGTACCCAACACAGAGGCTGCGTATACATCGGCAAACTCGGCACGTGAAGATTTGAAGCCAGCAGTGCCTGCGTTGGCAATGTTATTACCGGTTACGTTCAGGTCATTGTTGGCAGCACGCAGGCCACTGAGACCGATATTGAAACTCATAAAAAACTCCTATGCCGACCAGCCGGCGAGCAAAAACTGAAAACTACTGACCGATAACCTGAACTTGCGAGAGCGGAACACTGCCAATCCCGGCCAAGTTCAACACCAACTCGGAACCACCCAGCGTGACGCTATCCACATTCGCCGGGAGCATCGTGTACAAGCCCTTAGTCCCATCTGAATAACTGGCCTGTGCCTCAAATTTGTATGTGCCCGGCGGCAACGTATTGCCGCTAGCATCCTTGCCATCCCAGATGAAGCTGACATTGCCAGCTTCTTGAGCACCGAGATTGACACGCCCAACCGCTGCCCCTGCCTGGTCATAAACGTTGACGTAAACGTTGCCACTACTGATGGGCAGCACCAGGCTCGCCTTAAAGCTTTCACTGGTGTCCACCACGGCCTTATCTGTTGGGATAACAACCTTGGTCCCAACCATTGAAGACGCCTGCAATGCTTGCGAGGACTGATAGCCCGTCAGCAGCGCCTCCATACTGGTGTTGAGCTTTTCAACCCCCTCGACCTGACTGAACTGAGCCAGCTGAGCGATAAATTCACCATTGCCCTGAGGCTCAAGTGGGTTCTGGTTATTCAACTGTGCAACCAGCAGCTCTAGAAATTGGTTCTTGCCGAGTTCATCGGACTTGGCACCGTTCTCCTGCTTGATCTGGTACTGATCAAGCACAGAACCCGTAACGTTACTAACCGTGCTCATCTACGTTGCACTCCTGATCCGCCGCTTACTGGCCCAATGTCAGCACACGCTGCATCATTTGCTTGGCGGTATTCATCATTTCGGTGTTGGTCTGGAAAGCACGACTGGCGGAGATCATGTCTGCCATTTCTTCCACCACGTTCACATTCGGGTAGTACACATAGCCGTTTTCGTCTGCCGAGGGGTGGTTCGGCTCGTAGCGCGGCATCAGCGTGCTCTGATCCTCAACGATGCCCAAGACCTGCACACCAACACCGGCGTTATCCTGATCAGCAAACAGCGATCCACGATCGCCCCCCTGCTGAGCAGCCTGTTGATACATGGTGGCAAACACCGGATGCCGTGCACGGTAGGTCTGATCAATACTGGAAGAGACCGTTTCGGCGTTGGCAATGTTGCTGGAGATGGTGTTGAGACGAGTGCTCTGGGCGCTCATGCCAGTACCGGCAATGTTGAATACGCTAAGAAGAGACATGGTTCAGGCTCCTGTTATTCGCCGCGCAGGGCACCGATCAGCCCTTTGAATTTGCTGTTAAGCAGAGTGAAGCTGGCCTGGAAGTTGACCGAGTTTTCTGCGTAATTTGACTGTTCGATCTGCAGGTCGACCGTGTTGCCATCAATAGAAGGATGCAACGGTATGCGGTAATCCAAGTCACCATCTCCGATACCAACCCCTTCACCAGCAATGTGCTTGGCATTTGTACGATCCAGGCTGATGTGCCCTTTGTCGTTTTTGGCGCTTTGCGCCGCCAGCACATTGGCGAAGGTCAAATCGCGCGCTTGGTAGTTGGGGGTGTCAGCATTGGCAATGTTGTTAGCCAGAACCTCGGCACGCTGCGCGCGGAAGCCCAAGGCCTTCTCATGGATACCCAGTGCCCGATCGAAGTTAATGCTCATGGTCAGAAACCTATTCTGGTTGCCGTAATGGAAGTCGTCGCAACCAGCAAAGCAAAGGTTGTGCCACAATAAAGAACCCTTATATATCAATGAGTTATCCGGATATCGCAGCTCTCTTAATTGCCAAGCGGCAAAGGATTTCCGCCAATCTGCCACCGCGCGGCAAACGATTTCAGGCTAAAACGGCTTGGAGCGACAAAAACCCGACACTTATCTGAAACGCCCCAACGCCATCTGTCAGCCCTCTCCACCTCCGCCCAGTTCTTCTATTAGCCGCCAGAAAACAACCGTGAAATTGGCACGCTGAACGGTAGGACAATTATGAGAGAATGCCTTTGACAACCATTCTCATTCACATTAGTATCTCGACCACTCTCCAAACACTACTTGAGCGTGATCCATGTACGTTTGTCTTTGCGAAGGTGTTACTGACGGTCAGATCCGTGAAGCCATTTACGAAGGCTGCTGCAGTTATCGTGAAGTGCGCACCAGCCTCGGCATTGCGTCCCAATGTGGAAAATGCGCCTGCCTTGCCAAGCAGGTGGTTCGTGAAACACTCAGCGACGTGCAAAACAGTCAAGCCGCTCTCGCCTATCCAGCAACATTCGTCGCTGCCTAATTCACGCTCTTCTTAAAAGCCGGACCTTGCGTCCGGCTTTTTTGTATCTGTAATCAATGCCTTAGCGTTTAGATGCAGAACTAAAGCCTTCTCATTCACATTAAATTTAACTTTAAATTCAACTACTTAGGTTTGACAGCCGATCGGGTGCGAGCCAGAATCCTGCATTATCCCCTCCTCTTCAAGGCAGAAGCAGACATGAAAGGCGACAAGAAAGTCATCCAGCATCTGAACAAGATCCTCGGTAACGAGTTGGTCGCAATTAACCAGTACTTCTTGCATGCCCGCATGTACGAAGACTGGGGCCTGAAGAAGCTCGGCGAGCACGAGTATCACGAGTCCATCGACGAGATGAAGCATGCGGACAAGCTGATCAAGCGCATCCTCTTCCTCGAAGGCCTGCCCAACCTGCAAGACCTCGGCAAAATCCTGATCGGTGAAAACACCCAGGAAATGCTTGAGTGCGACCTGAAGATTGAGCACAAAGCCCACGCCGACCTCAAAGCCGCCATTGCCTATTGCGAAAGCGTTGGTGATTACGCCAGCCGCGAGCTGCTCGAAGACATCCTCAGCTCAGAAGAAGAACACATTGACTGGCTGGAAACCCAACTGAGCCTCATCAATGCCGTCGGCCTGCAAAACTACCTGCAGTCGCAAATGGACGAGTAACCGTCCTATTCCGAAAACGGGAGCCAAGGCTCCCGTTTTTTATGCCTGCCAATCCTGAACTGCAGGCGAAAAAAAACCGATGCACAGGCATCGGTCTTTTTCAACACAAGAGGCTTAGGCGTTGGTGCCCTGCACAGCCCCTTTGATCAGGGACTGCAATTCACCCTTCTCAAACATCTCAACCATGATATCGCTGCCGCCTACCAGCTCACCGCTCACCCACAGCTGCGGGAAAGTCGGCCAGTTTGCGTACTTAGGCAGGTTGGCACGGATTTCCGGGTTTTGCAGGATGTCGACGTAAGCGAACTTCTCACCACAGCCCATCACAACCTGAGCAGCCTTAGCGGAAAAGCCGCACTGCGGAGCGTTTGGCGAGCCTTTCATGTACAGCAGGACAGTGTTGTTGGCGATCTGCTCTTTGATGGTTTCGATGATATCCATGGGGCACCTCAGAACTTGACTAACCCGACCCACAGGTCGGCACGGTGGCGGCATTGTATATAAAAGCCGAGCGCAATGCTCGGCCTTACGCTGCGACACAATTGCTTAGCCGACAAACTCCAGCCCTCCTCAAACCTTAGGAAACCGAACAATCCGACTAAAATTTGCAGCACTGGAGTGTTGGCTGAGTTGTACTGCCCTATCAGTTGCTTATAAGATCGATGTTTCCCCGTTTCGTCGCAATATGCGGCCCCCAGCCGCAGGTTCTGCTGTTTCTTCCGTTTGAGAAAGCCATTGGACCTGCGCCCAGCTGTTAAAAGGTAGTTATCGATGAGCGCTAGACACTTTCTCTCCCTTAAGGACTGCACGCCGGAAGAACTCAACGGCCTGATCCGCCGAGGCATGGAGCTGAAGGACCTGCGCAACCGAGGCGTCCTGTTTGAGCCTCTGAAAAACCGCGTGCTGGGCATGATCTTCGAGAAAGCCTCTACCCGCACCCGCCTGTCTTTCGAAGCCGGCATGATTCAGTTGGGCGGCCAGGCTATTTTTCTGTCGCCGCGTGACACTCAGTTGGGCCGTGGTGAACCGATTGGTGACGCTGCGATTGTTATGTCGCGCATGCTCGACGTGGTGATGATCCGCACCTTCGCCCACAGCACCCTGACCGACTTTGCCGCCAACTCCCGTGTACCGGTGATCAACGGCCTGTCCGATGACCTGCACCCGTGCCAGCTGCTGGCCGATATGCAGACCTATCAGGAGCATCGCGGCAGCATTAAAGGCAAGACCGCCGCGTGGATCGGCGACGGCAACAACATGTGCAACTCCTATATCGAGGCAGCTATCCAGTTTGACTTCCAGCTGCGGGTCGCATGCCCGGAAGGCTATGAGCCGGATGCCCGTTTGCTGGCTGAAGCCGGTGACCGTGTTCAAGTACTTCGTGACCCACGCGAAGCTGTGGCCGGAGCACATCTGATCAGCACCGACGTGTGGGCGTCGATGGGCCAAGAAGAGGAAGCGGCTGAGCGTATCAAGCAATTCCGCCCTTATCAGGTCGACCGCGCTCTGCTGGACTGTGCCGCAGAAGACGTACTGTTCCTGCACTGCCTGCCAGCTCATCGCGGTGAAGAAATCAGCGAAGACTTGCTCGATGATCCGCGCTCGGCTGTGTGGGATCAGGCTGAAAACCGCCTGCATGCGCAGAAAGCACTGCTCGAATTCCTGGTAGAACCGGCGTATCACCACGCATGAGCCAGGCACTGCTGAACCTGCGGGACCTGAGCTGCAGTTACGATAGCCACAAGGTTGTCCAAAACCTCAACCTGCACCTCAATGCAGGCGATATCGGCTGCCTGCTAGGGCCTTCGGGCTGCGGTAAAACCACAACACTTCGGGCTATTGCCGGTTTTGAACCGGTACACGCCGGTGAGATTGAGCTGGCTGGCGGTGTGATCTCCAAAGCAGGGTTCACCCTGGCTCCGGAAAAACGCCGGATTGGCATGGTGTTTCAGGACTACGCCCTGTTCCCACACCTGACGGTCGCGGAGAACGTCGGCTTTGGTATTCGTAAGCAGGCCAATTGCGAAAAAGTGGTGGACGAGCTGCTCGAGCTAGTCAAGCTAGGCCACCTCAGCAAGCGCTACCCTCACGAGCTATCCGGCGGCCAGCAACAACGGGTAGCGTTGGCCCGCGCACTGGCGCCATCACCTCAACTGCTGTTGCTGGATGAACCCTTCTCCAACCTGGATGGCGAATTGCGTCGCCGTCTGAGTCACGAAGTTCGGGAAATTCTAAAACTGCGTGGCACCAGCGCGATTCTGGTCACCCACGATCAGGAAGAGGCTTTCGCCGTAAGTGATCAGGTCGGGGTCTTTAAGGAAGGCCGTCTGGAGCAGTGGGACACGCCCTATAACCTCTACCACGAACCGCACACGCCTTTTGTCGCCAGCTTTATCGGCCAGGGTTACTTTATCCGCGGCCAGTTGCTGAGCCCGGATTCGGTCCAGACCGAACTTGGCATCATCCAGGGCGATCGCGCGTACAGCCTGCCTCTCAGCAGCGCAGTGGATGTCCTGCTACGCCCTGACGACATCGTCTATGCGCCTGACAGCGACCTTAAAGCCATGATAGTGGGCAAGACCTTCCTCGGTGCTGCCACCCTGTACCGCCTGCAACTAAGCACCGGCACACAGCTGGAAGCGATCTTCCCCAGTCATGCCGATCACCAACCGGGCCAGTCTGTGGGCATTCGCGTCGAGGCTGATCACTTGGTTCTGTTTCCAGCTCAGGGCAGCATCGCGGCGCAGGTAAATCTCAGCGAAAGCGGTGTCAGGCGCTACAGCAGCAGTTGAGCGTCACAGCGCCGCCAACAACTGCCCCTGCGCTACCAACACCGCATGCCCGGCAATCCTGACCCGGTTGCCCACCAACTCACACTGCAACTCTCCGCCACGGGCTGAGCACTGGCGCGCACTGAGCGAACTCTTGTTGAGTCGCTGCGCCCAGTAAGGCGTCAGCATGCAATGGGTTGAGCCTGTCACCGGGTCTTCGTCTATACCGATGGCAGGAGCAAAGTAGCGGGAGACGAAATCATGCTGTTCACCAACAGCCGTCACAATCAACCCAGAGCCCGGTAGCTGTGCCACAGCGTCAAGATCAGGCTGGCAGTCACGCACCTGCGACTCAGAACCTACAACAGCCATCAACTCCTGAATCCGGCCTTCGCTTTCCAGCGCCAGCAGAGCCTCAAGCGGTACACCCAAAGCTCGCTCCACTGCCCCATCAATGGCTTGAGCAGTCAACTCCCGCAGCGGAAAGTCCAGCACCAACTGCTCACCCTGCCGACTCACGCGCAAAGGGCCAGAAGCACTGACAAACTCGATCGTCTCTGCGCCCTCACCCAACACCTCAAACAGAACATAGGCAGAGGCAAGCGTGGCATGGCCACACAGAGGCACCTCTACTTCCGGCGTGAACCAGCGAATACGCCAGTGAGCTTCTTCTTTAACAACAAAGGCGGTTTCTGCCAGATTGTGTTCAGCCGCAATGCGCTGCATCTGCGCCTCGTTCAGCCAATTTTCCATGCAGTAAACGATGGCCGGATTGCCTGCGAACGGGCGATGGGTAAACGCATCTACTTGATAGAAGTTGAGTGCCATATATGGGCTCCTTTAAAGCTCAGGAGTATGCCTCAAGGCTGCCCATCTGCACCTGACACAGTCAGGGGCAAAAAAACGCCAACAGTGGCGGGTCAGAATCAGTGCTCAGTCACGCCGTAAGCGTCAAACAACGCCTTGAGGCGACCGTCTGCACGGAAGCGCTTTATCCCTTCATCGAAGATCTTGGCGTAGCGCACGCTGGACTCCAGCACCGGAGAGAACGCAATGTAGATAGGCACATCCGGGCTGCGGCAACCGGCCTCGCGAACAGTGCCTGCGCGCCCCTTTTTTGCCAGCATCGCCTCAACCACCCAGGGATTCTCCAGCACCACATCCAGACGCTTACGCTGCAGCTTGCCCAAACTCAATGCCAACGCGCGGTCACCGGACGCAAGCTGAACCCGCGACGCATCGTTGCGGTAAGCACTGATGTAAGTATTGAGGATGTCACCGTAGCTGTAGTCGTTGATGACCCCCAGCGTCTGGCCATCCAATGAATTCACGCCGCCCCACGTCCAGGTCGAGTCCAGGCGCGTATAAAAGCAGTTGCGCGACATTGCCATCGGCACGTCATGAAAAAGAAAGTCCGGGGCATCCTCGACGCCGGCACCGATGGCGCCATTAAGCCCGCCTCGCCGGACTAACTGCAGGGTGCGCGCCCAATTCATGGTCTGATATTCAACGCGAATGCCGAACTCAGCGAAGATATCGCGGGCCAGCTCGACAAAAATGCCGGGCCTCTCCGAACCCTCTTCACAATTGACCGGGCACCACTCGTCCGCAGCGATTTTCAAGGTCTCACTGCGTGACAGCTCGGAGTAGCCGATCAGCAGCAGAAGCAGTCCATGAGTAGCCAGCAATCGTATAAACGACATGCACAATCCAAGGCTCAAGCCTGAATGAGAGCCACGCTTCCTTAAATCTGCGTGGCACGTTGTTACTAACAATTCAGATAGTTATAGCTCTTAGCATGCGAGCTGTCTTTAGCGAGCCCCTCATTCCCGCCCTATTGCGGCGAACTGCGCCCCGGCCAATTCAGCCAGCTCGTGAGCAGACAGCTGCACCTCAAGGCCACGCCGACCGGCGCTTACATAGATCGATGGATGCTGCTGTGCCGAGTCATCTATAAAAGTGCGCAAGCGCTTTTTCTGACCCAACGGACTAATCCCACCTAACAAATACCCAGTTGCCCGCTGAGCCGCAGCAGGATCAGCCATTTCAACTTTCTTTACACCAGCTGCATGAGCCAGCGCTTTTAAATCGAGTGAGCCAGCAACAGGGACCACTGCCACCAACAGTTCGGCCTTTTCACTGGCCGCCAGCAGCGTTTTAAAAACCTGCGCGGGGTTCAGATTAAGCTTTTCCGCAGCCTCAAGACCATAAGACGGCGCTTTTGGGTCGTGCTCATAACTGTGAACCTGATGGTCGACACGACGCTTTTTCAGGAGATCCAACGCTGGAGTCATCCCCAATCCCCAATGGCTCATAAAGACAAGTCGACCAATCTAGGACAAAACTTAAAATGACTCCATAGCACCCAATGCATTAGCCGACTTTTCTACGGACCTAAACCCAGCGCCACCGGTCAGATAGGCACATATGTTCACTTTCGATCTTTGACAGCATCATTTAACCGATTTATTTTTCGTTTTCGAAAATATGGACATTACACATGACCTGGATGGTTGCCTTAAGGCGGTCCCTCACCGCTCCTGCTGTTGGCGCGCCATCCAGTCTCACAACAACAAGGAAAGCGCCCGTCATGACTGCCCCCGCCCCTACTCTTCTCGGTCAGTGCACCGCCGAATTTTTAGGCACTGCACTTCTCATCTTTTTTGGCACCGGCTGTGTGGCAGCCCTAAAAGTGGCTGGAGCCAGCTTCGGCTTATGGGAAATCAGCATCATCTGGGGGATGGGCGTCAGCATGGCGATTTACCTCAGCGCCGGTGTATCCGGTGCGCACTTAAATCCTGCGGTGAGCATCGCCCTGAGCCTGTTTGCCGGTTTCGAAAAGCGCAAAGTACCCTTCTATATCCTCGCCCAGATTGCCGGTGCGTTTTGTGCCGCCGCACTGGTCTACTACCTCTACAGCAATCTGTTTATCAACTATGAACAGAGCCACAATCTGGTCCGAGGTAGCCAGGCCAGCCTTGAACTGGCCTCGATATTTTCCACCTACCCGCATCCGGCGATTTCAGTCGGCCAGGCATTCCTTGTTGAAGTGGTGATCACCGCTATTCTGATGGCGGTGATCATGGCTCTGTCTGACAACAGCAACGGCCTGCCGCGCGGGGCACTGGCTCCCCTGCTGATTGGCCTGTTGATTGCTGTAATCGGCAGTGCCATGGGACCGCTCACAGGCTTTGCCATGAACCCGGCCCGCGACTTCGGACCTAAATTGATGACCTACTTTGCAGGCTGGGGTGATGTAGCCTTTACTGGCGGCCGTTCAGTGCCCTACTTTCTGGTACCGATTTTTGCGCCCATTGTCGGTGCCTGTCTGGGCGCGGCGCTGTATCGAATTCTCATCGCCCGCCACTTGCCCGCCCCCGTTTCACCTACTGCCAAGGCCGAACCGAGCCCGCAGAACAACGCGCATGCCTAACCGGTTTGCTACACGACTTACACTTGCTGCAAGGCCACTGCTATGACAGACAGTCAGAACAAGAACTACATCATCGCCCTTGACCAAGGGACCACCAGTTCTCGCGCCATCATCTTTGATCGCAACGCCAACGTGGTTGGCCTCTC
Organism: Pseudomonas sp. TTU2014-080ASC; assembly: GCF_001446935.1. Classification (GTDB taxonomy): domain Bacteria; phylum Pseudomonadota; class Gammaproteobacteria; order Pseudomonadales; family Pseudomonadaceae; genus Aquipseudomonas. The sequence goes on from NZ_LKKK01000001.1 coordinate 491,612, forward strand.
TCAGCGTGAGTTTGCTCAACACTATCCGCAAGGCGGCTGGGTTGAGCACGACCCCATGGAAATCTTCGCCACCCAGAGTGCGACCATGGTTGAAGCACTGGCTCAAGCCTCGATCAGCCATGATCAGGTCGCTGCAATCGGCATTACCAACCAACGTGAAACCACCGTAGTTTGGGACAAACACACTGGCCGCCCGGTCTACAACGCCATTGTCTGGCAGTGCCGCCGCAGCACCGAAATCTGCCAGCAGCTCAAACGCGACGGACACGAAGACTACATCCGCGAAACAACCGGTCTGGTCACCGACCCGTACTTCTCGGGAACCAAACTCAAGTGGATCTTGGACAATGTTGAAGGTGCCCGCGAGCGCGCGGAAAAAGGCGACCTGCTGTTCGGTACCGTCGACAGCTGGCTGATCTGGAAATTCAGCGGCGGCAAAGTGCATGTCACCGACTACACCAACGCCTCGCGCACCATGCTCTTCAACATCAACACCCTGCAGTGGGATGAGAAGATGCTGCAGATCCTCAACATCCCACGCCAGATGCTGCCGCAAGCCCGTCCTTCGTCTGAGGTGTACGGCTACACCAAAAGCAACATCGCCATCGCCGGGATCGCCGGCGACCAGCAATCAGCACTTTTCGGGCAAATGTGCGTTAACCCCGGCGAAGCCAAAAACACCTACGGCACCGGCTGTTTCCTGCTGATGAACACCGGCAAGAAGGCCGTTAAGTCCGCCCACGGCCTACTCACCACACTGGCCTGCGGACCACGCGGTGAGGCGGCTTACGCACTTGAGGGCGCGGTATTCAATGGCGGCTCCACCGTGCAGTGGCTGCGTGATGAACTGAAAATCGTCAATGACGCCTACGACACCGACTACTTCGCCAGCAAAGTCAAAGACAGCAATGGCGTGTACTTGGTCCCTGCTTTTACCGGCCTGGGAGCGCCTTACTGGGACCCTTACGCTCGGGGCGCCCTATTTGGTCTGACCCGTGGCGTTAAGGTTGATCACATCATCCGTGCCGCACTGGAATCGATCGCCTACCAGACTCGTGACGTGCTGGACGCCATGCAGCAGGATTGCGGCGAACGCCTGAGCGCATTGCGTGTGGACGGTGGCGCTGTCGCCAACAACTTCCTCATGCAATTCCAGGCCGATATTCTCGGCACCAAGGTCGAGCGCCCACAGATGCGTGAGACCACAGCCCTTGGCGCTGCCTATCTTGCAGGCCTGGCTACCGGCTTCTGGGGCAGTCTGGATGAGCTGCGCGACAAAGCCGTTATTGAGCGCGAATTCCAGCCGCAACTGGGCGAAGCGGAAAAAGAGCAGCTCTACGCGGGCTGGAAAAAAGCCATCGAACGCACCCGCAACTGGCAAGATCATTAAGCCTGGCTACTGCTACTAAGCCGCTGCCAGCGCTGTGCAGCGGCTTGTCCAGCCCACCTTGTAGTCGCACTTGCTTTTATTGATGATGAGCGCCATTGCCGATGCCACATAAGGATGGTCCATGAACCTGCCGCCACGCCAACACAACATTCTCGAACTGATACGCGAACGTGGCTACGTCAGCATCGAGGAAATGGCCCAGTTGTTCGTCGTGACCCCGCAAACCATCCGCCGCGATATCAACCAGCTCGCCGAGCTGAACCTACTACGCCGCTACCATGGCGGTGCTGCCTACGACTCCAGCATTGAAAACACCGATTACGCCATGCGCGCCGATCAGATGCGCGACGAAAAACAGCGTATCGCCCAAGCTATTGCCAACCAGATCCCTGATCACGCCTCGCTATTCATCAACATCGGTACCACCACAGAAACCATTGCCCGCGAACTGCTCAACCACACCGCACTCAAGGTCATCACCAACAACCTGCACGTAGCCGCCCTACTGAGCGCCAAAGATGATTTCGAAGTGCTGTTGGCAGGCGGAACCGTCCGCAGTGATGGCGGCGTGGTGGGCCAGGCAGCAGTGGACTTTATTCAGCAGTTCAAAGTCGATTACGCCATCGTCGGCATCAGCGGTATCGATGATGACGGCAGCCTGTTGGATTTCGACTATCAGGAAGTCCGGGTCTCCCAGGCCATCATCCATAACGCCCGACAAACCATCCTGGCAGCCGACTCCAGCAAGTTCGGGCGCAACGCCATGGTGCGCCTTGGCCCAATCAGCCTGGTCCACAGCTTGGTAACAGATCAGCCGCCTTCAGCCGCGTTCTGCGAATTGCTGCACCAGCACAAAATTCGCCTGGACGTGGTTTAAGTCAGAGCACGCAGCTGCCTGTTTTCGTTTCTGATCATCCGTTTGTCATCTGCAGCCACTTAACTGGAGATTCAGACTGGCTGGAAGCTTTCTGCTGAGCTAGTATTTTCGAATACGAACATTGATGTTCACTTTCGATATTCCGGCGCAATCAGGAGACCCGCCATGCCCAACACCCAGACACCCGCAGCCCAAGTAGCAGACACCTATGATCTGGTGGTAATCGGCGGCGGAATCAATGGCGTTGGCATTGCAGCAGATGCTGCTGGGCGTGGCCTGTCTGTTTTCCTTTGCGAAAAAGACGATCTGGCCAGCCACACCTCCTCAGCCAGCAGCAAACTGATCCATGGCGGCCTGCGCTATCTGGAGCACTACGAGTTTCGTCTGGTTCACGAAGCACTGGCCGAGCGCGAAGTCCTCCTGCGCAAGGCACCGCATATCGTCAAACCCATGCGTTTTATCCTGCCGCACCGCCCTCACCTGCGCCCAGCCTGGATGATTCGCTGCGGCCTGTTCCTATACGACTACCTGGGTAAACGCAAAACTCTGGGCGCGTCGCGCAGCCTGCGCTTTGGCCCTGACCATCCGTTGCAGTCCCAGATCAGCCGTGGTTTCGAATACGCCGACTGCACCGTGGACGACGCTCGCTTGGTAGTGCTCAATGCCATGGCCGCCCGTGAGCGGGGCGCTCACATCCATACACGTACCCGCTGCGTCAGCGCCCGGCGCGTTGACGGACTCTGGCAAGTCGAGGTGCAGCACGCTGACGGCCGTCTCAACACATTGCGCGCCCGCGCCTTGGTCAACGCTGCCGGTCCATGGGTGTCCAGCTTTATCCGCGATGACCTGCAACTGAAAGCTCCCTACGGCATCCGTCTGATTCAGGGCAGTCACATCATCGTGCCGAAACTCTACGATCTGCCGCAGTCGTTCATTCTGCAGAACGAAGACCGCCGCATCGTGTTTGTCATCCCCTATCACGAACACTTCACCCTGATCGGCACCACAGATAAGGAATACACCGGCGACCCTGCCCAAGTGCGCATCAGCGATGAGGAAGTCGACTACCTTCTCAGCGTGGTCAACAACCATTTCAAAAAGCAGATTAATCGCGCCGACATCATCAGCACATACTCAGGTGTACGCCCGCTGTGTGACGACGAATCAGATGATCCCTCAGCCGTGACCCGCGACTACACCCTCGCCCTAAGCGAAAAGAGCGCGGGCGCACCGCTGCTGTCCGTGTTCGGTGGCAAGTTGACGACCTACCGCAAACTCGCCGAGTCAGCCATGCAGCAGCTCAGTGAGTTCTTCCCGAGCATGTCCCAACCCTGGACCGACAAGGCTCCCTTGCCGGGAGCAGAACAACTGACCAGCACCAGCGAACTGACCGACAGCATCCGGACCAGCTTCAACTGGCTGCCCCTCAGCATTGCCCAGCGCTGGACCCACACCTACGGCTCGCGCACCTGGAGCATGCTAAACGGCATCAAGAACCTCAGCGACATGGGCGAACACCTAGGCGCGGGGCTCTACACGCGGGAAGTCGATTACCTGTGCGAGCAGGAGTGGGCGGTCACGGCAGAAGATATCCTCTGGCGACGCAGCAAACTCGGCCTGTACATGGATGAGGAACAGCAAAACGCCCTGCGCCACTACCTATCCGCCAAAGCGGGTGGCAGCCACGGCCTGCCAGCCGAGACGGTCAGCTAACAGGCGTAAAAAGCTCAAAACGCAGACGAAAAAAAAGGGCGACAAAGTCGCCCCAAGTTGCCTTGCGTGCCCCTGAATCGGCAGGATTCAGCTTTTATTGCTGTCGCGTTTGCGAGCGTCCTGCCAGATGAAATAACCAACCGCACCGACGAAAGCGACCATCAAACCGACAGTGCCAATACCTGCGAGAACGACTGTATCGATGAACATGGTGCCTCCTGTTTGTGGCTTAACCCGTTTGGGAATGGCTCCACCTTAACAGGGCAACGCCGGGGCTAATTGATCCAGATCAACAGCCATCCAGCGGCATTGACAGAGAGGTTAATGAACTGATCCAGATCAACTAATCAGCCCCTCTCAGAGCAGAAATCAGCGCTTTTTCGGCTTTTTAGCAGGCTTTTTCTTTTTGCCTTTCGGCAGCGGCAGTGCCTGCTCAAAGGCAGAGCGCACCTCATTCAGGCGCTTCTCATGCAAATCATGGATGCGCTTGTCGCGCTCGGCAGAAAAGTCGATCAGCTTGGGTTCGTTACTCATAGCGGGCTATTTATCAATCGAAAGGTCAGATTCAGGCGGGGTGTATTGCAGCGTTGCGTCTTAGCAACTTGATGTTGCCAATGATGCTGGGTTGGCCCCCGCATTACCAGCAACGAACCATGTTCCAGCTGAACTGAGTGCTCAATACGCTTCTGCCCTTTGCGACGCAGATCCAAACGGCGGCTTGCCCCCAAACTCACGGAGGCGATCACAGGCTGCGTGCCAAGCTCTGGTTCATCATCACTGTGCCACCCCATAGAGTCCCGTCCATCCCTATATAAGTTGAGCAAGACGGAATTGAGTGGGTGGTTGATGGTGGCCTGCAGGCGCTCACGCATAGCCTCAAGCACGGACGTCCAGGGCATGGGCTGATGGGTGTGGCCAGAGTAGCGGTAACTCGCGCCCTCATCACCATGCCAAGCAACCAAACGCGGCGTCGGGTGCTCCTTACCAAATAGCTTCAGTACAGGCTGTTGCCAGGCGGTCTGCGCAACTATCTGGCGCTGCCACTGCGTTGCAAGCGGTTCTGTCAGCCATCCCGGATAGAGAGTCAGATCAGCGTCCGGGTAATCCAGTACAACCGGCTTGCTATTCATCGACACTGGCCTCTGATAAATCCTGCGGGCAGCTCCACAGTCAATCAAGGAAGAGCCCGCCCTCTACACCCTCAAACCTCTATATCCACCCACAACCCCTGCCTGGGCAGATCCTTCAGCTTATCGAAATCCTCCTCGGCGATATCGCCTTGAGCGATTTCCTGCGGCGTGTAGCCCCGGCGGCGCTGACGCCTGCGTTGCTCCTCACGCAGCAACATCTCAGCTTCTTGCGGATGCCGCTTATCCAAGCTGACGCCGCTTTCCTTGGCGCTTTCAGCCGCTGGGGTGACCGGTTGGATATCAGGTCGTGGTTTGACCACATCCTGCTGTGCGGTAACAGGCACAAGCCCCTGAGGAATTGGTGGCAGCATCCTTTACAACCTCCAGCATCCGGCATTTAACTGCGTCGGAGATGACTTTACCTACCATTCGTCACACATTTAAGCGCGACACTATTGCAAAGTTCTTCACTTCAGACCGTAAACACGGTCTCTTATTGACCGCTAGCCGCCCCACAAAGTGCACTACGTTCATCATTGCGCCTTTGGCCAGCGGCTGTGCTGCGTTAATATACCCAGCTTTTTTACGCGGGAGAAAAGCATGGCGCAGTATCAACCGGGGCAACGCTGGATCAGTGACAGCGAGGCAGAACTGGGTCTGGGGACCGTACTGATGCAGGACGGCCGCATGCTCACCATGCTCTACCCGGCTACAGGTGAGACGCGCCAATATGCAGTGCGTAACGCCCCCCTGACCCGCGTGCGCTTCTCTCCGGGTGATGAAGTCACCCACTTCGAAGGCTGGAAGATGACCGTTCAGGAAGTGGACGACATCGACGGCCTGCTGGTTTACCACGGCATCAACGCGCAAAACGAAGACGTCACCCTGCCGGAAACCCAGCTGTCCAACTTCATTCAATTCCGTCTGGCCAGCGACCGCCTGTTTGCTGGCCAGATTGACCCACTGCCATGGTTTGGCCTGCGCTATCGCACACTGGATTACACCAGCAAGCAACTGCAATCCACTCTCTGGGGCCTCGGCGGCGTACGCGCCCAACCGATTGCCCACCAGCTGCACATCGCCCGCGAAGTCGCTGACCGTATCGCGCCACGGGTTCTGCTGGCTGATGAAGTCGGTTTGGGTAAAACCATTGAGGCGGGCCTGATCATTCACCGCCAGCTGCTCAGTGGCCGCGCCAGCCGCGTCCTGATCCTGGTGCCTGAAAACCTGCAGCATCAATGGCTGGTGGAAATGCGCCGCCGCTTCAACCTCGAAGTGGCGCTGTTTGATGCTGAGCGCTTCCTTGAGAGCGACGCCAGCAACCCATTTGAGGACTGCCAGCTCGCACTGGTCGCCTTGGAATGGCTACGCGAAGACGAAAACGCTCAGGACGCGCTATTTGCTGCAGGCTGGGACCTGATGGTAGTCGATGAAGCGCACCACTTGGTTTGGCACCCAGAGCAAGCCAGCCCGGAATACGCGCTGGTTGAACAGCTGGCGCAGGTCATTCCCGGTGTTCTGCTGCTGACTGCAACACCTGAGCAGTTGGGCCTGGACAGCCACTTCGCGCGCCTGCGCCTGCTGGATCCAAACCGTTTCCACGACCTGCAGGCCTTCCGCGCCGAAAGCGAGCACTACAAGCCGATTGCTGAAGCGGTACAGGAGCTGCTCGACCAAGGCCGCCTGTCAGACGCTGCAAACAAGACAATCCGCGACTTCCTCGGCACAGAAGCCGAAGAACTACTGAGCGCTGTCAGCGCGGGCGATACCGAAGCCTCGCAGCGTCTGGTTCGCGAGCTGCTGGACCGCCATGGCACCGGCCGTTTGCTGTTCCGTAACACCCGTGCCGCTGTACAGGGCTTCCCTGAGCGAGAGCTGCATGCTTACCCGCTGCCAAGCCCGGATGAATACATGGAGCTGCCGCTGGGCGAGCACGCTGATCTGTACCCGGAAGTGGCCTATCAGGCCCAGCCGGATGTGGATGAAGAGCAGCGCTGGTGGAAATTCGACCCTCGTGTCGAGTGGCTAATCGACACGCTGAAGATGCTGAAAAAGGTCAAGGTGCTGGTGATCTGCGCCCACGCCGAAACGGCCATGGACCTTGAAGATGCCCTGCGTGTGCTCAAAGGCATTCCAGCCACCGTATTCCACGAAGGCATGAGCATCCTTGAGCGAGACCGAGCCGCCGCCTACTTCGCGGACGAAGAGTTTGGCGCGCAGGTGCTGATCTGCTCCGAAATCGGCTCCGAAGGGCGCAACTTCCAGTTTGCCCATCATCTGGTGCTGTTCGATCTGCCTGCCCACCCGGATTTGCTTGAGCAACGGATTGGCCGTCTTGACCGTATCGGTCAGAAGTACCGTATCCAGCTGCACGTGCCATATCTGGAAAACAGCCCGCAAGAGCGCCTGTTCCATTGGTATCACCAGGCACTCAACGCGTTCCTCGCCACCTGCCCGACGGGTAATGCCCTGCAGCATCAGTTCGGCAGCCGCCTGCTGCCGCTGCTGGAAGGCGGCGACGATGACACGTGGGAAAAACTGGTTGCAGAAGCACGTGACGAACGTCTGCGCCTGGAAAGCGAGTTGCACGACGGCCGCGACCGCCTGCTGGAACTGAATTCCGGTGGCGCTGGCGAAGGCGAAGCCCTGGTCGAAGCAATCCGCGAGCAAGACGACCAGTTCGCCCTGCCGATCTACATGGAACAGCTGTTCGACGCGTTTGGTATCGACAGTGAAGATCACTCCGAGAACGCTCTGATCTTGCGCCCCAGCGAAAAAATGCTGGATGCGAGCTTCCCGCTGGGCAGCGATGAAGGTGTCACCATCACCTACGACCGCGAACTGGCGCTAGCCCGTGAAGACATGCAATTCCTCACCTGGGAACACCCTATGGTGCAAGGCGGCATGGATCTGGTGCGCTCCGGCTCCATGGGCAACACCGGCGTGGCACTGATCAAGAACAAAGGCCTCAAGCCAGGCACCGTGCTGGTGGAAATGCTCTATGTGAGTGAGGCCGTCGCACCCAAAGCTCTGCAACTGAGCCGATATCTGCCGCCGGTAGCGCTACGCTGCCTGTTGGATGCCAACGGCAATGATCTGGCGCACAAAGTGTCTTTCGAAACCCTGAACGATCAATTGGAAAGCGTACCGCGCGCCAGCGCCAATAAGTTTGTTCAGGCTCAGCGTGACAGCCTCGCCACACTGATCAATGGCGGTGAAGGCAAAGTCGCACCGCGCCACGAGCAGCGAGTGGAAGAAGCCAAACGCCGCTTGGCCTCGGAAACCGAAGAGGAACTGGCCCGTTTGATTGCCCTGCAAAAGGTCAACCCGAGCGTGCGCGACAGTGAGATCGAAGCACTGCGTCAGCAACGTGAACAAGGCCTGGCCTTCCTCGACAAAGCTGCGTTGCGCCTCGAAGCGATCCGCGTGCTGGTCGCAGGCTAACCTACACAGGGGCGGACTTAGTGCGCCCCGCTCCCGCCCATCAGTACCGCCTGCTCCTGCTCACACAGCCCCAGCAAATAATCCCAGACCAAACGCAAGCGCACCGAGCGATGCAGCTCCCGGCGCGTACTCATCCAGTATTTGCGTTCAATAAACAGCTCCGGCAAAACCGCCTGCAGCTGTACATCATACGCACCGACAAAGTGCGGCAAGATCGCAAGACCAACGCCAGAACGCGCTGCCTGCTGTTGGGCAGACACACTGGTACTGCGGAAGATCACCTGCGGATGGCGGCAGAAACTCTGCTGGAACATCAGCTCCTGCGTGAACAGCAGATCATCCACATAACCAATCCATGCGTGCTGGTTCAAATCCTCGCGACTGCGTAGTGGCGGTGCCTCCCTGAGGTAAGCAGGGCTGGCATACAACCCCAGACGGTAACGGGTAAGTAAACGGGAGATAAGCAAATCAGCAATAGGCTGCTCCAGAGTGATAGCGATATCCGCCTCCCGGTTGGTGATACTGACAAAGCGAGGCACCGAGACCAGCTCAACCTCCAACCCCGGATATTGCTTGAGCAGGCCGCCCAGACGCTGCGCCAGAAAACCGTTGCCCAGCCCTTCAGTAACGCCAATGCGCACCTGGCCAAGCGGTGAAATACTCTGGCTGAGCTCCTCTTGCGCCAGCAACGCGGTGTTCTCCATTGCCTCTGCATGCTGCAGCAGCGCCTGCCCTGCCGGAGTCAGCTGGTAGCCACCGGTATGTTGCACAAAAAGCTGTGTGCCCAAGCCGCGTTCAAGCTGCTCAATGTGCCGCGCCACTGTGGCGTGAGTGGTGTCCATCCGCTTGGCTACCGCCAGTAATCGGCCGGTGCGGTGCAACTCAAGGAAGTAACGCAAATCCCCCCAATCAAACACAGACACCTCCGCCTGTTAGAAAACGAACAACCAATGGTCAAAAATGATCGTTTTTTTAACGCGAATGAACGATTAGCCTCAAGCATCAGACAACAATAAGAAGCAATGAGGTGCGCAATGTCACAGGATTCCTGGGACTACATCATCGTCGGCGCAGGCCCAGCCGGCTGCCTGCTTGCCAACCGCCTGTCTGCAGACCCGAGCAAACGCGTCCTGCTGCTCGAAGCCGGTGGCAAGGACAACTATCCCTGGATCCATATTCCGGTCGGCTACCTCTACTGCATTGGCAACCCGCGCACTGACTGGTGCTTTGATACTGAACAGGTGCCAGGCTTGGCGGGCCGCGCTCTCAAATATCCGCGCGGTCGCGTTCTCGGCGGTTGCTCCTCAATCAACGGCATGATTTACATGCGCGGCCAGGCCCGGGACTACGACAGCTGGGCCGCACAAGGCAATCCAGGTTGGGCCTGGAACGACGTGTTGCCACTTTTCAAAGCGGTTGAAGATCACTATGCCGGTGCCTCCGAGCTGCATGGCAGCGGCGGCGAGTGGCGGGTGGAACGCCAGCGTTTGTCTTGGGAGATTCTGCAGGCCTTCCGCAGTGCCGCCGCGCAAACCGGGATCGCCCGGATTGAGGACTTCAACGGCGGAGATAACGAGGGCTGCAGCTACTTTGAAGTCAATCAGCGCTCCGGCGTTCGCTGGAATGCCTCTAAAGCCTTTCTCCATCCTGTGACCCACCGCCCCAACCTAAGCGTACTGACGGACGCTCAGGTTGAACGCATCCTCCTCGAAAACGGCCGTGCGAGCGGTGTGTTGCTACGTCATCAAGGTGAGCACAAGCAGGTACTGGCGCGCAGGGAAGTCATCCTCTGTGCCGGTGCAATTGGCTCCCCCACACTACTGCAACGCTCGGGCATTGGCCCGCAGCGCCTGCTGCAAAAGCACGGCATTGCTGTTCGACATGCGCTCGAAAGCGTAGGCGCCAACCTGCAGGATCACCTGCAACTGCGCCTGATTTATCGCTTTAGCGGCGCACCTTCACTAAACAAGATCGCCGCCAGTGTCTGGGGCAAGATGGGCATGGGCTTGCAATACCTGTTCAAGCGCAGCGGGCCTTTATCCATGGCCCCCAGCCAACTCGGCGCGTTTGCTAAGTCTGATCCGCAACAGACCAGCGCGAATCTCGAATACCACGTACAACCCTTGTCGCTTGAGCGTTTCGGCGAGCCGCTGCACAACTTTCCAGCCTTTACTGCGTCCGTTTGCGATTTGCGTCCGCTCAGTCGCGGCAGCGTACAGATTCGCTCGGCCGATATGGATGACAAGCCCATCATCCAGCCCAATTACCTGAGCCACCCGCAGGATTTGCAAGTGGCAGCCGATGCCATCCGCCTGACCCGTCGCATCGTCTCAGCCCCAGCCCTGTGCCCTTATCGCCCGTTGGAATACAAGCCAGGTCTGGAATACCAGAGTGAAGATGATCTGAGGCAAGCCGCAGCAGAAATTGGCACCACCATTTTTCATCCAGTCGGCACCTGCCGCATGGGCGAAGACTCCACAGCCGTAGTTGACAGTCGCCTGCGTGTCCACGGCATCCCCGGTCTGCGGGTTGTCGATGCGTCAATCATGCCCACCATCACCTCTGGCAATACCTGCTCGCCGGTGCTGATGATCGCGGAGAAAGCCGCCCGCATGATCTTGGCCGACAGCGAGCGCCTGAACCTTAGCTCCACCCTGAACTCAACCCAATTTGCATCCACCGCGTGGTCTTAATTCTGCGGTAGATGCATGCAACCGGTGCCGTACGGCCAGGAGGTCGATACCGAATAATAAAAAACTGAAGCCCCACAAGGGCAGGAGAACGCTCAATGAGCCTATCTGCAAAGAACCCGACCTGCGCATCTACTCAGGTATCCCGGCATGAAGAACGCAAAGTGATCTTGGCCTCGTCACTGGGTACGGTTTTCGAGTGGTACGACTTCTTTCTCTACGGTGCCCTGGCCGCGATCATCAGCAAGCAGTTCTTTGCCGGGGTCAATGACACAACTGCGTTTATCTTTGCTTTACTGGCGTTTGCCGCCGGCTTTCTGGTGCGACCGTTCGGTGCGCTGGTGTTTGGCCGTCTGGGTGACATGATCGGGCGTAAGCATACCTTTCTCGCCACTATCGTACTGATGGGCCTGTCAACCTTCTGCGTCGGCCTGCTGCCCTCTTACGCCAGCATTGGCGTGGCAGCGCCGGTCATGCTGGTGGCCCTGCGCATGCTGCAAGGGCTGGCATTGGGTGGTGAATACGGCGGTGCTGCCACCTATGTAGCTGAGCATGCTCCCGCTAATAAACGCGGCAGTTACACCAGCTGGATACAGTCAACAGCGAGTGCCGGACTACTGCTGTCATTACTGGTGATTGGTGTATGTCGTTATCTGACTGGTGACGACTTCGAGGTCTGGGGCTGGCGTCTACCGTTCCTGTTGTCGATCGTACTGCTGGGGATTTCCACCTGGATCCGCCTCTCAATGCACGAATCCCCGGCCTTTGTGAAAATGAAAAACGAGGGCAAATGCAGTAAAGCCCCGCTGCGGGAATCCTTTACCCGCTGGAACAATCTGAAAGTGGTACTAACTGCTCTGTTCAGCATCAACGCCGGTCAGGCTGTAACCTTTTATACAGCCCAGTTCTATGTCCTGTTCTTTCTGACCCAAGTGCTAAAAGTGGACGCCGGTCTGGCCAACAACCTGCTGATCATTGCCATCGTTATCGGAGCACCGTTCTTTATTGTCAGCGGCTGGTTGTCTGACCGAATCGGCCGAAAACCGGTCATTGTTGCCGGGCTACTGCTCGCAACCCTGTTGTATTTCCCGCTGTTCAAGGCGCTGACTCACTACGCCAACCCTCAAATTGATGCAGCCTCAAGGCAAGCCCCTGTCACTGTGATTGCGGATCCTGCAACCTGCACATTTCAATTTGATCCGGTGGGCAAGGCGCGCTTCGACACACCGTGCGACCTGACCAAAGCACAGCTGGCCAAAGGCGGCATTCCTTATCAGACCCTAGCCAGTGAACCTGGCAGTACGCTGGTGGTAAAAGTGGGTTCGCACAGCATTACAGGGCTTGATGGCGAAGCTCTGAGCGCAGCACTGAAACAGGCTGGCTATCCCGCTGAAGCTGACTCATCCCAACTCGACCACACCATGGTGGTTGTCATCATGGTCGCCCTATTGCTGATTGCCTGCCTTTGCTATGGCCCGCTCGCGGCCATGATGGTTGAACTGTTTCCAACACGCATCCGCTACACCTCACTGTCACTGCCTTACCACATCGGTAATGGTTGGTTTGGTGGGCTTCTGCCGACGATCTCCTTCGCGCTGGTAGTTTACACAGGCGATATTTACTACGGTTTGTGGTACCCAGTGCTAATAACCGGCGCGAGCCTTATATGCGCGCTGCTATTTCTCCGTGAGACACGCCACAGGGACATCCACGCCGAATAACCACTCGGAAGTACCGCCGAGCATAGCGCCATTACGGTTTGAAATTGCAGCTCACCCTCCTAGCTAACACTTCAAACCGTACGCCAAACACCCGCACAAACAGCTCCACAGCCACTGTCGATGCACACGGTGAGTGCACGGGCATCACTCCCCAGCAAGCCCACGCTGCATGGCTTCGGAATCAGCCACGAAATTGCGGGAGGCCATGAAGAGCGCCACCATCGTCAGCAACATCGCGACCGGCACCATATACAATGCGTCGTGCAAGCCAACAGCCCTAAAAGCTTCCGTCATCTCTACTGCACCTGCCGCCACCATAGCAGCGTTGGCAAAGTAGTCCGAAAGTCCTCCTACAACCACAGGCCCTAAACCGCCACCGAGCAGATACAACCCGGCAAAGAACAATGCCATCGCCGTGCCACGCAGACGAGGCTCAACTACATCTTGAATCGCAGTGTACACACAGGTGTAGAAGTTGTAGGAAAACAGCCAACCTACACTGAATATTGCCACGAAAAGCGAAATGTCTATCCGGCCGGCCCACAATGCAAGACCGGTTGCTGCAGCAGCGACCAGTAAGCTGCCGGTCGCAAACAATAAGCGTCCACGCGCCCAACGCTGGTGGATTTTATCGGCAAGCCATCCACCCAACGTCAGTCCGATCAGCCCTGTAACACCGACAATGACCCCTGTTGCAACGGCCGCGTCTTGTAAGGACAAAAAGAAGTAACGCTGCAACATAGGCACCATAAAGGAGTTGTTGGCGTAGGTTGCGAAGTTGAATGCCAGCCCCGCCACGACTAACCACCAGAAAGTCCGAATCGACAGCACTTTACGCATCGGTTTTTCGACGACTTCAGCCTTGGCCTGCATCTGTTCAGCTGCGCCACGCTGCGGCTCTTTAATTAAAAAGATGAACACAGCCAAGATCAGTCCAGGGACCGCAGCAATAAAGAATGGCGCGCGCCAGCTGCCAAAGGCTTCAACCATTGCGCCGATGGTGAAATACGCCAGCAGTAACCCCACCGGCAATCCAAGCATGAATATGCCCATAGCTCGGGCGCGCTTATTCGCCGGAAATAAATCACCGATTAATGAATTAGCCGCAGGCGCATAACTCGCCTCACCGATGCCAATTCCCATGCGCATAAGCAAAAAGCTCCAATAGCTCCAAGCAAGCCCATTGAGAGCAGTCAGCCCACTCCAAACCGTTAAGCCCAACCCCATTATTTTGCGACGCGAGCCTGTATCGGCCATTCGCCCTAGGGGAATACCCGCAATTGCGTAAACCAAAGTGAAGGCTGTGCCCATAAGCCCGATTTGGAAATCGTTGAGATTCCATTCCAACCGAATGGGCTCGCCCAGAATCGCAGGAATCGTCCGGTCAAAAAAATTGAATAGGTTAGCCAAAAAAAGAAGGAGCAAGACGCGCCAGGCATTGGACGCTTGTTGAGGCTGGTGCATGGTTTATCTCTCTTGTTGTCAGCACACGCAATCAGTGCCGAACATTACACAGCACCTTGAGGTGCAATCTAGAAGCAAGAGCCGCCGTTGTCAGCGACTATTCGCCTGCGTTATATCGGTTAATGAAAGAGCTGCTCCCTAGCCACGCCATATTCCTATCCGCCCACCTGATGAACCTTCAGCCCCCAGCCTGGCAGCAATAATAGTGCAGCCGCTTGCTGCGTAATACGCCAGCGCAGCATTTACAGCCCCCTCAAACCAATAGGCAGTCGACCTGTAAGCTCATGATCAACAAAAAAATGCTCTGGATCAGAAAGGTCGATCTATGACTTTGCACGCTCAAGCATGAATAGAAACCTGTGCTTCACTAAACGTAATCCTTTGTTAAGCAAGGCCAGGTCTCATGCAGTGGTTCCCAGTCCAATTTTTATCTGAGCTGCCGCTTGACCACTATGTGGTTCTCACCTGCAGCCATACCCTGTGGTTGGTCTTACTTTCCTACCTGATTGCGGTATTCGGCAGCCACATCACCCTAACAATCGCAAAACAGGCCAGTAGAACCGCCAACACAATAATGAAACGGGTATGGACAGTGCTGGGAGCCATATGCCTGGCAGGCGGTATTTGGACCATGCACTTTATCGGCATGCTCGCTTTCAAAGCCCCGGTTTCCATTCATTACGACCTGAGCGTCACGCTTTTTTCATTTCTGGTGGCCCTGACAGCCTCACTGATCGCCATGCACTACATGACCATGCAAGCCCCGCGCATGCTCCAGCAGATTCTCGCGGCAGTACTGATTGGCGTGGGCATTTCTGCCATGCACTACAGTGGAATGACGGCCATGCAATCAGTGGCCAAGACCTATCACCATCCAGGATTGTTTGCCCTTTCAATCCTCGTCGCTATCAGTGCTAGCTATGCGGCGCTCAAGCTCGCCGAATACTTTCGTGATGGAGAGAAACGTAACGTCACCTGGCTGAAATATTCAGCAGCCATGGTTATGGGCGCGGCTATCTGCTCAATGCATTACACCGGCATGAGCGGGTTGTACTTAGTAGTCCCGGATAATACTCCTCTGCAACTGCGCAGCGCCGATAACAGCGTTCAGCTGGGGCTGATCATTGCGTCAATCACCTTCCTAATTCTGAGCCTGAGCCTTGCAGCAGCTTGGGCCAGTAGAAAACTGGAAGAGAAAGAACAAGACCTGCAAAGGGTAAACATCCTGTTGCACCAACTTGATCAAGCTCAGGCTTCACTTGAACAGATCGCCCACTTCGACCCCCTCACAGAGCAACTCAACCGACGCGGGTTCAACCGCGTATTCAATGCCGCGATAGAGGAACACACCATTTCAGGACGCAACCTGGCAGTGATGTTCCTCGACGTCGACCATTTCAAACGAGTCAACGACACCCTCGGCCACGATGCCGGTGACGAACTCCTACGCATCGTTGCGCAGCGCATCCGCAGCTCCTTGCGTGAGCGCGATATTGTTTCCCGCCTCGGAGGAGATGAATTCTGCATTGTGACCAGCATCGATAGCGATGATGCCCTTCTGCCGCTCGCCAATCGCATACTGGAAAAAATGAAAGAACCGATCAACTTGGGCGAACGCAAAATGGTGATGACCACCAGTATTGGCATCAGCCGCTTTCCGCAAGACGGCGTTACCGTAGAAGAACTCATCAAACATGCAGACTTGGCGCTTTATCAGGCCAAGGCTGACGGACGTAATACCATCCATGTGTTTAAGCAGCACCTCACAGAAAAAGCTTCCATCGAACTGCAACTGGAAGAAGATCTGCGCCAGGCCCTACAACTGGATAAAGACCTAAAGCTCTACTATCAACCCATAATCGACCTATCCAGTGGCGAAGTAACCCGACTAGAAGCGCTAATCCGCTGGCAACATCCCCGTCTTGGCTTACTGACACCAGAGCGTTTTATAGGGATTGCAGAAGCTAATGGATTTGTAGAACTCCTGGATAAATGGGTTATGCAACAGGCCTGCAAAGACCTCGCAATCATGCTTGATCAAGGCTATCGAAACACTAAGATCGCAGTTAACTGCTCAGCAATAAACCTCACCCACAACCTGCTCTCCGAAAGCATCAGCGACGCACTTCAGGGCAATAACTTGTTGGCCGAGAGACTGGAGATTGAAGTAACAGAAAGTACTCTGCTGAGCAATATCCGTTGTGTCAAAAATCAACTCGAATCTATCAAAAGACAAGGCGTGAGCATCGCCCTGGACGACTTCGGAACCGGCTACTCATCACTGACGTATCTACGTCGATTACCCTTGGATGTACTAAAAATTGACCGCTCTTTCATCAAGGAAATAACAGAGTCGCCACAGGATAGGGAAATTGTCAGAGCCATCATCAGCATGGCCCACGCACTGAACATGAAAACCGTAGCCGAAGGTGTTGAGACAAACGCTCAACTGAGCTTGTTGGTGGAATTGTCCTGCGATCAGGTACAGGGCTACCTGTTCAGTAAGCCGCAACCAATGGAAGAAATCCACGCCCGATTCCCACCTAAGCGCCCTGTTTTAGAAAGTGCGTATGCGAAGTTTTAAATGTGTTTGTGTAA
This sequence comes from Pseudomonas sp. TTU2014-080ASC, assembly GCF_001446935.1. Lineage (GTDB taxonomy): Bacteria > Pseudomonadota > Gammaproteobacteria > Pseudomonadales > Pseudomonadaceae > Aquipseudomonas. Next base: position 508,639 of record NZ_LKKK01000001.1, read on the forward strand.
TTGCAATTACACAAACACATCGTAATCAGCCTAAGGAAGTAGCAGGCTTGCGCTGGACACCCAACAGGATCCCTACAGGGAACCAGAATATGACCCAATAAGGGCTAGGCCGGTGAAACACTGCATAGACATCAGAAATCATTGCCACCATCGCAAAAACCAGCAATGCCAAGCCTAGTAGGGCGATCGGCTGCTCACGGCACTGCCAGCCTTTCCACAACAAACTCAGCAACAGCGCAACAAATAAGCTGATGCCGACGATGCCGTATTCATACCAGAGTTGCAGGTAGAGACTGTGAGCGTGAACGACTTCAAAACCATTGGAAAATCGGTAGAACAACTCCGCACCAGCACCTGCTCCATATATCCAGAACGCATTCAAGTGGTGAAACCAATTATCCCAGATATGATCCCTATTACTTAAGCCGACAGTATACTCAGCCAAAAAAACCGACCAATATAGATATATAAAAACAGCCCCAGCCAGTCCCCCTAAAATCAATAAGAGCTGAGATTTTCTATTGAACGAAATAATTAACAAAGTTAAAGCACTTAAAATTACAGAAAACCATGCACCACGTGAAAAGGTGAACATTACATAAAGAGCGACACCAAGTACGCAGACAACCAAACTTATAATCTGCCAGGTACGTAATGGAAAGCAAACGAAAAGCCAACAAGCCAAAACTATAAAAATACCGTAATAAAGGCCTGCAACAACAGGGTGCCTAAGATCAGCAAGACCGCCCCAGCCGAGCTCAAAAAGCCTGTAGCTGCGCACAGCTGGATAAACTAGAGGCCTATCTAAAACACCATATTGATTGAACAGTGTTAGCCAAGCAAATAAGGCAGAAACGAAAAACACACAGCCCACAAGAATTTTAAAACCAGTTAAGCTTTGGCTTGCAACGCTGACAGCATATACATAAAGAAGAATCAAAAGTACAACTTTTAGCCAGTACCACGCATCCCGAACAGACCCTTCATGTAAGGCACCAACTAAAAAAACCCAAGAAAGCAAAAGAAAAAACAAGATGAAGGACAACTGACAAGAAACTAAGAAATCAAATTTCCTGACAACCAAAAGAAAAAGAGACGGTATAAAAAGAGAAAAGTAAAGCTGAGTAGCATACTTACTACCATCTTGATTAAAAAGCAGTCCCGATATTTGAATAAAAATACCCAGACAGACTAATAAAAATAAGTAAGAGAAAGCTCCTTCACCTAGACCCCCACGCTGCCGTCGAAAAAAATAAGTCATCAAACCAGACTACCTAGCAATACCAATCATCGAGATTCAGCAACATCAATACGCATTACTACCAACGAACCCTTTATACACCGTCTTAACTATAATCTTTAGATCAAGACCTAGTGACCAATTATCGATATACCACAAATCATACTCTACACGCTTTTTCATCTTATCTAAGGTATCCGTCTCTCCGCGGTACCCATTCACCTGTGCCCAGCCTGTAATACCAGGTTTAACCTTGTGACGCTGCATATATGACTCTACCAGATCCTTATAATACTCGTTGTGAGCTAGCGCATGCGGACGAGGCCCCACAATAGACATTCGACCTTGTAAAACATTAAAAAATTGAGGTAGCTCGTCGAGACTAGTACGCCGAAGAAATGCCCCGACCTTGGTTACCCGGGCATCTCCTTTGGTTGCTTGAGTAACTGTGCCGGATGACTCGTCGTGGACAACCATTGAACGAAATTTATACACTTTAAAGCGTTTGCCATTAATCCCCGTACGGTACTGCTTAAACACTACCGGCCCAGGGGAGGTAACTTTAATTGCTACACAAATTAGTAAGCATACAGGAATAATAAGGATCGAAATCAATCCCCCTATAACTAGATCTTCGCTCCTCTTGATAAAGCGTGAAGCCCCCTCCATAGGAGTACAACTTAAATCTAGGGAGTATAGTCCAGCTATACTGCTGATGCGATGATTTAAAAGTGGGATATCACCCCATTCAGGGATAAAGCGTATTTCGACTGTATGATGACGCAACTCATAAAGCACAGCCTTAATAGCAGAACCTGCAGAAAGTGGCAAACACAACCAAACTTCATGTGCGCGACTGCTGTTTACAATCTCAACAATTTTATTCAACCAAACATTATCAGAATCGTACTTTAACCTTGCAGAAACTTGATAGCCATATTCTCGCAATGAGCTCTCAGCAACATTCAAATTAGAAGCATCAGAATCGATCTCAACTAAAACAACCCCTTTTAGGTTATGGCCGCTTAAGCGTAAAGCACGCAATACGTGGAAAAATATTGCCCTCACCAATACACAAGTAGCAAACCCGACTCCCAGCATTAGAAAAAACCACTTTCGGGAATAGACACCTGAAATCTTAAAGAAGAATGCCAAAGCAAAAGCAAAACCTGCCGCAGTCAGCCAGCCAAGGTTCAATGTAGCAAGCTGACGAAGGAACGAACGCCCTCGCCAGGAGCGGTAGCTACCACAGAGCAACAAACTCAATATGACAAGTAATGCAAAAGAGAAATTCGCCAAGGTATAACGAACATCCATTTCAAAAGTCTGAAAGCGGCAATAAAAAGATAGATATCCAGAACCAATAACAAGCAGAAAATCAAAAACCGCCGCCAGAACCGCAACAGGATAACGTTCAGCAAATGTAGGCTGGTAAGGTCGATTGAACAGCATAGTCTTCTGCGGTACTCCCTACTAAACAAAGTAAACCATAACGAGAGATTATTAAAAAACAACCATAGCAGGCAACGAAGATTTTCTCGAGCCTAGGAACACACGCAACGACTTTTTCTCAAAAAATAAGCAAAATAAAGACGCACACCATTTTCTGGCTCGAATTGGTACTGAATCACACAATGGGGGACAGCTACCATAAAATGACTCTCACCAAGAACGCACTCAAGAAAAGTGAGGCACCTAGCGAGATACATACGATCAGCGATACCCTACAGGGAAACGGGTTCTTATAGCTTAGGATGCCATTGGCACAAAAGCTGCTCGTACTCGCCCAAAACTTCGGGCCAAGTAAAACGCTCATGAAATCGCTGTAAACTCCCAGACTTCATAGTGGAGATATCAAAACCATCATCGATTAGACGGTCGAACAAACCAGCACAGTCAGACTCGTCTGCAAAATATGATGCGCTTTCACCAGCAACCCAGCGATTAAAAGAATTGTCTTGTGCAATAACAGCACAACCGGCACCAAGCGCTTCAACTAAAGAAGGATTTGTGCCACCAACACGGTGGCCGTGCAAATAAAATCGGCAATAAAATCGGAGCGCTTCGACAACTCGAGAATCATATATGGCACCGGGAAAAACCACTTCGTCACTAGCAACCTTCATTACAGCACGGTGAAAGTGATTGGATTCAGGCTGAAAATTACCTAGAACGACTAGCGTATGTCCTCGTACACGCTTACTAAAAGCACTCACTATCTCTAGAATAGAGTTTTCAGGTTCAGGGCGTGCAATAATTACTGAGAACTTCCCAGGAGTGAGGCCATATGTTTGTAAAGGTTCAACCTCGGCATTGCATACTTCTGCACCACCATAGGGGATCATAGTAATCTTGCTGCTACGTACCCGAGTCGCCAAATGGTTTTTAATTTGTGGATGATCAGCAACCAAGTGATTTCCGACCCAGCAACCGATTCGTTCATTTATCCAAAACCAAGTTTTGGCAACAGCCCCCCACTTATCTCGACGCCACTCAATACCGTCCATATTGATGATATTTACTTGGCCTTTTATACGCTGAACAACATTGAAAACAGCAGTATTATAGCCAAGAGTCAATACAATACCGTCATGAGATAGTGCGTGGAAGGAAGCTTTCAAATCAAAGAGAATCGTGCCAAGCACCCCCTGTGCTTTTACAGGAATATTAATTAAATTAACACCCGACCATAAGCTTTTAGTTATGGGACCACTTCCATCCTGCTGGCAGTAGACAGTTACATCCCATCCTTTCCCTACTAAATACAAAGATAGATTTTCAGCAAACGACTCAAATCCACCATGGCAAGCAGGCAATCCTCGGATTCCTAAAATAATTAGATGCTTACGATCTGACATCTACATTTCCTGACTTTAAATAATACAGAGAAAGCGAACAATAAAAGATCAAAACTGAGAGCTGATGCTTCCAACTCACAGCATTCGTCAATCCGCAAATAAGAAAAACCAATAAAACTGAAAAACATCGCCACTGTTCATTAGACAATTTATGAGAACGGACTGCCCGTACGAGAGGGTTGATGTAGATTAGCATGAACATCCCTCCACCCAATATTACCCCATAAGACACAAAATAATTGAGCATATCTTGGTGTGGATCGAATACCGAGTCGAAGGGCACTCCATAGTCATACTTCAAATACGCCCAATTACCCCCACCAACACCTAACCAGAAATTATCTAAGAACATAGATATGGTTGAAGACCACAAGATTATTCGAGTGACCATCGAAGATGAATCAGGCGTAATAGATATATAACCAGGATCATACCCTGACTCAAAAACCAACCTCACCCCATTAACGACGCTCTGTCCAGCTGAGGTATAGCCGAGAAGCCCAAAACCAGCAACAGCGCCCAAAAGAACGAATGCCACAAAAATATCGATTCGATTGTATTTAACAATAAACATTATAAACACGGCCAAAAATGTGGCGACTAACGAGAATCGTGTAGCAGAAAAATAAATAGCCAATAAAAAAGCAAATAGAGAAAATAAAGAATAAAACCTTTTATAAAAACTATCTCTCTGCAGGGAAAGGACAAATATAGCTGCCATAAAATGGCCAAATGCGTTAGTACCATAATTCCCGCTTGTCAATCGATCATGACCACGCAACCAACTAAATACAGCCGCCTCAACTATTACAGCCAAGCCGACAAAGATCAACGATTGAAAGAATTCTTTATTATAGGAAGTTACATTCGAAAAATTGAAAATAAACATCATCAAAATCAAATATCTTAGCTGGAACCCTCCTATAAGAGCCGTACCACCGTACCCGGAATAAATTGCCGATAACAATACAAGCGCATAAATTCCTACCACCGACACTAAAAGCCCCCAAAAGACTAATCTTGAGGACCTTGAAAAATCGCAGTATGCAATGACGCCCGCCATTAAAAAAATGTCAATATGAGTAAAGAAAGAGAATTGAGGCGAATCGGCATCTATCGAGATTGGCAATGATGGAAATATGTCATTGATTGCATTAGGAGTGAAGAAAACAATAAATGGTGCAATTCTCCAGTAATTTTTTTCTGAAGATAACGCACACGCCATAAGCACAATATAAAAAAATAGAGAAGCTATAGATAACCACCCCAGCTCCTCCAAGAAATGAAAATCACTAAAGATAAGACCTATAGCAAACCAAGAGACAACAAGAAGCATCAAAAAAAATTTTGATAGAATATTGATTTGATGACTCCCAACCACCCCCACGTTCATTTATATATACATCCCGATCCAAATCATAAACACTTGATATCAAATCTCTTAAAAAAGTCATCTAAAAAAATTTTCTCACCCGAAACTATAAGATCGACTTTATTCCCGGCAATAGATATAGATTCTATCTCCGAGTGACAACGCTTTATATTGATCAATGCTGAGCTATAGAAACTCATTACACGCTTAGGTCTCAAGGTCATAACTAACATTTCCGCTGGGATTTCAGCACTCTCAGCATCAAGCTTAGTCATTCCCGGAATTACACCCTCATTAAAGTCATGATGCGGCTTATAGTAATATTTGTACTCTGCTGGGGGATACTGTAAGTACATCTTCTCCAAACATTGAAAACGTTCAGACTCTGTCATTCGACCATTCGTATTTTGATCCAGAAAGAGGATTATTTTTTCATCATAATTAAGCTGAGGGGCCACAAACTCCAAGCGCCAAAGTCGTCCTAAGCTTTCTTTACGTACAGCTAGTTCGGGCATAGACAAGAATGCCCCGTCATATGAGCCAGCATCATAACCTGCTAGATGTCCAGCATACTTCTTATAAGGGTGAAGACAAAACAGGGCGAACACTCTTTTAGTCAATGATACAGGCTCATATACAAGCTCAGCATCATAATAATTCAGTAGCCCGTCCTCATATATAAAACACCTCTTGCCATTTCTTTGGACAAAGAAAAGATAATTCGTAAAAATGTTTGCCGGGTGAGGCATATACACATCAATATCTTTCTTAGTCAACAAATACCATTTAACTTTAAAAGAAAAAATGAAAAACATTATAAAATTTGATAGTTTACCACCTCGTCCTGTATGAAAAGATCGCTTATATCTCCTCTGCGTCTCAGGCCACAACTTACTAAAGCAGCAGTAAACCTCACCCTCTAGTGAATCAATAATTTGACGACTTGCGTAAGCATGATAGGGCGTAAAACCAATTACAATAGAAACTTTTGACAATTCACACCCCGACACTCAGAACCTAACGTTTAACAGCAAGAAGACCTTCAAGGACAGGTGTATTTCTTCTAACATCAACCAGTAATGTACTACCCAATACCTGTTCATAATGTTTGGGTGCCATGCCATATCCAGGACGAACACTTCTGATCATATCAGCTGTAATGGTATCTCCAGCCACACCATCTCGCACGAAGTATAATGACCTACGAAACTTAACATTTACACTTTCGCTGGACTTCCGACCGTAATCAACTTTACCCAGTGCTGACCAAGCAATTTTGCTACCTTCACACAATGCTTTTAAATCCTGTGGTTCCAGAGAAAAACTATCATCAGGCCCACCACCATTTCTGTCTAGGGTAAAATGCTTCTCAATGATGCATGCACCAAGAGCAACACTGGCAATTGCGGTTGTATTGTCCAAAGTATGATCCGACAACCCAGTTACCAGCCCAAAACGCTGCGTCATATCAACAATGGTTCTTAAATTATAATCCTCAGCAGGTGCTGGATATCCACTTACACAATGGAGAATCGCTAGCTCCTTGCATCCACCATCTCTTGCCGCTTCAATAGCTTCTGCAATTTCCTGATCATCCGCCATTCCCGTTGATATAATCATCGGTTTGCCGGTGCTCGCGACATATTTGATCAGCGGTAAGTCAACAGCTTCGAAAGAAGCAATTTTATATGCTGGAGCATTGAGATTTTCTAGAAGATCTACAGCCGTGCTGTCAAAAGGCGAGCTAAATATCGTAATACCCAGCTTTCTTGCGTAATCAAAAAGAGGCCCATGCCATTCCCATGGCATGTGCGCCTCTTCGTATAACTCGTATAACGACCGTCCATCCCAAAGCCCACCGCGTATCTGAAACTCTTCAGAATCGCAGTCAAGTGTAATTGTATCAGCCTTATAGGTCTGTAACTTTATGGCATCGGCACCTGCCGATTTTGCCTCTTCTATGATCTTCAGTGCAGTTTCTATCTTACCATTGTGGTTGGCTGATAACTCAGCAATTATATATGGTGGAGCCTCAGCACCAATAACTCTTCCATTTATTACTATACTTGGAATAGACATAAATCACCAAAATCCTGCTACGTCCACTCGGACGCAAGCAATCCGTATAAATATATTGAGTGGTACACCCCGGCCGTAAAACTCTGCTCCCGAAGCATACCTTCTTCTTTAAAACCTAACTTCCTGTGCAACCCCATTGACTTTTGATTAAAAGCCAATACCTGCCCACATACCTTATGCAAAGCCATTTCCTTAAATGCGTAATTAAGCGCACTCAGCCCTAGCAAGGTACCGATACCTTTTGATGCTGTCGGAGATGCATAAAAGCCCCAATCAGCTATCTTTGATTCCTTCACAACCGAAAAATTTATAAAGCCTTGCGAAGTACCGTCCAACTCGTAGATAAGTAAATGCTTGCAACTATTTTCTACTGCAGTGTCATACCACTTTAGATGCTCATCCAAGGTTATTATTTCTTGACTAAACATATAACGCCTTACATTAGGATGATTTCTCCAACTCAATATCATCTCTAACTCGGAACGTTTCAACTTCCGGACATTCCCTTTATCCATGCTTATCTCCCTCGACGAGAAAGTCAGCTATCAGAAAAACACCAGTACCTTCAGTAATCCTTATCGACTCTCTTGTCATAGAAAGCATTCTATGTGGACTTAGAAACTTTGAAAGACTAGTGGATATATCCTTAATATTATCTAATGTTCCCACTAACTCAGCAGCGTTCGCCGCGGCAAGAGCTCGTGCTCCTGCCAATTGGTTTTCGGCAAGAACAATCAACAGTGTTGGAACCCCTAAGCAGCAGCGCTCCCAAGAAGTACTCCCTGCAGCACCGATCGAGAGGTCAGCATCAGACATTATCTGAGCCATATTATTTACGCCGACAAAAACCTCCGTCTCCCAAGGCATACTTCGTGCCTGCACTCTTACATCGTCTTTCCAAGGGGCTGAAGCTCCCAACACAACACTTATTTTTGTTCCCTCAGCTAATTCTGCAGTTCTCAGCTCGTGCAATATTCGAGCTGTAGCATTAGATTGATCTACCCCCCCCATTGTAACCAGGATGTGGTTGAGCTCTCCTGCAGCCCGACGTTTTAAGCTGTATTCACGGAGTTCTGAAAACTCTGGCCTCAGCAACGCGTACTGTGGACCGATTAGAAACCGACAGGGCTTACGTACTAACTTGTCGTAGTCCTGAGCTTCACGCCCCAAATTTTGGTCTAACAATAAATCACACGAATGCTCACGATCAGCCAGATCATCGATAACCATGAGCCGATTATAGAAAGGCTTTAATAGATCCTCCCAGGTCGCATCAAGGGAATAGTGATCAACAATTAGCCAATCTAGCTTCATATCCTGAATAACTAACGAGGTTTGCGCCGCATCTTCAGCCTGACTTGAACCCAACCAACTCGCATGTGCCACCACATTGGTTGTCGCAACTCCGAGACAAAGGTCATCGACATTACCGACAGGCAAGGCATGAACTTTAAAACCGTTTTCAGCTATTAGGTCTAGCAAGTTGCCAGGATGCTCACGACAAATAAAGTGGCACTCAAAACCCTTCTCAGCTAATGCCTGAGCTAATGTTAGACAGCGCATAACATGGCCACTGCCTATCTGTAGTGAAGCATCCGCTCTAAAGGCAACCTTCTTCATGCATTCACCAAGCAGTCCATCCACCATCAACAACGATGTTAGCCCCATTGATAAATGAGGAGGATCTAGCAATTAAAAAAACTATCGGCCCTTTGATATCTTCTGAAATTCCTATACGTCCTAGCGGTACCTTTTTTGAAAGCGAATCCACAAAAAAAGGACTCTGTACTTGTACCGTTGGCGCAGGAAATGGGCCCGGGGAGATACTGTTAACTCTTATACCCTCATGGCCAAATTCACATGCTGCGTATCGTGACCACTGAATTAGTGCCGCTTTAGATGCACCATAGAAAGGAGGATTAACTGCTGATGCGCTTTCATAAATACGATGATCAGGGCTAACCATCCCGTACATTGAAGCGACATTTACAACACTGGCATCCCCATCCTCAATGACTGCCCTACGCAACAAAGGCAATGCATCTCTAACGATATTATGGGCGGCCAATACAGAAACAGAATAGCTGTTTAGATATTCGGCTTGAGCGGTGTTCTCTATACTCCCCGCCCCACCAGAATATGCATTGTTAACAATTCCATTAATTTTCTTGATATTGCTGCTATCAAAAAATGACTTAATACTATCGCCATTAGATACATCAAACACAGCAGACTGAGCCAAAAAACCTAAACGTTTAATTGATGAAACCAAATCTTCACATTTGCCATGATCCCTGGAATTTACAAGAACCATTGCACCTGCTTCGGCCAGTGCATACGCCATTGCCTGCCCTAAATATCCCGACGCCCCTGTTACCAAAACCACTTTATTTTCTAGGGAAAACATCTGATTTAAACTAGCCATTAAAGACTCTTCCATAGCGCTGGATTCAGTGCACTCTCAGTCAGAATAGGCCTCATTGACTCGATATCAAGTGACTCTTCCTCAGTGAGAGGGGCGTAGTCCTGCAACATCAAGTTATCATTCAATTGCTCGACAGACTCAACACCTACGACTACACCATCAATCCATGATTGAGCAAGAACATAACTCATACATAAATCACCAACTGAACGACGCTTATACCGCTCTGCACATCTTGCCAACCAATTAATATAAACATAAGAATCTACAACATTGGCCCTCCCCCAAACAGCTGGGCTATCGCTGAGCAGTACGCCTTGAAGGTAAATACTCCTTACATGCACTATCAGCGAGCGTTCTTTCTTGACTTTCTTAATGCTCTCTATAGTCTTTTTCCAGCGCCAATCTAGAAGATTATATGGAAGCTGAATATGTGAAACGTCCTTCACATCAATCACTGAGTCTAATTCTTCTGGCGTCTGTACTGAGACACCAAGATTTCTAACATACCCCTCAGCTTTCAATTCTAATACCCGCCGCCATACTGCACCATCCGCCATATTTATATGCGAGGCACGATGTAGTAATAAGGTATCTATCTGGCCCATAGATAGTTTCGTTAAAGATTGAAAAAAACTTGCATCAACAAAGGCTTTAACTACAGAATCATTTGCATCCGAGGGCAAATCAGTTAATGGCGATAGCTTTGTAACAACCCGCACTCTCCCCTGCCAACCTCGGCCTAATGAGTTACCAATAACTTCCTCACTGACTCCATAAGCCCGTGCAGTATCTATAAATTCTATGCCATTCCGTATAGCTTTATGAATTAATGATTCTGCTACTAAATACGACGGCTGGCCTATATTATTAGCAGCACCATAATTCATTCCAAGCTGAGCTGTCCCAAGAACAATTTTGCTTGCTGGTCTTTTAACAATAATCTCTTTATTTATAGCAGCAAGCCTTGACACCAACTCCCGCCAGCTAACTGAAACAGGGTCAAGAACGCCATCAAAAACCTGTAAAACCAATTGATAATCATCCAAATTATCAATTGTGCAACGGAGCCCCCCCCTATCTAAGTCTTTGTATTTCTCAAACCTTGCTCCACCATACACTCTACGTATATAGGGCGTTACATGTTCTCGATCTGAAACAGTGGTACTTTCTCTATCTGCTTCCCGAAGTAATCCTAGGTAAGTTAACTCTGCACTTACTCCATAAGGAAGACCTGAATCTTCACCATTACAAACTAAATACTTGGCGCCAACCTTAACGAACTCATCTTCAAGCTCATCCAGAAGAGTGCCGTCAGGAAATACATTGTCCCCAGTAAGCCGAACCACTACGGTGCTGTCATCATAATGTTCAAGTGCTTTAATAAAACGTTTCAGCGTATCTAGTAACTCACCTCTAAAAACATTGACCCCATTTTCGGCCAACAACCTCGCCAGAGAATCATCACTTGGGCTATTTGAGGTAGCAACAATAACTTCACGACCTGTATTCGCTGCACGCTTCGCCGCTAAAACCGCGATAGGCAAGCCTTTAATAGGCAACATTACCTTTGCAGGTAGCCGAGATGAATTGGTCCGAGCCTGTAAAACTACCACCCCTCTCAAAGCAGTATCCCCTTCAGGCTCGAAATAACTTTGTCTTGCTGGCTCTCGGTAAGGGTTTGAAACATCGGCAGACTGATTGCTTCGCTGTAGTAGCACTCAGCCTCAGGGAAGTCTCCTGCCTTGAAGCCCATTTGCTGGTAATAAGGCTGGGTATGCACCGGAATATAGTGCAGATTGACGCCGATTCCTTGTTCGCGCAGCGATTCAAATACTTCGCGATGACTGCACTTGATCTGATCCAGACGCAAACGAATAACGTACAGGTGCAATCCCGAATATGAGTCTGGATGCTGCCAGGGTATTGTAACTGGCAGGCCTTCGAGAAGCTGGTCATACCGACGTGCCAACTCATGCCGGCGGGCGACAAACTGATCAAGCCTTTCCATCTGAGTTACACCCAGCGCAGCTTGCAGCTCTGTCATACGGTAATTAAAGCCCAGGTCAATCTGCTGGTAATACCAAGGCCCGTCAGCCTCATGTGTCATCAATCTAGGGTCACGGGTAATACCATGACTACGCAGCAAGGCCATACGTGCAGCTAACGCATCATCATTGGTCAGCGCCATACCACCTTCTGCGGTAGTAATGATTTTCACTGGGTGAAAGCTGAATATGGTGATGTCGCTGTAACGACCATTCCCAATAAACTCACTCTGATATTTGCCGCCGATTGCATGGGAGGCGTCTTCAATAACCTTGAAGCCAAAACGCTGTGCCAAAGCTGAGATAGCCTGCATATCGCACGGCTGACCACACAAGTGAACAGCAACAAGCACTTTAGGCAGTCGACCTTGTTGCTCCGCCTGAAGCAACTTGCGCTCCAACGCCTGCGGGCAAAGGTTGTAAGTGCGTGGATCAATATCAACGAAGTCTACTTTGGAGCCGCAATACAACCCGCAGTTGGCCGAGGCTACGAAAGTAACAGGTGTTGTCCACAACCAGTCGCCAGCACCCAAGCCAAGCGCAAGACAGGCAATATGCAATGCTGAAGTAGCGCTATTCACGGCCAGTGCGTGCTTTGCTCCTACATGCTCGGCAACGCGCTGTTCAAAGCGTGGAACCATAGGACCTTGAGTCAGAAAATCTGATTGCAATACATTTACAACTGCATCGATATCAGTCTGTGTAATGTCCTGGCGACCGTATGGAATCATGAATTAGATGCTCCCGATCTTTTCACGGTTAGCATCAATCCACGCTTGTAGATCAGCGTCGCTCATCCACTCAGTGTTGTTATCACTAGCGTATACGAAACCTTCAGGAACTTTTTTACCGTCTTTAATGCGCTCAGGAGAGTTAGCCCAGTCGTTGATCACTGGCAAAATTTTGAAATGCTCAGGGTACTCATAGGTGTAATAGGCATCCTCAGCACTGATCATCTGCTCATGCAATTTCTCACCAGGGCGAATACCAACGATTTCTTGCTTGGCATTTGGGGCAACGACCCTTGCAAGATCCGTAACTTTCATCGAAGGGATCTTTTTCACGTAAATCTCACCTCCCTCCATGTCCTCAAAGGCGTGCCATACCAGTTCAACACCTTCTTCCAGTGAGATCATGAAACGAGTCATGCGCTCATCGGTGATGGGCAATGTGCCTTGATCTTTAATTGACATGAAGAAAGGAATCACTGAGCCACGCGAGCCCATTACGTTGCCATAACGCACAACCGCAAAACGTGTGTCATGGCCACCAGCGTAGGAGTTACCAGCGACAAAGAGCTTGTCTGAAGCCAGTTTGGTTGCACCGTAAAGGTTGATTGGGCTGCTGGCCTTGTCTGTCGACAGAGCCACTACTCGCTTGACTCCCTTGTCGATGCAAGCGTCGATGAGGTTCATCGCACCATTGATGTTGGTCTTGACGCACTCAAACGGGTTGTATTCAGCAGTTGGTACAATTTTTGTTGCAGCCGCATGCACCACGTAATCAACGCCATCCAGTGCGCGATAAAGACGATCTTTATCTCGCACGTCACCGATGAAAAAGCGCACACGGTTGTCGCCCTGGAACTTCTTAGCCATGTCCCACTGCTTCATCTCATCACGGGAATAGATGATTACTTTTTTCGGGTTGTACTTCGCCAACACCATTGGCACAAAGGTGTTACCAAACGATCCTGTGCCACCTGTGATGAGAATTGTCGCGTTGTCAAACATGTGTACTTACCTTGGTTGAATCCTGGATGAGTTAGGGTTTAGTCAAACGAAACGGTTCGGGTGTGAGGATGAAACAAGCCGCGAGCTTCCACACCAGAATAGTAAAGAAAGCGACGCAGAGCCCCATTGGCACCGCTTGGGATGCCCACATCTGCGAGAAAAGCCACGTTGAAAGCGTGAATACTACCAGACTCAGCAGGTGGCTATGGATGATAGGTCTGTCTTGCTGCTGTGCGTAAAGTGCGTAATGGGGGACCATGCCTATCGCGTACAGGAACATGGCTAGCAACCCCCATGAGAACAGTTCTCTATGCTCCATATAAAGCGGCTTATTCAGCCAATCCAACAACGGCTCTAGCAGCGCCAGCGCACCAATCGAGAATCCGATAGAGAGAATAACCGTCTGTAACAAAAGCTTTTTCAAGTTCCGTTTGTAGCCGCAATGATCAGCTTGATTATATGAGGTAATCAATGCCGGGTAGATAAAAGCAAATACCCCCGCATCGAGAAACGCCACCATCGCACTCGCCAACCCCATGTACAGGACGTAAGCCCCTAGCACATCAAGCCCTGCAAGGCTCTCCAGCCAGTAGCGATCCAAAGTGAAGAGGCCTCGAATTGCCAGAGTGGCGACTAGTAGCGGCAGAGCAACACACACGCCCATCTTGATCCAAGACCAGTCTACCTGCCGGCCCCAACTACCAATACGCATGGACGATATTTTTACTGCAGCGTAAATAAAGCCAGCAACACCACCTAACGCCCAAGCTGATAACACCGTTGTTAAATTTCGTTGCACTGGGTCCAAGTACATAACTGCTATGGCGATAATTACCCATGCCCCTGAACGCAGAAAAAGAACAAAACTTGCTGCCAGCTGCTCCGATGCAGCAATAAGCAAACGCATCAGTTCTTGGTTGAGGTGCTCAAGAATAAGTATGAAGAGAAACCAACTCGCCAAGTACCAGGGCAAAAGCCCTAACACGAATAAAAAAAGTAGAGGCGGAAGAAACAGCACGTACAGGATAAGCGTCAGAGCTCCCTGATTTTTCAGCAGCGCGCCCCAATCATTTCTGGAGCGTTTAAGCATCTCTCGTGTTGTATAGGTATAAAAATCCAGTCCAAGGAGATAAAGCGCATACCCAATAGTAGCAGCCAGCAAGCCATATAGACCCAGTTCAGCAGGCGCCAAAAAGCGAGCCAAAAAAAAGATCAGTAAAAACTTGCTGCCCAAGGTCATTGCACGTAAACCAATATTGATCAAACGTGACAAGGAGCTGCTATTCATATAGTTAAAACCTAAAACAAAACCCTACAGGTAAACTACCGCCCGTAGGGTTTTTACAATCAGTGGCCTATAAACGCTATGGTCAGTTTTTCGGACTGTAGCGACGGAACAGAACACGCACCAGAGCGACAAAAACACCTAACATGCCACCAAGTACTATACCTATTGCGAGAGTCAGTAACTTTTTTGGACTCACAGGTTTAAGTGGCTGCTCCGCAGGCTGATCAACGCGAACAAGCACGAGTTTATCTAGATTCAAATTCATTGCCTTAAGGTGTGCTTCTTCCGCCCTCAGCTTTGCCAACTTGCTAAGAAACAGATCATCATCCTTACGATTCTTAAGAATTTCTATCTTTCTATTTTTGTCAAGGAGTTTCATCTCCCGCGCAATTTCTGCAATTCTAGGCTCGCTAAAATCATCAGCTGAACGGCCCTTCAAAGCATCCAGTTCAGCCTGCAAAACACTAGCCCCCATGAAGTAAAGAGGCATACCTCCAGACTTGTTCTCACCAGAACTATCCATCATGGCAACAGGATTAGGCTTCAAAATACCAGCCGACTTAGCGATTCGAACAGATTCCTCCAATTGGAGAATCCGGCTCTCACGCTTAACTTTCAAATTCTCTCGCAGAGAAGTTAATTCATCCTCCAGCTCAGCTCTTTTCAGCTGCTCCTCTTCTTCCAATTCGGCAATCTGAACAGCCTTGTCAGTTTTATAGCTGACACGCGCAGCATCAATCTTGCGCTGAACAGCTTCAAGACGGTTGGCGATAATAGCTTTGACATCTGCTTCTGTTCGCTTTCGCTCAGCCTCAATTGCATACTGAACCAAACCATTAGTGATGGCCACGCCATCTAACCCTTCCGCATACTCTACCTGAATACCGATATAATCAGACAGATGTGTGGGTCTTTTAGGATCTGGTTTGAGTATTTGAATTTGCTCCCGGCTAAAAAGCCGAAACGCCTGTTCTAAAGTACCAGAGCCCAATTCAAGCGATTGAAAAAGCTCATTATTCTGCTTAAAGAACCCCATACGAGTGTCGTATGACTCTAATGAAGCCCCCACTCTTTTAAGTGCATCCTCTGGCGTCAGAGGATAAATTTCGGAGGCATTCAGAGCATCCAGATCCATAGTAGAAGCAGGTCTCAAATAACTCTGAACTTCATAAACTGGCGTCACCAGAACCATATAAGAAATCGCTATCAAGATTACAAGTGACGCAATAGCAGAAATTAAGTATTTTTCACCCCAAAGATTACGAACAAGCTCTACGATGTCTATTTCACTTGGAGCGCTTGCATCTGACTTTTGATCTGCGTTCACGTAACTTCTCACTGTAAACTTTGCCAAACAATTATTTAAACTTAGGACCAGCAGGTATCTGCTATTTATACAAAAACAATCTAAATCCTTGTCCCAAGCAGTCTAATAAAGAGAAACCGTTATTTATCTCAAGGTTAACGCTCAAAAATCCCCCAAGAATCAAGTATTATCTAGAACAGTACAATTGATATCTCAGAGTTAAACCTGTCGAAGCACTCCTCAATCAAAGTCAAAAAGTACAAACACCTAAAGTCGTCGTGAATTCGTTCAAGTCGATTTCACAATGAGAAAAACCTCGCAATCATAGCAAAAAAAATATCAAAGTCTGAAAGCAGTGCATATCAACCGATACTCAATAATGATTTTCATTCATGCAAATCACGTCATCACCTAACAACACACTGCTTCAAACCAACCGAGCTCAACGCAAAGATTGCTATTGCGTCGCTAAACCAGCTCCCACCTTCAAAACCTCACAAGATCCCGGAACATCGTCAACCAGCTCAGCCCAGAAGCGTTAGACGCCGAAATTGGGCGGTACTCCGCTGCCAGCCACCCTTGATAACCCGTGCCAGACAAAACATCGAACACTCCCTTGAAGTCTATTTTCCCAGTTCCGGGCATCCCTCTCCCCGGGCAATCCGCAAACTGCACATGCCCGATCCGACCGGCTAACGCCCGTAATGCGGTGCTCACATCCAGCCCCTGACGGGCCATGTGGTAGATATCGAACTGTGCGGCAAGATTGGGATGATCGACAGCTTGCATTAGTTCACTTAGATGCTCAGGTGTGTTGATCAAAAAACCTGGGACATCCAACGGGTTGATTGCTTCACTCACCACACCTATACCCAACACCGCGAATGCCTCTGCGGTCTTGTGCAAATTATTGACCAGGCATTCCATGGCCTGCTCCCTTGTTACCCCCGGAGCCAGACGCCCAGCCAATACATTGACCCGAGAAGGTCGCACCATAGCCGCGTAAGTCAGAGCCTCTTCCAGTGCAGCATCAAACTCTTTCTGGCGCTCAGGGACAGCTGCCAGCCCCGGTCCGCCCTGCATGAAATCGCCTGCGGGCAGATTAATCAGGCATAACGGCATACCAGCCATGTCGAGTAACTCTTTCAAACGCAGCGCTGGCAGCTCATAAGGAAACTGGATTTCTACGCCATCGAAACCGGCAGCAGCGGCTGCCACGACCCGATCCGTTAGTGGCAACTCGGTAAATAACATTGAAAGGTTTGCAGCAATCTTCATGCCTGTGACGCCCGATAGAGTTGCACCAGAGTAGAGGGATCAGCCTCCAGCTTGCCTTGACTGCCATGTTGCCGCATAAGTTGCGCGGCCAGTCCGGTCAGTGGCGTAGCACTGGCACTGTTTTGGGAGACTTTTACGGCGGTATCCAAATCTTTCAGAAGGGTTCTGACATGCCACTTAACCGGCTCAAATTGGCTCTGTGCCATTTGCGGTGCCAAAATCTGTAGCGGCTTGGAGTCGGCAAAGCCTCCGGCGAGCGCCGGGGCGATCAGACTGGCGTCCACTCCGTTTTTCTCCGCAAGCGCCACCACTTCGGCAATAACCAGCGCGTTACAGGCCACGATCATCTGGTTGCAGACTTTGGTGACTTGCCCTGCTCCAACTTCACCCATCCGAGTCAATCGCTGGCCCAAATGCGCCAGAACAGGGCGGATATAGTCGATATCGGCCTCAAGCCCTCCGGCCATAATCGCCAGAGTGCCCGCCTCCGCACCTTGGGTGCCACCCGAAACTGGGGCATCAACCCAGCGCATACCGGTACGTGCTTCAAGCTCAGCCGCCATTTCCCGCGTTGCAGCCGGCTCAAGGCTGGAGAGATCAACCAGCACTTGCCCTGGCTTGGCCGTTTCTACAATGCCACCAGTACCAAACACCACCTGCCTGACGACCTCAGTATTGGCCAGGCACAGCATGACGATATCTGCTTCCACGCACAGATCGGCCGGTTTGGACACCACTCTGGCCCCTGCCTGCTGGAGGGGTTGGCACTTGTCCGCAGTACGGTTCCACACACTTAGCGGATAGCCTGCAGCGAGTAGCCGACTGCTCATCGGCAACCCCATCAACCCAATACCTGCAAACGCCAGAGCAGGATGTGCTTTATACATCTGGCAACCTCAAATATATCATTTTGCCATCTTACCTTAAGAATTCGCCTAGTTAGCTCAACAGAACAGGGCATAAGTCATTATAATTTCGCGGTTTCGCCGCTATTGAACCGGAGACTCATGATGAAATCTTCCCTGGGCACTGCCATCGCAGGCGTTGCACTGAGCCTGTGCGCCGCGTTTGCGCACGCCACTGAAACCCTTCGCGTATCCGCTATTCCTGATGAAGCCCCAACTGAGCTTTTACGCAAATTTGAACCACTGGGGAGCTATCTTGAGCAGCAGCTGGGCATGAAAGTTCAGTTCGTTCCAGTATCGGATTATGCGGCTGTTGTCGAAGCACTCGCGGCCGATCGCCTGGATATGGCCTGGCTAGGCGGCTTTACCTTCGTGCAGACCCACATAAAAACAGGGACTGCGATTCCTCTGGTTCAGCGTGCTGAAGATGAGCAGTTCACCAGCAAATTCATCACGGCTGATCCCGACGTTAAATCAGTGCAGGACCTAAAAGGCAAAACCTTCGCCTTTGGTTCAATCTCCTCCACCTCCGGCAGCCTGATGCCACGCTATTTCATGCTTAAAGACGGCATTAAACCCGAAGAGTTCTTCAGCCGTATTGCCTATTCAGGAGCCCACGATGCCACCGTTGCCTGGGTCCAAGCAGGTAAAGCAGCGGGTGGGGTGTTAAATGCTTCGGTTTGGGAAAAACTGCTGGCGGCGGGCAAGGTCGACACCAGTAAAGTCAAAGTCATCGCCACCACACCGCCGTACTACGATTATAACTGGACCGTGCGCGGCACCCTCGATGAAGGCCTGCGCGAGAAAATCAAAGCTGCCTTCCTGGCTCTCGACCCGACCAATCCTGAGCACAAAAAGATTCTCGACCTGCAAGCCGCCAGCCGCTTTATCCCGACGCAAGTCGAGAACTATGCAGGCATTGAGGACGCTGCACGCGCTGCTGGCTTATTGCAGTGAGCGCTCAGTTACAGGGCGTGGGTCTCACCCACACCAACGGCCATATCGCCTTACAGACCATAAACCTGCAAGTAGCTCAAGGTGAGCGAGTCGCCATCATTGGGCCTTCCGGTGCTGGCAAAACCACCTTGCTACATGTGCTGGCCAGCAGCCTCCAGCCCAGCCAAGGTCAAGTCAGTGTACTTGGACAGCAGCCCTGGGCAGTTAATGCGCGCAAGCGTCAGGCTCTGCGCGCACGTATTGGCCTTATCCATCAGGCACCGCCCCTGCCTCCACGCCAGCGCGTAGTTACGGCTGTACTGGCGGGCAAGCTAGGGCAATGGCCGCTGCTTAAAAGCCTGATCAACCTGCTCTACCCTGTTGACCTTCATGGTGCACGTGAAGCACTAACGCGCCTCGACTTGGCTGACAAACTGTTTGATCGCTGCGATCAACTTTCAGGAGGCCAGTTGCAGCGCGTCGGGATTGCACGGGTTCTGTACCAACGCCCCGAGCTGATCCTGGCCGACGAACCGGTTTCCGCCATGGACCCCACACTCGCTGCGCACACCCTAAGCGTGCTCAATCAAGAGGCCAGCCGCCATGGCGCGACCTTGTTGGCGAGTCTGCACGCGGTTGATCTGGCCCTTGATCATTTTCCCCGGGTGATTGGAGTGCGTGCAGGCCAGTTACTGTTTGATTTGCCCGCCGAGGCCGTAACCCGCGAGCAACTCCAAGCGCTGTACGCAAATGAGCAGCTTAGCCGGGCCACAGATGAGCCCGCACTGACGGCTCCCGCGCCGCAGATTACCAGATGCTGAAACCTGCCCTGCGCGACCCGGCCGCACTGCCGCGCTTGTTGATTGCGATTGTCGCAATCCTGTTGTTGTGGCCAGGCATCCAACTCAGCGAGCTGAGCTTCAGCGGGTTAGCCAATTCCGAAAACGCAGCCAGTATTAGCAGTTTTCTTGCCGACTTCTGGCCTCCTGCCCACGACGCAGCGTTCTTGCAGCTGCTGTGCAGAGCCACACTTGAAACCCTAGCGATCGCAACGGCCGGCATGACTCTGGCCCTGCTGATCGCGCTGCCTGTTTCCCTGCTGGCTAGCCGGGCGCTGTCCTTATCGGCTGTGCATAGACATGGCCGACCAAGCTGGTTAGGGCAACTGCTGCGCTGGCCCGCGCGCGGCTTGCTGATCGTCCTGCGCAGCATCCCGGAAATTGTCTGGGCCCTGCTATTTGTGCGTGCTGTTGGATTGGGCCCTACGGCGGGCGTGCTGGCAATTGCAATTACCTACAGCGGCATGCTCGGCAAGGTCTATGCCGAAATCTATGAATCAGTTGACCAACGCCCTGCGCATAGCCTCTTAGGCGCTGGCAGCTCGCGCCTGACGGCTTGGCTGTACGGCGTTGTGCCGAATGCGGCTGCGGAAATGCTCTCCTATACGGTGTATCGCTGGGAGTGTGCGATCCGCGCCTCAGTGGTGATGGGGTTTGTCGGTGCAGGTGGCCTGGGCCAGCAGATCGACCTGTCTATGCGAATGTTTGCCGGAGCAGAAGTCTCAAGCATGCTGTTGACCTTTCTGCTTCTGGTGTTGCTGGCTGACCTGCTCAGCCGGGTCTTACGGAGGCGCTTCCTATGACGCGTCGACTGGGCAACTACTGTCTCGTGCTGCTACTGCTGGCCTGCGTTGTTGGCTCATTCGCCTATCTGCAAATCGACCTAGCTGCTCTATTCAGCCACGATAGCCTGAGCCAGATGGGGCGCTACGCCGCCAATTTTCTGCAGCCGGACTTCTCTCAGAGCCATTTAAACTCCATCTTAAAAGGCAGCTTGGAAACCTTGGCCATGTCTGCCATGGGCACTCTGCTCGCTGCCTTGCTGGGCCTGACTCTGGCCTTACCGGCTGCAGGCAATCTGGGCTGGCTGCCCCTGCAAACCGCACGGCTCGTGCTCAACGCACTTCGTGCCATCCCCGAACTGGTATGGGCAGCGCTGGTTGTGCTGGCGGCCGGACTTGGGCCCAATGCAGGCACCCTGGCCTTGGCTCTGCACACCACCGGAGTGTTAGGCAGACTGTTTGCCGAAGCCTTGGAAAACACACCCAAAGCTCCGTCTAATGCCATCCGCCTTAACGGTGGCGGCCATATCTGTGCGTTCTTCTATGGCACGCTGCCTAATCTCTGGCCGCAGTTACTGGCTTACACGCTCTATCGCTGGGAAAACAACATCCGCATGGCCAGCGTACTCGGATTCGTGGGTGCAGGCGGATTGGGTCAGATGCTGTATGTCAGCCTCAGCCTGTTCCAAGAGGCCAAAGCCGCCACCGTTATTCTGGCCATGTTGATTTTGGTGCTTGGAGTGGATGCATTCAGCAACTGGGCACGCCAACGCTGGGTCAGTCGCTAGCTATCAGAAACCGTCCTTACGCAGCGTATCCAGGTTCACCGACTCCCCCGACCTAACCCCAAGCGCACTGCGAATGTCTTCATAGACCAGATCGTACTCATGGTGTCCGTGCTTAATCAGACTGGTGGCAACTGGCAGTCCGTGGCGATGGGCGACACGACTGACAACGCTGGCGAAGTTGAATGCCGAATCCCGGTGCAGCTCGAACGTCTCGCTAAAAACCTGACCTGCAATCTGTCCTTCAAGGCGCATATGCAGCATGGCACCTTCAGCCGGATCCTGACGCACCTCATAAAACAGATCGACGCTATAGGCCGGTACGTCAGCCGTTGTGAATGGATGCGAATGATGCCAATGGCCCGGTTTAAACATCCCTGTATCTCCGCTGAGTCGTGAGTAACTATGTTTAGAGCAGCTTTCCAGTTGCCGGGCTTATCAATGCACAGTGGGGCATTCGGCCCGCTCCTGCACCAGCACCCACGGCGCAACCACTACAGCCCAGAGTTGCGGATCCCGCTCAAGCAAATCCTCAGCCTGCGCGACATCAACCTTGCGCAGCTGCCCGCCATTAAGCCACTCAGCCACTTTAGCCAGATTGTTTTCTGCAACGGCCTGCGCCACCTCAATCAGGTCCTGGGCGCCATCGACTTGCAATAACACACCACGGGCGAAAAACGGCTGCAGCTCCTGCCAAGAGATCGGGGCAGTTTCACCGAGAAGTTTGGCGTAGAGGGTATCGGGCTGATCTGTCATGGCATGCCTTGAATTAATAAGTGACGAAAACAATTTGCCTATGATAACGCCGCTGTAGCACCTAAGAAATTTCCAACCAATTCAATCGGTTCCCCACGCCGTTTATCTGTACGTTTGTTTCGTTAAAGCGACAACACCACATTACGAGACCTTGGTAGCTTTTCAAGCAATGAAACAGCACTCTAAACTGTTCCGGTACAGATGCTTGGAAGGTACCCGGAACATCTGGAGGCCATTACCCGGCCTCAGGTACCACAACAATCAAAACAATTATGGGTGGAGCAATTATGAGCAAGGCTACAAAGCAGATTTCAAAACTGTTCGCCGCAATGGTCATGGCGGGCGTTGCCAGCTACTCAGTAGCAGCAGACAACATCAAAATCGGCCTCGCCGGCCCTGTAACCGGCCCTGTCGCTCAGTACGGTGAGATGCAATTCGTCGGCGCTAAAATGGCCATCGAACAAATCAACAAAGCTGGCGGCGTAAACGGCGCTCAACTGGAAGCCGTTGTCTATGACGATGCCTGCGACCCTAAACAAGCCGTTGCCGTAGCCAACAAAATCGTTAACGACGATGTGAAGTTTGTGGTTGGCCACCTGTGCTCCAGCTCCACCCAACCCGCCTCCGACATTTATGAAGACGAAGGCATTTTGATGATTACCGCGGCCTCGACCAGCC
The DNA here is from genome assembly GCF_001446935.1 of Pseudomonas sp. TTU2014-080ASC. Lineage (GTDB taxonomy): Bacteria > Pseudomonadota > Gammaproteobacteria > Pseudomonadales > Pseudomonadaceae > Aquipseudomonas. The sequence goes on from NZ_LKKK01000001.1 coordinate 531,947, forward strand.
CGGAAATCACCGCTCGCGGCTATGAGCTGATCTTCCGTACCATCGGCCTGGACAGCCTGCAAGGCCCAACCGCAGGTAACTTCATCGCCGACAAGATCAAGCCTCAGGCAGTCGCCGTTCTCCATGACAAACAGCAATACGGTGAAGGCATCGCCACCGCCGTTAAGCAGACTCTGGAAAGCAAAGGCACCAAAGTTGTGCTGTTTGAAGGCATCAACGCCGGCGATAAAGACTTCTCCGCCATGATCGCCAAACTGAAACAAGCCGGTACCGACTTTGTGTACTACGGCGGCTACCACCCGGAACTGGGCCTGCTGCTGCGTCAGGCGTCCGAGAAAGGCCTGAAAGTTAAATTCATGGGCCCGGAAGGTGTGGGTAACAGCGAAATTTCCGCCATTGCAGGCCCTGCTTCCGAAGGCATGCTGGTAACCCTGCCGAAATCGTTCGACCAGGACCCGCGTAACAAAGCCCTGGTTGACGCGTTCAAGGCCAAGAAAGAAGACCCAAGCGGTCCGTTCGTATTCCCAGCCTACTCAGCGGTGCAAGTGATTGCCGAAGGCATTGCCAAAGCCGGTGACACCGACACTGCAAAAGTGGCCGCAGCCCTGCGCGCTAACACCTTCGACACCCCGACAGGCGTTCTGGCCTTTGACGAAAAAGGCGACCTGAAGGACTTCAACTTTGTTGTGTACGAGTGGCACCAAGACGGCACCAAGACCGAAGCCCAGTAACACACCCGCCTGAACCCAAAGCCCACTGCATTCCAGTGGGCTTTGCACATAAAGAGAATTTGGCTGCTCGCTGCGCCATAAGCGCCCGTGCGTGACAGCCATGGAGTTAGGCTATGCCTGATCTGTATCACTACCTGCAGCAGTTGATTAACGGTCTGACTGTTGGCAGCACCTATGCACTGATCGCCATTGGCTACACCATGGTCTACGGCATCATCGGCATGATCAACTTCGCCCACGGCGAGGTTTATATGATTGGTTCATACGTGGCGCTGATCGCCATCGTTGGCCTTACCATGATGGGCTTGGACAGCCTGCCGATCTTGATGGTCGCAGCCTTCGCCGGGAGCATCATCATCTGTAGTGCTTACGGTTACAGCATCGAACGGGTGGCCTACCGGCCCTTACGCGGTGGTAACCGCCTGATCCCGCTGATTTCCGCGATCGGTATGTCGATCTTCCTGCAGAACGAAATCCTGCTTTCCCAAGGCTCCAAAGACAAAGCCATCCCCAACCTGTTGCCTGGCAACTTTGTTTTGGGGGAAAGCACCATGCATGGCGTCACCATCTCTTACATGCAGGTGCTGATCTTTATCGTCACCTTTGCGGTGATGGTTGGCCTGACCCTGTTTATTTCCCGTTCACGCCTCGGCCGCGCCTGTCGCGCCTGCGCCGAAGACCTTAAAATGGCCAACCTCTTGGGCATCAACACCAATAACATCATTGCCCTGACCTTCGTTATCGGCGCTGCGCTGGCAGGTGTGGCTGCGGTGCTGCTGAGCATGCGCTACGGCGTGATTAACCCGCATCTGGGCTTCCTCGCCGGCATCAAAGCTTTTACCGCCGCGGTATTGGGCGGCATCGGCAGCATCCCCGGCGCAGTGCTGGGCGGTTTGCTGCTGGGCCTGGCTGAGGCCTTTGGCGCGGATATCTTTGGTGACCAATACAAGGACGTGGTGGCATTCAGTCTGCTGGTTCTTGTCCTGCTGTTCCGTCCGACAGGCATTCTGGGTCGTCCGGAGGTTGAAAAAGTATGAGCACTGCCATTAGCAAAAACCTCAAGACTGCATTTTTCAGCGCCCTACTGGTACTGGCCGTTGCCTACCCGGTACTGGGCCTGAAGTTGGTAATTGTCGGCATCAAACTGGAAGTTCACGGCGCTGAGCCGATCGTGTTGTGGACCATCGCAGGCTGCGCCATTGCCATGTTCTTCTGGCAACTGCTTCGCGGGCAGATAAACGATGGCAAAAGCCTTCTGCCTAAACTGCCGGGTATTCCTGCCAAGGCCAGCAACTTTCTGACCCTGCCTTCCACCCAACGCTGGGTGATCCTTGGTCTGATCGTGGTGGCGCTGGTTTGGCCGTTCTTCGGCAGCCGTGGTGCGGTGGATATCGCCACGCTGATCCTGATCTACGTGATGCTCGGCCTGGGGCTGAATATCGTGGTAGGCCTAGCCGGCCTGCTGGATCTGGGTTATGTGGGCTTCTATGCCGTAGGTGCCTACACCTACGCCCTGCTGGCGCACTATTACGGTCTGGGTTTCTGGATCTGCTTGCCAATTGCCGGCCTGATGGCCGCCTTCTTCGGCTTTATCCTCGGCTTCCCGGTTCTGCGCCTGCGCGGTGACTATCTGGCCATCGTGACGCTGGGCTTCGGTGAGATCATCCGTATCCTGCTGCGTAACATGACGGAGATTACCGGCGGCCCCAACGGCATCAGCGGCATTGATAAGCCGACGTTCTTTGGCCTGAGCTTCGACCGCCGCGCCGCAGAAGGCATGCAAACCTTCCACGAGTACTTCGGCATCGCCTACAACTCCATCAACAAGGTGATCTTCCTGTACCTGATTGCCCTGCTGTTGGTGCTGCTGACCCTGTTCGTGATCAACCGCCTGCTGCGCATGCCGATTGGCCGCGCCTGGGAAGCCCTGCGTGAGGACGAAATCGCCTGCCGCGCACTGGGCATGAACCCAACCGTGATCAAACTCTCGGCCTTCACCCTCGGTGCCGCATTCGCCGGTTTTGCCGGCAGCTTCTTCGCTGCGCGTCAGGGGCTGGTCTCGCCTGAGTCGTTCACCTTTATTGAGTCGGCGATCATTCTCGCCATTGTTGTGCTCGGTGGCATGGGCTCACAGCTGGGCATCATCCTCGCAGCGATCGTGATGATCCTGCTGCCAGAAATGATGCGCGAGTTCAGTGAGTACCGCATGTTGATGTTCGGTGCCCTGATGGTACTGATGATGATCTGGCGTCCGCAGGGCCTGCTGCCTATGCAACGTCCCCACCTGGAGCTGAAACAATGAGCCGCCCGATTCTTGAAGTAAGCGGCCTGTCCATGCGCTTCGGCGGCCTGCTGGCCGTCAACGGTGTGGAGCTGTCCGTTAAAGAGAAACAAGTCGTGTCGATGATCGGCCCTAACGGTGCCGGTAAGACCACTGTGTTCAACTGCCTGACCGGCTTCTACCAAGCCACTTCCGGCAGTATCAAACTGGACGGTGAACGTGTGGACGGCCTACCCGGCCACAAGATTGCCCGCAAAGGCGTGGTGCGCACTTTCCAGAACGTGCGCCTGTTCAAGGATATGACAGCGGTAGAGAACCTGCTGGTGGCCCAACACCGTCACCTCAACACCAACTTCCTCTCCGGCCTGTTCAAAACCCCGGCATTTCGCAAAAGCGAGCGCGAGGCCATGGAATATGCGGCGTACTGGCTGGAGCAGGTTAACCTGACCGAGTTTGCCAACCGCACCGCTGGAACCCTGGCCTACGGTCAACAGCGCCGCCTGGAAATCGCCCGCTGCATGATGACGCGCCCGCGCATCCTGATGCTGGACGAACCGGCCGCTGGCCTAAACCCACGGGAAACCGATGACCTCAAGGCACTGATCGGCGTGCTGCGTGATCAGCACAACGTCACCGTGCTGCTGATCGAGCACGACATGAAGCTGGTCATGAGCATTTCTGACCACATCTACGTGATCAACCAGGGGACGCCGCTGGCAGACGGCACGCCGCAGCAAATCCGGGAAAACCCCGATGTGATCAAAGCCTACCTGGGGGAAGCCTGATGCTCTATTTCGAGAATGTTTCCACCTTCTACGGCAAGATTCAGGCACTGCATAGCGTCAACGTGGAAGTCCGTCAGGGCGAGATCGTCACCCTGATCGGTGCCAACGGTGCCGGTAAATCCACCCTGCTGATGACTCTATGCGGCAGCCCTCAGGCCAGCAGCGGCAGCATCCGCTATTTAGGCGAAGAGCTGGTGGGCATGGAGACGCCACAGATCATGCGTAAAAGCATCGCAGTCGTGCCGGAAGGTCGCCGCGTGTTTGCCCGCCTGACTGTAGAAGAAAACCTGGCCATGGGTGGCTTCTTCGGCAGCAAAGCCGAGAACGAGGAACAGCTTGACAAAGTCCTGCACTTGTTCCCACGCCTGAAGGAACGCTTCAGCCAGCGTGCTGGCACCATGTCCGGTGGTGAACAGCAGATGCTCGCCATCGGCCGTGCGCTGATGAGCAAGCCAACCCTGCTGCTGTTGGATGAGCCCTCTTTGGGCCTGGCTCCGATCATCATTCAGCAGATTTTCGACATCATCGAACAGCTGCGTAAGGACGGCGTGACGGTGTTCCTAGTCGAGCAGAATGCCAACCAGGCACTCAAGCTGGCCGACCGTGGTTATGTGCTGGAGAACGGTCATATCGTCATGCAGGGCAGCGGGCATGAACTGCTCAATGACCCGCGTGTACGGGACGCCTACTTGGGCGGCTAAGGCCTGACTGAGAGGCTTCACCCCTGAAAACCGCTCCTCGGAGCGGTTTTTCTTTGCCCGCACGGCAACCGGTTCAGACGCAGACCTGATGTACCGGTACAATGCATGCCCGTTACTGTCAGATGATTCCCGCCATGTCCGAACCCGTCCGCCTGTCTAAACGCCTGATCGAGCTGACCGGCTGCTCCCGCCGCGAAGCCGAACTGTATATCGAAGGGGGCTGGGTGACGGTCGATGACGTGGTCGTCGAACAACCGCATTTTAAGGTCACCAACCAGACAGTTCGCCTGCTCGATGGAGCCAGTGCCAGCGAGCCGGACCCCGTCACTCTGCTGTTGAATGTCCCTCGTGGGCACTCGCCGGAGCCGGTCAGCGAACAACTGACACTTGCGGATCAATGGCCGCAAGACAGCTCTGGCGTTCGCCCGCTGTTTGGCCATCTGAAGCGCCTGACCGTCTGCGCGCCGCTGCAAATCGGTGCAGATGGCCTGCACATCCTCACACAAGACTGGCGCACCCGACGCAAACTTCAGGAAGACCTGCACAAGCTGGAGCAGGAATATATCGTCGAAGTGCTCGGCACACTCAGCAACACGCAGCTCAAGCGTCTCAATCACGGGCTGGTTTTCAATGGAACTGCCCTGCCACCATGCAAGGTCAGTTGGCAGAACGAAACCCACTTGCGCTTTGCCCTTAAATCACCGCAACCAGGTCAACTGGTGTTCATGTGCAACAGCGTCGACCTCAAAGTTCTGGGCATGAAGCGAATACGCGTTGGCGGCGTTTCATTAGGCAAGGTACAGCCTGGCCAATGGCGCTACCTGGCAGCCAAAGAACGCTTCTGATCCCTTTAAATTCGCGACAACAGGTTTCCCATGCTCAATAACGATATTCTGCGCAGCCTGCGCTACACCCTCGACCTCAGCGAAGAACAACTGGCTGAAGTCATCGCACTCAGCGGCCGTCAGATTGACGAGCAGACACTGGCTGCCTACCTGAAGAAAGATGACGAAGACGGCTTTCAGCCTTGCGACGATGAACTGTTGGCGCAGTTTCTCGATGGCCTGATTTATTTCAAACGTGGCAAGGACGAGTCCCGCCCGACGCCACCGCTGGAACTTCCACTGACCAACAACATTGTGCTGAAAAAGCTGCGGGTGGCTTTCGAACTGAAAGAAGAAGATCTGCACACACTGATGGACAGCGTCGGCTTTAACGTATCCAAACCCGAGATGAGCGCGCTGTTCCGCAAGGCCGGGCACAGCAATTACCGCCCCTGTGGCGATCAGTTCATGCGCAACTTCCTCAAGGCTCTGACTCAGCGCGAACGCGGCTGATCCATCAAAGCCTGCGACTCAGGTACTATGGCGGCGTTTCACTTTTGATCTGGCCGCCATGTCCTACAGCGTCTCCCCCATCGGTTTTGTCCGTTCCTGCTTCAAGGAAAAATTCGCCATCCCGCGCCAACCGCAACTGGCCCCGGCCGCTCGTGGCGTGTTGGAGCTGATCGCACCGTTCGATAACGGCGATGCCGTGCAGGGACTGGAACAGGTCAGCCACGTCTGGCTGCTGTTTCTTTTTCACCAGACCCTTGAAGACAAACCCCGCCTGAAAGTGCGCCCGCCGCGTCTGGGTGGCAATCAGTCCGTCGGCGTGTTCAGTACCCGCGCCACGCATCGGCCCAATGGCATCGGGCAGTCGGTGGTTAAGCTTGAGAAAGTCGAGGCTGGCAAGCTTTGGCTCTCTGGAATTGACCTGCTCGACGGCACGCCTGTGTTGGACGTCAAACCCTACTTGCCCTATGCCGACATCGTCCCACACGCCAGCAATGCGCTGGCCGACGCAGCCCCTGAGGCCATCCAAGTTGAATGGCAGCCTGCAGCTTTGGAACAGGCCCATCAGCATGCCTTACGTCTACAGGAACCTCTGGTTGAGCTAATTCAACAGTGCTTGGCGCAAGATCCCCGCCCGGCTTATCAGCAGCCAGCCCCCGAGCGCCGTTATGGCGTGCAGTTCTGGGACGTGGACGTGCACTGGCATTACCCACAGCCGGGACTGATCTGTGTACTTGAGGTCGTTACCACTTCGCCCTGATCAGCACGCAGAAAACAAAAAACCGCCTGAAGGCGGTTTTTTTCGGGGTTCGAAAATTACTTCTCGACGAAGGCACGCTCGATCAGATAATCGCCCGGCTCACGCATACGCGGCGAAACCTTCAGACCGAAGCTGTCCAGAACTTCACTGGTTTCATCCAGCATGCTCGGGCTGCCGCAGATCATGGCGCGGTCGTCTTGAGGGTTGATCGGTGGCAGACCGATGTCGGTGAACAGCTTGCCGCTGCGCATCAGGTCAGTCAGACGACCTTGGTTCTCGAACGGCTCGCGAGTCACGGTCGGGTAGTAGATCAACTTCTCTTTCAACGCTTCACCGAAAAACTCGTTCTGCGGCAGTGCCTGGGTGATGAACTCACGGTAGGCCACTTCGTTCACATAACGAACACCGTGAACCAGAATGACCTTTTCGAAACGCTCATAGGTTTCCGGATCTTGGATCACGCTCATAAACGGTGCCAGACCAGTACCGGTGCTGAGCAGGTACAGGTGCTTGCCGGGCTTGAGATCGTCCAGCACCAGCGTGCCGGTAGGCTTTTTGCTGATGATGATCTCGTCACCTTCTTTCAGGTGCTGCAGCTGCGAGGTCAACGGGCCATCAGGCACTTTGATGCTGAAGAACTCCAGATGCTCTTCCCAGTTTGGGCTGGCGATGGAGTAAGCACGCATAAGCGGACGGCCGTTAGGCTGCTGCAGGCCGATCATCACGAACTGGCCATTCTCAAAGCGCAGGCCCGGATCACGAGTGCACTTAAAGCTGAACAGCGTGTCGTTCCAGTGATGAACACTGAGGACACGTTCGTGGTTCATGTTGCTCATGCTGATTCCTCAGAAAACGTGGGGCAATTTTAAGTTGCGGCGGATTTTATGCGAGCGCAACATATCTGTTAAGTGGATTATAAAGATATAGGTTATCGGTTATATCGATATGCGATTTACACTCAGACAGCTTCAAATATTTGTGGCCGTGGCTCAGCACGAGAGCGTCTCTCGTGCAGCCGATGCGCTCTCCCTGTCCCAGTCAGCCACCAGCACCTCACTGAGTGAACTGGAGCGCCAATCCGACTGCCAGCTATTTGACCGCGCCGGTAAGCGTTTAAGTCTCAATGCACTGGGATTGCAGCTCCTGCCTCAAGCGGTGGCGCTACTTGAGCAAGCCAGCGAGATTGAGCGCCTATTGATCGGTCAAAGCGGGTTTGGCTCGCTTAAAGTCGGCGCTACGCTGACCGTCGGCAATTATCTGGCGACCCTGCTGATTGGCAACTTCATGCAACGCCATCCTGAGTGCAAGGTAAAGCTTCAGGTCCACAACACCGCACATGTCGTTCAACAGATCGCCCATTACGATCTGGACCTGGGCATGATTGAAGGTGAATGCCAGCATCCGGATATTGAAGTCACGCCTTGGGTTGAAGATGAACTGGTGGTCTTTTGTGCACCACAGCATCCGCTGGCCGAACGCGGCGTGGCAACGCTTGATGAGCTGAGTCAGGAGGCCTGGATTCTCCGTGAGCAAGGTTCGGGTACGCGCCTGACCTTTGATCAGGCTATGCGACATCACCCCGGCAGCCTGAATATCCGCCTTGAGTTAGAACACACTGAAGCGATTAAACGCGCCGTGGAATCAGGCCTTGGGATTGGTTGCATCTCCCGCTTGGCCCTGCGCGACGCCTTTCGCCGGGGCAGCTTGGTGCCGGTAGAAACACCTGAGCTGGATTTGCGCCGGCAGTTCTACTTCATCTGGCACAAAAGGAAGTACCAGACGGCGGCCATGCGGGAATTTATTGAGATGTGTCGGGCACTGACCGCAAACGTAACCCGTAGCGATCAGATTCAATTACCCGCTATCCGCTGAGCGATAAACCTCAGCCCAGAAGAATCGTGGCCCAGACCAGCGCGATCAGGGACAGGGCTACAAACTGGGCGGCACTGCCCATGTCCTTGGCATTTTTAGACAGTGGATGGCGCTCAAGGGAGATGCGGTCAATGGCCGCCTCAACCGCCGAATTGAGCAGCTCGACAATCAGCCCCAACAGACAGACGGCAACCATAACCGCCCTTTCGCCTCGGCTTACATCCAGAAAAAAGGCCAGAGGCACCAGCACAACATTGAGCAGTACCAGTTGGCGAAAGGCCGCCTCTCCGACAAATGCCGCGCGCAAACCGGCCAGCGAATAGCCGCCCGCGTTGATGATTCGTTTAAATCCTTTCTGACCCTTGAACGGTGACATAAAGCATCCCAGCTGAAAAAGACGGCAGCTTACGGGATGCCCTAAGGAAAATCACTCAGTCCTTCGTAACAGACTCCAACTGTTGGAGCAGAAGTGCAGCCTGGGTCCGGGTTCTGACCCCAAGCTTGCGGAAGATGGCTGTGACGTGGGCTTTTACCGTGGCTTCCGAGACACTTAGCTCATAGGCAATCTGCTTATTCAGCAAGCCATCACAGACCATGGTCAGCACCCGGAACTGCTGCGGTGTCAGGCTGGCCAGACCGGCGCTGGCAGCCTTAGCCTCTGCACTCAGGGCAATTGCTTCCTCACTCTGCGCAGGCCACCAGACATCACCATCAAGAACTTGACGCACAGCCTCCTGGATCACCTCCAGTGAGCTGGATTTAGGAATAAATCCACTGGCACCAAATTCGCGAGCCCGGGCAACCACCGAGGAGTCTTCCTGAGCTGAAATCATCACAACAGGGATATGCGGGTACTGCCCACGCAGCAGCACCAACCCGGAGAAGCCGTACGCGCCCGGCATGTTCAGGTCTAGCAGAACGAGATCCCAATCGGTTCTAGCGGCGAGGCAGGTTTCCAGTTCGGCAATGCTGGCGGCCTCAACCAACCGCACATCGGGTCCCAGCCCCAGCGTCAGGGCTTGTTGGAGGGCACTGCGAAACAGCGGGTGGTCGTCGGCAATAAGTATTTCAAACGCGGCCATGGTTCATCCCGTTCTTGTTATGTAGATACCAGTTCAGCTCGGCAGACAGGCACGTAATTGTGCAGTGTCACCTCCCATATAAACGGCATCACTGCCAGATTTGCGAAAAATCTGTGGTGTGCAGCATGCCGAGCGCTGACGGGGTGGTCAAGCACGATGGTTTACGGCAAAGTTCCCGCTTTTCCGCCGAGAGTCAGAAATGCGAACTCACGCTCTACGCGCCGACCTGTTGATGTTGCTCACCGCAATGATCTGGGGGTCAGCTTTTATTGCTCAACGTCTGGGCATGGATTCAATCGGGCCGTTTCTCTATACCGGCCTGCGCTTCGGCTTGGCCGCAATCGTGCTGGTGCCCGTGCTTCATTTCCTGCAAAAGCGTAGTGCAACGCCTGCCGCCCCACTGAACCGACCACTGCTCACGGGTGGTATTTTGATGGGCCTGGCGCTATCACTGGGGATCAACTTGCAGCAAGTTGGCCTGCTGTTTACCAGCGTGACCAATTCAGGCTTCATCACCGGCCTGTACGTCATCGTAGTGCCGATTCTCGGTCTGTTTATCGGCCACCGGGCCGGGATGGGGATCTGGCTGGGGGCCTCACTTGCGGTAGTCGGCATGTTCCTGCTGAGTGTAGGCGAAGGTTTCCAGGTAGCCTCTGGTGACTGGCTGCAACTGGCCGGAGCCTTTGTTTGGGGTGTTCACGTGCTGCTCGTGGGTGCTTTTGCCAGCCGGCATGACCCGCTGCGCCTGGCACTGATCCAGTTTGTTACTTGTGCGGTGATCAGCCTGATCCTGGCTGTGGCTCTGGAAGAGATCAAACTGGACGCCATCATCGCTGCAGGTCCGGCAATTTTGTATGGCGGCATCTTTGGTGTTGCAGTGGGCTTTACTTTGCAGGTGGTCGCCCAGAAGGATGCGATTGCATCCCACGCGGCGATTATTCTCTCTCTTGAAGCAGTATTTGCGGCCATCGCCGGTGCCATCTTCCTCAGCGAATCGCTGGCACTGCGCGGCTACTTCGGCTGCGCCCTGATGTTTGTCGGCATGCTGCTCGCTCAGCTGTGGCCGAGAAAGACCGCCTAAACCTCAGAGAAACGTCTGCAATCGTTCGTGCAGTGGATCATTCAGATCTACTGCACGGGGCGCTTTCGACGCCAGGTAATGCTGGCTAAACACGTCCAGATAGGCATTCAGAGCCTCAGCTGCACGCCCATCTCCCGCCAGTTCCAGACACATCGCCGCCACCTCTGCAGTGCAGAAGTGATCATCGCGCTTGGAGCGACGCAGGCGATAACGGGATATCTGCTCAGGCTGAAGACTCAGCACCGGGAAGCGGTCTAGGTAGGGACTCTTACGGAACATTTTGCGCGCCTCGCTCCAAGTCGCGTCCAGCAGTACAAATAAAGGGCGCTTCCCTTCCGTTGTACACACCTCGCTGACCACCCTTTCAGGCGCAGCGTACTCGCCGGGAAAAACTAGGTATGGCTGCCACTGCGGATCATCCAGCAGTGCCAGCAAGCGCTGATCCACCTCAACCCGCGACCAGCCGAACGCGCTGGTATCGCGCACCACGTCTGCGATCAACCAGCCGGTATTACTGGGTTTGAGCGCCTCAACATCGTGCATCAATAATGAGACGCCGCTGCACGCCTCCACCTGCGGACGCCACGCACACAGGCAATGACTAACAGCCAGACGACACTCTGGGCAGCGCACGGCCTTACAGCCTCGGGCCAGAAACGGTTTTTCACTACGAGCAATGCGCTCAGCGCGCAAACGGGCAACAGCGTGATGCATTAAGCAGCCACCTGCGTAAGAAGATAAACGGGCATATCAACTCCGGACTTAGCAAGCGCGGCAGTCTAGCAAAGCCGGGCAATGCATATTCAACCGGGTATCATGTGCGGCATCCGCGACTCAGACCCTGCGTGGGACAACCAAGCCTGCTCAGTGGCCTGCTACAAGTAGGCTACTATGCACTGAACCTCTTTCAGTGCCTGCCGGTCCTAAAGAGCGCGACTAGAATCTGGAGACCCCAATGCTGCGTTTATTCTGCCTGACTGTTGCCCTGACCTTGCCGCTGGCTGCCCATGCCGTCTCCCTTAATGACTACGAACTGAGTAAGACCTTGGATAAGGTGGCACGTGAAAGTAGCGTCGGGACGCCCCGGGCCATCAATGAAGACATTCTCGATCAGGGTTACACCGTTGAGGGTAATGAACTGATCAACCACTTGAGCGTGCGCAGCGAGCACGCTGCCAAAATGCGCGGCAACCCGGATACCGTGCGCGCTCAGCTGGCCAACAGCGTTTGCCAGAACCCCGGCTTCCGTAACCTTCTGGGACGTGGTGCAGGATTGCGCTACGAGTTCAGCGAATACCGCACCAATCGCCCTGTCACCACTGAGCGCTTCAGTAAAACCGACTGCGGCCTGTAATTTCAGGCCGCTTCAGCGCCTGCCCAGCCTGCGCTCAGCGCAGGCACCGAGGCTCCCCCCTCCCCTCCACCGCAGCCTGCTCAGCATTGCTGAGGAAGTCTGCCAGTGGCCTACCCAACAGCTCCGCCGCAGCCTGCAGCACATGTGCCCAAGTGGCTTTATTGGCGAACAGCATGCCGGCTTCGTCCAATGTCCCACCGCGGTTCAAATAGCCCATCACCCGGCTCTGCTGCCCCAGCAATGGCCACAGATGCCCCCGCGCCACTTCCGGCCGCATATGGCTCAACAGCACACGCCGTTCGTAGTGTTCAGGGAATAACTGGGCCACCAGTTCAGGGCTGGCCATGGCCTCTTGCTCCCAACTGTCACGTGCACTGCGGAAACGTCCGGGCTCTTGTAGATACACCAAACGCCAAGCGCAACCCGCGGCACTCAGGCGCTCAGCAGCACGCTGCATTTCAGTTAACTGATAGCTGCCGGTCGCGATCAGCAATACGGGCGTATCCCCAGCTTGCTCAGCCATCACCAGAGCGCCCTGCTCCGCCAGTTGCTGCGCCTGCTCGGAAGTGAAGATGCAAGGCCGTTCACGCTTGGCAATCACCATGCAGGCGAGCTGGCCACGGGCTTGATAGATGCCCGGCAGCAATGCCAGCACGGCGTTGTGATCCGCTGGAAAAAGCACCCGAACCATGTCGCTCATCTCACCCAACAGTGCCTCACAAAAGGTGGTGTCTTGATGGGACTGCTGGTTCTTACCGTTCTCCCAGGTATGCGAGGTCGCTACTAGCGGCCACCCCAACCATCCTGCAGGGCGGCCGACCTCCTTCTGCTGGCGGGCAAAAATAATGCGCTGACGGACTGCGCCTAACATCTTCACGCAGAAGGCTTCATAGCTTGCCACGAGATTCAAACCGCCCTGATTGGCCAAGCAGGCCGATACCACGGCTTCTTCATTCAACGCAGTAATCACCGCGCCATGAACGTCTTCCAGCTCACCCTCGGGGAAATTAACCCGGTGTTTAAGTGCCTTGAGAACGCCCCCTAGGCGGTTACTGGCCAACTCGTCCGGGTTACCCACCCGAGGCCGCAAATTGGGGTTCAGCTGAACCAGATCCACAAAGAAACGGTCCAGAGCCGACATCGGTGAGCAAGCTTGAGCCTGATAGTTCAAAGTCGGTAGTTGCAAGCCCTGGGGATGACGATGCGCCAACGGGTTATCGCGCTCCAGCGGCCTGTCACCCCGATTGCTAAAGCGCTCGCACACCTGTTGCAACACCTCAGGATCAACCCAAAGCTGAGCAGCATGTTGATTAAACAGTTCACGCGCGGCCTGATCCACATGCGGATTCCCCGGCAACGGCAGGTTATGCGCTGCATTGCTCCCAGCCCCGTAAAAGCCAAACCCTTTACTGGTTTGTGCTATGCCGTATGGGACTGGAAGTGGGTATCGCAGCAAGCCGTCGTTCAAGTCCCTAACGCGATGTGCCAAGCGTTGCTCCATATCCCATAGGGTGCAAACAAACGCAGCCGGGTCACGACCGTCAAACATCAATGGATCAAATCCACATTGGCGCAGGTGTTCACGGAACCCCTCCAAACCGGCTTCAGTGCCCAATTCGGTACGCTGCTCAATGCGCCGCCCGTTAGCGATCATCACAGGCAACGCAACGCCACAGTCTTCGTTGCGCCACCACCGCGGAATCCAATCACTACCACGCTGTTCCTCCGCCGCGCCGTCTGAAAGGAAAGCCACTAGTTTTTCCCCAGGCAACGGCAAGTGTGCATATTGCAATTCGGCGAAGCCCAGATAGCCGCCTTCTGCGATTCCGCCGGCAGTGTGTGGGTTGACATGACTTCCAAGTGGAACACTGACTTGGCCATCCCCGGCTTGCTGATAACTGTAAAAATCAGCAGCGAGAAGGCTCATTCCCTGTTCGCTGAGCGGGTAACGTTGCGCCTGCTCCGAGTGCTGATTTTGAGTCAGCAGATTGAGCGCCTCAATGGCGGCCACACAGTGCCCCTGACCCATTAGCCAGCCGCGGGTCTCGCCCGTCAGTTGGTTCAGGGCCAAATACCCGGCGTAAGCAGGCACCATATTCAGCGCACCTCCTGTGTGCCCCTCAGGCACTGGTTTGAAATCGCTGGCACGCAACGCTTCACCGTTTAAACGTACGCGCTGAGCGTAAGTCATGTGCACCACGAGCCACATGCCAGCTGCGGCCAGACGGTCTAACGCCACTAAGCACCGATAGACCTCAGCCACACTCGGCTGCAACCCCGCCTGCACCAACTGATGCGCCACACGATACACAGCCGCTGCTGTGTGATCGGTGTGCTGAATGGCACCATAACCGGCGCGCCACTCTGCGAAAGCAGGTTCGTCGACCGCATGTTGTGCCAACTCTTCAGCGCTAGGGAGAAGCTGTGTCATACAATCACTCCACAAAGTTTGTACGTACGTCTAAAGTTCGCACCAGCATACACTTGATGACGTCAATCAAATTGACCTAATCCACCATTCAGTCTCGAAAAAGTGACTATTCAGCAAAGGATGTGTAATGGCTTTACTCAAGTTTCTGGGTGCAATCCAACAAGTTACCGGCTCCTGCTACCTTCTAGAAAGCCATGAAGGAGCCCGGATTCTGTTGGACTGCGGCTTACGGCAGGGGCGCAGAGAGGAACAGGAAGGCAATCGCAGCCCATTCTCGTTCAACCCTCATGAACTTGATGCTGTGGTTATTTCACACGCCCATATCGATCACAGCGGCTTGCTGCCCAAGCTGACAGCTGCCGGTTATCGCGGTCCGATCTATGCCACGCCTGCCAGCTGCGAACTGATGGAGTTGATGTTGCAAGACTCAGCTCACCTACAGGAAAAGGACACCGAGTGGGAGAACAAATGGCGTGCCCGCCGCGCCAGACCCGCGCTCAAACCGCTGTACACGGTGGAAGATGCCGAGAAAACCCTCAAACAATGCCAGGCTCTGCCTTATGGCCAGGCGCTTGAAGTAGCTCGGGGCATCACCGTGACACTGCATGACGCGGGCCACATTCTTGGCTCAGCCATTGTTGAAGTGGTCGTACAGGAAAAGATTCAGAGCCGACGCTTGGTGTTCTCCGGTGATCTGGGCTGCACCACCTCGCCACTGATGAAGCCGCCCAGCACACTGAAACAGGCAGATGTGGTGCTGATGGAGTCCACTTACGGTGACCGTGACCACCGCAATAACGCAGACACCCTCGAAGAGCTCGCCGAGATTCTGCAGCAGGCACACCGCGACGGCGGCAATGTACTGATTCCAGCGTTTGCCGTAGGCCGCACACAAGACCTGATTTACTACCTGGGCCGCTTCTACCGCGAAGGTCGCCTGCCACAGCAGGCGGTCTTCCTCGACAGCCCTATGGCTATACGCGCCAATGCCATCTACTCCCGCCATATCAGTGAGCTGGACACCACCAGCGACCCCGTTTTTGGTGGCTACAAACAGCTTCAGGACTGGCTCCCTATCTTGCGCTGCACCCTGGACACAGACGACTCAATGGCGGTCAACCGTATTAGCAGCGGTGCCATCATCATTGCAGGCAGCGGCATGTGTACTGGAGGTCGTATTCTCCACCACTTCAAACACAACCTGTGGCGCGAAAACACTCACATCATCATCCCCGGTTTCCAGGCCAGCGGCACCTTGGGCCGTGCACTGGTTGAAGGTGCTGAATCGGTCAAACTGTTCCATCAGCGCATTGCGGTAAGAGCCAAGATTCACACCTTGGGCGGATTCTCCGCACACGCTGGACAGTCACAGCTGATCGACTGGGTCAGCCACTTTGAGAACAAACCTGAGCTCTATCTGGTACACGGTGAGTTAGAGAAGAGCCGCGCCCTGCAACTGGCCATACGCGATCAACTGGACTGGGATGCAATCATCCCCGAGCCCGGCGAGCAAATTGCTCTGTAACCCATCAAGCAGTGTGCCCCTGGTCGGCATTACCTGCGCCAGGGCACTTGAGGAGAGCACTTATGCCTTATGAGGCCGACGCCTATTCAGCACAACCCGTGTCGATTGCCAGCACTGAGTTACGCGACTTGATTGATCAGCTGTCCCGCCTGGCCACGCCACACGACAGCGCCAATCTTGAGCTCTATCGGACCATGCTAAGCAGCGTCACGCGCATGGCTCAAGCCGACCGTAATCGCTGGGACGCCAAAATCATGATGCAGACCCTGCATGAGATGGAGCACGCCTTCAGCACGCTTGATCAGTTCAAGGGGCGGCGCAAAGTCACCGTATTCGGCTCAGCCCGCACTCCGGCAGACCACCCTCTCTATGCTCAGGCTCGCGAGTTAGGTGAGGCACTGGCAGCCCTAGACCTGATGGTCATAACCGGAGCCGGCGGCGGCATTATGGCGGCTGCCCACGAAGGCGCAGGACTTGATCACAGTATCGGCCTGAACATTACCCTGCCCTATGAGCAGACCGCCAACGCTACCGTAATTGGCAGCGAGCACTTGCTGTCGTTCCATTTTTTCTTTCTGCGCAAACTGTTCTTCGTCAAAGAGGCCGATGCGCTGGTCCTGCTTCCAGGCGGGTTTGGCACGCTGGATGAGGCGCTGGAAGTCCTGACTCTGATCCAGACCGGCAAAAGCCCAATCGTACCGGTCGTTCTGCTGGACCAACCGGGTGGTCAGTTCTGGCCCGCCACTCTGAGTTACCTTACTGAGCAGCTTCAGGACAACGGCTACATCCTGCCTAGCGATCTAAAGCTGATGCGACTGGCACACAGCGTTGCAGAGGTAGTAGAGGAAATAACCCGGTTCTACAGCAACTACCACTCCAGTCGCTGGCTTGAGGACTTATTTGTCATTCGCATGCATCGCCCGCTCACAGAGCAGTGCCTGCATCAAATCAGCCATGCATTTGCTGATCTCTGCACCGACGGCAGTTTTCAACTGCAGGGCCCCTGTGACTCTGAGCAGGACGAACCCGAATGCATTGAGCTCACCCGACTGGCGTTTAACTTCAACGGCCGCAACTATGGTCGCCTGCGAGAGTTGATTGATGTGATTAACCAGCCCGCTCATTGGCTGAATGACTAACGAAAAACCCCGCAACAGTGGCTGTTGCGGGGTTAACTGATATTCGTACCTGACAGACTTTATGCGCCCTGCCGGTACAACATCGCCTCAGGACGTCAAACTTAGCGGCTATTCATCCAACCGTCCTTGGAGCAAGCGGTTGATCATGTCCATAGGAAACCCCCGATAGACCAAAAAGCGCCCCTGTTTGGCCCGCTCACGGGGATCATTTGGCACTCGGGCAGAGAACTTCCGCCGCCAGACCTCTTCAAGCTGTTGGCGCCAATCGATTCCTGACTCATCCAGCGCCTGCTGGATATCAGCCCGATTTAAACCTCGCTGAGTCAGTTCCTCACGGATTCTCGCTGGCCCGTAGCCGGAGCGCGCTTTCTGAGCGACATAAGCCTCGAGATAGCGCGATTCTGACAGCAGCCCTTCTTCGGCCAAGCGATCAAGGGCTGCTTCGATCAACTCCTCAGGTGCTCCGCGCCCCCGCAGCTTGCGGGTCAGCTCAACACGGCCGTGCTCGCGTCGCGCCAACAAGTCCATTGCAGCCCGCCGTACTGCGACGGGCGTATCCAGAACGACGGAGACCATCTAAATCAGAAGTCGGCGTCAGCCGGTTCATCAGCAGTGGCATCAGCCTTGTTGGAAGCTGGAGTCGACAGCAGCTGCTCACGAATCTTGCCTTCAACCTCAGCAGCGATCTGCGGGTTGTCCTCGAGGTATTTGGCCGCATTCGCCTTACCCTGACCGATCTTGTTGCCTTGGTAGCTGTACCAGGCACCGGACTTTTCCAGCAGACCGAGCTGTACGCCGAGGTCGATAATTTCACCGTTACGGTAGATGCCCTTGCCGTACAGAATTTGGAACTCTGCCTGACGGAAAGGCGGTGCAACCTTGTTCTTAACGATCTTGACGCGGGTTTCGCTGCCGACAACCTCGTCGCCTTCCTTCACCGCGCCGGTACGGCGGATATCCAGACGAACAGAGGAGTAAAACTTCAGTGCGTTGCCGCCAGTGGTGGTTTCCGGACTACCGAACATCACACCGATCTTCATACGGATCTGGTTGATGAAAATCACCAGGCAGTTGGCGTTCTTGATGTTGCCGGTGATCTTACGCAGCGCCTGCGACATCAGACGTGCCTGCAGACCAACGTGCATATCACCCATTTCGCCTTCAATTTCAGCCTTCGGCACCAGTGCAGCAACGGAGTCGACAATGATCACGTCAACCGCGTTGGAGCGCACCAGCATGTCGGTGATTTCCAGCGCCTGCTCACCGGTATCCGGCTGCGAAACCAGCAGATCATCAACGTTCACACCCAGCTTGCCTGCGTAGTCCGGATCAAGAGCGTGCTCAGCATCGACGAAGGCGCAGGTAGCCCCCTGCTTTTGCGCTTCAGCAATTACAGACAGTGTCAGCGTGGTTTTACCGGAAGATTCCGGGCCGTAAATTTCTACGATACGGCCCTTAGGCAGGCCACCAATGCCCAGAGCAATGTCCAAGCCCAGAGAACCGGTGGAGATGGCAGGAATCGCCTGACGCTCATGATCACCCATGCGCATGACCGCGCCTTTACCGAATTGCTTTTCGATCTGGCCCAGGGCAGCCGCCAAGGCGCGCTTCTTATTCTCGTCCATTTAAGTCCTCTCGTATCAAGAAGGGCCTGCTAGCGGCCACCAACAACTGTATAAGTAGACAGTATTATTCCACAGGGCAAGCAACTCGCCTACCCCGCGATCGGATTTTATTCAGCAAGCAAGCTCAGAAGCCCCGCCAGAGCGGCCTTTACCGTCTGTCGCCGTATCTGATAACGGTCTCCATCGAACTGAAAACGCTGACTAATCAAGCGCTCACCATCGCCCCAAGCAATCCATACCGTTCCCACCGGCTTCTCCGCAGAACCTCCGCCAGGCCCAGCCACACCGCTGACTGACACAGCAAAGCGCGCACCACTATTAGCCTGAGCACCACGCACCATCGCTTCGACGACTTCTCGGCTGACCGCGCCTACTTCAGCGAAGTGTCTCTCCGGCACCTGCAACTGCCGGGTCTTCTGCG
Organism: Pseudomonas sp. TTU2014-080ASC; assembly: GCF_001446935.1. Lineage (GTDB taxonomy): Bacteria > Pseudomonadota > Gammaproteobacteria > Pseudomonadales > Pseudomonadaceae > Aquipseudomonas. Next base: position 551,069 of record NZ_LKKK01000001.1, read on the forward strand.
CATTTGAATACGTCACATAACCGGCCTCAAACCAGGCCGAACTGCCAGCAATGCGGGTAATCGCCTCAGCGATACCGCCCCCCGTACAGGACTCAGCTGTGGCCACCTGCGCACCAGCCGCAGACAATCTGCGGCCCAGTTCAGCCGCCAGTCCAGTCAATTCATCTTCATTGGTTTTCATCTGCACTCCGGGCTTAAGCCTGTGGGGGTGGATACCGTACACTAGGCGCTTTTGCGATACAGCCGGACAGCTAAACGATGAGCCAAAGCGACCTCAGTTCTCACACGCCGATGATGCCGTAATAGTTTCCTGAAATAACGCAAAAGCCCATAGATATTGGGGTTCAAGCTCAAAACCAGGACTCTCCCTTATTGTCTGAGAGGCATAAGGTGGCATGTAATGGCATCACGTTTGCCCCAATTCTGCCCCAGCGTTTGCTCACTTAGCAGCCACAGTCCAGAGCTGATCTAGCCGGGTTGTGTAACACGCACTCAAAAGCTCACGTCGCATAGCCCAATCCGCTGAAACTGGAACACCACCAGGGCGCAGGGTGCCTTTGCCCCAGCGAGCGTTGATGGTATCCATCACCTGCATGACCTTCTCGGCAGCTGCAGGCTGGGTGGTAGCAAACAGATCGTCTGTATATTCACCGCGCTGACACAGGTCGATCAGCAGCACCTCAGTCTTAGCGTAGGCGTGCCCTTCCCTGAAAACCTGTTCAACGCCCTCAACTACCGCCTTGGTGATGACCCGAGTGTCGTCCGTTGGGTAAGGCAGCTCACATATCATGCCCCGCGCATACTTCGCCTCGTCCGGGTTAAACATGCCGGTTCGGATACTGACGCGCACCTTCTTGCACAGTGAGCCCTGCTTGCGCAGTTTCTCGCACGCCCGCGCTGCGTAGCTGGCCACCGCCTCCTTTATAGGAGGCAACTCACGGATCCGTTTGCCGAACATCCTAGAACAGCAAATTTCCTGTTTATTGGGTACAACGTGCTCCAGCTCCAGACACGAAATGCCCCGCAGTTCACGGGCCGTTTTCTCCACCACCACACTGAACTGCTTACGCAGCGTCCATGCATCGGCCTGAGCCAATTCCCATGCAGTTTTGATGTTCATAGCCTCAAGGTGAGCCGTCATCCGCCTGCCGATGCCCCACACCTCGCTGACCTCAACCGCCTTCAGCAGCTTGTCTCGGCGCTCCGGGGCCAGAATTTCCACCACCCCGCCAGTCTGCCGCTGCCAGCGCTTAGCCGCGTGATTAGCCAGCTTGGCTAGGGTTTTCGACGAGCCGATACCCACCCCGGTCGGAATTCCCGTAGAGCGCAGCACCTGGGCGCGGATCTCCCGGCATAGCCGTTCAATAGCCCCGACTGGCAGGCCGGACAGTTCTACAAACGCCTCATCAATCGAATACACCTCAAGCGCCGGAACCATCGACTCAATGACCGTCATAACCCGCTGACTCATATCACCATACAACGCGTAGTTACTGGAGAACGCCATGATCCCGTGCTTACGCAGCTTGTTCTTGATCTGAAAATACGGCTCGCCCATCTTCACGAACGGTTTGGCATCCGCCGAACGGGCAATCACACAGCCGTCATTGTTCGACAGCACCACAATAGGCACCCGAGCCAGATCGGGCCGGAAAACTCGCTCGCAGCTCGCATAAAAAGAATTGCAGTCGATCAGCGCAAAGACTTGGTCAGCCATGGTCGTGGCTTCTCACACTGAAGCGCACCACACCCCAGATCGACAGCTCATCGTTTTCCAGAATGTAGCGTGGCGGGTACTTAGGATTCTCAGAACGCAACACCGTCATCTGCCCTTCAATGCAAAAGCGCTTAACCAGTGGCTCACTGTTCAGCGCTGCAATGACGATATCCCCGCTTCGCGGCTCTTTTGAGCGATCCACCAATAACAGATCACCGTCGAAAATCCCCGCCTGCACCATGCTGTCTCCGGCCACCCGCACTATGTACGTATGCGGAGCCCGCAGGTTGAACAGCTCATCCAGTGAAATATCCCGCTCCAGGTGATCCTGTGCAGGGCTCGGGAAACCAGCAGGCACCCGGAAAGAAAAGAACGGATAACTCCCCCCTCCATGGGAGATTCGTCCAAGGTAGTCGAATGACATAGCTGACACCAATCACTGTATATAAACACAGTATAATAGTGCTAATCCGGGAAATTGAAGTTCACCACGACTATCGGCCTGGCTAGAACGCAAAAAGGCCCGGTGCCGCAGGGAACTCCCACGGCACCGGGCCTTATTTTTTGCGTTATGCGCAGTCGAATAAGCCGCCCAAAGCGGCAGGCTCCCAGTTCATAATGATCAGCTCACCCGTCACACCTGCCTGACCCCCACGCTGATTCGTGCAGCTGTAGCGGATATCGGTTCGCTCGATGTGGTGCCCCTCGAACGCAGCGCGGATCTCGGGATGATCGTTAATGCTGACCATCACCTTGCCCTTGCACCGCCGCATGAAGTCTGCCATGGCCAGGTACTGGTCATAAGGGAAGTCCACGCCATAGCCTGCGGTTTGCCAATACGGCGGATCCATATAGAAGAACGTATGCGGACGGTCGTAGCGCTCAGCACACTTGAGCCAGTCTAGGTTCTCTACATAGACCCCCGCCAGCCGTTGCCACGCAGCTGACAAGTTTTCCTCAATTCGCAGTAGATTCACCGCTGGACCAGTGGTCGCGGTACCGAATGTCTGGCCGCTGACCTTACCGCCGAAGGCATGCTGCTGCAGGTAGAAGAACCGAGCAGCACGCTGGATATCGGTAAGGGTTTCAGGACGAGTGATCTTTTGCCATTCGAAGATTTGACGGCTCGACAGCGCCCACTTGAACTGCCGCACAAACTCCTCAAGGTGGTTCTGAACGACCCGATACAAGCAGACTAGATCACCGTTGAGATCATTGATGACTTCAACAGGAGCGGCCTGAGGGCGCATAAAAAATAACGCGGCCCCTCCTGCAAACACCTCAACATAGCACTCATGCGCAGGGAACAACGGGAGCAGACGATCAGCTAGGCGGCGCTTACCGCCGAGCCATGGAACGATTGGCATAGTCATTTGCAAGACCTTTACTGTATAAATAAACAGGTGTTAGGCTTCCCCGGCTTCGTGCACGAGGTAAGAGCCTTGGCTTGGCTTGCAGGAATGGCTGCAGGTTGAGCGACCGGTTTGCGTGCTGTAACACCCTTACCGGTCGCTCTTTTGATTAGAAAATTGGGCTAGTACCCTTCACCTCTGATTTGCTTCACATAGTCTTGAAGGTAAATCAGCTTTTTCTGATCACTTATCACTCCCCTCCTGATATTCCAAACAGCGCGTCCAGCTCTTTCACTGAGTTCGAATGAGGCTCCATCGCCCACGCTGCAGGTGCTGCCGGAGGCGGACACGATGGCAGCTGATCGGGCAACTTTGACATCGATTCGCAACCTGCGACGTTCATTATCAGCATCAGAATACAGGCGCTGTAACCTGTCGTTTTCTTCAATCGCATTGGTCAATTCCTTGTGGCTGCGTGTATCCAGAAGGGCCAGTTCTTGTTCAAGCTGCAGTCTTTTTTCCTGCTGATAGAGAAGTTGCTTTTCACTGGCGGTCGCCATTTCTTGAAGCTTTTGGCTATAAGCCTGCTCAATACCTGATAGCTCAGCTGACAATCGCCAGCCGTTTGTAACCCAGCCAAGGATCCCCCCTAACAACAGACTGGTAACAACCAATAGCCAGGTAGTTTTCATGCCAGTGCCCTCCGCACTCCTTCCCCGATCACTTCGGCGCTATACGGCTGCTGGCCGTTCTCATGCTTGATGATCGACACAACCAGCGGAGACAGGTGCTTCTTGCTTAGATCGATCGGCGCGTCTGGGTCAATGCCTAGCGCCTTAGCGACCTGAGACACGTAAGCGCCAGTATCGTTCTCTTTCGGTGGAGCCCAGCGGTTTACGATCTGCCGGACCGTCTTGAGCCCATGCTTACGCTGGTAATTAAGCAGCAGCTTGCCCAGAGCCCGGATGCCATTCTGTGGCGAGTCGAAACGGCAAAAACGTGGCTCGATTGTTGGCACATGAGCCAACTGGCCGCGCCAGTCATTAACCGGGTTGTAGTCGATGTTGCCAGGGTTGTTGTTGCGTATTCCGCGTGGAATCTTTGTCGTCATGTTTTCTCCGGGCAATAAAAAACCGCCCATAGGGCGGCCTGGTTGAATTGAGCTGAGAAGCGGGTTTCAATCCCTAGAATTTTTGAGGGAGCTTATGAGCAAGAAACTGATACGACTGGGATTAGCCAGTCGCGTGGCTCGGCAGTTTGCTGTAGCACAAATACTTGACTTTGAAGCGGCTGCCGAAGCATTCAACGAAGAAGCCATGACAGCTGAAGAGCGGCGGGCGGCGTTCTCAGAGCTGCGGCTGATTGCCGAACGCATAGCTGCGGGTGCTGATGATTTTCCAGTTTAAAGCCGCAGCAGGACGGCCAGGCTATCAGGACGGTAGAGCTAGCGGGCCGTCAGGCGGGTCGATGATCGGCACAGGGAACCGCACAGCTTCAGATGCCTCCCCCCAATACGGCAGCAACAGCGTGACGCTGTCATCAGTTGCGGCAACGATGAAGTCCGGCAGCAACAGCTCATTTTCGACAAGCTCAACAAGGCCAAGCAACGAATGTGTGATTCCGTTGACCGTGATTGTGTCGCCAGAAACAGAGGCGTCAAGAGTCGCGAGCATTGAAATCGGGGATAGATAGATTTTCATTAGTACCAGAACCCTTCTGCTCGCCAGGTAAAGTAGAGATTACCTATGCTCGGAGGAACAGTTGGCAGCCCCGGCGTTCTACCGTAAAAAGCAATGTTAAAACCTGTAGCTGACTTTGATGTGTAAATTCCGTAATCAAAAAAATATGCGTTGGGAGAAGTTCCAAAGTAACTATTCTCTACTTGAATTAAGTAGGACTGATTAGCCATTGCAATAGGAAGAGAACAACCAATTGGCCCATAAACTGCTGCTGACACAGTTCGATTAATAATTTCTGAATTACCACACTCACACTTACCGCTGGCATACCTGATATACCAACCACTGGCGTTGCTTACTCGCTCAGTCGCCCGATCAGCAATCCACTTCACACCGTCATACGTCATTTCCGTTTCAACATCTGTGCGGATGTACCCAGGCGGAAAAACAGCACCGGTAATTGTCACGACTGACTTAACACCTAGCCCATCCACATTTACTGTTGTCGCGCCGGTATTAGTGACGGTCGCACGAAAGCGAATACGGTCGCCGGTTCTGTATGCGGCACGTGGTATGTCTGATGCCAGAACTATTGCATTAGCTGCGCCATCATAAGCAGCCCAGTCAGGAATTTTAGGAAGTTTTCTGTATATATCCTCAATACTGTCGTCGACAGCATCTAACTTTATCGTAGTCTCAGAAAAATTAGCGTTGCATTTCTCAAATGCAGTTTTCGCAGGATCACCCCGATAAGTTCCATTATCGGTAGTTGTATCAATAATTTGCATAACCATAAATACACCCGATAGCCATATTAATAGCCACCCCAAATCAACTAGAATCAGTTATGGATATTGAGAAATAGGGAACTTACAAATTGGAAGACAGAAATATGTGCTGCCGACCTCTTGAGGCCCGCCGAGTGCCGATATAGAAATACTGCATTGCGATACAAGCGCCAGAGTTCTCTGACCACCAGAAAGCATCCTCATCGAAGTAAACTGAAGGTCGTCTATTCTCATATGCGCATTACCTCTATTGAATGGTGATGTGTCTATATAATCATCATCTTCAATAGTTATTCCTGATGGATAAAGATTTAGAAACATCCCTCCATTACCATTCCTATACCAAGCTTTTGTGAACTTAGTGTACTTCACAACCCTGTCGCTGCTTTTATATACAGGAACTCCGCTTGCATTGTAGACAGCGATACCGTATCCGGTTGGCGCTGTCGGTGTTGAATACCTGCAAGCCACGTAGTCAAAAACATGCCTTGGCAAAGTATTACCACCGATGGCCCCTGATCTAACTCTGAATCCAGTCCAGTTTCCCGCCGAGCCAATCATGTCCAGGTAAATCACGCAGCTATCATGCCTGCCGGAGTTAAACCTGAGGAAAAGCCTTGGCGGAGCTGTTTGCTGAATCGGGGTTGCAAACATTGCAACCCCGACTGCCTCACGATCTACAACGCTAGTATTTTGGACAACAATTTGCCCGCGCTGTGAATATACAAGTACTGGATACTGATCAGAGATCGTAACTGATGAATTGTCATTTAAAGCTTGAAAGCCAAACATTTAACCTCCAAACACCCTGTACACTTCCATCAATGAGGCATAAGTTTCTGTGTGATAATCAACCCAGCGCTGGTTAGATGCGTCGTAATATCGTGCAAGCGCTCTCCGCACTACACCGACCACTTCGCCTCCCATGCTTTTGTAGACAGGGACATATCCATTATTGTCCCTATATCCCGGCTGACCATTCTGGTCGTAAACCAGCGGCGTAAAGACAACAACGCAATTCGAGTCAGAGAACCCCGGAACCGTTACGTTATAGACAGATGTATTGTTCCCAGGTGCAGGGATAGTAGTTTCAAATATTTTTGTGTAAGTAAAGTCCTGCATACCGAGGGTCTTTACGCCATTTTCATCAAAAACCTCTATACCGAAACTCATGCTAGCAAGTTCCCTACTTTTACTCGTACAGTTCCGGCGTTGTCATACACTTTAAGCCCATTGTTATTAAGCAGTATTCTCCCCTGCCCAGGTACCGAGCCATTAATTTCAAAGTTTCCATTCTTCTGTAGACGCCAACCACTTACGCCAGCAACGTAGTTAGTTGACTGGATGGTGTCAGATATCTTTGCAAAGTTGATTGATGCATCACCGATGACGGCGTTACTGATAATCGTCTGCCCACCCTGAACAACAAACGGAGAGACTAGGCCGCTACCCGTGTCGTTCAGAATCGCAAAACGATTTGCACGAACGAGGAACTGCGATTGCAGGACGCCACCGACGTTCTCAATACCAAGTCCGATACCGGCAAACTCATATTGCCCTCCAGAACCAATCTGGAGCTTGACGGACCACATTGCTGACAGGCCATTCTCAAGGCTTGCCTGCGCCTGCGACACCTGCTGTACGGATGCTGAGGCGCTATCAACGGACGCAGTCAGCGTCTGAACTGATGATGCAAGCGCTGCATCACCTTCAGCTCTCGCAAGATCGACGCGGGCAATCTCTGCAGCGTTGTTTCCCACCTGCGCTTCTAGCAAATCAGAACGCTTTGCTTGAGCAAGATCACTATCAGCCGAGATTGACTGAATAGTGATTGAGCCTGCGTGAACAACGAGATCACCCGCCCCCCAGTCCGTATCGCCCGCACCATCAGGCATAACAGTTGCCGAAAGCTTCTGAGTCGAAGTAACAAGGGCTGAAACCTCGTTTTCTGTCTCAGTAACGCGGGTTGTTAGACTGCTAACAGCGGATGAACTGGCCTTTCCGTCAATCTCGGTTTGCAGCGCCGACAGCTCGTTAGCCTGGGCGACCAGCTCGCCCGTAACGTCATCAAGCATTGTTTCAGCAGACGACATACGCGCAGCAAGTGCGGCAACCGCTTCGCCCAGCGACGCATAGTCACCGATCTTTTCCCAGTAGGTAGTGTTACTGGTAGACGTGTTAGCAGGAACATCCATAACGGCCCGATAAAGCGCCCCGCCATCCTTGACGATTGATCCCTCAAGATAGGTATCAGTTGCGCTCCACTCAACAGCACCGACCACTTCAGCAAGCTGCGCCTCCATAACCTGCACTTGCTCAGACAGATCATCAATCTGCCCAATCTGATCAATAAGATCCTGACCAAGCTGGGATTCCGTGATCTTTCCGACCAGGTAATCAAGAATGACATCAGCGTCATCGCTGGACTGCCCCATGATCCAACCGAACCAGGGCCCGACATTCCCCGTGCGGTCAATGAGACGAGCGCGGAAGAAGAAGCGCACACCCGCGGCAAGGCCGGTCATTGTGTGCGTCGTGGTTGGATAAGCAAACAACCCAAGCGACATAGCAGCTTGCTCATCTTGAGCCGGTCCATATTGGATCTCAGTAAAGGCTGTATCTGCAGCACCCTCAGCAGGAAAGCCCCACTTCAATCCAATGCCGAACACAAGCGGTGAAGCAGCCAGGAATGCAGGCGCTGGCGGCGGAGTTGTCTTACCTTGTAGCTCAGTGAGCAATGATGTTCGCCAACTCGATGTAATCTCAAAAGCACTGATCGAACGAACACGCGCCAGATACTGACCGGCGTAGATTCCTCGCACATCAACACTTGGAGCCCCGGTACGCGGCAAACGTACCCAGTTCCCGTCGTTACGCTTCCACTCGACCTCATAAGCCACCGCTCCCGAAACAGCAGACCAAAAGATCGTCATGGTCGAAACCGCGATACCTTGGTCAACGCTGTTAAACGTCGAAAGCCCAACATGCTCCGGTGGCTCGACGGCCCCCGTTGGGATCACACTGATCGGTCGGGTCTCAAGCTTTGCTCCTGTATCAACTGCGGCAAACTTAGTCGGCTCGTACTGCAAAGCCGTGATCTCGAAAATACCCGGCTCTGGCTGAGTGGTTTTCATCACCCGATAAAGAGGGATGGCCAACTCGTCAGCGTCCAAAGCCCATACCAGCTCCGGGGCTGGCGGCTCACTGTATGACGTGCTCACCACTATGGTCCGGGCATTCACACTGACAACCGTGCGGCCTTCGCACTTGCCACTGGGCAGGTTCAAGATCAAACGATCACCGGCTTTGGCCATGGTGTCCCGGTCAAGTGTGATGGTTCGCCCAGCTACGGCGCTGACACGCCCGCCCACCTCTCGCCCTGCCAGCAGAGAGTCAGCTACCGGCACCACATAGCCCGGTAACGGAATACGTCCGTCAAGCCCAACACGGAAGGTCACAACCCGGTCCTGACTGTTGGTCAAAACAGCCCACTTACCGTGGCGCTGAGCCTGGCTTTCACGGGTACAGCCCACCGGCCCTATCTCTACAGGATTGTCTCCGTAGCGCAGTTGCAGGCGCTTATCCGTGGCGACTGCCACATCTGTCTCATAGTTGTTGAGCGGGTTGTCATAGCTCACCAGAGCGCGGCTGTAACGGTTACGCTCGCTACTGGATGAATAGGTGAACCTTCCATCAATCACGTTTGCGCGGGTGAAGGCAAAGTCGAAGTCTGTGGCTCGCGGAATGTCCGCTTGAACCTTCAGTTGCCCTTGCGCCCAGTAAGTCATCCCCCGGTAAATCGCCGACAGATCGTGTAGCAGCTTCCATGCTTCAGCACGGCTTTGCAGGTTGAGATTGCAGGTAAAACGCGGCTCCTGCCCGCCCTTGCCATCCGGTACCAGTTGGTCGCAATACTGAGCAATCCGGTACATCTCCCAACGATCAACCATCCAGGGTTTGATACGTCGCCCCACACCAAAGCGGTCATTGGTCACCACATCAAACGTGTGCCATACCGGGTTATCCGTCCATGCTGACTTAAATGTTCCATCCCAGATGCCTGAATAAAAGCGACTTGCTGGGTCGTAGTTGCTGGGTACTGATACCCGCCGGGCGCGACATTCAACAGTCACGGCCGGAATATTCGGGAGTTGCTCCGCGCTGAACTCGACGTATAGCAGTGCCGTGTTCGGATATCGCAACTTGGCATCCACCACTTCTGTGAAGCCCGCGATGACCATGTTGTCAGCAATGCGGTTCGTGTTCTGATTTGGCGTGATGCGCACCACCCGCAAAGTCCAGCCGCTTGATGCCTTGGGCAGGTCAATACGACGGGAGCGCTCATAGCGCGTTGTCGTCTTACCATCAACGGCTTCACGCAGAGCCTCGACAAAGGCACCACCGTCGGTAGAGACCTCAACCCGGTACTCAATCCGGTAGCCAACCACATCGCCGCTGCTCTCTTGCTTCTGCAATGCAGGCCAGGCAAAGCGAATGCGCACCGCTGACAGCTGCGTGTTACTCAGTGTGCGCACCCAAGGCACATCATTGCGCAACTCGACGTTGAGCGTGGTTTCGTTCTCAACAGCCGGAATGCCAGGAATGTAATCCTGCTCAACAGAGCCTGGCCGCCACTCCCATGTGACACCGGGGAAGTTGATCCCACCATTGCTATTGGCAATTGGCGTGTTGTCCAGATAGATATCCTGCCCGGTCGGAATCTCATCAAATTCCCCCTCACCCACAGCAATCAGGATCTTGGCGGTTGCGGTACTGCGCAAATTGTCGGGCGTTTCCTTGGGCTGCTTTGGTTTGCTGCTGCCACCTTTCCGCCCCCGTAAGCGGGCTGCAATTGCTGCGCTCATACTTTTCTCCGGACGAAAAAAAACCGCCTCAGGCGGTTTCGGTTTGGCTTGTTGGTTAAGCTCTGTCTTCGGCGTAAATGGATGCACTGATAATGGCCCCACCCCAGCGGCGCTTGCCGTAACAGATCGGCACCGGGTTACCCGCTGCCGTTGTATTCTTGGCACCACCAAAGGCGTAGCTGGGCATATTCTCCGGGGCAGCTGACTGTTTTAGTCCGGCAGGCTGGGGACTGAGCATCTGGATGACACCACCAGCAGCCAACGCCACACCACCCTGCACAAGCCATGGCTGGCTGAAATAAGAGCCAGCCACGATCATCACTACCCCAATAATTGTTTGCAGAATCCCGCCCCGCTTACGGCCACGCATCACTGGGGCGATACGGATATCTTCGGTACCACCAAAGCCAAGCTCATCCTGACCAATGTTCCGCTTGCCACGGAACACAGCGAACTCCATGCCTCGCAAGTGAGCGTTTGCAAGAAAGCGCTCAAAGCCTGGAATCTGCACACAAAGAGCCTTAATCGCTTCAGCAGGCGAGCTAACAGAGAACCTGAACGAGTGGCCAAATTGCCGTAGCTGCCCGTAAAGACGAACCGTTGTCATTGGTTGATATTCGGTCGCAGTCACTGCTTTTCTCCAGGCATAAAAAAACCGCCTCAAAGGCGGTTCTTGGTTACTCGTTTTAGAGGCATCTATTTAAAGAGTTCCTTAGCTCGCCACGCCCCAGCTGCGCCCAGGCGGCGCGCTGATAAAGCATCACCTTGCTGCCGCTGCCGTCACTCTTTATATCCAGCACATCATCTGTTTGGCCGTTCGCCTCGGTTCCAACGACTATTCGATAACCGTCGATGGTTTCGCTCAGATTGGCGCTAGAGCGATAGTCCTGCCATGCAGGGAATACGCACAGTGCATATTCTTTTGGGGATTTCTTGGTGGTGGCCGTGATTTCCGGTGCGCCTCTGAGCAAATCAGATGCAGTAGTACAGCCTGCGATGGCCGCCAAGACCAGCCCCCCCATGAGTAATTTCATGCCGTTCTCCAGTTAAGATATGGGAAGACTTTACCTCAACGAAACGACATAACAATTCTGCGCTGGGGCGGCTTGTTATGCTAGCGCTTCGAAATATCAAGACTGAACTTAGATTCAGCAATGCATTTGACAGGGTAGTCGGCGAACACTCGCATCCAAAAAGCCTCTGCCCCTTCTCTGACCTCTATAATTAATTCTTCCCTACCATTTTCTTTAAGCAACGCAATAAGCTGGTTCATCGCTTCGAAAGCAATACCCTTACGGCGATACCGCGAGAAGACAAAGATCGGAAAAATTTCGCTAGAAGCGGAACGGAATGTTACGAACCCAGCAATTTCACTTCCGAACTGGATAACAAACACTATTGCACCAACAAACTCTGAGCCTGCAGTAATAGAGCCAAAGCTATAGTCTTGTTCATCTAGAACCATTTCTTTGAGGTTAGCTATATCTAGATTCGTAGCTCGACGGATTTCTATGCAGACGCTCATGTTTGGCCCCCCACGCCAAAGGTAAGACATTAGCACGGGCATTTCACATCAATACAATCCTTTCGTAACTTGGCCAAATATCCAGCATGGATGGAATGCCAGTAACTATCAATTAGACTGCGATAGTAGTCTCCGCCATTTACTAAAATGGCCGAACGACCTTTATGTCATCGCTCTTGTTCTACACGAATGAAAACGAAGCGATTGTAGCTACTGACACGCTTTTACATTACCCCGAGGGCGGAGCCCCAGGCTTTACCAGCAAGGCCGTCACTCTCCCGCATCTTCGCATGATCATCGCAGCAACAGGATCGGCGCTCTTGTTTAACCGCTGGATCGGCCTTGTGAATAACGAGGGCACTGCCTTCGATGTAGATACGATCGACGCTCATGCTCCCGAGGCTTTGAAGGCCCTCTGGCGCGAATTGAATAACCATTCCCCCGCCCTCAACAACCAAACAGCAACGATCTATCACTTCGGGTTTTCCAACGATTCTGGAGTAATCCATGGGTACGCTTACCGCTCTGTGTCCAGCTTTAAATCCGAGCAACTCAGTTGTGGCCTTGGTGTAAAACCTGACCTGCAGGATCATTCAGGAATTGACTGGCCATCATTTCCTTCATCAGCTCCAGACATAATGCGGGCTCAAGCTCGCCAGGAAGACGCGAAGAAGTTTGACCGGGTATATATTGGTGGATCGGTTCAGGTCACTCATCTAACTCGCACGGGATTCACTATCTACTCCCTTGGAGAGTTGGATTAAGGTTTTATATACCTGAGAATCAACCGTTTCCGTTCCCCCCATGGCCCGCCGTACACAAGAACCTCTGACGGCCGCCCATAAAGGTGATGCAACAAAAACGGCCCCTGCCCGTACACACCAGACTCTTCACCGGGCAGGGTCGGATCTGATCCAAGATAGATACCCGCATGGTTCGGGTGCGCCGTGCGCCCCACGGCCATCACGATCATGTCCCCCCGTTGCGGCTGGCTCACCGGTACAAACCCAGCATCAGCAAAATGTTGCTCATAAAGGCTTGGCCCTTCTGAGTTCTCCCACCAGCCATCAGCACGCTCGTACTTGGGGAACTCAATGCCCCACTCGCGTCGGTACCAGTCTGCGCACACCTGCCAACAGTCCTGTACGCCGTGTACAAAAGTCCGTCCCAATAGCGGCACCTGCTCAACCGGATCAAGCCTGCGCAGGTCGCCCTCGGGCCAACTGAGGATGTACCAGGGCAATTGCCCGGCGTTGCACATGGCTTCGTCGGCGGCACTGGGACGGCTTGTGGCGTCCGGATGGCTGTGTACCACGGCGATGACTTCTCCCATGTCCTCAGCCGCCGCATAGTCTTCTGGAGAGATCCTGAATTCTTCGCTCGGGTCTACCGCTGTATTGGCACACGGCAGATATCGCTGTGCCCGCCCGACCTTGACGATTAGCCCGCAGCACTCACGCGGGTATTCAGCCGCTGCATGCTCACGCACGGCGGCCAGAATGTGTTTAAGCATGATCAGCTCCTGCTGATAATCGATACGGCAGGAAAGCCGCCAAAGGGCAATTGGTTGCCCTCGCCGAAACGCGGGATGCAGCCGGTACCCAGGCAGCCGTCACACTCGTCTTTGGCCGGGTTATCTGTGGGTTGGCCGTCTATATCGACATATGGCCCGGTATACCCACAGTCAGGACCACGATAGCCACCGGTCATAGCCCAGTGGCACAGCGTCGTCATTTGCCGCCCCACCTTTTGATCCCCTACATCAGCAGGCGAAGCCAAGTCCCACACGACGGTCTCACCGTCCTCATGGGTTTTCTGGTCGACGTACCAGACATCAACTATTTCCTGATTGGGATCAGCTGTAGGGTTGCCGGTTGGGAAGTTGGCTACATCAAGGTACTGAGCCAGCGTGGTACGGATGGTCAGCCGGAACTGCAGCAGATCCTCAAAAGCTAGGCACAGTGCAGTAATTCGGCCATTGACGTTGCCCACCGAGAAGCTCGGGCGAACGGCTTGGCCATCGCTGTTGGCTTCAATACCGGTGACCTGTACCGGCCACGCGGCATACTCCTGCCCCCGCCACCAGATCGGCTTGGCGGGCAACTGGTTCGCATGAGCACCCGCAGCAATGATCTCCTCCGGGGTATGCGGAATCGCATGCCCGTGGAAGCGTAAAACATCTGCACCAAAATCAGAGCCATCCAACTCCAACAGCACGACCTCCGCGCCCGGCTCCAGTGTTTGCAAGTCACGAATCAGAGTCATGGTTTAAACGCCTGCGTGAAATTGAGCGACAGCACCTGTAGCCCGTTGGGCTTAGCCTGAAGCCGATAAGTTGGACACCGATACATGCCCAGCACACCCTCCGGGGTACTCCAGAGAAACGATCGGAAACCTCCATGTCGGCGCACAAACGCCAGAATGGGAGCGATCTCATCCTTACTGCCACCAAACGTTAGCGCCCACGGACGGCTCTCGTTATTGAGGCCATCCCCAACCACCTGCTGATACCCATCCCCAAACTGAGCAGACCGCACTTTGAAAGCGCCGTCTAACTGCGCCTCGTCATCGGCTGCCCAGGTGAATGTTTCGATGGCCATCAACTTCTCCCGTTGGCATGCCGCCAACTGGTGCCACCAGGCCGCCATGAGTCGGCAATAGCCCTTTCAGCCATGCCTTTCATTTGGCCTTGCAGATTGGTTGCCAGCGCCTGCTGATCCAGCTCCATTCCTTCACCGTTACGGTCTTCCGTGAAAATGCTCACAGGTGCCTCGATGTAAATCGCGGTACCCGAACCACCGCCGCCGCCCACAGCACGCACCCCCAACGAACCATCCGCGCCACGCGCAAGCGGCAGGATTGCCTCAGGCCCAGCTTCGCCCATGATTCCCCGCTTACCGCCAGCCATGCCGAAAGCTGTAGGCTGGGAAACAATGGAGTTTGTGAACGCGCCGCCACGGGCAAAGAACTGCACCCCGTTGCTCCAGCCACCACCATTAGCCTGCGCGGCCGACCAATTCGCAAAGGCAGAACCGTTGTAATCAGCAGCACTTGCGCCTGCGCTTGCCCCACCACCAAACCAGCCACCGACCATAGACATACCAGCGCCCATCACACCACTCAGCAATGAGCTGGCGGCCTGTTGGCTGGCGATACGAGCCATGTCTGAAATGATGCTGCTGGCAAAGTCCTTGAATGAGGCCTTGCCGGTTGTAACGAAGTCCACAAGCGCATCACGGGCGGAGTTAAAGCCCCCGGTCAGCACTTCCTCAGTGGCACCGGCTACATCCGCAGCATCAGCTTGAATGTTCTGCCAAGCCCGCCGTGCTCCATTCCGAAAGTCGCCCTGAGCAGCAAGTCGGGCACTGTAACCATCAACCTCCATTTGCAACTCACGCGCTTGGAAGTCCGCCAGATCAGCCAGGCGTTGCTCATAAGCAACAGGGCTGAGCCTGCGTGAAGCATCTTCCTGTTGCTGCTCAAGCTCCCGGCGCAGATCCGCGTACTTCTTGCGAACGGAGTCCATGCGCTGCATTTGCTCGCGCTCATCGTCGCCGAGCCCGATGCCTGCCACATCACTGCTGATAGCGTCCTGCCGGGCCTGCAATACCAGCTCCATAGCTGAGTTATATGCCTCCGCGCTGTTGCGCCGAGCCTCAGCCAGCTTCTGCTCATCCCTGATCTGCTGTTGAAGGCTGCCGTCTGCATAGGCCTCATTCAGGTTTCGGATGCCGAGCTCCATTTGCTCGGCACTGAGCCTACCCAGCTTGTGAGCCTCACGTAGCCCGGCAACGCCCTCAGTCAAATCAGCCAGGCGCTTACGCTCCGGCAGCGCTCGGTCGATGATGGCGTCCAACGCCTTCACCTCATCCTGCAGAGACTTGGTGCGCTCTTTACCAGCTTGGGTTGCTGTCTGATTGGCCTTCTTCTGTGACTCCACAGCACTGGCTGCGGAGAGAATGGCCACCCGATCAGTCTCGGTAAGGTCCGTATGCTCGCTGATATAGCGATTGGCAATCCTGATTGCATTGCCGTTGTCCTGCAGTCCAGCCAGCTGCTTGTGCAGGGTATCCAGATAGCTCTGCCCCGCATTGCTCATGCCCGCCTTGGCGGCATTATTTGCCTGTGTGGAGCTGGTGTTCTCGTCGAGCGCCCCAGTCAGCACACGCAGCGTTTCGGCGATCATCGCCGAGCGCTGGTCGGCATCACTGACCGCCCCCGCCTGTCTGATCCAGCCGTCCACGGTGGCCGCAGGTAGACGCATCTGCTCGCCAACCGCTCGCAGAATAGGCGCCAGATCCTCGCCTGACTCTCGCGCCGCATTTAACTGTGCGACCAGGCTCTGGTAGGCCTGCAGCTGCTGGTTGTACTGACCCGAGCTGTCCCGCACGGGAGCTGTGACAACGCTGCTGCGGATAGCCTGTGCAAGCTGCCCGTAGGCCTCTTTAACAGCGTCAGTGGCGCCTATCTGCTCCTGCTGCCACTTAACCAGCGATGCCTCGCGCTGGTCACGGTTGAGCTTCTGGAACTCCTCCCGCAGCTGCTGCACCGGCTTATGCAGATCATCAAGGCTGATCCCTGCTTCATCTGCGTAGTCCCGCAGCAGCAGAAAGCTGGCAGCAGCGGTACCGGCCAGCATGGCCAACCCCACTGGCCCGCCAAGCACGCTCAGCACCCCGGCAGATGCCGCCCGCAATCCTGACTGTGCGGCTGTAACCGCTGCTGTAGCCACCGCCTCCCGCTGACGCGCCTGCGCCAGTTGGATGGACATTTGCGTCTGAACCGCCGTGCCCCTCGCCGCCGCTGCCTCACGGGTGGCGAGAATGGTGGCCGTCTGGGCTTTACGCTGATCGGCAATTGCCGCCTGTAAGACCGCATCGGCCTGCGCAATACGCGCAGCACGATCAGCCACAGCAACCTTAATGCTACGCAGCGTGGCAACAGTGGCCAGCACAGTCTTGGCCGTATAAAGCGTGATGGCACCGACAGCTACGCCAGCAACCAGACCGGCTACGATATCGACGTTATCCGCCACCACACCCAAGGCATCGGCCAGGCTCGCGAGTACCCCGGTCTGCTCCTCGGTTTTACCGACGAACACACCGATGGCGTTCTGAATGTTGACCAAGGCATCCTGCACGCTGACGGACATATCAGCAGCCGCTTTGCGGTTTGCCTCAACCGTCTGCAGCAGGCCGGTGTTGATGTCATCAATGGATAGTTTGCCCTGCACACCGAGCTTGCGGATTGCCTCAGCACTTTTGCCGGTAGCCGCTGCAATGGCATCCACGATGGTAGGCATTGCCGTTTGGATCGAAACCCAGCTGTCAGCCTCCACCTTGTTGGTATTGAGTGACTTACTGTAGGCATCCAGTGCCGCCGCGCCTTTATCAGCCGTGGCAGCGTTGGTCACCAACAGAAAGCTGAAAGAGTCGGTGATATCCAGGGTTTGCTGAGTCTCAAACCCCAGATCTCGCATCACACTGGCAGTACGGATATAAAGCTCTTGAGCCTCAGCCAGCGGACGATAGGTTTCCTGCGCAGTACGCAGCAGGTGCTGCTGCACATCGCCATACTCAGCGCTGCCGTCCGTAGCCGCCCGCATCCGGTCAGCCATTTGTCCGTACGCGTCAGCCTGACGAATAACCCCACCGATCAGCCCCGCACCGGCGACAGCCGCAAAGGCACCGCGAATCAGCGTGCCAGCCTGCTGCGCCGCACGACCAGTGCGATCAAACGCGGAATCAACCGTCGCAAGGTTACGGTCGATGGAAGCCGTAGTGCGGTTGACCAACTGATCAGCGCTGGCCATCTCACGGCGCAACTGTGCTGTGGTGGCCTCAAGCTGAATCAGCAGCCCCTGCACTTCCTGATCAGCCATGCTTTCCTCCGGGCAAAAAAAACCACCGTTCAGGTGGCTGTATTGGGTTACTTCCCCCGCCCTCTCAAGGCGGCTTTAAGTTTGTCTGCAACGCTTCCGGGCTTATGGGAGCCTTGCGGCTTCTTGGCCTCCCCCGGACTCATCCAATCCAGACGGGCATCAAGCGCCAATAGAATTTGAGGAATAGGCGTGCGCCAGGCTACATCAGGCGGCCAGCCAAGCCAGCCGGTCGCTACGCCGTACAAATAATCGACGTAGCTGCCGTTTTTCACTGCGCTGTGTTGACCGCCTCGGGCTTTCCCCGGTCGGCAACGCTCGGCGGTACCGGATTAAGCAGCGCCACAATAAATGGCGTCAGCTCCGTACTGACCTTGCTGACACCGGTCTTGAAAATCGCGGCAGCAACATCGGTGTGTTCATCCGGTCTCAGCCCGGCACCGGCCACAACAATGTCTGCACACGCACCAATGCTCAGCAGGCGCAGCGACTCAAGCGCCCCACGCAAACCGCCGAAGCGGGTTTCGATTCGCAGAGCAGCCTCAAGTGTTGGTTGCAAGGTGTATACGCGGGCACCGATCACCACGGTGACCGTACCGTGGAGCACATCACTCATTGATCACACCTTTGGCCTCAGGCCCGGCAGCAATTTCAAGAATGTCAGTGTTGATCCCCAGGGTGATATTGCGGCGCACGACGTTATCAGCGCTGCCAGATGCCACCGTGTTGTTCATCACCTTCACCGCAAAGTAGAAGGTAGTCGGCACTACGGGCGGAACGGCGGCTGGATCTCCATCATTGAGCGTAACGCGGATGTTGTAGTTGCCTTTGCTGCGGTCAGCGTGGGCCTGTTTCACCTTCTGCTGCCCGGCATCGCCGTTGTCCAAACCAACAGTCAGCGTCATGTCCCCCGCATCGGCGGTGCCCTTGTACTTACGCACTCGGCCATCTGCCAGTGACGTGAAGTTCACGCTTGAGAACGTGTCGCCAAACTCGCCCAAGTCCTCGATCTCGCCCACATCGGTGTAGTTGTCGGCTTCATACTCGGCCTGAGACACCGCAGGCGTTTTGGTGCCGATTGCCAAACGGCAACCGGCGGCTGTATTGAGGTTGTCTTCTGCCATGGTTTCCTCCACTGGCTTGATGGTTGGTTGGGCTAAGCCGTCGTGATAACGCGCACAGTGGCGGAGCCCATATAGGTACGGCCATCGGGCTCACGGTTAACATCGGATGCAATCACCCGCACCGAAACCGCCCGCCCGTGCTCAAGCGGCAAACGCCGCTCATCAAGAGCGCTCTCAATCTCCCCGAGCAGGCGTTTAACCTCGGCCTGGCCTTGGTAGTCGCTCCACACGCTGAGATAGATCAGTCGCTGCTTACGCCGCCGCCCGGAGATCGGGCTGGTATTGGTATTCACTTCCCGATCAATCGTGACGTAGGGATACGGTGTATCCATCGGCACGGCGTCATAGACCGGGACAGACAGCTCAGCGGACAGCCGCTGATAAAGCGCCTTCTGCAACGCGACGCCTGGATCAGTCATAGCTAGCCCCCTTGGCAGCCCGTGCCAGCGTGCTGCGCACGGCTTCACTGATAATCAGCCGGATATCGTCGCGAGTCAGTTGAATGCTCGGGCGCAGCCATGGGTGTGCAGGCATCGCCGGGATTGTTGGCGAATAACCAAAGAAGGCCTCCCCGTCAGACTTGTTGGTCTTTTCCGACTGGCCTTGCTTTAGCTTTGCCGTGTAGCCCTTGGTCCCGTACTCAACAAACCGCAGATAGAAGAAACGGCGGTTGTCTGCCTTACCGACAATGCCAATCCGGGCATCCAGTCCGTTTTTACTGATACGCACCTGCAAAGCCGCAGCCGCAGCGCCCGTATCCTTGGGGATCAGTTGTTGCTGAGCGGCCAGCACCAAGTCAGCAGCTTTCGCCATCGCTGGTGGCAAATCGCTCTGTTCAATATTCGCCAGACGACGCAATACGCCGCGCAACTTGAAGTCACCGCGGACTCTCGAACGTCTGGCCATATCACTGGCCCTTGGGCTTTGGGGTAACGCTTGAGCACAGCAGCCGAAGCATGCTGTGTGCGTTGTCTGGCAACGCTGCCTCAATCAAATAGGTGGCTGTGACCCCCTTACGGGCATAAACAAGACGCCGCCCGGCCTGCAAATCATTAGCCGGGCGCGCACGGATTTCTGCACTGACAACTGCCTGAATCTGGTAAGCGACCGTCGCCACGCGACCGGTCGGGGTTGTGATCTCTACCCAGACCTTGCGCAGCTCCACCCACTGCTCGCTGTAACCACCTGCGCCGTCAGGCACACGCTGCTGCGCGTGCAAGGCAACACGGTGTCGAAGGGGACCGGCTCTCATCAAAAACGCTTCCTGTACCAGAGCAACCGTTCAACCCCCAGCGGTACAGCCGTAGCGATGGTGCCCAGCGCCACTGCCTCACGGTTTGCGTACCAGTGCCCGACCAGCAGATACACGGCCTGCCAGATGTCAGGCGTTAGCTGCATTTCTGTAGGGCTTGCCGTCTCGCTGTCCACCAGCTTGCAGTCACAGTGCTGCTCAACGTGAAACAGCGCTGCTGCCACGTAATCCTTGATCAGCTCGTCTTCCTCGTCTGTCTCAACCCGCGCCTGCAGCTTTATCTTTTCGAGCAAACCAGGCCGGGCATCCCAGTCGATGACCATTACTTGGTCTCTTTGCCGGAGGCAGGTTTGGTTTCCTTCGGCTTGATCACCTCAGTCACCTCCTCGGCCAAACCCTTGCCGATCAGAATATGGGCATATTCGTCATCGACACCTTCAAACACCTGCCCCGCTTTTACCTTTGCCGACTCGGTACCGAGCTTTGCAGCGTCACCGACAAAACCCCACGTCGCTTTGATATTCATACGTTCTCCAAATGCAAAAAGGCCGGCTCAATGGCCGGCCTTAACAGTTACGGGTGGACTCAAGCAGAGGGGAAATGACCTTTCACCAGCGCCTCACGGCGACGAACACCCAAGCCCAGGCGCTCCTCAACCAGCAAAGCCCGCTCGTTCTTGATGAACTGATCATTGATCAGGCCCATCTTGAACAGGAACGACATACGGTCGAACAGCACCGTAGAACGTGCAAAGTTCGCCACAAGGAACTCACCACCGGTATC
Source organism: Pseudomonas sp. TTU2014-080ASC (assembly GCF_001446935.1). Classification (GTDB taxonomy): domain Bacteria; phylum Pseudomonadota; class Gammaproteobacteria; order Pseudomonadales; family Pseudomonadaceae; genus Aquipseudomonas. The sequence continues at coordinate 572,032 of NZ_LKKK01000001.1, forward strand.
GCCCTCGCCTTCATCCATGCTGTCCGAGGTGATCACTGGACGCCCCCACAGAATCGGCGTCACCAGCCCCTGCAGGTTGGCAAACAGATAGCGGTTCTCCCCGTCCTTCTGCAGTTCGATGTTCATCCAGTCCAGCTCAGTCATGGTCACGCCATCGGCCGACAGCTTGGACTGCTTGCGCACCTGATAGATGGCACGACGCACGATATCAATGGCCGTATCACCGGCCTTGTTCAGCTTGGTGTCATAGGTGGTGGCTTGAGTCATCAGACCCGACAGGTTTTCCCCGGTGCCATCGCCTTTCAGGATCTGCGCCTCTTCCTCCAGTTTGAGGTCATAGCGCAGCAGCTCCTGAATGTAGCCCTGCATTTGCGGCACATCGTCCAGAGCCTCATCCGTGACCGGCATCCACACCGCGATCTTTTTGATTCGGTCGGTGACTGTTTCAAACGTCACGTTACTGCTGGGCTTCAGTGCTCCTTCAGCTACCGTGCTCGCGCCTTGGCTGTGCAGCAGCTCGCGGAAGTAGCTGTAGCTCTGCCCACTAACCGGGATAGTGGTGAGCAGGTCACGAATACGCAGCTCCTGACGGATGCCCGGCTGAATCGTCGGATCGTAGTTAGGAACCACAATCCCGGCGCTGTTCACCTTGGTTTCCTTCATGCTCGCAAGATCGGATTTCAGCACCTCGATCTCGGCACGGTTAGCTGCTTTTTGCTGCAGGTTCTTGTAACTGTCATTGGACTTGACCAGGTCAATAAACGACTTGGCCTCACCCGGAGCGCCGCGCAGCTTCACACCCTTCTGCTCCAGATCCTGCACCTGATCAATGACCTTCTGCAGCTCATCCTTCTGAGTCTGGATTTCCTTTTTCAGCTCAGTGGCAACCGTGTTGCCCTTCTCTACCTCAGCAATGGCCGAGTCATACTTGGCCTGTAAGCCCTGGAAGCCTTGCTTCAGTTGCAGCTCCAGAGAATCTTTAAGTTCCTTCACTTCGCTCATAGCGTTGCTCCAAATGTTTGCGCGAATAACGTGGAAATGTGTTTCAGCTCTTCCACGATCTCCGTGGCCTCACTGCCGCCGTCACGGCGCAGCGCGGGATAGCCGAGCGAAGCGACAGCCGCCGCTTCCTTACGCGAAAAGCCCATGCGCTCACGCAGGGCGTTTTCAAAAAGCCGGATGTCCGACTTCACACTGAGCACCTCAGCCTCAGTGTTCATGCCGAAGGGAACGAACGACGCCTCCCAGAGTTCGGCAGACTTGATGACACGCACATTGCGACCAGCTCGTTGCTGATAGTCCGCCTCCAGCGTGTTGAACCCGATGGACATGCTGTCCAGCGCTCCATCCTTCAGCAGTTCGTAGGCGTCACGGGCATAGCTGACAGCGAGATTGACCCGCCCCTTCAAGTACAAACCGTGGTCGTCCTGCCTAAACTCAGATGTACCCACAAGCCGCTCAAGGTCGTGGTACAGGGCAAGCTTCAAGCGCCCGTTGCGAGCTGTTTTAACCTTGGTGAAGGCCCCCTTGAGGATCACGTCATCGCCCAGATCGACGTTATCGAACACAGCGGCATAACCCTCGAAGTTGCCCGCCTCATCTGCGGCTTTCACCTCAAACGGGCAATCAAGTTTGCTGAACATTGGTTTTCATCTCCCAGCGGGTTACTTCGTTGTATTTCTCATCGTCGAGGGGCGGTTCGTTCTCTTTGATCCGAACCTGATTGATCGACAGCCAGCCCGAACCACCAGAGCCACCGAGGGCAGCGGTGTAGTAGGCAGCACGCCCGGCGCTGTCCGCCCGCAGCAAGCCCTCCACCACAAACTCAACAAATCGCGGAGAGTTGCCGAACAGCTTGTCGTTGAGCTCGTCTTCAACCACGTCGATGTAAGGCTTAAGCCCGAAGGTGACGTACCCGGTCAGCTGCTGCTCAAGGTTTGAACCCATGATCGAAGTCTTACCGGCACGGTTTGCCAGCCACAGCGGCACCCCGTAGATGCCCGCCAAGGCCTCCTCCTGAAACTGCTGGGATTCAATAAACTGCGCGTCCCTCTGGCTGATACCAGCCGGGACAATCGTCGGCCCGCCTTGCAGCACAGCCATCTTGCCGATGTCGTCGGTATCGCCCCGGCGTACATCCGGGAAGCGTGACAGCACCTGTGTATGCTGCTTCTCGGTCAGAAAGTCCTTGTAAACGACGTAACCACCAGTGAAGCCGCCCTTGCGCATAAACCGGGCCGACCACTGCTGACCAGCCTTGGCCAGCCCCATGGTTTCCGCTTGGTACTCGATAGGCGACAGCCCGACGATGCCGTCTAGGCTGAACAGCTTGAAATGCAGCATGTTCTCCGGGGAAACCGGAAACGCCTCAGCGCCACTCGGCTGCACCCAGTACAACAGGTCATCGTCGGTATCGATGATGACCGTATCCAACGGCAACGGGACCAGGCCAATAGGCTCGCCGTTGCGGTTGCGCTCAATCAGCGCAAATGCATTGCCCCGCAGCGCCATGTTCACGACCACGAACTTCAGAAAGTTCAGCCGCGTCATAAACGGGTTAGGCTTGCGCAGCAGCTTCTGCGCCCGGTCAGTTCGCGGCACCATCTTGCGAAAAGCCGTACCGTCCGAGTCCTCGTAAAGTTTCAACGGCAAGCCTGCCAGCGACTCAGAAAGGATCTTCACGCACGACCAGACCATGCTGATCGACAGAGCCGTCTTAGTCGTCACCCGCACCCCGGCCTTGGTGCTCTTACCGCCCACCTCCATGTCCATCTCGACATAGTTGCCGGTGTCCGTATCGGTGTATCCGAAGAACCGCCACGTGCGCGGGTTATACCAACGAGATGCCATGCTCAGCCTATGAGTCCAAAGAAACCGTTTTCGAGGTAGCTATCCATACCGCCCCGCGCCTCCGGATTGAGGCACAACAGCGACACAGCGTTAAAGGTGGCCATCAGCGGGTCGATCTTCGCCGTGCCGGATGCTTGCTTCGTGATCAGAAAGGCGTTTGCCGATGGCACGCCCTTGGCGTTGCCGCAGGCCCACGCCATAAGCGGCTGGCCGCAATGCATCAGCACGCCTTCGGCCAGCTTTCGCTCAGTGGTTTTGATTGCCCCGGTCAGCTTCCAGCCTTGGGAGATACCAATGGTCTGTTCTTCGGTAATGCCCGCATCCAGCAGAGCATCCAGCACCGCCCCGATCCCGGCAGGGTCCAGCCCTACCCGGTCAAGCAGCCCAGCCTCATTGACCAGCGCGACATAAGCCGCCAGCTCGGTGACGTCATCACCGATCCTTTCCACCAGCGTAAGGTCACCGCTGGCGGCCAGGTCATGAAGCCTTGGTGCCTCAGACTTGCGCCGCTCCAATACAGACGGGTGCGCCCATGCGTGCGCCCAGTGAAACCAGCGGCGCCCGCCACGCTCCCGCCCGATAATGGCGAGGCCCAGCAGGTCATCCAATCCGCCGCCATCAACACCGGCGACGACTACTTCACTGCGTTCGATCACCTCATCAAGCGACAGCCCTGCCATGGCCTGAGGCTCCCAAAAGGAAGCCCCAACCCAGCTGTCTGACATCAGCGCCAGGCCAATTTCGATATTCAGGAACTTGGCCAGAAAGCCGCGTACCTCAGCCTCACCGTCCAGCTCGGCCTGCATAAACAGGCGCTCAAGCGTTGGCCGGTCCACCGAGTAACCCATGTTCGGGTTAACCAGATGGAAGTTCTCCGGCTTGCGGGCTTCGCCGCTGTCCACCATCTCCCTGGGGAACTCATAAACAACTGGCAGAAACCGGTTGTCCTCAATCCGCCCGTCACGCACACCACGGGCATACGTCAGCTTCGACTTGAACACACCTGCAGGCGGCTCGTTCGACTGCGTTGTCAGCCAGATGATGAAACCTTCAGGACGCGACAGCAGACCACCCGTAGCCTCTCGGATCATGTCCGGCGCTTTGGGGTTCTTACCGAACAGCCAGGCTTCGTCGATCAGCACACCGACAGCCTTCTTACCACCGACCACATCACTGTCAGCGGCCACGACCTTCAGCGTGGCCCCCGTCTCACGGTGCGTAATCAGCCGCAGGTGCGGCTGTACATGCAGCAGGTCTGAGAGCTCTTCGTCATGCTTCACCATCGCTGCCGCAGGTTTGAAGCTGTTGTCTGCAATCTCTTTGGTAGGCGCCAGAATGATGAACTCAGCTTCCAGTCGCCAATTGCGGATCAGCGCCGTCAGCATGATTGCAGCGGCAATCGTCGATTTAGAGTTCTTCTTAGGAATACACAGAAAGTACTCAGTGATCAGCCGCTGGCCCGTCTCACTGTTGTAACTGCCAAAGATCGCCCCGGCGAACGCCAGCACCCAAGGCGCACACGCCGACTCAATGGTCGGGCAGCCCGGCGCATCAACGATCTTTAAAGCCCGGAAGACCTCAAGCCCTTCCTCAGCCTCAGAGGGGAACAACGGCTCAGGAATAATCGACTCCCCGGCAGACAAGCGTTTCCACCAGTCCGGGCACGATGTAGTCCAGAGCATGACTTAACCTTTAACGACACTGAGCGGCGGCTTGCCTGCTGAGAATTTGCCTTTACTCGCTGCCTTCGCAGCCTCGGCCTTGAGTTCCTTCTTACCGACTTCGCCCTTTTTGCCATGCACATACGGCACAACCGTCTGAGCCGCATTCCGGCGATCAAACACCTTGGCCCGTGGCTCATTCATCAGAGCAATCAGCCACTCAAGGGGATCTTCAGTAACCGGCAGGCAATCCAGAAACTCACCGTCACCATCAATGCCGCCATCGTCATCACCAAGCGTTAACTGAGGCGTCTTGGCATTAACATTTCGCCGACTCATTAACATCTCAAGTTCGGCGATAACTTCGGGATTTTTGGCCAATCGCGAACCGGCCACTGCAGCACTTGAAGCCGCGTAACCAGCGGCTTCGGCTGCCTCTCGGTTAGACGCACCCTGAGCCTTAGCGTCAACAAACCGTCGCTGCTTGTCGGTTAACGCCATTAACAAAAAACCTTAAGGGGGGTGAAAAATGTCTACGTGGGATCGGGTGCGGTCTAGCAAAAGGGCCAACTCCATAAATTGATCCCCCCTACCCCTAACGGCCTCGCTGGCCTGCTGCAGCTTCTTCGCGCTGCTTCTCTGAGTCATGGCAGGGCTTACACAGTGCCTGCCAGTTGGCTTGATTCCAGAACAAATCCGGGTTGCCTTGGTGAGCAACAATGTGGTCCACCACACTGGCTGCCGTGGTCATCCCCTTACGGGCACAGTAAACACACAAAGGGTTATCCAGCAGATAGCGCTCCCGCGCCTGCTGCCAACGGTAGCCATAACCACGCTGGGTCGATGTTTTGCCGCTACGCCAAGACGGTTCGGCAGCCACTGTCAGCCGGTTGCTTTGCAACACCAAGCGGGGCCGCAAAGTCTTTAGCCTGGCCACGCCACACTCCATCAAGAGAAATCCAGGCCACCTGATTGCCGATGCATCAAGACACGTCAGCCTTAACGGCGCACGCCTCATGCACCTCAGGAGTGACTAACTGATCTGGAATATCAACCAGCTCCTGCTCTTCACTTAACGTAGTGAGTAAAGCAATCAGCAACTGGTTCGTTCTGCGCTGTTCTTTGAGCAGTAGCTCAAGCACTGGAGGGGCATGCTCATCCATTGTCGTATCCGCATACGTTTGTGATGCAGACAACCTAGTTCAAGCTAAGCCAATAGGCTGTAGGAAACTTCTGGCACGGACTAGTCCGACGTCTACAACTGATAGGCCCTAGCATCGAATACATCATAATTTGGGGCACTTGATTAATGGCCATTTGCCCCAATCTGCAATAGCTCAACTACATAACAGGAGTGTGAATGATGAGTGAAGTGATACAGGCGCTTGCAGGCTTTACAAGCTCAAACTATCCAAACGCAAGCGCAGAACGAAAAAGAAGCATTGCTGTTGCAGCAGCATTGGAACTAATTGCTGCCCGTGTTGCATCATCGCCGGTAAATGGCACACAACTGGACGAAGAACTAAACCGACTCTCCAAGTATGCTGATCAGATCCAAGAAGCATTGGTAGTTAAGTAAGCAAAACGTGCCGCACTAACCTGCGGCACATTCACAACCCACTCTTCTTTCTCGCCTCCAGAACCGCATCAACAATCTCGGTAATGGGCCGGTCTTTCTTTGCCTCACTCCAGGCAAACAATGCCCGAACGATCAGCCATGCGGGCAATCCGCACACAAAGATCACACCGCCGATAGCGATCATCCCAGCATCATCTTGTGCCCAGTGCGATATCTCAAACCAGCGCACCACAAACGCACCGCCACCAAGGCTGCCGACCAGAGTACTGATAAGTGCGACTGTAAACTCACGCGGACTTTTAGGTAGTGTCATAACCATAACAACTACGGCAGCTAGGATCGCCATCACGCCGAATGCGCCAAGCTTGTATAGCGCAATACCGCCAGCGGCTGTAAGCGGGCCTGGCTCTGACATAATTTAAACGCCAAAATATTTCGTGATCACCCCTAGCGTTGCCAGGTGGTGTATTTGAATCCAGCACAATGCACGCACCAACCCGCCCTTAGGCGAGGATGTTGATGCCGTTCTGGATGTTCGGGAGAGAAAAACCGAGCATTAGGTTTACGTCTAAGGCTTTACGCTTTTGATTGTAATGTTGCGGATATCAGCCACGATTTCCTTGCATTGGAGGATATGGACCAAGGCTTCCTTTGGTGTCATTTCTACGTCGAGGTGATAGTCAGCCTTAACTCGTAGCAATTTACAGCGCCTTATGAGCCTAGCGATTACCGCCAAACGCTTGCCTTGTGATTCATATCTGGAGATCAAGGCCTCGTGAGTGCCGCCTCTCACTTTTTGTTCTGGCAGCCCCATTTCCGTCGCAACGCGCAGAGCCTCGTGGTAGAGCGCGTAGTAGCTCCTACCAATAGATGCACGAATAACTGCCTCACTCGCCCCAAGCTCCAGAAGCTGCTCGGACAGTTCCATGATTTCATCGTTACACACTGGCATGGTATGGCCCATATGAAACATCGAACTCACTTGGTTCAAATGGCTTTATACCAATAGAAAGCATCGAGTCGAGTTCTCCGCTATGGTTATCGACGAGAGCTTCTACCACCTTGTGGTCCAAGGCAACTAGCTCCTGGGCACTACCATCTACAATGAACTGGAAAAAAATCCCTTCATCTCCATCCGCAAAAATATCGTATGCCATAAATGGGTGACTGGTGGCCTTCCTAATAATATTGGAGGCTGTCTGCAATCGTGCTGTTACTTCCCAATCATCGACGCCTAAATCTGTAATGATTTTTACAGAGGCTTCAATGAAATGGTCTTCAAGCCTGCCCTTAATTGACGTGCGCTTTAAGCACTCCCCCGCCTGGCTAATCATGCCAACCGAAGTACAGCAGCCAACGAGAGTCCGGAACAGTTGGTCATCACCCTGGCCAAGATCGATTGCTTCCAGTGCCTCCCGACTCCGAAGCAAATCTCCACTCATCCATAACAAATGCCCTTTCGACAGGTGCATTGCATTTTCTGGCAATACTCCTTGAGTCCTGTCGAAGTGACGCATCGCGTCGTCCATCTTTCCCTGATAGGTATATAGATATGAAAGCTCGTGGTTAAACATCGCTCGAGTAATGCTGTCTATATCCTCGTTTTTCAGAAGTGCACTAATGCGATTCTGAAGCCGCTTTATAGCGACCTCGTCAACATGATGTGTCTGCGTCATGTTTTGCCAAAGCAGTGATCTTTGGTCAGCAATCTCATTTGCGATTGACTTTGGACGCGGCTGCATAGCTTTTCCCAAGCATTGATTAACTTGAATAAGGTAATGCTTGTTTGTGTCTCGGTCGACACTGGTCATCCGACCAGCTCAAGACTACTCCCTAAAATAGGACTATCTACTGCTCAGTCTAGCCTGTAATCATCTTCAACAAGGTGAATATGGCCATAGCCTGCTGAGTGATCGACAATAAAAAACCCCAGCACCTGCCGGGGTTTTAAAATCATGTGTCATACGCTGTTGTGCTGGACACGGTGCCATAAAACCAACTCTTTATCCGCGTGGAAAGAACTATTTTCACGCGGCCTCTCTTAGCCCTTCCAGCGCGCAATCAATCCACGCCACACCGGCCTTTATGATCTCCCGCGCCTTGGCCTCACCCATTCCGTTATCACGTGCGATACGCAACGCAGGCCACTTGGCCCCGAAGTACAGCCAGATGAAATCCCCCATCTGCTGATCCCGTGCACTCAGCCGAGCCACCGCGCCGTCAATAAACAGTGCCGTGTCATCCAGAATCGAATACTGCTTAGGCCCGCCCTGATAGTTCGTGTTATCGCGGATCAGCGCATGCAGCGGCGACACATAACGCGGCACGCCTGAACCATCCATGCGCCACCAGCCCCACTGCTCCAACAACCACTCCGTATCACCCAACGGCTTGTTCAAAAATTCGCGTTTCTTCATACCTGAGCCCCTCTATTCGCCAATCGTTATGCGCACCAGGGCGCTCTGTTTGTCCGCGCTTGGATGAAACTTCATCCTCTCCCCGTGAAAACACAGGATTAGCCAGCAGCCCGCACCGCGCCTGCATTAGCGGGAACTTGTGAAAGTGCAGGAGCAGCGCTATTCAGCCCATGCGCCAGAGAAAACCCGCACTCATCCAACCGTGCATGCCAGCGCTCAAGCGCCTCCCGGCAACGGTCCATCACATCGCGGGTCAGATAGGTTTCGGCAGTCTTGCCAAGGGTGTGGTTGATCAGCCGTTCACCGATGAAGTAATCCACCCCAAGGTCAGCCAGGCAGTCACGCATCAACTTGCGCAGATCATGGCTCGACCACCTGCCACCGGAGATAGCGCGGAACATCGCACTGGCCGAGGTGGCCGACAGGTGAGCCCCACCCCGCACCGGGAACACCCAGCCCACACTGCATCGAGCATCCGGCAAGGCCTGCCGGTACCGCGCCAACAGCGCAATAACCTGCGGCGTCAGCGGCAACGTATGCTGGCGACGGGATTTGTTATTCAACTCAGGTAGCACCCACAGGCGCTCAATCAGAGACACATGCCGCCACTCACTCTGCAGCGTCTCACTCAGACGCGTACCGTGAGCCAGCATCATCAACGGCAGCAGACCAGCCACCGGGTCACGGTCGAAGGCAGCGGACAAGTGCTGAACCAGCTCTGGCAGATCAACGCGGGAAAGCCGCGCCGGTTTACTCTTGATCCGCCCGCGATCAAAACTCTTGTAACTGATCGAAGCCATTGGGTTGGCCTTGATCCGCCCAGTCTGCTCAGCCAACAAAAACGCCTGCCGCAGAGCCTGAAAAGCCTTCTGCAAAGTGCCCGCCTTCTTGCCGTCCTGCACCATCGGCCACACCAGCTTTTCATCCAGCACGCGTCGGTCCAGCTTGGTCACCAGCACCTTGCCCACGGCAGGCACGATGTTCTTTCTCACCATCGAACGCGTACTGCGCTTGTAACTCTCAGACGTAGCCCGGTTCTGCTCAACCCGAGCCAGCCACCACACCACCACATCCCCAACGGTACGCAGCGCCCCTGCTGCCTTACGCCCACTCACTCAACCCCATCCTTGGCCACACAGGCCTCCAAATCAGCCACGATCAACGCGCAGGCTTCACCGGCATCCGGCGTGTAGGCAAAAGCCTCAGCACCACCGGGTCGGGTAATCATCAACACCGGCTCAGGGAGAAAGACCCTAGCCACCGTGTAACCGGAATCCGTCACCCAGCACTGCGGCACCACCACACCATCCCGATTCAGCTTTGGCTTCCACTTCGGAGTGGCCAGCCCCAATGGCTCAACGGCCACTGCGAATACCACCGATACAAGCGCGAATCTCAGCCAGAGCCCTAGCCGCCACCACCGCAGAGCCACGGCCCATTGGCGCAGGCAACTCGGCCACCGGAGCCGGAGGCAACTCTTCCCCCTGCCCGATACGCCTGCACTGCTCCAGGTACTTGCGCTTGAACAGCTCCATGCTCACCTTGCGCTCAAGGCGTTGCAGGTTGAGATAACCCGCCGCGACAGCCGCGTGATACACCGCAGGGTGCGGCCAGCGGGCAATCCCCGCCTGTGCAGGATGGGTATTGCGCATGGCAATCCGGTAAGCCTTCTCCAGCCCCGGCAAACCGAACGCTTCCGGCGAAAAGCACCAATCCACAAACATGCCCGGAGCCGGTACCCAAGCACTCGGATGGCGAGCTGCGAAGCGCAGCCCTGCCTGAATCTGCTCCAGCGAACGAATACCCGCCCGCATAAATTCCGCCAGCCACTCACGCTTGGCCGCGTGCAACTCAAGCTCAGACGGCCACGCCTGCCGCCATGCAGGAAAGTGCGCCTTCAGGCGCTCAAAAAGATCATCAACGACAGCCTTCGTCTGCGGATCAACCGCCACCACCTTGGCAACCGCTGGCACTGACTGCGCCCCGCTCTTAGCCACCTGCTGAGCAATGCTGTTCACATGCAGAGGCCCGTTCACAACGTCACCCCCTGTGCAGCCCAGTCATCCCCCACAGCCGCTCCGGCAGCGGCCTTGCGGGAGGTTTGCCCCTTCAGCCACTTCACCAACCGGTGGCACCAACCACCCTGGCTGTCAGCAACCGACTTGGTCACCCAAAACGCCCGGAACTCTGCCAGCACGTCCCCTGTCAGCTGCTCCGGGCTAACCCCCAGCGCTTTGAACTGCGCCCGCAGGCTCACGTCATCCGGCTGCCACTCCAGGTGCATCTCAAACCGCTGCCGCGCTTCTACGGAAGCACCGGTAGGTGCTGTAGTAGTAATAGTAGATGAAGAAGAAGATGTAGAGCCGTCACCTTGCCGCTGGCTGGGTGCAGTATCCAAGCCTTCACCAATGCCCCCCTTTGGTGAAGGGTTTGCCCCCTCACTAAAGCGCGTACCTATGCCCCGCACATTGCGCACATATTCATCCCTCACCATACGCGGGCTAAACCACACAGGCCCGGCCTGCTCGGCCACCAACACAACCGGGTCACCGCTTTTACGGCCACTGCGCGGCGTGAAAACCAGCGCCTCACAAGTGCCCTTTTCCGTGCCATAAAGCACCCCGCACTCCACCAGCTCATTGAGCAACTTCAGCGGGCAACCAAGTGCCTGTGCAATCTGCCGCAAAGGCCAACGCAGCAGGCCATAATCATCGCTGTCGTGCAGTAAACCCAGCAGCTCGATCCACACCCCACGCGCAGCCCAACTGCAACGCCTGAGCTTTGCGTTGTTGCGCCAATCGGCGGGGTAAAACTGAAAGGATGGGCGTTTCATAAGGCACCTCCAAGGCTGTGACCAAGCCTGCAAAGGATGGGTTGGGAAAAACATAAGCCGAAGTTGAACGACGCAGTCATATGGCTACTTCTCCTCATCGCGGGCGGAATCATCACTAAGCTGCTTGGCCTGGCTTAAACATCCAGACCTGACGGCCTCTGCTGCCTTTTCAAGAAAGGCCAAGCGCTGTTCATCTGTGACCGTCCTGTCGAAGCTCACATGCGTGACCGGAAAGGTCGTCGCGCCCTCCTGGCCTGTAGTAGCCCCCACAATCACACCGACTAAAAAGCAGAAACCAGCAACACCAAATGCCCCTGCGCCTATCAATATCGCGTCAACAATCACTAGCCACCTCCATTAAGGTGTTCTGTCCATCTGCTCTACAGCTGTATGAATTACCAGCCTCGCTGTAGGGCTGTTTTCACTTTCATCCGGCTACTAGCATGTAATTCATGGCTGGATGGCTTCAGTTGCCCTGGATAAGGCTGGACAGAGATCCGAAGCCTTGAATTGCCCTCTCGTAATTTTTTCAGCGAGAAGAGCAGTTACGGCGCTCATTCCATGCCGCCCTGTGACCCATCCAGAAACGGTCCCCTGCTTAACGCCAAGTGCAACCGCCGTTTTCTCTTGGTCTTCAAAATGGAGGACTAGCCGCACATATATATTCATCAAATCACCAGAAAATAGGATTTCCTATAAAGATACATATAGGAATACCTGTTTGCAAGAATATAGGCTCACCTATATAAAAGTGGACTATGAGCTACGCAAAACGACTTAAGGCTGCTCGCAAGCATGCCAAACTTACACAGGGCGAACTGGCCAAGAAGGTCGGAATCACCCAGACCTCTATTTCTGACTTAGAAACAGAGAAGTCTGCCTCGTCCTCTTTCAATGCATCTATAGCTATGCATTGCGGTGTTAGCGCCATCTGGCTTGAAACAGGGATCGGTGAAATGACCAACCTTCATTCACCACCAGCACAACAAGCCGTGAACGGCAACGTAGAGGGAGAGCCTGTACCGATCAAGGAGGGAATAGTGCCTGTGGTAGGGATGGCCCAGCTCGGTTCTAATGGCTATTTTGAAGCTTTGGACTTTCCGGTTGGCCACGGAGATGGCTATGTGCAGATTTATAGCAACGACCCAAACGCTTACGCACTCAAAGTCGTTGGTGACAGCATGGAACCTCGCATACGAAGCGGGGAATACGTACTAATAGAGCCAAATAAGGGCTATGTGGCTGGTGATGAGGTACTAGTTAAGACCCTAGACGGCCAGTCAATGATTAAAGTTTTCATGTACTGCCGCGATGGGGAAGTGAGACTGCTGAGCGTCAATGAGGCTCATGCCCCTATCACTATGCTTTTGAGTCAAATCGATAGAATTCATGTTGTCGGAGCTATCGTTAAGGCTAGCAGGTACGTGTCGATCTAAACTCACCAGCAAAACAATAACGGCGATAAGGCTTCATGCATGAATCCGCCAGCACCCTAGGAAAAGCTGCAGAAATATGATTCACATTTTAAGCGGTGATGCATTTTCAGGGGTGCTGAGCGCACCAAAGGTTAGCGGAATAAGTCCATTGTTCCGCGCAAAAATCAGAGTAGATGGCGAAAGCGTGCGCTGTTACGTTAAGCCTTTACCCGACCAAATCGATTGCCCTAGAACACTCAGGCGGGTCGACAATCGAGAGATCATCAATGAGTCACTTGGTTACGTTTTAGCCCAAGCCTGCGGGTTTAAGGTGGCGACCGTGGCTGGAATCATCCTTTTGACCCCCGCTCAGATTCCGCAGCCTACGCTTGAAGCTCTAAGAGATTTAGGTCAGGGCCAACTGCAAGAAAACTATTTATGCTGGTTCAGTCAAGATATGAACCATCCGAACCTCGTGCAAAAGCACATGAGCGGTATCAGGCTAGATTTTCTGCAGCAACGCCGTCTCAAACGCTTGGTCCATCAACTTATCAACGCACCTGATATTCCGAAAGTTATCGCCTTTGATGACTGGCTATTCAACTCTGACCGCCATCCAGGTAATTTGCTTGCCAGCAGTCCTGAGCTTACGCTGATCGACCACGGTCGCATCCTCATCTACCCTAACTGGCAACCTGGGTATTTGGGTTCAACAGGATCAAGCTACACACCAGCTAATCGCTTACGGAACTTCATTGATGCCCATGAACCCAAATGGACAGACAGCCTGCCCAGGAAAAGCGAGATGCTCATGGCATACAATTCGTTCGCAGTTAGCTTCAGGGAACGGGGAGAGGCTGCTGCTAGAGCTGTACTTGTAGAGTTTTTCGACACTCTGGATACTGACGCTATCATCCTGCTGCTGCAGTCGCGGCACACACCATCGGCATACGCTAAATCAATCGGCATGGTCATATGAGTAATCTAGCTAGTTTACGAAAACGACTCAGCGCGCCCGATCAGACCGGGGTAAACGGGAACTGGCGAACTATTAGCGCGTGCCTTGATGAGGATACAGGGGAATACCTTAATGTAGGCGTATTGTTCAAGTACTCCGACAAGGTTGAAGTCCGGATGCTTGACAGCTTTGAGCGCATCAAATGCTTGTATGGACAGCGTATAGATCACGATAGTCTCCATCACCTGATGCTGGATATTGAGGAAACTATACGCCGACACCACTCCGACCTTCCCGATGAGCTGAGTGACACCATACGCTTGGGTGAACCTCTATACGCCTCTGGTGTTAACCCTGAAAGTGTTGTGGATGAGTTCTTCCTCGACGTTGTCACTCTTGGCGTGCCGATAGACAAGCATCGCAACAATAATTTTCGCTATAAATCCAACCACAAAGTGCGTGAAACTTTGTTTGAGATCATGCGCGAGAAAATGGCACTTGAAGCTGATCACATAATCTGTAACGAGCCCTATCGGCTGAAGCTGAACAACAGAGCGACTATCGATGTTGATGTACCTCTCTTGAACGAGCATGCGGCAGGTGCAATTGTCTCCGCTTGGTACAAGAGCCCGATTGTGGTCGAAAATAATTTACTGCAAGCAGCTTCGGATCTACTGCTTGTAGCTAGTAACTCTGACCGCGAACGATCCTCAATGTCAGTATTGATGCCACAAGAAAGCAGTGGCATGAGTCGTACCGAATTCACCAAACACCAAGACATAACGCGTCGACTACTCGACCGCTACCAGCGCTCAGGCATCGATATCATTGAGGCACCCTCGAGCGACGTACTAGCTAATCTAACCATCGATTGGTGGAAAAAAGTTGCCTAGTCCCCCCACACAAAGCCCGCCTAGCGCGGGCTTTTTTTTGCCTAGATTAAGCTCGTCATTTAGACCACCCCAGCCCTCTTGAAGCTACTTAATCCGTAGATTTAGTCAGCTGCATATTAGCTCTCCCAACGCCGATACGGTGGCTTAGATAACAAAATATAGGAATGCCTATTGACCAAATAAACAGGTGTACCTATATTTAGATCGGCACACACGCTCATCGCTCTTTAAAAAAACATGCAACACCAAACAGACCGCATTGCCTCTACCAGCTACCGGCGAGCAGACAGTCCAGCGCGACTGCCCACGTCTGGAAAAACCAGAACGGCTGCCCGAAGGCTAAACGCCTTAACCGTGCGAACGACCCGGCAAGCAATGCGCCCCGCCCCCTTTCGGCGGTAATGGAAAGCACCGTTTTCCTCGATGCCATTGGCAACAGTGGCATCCGGGAAGACACCACCCCAGAGCGAGAACATGAGTGAAGTAATCGAAAGCCACGGCTTCAGGATCGCCCTGCGTGGCCTGACAAGAAAGGAAGCCGAACTGCTGGCAGGTACAGCAGCCGATAAAACCTACAAAGAACTGGCCCGAGAACAGCGCGTAGCGCCAGACACAATCAAAAAACGCGCAGACCGTGTGCGCTTCAAAATGGGCATGCAACACACAATGCGCGGTGTAATTGTAGAGGCCTTCCGCCGCGGCATCATCACCCCACTTGCCCTGGTCATGATGCTAAACACCGGCCACACAACCGAAGCCCAACCCATCCGCCGCCCGGAGCGCCCGCGAACACTGCAACAAGTCCGCATCACCCGCCCCGAGTTCTTGCTTACAGCCTGACGCACATGCTGCCAGCTACCCAACCACAACAACTAAATCGCACCGGCAGGCATCAGGGCTGGCCTCACGGCCAGGGTTTGGTCACCTGCGCCTGATGCCTGACCCATGCGATTTAAACCAGATGAAAACCACATGAACATCATGCAATCCTTTCAGCTACTGGTTTGACAGTAAATGAATCATCAGAGCAACTCAGTGCTTTCTGCTTTTGCCCAAGCCGTATGCACCGCCATTGACTGTGAAAACGCTACGTTTCTTCGCTTTTTTCTTTTTAGGACCGAACAGCATTCGCAACCGATGAGCTCTCGCTGCGCCACTAAGATCACACACCCGAGCACCAACTGGCCCTGTACATATATGCAAGTGTTTCCTAAGTGCTTTAGCAGTGAACAGTTGCTTACAGTATCTGCAAACTTTGTCTACAGGGTTACCCTTTGCATCCACTTCAACCATCAGGCACCGCCATCGTTAAACATCTCAAGACAGACTAAAGAATAGCGACATTTGAACCGCAATTTTTTCTGAGCCTTAGCTTACAAGCGACTAGATCAACCCACATCCAGAGGGAACTGTATGAACATCCTAAAATTCTTGAGTCCGGCAAGTCAGTTTAGCTTGTATTTATCTAAAACTGATGAAGCTCCCCATAGTCTCTACAACCCTCGCGCCACCCACTCCATGCCTCCGGCAGAGTCATGATCCGCATCCTCGACACCGACACCGACACCGACACCGACACCGACACCGACACCGACAAAGTCCTAGGATTCCGGCAAACGGTCAAAGATGTCCGGAGGCTTCAGCAAGTATTGGAGGGTGAATTACGCCCAACCAGAAATACATTCACCTTACAGATGGATCATGAGGTTACTACTAAGGAAATACTTCTGCTGTTGCCCGGTACCAACCGTGATTTCTGATGTAATCATGGGCGTGCTTAAGCGACGGATTATTTAAAAGAGCGTCTTTGATCTTATTCAGATCTCCCTCATCCTCGCGGGGTAGAGTGATGCTAAGGACGTGGTCAGGATCTCTTGGTCTCTCGTCCTTAGCATCACTAAGTATAACTATAAGTTTGAAAAATACTGTCACCCCAGGATCATTGATCTGTCCGATCTGAACCCAGACATCATGAACCCAACCCAAATCTCTTCGAGTAAGTTCATCCAAAAGCTTTTCCATAGAACCTCCTTAACCTATTTCAGCATTGACACCCCAATCTACACAGATACGGGCCATAGCACGACCTGTTTGTATGTGCAGATACTTCTGGAAAACCATGAAAGCAATTGACCTTTTTGCCGGTACTGGCGGTTTCAGTACTGGCGCAACACGTGCGGGCGTAGAAGTTGTATGGGCCGCAAACCATTGGCCCGATGCCGTGCACTGGCACCAACTTAACCACCCCGGAGCGCAACACCTTTGCCAAGACCTTCATCAGGCTGACTGGTCTATGGTTCCCGCTCATGACTTGATGCTGGCCAGCCCGTGCTGCCAAGGCCACAGCCGAGCCAGAGGCAAGACTCACGGCAACCCTCAGCACGACGCCAGCCGGTCAACCGCCTGGGCGGTTGTATCGGCAGCCGAGTACCACCGGCCAGAATTTATCCTTGTGGAAAATGTGCCTGAGTTTCTTGGTTGGCAGCTTTACCATCCATGGGAAGCGGCTATGAATGCACTGGGTTACTCAGTAGCGCCGCACATAATCGACGCAGCCGACCACGGAGCCCCACAAAATCGGGTGCGTATGTTTCTTGTACTGGCTAAGTCCAAAGCCCCGTTGATGCTGCGGCTGCAAACGCAGCCACACATCCCTGCCAGCACCTTTATCGACCTCAGCAACAGCAATAAGTGGTCACCCATTGAGAAGCCTGGCCGCTCAGCAGCAACGCTGCGCAGGATTGCGAGTGGGCGACGTCAGTTTGGAGACAGATTCATCATGCCCTACTACGGCAGCGGATCGGGGCTTACCGGCCGTAGCCTGAACCGCCCAATTGGCACGATCACCACCCGAGATCGCTGGGCCATCGTAGACGGTGACCGTATGCGCATGCTTAACCGCTTTGAATGCCGTGCGGCAATGAGCTTCCCCGACACTTACAAAATCCCTGACAACCACAGGCTGGCTGTTCACATGCTCGGCAACGCCGTTTGCCCTGAGCCAGTACGCAACATCATCAACGCTCTGCAACAAGCCGCCTGAAGCACCAGGCACTCAGCGAGCAGCAAATCAATTACCTCATTTGAGATTCGCCCGATGCAAATCAGGTGAACGGACTTCATATGCCCGCTGAAACCACTCAGGCGGCATCCCTTAACCATCACTGACAACGAAAGGAAGCCTTATGAGCACTCCACGATGGGTATTGATCCCCAAAGCCGCCGAACTCTTCGGCTACACCGTAAATGCTATCGAGCACAAAGTTAAAAACGGCATGTGGACGCAAGGCCGCATGTGGCGAAAAGCAAAGGACGGGCGAATCTTCATCAACCTTGAAGAAGTAGATCGCTGGGTAGAAAGCACGCCACAAGAGGCTGCATAGCGGCCTGGCAGGACGCCACAGGCCAACGGAGAACACAACGTAAATGAGCAGCACAACACAAGCAAAAGCGAGCCTGGAGGCCGAGCTGGCAAAACACCCCGGCATCGAGATTCACGGCAACAGCATCCGGGTCGTATTTATGTGGCGCAGACGCCGCTACCGCGAAACCCTCGGGCTCCCCCTGACCAAAGCCAATATCAAGCACGCTGCCCTGCTACGGGCAGCCGTATTGCATGACATCAAGATCGGCACCTTTGATTACGGTCGGCACTTTCCTAACTCGCGTAATGCCACAAATTTCAGCAATACAAAGGATGAACGCCTGCATGCGTTGCTGGAGCGCTACAAGCCGCTTAAGGCTGTCGATATCACCACAGAGACGCAGAGTCGCTATTTTGCAGCGTTGGATATCTGCGTAGACCTGTTGGGCGGCAATAGACTGGGCAGCATCTTACTGCCAGAGGATATTCAGAAGCTGCGGGTTGAGCTAATCGCAGGGCGCGCCACCTCAACGACAAATCATTATCTGGCAACACTAGCGGGCTTCCTGAATTGGTGTGAGAGCAACGGCTACTGCCGCAAAGGCCTGGCTGAAGCTTGCACACGCTTCACGATGACAGACAGAGACCCAGACCCACTCACCAAGAGTGAGTTTGAGGCGCTGCTGGATAAGGGGTGCCTGCACCCTATGGACCACGCTGCTATTACGCTGGCGGTGTACACAGGCCTCAGGCCGGGGGAGTTGTGCGCACTGGCACGGGAGGATGTGGATATGGCCAACGGGCTGATCCATGTGAACCGGTCAATCACCAGCTCGGGTACGTTCAAACTGCCGAAAACGGGGAAAAAGCGCACGGTTATGCTCTTCCCCCCAGCCCTTGAAGCCTGCCGGGTGCTGCTGGGCATTAAGCACGGCATAGCCCCTCAAAAGCTGGCGATTGAGCTAAACCGCCATGAGTCAGTACAGGAAACCGTCACGCCACTGCTGACACCACTGGTACAAGCCCGCAGAAAGCAGATCAATACATGGTTCGTACCCACCGCTTGGAATACCAAGTGGCACAACATTCAGCGCCGGGCAAAGATCCGCCCACGCCGACCGTATCAAACAAGACACACCTACGCCTGCTGGTGTTTAGTAGCCCGTGGTAACCTTGCGTTCATAGCCAAGCAGATGGGCCACAAAGACTTCACGATGCTAGTACAGGTGTACGCCAAGTGGATGGACGACGAGTCTCCGAACGAACTTTCTAGCATCTGGGCTGGTATGTCTCGCTGAGCTTTGTGGGGTAGACATTTACATCTGCCCCACAAACCTAGAAGTTACCATCATCCAAATTCTTCAGCTGACGAAGTGAAAGCATCATTGTAAGTGGCGACAGGTCCGGGCAACGCTGAAAACCAGCCTCTTTCGCATAAAAGTCAGCTAAGCGGTCGTTAAGCGGGTGCACAAGGATTGCTGAAATGGCAATATCTTCTGACGCAACAATACACCTGCGAATTGCATCTTGAAGCAGATCAACTGAGTACCCGTATCCTTGTGCGGCTACAGTAACCCCCATTCGCCCCAGAATAGTCACAGGGTGGACAGTAGGCGAGTTACGCTGATAGCTTTTAGGTATTACATTCTCTCGCACGACCGATCCTGCCGAAAGCGTGTAATACCCTGCCACAATATTAGTACCCTTAAAGCAAGAGACATAGACAACAGAATGCTTGTTCTCTTGGGCCTTCCTTGCCTTCTTGTGCAGGAAATCATTGATTGTGGCCTCGCCGCAATCGAACTCACTTACATCATGAAATTTATTTAATTTTTCAGGTTTACTCAGCTCCACCGGGCTGGTCTGGACATCAATTTCTGTAGGCACTTGTTACTCCTTATTGGATTATCATCAAGCGCCCTCTCGAAACGGCCAAATGCATCATCGTTGAGCAAGAAAAGCTGTCGATCCATGATTACATCCTCGGCCCGCTTGCATGCAGCCTCCAGAATAAAACTGGTCCGATCAGTCCCCAACAACTCCACAGCCGCATCAATCAGGCTTCTTTTTTTGGTATCTACCCGCATGTTTATTGGCACGGGTTTCTCCCTTTCAACCACTGGGCTCGAAAGGCAGTTCATTACTTGGGTCATTACCCACTCCTCCTAGTGTTACAAATTACAACTCTGAAACTTTTCAAACCTCCTTAACTGTGTTCACACCCCTCGGGCGTTTCGGTTTTCTTTACACATTAATAGTTCCTCTCTGTGTTTTTGAGCCTATAGACTCGACGCTTACACTGGGCATTTAGCCCACGTAGTGCATGATAACATCATGTGTAGCTAATGTATAGCCAGATACACAAATGACTTACAAAATTCACGAACGGCCCCACGGCTAGAAAATTGGTAGCCGTGATACTCTTAAGAAGCAGCAGGAATCAAAGCAGATCATTTAGCACCAAGTTCTTAGCGCCAATAGAACAGGGCAACCAATAGAGCCTCTCTCTTGCCCCAAATATGCCCCACGCTTTTAATACAAGACTCGTAAGTTACTGATGAATAAAGCAATTCAAGATTTATCTAGTCATACGCCGATGATGCAGCAATATTGGAAGCTGAAGAATCAGCACCCAGATCAGCTGATGTTTTACCGCATGGGCGACTTTTACGAGATTTTCTATGAGGACGCGAAAAAAGCCGCCAAGTTGCTGGATATCACCTTAACTGCTCGCGGCCAATCAGCCGGTCAGTCCATTCCTATGTGCGGCATTCCGTTCCATGCCGCCGAAGGTTATCTGGCCAAGCTGGTTAAATTGGGCGAATCCGTCGTGATCTGCGAACAGATCGGCGATCCGGCCACCAGTAAAGGGCCGGTCGAGCGCCAAGTTGTGCGCATCATTACCCCCGGCACCGTCAGTGACGAGGCCCTTTTGGATGAGCGCCGCGACAACCTCCTTGCCGCAGTACTCGGAGATGAACGCCTATTCGGCCTGGCGGTGCTTGATATCACCAGCGGTCGCTTCAGCGTGATGGAAATCAAAGGCTGGGAAAGTCTGCTGGCCGAACTCGAACGCCTCAACCCGGTTGAGCTGTTGATCCCGGATGATTGGCCACAAGGTCTGCCTGCCGAAAAGCGCCGAGGCTCACGCCGCCGCGCACCATGGGACTTTGAGCGGGATACCGCGCATAAAAGCCTGTGCCAACAGTTCGGCACGCAGGATCTCAAAGGCTTTGGCTGCGAGAACCTAACGCTGGCCATCGGGGCCGCTGGTTGCCTGCTGAGCTACGCCAAAGAGACGCAACGCACCGCCTTGCCACACTTGCGCAGCCTACGCCACGAGCGCCTGGACGACACGGTCATCCTCGACGGTGCCAGCCGCCGCAACTTGGAGCTGGATGTCAACTTGGCCGGTGGCCGCGACAACACCCTGCAATCCGTTGTCGACCGCTGCCAGACTGCTATGGGCAGCCGCCTGCTCAGCCGCTGGTTAAACCGCCCACTGCGAGATCGTACCGTCCTTGAAGCTCGCCAAGAGTCGATTGCCTGCCTGCTCGAACGCTATCGTTTCGAGACGCTGCAACCTCAACTGAAGGAAATCGGCGATCTGGAGCGAATTCTAGCCCGTATCGGCCTGCGTAATGCTCGCCCACGGGACTTGGCCCGCCTGCGCGATGCTCTGGCAGCGCTGCCTGAACTACAAATGGCGATGGTCAACCTGGAAGCGCCGCACCTCAGCGAACTGGCCAGCACCATCAGTACCTACCCGGAATTGGCCGATCTGCTCGCCCGCGCCATCATCGAAAACCCGCCCGCTGTGATCCGCGATGGCGGCGTACTCAAAACTGGCTATGACGCGGAGCTTGATGAGCTGCAAGCCCTCAGCGAGAACGCTGGTCAGTATCTGATGGATCTGGAAGCGCGGGAGAAAGCCCGCACCGGCCTGGCCAACCTCAAAGTCGGCTACAACCGTGTTCACGGCTACTTTATTGAGCTGCCAAGCAAACAGGCCGAGTCAGCTCCGGCCGACTATATCCGTCGCCAAACCCTCAAAGGCGCAGAGCGTTTCATCACGCCAGAGCTGAAAGAATTTGAAGACAAGGCGTTGTCGGCCAAAACCCGCGCTCTGGCAAGGGAAAAAATGCTCTACGACGAACTTCTGGAGCAGTTAATTACCCATCTGGGGCCACTTCAGGACAGCGCGGCTGCTCTGGCCGAACTCGATGTACTCAGTAACCTGAGTGAGCGCGCCCTGAACCTTGATCTGAACCGCCCGCGCTTTGTTGACGAACCGTGCATGCGAATTGATCAGGGACGCCACCCGGTGGTGGAGCAAGTGCTGACTACACCGTTCGTGGCCAACGATCTGAATCTGGATGACAACACTCGTATGTTGATCATTACCGGCCCGAACATGGGCGGTAAATCCACTTACATGCGCCAGACAGCGCTGATCGTACTGCTCGCCCACATAGGCAGTTTCGTCCCCGCGAAAAGCTGCGAACTGTCGCTGGTCGACCGCATTTTCACGCGTATTGGCTCCAGTGATGATCTGGCCGGTGGCCGCTCAACCTTTATGGTGGAAATGAGCGAAACCGCCAATATCCTGCATAACGCTACGGAACACAGCTTGGTGCTGATGGATGAAGTGGGCCGAGGCACCAGCACCTTTGACGGCCTCTCGCTGGCCTGGGCCGCTGCTGAACAGCTAGCCAAGCTGCGCGCCTATACCTTGTTTGCCACGCATTACTTCGAGCTGACCGTTCTGCCGGAGAGCCAGCCGGTTGTGGCCAACGTGCACCTCAATGCCACCGAGCACAACGAACGTATTGTGTTCCTCCACCATGTTCTGCCCGGCCCCGCCAGTCAGAGCTATGGTCTGGCTGTTGCACAACTGGCGGGTGTACCGAATGAAGTTATTCAGCGTGCTAAAGAACATCTGGCACGCTTGGAAACCACCAGCCTGCCCCACGACGTACCACGCATCCAAGACCAGCAAAACACAGCGCCGATGCAGAGCGATCTCTTCGCCAGCCTCCCCCACCCTCTGGTGGAAGAATTGCAAAAGATCAATCCAGACGACATTACGCCGCGAAAAGCACTGGAACTTTTATATGCTTGGAAAACTCGGTTCTAAACATCTTGCTCACAAGCTGATAGAATCGCGCGCATTTTTACGATAGCCCGACTTATAGCCTGAGCCGTGGCCCATACCTAGCCCAAAACCCGCTCAGATGGGATGGGCTAGTGCCCGAGGAGAGAATCAGACATGACCTTCGTCGTTACCGACAACTGCGTCAAATGCAAATACACCGACTGCGTTGAAGTGTGCCCGGTGGATTGCTTTTACGAAGGCCCGAACTTCCTGGTGATTCACCCGGATGAGTGCATTGACTGCGCCCTGTGCGAGCCAGAGTGTCCGGCCCAGGCCATCTTCTCTGAAGACGAAGTGCCTGAAGATCAGCAGGAATATATTGAGCTGAATGCTGAGTTGGCCGAAGTATGGCCAAACATCACCGAGAAAAAAGATTCTCTGCCTGATGCAGAAGAGTGGGATGGTGTGAAGGACAAACTGCAGTATCTCGAGCGTTAATTCGCAGCCAACAACAAAAAACCCGCCTTGTGCGGGTTTTTTCATTTTTTGCAGGCAAAAAAAAAGGGGCGGTTTAACCCGCCCACTCTTTTGTCCCTATTCCCTTTTTCCTTTCATCATCCTGATGAACTGTTTCCTTACAGCGTCCCTAACCACCATCCTGGCAGTTGTGCTTCTCCCTAAGCACGGTTTAGATACTATCGTTTTACAGATTCATATCAACTGAGCTTGAGGCAGAAAAAATCAGCTCAGCAGCGCGAAAAGAATTAAAAACACCAATTAAATCAATGGGTTGTTAAATCAAACACAAATCACCTAAGCTTTCTTTAGACCTACTCCTACACAAATGTAAGCCATGGCTTACAAGAAGAGACAACAAAAAGCCCGACTCATGCCGGGCTTGGTTTTCGAAAACCTGTCACTGAAACAGGGACTCACTCGACAGGCCATTCTTTTCGAGGATCTCACGGAGCCTTTTAAGTGCCTCCACTTGTATCTGCCTCACACGCTCACGTGTCAAGCCTATCTCCTGCCCTACTTCTTCCAACGTCGCACTTTCATGCCCACGCAGGCCAAATCGGCGAATTACTACCTCACGCTGTTTTTCGGTCAGTTCAGATAGCCACTGATCGATGCTTTGGGACAGATCATCATCCTGCAACAGCTCGCAAGGGTCGGTGGGGCGCTCGTCCGTCAGCGTATCAAGCAGCGTCTTGTCAGAGTCCTGCCCCAGAGAAACATCAACGGAGGAGACCCGCTCATTCAGGCCCAACATGCGCTTCACTTCACTGACTGGCTTCTCCAGCAGATTGGCGATTTCCTCAGCAGAAGGCTCATGGTCAAGCTTCTGAGTCAGCTCACGCGCTGCACGCAGATAGATATTTAGTTCTTTTACAACATGAATCGGTAATCGAATGGTCCGGGTCTGATTCATGATCGCCCGTTCGATTGTCTGGCGAATCCACCACGTCGCGTAGGTAGAAAAACGAAAACCTCGTTCTGGGTCGAACTTCTCGACGGCACGAATCAATCCTAGATTGCCCTCTTCAATGAGGTCCAACAGTGACAAACCACGATTGACATAACGACGGGCAATTTTGACTACAAGTCGCAAATTGCTTTCGATCATTCGCTTACGACCAGCCGGATCACCCTTTTGCGCAAGACGTGCGAAATGCACTTCTTCCTCTGGGGTTAGCAGCGGAGAGAAGCCAATTTCGTTGAGATACAGTTGCGTTGCATCAAGTGCACGGGTGTAGTCAATAAACTTGTGCTGTTTATTGAGCCCAAGGGCTGATGAGTTTTCTTGGCGGAAGGACTTGTCAGTGACGTCATCGTCTAGAACGACTGTAGGCTCCATGAGGAGCACTTCATCCTCGACGTCAAACTCCGGCGCTTCTTTATGATTGAGAGCCATTATTCTTATCCCTTGCTGAGTTCGACAGCAGGCCCCGAATCAACCAACTCCTATGTATCAGCGGGGCCTATCCATTTGCACGCAATTGGGACAGTAAAGGCTCAGATCATCGTCGAGGCAGGTATTGCAGTGGGTCTACAGGCTTGCCTTGGCGGCGAACCTCAAAATGAAGTTTGACACGGTCAGTCCCCGTGGAGCCCATTTCCGCAATCTTCTGTCCAGCTTTAACCTTTTGCCCCTCCTGCACCAACAACCTACGGTTGTGTCCATATGCACTGACGTAGGTATCGC
This sequence comes from Pseudomonas sp. TTU2014-080ASC, assembly GCF_001446935.1. Lineage (GTDB taxonomy): Bacteria > Pseudomonadota > Gammaproteobacteria > Pseudomonadales > Pseudomonadaceae > Aquipseudomonas. Next base: position 597,303 of record NZ_LKKK01000001.1, read on the forward strand.
TGTGTTTGATGATCACTAACTCACCGTAACCACGTAGTCCACTTCCCGCATATACGACGGATCCATCAGACGCAGCTAAAACAGGCTGGCCCAATTCTCCGCTTATATCAATCCCTTTATTCAAACTGCCGTTTGAAGAAAATCGACCAATAACCTGACCATTTGTGGGCCAAATCCACCCAGATGGTGATTTTTCAGTAGCAGGCAACGAGCTGACCGCAGCACTGGTTTGTGCAGCTGGACGTGACTGTGTTGTAGCAGGCCTAGTTAAAACTACCGTACTAGAGCGGCTCGCACTACCACTGCTCGATGGACTAGTCCGTGTAGCCTGAGCCGCACTTGCAACAGAGGAAGTCGCCGGCTGGCCATCAAAACGAATAACCTGACCGACGCGGATAACGTATGGCGGAGAAATTTTGTTACGAGCAGCAAGGGCTTTCCAGTCCCAGCCATAACGAAAGGCGATGGAATACAAGGTATCGCCACGCTGTACACGGTACTGGCCACTGGTCACAGGTTGGCGACGCTGAGCAGCGTTAGTACTGCTGGTACGATCCTCAACATAAACCTGACTAGACGATGAACTGGTGCAGCCACTGATAAGAGAACTCAGAACAAAGCCACTCAGCAGGCAGCGAACAGCGCTGGAGCGTATCGACCGTTGTATCGCTGTGATACCCACCCATTTCTCCCCATTCTTATTGGATTCAATAACAGCAGCCTGCGAGTCTGCCATCATGCCCCTAGAGCTTAGTGCAATAGCCATACCCTGCCGGTTCATTCGTTACGAGCGAGTCCTGGCTGCGAACGCTTTCCTAGCCACTCCATGCCCAGAACCATAACAACCCCGGATAGAGCCAACGCGATCGCGAATATAAGCTGTGGATCCTGCCCAACCAGATCATTGAATGTATGCGGCCAGAGGTTTTCCTGCAGCAGCGGATAAGACTCACCATGACTGTTTGTCTGCCATGTGAGGGTCTGCTTCCACGGCCAGACCTTACCCAGCGAACCCAGCATCAAGCCTGCGAGGAAGGCCAGCGTTACGTCACGAACGTGAAGCAGCAACCAGCCCAACAGGCGCGAAAATGTCATCAGTCCCAGCGCACACCCCGCGCAAAAGACTGTAAGCACGACAAGATCAAAGTTCTTCACTGCCCCCAGAACCACTGGATAAAGCCCCAAAAGCACCAGAATAAAACTGCCGGAAATACCTGGCAGAATCATCGCGCTGATCGCAACAGCCCCAGCCAGGAAAAGAATCAGTGGTGTTGCTTCAAGCTGCAGGGGCGCTGCCAAGGTAATCCAGATAGCCAATGCCAGGCCGGCAGCAAATGTCACCACTCGGCCCACATTCCACAAGACCACTTCACGCCCGACCAGATAGACAGATACCAACACTAGCCCGAAGAAGAAGGACCACAGTGGTACCGGATGCTCCAGCATCAAATAACTAATCAAGCGTGCCAAAGTAAAAACACTGGTCAAGATGCCCAGCAGGACGATCAGCAGAAACGTGGCATTGCAGACTGTCCAGGCTTCCTTGATACGCCCGCGCAGAAACAGAGCAATGGCCTGTGGCGCCGCAGAGAACGAAGCCAGCAACTTGTCGTAGATGCCGGTAATCAGCGCAACCGTGCCCCCGGAAAAACCCGGCACCACGTCTACAGCTCCCATGGCTAAACCTTTTAAATACAGCAGTACAGATTCTTTCACAGGATCATCCAAATCGAATTATCAGGTCAGAGTCCCGTTAAGCAACGGTACAAAGCGCACAGCATCCAGTACCTGCCGGGTAAATCCATCTTCTTCTCTGACGATAAGCAGCAGTTCCTGCACATCTCCGGCACCAACCGGAATAACCAGTCGCCCTCCTGGAGCCAACTGGTCAAGCAGGGCCTGCGGTACATTAGAAGCCGCAGCTGTAACGATAATGCCGTTGTACGGCCCTAAAGCGTTCCAGCCTTCCCAGCCGTCGCCCCAGCGGAACACCACATTACGCAGGTTTAGCTGAGCCAGACGCTCTTTGGCTTTATCTTGCAGGGTTTGAATGCGCTCTACGGTGAATACGCGCTCGACCAGTTGCGCCAAGATCGCGGTCTGGTATCCCGAGCCAGTACCGATCTCCAGCACCTTGTCCAATGGACCGGCGGCCAGCAGCAGCTCGCTCATGCGGGCCACCATATAAGGCTGGGAGATAGTTTGGTTACAGCCGATCGGCAGCGCGGTGTCCTCATAGGCACGGTGAGCCAGAGCTTCATCCACAAACAGATGGCGCGGCGTGCGGCGGATTGTTTCCAGCACGTGGGCGTTGCTCAGACCTTCTTCATACAGGCGCTGGATCAAACGTTCACGGGTCCGCTGGGAGGTCATACCAATCCCGTGATGATTCAATTCTTCACGCTCACGGCGAATCACAGTAAGTCCTCCACCCATGTTTGCATGGGACCGAAGCCTTCCTGGAACGTACGATCCAGCTGTAAAGGGGTAATCGAAACATATCCTTGCATGACTGCGTGAAAATCCGTTCCTTGTCCGCCATCTTCTGCGTCTCCGGCAACCGAGATCCAGTAGCCTTCCTTGCCACGTGGATTAACGACCTTAACCGGAGCTGCGGCACGCGCACGGTGCCCGAGGCGAGTCAGTTTGATGCCGCGAATATGATCCAGCGGCAGATTGGGGATATTGACATTAAGCACAGTTCGCGGCGGTAGTTCCAAGCGCCCCTGCGCTTCGATCAGCTTGCGAGCGACATAGGCCGCTGTAGGCAGATTGTCCGGCTGCCGGGAAAGTAATGAAAACGCAAAGGCCGGGCGCTGCAGAAAGCGCCCTTCCAACGCAGCCCCCACCGTCCCCGAATAGAGCACATCGTCGCCAAGGTTTGCGCCCAGGTTGATGCCAGACACAACAATATCTGCCACATCGGGCAGCAGGCCGTTTAGCCCCAGATGCACACAGTCAGTGGGGGTGCCATTGAGGCTGATGAATCCATTGGACAAGGTGGTTGGATGCAGCGGGCGGTCCAGCGTCAACGCGCTGCTCACGCCGCTTTTGTCCTGATCAGGAGCAATGACGGTACAACTCGCATAATCGGCCAATGCCTCGTACAGCGCAGCCAGGCCAGGTGCGGCCACCCCATCATCATTAGAAATCAGAATACGCATGTATTTTCCGTCTGCCCTGCAGGCAAAAGATCAACCAGCTCGCGCACTACGACAGTGGCGAAGCATCCAGCCGGCAGGACGAATTCCAGTTGCAGAATGTCAGACCCGGGATAATGCCACGACAGGCCGCTAATGGGGAGGCGCAGGATGCGACGTTCGTGGTTCATGCCAGCATCAGCCAGCCACGCCACCAGTGTCGGCTCTTGCTGCGCCAGCGCCTGCTCGAGATGTTGCTCAACCCCGCCCGCAGTGGACTGACCCGCCCCCCATAAAGGTCCTGTGGGATGCAGATCAAGCTTTTCCAGGCGTGGATCTGAACACTGCGCCTCCTCTGCCAGAAAAAAACTGCGGCTGTCTGTAAACGCCAACAGATCTCCCGGCAGGGCCTGATTCCAAGTCTGCGCCAACACTCGCTCGGCCAATACCTTGTTAAACAGGTAGCTGCGAACAGCTGAAAGCAGCCTGGAGCGGATGTTGCGCTTCTCAGGTAACTTTCGTTCATCCGCAAAATGACGGGCATGAGCGATGTTTCCACCCTCATAACCGAATCGTTGCAAGCCGTAATAATTCGGCACGCCGTTAGTAGCAATCAGTTGCAGGCGCTGTTCAAGCGCAGCGCGATCAACTTCAAGCTGGGTCAGACGCAGGGTAAAGCCATTGGCCGAATGCGCGCCACGTTGTAATTTACGGGTATGACGCTGTTGCTTGAGAATGCGCAGACTGGCGTTTTCAGCCGTACTCAGATCAGGATCAGCCTTACCCGGCAGATGCAGGCTGAACCACTGGCGGGTCAGAGCCTGGCGGTCCTTCAGGCCCGCGTAACTGATCAAACGCAACGGAACACTGGCAGCTTTGGCAATACGCTTGGCCGCTTCTTCAGTGTTCAGCTCGCGCTTTTCCACCCACAACCACAGATGTTCGCCCTCGCCCGCCAACGGAATATCCAAGACCTCATCGACCTGGAAATCTTCAGCGACCGCCTTAAGCACCGCTGTACCGCATGCGCCGCCGTAGGCGCGAGGACCCAGCAGTTCGAGTTCATTCATTGCTTCACCAGCAGCGCCACAGCATGAACGGCAATGCCTTCTTCACGTCCTGTGAATCCCAGTTTTTCTGTGGTGGTGGCCTTTACGTTGACCTGATCCAGCTCGACCTGCAGGTCCTCGGCAATCAGGTTGCGCATGGTTTCAATGTGCGCTGCCATCTTCGGGGCCTGGGCGACGATCGTGGCGTCCACATTCCCCACTTGCCAGCCGCGGGCGTGAAGCAGAGACACCACATGGCGCAGCAAAACACGGCTGTCAGCACCTTTGTAGGCTGCATCCGTATCCGGGAAATGCTTGCCGATATCCCCCAGCGCAGCAGCGCCCAGCAGTGCGTCCGCCAGAGCGTGCAGCAACACATCTCCATCCGAGTGAGCCAGCAACCCGAATTTATGAGGAATCTGTACGCCACCCAGGGTAATAAAGCTGCCCTCGGTGAAGCGATGAACGTCGTAACCGTGACCAATACGCATAAAAAACTACGCCCTGAAAAAGTCAGGGCGCAATTCTACATCCTCACAATGACTTACTGGCGAACGCGTATGCTTTACTTGTCGGTTTTAGCCTTTCAATGCACTGGCATGATGTCGTAAGTGGTCATCAATAAAGCTGGCGATGAAGTAATAGCTGTGGTCATAGCCCGGCTGCATACGCAACGTCAGCGGATGGCCAGCTGCCTGCGCGGCGGCTTTGAGTGCTTCCGGCTTGAGCTGACCTTCGAGAAAGTCATCACGATCGCCCTGATCCACCAAAATCGGCAATCTCTCACTGGCATCTGCAATCAGCGCACAGGTATCCCACTCGCGCCAGCGCGAGCGGTCTTCCCCAAGATAGTTGCTGAAAGCCTTTTCGCCCCACGGACAATTAACCGGGTTGGTGATTGGAGCAAAGGCCGAAACCGACAGGTAACGCCCCGGATTACGCAGCGCACAGATCAGCGCGCCATGACCGCCCATAGAATGACCACTGATACCACGCTTATCCGATACCGGAAAGTTCGCCTCAATCAGAGCAGGCAGTTCCTGTACCACATAGTCATACATACGGTAATGACGGGCCCAAGGCTCCTGGGTTGCATTGACATAAAAGCCCGCCCCCAGCCCAAAATCCCAAGCCTTATCCGGATCATCCGGTACGTCTTCACCACGCGGACTGGTATCGGGCGCAACGATAATCAGCCCCAGCTCAGCGGCGAGTTTATGCGCGCCAGCCTTCTGCATGAAGTTTTCGTCCGTGCAGGTCAAGCCGCTCAGCCAGTACAGCACCGGCAATTTTTCACCCTGCTCGGCCTGGGGCGGCAGGTACACCGCAAACACCATGTCGCAGCCGAGGACAGATGAACGGTGGCGGTAACGCTTATGCCAACCGCCCGCACTCTTCTGGCAAGAGATATTTTCCAGCGTCATAAGATCCCCTCAGGACCAGTGCGGGCAACCATTTATAGCTGCCCGCAAGATGGATCAGTAGTGGATTACGGTACGGATGCTCTTGCCTTCGTGCATCAGGTCGAATGCCTTGTTGATGTCATCCAGGCCCATAGTGTGAGTGATAAAGGTATCCAGTGGGATTTCGCCCTTCTGAGCCTTTTCCACATAGCTCGGCAGCTCAGTACGGCCTTTCACACCACCAAAAGCAGAGCCACGCCATACACGCCCCGTGACCAACTGGAACGGACGGGTACTGATTTCAGCACCTGCTTCAGCGACACCAATGATCACCGACTCGCCCCAGCCTTTGTGCGCACATTCCAACGCAGCACGCATCAGCTGCACGTTGCCAACGCACTCAAAGCTGTAATCCACACCGCCATCAGTCATCTCAACGATGACCTCCTGGATCGGCTTGGCGAAATCCTTCGGATTGACGAAGTCAGTAGCGCCCAGCTCACGGGCCACATCAAATTTGGCCGGATTAATATCGATAGCGATGATGCGCGAGGCTTTAGCCATCTTGGCGCCGATGATTGCGGCCAAACCAATACCGCCCAGACCAAACACCGCTACGGTTGCACCCTCTTCAACTTTGGCAGTGTTCAACACCGCACCGATACCGGTGGTGACACCGCAGCCCAGCAGGCAGACCTTCTCAAGCGGCGCTTCTTTCGGAATTACAGCCAGGGAGACTTCCGGCAGAACGGTGTACTCCGAGAAGGTCGAACAGCCCATGTAGTGATAGATCGGCTCGCCGTTGTAGCTGAAACGGCTGGTGCCGTCCGGCATAAGCCCCTTGCCCTGGGTGGCACGCACAGAGCTGCACAGATTGGTCTTGCCGGATTTGCAGAATTTGCACTCGCGGCACTCCGCGGTGTACAGCGGAATCACGTGATCGCCCACTTTTACCGAGGTCACCCCCTCACCCACGGCCTCGACGATACCGCCACCTTCGTGACCCAGAATGGAAGGGAATACACCCTCAGAATCCGCACCGGAAAGTGTGTAAGCGTCGGTGTGGCAAACACCAGTGGCGACAATTCGCACCAACACTTCACCCGCTTTAGGCGGCGCAACATCCACTTCGACAATTTTCAGCGGTTCGTTGGGGGCAAAGGCTACAGCGGCACGGGACTTAATCATGACAGCTCTCTTGTTGAGGTTAGAACAATAGCCATGCAGTGTAGATCAATGCATGCGATAAATAATCGAACAAAAAACAAAACATTCTTGCTATATAGGGATAATCACCCCCAACAACGAGCCTCACATGAACCGCTGGGAAGGAATTGACGAATTTGTCGCCGTTGCCGAATGCGGCCAATTCACGGCAGCAGCTGAGCGACTAGGCCTCTCCTCTTCGCAAGTCAGCCGACAGATCGCCCGTCTTGAAGAGCGCCTGCAAACCCGACTGTTTTACCGTAGCACCCGACGTGTCGCCCTAACGGAAGCAGGCAGCACTTTTCTCCAACACTGCCAGCGACTTCAAGATGCGCGGGAAGAAGCGCTGCGCGCGATGGGAGATTTAGGCAGCGAACCCAAAGGGCTGCTGCGCATGACATGCGCCGTGGCCTACGGAGAGCGTTTTATCGCCCCACTGGTGACCGACTTCATGCTGCAATACCCGCAGCTACGGGTTGAGATCGAACTGAGTAACCGCACCCTCGACTTGCTGCATGAGGGGCTTGATTTGGCTATCCGCCTGGGACGCCTGCAAGATTCACGACTGGTTGCCAGCCGGCTTGCTCCCCGGCAGATGTACCTTTGTGCAGCCCCAGCGTACCTCGAACATTATGGCCGCCCCCACAGCCTCTCAGAACTAGCCCGGCACAACTGCCTGATAGGCAGTACCGACCTGTGGAATTTCCAGAACGGCGGACGTGACGCCAGCATCCGGGTCAAAGGCAACTGGCGCTGCAACAGTGGTCAGGCAGTACTGGAGGCCACCCTACGCGGAATGGGGCTGTGCCAACTACCGGATTACTACGTATTGGAACACCTGCGCAGCGGCGCACTGGTGTCATTACTGGAAAATCAGCAACCACCGGATACTGCTGTCTGGGCGCTGTATCCGCAGCAGCGCCACCTGTCGCCAAAAGTGCGGCAACTGGTGGACCATCTAAAGAAAGGCTTATCTGAACGCAGCGAATACCGCACTTGATCAGGTGCGGTGCAGCCAGAGACGACTCAAACTGAGCAGGTCTTCAGGTCGAGTGACCTTAATGTTATCCGAGCGCCCCTCAACCAGACGTGGTGACTTGCCGCTCCACTCGATTGCAGACGCCTCATCAGTAACCACCACACCCGCAATCAGTGCATCGGCCATAGCGCGCTGCAACTCACCGACACGGAACATTTGCGGAGTTAACGCCTGCCAGATTGTTGAGCGATCTACCGTACTCTGCACACGACCATCCGCACCGGCCCGTTTCAAGGTATCTAGCGCTGGGACCGCCAACAAACCACCGACCGGATCATCTGCCAACTCACTTAGCAGCAGATCCAGATCGGCCCGGGACAAATTTGGCCGCGCTGCATCATGCACCAGCACCCAGTCATGGTCCCTGGCGCCCAGCTCAGTCAGTTTGAGTAAACCATTCAGCACAGAATCAGCACGTTCTGCACCGCCGTCCGCGCGCACAATTCGCGCATCACCGGCACAGGGCAACGCATGCCAGTAAGGGTCATGCTCAGCCAGGCTGACGACAATGCCGCGCAACTGTGGATGATCCAGAAAGCAATTCAGAGTGTGTTCGATGATGGTCTTGTCGACCAACTGCAAATACTGCTTGGGCCTGTCGGCTCGCATCCGGCTACCGATCCCGGCGGCGGGAATCAGTGCCCAGAAAAAGGGGGGATGATCTGAGTGCGTCATTCGGCCAACTGATAAAGGGTTTCGCCTTCCTTAAGCATACCCAGCTCATGGCGGGCGCGCTCCTCAACGGTCTCCATACCGCTTTTGAGTTCCATCACTTCAGCCTCAAGAATCCGGTTACGCTCCTGGAGCTGCTCGTTTTCGCCCTGCTGATCAACAATCTGCTGTTTAAGCTCGCGTACCTGCGCAAGGCTGCCATCCCCCACCCACAGGCGATACTGCAAGCCGGCCAGCAAAGCCAGTAGCACGACAAACACCCAGAATGATTGATTACGCATAGATGCAACAGATTCCAGACGAGCGAGGGGCGACAAATGTCGCCCCTCTTTTACCATGCCTTGGCTCGCGACAAAACGAGCAATGCGACCCAAAGCGATAGTCAGTACAAATTACTGCTTAGAACTTAGCCGCGGAACTCGGCACGCCCCTTGTAGGGAGCCTTGCCAGCCAGTTGCTCTTCAATGCGCAGCAGTTGGTTGTACTTGGAAACGCGGTCAGAACGGCACAGCGAGCCAGTCTTGATCTGGCCAGCGGCAGTACCAACAGCCAAGTCAGCAATGGTGCTGTCTTCAGTCTCGCCGCTGCGGTGGGAGATCACAGCAGTGAAACCAGCCGCCTTAGCCATCTGGATGGCTTCCAGGGTTTCAGTCAGCGAACCGATCTGGTTGAACTTGATCAGGATCGAGTTACCGATCTTCTCTTCAATGCCGCGCTTGAGGATCTTGGTGTTGGTTACGAACAGGTCGTCACCGACCAGCTGAACCTTCTCACCGATCTTGTCAGTCAGCACTTTCCAGCCTGCCCAATCTGACTCATCCATACCGTCTTCGATGGAGATGATCGGGTAACGCTGAGTCAGGCCAGCCAGATAATCGGCAAAACCTTCGGCGTTGAATACTTTGCCTTCGCCAGCCAGATCGTACTGGCCATCTTTGAAGAACTCGCTGGAAGCGCAATCCAGAGCCAGAGTGACATCATCACCCAGCTTGTAACCAGCATTGGCAACGGCTTCAGCGATTGCAGCCAGCGCATCTTCGTTGGAGGCCAAGTTCGGTGCAAAACCACCTTCATCACCTACCGCAGTGTTCAGACCACGGGCCTTCAGTACAGCTTTGAGGTGGTGGAAAATTTCGGCGCCCATGCGCAGTGCATCGGCAAAGTTCTTGGCACCAACCGGCTGAACCATGAACTCCTGGATATCAACATTGTTATCAGCATGCTCGCCACCGTTGATGATGTTCATCATCGGAACCGGCATGGAGTAAACGCCCGGGGTGCCGTTCAAGTCTGCAATGTGTGCGTACAGCGGTACACCTTTGGCCTGAGCTGCAGCTTTAGCAGCCGCCAAGGACACTGCCAGAATGGCATTAGCGCCCAGATTTGCTTTGTTTTCAGTGCCGTCCAGCTCGATCATCGCGCGGTCCAAAGCCTGCTGATTAGTGGCATCTTTGCCCAGCAGCAGGTCGCGGATCGGACCATTTACGTTGGCCACAGCTTTAAGAACGCCTTTACCCAGGTAACGGCTCTTGTCGCCATCACGCAGTTCCAGCGCTTCACGGGAACCGGTAGACGCACCAGACGGCGCGCAAGCGCTACCGATGATGCCGCCCTCGAGGATTACGTCGGCTTCCACAGTCGGATTACCACGGGAATCCAGAACCTCGCGGCCTTTGATGTCGACGATTTTTGCCATTGCGTGTAGCACTCCAAAATATTGAGGAAGGGTAATAGCCGTAGCTTCACTGCCAACTGCCTGCTCTCTGGCACAAAAGCTGATAGCAGCGAAGGTACATTATCGAAACAGCCTGATCAGGCTGTTTCGATGGGTGCAAAACTCTTGATCAAATCATCCAGCTGCTTGAGCTGAGTCAGGAACGGCTCAAGCTTGTCCAGGCGCAAGGCACACGGGCCATCACACTTGGCATTATCAGGATCAGGGTGGGCCTCAAGGAACAAGCCTGCCAACCCCTGGCTCATACCAGCCTTGGCCAGATCAGTGACCTGTGCACGACGTCCACCCGCTGAATCGGAACGCCCCCCAGGCATTTGCAGCGCATGGGTGACATCGAAAAAGACCGGGTAATTGGTCTGCTTCATGATGCCAAAGCCCAGCATGTCTACAACCAGGTTGTTGTATCCGAATGACGAGCCTCGTTCGCACAGAATCAGCTGGTCATTCCCGGCTTCTTCGCACTTGGTCAGGATATGTTTCATTTCCTGGGGTGCCAGAAACTGGGCTTTCTTGATGTTGATGACCGCACCGGTCTTGGCCATGGCCACTACCAGATCAGTCTGCCGGGACAGAAAAGCCGGCAGCTGAATGATGTCGCATACATCTGCAACCGGCTGAGCCTGGTGCGGCTCATGCACATCAGTGATCACCGGGACGGCAAACGTCTTTTTGATTTCCTCAAAAACTTTCATCCCCTCTTCCAGGCCTGGGCCACGGAAGGAGTTGATTGAGGAACGGTTAGCCTTGTCAAAGCTAGCTTTGAAGACGTACGGAATACCCAGTTTCTCAGTCACCCGCACGTACTCTTCGCACGCGCGCATGGCCAGATCACGGGACTCGATGACATTGATCCCGCCAAACAGAACAAACGGTTTGTCGTTGGCAATTTCAATGTTGCCGACCTTGATGATCTTCTGCGCCATAAATCAGGCCTTCTTCGCTTGCTGCGCCAGTGCTGCGTTGACAAAGCCACTGAACAGCGGATGGCCATCCCGTGGCGTCGAGGTGAACTCGGGGTGGAACTGGCAGGCCACGAACCACGGATGATCCGGCGCCTCAACCACTTCAACCAACGCTCCGTCACTGGAGCGACCGGTGACTTTAAGGCCAGCAGCTGTCAGCTGCGGCAACAGGTTATTGTTGACCTCATAGCGGTGACGATGACGTTCAACAATCACGTCCTTGCCGTAGCAGGCATGGACCTGAGACCCCGATTCAAGCTGGCATTCCTGGCCGCCCAAACGCATGGTACCGCCCAGATCAGAGGCATCTGTACGCTGCTCGGTTGCGCCGCTGGCGTCCTGCCACTCAGTGATCAGACCAACGACCGGGTGTTGGCTGGCTGCATCAAACTCAGTGGAGTTGGCATCCTTCCATCCCAGTACGTTACGGGCGTACTCGATAACCGCCACCTGCATACCCAGGCAAATACCCAAATAAGGGATCTTATTCTCGCGGGCGTATTGAACGGTCTTGATCTTGCCTTCTACACCGCGCAGACCAAAGCCGCCCGGAACCAGAATGGCGTCAACGCCTTCAAGGATGTCGGTGCCTTTGTTCTCGATGTCTTCGGAATCGATATAACGCAGGTTGACCTTGGTGCGATTCTGAATACCCGCGTGGCTCATCGCCTCAATTAGGGACTTGTAGGCATCCAGCAGCTCCATGTACTTACCGACCATGGCGATGGTGACTTCTTTTTCCGGATTGAGCTTGGCGTCAACGACACGGTCCCATTCGGACAGATCAGCACTGCCACACTCCAGCGCAAAGCGCTCAACAACGAAATCATCCAGCCCCTGAGCATGCAGCACGCCCGGAATCTTGTAGATGGTGTCGACATCTTCCAGCGAAATCACCGCACGCTCTTCAACGTTAGTGAAGAGCGCGATCTTGCGGCGCGAGGCCACATCGATCGGGTGATCGGAACGGCAGATCAGCACATCAGGCTGAAGGCCGATAGAACGCAGCTCCTTCACGGAGTGCTGAGTCGGCTTGGTTTTGGTTTCGCCAGCGGTGGCGATATACGGAACCAGGGTCAGGTGCATCAGCATGGCGCGCTTGGCACCCACTTCAACACGCAATTGGCGAATCGCCTCAAGGAACGGTTGCGACTCGATGTCCCCCACAGTGCCGCCAATTTCAACCATGGCAACATCGGCACCAGCGGCGCCTTTGATGATGCGACGCTTGATCTCGTCGGTGATGTGCGGAATAACCTGGATGGTTGCTCCCAGATAATCACCACGGCGCTCACGGCGCAGTACGTCTTCGTACACGCGGCCAGTGGTGAAGTTGTTGTTCTGGGTCATGGTGGTGCGGATAAACCGCTCATAGTGGCCCAGGTCAAGGTCGGTCTCAGCGCCATCGTGGGTGACGAACACCTCACCGTGCTGGAACGGGCTCATAGTGCCCGGGTCGACGTTGATGTATGGGTCCAGTTTGAGCATGGTGACCTTCAGGCCCCGCGCCTCCAGGATAGCCGCCAAAGATGCCGAGGCAATGCCTTTCCCCAATGAAGAAACAACACCACCTGTGACGAAGATGTAGCGCGTCATGAAAAACCCTAGAAGTCTGCGTTTAGGCGGTCAGTACCGCCGAAGAAAGCGAAGGAAAACTGAAGCCACCCACTGCATTACGCAATGAGCTAGCCCTGCCGAATCCAGAGGAGTCGACAAAAGCTGTAGTAAGACGGGAGCGTAGTCTACCCGAAAGGGCTTATCAGCTCAAACCTTGATCACTCGTCGGAGGAATCCAGTTAATTAAGCCGCGATCTCCAACAATCGAGCGCAATTGCGGGACATTAGCAATCGCCACAACCGCACCATCGCGACGCAGCAGCGGCAATCGGTCACGGACAAATACAGGAATACACAACTCATTTAGCAACCGCTTGAGGTCGCGACGCCCACGCCCGCTCACCTCAGCCACCTCTCCCGGACGCCTGTAACCTACGGTGTAATGCCCAACGCTCGGCAACACACCGACTTCGACCCGCCCATTACCCGGCAGGCATAGAGCTTGCCCACTACGCACAGGCCACTCGTGCTCCGCCACAGGCTGGAGCCAACAGCCACTAAGCCACCACACACGCCCTCCCGTACGCCTGAGCTCACCCGAATGCAGACGCCAGACCGGCACCGCATCAGCATCAGCATCACGTAGCGCCACCCACCCTGCCCAGTGCACACTGTCTGGCATACGTGTGAATGGCCGCAACCAGAAGCGCAGCGCGTTACGCTGCCGGGCCTCACTAAGACCACGCAAAACTTCAAGATTGAGAGACGGCAGCCCCAGCCAGCCAATACCAGACGAGTCTGCAGCATCCAATAGATCAATCGCCGCCAGTTCATCTAATAATTCACCGGCCTCTGCCTGGTGCGCAGCTGAGCGCGCCATCGCCATGGAAACCTGTGGCCAACGTTTCGCTAATTGAGGCATCACCTGCTGGCGTAAATAGTTACGGGAGAAATGCTCATCGGAATTAGACGGGTCTTCTACCCAGTGCAACCCATGCTCATCAGCATATTCCTGCAGTTCAGCACGAGAAAACCCCAGAAGCGGCCTCACCAAGTGCCCAGCACCCAGCGGGCGTATGACTGGCATAGCTGCCAACCCCTGCACTCCCGCGCCTCGCACCAGACGAAACAACAACGTTTCAGCCTGGTCATCACGATGCTGGGCCACGAACATCACTTCATCAGCCCCAAGGCGCTCTGTAAATGCCTGATAGCGAGCTTCGCGGGCACGTTGCTCTAGACTTCCCGTATCTTCGACCTGCACGTACACGATCTCAAGCGGGACATGAAGACCAGCACACAGCGCACGGCAATGTTCTGGCCAAGCATCGGCCGCAGCTTGCAGACCATGATGGATGTGAATAGCGGAAATAGGTGGGAGAGACTCGCGCTGCGCAAGCTGTACCAGTGCATGCAGAAGCACTGTGGAATCCAGCCCACCGGATAATGCCACCCGCCAGGCCGGAGCTGCGCGCCAGGGAGCCAGTTGCTCCAGCAACCTGGCACGCAGGGTCATTTAGGCGATGCCGTAACTCATCAGGCGCTCATAACGACGCTGCAGCAGCGCTTCGGTATCAAGTGCCTTGAGAGTTTTCAATTGCTCAAGCAGTGCCTGGCGGATGGATTCAGCTGCAGCTGCAGGATTGCTGTGAGCACCACCGAGCGGCTCATTAATCACCTGATCAACGATTCCAAGACCTTTCAGGCGCTCAGCCGTAATACCCATAGCCTCTGCAGCGTCAGGCGCTTTCTCAGCGGTTTTCCACAAAATGGAGGCACAACCCTCCGGCGAAATCACCGAATAAGTGGAGTACTGCAGCATGTTCAGCTGATCACAGACACCAATGGCCAACGCACCACCGGAACCACCCTCACCAATAACGGTGGCAATGATAGGAGTTTTCAGGCGAGCCATCACGCGTAAGTTCCAGGCAATCGCCTCACTCTGGTTACGCTCTTCCGCATCAATGCCAGGGTATGCACCCGGCGTATCAATGAAGGTAATGATCGGCATTTTGAAACGCTCAGCCATTTCCATCAGGCGGCAGGCCTTACGATAGCCCTCAGGACGCGGCATACCGAAGTTGCGGCGCACTTTTTCGCGGATATCACGACCTTTCTGGTGTCCGATCACCATCACCGGCTCACCATCCAAACGAGCAACACCACCTACGATGGCAGCATCATCAGAAAAGTGGCGATCACCGTGCAACTCATCGAACTCAGTGAAAACATGCTGAAGATAGTCGAGCGTATACGGGCGGCGCGGGTGGCGCGCCAACTGGGCAATCTGCCAGCTGCTGAGATTGCCGAAAATGCTAGCCGTCAGCGACTGGCTTTTGTCCTGCAGGCGGGCGATTTCATCGCTGATATTCAACGAGTTGTCGTTACCAACCAGGCGAAGCTCTTCGATCTTGGCTTGCAGGTCGGCGATCGGCTGTTCGAAATCGAGATAATTCGGGTTCATATTCATCCGTCTTGCGTCGACGGCCGAGTGGCCGGGGAGCTGTATCCGTAATCGCGCTCTACCTTATAGCAGCAAGCGCACTCTGGTCGACACCCGGTTCGGCACGAAATCTTTCAATGCCGCACACCTCGGATGTCAGTTCCGCGCGGTGAGCTCTTCGCCCACCTAAATTTTAGCGGTAGTGCAAAAAGACGTTGTCACGACCAAACTGGTCACGCAATGCCTGAATCAGACTATCTGCAGGTTCGATTTTCCACTGCTCTCCGAACTGCAACAGGGCCTTGGCGTCCTCACGGGTGTAATCAACACTGATCGGGCAAGCCCCTTTGTGCCGCTTACATAGGTCCTGTAACCAACGCAGACGCTCGCCCTGAAGATCCGCCGTGGTGACCTTCAAACGCAAGCTATCCGCCAGCCCTGTGCGTGCTTCTTCAAGACTCATGACACGCTTGGCGCGCAGGCGCATACCGCCGGAGAAATCATCATTGCTAACCTCCCCTTCGACCACCACCAGCGCGTCTGTCTGCAATAACGCCTGAGCACTGTTAAACGCTTCAGCAAACAACGATGCCTCAATACGCCCGGAACGGTCATCCAGGGTAATAAAGCCCATTTTGTCGCCTTTCTTGTTCTTCATAACCCGCAGGTTGATGACCAACCCTGCAACCGTCTGAGTATCACGGGCCGGCTTCAAATCAATAATGCGCTGGCGGGCAAAACGCCGGACTTCACCTTCATATTCATCAATAGGGTGACCGGTCAGGTACAGACCCAGCGTGTCCTTCTCACCCTTGAGACGCTCCTTGAGTGTCCACTCACGGGCATTGCGGTGGTTCGCATAAACGTCTGCATCAGCGTCGGCGAACACCCCACCGAACAGGTCCATATGGCCGCTATCATGGCTACGCGCTGTCTGCTCTGCGGCCTGAATAGCTTCCTCCATCGCTGCCAGCAGGACTGCCCGGTTACGGTCAATGTTAGCCTGATAGGCCTTGGGCTCTTCATGGAAATGCGGACCTAACCGATCCAGCGCGCCTGCACGGATCAACGCCTCCAGCGTACGCTTGTTAATACGCTTGAGATCAACCCGATCACAGAAATCAAACAACGTTTTGAATGGACCACCCTCGTGTCGGCATTCGGTAATGGCTTCAACCGGCCCTTCACCCACGCCCTTGATCGCGCCCAGACCATAAACAATCTGCCCATCATCATCCACGGTAAAGCGGAACTCGGAGTTGTTTACATCCGGGGCAACGATACGCAGCTTCATGCTGCGACACTCTTCAATCAGGGTCACGATCTTGTCGGTGTTCTGCATATCCGCAGTCAGCACCGCAGCCATAAACGGCGCCGGGAAGTGTGTCTTCAGCCAAGCGGTCTGATACGAAACAAGTCCATAAGCGGCAGAGTGCGACTTGTTAAAGCCGTAACCCGCAAATTTTTCCACGAGGTCAAAGATGTTGCCCGCCAAGTCGGCAT
Source organism: Pseudomonas sp. TTU2014-080ASC (assembly GCF_001446935.1). Taxonomy (GTDB): domain Bacteria; phylum Pseudomonadota; class Gammaproteobacteria; order Pseudomonadales; family Pseudomonadaceae; genus Aquipseudomonas. The sequence goes on from NZ_LKKK01000001.1 coordinate 614,015, forward strand.
CAATATTGTTTTTGGCGCAACCTTCAATAAAGCCGCCGCGCTGCTTGGCCATTTCCTCGGGTTTTTTCTTACCCATAGCCCGGCGCAGCATGTCCGCACCACCCAGGGTGTAGCCAGCCATGACCTGCGCAATCTGCATCACCTGTTCCTGATACAGAATGATGCCGTAAGTAGGCTTGAGTACGGGCTCAAGGCCTGCGTACTGATAATCCGGATGCGGATAGGAAAGCTCTGCGCGACCATGCTTACGGTTGATGAAGTCGTCCACCATGCCCGATTGCAGAGGACCGGGACGAAACAGGGCTACCAGAGCGATCATGTCTTCCAAGCAGTCAGGCTTGAGCTTTTTGATCAGTTCCTTCATCCCACGGGATTCCAGCTGGAAAACCGCCGTAGTTTCGGCCTTCTGCAACATCGCGTAGGTGGCTTTGTCATCCAGAGGGATGAAGTCAATATTCACCGGCTCCAGGCCCTTTTTAGCCTGCTCACGGTTAATGATCTCCATTGCCCACTTGATGATGGTCAGCGTACGCAAGCCGAGGAAGTCGAACTTCACCAGCCCCGCAGCCTCCACGTCGTCTTTATCGAACTGTGTAACGAGACCGCCGCCTTCCTCATCACAGGCGATAGGCGCAAAGTCGGTTAGCTTGGTTGGAGCGATTACTACACCACCGGCATGCTTACCGGTACCTCGGGTAATGCCTTCCAATTTCAAGGCCATGTCCCAGATTTCAGCGGCCTCTTCATCATTCTTGAGGAAGTCCCGCAGCGGCTCTTCCATCTCGAAGGCCTTTTCCAGGGTCATGCCGACTTCGAATGGGATCATCTTCGACAGGCGATCCGCCAGACCGTAAGACTTGCCCTGCACCCGAGCCACGTCACGCACCACCGCCTTGGCCGCCATACTGCCGAAGGTGATGATCTGGCTAACGGCGTTACGCCCGTAGGCCTCAGCCACGTAATCAATCACCCGGTCACGGCCTTCCATGCAGAAGTCGACGTCAAAGTCGGGCATGGAAATACGTTCAGGGTTGAGGAAACGTTCGAACAGCAGGTCGTAGGCCAGTGGATCAAGGTCAGTAATCTTGAGCACATAGGCCACCAGAGAACCCGCACCCGAACCACGACCCGGTCCAACCGGCACGCCGTTATTCTTGGCCCACTTGATGAAGTCCATAACGATCAGGAAGTAGCCAGGGAATCCCATCTGGATGATGATATCCAGCTCAAAATTCAGCCGGTCGATGTATACCTGACGCTTGGCATCATAATCGGGTGTGTCTTTGGGCAGCAGAATGGCCAGACGCTCTTCAAGGCCTTCAAAAGAGGCATGGCGCAAATAATCATCAATCCCCATGCCATTTGGCGTCGGGAAGTCCGGCAGGAAGTATTTGCCCAGCTGAACCTCAATATTACAGCGCTTGGCAATTTCAACCGTGTTTTCCAGCGCCTCCGGTAAGTCACTGAAGAGCTCAGCCATTTCAGCCGGCGACTTCAGGTACTGCTGATCGGAATAGTTACGCGGCCGACGCGGGTCATCCAGCGTGCGCCCTTCACCAATGCAAACCCGCGTCTCGTGGGCCTCAAAGTCATCCTGCTTGATGAATCGCACATCGTTGGTTGCAACCAACGGTGCACCACAACGATCGGCAAGCGCCACCGCCAGATGCAGATACTCTTCATCGTTAACCCGATTAGTGCGTTGCAGCTCGAGGTAAAAACGATCCGTGAATACCGACATCCACTCTTCAAGTAAGGCTTGCGCAGTGGCGTCCTCACCGCTTAGCAGGGCCTGCCCGATCTCACCCTCTTTAGCGCCGGACAGTGCAATCAGCCCTTCGGCCGCCTCTTTGACCCAGTCGCGCTGAATAATGACCAGATCATTGCTCTGCCCTTCGGTCCATCCCCGGGAAACCAGCTCAGTCAGATTACGGTAACCCTTGGCATTCATGGCCAATAGGGTCATACGGCTCAGCGGACCGTCCTCCTCGGCACTGGCCAGCCAGATATCTGCACCGCAAATCGGCTTGATGCCACCGCCCATGGCCGTTTTATAGAACTTCACCAATGAGCACATATTGCTCATATCAGTGACAGCTACCGCAGGCATGCCCGCCGCTGCTACCGACTTGACCAGAGGTTTAACCCGTACCAATCCATCTACAAGGGAAAACTCGGTATGTAGACGCAGGTGGACGAATGAAGGAGTCATGGCAGCCCTAAACAAAGCAGGAGAAACGACAAAAGAGGGATTGTACAGTCAAGCGGCAGGTGCGCCACAAGTGTATGTTCAGACCGACCCACTCGTGGAAAGTTGGCGTGGATCAGTCCTGCAGCAGCGCTTTGACCGGCCCAAACGAGCGCCTGTGAATCGGCGTTGGCCCCAAGCGACGCAACGCTTCAAGGTGCACCGGGGTTGGGTAGCCCTTATGCCCAGCAATGCCGTAGCCCGGATACTGCTGATCCAGCACAAGCATCTCGCGATCACGACTGACCTTGGCCAGAATCGAAGCAGCAGCAATAGCCGGAACCTGGCTATCGCCCTTGACCACAGCAGCGCTTGGCACATTGAGCTTCGGGCAGCGATTGCCGTCGATCAACGCTAACTCCGGGGTTACCCGTAGGCCCTCAACTGCACGCTGCATCGCCAACATTGTGGCGTGGAGGATATTCAGACGGTCAATCTCTTCAACTTCAGCCCTGGCGATAGACCATGCCAAAGCCTTTTCCTGAATTTCATCAAACAGCTTTTCACGGCGAGCTTCTGAAAGTTTCTTGGAGTCATTCAAACCCAGAATTGGCCGCTGCGGGTCCAAGATCACCGCAGCCGTGACCACAGCACCACACAGCGGACCACGCCCAACCTCATCAACACCGGCAACCAGTTCCTGTACCAGCGAAAAATCCATTCCAAGCTGCATCAGGCATGGCCTACTAACGTCAATACAGCATCTGCTGCCTGCTCGGACGCACTGCGACGCAAAGAGCGATGGATCACATCAAAGCCCTCTGTCTGAATCTGCCCGCCATCAATCAAGGGAGACAGCGCTTCCGCCAGCGCCTCAGGCGTGGCCGCATCTTGAATCATTTCTGGCACCAGCAAACGCTGAGCAAGCAAGTTAGGCAAAGAGATATAAGCGCTCGTTACCAGCCGTTTGAGAATGCGATAAGTCATAGGTGCAACCTTGTAGGCCACCACCATCGGGCGCTTATACAACAAAGCCTCAAGGGTCGCGGTACCAGAAGCGATCAAAACCGCGTCACAAGCAGCCAGCGCCTCATGAGAGCGACCATCGAGCAATGTTAGGGACAAATCACGACTCGCCAACATATGTTCAAGCTGCTCACGCCGCTCAGTACTTGCGCAAGGTAGAACAAACTCAATGCCTGGACGCATCGCCCGAAGAGACTCTGCTGCATCCAGAAACAACTCTCCCAGACGGGCGACTTCTCCGCCACGACTGCCGGGAAGCAAAGCCACGACCGGCTGATCGTGGGGCAGGCTAAGCGCATGGCGCGCTTCGGCTCGATCAGCTTCAAGCGGGATTGTGTCCGCCAGCGGGTGACCTACAAAGCGCACCGGCACCTGGTGCTCTTCGTAAAATCGCGCCTCAAACGGGAACAACGTCAGCATGAGATCGCACGCATCGCGAATCTTCAGTACACGCTTTTGCCGCCATGCCCATACCGAAGGGCTGACATAGTGCACCGTTTTGATTCCAGCTTGACGCAGCTTGAGCTCAACATTCAGATTGAAATCCGGGGCATCGATACCGATAAAAACATCCGGCTTCTCGGCAATCAGCGTCTTGATCAGACGTTTACGCCGCGACAGCAGCTCGGGCAAGCGCCCCAGCACCTCCACCAAGCCCATAACGGCCAGACGTTCCATTGGAAAATAGGAGTTCAGCCCCTGAGCGCTCATCAGCGGCCCGCCGATACCGATAAAACGAACATTCGGATGACGCGCCTTAAGTGCCTGCATCAGGCCTGAACCAAGAATATCGCCGGAGGCCTCACCCGCAACCAGTGCAACCGTCAGTAACTCAGCCATAACTTAGCGGGTAATGCCGCGCTTTGAGGCCAAAATCGAGTCGCGGAAGACTGCAACCTCTGGGAATACCCCAGCCGACTCATTCAGCTCTGCCATCGCCTGTTCAACAGTCAGCCCCTGACGGTAAACAATTTTGTAAGCCCGGCGCAGTGCGGTAATGGCCTCAGCAGAGAAGCCACGACGACGCATGCCTTCAAAGTTCATGCTGCGGGCCTCAGCAGGATTACCGAAGACCGTCACATAAGCAGGTACGTCTTTACCAATAGCTGTCCCCATGCCGGAGAAACTGTGCGCACCGATATGACAGAACTGATGCACCAGCGTGTAGCCGGACAGGATTGCCCAGTCATCAACCCATACGTGCCCAGCCAGTGCCGTGTTGTTCACGAGAATGCAGTGGTTCCCAATAACACTGTCATGGCCAATATGTGCATAAGCCATGATCAGGTTATGGTCCCCAATCGTCGTCTCACTACGATCCTGAACCGTACCACGGTGAATGGTGACCCCTTCACGAATCACATTGTGATCACCGATCACCAGACGCGTTGGCTCACCTTGATACTTCAGATCAGGCGTGTCCTCACCAATCGTTGAAAATTGGTAAATACGATTGTGCTTACCAATCTTCGTCGGACCTTTAATGACCACGTGAGACGCGACGACTGTTCCCTCAGCAATTTCCACATCGGCTCCAATGATTGTCCAAGGGCCAACAACAACGTCGTCAGCAAGCCTGGCAGTGGGATCGATAATGGCGCGAGGGTCAATCAAACTCATAGTTTGCGTTCCGCACAGATGATTTCGGCCGAGCAGACTTCCTTACCATCTACGCTCGCCGTGCATTCAAACTTCCAGATACTGCGCTTATTGCTTAAATATTTAGCCTCAAGCATAAGCTGGTCACCCGGCACAACTGGCTGGCGGAAACGCAGCTTGTCTGAACCGACAAAGTAGTACAGCGTACCGTCAGTCGGCTTTGCATCCATCATTTTAAAACCAAGAATACCCGCTGCTTGCGCCATGGCTTCGATGATCAGAACGCCCGGCATGATCGGGTGCTCAGGGAAGTGACCGTTAAAAAACGGCTCATTGATACTGACATTCTTGTAGGCACGAATCCACTTGCCTTCAATATCCAGCTCTGCCACGCGATCCACGAGAAGAAATGGATAACGGTGAGGCAAGTATTCGCGAATCTGATTAATGTCCATCATGTGCTGAGAAGCCTGTCAGAGAAAATAAAGAAACCGGTATTAAATTACCGGCTCAGGCATCAGATGAAATGTCGCCCGCTGAGGTCACGGCCTCAAGCTGCTTTTCCAACTGTTGAAGACGACGTGCCATATCGTCCAACTGGCGAATTCGGGCCGCACTCTTGCGCCACTCGCCAGCGGGCTGCATAGCAGTCCCTGAAGAGTAGGAGCCAGGCTCCGTAATATTACGCGTCACCATGGTCATGCCGGTAACGAAGACGTTGTCGCACACCTCAATATGGCCGACCATTCCGACGCCACCCGCAATCATGCAGTTCTTACCGATTTTGGTACTGCCGGAAATCCCACAACAGCCTGCCATCGCGGTGTTGTCACCGATCTGAACGTTGTGCGCGATCATAATCTGGTTATCCAGCTTGACGCCGTTTCCGATCAAGGTGTCAGACAGTGCGCCACGGTCAACCGTTGTATTAGCACCGATCTCAACATCATCACCAATACTGACTCCACCGATCTGGGCGATCTTCTGCCAGACACCCTTCTCGTTCGCGAAGCCAAAACCTTCCCCACCAATTACTGCTCCCGACTGGATCACCACGCGTTTACCGATCCGCACGTCGTGGTACAACGTGACGCGGGGAGCCAGCCAGCCCCCCTCTCCAATCACCGAACGCGCACCGACAAAGGATTGAGCACCAACGGTCACATTAGCGGCAATTTGTGCGCCAGCTTCAATCACCGCATAAGCGCCAATTGAGGCAGAAGGGTCTACCTGAGCCCCGTCGGCAATGAGTGCCGTGGGGTGCACCCCGGGTAAAGCTCGGGGTTTGCGATCAAACAGATGAGAAAGTTCTGCATAAGCCAGATAGGGATTGCTGACAACCAGTGCGTTGCCGTCATAACCCTGAGCATCAGCCTCGGTGAGCAGAACGGCGCCTGCCTGAGTAGATGCAAGAAACTTTCGATACTGGGAATTGGCCAGGAAAGTCAGATGTTCCGGTCCGGCATCCTGCAAAGTTGCCAGACCCGATACAATTTTATCAGCAGGGCCACTGAGAGTAGCCCCGAGACGCTCAGCGAGTTCGCCGAGAGTGAACACTGTAGAAGTCATAATCAACGCAGTTTGTTCATAGCCTCAATAACCTGGCGGGTAATGTCGAACTGCGGTTTCACGTCCACCACAGCACCACGCTCAAGAACCAGATCGTAGTTACCACGCTTAATGACGTCCTCAACAGCCTTATCCAGGTTCGGCTTCAGCTTCTTGAGCATTTCACGATCAGCAACGGCTTTGGACTCGTTCAGCTCCTTGGACTGGAACTGGAAATCACGGGCTTTCTGCTTGAATTCAAGCTCAAGACGCTCGCGTTCTGCGGTTTGCATCTTCTCGCCATCTTTCACCAAGCGGTCCTGAATACGCTTGGCGTCGCTTTCCAGCGTTTTCAAGCGGTTCAGCTGAGGACCAAATTTCTTCTCGGCATCCACGGCGTAACGCTTGGCTGCATCGGACTCAAGCAGAGCCATTTGATAATTCAAAACCGCGATTTTCATTTCTGCAAAAGCGGGGGTTGCAAACATCACAACACTTAAAACAACCAGCTGAGTCAACTTACGCACGCTGCAACTCCTGAAAAACTGTTGGTATTCGATTTGACTAGGTTAGAACGTCTGGCCAAGGGAGAACTGGAAGACCTGAGTATCAGCGTCATCAGGTTTGACGATTGGCATCGCCAAGCTGAAGCTCAATGGACCCAACGCGGTGATCCAAGTCAGTCCCACACCGACAGAACTGGCCAACTCACCCGCATCAATGTCACTGCAATTCGCCTGATTACTACCACAGTTACTGCTGAAGACGTTACCCACGTCCCAAAACAGTGCTGTGCGCAGCGAACGCTGGTCTTTGACAAATGGCATTGGGAACAGCAGTTCCACACCACCCTGCACGAGGATATTACCACCGAATGGCAAATCATCCTGATCAGGATCGGTACACACACCAGTCTGCGGGTTGCACTTGCCTATATTGTCCTTATGATCCGCTGGCAGATTTGGGTAGGCACGGCTAGGCGTGCTGCGTGGTCCCAAACTATTATCGCGGAAACCCCGTACTGAGTTGAAACCACCTGCGTAGTAGTTCTCATAGAACGGCAGGCCATCGGTTGAACCGTAACCGTCACCGTAACCTAGCTCTGTGTGGAAACGCAGAGTGTAGGTATCAGTGAGGGGTTTGAAGATCTGGCCACGGTAGTCAATCTTGTAAAAAGACAGATCACTGCCTGGAATAGTGGTTTCGAGCACAAGGCTCTGCGAATGACCACGGTTAGCCAGCATGCCACGGTTTAGCGTCGACTCGGACCAACCAATCGAAGCCTTGAAGTTCAGGTAGTCATCACCTTCTTTATTGATGAAGTCGAAGATTTCATCAACCGTGTAGCGACCGGTATTGATCGAGTCATTCTGAACGGACAAACCGTACGTCAGTCGAGAAGTATCGCTGATCGGGTAACCGATATTGACGCCCGCACCATAGCTGTCTACAGCATAACTGGAGACATCAGTATCCAGCTCATCGTAATCAATTTCCCGGAAGAAGGCGTTGTAACCCAGACTCACACCATCTGGCGTCCAGTACGGATCAACAAAGCCGAAGTTGTAGTTACTCTGGTACTCGCTTCGGGTCAGACCGAGGCTCACGCGATTCCCGGTACCGAGGAAGTTATTCTGAGTAATCGAACCTCCCAGAATCAAACCGGCGTTCTGAGCAAAACCAACACTGGCGGTGATCGAGCCGGACGGTTGTTCCTCAACGGTGTAGTTCACGTCAACCTGATCATCAGTGCCGGGCACTTGTGGGGTTTCGACGTTGACTTCCTTGAAATAGCCGAGTCGCTCAAGTCGAGTCTTTGACTGGTCAATAAGATAAGTAGAGGCCCAGCCACCTTCCATCTGACGCATTTCGCGACGCAACACTTCATCCTCAGACTTAGTGTTGCCACGGAAATTAATGCGATTCACATAGGCGCGCTTACCAGGATCAACCACGAAGGTGATTGAGACGGTGCCATCATCGTGCGCCTCAGGTACACCGTTCACGTTTGCAAAGGTATAGCCTTCATTCCCCAGGCGACGGGTGATCAGCTCGGAGGTCGTGGTCATGACCTTGCGCGAGAAAACCTGCCCTTCCTTAACCAGCAGCAGATTACGAATTTCATCCTCAGCGACTTTAAGTTCACCGCTAAGCTTCACGTCGCGAACGGTAAATTTTTCACCCTCGTCAACATTGACCGTTACATAAACGTGCTTTTTGTCTGGAGTGATCGATACCTGAGTCGAGCTGATATCCATATTGATATAGCCGCGATCCAAGTAGTAGGAACGCAGACGCTCAAGGTCACCGGAAAGTTTTTCCCGCGCGTATTTGTCGTCGTTACGGAAGAAAGACAGCCAGTTGGTGGTTTTCAGTTCAAACAGAGCAAGCAAGTCCTCGTCAGAGAACACACTATTGCCCACTACGTTGATGTGCTGAATCGCCGCTACTGAACCTTCATTAATGTTGATCTTCAGCGCCACGCGGTTGCGCGGCTGCGGGATCACTTCTGCTTCAATTTCTGCAGAATAGCGTCCTTGGGCAACATATTGGCGTTGCAACTCGTTACGAACGCCTTCGAGTGTTGCTCGCTGGAAGATCTCGCCCTCAGCCAAGCCTGACTGGTTCAGACCTTTGAGCAGGTCTTCACTGCTGATCGCCTTGTTACCTTCGATCTCAATACTGGAGATTGATGGACGCTCAACCACACTAACAACCAGCACATTGCCGTCGCGTCCAAGCTGGATATCCTGGAAGAAACCGGTCTTGAACAACTGACGCGAAGCTTCTACCAGCGAGCGGTCATCAGCATTTTCACCGACACTCAGCGGTAAGGCCCCGAACACACTGCCGGCGGAAACACGCTGCAAACCGGTTACCCGGATGTCAGAAATGGTGAAGGACTCGGCGTGAACTTCGGTGATCATCAGTGCGGCAATAACCGCAGGTAGCAGCAGACGTTTCATGAAGTCCTTTCTTATTCAAACTGACAATAAAAAACTGTCGCCTGAGGCGACAGATTTGAAATTCAGAGGCGCTTACAACCGGCTCAAGTCGTTAATAAGAGCTAACAACATCACCCCTATTACCAGACTGATGCCAATTTGCATCCCCCAGCCCTGAACCCGTTCTGACAACGGGCGACCACGCACCCATTCAACCAGATAAAAGAGCAGGTGCCCGCCATCCAGCACGGGGATCGGCAATAAATTCAATACCCCCAGGCTAATGCTTAAATAGGCGAGAAACTTAAGAAAGTGACTCAAGCCCGATTCAGCTGAAGCGCCCGCCACTTTAGCAATGGTTATCGGCCCGCTCAAGTTTTTTACCGAGAGCTCACCAAACAGCATTTTTTTGATTGAATTAAGCGTAAGAACCGACACAGACCAAGTGTTTCTAAGTCCTTCAGCCACGGCCTCAACGGGCCCGAAGCTGATCTCACGGAGCATCTCTGGCGGCCATGGTGCACCGGCAACACCAGCCCCCAGATACCCCAGCTTCTGATCCCCCACTTCACGTACAGCCAAGTTCACAGTCATGCTCTGACTAGAACCGCCTCGCTCAATCTGCAGCGTAACAGGCTTTCCAGGTAAGCCCTGCAACAAGGTCACTACATCCTGCCAGTCAGCCAACGGCTGGCCATTAAGCGCGAGCAAGCGATCTCCGACCTTCAGACCCGCTGCAACAGCAGGACCTTTAGGGTCCAACTCAGCAAGCACCGGCTCTATCGCAGGTCGCCACGGACGTATACCCAAGGAGCCGATTGGATCAGGCTCATCGACACCACGCTGCCAGTCGACCAGCTCAATCTGCTTGGTTTTAATCAGTGTAGAGTTTGGCTCAGCAACGGAAATACTCAGCTGACCACTCTCCCCCAGCCGATTGATCAGTCTAAAGCCGATGGCAGACCAGCCGCTGGTTTCAACGCCATCAACCGCAACAATTTCCTCACCACTGACCAGCCCAGCAACATCAGCCAAACTGCCTGGAGCAACCGCACCTATCACAGCGCGCTCCTGCTGCACGCCAATCATTGCAATGGCCCAGAAGAACACCACGGCGAGAATAAAGTTAGCCAGAGGGCCAGCCGCTACGATTGCAATGCGCTGACGAACACTTTTACGGTTGAATGCCTGTTCAGCCAGATGCTCAGGTACGTGCTCTTCTCGCTCATCTAGCATTTTCACGTAGCCGCCCAATGGGATGGCAGCCAAAACAAACTCAGTCCCCTGACGGTCATACCAACGGTACAAGGGTGTACCGAAGCCGACAGAGAAGCGCAGCACCTTCACACCACAGCGACGCGCTACCCAGAAATGTCCGAACTCGTGAATGGTAACCAATACACCCAACGCAATCAGGGTGCCGACGATCATGTAAAGCGCACTCATGGAACAACTCCGTGCCAGCAATCAACGCCGACTTAGCCAATGCCCAGCCAGCTCACGCGCCCGGCGATCAGCAGAAAAAACAGCATCCAGACTGTCAGCAGCACGAACAGGCTCAGCCTGCAGAACGCTTTCGATCATAGCCGGGATTTGTGTAAAGCGAATATGACCTTCGATAAATGCACCCACAGCCACTTCGTTAGCAGCATTGAGCATCGCCGGAGCCGTTCCACCCGCCTGAGCAGCTTCACGAGCCAGTCGCAGACAAGGAAAACGCACCTCATCAGGCGCCTGAAAATCAAGCCGGGCGATCGTGAACAGATCCAATGGAGCCACGCCCGATTCAATTCTTTCTGGCCAGGCCAATGCGTTTGCAATCGGTGTACGCATGTCAGGGTTGCCCAACTGCGCCAACACTGAACCGTCTACATAATCAACTAAAGAGTGGATAACACTCTGCGGGTGGACGACAACCTCAACTTGTGCCGGAGCTACATCAAACAACCAGCAAGCCTCGATCAACTCGAGCCCCTTGTTCATCATGCTGGCCGAATCGATAGAAATTTTCCGGCCCATTGACCAGTTAGGGTGCGCACACGCTTGCGCCAAACTAACGTTTTCCAGTTCATCCACTGGCAACTGACGGAATGGCCCACCCGACGCAGTCAACAAGATACGACGCACACCTACAGCAGCCATGCCGCGGGCATAGTCCACAGGCAAGCATTGAAAAATAGCATTGTGCTCGCTGTCGATAGGCAACAAGACTGATCCGCTTTTCTTGACCGCCTGCATAAACAGAGCGCCCGACATTACCAGCGCTTCTTTGTTGGCCAGCAGAATTTTTTTGCCGGCCTCAACAGCCGCCAACGTGGGCGGCAAACCTGCGGCACCGACAATTGCCGCCATCACAGCATGAACATCAGCATGTGAGGCTACAGCGCACAATCCTGCCTCGCCATGCAGCACTTCAGTAGTCAACCCTTGCTCACGCAACCGACGTTCAAGCGCCTGAGCCGAAGCAGCATCAGGCAATACTGCGTAACTCGGCTTATGCTTGCAGCACAGCGCATAGAGCTCTTCCGTGCGACTGAAACCAGTAAGCGCAAACGCACGGTAGCGCTCTGGATGGCGGGCAATCACATCCAACGTACTCAGACCAATGGAGCCGGTGGCGCCCAACACAGTTATCTGCTGAACACTGCTCACACTGAACCCCAGCCCGACAGCCAAAGAACCGCGGCAAAAACAGGGATTGCGGCAGTGAGGCTATCAATACGATCTAGAATGCCGCCATGCCCCGGCAGCAGATTACTGCTGTCTTTCAGACCAGCCTGGCGCTTAAACATACTTTCGGTTAAATCACCGACCACCGAAGCAAATACGATCAGAACAGTAGCTGCCATTGCCAGCACCGCAATACCTAGAGACCAGTCACGGTAATAAGAAACGCCTGCACAAATAACCAGCGTCGCCACCAATCCGCCGTAGACACCTTCCCAGCTTTTGCCTGGACTGACCTGAGGAGCCAACTTACGCTTACCAAAACGTCTTCCGGAAAAATATGCCCCGATATCAGCCCCCCAGACCAAAACCATAACAGCCAGAATCAGGGAGTTGGACTCGGGCCACTGTTTAAATAGCACCAAGCCCTGCCAAGCAGGGATCAGAATCAACAGACCTATCACCATGCGCGCAGTGCCTGCAGACCAAAGCCGGCTGCTAGCGGGATACTTCAGCACTAGCATCGTAGCGACACCCCACCAACACACCCCCAGCAGCAATACCCAAGCAGCCAGCTGTGGCAGTTGATATAGGATGCTTAGTAAGGCAGCCACCACAGCGGCATACCCCACCCGCTTCACCTGACCTGCATAACCAGCAAGACGCGCCCACTCCCATGCTCCCACCGTGACCACTGCGCCAATAAACAGCGCGAACCAGCCATGGTTCAGCAAAAAGAATCCACACAAAGCAACCGGCAGCATAAATAGCGCCGTGATGATCCTTTGTTTAAGCATTAAGTGCGCGCCTCAGCAGCCACCTGCTCGCTCGTCTTGCCAAAGCGGCGCTGGCGGCTTGCATAGTCAGCCAAGGCGTTGCGCATGGCGTCGTGTTTGAAGTCCGGCCAGTACAGGTCGGAGAAGTAGAGTTCGGTATAGGCCAACTGCCACAGCAGGAAATTACTGATGCGGTGCTCACCACCGGTGCGAATACACAGATCAGGCAACGGCAGATCCCCTGTTACCAGGCAGTTCTGCAGTAATCCAGGGGTAATATCTTCAGGTCGCAGATGACCGCCCTGCACCTCACGGGCAAGACGCTGAGCGGCCTGGGCAATATCCCACTGACCACCATAATTAGCGGCTACCTGCAGGACAAAGCGCCGATCACCCGCCGTCTGGGCTTCAGCTTCGCGCATAGCGGCTTGCAGTTCCGGGTGGAATCGGGAGCGATCGCCAATAATGCGCAGACTGATGTCATTGGCATCCAGCTTTTTCGCCTCGCGGCGCAAGGCGCCAAGAAAAAGCTCCATCAGCGCACTGACTTCTTCAGCAGGGCGCTGCCAGTTTTCACTGGAGAAAGCGAACAGGGTTAGTACTTCAACTCCAGCCTCTGCGCACACTTCAATCACAGCACGAACGGCATCGACACCAGCTTTATGGCCGGCTACGCCGGGCAGAAGACGCTTCTTCGCCCAGCGATTGTTGCCATCCATAATAATCGCCACATGCCGCGGTACCGCGACCTGGGCGTTTTTATTGGTTTTATTCATGGCAAATAAATGACCGTTAAACGGCCATCAAATCCGCTTCTTTCTGCTTAACAGCAGCATCAATCTCACCCACAAACTTATCGGTGATCTTTTGGATATCGTCAGCGGCACGGCGCTCTTCGTCTTCGCTGATTTCCTTCTCCTTGACCAGATCTTTGACCTGACTCAGCGCATCACGACGAATGTTACGCACAGCAACACGGGCATCTTCAGCCGCGTCGCGCGCTTGCTTGGTGAAACCACGTCGGGTTTCTTCGGTCAGCGCAGGCATGGTCACCAGCAGCAACTCGCCCAGGTTAGTCGGGTTGAACCCCAGACCGGAGCTCTGGATAGCCTTATCCACAGCCGCCAACATGTTGCGCTCAAAAGCCACCACTTGCAGGGTGCGCGAATCCTTAACGGTTACACTGGCAACCTGGTTGATCGGGGTGTCAGCACCGTAGTATGGAACCATCACGCCCGCCAGGATGCTTGGGTGAGCCTGGCCAGTACGGATGCGGCTGAACGCATGAGCCAGCGACTCCAGACTCTTCTGCATGCGCACCTGGGCGTCTTTTTTAATCTCATTGATCATTGGTTTCTTCCTCGATGAGAGTGCCTTCAGCGCCGCCAACCACAACATTCAGCAGTGCGCCGGGCTTGTTCATATTGAATACGCGCAATGGCATCGCGTGATCGCGGCAAAGGCAGATTGCAGTCAGATCCATAACTCCCAGCTTGCGATCGAGCACTTCGTCATAAGTCAGACGGTCGAACTTCTCAGCGTGCGGGTCTTTGAATGGGTCAGCAGTATAAACGCCATCCACTTTCGTTGCCTTCAGAACCACATCGGCATCGATTTCGATTGCGCGCAGGCAGGCAGCGGAGTCAGTGGTGAAGAACGGGTTACCGGTACCGGCAGCAAAAATAACCACTTCACCGGTCTTCAGATGACGCATGGCCTTGCGACGGTCGTAGTGATCCGTCACCCCAACCATGGAGATGGCAGACATAACAATTGCCGGAATATTCGAGCGCTCAAGGGCGTCGCGCATGGCCAGGGCGTTCATAACAGTGGCCAGCATTCCCATGTGGTCGCCGGTGACACGATCCATACCCGCCGCACTCAGCGCAGCACCACGGAACAGGTTACCACCGCCGATAACCAGACCAACCTGCACACCGATGCCGACCAGCTGGCCAACCTCAAGCGCCATACGGTCAAGAACCTTGGGATCGATGCCGAAATCTTCCGACCCCATCAGGGCCTCGCCGCTAAGTTTGAGAAGAATGCGCTTGTAGCGCGGTTGACGACCAGCTATTTGCTGAGCCATTGCAAGTCTCTCCTGCGGCGTTTGAATAATGTACGAACCAAGTTCGCTTATATGTTGCGCCTCACGGCACCGGGCAAGGGTTTATTAACCTTCACCCAAAACTTTACCCCTGTTTTGACAAAGAGGCCGCGCGCGTGAGCGGGCAGCCTCTTCGGGGCAATAGCCTAAGCTATCTTACTGCTTGCTGGCAGCCGCTACTTGTGCAGCAACTTCTTCAGCGAAGTTATCAACCGGCTTCTCGATGCCCTCGCCTACTTTGAAGTAGGTGAAGGAAACGATTTCAGCGCCGCCCTGCTTAGCCAGAGTGCCAACAGTCACATCTGGGTTCTTAACGAAAGGCTGCTCAACCAGGCTGGCTTCGGCCAGGAACTTGGTGATACGACCAGCGATCATCTTCTCAACGATTTCAGCTGGCTTGCCCTTCATCTTGTCTTCGTTGAGGCTCAGGAAGACGCCTTTTTCGCGCTCGATTGCTTCAGCGGAAACTTCGGAAGGCAGCAGGAACTCAGGGTTGCTGGCAGCTACGTGCATGGCGATGTCTTTGGCCAGATCAGCGTTACCGCCTTTCAGGACAACCACTACACCAATTTTGTTGCCGTGCAGGTAGGACCCCAGAACGTCACCCTCAATGCGGGCCAGACGACGGATGTTGACGTTTTCACCAGTCTTAGCAACCAGAGCCAGACGAGCTTCTTCCTGAGCTGCAATCAGCGCATCAACTTCGGTGATGCCGTCAGCAAACGCTTTGTCGATGCTGGCAGACACGAAGTTTTTGAAATCGTCTTGCAGAGCCAGGAAGTCAGTCTGAGAGTTGACTTCGATGATAACGGCAGTCTTACCGTCTTCCTTGATGCCGATAGCGCCTTCAGCAGCAACATTGCCTGCCTTTTTGGCGGCCTTGATCGCGCCGGAAGCACGCATATCGTCAATGGCTTTCTCGATGTCGCCGCCAGCCTTGGTCAGGGCCTTTTTGCAATCCATCATGCCTTCGCCGGTACGCTCACGCAGTTCTTTAACCAACGCTGCAGTAATTTCTGCCATTTCAAAATCCTCTGGATAGGTTGTTTAACCATTCCACCCGTATGACGGGCGCTCAATTCCATACCACTGCTGACAATGTCAGATAAAAATTGCAACTACACGTCAGCAGTGTTTTCAAGGTGGCAAAAAGGGGGCCAAGCCCCCTTTTTGCGCACCAGGCAACGCTATAAAGCGCTCTGCTTAGCCTTCAGCGGCTTCAGCAGCCGGTGCCTGCTCAACGAACTCTTCAGCAGCAACACCTGCATTACCACGGCCACGGATAACAGCGTCAGCCATTGCACCCATGTACAGCTGGATAGCACGGATGGCGTCATCGTTACCTGGGATAACGTAGTCAACACCTTCTGGGCTGCTGTTGGTATCGACAACGCCGATTACCGGAATGCCCAGCTTGTTGGCTTCAGTGATCGCAATGCGCTCGTGATCAACGTCGATCACGAACAGAGCATCAGGCAGGCCGCCCATATCTTTGATACCGCCCAGGCTGCGATCCAGTTTTTCCAGATCACGGCTGCGCATCAGAGCTTCTTTCTTGGTCAGCTTAGCGAATGTGCCGTCCTGAGACTGAGTCTCCAGATCACGCAGACGCTTGATGGAAGCACGGATGGTTTTGTAGTTGGTCAGCATGCCGCCCAACCAGCGGTGATCAACGTACGGGGAACCGCAACGTGCAGCTTCTTCAGCAACGATCTTGCCAGCGGAACGCTTGGTGCCAACGAACAGGATCTTGTTCTTGCCAGCAGCCAGCTTCTCAACGAAAGCCAGAGCTTCGTTGAACATCGGCAGAGTTTGCTCAAGGTTGATGATGTGGATCTTGTTGCGCGCACCGAAAATGTATTTGCCCATTTTCGGGTTCCAGTAACGGGTCTGGTGGCCGAAGTGCACACCGGCCTTCAGCATATCGCGCATAGTGACTTGGGACATGATAGTTCCTTAAATAAGTCGGGTTAGGCCTCCACGCATCCCGATTTCCAACCCGACAATTACTCATCAGGGCACCCAGGAAACCGTGTCGATACGTGTGTGGGTTAATGCTTGCGGGCACTGAGCCCGTCAAAGCGGCGCGTTTTATACCATAAAAGTCAGGCACTAGCTACCCGACTGCACTGTAAAAAACCTTCCCGCTTGTCTGCCGCTTATGGCTCAGCCATGAAGCTGCTAAGATAGCAACCTTTATGACTGTACCCGAGAGCTAATATGACCGTCACAATCAAAACCCCAGACGAAATTGAGAAAATGCGCGTAGCCGGTCGCCTGGCCGCCGAAGTTCTGGAAATGATTGGCGAACACGTCAAGCCCGGCGTGACCACTGAAGAGCTTGATCGCATCTGCCACGACCATATCGTCAATGTGCAGAAAGCCATCCCCGCCCCTCTCAACTACAAAGGTTTCCCGAAGTCGATCTGCACCTCGATTAACCACGTAGTGTGCCACGGCATTCCTAATGACAAGCCGCTAAAGGATGGCGATATCGTCAATATCGACATCACCGTTATTAAAGACGGCTACCACGGCGACACCAGCAAAATGTTCATGGTGGGCAATGCGCCTGAGTGGGCTCAGCGCCTCAGCCAGATCACTCAGGAATGTCTGTATAAAGGTATCCAGCTGGTTAAACCTGGCGCACGCCTGGGTGACATTGGTGAAGTAATTCAGAAGCATGCTGAGAAGAACGGCTTTTCCGTTGTTCGCGAATACTGCGGCCACGGCATCGGCGCAGTATTCCACGAAGAGCCGCAGGTTCTGCACTACGGCCGCTCTGGCACTGGCCTTGAATTGAAAGAAGGCATGACTTTCACCATCGAGCCCATGCTCAACCAGGGCCGCCCGGAAACCCGCTTGCTCGGCGACGGCTGGACCGCCATCACCAAAGACCGCAAGCTTTCGGCCCAGTGGGAACACACCATTTTGGTAACCGCTGACGGCTATGAAATCTTTACGCTGCGCAGTGACGACACCATTTCACGCACTTCAGCCTGACCCTCTGGGGCTGTACCGGCTCATCGCAAAACCAGCTGTTGTGAGACATGCCCTGGTCTGACGCATATAAAGGTGAAGCTTCAGGCTTAACCTTTATATGCAGCCCAGGCGGGCCACCTCCTTCTGAGCCCACCCGATGGCCGGACTTGTTTATAGAAGGAAAACGGCCATGCCGCAGGTAGATCAAGAGTTGTTCGACCGGGGCCAGTTCCAGGCAGAACTCGCCCTTAAAAGCAGCCCTATAGCAGCCTTCAAAAAAGCCATCCGACACGCGCGAGAAACCCTGGACGAACGCTTTAAATCAGGCCGTGACATACGTCGTTTGATTGAAGACCGAGCTTGGTTTGTCGATCAGATCCTGACGGAAGCCTGGCACAGGTTTGACTGGAACAAAGGCGCTCAGATTGCCCTGCTGGCTGTAGGTGGCTACGGCCGCGGCGAGCTTCACCCCTACTCCGACATTGACCTGCTGATTCTTCTGGACAGCAACGACCACGAAACTTTCCGTGAACCGATTGAACAATTTCTTACGTTTCTCTGGGATATCGGCCTGGAAGTCGGGCAAAGCGTCCGTTCTGTTGCTGAATGCGCCGAAGAAGCCCGCAATGATCTGACCGTTGTCACCAACCTGATGGAAAGCCGGACCATCACCGGCCCTGAAGAGCTGCGCCAGCGCATGCAATCTGTAACCAGCAGTCAGGTGATGTGGCCCAGCCAGCAGTTCTATCAAGCCAAACGCGACGAGCAACGTGCCAGGCACCGCAAGTACAACGACACCGAATACAACCTGGAGCCCAACGTTAAAGGCTCTCCTGGTGGTTTACGGGACATCCAGACCATCCTCTGGGTTGCCCGCCGGCATTTCGGAACCCTCAACCTGCACGCCATGGTAGGTCAGGGCTTCCTTCTGCAGAACGAATACCAGCTGCTGGCGGCCAGCAAGGAATTCCTCTGGAAGGTTCGCTATGCCCTGCACATGCTCGCCGGGCGCGCTGAAGACCGCTTACTGTTCGACCATCAGAGCGCAGTGGCAAAACTGCTCGGCTTTGATGAGGCTGATCAAAAGCGCAGCATCGAGCGCTTTATGCAGAAGTACTACCGCGTGGTGATGGGCATTGCCGAGCTGAGCGAGCTGATCACCCAGCACTTCGAAGAAGCTATTCTGCGCCCAGACCATGATGCTCCAATAACACCGATCAACAGCCGGTTCCAACTGCGTAACGGTTACATCGAGGTCACCAACCCAAGCGTCTTCAAGCGCACCCCGTTTGCGATTCTCGAAGCCTTTGTACTGATGGCACAGACCCCGGATGCCAAAGGCATGGCGGCCGATAGCATCCGCCTGCTGCGCGACCATCGCCATCTGATTGACGAGGATTTCCGCCGCGACCTGCGCAATACCAGTCTATTCATTGAGCTTTTCAAAAGCCCGCAGGGCATCCACCGCAATCTGCGCAGGATGAACCGCTACGGTATTCTGGGCCTGTATTTACCGGAGTTCGGACATATCGTCGGGCAAATGCAGCACGACTTGTTCCACATCTACACCGTGGACGCTCACACGCTGAACCTGATCAAACACCTGCGCAAATTCAAATGGCCGGAATTGGCTGAGAAGTTCCCGCTGGCCAGCAAGCTGATTGACGAGCTGCCGAAACCGGAACTGATCTATATCGCAGGCCTGTATCACGACATCGGCAAAGGCCGTGGCGGTGACCACTCTGAGGTCGGCGCAGTGGATGCCGAAGCCTTCTGCAAACGCCATCACCTGCCGGTATGGGACTCCAAACTGATTGTCTGGTTGGTTCAGCATCACTTGGTGATGTCTACGACCGCACAGCGTAAGGATCTGTCCGATCCACAGGTAATTTTCGACTTCGCCCGTCTGGTGGGCGATCAGACCCGCCTTGACTACCTCTACGTACTGACTGTGGCCGACATCAACGCCACCAACCCCAGCCTGTGGAACTCCTGGCGCGCCAGCCTGCTGCGCCAGCTTTACAGCGAAACCAAGCGCGCACTACGCCGCGGCCTGGAAAACCCACTGGACCGTGAAGAGCAGATTCGCCTGACCCAAAATGCCGCACTGGACATTCTAATAAGCCAAGACGTCGATACCGATGAAACCGAGCAGCTCTGGTCGCAACTGGGTGACGACTACTTTCTGCGCCACAGCGCCAGTGATGTGGCTTGGCACAGCCAAGCCATCCTTAACCATGGCAACAACAGTGATCCACTGGTTCTGGTCAAAGAACCCAGCGAGCGAGAATTTGAAGGCGGCACTCAGATTTTCATCTACGCCCAGGATCAGCACGACTTCTTCGCCGTAACCGTGGCGGCCATGGCCCAGCTGAACCTGAACATTCACGATGCTCGAATTCTGACCTCTACCAGCCAGTTCACCCTCGATACCTACATCGTGCTGGACGCAGAAGGCGGCTCAATCAGCAATAACCCGGAACGCCGTGAGCAGATCCGTCAGAGCCTGATTGACGCACTGAAGAACCCCGACGAATACCCGAGCATCATCCAGCGCCGAGTCCCGCGCCAACTTAAACATTTTGCTTTTGCCCCGGAAGTCACCATCCACAACGATGCACACCGCCCAGTCACCATTTTGGAGGTCACGGCACCTGATCGCCCAGGCCTGCTGGCCAGAATCGGGCGCATCTTTCTGGATTTCGACCTATCCGTTCAGAACGCCAAAATTGCCACGCTGGGCGAGCGCGTAGAGGACGTGTTCTTCATCACCGACGCCAACAACCAGCCACTGTCTGACCCGGAGCTGTGCCAGCGCCTGCAGGAAACCGTGACCGAGCAATTGTCCGACACCTGCGACGCCCATCCGACCAGCATTCGCATTTAACCCTGCCCAAGACTGAGCCACCGGCCCCCAACGCCGGTGGCTGGAACCTTCAGGAACCTGTAATGAACAACGCGTTAAATCAGCTGCAGCCTTACCCGTTTGAGAAACTTCGCGCCCTGCTCGGTAGCGTGCAGCCACCGGCTCATAAAAACCCAATCGCCCTCTCCATTGGCGAGCCCAAGCACCCGGCCCCTGCATTTGTTGCCGAAGCGCTGAGCAACAACCTCAGCCAACTCTCGGTGTACCCAACCACTTTGGGCATTCCGGCGCTGCGTGAAGCCATGGCTGCCTGGGCTTGCCGCCGTTTCGGCCTGACTGCCGGCGCAGTTGATCCGACACGCCACATCCTGCCGGTAAACGGCACCCGTGAAGCGCTGTTTGCCTTTACCCAAGCAGTGGTTAAACGCAGCGAACCGGGCCAGGCACCAGGTCTGGTGGTCAGCCCTAATCCGTTCTATCAGATCTATGAGGGTGCCGCGTTTCTCGCCGGCGCTGAGCCGCATTACCTGCCGTGCCTCGAAGCACATGGCTTTAACCCGGATTTTGACGCAGTCAGCGATGACATCTGGCAGCGTTGTCAGATTCTCTTCCTATGTTCACCGGGCAACCCAACAGGCGCGCTAATTCCGGTTGAGACACTGAAAAAGCTGATCGCTCTGGCAGACAAGTTCGACTTCGTTATCGCCGCGGATGAGTGCTACAGCGAGCTGTATTTCGATGAAGAAAACCCGCCTGCCGGCCTGCTGACTGCCTGCGCGGAGCTGGGCCGCAGCGACTTCAAACGCTGCGTGGTCTTCCACAGCCTATCCAAACGCTCCAACCTGCCAGGGCTGCGCTCCGGTTTTGTGGCCGGTGATGCAGAAATCCTCAAGGCCTTCCTGCTGTACCGCACCTACCACGGCTGCGCCATGCCGGTGCAAACTCAGCTGGCCAGCGTAGCAGCCTGGCAAGATGAAGCCCATGTCAAAGCCAACCGCGACATGTACCGTGAAAAATTCGATGCCGTGCTGGCCATTCTTGAAGGGGTGATGGACGTCAAACGCCCTGACGGTGGTTTCTACCTGTGGGCGAAGACGCCTACAGACGATGAAACCTTTACCCGCGAGCTCTTTGCCCAAGAACACGTAACGGTGGTGCCGGGCTCCTACCTGTCCCGCGAAGTGAATGGCACCAACCCTGGTGCCGGCCGTGTACGCATGGCGCTGGTTGCTCCGCTGGCGGAATGCGTTGAAGCGGCTGAGCGGATCGCCCGTTTTATTCGCGCCCGCTGATTAAAAGCCCGTGCAAGCGTCGCGCCTGCACGGGCTCAGCCTCACACCTTGTGCAGGCGCGCCTCGGCAATATCGAGATCGCGCAGAATCTCCATCAGCATATCGTCGTCCAGCTGATTCTCCCGACGCATGCGATAAAGCTCCTGACGCTGAGTACGCAAGGCATCCAGACGCAGGCGATGCTCCAACTGCGCCGCCACTGCATGCTGCTCACCCGCCTCATCACTGGCATCTTGGGTACGCGCCAACAACTCGCGGTATTCACTCATCAACTTAGCTTTAACTTCAGCTGTGGCCACCGCCGTGTGGGCATCGGTGGCACGCTCGTCATCGGCCTCCAGACAACGAATGGCGGACTCCAGAACCTGCGAACGATGTCGGTTTAACTCACGCTCACGCAACTCGGCATTATCCGCCGGCAACAGCGGCAGAATTTTCGGCAAAGCAGCACTGGCAACCAGCAGAGATACCAGAATGACACCAGCGGCGATCAAAATCAGCAGATCCCGCTCAGGGAAGTTTTGACCGTTGTTCAGCAACAACGGCAGCGACATCACCCCCGCCAACGTCACGGCTCCACGCACTCCGCCGAAGGTGATCATCGCAGACAACGCAATGCGCGACTGCCCGGCAAAGCGGGTCTTCTTGCCCCGCCAGCGCCGCAAACTGCCTGAAATCCGCCAGTACACATAAACCCAGACAAAGCGCAGGGCCATCAACACAACATAGACACTCAGCACACAGGTAAGAGCCCAGCCGATAAAGCTCCATTCGCCCTGATGCCCGTTGAACGCCGCGGTGACAATGTCCGGCAGTTGCAAGCCCAGCAACAGAAAGATCAAACCGTTGAAGGTGAACTCCAGCAACGTCCAGACACTGCGGTTGAGCAGACGCGTGGTGGTTTGCTTAGGCAGCAGATCCAAACGACTCTGCATCATCCCGGCCGCAACCGCCGAGAGAATCCCGGACAACCCTAAATGCTCGGCGACCACATAGGCTGCAAAAGGCAGCAGCAACAGCATCAACACATGCGGAGCCGGATCTTCCCAACCGCGAGCAATCATCCACGCGCGCAAACGCCCGAACAGATAGCTCAGCACCACCCCGACCAATACCCCGCCGACCGCCACCAATACGAATTGGAAACCTGCATCCACCAGCGAGAAGACCCCGGTCAGAGTGGCCGCCACAGCAAACTTGAACGCCACCAGACCAGAGGCATCATTCATCAGCGCCTCCCCCTGCAGCAGGTTATTCAGGGTGCCCGGTAACCGGCCGTGGGTAATCGCCGAAACTGCCACCGCATCGGTCGGCGAGAGTACGGCCGCCAGTGCAAAGCATGCTGCCAGCGGCACCTGTGGCAACAGCCAGTGAATGAAATAACCCGCACCAACAATGGTGAAAAACACCAGCGCAAAAGCCAGCACCAAAATAGGCGTACGCAACTCGCGAAACTGCCCTTTGGGCATCCGCCAGCCGTCCACAAACAGCAGCGGCGGGATAAACAGCAACAGAAATAGCTCCGGCTCCATCCGCACATGCAACCCCAGCGCAGGCACTGCAAGCAGCGCGCCGATCAGAATTTGCAGCAGAGGCAGAGGAACAGGAATGAACTGGGCGGTAATTCGGGTACCACTGACCACCAATAGCATGATCAGAATGGTGTAAAGCAATTGCATGATGGAACCTCAAGGCAGGAGTTGTCAGTCTAGAACCTGCATGGCCCGAAGGCGAACGTTCTTGTCGTTCAATGATTGTCATCTGCGCCGGATAGTCTTGCCCCGGTACGTTTGCGTCTCCGGCATGGCATAATGGCCGGTCAGAATTTGCAGAAAATCGCGCCCGACATTGGGGCGTTATGACCATGGAAAGCCCAATGAGTTACGTTCTGTATGGAATCAAAGCCTGCGACACCATGAAAAAAGCCCGTACCTGGCTGGAAGAACATGGCAAGCAGTTCACATTTCACGATTACAAAGTCAGCGGTATTGACCGTGGGAATCTGGAGAAGTGGTGCAACGAGCATGGCTGGGAAACCATCCTGAACCGTGCCGGCACCACGTTCCGCAAGCTGGATGATGCGCAGAAAAGCGATCTGAACCAGCACAAAGCGATCGAGCTGATGCTCGCTCAACCGTCGATGATTAAACGCCCGGTGCTGGATATCGGCAACAAGACACTGGTTGGCTTCAAGGCTGACCGCTATGCCGCCGAACTGGCCTGATCCAGTCGGCACACACGAATTTGCGGCAAGGAAAAAAATATGAGCACTACCCTTTACAGTTTGGCCTTCGGTGTTGGCACCCAGAACCGTCAAAACAACTGGCTGGAAGTTTTCTATGCACAGCCGATGCTCAACCCGCCCAGCGAGCTGGCCGAAAAGGCAGCGCAAGTTCTGGGCTACGAAGGTGGCAACCAGGCCATCGCCCTGAGCAACAACAAGGCCGCCGAACTGGCCGAAGCTCTGAAGAGCATCGACGCCGTTCAGTCTGCTCTGCTGACCCGCCTGGCCGAAAGTCAGAAGCCGCTGGTAGCCACCTTTATTGCCGAAGACGCTGCGCTGACCAGCACACCTGAGGCGTACCTGAAGCTGCACCTTCTCTCCCACCGTCTGGTTAAACCGCACGGCCTGAGCTTGGCTGGCATCTTCCCGCTGCTGCCAAACGTTGCCTGGACCAATCAGGGCGCGATCGACCTGGCCGAACTGGCTGAGCGTCAACTTGAAGCCCGCCTGCGTGGTGAGCTGCTGGAAGTGTTCTCGGTAGACAAGTTCCCGAAAATGACCGACTACGTGGTACCGGCTGGCGTGCGTATCGCCGACAGCTCGCGCATCCGTCTGGGCGCTTACGTAGGTGAAGGCACCACCGTCATGCACGAAGGCTTCGTCAACTTCAACGCAGGCACCGAAGGTCCGGGCATGATCGAAGGCCGTGTGTCGGCTGGCGTCTTCGTCGGCAAGGGCTCCGATCTGGGCGGCGGTTGCTCAACCATGGGCACCCTGTCTGGCGGCGGCAACATTGTAATTTCCGTTGGCGAAGGCTGCCTGATCGGCGCGAACGCCGGTATCGGTATCCCGCTGGGCGACCGCAACACCGTTGAAGCCGGTCTGTACATCACCGCGGGCACCAAAGTGGCTGTACTCGACGGCGAAAACAATCTGGTGAAAGTGGTTAAAGCCCGTGAGCTGGCCGGCCAGAACGACCTGCTGTTCCGTCGCAACTCGCAAAACGGCGCAGTGGAGTGCAAAACTCACCTGTCGGCCATCGAGCTGAACGAAGCATTGCACGCCCACAACTAAGCATTTGCTATAGAGTGGCTGCTTAGCAGCACCTAAGGCCCGGAACGTACATCAAGTGCCGCATCCGGGCCTTTTCGTTTTCTCAGTAACCAGCCGCGTGACACCTGAACAGCTATGCCATTAACCTCCCCCTGGCGCGCCGACTTCCCCGGTATCCTCAATCTGGCCGACGAAGGTCAGACCTACCTGGACAGCGCTGCCACCGCGCAAAAGCCGCAGATAATGCTGGACGCCTTGCTCGGCTACTACGCAAGCGGTGCGGCAAATGTTCACCGCGCCCAACACCTGCCAGGTGAACGGGCGACGCGGGCGTTTGAAGCCACTCGGGAGAAGGCTGCACAGTGGTTTAACGTGGCTGACGCACAACAAATCATCTTCACCCGCAGCGCTACGGAAGCCTTCAACCTACTGGCCTACGGACTGGAATCGCAATTTCAGGCCGGTGATGAAATCGCCATCAGTGCAGTGGAACACCACGCCAACCTGCTGCCCTGGCAACAGCTGGCCCTGCGCCATCAGCTCAAGCTGGTTGTACTGCCACTAACTGAGACTGGACTGATTGATCTCAAACAGGCTGCACAGCTGATTACGCCCCGCACGCGCTTGCTTGCCCTGAGCCAACTGTCCAACGTCATCGGTGCCTGGCAACCGATCCAACCACTGCTGGCCCTGGCGAAGGCTCAAGGTGCACTGACAGTGGTCGACGGCGCGCAAGGTGTGGTCCATGGCCGCCATGATCTGCCCGCACTGGGCTGCGACTTTTATGTCTGCTCCAGTCACAAATTGTATGGCCCGGACGGCGTAGGCCTGCTCTATGGCCGTCCGCAAGCACTGAATAGCCTCAAGCACTGGCAATTCGGCGGCGAAATGCTACTGAACACCGATTACCACAGTGCCCATTTCCGTCCCGCACCTCTGGGTTTTGAAGCCGGGACACCGGCGATTGCTTCCGTTATCGCCTTGGGCGCTAGCCTGGATTATCTGAACGGGCTGGATGCCAATGCAGTAGCCCAACATGAAGCAGAACTGCACGCCGAACTGCTTAACGGTCTGCAACAGGTTCAGGGCGTGAAGGTGCTGGGTCAGCCGGAAGTGGCACTGGTCAGCTTTGTGGTAGAGGGCGTACACAGTGCCGACCTCGCTCACCTGCTGACTGAACAAGGTATTGCCGTGCGCGCTGGGCACCACTGCGCGATGCCGCTGCTCCAGAGCTTGGGCGTCAATGGTGCAATCCGCGTATCGCTCGGCCTGTATAACGACAGTAGCGATCTGCAGCGTTTCTTTACCTCACTGGACCAAGCGCTGGAGCTTCTGCAATGAGCCTCCCGCCCCTCGCACAACAGGCGCTGGACGCCTTCACCGCCTGCTCTGGCTGGGAACAGCGCGCGCGCCTTCTTATGCAATGGGGCGAACAGCTGAAACCACTGACTGACGCAGAGCGCTGCGCTGCCAATCGGGTCGAAGGCTGTGAGAGTCAGGTATGGCTGGTGGCAGATCGCTCAGGTACGGGCTTGAGCTTTCGCGCCAGCAGCGATGCACGCTTACTGCGTGGTCTGCTGGCCCTGTTGCTGGTCCGGGTTAATGGCCTAAGTGCTGAGGCCGTGCAACAGCTTGATCTCCCCCAGTGGTTTCATGACCTGGGCCTGAGCCGAAACCTGTCGCCTTCACGCAGCAATGGATTGAATGCAGTGCTGCAGCGGATGAATGACCAGCTGAAGACTGCCTGAATAACCCGGTTTGAGGACAGCGCTTTAAACCGTGAGTCTGGCAACCACGCCCATCACCTGCACAATTGAAGTCGGTATTACTGATTTTGTGCTGCTTTGCGCTCTGAAGGCCGACGCGTACCAGCCACCAGTTTGTCGACGATACGTGCTGCTGCGACCATGCCAAACGTCGCCGTCACCATCATCACCGCGCCAAACCCACCGGCGCAGTCCAGTTTGACGCCGTCACCGACAAACGCCTTGTACTGACAGACCGTGCCGTCCGGCTTGGGATAACGCAGCTGCTCATTGGAAAACACACACGGCACACTGTAGTTGCGCCCCGGCGTTCGGGAAAAACCATAATCACGACGCAGGGTGGACCTCACTTTGGAGGCCAACGGGTCGTTCCAGGTCTTGTTCAGATCAGCCACCTGCACCTGGGTCGGGTCGATCTGACCTCCTGCACCGCCAGTGGTGATGATCTGAATCTTGCGGCGCTTACACCATGAAATCAGCGCGGCTTTGGCGTTAACGCTGTCGATGCAGTCGATCACCGCATCCAACTCTTCGGTGATGTAGTCCGCCATGGTATCGCGCGTGACGAAGTCAGCCACTGCATGCACCACGCAGTTTGGGTTGATCGCTTTGATCCGTGCGGCCATGACCTCAACCTTGGCCTGCCCAGTTGTGCCCTCAAGCGCATGCAGCTGACGATTGGTATTGCTTACACAGACATCGTCCAGATCAAACAGTGAAATCTCCCCAACACCGGAACGGGCCAGCGCCTCGGCTGCCCACGACCCAACGCCGCCAATGCCGACCACCGCCACATGCGCAGCCGCCAGGCGTTCAGCGCCGAGTCTGCCGTACAAGCGGGCAATTCCGGCAAAGCGTTGTTCATCCACAGGCATTGTGTTTCCTCACTCTGGCCACCAATGGCGGCGCGCATTATAGAGAGCCCGCAAGCCAGGCCCAAGCCTTGTTCGAAGCAGCGCACGCTCACTGCCGAGAAGACTGACTGGCGTGCACAAAAGTGGGAACCTCCCGCTCGCGAAAAAGTCCCAGAAAAGTGCCCGTTAACCCGCTATACAGCCCTGATACGGCGGCGTAGCATGCGCCACCCGAAGCCTGGCTTTTCTCTCCCCAGCGTTGGACCTACTCTCTATGCCTTCGCGTAAGTTTGGACTCAATCTCATCGTTTTCCTGGCCGTTGCTGCTGTTTTCATCGGCATTTGGGCCTTGTACAACCGTCCGGTCAGCGCTCCCGATTGGCCGGAGCAGATATCTGGGTTCTCCTACTCGCCGTTCCGCGCCGGACAAAACCCGCAGCAAGACACCTACCCCAGTGACGACCAGATCCGTGAAGACATGGAGCTGCTCAGCACCCACACCAATAACATCCGCACCTACTCGGTGGATGGAGCACTGGAGAGAGTCCCGCAACTGGCCGAAGAATTCGGTCTGCGAGTGACCTTGGGCATCTGGATCAGCCCTGATTTGGAGCGTAACGAGCGGGAAATCACCAAAGCGATCGAAATTGCCAACCATTCCCGCAGCGTAGTGCGCGTGGTAGTTGGCAACGAAGCGCTGTTCCGTGAAGAAGTCACGGTAGACGACCTGATCGCTTACATCGACCGTGTGCGTGCAGCGGTTAAAGTGCCGGTAACCACCTCCGAGCAGTGGCACATCTGGGAAAAATACCCCCAGCTGGCCAAGCACACCGATCTGGTTGCAGCGCACATTCTGCCGTACTGGGAGTTCATCCCCATGCAGGACGCCGGAAAATTCGTGCTGGAGCGCGCTCGTGACCTGAAGAAACTCTTCCCGAAAAAACAGCTGCTGCTCTCCGAAGTGGGCTGGCCGAGCAACGGGCGTATGCGCGGCGGTGCTGATGCCTCCCAGGCCGATCAGGCGATTTACCTGCGTACGCTAGTCAACAGCCTGAACAGCCAAGGCTACAGCTACTTTGTCATTGAAGCTTTTGACCAACCGTGGAAAGCCAGCGATGAGGGCTCAGTCGGGGCGTACTGGGGTGTATACAACCTCGACCGGCAACCCAAATTTGCCTTGGAAGGCCCGATTGTCGCTATTCCTCAGTGGCGTTTGCTGGCGATTGCCTCAGTGGTTCTGGCCCTGCTCAGCCTGACTCTGCTGCTGATCGACGGCAGCGCCCTGCGCCAGCGTGGCCGCACCTTCCTTACCCTGGTGGCGTTTGCGGGCGGCACCGCGCTGGTATGGATTGGCTACGACTACAGCCAGCAGTACAGCAACTGGTTCAGTACCCTGGTGGGCGTACTGCTGGGTATTGGCGCACTGGGCGTGTTTATCGTGCTGCTGACTGAAGCCCACGAGCTGGCCGAAACCGTTTGGGTGCGCGCCCGCAGAAGGCCATTCCAACCGGTGGTCAGTGACCAGGCCTATCGCCCGAAAGTGTCGATCCACGTGCCTTGCTACAACGAGCCGCCAGAGATGGTGAAACAGACGCTGGATGCGCTCGCGGCTCTGGATTACCCGGACTACGAAGTCATCATCATCGACAACAACACCAAAGACCCAGCCGTGTGGGAGCCTGTGCAAGCTTATTGCGAACAGCTAGGGCCGCGCTTCCGTTTCTTCCACAAAGCGCCGATACACGGTTTCAAAGGTGGTGCGCTGAACTACATTCTGCCGTTCACCGCACCAGACGCCGAGGTCGTTGCAGTGATCGACTCCGACTACTGCGTCGACAAGAACTGGCTCAAGCACATGGTGCCGCACTTCAGCGATCCGAAAATTGCCGTGGTGCAATCCCCCCAGGACTACCGTGACGGCAACGAGAGCACCTTCAAGAAACTCTGCTATGCCGAATACAAAGGCTTCTTCCATATCGGCATGGTGACCCGTAACGACCGTGACGCCATCATCCAGCACGGCACGATGACCATGATCCGCCGTAAAGTGATGGATGAGCTGAAGTGGGCTGACTGGACCATCTGTGAAGATGCCGAACTGGGTCTTCGCGTATTCGAAAAAGGCTACAGCGCGGCTTACGCCCACCAAAGTTTTGGTAAAGGGCTGATGCCGGACACCTTTATCGACTACAAAAAACAGCGCTTCCGCTGGGCCTACGGCGCCATTCAGATCATGAAAGGCCACGCCCGCAGCCTGTTCCTCGGTAAAGACACTCAACTCAAAAGCGGCCAGCGCTACCACTTCATTGCAGGCTGGCTGCCGTGGGTTGCAGATGGCCTGAACATATTCTTCACCGTAGGCGCATTGCTGTGGTCAGCGGCCATGATCATCGTGCCGCAACGGGTCGACCCGCCGCTGCTGATTTTCGCTGTTCCGCCGCTGGCGCTGTTCTTCTTTAAGCTCGGGAAAATTCTGTTCCTCTATCGCAAAGCTATGGATGTCAGTTTGGTACGTTCCTTCCAAGCTGCCATTGCAGGTCTGGCACTGTCGCACACCATTGCCAAAGCTGTGTTGTACGGGGCCTTTACCAAGACCATCCCGTTCTTCCGCACACCGAAAATGGCCAGCAACCATGGCATTCTTGTAGCTCTGGCTGAAGCCCGTGAAGAAGTGTTCGTGATGCTTCTGCTGTGGGGCGCGGCAATCGGCATCTGCTTTGCTCAAGGGCTGGAAAGCGCGGATGAGAAGTTCTGGGTCGCCATGCTTCTTGTGCAATCCTTGCCCTATCTGGCGGCATTGATCATGGCGCTGCTCTCCTCGCTGCCTGCACCCAAGCCAGAAGAAGCCGGGGAACCGGCCACGCCCTGATACACCATTCGCACGGAAGCGGCGGCCATTGGCCGCCGTTTTGCTTTAAGATTGCCCCCTTTCCGCCTGAGCCGTTCTGGAGCTGTAATGACCACCACCGCTGCGCCCTTGTCCCCGACGCTGGAACTCGCCTGCGAGCTGATCCGTCGCCCGTCTGTTACACCTCTTGATGAAGGCTGTCAGGAGCTGATGATGCGGCGTCTGGCCGAATGCGGCTTCCAGGTCGAGCCGATGCGCATTGAAGAGGTCGACAACTTCTGGGCCAGCCACGGCGAGCAAGACGGCCCGGTGCTGTGTTTTGCCGGTCATACCGACGTCGTCCCCACCGGCCCGGCGCAGAACTGGCAGCACCAGCCGTTCGATGCGCTGATTGATGCCGACGGCATGCTCTGTGGCCGCGGCGCAGCCGACATGAAAGGCAGCCTGGCATCCATGGTGGTCGCAGTTGAACGCTTTGTGTTGGATTATCCGCAGCACAAAGGCCGTATTACCTTCCTCATCACCAGCGACGAAGAAGGCCCGGCACAGCACGGCACCAAAGCGGTGGTCGAGCGTCTGCGCGAGCGTAACGAACGCCTGGATTGGTGCATCGTTGGCGAACCCTCCAGCACAGAATTGGTCGGCGATGTGGTCAAAAACGGCCGCCGTGGCTCCCTCGGTTGCACCTTGACCGTTCGTGGCAAGCAAGGCCATGTGGCCTACCCGCATCTGGCCCGCAACCCGATCCATCTGGCAGCTCCCGCACTGGCCGAACTGGCCGCGGAACATTGGGATAACGGCAACGACTTCTTCCCGCCGACCAGCTTCCAAGTCTCCAATCTGAATGCTGGCACAGGCGCTACCAACGTGATTCCGGGCGAGCTGAAAGCGGTATTCAACTTCCGCTTCTCTACCGAATCCACCGTGGAAGGCCTGCAGCAACGGGTCACGGCGATTCTGGACAAACATGGCCTGGACTATGAGCTTGACTGGGCGCTTTCTGGCCTGCCGTTCCTGACTGAGCCCGGCGCATTGCTGGATGCCGTCGCCGCCAGCATCAAGAGCACCACAGGTCGCGATACCAAGCCGTCTACTAGCGGCGGAACCTCGGACGGACGCTTTATCGCCACCCTCGGCACACAAGTGGTTGAGCTGGGCCCGGTCAACGCAACCATCCACCAGGTTGACGAGCGCGTTCTGGCCAGCGATCTCGATGTGCTGACCGAAATCTATTACCAGACCATGGTCAAGCTACTGGCATGAGTCTGATCTGTCCTATCTGTCAGGGCGCCTTACAGCGCGTCGATAACGGTGCGGTCTGCCCGGCTAACCACCGTTTCGACCGCGCGCGGCAGGGCTACCTGAACTTGCTCCCAGTGCAGCACAAAAATAGCCGTGATCCCGGCGACAACGCAGCAATGGTCGAAGCCCGTCGGCGTTTTCTTGAGGGCGGCCACTACGCGCCGCTGGCCAAGCGCCTGGCTGAGTTGGCAGCAAGCTACGCGCCTGAGCGCTGGGTCGACATCGGCTGTGGCGAAGGCTATTACACAGCCCAGCTGGCAGACGCCCTGCCCGACGCTGATGGCTACGCACTGGATATTTCCCGTGAAGCGGTCAAGCGCGCCTGCAAGCGCGCCCCACAACTAAGTTGGCTGGTCGCCAGCATGGCACGGGTTCCGCTCGCAGATTCCAGCTGCCAGCTGCTGGCCAGCGTGTTTAGCCCGCTGGACTGGCTGGAAGCACGCCGCCTGCTCGCTCCCGCCGGCGGCCTACTGCGTATGGGCCCGACCCGTGATCACCTCATGCAGTTGCGCCAGAAGCTCTATGATGAAGTGCGTGACTACGATGATCAGAAGCACCTGGAGCTGATTCCTGAGGGCATGCGTCTGGCGCACAGTGAAACCTTGAGTTTTACCCTGAACCTTGCAAGCAGCGAAGCCCGTGCCGATCTGCTAGCCATGACCCCGCACGGTTGGCGCGCCAGCGCCGAACGCCGTGCGGCAGTGATCGCTGAGCCCTTCGACGTAACTGTTGCCATCCGCTATGACTGGATCGAGAAGCTATGAGCATGCGCCAACCCGATATCGAGATTTACCTCAAAGACGCCGACCACACTGCAATCGCCGCCTGGCTCAGCAGCGCTATTGGCCCATGCAGCGACTGGCAACAGAAAGGTCAGACCTACAAATGCCGCGCTGGTGATGTACCCGTTACATGGCTGCCAAACGCCGTCGGCAAATGGCACAGCCTGTATCTGGAAAGCGACGCCACTCCGTGGGACGACGATCTGGCCTGCGCACAAGCAGCGTTTGCCGCTCTCAACGTGGAAGTACGCTGCTCCACCGGCGGCTGGGAAGAGGAAGAAAGCGACGAGCAGGCTGACCGCTGGATGCGCATCAGTGCCGACGGGGTCGAAGAGATCACCTGGCGTACCAGCTGATCGGCGACGATTGCGCTCACCTATCTCAACAAGCCCATATTAAGTTCGCCTGCGTTATTGATGCCCACACCCTATGCTCATTCAGGAGTGCTCTAGAGTTAACGTGGAAGAGGTTTAGCGAGATAAATAGCGCACCGTGGCGGACCTCTTAGCGGTAGCTAGCGAAGGGCCAGATGGCTGGCAGACTTATCCCAAATAAAAATGCCGTAGTCCTCGATCAGGGCTACGGCATTTTTACAAGTGAAGTGGGTAACGTCTAAAAGCTATAAGTGCCTCTAACAGCCTTACTTCTTGCCCATCTTCTTCAGTTCTTCGTCACGCAGCTCGCGGCGCAGAATCTTGCCTACGTTGGTGGTCGGCAACACATCGCGGAACTCAACCGCCTTCGGCACCTTGTAGCCAGTCAGGTTACTGCGCATATGCTCCATAACCTGTTCTTTAGTCAGACTTACGCCAGGCTTGAGCACGATAAACACCTTAATCGCCTCGCCTGACTTCTCATCCGGGATACCGATGGCCGCGCACTGCAAAACACCCGGCAAGGTAGCCAGCACATCTTCAAGCTCGTTCGGATAGACGTTGAAGCCAGACACCAGAATCATGTCTTTCTTACGGTCAACGATACGGATAAAGCCGTCATCCTGAATCACTGCGATATCGCCGGTGCGCAGCCAACCCTCGCTGTCGAGGATCTCATCCGTTGCATCCTGGCGCTGCCAGTAGCCCTTCATCACTTGTGGCCCCTGGACGCACAGTTCGCCAATAGCGCCGATGGGCTGCTCGACTCCAGCGTCATCAACGATGCGGCACTGAGTCGAGGGAACAGGAATACCAATGGTGCCGATCTGGTTGCAACCAAACGGATTCACTGACACCACCGGGCTGGTTTCCGTCATCCCGTAGCCTTCACAGATGGCACAGCCGGTTACTTGCTCCCAACGCTCAGCGGTGGCCAGTTGCAACGCCATACCGCCACTGAAGGTGGCCTTCAGCGTGGAGAAGTCCAGTTTGCGGAACTCTTCGTTGTTGCACAGTGCAACAAACAAGGTGTTGAGGCCGACAAAACCGGTGAACTTGTACTTGGCCAAATCCTTGGTCATTGCAGGCAGATCACGCGGATTGGTGATCAGTACGTTGTGCCCGCCAATCAGCATCATCGCCATGCAGTGAAAGGTGAAGGCATAGATGTGATACAGCGGCAGTGGCGCGATCAGCACCTCGCTGCCTTCACTCATTTCTGAGCCCATCAGCGACTTGACCTGCAGCATGTTGGCAATCAGATTGCGGTGGGTCAGCATCGCGCCCTTGGCAACGCCCGTGGTGCCGCCGGTGTACTGCAGTACTGCGATGTCAGCGCTGGACGGTGCGCTGTCTTTAACGCTGTGAGCACGGCCTTTACTCAGGACAGTGGTGAACTTGGTGGCGTTCGGCAAGTTGTAGGCCGGCACCATTTTCTTCACATGCTTAACTACAGCGTTCACCAATAAACGCTTGAGCGGCGGCAGCATGTCACCCACTTCGGTGATGATAACTGTCTTGATGCTGGTTTTAGGCAGGACCTGCTCTGCCAGGTGCGCCATGTTGGCCAGACTGACGAGCGCCTTCGCTCCGGAATCGTTGAACTGATGCTCCATTTCCCGCGCGGTGTAAAGCGGGTTGGTATTCACCACAATCAAACCTGCGCGCAATGCACCAAACACCACAACTGGGTATTGCAGGATATTCGGCAGTTGTACAGCGATGCGGTCACCCGGCTGCAAGTCGGTCTGGTTTTGTAAATAGGCCGCGAAATGCCCAGAGAGCTCATACAGCTCTGCATAGGTGATTGTTTTGCCCATGTTGCTAAATGCAGGCTTGTCGGCAAAACGTTGGCAGGAGTCCTTCAGTACTGCTTGGATATTCGGATACAGATCTGGATTGATCTCGGTAGGAATACCGACTGGATATTTATCCTTCCAAAAATTCTCGGTCATAAAAGACCACTCCTCAGCAACACCATGATCTTCGGGCCGCGTAAACCCATGTTTATGCGACCGTTTTATTATTTATATGTGCACTTTTATAGCGTCAGGGCACAAAAAAGCTGACCGAGAGTAGCAGCTTTGCCAAATAGCGACCAGCACCAAAATGCGTCGAAGCGGTCATTAAAATGACTCGCAAACACACTTTGGTCACAGGTTTTATCTGACGATTCGAGGCTGGCGGGATTAAAAAAGGCGCTCTGCAAGCCTGCTCAGAGCGCCTGATGGTAGATACGAAAGCGTTACACCGTGTCGCGCAGCTCTCGCCGAAGGATTTTGCCAACCGGGCTCATTGGCAAGGCATCACGCAGGACAATCTCTTTGGGGACTTTGTAGCCGGTGAAGTTTTCCTTGCAGTAGTCATGCAGCTCTTCAACCGTCAGGGATGCATCACGCGGAACCACAAAGAGCTTAACCGCCTCGCCGGATTTGGCATTGGCAATACCAATGGCAGCACAGTTGGCCACTTTCGGATGGGCCATAACGACATCTTCAATCTCGTTGGGGTATACGTTGAAGCCCGAGACAATGATCATGTCTTTTTTACGATCGACGATACGCACAAAGCCATCCGGATCAATGATCGCGATGTCACCGGTTTTGAACCAACCCTCTTCATCCAGCACTTCTGCCGTCGCTTCAGGACGATTCCAGTAACCCAGCATCACTTGCGGACCTTTGATGCACAGTTCACCGCGCTCGCCGAGCGGCTGCTCCACGCCTTCATCATTTATCACTTTGAAGCTGGTACCAGGCATCGGGATGCCCACAGTGCCAAGGCGCGCCGCGTCGCCATAGGGATTAGCACTGGCCACTGGCGAGGTCTCGGTCAAGCCGTAGCCTTCAACAATGGTACAGCCGGTGATTTCTTTCCAGCGCTCAGCGGTTGCCTTGACCAACGCGGTACCGCCGGAGTTGGTCAGCTTGAGGTGGGAGAAATCGAGGTTGCGGAACTCCGGATGATCCATCAGCGCGACAAACAAGGTGTTCAGTCCCAGTAAGCCGGAGAACTGCCATTTACTCAGTTCTTTAACAAAGCCAGGAATATCGCGGGGGTTGGTAATCAATACGTTATGGTTGCCGTTGACCATCATGCACATGCAGTTCGCGGTAAAGGCATAGATGTGATACAGCGGAAGCGGCGCGATCATGATCTCCTGGCCCTGCTTCATCATCGGCGTACCATCAGCGCCTAACTGCGACATGCAGGCATCCACCTGCAGCATGTTGGCGATCAGGTTACCGTGGGTCAGCATGGCACCTTTGGCCACACCAGTGGTACCGCCGGTGTACTGCAGTACGGCGATATCCTGCTGAGTCAGCTTGACCGGCTTAAGCGCATGGCCGTGGCCCTGCTTGAGTGCAGTTTTGAAATGAACCGCTTGGGGCAGGTGAAAGTCCGGCACCATCTTTTTAACTTTTTTGACCACTGTATTGACCAGCCAGCCCTTGAGCCCAGGCATCAGGTCGCCCATACGGGCTTCAATCAGGTAGTCGATTTCGGTATCTGGCAGTACATCCTGGACCAGCTTGCCGAACATATTCAAATACACCAAGGCACGGACCCCGGCATCTTTAAACTGATGGCGCATTTCCCGCGCGGTGTACAGCGGGTTGGTGTTGACCACCACCAGCCCGGCACGCATGGCACCGAATACGGCGATGGGATACTGCAGGACGTTGGGCATTTGCACGGCGATGCGGTCGCCGGGCTGAAGATCAGTGTTTTTTTGCAGGTAGGCTGCAAAGGCAGCAGAGAGACGGTCCAGTTCAGCGTAAGTCAGCGTGACTCCCATATTGCTGAAGGCCGGGCGATCGGCGAAGGTCTTGCAGGAGCGTTCAAACACCTCGACGACCGATTTGTAGGCACTAATGTCTATCTCGTTTGGAACGCCAGCTGGGCGCTTATCATTCCAGAAATCCGACTGCATTATTTTTATCCTCTTACCCTGAGAACTTCATTCCGCACATGCGGAGTTGCAGGGAAAGTAGCAGCTAACGGGGAACTGGCAAATAGCGCCAAAGCTTGATTGATGGGATGAATTCTGCCTCCCCTCTGCAAGCTATTGATATATAGGGCCGCACGCTCAGCCCATGGTGCTGCCCTGAAACACGGCGAAGCATTTGACTCAAACGTCCTGTGCAGGCGCGCGGCGAATACGGTTTACACGTTATTGCGCGCCGCTGAGTTGCTGACTTGCCGCAACATAATCCTGGCGGAATTGCTCGCTCTCAATCCAGGCTAGTGCAGCCGCTTCGTCACTGCCCTCAGCCCATTGGTGATACTCAATCAACGCGGCAAGAATAAAGTCGGTCGCGCCCTCCTCACCTTCCTGCTCAAAAACGATTTCCAGCAGCGGATGATTGAGGAAAGCCAGGCAAAGCGCCTGCTGGCTGTTCTTACCGGCATCGCGCATGGCGATAAACAGCTCGGTCAGGTCGACGGCTTCGAGGTCGATGCGATCATCATTCGGGTCCAGATCAGGCGCAGGAGCCTGGCGTTTCACCCGATTCTCACGGGCCTTGGTCTTCGCCCGCTGAGCGCGCTTTTGTTGCTTGGATACGGATGCCATAAATGCCTTGTCATGTACGCAGTGGAAATGCACCGGACACCTGCCTGTTCAGGGTCGGACGCGGCTGCAAAGCATGCCACGTATCGGTGTTTCAGGCACCCGGGCAAATCCGTTTAGGTACTCAATGGCATGCCGTATCCACCAATCAGTCGTGTTGCATGCCCCTCGGAATCAATTCGACCTTGTAGCCATCCGGGCCTTGCAGCAAAGCGATCACGGTCTTGCCGTGCTGCATAACGCCTGCCTCACGCACCACCTTGTGCCCAAGCCCACGGGCATGTTCGCAAACGCGCGCAGCGTCATCAGCCCCGAGGAGTTGGGGGAGCTTGAGTCATATGTGTTTGGCAAAAACTGCTATTACCGGCATCAGGTGGATCAAATGAACTGACTCCCTGCGACATCTATTTCGTCTGGCGCAAGCAGCAGCTGTCGCCGCTGGTGGCGGACTTTATCGCGTAAATCACGGAATAAATGCCCGCAGGTTGAACCTATTGCTGCCCCCCTCTTTCCAATCAGCCAGATCCAGAACGGCAGCCAGCAGCGGCTCTCTGAAAAGGACCTAGTTTTGCCAACACAGGCAACGGAATGCAGAATGGTGAAAATCAGCCGGTCGCTGGAGGGCTCCCGATGAACCATCATTCTTTGTGGCTGGATTGCGCGGATGCGCCGCCCTTGTACCTCAATCACTGGTCCTGCGGGCAACCCGCCAAGGCGGTGGTCATGCTTGCCCATGGCATGTCGGAACACAGCGGTCGTTACGCCCGCCTGGCTGAAGCGCTAACGGCTGAAGGTATTGAACTGTATGCCCACGATCAGCGCGGTCACGGCAAAACTGCTGCCGAACACGGTACTCCCGGGCACTTTGCAGATGCTGACGGATGGAACTTGGTCATCCGTGATCTTGAGCGGGTCAACCACCATATTCGACGTGACCATCCGCAAACCCCGATTTTTCTGCTCGGCCACAGCATGGGCAGCTACATCGGCATGGCCTATCTGATGCGCCACAGCTGCAGCGTGGCAGGCGCAATTCTGTCGGGCTCGAATTACCAACCAGTCGCGCTGTACCAGATGGGGCAAAAGCTGGCCCGTTTCGAACGCTGGCGGCAGGGTCCATTAGGACGCAGTGCATTGATTGACTATGTTTCGTTCGGATCGTTTAACAAACGCTTCAAGCCCAACCGCACCGCATTCGACTGGCTCAGCCGCGACCCACACGAAGTCGACAAGTACATCAGTGACCCTTTCTGCGGACAGCGCTGCAGCAATCAGCTATGGATTGACCTGCTTGGCGGACTGCAATCCATCACCCCACTGCGCAACCTCGCCCAGATCGACAGTAGACTCCCGATGCTGGTCATCGGCGGAAGCTGTGACCCGGTTAGTCAGGGCCAGCGTCAGCTAGATCTGGCCAGTGCATTGCGCAAGGCAGGTCATCAGCATGTTCAGGTCCAGCTCTACCCCGAAGCCCGGCATGAACTGCTGAATGAAACCAACCGTGATGAGGCTACGCGTTACATCATTGACTGGCTGTTAAAGGCCCTCGACCCCATGCAACAAACACCACCTGAGCAAGAGAGAACGTAATGACTCAAAGCACCAATACCACCTATGACGAGCTGGAAGTCGGTCAAACCGCCAGCTACAGCAAAACTGTGACCGAGCGTGATATCCAGCTGTTTGCCGAAGTGTCCGGTGATCACAACCCAGTGCACCTGGACGCCGAATATGCTGCCAGCACCATGTTCAAAGAGCGCATCGCCCACGGCATGTTCAGCGGCGCACTGATCAGCGCAGCTGTCGCCTGCGAGCTGCCTGGCCCAGGCACCATTTATATCGGCCAGACCATGAGTTTCACTGCTCCGGTGAAATTCGGTGACACCCTGACTGTGCGTTTGGAGATTCTGGAGAAGCTGCCGAAATTCCGCGTCAAGGTTGCCACCCGCGTATTCAACCAAGACGACCAATTGGTTGTAGATGGCGTTGCCGAGATTCTCGCTCCGCGTAAGAAGCAAACCGTAGAGCTGACTAAGCTGCCTCCGATCACCATCGGCTGATCACGTTTGAGCCATGCAGGCCCTTCCACGCTGATTTACAGACCAGCCAGATGGGTATCCCCGCGATGGGCCTGCAAATGCGGCAGTACCGCTGACAGAATCGGCTGCTTGAACGCCTCCTGAAAGCGGTGCGCCAGCCCCGGAATCAACTTCAATTCACTGCCCTTGATATGCGCCGCCACATGCACACCGTGCATCACCGGTAGCAGCGGGTCCGCAGTCCCGTGTACCACCAGCGTCGGCACGTGCAGACGGTTAAGCAATTCGACCCGGCTTGGCTCAGCCAGAATAGCGATCAACTGACGTTTCACCCCTTCGGGATTAAAGGCACGGTCATAGGATTCCTCCGCCTGTTGCAGCAGCAGCTTGCGGTCATCAGGAACCAGCGGACTACTCAGTGCCGAAAGTAAATCTGCCTGCTGTTCCAGAGCTTGTTCACGGTCTTTAGCTTCGCGCCGGGTCAGCAGCTCCATCAGCTCAGGTCTGGGCGACGGCAAACCTGCCGCACCGGAACTGGTCATCACCAGCGTCAGCGTAAGTACGCGTTGCGGCTCAAGATCAGCCAGATGCTGAGCAATCATCCCGCCCATGCTTGCACCCAACACATGAAAACGCTGCACGTTCAACGCATCCATGAGTTTCAGGGCGTCACCGGCCATGTCCCGCAAACTGTAGGCGGAATCCACCGGCAAGCCCAAACGATAACGGATCACCTCATAAACCAGATTGCGCCGCACCGGGGCCTGCTTCCAGCGGCTGAGCCCGGCATCGCGGTTATCAAAACGCACAACCCTAAAGCCCTGCTCGCACAGGCTGGTAACCACTTCATCGGGCCAGTTAATTAACTGGCCGCCCAAGCCCATCACCAGCAGTAAAACCGGATCACGCTCATAGCCGACGCTCTGATAGGCCAACTGCACATCGCCTGCATCGGCGTACCGAACCGCCGTTGTGACATCACAACGGGAGGACGCAAAAGACGGTACGGCCCACAGCAGGGCCGTAATAATTAGGATAAATCGCATACATCACCAGAAGCTGAAACTGCAGGACGCAGTTGGCGCAAAATGCGAGATTCTGCCGATAGCGATTCAAGACTGCTGCCACAAAACCGTGACAGTTTGATGAAGAAAGCCGAACGGCTATTGCCGTCCGGCTTCGCGAGTTGCCTCAGGCAAACTCTTTGCGCAAGGTCTGCGCAGCAACCACCATGTTCACCAGCGCTGCTTCCGTCTCAGCCCAACCACGGGTTTTCAGGCCACAGTCCGGGTTGACCCACAGGCGCTGAGCCGGAATCCGCCGGGCGGCCTTGCGCAGCAGCTGGACCATCTCGCGGGTATCTGGCACGCGGGGTGAGTGAATGTCGTACACACCTGGGCCAATCTCATTCGGATAGTCGAATGCCTCAAACGCGTCCAGCAGCTCCATATCCGAACGGGAGGTTTCAATAGTGATCACGTCCGCGTCCATAGCGGCGATGGACTCGATCACATCATTGAACTCGCTGTAGCACATGTGCGTATGAATCTGAGTTTCGTCCGCCACACCACTGGCACATAGGCGGAAGGCTTCGGTCGCCCAGTTCAGGTAGTTGTTCCACTGCGCCTTACGCAGTGGCAGCCCCTCACGGAACGCCGCCTCATCGATCTGCACAATGCGGATGCCGGCGCGCTCCAGATCCACCACCTCATCCCGAATCGCCAGAGCCAATTGACGAGCCTGCTGCTCGCGGGAGATGTCATCCCGCGGGAACGACCACATCAGCATGGTCACAGGGCCAGTCAGCATGCCCTTCATGACCTTATTGGTCAGCCCTTGGGCATAGCGGATCCACTCAACGGTCATCGCCTTAGGACGACTGAGGTCACCGTAGATGACCGCCGGCTTCACGCAGCGGGAGCCATAACTCTGCACCCAGCCAAAACGGGTGAAGGCATAGCCATCTAACTGCTCGGCGAAGTACTCAACCATGTCATTACGCTCAGCTTCGCCATGCACCAGCACATCCAGGCCGAGGTTTTCCTGCACCTCAACGGCATGACGGATTTCGCTGTACATCGCCTCGGTGTACTCCGCCTCAGAAATCTTGCCCGCTTTAAAGGACTGCCGCGCCAGGCGAATCGCTGAGGTCTGCGGGAACGAGCCAATGGTAGTTGTCGGGAACAGCGGCAATTGCAGATGCTCACGTTGCAGCTTGATGCGCGTCTCAAACGGCGAATGTCGTTGACTGTCCCGGGCAGTGACCGCCGCCAGGCGCGCTTGCACCTCAGGCTTGTGGATACGCGGCGACGCAGCACGGGTGGCCTGCACGCTGCGGCTGAGTTCAAGGGCGGCCTGCACCTGGCTGTTGTTCGGATCGTTCAACGCCAAAGTCAGCACCGCGATCTCTTCGCACTTCTGCACGGCAAAGGCCAGCCAGCTTTTCAGCTCTTCATCCAGACGATCTTCGCGCCCCAAATCCACCGGGCTATGCAGCAGCGAGCAACTCGGCGCAACCCACAGGCGATCGCCTAGACGCTCCTGAGCCTGCTGCAGAATCTCCAGTGCTTGGTTCAGATCGGTGCGCCACACGTTGCGCCCGTTAACAATGCCCAGTGACAGCACTTTATAGGCAGGCAAGCGGTCGAGAATGCCGGGGAACTGTTCCGGAGCGCGTACCAGGTCGATATGCAGACCGTCCACCGGCAGACTAGCGGCCAAGCCAAGGTTGTCTTCCAGCCCTGCGAAATACGTGGCGACCAATTTTTTCAGAGGGTCGCGCTGCAGCAGGTTATAGGCACGCTCAAATGCGTTTTTCCAATCTTGGGGCAGGTCCAGCGACAGAATCGGCTCGTCGATCTGCACCCACTCAACGCCAAGGCCGGCCAGACGCTGCAGCACCTCCCCATAGACAGGCAGCAGCGACTCCAAGAGCTCAAGGCGATCGAACTCCTCACCCTTGGCCTTGCCCAGCCACAGATAGGTCAGCGGGCCGATCACCACAGGCTTGACGTTGTGGCCCAAGGCAATGGCCTCTTTAACCTCTTCAAACAATTGTTCCCAGCTCAGAGCAAACTGCTGATCGCGGGTGAACTCAGGGACCAAGTAGTGATAGTTAGTGTCAAACCACTTGGTCATCTCTTGCGCATGGGCACCGCCACAGCAGCTGCTGCCGTGCTCAGCCGCAACGGTGCCACGCGCCATAGCAAACAGGGTTTCCAGAGTCGGCTTACCCGACTTCGGACGGAAGCGCTCAGGAATCACGCCAAACATCAGCGAGTGGGTCAGGACTTGGTCATACCAAGCGAAATCCCCCACCGGCAGCAGGTCGATACCCGCCTCTTTCTGGACCTGCCAGTGCGTGGCACGCAGCTGCTGACCGGTACTGCGCAAGCCGACTTCGCTAAGCTCGCCACGCCAGTAGGCTTCAAGGGCTTTTTTAAGTTCGCGGTCGCGACCAATCCGGGGGAATCCAAGGTTATGAGACAAGGCCATGTCGTAGTGCTCCATCAGTATTCAAGATGGGCACATTCTCGGCAGCCAACCAAATTGAGACAAACTCAATATATTTGTCTTGATCAATAGTTTTTCTCATGTTCAGCTATTAGCACAATGGCATCACCTGAACAGCAAAGAGCCTCCATGTTAGAACTACGCCACCTGAAAACCCTTCACGCCCTGCGCGAGAGCGACAGCTTGGTCGATGCCGCCGACCGGCTGCACCTGACCCAATCCGCACTGTCTCACCAGTTCAAGGAACTGGAAGAACGTCTGGGTATGCAACTATTCGTACGCAAAACCAAGCCAGTACGCTTTACCAGCGCTGGCCTGCGCCTGCTACAACTGGCAGATGAGGTGTTGCCGATGTTGCGCGCCACCGAACGGGATCTGGCCCGACTGGCCGGAGGAACCGCCGGCCGCCTGCACATGGCGATTGAATGCCACAGTTGTTTTCAGTGGCTGATGCCGACCATCGACCAATTCCGCGACGCCTGGCCGGAGGTGGAGCTGGACCTGGCCTCAGGCTTCTCCTTCGCCCCGCTCCCAGCCCTGGCCCGTGGCGATCTGGATTTGGTGGTGACCTCTGATCCGCTCGAAATCGCAGGTATCACCTATGTGCCGCTGTTTACCTATGAAGCGATGCTGGCCGTCGCCAATCAGCATCCGCTGGCAGGCAAGAGCTGCATCCGCCCGGAAGACCTGACCAGTGAAACCCTGATTACCTACCCGGTGGAACGTGACCGGCTGGATATTTTCACTCGTTTTCTGGAGCCTGCAGACGTCGAACCGGCCCAGGTCCGTACTTCGGAACTGACAGTGATGATGATGCAACTGGTCGCCAGTGGGCGCGGCGTGTGCGGGTTGCCCAACTGGGCGTTGCATGAATACAGTTCTCGGGGTTATGTCACGGCCAAACGTCTTGGCGAGAAAGGCCTGTTTGCCACGTTGTATGCCGGTATTCGTACGGACATGCTGGATGCGCCGTTTATGCGTGACTTCCTGCTAACAGCCAAAGACACCTCGTTCGCCAACCTCGAAGGGGTCAGCGTCGCCAAGGGCTGAGCAGGTCAGTTATTTTCCGAGCTGAGCAGCATCAGCAGCGACACCGGCTGCTCGCTTTCCGGATGCAGCGGC
This sequence comes from Pseudomonas sp. TTU2014-080ASC, assembly GCF_001446935.1. Taxonomy (GTDB): domain Bacteria; phylum Pseudomonadota; class Gammaproteobacteria; order Pseudomonadales; family Pseudomonadaceae; genus Aquipseudomonas. The sequence goes on from NZ_LKKK01000001.1 coordinate 658,461, forward strand.
TCCTGGAGCCACTGCAAGCGCCAGCCCGTTTCAGAGAACAGGCTGAGCCACGACTCCAGGGTCCGGAAAAACCAAGGCATTGGCTCACTGAAGCCTTCACCAAAACCAGCAAAGGTCTCAACCCGCCAGCCATCGCGGTAACTGGCATCGTTACAGGCACGCCATGGATGCAGGGTCTGGATCAGTAGACGACCGTCCTTGCTGATCAAGCTGTGCATGGCTTTCAAGGTCGGGGCCAGGGGCTCTTCGAGCAAAGCGAAGTTGCACACCAGCACATCAAAACGTCCGAGCTGCGGAGCTTGAGACTCCAGCTCGGCATAGCCGCAAATACGGTATTTGGGAGTGCTGCCGGAAGCCTTACGGGCTTCAGCAATCAACGGTTCAGAGGCATCGACCCCGACCGCCTCAATACCATGCTCCACCAAACCCCGACACAGCCAACCTTCGCCGCAGCCGATATCCAGCACACGTTTGGGGGCCAGCGCGAGGATGGCCTGGATGATCGCAGCATCGGTCACCAGCCGGCGGCTTTCGATGCGTTTTTCCCTGACAGCAGCGGTCCACGCATCGGCATTGGCCTGCCAACTGAGATTCAACTGTTCTCTGTGATCGCGCTGCATAACCCACTCACCGAGTTTGATCGCCGACTCATACTACCAGTACTTGTCGCCAGACTTACGCCTGCAAATACGCAGGCGACGAATGCAAAAACGGGAGGTCTCAGCCTCCCGTTACACCTCGCCTATGGCTTACTTTGCCTTGTAAATAATGCCCGGACTGCATTGCACCATCTGATACAGATCCGGCAGGCCGTTCAACGCTTCGGACGCACCAAGGAACAGATAGCCACCCGGCTTCAGCATCGCGTGGATGCGGGTCAGGATGTCTTTCTTCACCTCAGCGGAAAAGTAGATCAGCACGTTCCGGCAAAACACCACATCAAACTTGCCCAGCGTGGCGTAGCTGTCCAACAGGTTAAGCGGACGAAACTCGACGCGGCTGCGAATAGCAGGTTTGACCACCCAACGCCCAGGCCCTTTCGGGTCGAAGTAGCGCTGCAGACGTTCCTGGGAGAGGCCGCGCCCCATCGCCAGACTGTCGTACTCACCGGCTTTGCACGCCGCCAGCATCGACGGAGACAGATCCGTGGCCACAATCTGCACACCAGCCTTGAGCTGACCGAGGTTGGTCCTCTCAAACTCATCAATGGCCATCGACAGCGAATACGGCTCCTGACCAGACGAGCAGGCCGCCGACCAGATACGCAGGCGCTGCGCCGGGTAAGCCTTGATCAGCTCAGGCAACACTCGGCTTTTCAGCACTTCGAAGGGATAGGTGTCGCGAAACCACAGGGTTTCATTGGTGGTCATGGCATCAACAACCTGCTCACGCAGGCCACCACGCGGCTGGGTCTGCATACGCTGAACCAATTCGCCGAGGGACTTGATGCCATGCTGTTCCATCAACTTGTTCAAACGGCTAGCAACTAGGTACTGCTTATTGCTGCCAAGCAAAATGCCGCAGGCTTTTTCCAGGAAAGTCCGGAACTGCTCAAAATCCAAATTACCTGTAGACACTCACTCAGCCTCAACAAACATACATTTAACTGGACGCTAGCCTTCGCTTGCCGTAACCGCATTAATACGGTCGACAACACGAGCTGCCAGATCATCGGGATGGAACTTGGCGAGAAAATCGTCCGCCCCAACCTTTTTAACCATTGCCTGGTTGAACACCCCGGACAGTGAAGTATGCAGGATGATGTGCAACTTTTGCATACGTGGATCAGCTCTGATCTCTGCGGTGAGGGTGTAGCCATCCATTTCCGGCATCTCAATATCGGAGATCAGCATGAGGAATTCCTCATCAGGCCGTTTGCCCTCCTCAACCATATCCTTCAGGTAATTCAAGGCTTGGCGGCCATCATTGAGGGCAACCACTTCCACGCCGATGGTCTCAAGACAACGGGACACCTGCTTGCGCGCCACGGACGAATCGTCGCAGGTCAGCACCCGCATATTGACTGCACGGGCCTGAGTCTCCGGCGTCAGAACACCCTCAGAAATCACCTCTGATGTGGGTGAAACCTCCGCGAGGATTTTCTCCACATCAATGATTTCCACCATCTGGTCATCCAGATGAGTCACCGCCGTCAGGTAATGGTCACGACCAGTACCCTTGGGTGGCGGATGAATCGACTCCCAGTTCATGTTGACGATGCGTTCAACCGAATGCACCAGAAAGCCCTGAACCTTGGTGTTGTATTCAGTAATGATGACAAAGCTGTTGTCGATATCCCGCAGCGGGCGACTACCCGTTGCCATGGACAAATCCAGAATTGGAATCGTCCCCCCACGAATATTGGCAACGCCACGAACCACCGGGCTGGACTTGGGCATGATGGTGAGTTTGGGGCACTGCAGCACCTCCTTCACCTTAAACACGTTGATCCCATACAACTGGCTGCCGTTCAGACGGAACAGCAGCAACTCCAGACGGTTCTGGCCAACCAACTGAGTTCGCTGGTTAACCGAATCCATCACACCGGCCATACCCAAACTCCTTAATTATGAGTAGCAGAATCCTGTCAGCGTAGCAGGCGGCACGCACCTTGCTTCTACAGAATCATGAAAACTGAAATGACAACTTACCGACGCGCTATGGCTAATTGCCTTCACTTGCTGGCAGTTGTACCTGCTTTGTTGACGCTCGGCTATAGCAATGTGGCATTAGCCACTGTTACTCGCACTGATCAGCTTATCGGCGCGGCAGAAGCTTTTCTTGAGCTAACCGTGAGCGAATATTTACAACGTAGCCAAATTGCAGGCCGCCACGAGATTCAAATCAGCCGTCTGGACCCTCGCCTGCGCTTGCCGTTATGTGACCAGGAACTGATCAGCACACTGGAAAGCCCAGGCGAACCCATAGGCCGCACCACTGTCCGCGTACGCTGTGATGGCAGCAGCCCGTGGACGATCTTCGTGCCCGCTCAAGTGCGCCTCTATAGACAAGTGGTCACAGCCAGCCGACCACTCAAGCGCGACAGTCAATTGAGTGAAATGGACCTTACCTTGGCAGAGCGCGATGTCGGCTTACTCAATCAGGGTTACTTGACTGACCTCAACCAAGCCATCGGCAAAAAATTGACGCGCTCGCTACTCCCCGATCAGGTTCTCAGCCCTGCTCAAGTGCAATTAGCTGAAGCCATTCGTAAAGGCGACCAAGTTGTCATAACCGCTAAGACCGGGAGCATTAATGTGCGCATGCCCGGTGAAGCGCTGTCCAATGGCACCGTGGGTAAACAGATCAGCGTAAAAAACCTCAGATCCAATCGAGTCGTCAGGGCCCGTGTAGTGGGGCCAGGGCAAGTGGAAGTGGCAATGTAGAGACGATTCTTGTTTAATCTCGCTTCAATAAATCAGCCACTTTGGTTTCCAGCGCCGTATCGGGTACGCCCTTCGGTAAAAAAGCACTAAAGTTTTCTTTAGAGCAGCCGAAAAACTGGCAAGCGTCCAAATACAGCCCGAGGTTTACATCATGGTCACTGACATCAACCGACTCAACAATGCCGCTTCGCCTGGCAATTCAGGCCGCGCTGGCAATGTCCAGTCCGGCGGCCGTAATGAAGCCATTAGTAATCAGCCAGCCCCAGCTCCTCAAGCAAAAGCAGCTGAACAAGCACAGAACGCAGGCAAATCCGGTGAGACTGTTCACCTGAGCCGGGAAGCCCAGCAACTGCAGAAAGTCAGTGAAAAGCTTCGCGACCAGCCCGTCGTCAACAAAGAGCGTGTTGCCCAGCTCAAAGCCGCCATTGAAGATGGCAGCTACCAGGTTGACAGCCAGCGCGTCGCAAGCAAATTGCTCAATTTCGAATCCCAGCGCTAGTCTCGGGCTACGCTGGGGGATTTTGGCCGCCTAACAGGAACCGCCCTCCGCGTCCTGTTGCTTCCCCTAAGAGCCCAACATGCACAGCACAACGCTACTTGAACTGTTCAGTGACGATATCCGCACTGCCGAACAGCTGCTTGAACTGATCGAAAGTGAATTCCAAGCGCTTACCGAGCGTGACTTGACTCAGCTACAAGAGATTCTGGGCAAGAAGCAGCCGCTGCTCGCTCTGCTCGATCAGCACGCCAAAGCCCGCAGCCAGATCCTGACCAACCTTAACCTCGGAACCAGCCGTGAAGGCCTCAAGGCACTTGCCGACACAGTGCCCGAAGGGCAGCAGTTGCTTGAGCAAGGTGATCAGCTCAACGCATTGCTTGAACAGTGCCGAACTGGCAACGAGCGCAATGGTCGCCTGATTCGCACCAGCCAGAAATCGACCAGCGCGATGCTCAACCTGCTGCATGGCAGCGACACACCCAATCTCTATGACAAGCGCGGCTCAACCCTCAGGGTCAGCCAGCAGCGGCCTCTAGATCAGGCCTAACCCCTACTATTCGTAATTGAACAGGGTTAGCGATTATGATGTCATATAGCCATCAATTTTGCCCCAAGATTTAATGTGGAGAACCACGGACCGTGTCCAACCCATTCAGCCAGGATGATGGCCCACAACCCCCAAGAACCCTAAAAGCGCCCGTTGAGATCGTCGCCAACCTCCGCCTACTGCAACAGCACAACGATCCGCTGGTGATCAGCTTTGTAAACCGCACCCAGCGCTACCAGAGTTATGTCATTGATGTAGATAGGGACAAGCAACTGCTGATTCTCGATGAAATCATGCCGTCTGACGGCGAGCGCTTGCTACTCAGTGGCGAACACTTTACTGCCGAGGGCTTCCATGAAGGCGTTCGAATAGCCTGGAAATCGAATCTGCCCATTTCCGCTGGCGAGTATGAAGGCCACCGTTGCTATTTCTGCCACCTGCCGCAGGAAATCACCTACCACCAGCGCCGCAACGCCTATCGAGCACCGCTCAAGCAGACTGATCCGGTAAAGGTTGATCTGGCCTTGGATGACAATCGAACGCTGTCCGGTCAATTGATGGATATTTCCGCCACAGGGGCCAAGGTGCGCTTTAGCGGAGACGTTCAAAACATCCTTAATCCTGGCGCAATCCATGAATGCTTCACGGCACACCTGCCCTTCGGCGCGATGACCACGCCGATTGAGATTCGGCACGTTCAGTTTGAAGACAAGGTCAATCTGAGCTTCGTTGGGATACGTTTTCACAGCATCAATGGTCAGGCTCAGCGCCAAGTCGAACGCTTTGTCTATCAGCTTCAGCGCGAGGCCCGCCGCTTCGAAAGCGAAGGCCTATTCTGACAGGCGGGCGACACGGCAAACCTGTCGCCCGCCACCGCTCAATTACCAGCGTCCTTTTCCGCCTCACTCTGCCTTGCTTCGACCTCTGCAACAGCCGGTGCAACCATCTGCTCTTGTACCACCTGCTCATCTACCCGCGGGTCGAGGGCAGCAGCCAATGGAGAGCCGACCATACCATCAGGCATAGCCACGTGCTGCAAGGGCGCATCCTGATCCTGATACAGGTGGACCGACAGCGCCGGGCGCACGCGAATGATCAGAATGAGTGAAAAGATGAAGAAGAACACATAGAGCATGTTCGCTCCCCATAGGCGCATCATCAAACCGGCCAGCAATGGCCCCGCACACGCCCCCACACCAAAGACCACCAACAGCACTGCAGTAAGCGAAACGCGACGGTCCGCCTCAACATGGTCATTGGCCAGCGCAACCGCCAGCGGGTAGAGACAAAACTGCAAGGCACACACGATAAAACCAAATACCAGCAGCGTAGCCATGGATGCTTCGGTCATCACAGCCAGAGGCAATGAGGCCACAGCCAACGCTATGGTGCAGGAGCGAATCAGTTTAATCCGCTCGTAACGGTCAGACAGCCAGCCCAGAGGGGCCTGAACCAACACCCCGGCCAGAATCAGGCAGCCCATAAATACACCGACTTGCTCGGTGGTGAGCCCCATACGAGCCCCATACAATGGCGCCAGGCCGTAGAACGCCCCAACCATAAGACCCGACACCGCAATGGTAGTCAGCGACAGTGGCACATGCTTGATGAAGAACGGCAACTCCATAGGTGCCGGATGCAGAGGTTTGGGATGCATCTTGCGCGTCAGAGCAATAGGCACCAAGCACAAGGCAAAGCACAACGCCACGACCATCAGCAGCTCAGAACCCAGCTGCGGATGAACAACAAGAATCAGTTGCCCGAGGATCATCCCCGCGTAGAAGGCAATCATGTAACCGGCAAACACCCGCCCGCGCGTGTCACTCTCCGCCTGCTCATTGAGCCAGCTTTCGATCACCATGTACTGGCACATCATCCCCAGCCCCACCAGAGCCCTAAGGAAAAGCCAGCTCGGCAGCCAGTCACTCAAGCCATGGCCCAGCACAGCAGCAGTCACGACTCCGGCACAGGCAACGTACGCCCGGATATGCCCAACCCGGGCGATCAGGCGGTGCCCGACCTTACCGCCCAGCACCAAACCAAAGTAATAAGCGGCCATCAGCGCACCAACCCAAAGACCATCCGCACTACTGGACAGACGCAAGGCCAGATACGTACTCAGCAAACCAGAGCCGATCAGCATTAATACAGTGGCAAAGTAAAGAGAACCAAACGACCTAAGAATAACCGTCATGGGGAAGACCAGACTCCAAAGCTGCCGGAGGCTTACTCCGGCAATCAGACGCTAGACATGGGCAGCCAGAACACGGCGTTCCCATGGTGTGATTTCATCGTAATAGCTGCTCAACTCCATTGTTTTGCTGGCCAGATAGCCCTCAACAAACTCCTTGCCAAACATCTCCAGAGCCAAAGCACTGCCTCTCAGACGCTCGATAGCAGCCTGCATGCTACAGGGTAGACGCAAATTTTCAGGCACCTCGAACTCGCCCTGCAAAGGCGCAGTGGGCTCCAGCTTGCGCTCAATGCCAACCAGTCCCGCCGCCAGGCTTGCTGCCAACGCCAGATAAGGGTTGGCATCCGCTCCGGGCAGACGGTTCTCCACACGCCGAGCCTGCGGCGGGCTTGCAGGAATACGCAAGCCCGCCGCGCGATTGTCGTGGGACCAGCAGGCGTTGTTAGGTGACGCATAAGGATGGAACAGACGCTGGTAGGAGTTCACATTCGGTGCAAACAACAAGGTGAAATCCGCCATTGCCGCCTGCTGCCCGGCAATAAACTGGTAAAACTCAGGACTGGCCTCGCCGTCGTCCAAAGTAAATATATTGCGCCCACTGGACTGGTCCACAATGCTTTGATGCATATGCATTGAGCTACCAGCAGTGTGTGCAAGCGGTTTGGCCATGCACACCACGATCAGGCCATGCTTCAGCGCCACCTCTTTAAGCAGGTGTTTGAACAAAAAGGTCTGGTCAGCCAACAACAGTGGATCACCGTGCAGCAGGTTGATCTCAAACTGATTAAGCCCCATCTCACTCATAAAGGTGTCGCGCGGCAGGCCCAGAGCAGCCATGCAGGCATAAACCTCCTCAAAGAACGGGCGAAGGCCGTTAGCCGAACTGACACTGAATGCCGAACCACCTGTCTCGCGCCGACCATCGAGGCCAACGGGCGGCTGAAAAGGCTGCTGCGGGTCTTTATTAGGCGCAAACACAAAGAACTCAAGCTCGGTGGCCACCACAGGCTGCCAGCCTCGCTGAGCATAGGCCGCTACGATCTTTTTCAGTAAGCCTCGGGTTGATAGCCCGCAATCCCTGCCATCAAGCTCTACCGCATCACAAATGGCAAAAGCCCTCGACCGCTGCGCCCAAGGCAGACGATGTACTTGGCCAAGAACTGGAACCAAGGCCAGGTCGCCATCATCGCTCCCATAAAAGCTGGCATCCGGATATCCACCCATGATGCATTGCAATAAAACACCGCGGGCCAATTGCAGGCGGCGGCCTTGTACAAAGCCTTCCTGAGTCATGACCTTGCCACGCGCAACGCCATTGAGATCCGGAGTTACGCACTCCACCTCACTCACATTCTGCAGCATCTCAACCAAAGCGGAACCAGCGATTGAACTCATCAGCGTACGTCCCTTTAGGAACCTAATAGCGGAACCACAACATACCCAGCCGGTGTTCAGAATATCAAGCACTCCGCACAAGAGATCTACAATTACTTACCCTGCTAAAATATCTATAAAACAGATTTAATTTATCTATTATCAATCGATATGAAAAAAGTGATTACCGCCCACAAATACAACGCAATACATTGATTTTAATAGAGTAAAAACCACTATTAATTGCGTCAATTTCAACCATAAACACAGTAAACTTTTATATCTAATTTTTAGAATTAATATTGGCTCCGTACTCAACTTTTATGTGAAATCACAAGGAGCCACACAATGAAAAAGCAACTTCTCGCCGCCATAATTCTGGGCACACTTTCCCTGAACAGCTTTGCCCTGCCAGTACATAGCGCACAGCCACTGCTCGGCGAATCACACGACAGCAGCGTTAAAACCCTGATCACTCATGGAGCTAATCTGCAATCTGGAGGAGGCTCTGATCGTTTGATTGAGCGCCAACGCATGCAGGTTGCGGAAGGTGGTTCCGATCGCCTGATTGAACGCCAGCACAAACGCCTGCAAGTCGCTGAAGGTGGCTCTGACCGCCTGATTGAGCGTCGCCAGCAACACATTCAAGTCGCGGAAGGTGGGTCTGATCGCCTGATCGAGCGTCGCCAGCAACACATGCAAGTCGCTGAAGGTGGTTCTGACCGTCTGATCGAGCGTCGCCAGCAACACATGCAAGTCGCTGAAGGTGGTTCTGACCGTCTGATCGAGCGTCGCCAGCAACACATGCAAGTCGCTGAAGGTGGTTCTGACCGTCTGATCGAGCGTCAGCACAATCGCATCGTCTGATTCAGGCCGCTCGGCCTCACTCAGGAACCTTCAGCCAGCTAAAGCACCTTCGGGTGCTTTAGGCCTTTCTGGTCCTCCCGCACTTCAGTAGCAGCGCCCTGCTCCCCGCACGCTCAGCACCCACTGTCTACACGCTGCTGGACAAACCGCCCTCGCAAACCCGCTTAGCTGCGCACTCGCAAGCAGCATTCTGGCAAAACTCGAATATGCTTAGGTCTGTGGTAAAGTCTGCCACCATTTTTGTGAACCTGACCGTTTGGTTCATAAATGTTAAATGCGTCACGCGGTAAGCATCCCGCAGCCAGACCCCGTTCCAGGCAGGTACAGAAGAGATCGCAGTCGTGCTCGCCCACCCTTAGAGATCCGCTTATGTCCACTGCGCAAAACCCGTTTCTCCAGTTGCTGAACCGAGTCAGCCTTGTTACTCAAATCATTATCGGCCTGATCGCCGGCATCGTACTGGCCCTGCTGCTGCCCGACGCCGCGGCCAGCGCCAGCTTTCTGGGTACGGTTTTCGTATCTGCCTTAAAAGCCGTAGCTCCAGTACTGGTTTTTGTACTGGTTGCAGCCTCGATCGCCAACCATGAGCAAGGCCAGCAGACCCACATCAAGCCAATTCTGCTGCTGTACCTGATCGGCACCTTCAGCGCGGCCTTGATCGCCGTTGTCGCCAGTTTCGCATTCCCGTCGACACTGACTCTGGCTACCAGCACAGCCGAGCTCTCACCTCCCGGCGGCATCACAGAGGTGCTTAAAAGCCTGCTGCTGAACGTGGTCGACAACCCGGTCAACGCCCTCCTGAAAGGCAACTTTATCGGCATCCTGGCTTGGTCCATTGCACTTGGCTTGGCTTTCCGCCACGCCAACCCGGCCAGCAAGCAAATGCTTGCCGACTTGTCCAATGGGGTGACCAGCATCGTTAAACTAGTGATTCGCCTGGCACCACTGGGGGTGTTTGGTCTGGTTGCGGCCACGCTAGCTGAGTCGGGCATGAACGCCCTGCTGGATTATCTGCACCTGCTGGTGGTGCTGGTCGGCTGCATGCTGTTCGTGGCATTGGTGGTCAACCCGCTGATTGTCTACACGAAGATTCGCCGCAACCCGTATCCGCTGGTATTGATGTGTCTGCGTGAAAGCGGCATTACCGCGTTCTTCACCCGCAGTTCGGCCGCAAACATTCCGGTCAATCTGCAGCTGAGCAAGCGCTTGGGCCTGCATGAAGAAACCTACTCGGTATCGATTCCACTGGGCGCGACCATCAACATGGCGGGCGCGGCGATCACCATCACCGTGCTGACGCTGGCGGCAGTAAATACGCTGCAGATTCCGGTTGACCTGCCAACCGCCCTGCTGCTGAGCGTACTGGCCTCGGTTTGTGCGTGTGGTGCTTCAGGTGTGGCGGGTGGTTCGCTGCTGCTGATCCCACTGGCGTGCAGCTTGTTTGGGGTTCCCAGTGAAATCGCCATGCAAGTGGTTGCAGTAGGCTTCATCATCGGCATTGTTCAGGACTCTGCCGAAACCGCGCTGAACTCCTCCACCGACGTGCTGTTTACTGCGGCCGCCTGCATGGCTGAAGAGCAACGCAAGGCGTAATAACACCTCACTCTCCTCTGCTTTTGCCCCACGCTTAAGCTAAAAAACCACCCGCAGGACTGACCTGCGGGTGGTGCATCCAAATGCTTCATCACTGCTGCAGGAAATCCAGCAAGTCCTGATTGAAGCGATCTTTGTGAGTGTCTGGCAGCCCATGAGGCGCGCCTTTATAGACAATCAGTTTCGCCCCCTTGACCTGAGCAGCTGCAGCCTTACCGGTTACGTCAATCGGTACGATCTGATCATCATCACCATGGATAACCAGAGTCGGCACATCAAACTTCTTCAAGTCCTCGCGGAAATCAGTGGCTGAGAACGCGCTAATGGAGTCAAAAGTGTTCTTGTGCCCGGCACGCATCCCTTGCGCGACCCAATGATTGATCAAACCTTGGGATACTTTCGCACCTGGCCGGTTAAAGCCGTAAAACGGGCCGGAGGCCAGGTCCAGATAAAACTGCGCACGATCTTCCAACGAGGCCTTACGGATGTCGTCAAACACCTTCAATGGCACACCGTTGGGGTTATCGTCCGTGCGCAACATCAGCGGCGTCACAGCACTGACCAGTACGGCTTTTTTAACACGTTCAGTACCGTGACGGCCGATGTAGCGCGCCACTTCGCCGCCACCGGTTGAGAAGCCAACCAAGGTGACATCGTGCAGGTCCAGCGCCTGGATGACGGCTGCGAGGTCATCCGCGTAGTGATCCATATCGTTGCCTTCCCAGGGCTGACTGGAGCGGCCGTGACCACGACGGTCATGTGCCACAACTCGGTAGCCCTTCGAAGCGAGGAACAGCATCTGCGACTCCCAGCTGTCCGAGCTCAGCGGCCAGCCGTGACTGAAGGTAACGACTTGCCCATCCCTTGGGCCCCAATCTTTGTAATACAGCTGCACACCGTCAGGCAGCGTGATGGTCGTCGCCGTGCGGGTAATCGCTGCATCGGCCACAGCCTGTACCGGCTCAGCGTTTGCTACTGACTGCATGGCAATGACCAACAAGGGAGTGGCCAGAATACGAGATATAAGGTTCATAACAGTGTGTCCTTTGATAGTTAAGGGTGGCTAATCAGTTGGCGATATGGATGGTGACGTCGATGTTTCCGCGAGTAGCGTTGGAGTAAGGGCAAACGATGTGCGCCTTATCTACCAAGGCTTGCAGCACCTCGCGATCTAAACCCGGAGCGGTCACAGTCAGCTCGGCCTCAATGCCAAAGCCTGTAGGAATTGCACCGATCCCGACCTTGCCACTCACGGTGGTGGCCAGTGGCAGAGCGACTTTTTCACGACCGGCCACAAACTTCAGGGCCCCGAGAAAACAAGCTGAATAGCCAGCGGCAAACAGCTGCTCAGGATTGGTGCCGGTGCCGCCAGCGCCACCCAAGGCTTTGGGCGTGGACAGCGACACATCCAGCGCATGGTCTGAGGACACCGCACGGCCATCACGGCCACCTGAGGCAGTTGCGGTGGCGACATAGAGAATTTTTTCGATCGACATAACCTGTACTCCTGCTGAGAACGTAAGCGGACGGGCGTGTCCGACAGGAGCTATATTGATCGCCTAAAAATACTTGTGGTGATATAAAATCCAGAAAACTTGATCGAGAGTATTTTAATCATGGACAGACTGGCAGCCTTGATGCGGCATTTCCCGGTAAGCGCCCACGTGTTTAACGCCGGCCCCCTGTGCGGGCTTAATTCACTGCCCGGAGATGGCGTCCAGGGCCAGCTACACCTGATCCGCCAAGGCGCTGTTCGAGTGGGCTACAGGCAGCAGTCCATACACATAGAACGACCCAGCCTGCTGCTGTTCCCACGCCCGCTTGCCCATCACTTCGTTACCGATCCGCTACGTGGTGCTGACATGGTCTGCGCCAACCTTCAGTTCGAAGGCGATCAGCACAACCCCATCGCCTTAGGTCTACCCGAAGTGGTGTGCCTGCCGCTGGAAGAGATTGAAGGTGCTGAGCCAGTGCTCACCCTGCTATTTACCGAAGCCTTTGAACAACGCTGTGGACGCCTGGCCGTGGTCGAGAGGCTGTTTGAAGTGGTGATGATTCAGGTGCTGCGCCACCTGATGGAACGCGGCGAAATCCGCGCCGGACTTCTGGCAGGCCTGGCGCATCCCCGGCTGCGCAATGCTCTGGTGTCCATGCACGAAACTCCAGCCCATGAGTGGAGCCTTGAAGAGCTGGCCAGCGTCAGTGGCATGTCACGCAGCGTGTTTGCCAGCAGTTTCCGGGAAACTCTGGGTATGACGCCAGGACAGTACCTGCAGAGCTGGCGCGTACGCCTTGTGCAAAAAGCCCTGCTGCTAGGTCGGCCGCTGAAAATGATCGTCGGGGAAGTCGGCTACGGCAGCGAAGCCGCCCTGTCCCGCGCCTTTAAGACGCAAACCGGACAGTCGCCACGGCAATGGAAAAACCACTCCCTCACCGCCTCGCAAAACCCGGAAAGCGCGGACTAACCCAGTCACGCCCATGGCCAGACAGGCATTTTTGACAAAGGTGAATGACATCCGGCGTTTTACTGCCACCCCGATTGCGGTAGGCTTTGCGGCTTAATTCATATAGGAGTTCACCTAATGGCACGCGCCACAGCCCGCCACATCCTGGTTTCCTCTGAAGCCAAGTGCAACGAATTGAAAGCCGCCATCGAGGCTGGTGCAGACTTCGCTGCCATTGCCAAAGAACACTCCTCCTGCCCATCCAGTCGCGACGGTGGCAACTTGGGTTCTTTCGGCCCAGGTCAGATGGTTAAAGAGTTCGACACCGTCGTATTCAGCGCACCGGTGAACGTCGTACAAGGTCCGGTCAAGACCCAGTTCGGTTATCACCTGCTGGAAGTAACCAGCCGTCAGGACTGATACACCCGCCAGGCCGCACTGGCCTGGCACACATGCACCAGGCGATGCGGACAACAACTGAATCCGCTCACCGGTGCAAGAGTAAGTAGTGCGGGATTACAATCCCGCCTCCATTCATCTACACGTAAGACGAGATTCAGACATGGGCGCCCAGTGGAAAGCCAAACCTAAAGAAGCCGCCGCCAACGCCAGAGGCAAGATCTTCGGTCGATTGGTCAAGGAAATCATGATCGCTGCACGTAACGGTGCCGACCCGGACATGAACCCCAAGCTGCGTTTGGCCATACACCAGGCGAAAAAAGCGTCCATGCCCAAAGACACACTGGAACGTGCCATTAAGAAGGGTTCTGGCCAGGGCGGTGAAACCGTCAACTTCGAACGCACCACCTATGAAGGCTTTGCGCCGCATCAGGTACCGCTGATCGTTGAGTGCCTGACCGACAACATCAACCGCACCGTTGCTGAGATTCGCGTACTGTTCCGTAAAGGCCAGATGGGCGCATCCGGCTCCGTAACGTGGGATTTCGACCACGTCGGTCTGATTGAAGCCACCACCGACAGCGACGCAGACCCAGAGCTGGCCGCCATCGAAGCAGGTGCTCAGGACTTTGAGCCAGATGACGAAGGCAGCACCCTGTTCATCACCGAGATCACCGATCTGGATGCCGTATGCCGTGCACTGCCGGACCAAGGTTTCACCGTGAACTCGGCCAAAATTGGCTACCGCCCAAAGAATCCGGTTACCAACCTTACGCCGGAGCAGCTGGAAGAAGTTGAAGCCTTCCTGGAAGCCATCGACGCCCATGACGATGTGCAGAACGTCTATGTAGGCTTGGCTGGCTGATTTTCGAAAGCCCAAAACCTTGCACACCGGGCTGTCTCAGACAGCCCACCGCCAGGCCTCCTGCGCATCCAAAATATTTTTTGCTTGCGCCATACCGCATTTTGGCTTGACCGCAAGAGCTTAAGTAAGAAGAATCCCCTTCCTTTGGCGCTCGCCAACACACTTTCGCCAAACGCCGGAGCTCTACTGTGTACAAGTTTCTGACGTTGTCGCTTTGTCTGTTTCTCACAGCCTGCGCCAACACTTCCCAGACTTCTTATCAGCAAGAAGTGCAAGCCGGAACCACCCCGCTGGCCAAAAGCCCGCTTGAAGCGATCCACAATACCCGGGCGATTCCGCTACCGATTACTCCCGAGTCGCTGGCGCCACAGTGGTCCATCAGCGCTGCCGAACCGCGCCTGGACTTCGGCAGTTCAATCTCCAATTACCGCGTGTTTTCACTGGAGTTGAAAAAAGGTGAACGCTATCAGCTGAATATTCATTCGCGCTGTAACGACAGCTGCATGGGTGTCAGCAAGTACGCACTTAAACCACGCGCACTGATTCTCGACGCTTACGGCACGATCGTGGCGGACAAGCCCAGCCATGTCTCGATCCTGCCTGAGCAGATCAACATGAGCTGGAAAGGTGAAGCTATTGAAGACGGCACCTATTACTTGCTGGTAGCCGCTGACAATGACTCGCCAGGTCAAACCATCGTGATTAATGATATTTGGGTCAATAACTCGCCATTGATGGGGGTTAAAACCAGCATGTACAGCAGCCCGTTTGGCACCATCAGCGCCTCAGGCACCGGTAACGCCCACTAAGTACGCTTGAACTTGTTTCTGTAGTTAGCGCTTCGCCAGGAGCGCTATTGATCAAGGCATACCATGCAATCCCCGCACTTTTTACTGGCAGGCCTGCTCCCTCTGGCTTTGTCAGGCTGTATGTCATTTATTCCGGCAGGCCCTCTAGACCTGCTACCCCAAGAGCGTGCTGCAACCCGCAGTGAAACCCTGATGGTGAACGATGTCAGCATCACCGACAGCGATATCTCTCCCCAGCAGAACAGGCTGCTGATCCCGCAGCTCACCAGCCAACTTGCCGCTGAACTGGAGAATAAGGGTTACTTCGAAAAAACCATCACATTCCCCGCTACAGCCGCAGAGCAGGATGTTCAACTGCAGCTGACGCTTTCTTCGCTCGAAGCCAGGCGTACAGCACATCCGGCCTACTTCCCCGGTGCAATCCTGACAGCAACGATCTGGATCTGGGCCAACGGCCCCATCTACATCGACAAGTACGACTTGGCCGGAACTCTGAGCATCACTGATGCCCAAGGCAAGCCGCTCGCCAGCAGCCAATCAAGGCTCAAGAGCAACCAGAGTGTCGGCTTCTGGAGTCAGGACTACCTCAACTCCGCACTGGGCGCCAAGCAGCTCAACCAACTGATTGGCGATCTGCTTACAGACAGCCTCAAACAACTGCACTGAACCGGAAGCTCATATGAAAACCCTCTGCACGACGCTGTTACTCTGCGCTGTGGTCACTCTCAGTGGTTGCCTGTCCTACTCACACAATCAACTCAAGCAGGTCGAACAATGGCCGTTAGGCAGCGAGCAGGCGCAAGCACCCTCCGCCTATATCAAGATCGAAACCCAGTATCTGCATAACGAAAAGCCCCATAACGCCCAGTTCAATCTGCCCAAACTGGAAGAACGGATTCTTAAGGAGTACCAAAGCAGCCAGCGCTTTACTCAGGTAACAACAGAGCGGGTGAATTCCGACCTCTATATCGACATTCGTTTGACCAACCATGAACGCAGCAATCTGGTAATGGCCTTTATCTCAGGGTTTTCCCTGATGCTGATTCCCACCAAGGCCGATAACGAATTGATCATGGAAACTACCTTTAAAGACGCTCAGGGCACCGAGCTTGGGAAAGTGACTAAACGTGAGGCGCTAACCACGTGGATTCAGATCGGGCTGATTTTTGCCATACCTTTCAATCCTTCGCTTGATCCGATCCTGAGCAAGCTGACACGCAGCACGCTGGAAGAAGCCGCGGACAAGAGGCTGATTTAACCTGCGACTCATTGTCATTCGTAAATTTCCCGCACTATTGATCCTGAGCAAGATACCCATCTGTGCTCGCCTTAGCCTACGTCGGTGTCTGAACTTTCAACATCGACGAGGCTGTCATGAGCATCACCTCCGCCACCATCTGCGCAGCGGCTGACCAACTGCAGGGTTTGGTTGGTTTCAACAGCAAAACCGGCCAGTACATCGTGCGTTTTTCGGAAGACTCCTTCGGCCTGGACATTGAAGAGGCCAGCATTACCCCAACCTGTGAATTTGTATGGCGAGCCCTCGAGGGCGAAACCATGACCCTGGACCGTTCGCGCCTGCTCCTGCTGCTTGAGCAAAACATCGACGACCGGCTCAATATCAGCGAACCACTTCGGGTGTACGTGCGTCGTACCGATCTGCCAGAGATCAGCGCCATTCGGCATCGACTGGACGCTTAATCTGCCTGACCGGGCACCGATTCGCGCCACTGTGGGCAACCGGCCGGGCCGCATGTCCGGTCCGCCACAGGTTTGTGCACATATGTCCTAACTTAACCATTCAGCGGCACGTTACTCTCATTCGACAAAGTTGCGGTCTCAACCAATAACAACAATCCGGGAGCAGTCCGATGTTCGATGTGCTGATTAAAAATGCGCTGTTTTTCGACGGCCAGGGATCGCCGGGTTCCATTCGCCATTTGGGCATCCGCGATGGCAGGCTCATCAAAATCAGCGCAGAAGCGCTGGATGAGACGGGCTGTGCTGAAGTCATTGATGCCGCTGGCCGCTGGGTCACGCCCGGTTTTATCGACATGCACACTCACTATGATGCAGAGGTGGTCGCAGCTCCGGCGCTCAAGGAATCAGTTCGCCACGGCGTCACGACGCTGATGATCGGCAGCTGCTCAATAAGCATGATCCTAGCCAGCCCAGAGGATTGTTCCGATCTGTTCACCCGTGTGGAGTCGGTTCCCCGCGAGCATGTGCTGCCATTGCTACAGCAACGCAAGACGTGGAATACCCCCACAGAATTCGCCACCTTCCTTGATCAGCATCCGCTGGGCCCAAACATCTGCGCCTTCCTCGGCCACTCCGATCTGCGTGTAGCAGTGATGGGGCTGGACCGTTCGGTGGATGCCAGCATCAAGCCCACCGAGGCAGAGCTCACGCGCATGGAGCGCCTGCTGGAGGAGGCGCTGGATGTCGGTCTGATTGGCCTTTCGACCATGACCAACCCGTGGGACAAGCTGGATGGCGACCGCCAGCGCTCCAAATCCCTGCCTTCGGTGTACGCCTCTTGGGCTGAATACACCCGCCTGAACAAAGTGCTGCGCCAGCGCAACCGCATCCATCAGGGTGCGCCTAACTTGGTCACCAAAGTCAACGTACTGGCATTCCTCTGGGACAGCATCGGCGGCTGGTGGCGTAAGCCGCTCAAGACCACATTAATCACCCTGATGGATGTCAAAGCCGATCCTTGGCTGGCGAAAATCCTCGGCCCGATCACCCGTTTTATCAACCGTCTGGGACGCGCTGACTTCCGCTGGCAAACCCTACCGGTGCCTTTTGAAACCTATGCCGACGGCATGGAATTTGTGGTCTTTGAAGAGTTTCCTGCTGGCCAGGCAGCGCTGCATCTGGCCAGCCACGCGCAGCGCAGTGAGCTGTTTCAGGACCCGGAGTACCGGTTGCGCTTCCGTAAGGATGTGGAGAAAAAATTCGGACCAAGAGTCTGGCACCGTGACTTTAACGATGCCTGGGTGGTGGACTGCCCGGATGCCAGCGTGGTGGGTAACAGCATTGGCGAGCTGGCCCAAAAACGCGATGTTCACCCGGCCGATCTGTTCCTTGATCTGCTCGTTACCCACGGGCCGCGCCTGCGTTGGCGCACACTGATCGCCAACCACCGCCCCGAAGTGGTGGAAAAACTGGTGTGCGAGCCCAGCACTCTGATCGGTTTTGCCGACTCCGGTGCACACATCCGCAACATGGCGTTCTACAACTTCAGCCTGCGCATGCTGAAACTGGTGCAGGATTCCCAGCAGCGTGGCCAGCCCGTCATGCCTCTGGAAACAGCGGTATGGCGGCTGACCGGCGAACTGGCGGACTGGTTCAGCATCGACGCGGGCAAACTCTATGAAGGTGCCCGTGCCGATCTGGTGATCATTGATCCGCACAAACTCGATGACTCACTTTCAACCTATCAGGAAGCACCAATGGAGGCCTTTGGCGGCCTACAGCGGATGGTCAACCGTGGCGACGCCGTGGACGCCGTGCTGATCAATGGCAAAGTAGCGTTTAAAGACGGCCATTTTGCCGACGACCTGGGTCAGACGCGCGGCTACGGCCAGTTCCTACGCTGCCAGTAAACGCTACCTGCCTTGCCAGGCTATCTGGCAAGGCAGGCTGGCCTGATCGCTGCTAGGCCTCTAGACTGCGCCCGAACCATAGCCAGCCACCTTCCATGCACATCCGCCAACTCCCGCCCGCACTCAAGCCTCTGGCAGACAAGTTCTACCGCAGTCAGCGCGCCGTCATCGGCAAGACCGCCGGTGCCCAGATATGGGTCGCTCAGGAGACCGAGATCATTGCAGCGTTGGTGCTCCACCCTGTGGCTGACGGGCATTGGCTGACTAGCCTGTTGGTGGATGCAACGCAGCGCAAGCGCGGCATTGCCAGGCAACTGATCTCGACCGTACGGTCAGAATGCGACACCAAAGTCTGGCTGTTCTGCCACCCAGACCTTTACAGTTTTTACACTCGACTTGGCTTCGAGATTTGCCGTCAACTTCCTCCTGAACTGGCCGCACGTTTAACCCGCTACCAACAGAGCAAACCCTTACGCGCCATGATTTTGCCGTCATAACCGACAAAAGTTCGGCGTCAAATAGCCAACCCCTCACCTAAACTCCCTTTCATTGGCAATCATTCGATAGTGGCACTTTGTCTAAAATAGTATTTGCCTCTTAGGTATAAGGTCTGCATGCTTCAGCCCATAACAACTAAAAATAGTGGCTTGCCTATGCGAAAACCGCACTTCGTCAAGCGCCTGCGCAAAGACTTCCAACTGTCCATCATGACCCTGATGGGTATCTTCGGCGTCCTTGGAATTGCCCCCTACGCGATCTATCGCCTCAGCTCTGGCGATATGGTGGTTGGCATTGCTGATAGCGCCATCGTCTGCTCGACTGTTCTGGCTGTTGTGTATGCATGGCGCACCGGCGACACCATCAAACCCGGTATTGTCCTATGCATGGTGTTTGCTTCAGCCGCCACACTGATTGCCATCAAGCTCGGCGTTAACGGGCTGTTCTGGATTTACCCGCTGATCCTGTTCAACTTCTTTATGGTCTCGCCCGGTAAAGCGCTGGTTGCCACAACGCTGGTTCTGCTGACACTGGCGACTTACGGCAAAACCCATCCGGGCCAGGTGTTTGAAAGTGACTATCAGATGACCTCGTTCCTGGTCACCGCGATGATGGCCAGCATCCTCAGCTTCGTCTTTGCCTACCGCACCCGCAGCCAGCGCGATCAGTTGCAACAGTTAGCGATTCAGGATCCGTTGACCGGCGCACGCAACCGCCGGGCAATGAACGAAGAACTGAAGATTGCTGCAGCAACCCACCGCCGTCACGGCAACATCTATTCCGTGCTGGTGATGGACCTCGACCACTTCAAAACCATCAATGACACCTATGGGCATCAGGCAGGTGATCAGGTGCTGATGGATTTTGTCGAGCTGATCAAAAGCTCGTCGCGAAAAGAAGACAGGTTGTTCCGCTTTGGCGGCGAAGAGTTCCTGCTACTGCTGCACAACACGGATCAGACTGGCTTACAAGCTGCTGCAGATCAGCTGCAACGTAAGGTCAGAGAACATCTGATCGGCCCCGGCGGACCGGTCACGATGTCAGTAGGCGGTGCGGTGTACCATCCGACTGAACACTGGGAGGAAACCCTGCGGCGAGCTGATCAGCGCCTGTACAGAGCTAAGAGTTCAGGTCGTAACTGCATTGTCATCAGCGATCCTGAGGAGCGTCAGAACAGCCTTTCGCTGGTCTGACGCTCAGTAGAGTCGCGCCTTTATCAGTGGCCTGATCAGGTAATTCAGGACGCTGCGCTTGCCGCTGAGAATATCCACTTCAGCCACCATGCCAGGGATGATTGGCAGGACCTTATCCTCCCGAACCAAGTGGCTGCTATCGGTTTTTATCAGCACCTGATAGTAGGGCTCTTTACCATAGGGCGTGGTCTCCTCAATGGTGTCCGCGCTGATCTGCTCCAGCGTACCGGCCAGATCACCATAGATGGTGTAATCGTAAGCAGTGATTTTGACTTTGGCCGGCATACCCGGCACCAGGAATGCCACATCTCTGGGCTTGATCTTGGCCTGCACCAGCAGTTGCTCTTCCACTGGTATCACTTCCATGATCGGCTCGCCCGGCTGAATCACACCACCGCGGGTATTGATCAGCACCGTGTTCACCCGGCCACGCACGGGTGAAATGATCTCGGTGCGGCGCAACTGATCCTGACGCTGCTGCACGATAGGCTCCAGCGCACTAAGCTCGGCATGTAGTTTAGAGCGCTCGGTGTAGGCGTCCTGAAAATAGCTGCTCTTGATCTCAACAAGCTTGCCCTGCAGCGATGCGACCTCCTGACTCAGACGCAGCGCCTCCATCTGACTAACGGCACGCTTTTCCACCATCGGCCGGATCAGCGCAAGCTGTTGTTGCGCCAAACTCATCTGCTGCTCGATAGCCCGGGTGCTCTCTAGCAGTTTTTCCCGGCGTGATTCGAACAACTCTCGCTCAGTGCGCGCCAGCGGGCTTTGCGGATCGACGCCGGGCGGGAAGACGATATCGGGCTTATTCAGTACTTCAGCGTCCAGGCGGGCTATAGCCGCGCGCAATACCGACGACTGGTTGGAGGACTCTTGATAGCTGGTCAGAAAGCGCGTGTTATCCAAGCGCACCAAGGGCTGGCCGACCTCCACCAGATCGCCCTCCTGAACCAGCAGCTTGTCGAGAATCCCACCCTCAAGGCTCTGGATTTTCTGGATGCGGCTGAACGGTACGACACGCCCTTCGCCACGGGTGACCTGATCCAACTCCGCCAGGGACGCCCAGACAATAAAGATCACAACTGTCGCAATCAGCGTCCATAACAGAGGCTGATAGACCGGATGGGTCGCCGCCAATAACGGGTCGCCCAGCTGCCTGCGCAGCTCCGCCGCGCTTTCATAATCCTTCATAGGCTCCTCACTGAGCCGCTTTGGCTATCTTTACTTCGTTACCCTTGACGATCTGACTCAAGGGGCCATCCATGACCACACTGCCTTGGCTCAACACCACCACCCGATCCACCAGCGCCAGCATGCTTTGCTTGTGCGTGGTCAGAATCAGCGTGCGGTTACCCAGCCACTTTTTCATGTACTCGATGACATGCCCTTCGCTGGTTTGGTCAAACGCTGCGGTGGGCTCATCCAGAAGCACCACTGGCGGGTCCTGCAGCAGCACACGCGCCAGCCCAACCGCCTGACGCTGCCCGCCTGACAGACTGGAGTTGCCCTGAATCGGCATATCCAGCCCCAGAGAATGGCTGCGGACAAACTGGCCAAGGCCAATGCCATCCACAACTTCCAGCATCTCCTCATCGCTCAGGGCGGCATTTTCCAGATTGAGATTTTCCCGCAAGGTGCCCTGAAACAGCGCCACATCCTGCGGCAGGTATCCGATGCCACGCTGGCGATCACTGGGGTCAATCTGACTGAGGCTTATGTCATCCAGCAGCAACCGCCCAGCCCCGACGCTAAGCAGCCCACTCATCACCCGCAACAGGGTCGACTTACCGGCGCCATTGCCGCCCAGTAACGCCACACGCTCACCGGCATTGATGCTCAGCTCTTTAATTTTCAGTACCGGCGCGCTGTCGCCATGGCTGACTTTGACACCTTGCAGCAAATAGCTGCCGTATAGCCTGGGTTTACGCGCAAAGGTTTTGTTTTCTGGGCGCTCCTGAGCAGCGGACATCAATTGATCCAAGCCTTCCATCGCCACCTTGGTGTGCTGCCAACGCCCCAGCAACTGCGCCAGCTGTGCCAGTGGTGCAACAGCCCGGGATGACAGGATCGAACAGGCTACCAAGGCCCCAACCGTCATCGAACCGTCGCTGATCAGGTAGACACCAAACACCACCACGCCCACGTAGCAGAGTTGCTGAACCATGGCCGACACGTAGGTCAGACTCGAGGCCAGTGCGTAGGTTTTCATGCTGCTGGTGGCCAGTTCAGCCGTAAGGCTTTCCCATTGTTGCAGGCATCGGCCTTCAGAACGGGTGGCCTTAACTGACTCAAGATGCTCGTAAGCCTCAAGCAAGACCGCATTCTTTTTCGCACCTTCACGCAGGTTCTGCCGTGACAAATGGCCCAGCCGGCGCTGCGCCAGCAGACCGGGCAAAATCATCAGGATGCAGCAGACGATCACCACCCAAACCACATGCCCGCCAATCAGGGCAATCACCAGGATAAACAGCAGCACAAAGGGCATATCACTGATCATCGCGGCGCTGGAGGACGTATAGAACTCGCGCACCGACTCAAACTCACGGACTTGCGAGCTGAAGGCGCCCATGGAGGCCGGTTTGGCTTCAAGACGGGTAGTCAGCACCCGACTAAACAGCAATGTGGACAGCTGCAAATCCAGACGCTTACCCAACACATTGAGCAAGTGCCCACGCATGATGCGTAGCACGCCATCCAACACGATGGCCAGGGCGACCCCGCCAGCCAAAATCCACAGGGTGTCGAATGCGCTGTTTGGCACCACCCGGTCATACACCTGCATGGCAAACAGTGCTGCGCCCACGGCCAGCAGATTGGCAACAAAGGCGGCGCTGGCCACTTCCAGATACGAGCGCCAAAGGCGCTTTAAAGGGGCAAAAAACCAGTGCTCAGGCTCGGCCTTGGCGAATGCTCCAACACGCTCATCGGAGCGATAACGGCATTTGGCAAATACTGCTATCCCGCTGTACATCGCGGTTAGCTCAGTGAGCGCTATACGTTCACGGCCACCTTCACTTTGCGGCAGCAGAACCTCAGCGCTGTCCCCTTCAACGCCCAGCAGCACAAGCGCTCCGTGGTCCTTCAGCAACAGCAAGACAGGCAGTAAGTAGCCTTCCATTTTCTCCAATGGATAGGCGGCCACTTTCGCGTTGATGTCCGCACGCCGCAATGCGCGGGGAATCAGGTTCAGCGGCAAGCGCCCCTGTTCCAGAGCGATACCGGACACCAACTCAGCGTCGCCCATCGGCCGCCCGAGATGATTACACAGCAAGACCAGGCCCTGTCTGACAGGGTCATCTGCGGCTGCAGCTTCCTGCTGCTGAATTCGTCCTGAATCAACTTTCATGGCTAAGCCGCTTCTCAAGCATGGCGCTCAGTAATCCCACCTGCGCTGCCGCACGATATTCGATGGTTTTTTGTTCTATTTTGAGGTTGATCAGCTGCCGCTCAGCTTCAAATCGCTCGCGCTGGACATTCAGCAGATCGATCACATCGCGACGGCCAACTTCAAATTGCTCACGGTAAAGTCCGGTCACTTGATCGGCCTGCTGCACTTGCTGTTGCAGTGATTGCTCACGCCAGCGCAGTGTCTCAGCGGTATCAAACAGCGTTTGCAACTTACGCCGGATATCCCGCTGCATGGCATCAGCACTCCAACGCGCCGCCTCCAGGCGCTGCTGCGCGGCGGCCGGACGATAAAAATTCGAAAGTCCCTGAATGGTCTCCATGCGAAAGCGCAAAGACACCATGGAGTCGTCCTCCATTCTGCCGCCGATCTCCCGGCGCAGATGCGAGGCCTCAAGGTTCAGCTGCGGTAGCAGCGAGGCTTTGGCTTCACGCAATTCAGCTTCGGCTACGTTGGCATCTTCAAGCGCCTTGCGCTGTAACGGTGAGCTGCTGATCACTTTGCCAACATCACCACGGGCCAGGTAGCGCTCCAGCGAATAGGGCTCGGGAATTTCCAGAGCCTCTGGTTCCTGCCCCACAAGAATCAAGAACTGGTTGCGCAGGTCTTGCAGCTTGCCCTTCTCGGCGGACATCTGTTCCTGCGCCCGGACCAGCTCAAGACTGGCACGATCCAGCTCGCTTCGGTCGGAATAGCCCTGACCACGGACTTCCGTCATCTGGCGGATGCTGTCGATATGTTCAATGTGCATCCGCACTGACTCCAGGCGTTGCTCTGCAGCCAGCAGCTCGAGGTAGGTCTCAACGATGTCCAGTGCCGCATCGTCCTGAGCCACCATGAGTTCTTCGAGCTTCTTGCGTTGGGTTGCATTGGCGCTTTCGACCTTACTGGCAACACGGCCCCAGTCGTAAAGCATCTGAGAAGCGGTGAGGTCGTAAACGACCTCACCGAAATCAAACTCCTGCGGGCCACCCGACATAGACACCGCCGGGTAATACCCGCCCTTGGCAATATCCACGTCTGTCCCGGCACGTGCGGCCTCAGCCATAGCCGCACGCACCTGAGGATTGATGGCCAGCCCAAGCTGCACAGCCTCGTCCAGCGGCATGGCCACTAGAGGCATAGAGACACCTAGACCGGTCAGGCAAAGACCCGCCCAAACCAGCCTATAGCTGGCTCGGCGTTTACTCATACCAACACCTGGACAGTATTGTCCTCAACCAACAAGGTATTGCCGCCAAAGGAGTACACATCGTAGGTCACGCCGTTGATTTCCTGAGTCGTTCCGGTGTTAGTGGCACCCGTCACTCTCAATGTGTCGTTGGCTTCGCCTGTGATCTGCAGCGTGTTGTTGCTATCAGTGATGATGCCCACTTCGGCCGCCGTAAGCGTCAGTACACTGCCGGAGTCACCTTTGCCCAGATTGATCCGCTCGATGTTGGCTAGGGTGCCAACACCCACTGCGTTGTAATCCAGGTTAATCCCACCGGCCAGCAATAGGGTGTCGAAACCGGCACCGCCATCAATGCTGGTGAAATTGGCTGAGGTGACTTCGATGGTGTCATTCCCATCACCCGCTTCTACACGGTCTCCGCTGCCGACGTTCTTGATCAGATCATGGCCGTCTGCGCCAATGATCCTTTCAGAGGAATCATTGCGAGCAGTCAGGAAATCATTTCCTGACGTGCCGGTAACGGATATTTCTCCCAGTGACAACAGTGCTCCGGAACCCAGCAAGTTCACACCATAACTAGCGCTGTCATTGCCAAAAGAGTCAGTTGCCACAATGTTGAACGAAAGACCTGCGCCGAGATTCAGTATGTCCGTCACGCTCAATCCCAAATCACTCAATAACTGTGGATTGAGCAGGTTCACCGAGAAATTTCCATTTGCATCGACAGTAGGATCAACAATCACGGTGGTCAACGGGGTGATCACTTCAACCCGAACAGAGCTGCCGGAGCTTGCAGTGCCAGACAATCCCAACACTGGAGTAGGGAGAAGTCGCACATCCAAACCAAAGTCACCCACGGTAACGGGCTGAGGCAAATTCGGCCCGATACCAACGGTGGCGATGTTCCCCTGGTTACCCGCCAGATCTTCACCACGAGCCGACACAGACGCTGTGAGCAACTGATCCCAGCTTAGCTCTATATCCAAGTCGGTAAGCAGGTTGATCAAGGCCTTGCCCTGACTGTCAGTAGCCACTGCCACAGTTGCGGTCACACCGCCAACTGCCACCTCGACCAAGACCTTGGTAAAAGGCTCGCTGGTGACCGTCAGCAGGTTGCCGACCAGTGTCAGCAACGGTGCTGCAGGTGGGATGGTGTCGACAACAAAGTTCACCGCAGTACTGCTGGTGCCGCCACTGATATCTGCGGTAATCGCCGCTGCACCCTCAGGATAAGCAGCACTTCCCCCCTCCGGCGCCAGCGTAATGTTGATGCTGCCAGCGGCGATATCGTCGCTGCTCAGGGTGTGAGTGACACTCTGCTCATAGCCGTTTTGGCCGCTGAACTTCACCGTCACAACCTGGCCTACCTGCATGGTCGGACGCAGCCCTACAGTGACCTGGATACCATTGCTGATTTCCACCGCATTGACGTAGCCATCAGCCGCTTCTGTCACGGTCACAGTCGGCGGAGCCAAATCCAGGGCATAGATAGTGGTCGGAGCACTGGTATTGCCAGTTGCATCCACAGCAACCCCACGGATTGACTCGCCCGCTACCAGTGCCGGGTCAATTGGCAGGCTGAACGTGCCATCCCCGCCAACGGTGACAATGATTGGATTGCTCTCATCACCATCGATAACGAGGTGCAACTTGCTGTTGGCCTCAGCCGTGCCGGTCAGCAGATTGCCATCGTGGTTGAGAACCAAAACCGGCGCACCTGGGGCCACCTTATCCACAACCATAGTGGCTGGATCACTTATGTTGCCCGTCGCATCGGTGGCAGTTGCCGTGACCACAGTGTTATGAGCCAGCGGGGTCGCCGGCGTTACGGTCCAGGTTCCGTCAGCACCAACGGTGGCTTGCCCAATTGGGGCGTTATTACCATCGGTGAGCTTAATGACCGCACCGATTTCCCCTGTACCCGTGATGATGGCTCCGGTACTTGGATTAATCACAGGTATATCCGGGGCCTCCGAGTCAACGGTCATAGTGGTGGTACCACTGCTGTTGCCTGTTGCGTCTTCAGCGCGGACCGCTACCACCGTATCGTGGGCAATCGGAGTACCCGGCGTATAGCTCCAATTACCAGCCCCATTGGCCTGGACTTCAATCTCCGGGGCTCCGCCGATGGAGATGAACACCTTGGCACCAGCTTCAGCTGTACCGGTGATGCTAACCCCTGTGCTCGGCTGCACAATCGGATTGTCAGGAGCGATGCTATCGACAGTAGTCGCTGCCGGGCCGCTGGTATTGCCAGCAGCGTCTTGGGCGCGCGCGTTAATCACCACACCATTGCCCAGCGCTGGCGACGGGCTGTAGCTCCAGGAGCCATCAGCACCTGCGGTTGCCTCACCAATCACTGTGCCAGAGCCAGTGGTCAGCAGAACCTTCGCGCCCACCTCTGCGGTACCGCTGATCAGCGAGCCATTGCTCAGATTCAGCACGGGCACTGCCGGTGCCTCAGCGTCTACGATGGCCGTTGCTTCACCGCTGGTATTCCCTGCGGCATCCCTCGCTACAACTTTGACCTCGGCGTCATGTTCCAGCTTCGGATTGGGTGTGAATGTCCAGTTGCCCGCGCCATCCGCCGTGACTTGACCGATCTGATCACCCGCGCTGTTTTTAATCAGCACGGTTGCGTTCGCTTCAGCGGTACCGGTCAGCGTGACCCCATTGGTAGGAGCAATAGTCGGCAGCCCCGGAGCCTCAGCATCCACTGTAGTCGTGGCGGGACCACTGGTATTACCAGCGGCATCCTTAGCCACCACGCTCACCACAGAGTCATGATCAAGACCGGGCGTCTGGGTATAGCTCCACTTGCCGTCAGGTCCCGCGACCACCAGGGCCAATTCACCCAGGACACTATCGGTCAGGATCACAGTGGCACCCGCCTCAGCGGTACCTGAGAACTCAACCCCATTGCTGTCGTTAACTGTTGGCGTCGCAGGTGGCTGCGCGTCCACAACAATCGTGGCCACCCCACTCTCGCTGCTCAGCGTATTAACTGCCTTAGCACTGACCACATCCCCGTGAGCCAAGTCAGGAGTCGGATCGAAGGTCCACGTGCCGTCTGGTTGAACCATGATCGTACCGGCCTGCTCAACACCGTTAATGCTCAGCTTGATCTCAGTACCCAGTTCACCTGTACCGGAAATCACAGTGCCGTTGCTTGGATTGATATGAGGAGTCGAAGGTAAGTCGGCATCTACCGTAATGGGTGATGACGGTAGGCTGATATTGCCTGCCGCATCCGTAGCCGTCACAGTAACCACCTGACCGGTAGTCAGCGGCGTGGCTGGGGCGTACTCCCAATTACCAGCACCATCAGTCATGACGGTGGCAACGACGGTGCCATCGACGGTGATTTCAATCTCAAGATTGCCTTCGGAAGCTGTGCCTGTAAGCAAGCTGCCGTTGCTTGGTGAAACCACAGGCTGCAGAGGCGCTTCGGCGTCGATGGTAACGGAGGCCTCAGGACTGGTATTACCTGCAGCATCGCGGGCCACAACCTTTAAGGTGTCACCATGGATCAGCGCAGGTCCAGGCACTGGAGACACACTCCAGGTGCCATCTGCCCCAACATCGACCGTGCCTAGCTCGACATCATTGCTGTCATAAATTACCAGCGTTGAGCCAGCCTCAGCCGTACCGCTCAGGCTGCTGCCATTGCTTGGCGCAACGATCGGAGTGGCTGGCGCAATGGCATCCACGGTCACTGCAGACGTATCACTGACATTACCGGTTGGATCGACGGCAGTCGCAATAACCACTTGGTCGTGAGCCAGGCGCGGGTTGAAATCGGCACTCCAGGTACCATCCCCAGCCACCAAAACGGTGGTCAGCACAGTGCCGCCGATGTCTGTCAAAATGACCGTAGTTCCGGCTTCGGCCGTACCGCTGACGGTGTGTCCATCACTCGGGAGGATCACCGGTGCATCAGGCTCAACCGAGTCAATGGTCACAGTTGCAGCCGGACCAGTGTTACCCGTGGCGTCACGAGCCTCCACAGTAACAACAGTGCCATGAGTTAACGCAGGGCTTGGGGTGTAGCTCCAATTACCATCTGAGCCAACACTTGCGGTCCCGATTTCTGTACCACCAGCACCTCGAATTACCACTGTGCTTTCAGGCTCAGCTGTACCAGACAAGCTGGTGCCGTTACTTAGATTGACGGTCGGAATCAGCGGAGCTTCGCTATCGATCACCACGCTTCCGCTTGGGCCGACGTTGCCCGCCGCATCACGTGGCACAGCAGTCACCGTACTATCATGTGGCAGTGAGACTGGCGGGACTTGGGCCGCCGGATCAAAACTCCACGTGCCATCTTCCTCAACAATGACCTCGCCAATCGGCGTGCCATCCAGGCTCAGCGTTAGGATGGAGCCAGGCTCACCCGTACCACTCAGCTCAGAGCCATTACTCAGGTGAATGATTGGTGCCGGAGGTGCCTGAGTATCCACAGTCGCTGCAGCAAGCCCACTGGCGTTTCCGGCAGCGTCCACTGCCTGCGCCTGAATGACAGTGCCATGTGTCAAATCCGGATTTAGGTCAAAGCTCCAGACACCGCCGACCACAGTGGTCTCCCCAACGGTATTACCACCAGCATCCTTGATCAGGATTGTGGCTCCTTCTTCACCAGTGCCACTGAGGGTTTTCCCATCTGTAGGGTTGATCACCGGAGCAGACGGAGCTTCAGCGTCGACGGTCAGATTGGCGACCACACTGGTATTACCCGCCGCATCCTTGGCCACAATATTCAATTGAGCATCGTGAGGCAGTGGGCTGGACGGAGTGAACGACCACGAACCATCTGCTGCGGCGACGGTTTCGCCTACTGGAGTGCCGTCAGCTAAGGTGATGAGTACGGTACTGCCTGCTTCAGCAGTACCTTCGATCACAGTGCCGTTGCTGGCCTTTGGCGTTGGCGCGTTGGGCGCTTGGGCATCAATGGTCGCATTGACCACAGTGCTTTCGTTGCCCGCAGCATCAGATGCCACAGCACTCACCACATCATCATGCTGTAGCGCAGAGCCTGGCGTTACGCTCCAGGTCCCATCAGGGGCGACCAGCGAAGAGCCCAACTCTGCACCACCGACCAGCGTGACCGTCACGGTAGAACCCGGTTCACCTGTTCCATGAATAACAGTGCCATTGCTCGGTGCGATATCCGGCGCGGCAGGTGCAATGCCATCCACCACAACAGTGACATTCGGGCTGGGATTGTTATTGCTGTCGACTGCATTCACGGTCAGAACCGTGCCATCCGGGACCGGAGAAGCCAGCGTGGTCGACCAGTCACCATTGGCGTCAGCCGATGCGGTGCCGATCTGATTGCCGCCCGCATCGCGAATGATGATGTCGACACCCGCTTCAGCGGTACCACTGACCTGAGTGCCGTTAGAAGGGTTAACCACGGGTGCTGCTGGGAAATCAGGCGCGGTAACAGTGACCGGCGTGCTTGGATTACCCGCAGGATCGCGCACTACAACAGTGACAGTCTCACCATCGGTCAATGGCGGAGTGAAATTACCGCTGAAGGTGCCATCCGGTTGCGCAACAACGGTTATATCCGGCTGACCATCGCCATCGGTGTCGATTTCAACATCAGCCCCAGCCTCGGCAGTACCGGTCACAGTGGTGCCGTCAGGTGATATCTGCACATTGCCAGCAGCCGCAGGAGGCGTGGTATCGGGTGCAGTCGCATGGGTCGGCGGGCTGCTGTTGCCCGCAGGATCTGTCACCACAACGGTGACTGTCTCACCATTGGTCAGCGGCGGGTTCAAGGTTCCGCTGAAGGTGCCATCGGGGTTGGCGACCACAGTAACGTCCGGCTCACCATCGCCATCGGTGTCAATTTCAACATTAGCACCTGGCTCAGCAGTACCCGTCACGGTGGTGCCGTCCGGCGACACCTGAACATTACCGGCTGCAGCTGGCGGCGTGGTATCGGGTGCGGTCGCATTGGTCGGCGGGCTGCTGTTGCCCGCAGGATCTGTAACCACAACAGTGACGGTCTCACCATTGGTCAGCGGCGGGTTCAGGGTTCCGCTGAAGGTGCCATCCGGATTGGCAATCACAGAGACATCTGGCACTCCATCGCCATTAGTATCGATTCCCACCGTAGCACCAGGCTCGGCGGTGCCGGTTACAGTGGTGCCGTCCGGCGACACCTGGACATTGCCCGCCGGATCAGGAGCAGTTGTGTCGGGAGCGGTAACTACCGCAGGCGGGCTGGTATTGCCTGAAGGGTCGGTGACGACCACAGTAATCGTTTCACCATTGGTCAGCGGCGGCACCAACGGAGCTTCGAACGATCCGTCCGGCCCCGCGATCACAGTGATATCCGGCTTACCATCGCCGTTGGTATCAATACCAACCGTGGTACCTGGCTCGGCTTTACCAGTGAGTTTGCTGCCGTCCTCAGACACTTTCAGGTCGCTGGCAGCATTCGGTGGAGTGGTATCAATCAGTTGCCCTGAAGGGCTTCTCGAACCACCGCCACCACCGCCACCGCTACTCCCAACTGCAGCCCCACCTGCGGCCACAGTGCCTGCCGTCAGGAGAATGGCACCCAGACCAATGCCATCGGAGTCGGAGGTCAGTGACTCAAATCCAGCCACGGTTTCCTGAGGGATATAGCTCGCCAGCAGAGGCCCATCAGTAGCACTCAGCGGGAGACTGACAGCAACTAGCTTGTCTTCCTCGACCAGAAACAGCTGACTTGGCTGCTGGCCGTCCGCATAGAAATTGGCAATGCGGATAGTCTCACCTGACTTCAGTTGAACGATCAGGTCAGAACCACTTTTGGAGTAGCCCACGACATCGGCGGGCGCGACATTGAGCGCGACTTTACTGCTTTCGGTGAGGGAGATCAGACCATCCGCTGAAACTTCAATTGCGGATGAAGAGGCAACATTTTGTGAGGCAGATGAGACTTTTGCTTGAATAGACATAGCTGATATTCCTTTCTTCCATGACCAATTTGAAACGCAGAGTCAAATTGATAACAAAAGGAATAGCATCGTTCTTAAAATAGTCACAGCCACATAATTTGGTTTTCCGACGAAGTGAAACGATGGTTCACAAAACTTCTGAAAGCCCCGTCAACACTGGGCTAACACCTCTCTCGAGATGAGTAATACGAGTGTGTTATCACCAACTTCAAAAGTGGGACATTCGTTCGCACTTAAGGTAGAACAACACCAAATCAATAAATATTTCATTGCTGTAAATCAACATTAGGTCCATTAAGGGCAAACTGCCAGCAGTCAAATGAAATAAACGTGCAGCTCGTCGGAATGTTGACGCCGGGAATCCTTACGCATGTTTCAGAAGAAAAGGGACACGCAAAAAAAACCACCGCTTGTCGGTGGTTTTTCTGATTGGATCAACGTCAACTGACGTTCGAGTCAAATCCTTGATAATCAGGTGACATCAGGAAGCAGCCAATTCGATCCGGTCATCGTGGATAACGATCAGCCCTTGCTTATACAGACCGCCAATCGCCTTCTTGAAATTACCCTTACTGACCCGGAACAGAGCCGCAATCTCTTCCGGCGAACTTTTATCGTTCAGCTTCAGCATCCCACCCTGCTCACGCAGCTGGGCCATAATCTGTTCAGCCAAGCCTCCCACTGCCCCCTGTCCTACAGGCTGAAGACTCAGGCTGATCTTGCCGTCAGCACGCAGCTCCTTAATAAAGCCTTTTTCCTGCATGCCACTGCGGATGAACTTGAACAGCTCGTTCTTGTGGATCAACCCCCAGTGCTTGCCATTGATGATGGCCTTGAAGCCCAGGTCAGTGGCCTCAGCCACCAGCAAATCAACCTCCTGCCCTACCGTGTAGATGGCCGGCTCATTGTCCAGGTGACGATCCAGTCGTGCTGTGGCGGTAATGCGCTTGGTGCGTTTATCCACATAGACATACACCACACAGTAATCGCCAATCTGCAGCGGGCGCTTTTCTTCGGAGTGCGGTAGGAGCAGATCTTTGGGCAGCCCCCAGTTGAGGAACAAGCCGACACGGTTTATATCCACCACCTTCAGGCTGGCAAACTGGCCAACCTGAACTTTGGGTTTCTCCGTGGTAGCAATTAATTTGTCTTCGCTATCCAGATAAACAAAGACATTCAACCAGTCATCTACCTCAGTGCTGGTGTTTTTCGGGATATAACGCTTTGGCAGCAGAATTTCGCCATCCGCCCCGCCATCCAGATACAGGCCGAAGTCTGTGTGCTTCACGACCTGCAAACTATTCATCCGTCCGATTACCGCCATGGTGCCTTACTCGATTTTCCAGAGCGACATTCTAGCCGAGTTACCCGTGAAATTCTTGCAGACGGCGTATTTACGCCGGGGCAGGAAATTGATTCAGTCATTCTGACCAGTGGTTTAAAAGTAATAAATAAACCATTTAAAACAGACGGTTATAAAAATGATAGCGCCATAAATAACGGAATAATTCAGTTATTTATGGCCTGACCGGACTATTAATTCTGCATTTATTGATCAATTAACGTACCCTGTCAGGTCAACTTTGATTAAAGGGGACACTTTCATGCGCGTAAAAGCTTCCGCTGCCAAAGCCAAACCAGCCCCGGCAACAGAAACCAGCGACTCGCTCGACGCTCAGGTCGAAGCCTTCCTTAAGTCTGGCGGTAAAATCCAGCAGATCGCCAAAGGCGTGAGCGGCCAGACCTACGGTGTTAGCAAGCAGATCACCATCAGCAAAAAGTAATTCGCCTGGCCATGCGCCCTGTTGTTCTGACAGGGCGCCAGCCGGCCCCAGCCACATCTCACGGGTGTGACTGGCACTCCTGATGCGCATGCCTCAAACTTGTGCCTGCTGAATATCGGCCACTCAGCCCCGCACAGTCCCAGCTAACTCTGTGCTCACGCTGAGAGTGCAAGTTCACCGGAGTTATTGTGCGCCCTCCCCGTTTTACCCTGCACCGCCTTTCATGGCCCTTAATCAGTCTGACCTTGCTGCTGCTCGGCATTCCGCTCGCACTGCGTTTAAGCCTGGGCTGGAATCATCTCTACGGCTATTTGTCTGACCTCGCCATTGGCAGCCTGTTGGTGGTGTTGGTGCATCAACGTCACTGGTTGCTCAGCGGCCTCAGTCTGGTGCTGTGGGGCATCTTATGCCTGGGCTCGGTTGAACTGGTCAGCGCAGTCGGGCGCATGCCCGCCCTCTCCGACATCCAATACCTGACCGACCGCCAGTTCCTCAGCCACTCAACCCAAGGCAGCGGCCCGACCTATCCCGGCCTGGCGCTGGCACTGCTGGGCACACTGCTGATCTACCTGTTCACCCGCTTGTGCCGCTCAAACACCGCCACCCGCTTCAAGCGCACCGCCCTGCTATTACCGCTGGCTCTGCTGGCAGCCCACGGTTTGCTGCAACAGCTCAAGCCCAGCGAGGCGGATCAGTGGCTGCAATTCAATTTGCCGCACAAATTGCTGGCTGAGGCAGGCAGCAGCGCCCGCCAACAAATACTCGATTGGATTGATCCGCCGCCGGCCGGCCCGGTCGATATTCGCGGCCTGAGCCAGCTGGACCTGTCCGGCAGCCCGCTGCTCAAGCAGGCCGGCAGCGCCCGCAATGTGCTGATTATCACCCTTGAAGGTGTCCCCGGTGCCTACCTGCAAGCCAGCCGCACCGCCATCGGCAGTCCGTACAACCAACAGCCTATGCCTCGCCTGAGCCAATGGGCCGAGCGCGGCATGCTTACTTACGACTATGTGCTGCACAGCCATCAGACTATTCGCGGCCTCTACGCCATGCTCTGCGGCGATTACAGCAAGCTGGATACCGGCACCCCGAAGGGGCTGGAACTACTCAACAACCCACAACGCAGCGAGCAGTGTCTGCCCGCACAATTGCGCGAGCGCGGCCTCAGCACCCACTTCCTGCAAGGGGCAGGCCTGCGTTTTATGGCCAAAGATCAGATCATGCCGCGCATGGGCTTTGAGCACACACGGGGCCGCGACTGGTTCCGCAACAAGCCCTATCTCGAATTTCCGTGGGGCATGGATGACAAGGCCTTTTTTGAAGGTGCGCTGAATTACATCCACACCCTGCGCCAGCAAGCTCAGCCGTGGATGCTGACCCTACTGACCGTCGGCACTCACCAACCCTACTCGGCACCGCAGGAGTATCTGGATCGCCACGAGACACCGAAACTGGCGGCCATCGCCTATCTGGACGATGCCGTCGCCGACTTCCTCGACAGCCTTGAACAACGCGGCGTGCTTAACGACACCTTGGTGATTGTCACCTCCGACGAGTCCCACGGTCTGGAGAATGTCCGGCTTGCCTCAGCCTGGGGCTTTAACCTGCTACTGGCCCCAGAACAGTCAGACTTGCCGAAGCTTAAACACGGCGTTTACGGCCACGTGGACCTAACCGCCAGCGTACTCGACTACTTTGCCTTCCCGGTGCCAGATGCACTCTCCGGCCGCTCCTTGCTGCGCAATTACGCCCACGGCCGGGAGATGATCTCCTACACCAACGGCCTGCTACGCCTGCATGATGGCCATGGCAGCCTGACTGAGTGCGACTTCCAGAATGTCTGCCGTCGCTACGACAGCGAAGGCTTTATTGCCGCTAACGCCCCGTTTGTTGGTCGTATCACGGGGCGACCAGCCAGGCTGATCAGCCAGCGCGCCGCCCTGCTGGATCAATCATTGCTGCACAACCAGAGCGAACAGCGTTTCCAGTTTGCCAACAGTCATCCTGTCGCCCTTAAAAACGGCGAGGTGGATGACTGGGCCGACAACCTGATCGGTGCCCAATACCTCACCCTCAATGCAGCTAGCCGTACCCAGGTCAGCCTGAAAATTCGCGCTACCAAACTAGACAAAAACGGAGCCCGGTTGCAGCTGAAGACCAAGGAATATGAACGGGAAACCGACATCGAAATCCCGCAGTTGCCGCTGCTGACCCGAGATCAGCCGGTAGAACTGACCTTCAGTTTCGACAATCCAAAAACCCGCAAGGCCTTCTCCTTCCACTTGACCGGGCAAGGTAACGGGGCCATCGAGATTGTCGATTTCACCGTAACCAGCACACCACTGCAGGATGAATCTGAGCTGCTCGCCACTCAGTCAGAAGCAGAGTCGAGCGAGCCTGGGGCAGATGCAGAGATGACAACGCCCTAACGCAAAACGGCGGATCAAGCTTAGGCTGATCCGCCGTTTCTGTTTCCCGCGCTGAGCTTATTCCGCTGTCGGCTTGCGACGCTTCAGCGGTGCCAGTCCATCCTGACTGACCAGCGTAGGTGCATCCGCCTTCGGCTTGTTGCGCTTGGCTGGCGACTTGGCGGCTGGCTTCTTCGCCGCTACCTTTTTGCCGTTTTTGCTGTCGGTCTTTTTCTTCTTGGTGCCTGCTGCCTTGCCCGACGCTTTGAGGTTCTTCGGCCCCTGATAGGTGCCTTTGAGCTCTTTGATGTTACGGCGCTCAAAGCGCTGCTTCAGGTAGCGCTCGATGCTCGACATTAACGACCAGTCGTTATGGCAGATCAGAGAAATCGCCAGACCTTCGCCACCTGCACGCCCCGTACGACCAATGCGGTGTACATACTCGTCACCGGAGCGCGGCATGTCGAAGTTGATCACCAGATCCAGGCCGTCCACATCCAGACCACGGGCCGCTACATCAGTGGCCACCAGCACTTTTACAGCCCCTTGCTTAAGGCGCTCGATGGCCAGCTTGCGATCTTTCTGGTCTTTTTCCCCGTGCAGGACAAAGGTTTTGAATTCTTTAGCGACTAACTTGCCGTACAAGCGATCGGCCTGGGCGCGGGTATTGGTGAAAATGATGGCCTTATCGTAGGTCTCATTGGTCAGCAGCCACTCGGCCAGCTGTTCTTTGTGGTGCGCGTGATCAGCCGTAATGATCTGCTGATGAATGCCCTCACTGATCTCACTGACCCGATTGAGCATCAGGTGCTCAGGATTCTTCAAAACCTTGCTGACCACATCACGCAGCGCTGCACCGCCCGAGGTCGCGGAGAACAACAGCGTCTGACGCTCGACATTGCACATTTCGGACAGGCGAAGCACGTCTTCAGCAAAGCCCATATCGAGCATGCGGTCAGCCTCGTCCAGCACCAGCACCTCTACTTCATCCAGCAGCAGGTTGCCCGCATTGGCGTGCTCAATCAGCCGGCCCGGCGTACCGATCAGAATGTCCACCTTGCGCAGCATGGCCGCCTGAACCTTGAAATCTTCACCGCCAATGATCAGCCCTGGCTTGAGGAAGGTGTACTGAGCAAAACGCTCCACTTCCTTAAGGGTCTGCTGCGCCAGCTCGCGGGTCGGCAGCATGATCATGGCCCGCACACTCATGCGCGGTCTGGACGAACCATCGCCAAACAGACGGCTCAGCATCGGTAGAACGAACGCAGCGGTTTTACCGCTGCCGGTTTGCGCGATAACCCGCAGGTCTTTTCCCGCAAGCGCCGGAGGAATGGCAGCAAGCTGCACCGGGGTAGGCTCGACAAAGTTCAGCGCGGCCACGGCTTTAAGCAGGCGTTCATGCAGGGCGAATTGGGAAAACACGTAATAACCTCGACGGAAGAAGCAAATATCAGCCGCATAGCGTACCGCTTTCCGGGCTTTTGGCCGAATTTCTTTGCATTCTGAACGATAAAAATGACGACATACCGAGAACAAATGTCCTCGCAACCGATCAAACTGTCCAACAAACCGCAATCAGTGTTGATTGGAGACTGTTATGCGCACACACCGAACTCCGCTGTTATTGACAGCCCTGCTCAGTCTTGCAGTACTGGCACAACCGGCGTTATCAGCCCCCAAGCATGACAATCCTGGCCGGGGTAATGGCAATGGAAACGGCAACAACAGTGACGTCAGCATCAACCTGAATGGCCCGTCTATCGACATTGGCCGGGTGCGCGTCGTACTTGGGGATAACCGCAACCTGATTGGCCCGACCCAGGCGTTACCGCCAGGCATTGCGAAAAATCTCGCTCGCGGTAAGCCGCTGCCGCCGGGCATTGCCAAGAATTTCGACAGTCGCCTGCTCAGCCAATTGCCGCACTATGACGGCTACGAATGGAAGCAACTCGGCACAGACGTTGCACTCGTGGCCATCACCACTGGCATCATCTATGAAGTGCTGCGCAACGTGATCGACTGACCCCACGCCAGTCCCGTTGCTAATCCACTTGGCGGGCCTGCTTCATCAGCACGCGCCCGCTGTCCAGCCCAACCAACAACACCGCCAGCCAGATCGGCAGATAAGTCAGCCACTGAGCCGAGTCAAAGTGTTCTCCCAAAAACACCAGCGCTACCAGAAACAGCAGCACTGGCTCTACATAACTGAGAATGCCAAACAGCCCCAACGGCAACAGCCGACTGGAGGCGATCAGCGAACCGAAAGCTGCCGAGGTCAGTACTGCCAATCCCGGTAGCAGCCAGAGCAATTGCGGTGAGTGGCCGAACAAATCTTGCGGCCCGTACTGCAGCACCAGCCAGATGGCCACCGGAGCCATCAGCATCATCTCAAACACCAAGCCACTGAGAGCATCCAGCCCCATACGCCGACGCAGCATGTAATACGGCGGATAGCCAAACGTCACCAGCAGCACCAACCAGGAAAACGCCCCGGTGCGCCACAACTCGTGAGCCACCCCCAACAACGCGCTGAACACCGCCAGACGCAGCAAAGGCCGCAGCCGTTCGCCATAAAAAATCCGCCCCGCAAGTACCATGGCCAGCGGCGTCAGAAAGTACCCCATTGAGATTTCCAGCATCCGCCCCTGCAGCGGTGCCCACAAAAACAGAAACCATTGCGTCCCCATCAACAACGCCGCCAGCGGCAGGCACAGCATCAATATGGGGTCTCGGCGGACCCGCGCAAACGCAGCCAGCAGATTCGGCCACTGGCGCAGCAACGTGATCAACAGCAGCACGGCGGGTATTGACCACAGAACTCTGTGGGCAAACACCTGCAGGCCGTCCAGCGGCTCAAGAAAACGAACATAGCCCGGCACCATGGCAAACAGCACCGAAGCCAACAACGAAAGCGCCACCCCACGCCCGGAAAGCTGCATCAAAATCCCCTAATGGCAAACTGCGAGGTTAATCACAAGGCAGCCATTCTGCATGGAAGTACCGTTAAACCCCAGTAGTGAGGGAGCAAAAATAAAAAGCCCGGTCAATTCGGGAAAAGACCGGGCAAATCGTCCTACGGGGAAGGACGAAAGGAGCATGGGATAAATCTTTCAGATCGCTTCAGCCAACCTGGCCTGAGCTTCGTTCAAACCGCGCTTCATAAACTCTTCACCCAGGTTCAGGCCTTCGGCATGAATAAAGCTCACATCATGGATGCCGACAAAACCCAGGACCTGGCGCAAGTACGGCTCCTGATGATCCTGTGGGCTGCCGGAATAAATGCCGCCGCGAGCCGTCAGCACATAGGCGCGCTTGCCAGACAGTAGGCCTTGCGGGCCGGTTTCGGTGTACTTAAAGGTCACACCTGCACGCAGCACATGGTCAAGCCAGGCTTTGAGCGTGCTGGGAATGCCGAAGTTGTACATCGGGGCAGCCAGCACCAGCACATCAGCAGCGAGCAATTCTTCAGTCAACAGATTAGAGCGCTCAAGCGCCGCCTGCTCCGCTGCACTTTGCTGATCAACGGGCTTCATCCAGCCGCCGAGCAGATCGGCATCCAGATGGGGCACCTGATCAACCGCCAGATTACGCAGGGTGAAGGTATCGCTCGGGTGGTTAGCCCGGCGCGCGGAGATGAATGAATCCACCAAATGATGCGATACCGACCCTTCGCTGCGGGCGCTGCTTTCAATCACCAGAACATGTGCCATTTCCATTCTCCATTCGGCCGGTAAGCGTTAATGGAGTGGAATGTTATGAGCGCAAATACCGATAAAAAAGCGCAATTAACTGCGCATTTCTATCTGATTATTTGATTTATCTGGCAATGAAATTTAGTCTGGTGATCAAGTCAGTCATTCCTGCTCGCAGGTGACGTTGATCCTGAGTTTTATGATGCTGCGATTGGATTTGAGTGTCAGCGTGCTGACCTGCCCAGCACCGATGACGGCCCGACGCGTCCGTGGAGCTTCAGGACCGCTGCGGAACACGGCCTTACAGCGGGCACCGATCTCACCATAGTTGTAGAGCTGCACGCTGGCCATATTGTGGTCGATCTGCAGAGGCGTTACAGACACCTCAGCGCCGTTGAGTTGTTTTTCAACGTCGATCGGATAGGCCATTACTGCCAGAGGAAAACTGGCAAGCACCGCGCAGCAAAACTTCTTCATCAGGGCAGTCTCCAAAACAG
The DNA here is from genome assembly GCF_001446935.1 of Pseudomonas sp. TTU2014-080ASC. GTDB lineage: Bacteria > Pseudomonadota > Gammaproteobacteria > Pseudomonadales > Pseudomonadaceae > Aquipseudomonas. The sequence continues at coordinate 698,651 of NZ_LKKK01000001.1, forward strand.
GAAGGCCAGTTTAGGGGCTGGGGGAGAAGCCGTCGAGTGCGTACCCGTTTCCCTAGTCAGTCTCGGCTCACGAATGTTTAGGCACCCGCTGTCAGTGCAAAAGGACCGGATATGAAAGCTCCACGGGTAACACTGGATCAATGGCGCACCCTGCAAGCCGTGGTTGACCACGGCGGCTTTGCTCAGGCAGCAGAGATGCTGCACCGCTCGCAATCGTCGGTCAGCTACACCGTCGCCCGCATGCAGGAACAACTCGGCGTACCACTGCTGCGCATCGACGGACGCAAAGCGGTGCTCACAGAGGCCGGTGATGTCCTTCTGCGCCGCTCACGACAACTGGTTAAACAGGCCAGCCAGCTGGAAGACCTAGCCCATCACATGGAACAGGGCTGGGAGGCAGAAGTGCGCCTTGTGGTGGATGCCGCCTACCCAAACGCCCGGCTGGTTCGCGCCCTAACCGCATTTATGCCGCAAAGCCGGGGTTGTCGCGTGCGCCTGCGGGAAGAAGTGCTCTCAGGCGTTGAGGAAATCCTTCGCGCAGGCACCGCAGACCTGGCCATCAGCGGCTTGAATATCACCGGTTTTCTCGGCAGCCAGCTGCACACCGTCGAATTTGTCGCTGTAGCCCATCCGGACCACGCCCTTCATCGCTTGCAACGTACCGTGACCTATCAGGACCTTGAATCGCAAATGCAGGTGGTGGTGCGCGACTCAGGCCAGCAACAACCCCGCGATGTTGGCTGGCTGGGCGCAGAGCAACGCTGGACCGTAGGCAGCTTGGCCACCTCAGTAACATTCGTCAGCAATGGCCTGGGCTTCGCCTGGCTGCCGCGCCACATGATCGAGCGCGAACTCAACGAAGGTCTGCTCAAGCCCTTGCCGCTGGAGCAAGGCGGTCAGCGCAATGCCACCTTCTATTTGTACCGTAACAAGGACAAACCCCTAGGCCCTGCAACACAGATTTTGGTCGACCTGATCACTCGCTTTGATACCGTGCCTCTGGGCGCCCCTTTCGCCGCCCCCGAACCTCACAAGCCTTGAGGCCCCGCCATGCCAGTGTTCACCCATAACGGCTGTAATCTCTATTACGAAGAGCACGGACAAGGCGCACCGGTGTTACTGGTGCACGGCCTTGGCTCCAGCACCCGCGACTGGGAACTGCAAATCCCTGTGCTTTCTCAGTACTTTCGGGTAATAGCGTTTGACGTACGCGGCCACGGACAATCCTCCAAGCCCCGCGAGCGTTACAGCATCAAAGGCTTTGCCGATGACACCGCTGCGCTTATCGAGCACCTGAACCTGCCCTGCGTACATCTGGTCGGAATTTCCATGGGCGGCATGATCGGTTTTCAACTGGCCGTGGATCACCAGCATTTGCTCAAGAGCCTATGCATCGTCAACAGCACGCCTGAGGTCAGAGCGCGACATTGGGGCGACAGGCTTGAGATAGCCAAGCGCTGGACGCTCGCACGGTTGTTGAGCCTGAATACACTGGCCAAAGCGTTGGGCAAGCTGCTGTTTCCCAAACCTGAACAAACCCTGCTACGGCAGAAAATGGAAGAACGCTGGCCGCAAAACGATAAGCGTGCTTACCTGTCCAGCCTGGATGCCATCATCGGTTGGAGCGTGCGGGAACGGCTGAGGCTAATCACCTGTCCGACCTTGGTGGTTGCCGCTGATCATGACTACACGCCGGTCGCTCTGAAGCAAACCTATGTTGATGAAATGCAAAATGCCCGGCTGCTGGTGATTGAAGATTCCCGACACGCCACGCCGCTGGATCAACCTGAACACTTTAACCGCAGCCTGTTAGCCTTCCTCAGTGAAGTCGAACAGACTGCCAACCCTGCCGATAAGGACTAAAACGATGCTGAAGCAACTGACCCTCGCCGCCTGTTCCATGCTGCTGGCCGGTAGCCTGATGGCCGCAGAAAACCCAAAAGTGCTGCTGACCACCACTGCTGGTGACATCGAGATTGAACTGAATCAGGAAAAAGCACCGATCAGCACCGCCAACTTCCTCAGCTACGTCGACAGCGGCTATTACAACGGCACTCAGTTTCACCGTGTAATTCCGGGCTTTATGATCCAGGGCGGCGGTTTTGATGCCAACCTTAAGCAGAAAGAAACCCAGGCACCGATCAAGAACGAAGCCGACAACGGCCTGCACAACGTGCGCGGCACTCTGGCCATGGCCCGTACTCAGGCCAAGGACTCCGCCACCAGTCAGTTCTTTATCAACCACAACGACAACGCCTTCCTCGATCACGGCGCACGCGACTTCGGTTACGCCGTATTCGGCAAAGTGACCAAGGGCATGGACGTGGTCGACAAGATCGCCCAGGTACCAACCGGTAACCGCGGCATGCACCAGAACGTACCAACTGAACCTGTATTAATAGAAACAGCCAAGCGTCTCTGATAGGCACCGCCGGAGGCCCAACCTCCGGCACTTTTGCAAGCAGGGACGCCCGCACTCAGGCAGGAAGCCTAACGCCATGTTATTTCGCTACTTCGAAACACTTATCGACGTCTTCAAACCCAGCCCGGACGTCGAACCACCCTCCGGCATAATCGCCTTCTACGCCCACTACCTGCGCCAGATCTGGCCCCTGATGATCGCCGTGCTGGTGCTTGGCTTCTTCGCCGCCTTTATCGAAGTTTTGCTGTTCAGTTACCTTGGCAGGCTGATCGACATGATCCAGGCCACGCCCAGCAGCGAATTCTTCAGCAAATACCAGACCGAATTGATCGGCATGCTGCTGCTCGCGCTGGTCATTCGCCCTGTTGTTTTCGGCATTCATGACCTGCTGACACACCAGGCCTTTAACCCCGGCCTGACCAACATGATCCGCTGGCAGCACCACCGCTACGTGCTCAAGCAAAGCCTGAACTTCTTTCAGAACGACTTTGCCGGGCGTGTCGCTCAGCGCGTATTGCAAACCGGCCAATCCCTTCGTGAATCCACCATGCAGGTGGTCGATGCACTGTGGTTTATCGTGGTCTACACCGGCAGCGCGCTCTACTTGTTCGCCTCTGCTGACCCACGCCTGATGATCCCCCTGATCAGCTGGATCATCCTCTACACAGCCCTGCTCAGCTACTTCGTACCGCGCCTGAAAAACCGCTCAGCAGCAGCCTCAGAAGCACGCTCAAAACTGATGGGCCGCGTAGTCGACAGCTACAGCAACATCACCACCCTCAAACTCTTTGCCCACACCCAGTTTGAAGAGCAGTACGCTGGCGAGGCCATGGGCGAGCTAGTGCACAAGTTCCGTCTGCAAGCTCGCACCATTACCCTGATGGACTTTCTCATCACCAGCCTTAACGGCCTGCTGATTGTCGGGACAGGCGCACTGGCACTGTGGCTGTGGAGTGGTGACCTGATCTCTGCAGGCGCGATTGTGCTGGCACTCGGACTGGTGATCCGCCTGAACAACATGGCCGAATGGGTCATGTGGGTGGTCAACGGCATCTTCGACAACGTCGGCTCCGTGCAAGACGGCATGAAGACCATCGCCCAGCCGCGTCTGGTGGTGGATAAGCCTGACGCCAAGACGCTGCAACTTGAGCAAGGCGCCATCCGCTTCGACAACATTCACTTCCACTACGGCAAAGAACACGGCGTGATCAGCGGCCTGAGTCTGGAGGTAAAACCAGGTGAAAAAATCGGTCTGGTCGGCCCATCCGGAGCAGGCAAATCGACCTTGGTCAGTCTGTTGCTGCGCCTGTACGACCTGCAAGACGGCGCGATCCTGATCGACGGACAAAACATCGCCGAGGTGACCCAAGACAGCCTGCGCGCACAGATCGGCATGATCACCCAGGACACCGCCCTGCTGCACCGCTCCATCCGTGACAACCTGCTCTACGGCAAGCCCGAGGCCAGTGAAGAAGAAATGCTCGCCGCCGTGCGTAAAGCCAGCGCCGACAGTTTTATTCCGCAGTTGGATGACGGCCAGGGCGGACTGGGTTTAGAGGCCACAGTCGGCGAACGCGGGGTAAAACTCTCCGGCGGCCAGCGGCAGCGTATCGCCATCGCCCGTGCGCTGCTGAAAAACGCGCCAATCCTGATCATGGACGAAGCCACCTCAGCGCTGGACTCGGAAATCGAAGCAGCGATTCAGGACAACCTCGACACCCTGATGCAAGGCAAAACCGTCATCGCCATCGCCCACCGCCTTTCCACCATCGCGCGGATGGACAAATTGGTCGTGATGGATCAGGGCTGCATCATCGAAACCGGCACCCACGCCGAACTGATCGAACGCGGCGGCCTCTACGCCCGCCTATGGCAGCACCAAACCGGAGGTTTTGTCGGCATCGATTAACCCAGTCCCGCGGGGTGGATCGGGGAGCTCTTCTGGCATTTCCCCCATCCACCTTTCTCAGGTGCCAGCAAGCTAACGGAATGAGACAGCAGAACCACCGCCACAGAATTGCTCTCAGCGATTATCACGCTCCCTTGGCGGATGAATACAGCGTCAACAATCTTGCATCCCGGCTCAGACTTCATAGAGATGGCGAGTTCATGACTTGATTATCCGGGGATGAGTCAGAAGCCGTCTTTACAGGTTTAAAATCCACACCAGTCTTATCAAACCGAAACACTTCGCCATGCCCACCACACTCTCGATATCCGCCGCTTGCCTGTTCGACGATAACGGTCGACTTTTACTAGTGCGCAAACGTAACACCCACGCTTTTATGCTGCCCGGCGGAAAAACCGAACCCGGTGAAGATGCGATCACAGCCCTACAACGGGAGCTGGAAGAAGAGTTGAATCTGCAGTTGCCTGCCGATGCCCTAAATCACCTCGGCCAGTTCAATTCACCTGCCGCCAACGAGACAAATACTTGGATTGATGCCTGCATCTTCACTGCGCACCTGCCCCACCCTGTCAGCCCCGCTGCTGAGCTGGAAGAGCTGCGCTGGCTGACACAAGATGAACCGTTACCCGAAACTCTTGCTCCGTTACTCCGAGAGCATGTGTTGCCAGTAATCTGGGCAAAAACAGTTACTCCAGTAATGCCTTAACTGCCCAACTAAGCAACCGGCACTGAGCGCATAGAGTCAGTCTGTACGGTCCCGATAACAACGCGCCTCAACCCCTTGAAACCAACCCGCCAGTACTCCATGGCAACCTTCGTACTCACTAAGCCATGGGCCGAGCAACTAAACCCGCTCAGGATTCTCTGACGTAATCGTCAGACAACCCAACTTGCGACAAAGGGGAACTTGGCCTATTTAGTTGGGTCAGTAAAACTCAATGCCCGAAGGGCTTCTGTAACAGCTGCCGTCAGGTAGCCACGGAAAACGGATTTTTATGTACGAATTTAATAAAGCCTTCGCCTCCATGATCTGCAGCCTGCCGCTAATGGCCTGTGCAGCTACACCTGACGCCCTCAAGCCTTATCCTGCCCCGGCTGAAGGGTATACCCGCCATGTGATCGACCTGCCTGTTCTGGACAATGAAGGCGACCATAAAGTTGAGATCCTGGCCGGTAAGACCATGGAAGTGGATTGCAACGTGCGTCGCCTCGGCGGCCAGTGGCAGGAAAAAACAGCTGAAGGCTGGGGCTACACCTATTACGAATTGAGCGAAGTTGGCCCAGGCATCAGCACCATGATGGGCTGCCTCAACAACGAGTTGAAAAAAGCCTTCGTTCAGGCAGGCGGCGAGCCTAAGCTGGTTCGTTACAACAGCAAGCTGCCGATTGTGGTGTACACACCAGCCGACGTTGAAGTGCATTACCGCATTTGGTCCGCCAAGCCCGAGTCAACGGTCGCCAAACAGCAGTAAGTTCATCTGAGTACGCCTGAGCCCCTCACAGCACAGGCGTACTTAATTTAATCCTCACCTCACTTTTCAGTTTTCAGCACCTTTTAATACAGATACCGTTCCGGCTGGCGGCACATTGATGTGACCGCTTTACACCAACACTCAGGAACGAGTACCTATGCTCAATACACTCAAACTCTCTGTAGCATCCCTCGCTTTTATCCTTTTGGCTGGCTGTGCCTCAGTGCCAATGGAATCAACCGATAAAGACCGCGAACTTAAAGCCTTCCCAGCGCCCGCAGCAGATCAGGCAGGGCTTTATATTTACCGCGACTCCTTCTTCGGCAAGTCGCTGAAAAAAAGCCTCTATCTAGATGGAAAGTTACTCGCCGAAACAGCCAACAGAACTTACATCTACACCCCGCTTAGCCCTGGCAAACATACGCTGGAAACCGAGTCCGAGTTCGGCAATAACGCGCTGATTCTGAATGCTGAGGCCGGCAAAAATCACTATGTGCGCCAGAGCCTAAGATTGGGCGCATTCGTTGCCGGCGCAAGCCTCGCGGAGGTCAGCGACATAGAAGGCAGGAATGCTGTGCTCGCCAGCCAATTGCTGCGAATACAAACACCAGCGCCGGCCAACTAACCCCCTCCGTTCATCCCTGTTTTACAGGGATGAACCATCCGCCCCTTGAAGTTCCCCTCAACACCCTCATCTACATCAGTCTGAACAACCCGCGAGCCAACCTCCCGGCTCACCATTCACTGACGTGAATGTCTCTGTGAACGGCCTCCGGGCCGAACTGATTGATTTGGATACCGATGAAAAAGATTCTGTTGCTCGATGGCGGCAAAGCGTTCGCCCATTCCCAAGGCCAATACAACACCACCCTGCACAGCGCCGCTGAAGCCTTGCTGCTGGAAGCCGGTTTTGAAGTAAAAACCACCTATATCGACGCCGGTTACAACGTGCAGGACGAGCTGGAGAAAATGCTCTGGGCCGACGTGGTGATCTGGCAGATGCCCGGCTGGTGGATGGGTGCACCCTGGACCGTGAAAAAGTACATGGATGAAGTCTTCACCGAAGGCCACGGCAGCCTCTACGCCAACGATGGCCGCACCCGCTCTGACGCCTCACAAAAGTACGGCAGCGGCGGTCTGGTGCATGGCAAGCAGTACATGTTGTCCTTGACCTGGAATGCTCCGCTCCAGGCCTTTGAAGACCCAACAGATTTCTTTGAAGGCAAAGGTGTCGATGCTGTGTACTTCCCGTTCCACAAAGCGCATGCCTTCCTTGGCATGGAGGCTTTGCCGACCTTTATCTGTAACGACGTGATGAAAGTGCCGAACATCGAAGGCGACGTGCAGCGTTATCAGCAGCACCTGCGCGACGTATTCGGCATCGCTCAGTAAGATCTGCGGGCATTACGGCGCGCCAAACATGGCCGTCCAGTAGATACCCGCATCACTTTTCGGATCGCTGGCATAGGCAGCGCCAAAGTCTTTGTACTGCGCGCCCATCAGGGTGTTGCAGTGGCCCGGACTGCTCAGCCAGCCCTCCACCACCTTCGCGGCTGTGTCCTGCCCGGCAGCAATATTCTCTCCGATGCCCTGGCCGCTATAACCGGCAATCTCTGCCCGATCACCCGGCGTGCGGCCATCTCCGTCTATATGGGAGAACACATTGCGGTTGGCCATATAGCGGCTGTGTGTTTCAGCCGTGCTGCCAAGGGTTTCATTCCAACTCAGTGCAGCCACAGCGGGCAGCATCTGTGCACTGCCGCACTGGCGGGCACTGCTGCGGGCCTTATTAATTTCTTCCAGCAGCTTTTTACCTTCGGCATGCCACTCGCCAAGTCGGCTCGCCAGCAATGGGCGCGCCACAACAATGCGCCACTCACGGTCAGCGCGGCTAACACCGATGTCCACGTACTGTGGATCAAGGAAGACGTTGCAGAAGCTTTCTTTCAGCACTTTCAGTGCAGAGGCGGCATCACGCGGCCCTGACAAAGTTACCGACTGCACATTGACCATTGGATAGCCGTTTCGCGCCATCGACGCCTGTAGATCCACCGCGCCGGATGCGGAGAGCTGAAGGCGACTATCTGCAGCCAGCGGCGGCAGCTCCTGAGAAGCCGAACCGTCACAAGGCTGAGGCAGGCTGCGGTAATGATTGATCAGGCCAATCAACTGGGTTTCTTCCGAGGCATGCGCCACGCTGCCCAACAGGGTCAGCGACAAAACTAAAAACGCGTTCATGGAAAAACCGGTTGCCATGCTTGCTCCTCAATTGATTAAACCCAGGCAGAGTTCTGCCAAGGTGATGATCTTGGCGCAGAGCCTGTCACGAAACCAGCCCCCTGAAACGACTGCGCCCCCACATATGCATGCGGGGGCGCTGTTTAAGCTCGCTGTCCGGCCTCAGCGGTCAGCGCTATGAACGAGGGACAAACCTGAACAGCTCTGCCTCACTCCTCTTCTTCAAGTACTACAGCATTGGCGGCTTTGGCAGCCTGCTGAGATGACACGCGCTTGCTGCGCATTTTGCCGAACTGATGATCAAGAGCGCTGTGCAGCTTCTCGATCGAACCGTCGATGGCGTGCTCCAGGGATTCGGCTTTGTGAGTAACGGAGACAGGTTGCAGGCCTTTGGGACGGGCCTCGATCTGGCAGCGCTTGTCCTGTGCGCCAGCTTTGGAGCCATTGTCGTCGTGCAGGTGGACAACAATGCGGGTGAGTTCTTCATCAAAACGCTCAAGGCGGCTGGCCACACTTGCGCTTACCCAATCAACCAAACGTGCACTGCCAGCAATGTTGTTATCGCTATGAACTTGGATTTGCATGACGCTTTCCTTCTTCAACCTTGCGAATAGCGTCGCTTCTCAGGGCGACGGCTTCAGCCTACGCCAACCCTCCCCCCCTGAGGCAAGCCCTAAAACATTGATCCAGGCCATGGAACTTGATTTAGCGCACGGGCACCTGGCTGTAAGCCTGATGCTCCGTGCGTTTGCGCATTTGCGCCAATATTTCAAACAAATCATTACGACTGATTTAACACATCAAATGGCGCTTTTGCCACTAAGAAACCAGATGCGTTAGCTTTTCAGGCGATAGCCCGTCTTGAAAATCCAGCCAACTGCCAAAATGCACAGCAGCAAAAAGCCCAAAATCATAGCCAAACTCAGGCCGACGTGAACATCGGAAACGCCAAAGAAACTCCAGCGAAATGCGCTGATCAGGTAGACAACCGGATTGAACATGGTCACCGTCTGCCATGCAGCCGGAAGCATACTAATGGAGTAAAAGGCACCACCGAGAAAGGTCAGCGGAGTGACAATCAGCGCCGGGACGATCTGCAGCTTTTCCCAACCATCAGCCCACACCCCGATGATGAAGCCGAACAGGCTAAAAGTGAGTGCCGTGAGGATCAGAAAAGACACCATCCAAAACGGATGCTGAATTTCAAAATCGACGAACATCCGCGCAGTCATCAGGATTATCGTGCCCAAAATGATGGACTTAGTCGCAGCAGCGCCGACATAGCCAATCAAGATTTCCAAGTATGAAATCGGCGCGGAAAGAATCTCGTAAATGCTGCCCGAATATTTCGGCATATAGATACCGAACGAAGCGTTGGAGATGCTCTCCGTCAACAGTGCCAGCATGATCAGGCCCGGCACGATAAACGCGCCGTAGCTCACGCCCTGCACCTGATTCATGCTGCTACCGATGGCCGAGCCAAACACCACAAAATACAGCGATGTACTGATCACCGGAGTGGCAATGCTTTGCAGCAAGGTGCGCCAGGTGCGTGCCAGTTCGAACAGGTAAATCGCCTTAATGGCGTAAAAATTCATACTCAGTACGTCCTTAAAAAGGTTACAGCCAGGCTTAGCGCTCAGACACTAACGAGACAAAAATCTCTTCCAGCGAGCTCTGGCTGGAATGCAGATCCTTGAAATCGATGCCGTGCTGGGTCAGTTCTTTCAGCAGCTCGGCAATCCCGGTCTGCTCGCTCTGGGCATCAAAGGTGAACACCAAGTTATGGCCTTCATCGCTAAGTTCCAGCGGATAGTGGGAAAGACCGGCGGGAATGCTTGTCAGCGGCTGCTGCAGGTGCAGGGTCAGCTGTTTTTTGCCGAGCTTCTGCATCAACGTATGTTTGTCTTCAACCAGGATGATTTGGCCTTTGCGGATTACACCGATGCGGTCCGCCATCTCCTCGGCCTCTTCGATGTAATGGGTGGTCAGGATGACGGTGACGCCGCGCTCACGCAGACTGCGAACCATGTTCCACATATCGCGGCGCAGCTCCACGTCGACACCGGCGGTCGGTTCGTCGAGAAACAGAATTTCCGGCTCGTGGGACAACGCTTTGGCGATCATCACCCGGCGGCGCATGCCCCCTGAAAGCTCAAATATCTTCGCGTCGCGCTTTTCCCACAGCGAAAGATCCCGCAGCAAGCGCTCCAGATAGGCCGGATCAGGCTTTTTGCCGAAAAGCCCACGACTGAATTTCACGGTCGCCCAGACAGTTTCAAACACATCGTTGACCAGCTCCTGCGGCACCAGACCGATCTGCTCGCGCGCCGCACGATATTCCTTAACGATGTCCTTGCCGCCTACCAGCACACGGCCGCCGCCCGGATTGACGATGCCGCAAATAATGCTGATCAGCGTAGTTTTACCCGCACCGTTAGGGCCTAACAGGGCAAAAATCTCGCCCTTACGGATTTCCAGATCAATGCCCTGCAGGGCCGGATGGCCGCTGGCATAGGTCTTATTGAGTTGCTGAATAGAGATCACTGCCGACACAGGATGAGTACCTTAACCGGTAAAATCGAACAGTTTAGGGTGTCAGTGAGCCTGACGATATCCAAAAAACGCTGAACCCCAGCCGCATCACAGTTAGCACCAGCAACGCGCAGAGATTGAGCACGGGTCAACTACACTGCTAGGCTGGATAACCACGCAATGGCCAAGGAACAGATCATGGTGCTTCGTCCGACCCTAACCGGCTTTTTACTGCTTGCAGCGCTTGCGGGCTGCAGCTCCTCACCGGACTCTGAGCAGTCGCGTGGCGGCGAATGCAATGTCGCCCACCTGCAAAACATGCTTGGCAAGCAAATCGACCGCAAGGTTGTCGATGAGCTGCAGGAAGATGCCAATGCCGACAGCGTGCGTGTACTGGCCCCCGGCGACATCACCACGATGGATTTCAACCCGCAACGCCTGAACATTGATATCGACGACAGCGAAACGATCGTACGTCTGTCCTGCGGTTAGCCACTGACTAAGGCCGCTTGAGCGGGCATACTGATGCCCGTCCTTATCAAGCCTCTTTCTCCATGCGCATTCACGTCACCTTTATCGATCGCGTTGGCATCACCCAGGAGGTCCTGGCCCTGCTCGGTGGACGCAATCTCAACCTGGATGCGGTGGAAATGGTTCCACCCAACGTCTACATCGACGCCCCGACCCTGAGCTCTGAAGTGCTGGATGAACTGCGTGATGCGCTATTCAGCGTGCGCGGTGTTCAGGCTGTCACCATTGTCGACATCCTCCCCGGCCAGCGCCGCCACCTGCAGCTGGACGCTCTGCTCGCAGCCATGACCGATCCGGTGCTGGCAGTTGATAATCAGGGCCACATCCTCCTGGCCAACCCAGCACTCATTGAATTGTGTGGCTGCCAGCCTGACGGGATGAGTATCGGCGAACTGTTTGCGGACGCCCCCTTACAGCAGGAGCTGCTAAGTCAGGATTTCCGCCTGCCAATGCGTGAAATCACAGTTAAAGGTCAGGCGCTGCTGCTAGATGCCCAGCCAATCACCGAAAGCATCGATATTGGCACCCGCCGCCTGACCGGCGGCCTACTCAGCCTATATGCCCCCAACCGGATTGGTGGACGACTGGCCGCATTGCACCACGACCACGTTGAGGGCTTCGATGCCCTACTGGGTGATTCACTCGCCATTCGCAATCTGAAAACCCGCGCTCAACGTATCGCCGCGCTGGACGCACCGTTGCTGATCCAGGGCGAAACCGGAACAGGTAAAGAACTGGTCGCCCGCGCCTGCCATGCCAACAGTTCGCGTAGTGCTGCACCGTTTCTGGCGCTTAACTGCGCAGCCTTGCCGGAAAATCTCGCCGAAAGCGAGCTGTTCGGCTACGCCCCCGGCGCGTTTACCGGTGCTCAACGTGGCGGCAAGCCCGGCCTGCTGGAACTGGCTCACCAGGGCACTGTGTTTCTCGATGAAATCGGTGAGATGTCCCCTTATTTGCAAGCCAAGCTGCTGCGTTTTCTCAGCGATGGCAGCTTCCGCCGGGTTGGCGGTGAGCGCGAAGTAAAGGTCAACGTGCGCATTCTCAGCGCCACCCACCGCGACTTGGAACAAATGGTCAGCGAGGGCACATTCCGCGAAGACCTGTTCTACCGCCTTAACGTACTCAAACTGGAAGTACCGCCACTGCGCGAGCGCGGCCAGGACATCCTGCTGCTGGCCCGGCATTTTATGCAGCAAGCCTGCGCACAGATTCAGCGCTTACCCTGCCGACTGACGCCCGAAACCTACCCGGCACTGCTAAGCAACCGCTGGCCAGGCAATGTGCGCCAGCTACAGAACGTTATCTTCCGTGCGGCTGCGATATGCGAAAGCAATTTGGTGCAGATTGATGATCTTGACATTGCTGGCACCTCTGTAGCTGCCCAGCGAACCAGTGGTGAGATCAACAGTCTGGATGAAGCGGTATCTGAGTTCGAGCGTAACCTGCTGGAAAAGCTCTACCCAGATCACCCGTCCACACGGCAACTGGCCGCGCGCCTTAAAACGTCCCACAGCGCCATCGCCACACGCCTGCGCAAATACGGGATTCCCAAAACCTAAGCTTTGTTCGCGGCTAAAGCAGCCCCAACACAGAATAGTTTTGTAGGGTGGATAAGTCCGCATAGCGGATTATCCACCAGCCCTTCAACACCGCTTAAAACCAGCAGACTCAAGTAAACTTCTGCAAGTTCGCCATCATTTCCTTCATGGCTTCGATATTGTCTTTGGGGTGAGCGGCACCCTCAAAGTCGCAAATCTTGCTGAAGTTGGCCGCCACGTCTTCCGGGCTATAGCCTTCACGCGGGTCAAAGCCAACCCCCAGACTACGCTCCCAGCGCACCTTCCCCATCCAGCCGCCACCCACTTCATATAGGCCAGCGGTGTCCTCACACGCGCTGCTGGCCAGATACACAACCAGCGGGCTGACCAACTCAGGCTTAAGCTGCTCAAAAACCTGCGACGGAATCAGGCCCTCAGTCATGCGGGTACCGCCAGTTGGAGCAATAGCGTTAACCAGAATATTGTTCTTACGCCCTTCCAGTGCCAGCGTACGGGTCAGGCCGTACAGGCCAAGCTTGGCCATGCCGTAGTTGGACTGGCCGAAGTTGCCGTAAATGCCGGACGTTGAAGCGGTAAAAATCACCCGTCCATAGCCTTGCTCTCGCATGTGCGGCCAAGCGGCGCGGGTTACTTTGTAAGCCCCTTCGACATGCACCTTGTAAACCAAGTCCCAGTCAGAGTCTTCCATCTTGTGGAAGGTCTTGTCGCGCAGAATCCCGGCGTTGTTCACCACTACGTCGATGCGACCGAAGTGATCCAGTGCGCACTGAACAATTTTTTCGCCATCCGTCACCGAGTCGTGATTTGCCACGGCCGTACCGCCAGCTACGCGAATCTCCTCAACCACCTTGTCAGCGGCTGAAGCGTTGGCACCTTCACCATGAGTGCTGCCACCCAGGTCGTTGACCACCACCTTGGCACCGTGCTTTGCGAACAGCAGCGCATGAGCACGCCCCAAGCCGCCACCCGCGCCGGTGACGATGACAACCTGATCCTTAAAACCAATAGCATCACTCATACACAAATCCTCTTGAACATGATCAATCCCTGAAAGTGTCCAGCAAGCAATTTTCAGTCACAACTAATACGAACCGAAATGAATAGTACGCAATAAGGCAGCGGGATATTACCCATCAGGAGACCCGCAGCAAGCTCATGTGGTTATACAAATGCATCACATGGGCAAGGGCATATTCGGCGTGGCTCAGCTCACCATAAGCAAAGTGTGGTTTGAGTTCGCCCTGGTAGGCGGCAAAGTCGGCAAAGGCTTGTTGTAAACGCTTCAGAGCCTGAGCCTCAGTACTCGGCGAGTCCAAGGCCGCAGCCCCTGGAATCACCTCGTTCAATGGATGGCGCATGGCACCGCGCGCGGAAAACACATCAAACGCCAGCGGTCCAATGCTTTTACGGAACCACTCAGGTTTCAGCTGTGGATACCCGCTGATGGAATATTCGATGCTTTGCGCACAATGGTTGAACACCTCCATCGGGCTCCAGCCTGTGAGGCTTACCAGATTCTTACCTTCCAATCCCTTTATTAATTCCTGGGCGCCATCCAAGCTCAGAGCGGCCGGGCGCGGTCCGCTTGGTAATGCCCAATATCCGGTAGCGACTACCGCCGCGCCAGTCAACGCACTCCACTTCAACAGTTGTCGCCTGTTCATACCTGCTCCAGTTGTTGTCGGAATTGCAGATAGTGCTCCAGTACCTGCTCAGGCGCTTCTACCTGCGGGTAGTGGCCAATGTCCTGCAGCAAAACGGTGTCTGCATTGGGAATCAGCTCAATGTAGCGCGCGACCATATGCTCCCCTGAAATCGGGTCTACAGCGCCATCGATCACCCGCATAGGCACATCGGTCTTTTGCATAGCACTGACCCAACGATTGCGTCGCAAACGTCGTTCCGGGATGTAGTGAATCAGGCGATACATCACCCCAGCACCATCGTTGCCTGCAACCAGACTCCAGAAGTCATCCAGCTCAGCCTCGCTCGGCTGCGTGTTCGGGCCAAATACAGCAGCGAAGTTACTGGCCATTTTCTCCCGGTTGAACAGTCGGCTGAACACCACACCCAAGGGACTCAACAACAGTTTCTGCGCCAATACCGGGTAATGCGTTTCGGGAAACAAGCCACCATTGAGAAAAACACAGCTGGCAAGATTGAAGCGCTCTTCCTCATGCCGCGCCAGCAGCTCTTGGGCCACGCTGTCACCATAATCATGAGCCAGCACGTGCACAGGCCCTTTAATGTGCAAATGGGCCAACAGTGCCTGCTGAATATCGGCCTGCTCCATCAAGCTATATCTGTAAGGACGCGGTTTGTCTGAATCACCAAAACCGAGCATGTCACAGGCAATCACCCGATAGCGGGCCGCCAACGGCGCCCAGAGGTAATGCCAGTCCCAGCTGGCCGTCGGGAAGCCATGGATCAACAGGAGCGGCTCGGCGCTCTCAGCACCGGCTGCCCAATAGCGGATAACGTGCTTGCCGAAGGTGAAACTCAGCCCCTGACTGCGCCAGTCCTTCAGAGCGATTCCGGGCAACGCCGTCATGCTTCATACCCTGGCATCTGTTGATCGAGTTTGCGCAGCAAAGCAGGCCACGGCAGTGCCCCGCCAAGCCCTTGAGGGCTCTTCATGACGCCTGCAATCATGGCCCTGGCTCCATCAAGAATCTGCTGTGGGATATGGATCAATTCACTACCGCCACTTTGCGCCATGACCTGAATCTCACAGGCCCTTTGCAATACAAACATGCCCAGAAAAGCATCTGCGATGGTAGGAAATGCCGTCAGCAGCCCGTGATTAGGCAGAATCATGAAATTCTTATCTCCCAAATCCACCTGCAGCCGTGCCTTTTCTTCATGGTGAAGCGCCACCCCTTCGTAGCCGTGATAAGCCAGGCTCGACAGCACAAACAGGGATTGTTGGGACAATGGCAACAAGCCCTGCTTCTGAGCGGAGACAGCAATGCCGGCCGGCGTATGGATATGCAAGACACAGCCCACATCTGCCCGCACCTCATGCACAGCGCTGTGGATGGTGTAGCCAGCGGGATTAATGTCGTACGGGCTGGACATCAGCTTTTTGCCAGCCAGATCCACTTTAACAAGGCTGGAAGCAGTAATTTCGTGGAACATCAAACCGTACGGATTGATCAGGAACTCTTCCGTTCCCGGCACTTTCGCCGAAATATGCGTGAAGATCAGATCATCCCAGCCGTACATAGCTATCAGCCGGTAGCAGGCAGCCAGATCTACGCGAGTCTGCCATTCAGCTGCGCTTACCTGGTCTTTAACACTTTCAACAGACGGGGTTTGAGATACAGACATAACGCTTACCTCAGCTTTCGTTTTTATTAGTGCCAAGGAGTCTAACCAGAGAGCGCAGCGTCGTTAGTTGCTCTGGCGGCCAGCAGAATGACCTTACGGGTCAGATCGAATGCAAGCCCACTGGCTTGCATCCATTCAGCCCCATAGTTGAGTGCAGCGATTATGCACGCAGGGCGCTTATCAGCTCACCCAACCAAGGCTCGGCATCCACCTCTGGTGTAACCGTTTCGCTGGCATCCAGACGCAACATGGGCAGCACCTCTCGCAGACCCAGTTCAGCAAAAAGCTCACGCACTTGCTCACCACCACCGCAGTAGGTATCACCATAGCTGGAGTCACCCAGGGCAATCACCGCCCCCGGTAAACCTCCCCACGCCGGAAACTGATCACGGATCGAATAGAACAAAGGCTGCAGGTTATCCGGCAAATCCCCCATCCCCGTAGTGGACGTCACCGCCAGCAGCGCGTCAGGCGCAAAAGCCTGGATATCCGCCAACGTGGCACGAGGGTCGTAACGCACCTCAAATCCGGCCTCCTCCAACAAACGCGCGGCATGACGAGCCACTTCCTCGGCAGAGCCGTAAACAGAACCGGAAAACAGTGCAACTTTCATCAATTTCTCCGAAGAAAAGGAAATTCCCTACAGACAAACATTATGTAGGACAGCCCTAATAAGAGTCTCGCTCAAAACAGACGAACACATCTAAACGCGAAACGTCTAAAACGCGACTTTCAGCCATATCGACCAAATAGCCATCACATGTAAGCAATTAGCCGAAATTACATACAAATTGGCGACGAATGGCCACAACAAAGTTTTGATCGAACTGTCTTATCGTATGACTTTAACGCTATCGGACTAAGGAATGTCTTCTCAGCAACCAGTTTTGACCAAAGCAGAATTGGCTTTTATTCGCCAACTGAACGAATCTACCGAGTTGAACAAGGCAGCTCCACAGCGCCTGCAACTTGTGGAAATTGGCGAACAGCTGACTGAACTTTTTGCCCGCTATGCGGCTGCAGAAACATTGACCCTGCATGCTCATCTTGCCAATCAGCATCTGACCTTCGACCTGCATATCCAACAGGACGACGACAGTGCGCCTAGCCTGCAACTCAGCGCCCCACAGATTTATGACAACAGCGACATCCAGCGCCCCTGGCGGACCAAGCTGGAGACGCCTCTGCCATTGCGCAAAAGGAATCTCGCCACCACCGGCTTGCTCATTCACCAGTTGTCTATGAACAGCGCACTGGTTGAGTGCCGCGCCAAACAGGCTCCTAAGCGCTTCCAGCTGTATCTCCAAGTCGACGGTCATCCGCTGATAGCAGTCGGTGGTGAACTGGTACGTGAAACCGATCAGGGTTTGTTAGCCTACTGGTTACACGCCTGCGACCCGGCCAGTGACGAACACCTGCGCCAGTTCATCTTCGAACAACATCTACTTGATAAGAACGCAGGTCGCGATTAACTCTCGCGACTCTGCCGCTTTCACCTCATTGCGCCTGCTCACTGACTTCATCCGCCTCCAGACAACTCGGACCCACCTCTCCCTCGACCCAGCTGGTATACACTTCACCGGGTTTGCAGCCTGAATACGGCCGACACCCCCTAGTTGCCAGAGTTGAGCATGAGTTACAGCCAAGCCCCCATTCTGATTACCGGCACCAGCCAGCGTATTGGCCTGCACTGCGCAGAGCGCCTGATGGATGATGGTTTCAGCCTGATTGTTACGTACCGCACCGAGCGTGACAGCATTGAGCGGCTAAGGCAGCGTGGCGTGACAGCTCTCAAGGCAGACTTCTCCACCGAAGCTGGCATACTCGCCCTGATTGAGCAGCTGAAAAGCCAGACCGACAGCCTGCGCGCCATCGTGCATAACGCATCGGACTGGATGAGCGAATCCGCAGGCGAAGAAGGCAAAGCTTTCACACAACTCTTCAACGTACACATGCTCGCGCCGTACCTGATCAACCTGCATTGCCGGCCGCTACTTGAGCGTTCAAGCCAAGCTGACATTGTCCATATCAGCGATGATGTGGTGCGCAAGGGTAGCGCCAATCGGCCAGCCTATTGCGCCACCAAAGCCGGGCTGGACAGCCTGACCCTGTCATTTGCAGCTCGCTATGCGCCGCATATCAAGGTTAATGGCATTGCCCCGGCACTGATCATGTTCAACGCTGACGACGATGATGCATATCGCGAGAAAGCCCTGAGCAAATCGGTCATGGGCATTGAGCCCGGCCCTCAGGTGATCTATCAGAGCCTGCGCTACCTGCTGGACAACCCGTATGTCACCGGCACTACTTTGACCGTAAACGGCGGCCGCCACCTCAAGTA
The DNA here is from genome assembly GCF_001446935.1 of Pseudomonas sp. TTU2014-080ASC. Taxonomy (GTDB): domain Bacteria; phylum Pseudomonadota; class Gammaproteobacteria; order Pseudomonadales; family Pseudomonadaceae; genus Aquipseudomonas. Next base: position 716,988 of record NZ_LKKK01000001.1, read on the forward strand.
GGCGGCCACGAGGATATTTTTGATGAGTTCACAACTGACTGACCATTACCGCGAGATTCTCCTAGGTGTCGGGGAGGATCCACAGCGTGAAGGCCTGCTGGATACGCCTAAACGCGCAGCAAAAGCCATGCAGTTCTTGTGCAATGGCTACAGCAAGAGCTTGGATGAAGTGGTTAACGGCGCACTGTTCGAATCTGACAACGACGAGATGGTCATCGTCCGCGATATCGAGCTCTACTCCCTCTGCGAACACCACATGCTGCCCTTTATCGGCAAAGCTCACGTGGCCTACATTCCAACCGGCAAAGTATTGGGTCTGTCGAAGGTCGCCCGCATCGTTGATATGTTTGCCCGTCGCTTGCAGATTCAGGAAAACCTGACCAAGCAGATCGCCGACGCTATCCAGCAAGTTACGCAAGCCGCAGGTGTGGCAGTGGTAGTTGAGGCCAAGCACATGTGCATGATGATGCGCGGTGTGGAAAAACAGAATTCGGTAATGACCTCTTCAGTGATGCTGGGTGCCTTCCGTGACTCCAGCAACACCCGCCATGAATTTCTGCAACTGATAGGACGGAGCAAGTAATGCCGCGACTGGAACCCGGTATGGCACGTATCCGCGTCAAGGATCTGTGCCTGCGCACCTACATCGGTATCAAGGAAGAAGAGATCAACAACAAGCAGGACGTGCTGATCAATCTGACCATTCTCTACCCGGCGACCGATGCCGTGCGTGATAACGATATTGACCATGCCCTGAATTACCGCACCATCACCAAGGCCATCATTCAGCATGTCGAAGGCAACCGCTTCGCCCTGCTGGAAAGACTGACACAGGAGATTCTGGATCTGGTCATGGCCAACCCGAGCGTGCGCTATGCCGAAGTCGAGGTGGACAAACCCCACGCCCTGCGTTTCGCTGAGTCGGTGTCCATCACCCTCGCTGCTCATCGCTAACCCCGCCCGCCGCGGCCGTCCAACGACGGCCGTGTCTGCCTGTTTAGAGCGCGTCATCTGCAAGACACGTACACCGAGCCAGAGCCGTTGCAGCCATGCAGGCAAGCTCCTATCATCGCCGCCAATACTCCCAGCCAGCCAAAGAGAGCATCAACATGACCGAGCAAGAACGCCTCGAACTTGAAGCCGCCGCCTTTCGCAGCCTGGTTCAACACCTGCGCTCGCGCACCGATGTACAAAACATTGATCTTATGAACCTGGCAGGCTTCTGTCGCAACTGTCTGTCCAAATGGTTTAAGAGCGCTGCCGACGATCTGGGTGTCAGCCTGACGGCGGATGAAGCCCGCGAAGAAATCTACGGCATGCCCTATGCCGACTGGAAAACCAAGTACCAACGAGAGGCCACCGCAGAGCAGCAAGCGGCCTTCGACAAAGGAAAAAAACCATGACTGCACTGACCGATTTCCGCACTCGCCTGCACAGCGAGCAGTTTGCCTTTGCGGAAACACTGGCCTTTATCGCCGAACATTACGACTACACACCCAGCGCGTTCACCAATGGCGGCGTAGAAAACGCAGCAGGCCAAAATGAAGGCTCATGCAAAACCTTAGGCCTGGCTCTGCTCGAAGGCTTCAGCCTTGAGGAAACTCTGCTCTGCTTCGGCGAGCATTACCGCAGCGTCCTGGCCACACCGCAAGGCACTGACCACGGCAACATCCGCGCCCTGATGAACAATGGCCTGGAAGGCGTAAGCCTCAGCCAGCAGCCGTTAACCCGCAAAGCAGCCTAAGCCCGCTCTCAGGTTGTTTGCCCCAACAAAAACGCCCCGTAATGATCGGGGCGTTTTTGTTGGGAGGTTCACTTAGCTAGCCGTCCAGATAGCGCTCAGCATCCAGAGCAGCCATGCAGCCTGAAGCGGCGGAGGTAATAGCCTGACGGTAAACATGATCAGCCACATCCCCAGCGGCAAACACGCCCGGCACACTGGTCGCCGTGGCATTACCATCGCGACCTGACTTGACCACGACGTAGCCATCCTTCAGTTCCAACTGCCCTTCAAACAGCTGAGTGTTGGGTGTATGCCCAATCGCCACAAACAGGCCGTCAGCATACAAAACATCCCGACTGCCATCTTGATTCAGCACGCGCACACCGGTGACACCCATCGAGTCACCCTGCACTTCATCCACCACTGCGTTGAGCCTGAGCACAATCTTGCCCTCAGCGACCCGCTCCTGCAGCTTGTTCTGCAAGATTTTCTCGGCGCGGAAACTATTACGCCGATGTACCAACGTCACCCGGCTGGCAATGTTAGCCAGGTACAACGCCTCCTCCACGGCCGTATTGCCACCACCAACCACTACCACCTCGCGGTTGCGGTAAAAGAAGCCATCACAGGTCGCGCAAGCTGAAACACCTTTGCCCATAAATAGCTCTTCACTGGCCAGGCCCAAGTAGCGAGCACTGGCCCCAGTGGCCACAATCAAGGCATCACAGGTGTAGACACCGCTATCGCCAGTCAGTCGAAATGGCTTATCTCGCAGTTCAACTGCATTGATATGGTCGTAAACAATCTCAGTATTGAAGCGCTCTGCATGGGCCTGCATACGTTGCATCAACACGGGGCCGGTCAGTCCTTCGGCATCGCCGGGCCAGTTGTCCACTTCAGTCGTAGTGGTTAACTGGCCGCCAGCCTGCAGACCGGTGATCAGCATTGGCTTGAGGTTGGCCCGGGCTGCATACACCGCTGCGCTGTAACCCGCTGGTCCGGAGCCCAAGATGATCAAAGGCGAGTGACGCAGAACAGACATGCAAACCTCTTCAGGTACAAGCAGAAATAAAAAGGGTCTTCAGATAAACCAGAGGGATGGCAGGAGCCCTGAAGACCCGGTAAACGATGTTGAAAAACTGGCGTCAGACTATGCTCTTGGCACAAAGCCCGGAAATTCTCTTTGTTAATGCAACGCATAGTCCTGACCTATCAGCCAACTTTATTGAAATTCGTTAACGCGCTTTTCAGAGCCTTTCACCAAGTCGGTAAAGCCGGTAAGGTCGCCGCGGTAAACCTTTGGAGACTGTTCTAATGCCTGCACCTGTCCTGTCTGGTCCGCAATATCTTAAAGAAGGACTCAAGCTGGTACTCAGCCCCGGCCTGCGGCTTTTTGTGATACTGCCGGTGCTGATCAATCTGATCGTGTTCACAGGCCTGATCGTGCTGGCCGTGCAGCAATTCAGTGGCTGGGTGGATACGTTTATCCCGTCGCTGCCATCCTGGCTGTCCTTTCTTGAATACCTGATGTGGCCTTTGTTTGTGGTTCTTGTCCTGGCCTTAGTGTTCTTTACGTTCACCATGCTCGCCACGCTGATTGCTGCACCGTTCAACGGTTTTCTCTCAGAAAAGGTTGAGGTGGTTGTCAGAGGCAAAGATGAATTCCCCCCTTTCAGTTGGGGTGAGCTGGTGGCTATGGTGCCGCGCACCATGGGGCGTGAGATGCGTAAGCTGGCTTACTTCCTGCCCCGTGCGATTCCGCTGCTGATCCTGACCTTTATCCCCGTGGTCAATCTGGTGGCTGCGCCGCTGTGGATTCTGTTCGGCGTCTGGATGATGGCTATCCAGTACATCGACTACCCGGCGGATAACAACAAAATGAGCTGGCAGGACATGCTCGCTTGGCTGCGTTCCAACCGCTGGCAGAGTATGAGCTTCGGCGGCATCACCTACCTGGCCCTGATGATCCCTGGTCTCAACGTGCTGATGATGCCAGCTGCGGTAGCCGGTGCCACGGTGTTCTGGGTGCGTGAGCGCTCTGAAGCCTCTGTCATCACTTCGCAGCAATAACGTCACACAAACTAAATGGCAGCAGCCGACACTGCTGCCATGAGCACATCTTCTCTTCGCATCGCCCTGATCAGTGAAACCTTTCCACCTGAAGTAAACGGCGTGGCAAACACCCTTGGCCGCTTGGTAGATGGCTTGCGCAAGCGTGGGCACACCGTTCAGGTAATCCGCCCGCGACAAAGTTCGGACCAGGGCCTGATGGATGATGCCACGCTACTGATTCGTGGCTGGCCCCTACCCGGCTATCCGGGTCTGCAATGGGGGCAGTCGTCTATGCACAAGCTGTTGCACAACTGGAAAAAGCAGCGACCGAATGTGCTCTACATCGCCACCGAGGGACCGCTGGGGCTATCCGCATTGCGCACTGCGCGTCGCTTGCAGATTCCGGCCGTAACCGGCTTTCACACCAACTTTCAACAGTACACCGAGCATTACCGTGCCGGTTTGCTGACCAAACTGCTCACCCACTACTTGCGCTGGTTCCACAACCGCTCGCAGATGACTCTGGTGCCTAGCATAAGCCAGCGGATTGATCTGCAGCGCAAGGGCTACGACAACCTGGAGTTACTTAGTCGTGGCGTGGACAGCCAACTGTTTCACCCCAGCAAACGTAGCAACAGCCTGCGTGCACAATGGGGCCTGAGTGACGACGACATCGCCGTAATTCATGTCGGGCGGCTGGCCCCGGAAAAGAATCTGGGACTGCTGAGCAAGACCTTTCACGCCATGCAGTTGGCGCACCCACAGCAAAAAATGAAGCTGATCTTGGTAGGCGACGGGCCGCAACGCAAAAGCCTCGAACAGCAATTACCATCAGCTATTTTCTGCGGCATCCAGCGTGGTGAGGCCTTGGCCGAGCATTATGCTTCAGGCGATCTGTTCCTCTTTCCAAGCGTCTCAGAAACCTTTGGCAATGTGGTGTTGGAGGCGCTGGCATCAGGCCTCGGCGTGGTGACATACGACCTTGCTGCAGCCGCTCTGCATATCCGTCACGGCCACACTGGAGTACTCGCTGCACCGGGTGATGAAGACGACTTTATCTCTGCCGCCAACTGGCTGCTGGAGAATCGAGAGGCACTGCGTCGAGTGCGCCTTAATGCGCGCAAACATGCGTCGCTACAGGGCTGGAATGGAATCGTCGAGCTGTTCGAGCAGCACCTGCGTCAGGCGATGCAACCTGAGTCACGGCTGCCCGAAGCCCACGCCGTCGCACATGAGCGCCGCTAGCTGAGCACCTCAAGACGCCGCACCAGACGGACCTCGCCCGCACTGATGTCAGCGCCATAGGCAAGCACCTCTACGCCCGCGGCTTTGGCCTCGCGTAGGGCCGCGGCATAGGCTGGATCGATCTCTTCAGCGGGGCGCACTGCGTCTATCTCGCTGAGATTGACGCAATACAGCTGCACCGCCCGCGTGCCGGAACGCGCCAACGCGGCCAATTCTCGCAGGTGCTTGCTGCCGCGCTCGGTCCGCGCGTCTGGGAAGGCGGCAATCCGGCTGTCAGCAAAACCAAGCGTTACGCTTTTGACTTCGATGTAAGCCGGACCATCTGCAAACTCCAGCCGAAAATCGATGCGACTACGCTCCTGCCCATACGGCACTTCGCGCTTGAGCGCAGCAAAGCCGTTCAGCTCAGAGATCACACCTGCATTAAGCGCCTCTTCAACCAAGGCATTGGCGCGACCGGTATTGATCACCGCCAGGCGTCCGTGAGGCGTCTCGCCCACCTCCCAGGTGCCCGGCAGTTTGCGCTTGGGGTCATTGCTGCGGCTGAACCAAACCTTAGCCCCTTCAGCCATGCAATTGAGCATCGAACCGGTATTGGGGCAGTGAATGGTCAGCAGCTCGCCGCTGCTGGTTTCAATATCTGCCAGAAAGCGCTTGTAGCGGCGCAGCAGGCGACCCTCTTCCAGCGGCGGATCAAAGCGCATGGCTGGCCTGCCAGGTTTTCAAACCACGGGCGATGCGCTCTACAGCCTGTTCAAGGCGCGGCAGGTCTTGCGTATAAGCAAAGCGCACATGTTGTGTGGCCAGGTAACGACCAAAATCCAGCCCAGGGGTAAAGGCCACATGCTCGGTCTCCAGAAAGTGCTGGCAGAAAGCAAAGGCATCGCCGCCAAAGGCGCTGATGTCTGCATATAAATAGAATGCACCTTCCGGCTCAACCGCAATCTTGAAGCCCAGCTCGCGCAGCGCAGGCAACAAATAATCACGACGCTGGGCGAAGGCGGCGCGTCGTTCTTCCAGAATCGCCAGGGTATCGGCCTGGAAGCAGGCCAGCGCAGCATGCTGGGCCATTGATGGCGCACTGATATAGAGATTCTGTGCCAGCTTTTCCAGCTCAGGCACTGCTTCAGGCGGTGCCACCAGCCAACCCAGACGCCAGCCAGTCATGCCGAAATATTTCGAGAAACTATTTAATACGAAGGCTTCATCATCTACCTCCAGCACGCTGGCGGCATCCAGACCGTAGGTCAGGCCATGGTAAATCTCATCCACCACCAGATGTCCGCCCCGCTCTTTCAGCGTTCTGGACAGCCCGGCCAACTCCTCCCGGCTGAGCACCGTGCCGGTCGGGTTAGCCGGTGAGGCGACCAACGCGCCGACACTTTGCGAGTCCCAATAACGCTCCACCAGCTCAGGCGTCAGTTGATACCGCACCTCCGGCCCCACTGGCACCAGCTGCGCAGCCCCTTCAACCAAACGCAGGAAGTGGCGGTTGCAGGGATAGCCCGGATCGGCCAGCAACCAGTGTTTACCAGGGTCGACCAAAAGGCTGGAGGCCAGTAACAGGGCGCCTGAGCCGCCGGGCGTGATCAAAATTCGCTGCGGATCAATGCTCAGGTTATAACGCTGCTGATAAAACCCGGCGATGGCTTCACGCAACGCAGGCAGACCGCGCGCGGCAGTGTAGCTGGTGTGGCCAGCAGCCAGCGCCGCCTGGCCAGCCGCCACGATCGGCGCGGCAGTGGTGAAGTCCGGCTCACCGATTTCCAGATGAATGACATCATGGCCATCGGCCTGAAGCTGATTGGCCCGAGCCAGCAACGCCATGACATGAAAGGGTTCGATGGCACGACTACGTGCGCTATAAGTGAAAGCCATGTGAATGCCTGAAGAGGGTGAAATAGAGCGATTCTAAACCATGGTCTCGGGCAAACGGCACCGCCTTCGTCAACAGGGAGTAGCGTTGGGCATATTGTTCTGGTAAGTTCGCCCGCTTGCAGGCGCAGGGCCGACATGATGTCGGCGAGGGATACCGTCCTGTGCGGGGATAAGAAAGAGTGAGAGGCGGCCATCTATGCCCACTAAAGCAAAAGCGAAAAGCAGTCATCTAACTCGTGGCTTCGAACCTTATAAGGAAACTAAAGGTGAGGAGTACATGAGTGAGCCGATGCGCGCCCACTTCACCGGCATCCTCAATAAGTGGAAGCTGGAACTGATGGAGGAAGTTGATCGTACCGTGCATCACATGCAGGACGAGGCGGCCAACTTTCCTGACCCGGCAGACCGGGCCAGCCAGGAAGAAGAATTCAGCCTTGAGCTGCGCGCCCGCGACCGCGAGCGCAAACTGATCAAAAAGATCGACGAAACACTGACCTTGATCGAAGAAAACGAATACGGTTGGTGTGACTCGTGCGGCGTTGAGATCGGCATCCGCCGTCTGGAAGCCCGCCCGACTGCCACGCTCTGCATTGACTGCAAGACGCTGGCAGAGATCAAAGAAAAGCAGATCGGCTCCTGATCTGACCCAAAGGGTGCTTCGGCACCCTTTGTTGTTTCTGGCCTGCTGTATTTGTTGCCTGCTATGAACAGACCTGCCTATATCGGGCGCTTTGCCCCTACGCCCAGTGGCTACCTGCACTTCGGCTCGCTGGTTGCCGCCCTTGCCTCCTATCTTGACGCACGCGCCGCCAACGGCAAATGGCTGCTGCGCATGGAAGATATTGATCCGCCCAGAGAAATGCCGGGCGCACAGGCTGCGATTCTGCAAACCCTGGAAACCTATGGTTTCGAATGGGACGGCGAAGTGGTCAGGCAAAGTGAGCGACATGACGCTTATCAGGCACTGATCGACAAACTGCTTAGCCAAGGGCTGGCTTACGCCTGCACCTGCTCGCGCAAACAGCTGGAAGGCACCAACGGTATTTATCCCGGCACTTGCCGCAACGCCGGCCATGGTTTTGATAACGCTGCCATCCGCATCCGCGTGCCGGAGCTGATCTACCAATTTACTGATCGTGTGCAGGGCGAGTTCCGCCAGCATCTGGGCCGAGAATCCGGGGACTTCATCATCCGCCGCCGCGACGGTCTGTATGCTTATCAACTGGCCGTGGTGCTGGATGATGCCTGGCAAGGCGTGACCGACATCGTGCGCGGTGCTGACCTGCTCGACTCCACCCCACGCCATCTGTATCTGCAGGAATTGCTCGGCCTGCCGCAACCACGTTATCTGCATGTGCCGCTGCTGACTCAGCCAGACGGGCACAAGCTGGGCAAATCCTACCGTTCACCGCCCTTACCCTCCGACCAGGCTACACCGCTGCTGATTCGTGCCCTGCGTGCGCTCGGCCAAAAAGTGCCCGATGGCGCAGCCTATGGCCAGCCAGCAGAGCTGTTGAAATGGGCAATTGAGCGCTGGGACGCTGGGCGCATCCCACGCGTGCTGAGCATGCCGGAAGCTCAACTCGATTAAGCGAGCCTCCGGCAACAGGCGTTACAGCGCAGCGCTGACCAGCGCCTGCGCTTCGCTGAAGATACGTTGGAGATGGGCTTCGTCGCGGAAGCTTTCGGCGTAGATCTTGTAGATATCCTCAGTGCCGGACGGACGCGCAGCAAACCAGCCGCCTTCGCTAATCACCTTGATGCCACCGATCCCCGCGCCATTGCCCGGTGCCTTGTCCAGCACCTGAACGATGGCATCACCCGCCAGCTCGCTGTTGCGCACTTGGGCTGCCGACAGTTTGCTCAGAGCGGCCTTCTGCTGCGGCGTTGCCGGAGCATCCTGACGATCAGCCCAAATGGCACCGAACTCGTTTTCCAGGCCGCGATACAGCTCGCCCGGATCACGCTCGCGCACAGCGGTCATTTCCGCAGCCAGCAGGGCCAGAGCGATGCCGTCCTTATCCGTCGTCCAGACCTGACCATCACGGCGCAGGAAAGTGGCACCGGCACTCTCCTCGCCACCAAAGCCCAGCGAGCCGTCAAACAGGCCGCTGGCGAACCATTTAAAGCCCACCGGCACCTCCTGCAACGGACGCCCCAGACGCAGCGCCACGCGGTCAATCATCGCGCTGCTGACCAAGGTCTTACCCACAGCAGCACCCGCACTCCATTGAGGGCGATTCTGGAACAGATAGTCGATGGCAACGCTTAGGAAGTGGTTCGCCGGCATCAGGCCGACGCTCGGCGTGACGATGCCGTGGCGGTCGTAATCGGTATCGCAGGCAAAGGCGATGTCGTAGCCGTTCTTCAGGCCGATCAGACGCTGCATGGCGTGACTAGACGACGGGTCCATACGGATCTGTCCGTCCCAATCCAGACTCATAAAAGCGAACTGCGGATCAATCACCTGGCTGACCACATCCAGATTCAGGCCGTATTGCTCAGCAATGCGCCCCCAGTAATGCACACCAGCCCCACCAAGCGGGTCAACGCCCAAACGCAGACCAGCGCTGCGGATCGGGTCAAAGTCGATGACATTGCCCAGATCATTCACATAGCTGCTCAGGTAATCGTACTCACGCACGTTATCCGCCTGGCGCGCCTGAGCCAGCGGCATGCGCTTGACCTCACGCAGGCCGCCTTCCAGCAACGCATTGGCACGGTTCTGAATCCAGGTGGTGATGTCGCTATCGGCTGGGCCGCCATTGGTAGGGTTGTACTTGAAGCCGCCGCAATCCGGCGGGTTGTGCGATGGAGTAATCACAATGCCATCCGCCAGAGCGCTGCTGCGCCCGCGGTTGTGCACCAGAATCGCCTGAGACACGGCCGGAGTCGGAGTGAATTCGCCGCCTGCCGAAATCAGCGTGTGCACGCCGTTAGCCGCCAACACTTCAATGGCGCTTTCCAGGGCCGGATGGGACAGTGCATGGGTGTCAGCGCCGATAAACAACGGCCCGGTGATGCCCTGAGCAGCGCGGTACTCGCAAATAGCCTGACTAATCGCCAGTACGTGCTGCTCGTTAAAGCTGCCACTGAAGGAGCTGCCGCGATGCCCTGAGGTGCCAAACGCAACACGTTGGGTCTGATTAGACGGATCAGGCTGCTGTTCGTAGTAAGCCGCCAGCAAGCGTTCAATATTGGTCAACATCGTTGCCGGAGCCGGCTGCCCTGCCAGCGGATGAATGCGATCGCTCACACAAACTCCATAGTACAGTTCTTAAAAAACGCGCAGCTTAACAGCCCGTCGGCGCGAAACGCAGCGCCTGTCGACGGATTTCGGGCTATCCTTTGCGACCATTTGTTTGCCGCAGGATTCACCCTATGAAAAACCAGCTCGAAGAATTGATCAGCAAAATTAGCTCGGGCTGCATGTTGCCAGAAGAAGTCGCCAAGATCGCCGACGAAGCTGCCCAAGCTTACGCCGACCCGCAGGCTTTTCTGGCCGCAAACCCGGATATCAACTACGACGACACCTTCCCGATCCCGCTGGGCGAATGGATGATTGTCGGCAGCCTGCCGGAGACCGTGCTGTTCCAAGCTGACAGCTATGAAGAGCTGTTCAAGCAGATCACCGAATCCTTCGGCCCTGAAGTCAACTTCGTACTCAAGCCCAAGCAACTGGCCAAGACTGAGGCACTGAAAGCCCTGAACCGTATTCAGGTGCAGCTCTCCAGCCTGTCGCCGGAAACCAAAGGCTATGTACTGGTGGACTTCAGCGAACCGCTGGATGACGAACTACAAGCCGTGCTGGTCTACACCACCGATCTGCCTCGGGTGATGGAGTTGGCCGTAGAAGTAGGGATTTACGCAGCGCCCGCCTATGAGGCACTGAAAGCAGCGCAGAGTGAAGCAGAGTAAGCACAGCACCAGCAGCGCCAATGCGGCGCTGCTGATCTAAAGCGGATTAGCGCTTGCGCAGAATCACGCTGCCGATGGAGTAACCGGCACCGAACGAGCTCAGCACACCCAGCGCACCAGACGGTAGATCGTCCTGATGCTTGTGCAGTGCAATCACCGAACCGGCCGAACTGGTGTTGGCGTAAGTATCCAGAATCACCGGAGCCTCATGCGGCTCAGCATCACGCCCCAACAGCTTGCGGATGATCAGCAGGTTCATGTTGAGGTTGGCCTGGTGCAGCCAGAAACGCTTCACATCGTTAACGTTGAGGTTGTTCTCCTGCAGGTGCGTCGCGATCTGCTCGGCCACCATCGGGCACACCTCTTTGAACACCTTGCGACCTTCCTGCACAAATAGCTTGTCGACAGCGCCTATGCCCTCTTCCGCACAGCGGTTGAGGAAGCCGAAGTTGTTGCGGATGTTGTTGCTGAACTGAGTCGCCAGTTTGGTGCTGACGATGTCGAACTGATGCTTGGAGGTGGCCTGATCGGCACGCTCAACAATCACTGCAGTGGCCGCATCACCAAAGATAAAGTGGCTGTCGCGGTCGCGGAAGTTCAAATGGCCAGTACAAATTTCCGGGTTAACCAACAGCACCGCACGGGCTTGGCCCAGCTGCACGCTGTTGGCTGCGGCTTGCAGGCCAAAGGTCGCCGACGAGCAAGCGACGTTCATGTCATAGCCAAAACCGTTGATGCCCAGCGCAGCCTGAACCTCAATGGCCACAGCCGGATAAGCACGTTGCAGGTTGGAGCAAGCGACGATTACACCGTCGATATCCGCAGCCGTACGACCGGCCCGCTCAAGGGCTTCTTTGGCGGCAACTACAGCCATCTCGCAGAGGATGCCCCACTCGTCGTTGCTGCGCTCTGGAATGCGCGGGGTCATGCGCTGCGGGTCAAGGATGCCATCACGATCAATGACAAAACGGCTCTTGATGCCTGACGCTTTTTCAATAAAGGCACTGCTGGATTCATTCAGTGCCTCAACTTCACCGCTGGCAATAGCAGCAGCATTGTCGGCATTGAATTGCTGCACATAGGCGTTGAAGGCCGCCACCAACTCATCGTTGGAAATGCTATTTGCAGGGGTGTACAACCCGGTACCGCTGATAACGACGTTGTGCACGGTCATTCCTCTTGTTCATCGCCACAGGCAGCGATCAATTATGCAAAAGCCCCGATCCAACAACCGGGGCAAAAGTCGGGGGGACAGGTACTGTTATGGATTCGATTTAATTGACCTGTATGAACGTTAGATTCTGCCACACCAAAGGCTTATCCGTCCGCTCACTCGATCAGGTTATATGCACCAAACTACCCGTTATCAGGGCAAAAATGCCAGCAAAGTGGGCGAACATGGCATTTCCGCATGCTCAATAGTGCGCTCCAAGATGCCCCACGCACAGCTACAGACTGCGCCTGGCAATGCCTTGGGGATTGACTAATAAGTCACGGCATGAAAAAAGATTAGAACGGCTTCACAAATAGTACGAAGTTACCTGGTTGCCATTTGCCGGCATTGACTACGGTCTACCGCCCCTAACGCTTCGAACCATCCTGAACCGTACGCTTTGCGATCTGTGTCGGCTGGGCTGATCCAGCCGTGTTGTCACACTTGCTCTGGAATTTCAGGTGCTCAAGTTCATAGCTGCTTGCCTGTTGCTGGCCTGCACAACGCTTCAGGCTGACCAGTCCCCCCTGCGCTTTGCCATCAATGACAGTTGGGGCATGCCGATGGTTCGCATCGAACATGACACTGCCGTAGAGGGCATTTTGGTTGATCTGCAGCGGGCGCTGGCTGCCAAGGTTGGCCGTGAAGCAAAGCTGATTGTGTTGCCGCATATGCGCGTCGAGCGGGCGATGGACTCCGGGGATATCGACGTGCGCTGCTATGTGAGCCCAAGCTGGATTAACGCAGGCCATAAGCGCTTTATCTGGACTCGTCCCTTTATGAGTCAGCGCGATCTGCTGGTCAGTACCGAACCGGGCAGTTTTAAGGTCGAGGAGTTGCAGCGAGAGCGTATAGGCACCGTACTGGGTTTTAACTACCCACGCCTGCAACCACTTTTTGAGCGCGGGCAGTTATTCCGTGAAGACACCCGCACGCAAGATCAGGCGCTACTGAAACTACGAGCCGGTCGCTACCGCTATGCCATCACCAATGAACACTCGCTAGCCTGGTTCAACCGCCATCAAACGCCAGAGCAACGCCTGTTTGCTCAAAGTGTGCTGGCCACCGTACCCGTCTCCTGCATTGTTCGTAATGAACCGGATGTGCCCGTGCTTGAGCTGTTGCACGCCATGGAGCAAATGGCCGAGGAAGGCAGGTTTGATCAGATAATTAACGAATATCGCTAGAGCGCAGCAGTCGACTCTTCCTCAGAGACACCATCGCGGATGGGAGCGGGCTGTTGTTTACCGTCCCAACAGTGCAGTTCGCATGCACTGGCGTTAGCCCACCAGCTTTGCCGTCCGCCAACCAGAGTGCTTGCAGCATGATGGCGACCCAGCGGGTTATGCCGGGCCAACACCATCAGCACATCACGCACCAGGCCCCAGCTTTGGGTGTGGGACTGAAATAACGGCGTTAACAGCCGGCTGGCCTGACGGTAGAAGCGCAGATGTGTATGGCGCGCCTGAGCGTATCCGGCAAACGTCTCCGGCCAGTTCGCTGCAGTCACGGCTTGCCTGGCAGCACAGGCCGCCAGCGCAGCGGCATCCACCAGGGCCATATTCGCGCCCTGCCCCAGCTGCGGGCTCATGGCGTGAGCACAGTCCCCCACAGCCAATACCCGACCATCATGCCACTGCTGCATGCGCACATCGGCATAGACCGCCTGACTGATCTGTTCAGGCTGACTGATCTGCTCCAGATAAGGCTCAGCAGCGGAACCGGCTAATGAAAGTACGTCAGCCTTCCAGGCATCAATCCCACCTTCACGCCAGTGAGCGAACCCTGTAACTGGAATGCTCCAGAACAAACTGCTTAAGGCTTGCTCGGGCGCGTGATAAGGCCTGCCTGTTGGCATGATCCCGAACATCTGTGAACAACCTTGATACCACTGGCGTAGCTCAGTGCTCGCAGCATTAATCGGGGTGGGCACCAGACTCCAGAGCGCGCCCCACGGATAAGGCTCGAACCACTGCTTTACCTTCATCTGCTGACGCAACACTGAGCGCACACCATCAGCGAGAATCAGCGCACTGAAATCCCCCACGTGCTGCTCTGCGCCCTGGCCGTCAGCGCGAAACAGCTGTACGCAATTAGCCTGCTGGCTGAAGCGACTGATTTCGACTCCGGTTTCAACCTCTACGCCAGCTTCCCGCAGCGCGTTGCGCAGGACGGTCAGCAGCACACTGCGGTGCATGCCCATGCCGAAACTGCCCGGCTTCCAGTGGGCATAGCGCGTGTCCAGAATTGTCCGGCCTTTCCTGGTGGTGCCGTACAGGCGGCTTACCGGAGCACCAAAGCGGCTGCATTCGGCCAAAAGCCCCAGTTCCTGCAAAACAGCCATGCCTGAGGGTTGCAACAACACTCCGGCACCAACCGCCTGCAATGACTGCACGCGCTCCAGCACCCGCACACTGAACCCCAGACGACGCAAAAACAGTGCGCAAGCAAGTCCCGCCGTGCCTGCGCCGACGACCGCTACAGATAGTCCCTGCACAGGCACTCCCCCCTCAAAACCAAGATGGCAACCAAGCGTCCCTATTCTTCAACAGGTGTGATGTAGACGCCTTTGATGTTATCGGTACGAATGCGGAATGCGTGCTGGCTGCCAGCCTCTACGCTAAGCGCCTGCTCCAGATTCAGACGGCCCTTACCGCACAAGGTGTCATCCGCCTTATCGATGCCGATACCCAATACACGAGTACCTACCGGCACCTGAAACTGCGCCTCTTCGCCAACGCCAATCCGGGCGGCGACCTTACGGTCGATCAAGACGGCGATATAGCAACCTGCGCCCATACCGCCCAAATCGCGGCTAACCGTGATCTGGCCACCCGTCGCCAGCGGTTGCTGGTGACTGAGTAGGCGATCCGCTGGAACTGGTCGGATATCCTCCGGCGCTACCTTCCAGGATGAGCAACCGGTTACCAAAGACAATACAAGTGCCGCACCGATCAATCGCATAGCAGCCCTCCATGGGCAGATGAATGCAGAAAATGGGCAAAACAGATGCTGCTGCGCCAGGCTTAAGCGCCTTACGCAGCAGCATCAGCATGGCACAGGGAGGTACGTCAGTACGATAGTTATAATCCCAGACGACGCTGTATCCGTGCCTGCAAAGCAGTCAGCACGTCGTCGTCAGCCTTACCGGCGGCATGAATACCCAACGCCTCGCCGTCAAAGCGCGGAATGATATGGACATGCAAGTGGAACACGGTCTGCCCGGCTGGTGCGCCGTTGAACTGGGCGATTTGCACGCCTGCAGGCTCAAGCTCTTCGGCGATCACGCGGGACAGTTTTTGCACCACGCCCATCACCTTACTCAGGTTGTCCGGATCGATTTCCAGAATGTTGCGGGCAGCGGCACGCTTGGGAATAACCAACGTATGGCCATAGGACTGGGGAAACAGGTCAAGGAAGGCCAGTACATCGTCATCTTCGTAGACTTTGTAGCACGGTGCTTCACCGCGAATGATCTTGGCAAAGATGTTCTGGTCGTCGTAGTCGCCATAGAGGCTCATAGGTTCACTCCATACAGTTGCAGTCTGACCCCGCCACGATACCGGCTTATTTCGTGCGGGAGAAATCCGCTGTGCAGATCAGCGGGCAAGCCTTCAAACCAGAGGTTTGCCGCTGCGCAGGCGACGGCGCATATCCCACAGATAATAATTGAGCGGAAACTGACGCAGGATGCGCGGTTGCAGCTTGAGCAACACGCGTATGAGCCTCATCAGACGGTCAAAACGGCGTTGCTCAGAGGCCGTCCAGCGCATGTACATAGCGTTGCGCAACGGTTCCGGCAAGCAGCCTGCCACCACAAACCGGTGCAGCCGCGCAAACAGCCACTCCACACCGCGCGGCAACATCTTCAAATCGATCAGATCATTGAAGAAGCGCCGGGTCGTGTCATCAATCTCAAGCGTGCTTAGCTGCGCATCCCAATATTCCTGAAACGCTGCACGATTGGCCGGCCACATTTCCGCGCGCACCTGCAACGTAGTCCCCAGGCGAGTGCTGTGGGCGTAAAAAGCATCAGCGGTGGCCTCATCCATAGGCCCGCGCACCTTCTCCAGCAGATCGACAAAACCGTAATACAGACACGCCGCAACCCACAGTTGCAGGTTCGGGTCAAAAGCGTTGTAGCCCACCGGGCTGCCTGGTTTGCTGCGTATGAACTGATGCACCTGATTCACCTCCTGGCGATATGCCTCACGCTCTTCCTCGCTGCCAAGCATGGCGACGGCGAGATACGTGAGCGTAGTTCGCAGGCGTTTGAACGGATGCTGCATGACGTTGCCACTGCGTACAGTGCTCTCCATTACACCGTAAGCAACAGGTTGCAGGCCCAGTTGCATGATCACATTAGCGGTACCGCCGAGAAAGGCCGTGACACCGATGATGTGCTCACCAATATTAAAGTGATCGGATTGCATAAGGTGTACGCTGGGGCTCTCGTCTGTCATATCAACACTCTTCCATAAGATTTACAGAATAGCCGTTGCTCCTGGCCGTCATGAAGCCTGCACAGCTGTTCAGCTACTCAGGGAAACTTTCGACAGCCGGCCCATGAAATTCTGCAAGACTGCCCCCAGCTCTTAAAGCCCGCTACTCTGGATCACTGACCTAATGAACGGAGGTTCCATGTCAGATCTCTCAGCTTTCCCGATTACCCGTAAATGGCCTGCAAAACACCCCGAGCGCCTGCAGCTGTATTCGCTGCCAACGCCAAACGGGGTGAAGGTTTCAATCATGCTGGAAGAGACCGGTCTGCCTTATGAGCCGCACCTGGTCAGCTTTGACACGAACGACCAGTTAAGCGAGGCCTTCCTGTCTCTGGCCCCAAACAACAAGATTCCAGCCATCCTCGACCCCAACGGCCCGGACGGAAATGCTCAGGCACTGTTCGAGTCTGGCGCGATCCTGATCTACCTGGCCGACAAAACCGGTCAGCTTCTGGCCAAGAGCGGTACGCAGCGTTACGAAACCTTGCAATGGCTGATGTGGCAGATGGGTGGTGTGGGACCGATGTTCGGCCAACTGGGCTTCTTCCATAAGTTCGCGGGTAGCAGCTACGAGGACAAACGCCCGCGTGACCGTTTTGTCGCCGAGTCGCAACGACTGCTCGGGGTGTTAGACCAACATCTGCAAGGCCGCGAATGGATCATGGGCGACGATTACAGCATTGCCGATATCGCCGTATTCCCGTGGGTGCGGAATTTGATCGGTTTTTATGAAGCCGCTGATCTGGTCGGCTTTGAGAAATTCCCACAGGTGAAGCGTGTTCTTGAACGCTTTGTCCAACGCCCGGCGGTTGTCCGGGGGCTGAATATTCCCGCGCGCGGCTGAACCCAGAGAGTCGTGTTGCGCTCAGGGCCGCAGAACTCGGCCCTGAGCCGCTTAAAACCTTTAGTTATAAATAGCGAACTTTAGAAAATCACTCAGCCTGATTTGTACTATCAAAACACTCAGGTATTTGAGTGCCCGCTCCCGTTCTTATACTCGCGCTCATTCTGTCCAATGGACTTAAACCAGCTTGGAAGCGCGATCATGTCGATATTCAGACCCACGTTGCAGCACCACCAACAAAACAAACTCCAGCAATGGCTCGCGCTTATCTCGGTGTCCATGGGCGCGTTTGCGCTGGTTACCAGTGAGTTTCTGCCAGTAGGCGTACTTAACGACGTCGCCACCGACCTGAACATCAGCTCCGGAGACGCAGGCCTGATGGTCACTCTGCCCGGAGTAATGGCGGCCCTGTCAGCAATTTTTACTTCAGTGGGCATCCGAGCTCTCGACCGCCGCTACCTGTTGATCGCACTGACACTGCTGATGATAGTGGCCAACATCCTGACCTCATTCGCCTCAGACTTCGGCACACTGCTGTTCGGACGAATCCTGCTCGGCGCAAGTATTGGGGGCTTCTGGGCCACAGCCATTGCCCTGAGTGCCCGGCTCGCTCCCGATGGCGTTGATATCGCCAAGGCCAGCGCCATCACCATGGCAGGTGTGACCCTGGCAACCGTGGTCGGCGTTCCCTTAGGCACTTGGCTCAGTGGTTTGATGGGTTGGCGCATGACTTTTATGGTCACCGGGCTGCTGGCCATCCCGGTGCTGCTGATGCAAGTCTTCTGTCTGCCACAGCTGAAACCGGAAAAGGCCATCGGCATCCGTGATCTGCCTGCGTTGCTGTATATCCCGAAAGCACGGGTGGGCATGATTGCGGTACTGCTGATCGGTCTGGCGCACTTTGCGGCATACACCTACGTTGCGCCCTTCTTCAAATACAACGCCCATTTTGATGCGGCTACGATCAGCTCGCTGCTGTTGGTCTATGGGGCAGCCGGTGTCGTTGGGAATGCCTTCGCTGGTTATGCCGCTAATCGCAGCGTACGTCACACCCTGACACTGGTGGCGCTCTTACTGGGCAGTAGCGCCCTGCTGATTCCGCAATTTGGCACCAGCCTAAACGGGGCTGCCATGCTGATCGCGATATGGGGCTTTGCCTTCGGCGCATTCCCGACCACCGCTAACATCTGGATGTTCGTGGTCGCGCCTAAAGACGTTGAGCGTGGCATGCCGCTGTTTGTCTGCCTGTTCCAGGTCAACATCGCGTTGGGATCGTTCTTCGGCGGGCGCTTGGTTGACAGCATCGGCGTCAGCAGCCTGATCAGCCTAAGCACCATTCTGGTGGCCATCGGCATCGTGACCATCCTCGTCTACGGCCGCTCGGTGAGTAACAAACAAGTGGCTCTGGCCAGTTGATAAAGCAAAACGGGCGGCCCTCACAGGTCGCCCGTTTTTATTGGATCAGGCCTCGACCTGACTCCACTGCTTACTCAAACGCTTATCCGAAACCGGCTGCTTGGTACCCAGCTGCTGAGCGAACAGTGACACGCGGTACTCCTCCAGCAACCAGCGGTACAGCTCCAACTGCGGGTCGCGCTTGCCTTCCTTACGGTGTTTACCCAAGCGCGCCTGATACTGCTCCCAATAGCCTGCCAGCTCGCCACTCCAGACACGGTCGCGCTGCACCTGACTGCCGATTTTGTCCAGCCGCTGTTCAATTGCCTTGAGATAACGCGGGATTTCCTTAAACCACTGCGCCGGGGTTTCGCGGACAAAACCGGGATATACCAGATTGCTCAGCTGTAATTTGATGTCATTGAGCGCCATGGCCTGAGCCAGGTCGATCTTGCCTTTAAAGCGCTTCTGCAAACCGTGCCACAGCTTGAGAATTTCCAGCGTCAGTCGCGCCAAGCGTTCAGCATGGCTGGTCCAGTCACCGCGCTTGCTTTCAGCCAGCGCAGCCAGCCCGGCGCCATCGCGGGGCAGCGGCTCAGCACCTTCCAGCACGCAGCTGTCGAGGCTGGCCAGCAAAATGTCTTCAACCAGCGCTTCGATGCGGCCTTGCTCGCGGTACAGCAAGCCCAACTCAGTCAGCCCCGGTAACTTGCCGCGTAGGAATTTGGCCTGCTCGCTCAACTGTTGCAGAAGCAGACGTTGCAGAGCACGGCGATGTTGGAAATCGGCCTCGGCCTGGGTCGAGAAGCGCCCTTCCTTAACCACGCCGCCCTCTTCCACCAACGCCGGATAAACCGTCATCGACAGCCCCGCGACCTTCTGCTGAGTCTTCTCGGCGACGTTATTGAAGGCCTTGGCCTCCACCGGCTTCTGCGTCTTTTCCGTCTGCGGCAGCGCCAGACCGGCCTGACCTTCGGCGCTGAAACGAGCAGTCAGCTCAGCCAGATCACGGCCCTCGCCCAGCACCTTGCCCTGATTATCGACCACCTCGATATTCATCCGCAGATGCGGCTCCAGCTGCGCGGCAGACTCGGCCCAGGCCTCATCGCTAATGCGCACACCGGTCATACGCAGCAACTCACGTCCCAGCGCATCGTGCAGGCTGCCGTCGGCAAAGGTGATCTTGTCCAAAGCCGCGCCAACAAAGTCAGGCACCGGCACAAAGTTTTTGCGCAGAGCTTTCGGCAAGCCGCGCACCAGTGCCAGGCAACGCGCTTCCAGCAGACCCGGCACCAGCCACTCCAACCGTTCCACCGGCAACTGCGGCAACAGAGCAGCCGGGGCACGCAGGGTCACGCCATCACGCGGGTGATTAGGCTCGAAGTGATAGCTCAGCAGCAGCTTCAGCTCACCGATACGTAGGTTGTTCGGGTACTGCGCGGCGGTCACTTCGCGGGCGTCGCGGGCCAGCACGTCCTCTTCCTGCATGATCAGCAGGTGCGGGTTCTTCGCGCTTTCGGTTTTGTACCAGCTGTCGAAGGTGGCGGTCTGATAGATGTTCTCTGGCAGGCGCGTGTCGTAGAAGGCGAACAGCGCTTCTTCGTCCGCCAGAATGTCGCGGCGGCGGGCCTTGGCTTCCAGCTCATCGAGCTTTTCTAGCAACTGCCGGTTAGCCGTCAGGCAACGAGCGCGGGAGTTGATCTCACCGCCAACCAGACCTTCACGGATAAACAACTCACGGCTAGCAGCCGGGTCAATCGGCCCAAAATGCACGGCACGGCGACCGACCACAATCAGCCCGTAGAGGGTGATCTGTTCATAAGCCACTACCTGCCCGCGCTTCTTCTCCCAATGCGGTTCGAGATGGTTTTTCTTGATCAGGTGCCCGGCCAGCGGCTCAATCCAGTCCGGCTCAATCTTGGCCACCATACGCGCAAACAGCTTGCTGGTTTCCACCAGTTCAGCGGCCATGATCCAGTTTGGCTTTTTGCGCCCAATTACTGAGGACGGATGCACCCAGAAGCGGCGCTGACGGGCACCGAGGTAATCGCCGTCGTCAGTCTTCTGGCCGATCTGACTGAGCAGGCCCGCCAGAATCGCCTTGTGTACCGCAGCGTAATTTTTGCTGCGCTGGGCCGCCTGTTCCTTCTCGGCCAGCTCTTTGGCCTTTTGCGCAGCGCTCAGTTGCTGATCCTGCTTCGGCGCATTCTGCGCTGGCTGTGGTTTGTTCTGCCCGCCACGCTGACCTTTACCGCTCAGTTGCAGATCGCGGCACAGCAGCACCAGCTGGCGGTGTGCATCACGCCACTCACGCAAACGCAGGTAGTTGAGGAAGTTCTTCCGGCACCAACTGCGCAGCGCGCTACTCCCCAAGGCCTGACGTTGTTCCTCAAAGCCGTTCCACAGGTTGATCAACGCAGCGAAATCGGAATCCACATCCTTCCACTGCGCATGGGCTTGATCAGCGGCCTGCTGACGATCACTCGGACGCTCACGCACATCCTGCACCGACAAGGCGCTGGCGATAATCAGCGTTTCGTCGAGACTGCCCTGCTTCGCCCCTTCCAGCACCATACGGCCCAGACGCGGGTCCACCGGCAGCCGCGCCAACTGGCGGCCAATCGGGGTTAACTGGCCTTCGCGGCTAACCGCTGAAAGCTCTTGCAGCAGATTGAAACCGTCGCTGATGGCCTTGCCATCTGGCGGCTCGATAAAGGGGAAGTCCTCAATCCGGCCCAGACGCAAATGCAGCATTTGCAGGATGACTGCGGCAAGGTTGGTACGCAGGATTTCCGGGTCAGTAAAGGCCGGACGGCTGTTGAAATCCTCTTCGCTGTACAGGCGGATACAGATACCCGGCTCAACACGACCGCAGCGACCTTTGCGCTGGTTGGCGCTGGCCTGGGAAATCGCCTCAATCGGCAGACGCTGCACCTTGGCCCGATAGCTGTAGCGGCTGATACGCGCCGTGCCGCTGTCGATCACATAACGAATGCCCGGCACCGTCAGCGAGGTCTCCGCGACGTTGGTGGCCAGCACGATTTTGCGTGCCCCCATCGGCGCGAAAATTTTCTGCTGCTCAGCCGGTGTCAGCCGCGCGTACAACGGCAGCACCTCGGTCATGCGCAAATTGGCTTTGCGCAGCACTTCAGCGGCATCGCGGATTTCCCGCTCGCCGGGGAGGAATACCAGAATATCGCCGGGGCGCTTGCCTTCGGCCTTCTCATAAGCGCTGATTTCATCCAGCGCGGCGAGAATCGCCTGATCCACCGACAGGTCTTCTTCGACGCGGTTGCCGTCTTCGTCCTGCTCAGCCGCCAGTGGCCGGTACCAGGTTTCCACCGGATAGGTGCGGCCGGACACTTCCACAATCGGCGCGCCACCGAAGTGCTTGGAAAAGCGCTCCAGGTCGATGGTCGCCGAGGTGATGATCAGCTTCAGATCAGGCCGACGCTCCAGCAGGGTTTTCAAAAAGCCCAGCAGGAAGTCGATATTGAGGCTGCGCTCGTGGGCCTCGTCGACAATGATCGTGTCGTACTTTTCCAGATAACGGTCGTGCTGGGTTTCAGCCAGCAAAATACCGTCGGTCATCAGCTTGATCAGGCTGCGCTCGTTGCTCTGATCCTCAAAGCGCACCTGATAGCCGACTAACTCGCCCAACGGCGTGCCGATCTCCTCCGCCACCCGCGTCGCCACACTGCGCGCTGCCAGACGACGCGGCTGGGTGTGGCCGATCAACCCGCTGACACCGCGCCCCAGCTCCAGACAGATTTTCGGCAACTGAGTCGTTTTACCCGAACCGGTCTCACCGGCAATCACCACCACCTGATGCTTGGCGATGGCCGCTTTGATTTCGTCACGCTTGGCGGCAATCGGCAGCGCATCGTCATAACGGATCGTCGGCACACTCAAACGCCGCGCTTCGACCTTGGCTTTGGACGCATTAAAGCGCTCCAGCCACTGCGCCAGCTTGGCCTCATCCACCGGAGTCTGCTTACGCAGCTCATGCAATTGCCGGCGCAAGCGATGGCGGTCAGCCAGCAACGTCTGGTCGAGGTTCTTCAGCAGTTGATCAAAAGCAGGAATGGCGTTGGTCATGCGAACTGTCGTGCGGATTTTTGAAGGGCGGGATTGTCGCAGATTTGCAGGGTCGGGTCAGGCGCTGCTCGACAAGCTATGAAACCTGCTGCTTCCTTTGCTTGTCTCTTTAGCCGGTAAGTGCAGCGTTTTTTATAAATGAGATAAATCCTAAGCTAGTATTGGCCGGGACGAATTTCCGATGCGCTCAGAGAAAGGACCGGCCATGAAGCGTTTCGCCAGGATCGTACTGATTGCTCTCGCACTGATGGCACTGACGTTTGCCATCGCGGCGATCTCCAGCTGGGCACCGGATCGGGAGGTTGCCGAGCTGAAGCAGCGCTGGGCGCAGCCGCCCTCACAGTTTGTGGCCATAGACGGCATGCTCGTGCATGTCCGTGATCAAGGCCCGCGGGACGATCCAGCGCCTGTCGTGCTGCTGCATGGCACCTCTGCCAGCCTGCATACCTGGGAAGGTTGGGCGGCGGTGCTGCAGGATAAGCGCCGGGTGATCAGCCTCGACCTGCCTGGCTTCGGCCTGACCGGCCCCTTCCCTGACGGCGACTATCGCATCAGCCACTACACACAGTTTCTCGGCAATCTGCTGGATCATCTGCAGGTGAATAAAGCCGTACTGATCGGCAACAGTTTTGGCGGGCAACTGGCCTGGCAGTTCAGCCTGGCCCAGCCGCAACGGGTCAATCAGCTTGTGCTGGTGGATGCAGCGGGTTATCCGCGTGCGGCCACCTCCGTTCCGATTGGCTTTCGCGTTGCGCAGATTCCGGCACTGGCACCGCTGATGACCAAGCTGCTGCCGCGCTCAATGATCGAGTCCAGCATCCGCAATGTGTACGGTGATCCAGCCAAAGTCAGTGAAGATCTGATCGACCGCTATTACGAGTTGACTTTGCGTAGCGGCAACCGCGAAGCCCTGCGCCAGCGATTCATTCAAGCCAGCTCCGATGAGGATTACAAAGCCATCGCCCGCATTCAGGTGCCGACCCTGATTCTTTGGGGTGGCCGCGATGAGTTGATTCCCCAGATCAACGCTGAGCACTTTAAGCGCGATATAAAAGGCAGCCGCCTGGTGATTTTCGATCAGCTCGGCCATGTGCCGCAGGAGGAAGACCCGCTGCAAAGCCTTGCTCCGGTGCTGAGCTTTATTGCGCGTTAAATCCATATGCCAGACCGCCCGCTGAGTGGAGCGGTCTGTACAACAGTGCAAGCAAACCCTTGTAACAACTGCCTTTTAGCGAAAAGCCCCAGTACCGACCAAGGTTGTAGTGAACTGGGCAATGACTCCGCCGTCAGTATCTTGCGTTGCCGGCCGTCGACTCCTTATAGTCCGCCGGCATTCTGAAGTCCTGCTTCGCCAGCAGCGGCTACAAGCAGGACCGACTACCGCAATGGTGAGAGTCCATGATCGAAATAAAAAATCTAACCAAGCGTTTTGCGCAGCACACTGCGGTTGATGACCTGTCTTTCAGCGTCCAACCCGGTGAGGTGTTGGGTTTCCTCGGCCCGAACGGTGCCGGTAAATCCACAACCATGAAGATGCTCACGGGATTCCTTGCGCCCACAGCCGGTACGGCCAGCATTTTCGGTTTTGATATCCGTAAGAACACCCTCAAGGCCCAGCAGCAGATCGGTTATCTGCCCGAAGGCGCGCCCTGCTATGGCGACATGACAGTGCGTAGCTTCCTTGAGTTCATCGCCGAAGTGCGCGGTTTCAAGGGCGCTGAAAAGCGTGAGCGCGTCGCTAAAGCGGTGGCTCAGGTGGAACTGGATAAGGTGCTGGATCAGAGCATCGAAACCCTCTCCAAAGGCTTCAAACGCCGCGTCGGCCTGGCTCAGGCGATCCTGCATGATCCGCGTGTGCTGATCCTCGACGAACCCACCGATGGCCTTGATCCGAACCAGAAGCATCAGGTGCGCAAGCTGATCCAGAGCCTGGCACAGGACAAGATCGTGATCATTTCCACCCACATCCTCGAAGAGGTGTCCGCTGTCTGCACCCGTGCAGTGGTCATCGCCCACGGCAAGCTGCTGGCAGACGGCACGCCGTTGGAGCTGGAAAGCCGCTCTCGCTATCACCAGGCAGTGACGCTGGTGGCCGCAGAACCACTGGATAAAGACGCGCTGGCCGCCCTGCCAGGTGTTGCCGGTGTGGAAGAAAACACACTTGAGAACAGCCTGAGCGTGCTGGCCAAACCGGGGGAAGTGATCTTCCCGCAGGTCAATGAGCTGATTGCTCAGCGCGGCTGGAAAGTGAGTGAGTTGAATGTGGAACGCGGGCGGCTGGACGAAGTGTTCCGCAGCCTGACCCGTGGGGAGGTGGTATGAGTCAGTTATCCGTGGTCTTCAAGCGTGAGCTGGCGAGCTACTTTGCGACGCCGCTGGCTTATGTGTTCATTCTGATTTTTCTGGTGCTTTCCGGGGTTTTCACTTTCTATCTCGGCGGCTTCTTCGAAGGCGGCCAAGCCGAGCTGTCGGCGTTCTTCAACTTCCATCCGTGGCTGTACCTGTTCTTGGTGCCGGCCATTGCCATGCGCCTGTGGTCTGAAGAGCGCAAGAGCGGCACCATCGAGCTGCTGATGACCCTGCCTATCACCCGCTTTGATGCGGTCACAGGTAAGTTTCTCGCAGCGTGGGTGTTTGCCGGTCTGGCGCTGCTGCTGACCTTCCCGATGGTGCTGACGGTGAATTACCTGGGCCAACCGGACAACGGTGCCATCCTCACCGGTTATATAGGCAGCTGGCTGCTGGCCGGGGCTTACTTGGCCATCGGCTCATGCATGTCGGCACTGTCGAAGAATCAGGTGATCGCCTTCATTCTGGCGGTGAGCGTGTACTTCCTGTTTATCGTCAGCGGCTTCCCGATGGTGCTGGACGGTTTCAGCGCCTGGGCACCGCAATGGATGATCGACTCGGTGGCCTCGCTGAGCTTCCTGACCCGTTTCGATGCGATCAGCAAGGGCGTGATTGATCTGCGCGACTTGCTCTATTTCGTCACCCTGATTGCGGCCTGGCTGGCGGCAACTGCGGTGGTCATCGACCTGAAGAAAGCTGACTGAGGACGCCCATGAAAAAGCTGATGGTTTCCAGCGCCGGGCTCGTCGTCATTGCCCTGGCGTTTCTTGCCTTCAACCTGCTCTCCAGCTATGGCCTGAGCGGCCTGCGCCTGGACCTGACCGAGCAGAAGCTGTACACCCTGTCCAAAGGTACCGAGCAGATTCTCTCGGAGCTGGACAAGCCGGTGGAGCTGAACTTCTTCTACTCCAATGCCGCAACCAAAGACGTACCGGTGCTGCGCACCTACGCCAAGCGCGTCGAGGAAATGCTCAAGGCTTACCAGCTTGCAGCCGGTGGCAAGCTGAAGCTGAACATCATCGACCCGCAGCCGTTCTCTGAAGATGAAGACCGCGCCGCTGAATACGGCCTGCAGGGTATTCCTCTGCAGCAAGGCGGTGATTCGATCTACTTCGGTCTGGCCGGTAAGAACGCCGAAGGCCATGTGCAGGTGATTCCGTTCTTTGCACTGGATCAGGAGGAGTTCCTCGAATACGAACTCAGCCGTCTGGTGCACAGTCTGGCCAAGCCTGAGCTGCCGGTTGTCGGCGTGCTGTCTGGGCTGCAGGTCAACGGTGGCTTCGACATGATGGCGCGCCAGCCGACCCCGGCCTGGATGCTGATCGAAGAAATCCGCCAGATGTTCCAGATCGAAAGCCTCAAGCGCGATGTGGACAAGATCCCGGATAACGTCTCGGTACTGCTGCTGATTCATCCGAAGGACCTGTCCGAGCAGACCCGCTATGCGATCGACCAGTTCGTTCTGCGCGGCGGCAAGCTGCTGGCCTTCGTCGATCCGTACAGCGAAGCCGATACCCAGGGCGACATGCTCAGTGGCGGTGGTTTGGATAAGAATTCCGATCTGCCTGAGCTGTTCAAAGCCTGGGGCGTGCGGATGGTGCCCGATCAGGTTCTGGGCGACGGTGCCTACGCCATGGCCATCAACATGGGTCAGGGCCAGCGCCCGGTGCGTCACGCCAGCTGGATCAACCTGCCGCAAAACGCGTTGGACCAGAACGACATCAGCACCAGCGGCCTGGAAAGCATCACCATGGCCACACCGGGTATTCTGGAGCAGATTGAAGGAGCGAAAACCACCTTCACACCGCTGATCCGCAGCTCGCAGTACGCCATGCCGTTTGATGCCAAACGCTTCGGCATGCTGGCCAACCCGGAAGAGCTGATCCGCGAACTGCAACCGACCGGCGAACGCTACACCCTGGCGGCCCGTATCAGCGGTCCGGCGCAGACAGCTTTCCCGGACGGTATCGAAGGTCAGAAAGATGGCCTGAAGCAAGCCGACAATATCAACGTCATCGTGGTGGCCGACACCGATATGCTGGCCGACCGCATGTGGGTGCGCGTGCAGGACTTCTTCGGTCAACGCATTCCTCAACCATGGGCCGACAACGCCAGCTTTGCGATTAACGCACTGGACAACCTGGCAGGTTCCGAAGCCCTGATCAGCGTGCGCTCACGCGGGCGCTTCACCCGCCCGTTCGACGTCGTTGAGAACATTCAGCGCGAGGCTGAGGCCCGCTTCCGCGAGAAAGAGCAGGCCTTGCAGGCTCAACTGGCGGATACCGAGAAGAAGCTGGCCGAACTGCAACAGAACGAAGACCCAAGCAAGCCGCTGGAGCTGACGCCTGAGCAGCAAACGGCCGTGCAGCAGTTTGTGCAGCAGAAGCTGACCATCCGCAAGGAGCTGCGCGACGTGCGCTACCAGCTCAATGCAGATATTGATGCACTGGGGCGCACCCTCAAGTTCATCAACATCGGTCTGGTCCCACTGATGCTCACACTGGGCGTTCTGGCCCTGTGGCTGTGGCGTCGCCGTAAACAGCGTTAATCCTCCCTCAATGCCGTGGCAGAGCCCCTTCTCTGCCACGGCAGTTCTGTCGCGAAATAGTGCTTATATTCTGGGAACGACCTCGTATCCCTGAAAACTGGTACTAGCCCGCGAAATTTCACGAAAAATCTCATACATAGTTAAAAGTACGGACGTACAGCTATTGCTTTGCTGAGCAATACGCTGTTTTATAATCGTTCTCTGGTGATGGCTGCTCTGCCGGCACGCTATCGTCGAAAAATAAAAATTTGTAGGCTGGAGATTCAGGCAATGGCTGATCGCGAGACAGGCACCGTTAAGTGGTTCAATGATTCCAAAGGTTATGGTTTTATCCAACGCGAAAGCGGTGCGGATGTTTTCGTCCACTTCCGTGCGATTCGCGGTGAAGGCCATCGCACTCTGCTCGAAGGGCAGAAAGTTGAATTTGCAGTAACTCAAGGCCAAAAAGGCCTGCAGGCGGACGACGTAGCGGCTCTGTGAGCCTCGACTCTCTGATCTGAAACAAAACGCCCGGTCACTGTACCGGGCGTTTTGTTTTACGGTGCAGCCACAGCCTCCGACTCAGGCATCTGGCAACGGCCCCAAAATCTGCTGCAATGTTTCAGCTCGTGGGGCGCCTTGGTGCTGCTGCAAACGGTCACCGTCCATATAGAAAATCGCAGGTGTAGCCGCTGCGCCAAGATCCCGCATCAGAACAAGATTCGCCGCCAACTTACCGTTGATAGCATCCGGTATACGCACCAGCGGTCTTATATTGCTGTCCTTGCCAGCGGCTTCATGGTTGTTCAGCGCAGTTTGCGGGGATTTAGAACTGAGTATCGCGGCGGCTTTTCCGGCGCTGTCTTCACGCAAAATCCCTACCAATACGTGACGCAATTGCACATTACCGGCCTTCACCCATGGCCGTGCCTGCTTCCAGAACTGACTGCAATACGGGCAGTTTGCATCAGCAATGACATAGACAATGCGGGGCGCATCCGCCGCACCATCCAAAACCCATGTGCTGAGCTCCAGGCGCTGCCAGAACTCCTTGCCCATAGGCTGATACACCAGTTTATCGACCGGTTCTTTGCTCAGATCATTGCCCTGCGCATCGTAAAGACTGCCGACAAGTACATTCTTGCCGTCAGGCGTCAGGTACATCGCAATGCCCTGCCCGTTGTAACGTGCGGCAAAGCCTTGCAAGCCATTGGGCGCGTCGAAGCGACCGACGACCTTCGGCCCGCGTTTCTCAATGGCCTGAATGGGCTCCGGCCACTGCTCAGCCAGAACCTGCTGGACCGTCAGAGTAGCCACTGTCGCCCCCATAAAGCCCAGAGCACGCAATACTTTCATGCTTAATCTTCAACCTTCGATTAATGATGCATCAGCCTGATTATCATCTGGCTTGAGCACGGATGATGCAGACATGAGTGATACTGATCACTATGACTCTCGCCGGTTCAACCTGAAAGCTATTCACTGAGCGAACAGCGTTTCAGCAGGTGCCCAGATAAACAAAGCCCATCATTACGATGGGCTTTGTCACAACAACCACACACCGAACGCAATCAGACCAACTTGGTCAGCGCATCACGGCTAAACGGCAGAATGTCTTCCTCGCGGCCATCACGCACTTTCACCGCCCAGTCTGGATCGACCAGCAGCGCGCGGCCGACAGCAACCAGATCAAACTCCTGCTTATTCAGGCGCTCCAGCAGTTTTTCCAGACTCGCAGGCTGGGCCACCTTGTCGGTGTTGACCATAAACTGCATAAACTCCTCATCCAACCCGACGCTGCCGACAGTAATCACCGGCTTACCAGTGAGCTTACGGGTCCAGCCAGCCAGGTTCAGGTCGGAGCCTTCAAACTCCGGCTCCCAGAAGCGGCGGGTTGAGCAGTGGAAGACGTCCACACCAGCATCCGACAGCGGCTTGAGGAATGCTTCCAGCGCTTCCGGAGTTTGCACCAGACGCGCGGTGTAATCCTGCTGCTTCCACTGCGACCAGCGCAGAATAATCGGGAAGTCCGGGCCAACCGCTTCACGCACTGCCTTGATCAACTCGATGGCAAAGCGTGAGCGCCCCGCCAGATCACCGCCGTATTCGTCAGTGCGCTTGTTGCTGCCTTCCCAGAAAAACTGGTCGATCAGGTAACCATGAGCGCCATGCAGCTCAACGCCATCCATGCCGATGCGTTTGGCGTCTTTGGCGGCTTGGGCAAACGCGGCGATGACCTCCTGAATGTCCTCTTTAGTCATGCCGTGAACAATGACATTGCCATCCTTAACCTTCTCGCTCGGGCCATAACCCGGCACGCTGGCATCTGGTTCAGTACCGATGCGGCGCACACTGCCGACGTGCCACAGTTGCGGGACGATCTTGCCGCCTTCGGCGTGAACTGCTTCAACCACTTTCTGCCAACCTGCCAGCGCGTCTTCACCATAAAAACGCGGCACATGCGGGTAGCCGTTGCTGGCTTTATGGCCCACGGTGGTGCCTTCAGTGATGATCAGGCCAACACCGCCCGCTGCGCGGCGGCGGTAGTACTCAATGACCTTGCTGTTAGGTACGCCACCTGGCGAAAACGAACGGGTCATCGGCGCCATCACCACGCGAGTCGGCAGTGTCAGGTTGCCCAGGGTGAAAGGCTGAAACAGTGCAGATGCAGTCATGATCTATCCTTGGCGGCCATGCCGCGACTGATTGAGGGAGTTTTCAGGCCTGCAGCAAGCGCTGCAGCCGTTCGATGAAATCGGTTAATGCCTGCAAGTTGCCGGACACTTTCAGCCGGGTCAGCGTGCCCTGCCAGGCATTGCAGATAAATGCGGCCAGATTACGGCAGTCCTCATCGGCGGCCAGTTGCCCCGCCGCTTGCGCCTGCTCAAGACAGGCCTGAAGAATATCCGCCGACTGTTGCAGAATCCCGTCCACAGCCGCACCCAGTGGCGGAGAAAGCTCAGCCATTTCAAAGCTCAGGCTGCCGATAAAGCAGTGATATTCCAGACGCTCTTGCCGGGTGAAGTGCTCAACCAGCTCACGGTAATAACCCAGAATCCGCGCACTGGGACTCAAGGCCGTGTTACTGAGTGCATCGGCGTAGCGCTGCAAACGCGGCTGATAAATGCTCTGCAGGGCTTGTAGGGCGAAATCTTCCTTACTCTCGAAGTAATGGTAGAACGACCCTTTGGGCACCCCGGCGGCCTGCACAATCTCCTGCACACCTGCGCCGTGATAACCACGACGAGTCATCACTTCGGCACCTTTGACGAGGATCAGTTCACGCTTGTCGAGTCGGGTTCGGATATTCATGGGGCAAGAATATGACCGGTCGTCTCGCCCACTGAAAGCACTATTGATCGCAGTGATTATCTGCCACAAGCGGCAAGCTGCGTGTTACATCCAGCAGCAAACTGCGCATTACAAAGAAAGGGAAAGCAGAACTGCCAGAGAGCCGTGAATATTCACGGCCCGGCAGGGAGAGACGTATCAGGCGCGAGCGGCCTTGATGATCTCGATGTAGGACTCGGCAAAACGCTGATCTTGGATCAACGCGACAAAGTCATTGCCTTGAGCATCCTTGGCGTTGAGGTCAAAGCCTGCCTCAACGAAAAAGCCGATAAAGCGCTCGAAGTCGTCAACGCGCAGACCACGGTAAGCCTTGATCAATTTGTGCAGCGAAGGTGGCGTGGCGTCCGCTGGCTCTTCATTGAGATAGCGCTTGATCTGCTCGTCGCTGATTTCTTCGCCAATTACCTGTTTCTTATCTTTACGCACGGTTCACTCCAGCTACCAAGCCTCACGAGGGGCGCAGTTTAACGCTGGTAGGGGGCGGGGCTCAACGGCGTGCATCCTGCACGTAGCGCAATCCCTTGCAGGGCCGTTGATGTGCTGAAGCCTTACAGGCCTTTGACCGCGTAGATACCGGCAGCGTTGCGCCAGTAGCCTTTGTAATCCATGCCATAACCAAAGATGTAACGGTCAATGCAGGACATTCCAACGAAGTCGGCTTTCATGCCCGGTACAGCCTTGCGATCGTGATCTTTGTCGATCAGCACAGCGGTGTGTACAGCGCGGGCACCGGCGTGGCGGCAGAAGTCGATGATGGCGCGCAGGGTGTGACCTTCATCCAGAATATCGTCGATGATCAGCACATCGCGGTCGATGAAGGAGATTTCAGGTTTGGCTTTCCAGAACAGCTCGCCGCCGGTGGTTTCATTGCGATAGCGGGTAGCGTGCAGGTAGGACAGTTCCAGCGGGAAGTTGAGCTTGGTCACCAGTTTGCCGGAAAAGATCAGACCGCCGTTCATGACACAGAACACAACTGGATTGCTGTCAGCCAGCTTCTCAGTAATAGAGGCGGCAACCTGATCAATCGCAGCCTCGACCTGGGCTTCGGTGTACAAACAATCGGCTTCAGCCATCACCTGGCGGATGTGCTCGAGTTCAGCGGACATTCTGTTTCCTCTCTGCAGCGGGCCCCGCCAGTTAAAAGCTGACCAAGGCGTCAAGATAAAAACCGGAAAAGATACTACCCAGCCAAATAGCCGGCAAGACAAAACCGAATAACGACGGCGATTTTCGCTAAAAAACTATACATTAGGCGATAATCGACCTGACCAAGACATTTTCGGACACATATAGCTGCCAATGCTTTAATCTTTAGCGGTTTACCTGCTTCCGGAGAATCCCGCCCTATGTCCGTCCTCGAGATCCGCCACCCGCTTATTCGCCACAAAATCGGCCTGATGCGCCGTGCCGGAATCAGCACCAAAAACTTCCGCGAACTGGCCCAGGAAATCGCGGCCCTGCTGACCTACGAAGCGACAAAGGATCTGCCGCTGGAAAATTATGAACTGGATGGCTGGTGCGGTCCGGTTCAGGTTGAAAAAATCTCCGGGAAGAAAATTACCATCGTACCAATCCTGCGCGCTGGTATCGGCATGCTCGACGGCGTTCTCAGCCTCATCCCCGGCGCCAAAGTCAGCGCCGTAGGTGTCGCCCGCAACGAAGAAACCCTGCAAGCCCACACCTATCTGGAAAAGCTGGTTCCGGAGATCGACGAGCGTCTGGCGATGATCGTAGACCCAATGCTGGCAACCGGCGGCTCCATGGTTGCCACCATCGACCTGCTGAAAAAGGCCGGCTGCAAGGAAATCCGCGCCATGGTTCTGGTGGCGGCACCGGAAGGCATCAAGGTGGTTCAGGACGCCCACCCGGATGTGACTATCTATACGGCTTCGATCGACAGCCACCTCAACGACCAGGGCTACATCATTCCCGGCTTGGGCGATGCGGGTGACAAAATCTTCGGCACCAAACAGAAGGATGCCTGATTCATGCAGGATGAATTCAATGACCCGCTCTGGCGTCAGGTGATCTCCGGCGCGCAAATGCTCTTTGTGGCGTTTGGCGCACTGGTGCTGATGCCGCTGATTACCGGCATGGACCCGAACGTCGCGCTGTTTACAGCCGGCATCGGCACGCTGTTGTTCCAACTGGTAACTGGCCGCCAGGTCCCTGTTTTCCTTGCTTCAAGCTTTGCCTTTATCGCGCCTATTCTGGCCGCTAAAGGCGAGTTCGGCCTGCCGGCGGTATTGGGCGGCATCATTGCTTCAGGTCTGGTGTATATCGTTCTCAGCGCCATCGTCAAAGTCCGCGGCGCTGACTTTATCGACAAACTGCTGCCGCCGGTTGTGATCGCCCCGGTGATCATCTCAATCGGTCTGGCACTGTCCCCGGTGGCGGTAAACATGGCCATGGGCAAGGCCGGTGACGGCAGCGCGCAGTTGGTGCCGTACGAGACCGCCATGCTGATCTCCATGACTGCACTGGTGGTAACTGTGCTGGTTGCCGCGCTGGGCCGTGGACTGCTGCGTCTGGTGCCGATTCTTGCCGGGATCATCGCGGGCTGCACCGTTGCAGCGTTCTGCGGCGTCATTGATACCAGTGCTGTGCACACTGCACCGTGGCTGGCCATGCCTGCGTTTGTTGCGCCTGAACTGCATTGGGGTGCGATTCTCTACATCGTTCCGGTTGCACTGGCTCCGGCCATTGAACACATCGGCGGCGTAGTCGCCATCGGCAGCGTGACTGGCAAAAACTTCATCAAGAAGCCTGGCTTGCACCGCACCCTGCTGGGCGACGGTCTGGCTACCTCCGCGGCCGGTATGTTCGGCGGCCCGCCCAACACGACCTATGCAGAAGTGACCGGCGCGGTGATGCTGACCAAGAACTACAACCCGAAAATCATGACCTGGGCGGCGATCATTGCCATTGCCCTGGCCTTTGTCGGCAAGTTCGGCACCGCACTGCAAAGTATTCCGGTGCCGGTCATGGGCGGCATCCTCTGCCTGCTGTTCGGCTCGATTGCTGTGGTCGGCTTGAATACCCTGATCCGCCATCAGGTCGATCTGTCCGAAGCACGCAACCTGATCATCGTATCCGTCACGCTGGTGTTCGGCATTGGTGGCATGGTCTTCGGCGGTAACGACTTCGCCCTCTCCGGCATCTCGCTGTGCGCAGTCATCGCACTGCTGCTGAACCTGGTCTTGCCGGGCGGCAATGCCTGGCGCAAGAAAGTCATCGAGCCTGATGTCTGAGCGTTCACCTGCTTAAACAGAAGCCCCGCTCATGCGGGGCTTCTGCTTTGTGTGCAGCATAGAGACTGCACAAGCCTTACGGGCCGTATTACCCGCCCAGCAAATTTGCACGATCGAACAATTTTATTGATATAGCGTTATGCAACCGCTGCAAAGCTGGACAAAACTAGATGTATGTTCCCCACAGTGACACGTAAATGGATCCGATCCTTAGTCTGCTCTCAGATACCGTCCCCAAAGCCCGCAGCCTTGAGGAACTGACACGCCCGCTGCTGACGATTCTCAGCGAAGTCACCGGCCTGGAGTCCGCCTACCTCACCACCATTGACTTAAATGCAGGCACGCAGAAAGTCGTCTTTGCCTGCAACACCGGCGATATGCAAATCCCCGAAGGACTCGAAGTCCCCTGGGGCGATACGCTGTGCAGACGCGCCCTGGAAGAGGGTCGCCTGTACACCAGTAATGTCGCCGAGTGCTGGGGTGACTCCGATGCAGCCGCCGCGCTCGGAATAAAGACCTACATAACCGCTCCGATCAGGTCCCAAAACGGCGATCTGCTGGGTACAGTCTGCGCAGCCAGCGCCCAAAGCGTGACCCGCGCACCGAATGTCGAACCGCTGCTGCGTCTGCTGTCCGGGCTGATCAGCTACTCACTGGAGCGTGAAATCCTCGTCGACCAGTTGCAGAAAGCCAACCAAGAGCTGACGAAACTAGCCCTGACTGACCCGTTGACCGGACTGCCTAACCGCCGCGCGGTGCTGAGTGACATCAGTCGCATGTTCGATCTTGCGCAACGGGAAAACAGGTTTGTGCTGATTGGCGTTATTGATCTGG
This sequence comes from Pseudomonas sp. TTU2014-080ASC, assembly GCF_001446935.1. Taxonomy (GTDB): domain Bacteria; phylum Pseudomonadota; class Gammaproteobacteria; order Pseudomonadales; family Pseudomonadaceae; genus Aquipseudomonas. The sequence goes on from NZ_LKKK01000001.1 coordinate 752,168, forward strand.
ATGGTTTCAAGCAGATTAACGACACCTATGGCCATCTGGCTGGCGATGAGTTTCTGCAAGGCATGGCCAACCAGCTGAAGCAGGCCCTGAGAAGTAGCGATGTGATCGGCCGTGCCGGTGGTGATGAATTCATCGTCATCGCACTGGGCCCGTCGATCAGCTCATCAATGCCTGACAGTGAGATGCAGCACGCTGCAGATCTACTGCAAACGCGCCTTACCCATGCCAGCAGCGGCCGCTTCAAGCTGAGCAGTGTAGACAGCGAGCTTGATTACCCGGGAGCCAGTGTCGGGATTGCAGCCATGCTGCCCGGCACCCTGAGTGCAGATGACGCTATCCGCAAAGCCGACCATGAAATGTACAAGGTGAAAGCGCAGCGCAAACGAAACCAACTGACGTAACCCCCAGTGATGCCTCTGCCCGGAGTTTGGGCAGAGGCGTTAACCCCCTCAAATCACCCCACACTCTCCAACACCCGCTGAATTGACGCCCGATACCCTTCCGGCAAGTTGTCCGGCAGTTGATCCGCGGCAAACAAGCCGATGCTTTTATGTTCGTGGCTGACTTCCGGATCGAAAGGGCCTGTCAGGGTGCAGCGGAAGGTGACGATAAATACGTGCCTGGCCGGGACGACCTCGAACAGATAGGTGTCCAGCAACTCATCCACGTTCACCTTCAGGTTCAGCTCTTCGCGGATTTCACGGGCCAGGCATTGCGCAGGGGATTCACCCAGTTCGATCCGGCCTCCGGGCAGCTCCCACTCGTTGCGCTCATTGAGCAACAACACCAGTTGCTGATCCGGGGAAAACAGAACGCCTTTGACCGAAACGGGGTAGCTGGACATGCTCAAATCTCCTGATTGGCTGACTGCCGCCGGGCAGTTGTTCACCTGCCGATCATAAAAATGTTAGGCACCTAACAAGATAAACAGGCAATATCTCCGGTCCAGAGCCTTCCGCTTACCTGCGGCGGGCATACCGGAACCGATTCATCTGTGGACAACACGCCAACCAGATTCTCTCCAGAATAAGTCACCCGCATGACAAGCCAATCTGCCCAATCGCCCCAAACACCGACTAACCAGCAGGGCGTATCCGCCAATCAGTTTCTGCTGCCGGTGGTGGGTGCTGCTGCCTTTGCTCACCTGATCAACGATCTATGCCAGGCCGTTTTGCCTGCGGTCTACCCGATGCTCAAAAGCGAGTTTTCGCTGAGTTTTTCGCAGATCGGCATACTGGGCATGCTCTATCAGCTGATCGCCTCATTTCTGCAACCGTGGATCGGCCTGTACACAGACAAACGCCCAATGCCCTACTTGCTGCCAGCAGGCATGGTGATGACCCTGCTGGGCATGTGCATTCTGGCAATGGCCCCCAGCTACACCTGGCTGTTACTGGGTTCTGCCGTCATGGGGATTGGCTCTGCAACCTTCCACCCTGAAGCCTCGCGGGTGGCACGTATGGGTTCAGGCGGACGCTTTGGCACAGCGCAATCGACCTTTCAGGTGGGCGGAAACTCAGGCACGGCGCTCGGACCGTTGCTCGCTGCAGCGATTGTGATTCCCTTTGGTCAATATGCGATTGCCTGGTTTGTCGTGGCCGCTGCACTGGGGATATTCGTACTGTGGCGACTTACCCTCTGGACCGTCAGCCATGGCCAGGCCCGGCTTAAAAAACTGTCCGGCGGCAATACCGAAGGGCTCAGCCGCAATCAGGTGATTCAGGCCATCGCCGTTATCGCGGTACTGATGTTCGCCAAGTTCATCTACATTGGCGCGTTCACCAACTACTTCACCTTCTACCTGATGGAACGCTTCAGCATGAGCGTTCAGCAGAGCCAGATTTATCTGTTCATCTTCCTTGCGGCGATTGCGCTGGGCACCTTTGCCGGCGGCCCGATTGGTGATCGGATCGGACGCAAAGCAGTGATCTGGATTTCCTTCCTCGGTGTTGCACCGTTTGCCCTCGCCCTGCCCTACGCCGGGCCAACGCTGACCGCGGTGCTGGCGATCATGATTGGCCTGGTCATGTCGTCGGCCTTTTCTGCCATGGTGGTATACGCGCAGGAGGCTGTGCCGGGCCGGGTCGGGATGGTTTCCGGGCTGATGTTCGGGCTGATGTTCGGCATTGGCGGAGTCGGTGCAGCCGGGCTGGGTGAGCTGGCCGACATCAAGGGCATCGTCTGGGTCTATCAGCTGGTCTCGTTCCTGCCACTGCTGGGACTGGCCACCGCCTTACTGCCGCGCACGCAGCCCCTCAAGCCGCGCTAACAGTCCGCGCAGCGGTGCATCACCGCTGCTGGCTGCGCACTTGGTTTTCCAATTGCTTCTGATGGTGCGCCGGGAACAGCAGGCGGAACGTGGTGATACCTGCCAGTTCACTGCTGACTTCCACCGCGCCCTGATGAACATTCATGATCGAATGCACGATGGCCAGGCCCAGCCCAGTGCCGCCTTCCGCCCGACTGCGGCTGGCGTCCACCCGGTAGAAGCGTTCAAACAGGTGCGGCAGATGCTGTGCTGGAATCCCAACGCCGGGATTGCTCACGGACAGCACCACCTTGCCGGCCTGTTCTTGAATATTGACCCAGATAACACTCTCCACATGGCTGTGACGGATGGCATTGGACAGCAAGTTGGAAATGGCCCGCTGCACCATTAACCGCTCGCCGATGATGATGCCGTCACCACTGAGTTTGATATCAACCTGCTTATCTTCTGCGCTAATCGAAAACAGATCAGCCACCTGACGCGCTTCATCCCCCAGACTGATACGGCTGAATGAAGTCAGTGAGATGGGTTGCCCGGCCTGGGCAAGAAACAGCATGTCCGAGACAATCCGGCTGATGCGCTCCAGCTCTTCGGTGCAGCTTTCCAACACCGCTTTGTATTCCTCAGGCGGCCGCTCCCGGGACAAGGTCACTTGTGCCTTACCCATCAGGTTACTGATCGGTGAGCGTAGCTCGTGGGCCAGATCATCAGAAAACTGCGACAGCTCCTGCACGCCACTGTCCAACCGGCCCAGCATGTAGTTGATGCTGAATGCCAGCTCACTCAACTCAAGCGGCAGGCCATCCGTTTCAAGGCGATGGGCAAGGTCCTGCGTGGTCACCCGCGCCGCCACTTTTCTGAAGTTGCGCAGCGGTGCCAGCCCACCCTGCACAATCCACCAGCCGCCCAGGCCGATAAACAGCACCAGAAACGGCAAGGCAATCAGGCTGGAACGCAGAAACGCCGTCAGCAGTACTTCATCCATCGTGCGGTCAATCGACAGTTGCAGCGTCACCTCGCTGCCATCCTGCAAGCGCACGTCCTGGCCCAGGGTCATGAAGTTGCGCCGGGTGCCATCCAACCATTCAAGCAACTGCGGCTGCCCGCCAATGTAGCTGGGCTTGGGCACTTTGGAGGCGTTAGTCATGCTCAATAGCGAGCGCCCCACATCGCCACTTTCGTAGATATCCAGCTGCAGATTGTCGTGCCCGGCGACGATATCAATCAGGTGATGGGGCTGGCTGATGATGTCCGCACGGGTCAGCCGGTCTTCTTCAAGGCGATGCTGAACCTGCTCCAGCTTGCCGGTCAGAGTGTTTTTCGCATGCAGGCTCAGCTCACGGGACAGGGAGAAATAGGCGAGCCCGGCCAGCAGCACCACAATCGCCGCACCCATCAGGGCGACGGATAACCCCAGCCGGGCAGAAAGACTGGCAGGCTTCATTCCCGCGCCTCGAGCACATAGCCCACACCACGCAGGGTGTGGATCAGTTTCGGCTGGAAAGCATCATCAATTTTGGCCCGTAAGCGGCGAATGGAAACGTCCACAACATTAGTGTCGCAGTCGAAATTCATATCCCATACCAGTGACGTGATTTGAGTACGCGTCAGCACTTCCCCACTGCGGCGCATCAGAAGGTGCAACAAGGCAAACTCTTTGGTGGTCAGGTCAATCCGCTGATCGCCGCGAAATGCACGGTGACGGCCGGGGTCCAGCTCCAGATCGGCCACGCGCAAAACACTCGGCGCAGACGCCTGATCGCTGCGCCGTAACAATGTGCGCACACGGGCCAGCAGCTCGGGAAACTCAAACGGCTTAACCAGATAGTCATCCGCGCCCAAGTCCAGACCTTTGATTTTGTCTGCCAGACGCCCCCGCGCGGTAAGCATCATCACCCGCGTATTGCTGTCACGCCGCAGGCTCTCCAAGACGCCCCAGCCATCCAGCCCCGGCAGGTTTACGTCGAGGATGACCAAGTCATATTCCTGCTGCCGGACCAAGTGCAGGCCATCCAACCCGGAGTGAACCTTATCCACTATATATCCGCTCTCAGTTAAACCCTGATGCAGGTATTCAGCGGTTTTAATTTCATCCTCAACAATCAAAATTCGCATAACACTATCTTCCGTGAAAGAACCTTACATACAACCATATGGCGTGTATTAAATTTAATTAACCAGCTGCCAAACTTATTCACGCTGTAGCACAGCCGATATATTTACCAATCCTAAAACCTGTACCCACTACAGGGTCAATACCTGCACCAACAAACCATGGCTCTGGGCCACCAAAGCCTTACACTGCAAGGCCATCAGTAGCATTTTGATTAACACTGGTGACTAGACATTACTTCCAGAACCGTATTAACAGGCTGACTTATCCTGTGCCGGCGCAATATTAATTGAAAGATTAAAATGCGTAACAAAGATTACATATTTGTAATCTTTCACTCACTTTGGAGATAGGTGCCGATTTTTATAATCCGCCACGAAACCACTCCCGCCAAACACTCAATCTAAACCTGCAGATAACCAAGCAGCTGATATTGAAGCGGGCGTGACTATTTGTTGCGGAGGATTGACCCTTGTTCGCTGAAAAAGGTGCTGTTGCAAACCGATACCGGAAACTTTTATCCCGCTCACTGCTGAGCCTGTGGATCCTCGCACCAGCGATGAGCGCCTCCGCCCAAGGGCTGTCACTGGATGAAGCCCTGCGCCAGGCTGAGGCCAATAGCCCTACGCTGTCTGCCGCGAATCGCCAGATCGGGATTGCCCAGGGCGGTCGCCAACAAGCCGGGCTGATTCCTAACCCCGAGCTGTCCTGGAGCATGGAAGACACCCGCAGCCAGTCCAGCATTACTTCCGTGCAAATTGCCCAGCCCATCGAACTTGGCGGCAAGCGTGGCGCACGTATTGATCTGGCCGAGAAAGGCCAGTCTGCCGCGAACGTAGAGCTGGAACGCAGCAAGAACGAACTGCGCGCCAATGTCATTCAGGCGTTTTATGACAGCCTGCTGGCGGACATGCGGGTGCAGCTGACGCAACAATCCCTGCAACTGGCCAAGCGCGGTGCCGACGGTGCCAGAGCCCGTGTGGAAGCGGGCAAGGTGTCACCGGTTGAACTGACCCGCGCGCAGGTGCAGCTGTCTGAAGTGGACGTTGAGCTGCGCCGCGCCCAGCGTGACAAAGCCAACGCCCTTGCCCGCCTGCAGGCCACCCTCGGTCAGGAAGGCACCCCGCTCAGCCTGGAAGGAGACCCCACGCGCCTGCCCAAACCGCCAGCGGTGAATGGCCTCTGGTCGCGCCTGGACGACACCGCAGTGATGCGCATTGCACGCCTGTCAGTCGATGAGCAGGAGGCCTCACTGGCACTGGAAAAGACCCAGCGCATTCCAGATCTCACCGTCAGCGTCGGCAGCCAGTACGACAAAGGCCTGCGCCAACGCGTCAACCTGGTTGGCCTGTCGATGCCGATTCCGCTGTTCAACCGCAACCAGGGCAACATCCTGTCCGCCTCCTACCGTGCCGATCAGGCCCGCGACCTGCGCAATGCCACCGAACTGAACCTGCGCTCTGACGTGCAGCAAGCCATGGACCAGTGGCTGGTGGCCATGGATGAGATCGAGATGTTCAACAGCACCATCCTGCCCTCTGCCAAGAGCGCGGTGGATAGCGCCACCCGAGGCTTCGAAATGGGCAAGTTCGCCTTTCTCGATGTTCTCGACGCCCAGCGCACGCTGATCACTGCCCGCAGCAACTACGTCAACGCCCTGGCCTCAGCCACCGCCTCCTGGGTGCTGGTGGAGCGCGTCTACGGTGACATCACTGCGCTCGCAGCCAGCCGCTGAACCCACGAATTCCACCCTTACAGACAGGCCGCCCAAGCGGGCCTGCATCCCTTTTGCCGGAGTAATTTATGAACAAGAGACTATCCCTGGCGCTCGCTATTGCTACCGGGCTTGGCCTGACAGGCAGCGCCTATTCAGTCTGGGCCGACGATGCGCCAGCCGAGCAAGCCCAACACGCAGAAGCAAGTGCGCATAAAGACGCCGAACACCACGGCTCAAGCCCGGCCAACGCCCATGAAGATGCCGCTCAACACATTGATCAGGAACACCACAAAAACGGCCCCAATGGCGGAATGAGCTTCAACATCGGCGGCCTGGATGCAGAGCTGGTGATTCCTGACGGCACACCGATGAAGCTGTTCCTCAGCCAAGCCAACAAGCCCGTCAGCCCCGCCGGACTGCAGGTGTCACTTGAACTCAGACAACCCGGCTACAAAGCAGCCAGGCAAGTGACGTTCAGCGCCAGCGGCAACAGTTTTGTCAGCGACTCAGGCATTGGCGAGCCGCACTACTTTGACGCCACCCTCAAACTCCAGCGCGACGGCACAACTTTCAGTTTCCCCTTCTCCCGGGATGAAGGCCTGATCAAACTCAGCGACAGCCAGATCAAAGCCGCAGGCATTCAGCTGACCAGCGCCGCTCCTGCGCAAATGACCGAAACCCTGAGCCTGCCCGGCGAAATCCGCTTCAACGAAGACCGCACCGCCCACGTTGTCCCGAGAACCACCGGCATTGTGGAAAAGGTCGAAGTCGAACTCGGCCAGAGCGTCAAAAAGGGCCAACTGCTGGCTGTGATTGCCAGCCAGCAAATCTCCGATCAGCGCAGCGAGCTGGCTGCCTCCCAACGCCGCCTGGAGCTGGCCCGCACCACGTTCAACCGCGAACGCCAGCTGTGGCAGGAAAAGATTTCCGCCGAGCAGGATTACCTGCAAGCACGCCAGCAGCTACAGGAAGCCGAAATTGCCGTGGCCAACGCCCGCCAGAAAATGGCGGCCTTCGGTGACAACGTCGCCCTCACCGGCGGCAACAGCTACGAGCTGCGCGCACCGTTCGACGGCGTTGTAGTGGAGAAGCACCTGGTCCTCGGCGAATCAGTCACTGAAGCCAGCAACGCCTTCACCGTCTCCGACCTCAGCAACGTCTGGGCGACCTTCAATATCTCCCCCAGCGATCTGGGCAAAGTCCGCGTCGGCAAGCCGGTCAAAGTCAGCTCGCCGGAGCTAAATGCCGAAGTCCAGGGCACCGTCTCTTACATCGGCAGCCTACTCGGGGAACAAACCCGTACCGCCATCGCCCGCGCCACTCTGCAAAACCCCGAAGGCGCGTGGCGTCCCGGCCTGTTTGTCTCGGTCGTAGTCGCCACCGACTCACGCCAGAGCAACGTCACCGTACCAACTGAGTCGATTCAGACGCTTGAAGAAAAGCCCTCGGTGTTCATCCGCGTCGCTGACGGCTTTGTCCCGCGCACCGTAACCACGGGTGCGGGCAACGGCGGCAAAGTCGAGATCAGCCAGGGATTGGACGAAGGCACACAAGTCGCCGCAGAGGGCAGCTTCATCCTCAAGTCGGAACTGGGCAAAAGCGCAGCAGATCACCACTGAGGATAACCAGGCATGTTTGAACGCATCATTCAGTTTGCCATCGAGCAACGCATCGTCGTGCTCCTCGCCGTCCTGGCGATGGCCGCCGTGGGCATCGCCAGTTATCAGAAGCTGCCGATCGACGCGGTCCCCGACATCACCAACGTCCAGGTGCAGATCAACACCGCCGCAGCCGGTTTCTCCCCGCTTGAAACCGAGCAGCGCATCACCTACCCGATTGAAACGGCCATGGCCGGCTTGCCCAATCTGAAGCAAACCCGCTCACTGTCCCGCTCGGGCCTGTCGCAGGTCACAGTGATTTTTGAAGACGGCACCGACGTCTACTTCGCCCGCCAACTGGTCAACGAGCGCCTGCAAGGGGCCCGCGAACAGTTGCCGGAAGGAGCCGAGACGATGATGGGGCCGATCTCCACCGGCCTGGGCGAGATCTTCCTGTGGACGGTTGAAGCTGAAGACGGCGCACTCAAGGAAGACGGCACGCCCTACACGCCAACCGACCTGCGGGTGATTCAGGACTGGATCATCAAACCGCAGTTGCGCAACGTGCCGGGCGTGGCTGAGATCAACACCATCGGCGGCTTTGCCAAGGAATACCAGATCGCCCCGGACCCAAAACGCCTGTCCGCTTACAAACTCACCCTCGGCGACCTGATCACCGCGCTGGAGCGCAACAACACCAACGTCGGTGCCGGTTACATCGAACACAGCGGCGAACAGCTGCTGATTCGCGCACCGGGCCAGGTGGCCGACATCCCCGACATCGCCAATATCGTTATCAGCAATGTCGACGGCACCCCGATCCGCGTCAGCAACGTCGCCGATGTACAAATTGGCCGCGAAATCCGCTCCGGTGCCGCCACCGAAAACGGCCGTGAAGTGGTGCTCGGCACCGTGTTTATGCTCATCGGCGAAAACAGCCGCAGCGTCTCCCAGGCCGTAGCCGCCAAACTGGAAGAGATCAACCGCACTCTGCCAGAAGGCGTTACCGCCGTTACCGTTTACGACCGCACCACACTGGTGGATAAAGCCATCGCCACGGTGAAAAAGAACCTGATTGAAGGGGCTGTGCTGGTCATCGCCATCCTCTTTATGTTCCTCGGCAACATCCGCGCCGCCATCATCACCGCCATGGTGATTCCGCTGTCGATGCTGTTCACCTTCACCGGCATGTACAGCAACAAAGTCAGCGCCAACCTCATGAGCCTTGGCGCACTGGACTTCGGCATCATCGTCGACGGCGCGGTGGTGATTGTCGAAAACGCCATCCGCCGCCTGGCCCACGCACAGCAGCATCACGGCCGCATGCTCACCCGCAGCGAACGCCTGCATGAAGTCTTCGCCGCGTCCAAAGAAGCGCGCCGCGCGTTGATCTTCGGCCAGCTCATCATCATGGTGGTGTACCTGCCGATCTTCGCCCTCACCGGCGTTGAAGGGAAAATGTTCCACCCCATGGCCTTCACCGTGGTAATCGCCCTGCTCGGCGCGATGATCCTCTCCCTGACCTTCGTCCCCGCAGCCATCGCCCTGTTTATTACCGGCAAAGTGAAGGAAGAAGAAAACTTCGTTATGCGCACCGCGCGCACCACCTATGAGCCGGTTCTTAAATGGGTGATGGGCAACCGCAACAAAGTGTTCGCCGGAGCCGCGCTGCTCATCGTGCTGTCCGGTGTGCTCGCCAGCCGCATGGGCAGCGAATTTATCCCAAGCCTCAGCGAAGGTGACTTTGCCCTGCAAGCCATGCGTACGCCCGGCACCAGCCTGACTCAATCGGTGCAAATGCAGCAGAGCCTGGAAAAACAGCTGATCACGAAAGTGCCGGAAATCGAACGAGTGTTCGCCCGTACCGGTACCGCCGAGATCGCCTCCGACCTGATGCCGCCGAATATCTCCGATGCCTACGTGATGCTCAAGCCTAAGGACCAATGGCCAAACCCGAACAAAACCCGAGAAGAGCTAGTGGCCGAAATCCAGAAAGCCAGCGCCGAACTGCCCGGCAGCAACTACGAGATTTCCCAGCCGATTCAACTGCGCTTTAACGAACTGATCTCAGGCGTGCGCAGCGACGTCGCGGTCAAAGTGTTTGGTGACAACATGGACGTGCTGAACAAGACCGCTGGCGAGATTTCCGAAGTGCTGGAAAAAGTCGAAGGTGCCTCCGAGGTCAAAGTCGAACAAACCAGCGGCCTGCCCGTGCTGACCATCAACATCGACCGCGACAAAGCCTCACGCTACGGCCTCAATGTCGGCGACGTACAAGACACCATCGCCTTTGCCGTGGGCGGCCGCCGCGCCGGAACCCTGTTTGACGGCGACCGCCGCTTCGACATGGTGGTCAGGCTCTCGGATCAAATGCGTACCGACATTCAGGGCCTGTCGCGCCTGCTGATCCCGGTGCCCGCCAACGCCAGCAGCACCACCGGGCAAATCTCCTTTATCTCCCTCTCAGAGATCGCCAAGCTCGACCTGGTGCTCGGGCCGAACCAAATCAGCCGCGAGAACGGCAAGCGCCTGGTGGTCGTCAGCGCCAACGTGCGTGGCCGTGATATCGGCTCCTTCGTGCAGGAAGCCAGCGACCGCCTGATCAGCGACGTGAAACTGCCCGCCGGATACTGGACCGTCTGGGGCGGCCAGTTCGAACAACTGCAATCCGCCGCCAAACGCCTGGAAATCGTTGTCCCGGCGGCCCTGCTGCTGGTGTTTATCCTGCTATTTATGATGTTCAACAACGTCAAAGACGGTCTGGTGGTCTTCAGCGGCATCCCCTTCGCCCTCACCGGCGGCGTACTGGCGTTGTGGCTGCGGGACATTCCCCTGTCCATCTCCGCAGGCGTCGGCTTTATCGCCCTCTCCGGCGTCGCCGTACTTAACGGGCTGGTGATGATCTCCTTTATCCGTAACCTGCTACAGGAAGGCCGCAGCATCGACCAAGCCATCACCGAAGGCGCCCTCACCCGCCTGCGCCCGGTGCTGATGACCGCCCTCGTTGCCTCCTTAGGCTTCGTCCCCATGGCCCTCGCCACCGGCACCGGCGCAGAAGTTCAGCGCCCACTGGCAACCGTGGTGATTGGCGGGATTATCTCGTCGACCACGCTGACGTTGTTGGTGTTGCCGGTGTTGTATCGGTGGGTGCATCGGAGGGAGATGGAGGTGGTTGGGGATGAGGGGGTGAAGGTTGGTTGATTGGTAGTTGGAAAGTAAAAGCCCGCCTGTTAAGGCGGGCTTTTACTTTTGAGGGTAGCTAGTGGCCGCTTTCGGCCAAAAACAGTCATAGAGTTTTTAAGCAGGGCCGATTCAGTTGACAACTCAAGGCAGCAAGCCTCAGGGATGCAAACGCCGCTGAATGTCCGCTTCGGTGTCCTCTCTCCTTGCTTCATAGTCATATGTCTTGGCTAATGCCATCAGCAGCTTCGAAGCAACAAACGGATGAGAAACCTGGAGCGCCCTTCCCCAGCCCCGATATTTGTCAGCAAGCGCTCGCTCTTGCTCCCCACCCTCACCTCTCATATGCACACCACGTGAGTTATAAACCCCCGTGTGAGCTCCCTGCATCATCGATTCCGACTGAACATCTTCCATCACGGCACGCACCGCCTCACAGGGCCAAACCCCGTCTTCACCCTCCGGAGCATGAGATAGAAGCTCGCCAATACAGCGATCCCCAACATCTGCACGGCTCAGTTCGTTACATGACTGTCGAACACTGGTGACCCACGCCGCCAAGCGCGCCTCGTTAACTTCGCCTGAGGCCATCTCACCAGGAATCCGACCTAGCGCACTCAGCAGCTTGTATCCGCGCGTAGCCATTTCACCTACACGCTCGGGTGGCACAAAAAACTCATCTGGGTCGACCCCGCCATCCGCACGCTTAAACATCCAGCATATGGCCTGGACGAAAAGCTCCGGGTGCATTTCTACATACTGCTCAAGGTGCGGTATGTTCGAGCTCTCTCGCCTCGCAAAAGGCTGACCCAGAGCCTCGATATAGGCGAACTCCAAACCTGCCTTCTGTTCAAGCGACAGACTCGAACAGCCGCTCATACCTTTGAACGCCTCCTCTACGTAGTAAGGTTCCAGCATATATTGCCCAGGCAGGTCTCTTCCTCCACGGGCCATTTCCGACATCAATCGAAAAATAAGCTCTGGATCCGTTTTAGATAGCGCGTAACGAATGCAAGAAAATGCCGCCCTCGGCCTTTCTGCGTTGAGAAGTCGCTCAATAGCCTCATTTTGCTCAGTATCTGAATCGCTGATCCAATCTGGTACCACTTCGCTCCAGTACTGAGACTGAATCTGCTCGCCCAGGGCATCTATCAAACTCCAAGTCGAGCGTCCAAAAGGAGCGAGCACCAACAAATCAACTACAGCCTCGTCAGGCAAGCCCTCAATTAAACTCGACAACACCCCACTGCGCCGATCATCTGGCAGAGCTCGTAGCGCTCCGCTAATAAGATTCCTATTCGAATGCCCCACATCCCCATCGGAATGGATTGCTTCAAGCGCCTTACGAAGTAACGTTAGTAATTCAGGCTCAGACAACATGACTCTGGCGGCGAGAGAACCGACAACCCATGCTGCATTTCCACGCTCAGCCAGCTCAAGAATCCCACTGGGTCCGCGATGCGCAAGAATGTCGCCTAGTGCTTCTACCCTCAGGCGATTGATCCTCTCGTCGCGCTCACGGTAGTCGGAGATGGCCAGATCCTCTAGCTCATCTGCAGACTCCTCGACCCAGGTGTTACGGAACAACCACAAATGTCTATTAATAAGATCACTAGGCTCTAGTGCGTCGTAAACGGACTTTCCTATTACAACCAACCTCGCATGATTGCTAGCATTTTTCGCATGCTGTGCAGCACGTCGCGACAATGTTGATCTCCGAACCTTCTCGCGCATTACTGCCTTGTCAGCATCACTGGCTTGAGTATTAGCCCAGTCTTCGATCATCGCCCCGACTCGAGCCTGATCCTCTTCACTAAGTACTTGGAGGCGCTCGACCAACTCACCGAGCATGTCCAATGTATAGTGCGTAGGCCAATTCAGTACCTGTGCAACCACTTCCCTCTTAAACTCAAGTATTGGCTTCCATGTCGCAAAGGGCTCACCGTAGCCATAACCATCATCACGCCAACGTGGTTTGTGACTGTAATCACCTATGCTGTTGTGAGGGCTGAGCTCTGCCATGCAGATGCTCCAAGCGACATCAGGAAACTTGTCAACTAGATTCTTGAGCAATCTCACTCGCTGCTGAAGACTAGTCGCAGTCTGTGGCATCCAAGAGCGGAAAACTGATCCCAGTGAGTGCGCGGGCTTGTTGGCCCAGTTGTCCTTGATCTCGATCTGCGAGAGTTGCGCAAGAATCGACACGGCATGCGCAACCGTTTCAGGACTCCAGCAAAGCCCTTCAAGCGCCCAAAGCAGTCCTGTGCGACTTGGAGTAGCGCCAAAAACCCCAGGGTTTACTGGTCGCAAAAGGCCAAAAACAGCGGGATTTTCAGCCTGAAGGTCTTGCCTGATGATGGAGAGGAATTCGCTGGGAGCAGCTTCTGCATAGGTCGGGAGGTCGCGATCATTGGCCTCCAGCACTCGCGTAGTTAACGGAGGGCGCAATAAGTCGCGCACAACGCTATTAACCTCGCTTTCGATATCAATGCCCAAGTGCCCTTTAAAGGCTTCATGGCCGTGGACAGAAAGCAATACTAGCGTTTCCGAAATTCCGTCTCGGAAAGCACTGGAGAATTCACGCACCTTACCCTCGACTGACGCCCTCCAACGCTGATCTTCGTCCAGATCAAGAGCAGGATCGTCTTCTCCCAGTACAACTCGCGCCACTTCGAAGTAACGCCTCATATCAGCAGCCGTCACCTCAGCGGCAACGGCAAAGAGCAGATCCAGTTTTGAAATTACCCCTCTCGCCGCACCCGCCATCCAAACTGGTGCATCGTTAAGCTTGACCAATCTCTGGCAGTCTTTCTCAAGCTCGTCGTAGTCGCGCCCCCCAGCCAGCTTCGACAGCCAAGTTTTATCGGCCTCATTGCGGCTGTCCCAAGCTCCTACAAATAGAAATGGAACAAGCTTGGCTGCGGTTTGAGGATCTGCGGCCCACTCTGGCAACTTAACAGCAGGGAGTGAAGAAAGCTGGCGACGGAGTACCGTTAGAGAACGACCAGAGGCCTTCGATAGACGAGTAATTTCATCCCGGCTCATGTTCATACGCTCAAGCGCCGCAGTAAACGTCTGTGAGTTAGCAGGCTTAAGCAAGACGCTAGGAGAAGCCACCACCGCATTGCGTGGATAGACCACAAATGAGTGCATGGATTTTGCGTAGGGCGCGAGCTCTTGCTCTACATCACGCGTATAGACGACAGAAATGAAAGCTTGTTTAGCCGAGGCTAGCCGGGACAGAACTCCCGGTCTGTCAAAGACCAACACTCGATCTCGATATGTGGCCAATTCTGAACCACCATGCTCGCTTAGAAGCTGAGCAAGGAATGCTAACGCTTCTTCAACCGAGTCGGCGCCTACCACAAAAGGGCCAGTAGGAGGACTCGACAGGTAATCAGCTACAGCCCGTTTAGCATCTTCGATCGCTGAAGCAAATAAACTTCCTGATAACGGCGGATTCGATACTTCCGCCCAATCGCTCCAGCATTTGTCAAGTGAACGTACATCTTGAGCCGGGATATGTGTTTCGCTTGCAAACCATGCCTGCCCAGGTAGCGACTGCTCTAGCCACTGCTCAAGATCACTCGCATCGTATGCACGAACATCTTTCCACTCTTTCAATGCTTGCTTAGAAGCCACCCAAGAACCTTTACCAGGCCAACGGCGAGGCGTAACGAATATGAAGGTCATTTTCCTACGAACTCTTGGATCAAGAGCACTCACGCTCTTGGCATAGTCTCCATTGGCCTTCGTGCGAGGCTCTTCGTTGGTGCCAAACTCCCACCCCGAACAGCCTTCTGGAACCCATGGCGTACCCTCGCTGGCCTCAACCAGTCCGTCCCAGCCCGGACGCTCAGCATCGTCATTGCCTGGGAAATCAACCTTCGCAAGCCCAATACCTGTCGAGTGAACCAAAGTGCGCAGAAACACTGCAAAACGGGATCGCGCCTGAATGTTATGAGAAGCCCAGTCTTCTATGGCATTAGCTTTGATCGCCAAAAATGGCGGGACATAGGTCATTGCACTGGCTGGCTTTACCTTCCTGCTGGCCTGAGCTGCCTCATATTGAGCCTGCATCTCCATCAGTTCTTTGAGCGGCACCTTAAAAGCTTTCTCCAGCCGCGCAGCCATCTCAGCCGACAAAGCTGCATTGCCATTGAGGAGATTTGACAAAGCTGGACGCCCCACCCCCATTAGCGATGCAGCCTTAGTTACTGTCATCCCTGCTGGGATGACTTCCGCCTTAATTCGCAAACCTGGGTGAGGAAAATCTTGGATGGTCATTGATGAGCCCTCTGTGTCCAGTAAAGGGGATGAGCACGGTCGGCAAAAAAGACAGTGTATTGCGTAGCGATACACAGTACACCCATTGCTTTTCCGACATACTCTCTCTGATAACCTACGTCCAACTATCGAAACGAGCCGCTACGCTACATAAACTTTGCCGATATGACCCCAGACGTCATACGTGAGCACGCAGGAAAGGGCGCGTCTACGGAACAGCACACTTCGAGCGCCCACTCCTTGGGGCACGGCGCGGGCAGATCCCTGACAAACATCCTCAATTGGCCGGTCCCTATTCTTCTTCAAAGGCCGCTTTTGGCCGATAGCCCCCCCCCCCCCCACACACACATATCAACTTTGTAATCTCCCCCTCACGCTCCCGTCAGCCGCAGCTCTTTAACCTTCAGCTGTCTTCACAGACAAGCGCCCAGCGCTCCCTATTTTCTGAACGAGAACTGAATGATGAAACTGTTAAATATTGCTCTGGTTAGCCTGCTTGCCTTGTCCACTACGTCTGTTGCTCTGGCTGAGGGCGGTTCTGAGCGCTCGCTCCAGGCGGTAAAGGATTTTCGTATTAAGCAGTCGCAGATTCACGGCAAGCGCAATGCTGACTCGCAGCTGGAGCAGGCAACAATTAAGCGTGACAGCAAAGGCCAGCAAGACAGCAGCAAGGCGACTCGCAGCAATGACGATAAATCTGTTTAAGCAGCTCTCGCTTTAGGCACTTTGAATAAAAAACGCAGCTCAACTCACGCACACTCACGGTTAAGCAAGTACACGGGAATCGGCTGCGTTTTTCTTTCACTCAAGTGGCGGTTTAGGTCCGCTCACTTTCTTTTTTTGGCTTCGGCCTACCTTTGCCATGGGCAAAGAGGCTTGTAGCTACATTTCCAGGCAAATCTTGCCGAAGTGCTGATTCGTCTCTTGGTAGCGGAATGCGTCTGCGATGCTTTCCAGCGGGAAGCAGCGGTCGATGATTGGGCGCATGCCGTTGGCGTCGATGGCGCGAATCATGTCTTGCTGCTGCGCACGGCTCCCCACCAACACGCCTTGCAGGCGCAGTTGCTTAGCCAGCGCAGAAATCACCGCGACCTCACCACCTAAGCCCGTAAGAATGCCGATCACCGAGATATGCCCGCCCACCCGAGCGGCAGCCATTGACTGGTTAAGCGTGGCCGGGCCGCCCACTTCTACGACGTGATCAACACCGCGCCCGCCTGTTATTTCACGTGCTGTTTCGCCCCAGGTTGGATTGGTCCGGTAGTTGATGACGTGGTCTGCGCCCATCGCGCTAAGGCGCTCAAGCTTGGCGTCGCTTGAAGAGGTGGCGATCACCGTGGCCCCGGCCATCTTGGCAAACTGCAGGGCAAAAATTGAAACGCCGCCGGTGCCTTGAATCAATACGGTATCGCCCGGCTTTAACGCATCATCGCCCATCAAGGCGCGCCATGCGGTCACCGCTGCGGTGGTGAGCGTTGAGGCTTCGACATGCCTCCAACCACGCGGGGCATGGGTGAAGGCATTCACGTGGGTGGTCACGATGTCGCGGGCATAACCGTCAATGCCATCGCCGGGCACAGTGGCAAACCCTTCGACCTCGGGCACTCCGTCCTGCCAGGTCGGGAAAAACGTGCTGACAACATGGTCGCCAACCGCAAACTCGGTGACATCAGGCCCTACGGCGATAACCTCGCCAGCGCCGTCCGCCATTGGAATACGCGGCTCATTCTGGGGGAACATCCCGCTCACAACGGCAAAGTCGTGATAGTTGAGTGAGTTGGCATGCAGACGTACGGTGATTTCACCCTTGGCCGGGGCGCTTGCATCACGCTGACTGATAACGACGTTGTCGTAACCGCCGCCAGGCTGAATGATGATGGCTCTGTTAGTCATTGGTTAGTCTCCACGGTTTGACTCAGTGGCGTGACTTTAACAGCGCCGAAATCAATGCCATAAAAGAATAATTCCCGTAGCAGCGATTTCCATATTTCACTTATCAGCTTTGCCTCTCACTTCGGGGCCGTGATCTCCAGCACGCGGTTGCGACCGCCTTCGGCCAGCAGGTATTTGCCCTCGCCTATCGGCATGAGTTCTTGCGGGGCTTTGAGGAAGGTCAGGATGATGTTGAGGTTGCCTTGGTTGTCTAACAGCATCAGCCGGGCGCGATGAGAGCGGTCTTCAGATACCCACAGACCACGTGCATCGCAATAGAGGAAGCTGGGCTCCTTGAGGCCGGAGAGCACAACCGGGTCAGTGCCGTCGGCGCTCAGGCGACGCACAACGCCCTTTTCCTTTTCGTTGTAGTACATCTGGCGATCCGGGCAGATCTGCACGGACTCAGCCTCGTTGAGGTTGCTGCGCAGCACATCAACAGACTTATCCGAAGCCTGATAGCGCAGCAGCCTGCCATCGCCTTTGCGGTCTTCAATGGCGTACAGGTTGCTTCCATCGGCTAACAAGCCCTGCACGTTGTCGCCCTCAAACAGCGGTGTAACCACGCCGTTTTTCAGGCTGGAAACCGCGGACTCGCCCGACTCCTGGCTGAATACCAGCCCTCCGTTAAAGGAGGTCAGACCGTCTGGTTTGGAGAGGTTATCAATCAGGGATGTACGCACATCATCGGGGGTGATGCTGAGGATGCTGCCTTTGCCGCCGCTCAGCTCAGAACTGACGATCAGGTTGCCGTTTTCGTCCAGCTCCAGAGCTGCGGCCTTTTCAATATGGTCGTAAGCAACGCGGACATTCCAGCCATCTGCCGCCCGGACCGGATAAAGGTATTGCCAAGCCAGGAAGGCAAATACGAGCAAGAGCGCAGCGGCAAACAGAAGCAATGCAACTCTCGCCATCCGGATGGCGCGCGCAGTGGTGGCTGACATGGCACGAAGTCCCTTTCGATTATGTTTTAACTGACTGCCCGCCCCACTCAGGACGCAGGCAGGAGGCACTCCGGGCCGCAAAGCCATGCACCACACGGTACAGGTAGCTTAGGCCGCAACCTGGCAGGTATTAAGTAGAGCTGATCACGCTGTGCCAACCAG
Source organism: Pseudomonas sp. TTU2014-080ASC (assembly GCF_001446935.1). Taxonomy (GTDB): domain Bacteria; phylum Pseudomonadota; class Gammaproteobacteria; order Pseudomonadales; family Pseudomonadaceae; genus Aquipseudomonas. Next base: position 770,370 of record NZ_LKKK01000001.1, read on the forward strand.
CGGGCTGGGCACAGCGGAGAGGTTAGACGGCGTGGAACTGGGGAGTTCCACGCCGGTCGGCGGACTACGGGAGAGGAACTGCGCGCTGTACGAGCGTCTGAAGGGCTGCCACCCAGCTTGGGTGATCGTTAACGCACGGCACCAGCTGCAGGCTTTCACCGCCTGCTTCAATAAACTGTTCAGCGCCACGCATGCCGATTTCTTCAAGGGTTTCGATGCAGTCGGCGACAAATGCCGGGCACATCACCAGCAGTTTTTTCACGCCGCGCTGGGCGAGTTCATCCAGTGTGGCTTCGGTGTAGGGCTCGATCCATTTGTTTTTACCCAGCCGCGACTGGAACGCCACCGACCATTGCTCAGGCTTGAGGCCCATACGCTCGGCAAACTGCTCGCCCACTCGCAGGCACTGGCTGCGATAACACTTGGCCATAACGGCCTCGCTGATGCCGTCGGTGTTTTTCGCCAGCAGGTCGTGCTTGGGGTCAATCGGGTTAACCAGTTTGCGGATGTGGCTTTCCGGCAGGCCGTGGAAGCTCAGCAGCACGTGGTCAAAATCCTGCTGCAAGTATGGCTTGGCGCTGTCGATTAGCGCGTCGAGGTATTCCGGCTGATCGTAGAACGGCTGCAACAGCGAGAACTGCACCGGCAGATTATGTTTGCGCACCACGCGGCGTGCTTCTTCGATCACCGTGGTGGTGGTGCTGTCGGCAAACTGCGGATACAGCGGAGCCAGAGTGATGTTACGGATACCCTGCCCAGCCAGGCGCAACAGCACACTTTCAATAGACGGTTCGCCATAACGCATGGCCAGCTCGACCGGGCCCTGCGTCCACTTCTCACGCATGGCTTCTTGCAGGCGCTTGCTCAGCACCAGCAGCGGTGAGCCATCTTCCCACCAAATGGAGGAATAGGCGTGGGCTGAGGCTGCCGGGCGCTTGATCAGGATCAGTGAGACCAGCAGGCGGCGCAGCGGCCACGGCAGATCAATCACATAGGGGTCCATCAGAAACTGATTGAGGTAACGACGCACATCATCAACTTCCGGGGAATTCGGAGAGCCCAGGTTTACCAGTAGTAACGCGTGATCAGTCATGGAGAGTCCTAACGGTGGCCCGACGGATAATCTAATACGGTGCAATTGGCCGACATTATAGGGAGCTTGTACCGGAGCGGCTGCTGAGAAAATCAATCGGGTCGATTATCCCTGTAAAAGCTGATTTCTTCGGTGTGGATCAAACCCCGTACACTAGGAGGAATTATGTCTGCCCCATGCGCGCGCTCAGGCTGCCCAACCTGCACGGCAGACTGAGTCACTGTTGGCCTGCTGATCAATCAAGGACGCCATATCTGTCTATGTCGAAGAATTTGCTCAATGCCCTGCTCGCCCTAATTGGCATCTGCGCCTGCCTGCTGGCGGGTAACAGCCTGTGGCTGCTGCTGGTAGCGCTGGCTCTGCTGGTTCACCTGAGCCACACCAGCCGCTGGAACGCAGAAGGCAAGTTGCTGGCTAGCACCTTGATTGCAGGCTCGGCGCTGGACAGCTTTCTGTTGCAGTTGGGCGTGTTTGACTATGGCGAGCCGCGCCTGCTGATCCCACAGTGGCAAGCCGCAATCTGGCTGCTGCTGGGCACCACCCTTAACCATAGCCTGGGCTGGAGCGCCCGCCCCTGGTGGCGAGCGAGTCTGCTGGGGGCCTGTGCCGGCCCACTTATTTATTACGCTGCACAAGAGCGCGGTCTGCTCAGCTTCCCATATGGCAGCCTCACCACACTAGCGCTGATCGCCCTGTTGTGGGCGGCGCTGGTGCCAGCGCTGCATGGCTTTGCTGCGCTGTACAAGCTGCAATTCGAACAAGCACAACGCGCACTGCTGAATCGACGTACTCCGCCGAATTGAGCTGGCAATAAAAAACCGGGCCTTGGCCCGGTTTTTTATGACGCGTCAGAGGCTGATGCGGTAATGCAGGCTGTAGCTCTCGACTCCATCGTTGGGTTGTTTAAGTCCAGCGTTGGAGTAGTGAATTGCCCTGATGCCAACTTCCTGATTATTGAAGCGCACGCCTACTCCCAGTCGGTCTTCAAACTGGAAGGAGGACCCGAGTCGGTTGTTCTCAATTTCAGTGCTGGTAAAACCGGCTATACCGATCCCTGCTTCCACATACGGCTTATAGCGTTGACCGGCAAACTCGTAAACGAATACCGGACTCAGCGAAAGGCTGTGATTGCTGGAGGTATCGTCTCCGTCCCAATAGGTATAGGCAGCGTCCCAATAGCCGGTCAGCCGGCCTACATCTGACTCAAACCAGCTGCGGTTAAAACCCGCTTGGGCACCGAGCCTGTAAGTCATGGTGGACTCACCTGTTTGCCCAACCGAGAAGCTCAAGTCCACAGCATGAGCCGCACTGGCAAAGCCCCACACTAAGGCCGCAAGTGCGGCTGGAGTAACAGTTTTCTTCATGGGCAATTATCCTTAATCAACCTGAAAAATGATGTTCATCGAACCAATTCAGGCGCTGAAAACAAAGACTATTTGCCCTCTAAACGCCATCAAAGGTGAACAATACTAGGCTTTGTGTTAACAAACTGTACAAAAGTTCCAGCAAATAGCCAGGCAACAGTCTCAGCTCAGCGCGTCAACTGCGCAGGCTTCGCCCCAGAGCAGCGGCAGAATGCGGCTCAACTCCGGTGGATTTCCCGTTGTCCAGAAGCGTGTTGGCTGGGCTGGACCCTCGGCCAGTAACCCTCGCTCGCTAAGCAGACGCTGCACCTGACGGGCGACCGCCGCACCGGTATCAATCAGGCTGATCGAGGGCGGCAGCATGGTTTGCAGCAAGGGTTTGATAAACGGGTAATGGGTGCAGCCCAGGATCAGCGTGTCACAGCCTTCGTCCAGCAATGGCGTGACAAATCCCTGCAGCAATTCGCGGGTGTGGGCGCTGTCCAGCTCACCGGCTTCGATGCACTCCACCAACCCCGGACAAGGCTGAGTGACGACCCGCACATCGCTGGCAAAGCGATCCAACAGTGCGGCAAATTTCGCGCTTTTGAGGGTACCGGTTGTGGCCAGAACACCCACCACGCCACTTTGAGTGGCGGCAGCCGCCGGTTTAACCGCGGGCTCCATGCCCACAACCGGGATGTCCGGGTACAGCTCTCGCAACTCGGCAACCCCGGCGACGGTTGCGGTGTTGCAAGCCAACACCAGCATTTTTGCGCCCTGATTGAGCAAGAATCGCGACAATTCACGACAGCGCTCCCGGATAAACTCAGGGCTCTTCTCGCCATAGGGCACGTGGCCGCTGTCAGCCACATACAGCAGGGATTCATTCGGCAGTCGGGCGTGAATTTCACGCAACACTGACAACCCGCCTACGCCGGAATCGAATACCGCGATTGGCGCATTACTCGCCATGCTTCACTCCACAGACTTCACAGCCCACATCGCGCTTGACCCGCAATTCGCGGAAACGGCTGTTCAAAGCATCCACCAGCAGCAACCTGCCAACCAGCGGCTCGCCAAATCCTGCCAACAGTTTCAGGGCTTCCAGCGCCTGCAGACTGCCAACCAAACCAACCAGAGGCCCGGCAACACCGGCTTCACTGCAGGTCAGCTCCGCATCACTGCCGTGACCATAGATACAGTGATAGCACGGGCTGTCTTCGCGGCGCGGGTCAAACACGGATATCTGCCCTTCCAGGCGAATCGCCGCACCACTTACCAACGGCACCCGTGCTGCAACACAAGCCGCGTTGACCGACTCGCGGGTGCTGAAGTTATCTGAGCAATCCAGCACCAGATCCACCGCAGCCACAGCATCAGCCAGCGAATCGCTGTCCAGCGCCTGACGATGGCATTGCAGACGGATGTTCGGGTTAATCGCCAGCAGACGCGCGCTGGCAGAGTCGACTTTGCTCTGGCCGACGCTGGCCGTGTCGTGCAGCACCTGCCGTTGCAGGTTGGTCATGTCGACCGTGTCAAAATCCGCCAGATGCAGCTCACCAACACCGGCAGCTGCCAGATACAAAGCAACCGGTGAACCCAGTCCACCAACCCCAACAATCAGCACACGGCTGTGCTTGAGGCGCAACTGGCCGTCGATATCTATCTGTTGCAACAGAATCTGCCGGCTGTAACGCAGCAGCTCTTCATCACTCAGCATTGCCGTGTCATTCATGATCGAATCGCCCCAGGCTGATGCGTTGATGCCCGCCCAGATCGCGGCGGCTTTCAACCTGCGTAAATCCACGCGCGCTTAGTAGCGCACACACAGCTTCGGCTTGATCAAAGCCGTGCTCCAGCAACAGCCAGCCACCGTTCTCAAGGTGCTCAGGGGCCTGCTCAACGATATGGCGAATATCGTCCAGACCATCCGCCCCAGCCACCAGCGCACTACTCGGCTCGAAGCGCACATCACCTTCAGACAGATGGCGGTCGTCGGCCGCGATATAAGGAGGGTTGCTGACGATCATCTGATAGCGCTGCCCAGCCAATGCGCTAAACCAGTGGCTTTGTACAAAGCGGGCATGGTTAAAGCCCAGGCGCTGACGGTTACGCTCAGCCAGCTCGACAGCCTCAGCAATCCGATCAACCCCCGTCACCTGCCAGGCGGGCCGCTCGCTGGCCAGCGCCAGGGCAATCGCGCCGGTGCCGGTGCCCAGATCAAGCACCTGCGCAGGCGTTGCCGGGATCAGGCTCAGGGCCGTTTCAACCAGTAATTCGGTATCAGGGCGCGGAATCAGCGTGTGGCTGGCCACTTCCAGCTCAAGGGTCCAGAAACCCTGCTGCCCGAGAATGTAAGCAACCGGCTCACCAGCCTGACGCCGGGCCAAGGCTTCGTTAAAGCGCTGAAGCTGCTCGGCATCCAGTTCGCGCTCCGGCCAGGTGCGCAGGTAGCTGCGGTTCTTGCCCAGGACGTGAGCCAGCAGCAGCTCGATATCCAGCTGCGCCGTGGGCGACTCCGGTAACTGGGCGCTGGCTAACAACTGTTGGATTGTGCTCATGGCCTGATTATGTCCTGCGGGGGATGCGCCGCGCACAAGGCGCGGCACGCTCAGCATCAGTCGCCCAATGCCGCCAACTGATCGGCCTGATATTCCACCAACAGCGGCTCGATAATGGCTTCAACACCACCGGCAATCACTTCGCTCAGGGAATACAGCGTCAGGTTGATACGGTGATCGGTCACCCGACCTTGGGGGAAGTTGTAAGTACGGATGCGTTCGGAACGATCGCCGGAACCTACCAGCAATTTGCGCGACTCGGAAATCTCCTTGTGCGCGGCTGCTTCCTGCTGGTCTTTCAGCTTAGCTGCCAGCCAGGACATGGCCTTAGCCCGGTTCTTATGTTGCGAGCGTTCTTCCTGACACTCGACCACAGTGCCGGTCGGAATGTGGGTGATGCGGATAGCCGAGTCGGTGGTGTTGACGTGCTGGCCACCGGCACCGGATGAACGGTAGGTGTCCACACGCAGATCGGCCGGGTTGATGTCGATCTCGGCCTGCTCATCCGGCTCGGGCAAAACAGCAACGGTGCAGGCGGATGTGTGAATACGGCCTTGAGACTCGGTCTCAGGCACACGCTGCACACGGTGCGCGCCGGATTCGAACTTCAGTTTGCCGTAGACGTTATCGCCCTCGACTCGGGCAATCACTTCTTTATAACCGCCGTGCTCGCCTTCGTTGGCAGACAGCACTTCGACGCGCCAGCCCTGCTTCTCGGCATAGCGGGAATACATGCGGAACAGGTCGCCGGAGAAAATCGCCGCCTCGTCACCACCGGTACCGGCACGAATTTCCAGAAACACGTTGCGACCGTCATTCGGGTCTTTCGGCAGCAGCATGCGTTGCAGCGCGGCCTCCAACTCGATCAGCTGTTCTTTGGCGGTGGCCACTTCTTCTTCAGCCATTTCGCGCAGATCAGGATCGCTGTCTTTCAGCATTTCCTGGGCACCGGCCAAATCCGCCTGGACTTTTTGCAGCGCGGAAAACGCCTGATGCACAGGCTCAATTTCGGCGTATTCCTTGGAATACGCACGGAATTGGGTCTGATTGCTGATCACTTCGGCATCGCCAAGCAGCGCAGTCAGTTCTTCGAAACGATCCTGCAACAGGTCGAGTTTCTTAATCAGTGACGCTTTCATTGCAGACCTTTAATTAGAAGTCGTACCGGACGACGCACCCTCATCGAGGGAGAACAGTTCCTGCACCACGTTCAGCGCTTCAAAACGCCCGGCGGCAGAGAATTTTTTCAATTGCACGCTGGGCTCATGCAGCAGCTTATTGGTCAGGCCTCGAGCCAGCTGGGCCAGTACATCCTCAGGATTCCCGCCATTGGCCAGCAGCCGCTGAGCTTTTTGCAGTTCTTCATCGCGCAGCCGCTCAGCCTGCTGGCGGAAGGCTTTGAGCACATCCACTGCTGCCAGTTCACGCAAGCGTTGCATAAACTCCTGCGCGCCCTCTCCCACCAACTGCTCAGCAGCCAGCGCAGCGCCTTGACGGCTCTTGAGGTTTTCTTCGATGACCTCGTGCAAATCATCAACGGTGTAGAGGTACACATCGTCCAGCTCGCCGACTTCCGGCTCGATATCACGCGGAACGGCGATATCAACCATAAAAATCGGCTTGTGCTTACGCTGTTTCAGCGCACGCTCGACTGCGCCTTTGCCGAGAATCGGCAACTGGCTGGCGGTGGAGCTGATGACGATATCGCTGTTGACCAGTTCGTCGGGAATATCCGATAGCAATACCGCGTGAGCACCAAACTGCTCGGCCAGCGAACTGGCACGTTCAAGGGTCCGGTTAGCCACAACGATGCGTTTGATGCCCTGATCATGCAGGTGACGGGCAACCAGGCTGATGGTTTCACCCGCGCCAATCAGCAATGCCTGGCTGCGATTCAGATCCGCAAAAATCTGTTTAGCCAGACTTACAGCCGCAAACGCTACAGAAACCGGGTTTTCGCCGATGGCGGTGTCGGTGCGCACGGTTTTGGCAGTGCTGAAGGTTGCCTGGAACAAACGCCCCAGCAACGGCCCCAGCGTGCCCGCTTCACGGGCTACGGCGAAGGCAGACTTCATCTGCCCGAGAATCTGTGGCTCGCCCAGCACCATTGAGTCAAGCCCGGAGGCGACCCGCATCATATGCCGGACGGCTTCGTCATCGGCGTGGATATAGGCACAGGCGCGCAACTCATCCAGGCTCAGCTGGTGATAAGACGCCAGCCAGGCCAGTACTTCATCCGCATTGGCCGACTCCTGCTCGAGGTACAGCTCACTGCGGTTGCAGGTCGAAAGAATCGCAGCTTCGCGGCTGGTCGTGCGCTGACACAGCTGCTGCAGTGCCTCAACCAGTTGCTCAGGCGTAAACGCCACGCGCTCGCGGACGTCCACCGACGCGGTCTTATGGTTGATACCGAGGGCAATAAAGGCCATGCAAAGTCGCTGACAGTAACGTGGAAGCCGGTAATTGTCCTACTTCGGCCGGGCGAGAACAACACCTGCTGCCTATTGTCCTAATAGACTGAACTTTCAGACACTCCGGGATGATACTCAGAGCATGGGCTTGCCCAGTGCCTTGTGTCATGATGCGTAACCTGCATGTAGGTCACATACTCTCTTCCATGAATAAATCCTTAGCCTTGCTGTCTGCCGCCCTGCTGCTCAGTGGCTGCCAGACGTTCGCCCCATCCGAACCGGACGGAACGCCGCCGGTCGAAGACCCTGCTGTAGCCACTCCGGACACCGAAGACAAGGTTTACCGTCCATTCAGCCAGGAAACGCTCTACAGCCTTCTGGTCGCAGAATTGGCCGGCCAGCGCAACCGCTACGACATCGCGCTGGATAACTACGTCGAGCAGGCACAAAAAACCCGTGACGCTGGCGTGGCCGAGCGCGGTTTCCGCATCGCGGAATACCTCGGTGCCGATCAGCCGGCACTCGACACCAGCCTGCAGTGGGCCAAAGCTGCTCCGGACAATGTCGATGCGTTGCGCGCAGCAGCCGTGCAACTGGCCCGCTCGGGCCGCTACGACGAATCCATGACTTATATGGAGAAGGTCCTGCAGCAACAAGGCGACACTTACTTCGATTTCCTCGCCCTGTCCGCGTCAGACACCTCCCCGGAAACACGCGACGGACTGCTGCAAAGCTTTGACCGCTTGTTGACCAAGTATCCCGACAACGCCCAGCTGCAATTTGGCAAAGCACTGTTGCTGCAACAGGAAGGAAATAACGAGGCAGCCTTAGAACTGCTGGAGAAACAGCCGGATAACAACCGCCAGCCCGCTTCCATCCTCCTGCATTCGCGCCTGCTGCAGAGCCTTGAGCGTAACGACGAAGCCCTCGCCCTGCTCAAAAAAAGCCTCAAGCAGTACCCCGAAGACAAGCGCCTGCGCCTGAGTTATGCCCGCCAGTTGGTAGCACAAGATCGCATTGACGATGCCAAAGGTGAGTTTGCCAAACTGCTGCAGCAATACCCCGAAGACGACGATCTGCGTTTCTCTCTGGCCCTGATCTGCTTAGAAGCAGAGTCCTGGAAAGAGGCCATCGTCTACCTGAATGAACTGATCGACCGTGACGCCCATGTTGACGCCGCGAATTACAATCTGGCACGAGCATACGAAAAGCTTAAAGATCTGCCCAAAGCACTCAACCACTACCGCATGGTCGGTCCAGGCAATGACTTCCTGCCCGCCCAGGCACGCCACACCGAACTGCTGTTCAAGCTCGAACGCCGTGAGGATGCCGCCAACTACCTCAACCAGGCACGCGATGAGCAGCCGGATTATGCGATCCAGCTGTACCTGATAGAAGCCGAAGCCTGGTCACGCGTTGCTGAAAATGAGCGAGCCTGGCAAGTAGTCAAGCATGCATTGGAACAGTTCCCTGAAGACCTCAACCTGCTCTACACCCGCGCCATGCTCGCGGAAAAACGCAACGACCTGAGTGGTCTGGAAAAAGACTTACGCTTCATTCTCAAGCGCGAACCGGATAACGCCATGGCCCTCAACGCCTTGGGTTACACGCTGGCCGACCGCACAACACGCCTGGAAGAAGCCAAAGAACTGATCGAGCAAGCCTACCAGCTCAACCCGACTGACCCGGCAATTCTCGATAGCCTGGGATGGATTAACTACCGCGTCGGCAATCTAGAGGAAGCCGAGTTCTATCTGCGCAAGGCCATGGACGATATGCAAGATGCTGAAGTAGCCGCTCACCTCGGCGAAGTACTGTGGGCCCAAGGCAAACAGCGGGAAGCCCGCAAAGTGTGGCGCGAAGCCCTCAAGGACGAACCGCAAAGCTCCATTTTGCGCTCCACCATCAAACGCCTGACCGGAACAGAGACCCCCTGATGCTTGCCCGCAACCTCATCATTATCGGCCTTTTGGCCCTACTGGCAGGCTGTAGCGGCCTGACATCCCGTGAATCCCTTGAGGGCCAGGGCGATGCCAAGCAGTGGCAAGCCCACAAACAGCGCATCGCTCAGCTCGACGGCTGGCAAATCAGCGGCAAAGTTGGCATCCGCGCACCTCAGGACTCAGGCAGTGGCACCCTGTTCTGGCTGCAGCGCCAAGACTATTTCGACATCCGACTGTCCGGCCCACTGGGTCGCGGTGCCGCGCGCCTGACCGGCCACCCCGGCAAGGTGCAACTGGAAGTCGCCAATCAGGGCCGCTATGAAGCAGAGTCGCCAGAACAACTGCTGCAACAGCGGCTACGCCTTAACCTGCCTGTGTCCCATCTACTCTGGTGGATTCGCGGCCTGCCGGCACCGGACAGCAAGAGCCGCCTGCAACTCGACGCCCAAAGCCATCTGGCCCAACTTGCGCAAGATGGCTGGATTGTCGACTACCTGAACTACAGCGAACAAAACGGATACTGGCTGCCTGAGCGCTTGAAGCTTAGCGGTCACAACCTGCAAGTCACTCTGGTTATCAAGGACTGGCAACCCCGTCAGTTAGGCCAATGAACACATCTGCAATCCCCAGTGCCGCAGAACTGGTTCTGCCGGCCCCAGCCAAACTCAACCTGATGCTGCACATTCTGGGACGCCGTGATGATGGCTACCACGAACTGCAAACCCTGTTTCAGTTTCTCGACATTGGCGACGAATTAGGCTTCGCCCTGCGCAGCGACGGCGAGATTCATTTACACACCCCGATCGAAGGCGTCCCCCACGACAGCAATCTGATCGTGCGCGCCGCGCGCCTGCTGCAGCAACATACCGGCTGCAAACTGGGAGCTGACATCTGGCTGGACAAACGCCTCCCCATGGGCGGTGGCATTGGCGGAGGCAGCTCTGACGCCGCCACCACCCTGCTCGGCCTTAACCATCTGTGGCAACTGGATTGCGATATCAACCTGCTTGCCGAGCTCGGCCTGAAACTCGGCGCAGATGTACCGGTCTTCGTCCGCGGCCACGCTGCGTTTGCCGAAGGCGTGGGCGAAAAGCTGCAACCGGTTACTCTCAGCGAGCCATGGTTCCTCGTAGCCATTCCGCAAGTACTTGTTAGTACAGCAGAAATTTTCTCCGATCCGGAGTTGACACGAGATACTCCGCCCATTAAAGTTCGCAGCCTTCCTGAGGGGGGCGGTCGTAATGACTGTCAGCCGGTGGTAGAAAAGCGTTATCCTGAAGTTCGTAACGCTTTGATCTTGTTGAACAAATTTGTTTCAGCTAGATTAACCGGCACTGGATCTTGTGTATTTGGGAGCTTCCCAAATCAGGCAGATGCTGATAAAGTCCGCCGCCAACTTCCAGCCACTTTGCCAAGCTTCATAGCGCAAGGTCGTAACATTTCGATGTTACATCGTGCATTAGGAAATCTGGCAGGGAAGTGAATGTGTAGTACGGGTTGTAAAGTTGTAGGGGCGTCGCCAAGCGGTAAGGCAGCAGGTTTTGATCCTGCCATGCGTTGGTTCGAATCCAGCCGCCCCTGCCATTCCGTCCTGGAACGGGCTCAACTCGATATACATTCAGGAAATACACGATACAGGGGCGTCGCCAAGCGGTAAGGCAGCAGGTTTTGATCCTGCCATGCGTTGGTTCGAATCCAGCCGCCCCTGCCATTTTCTATACTCATCCAGGTATACCCTCAGCCGGCAGGTACTGCGCGTGTCCAAGATGATGGTCTTTACGGGGAACGCTAACCCCGACCTGGCGCGACGTATCGTACGTCAGCTGCACATTCCCCTCGGTGATGCCTCTGTCGGTAAATTCTCCGACGGCGAAATCATGGTCGAAATCAACGAAAATGTCCGCGGTAAGGACGTATTCCTGATTCAGCCAACGTGCGCGCCAACCAATGACAACCTGATGGAACTGGTCGTGATGGCTGATGCCTTCCGCCGCTCCTCAGCGACTCGAATTACTGCTGTTGTTCCTTACTTTGGCTATGCCCGCCAGGATCGCCGTCCGCGTTCCGCTCGCGTGGCAATCAGCGCCAAAGTCGTGGCTGACATGCTCGCAAACGTAGGTATCGACCGTGTTCTCACCGTCGACCTGCATGCGGATCAGATCCAAGGCTTCTTCGATGTTCCGGTAGATAACATCTACGGCTCCCCAGTACTGGTGGATGACATCGAAGATCAGCGCTTTGACAACCTGATGATTGTTTCTCCGGACATCGGCGGCGTAGTACGTGCCCGTGCTGTTGCCAAGTCCCTGGGTGTTGATCTGGCCATCATCGACAAACGTCGTGAGAAGGCTAACCACTCTGAAGTGATGCACATCATCGGTGACGTTGAAGGCCGCACTTGTGTTCTGGTTGATGACATGGTCGATACCGCCGGCACTCTGTGCCACGCGGCTAAAGCCCTGAAAGAACACGGCGCCACCAAAGTTCTCGCTTATGCAACGCACCCGGTTCTGTCTGGTCGCGCCATCGAGAACATTGAAAAGTCTGTACTCGACGAGCTGGTAGTGACTAACACTATCCCGCTGTCAGCCGCTGCTCAGGCCTGCTCGCGTATTCGCCAGCTTGACATCGCACCGGTAGTTGCTGAAGCGGTTCGCCGTATCAGTAATGAAGAATCGATCAGCGCGATGTTCCGTTAATCCGGACTCGCCCTGAACGTAAGCGCCCTGCCCTGATGGCAAGGCTTTTTACCTGACCGTCCAAACGCTGGTCGCAAGCGAGTTGGACGGTTTGGTTATTTTGGAGAAATGAAATGACTGAATTTACCCTGAATGCTGAACTGCGTTCCGACCTGGGGAAAGGTGCGAGCCGCCGCCTGCGTCGTAACGTTGCCATGGTTCCTGCCGTTATCTACGGTGGCGACAAAGCACCAGTTTCCATCAGCCTGCTGGCCAAAGAACTGGCCAAGTTGATCGAAAACGAAGCGGCTTTCAGCCACGTTCTGAGCCTGGACGTTGCTGGCACCAAAGAAAACGTACTGATCAAAGCCCTGCAGCGTCACCCGTCCAAAGGCTTCGTTCTGCACGCTGACTTCCAGCGCGTAGTAGCTGGTCAGAAACTGACCGCTCACGTACCGCTGCACTTCATCAACGAAGCAACTGCTGTTGGTGTTAAACAGCAGGGTGGCGAAATCTCCCACGTTATCGCTGAAGTCGAAGTAAGCTGCCTGCCGAAAGACCTGCCAGAGTTCATCGAAGTCGACATGGCTGCCGTTGAAGCTGGTCAGATCGTTCACCTGTCCGACCTGAAACTGCCGAAAGGCGTTGAGCTGGTTGCACTGGCGCACGGTAACGACCTGGCTGTGGCTAACATCCACGCCTCCCGCGTTAAAGACGAAGGCGCTGCCGAGTAATCCTCGCAGTGTCGGAAACCAGCCCGGTATGCGATTCTACCGGGCGATTTCCACAGAAGGGCTCCTGACATGACTGCCGTACAACTGATCGTTGGCCTTGGTAACCCTGGCCCGGAATACGACCAGACCCGGCATAATGCAGGGGCCCTTTTTGTTGAGCGTCTTGCTGATAAAGAAGGCGTCAACCTGAGTCTGGATAAGAAGTACTTCGGCCTAGTCGGCAAGTTCAGCCACAAAGGACGCGATGTACGCCTGCTGATTCCGACCACCTATATGAACCGCAGCGGTCAGGCTGTAGCCGCGCTGGCGAATTTCTTCCGTATCACGCCCGATGCCATTCTGGTTGCCCATGACGAACTCGACATGCCGCCAGGTGTTGCCAAGCTAAAACAGGGCGGCGGTCACGGTGGCCACAACGGTCTGCGCGATATCATCGCCCAGCTCGGTAATCAGAATAACTTCCATCGTCTGCGACTAGGCATTGGCCACCCCGGCCACAGCAGCCTGGTTTCCAACTTTGTTCTGGGTCGCGCTCCACGCAGCGAACAGGAACTCTTGGATCGCAGCATTGATTTCGCTCTGGATTGCCTGCCTGAAGTTCTGGCTGGCGAATGGAGCAAGGCCATGCACAAGCTGCATAGCCAGAAAGCCACTTCTTAAATCTGTCCGCCATTGCGCAAGGGATAAATCATGGGATTCAACTGCGGCATCGTAGGCCTGCCCAACGTCGGCAAGTCCACCCTGTTCAACGCCCTCACCAAATCGGGGATCGCGGCTGAGAACTTCCCGTTCTGCACCATCGAACCGAACAGTGGGATCGTGCCAATGCCCGACCCACGTCTGGACGCACTGGCGGAAATCGTTAAACCAGAGCGCGTACTCCCAACCACCATGGAATTCGTGGATATCGCCGGTCTGGTAGAGGGCGCCTCCAAAGGTGAAGGCTTGGGCAACAAATTCCTCGCGAACATCCGCGAGACCGATGCCATCGCCCACGTTGTACGCTGCTTCCAGGATGACAACGTCATCCACGTTGCCAACAGCGTTGACCCCAAGCGCGACATCGAAATCATTGATCTGGAACTGATCTTTGCCGACCTCGACAGCTGCGAGAAGCAACTGCAAAAGGTTGCTCGCAACGCTAAAGGCGGCGACAAAGAAGCAGTAGCCCAGAAGAACCTGCTGGAAAAACTCATCCCCCACTTCACCGAAGGCAAACCAGCGCGCACGCTGATGAAGACCCTCGGTGATGATGAGAAACAACTGATCCGCGGCTTCCACCTGCTGACCAGCAAACCGGTTATGTACATCGCCAACGTTGCTGAAGACGGCTTTGAAGACAACCCGCTGCTGGACATCGTAAAAGCCATCGCCGACGCCGAAGGCGCTCCGGTTGTGCCGGTGTGCAACAAGATCGAGGCTGAAATTGCCGAGCTCGAAGAAGGCGAAGAAAAAGACGAGTTCCTTGAAGCCCTGGGCCTCGAAGAGCCGGGCCTGAACCGCGTGATCCGCGCGGGTTACGAACTGCTCAACCTGCAGACCTACTTCACTGCTGGAGTGAAAGAAGTCCGTGCATGGACTGTAAAAGTCGGTGCCACCGCCCCACAAGCGGCAGCTGTAATTCACACCGATTTTGAAAAAGGCTTTATCCGCGCCGAAGTCATCGCCTACAACGACTTCATTCAGTACAAAGGCGAAGCCGGTGCCAAAGAAGCCGGTAAATGGCGTCTGGAAGGCAAGGAATACATCGTCAAAGACGGCGACGTGATGCACTTCCGCTTTAACGTCTGATGACTGAAACGGCCTGTACAGCAATGTACAGGCCGTTTTTCTTTATACGCGAGCCGTCTCTACCAGCAGCATCAATCTGCACTTGCAGAAACAGCAGCAATCTTGCCTGATCTAGCCACAACACGATTGGCAAACAGCCCTCCATTAGCCAGACAGAAGATCACCAGCGCCAGCGGAAACTGGCTGCCGTCGTGAAGCACACTGACCAACACGCCCGCCAACATCCCCATCCCAAAAGTCAGGCTCACGTGCAGCGCAGAGGCGAGCCCTGCCCGATGCCCCTGCTTAGCCAGAGCCATTGCCATAGCGTTAGGGCTGACAAGGCCGACACTGGAAACCAAAATGAAGAAGGCCGGCAAGATCAACCAAAGCCCCGGCACGCCGAGAATCTGATTCAGCATCAGCAATGAGCCCGCAATCAGTGGCAACCACAGCATATGGGCCAGCAAGGTTGCAGCGCTGATGCGATTGAGCAGCACACGGTTTATCTGACTGGCCAATACCATCCCAACAGCATTGAGGCCGAAGAACAGACCAAAGTGTTCTGGCGCAATCTCATGCAGCTCAATCAATACAAACGGAGAACCGACGATGTAGGCGAACATCGCCCCAGTGGTAAACGCCTGGCATAACGCAAAGCCCATAAACTCGCGATTTCGCAACAACTCCCCATAATTCTTTAACACCGGCAGCAATGCCAGCCGCGCACTGCGCTGCGCCAATGTTTCACGCAGACCAAACAGAATCCCGAGTAGACACAACGCCCCCATCACGGCCAATACGATAAAGATTGCCTGCCAATTCCACAGTCCGAGCACCCAGCCTCCCAGCAGTGGAGCCAAAATGGGTGCAGCACCCATGATCAGGGTGATCATCGACATAACGCGGGCAGTCTGCTGCGCTGCACAGCAGTCACGCACAATGGCCACCGCCAACACCGCGCCGGCGCAGCCGCCAACACCTTGCAAAAAGCGCCAACCTAATAAGCCTTCCAGCGAGTCCACACTGGCAATCGCCAGCGATGCCAGACAGTAGAGCGTTAAGCCAAATAGCAGAGGCGGTTTGCGCCCATATCGATCACTGATGGGACCGTAGCAAAGCATCCCCAGCAGCATGCCAACGAAATAAGCAGAGAAGCTCAGCTCAACCTGACCAGGTAACAGCGACATAGCCTGCTGAATAGCAGGGAATGCAGGCAGGTACATGTCCGTAGAGAACGGTGCAATTGAGGTGAGCGACGCCAGCAGCAGAAGAAGGGGTAACGGTATTGCCTTGGAGATAGAACTCGATGTCTGGATACTGCTCGACATGTATTCAAGATTCCTGAGTATTGTGATCAAGGGAGGACTCCCCTTCCCCAGCTCAGCCCTGTACAGCGCGTAGGGACCTAGGGTCTCAGGCGATAAGGCACTTATTCTTAAAGCTGGGTAAAGATGGTTTGATCTGTCGCCGACATCTCACTCACATGGGCGCGAGACCTTAACAGCGGCCGGGCATTATCCTGCTCTGCCGGCACCAAGCTCAATCGGCAGTACCGGTAAAGATCAGAATTATCAAAGCGCGTGCATTGTGTGCGCAAAATCCGGCTGCACACAGTGAGTTGCAGCGATGCTGACAAGCTTGGGGACCGTAAATTCAAACGGTGAATGCTGATGAGTAGCACGCGAATACCCAATCAGGACGCGAGTGTTAAGACATCCACCCGCATCTTCCATCAGGTATGGAATCGCCGGACGTTAATTGGCCCGGCGATCAACGATGTTGGTACTTGATAATTAATTGAATAAAGACGCCCATCGATCGACAGCGGCCGGAGCGCAACACGGAACCGTTTCAACGTGTTGTGGCACTGGCTTTTGTACCGATTGATTAGAAGCACTTGGGACGTACAGAAAAGAACTGACGAGCAGGGCAGAACCAACAGCTAAAAGGCCTTTTCTCATAACGGTAACCTTGGTTGTTCTTGTTGGTTTGTTATGTGCAACAGAAGTATAGACCGTGTTTTCGAGGCCATAAGCTCCCTGCCGAGCGGTAAATAATCAGGCCCCTCAGAAACTGCCTGGATCAGGCCTCCCTCCTCCGACTCCCCACATCACTTGCACCGAATAGCTGCGGTTTTGAGCTGTTTACCTCCCCCGGAAAGCCGTCGCAGCCGTCCGAGATAAAAACTACAGCTCAACTTGATATAACCAAATTCTAATTAATTATTTATTAATTCAAACGTAAGGGAATATAAATTCAACCCACGCTCTGTCGCTCCAGCAAATGCTCGTAGAGCAACACCCGACAGATGTTGCCTCACCAACACCTATCCAACAGTTGTTCGCTACGGGACACACTAAAACGGCAATACAGATTCATATATCACTGTTTTTAAAGGGCTTTTATGTATGGAACGAGTTTTGCTCAGTCGCTGTATCCATACATCATCCAAAGGAACACCAGCATGAGCACATCCTTCAACGTCGTTGCAGTCTCAGGTGGCGCCTATCGCCCTTCCCGCACTCAGGTACTGGCGGAGTCGATCATTACAGCCCTGAGCAAGCACCTCGACTTTGACAGCCGCCTAATCGTTCTGGGCGATATTGCCCGTGAGGTGGGCGGCGCCCTGTCGCGTAAAGAACTGGCCGCCGAAACCGAGGCGCAGCTGCGAGCCATTGAGCAGGCTGATCTGCTGATTGTTGCGGCGCCGGTGTATCGCGGTTCGTACCCTGGCCAGTTCAAGCACCTGTTTGACCTGATTGAGATGAATGCACTGATCGATACTCCGGTCCTGCTTGCAGCCACTGGCGGCAGTGAGCGCCACGCACTGGTGATTGATCACCAGTTGCGCCCGCTGTTCAGCTTCTTTCAGTCGCTGACCCTGCCTATTGGTGTGTACGGCAGCGAAGCTGACTTCAAAGATTACAAGATCGTCAGCGAGCAGTTGCAAGCCCGTGTAGAGCTGGCCGCCGAGCGCGCTGCAGGTACCGTGCTCAGTGCCGGAAAAGCCGGTACCCCACTGCGCAAGATTGCGTGAGGGCAGCCGCTATGAGCCTGCATCTTAAAACCCGCCCCATAGCCCCCCTGCAAATCGCACGTGAGCTAGCCGCACAATTTGCTGAGACGGCAGTAGAGCGCGATGCCCGTGGCGGCACACCGAAAGCCGAGCGTGATGCAATCCGCGCCAGCGGCCTGCTGTCGCTGATCATCCCGACGCAATATGGCGGTCTGGGTGCCACCTGGAGTGAAACCTTTGAAGTGGTGCGCGAGTTCGCCCGTGTCGACAGCTCAGTTGCCCACGTTTTCGGCTTCCAGCACCTGATGCTGGCCACCGTGCGACTGTTTGCCAGCCCAGCACAATGGGAGCCCTGGCTGGAGCTGACTGCGCGTAAAAACTGGTTTTGGGGTAATGCCCTGAACCCGCTGGACACGCGCACCGTGATGAAGAAGTTCGACGGCTACTACGAGTTCTCCGGCAAAAAGAGCTTCTGCTCCGGCGCCACTGACTCCGAGATGCTGATTGCCTCAGCGGTGGATGAAAACGCTAGCGGCAAACTGGTGATTGCAGCCATCCCCACTGGCCGTACCGGCATCACCCTGCACGGCGATTGGGACAACATCGGCCAACGCCAGACCGACAGCGGCAGCGCCACGTTCGAACGAGTACGCGTAGAGCATGCCGAGCTGCTGCTTGATCCCGGCCCGCTGAGCACACCCTTTGCCTGTCTGCGGCCGCTGATCGCTCAGTTGCTGTTCGCCAACATGTTCCTCGGCATTGCCGAAGGTGCATTCGCTGAAGCTCGCCAGTACACCCTGAAGGAAAGCCGCCCGTGGTTCCGCTCCAGCGCCCGCAGCAGCGGTGAAGACCCCTACATCCTGCGTCATTACGGTGACTTCTGGGTGGGTCTGGAAAGCAGCCGCGTATTGATTCAACGAGCCGTTGACCAACTCGATGAAGCCTGGCGTAAGGAACATGCACTGACCGCCGAAGAACGCGCGCAACTAGCGCTGACCATCGGCACAGCCAAGGTCGCCGCCAGCCGTAACGCACTGGATATCTGCAACCGACTGTTTGAAGTCACCGGCGCACGGGCAACCCATGCCTCCCTGCGTTTTGACCGCTTCTGGCGAAACTTGCGTACACAAAGCCTGCACGACCCTGTGGATTACCGCATCCATGAATTGGGCGACTGGGCCTTGAACGGTACGCGTCCTACTCCGTCTTTCTATTCGTAGGCACGACTATGCAATTGCTGACGCTCCCCCCTTCTCCCACACTGGCCACCTCGATCAGGGCAACCGCACAGGTTTTCGAAGACCCGAGATCGCAGGCGCTTCTTGCCCACTTGCAACAGGTCGCACCCAGCGAAGCGAGCGTCCTGATCATTGGTGAGACCGGCACAGGTAAAGAGCTGGTGGCGCGTCATATCCACAACCTCAGCGGACGTAAAAACGGCCCGTTTGTGGCGGTGAACTGCGGTGCCTTCTCCGAATCGCTGGTTGAAGCCGAGTTGTTTGGCCACGAGAAAGGCGCCTTCACCGGCGCACTGGCCTCCAAGGCAGGCTGGTTCGAGGAGGCCAATGGCGGCACGCTGTTTCTCGATGAGATTGGCGATCTGCCGATGCCGATTCAGGTCAAGCTGCTGCGTGTTCTGCAGGAGCGTGAAGTGGTGCGCCTAGGCTCTCGCAAAAGCATCCCGATCAACGTGCGGGTACTGGCGGCGACCAACGTGCACTTGGAAAAGGCCATCAATGCCGGGCACTTCCGTGAGGATCTGTACTACCGCCTGAATGTGGTCAGCCTGCAACTCTATCCGCTGCGCGAAAGGCCGGGCGATATCCTGCCGCTGGCCCGTCACTTCATTAATGAATACAGCCGCCGCCTGGGTTACACCGATGTCACCCTGAACGACGAAGCCCTCCAGCGTCTGGCCGGTTACAGCTGGCCGGGCAATATCCGCGAATTGGAAAACGTCATCCATCACACCTTGCTGATCTGCCGCGATCAGGTCATCCGCGCAGAAGACCTGCACCTGTCCAACCTGCGTATTGAGCGCGAGGAAGGCACGCGACTGCACCCGGACAACGCCGACGATCTGCTGCAACAGGCATTTCAGCGCCTGTTTGAAGAACACAGCGAAGGCATCCACGCCAAGGTGGAAGACGCCCTACTGCGCGCTGCTTACCGCTTCTGCCATTACAACCAAGTGCATACGGCCAACTTGCTCGGACTGACCCGCAACGTCACCCGTACGCACCTGATCCGCATTGGCGAGCTGGTGGTGAACAAACGCCGCCCGGCCACCTTGCAAGGCAGCGGGATGGTCAACCTATCCATCTAAAAACCTGAGTCATGCCACGCGTGCATCCACAGCAAATAGAACATGGCAACGAGGGAAAATTATGAGTCTCGATATCTTCTGGTTCCTGCCGACTTCCGGTGACACCCGCTACCTGGGCCACTCGGCCAGCGGTCGACCTGCCACCAATGCCTACATGCGCCAGATCGCCGTGGCAGCCGATCAGCTTGGTTACGACGGTTTGCTAATCCCCACTGGCGCCAGCTGCCTTGATCCATGGGTGACGGCTGCGAGCCTGGTGCCGGTTACCCAGCGCATCAAACTGCTGGTGGCGCTGCGCACATCGTTGGGCAACCCCACGGCATCAGCCCGTCAGGCCGCTAGCCTGGATCAGGCCAGCGGCGGTCGCCTGCTGCTCAATGTCGTACCCGGCGGTGACGCCACCGAGCTGGCGGCAGATGGCGTGTTCTACAACCACGACGAGCGCTACGAAGCCTCCGATGAATACCTGACCATCTGGCGTCGTCTGCTCCAAGGTGAAACGGTCGATTTTGAAGGTAAACACCTCAAAGTTCAGGGCGCACAGAACTTCTTCCCTCCAGTACAAAAGCCTTATCCACCGCTGTATTTCGGTGGTTCCTCACCAGCGGCTCACGAACTGGCGGCCAAGCACGTTGATGCCTATCTGACTTGGGGCGAGCCGCCAGCCGGAGTGGCCGAAAAGATTGCCGATGTGCGCGCCCGCGCCGCCAAACACGGTCGCACCGTGCGCTTTGGCGTGCGCCTGCATGTGATCGTGCGGGAAACCAACGAGGCCGCGTGGGCCGCTGCCGATGAACTAATCAGCCATCTGGATGACGAAACCATCGCCGCCGCACAGGCCAACTACGCCAAGATGGACTCCGTCGGCCAACAGCGCATGGCCGCTCTGCACGGTGGCGACCGCAACAAGCTGGAAGTCGCGCCCAACCTGTGGGCCGGTGTTGGTCTGGTGCGTGGCGGTGCCGGTACTGCGCTGGTGGGTGATCCGGAGACCGTTGCCGCACGCCTGCTGGAATATGCAGACCTCGGTGTCGACAGCTTTGTACTGTCTGGCTACCCGCATCTGGAAGAAGCCTACCGCTTCGCTGAGCTGGTTTTCCCACTGCTGCCCGGCAAGGGCAAAGTCACCGTGGATGGCTCGTTCACGGGTGGAGCCTTTGACGTACGTGCCGGTAAGGAGAAAGTCGCATGAAGGTCATCGACCTGCGCTGCCGCCCGGCATTTTTGCATCCGTTCTTCGGCGGTGCACCGGGCACGCCTGAGCATGACACCGCGCGCTGGCTTAACCGCCGCGTCGGTACACGCGGACCGGATGATCACTTTGAACGCTCACTGACACAGGAGGGCTTTCTCGCCGAGGTACGCGAAGCAGGCCTGCACAAAGCCGTTGTGGTAGGCCGACACACGCCCAGCCAGCACCTGCCAAACGAAGAAATACACACCATCGTTCGTGACCACGAAGAACTGCTCGGCATCGGCTCAATTGAGCCGGTTCTGCAAGGGATCGACGGCGCACTGGCGGAGATTGACCGAGCGGTTGATCAGCTCGGGCTGGTCGGCATCGATCTGGAACCGGGCTTTGCTGAACCGGCCCGGCACCCGGACGACACCCTGTACTGGCCGATCTATGAACACCTGCAGAGCCGCGGCATCCCACTGTTCCTCATGAGCGGCCCGACCACGCCTGACCCGGCCTATAACGACCCCGGCAAGCTCGCTGCCGTGGCCCGTGCCTTTCCGCAACTGAAGATTGTTGCCTACCACGGCTACTGGCCCAACGTGCAACAAGCCATTGGCGTGGCGTTCCGTTACGAAAACATCTATCTGGTACCGGATATGTACTTGTTCCTCGCAGGCAGCAAGGCATACATACAAGCTGCCAATGGCTTCCTCGCAGATCAACTGCTGTTCGGTTCGTCCTACACCTTCCGCCCAATCCGCCAGAGCATCGACGATGCCCTGCAACTCGGACTGAAAGAGGACGTGCTGGATAAATTCTTCCATGCCAACGCCGAACGGTTGTTCAACCTTGGCTGATTAGCGCAGCCCTCGCCGGGCGACACAACTTAATACCCCCTAAAACAAAAAACCTCTGGCTTACCCAAGTAAGCCAGAGGTTGTGTTTTTTGCTTAACCCTTACGCCACAGCCTTCTCCACCGCTTTGCTGGCTTCCAGCTCGCGCACCAACGGCAGCACATACTTACCGAAGTACTCCACTTCCTCTTGGAAGTGCAGGAAGCCAGAGAGGATCAGGTCAACGCCCACGGCTTTCAGCGCGACAATGCGTTCAGCAATCTGCTTCGGTGTGCCGATCAGGTTGGTCTTAAAGCCGTCGTTGTACTGCACCAGATCCTCAAAAGTGGACTTAGCCCAGTTGCCCTCACCTTCTGGGCTGGCGGCACCTGCGTTTTTCACCTCGGCACCGAAGGCGTTGACCGCTTCCGAGTTGGCTTTGTCGATGATTTCCTGCAACACCGCTTTGGCTTCTTCTTCGGTATCGCGGGCGATGATGAAAGCGTTCACCCCGATCTTCACCGAGTGGCCATTGGCAGCGGCTTTGGCGCGGATGTCATCGACCTGAGCCTTGATGCCTTCAACGGTATTGCCGTTGGTGAAGTACCAGTCGGACACGCGCGCGGCCATGTCACGAGCAGCACGGGAGCTACCGCCCTGGAAGATTTCCGGGTGTGGCTGCTGCAGTGGTTTTGGCTTCAGGGTGTAATCACGGAAGCGGTAGAAGTCACCGTTAAAGGTGAAGTTGTCCTGGGTCCAGATGCCTTTCAGGGCCCGGATGAACTCTTCAGAACGGCGATAGCGCTCATCGTGCTCCAGCCATGGCTCGCCGATGGCATGGAACTCGCCCTTAAACCAGCCAGACACCACGTTGATGGCGATACGACCATTGGTCAGGTGGTCGATGGTGGACAGCTGCTTGGCCGCCAGTGCTGGGTTCCACGGGCCGGGCAGAATGGCCGCGATGACTTTCAGTTTTTCCGTAGCAGCCAGCAGGGCGTGGCTGATGGCGACGGACTCATGCTGGAACTCAGCACCGTAACCGGCGGTGAAACGGATCTGCGACAGGGCGTACTCGAAGCCAGCCTTCTCGGCGGTTTGCGCCAGCTTGCGGTTGTAATCGACATCCCAGCTAGTGCGTTGCTCGATGTTGCTGACGACCAGACCACCGCTGACATTAGGCACCCAGTAAGCGAATTTGATGGCATGTTGGCTCATGTTGATAACTCCTATGGTCCTTGGAATTCAGGCGGCCTGAACGGCCGCATTACGGAAAAAAGCCTCGACCGGATCAAGCGCACGCTCGATACGCTCGAACTGCGCGGCGTCGGTCAGGCGGTAATCGGTGAAAGTTTCGGGGGTGGCGTACAGCCCATACGGCAAGGTGTGCGCCTGGAAGAAGGCAAACAGCGGGCGCAACTGGTGATCAATCACTAACGCATGGCGCTCACCGCCGCCGGTGGCTGCCAGCAGAACCGGCACACCTTTGAGCGACTGGTAATCAACCAGATCGAAGAAGTGCTTGAACAAACCGGTGTAGGAAGCGCGGTAGACCGGACTACCGGCGATGATCAGATCGGCGCTTTCAATCGCCTGTAGATGCGGCAGCAGTTGGGGCGAAGCGGTATCGCGCTCCAGCGATCCGGCAAGCCCACCGCTCAGCTCGGCAATACGCACCCAATGCACATTGGCGGGTAAACGCTTTTGAAGAGCGTTCACCAACTCCTGCAACAGCACATGGGTACGTGATGGGTCGCGCAAGCTCCCCGATACCACAACGACATTAATGCTCTGACTCATTTCGACCTCTCGCCGACAGCGGCGGATGAATGTGGAATGAGTTAGAGCAGCAACCGTGCCACCTTATAAAAACCTTTTAAATCAACTAGATATACCCACATATAGGAAAACGAAAGTGCTCAGAGACAGACAAGGTGTTGCGCAAGTGTTGGCCCACCAACAATTAGCGCCAACCTGATCTGGCTCTTCGAAAAGAAACAGTTCCTCCAACAACAGCCACCATCACACCGGAGGGTGTCATAGCCTCAGGCGTCACATACCAAGCGATCTTCAGCCCGTTCATACCTACCGAAACTCGGTAAACGACAGCAGCACCTGCGGTAATTCCGTCCTGCGCATTGCGTACCTTTCAACAACTGTTGGCCAGGCAACAGCAATCCAGCAACTTGCCTCTTTAGGCACACCACGGACCTCAAAAAAAGCCACACTTGATTGATTTGAAAGGGAATTTAATAACGGCACGGAGTTTGCGATGGCAGCTGTAAAACACCCATAAGGAGATTTACCCATGACTGCCCAGCAGCATCTGCCACAGATTTCGACCGGCACTGATTACGAGTCATTGGCCGCCCGCTTCCGCCCGATCTTTGCCCGCATTGCCGAAGGTGCCGTTGAGCGTGAGCGCACCCGCACTCTGCCCAATGAGCAAATCCAATGGCTGAAGGAAGCCGGATTCGGCGCTGTGCGCGTTCCCCGCGAACATGGCGGCGCAGGTGCTTCGCTGACCCAACTGGTGCACCTGCTGATTGAGCTGGCAGAAGCCGACTCCAATATCCCCCAAGCCCTGCGCGGTCATTTCGCCTTTGTCGAAGACCGGCTTAACGCCCATGCCGACAGCTCGCAACAGGTCTGGCTTGAACGCTTTGTAGCGGGCGATCTGGCTGGCAACGCCTGGACTGAAATCGGCGCAGTAAAAATCGGCGATGTCATCACCCGCGTATCCCGCAAAGGTGAGCAATGGGTGGTCAACGGCACCAAGTACTACAGCACCGGCAGCATCTTTGCTGACTGGATCGACCTGTTCGCCCGCCGCGACGACACCGGTGCCGATGTCATCGCGGCCATCCGCGCCCACCAGGATGGCATCAACCACAGCGACGACTGGGACGGCTTCGGCCAGCGCACCACTGGCAGCGGCACCTCCACCTATAAAGATGCGGTTGTCGAAGAGGAAAACATTTTCGACTTCTCCACCCGCTTCAAGTATCAGACCGCCTTCTATCAACTGGTGCTGCTGGCCGTCCTGACCGGTTCAGGCCGGGCAGCCGTGCGCGACTTTTCTGCCGAAGTCGGTAAGCGCACACGCATTTTCAGTCACGGCAATGCATCAGCAGTGAGTCAGGACGCTCAGGTGCTTCAGGTCATCGGTAAAGCGTCCGCTCAGGTCTATGCCGCAGAAGCAGCCACCCTGCGTGCAGCAGAAGCATCACATCAGGCTTACCTGGCCCGTTTTGGCACTGACAGCGAGCGCGAGCGGCTGGCTAATGTCGCTGCCGAACTGGAATCAGCTCAGGCACAGAGCGCCATCATTGATCTGGTGTTGCGCGCTAACACCGATCTGTTCAACACCCTCGGCGCATCCGGTGCCAGTCTCAGCAAGGCACTCGACCGCCATTGGCGTAACGCCCGCACGGCCGCTTCGCACAACCCGGTTATCTACAAGGAACGCATCATCGGCGACTGGGAAGTCAACGGAACCGAGCCACCCTATGTCTGGCAGATCGGTGGTGGCTCAAAACAATCCTGAGGCACAGAGACTTTTGCAGGCCGACTCTATGTCGGCCTTTTTTTCGTCCGCAAAAAGTACTGTCCGGCAATCAACAGCAATTCAGCACTCTGCCTGAAAAGGCACATCGCCAATACATTTAAAGACAAATAAAAATCTTATAAATCAATATGTTAATTGATGGCACGAAACCTGTAACAGGCATTATGAACCAGGGCACAGCACAACCTGGGCGACACTCGACTATTACAAGTAACAAGGAAGATCTTCATGCCTTCAGCGTCTTGGATTAAGCCACTCTTGCTGGGTAGCACCTTAATCGCAGCCAGCACACCCGCACATTCAGCAGACAGCCCCTGGCTGGTGATAGTTGGGGTCAGCAAGGTTGTACCGACATCGGATTCCGGCAGCATTCAGCCCGGTGAAATTGATATCGATAGCGATACCGGGCCGACTTTCAACATTGCCTACTTCCTGCCCCCCCAATCTGGCCATTGATGTTCTCGGCGGCCTTCCGCTGAAACACGACATCAAGCTCAACGGCAGCAAAGTCGGCGATACCAAACAACTGCCACCGATTGTCACGCTGCAATGGCACTTCCTGCCTGAAGCGCAAGTGCGCCCCTTTGTCGGCATTGGCCTCAATTACACCTATTTCTATGACGAGAAGTTGGACAACGGCGCCAAGCTGGAGCTCTCCGACTCATGGGGGCTTGCCTATCAGGTCGGGCTTGATATCGCCATTGATGACAACTGGAGCGTGGGCGGCGATGTGCGCTACGCCAACATCGACAGCAGCGTGAAGATTGCCGGCGAGAAAGTCGGCAGTGTCGATGTCGATCCATTCGTTTACAGCCTCAACCTCGCCTACCGCTTCTGAGGAGGACAGCCATGACTGATCTTGCCGCTAACTACATCCAGCAACAATCCGCGACACCTGCGCACCGTTTACAAAGTGAAGCCGAGGCAATCGAAGCCGCCCGCAAGCTAGCCACAGAGTTTCGCCGTGAAGCCGCCATTTGCGACCGCGAACGCCGCCTGCCGGTGGCGGAGCTGGATGCTTACTCGCAAAGTGGACTCTGGAGCATTCTTGTACCCAAGGAGTACGGCGGGCTGGGTGCCAGTTACCGCACTGTGGGTGAAGTGTTCAAACTGATTGCGGCTGCCGATGGTTCTCTCGGCCAACTGCCGCAAAACCACTTTGTCATTCTTGTGCATCTGGCTTTGGACGCCAGCGAAGAGCAAAAGCGCTTTTTCTTCAATCTGGCGCTATCAGGCGTACGCTTTGGCAATGCCTTTTCTGAGCGCAGCAGCAAACACGTTGCCGACTTCCAAACCAAAATACAGCCGGATGGCGACGGCTCTGTGGCCAACGGGCAGAAGTTCTTCTCCACCGGAGCCCTGCTCGCCCACTGGATTCCCATCGTCACGGTGGACGATCAGGGCGCCCGCACCTGGCCGTGGTCAAGCGCGAGACTGAAGGACTTAAAGTCATTAATGACTGGTCCAGCTTTGGCCAAAAGACCACAGCCAGCGGCACTGTATTGATTGAGAACGTGAAAGTGCCGGCAAGTCAGGTGGTGCCCATCTGGCAGGCCTTCGACCGGCCGACGGCAAGTGGTGCGATTTCCCAGTATATTCAGGCCGCTATTGATGCCGGGCTGGCTCGCGGCGCACTTGAAGACACGCTGGAATATGTCCGCCGCCACACCCGCCCATGGATCGACTCTGGCGTAGAGAAAGCCACAGACGCCCCCTACATCCTGCAACAAATTGGTGATCTGCATATTCGCTTGCGCGCCGCTGATGCAGTGCTGGATCTCGCCGCCGATGCTATCGACAACGCACTGCTCAATCCGAACGAAGAGAGCGTGGCCCAGGCATCACTGCTCACCGCAGAAGCCAAAGTGCTGACCACCGAAGTCGCTATTCTGGCCAGCAACCGGCTCTTTGAACTCGCCGGAGCGCGCGCCACTCTGGAGGAATACGGCCTCGACAGACACTGGCGCAACGCCCGCGTGCACACTCTCCACGACCCGGTGCGCTGGAAGTACCACATCATCGGCAACTACGTGCTCAACGGCGTCAAACCGCTCCGTCATCCGTGGAACTGAAACCCGTCTAAAAGGTGATTTTTCCGCCGCGCATAACGGCGGGGAAATCAGTTCAGCGCTGCAAAATCAGCCATTTACGCCTTCACCACAGGCAACTGTTCTAAGCGGAGGCTTTAGCACTGGGAACATTCTGAATAAACACCAAGCTGCAAGGGGTTGGCATTTGCGTGGAAGTTAGCGTAGAGTCTCAAAACTGTGTTTGCATGGGTCGCCGAAAATCGTGACCTGATGCAGTAGATCTACTGATCCGCTACATCCCGCTCGACGTCGCATTACTCCTTGCAACCAGTATCAGCCCCTCACGATGAGTAGTGGCTGTCATCAACTCAAGTTTCAAGGAAATACAAAAATGTCGAATCGTCAGAACGGTACCGTCAAGTGGTTTAACGACGAAAAAGGTTTTGGTTTTATCACTCCAGAAAGCGGTCCGGATCTGTTCGTGCATTTCCGCGCGATCCAAGGCAATGGCTTCAAGAGCCTGAAAGAAGGCCAGAAAGTCAGCTTTATCGCTGTACAAGGTCAGAAAGGCATGCAGGCTGACGAAGTTCAAATCGAACAATAAGTCTGACGCTTTGAAAAACCCCTGATGTCCGCATCAGGGGTTTTTTTATGCCTGCGTATCGGCATGTTAACCTTGGCACTTCTTTGCCAGACTGATTGAAGACCTGACCATGTCCAAACACCTGCTGCGTCCACAGGGCGACTTCCCCAACGCAGGCCTGATCCGCCGTCTCGCTGCTATGTTCTATGACTTTCTGCTGTGCGTTGCCCTGCTGATAGTCGTGACCTTTATCTACAAACTGATCCTCATGGGCTTCTACGGCGAGGCTGAGCTGCGCAAGATGTCTGATGCAGGTGCGCTAGACGGTGATCCGCTGCTCTCCACGCTGCTGTTCTTTAGCCTGTTTGGCTTCTTCGCCAAATTCTGGACCCATAACGGCCAGACCCTAGGCATGCAGGTCTGGGGCTTGCGTGTGCAGAACGCCGATGGCACTGCGATTACCCTGTGGCAGGCCATGCTGCGTTTTCTGGTTGCCATTGGCTCGTGGCTTATCGTGGGCTTGGGCTATCTGTGGGCCCTGTGGGACAAAGACAAACGCACATGGCATGACATCTACTCAGAAACCCACGTCGTGCAGCTGCCGAAGAACATCCACAAGAAGTAGATTTCACCCACAAAAAAGCCGGCTTAAGAGCCGGCTTTTTTACATATGCAGAATGCTTAGCCGACTCGCCGCAGCATCAGCAAACCAGCCACCGCACAAATCCCGGCCGGAACCAGCACTGCAAACAACGGCGAGAAGCCGAACACCAAGCTCGAAGGGCCCAGCAAGTCCTGAGCAATGCGGAACACAAAGCCCACCAGCACACCGGTAAACACTCGCTGGCCCAGCGTCACCGAACGCAGCGGGCCGAAGATGAAGGAAATCGCCATCAACACCAGCGCCGCTGTCACCAATGGCTGAAGCACTTTTGTCCAGAAGGACAGCCAATACTGCGAGTTATTCAGGCCCTGATCAGCCAAGTAGTGGATGTAGCTCCACAAGCCTGTCATCGACAGCGCGTCCGGGGCCATGACAACAGTCCCAAGTAACTCTGGTGTCAACGCGACGTCCCAGCGTTCAGCAGGCTTCTGAATCAGCTCGCTGCTGCGCTCGTGCAACAAGGTTGTCTGCACGTCAGACAGCTGCCAGTAACCGTCCTGGAACTGCGCACGGCGGGCAAAGCTCGAAGACAGCAGGCGTCTGTTGTCGTCGAACTGGTAGCGGGTCACCCCAAGCAGAACCCCATTGGGTTGTACAGCGTTGATATGGATGTACTCGCGTCCCTGACGGTGCCACAGACCATGTTTGGCACTCTGCGCCTCGCCCCCACCCTGCGCGAGGGCTCGGCTGGCCTGGGCCTGATTCTCAGAATACGGAGCCAAGTACTCACCGATCAGCAAACCAACCATCATCAGCACCAGCATCGGCTTCATCACCGCCCAGACAATCCGGCCGATGGACACTCCGGCCGCACGCATGATGGTCAGCTCACTGTTACTGGCCAATGTGCCGAGCCCGATCAAGCAGCCAATCAGAGCCGCCATCGGCAGCATTTCATAGAGGCGACGAGGCGTGGTCAGGAACACGTACCAGAGTGCATCCAGCATGGTGTAACTGTCTTCGACATCACCCAGCTCATCAATAAATGCAAACAGCAGGGCCAAGCCGACGATTACGCCCAGCACACCCAGAATGGCGACAAAGACCTGAGTCCCGATATACCGATCCAGCTTACCCACGGGCACTCTCCCCAATCGCACGACGCGCAGCCCAGCGAAGACGCAGAGGCTCCCAATACAACAGCATCAAACCAATGGCTGCGAAGATCGCATGAACCCACCACAGTCCGAGGTAAGCCGGAATCTTGCCTTTATCCAGCGCACCACGGGCAGCGATTAGCAAGGACAAATAAGCCATATACAGCAGAATGGCCGGCAGCAGCTTGAGGAAACGCCCCTGACGAGGATTCACCCGCGACAGAGGAACCGCCAGCAGAGTAACGATAAACACGAGCACCGGAATGGACATACGCCATTGCAGCTCAACACGCTGTTCCAGATTGTCATTGCCAAACAACTCCAGAGTCGGCTGAGCCTCAACTTCAGTCACCTCTGCTGCAAGGGCTGGAGCAGGCAGCAAAACACCGTAGGTCTCATACTTGATGGAGCGGTAATTGGCTTGACCGGGGTTGCCATCGTAGCGGTAGCCGTTGTGCAGAATCAGATAGCGACTGCCATCAGGTTGAATCTCCTGACGGCCAGACTCTGCAACGAGCACGGAAATACCACGCTCCTGGCCTTTAGTGTTTAGCTGGCGTTCGGAGATAAACACGCCGCGAAGCTCTTCACGGTCCTCAGTCAGCTCCTCGCTGTATGTCACCCGCGTACCGTTTTTGATGGTCTGGAAGCGACCGGGCTCAAGCGTATCCAGCTCGGTCATGGTCTTCTGTTCGTTGAGGATCTGATAGACCTTGTTAATCCCATACGGGCCGAAGCTCATGCTCAGTATGCCGGCCAGGATCGCCACCACCACAGCCGACACCATGCTGTAGCCCAACAAACGCTGTTGGCTCATGCCAGTTGCCGCCAGCACGGTCATTTCACTATCAAGGTACAAACGGCCATAGGCGAGAAGAATGCCGAGGAACAGGCCCAGCGGCAGAATCAGCTCAAGAAAACCGGGAATCCGCCAGAACATAATCTGCAGCAAGACACCAGGATCAAGCGCGCCCTGAGCGGCCTGGGCGAGATAACGGATAAATCGGCCGCTCATAATTATGACCAGCAATACCGCGCTGACCGCGGTAAGGGTCAGCAAAACTTCTCGGGACAAATAACGGAAGACGATCAAACCAGACACTCCAGGGTTGTCAGGCTCAGGCGGCTAAGCTCAAACTAGCCGCACTGCTTGCCGGCTCGTCTATACGACGAGCCATCGAAAAATAGCTGGCTATTATCCTGCAATAGCGACTCGTTGTCTTGGGGACTCCACATAATGGAATTTTTTGTAAAAAGTGCTGCGCCACAAACTCTTAAAACCGCCACGCTGGTCGTTCCCGTTGCTGAAGGCCGCAAACTGAGCGACGCCGCCAAAGCGCTGGATACCGCCAGTTCCGGTGCTATCAGCGCCCTGCTGAAACGCGGCGACCTGGACGGCAAACTGGCCCAGACACTGCTGGTTCACAACCTGCCTGGCCTCAAGGCCGAACGCGTTCTTTTAGTCGGCACGGGCAAAGAAGCTGAACTCTCTGACCGCCAACTGCGCAAATTGCTCACATCTGTTTATAGCACCGTGAAAAACTTGGGTGGTACAGACGTCACTCTGGCCCTGGATGAAATCAAGGTCAAAAACCGTGATGTGTACAGTAAAACCCGCCTTTTGGTGGAAACTCTGGCAGACTCCGGTTACTGCTTTGACCGTTTTAAAAGTAAGAAAGCCGAAGCCAGCGCACTGAAAAAAGTGACCCTGCTAAGCGCCAAAGCAGGTCTGAGCGATGCAGAACGCGGTAAAACCCACGCCCTGGCCATCGTTACAGGCATGTCCTTCACCAAAGACCTTGGCAACCTGCCACCCAACCTTTGTCACCCAAGCTATTTGGCTGAAGAAGCCAAGGCGCTGGCCAAGGCTTACAAAAATCTCAAGGTCGACATTCTCGACGAGAAGAAGCTTAAAACGCTGGGTGCCGGCGCTTTCCTGGCGGTGGCTCAAGGCAGTGAACAGCCGCCACGCATGATCGTCCTCAACTATCAGGGCGGGAAAAAGACCGAGAAACCATTTGCGCTGGTCGGCAAAGGCATCACCTTTGACACCGGCGGCATCAGCATCAAACCGTCCGCCGGTATGGACGAGATGAAGTACGACATGTGCGGTGCAGCCAGCGTACTCGGTACCCTCAAGGCGGTACTGGAGCTGCAGCTGCCGATCAACCTGGTGTGCCTGCTGGCCTGCGCTGAAAACATGCCGAGCGGCCGCGCTACCCGTCCGGGCGACATTGTCACCACCATGAGCGGCCAGACCGTAGAAATCCTCAACACCGATGCCGAAGGCCGCCTGGTGCTGTGTGACACCCTGACCTACGCCGAGCGCTTCAAGCCGCAAGCTGTGATTGATATCGCGACCCTGACCGGCGCTTGCATCGTTGCCCTGGGCAGCAATGTGTCCGGTCTGATGGGCAATAATGACGAACTGATCCAGCAGATCGTCAAAGCAGGCCAGACGGCGGACGACCGCGCCTGGCAGCTGCCACTGTTTGATGAGTATCAGGAGCAGCTAGATAGCCCGTTCGCTGACATCGCCAACATCGGCGGCCCGAAAGCCGGCACGATCACCGCTGGCTGCTTCCTGTCGCGCTTTGCCAAAGCGTACAACTGGGCGCACCTAGATATCGCCGGTACAGCCTGGATCAGCGGCGGCAAGGACAAAGGCGCTACCGGTCGCCCGGTGCCGATGCTGACCCAATACCTGCTGGATCGCAGCAACGTATAAAAATCGGCCAATGGGCGGAAAACAGCCTAGAATGCAGCACTGCCTGCTTCAGGCTGTTGTCTGCCATGGCTAACAAATCACTTAGGGCCGGCAATGGACTGATTGCCAGCCCTTTTCTGTTTTGACGACACCCAGAACACATGCCCCGGATTGAATTCTACGTACTCGCCAGCGAAACCCTCGCGGAACGCCAGCGGGTGGCCTGCAACCTGGCCATGAAGGCCTGGCGGGCCGGATTCAGCGTCTTTCTGCGTGCCACGGATGAAGCCGAATGCAGCACGCTGGATGAACTGCTGTGGCGTTTTCGCAAAGACTGTTTTATTCCTCACAGCACTTATCAGGACGACAACAGCGCCCCGGTTGTGATCGGACTGAACCAGCCGCCGTCTCAGCAGTCTGGTGTGCTGATCAACCTGGCTCAGGATCTCTCACCTCAGATTGATCAATTCAGCCGGGTGATTGAAATCGTCAATCAGCAACCAGAATTATTGACCGCCTGCCGGGAGAATTTTCGCACTTACCGTCAGCGCGGCTATGATCCAAAACGAGTCGAACTCCAGTAACACGCCATGGACACCCCAAAACCACCACAAAAGCCCGCACAACTGCTGAACGACCTTGAGTCGATCCGTGAACTGCTGGGTGATCAGGAGCTAGAGCCGCCTTTGCTGGTGGACTCACTCGACCCAGACATCATTCCGGTGCTGTCGGATATCGTCATGGCTAATGCCGAAACGCCGACGCCTCAAGTGACCGTTCCGCAAACGGTTCAATCCCTGCGCGAAACGGTGGCGCAGAGCATCAGTCGCGACAGCGAGCTGACCCGTCTGGATCTTGAACTGCGCGCCGCTGCCCAGCTGATCCTGCAGGATGTGATTGACGATTACGTACCGCAGATCGAAGCCGAACTCAAACGCCGCCTTGAAGCCCGCCTGCCACGCTTGCTGCCGCCACGCCGCTAAGCATTATTTGCTAACAACACGATCCTTGTAAGGTGTGGTAAGTCTGCGCAGCAGATTACCTACCATGGGGTCTCACGTTCAGCGTAAATAGCTGCGACCTGCGCATCTGATGGACAAACCGCGTTGCGGTCTTGTCCACCCTACATACTTCCCGATTCACACTGATAGCGCTCGATCTTGAGAATGGGTTTCGCCCTTCACGGGCGAGCCACTTTTGTATTCGCTGCGCTCACCCCTTCGGGGCCGTGCTAAAGCACGTTCAGCCTTCGGCTGTCTTGGAAAAAGTAGCCAAAACCGCTTGCCCCGGCATTCGGCCCTTCGCTGCGGGTTCGTGCCCACAATCACCATTCCAGAGGCACGCTGCGAAGGGGCAATTGCCGGTGCTCTCTCAATTTCCGCTCAAAGGAACTCTGCCTTCAGGTGAAAACCTCAAAGGAATTGCGTTTGCCCCATCCCCCTCCATCCGCCCCAACGTCTTTGGCCTTACGCCAGCAGCTCCATCCCAGCTATAATCCCCGGTTTTTCCGATTAGCCGTCATAAGGGTCCCGCCGCGCATGGACAAGACCTACCAGCCGCACGCCATTGAAACTGCCCTGTACCAGAACTGGGAAGCGAATAACTACTTCGCTCCGCAGGGTTCGGGCGAGCCGTACACCATCATGATCCCGCCGCCGAACGTCACCGGCAGCCTGCACATGGGCCATGGCTTCAACAACTCGATCATGGACGCGCTGATCCGCTTCCGCCGTATGCAGGGTCGCAACACCCTGTGGCAACCGGGCACCGACCACGCCGGTATCGCCACGCAAATGGTGGTAGAGCGTCAACTGGCCGCCGAAGGCATTGGCCGTCACGACCTGGGCCGCGAGAAGTTCCTGGAAAAAGTCTGGGAATGGAAAGAACAATCCGGCGGCACCATCACCCGTCAGATTCGTCGCTTGGGCAGCTCCGTGGACTGGTCCCGTGAGCGCTTCACAATGGACGAAGGTCTGTCCGAAGCGGTGAAAGAAGCCTTCGTGCGCTTGCACAACGATGGCCTGATCTACCGTGGCAAGCGCCTGGTTAACTGGGACACCAAATTCCACACCGCCATCTCCGACCTTGAAGTGGAAAACCACGACGAGAAAGGCAGCCTGTGGAACCTGCGCTACCCGCTGGCCGACGGTAAGAAGACCGCCGATGGCAAGGATTACCTGATTGTCGCCACTACCCGCCCAGAAACCATGCTCGGCGACAGCGCCGTGGCCGTACACCCGGAAGACGAGCGTTACAAGGCGTTGATCGGCAGCTTCGTTGAGCTGCCGCTGGTAGGCCGCCGTATCCCGATTATCGGCGACGACTACTGCGACCCTGAGTTCGGCACCGGCTGCGTGAAGATCACCCCGGCCCACGACTTCAACGACTATGAAGTCGGCAAACGCCACAACCTGCCGCTGATCAACATCTTCGATAAAGACGCCGCTGTGCTGGCCACTGCTCAGGTGTTCAAACTCGACGGCAGCGTTAACCCAGACGTCGATGGCAGCCTGCCTGCCAAATACGCCGGTCTTGACCGTTTCGAAGCCCGTAAGCAAATCGTGGCTGACTTTGAAGCCGCTGGCCTGCTGGAAAAAATCGAAGACCACGCCCTGAAAGTCCCGAAAGGCGACCGCTCCGGCACCATCATCGAGCCGTGGCTGACCGATCAGTGGTACGTCTCCACCAAGCCGCTGGCAGAAAAAGCCATCGCTGTGGTTGAGAGTGGCGAAATCCAGTTCGTGCCGAAGCAGTACGAAAACATGTACTTCAGCTGGATGCGCGACATCCAGGACTGGTGCATCAGCCGTCAGCTGTGGTGGGGCCACCGTATTCCTGCCTGGTACGACGACGCAGGCAACGTATATGTAGGCCGCGACGAAGCCGAAGTGCGCGCCAAGCACAATTTGGGCGACGCCAACCTGCGTCAGGACGAAGACGTCCTCGACACCTGGTTCAGCTCGGGCCTGTGGACCTTCTCCACACTGGGCTGGCCGCAGCAGACTGACTTCCTCAAGACCTTCCACCCGACTGACGTGCTGGTGACTGGTTTCGACATCATCTTCTTCTGGGTTGCCCGGATGATCATGCTGTCCACTCACCTGACCGGGCAGATTCCGTTCAAGACCGTTTACGTTCACGGTCTGGTGCGCGATGGCCAAGGCCAGAAGATGTCCAAGTCCAAGGGCAACGTGCTCGACCCGCTGGATATCGTCGACGGTATCGATCTCGAGTCACTGGTCGCCAAACGCACCAGCGGCATGATGCAGCCGAAACTGGCCGAGAAGATCGCCAAGCAAACCCGCGCCGAGTTCCCGGAAGGCATCGCCGCTTACGGCACCGACGCCCTGCGCTTCACCAACCTGGCATTGGCCTCCACCGGTCGTGACATCAAGTTCGACATGGGCCGTGTTGAGGGCTACCGCAACTTCTGCAACAAGATCTGGAACGCCGCCAACTTCGTCATCGAGAACACCGACGGCCAGGATACTGGCGTCAATGGCGAGCCGGTTGAGCTGTCCTCAGTAGACCACTGGATCATCTCGGCTCTGCAGCGCACCGAAGCCGACGTGACCCGCCATCTGGATGCGTTCCGCTTCGACATGGCCGCCCAAACGCTGTACGAGTTCATCTGGGACGAATACTGCGCCTGGTACCTGGAGCTGGTTAAGCCGGTGCTGTGGGACGAGAACGCGCCGATTGAGCGTCAGCGCGGCACCCGTCGCACCCTGATACGCGTACTTGAAGTGGCCCTGCGTCTGGCTCATCCGTTTATGCCGTTTATCACCGAAGAAATCTGGCAGCGCATTAAGGCGCAAGCTGGCGTCAGCGGTGACACCATCATGCTGCAACCGTGGCCAGTGGCCAACGAAGAACGCATCGACGCCGCCGCTGAAGGCGATATCGAGTGGGTTAAACAACTGATGCTGGGCCTGCGCCAAATCCGTGGTGAGATGAAAATCTCCATGGCCAAGCGCATCGACATCATCCTCGCCAACACCAACGACGAAGACCGCCGCCGTCTGGCCGACAACCTGCCACTGCTGAACAAGCTGGCCAAGCTGGAGTCGGTCCGCGTGCTGGAAGCCGGAGAAGAAGCGCCAATGTCCGCCACCGCACTGGTTGGCGAGATGGAAGTGCTGGTGCCGATGGCCGGCCTGATCGACAAAGATGCCGAACTGGCTCGTCTCGACAAGGAAATCACCCGACTCGAAGGCGAAGTGAAGCGCGTTGGCGGCAAGCTCAACAACGAAGGTTTCGTCGCCAAGGCCCCGGCTGAAGTGCTGGAGAAGGAACGCGCCAAACTGGCCGAGGCCGAACTGGCCCTCGGCAAGATGGTTGAGCAGCGCGGCAAGATCGCCAGCCTCTAAACCTCAACAAGGCCCGTGTAATGCGGGCCTTGTTCTATTCATAACAGCCAGGCCGAACAACTCAGGAGATGCGATGGAAGTCAGTAAAACCAAAACCAGCTTTTACCGCCGCCTGTACGTGGCCTGGCTGATCGACAGCGGCACCGCCACCAGCGTGCCCGCGCTGATGGAAGCAACCGGAATGCCCCGCCGCACCGCGCAGGACACCCTGCTGGCCTTGGGCGAGCTGGATATCCACTGCGAATTCCAGCAAGAAGCAGGTGAACGCAACAACGCCGGGCATTACCAGATCAGCGATTGGGGCCCAATTAACCGCGATTGGGTCGCAGCACATGTGGCCGAGATCAAAAACCTGCTGGGCTATCCATAAGCCTGCGACGTTGCCGACTTAAGGACACTGCATGAACATCGAACTGCTCAGTGTATTGGGCTTGCTGTTAGTCGCTGTCAGCCTGTTTGTACTGAACAAACCGCGCATGGATGTGGTGGCTCTGCTGGTTCTGGTCGCGCTGCCCCTGACAGGCGTACTGAGCATGGCGGAGGTACTGGCAGGCTTTAGCGACGCCAACGTCATTCTGATCGCCGCACTGTTCGTTATCGGCGAAGGGCTGGTACGTACCGGGATTGCCTACCAACTGGGCGACTGGCTTGTGGATAAAGCAGGCAGCAGTGAAACCCGCCTGATCGTATTACTGATGCTCGCCGTTGCGGGCCTGGGCTCGGTGATGAGTTCCACTGGCGTGGTCGCCATTTTCATTCCCGTGGTACTGGGCGTTGCCGCCCGCCTACGCATTTCCCCCGCTCGCCTGATGATGCCGCTGGCCTTCGCCGGGCTGATCAGCGGCATGCTCACGCTCGTCGCAACACCGCCTAACCTGGTGGTGCACGCTGAGCTGCGTCGCGCCGGGCTGGAGGGCTTCGATTTCTTCTCCTTCACACCGATCGGCCTGGCTGTTCTGGTTGTGGGCCTGGGCTACATGCTGGTCGCACGGCGCTGGCTGGGCGAACGCGCAGAAAAGCGTGACGATCAGATTCCGCAAATGACCCTGTTCGACATGGCTGACCGTTACCGCCTGACCGAACGGGAGCGGCGCCTGAGCCTGAAGCCCAACTCGCCGCTCATCAATCAGAAGCTCAACGAATTGGAGCTGCGCCGCGAGTACGGCATCAACGTGATTGCGGTTGAGCGACGCCAACGCCTGCGCACGCTGTTGTTAGTCGCCACCGGTAACACAGTGCTGGAGGCCGGTGACGTCTTGCTCGTAGATATTGCCAGCCCAAGCATCGCCCTGCTGGGCGCCTATCAGCAGTTGGGACTGGAGCCACGGGCCATGCCCAACTCCTATTTCAGCCTGCATGCCCACGAACTGGGGCTGGCTGAGGTGGCGTTATCGCCGGAGTCTGAACTGCCGGGCAAGACTATTCAGGAAATCGCCTTCCGCTCCAAACACAAACTCAACGTCGTCGGCATCCGCCGCCATGGCCAAGCCCTTGAGGGCGTTCTGGTGGATGAAAAACTGCGGGCCTCAGACACCTTGCTGGTCACCGGCAACTGGACTGACATTCATCGTTTGCAAGGCTTAAGCCGGGACTTTTTGGTACTCAGCTTGCCCGCTGAAGTGGCCGAGGTGGCTCCAGCCGCCCGCAAAGCGCCCTATGCCCTGCTGTGTTTGGCGGTGATGATCGGCCTGATGGTTTCCGGTGTTGTGCCCAACGTGCAAGCCGCGCTGATTGCCTGCCTGCTGATGGGCGCCTTCCGCTGCATTGATCTGGAAAGCGCGTATAAGGCAATTCACTGGCCAACACTGATTCTGATCGTCGGCATGCTGCCCTTTGCTCAAGCGCTGCAGAAAACTGGCGGCGTCGATTTGGCCGTGCAGGCGCTGGTCAGCGGTCTGGGCAATGCCTCGCCACACCTGATGCTGGGCTGTCTGTTTGCCCTGACTGCGGTGATCGGCCTGTTTATCTCCAACACCGCCACGGCCGTGCTGATGGCACCGGTCGCGATTGCCACCGCACAAGCGCTGGACGCTTCGCCACTGCCCTTCGCCATTACCGTAGCGCTGGCCGCATCGGCCGCGTTTATGACGCCGATTTCATCCCCGGTGAACACACTGGTGCTCGGCCCCGGCCAATACCGCTTTGGTGATTTCGTGCGCGTCGGCGTGCCCTTCACCATTCTGGTGATGCTGGTCTGCGTGATACTGGTGCCGTGGTTGTTCCCACTCTGATTTCTGTAGATAACTCCCTATGGCCCAGCCACCGAAAACATCCCGCAAGCCCGCGCCCGCGAAAACCGATGCAGGCAAAGGTCAGTTGCACCCGCGCAACCGCCATCAGGGCCGTTACGATTTTCCTGCATTGATCCGTAAAAGCCCTGAGCTGGCTGAATTCGTGATCATCAACCCGTACGGCAAGGAGAGCATCGACTTCGCCAACCCGGATGCGGTCAAGGTCTTCAACCGGGCGCTGCTACGGCAGTTCTACGGCATCCAGCACTGGGATATTCCGGCTGATTATCTGTGCCCGCCAATTCCGGGGCGGGCGGATTACCTGCACTATCTGGCCGATCTGTTGGCTGAAGACAACGGCGGCAAGCTGCCCAAAGGCCCACGGATTCAGGCGCTGGATATTGGCGTGGGAGCCAACTGCATTTATCCGCTGCTGGGCAACCGCGAGTACGGCTGGCGCTTTCTCGGCTCGGATATCGCAGCCAGTGCGATTGCCTCCGCCAAAGCCATCGTGCAGTCCAACCCGGGTTTGGCAGATGTGATCGAACTGCGCCACCAGGCTGACAGCAGCCACATATTCACTGGCCTGCTGCACAGCGATGAACGTATCGACGTGACCCTGTGCAACCCGCCCTTCCACGCCAGCGCCGACGAAGCCAGCAGCGGCAGCAAACGCAAATGGAAGAACCTTGGCAAACTCGATCCCAAACGCAAACTGCCGGTGCTGAACTTTGGTGGCCAGGCGGCGGAGTTGTGGTGTAAAGGCGGCGAAGCGGCGTTCGTAAGCAAGCTGGTAGCTGAAAGCGCACAGGTCGGCCAACAGGTGCTGTGGTTCAGCAGCCTGATTTCAAAGTCCGGCAACCTGCCGGGCGTGTACAGCGCCCTGAAAAAGGCCGGCGCCTTGCAGGTTAAAACCGTCGGCATGGCTCAGGGACAAAAGCAGAGCCGCTTTGTTGCCTGGACCTTCCAGACCGATGAACAACGCCAGCAGTGGCGGCGTGAACGCTGGGGCTGATTACCAACCCATCCAGCCGCCCATCACCAACCACAGACCGGCGACCAGCATGCTCAGCAGCGTGACCGGCACGCCACTGCGGGCGTAGGTCGTAAAGCCCAAATGTACGCCCTGGCGGCGGGCGCTCTCAGCGACAATCAGGTTAACCACACTGCCAATAATCAGCAGGTTACCCGCAAGCGTCGACATGATGCCCAAGCCCACCAGCATGCCTTCGCTGATATCTGGCATCACGCCCAACAGTAAAATCACGAACGGCACATTGCCGATCAGATTACCCGCCAGCAGCGACAGAGACGCCAGCGATATAGCCCCCTGCGGCAATAGGCCGATGTCATTGAGCGTACCGGCAAGCCCTGCCACCTGCGGCAGACTCAAAGCAGCACCGGACACCACAAACAGGCCGGCAAACAGCAGCAACAGGTTCCAGTCGACCTTCTGCACGTAGTCTCGGCTGTCGACCCGACGCGAGATCATCACCAGTACAGCAATCATCAGCGCCGAATACTCGCGGGGAATACTGGTGGAAAACAGCGCCAGCAGCGCCACACTTGCCAGCAGAGGCTTGAGGTAGCTGCGCGCGCCATAAATCTGCTCGGGCGAGGCATCCGTTTGCACCAGCGGCTCGGCAACACCCCAGCGTTTATGCCACTGCAGCCAGATCACCGCATAGGTTATTGCCAGCGCGGCCAATGCAGGCGGCCCGGCAATCCAGGTGTACGACCAGAAATCCAACCCACCGGCCTGGCCGATCAGGATGTTCTGCGGATTGCCGATCAGGCTCGCTGACGAACCTGCATTACAGGCCAGCGCCAAGGCCAGTAGAAACGGCCGTGGATCAAGCTTGCGCGCCAGCAGGCTGTGACACAGCAGCGGCGTTAAGGCGAAGGCGACGATGTCATTGACCAGAATCGCCGACAGCACACCGCCCAGCGCTACCACGCCAAGAAGCAGCACATTGGGCCGGTCCGCCCAATCGTTCAGGCGCTGGTTGAGCCAGGCATACACACCGGAAAAATCGAACTGCGCCGAGATCAGCATCAACGCCAGCAGCAGTAAAAGCGCCCCCGCATCCAGATGTGCCGCCGCCTGCGCTGGCGCAATCGCGCCGCTAAACAGCAGCAACACCGCCGCCCCACCGGCGATCCAGCTGCGGTCGATGCGCAAGCCACGGATGCCACCGGCAGCCATGCCCAGATAGGTGAGAACAAACAGAATGGAAATGACCCAAACGGCCATGGAGCGGGTTTCCTGTACAGGGGGTTGGCGCGAGGCTCGCACTCTAATCTCAGAGTGGGATATGGGAAACAGGTTAGGCGATAAATTCGTTCGTGCTCTCACCCGCGACCAGTACGATCATCACCCACCCCAACCTGAGTCGACCATAAGCCATGTATTTACAAACAAATACTTGAGCCGTTCGCAGATAGTGCGCGCGACATCCTATGTCCCTTCAGGAGGGTGACCAGAATTGCTGCGAAAGAGGTTGAGCGGCATGGATGCCGCGAGAGCAGCGATGGGCCATGGATGGACCCTCGCTGCGTGCCTCTGGAGCGGTGATTCTGGGCACGAACCCGGCGCGAAGCGCAGGGCCGGATGCTGGGGCAAGACCTTTTGGTTTCTTTTGTGGCGATTGACAAAAGAAACTCGCCCGTGAAGGGCGAAACCCTTTCGCAAGATCTCTACGCAGGGCCGAACATGCCGAAACTAGAGTGTTTAGTGAGTTCAAGTGGTGCTGTCAGTACGAGTGGTGAACGGCTCTCGGTCGGTCGGTGGATAACCTGCTTCGCAGGCTTATGCCACCCTACCGGGCGCACAAGATTTGTAGGGTGGATAAGGCCGGAGGCTTATCCACCATGGCGGCCACCTACGCTGTTACGGCAAAGCGTTTATCCAACTGGCTGTAGCCCATGCCCACGCTTTTACTGACTTTTAGCTGCACCGGTATCCGTTCTTTCAGGGCTTCTACGTGGCTGATTACGCCGATCATCTTGCCGCTGGCGTTGAGGCTGTCCAGTGCGTCCAATGCCACTTCGAGGGTTTCGCCGTCGAGGGTGCCGAAGCCTTCGTCGAGGAACAGGGAGTCGATACTGGTTTTGTGGCTGACCAAATCAGACAGTGCCAATGCCAGCGCCAAGCTAACGAGGAAGCTCTCGCCGCCGGACAAGGTGCGCGTATCGCGGGCTGCGTCAGCCTGCCAGGTATCGACCACTTCGAGTTCCAGCTCGCCGCTGGTCTTGCGTCGCAGCTGATAACGGCCGTGCAGGCGTTCTAGCTGCTGGTTGGCCAGATAGACCAGATGATCCAGCGTCAGCCCCTGCGCAAACTTGCGGAACTTGGCCCCATCCGCTGACCCGATCAGGCTGTTGAGTTTTTGCCAGATATCGTAATCCACCTGTTTCTGTTCAATCGCGGCAAACAGGCTTTGCTGACCGGCACGGCGGGCATCGTCTCCGCTGAGTTGCGCACGGATCTCGCCCTGCCGCTGGCTGATCTGCCGCAGTTGTTCAGCCAAGCCTGCAAGCTGCTCATCCAACTGTTCAGCGCTGAGCTCGGTCACCGGAGACGCTTGCAAGGTGTGCAATTGCTGCTGTGCAGATTGGCGCAACGCCTGCGCATCACTGACGGCCTTGTGCAAACGCTGTTGCAGTTGTTGCAGGCTGGCCCGTTCTTCTGCGCTGAGTAGCGCGGCCAGATACTCAGTCTCCGTGGCAAACGGACTCTGCGCCAAAGCGTTCGTCCAGGCCTGCCCGGCTTGCTGCAAGCGTGCCTGCTCTTCCTGCTGACGCGCGAGCAAAGTCTGCCGACTACCAGCGAGTGCCTGCTGAGTACGCAAGGCGTCTTCAACCTGCTGTTCGGCCCGCTGTAATTGCTCAAGCACATTTTCAGCAAAGGCCAACGCAGATCGCTCAGCCAGCTCCAACGCAGCCCAACGGGTTTGCCAGTGCAACTGTTGCTGCTCAACAGCCTGCAACTGGTGTTTTTGGTCAATCAGAACTTGTCGCAGTTGCTGAACCTGCTGCTGAGCCTGCTGCCAGTTTTGCCATTCAGCCTGACGCTGCTCCAGCCAGCTTTCGCCGTCCTCCGGCAGTTCATAGCCAAATACCTGTAAGGACTGTTGCAGGTGCTGTTCATGCTCGAGCGCACGTTGTTGTTGCTGAGCAAGATCAGCTTGAGCCTTACCCAATCGCTCATTAGCGCTTTGCAACTGTTGCTGAGTCAGGGCCAGTTCACTCGCAATCTGCGCAGATTGGGTAACAGCAGCCTGATGCTGCTGACGAGCCTTCTCATGCGCAGATTTGCATTGATCGAGCTGTTTCAAGCGCAGTTCCAGCGTCTGCTGATCCTGTGCAAGCTGCTGCTGACGCACCGCTAAGTCTGCTGCATCCGCCACTGGCGTTTGCAGTTGAGCATTCAGGCTGTGCCAGCGCGTATCCTGCTCGGCGCTGATCTGCTGAGCACGCCCGATTTGCTGTTGCTGCTGCTCCAAACGGGCTTTGATCGCACTGAGCTCGGTGGCCAGTCGCTGTCCCTGCTCAGTCAGCGACTCCAACTCAACACGCTTGCGCTGCAACAGGCTTTGCGTGGAAGACACGTCCAGCGCCTGATACGCCTCAATCGCCGGATGCTCGTGGGAGCCACACAATGGGCAGGCTTCACCGGGCTGCAACTGGGCGCGGTGCGCTTCCAGCTGCTGAATACGCTGTTCCTGTTCGAGCAGCTTCTCCTGCGATTTCACCTGTTCCTTGAGATCTTTATAGGCTTCGCGCAGTTGTTCGACTTCGCTGCTTTTTAGTTGCTGCTGCCCAGTGAGGCTCTCTGCACTGGCCTGCAATTGCGCCAATTCTGCCTGCTGACGCTGACGAATCGCAGCCAGCTCGGCCACTTGCTCCAACACGCCGCGTTGCTGATGCAGGTGCTGCCAATGCTCGCGCAGACCGGATTCATGCTGCCCGTTAAGCAGTTCGTTAAGCGCCTTTGCAGCCTCGCCTTCCTGCTTAGTGGCTAATTCAAGCTGCTGCTGGACAGCCTGAACCTGCTGTTCCTGCTGCCCCAGTTGGGCTTGCCAATCGCTGATGGCTTGCTGGGCTGACTGCTGTTCTGATTGCGCCCGCGCAACAGCCTGCCGCAACTCGACACGGGCCTTGATCTGCTCGCGCCAGCCACCTAATTGCTCGCCCAGCTGTGCATGCTGCGGCTGCTCGGCAAGACGAGTCTGCACCTGCTGCAATTGCTCATCCAGTCGGCTGTATGCGGTTTGTTTCTGACTCAACAAAGCAGTACTGGCTTGCAGCGCCTGCCAGGTTGCGGCGGCGATCTGTTCTTCGATCTGCTGCGCTTCGCGGCTGTTGTGATTGATGCTCTGTTCGGTCTGCGTCAGAGCCTGTTGTGCCTGTTGCAGAGCCTGATGCAAGGGTTGTAGGGCTTGAGCCGGTTCGCTGCTAGCCAGTCGGTTGAGTTGTGCCTGTGCGGCCTGTAACTCAGCTTCAGCGTTTTGCTCAGCTTGCGTGACAGCAGCCAAGTGCACCTGAACCTTGTCCAGTTCACTGCGCCACTGTCGTTGCCGCTGCAGATCAGCGCTCTGTAGATTGAACCGTGCCTCGCTGGCTGCCAGCTCAGAGCTCTCGGTCTGTAAAGACTGCCGCTGTTCTTCGCTCAGCAACTCGACGCCGTCGGCACGGGCGCGCAGTTGATCCAACTCGTTCTTAGCTTCGCGGGTTTGTTCAAACACCCGCTGGGAAATCTGCCCGTAGATATCAGTCCCTGTCAGCTCTTCCAGCAACTCGGCACGCTGGTTGGCATTGGCTTCAAGAAACGCAGCA
The DNA here is from genome assembly GCF_001446935.1 of Pseudomonas sp. TTU2014-080ASC. Taxonomy (GTDB): domain Bacteria; phylum Pseudomonadota; class Gammaproteobacteria; order Pseudomonadales; family Pseudomonadaceae; genus Aquipseudomonas. The sequence continues at coordinate 815,353 of NZ_LKKK01000001.1, forward strand.
AAACCGCCCTGAGCCAGCAACATGGATTTGGTAAAGCGCTCGAAATCCAGTCCGGTGAGCTGTTCGGTCTGTTTGAGTTTGTCGTTGATCTTGTCGGTCAGAATGCTGCCATCAGCAATCAACGCCAACTCAACCTTGGGCGCTTGCAGGGCTCCGTCAATTTTGTCCCGCGCCCGGCGCTGGCTCCAGAAGGCACGGTAACCGACGCCCCTTACTTCAAACTCGACCTCAGCCAGGCAATCCGCCGTGTGTCGGGTCATCAGTTCGTTACTGTTGGCCGACAACGTGTTCATCCGCGGTGTGCGGTGATACAGCGCCAGACAGATGGCATCCAGCAGCGTGGTCTTGCCCGCACCGGTCGGCCCGGTGATGGCGAACAAACCATTGTCCTTGAAAGGCTCGCCGGTAAAGTCAATTTTCCATTCGCCTTTAAGGGAGTTGAGGTTTTTTAAGCGCAGGCTGAGGATTTTCATGCTTGCAGCGCTCCCACTACATCCCGGTACATCTGCTGCAAGCGCGCCTGCTCATCCGGCTCCAGCTCTTCTTGCTGCAGACGGCGGACGAATACTTCATCTACGGTCAGTTCGTCCAAGGTTTCCCGCGCTTGACTGCTAAGGCTGGCAGCGGCGTTGCCGCGCTCGCGGCGTACGCGCAGCACTTCAACTGGCAAGCCTTCGCACAAGGCAGCAATGCGGCTTTGTAGGTCGCTGAGGTAATCATCAGTGGCGACCAACACTTCCAGCCAGACAGGCTGTTCGGCTGTACCCTGCTTGGCTATTTCTTCTATCTGCTGGCCCAGCGCGGCCAGCGAGCCACGCAGGCTAATCAACGGCTGAAAACATGGCACCGACAAGGCCGTTACGGACTGCAAGGCGCTACCGGAACACTCCACCAGCAGCACTTCTTTCTGCTGGCGGGCTTCATCAAAGCTCAATGGAATGGGTGAACCGCTATAGCGGATATGTTCAAGGCCACCGACCTTTTGTGGCCGGTGGATATGGCCCAACGCAATATAAGCCGCAGGTGGAAACGCGCTGGTGGGGAATGCCTCCAGACTGCCCACATAGATTTCCCGCACCGAATCAGTGGCGCTGGCGCCCACAGTGGTCAGATGGCCGGTGGCAATAATCGGCAAGTTGCCGCCCAGTTCAGCGCATTTAGCTTCGGCCAGCGCGTAGAGGGTTTGGTAGTGCTGCTGGATCGCCTGTTGCAGCGACAGCTGTTTATCTTCGGCGCTCTGACCTGCTTGGCTCTGTAAAACATCGCGCGGGCGAATAAAGGGGATGCCGCACAGCACAGCACCGGGCTGGCCATTGCGCTGTTTGAGTACCAGCACTTGCTCATTAAGGTCTTCACTCACGCCGGGAATCACCCAAGTGTCCAGCGCAGCCAAGAGGCTGCGGCTTTCACTGAGCATGGCCACCGAATCATGGTTGCCGCCCAGCACCACCAGCTCACAGCCAGTGGCGCGCAGCTCAACGATAAAACGGTTGTACTGCTCACGGGCGTAACTCGGTGGCGCGCCGGTGTCGAATATGTCGCCAGCAATCAGCAGTGCATCGACCTGATGCTCACGCACCTGCTCAATCAGCCAGGCGCAAAAGGCCTGATGTTCGGCCTGACGGGTCTTGCCCATAAAGTGCTGGCCAAGGTGCCAGTCGGAGGTATGCAGAATACGCATGCTTACATCACCCAATCCTTGACCACCATGTGGGTCTTCACTTTCTGCATGCCGGGAAAGCCTTCAATGGCTTCGCGGATTTCACTCAGGCGCTGCATGGTCTGGGTTTCGATATACACCAGCATGTCCGTTTCGCCACTGATGCCGCTGCAACGGATGATCTCGGGAAATGCGCGCATGCGGGCGACGTTTTCTTCGCAATAAGCACCTGCATAAAACAATTCCAGATAGGCTTTGATTCCAGCATCGCCCGGCAGCACAACCTGGGCCTGATAGCCTTTGATGATCCCGGCCTGCTCCAACTGACGGATACGCTCACTGACGGCTGAACGGGATAGGTTTACTTCCCGGGCAATCTGGCTGACGGCCAGCCGCGCATCGGTACGCAACAGGGCGAGGATCTGCTGATCAAACTTGTCCACGATTTCTCTCGAATGATGATGCTTGCCAGAATGACGGCGAAATCCGTCACTTTGCCGGTCAACGCCGACGCTTCGACAGAAGTCTTATCAGGCGCTTGGCCATACGCTATCCGGCAAATTTCCAGAGCATACATCATGAGTCGTCTTAACCAGGAACTGAGCCTGTTGCAGGGCATCGGCTTGCTCAGCACGTCGTTGCTGGGCACCGGCATTTTTGTCGTGCCCGCACTTGCGGCAACCGCTGCCGGAGACGCCTCGCTATGGGCGTGGATGCTGTTGATTGCACTGGTGTTGCCGGTGGCCTTCACTTTTGCCCAGCTTGGCCGTCAGTTCCCCCATGCCGGCGGTGCGCCACATCTGATTGGTCGCGCTTTCGGGCCGCGAATGGAACGCGTAAGCGCTCTGCTCTTTCTGGCGGTGATTCCGGTCGGCCTACCCGCTGCATTAAGTATTGCCAGCGGCTTCTGGCAGAGCCTGTTTGGGCTTAGTTCAGCACAGACGCTGCTGATCCAGCTGGCAACACTGGCAGCCATGCTGATCCTCGGGCAACGCCCGGCGAAGGCATCAGGACTGATTCAGGGGGTGATTGCCGTGGCGATCATCCTGACCGTCGCGCTGATCTGGTGGAAAGCTGATCTGCCTAACAGCCAGCAGCCGCTGGTGCCGTCAATCAGCGGCTCATGGCATCTGCTGCCAGCGGCGCTGGGCGTGATGTTCTGGTGTTTTGTCGGGATTGAGGCGTTCACTCATCTGGGCGAAGAATTCAAAAATCCACAACGGGATTTTCCGTTGGCGCTGGTGTTCGGCGTATTACTGGCCGGGCTGGTGTACTGGGCCTGTTCCGTGGCGGTGCTAAGTCTGAATGCTTACGGCGATGTGCAAACCGACTCCGGCTCCATGCCGCTGATGCTGTCGCACCTGCTGGGTGAGAAAGCCCGCGTGCTGGCTGCGCTGATCGGCTATCTGGCCTGTTTCGCCTCGATGAATGTCTACATTCAGGGCTTTGCACGGCTGATCTGGAGCCTGGCAGATGAAGGCAAGTTGCCGAATGCACTGGCCAGCCGTAACCGCCATGGTGTGCCCGGCCGTGCGCTGCTGCTAGTGATTGCGGTGTGCGCTCTATGCGCCAGCTTGGCGCATGGGCTGGCGCTAACGGTGGATGACCTGATCCGCTACGCCAACGGCAACTTTGTCTTGATCTACCTGTTCAGTATGGCCGCTGGCTGGATGCTGCTACGCGGCTATGCACGGTTGCTGGCGGCCTTCAGCACGCTGTTATGCGCACTGGTTGTGCTGATGTTGGGCTGGGATGCGGGCTATGCGCTATTACTGCTGGCAGCGCTTGCCGGGCTGGACCTGTGGCGCGAGCGTAGGGCTCGTCCCACCCGCCTTGCAGGCCGTTCCGGGTAATCACCGCAAGACTGTGCACAGCCCAATACAGTGGAGAAATGCAACAGGGAGTCCAATACCGCTGGTAATGCCGCTATGCTCTGTCCAGGCAATTAAAAGGACTGACCATGCGCCGCATTCTCAACGACCTGAAAATCCTGATTCTCGCCAACCTGTGGATTGTGCCGGTACTGGCTGGACTGGTGGGGGCCCTGTTCTACTTCGTTGCACCACCTCCACCCATGCATGCGCGCATGGCGACCGGTACGGAAACCGGCGGTTACCACACCTTTGCCAAACAGCTGCAGGCTGAACTGGCCGAGCACGGTTTTGAACTGGAGCTGGTGACCAGCAGCGGCTCACGAGAAAACCTGCAGAAGCTCAATGACGATGAAGTCGAACTGGCCATGGTACAAAGCGGCCAAGAGCTCAGCCTGAGCCCTGAGCAGCGGGAAACCCTCATTGGTCTGGGCGTGATGTACAAGGAGCCGTTGTGGTTGTTTGTCGGCAACAAGACTAAGTACGAACAGTTTGCCGACCTGAAAAAACTGCGCCTGGGGATCGGCTCAGCGCAAAGCGGTACTCAGGCAGTGACGCAAGCCCTGTTCGAAGCCAATCAGATCACACCCGATCTGTACCCGAAAAACTGGCAGCACATTGGTGGCAGCAAGGCGCTGGACGCTCTGCTTGAAGGCAAGCTGGACGCTGCGTTTTTTATCGGCCCGGCTGAAAACAATCTGGTTCAGCGCCTGGCCGCCAGTGAGCAAGTCCGCCTGGTAGGTCTGCGTCGCAGCGAGGCTTATCTGGCCCGCCTGCCTTACCTGAGCCGCGTTGAGGTCAGTGAAGGCATGCTGAACATGGCGCAAAACGTGCCCACTGAAAACATCACCACACTGGGTCCGGTTGCGACGCTGGTAGCCGGCGAGTCGTTTCATCCTTCGCTGACACCGCTGATCCTGGAGGCGGCCCGTACCGTGCTGGAAAACGGCAGCCTGCTCGACCCTGCAGGCAATTACCCGGCTCGCCCGCCCCGCTCCCTCAACACCCTGAGTGAGGCCGAGTACTACTACGACAAAGGCTTGCCGATCCTGCAGCGCTATCTGCCGTTCCGCATTGCCTCGCTGGCGGACCGCTACATCATTCTCGCTATCCCACTGCTGGTGCTGCTGTTCCCGCTGTTCAAAGCCATCGGCCCGATCTACCAGTGGCGCATCCGTGCGCGTATTTACCGCTGGTACAAACACCTGCGGGAGATCGATCAACAGCTTTACAAAGGCCGCCTGAGCAGTTCGCTGGACGAAGAAATCGCCCGACTGGAACGGTTGGAAGATGAGCTGGCGCGAGTTGAGGTGCCGCTTTCATACTCCAGCGAGCTGTACGAACTGCACATGCACCTGCGCTACATGATCGACCGGCTGATCGCTTACAAGCAACGCACGACTGATGAGGGTCAGGTCGGGTAACATGGCGGCTTTCTGTTCACCACGCATCACGAGACTGCCATGCCGATCCGCCATTGCATTGTTCACCTGATCGACAAGAAGCCAGACGGCAGCCCGGCCGTACTCCATGCCCGGGATGCCGAGCTGGAAGCCTCCCAGGCCATCGAGAACATGCTCGCTGACCTTAACGAAAGCTACAACGCCAAACAGGGCAAGGCTTGGGGCTTCTTTCATGAGGAGTCTGCTGCCTTTCCGTTCAGCGGTTGGCTGAAGACTTATCTGGATGGTGGCCAAGACTTCACCGCATTCAGCCGTCAAGCCGTTGAACACCTGCAAAAGCTGATGGAAGAGTCCAACCTCTCGGCGGGTGGGCATGTGCTGTTTGCCCACTATCAGCAGGGTATGACCGATTACCTGGCTATCGCCCTGCTGCACCACAGCGAAGGCGTAGCGGTAAACGATGCGCTGGACGTCACCCCGGCCAAACATCTGGATCTGGGTCAGTTGCATCTGGCTGCGCGCATCAACATCTCCGAATGGCGCAACAATCCCAACTCCAAGCAGTACATCTCCTTTATCAAAGGCAAGAACGGCAAGAAAGTTTCGGAGTACTTCCGCGACTTTATCGGCTGCCAGGAAGGTGTCGACGGTCCGGGCGAAACCCGCACCCTGCTCAAGGCCTTCAGCGACTTTGTGGAGAGCGAAGACCTGCCTGAAGAGCAAGCCCGCGACAAGACCAAGACATTGGTCAGCTACGCCACCAGCCAGGCCAAACAGGGCGAGCCGATTACTCTGGAAGAGCTGTCCGGTCTGATTGACGAGGACCGCCCCAAGGCCTTCTACGAGCACATCCGTAACAAGGATTACGGCCTGTCACCGGAAATTCCGGCGGATAAGCGCACATTAAGCCAGTTCCAGCGTTTCACCGGGCGCGCCGAAGGTCTGTCGATCAGTTTTGAGGCCCACCTGCTGGGCTCCAAAATTGAATTTAACGAAGACAGCGGCACGCTGGTGATCCACAACCTTCCGACTCAGTTGGTGGATCAGCTGAAACGCCGCAAAAACTAAACCATTACGGACTGACCGGACAAACCTTCCGGTCAGCCCGTAGCGCTGCATCAGCAAATAAAAGCTTCTGGCCATCACTGCACTCGATCTGTCGCCCAAGTCATCAATCCACCAAACAGTGTTATGACCTTTAAGCGCTAGGCTGAGTCTCTGACGAATTCTCAGGGCTGTTTGCCTGTAGCGCCTGCCAGCCAAGCACCAGAGCTTCCTTGGCTGTTTTCTTCAGACGTTTAATGGCGCGCTCGCGGCGTAAAGCCTCGCTCTTTGAGGCAGCACTCTCGATGTACACAAGCGCGACAGCCGGGCTCGAGTAGAAAAAACGTGCGCCTTTACCGCTCTGATGCTTGGCGAAGCGCTTATACGGATCGTCGCTGATACCACAGTACAGTGAGCCATTAGCGGCCCTTACCAGGTACACAAACCAGAGCTGAGGGCTAGGAAGCGGTTCGTCGGGCGTGTTGTCAGACATGGGGTTATTACGCAAGAAAAGTGCGTCAAATCTTAACAGAGCACTGGAAAATGCGCTTTTTGTAGCCTGCAAGTGATCAATTCGACACGGATCAGCTTCAGAACTTTCCTATGAAGGATCGATCCACTAGCCTTCTACCGCTGGCCATAACGTGCCAATTATCGAGTATTTCGCCAAAGGTTGATGCTCAGTTCACCGACCGATCCCGGATTTACCAGAGCGATTACGTACTCACTACTGGATGCATTATTCGGCCATGGATTGCACAGTCAGTCACCACGTAGACCTGACGTGCCTGTTTGGAAAACAACGATGCAAGAGTCAACAAGCAAACGCCCTTACCGCGTTTACTGGTCATTAGTCTGGCTGCTGACAGCCCTGAACCTCGGGCGTTTTTATGAGCTGAGCACACCCTTCTGGCTGCTGCTTTATCAAGTGGCACTGATCGGCAGCTATGCCTTAATGTTTATCGCGATCCCCTGCCTGATCACCCGCGTCACTCGGCACCACCTGCCGGCACTGACAGCCATAATTGCAGTCTTGTCCGCGGCGCTGGTGCAACTGACGTTGTACTTCGACTCCATGCTCTGGCAGTTGTATGGGTTTCATATCAATGGTTTTGTCTGGAACCTGCTAACCACGCCTGGCGGGCTGGCAGCATTGGTGACCTCACCCTCCACCGAGCAAGACCTGACCCTACTGGGCTTGAGCGTGCTGGCCCTGTACACGGTGTTGCTGCTGGCCTCTTTTTTCCTCGCGCGAATCCCCCTGCCACTGCCCAGGGCTGCGTGGGTGATTCCGCTGTTTCTGCTGGTGACCAGCGCCGAACGCCTGACGTACAGCATGAGCCATTTCTATGGCTACTCCCCGGTGCTGGAAAGCGCCCAGGCTACGCCCTTCTACCAGCCGCTGACCATGCGTCGCCTACTGGAGCAGCGTTTAGGCCTAGAGCGGCCACAACACCTTGAAGTAGACGGTGTCGAATTAAAGGGCCAACTGCGCTACCCACAAGAGCCGCTGAAGGTCATTGCCCCACAGAAGCCCTTAAATCTGGTCTGGCTGGTGGCTGAATCCTGGCGGGCCGATGCGCTCAATCCCAAGGTAATGCCGCAAACCTATGGCTTTGCCAATCAGGCGCAAAACTTCACCCGGCATTATTCCGGTGGTAACGGCACCCGCATGGGCATGTTTTCACAGTTTTACGGTTTGGCCGCCAATCTCTGGTTCCCAGTGCTCGATGCCCGGATCGGCAGCCCCCTGATCGAGGCGCTGCAGCAACAGAACTATCAGCTGAAACTTTTCACCAGCGCCCGCTTCAGCTACCCGGAATATGACAAGACTATGTTCGTCAAGGTACCTGCCGAGCAGATGATCGCGGATTACAAAGGCCCCACTTGGCAGCGCGACCGCCGCAACGTCGAACGCATGCTGGAGTTCGTTGACAACCGCGACCCGGCAAAGCCCTTCATGACCTTTATGTTTTTTGAGTCCGCCCATGCCAATTACGATTTCCCACCCGAATCGGTCATTGCCAAGGATTACCTGCCGGACTTCAGCTCAGCCCGCGTAGATCTGGATAACGACATTGAAGGCATCCGTAACCGCTACCTCAACGCTGTCCATCATCTGGATAGCCAGATTGCGCGGGTCATCCAGCATCTCAAACGCAAAGGCCTGCTGAATAACACTATCGTGGTGCTCACTGGTGATCATGGTGAAGAGTTTATGGAGCGAGGCCGTTGGGGCCATAACTCGGCCTTCACCGATGAGCAGCTGCGCGTGCCGTTGATTCTTCATGTACCCGGTCGCGCACCTTTCAGAGAAGCATTGCGCACCAGCCATGTCGATTTGTTACCTACACTACTGCCGCTGCTGGGTGTGACGAATCCACCAGAACAGTATTCGATTGGCTACAGCCTGTTTAACCCCCAACCCAGACGAACGCTGATGGCTGGTGAGTGGGATAGCCTGGCGTTTATGACCGAGCAGTACAAACTGGTCGTGCCATTTAGCAGCGCAAACTTCGACGCGTTGAAGATCACCGATGCTAACGACAGTGACACGCAAGACCCACAGGCCGTACTGCAACAGCTACTACCGCAGGTTCAGGAGCAAATGCGCAGCCTGCGCAACTTCCTGGCCCGATAACGCAAAAAGGCTGCTGGCCCTAAGGGCACAGCAGCCTTTTCCAGATTAGCCAGATTGACTGACTTATTTCTGGTTGAAGCTCTGGATCAGGTTGGCGTAGGCCGGCAGGTGGCCGCCCAGAATACCGCCAAAGCCTTCAATGTCATTACGCCAGTCGCGGTGCAGCTCGCAACCCACGCTGAACCAGTTCATCAACTGAGCACCGGCCTGAGACATGCGGTTCAGCGCAGCATCACGCACGCTGGTGTTGAAGGTGCCGGAAGCATCAGTCACGACAAACACGTCGTAGCCAGCCTCGAGCGCAGACAGAGTCGGGAAGGTCACACACACGTCGGTCACTACACCAGCGATGATCAGTTGCTTGCGACCGGTTGCTTTGATGGCGTTAACGAAGTCTTCGTTGTCCCACGCGTTGATCTGGCCAGGACGAGCGATGTATGGAGAATCCGGGAACATAGCCTTCAGCTCAGGAACAATCGGGCCGTTAGGACCGGTTTCAAAGCTGGTGGTCAAAATGGTTGGCAGCTTGAAGAACTTGCCGATATCAGCCAGCGCCAGAACGTTATTCTTGAACTCGTCTGGGGTGTAATCACGCACCAGCGAGAGCAGACCGGCTTGGTGATCAACCAACAGCAGTACAGCGTCATCCTTGTTCAAACGCTTGTAAGTAAACGACATGTGAATCTCCTATCGAATGTCTAAGCCACAGCTAGAAAGAATCTGAACTGCGGTCTTAAAGCTTAGACGCCAGTTCCTCATCTGCACACAGAGCGTGAACGAAATCACTGTTCTGCAAGGGCGAACAATCTCAGAGCAATCCGCTACTATTCATGCACACATTACAGAGTTGAAATCTGATGAGATTGGATCTCCAAGAAATCGAAACCTTTATTCAAGTAGTCGAGCTCGGCAGCGTCAGCCAGGCAGCGGAACGCCTGAACATTTCAAAATCCGTAGTCAGCAAGCGCCTGAGTGACCTTGAGCGACGCCTGAACGCTAACTTGTTGTATCGCTCAACGCGCAAAGTGACCCCCACAGACAACGGGGTTCAGTTCTACCAGCAGAGTAAGGCGGCAATTTCCAACCTCAAGGAGGCGGCAGAATCCGCCACCTTTATCGACAGTGGTCTATGCGGCAGCATGCGAGTGCTGGCCCCAATGAGCCTGGGCACACTGTGGCTGGCGCCACGGATTGCCGAATTTATGAAGCTGCACCCCAGGATCAGAATCAGCCTGCAACTGGACGATCGCCTGACCGACTTTGAACGTGAAGGCTATGACCTGTGCGTGCGTATCTCGCGCATTGGTGACAGTGCGCTAATTGCCCGCCCCCTCTCCCTCAGCCAGCGGCACCTGTGCTGTAGCCCGGAATACGCAGCACAGAACGGCACACCGGGAAACATTTCTGAAATTATCGATCACTCGTGTATCGGCTACAGCAATGTGCCGTCGACACAGGTCTGGTCCTTCCAGACGATCGATCCCCCCAATGAAACATTCACCCTGTCACCACAAGGCCCCTTCACCACCAACAACGGCGAAGCCATGCGCGATATGGTGGTACAGGGCATGGGGCTGAGTGTGCTGCCTGAATTTATTATTCACCGCAATCTGGCCGAAGGCTCGCTGATTTCCCTCGAACCTGGCGTACGGCCAATACCAGACACAATCTATGCACTGTATCCACGCTCCAACAGATCGTCTCGCAAGGTCCTTGTACTCTGCGACTACCTTCAGCAGTGCCTGCTCTCGGAACCTTGGTATTACCCCATTGAGGCGCGCCAAAGCAGAACCTCCGCAGGCTAGAATGGCTGTTTTTAGTGGAGCCCAAGCCATGCAAACACCTGCTGTCTACGGCGTTGGCGATGCCTCCTACCAAGCCGCCGGAGGCTTTGAGGGACTGCAACGCCTGACCCGAGACTTTTACGCGCTGATGGACCAGCTACCCGAAGCCACTGCACTGCGCTCCCTGCACGGCTCCGACCTGTCCATCAGCCAGGACAAGTTGGCCTGCTTCCTCAGTGGCTGGCTGGGCGGACCACGGCGCTTCAGCGAGAAATACGGTTCCATAGCCATTCCCTCTTTCCATGCGCGCTGGCCAATTGATGAAAGCCTCAGTCAGAGCTGGCTCACCTGCATGGCCCAAGCCATTGCCCGCCAGCCCTATGCTCCAGAGTTCGCCGAATACCTGCTGGCCCAATTGCGGGTACCTGCCGAACGAATTGTTCAAGCCAGCCGCAACCGGCACGCCAACGCTGCTGACTAAGCCTAATCCGATGCACCACGGCCCCGACTGGCTTATGCCTGCAGTTCGGGGCCGTTTCGTTTGCGCCCTGAGTACACAGGCAGTTTTTTCCTAGCCAGCGACTACAAAAATCATCATTTCGCCTTTTCTGGCTTCTGCACAGAATGATTCCCGACATTCACGTTGACCGCATCCAATGCGCGACTGCAAGCAGAACAAGAAGAGGCCGGAGATGAACGATTTAAATCACGCTGCCACCCAAAGCACGGGCAATCTGAAACCACAGACGATCGAAATCGACACCTTGGTTGTCGGTGCTGGTCAAGCCGGTGTCGCCATGAGCGAACACCTGACCAAGCTTGAAGTCCCTCATCTGGTTCTGGAGCGCAGCCGCATTGCCGAAGCCTGGCGCACTGGTCGCTGGGATTCGCTGGTCGCAAACGGCCCTGCCTGGCATGACCGTTTTCCCGGCATGGAGTTTGAAGGTCTGGACCCGGACGCCTTCGCCCATAAGGATCAGGTTGCCGATTACTTCGAAGCCTACGCCCGTAAGTTCAATATGCCGATTCGTACCGGCGTTGAAGTGAAGAAGGTCGTGCGCAATGCTGACCGCGCCGGGTTCACCGTTGAAACGTCTGAAGGCGTGATTCAAGCTCGTCGCGTTGTGTCCGCAACCGGCCCGTTCCAAAAGCCGGTGATCCCGGCCATTGCACCGAAAATCGAGGGCATCACCCAGATTCACTCCGCCGCCTACTACAACCCGCAACAGATTGCCGATGGTGCTGTGCTGGTCGTAGGCGCAGGCTCTTCCGGTGTGCAGATTGCGGATGAACTGCAGCGTGCCGGTAAGCAGGTTTACCTATCAGTGGGTGCCCATGACCGTCCGCCACGAGCCTACCGCAACCGTGATTTCTGCTGGTGGCTGGGCGTGCTGGGCCTGTGGGATGCCGAAGCCGCCGTACCGGGTAAAGAGCACGTCACCATCGCTGTCAGCGGCGCTCGCGGCGGCCACACTGTAGATTTCCGCCAGTTGGCGGCACAGGGCATCACCTTGGTGGGCCTGACCAAATCTTTTGAAAACGGCGTGGTGACCTTCCAGCCGGATCTGGCAGAAAACCTTGCCCGTGGCGACGAAAACTATCTGTCGCTGCTGGATGCTGCTGATGCCTACATCGCCCGTAACGGCCTGGACCTGCCGGAAGAACCCGAAGCCCGCGTGCGTCTGCCAGAGCCGGAGTGTGTGAAGAATCCGCTCCTCGAGCTGGATCTGAAGCAAGCCAATATCCGCACCATTATCTGGGCCACCGGTTACTCCGTTGACTTCAGCTGGTTGCCGCAGACTGCCCTGGACGCCAACGGCAAACCACAGCACCAGCGCGGTGTTTCCAGCGAGCCGGGCGTTTACTTCGTCGGCCTGCCATGGCTGTCCCGCCGTGGCTCCACCTTTATCTGGGGTGTGTGGCACGACGCCAAACACATCGCTGATCACATCGCGACCCAGCGCAAGTATCAGGCCTATCAGGACGCCAGCCAGCGTCAGTTGAACCAATAAGCCGCAGGCAGGTGCCAGCCACCTGCCGTGCAGTTCATTCCATAATCACAACATCGGAATTCAGCACATGCCTACTCACACCCGTATTCGCATGTTCAATACCAAGGCCACTTATCCTAATCAGAGCCTGGACAACGACCTGTGCCAAGCCGTACGCGCGGGCAACACCGTGTACGTGCGCGGTCAGGTCGGAACCGACTTTGAAGGCAATCTGGTCGGCCTCGGCGACCCGCGTGCGCAAACCGAACAGGCGATGAAAAACGTCAAACAGCTGCTCGAAGAAGCGGGCAGCGACTTGTCCCACATCGTTAAAACCACCACCTACCTGATCGACCCGCGTTATCGTGAACCGGTTTATCAGGAAGTCGGTAAATGGCTCAAAGGCGTCTTCCCGATTTCCACCGGCTTGGTTGTCAGCGCTCTGGCTCAACCGCAGTGGCTGATGGAAATTGACGTAATCGCCGTGATCCCGGACGACTGGACACCGAATAACGCATAAGGAATTGCCATGACCTTCTCAATCGTCGGCCGCTGTGCCGAAACCGGCCAGCTAGGCATTGCCATCAGTTCATCCAGTATCGCCGTGGGGGCCCGTTGCCCGTGGCTGCGGGCTGGTGTTGGAGCGGTTTCCAGCCAGAACATCACCCTGCCCGCCCTCGGCCCGCAGATTCTTGATGAGCTGGAAGCTGGAAAAGAGCCTGCTGCGGCACTGGAACATGTGCTCAGCCGCAATGGCTACAGCCAATACCGACAAGTGGCGGTACTCGACAGCAAAGGCCGCACGGCGCTGTTCTCTGGCAGTGAATCCCTCGGTGTTTATAACGCGGTGGCCGGCGAACAATGCGTGGCGGCGGGCAACTTACTGAGCAGTCCAGCCGTTATCAACGCCATGGTTCACGCGTTTGAAACTTCAGGCGGACCGCTGGCTGATCGCCTGCTAAGCGCCATGCACGCTGCAATGGCCGAAGGCGGCGAAGCCGGCCCCGTGCATTCAGCGGCACTTAAAGTTGTGGACGACCTGACCTGGCCGCTGATTGACCTGCGTGTGGACTGGGCCGATCACGACCCAATCGGCGAGCTGGATAAACTCTGGCAAGCCTACAAGCCACAGATGCAGGACTATGTCATCCGCGCCCTGGACCCGACCAAGGCACCCAGCTATGGCGTACCCGGTGATGAATAGCCGTGATCTGCTGGCCAGACTGGTGGGCTTCCCCACCGTCAGCCGCGACTCCAATCTGGAGCTGATCCAGTTTGTCCGTGACTATCTGGAAAGCCTCGGCGTGTCCTGCGAGCTGGATTACAACAGCGAGCAGAGTAAAGCCAACCTGTATGCGCGCTTCGGCCCGGATGTGGCCGGCGGCGTACTGCTTTCAGGGCACACTGATGTGGTACCGGTGGACGGCCAGAACTGGACTGTTCCACCGTTTGAGCTGACTGAGCGGGATGGCCGTTTGTACGGTCGCGGCACGGCCGACATGAAAGGCTATATCGCCTGCGTGCTGGCCGCTGTTCCGCAACTGCTGGCCAAGCCACTGCGGGTGCCGGTGCATCTGGCCTTTTCTTATGATGAAGAGGTTGGTTGCCTGGGCGTTCGCACCTTGCTGGAGGTGATTCGTCAGCGCCCCAACCCGCCAGCGGTGTGCATCATCGGTGAGCCGACTGAGCTTAAACCGGTACTCGGGCACAAGGGCAAACTGGCCATGCGCTGCGAAATTCACGGCGCTGCCTGCCATTCGGCTTACGCACCGCAAGGTGTTAATGCCATCGAATACGCAGCCAAACTGATCAACCGCCTTGGCGAGATCGGTCAGCGCCTGCGTGCAGTTGAACGCCACGACCCGCGTTTTGATCCGCCTTTTTCCACCGTACAAACCGGCTTGATTCAGGGTGGCCGGGCGCTGAACATCGTCCCGGCGGAATGCCAGTTCGACTTCGAAGTCCGTGCCCTGCCCAGTGATGATCCGCAGCAAGTTGCTGATGAACTGCGCGCCTATGCCGAAAGCGAACTGCTGCCGGAAATGCGCAGCCGCAGTGAGGCCAGCAATATCGAGCTGAAGCCGCTCTCAGCCTATCCGGGGCTGGCAACAGACCCGCAAAGCGCCGCCGCTGAACTGCTGGCGATGCTCTGTGGCAGCCGCGAATTCGGCACGGTGGCATTCGGTACGGAAGGCGGCTTGTTCGATCAGGCTGGGGTGCCCAGCGTGATCTGCGGCCCCGGTAGTATGGATCAGGGTCACAAGCCGGATGAGTTTGTCACTCAGCAGCAACTGGATGCCTGCGATGCGATGCTGGCTCGGCTGGCCGGGTGGTTACAAAATCCGGTCTAAAGGTTCGTGGCTAAAGCCACTCCTACATAAACGCAACACCACCTGTAGGAGTGGCTTCAGCCGCGAAAGTCCCAGCGCTTAATCCGCCGATTCTTCCGCTTTGGAGCCCAGCTGCTCCTTGCAGAACTCTATAAAGAGCTGAGCAGGCTTGGTCAGTTGCGAACGTTTCAGCCAGGCTGCAGCGAGGCCAGAACCCGTCACATCTTCGGCGATATCCACCATCACCACTTTCTTGCCGTCGTAGGTGCATTCCGAATGCGGCCGCGTCACCAGCAGAGAGAAGCCAAAGCCCTGCCCGACCATGCCCCGCACCATCTCGATAGACGGTGAACTGAAGACGATATTGGGCGTCAGGCCCAGCTCCTCAAACAGACTCACGAAGTAGGTCCGGCTCGGCAGCACATCCAACAGGATCATCGGCTCCAGGCACAGATCACGCAGCGAAACCTGCGCCTGCCCGGTAAAGCGGTGCCCTTCGGGCAGCAATGCATATGGTTTTTGCGGTGCCATCAATGGTTCGCACTCTATGGTCACGTCCAGATCGTGGTCATACAAAATCGCCAGATCGAAGCGTCCTGCAGTCAGTCCCTGAATCAGCTCCTGCTGCTCGCCATCGCGAATGCGGATTTCAACCCCCGGATACAGTGCATTAAAGCCTGCGATCAGGCGTGGCAGGTACAACGGCGCAACGGTTTCAAAACAGCCGATGTCTATCTGCCCGGACACCACATCATTATCCGCAAGCGCGTTCTGCTCGAACTCCCGCGCCATGCGCATCAGCTCCTGCGCTTTTTTATAGAAGCGCGCGCCGCCCGGCGTCAGTGACACCCCTTGGGCGTGATGGCGGATAAACAGTTGCAGCCCAAAACTCTCTTCCAGCCCTTTGATCGCGGTCGAGATCGACGGTTGGGCGATGTATAGCTTGCGCGACGCCTCGGCCACACTGCCGCACTCCACCGTCGTCACAAAATACTTGAGTTGTCGCAAGGTATAAGCAGCCATGAGAACCCTCATTGCAGCTTTAAAGCCGCTTTTCTTATCTTTTTAAGTAGTCCCAACCATACCCCAGCCCTTGCCTTTGGGCTGACCATTTTTTTCATGGCTAACGAGCATATTTTTACTAATTTTCCTATTCCGCCACCTGCGCCACCATCGTCATCACAACTACAAAGCCGATCACGGCACCATGACGAGGTATACAGGCTATGTTGCAGCACAGCGATTGGCAGAAGCGTGCAGCCGATCAACGCTTCATCACCCAGGCTCTAATAGATGGTCAGTGGGTGAGCGCCCGCAGCGGCAAAACCTTTGACTCCATCAATCCGGCCACCAATCAACTGCTGGCGCAGGTTGCAGCCTGCGACAGTGAAGACGTCGATCTCGCCGTTGCCAGTGCGCGCAAAGCCTTTGAACAAGGCCCGTGGGCGCGTATGGCTCCCCGTGAGCGCAAGCAAGTGCTGCTGCGTCTGGCTGAGTTGATTCTGGCCAACCGTGAAGAGCTGGCTCTGCTCGAATCGCTGAACATGGGCAAGCCGGTGATGGACGCCTACAACATCGACGTACCCGGCGCAGCCGGTGTCTTCAGTTGGTATGGCGAGGCGCTGGATAAGATTTACGATCAGGTTGCCCCGACCGCAAGTGACGCCTTAGCCACCATCACCCGTGAGCCTGTCGGCGTGGTTGCTGCTGTGGTGCCGTGGAACTTCCCGCTGGATCTGGCTGCATGGAAACTGGGCCCGGCACTGGCTGCCGGTAACTCGGTGATTCTCAAACCTGCCGAACAATCGCCCTTCTCCGCTTTGCGTCTGGGTGAACTGGCGCTGGAAGCGGGTCTGCCAGCCGGTGTGCTGAACGTGGTTCCCGGCCTCGGCGAAACCGCCGGCAAAGCGCTCGGCCTGCATATGGATGTGGATTGCCTGGCCTTCACCGGCTCCACCGAGGTGGGCAAATACTTTATGGGCTACTCAGCCCAATCCAACCTCAAGCAGGTGTGGCTGGAGTGCGGCGGCAAGAGTGCCAACGTGGTCTTTGCCGACTGCCAGGATCTGGATCTGGCTGCAGAAAAAGCCGCCTTTGCGATTTTCTTCAACCAAGGTGAAGTCTGCTCCGCCAACTCGCGCCTGCTGGTACAGCGCGAGATTCATGATGAGTTCGTCGAACGTGTCATCGCCAAAGCACAGAAATGGTTGCCGGGCGATCCGCTTGATCCGTCCAGCCCGGCGGGTGCCATCGTGGATGCACGTCAGGCCAAACGCATCATGGACTTTATCGACATGGCTCAGCGTCAAGGCGCGAAGTTGGTCTGTGGTGGTCAGCGTTCGACCTTTAACGGTTCCGATAACTTCATCCAGCCAACCATCTTCACCAACGTCACGCCGGATATGCCGCTGGCGACTGACGAAATCTTCGGTCCGGTGCTGGCGGTTATTCCGTTCGACAGCGAAGAAGAAGCCATCCAGCTCGCCAACGACAGCCAGTACGGCCTGGCCGCTTCGCTGTGGACAGATGACCTGCACCGCGCTCACCGCGTTGCCCGTCAATTGCGTGCCGGCACCGTATCGGTCAACACCGCCGATGCGCTGGATGTCTGCGTGCCCTTCGGTGGCTGCAAGCAATCAGGCTTTGGCCGAGACCTGTCGCTGCATGCCTTCGACAAATACAGCCAACTGAAAACCACTTGGTTCCAGCTGCGTTCCTGACAGGAGTCACAGTCTCCACGGATCCGGATAAAAAGATTCACCTGACACAACAATAAGATGCAGGAGAGATCCCATGCGTGACCCAGACATTGCCGTTGCGGCTCCACTAAACGCTACCTCTGCGGTAGCTTCAAAACCCCGCCCGCGCCTGGGCCTCTCCGCGCTGCTGGCGGTGGCGGTTGGCCTGGTAGTTTCTCAGGGCGTAATGGTCCTGATGCTGCAAGGTGCGGGTATCGCCGGGCTGGGATTTCTCATCCCGCTGAGTCTGGCCTTTATTCTCGCACTGACTTACGCCGTATCGTTCTCCGAGCTGGCGTTGATGATTCCGCGCGCAGGTAGCCTGAGCAGCTACACCGAAGTTGCCCTGGGCCACTTCCCGGCCATTCTGGCGACCTTCTCAGGCTACGTGGTGGTCGCCATGTTTGCCCTGTCGGCCGAGCTGCTGCTGCTCGACTTAATCATCAACGAGGTTTACCCCGGCTCATTCCCGGACATGACCATTGCCTACGGTGTGCTGATTTTGTTCACCGTGCTTAACCTGCTCGGTATTGATCTGTTCGCCCGCCTGCAATCTGCGCTGGCGCTGGTCATGGTGATCGTGCTGCTGACCTTGGGCATTGCCTCGGTAACTGGCAGCGGCACAGAAGCGGCTCTGGGCACGTCGATTACCAGTGACTGGAACCCGCTGGGCGCTGGCGTTCTGACCCTGGTCGCCTTGGCCATCTGGGGTTTTGTGGGGGCAGAGTTCGTTTGCCCGCTGGTAGAAGAAACCCGTCAACCTGAGCGCAACATTCCGCGTGGCATGATGCTGGGAATAACCATCATCTTCATCACCATTGCTCTGTACAGCATCGGTGCTCTGTTCTACGTACCGCAGGCTGATTTGGCCAGCGCGTCACTGCCACACTACCTGTTTGCTACCGCCGTATTCGGTGAGGCAGGCAAAGTGGTTCTGGTCGTAGCCGCTATCACCGCAACCTGCAGCACAGTCAATACCTCACTGGCTGCAATCCCGCGCATGCTCTACGGCATGGCCGTGAACGGTCAGGCCTTCCCGCAACTGAAGATGGTCAGCAAACGCTTCAATGCCCCGTGGGTCGCTGTGCTGTTCGTAGCTGCCATTACCGGTATTCCGGTGATCTTCATGGGTGATAATCCAGGTGCCATCAGCCTGTTGCTGCTGGCGGCGTGTGTCGCCTGGCTGCTGGCCTATATCATCTGCCACCTGAACGTGATCGCCCTGCGTCGCCGTTATCCGGATATGCCGCGTCCGTTCAAAACACCGTTTTACCCGCTGCCACAAATTGTCGGTATCGTCGGTATGCTGGTATCTCTGTACTACGTGTCGCCAACGCCTGAGATGACCATGGACATCGTCTACTCCTCCGGCGCAGTACTGGCTCTGGTCTCCGTGATCGCAGTGCTGTGGATTAAATTCGTGATGCGTAAGCCTCTGTTCAAACCCGAGCCAATCGAAACCGTACTGGCCCGTAAATGAACCCCAGGCCGGGGACGGTCCCGGCCAGCTACACCTGCAATGATTGAGGTTGCTGAAATGACGAGCCCGAATACTCCATCCCGCTCCACTCAGGACTATCAGGCAGCCGATGCTGCTCACCACATTCACGCATTTCTGGACCAGAAAGCCCTGAATGCCGAAGGCCCGCGGGTGATCGTGCGCGGCGAAGGCTTGTACCTGTGGGACAACGACGGCAAACGCTACCTGGACGGCATGTCCGGCCTGTGGTGCACCAACCTCGGCTATGGCCGTCAGGATCTGGTCAAAGTGGCCGCCGAGCAAATGGCCCAACTGCCGTACTACAACATGTTCTTCCACACCACTCACCCTGCGGTGGTGGAGCTGTCTGAGACGCTGTTCAGCCTGCTGCCTGGCCACTACAGCCACGCGATCTACACCAACTCAGGCTCTGAATCTAACGAGGTTCTGATCCGCACCGTGCGCCGCTACTGGCAGATCCTCGGCAAGCCGCAGAAGAAGATCATGATTGGTCGCTGGAACGGCTATCACGGCTCGACCCTGGCTGCGACCGCGCTGGGTGGCATGCAATTCATGCACGAGATGGGTGGCATGATCCCGGACGTCGCTCACATCGACGAACCTTACTGGTACGCCCATGGCGGCGATCTGACCCCGGAAGAGTTTGGCCGTCGTTGCGCCCAGCAGCTGGAAGACAAGATTCTCGAACTGGGCGCTGACAACGTCGCTGGTTTTATCGCTGAGCCATTCCAGGGCGCTGGCGGCATGATCTTCCCGCCGGAAAGCTACTGGCCGGAAATCCAGCGCATCTGCCGTAAGTACGATGTGCTGCTGTGCGCAGACGAAGTGATCGGCGGCTTTGGCCGTACCGGTGAGTGGTTTGCCCACCAGCACTTCGGCTTTGAGCCGGACACCCTGTCCATCGCCAAAGGCCTGACCTCCGGTTACGTGCCAATGGGCGGCTTAGTTCTGAGCAAACGCATTGCTGATGTGCTGGTCGAGCAAGGCGGCGTATTTGCCCACGGCCTGACCTACTCCGGGCACCCGGTGGCCGCTGCTGTGGCTCTGGCCAACATCAAAGCCCTGCGCGATGAAGGTGTGGTTGATCAGGTTAAGGATCAAACCGGCCCGTACCTGCAACAGTGCCTGCGTGAAGTCTTTGGCCAGCACCCGCTGGTGGGCGACATTCAGGGCACCGGCTTTGTAGCGGCTCTGCAATTTGCCGAAGACAAAGCAACCCGCAAGCGCTTCGCCAATGAAAACGACATCGCCTGGCGCTGCCGTACCATTGGTTTTGAAGAAGGCGTCATTATCCGCTCCACCCTGGGCCGGATGATCATGGCCCCGGCACTGGTTGCAACCCGCAGCGAGCTGGATGAGCTGGTGGAAAAAACCAAACGCGCAGTTGACCGCACCGCCAAGGAAATTGGCGTGCTGTAACCTCCGGTGTTTGTCAGACAGCCGCGCAATGTCGCGGCTGTTTGCATTCTGGCGAACGGAATTTTCGAATTATTCCCACGCCATCCCGTCCGTTGGCACCTGCCCGAACAGTCAGGAATCTGTAGAATTCTCCCATCGCGACTCCGCTGCGGAGTACTGTCTGAAACTGCCTGTTAACGCTTCAATCCATGCCCACAACCCTGGCTCGCCATCGACAACCGCTGCTGATCTGGATGCTGTATTTCAGCGTTCTAGTCAGTTCGTGGGCGTGCGCACTGAACCATGGGCAAATGACCGGACTGAGCCTTAGCGGCCTCACTCCGGCGTTTTGTTCGCTGCATGCTGAGGCGTCGTCTGCTGAGCCTTTGGCGCTTGAGCAGCACAGCACGATGAATGCAGCCGCAGAACCGAGCTGCATGTTGACCAGCCTGTTCAGCGCCCTTTTGTTGGCCGCCTTATTTGGCTTGCTGTGCCTGCTAAGGACAGATGCAGGCCAAGCTCTGCCAGTGCGCTGTTGCCACAGAGCCCCGCGTGACCGCTGGCCGCTGGCCAATCCCCGCGCCTCCCCACGCCCGCTTCCTTCACGTTGATTTCAGCCTGAAACAGCCCGCCTGAGGCGGCGCTGACGGCTGCTCGCTGATTCACAACCAGGAAGCTGAACATGCTCCGTAGAACAACTCTGGCGCTGCTGGTAAGCAGTGCGACCACCTGCACCTGGGCATTGGATGACACCCTCAATCTGCCCGCTGGCACCATTACTGCCACCACTCACAACAATGGGGAAGACACCCAGCTGGACCTCGACAAGCCCATCAGTAGTGGCTCACGTCTTAACCTCAGCGCTAGGGAAAACCCGGCCTCCGTCAGTGTTGCCGACCGCGCCACCATGGATCGCATCGGCGCGCGCAATTTCCAAGACGCAGCCAACGCTCTGCCCGGCGTCAATGCCTCAGCTCCGCCCGGTTGGGGCGGCTACGTGTCTTACCGGGGCTTTAACGGGGCGCAGATCGGTCAGTTATTCAACGGCATCAACCTGCAATCCGGCGCGGCCGCCCGCCCCATCGGTGACTGGATTTATGATCGAGTCGAGCTGCTCGGCGGGCCGTCATCGTTTCTTAATGGCAGCGGCGCTGTGGGTGGCAGCCTGAATATGATCACCCGCCTGGCCAACCGCGACGAAGATGTCTTCGAGGGCCGTACCCGTTACGGTCGCTACGACACGTGGGAAACCGCAGTGGGTTTTAACAAAGCGCTCAACCCAGACAGCGACGGAATCAAGCACTACGCCCGCATGGACTACAGCCGCACCAGCAGCAACGGCTATATCGACCGACAAGAGAACGGTGCAGGCAACGTTGCCTTCTCACTGCTCAGCGACATCAACGACCGACTCTCCCACACCTTGGCCATCGAGTATCTGGAAGAGAAAGAAGACAGCCCGTACTGGGGCACTCCAACGCTGCAACCGCAGTCCGGCGAGTTGCATATCGACAAGCACAATCGCTTTAAAAACTACAACGTTGAAGATGGCCGCTACGAGCAGCGCACCCGCTGGCTGCGCTCAATCACGGATTACCGCCTGAGCGATGACAGCCAACTGCGTAATACCTTCTATCACTACAAAGGCCAGCGCGATTACCGCAACCTTGAGGTGTACCGCTACAGCAATGACAACAGCCAGATTGCCCGCTCCAGCGCCTACCGCCAGCGCCACGATCAGGAACTCAACGGCAACCGCGTGGAACTCAGCCATGCAGGCGAACTGTTCAGTCTGAGCAGCAACTGGGCGTTTGGCCTTGAGTACAGCCGCAATCAACAGACGTTGTATCCGTTGTCGTCCGGCGCGTTTGATGTGGTCGACCCGGGACAGTTTGATCCCGGGCACTTCCTCGATATACCCGGCATGGACGCGCCACGTACCAAGGGCCGCAGCACCTGGACGGATACCTCGTCGCTGTTTGCCGAAAACCAGACCCAGCTGACCGATCAGCTGTCGCTGATTACTGCACTGCGTTACGACCACATCGACTTCGACCTCAAAGACCACGTCAACGGCCAGACCTATGACCGCCGCTGGGATGCCGTTACCGGCCGCCTCGGTCTGGTCTACGAGCTGACTCCCAACCTGAGCCTGTACAGCCAATACAGCACGTCGGCTGAACCTCCGGGAGGCACGCTGACCAGCGCCTCGGCGTCACAGGTGGGTGATTTTGACCTGAGCACCGGACAGCAGGTGGAAGTCGGCAGCAAGTTCGACTTTCTCGATGGCCGAGGTAGCGCCACAGCAGCGGCTTATCGGATTGTGCGCAAGAACGTCTCGGTGCCCTCTTCAACTGTGCCCAATACCACAGAGCAAGCCGGTCAGCAGACTTCAACCGGGGTCGAACTGGCGGCCTCTTTCAAAATCACTCCTAAACTGCTGGTCGCCGCCAACTATGCCTGGGTAGATGCCGAGTACGACGAATTCAACGAGAAGATCGGCGACACGGTGTACTCACGCAAAGGCAAAAACCCGGTGAACATCCCCGACCGCACTGCCAACCTGTGGCTGACTTACCAGATGGCACCGAACTGGAAGATCGGCGCGGACGCCCGCTATGTTGCCGCAGCCTACGCCGATACCGCTAACACCATGTGGGTGCCGTCCTACACCCTGTATGGCCTGTCCATGAGCCATGATCTGGACGAGCACATTCAGCTCAACGCCCGCGTCCGTAACCTGACAGATGAGGTCTACGCCCGTTTTATCCACCAGAGCAACACCCAGTACTACGTGGGAGAGCCACGCAGCGTTGAATTCGAAATGCAGTGGAGATACTGATGAAGCTCAAACGCCATCTTTATCTCTGGCACCGCTGGCTGGGTATCGTCTCGTGTCTGTTTATGGCGCTGTGGTTCATTTCAGGCGTGGTCATGCTGTATGTGGGCTACCCCAAACTGACACCAGCCGAACGCCTTGGCCACCTGCCGGAGTTACCCGCCACTTGCTGTGCACCGCTCCCAAACCAGTGGGCACATATCCCACTGGAAAGCCTGCGGCTGACCAGCCTAGCCGGGAAACCGCATTACCTGCTGGTGTTGCCTAACGGACAGCATCTGGCCGTGAATGCACAAAACGGCAAACCCGTCAGCGAGGTTACTCAGTCTTGGGCCGTCGCAAACGCCTGGCAGTTCAACGGCAACACCTCGCTGTATTATCAAGGCCTGCTGGATGAAGACATGTGGACCCACTCCCGCGCCCTTGACCCGCACCGTCCGCTGTACCGGATAGTCAGCAACGATAAAGCGAAAACCTGGCTTTACCTGTCCAGCCAGACGGGTGAGGTGGTGTTGGATGCCAACGCACAGGAGCGCAGCTGGAATTGGCTCGGTGCCTGGCTGCATTGGCTGTACCCGTTGCGCGGGGGATTCGGCATAGAAAATGGCTGGCGCATGCTGGTCATCGGCCTCTCGCTGATCGGTACTACGATGGCTGTGTTCGGCATGATCGTGGGCCTGCTGCGCTTGCGCCTGCGCACCCCATATCGCCATGGCTCCTGCAGCCCTTATAAGACCGGCTGGCTGCACTGGCACCACATCGCAGGCCTGCTGTTTGGGCTGCTGCTGGTGCTGTGGGTATTCAGCGGCTTCATGTCTATGCGCCCGTGGGGGCTCACCGACGGCCACTCACAGCTGCTGAGCAAAGACTTGCAGCAGGGGTCGTTGCGCGCTGCTGATCTGAGCTTCGGGGTCAATGAGGCGCTGCTTCAATTCCAGACGGAAACCGGCTTCAAGCCCGTTGAGCTAGAATGGCAGCGCTTAAGCGGCGAAACCTATCTTGTGGCCAGGGATGCCACCGGCAAGAGCCGCATTCTTGAAGACTTCGAGCCGCCTAAACTGGCCTTCTCCCGTGAGCGCCTGCTCGCAGCCGCGCGCCTGCTTGCCGAAGGCATCACCTTGCAGGGTGACTGGCAAAGCCACTATGACAACTACTATTACGCGCGGGCCGAATACAGCATGAACGGTGCGCAGGAGCGTCCGCTGCCAGTGGTGCGGATGCGCTTTGGCGATGCGGAAAAAACCTGGCTGTACATAGACCCAACCAGCGGCAAGGTGGTGGCACGCAGCGATGAGGCTCAGCGCACTAACCGCTGGCTGTTTAATCTGCTGCATAGCTGGGACATTCAGGCCCTGCTGGATCGGCCGTTGCTGCGCGAAGTGCTGATTATCCTGTTCAGCCTGGGCGGACTGTTGGTCTCAGTAAGTGGTGTAGTGCTCAGCTGGAGACGCCTGAGTCGGAGGCAGCAACAGCGCCAACGCAGCCAGCGCCTATAACTGCCAGAGTCCTGAGACTATCAGGGCTGGCAGTTGCCAGCCCTTTCAGCGCCAACGATCTGCCGCAGCCTGATCGCTGTTACGTCCTTCAACCCAGCGCGGACCGTTCGCGGTGTCTTCTTTTTTCCAAAACGGCGCACGGGTTTTCAGATAATCAATGATGAAATGGCACGCCTCAAACGCCGCCAAGCGGTGGGCGCTACAGGTGCCGACAAATACAATCGGTTCACCCGGCTCCAGCCGCCCGATGCGGTGGATCACATCAACCTTCAGTAGCGGCCAACGCTGCTGCGCCTCAGCAATGATTTTATTCAGCGCTTTTTCAGTCATGCCGGGGAAGTGCTCAAGAAACATCCCGCCAACATCCTGCCCGTCATTAAAGTCACGCACATAGCCGACAAAGGACACCACAGCCCCAATCCCCAGGTTGTCGGCGTGCAGAGCATTCAACTCAACTCCGGGATCGAAGGCGTGGGGCTGAACACGGACAGACATGCTTCAGCCTCCAGTCACAGTGGGGAAAAAGGCGATCTGATCACCACTGCGGACAGGTTCGCTGAGGCTGCACAGCTCTTCATTGCGCGCGCACATCAAACCACCCTCGGCCAGAACGCTCCACACACCACCCCGGCTAAGCAGATGCTGACGCACCTGGTCCATATTGCTGAATTCCGCTGCCAACTCTTCTGAATCCAGCCCCAACACCTCACGGTAACGGGCGAAATACTGCACGCGAATCATACGGACGCCACATAGTGGCCACTCTTGCCACCCAGTTTTTCCAGCAACCGTACTTGCTCAATTTGCATACCGCGATCCACCGCCTTGCACATGTCATAAATCGTCAGCGCGGCCACACTTGCAGCAGTCAGCGCTTCCATTTCCACACCGGTCTGGCCGGTCAGTTTGCAGCGTGCAGTGATCCGCACAGCGTCATCGCCTTCGGCCTGCAACTCAACTTTGACACTGGTGAGCATTAGCGGATGACACAGCGGAATCAGGTCAGAGGTTTTCTTCGCGGCCTGAATCCCGGCAATTCGCGCCACAGCAAACACATCCCCTTTAGGGTGATCACCCTGCACGATCATCTGCAGCGTTTGCGGCAGCATGCGCACCCGCGCTTCAGCTACGGCTTCACGCACGGTCTGCGCCTTGTCGCTGATATCGACCATGTTGGCACGGCCTTGTGAATCAAGATGGGTTAGCACTGAAAAGACTCCAAACAGGAATTGCGAAGATTGTACGACTAAGCTTTGAGAGGGAATACGTGCAGCGCCAGTCAGTTACGACACAGGGCAGTATCGGCTAGTGCCAGAGAGTCTGCGTTGATGCACTGATATTCACCAGACAGTGGTTGGTCTCCCTGACATCGAAAGCTAAATATTTGGCGCAGTTTGTTAAGTCTATCGACTGTCAGCACACCACACTCCTGATGTACGTCCGTCCGAGCCAGAGCTGTCTCAATGCATGTTGAGCTGATCAGACATGATTAAAACACTCTACAAACAGAGGCCGTCATGAATCTGTCCACCCGTATTCTTCCCCTCGTCACTGCCGTTAGCGTTATTTGTACACTCACCCTGCCAGCCAGTGTGCTGGCCGCCCCTGCAACCCCCAGCCAAACAACCCAAAGTGAAGAACAAGCGTTCAAGGCGCTGGTAAGCGATGCCTATTTGTACGCCTACCCGCTGGTCACTATGGATGCCACCATGCGTCAGGCCGTCAATACGCCTGACGCTACCAGCATCCCCCGCCGCGCTCCGGTCAATCAGTTCGCGCATTACCGCTCCTATCCGGATGCCGAGGCCAAAGAGGTGGTGCGCTTTAACTTCGACACCCTGTACTCCCTGGCCTGGCTCGATACCGCTAAAGAGCCCGTCATCCTCAGCCTGCCAGACAGCAAAGGCCGCTACTACCTGGCACCGTTGATGGACATGTGGACCGATGTATTTGCCGTGCCCGGCACCCGCACCACCGGCAACCAAGCTGGCCACTACGCAATCACCGCGCCAGGCTGGGAAGGCAAACTGCCGGACGGTGTGGAGCAGATCAAAGCGCCCACCTCGATGGTCTGGCTGCTTACCCGCACGCAGACCAATGGTCCTGCGGACTATGCCAACGTGCATGCCTTCCAGGACCAACTGAAGCTCACCCCGCTCAGTGCCTGGGGCAGCGACTACACACCGCCCACCGGTTTGCCCGTACGCAAAGACCCGAATGATCAGATCGCCCCGCAGAAAGTGGTCAACTCAATGGATGGCGTTCAACTGCTGACGCGCTTTGCCGAACTGCTGAAAGTTTATCCACCCCATGCCAACGACTACCCCATCCTGCATCGTCTGCGGGCTCTGGGGATCGAGCCGGGCAAGGACTTCGACACCAGCCGCTTTACCCCCGCACAGCTCGAAATCATTCGTGGCGTAGCCAAGTCCAGCCAGGAAGACATCGTCAAAGCCATCAGCAACGCCTCGATTGGCAAGGTGAAAAACGGCTGGAACTGGTCTGATGATCTGGGCGTCTACGGCACCCGCTACCGCACCCGAGCACTTGTCGCCCTGGCCGGGCTGGGGGCCAACCTGCCGGAAGATGCGATCTACCCGAATGGTTTTGCCGATGCAGACGGTAAGCCTTACTCAGGCCAGAACAACTATGTCCTGCACTTTGAAAAGAGCCAGCTACCTCCGGCTGACGCCTTCTGGTCGCTGACCATGTACGACAACATGGGCTTTCAGATCGCCAACCCGATCAACCGTTTTGCCCTCAGCAGCCACGACAAGCTCACCTATAACAGCGACGGCTCCCTTGACCTGTATCTGCAACACGCAGCGCCGGGCAAAGACAAAGAAAGCAACTGGCTGCCAGCCCCTGAAGGCAACTTCCAACTGACCCTGCGCCTGTACTCTCCGCGCGCTGAAGTGCTGCGCGGCGAATGGGTACCGCCTGCCGTCCGTAAGACCAACTGAACAGGAAAGCAGAGAAATGGATATGAAAAAAACACTGCTCAGCACTGCACTTATGCTCGCCACCAGCGTACCTGTATTTGCACAAGCGGATATGACGCCTGAAGAAATCCAGGAAATCGCCCGGGATGCCTATATCTATGCATACCCTCTGGTAATCATGCAGATCACCCGCGATGTTGCTACCAACGTGGCCAAGCCCACCGGCTTACGGGGGCCAGTCAACCAGTTTGCGCATGCCAGAGCCTTCCCGGATCACACCTTCACCGACGTAGTCAGACCTAACGCCGATACGCTCTATAGCGCACTGACTTTCGACGTCAGTAAAGAACCGCTGCTGATCGAAATACCGGAAGCCGGTGATCGCTACTACATGCTCACCATGCAAGATTGGTGGACCGATGTATTTGCCGCGCCGGGCACTCGCACCACCGGTAATGCACAGCAAAAAATCGCCATTGTCGGCCCCAATTGGAGCGGCAAACTCCCATCCGGGGTTCACACCTATCACAGCCCAACCAACGACGGCCTGATCATTGGTCGCACCAAAACCAACGGAAAAGCTGACTATCCAGCAGTACACAGCTTTCAAAACGGCTTACGCGCCTACCCGCTGAGTGCAGATGGCAAAAGCTACACAGCCCCTTCTGGACAGGTGAATCCTGAACTGGATATGTCTGCGCCACCAGAGCAAGTCGAGAAAATGCCTGCCGAAGCGTTTTTTGCAAGCTTCGCAGAGTTGCTCAAGCGAAACGCGCCGCACGCAACGGACTACCCGATGCTAGACAGAATGCAGCGCATCGGGCTGATTCCCGGGCAACCGTTTGAATTCAACAAACTCTCAGCCGAGGTCCAAAAGGCTCTGCGTGCTGCCCCCGCCGAAGCGCTGCCAATGATCAAAGCTGCGTTCCGCGACTCTGGGGTAAAGGCCAATGGCTGGAGCACCAACCTGACGGCTATCGGCACCTACGGTACTGACTACCTGCGCCGGGCTGGCGTGGCCTACGCGGGACTGGGTGCCAACGTGGTTGAAGATGCGATTTACCCAAGCGCCTATACCGACAGCGAAGGCAAACCGCTGCAAAGTGACAAACGCTACGTGATTCACTTCCCAGCTGATCAGTTGCCGCCAGTCCGAGGTTTTTGGTCACTGACCATGTACGACGAGCGCCAGCTGTTCACCGCCAACCCGATCGAGCGCTTCGCCATTGGCGACCGCGACAATCTCAAGCTCAATCCGGACGGTTCGCTGGATCTTTACATCCAGCGTGAAGCGCCTGAAAAGGACAAGCAGTCCAACTGGCTGCCGGCTCCGGCCAGCGGGAACTTCAGTATGAACATGCGTCTGTACTGGCCGAAAAGCCCGGCACTGACCGGCAAATGGACGCCTCCGCAGGTGAAGGCGCTCTAAGCCACCAACAAGCCCCGGCACCTGCCGGGGCTTGTGCTTTTTACATATGACTTTCCGCGTACTCCGCCAGAATCGAGCGCGGTACACCTTGCAAGGTGATATGCACGCCGTGCTCAAAGTCCTTAAAGCGTTCAGTTAGGTAAGTCAGCCCTGAGCTTGGTGCAGACAGATACGGCGTATCAATTTGCGCCAGGTTACCCAAGCAGATCACCTTGGAACCGTTACCGGCACGGGTGATGATAGTTTTCATCTGGTGCGGCGTGAGGTTCTGACACTCGTCGATCAGGATCAGACTCTGCTGGAAGCTACGGCCACGGATGTAGTTAAGGGATTTGAACTGCAACGGCACCTTCTGCAGGATGTAATCCACGCTGCCGTGGGTGTTCTCATCATCCAGGTGCAGCGCCTCCAGGTTATCGGTGATCGCCCCGAGCCAAGGCTCCATCTTCTCGGCCTCAGTGCCTGGCAAAAAGCCGATTTCCTGATCCAGCCCCTGCACACTGCGCGTTGCGATAATGCGCCGGTAGCGTTTGGTCACCATGGTCTGCTCAATGGCTGCGGCGAGCGCCAGAATGGTTTTACCCGACCCCGCTGCGCCCGACAGGTTGACCAGATGAATATCCGGATCGAGCAAGGCATACAGCGCCAGCGCCTGATAAATATCCCGGGGTTTCAGGCCCCAGGCTTCCTGATGTAACAACGGCTCCTGATGCAGATCGAGAATGGTCATCTCGCCGTTTTCGATGCCTTTAATCCAGCCCACAAAGCCTTGTTCGTCGAGGATAAATTCATTGACGTGCACAGCAGGCAAGTTGTCAGTGAGCTGCACCTTGTGCCACGTACGCCCGTGGCCCTGACGGGTTTCCACTTTACTGACGCGGTCCCAGAATGAGCCTTCCATATCGTGGTAGCCCTGGGACAGCAAAGACACGTCATCCACCAACTGATCGGTGTGGTAATCCTCGGAGTTGATGCCACAAGCCCGCGCTTTCAGGCGCATGTTGATGTCTTTAGTCACCAGCACCACGTTGAGGCCGGGGCGGTGTGATTTGAGCTCAACCAGTTGGTTGATGATGCGGTTGTCGTTGAGGTCTTCCGGCAGCCAGGTCACCGGGGCTGCGCTTTTGCTCATGAGAATCGACAGAAAGCCACAAGGGCCACTCTTGTCACGCTGAATGGCAACGCCGTGCTCCACTTCCTCCGGCGATGCACTGCCAAGAATCTTGTCGATCAGGCGAATGGCCTGACGGCACTCAGCCGCCACACCTTGTTTACCGCTTTTGAGTTTGTCCAGCTCCTCCAGCACCGTCATCGGAATAGCGACATGGTGTTCTTCAAAATTCAGCAAGGCGTTCGGATCGTGGATCAGCACATTGGTATCGAGGGCATACAGGGTTGGAGCGGTAGACTTGCGGCGTCCATGGTCATCCATACTCGAGCACCTTCTCATTGTGGCCAGGCGGTACAGCTCACGACTGCACCGAAAAAGGCCGCCAAACGCTCAACCAGAGATTGAGAACAGGCAGAAATGTGAAGGCCAATGGCCGCCACCTGTCTGCAGGGTTCGGCGGTCTTGAATGACTAATTACTCCAAAAAAAGTGACAGAAAAATGTTTTTTTGAGGTTTTCCCTATTTATTTGTCGACACGACAATTGACCCTTGGCGTCGCTAAAAATGAGGTCTACATTCAATAGTCCTACCGGGCGAAAATTAACGCCCAAACTCGCTGCAACCCTTCTGTATCGCCCGACTTAAACGGCCTATTACATCCGACTATCCATCTAATCGCCCTGATAGGTGGTTTCAACCGTGCACACCTTCTAGAATCGGCCGGGTATCTTAAGGAGCCTGCTTATGTTGATGGTGATTTCCCCGGCCAAAACCCTCGATTACGAAACCGCGCCGGTGACTCAACGCTTTACCCAGCCGGAACATCTGGACCACTCACAGGAATTGATCGAGCAGCTGCGCGAGCTGAGCCCGGCTCAGATCGCTGAGTTGATGCATCTCTCCGACAAGCTCGCTGGCCTGAATGCCGCCCGCTTTGGCAGCTGGGAGCGTCCGTTCAACCCATCCAATGCCAAACAGGCCCTGCTGGCCTTTAAAGGCGACGTGTACACCGGCCTGAATGCCGAAGATTTCAGTGAAGACGATTTCGACTTTGCCCAAACTCACCTGCGCATGCTCTCCGGACTGTACGGCCTGCTGCGTCCGCTGGACCTGATGCAGCCTTACCGCCTGGAAATGGGCACCAAGTTTGCCAACCACAAAGGCAAGAACCTCTACGAGTTCTGGGGCGAGCAAATCAGCGGCTGGCTGAATGAAGCACTGGCAGCCCAAGGTGATGATGTACTGCTCAACCTGGCCTCCAACGAATACTTCAGCGCGGTTAAACGCAAAGCCCTGAACGCCCGGATCATCGACACCGAGTTCAAGGACCTGAAAAACGGCCAGTACAAGATCATCAGCTTCTACGCCAAAAAGGCCCGCGGTCTGATGGCCCGCTATGTGATCAAAGAGCGCCTGACCAACCCGGAAAAACTCAAGGACTTTAACCTCAACGGTTATTACTACAGCCCTGAGCAGTCCAAGCCTGATAGTCTGGTGTTCCTGCGCGACCACCCCGAGGACTGATGCATGCTGTTCGGCGCGTTCCTGCTGCTGTGCTGGCTGATATTACTGATTCGCTACCCGGCCAAGGCGCTGCCGATTTCACTCGGCGCGCTGGCTGGGCTGGGGCTGGTTGCCAGCTGGGTGCTGTGGCAAGAATCGCGGGACAATCATCAGCTCTCGCGCCTGCAAGTGAACTTGAACTACGCGCCGGACAGCTGTCCGGCCGACCGGCCACTGGCGTTTGAGCTGAAGAACGACAGTAACGCTGCTGTACACGAACTGCACTGGGAAATCGCCGCCTATCGCCCCGGTGAAACAGTCAACCTGGCTCAACGCCTGTACGACACCCCGCGCTACACCGGTCCTGGTGATCTGCCGCCCGGAGAGAGCTGGAGCACCTGCCTGCCCTTGCCTACGCTACGCAGCGGCTACCGTCCAAGCACCTTGGAGTTTCGCGCTGAACGCCTGCAGGGCACCTTCACCTATTAATAACGATTAACAAGAACAGGAGTCTGCCATGCCACAACCCAGCGTACTGATCACCGGATGTTCCAGCGGTATTGGCCGCGCACTTGCTGACGCATTCAAACAGGCGGGTTATCAGGTCTGGGCTACGGCTCGCAAAGCGGAAGATGTTGCTGCACTCGAGGCCGCCGGTTTTCACAGTGCGCAACTGGACGTGAATGACGGCCTGGCATTGGGTGAGTTGGCCGAACGCCTGAAAAGCGAAATCGGCGGGCTGGATGTGCTGATCAACAACGCCGGCTTCGGTGCCATGGGGCCGTTGTTGGATGGTGGCGTTGAGGCCATGCGCAAGCAGTTCGAGACCAACGTGTTCTCCATCATCGGCGTGACCCGCGCGATGTTCCCGCTGCTGCGTCAGAACAAGGGCCTGGTGGTGAATATCGGCAGTATTTCTTCGGTGCTGATCACCCCATTTGCCGGCACTTACTGCGCCTCCAAAGCAGCTGTCGCCGCACTCACTGGCTCGCTGCGTATGGAGCTGGCGCCTTTTGGCGTCGAGGTGATGGAAGTACAGCCTGGTGCGATTGAGTCCAGCTTCGGTGCCAATGCGACCCAGCAAGCTGAGCAATTGATTGATGAAGCCTCACCCTGGTGGCCGATTCGCGACGGCATCCGCGCCCGCGCGATGGCCTCGCAGGACAACCCAACGCCCGCAACTGAATTCGCCCAAAAGCTACTGCGCGAAGTGCAGAAAAAGCCCCGCGCCCGCCGCGTGCGAATCGGCAACGGCAGCCGCGCCCTGCCGTTTCTGGTCAGTTTGCTGCCGCTGGGGCTGCTTGAAGGCATGATGAAAAAACGCTTCGGTCTGAACCGGTCACTGTAACGGATGACTCAGCCAACTTTGCGTAACGTCGTTATCAGCCACCTCGCCATTGGCGGTGTGGTCGGCGCAATTGTGCTCAATCTACTGCTGCGCACCTTCGTCAAACTCGGCGGAGTGGTCGCTACTGTTGCTGCTGCGGCGCTAGTGGCAGCAGGCATGGCGCTGTGGTTTCGCTGGCGTGAACAACGGCCGATGCAATCCGGCGAACGCTGGCGCTTGCTGGGTTTATACAGCGGGATTCTCGGCATGCTGTATCTCGGTCTGCTGGGCATGATGACGCTCAAAGAAGACCCGAGCCCCATGGGCACGCTGATCTTCGGCCTGCATTACTTCTGTTATCCGCTTTTAGCGTGGTTGTTTACCCGCCCCGGCGATCCGCAGTAGTAAAAAAGGGCGTCCTATATGGACGCCCTTTTTGCCTCAAGGCTCTTCGACTCCCGTGGTATCGCTGATCAGCGACTCTGGCTTCAACGGCGGTTGCGGCTGGCTGCGCAGCTTCGCCACCTGCCTGGCACTCACGCTGCCCGCCTGATTCCCCCAACTGGTGCGGATAAAGCTGACCACATCCGCCACCTGCTGGTCGGTCATACGCCAGGCAAACGGCGGCATGGTGAAGGTCGACGGTGCCGTATGGGTTGCAGGCAAGGTCGCGCCCTCCAGCACGATATGGATCAGCGACGTGGCATCCTCACTCTGTACCACCGGGTTACCCGCCAGCGCCGGGAATACCCGCTGATAGCCTTTACCATCGGTACGGTGACAGGCCGCGCAGCTGTCCACATACAGCGCCGCGCCAGTTTTGCTGTCGTCCCCTGTCCACAATGCGCTGGCGACTTTCGCGTCCTCTTTGAACGGTGGGTCGTCATCATTCACCGCAGGCAGACTTTTCAGGTAACGGGCAATCGCGGTCAGGTCAGCATCGGTCAGGTATTGCAGGCTGTGCACAACCACATCGCTCATGCCACCGAATACCGCGCTTGTGTCGCTGCGACCGGTCTTCATAAAGGCCACCAGCTGCTCTTCACTCCAGCTGCCGAGGCCGTCCTTGTGATCGCCGCGCAGGCTCTTGGCGATCCAGCCTTCCAGCGGTGCGCTGCCGGACAGGAACTCACTGCCTTCAGCATCGCTCAGGGCCTTCTCCTGCATGGTCAGTGCCCGTGGCGTGTGGCAGGCACCGCAGTGGCCGAGACCTTCGACCAGATAAGCTCCGCGCTCGATCACCGGATCTTTGCCTGCCGCATCTGCGACCTTGACCTCCGGTGCAAACAGCCCACGCCAGATCGCCAGCGGCCAACGCATGCTCAGTGGCCACGGGATGTCGCTTGCTTGGTTCTTTTGCTCAACCGGTTCAACACCGTGCATAAAGTAGGCATACATCGCTTTCATATCGGCATCTGTCACCCGCGCATAGGACGGGTAAGGCATGGCCGGATACAGGGTGGTTCCGTCTTTGGCGATGCCCTGACGCACTGCCCGTTCGAAGTCCTCGTAGCTGTATTCACCGATACCGGTGCTGTGGGGCGTGATGTTGGTGGAGTAGAGAATTCCGATGGGGGTTTCCATGGGCAGGCCACCGGCGAATGGCTTGCCACCCTTAGCGGTATGACAGGCCACGCAGTCACCGGCACGGGCCAGGTATTCGCCCTGTTTGATCAGCTCGGCATCCGCGCCTTCGGCGGCGTACAGACAGCCACTGGCGAGCAGGCCGAGGGCTGCAATCAACGTCGTTTTCATGCGCATGCTCCTTATACTTGCACCAGTGGGCCGGGGTTCTTCAGGTACTGCTCGCGGATCGCCCGCGCCGACCAATAGGTCAGGGCTGCCAGCAAACCGGTCGGGTTGTAACCCAATCCCTGCGGAAACGCCGAAGCTCCCGGCACAAACACGTTGTGTACGTCCCAGCTTTGCAGATAGCGGTTCACCGCGCTGGTTTTCGGGTCGGTGCCCATAATTGCGCCACCATTCAGGTGGGTGGTCTGGTAGCTATTGGCATCGAAATGCGCACCGTTGACCTTGCTCGACACACTGATGGCTTTCGGGCCCATGGTTTCTGCAACCTTTTGCAGGCGTTCGAGCATGAAGCGGTTCATCTTCACATCGTTTTCCTGCCAGTCGAAGGTCATGCGCAGCAGCGGCAAGCCGTAGTTGTCGGTGTATTGCGGGTCAAGGTCGAGATAGTTGTCGCGGTAGGACTGATGCGCACCGTGAGCATCCATCGACAGGGTGTGGGTGTAGCTCTCGGCCACTGCAGCCTTCCAGGCGCTGCCCCACTTCGGTGTTCCCGGCGGCACTTTGAGTCCGGCGATGGGTTTTGTTCCAGCCTGGTTCACCCAAAATGGCGAGCCACCGACAAAACCGTGCGGGCCGTGGTCGAAGTTATCGGCGTTGAAATCATCCATGCCGATGCCGTTACCACCGGCACCAATAAAGGGGTTGGTGTAATGCGCGTCAGGCTTAAAGAAGGCGGTCACGGTGGACATGTTCTGGTAGGCGAAATTGCGCCCAACTACGCCTTCGTTGGTTACCGGATCGTACGGTTTGCCGATGCCGGACAGCAGCATCAGGCGCACGTTGTTGAACTGGAATGCGGCCAGAATCACCAGATCCGCCGGCTGCTCAACCTTACGTCCCTGACTGTCCACATAGATCACACCGGTGGCCTGAGCTTTTGAATCGTCGAGTTTCACCTTGAGTACGTGGGCGTTGTTGCGCAGCTCAAAGTTAGAGGCCTGGCGCAGCGCCGGCAGGATGTTCACGTTGGGCGATGCCTTGGAATACATGTAACAGGCATAGCCACTGCAATAACCGCAAAAGTTGCACGGCCCCATCTGCGCGCCGTAGGGGTTGGTGTACGTCCCTGAGGTGTTCGCCGATGGCAGGTTGTACGGGTGATATCCCAACTCAGTGGCGGCCTTGGCGAACAACTGTGCGGAGACGGTGTTCTTCTGCGCTACCAGCGGGAAATCGTCGCTGCGATCGGCTGCAAACGGGTTGCCGCCCTTATCACGCCCCACCACCTCACCCTTGATCGACCAAGCGGTGCCGGAAGTGCCGAAGACCTTTTCGGCAAAATCGAAATACGGCTCCAGCTCTTCATAGCTGACGCCGAAGTCCTGAATGGTCATGTTCTCCGGGATGAAGTTCTTCCCGTAGCGCTCCTCGTAATGGCTGCGCATACGCAGCTCCATCGGATCAACCCGGAAGTGCACGCCCGACCAGTGCAGGCCAGCGCCGCCCGTGCCAGTCCCTGGCAAAAATGCGCCGAACTGACGGTACGGAACGGCTACATCATTGCGGCTGTGGCGCAAGGTGACGGTCTCGCGGGAGATGTCCATAAACAGTTTTTTGCGCGAGTTATAGGTCAGCTCATCCATGGTCTGTGGATAAACCCCATCCGGGTAAGTATCCCGCGCCGGGCCACGCTCCAGTGCCAGCACCTGCAATCCGGCTTCGGTCAGTTCCTTGGCCATGATGGCGCCCGCCCAACCGAAACCGACGATAACCACATCAACTTTCTTCATCACGTGCATGGCTTATCCTCGCTCGCCGCTGATGGAAACAGGCGGGAAGGCATAACGCTCATCACGCTCAACCCAGTCCATAAAGTCGGCTCGGGCACCGGGGAAGCCGATCAGCTTCCAGCCAGCCAGGCCCTGATTACCGCCATGAATCGGATCACTGAAAAAGCCCTCACAGGTGTTGCTCCACAGCATGGCGAAGAAGGTCGCAGCCGGTACGGCTTCGAACACCGCCTTGCCGCTGTCAAAGTCCTGCAAAGCCTGCTCCTGCTTGGCTTCATCCAGCTCAGCGAACGACTTACCCCACTGCTTCTGGCAATAGCTATTGGCCTCTTCGATGCCCAGGCGATAGACCTCCTGCGGGCTCAGTTTGAGCTGATACCCCAGCTCCTTGGGTGCATCCGGCTGGAATGGCCCCTGCATGTACCACAGCCCACCGCTGCCATAGCGGGTGTTGAGCTGGCGGTCGATAAACTCCGGCACGCCACTGTCTGCCGCGCCGGGACCTAGGTTGTCTGATGGAATCAGGCGCGCTACCGCTGCGCTGACAAAGGCCAGCTCTTCTGCTGTGAAATAACTGGGTGTGAAGCTCTTTGTGGCGGGAGCAGCAACTGCTGCTTCTGGCTTAGCCAGAATGGCGGAACCCACTCCGGTAGCGGCAATCGCTGCCACCGGAATCAGCCCGAGGGAATGACGCAAAAACTCTCGACGCGCCGGATAAGTGTGGTCGGATTTATCCTTGGACATGGCAGGTGCCTCTCCTTGCAACAAGCTTGATCAGGTCAATGCAGCGTGGTCCCCTATTTCCAGGGACTCTTCGGGTAGACCGGTGTTATGGACGGCTGTTCCTAAAAAACCGTTCAGGAACAGCACAAGGACTGGCTATACGTCAGTGCAACGCGGCCAGACAGAGTCGTTAACCAAATTGGTCGGGCGCTCGCCCGCCAATGCGGCCAACAGGTTGTCCACGGCGCAGCGGGCCATGGCTTCGCGGGTTTCCTCGGTTGCTGAGCCGATATGCGGGGTCAGCACCAGGTTCTCCAGCTGTAGCAGGGGCGAATCCATCGGCAAGGGCTCTTTGACCATCACATCCAAACCTGCACCACGAATGCGTTTGTGCTTGAGTGCATCGACCAGCGCCGATTCATCTACAACCCGACCGCGGGCAATGTTCACCAGAATGGCTGAAGGCTTCATCAAGGCCAGTTCAGCCGCGCCGATGAGGTTCTCGGTCGCTGAACTCAGCGGCACGGTCAGACAGACGAAATCCGACTCAGCCAGCAGAGCTCGCAAACTGCGGTAGCCCGCGCCGTAACGCAGCTCGACTTCCGGGCGGGGGTTACGGCTGTGATACAGCACCTGCATGCCGAAGCCCGCCGCCGCACGCCGGGCCAGCGCTTCACCGACGCGCCCCATACCAATAATGCCCAGGGTTTTGCCCTGCACATCGCAACCAAACTGCGCCGGCCCAATCGACGCCTTCCAGTGACCAGCACGTATCCAGCCATCCAGTTCCACCACCCGCCTGGCGCACGCAAGAATCAGGGCAAAACCGGTGTCAGCAGTGGTTTCTGTCAGCACATCCGGCGTGTTGGTCAGCAGTACGCCGCGCCGGTTAAAGGCCTCAATATCGTAGTTATCCACACCTACTGAAACACTGGATACCACCTCAAGGTTCGGTGCCAGCGCGAGTACTGCGTCGTCCAGACGCATGCTCGCGCCCAGCAAACCATGAGCAGCAGGCAGTGCCGCGTGCAGCGTTGTCTTGCCCTCGCCTGTGGGGTTATCAATCAGAGTCACCTCAGCGTGCGCCTGCAAACGCGCCATCAGTGCATCCGACAGGCGCTTATAAAGAACAACTGACTTCTTCATCACACATCCCTAGTGGTTGGTCGCCAGACGCTGCCGATGCGTCGGCTGTAAGGGGTTAAGCACTGCCGTAAGCGCGACGGCAAACAACAACGCCCCACACATAAACAGATAAGAAGCACCCGGCCCGCCGGTGGCACCATTGAGGTAACCCACCAGCCACGAGCCGGAGAACGAACCCAAAGCCCCCATACTGTTAATAAGGGCCATCGCGCCGCCCGAGACATTGTTTGGCAACAGTTCCGGAACAATGGCAAAGAACGGTCCATACGGCGCGTACATGCAGGCACCGGCCAGCACCAGCAGCGCATAAGACAGCCAGAAGTGATCAGTACCCACCACGTACGAACCGTAAAAGGCCAGCGCCGCGATCAGCAAAGGAGGCCAGACGAAGCGCTTACGCTTCTGAATTTTGTCCGACGCCCAGGACACACCCAGCATCGCCAGCACCGCACACAGATACGGCAACGCAGACAACCAGCCGGCCGTGACAATATCCACACCCGCAGCCTGTTTCAGAATTGAGGGCAGCCACAGAACAAAGCCATATACACCGATGCTCCAGCAGAAGTACTGCAGCGACAGGATGATCACCGTCGGTGAGCGAAAAGCTTCACGGTAGTTTTTCACCGGCTTGATGCCCTGCTGCTCAGCGGCCAGCGCATCCTCCAGCGCCTGTTTTTCATCAGCCTTTAACCACTTGGCCTGAGCCGGACGATCATCCGCCAGATGCCACCAGATAAAAGCCCAGAGAATTGCCGGCGCGCCTTCGATGATGAACATCCAGCGCCAGTTGAACTGCTCGATCAGATAGCCCGACACCACCGACATCCAGAGGATCGTCACCGGATTGCCCAGCAGCAGAAAAGTATTGGCCCGCGAGCGCTCGGCACGGGTAAACCAGTGGCACAGGTAAATCAGCATGGCAGGCATCACCGCAGCTTCCACCACGCCGAGCAGGAAACGAATGACGACCAGCCAGTACACCTGATGCACCACACCGGTCAGCGTGGCCAAGCTGCCCCACAGAATCAGACTCCAGAAGATCAGCGTTTTTACGCTGCGCTTTTCCGCATAGATCGCCCCCGGCACCTGAAAAAAGAAGTAACCGAGAAAGAACAAAGCCCCCAGCAACGACGACAAACCGGGCGTGATGTTTAAGTCTTCGGCCATGCCCGAAGCGGCGGCAAAACCGTAATTGGCCCGATCCAGATAGGCCAGGCTATAGGTGATAAAAACGATGGGCAGAATGTGCCACCAACGGCGTGAGGCAAGTCGTGAAGTAAGCATCTGGGCTCTCCTGGCGTTGTTGTTTTTGTTCCATCAGGACCGGCTGAGCCGGCGGTTTACATCGAGCGTTGCAACAGCATTTCGTAATCATTCAGCTGCGCCTGCAGCGGCAGCCCTTCCATATCCCCGCGGCTCTGCACGGCACGGCTACCGCACCAGTTGCCACGGTCCACGGCATACTCAAGCGGCAACCCCTGCAGCAGCGCACTGATCACGCCAACGGCAAAGGCATCACCAGCCCCTACGGTATCCACCACCTGCACCACCGGATGGCCCGGTACGACGCCGTGTCGACCCAGTGCATCCTGCCAGTAGGCACCCTCCGGTCCGAGCTTGATGGCTACTTTCTTAACGCCACGCTCCAGATAGAACGCAGCAATCTCTTCAGGCGACTCATAGCCAGTCAGCAAACGCCCTTCCTCCAGACCCGGCAGTAGCCAGTCCGCCTTGAAAGCAAGTGCGTTGATCGCCTCAACCATCGTGGCCTCATCCGGCCACAGCGACGGCCGCAGGTTAGGATCAAATGAAATAGTGCGCCCAGCTGCACGCATCGCATCCATCAGTTGGTGGGATAGATCACGACAGCTGGCCGACAGCGCTGGCGGAATACCTGTGGCATGCAGATGACGCACCTGCAGCAATTCCGGGCTGATCAGCGCAGGCGACATACGGCTGGCCGCTGAGCCACGGCGGAAATATTCCACATGCGGATCGCTGCCATCATCACAGCGCTGTTTGAGCTGCCAGCCGGTCGGGTGCTCTCTGTCCACCTCAAGCCTGCTGCAGTCCAGCCCTTCATTGCGCAGACTGTCGAGCACAAACTGGCCCAGCGAATCATTACCTACACGGCTCAGCCAGTTGACCTTGAGCCCCAAGCGGCTCAAGCCGATTGCGACATTGCTGTCTGCACCGGCAATGCGTTTTACGAAGCGATCAACCGACGCCAGCGAACCGGATTGTTCGGCCACAAACATAGCCATGGTTTCCCCAAAGCACAGCACATCATGCTTAAACATGGCTCACCTGCCTGTTCAGTTCTGCCAGCTGTACAACCCGCTGCCGCGTCAGGGCAGGCAGATTTTTGCCTGCCAGGGGATATTCGATTGCCAGCGGGACCCTGGCTGGAAAGTGACGGATCAACTCTCGCCATTGCTGCAGATCGCTCTCTTGCGGAGGCACCGCTACCAAACGCCCGTCTTCACGGCGTTTAACAGCCTTGCAGTGCACGTATCGTACCCAGCGTCCAAGGCTCAGCGCGGCCTGCTCGGCCGACTCCCCCTGCCACTGCCAGTTACCGATATCAAAGGTCATGCCCGGTGCAACGCCCTGCTGCTGAGCGGCCTGAAAGAACGCCAGCAGGCGCTCCAAATTACCGCCATGGGGAGTCTGATCGTTCTCCACATACAGCTCTGGCCCTTGTTCCAGCAGCGGCTTCAGCAACTTCAGATCACACTTCGGCTGCCAATGCCCCAAGGACACCTTCAGGGCCACCGCTCCCATGCTCGCAGCCATCTGCATGCGCTCGATGACCTCTGGTTCCAGCTCTCCATCCTCACGCCAAAGCTCCAACGGGCACGAATACAACTGCTGCAAACCGTAGGCTTCAGCAACACCGGCCAGCATTGTCGGGTTGGGCTCACGCTCAAACAACTCTTCGCGCCACTCCACACGGCTTGCTCCGGCAACCGCCAACAGCGGGATGTAAACCACCTGACCGCGCTCACGGACCGCATCTGCACCGAAGCTTGAGAGGCTGATGGAGACAGGATTTAACTGCATGTAGACGTCCTTGTTAGCACTATGAAACCGGTTTCAATTCCGGATAAACAAACCCCGCAAAAGCAGGTATTAGTCAGACCCGTAGTCGGCTAGAACCTCGGGGAATCAGTTGGGCAGGCAAGTCCAGCCTGCGGGGAGCAGCCACACTGCCCTGCAAACGATCAAGCAGACAGTTAAAAGCTACGGCACCAATCTGCTCAGTCGGCTGCGCCAGGGCGCTGATGCCGCTGCCCACCAGCGGGTACCAATCCAGTTCGTCGATCGCTAACAGGCCGGCCTCATCGAACAAAGTACCGGGGCGGGCATGCAGTACGTGCATCACCTGTAAAGTGGCGATGCCGTTGAAGGTCAGCAGTGCTTTCGCACCATGGCCGCTGTCGGCGAGGAATTCACTGACCTGCTGATCCAGCTCATTGCCGGTTTCAAGCACCAGCCCACGTAAACCGGCACGGCGCACAAGTGAAGTCATAAACGCTTCAACACGCTCATGCCGGGAGCTGGTGCCGTCCAGCGGTTCAGTCACTGCCAGAATGTCGCTGTAGCCGTTTTGTTGCAGGTGATCCAGAGCCTGCTCAATGGTCTGGCGGTTATCCAAACCGACCATATCCACCTGTAACTCAGCCACTTGCCGATCCACCAGCACCATCGGCAACTCACGGGCCAAACTCGCCAGCTCCCGCGCCTGATGGCCGAGGGTATGCACGATCAGCCCGTCGATATTGTAAGACTGCAAGGCCTGCAGCTGAGCCTTCTCAAGGTCATCGTCACAGGCGGTGTTGCACACCACCAGGCTGTAGCCTTGCTGGCGGCAGGCGGTTTCGACGCCATGCATCACGGCAACGGAATAGGGATTGCGTATGTCCGCCAGAAGCAAGCCGATCAGACCGGTACGCCCGCGTTTCAGAGCGCTGGCCATACGGTTGGGGCGGTAACCCAGACGCTCAACAACGGCCTCAATGCGCTGAGCGGTAGCCTCAGCCAGCAGTTGCCGGTCTTCGCCCATAAAGCGCGATACCGTAGCCTTGGAGACTCCGGCGGCTTTGGCCACTTCACTGATCGTGACGCGGGCGCGAGCAGGTAAAAGATCCTTATTCACCCCAATTCCTTTTTTGTTTGAGCTTGGCTGGGTGTTTATGAAAACGGTTTCAATGAAAACGCGTCGTCACCCAATCGTCAAGTCTCCCTTTGTCGGATGCCCCTACAAACTCTGGTTAATGAGGCCTTCGCGGAACAAAAAAGCCGCTGGCAGCGCAGTGCTGACAGCGGCCTGATCGTGCAATGGAATTACTTGCGCTTAATGGTCTTAAGCAGATCATCCGGAGTGATGTAACCCACTGCACCACCTGTGCTTTGCAGGCTACCCGGCTGCGGTTGGTTGAGAATGTGGCCCTTCATCTTGCCGATGATGTGCATCTCGCACGGCTTGCAATCGAATTTCAGGGTCAGCACTTCGTCCTGATGGATCAACTGCATCGGTGCGACCTTGGTACGCACGCCGGTCACACCTTTAGCCTGTTTCGGGCACAGGTTGAAGGAGAAACGCAGGCAATGCTTGGTGATCATCACCGGCACTTCGCCCGCCTCTTCGTGGGCCTCGTATGCGGCGTCAATCAACTGCACACCGTAACGGTGATAGAAGGCGCGGGCTTTCTCGTTGTAAACGTTGGCAAGGAAGGTCAGGTGCGACTCCGGGTACACCGGCGGCGGCACGCTGACAGGCTTACGGAAACCGCGCGGGTGCGCCGCCAGGCGGGCCTGAGTCAGCGCCTCAATTGCCTCACGGCGCAGGGATTTCAGCTGTGATCCGGGGATAAACGGCACCGCCTCCGATTCCACCTGCACATGGGCTGCGAAGTAAATGGTGGTACCCAGTTTGCCCAGCGTATCGATCAACTGCTCACGGGCTTGTTCAGCATCTTTTGCCGCCGCAAATGGCCCAGCCAGTGTCACGTCGACACTCACACCGTCTTCACTGGTGACGGTGAGTTGCAGCTGATCCGCACTGCAACGGGCCAACCAGTTCACCGCCACACGGCGCTCGGCGGAAGTCTTCAAGAGCGCCTGCTGCCAGTTGTGGTCGAGGTTGCGGTTAAGCGTATGCAGCGGACGCAGGCGGAACATCGCTTCCGGCATTTCATTCGGCTCTACGCGGTAGCGGTAACGCGCCTGGCCGTCTTCTTCAAACTGCTCTTTCAGCTCGGCGATATTGGCGCGGAAGCCCACCACTTCGCGCTTAACCAACACGTTAAGGCCATCACCGTTGGACAACGGCGTGTCAGTCACGGCGATCAAATCGCGCTTGTTGACCTTTTCCACCTGCCCCACTGGCAAGCCGGTGAAGGTCGGCGAATCGAAGGCGCCGATGTCGATCTTGCGATCGGTAACGAAATAGTCAGTGCTGCCACGGTGGAACGTCTTTTCCGCGTCCGGCGTAAAGAAGTGCTCGGTACGGCCGCTGGAGGCGCGAGCGAGATGCGGGCGTTGCTCAAGAATCGCGTCCAGTTCCTGACGGTAATGAGCGGTGATGTTCTTCACGTAGCTCATGTCTTTGTAGCGACCTTCGATCTTGAAGGAACGCACACCGGCATCCACCAGATGGATCAGGTTAGCGGTCTGGTTGTTGTCCTTCATCGACAGCAAATGCTTGTCGTAGGCCACCACGCGGCCCTGATCGTCCTTCAGCGTGTACGGCAAGCGGCAGGCTTGCGAGCAGTCACCACGGTTGGCGCTGCGCCCGGTCTGCGCATGGGAGATGTTGCACTGGCCAGAGAACGCCACACACAGCGCACCGTGGATAAAGAACTCGATGGCGGAATCGACG
This sequence comes from Pseudomonas sp. TTU2014-080ASC, assembly GCF_001446935.1. GTDB lineage: Bacteria > Pseudomonadota > Gammaproteobacteria > Pseudomonadales > Pseudomonadaceae > Aquipseudomonas. The sequence goes on from NZ_LKKK01000001.1 coordinate 859,659, forward strand.
TTCTCGCAAATCTCACGCACCTGTTGCAGGTTCAACTCCCGGGCCAGCACCAGCTGGGAGAAGCCTGCATTATCGAGGAACTTGGCCTTCTCCAGCGTGCGTATATCGCACTGAGTACTGGCGTGAATCTCGATAGGCGGCAGGTCCATTTCCATCACGCCCATGTCCTGCACGATCACAGCATCCACACCGGCTTCGTAAAGCTGCCAGATCAATTGGCGCGCAGGCTCCACTTCATCGTCATGCAAAATGGTGTTGATGGTGACAAACACCCGCGCATGGAACAGATGGGCAAACTCCACCAGGCCCGCAATATCCGCCAGGCTATTGCTCGCGTTATGCCGCGCACCAAAGCTGGGGCCACCGATATACACGGCATCAGCGCCGTGCAGAATGGCCTCCTTGGCAATGGCGGCATCACGGGCCGGGCTCAACAATTCGAGGTGGTGCTTGGGCAAGGACATGGCGGACTAATCTGTCAGGGAAATCGAACCGCGCATTTTACCCTTAATTGCACATTTGTCTGTGCCCGCCGGGATGAAATACCAGCAATCGACACACTGTATAGGCATACAGACCAGAGACACGTAGAATCAGTGCCTTATTCGTTCGAGGTTCTTGCGGTGGACTTAAAACAGGGCTTTCTTCTGACCCGACACTGGCGCGACACGCCGGACGGGACGCAGGTGGAGTTCTGGCTGGCCACTGACGACGGCCCGCGGCGCATTCGCATCCCGCAGCAAACCTCCGTTGCGTTTATACCCGCCGAACAGCAGGACAAAGCGCTAGCGGTGATCAGCAAAGAAAAAGGCGCTGAGCTGCGCCCGCTTGGCCTGAAAGATTTTCGCCACCGCCCCGTCGTGGGGCTGTACTGCCAGCAGCACCATCAGCTGATTGATCTGGAAAAGCAGCTGATCCGCGCCGGTGTGGATATCTACGAAGCCGACGTACGCCCGCCCGAGCGCTACCTGATGGAGCGTTTTATCAACGCGCCGGTGCTGTTCGGCGGCCAAGCCGATGCCAGCGGCGTGCTGCTCAACGCCCAGATCAAACCCATCCAGGATTACCGCCCAGCCCTCAAACTGGCCTCACTGGATATCGAAACCAGCGAGTTCGGCGAGCTGTATTCCATCGGCATCCACGGCTGCGGCCAGCGTCAGGTGTACATGCTGGGGCGCGCCAAAGAAGACGATGCGCCGGTGGATTTTGATCTGGAGTTCTGCGCCACCCGTGCCGAGCTGCTGCAACGCCTGAATCAGTGGGTACAGACCCACGACCCGGACGCGATCATCGGCTGGAACGTGGTCCAGTTCGACTTCCGCGTACTGCATAAACACTCCCGCGAACTCGGCGTGCCGTTGCTGTTGGGCCGCGATGGCAGCGAAATGCAATGGCGCGAGCACGGCAGCGGCAACAATCACTACTTTGCCGCTGCGGCGGGCCGATTGATTATCGACGGCATCGAAGCGCTGCGTTCGGCGACGTGGTCGTTCCCTTCGTTCAGTCTGGAAAACGTCGCGCAAACCCTGCTCGGTACCGGCAAAGACATCTCCACGCCCTACCAGCGCATGGACGAAATCAACCGCATGTTCGCCGAAGACAAACCGGCGCTGGCCCGTTACAACCTGCGCGACTGCGAGCTAGTCACAGAGATTTTCGCCAAAACCGACATCCTCAACTTCCTGCTCGAACGCGCCACCGTCACCGGCCTGCCCGCCGACCGCATGGGCGGCTCGGTGGCAGCGTTTGAGCACCTGTATATGCCGCTGATGCACCGCTTGGGTTTTGTTGCACCGAACCTGCGCGATAAAGCACCTCACGCCAGCCCAGGCGGCTTTGTCATGGACTCGCAACCGGGCCTGTATGAGTCGGTGTTGGTGCTGGATTACAAAAGCCTGTATCCGTCGATTATCCGCACCTTCCTGATCGACCCGGTGGGACTGATCGAAGGCCTGCTTCAGCCAGATGATGCGCACTCGGTGGAAGGCTTTCGTGGTGGCCGTTTCTCCCGCACCCAGCATGCGCTGCCGTCGATTGTCGAGCGCGTGTGGCAGGGCCGCGAAGCCGCAAAACGGGAGAAAAACGCCCCGCTGTCACAAGCCCTGAAAATCATCATGAACGCCTTCTACGGCGTGCTGGGTTCAAGCGGTTGCCGCTTCTTTGATACGCGCCTGGCCTCCTCTATCACCCTGCGCGGCCACCAGATCATGGGCCGCACCCGCGAGCTGATCGAAGCCGAAGGTTATACGGTGATCTACGGCGATACCGACTCCACCTTCGTCTGGCTCAAACGACCCCACAACGAAGAAGACGCCGCCCGCATCGGCCGCGCCTTAGTGGCCAAGGTCAACCAATGGTGGAAGGATCATCTGCTTAAAGAGTTCGGCCTCACCAGCGCCCTGGAGCTGCAATACGAAAGCCATTACAAACGCTTCCTGATGCCCACCATTCGCGGTGCGGATGAAGGCAGCAAAAAACGCTACGCAGGCTTAGTGACCCGCGCAGACGGCAGTCACGATATGGTCTTCAAAGGCCTGGAAACCGTACGCAGCGACTGGTCACCGCTGGCCCAGCAGTTTCAGCGCGAGCTGTACGAAAAAATCTTCCTGCGCCAGCCCTATCAGGCCTACGTGCGCGACTACGTTGAACGCACACTTTCCGGCGAATTTGACGACCTGCTGGTCTACCGCAAACGCCTGCGTCGCAAACTCAGCGACTATGAACGCAACGTCCCGCCCCAAGTCCGCGCCGCCCGCCTCGCCGACGAACACAACGCCGCCCACGGCCGCCCACTGCAATACCAGAACGGCGGCTGGATCAACTACGTCATCACCACCAGCGGCCCGCAACCGCTTGAAGCCCTCAGCGCGCCGATGGATTACGAGCATTACCTCAGCAAGCAACTACAGCCGGTGGCGGATGCGATATTGCCGTTTGTGGATGATGATTTCGGGACGTTGGTTGGGGGGCAGTTGGGGTTGTTTTGAGTAAGACATCGCAGGCTGTACCTTCTACCGTCCTGCCCTCTTACTTAACTGTTAGAGACCTGAAACTTCATTAAACCAGCTAAGATTAGTTTCATATAACGTCCCCAAAGCGCCAAGCCTAAACGGCTCAACTCATGAGAAAGCGATTTCTTCCGTCAACATATGACTCACTCTGTGAAGAAGATCCCCACGGATTTGGCGTCTTGTTAGACGCATTACGAAACGAACCTCACAAAGTTCGAGCAATCGTCACAGCCAATCCGGCTTTGCTCTACGTGACAAACTTAGCTGGGGAGAATGTCCTGCATTGGCTCGCTATAGAAAACAGACATGAAGAAGTACGACTACTAAGAAGCTTGGGTTCACCAATTCCAAAAAACGCATTAATTGATGCTGTAGAACTAGGAAAACTTGAAACTGTAATAACTTTGCTAGAGCTTGGATCGGAAGTCATCCCAAGTGAAATAACCCAAGCTATTAATTATAAACTTCCAAACCTAAACAAGAAAAAAACATCGCTCATCAGACGATATTTCAAACAGTTTGGGTACGAAGTTTAGCCTTCACCTAATTGGCACCGACATCTACGCCATAGCCAGAGTAACCCATAGCAAGAACCCCAAATAACCTCTCTGGTTTGATGTGCTTTGGAGGTTTTACGAAAACTAGGGGCGACTCAAGCGAAATCGCCTGCCCGCCCCCAAATTTTAGGCCAGATTTCTGTTGTGCCTCACTCATTCGCAATGAGCGAGCTTACATCTTAGGCAACTTCGAGAAAAACTCAGCCATCTCCCCAGGGAAACCTTTGGCGATGGTCTCTCGGAGGTCATTCATGGCACTGTTAAAATCTTTCGGAATTTCTTTTGCTTGCATGGCTTGGTGGTCCGACACATTAGCCTGCAAGCCATCAAAGATGCCTTTCATGTTATTCAACATGCTGTCGCCAGATTGCGTAACACTTTTCAGGACAGAGCTCGCCGTATCCGGGCCAGACATTTTAATATCGTTAACCCCCTGGAGAAATGTCTTACTCAAAGAGGCTTGGGAACTCTGCCCCATATTTAAACTGGCTTGCATGGTTTCAAGTAGTTTTGCTGGATCTAACATACGTATTACCTCTGTCGATGGTGTTTATATTGCTTTAGGGCATGAAAAGCCTTTCAGCCCTCGTGACCACAGTGGGAAGTCTTTCATGGTTGAACGCAGTTCGAGTTTCAATACACCAACCACGGAAGACATCGATGCCGTCAGTTCACGCCTGTCACCGTCAATCGCAACAGGGTTGCTGGCGTCAAACATTCGGAACAGCGCCCATGGCCCGTCGAAGTTGGCTACCTGGACCTGCCCTGTCCCCGTCTTGAATGTCAGTCGTACATAGCTGCCCCCCTTGGGGCCTGGCCATTCGACGCGGGTCGGCTGGATAAAACCATGACTGTAGGTAATCACTTGCCCGTCAATATCCAGAATGGCCTCAGTGATGGTCGGTGTCAGTGATAACGGCCGTACGAACATCGAGAACGACAGTTTTTCGCCCGACGTAAAGAAGGTGTTGCGGATCAGCGCAGCATTTTCAAAGGCGCTCAGCGTGCTCTTGGTGACCAGGCCTTCTGCTCCCGGTTTGGCACTCCACCTCTGCGCATTCACGTCGACGTAGGAAGCCAGGTTGTCATCGAAGAACTGCTGCATGGCCCCGCCCCGGCCAAACATGCGGGAGAAGTCATCAATACCGACCTCTGCCCGGGCATTGCGCACAAATGGATAACGCCCACTAATGCTGCTGTTGCATAACCCGGAGGCCAGGGAAGATGCCCCTTTGCTCAGGTTCTGCTGACTTTGCCTCACGGTTTGGGTATCGCCAACTTGCAGCAGATCCGTCATGACGCTACGCACGGGCTCTGGCTGGCGCGCTGCATCTAGCTGTAAGCGTTTCAACATGTCGTTCGCCGGAACGACCTGCCCCCCGCGCAAGGATATCGATAACGTGCTCAACTGGTTGTAGAGCGCTTCGAAGCTGCGATTCAGCGGATCGTTATTGTTGTTGGTTTGCAAAAGCTGGTAACCCAGTCTGCGTATCAACTCGAAACGATCCTCGACAGCACGCTCCGGCGTTAGACGAAAGCGTGAACGCTCCCCCGAAATTTCGCCGAGAATATCCCGTCGCTGTTGCTCGATGTGGTTTCGCTGACTATCAAACCAACTGGCAGCATCGCCTTGATTGGTTCCGGTCATACTGGTTTCACGCGCGACAAATCGCACCAGATTGGCCAACGGTGATGACGGATCGGACAGCTGACGCGCCAAACTCGCGGCGTCCTCCAACCCATTGACCGGACGGGCGCGAACATCACGCACAAAGACGTCCCACTTATCAGCATATTCAATCAAGTACAGCTTTCTCGCCTCGTCCGCCAACCTCTGCGCCGAAGCTAGCGAGTCGAGCTTCGTGCTGCCTTCTTCGCTTTCACGCAGTACCCAGGACTCCTCCTCAATCATGTCTTTGCTCGCATCATCCAACTGCGGCAAAAATACGTCTCGGTAACTTGCCCGGGTATAGAACCCCGAGACTGCGGTGTCGGTAACGGTGGCCTGGCTCTTGCGCCGCAACATCAGGGAGACGTTTGGCCCGGCCGCATCGGCCAGCGAAATATCCCAGATGGCCGCGGGAAGTGGTTTCTCTTCAATACGACGTACCACCCTGGCCTGCATTGGGATGTTCATCGCTTTCACCCGGGCCAGGCGCAGCAGGTCATCGTTCATCTTCATCACCGGCGCGTTGGGCAAGGAAAACATTTCGCGCAAGTGGTAGATGAAAACGTCCTTGTTCATGTCGGTGTAGCCCTGAGGGATGAGGTTCTCCCAGCGAGCCATGAACCAGTTGACCAATGCCTCGTCCGAACGATGTTCAGGCTTGCCGAGCATCACATACACTTTCAGTGTGCTGTACACATCCTTGTTCGAGTCTGAAACGTCGTTCTTCAACTCGCTAGCAATGTAATTCTCGACGGCGGGCCAAAAGATTTGCAGCAAATGGCGCTGATAGGTCTTTTTTGCCGCATTGTTAATTAGCTTGTGTTCAATATAGGGGTTGAGGAACGGCGATACTTCGCCCAACAGTTGGACGTTCATATACCCCATCTGCTCATAAGCCGAGATCACATCGTCGCTGATGCGATTGGTGACCGGTATTTCCCGCACAATGCGTTTGGTTTCGTCAAAGCGTGCGGCGATGTAGGAGATGTAGTCGCTTTCCCACAAATAACGCATGGCCAGCACATTCAAAAACACCGCCAGCAGAATGAACACCACGACATAGCGCCCGCCTGCAGCCAACTTGTTACCTGACAGCAGGGTTTTCGAGGAGTGTTGCAAGACCCCACGTTCCTGCCAGGCATAAGTCAACTCAGGCAGGTAAATGTGGCCTGTGGGTCGGTCCTCGTACATGTCCGCAGCCTGGGCGTTGTAGATAGCGTCTCGCGGCGGTAGCGCAATGGCACTGCCCAACCAGACCTGCTGGAGATGGCAGGAATACCCCACCGGCGTCTGCGGAAAAATCTGTTCTAGCAACGAGTAGAGGGGATTACCCAACGAACCCAGCGATTCAGTGAAGAACAACAATTGCTGACGACATTCAGCGTCGGGGGCATCGTGTAAGAGTTCAAGTACGTGGTGACTCACCCTAGCCACCATTTCGCGGTACAGGCTTTCGTACTGTGTAAACAGCGTCTCGGCATTTTTGGCGCGGTTCAGACTGAAGCCCATGCCCTTTTGCAGCAACTCGTCATCGAGCATCGACAGGAAGGTTTCACCGCCCGTGATCTGGTCAATATGGCTGATGGTGAAGTACACCGCCAAATCAGAACGAAATGTGGAGGCGGTCTCCAGTAGGCGCACGCGCAAAGCATCGGCTACGGATTTTCTTTCCGTCATCGTGGCTCGCAGCAGCCAACGAGCATCCAGGCACAGGATAATGCCATCGATGCCAGGGTAACGACGATGGCGCTTGATCAACTTGAACAGCGTATCGCGAGCCTTTGCGGCTTCTTCGCCATCACCGTTCAACTGGATCCACTCGCCTGATGTGTCGATGTAGACCGAGTTTTCCGCCAGCCACAAGTTGCAGTCTTGCGTCGGCCCGACATCAACCGTCTGCTGCAAGCCATAGTGTTCTGCCAGCAAGAAACGTTCGCCACTCTCGCCGATCAGCGAGGTTTTCCCACTGCCAGGTGGGCCGACCACCAAAAACCAGGGCTTCTCGCTGATGTGCTCACGAGTGAAGCGATAACGGAAGCGTTGCCAGCCCGTGCGTTGTTTGGCCAACCCGACGTACTGCAACGTTCGCAGCGCATCATGGAATCGCGTGGTGACACGATCGCGCTGGGCTGTTTTTTTCCGGATAGCTCTCGGCGCCCGCACATGACGAAATACCCAGGCCAAGAAGCTCGCAACGAAGGGCCACAACGCCCAGCACAAAATGAGGGTGATGATGATCGCCCGCACCCAAAACCCGAATAGGGGTCGATAGATGCCAATTGCAATCAACGGCCCTACCCACCACACCACAGCACAAAGAAGCAGGGCGAACACTAAGATAGTTATTCTACGAATCATAAAAATGTCTTATCCCTAGACGATGAGTGCTTTTAGTCTTCCTGAGGGCCGGCGGAGACGCCGGTGCTGTTGAGGTCAACCGGGGGAGTCGAAGCTTCTCGCTCACCGATCTTCCACAGGATGTCTACACGACGGTTACGGCGGCGTCCTTGCTCCGTGTCGTTGCTGTCTAGCGGCTCGGTATCGCCCTTGCCCACTGAGGTCAAACTGCGCTGGTATTTACTGCCCTGCATCGACTCGCGCATGATGTCGGCAACTGTCTTCGCCCGACCTTCGGAGAGTTTCAGGTTGGAGTTGCTTGGGGAGTTGCGATAAGGCTTGTTGTCGGTGTGGCCGATCACTTCAAGATCACCCGGCCACGGCGCCAGCGCCTCGCCCAGACGCTCGACGTTGCGTTTCTTTTTAAACTCTTCCGACAACACGGCTTGCCCCGTGGCAAAAGCGCCATCGGAGGTAAAAATCAACAGCCAGCCACGCGGGTCAGAGCGCACCTCCAACCAACCTTCGCTGAGGATTGCCGGCAACGGTTGCGGCAAAGTTTCCATTATGTTGATCTTGCGCGGCATCGGCGGCGACCAAGCCAGGATGGCATTGCGCAGCGACTTGGATTGATCGTGCAGGTACCACGCAGCAGTACCGTACACCAGCAACATCACCATGACGCCGTAACCCAGCAATTTCGCCGGGCTAATCCAGCGCACTTTGCGCACGATCTTCTCGACACCCGCATCGGCCAGAGTTTGTGTCGGGTTCTGGCTATACAGCAAATTATCGAGATGATTGCGTATATCAGCCAGCAACACCTGCCCACGCTCCATCACCCGATACTGGCCCTCAAAACCTAACGACAGGATCAGGTCGTAGAAAGCCAGGATATCTTTATCGCGGGGCGTTGCTGCCATGTAGTCCTGGAGGTGCTCAAAACATTTTTCCCCGCCCCAGGCATCGTGATAGAACTCCACCAGCAGGCTGAGATTAATTCCCCCCGCGTCGAGCGTGCTCAAGCAGCTCTCATCGAGATAGGAGCACAATAGGTAGGCCAGTTTATCGACGTCGACGGGAGAAACCTGGTTCTTCAACAAGGTCTGCCGGAACTGTTGAAGCTCGCGGACAAACTGGGAGCGCACCACTGCCAAGTTTAGCTGGCGTTGACTACGTACCCGTTCGGCCTGCAACAAAGTTGGCACAGCGGCAGCAATCAGTGGGTTATCCCAGCTGCCCATCAACACACCGGGCTTGCTCAATGCCGACCGACTGTACGGGTTGGTGGAGCTTGTCATCGACTCCTCACCACTATGGCCCAACGGCTCAAGCTCACCTGCCCCACGTGTGATCGCAGGAGCTTCAGACTCAGACCGGCTGGTCAGGCCTGAGCTGCCATGCCGTAGTTTTTCAGCCAGTGCCCGGGCCCCCGATGCAATGCCTGCGACCTCCGCCGTCGTACTCCCCAACTGCCCACCGATTGAAGGCGTCTGTGGATACGCTTTATTACGCAGGTTGGCCATTGCCGCACGGGTTCTTTGTTCAAACTCGTTCATCCGACTCTCCCTTGTCTCAAACCCCAAACGTCAAAATGCAGATCCGGGAAATCACCGACGATGCTCAGAGCGAGCGCCGAACCTGACATCATCTCCTTGTAGATCGGGTCGGAATGGTCGACTTCGAAATAGATGCTATTGGGGTAATAAGGAATGTGACGGGGTGGTGATGCCATCGGCATCAGCCGGGCTCCCGGCAATTGCAGATCAATTAACTGAATGATTTTTTCCACCGGCCCCAGTTTCACCTGGGCAGGGAAATAAGTGCGCAGATGCTCAATCGACAATCCGCAGCTGACGGCGAACACCAGTTTTTCCAGGCGCAACTGGCTATCGTTATGACACAGGTAAATGCTGTCGCCGCGGTCGATAAACGTCAGTGCCACTGCTGGAGCTTCGATTACCAGCGACAATGCACGGCGAATCGATGTAAACAGCTGGAAGAAACTAGTGTGGGGTTCATCATGCAGGTACACCAAGTCTGGGCGCTCCCACAGTCGTTCACCGCCGGGAATGATGCTCAGGCTGCCCAGCAGGCTCAACAGTGTTTCAAACAGCTTTTCCGGGTGCACCTGCGCGCAAGACAGCAACTGATTGAGACGCAGGTTGTACTCAGACAGCGTCTGCAGCAATAACAACTCCAGCAACTCTGAAAGCCCGCCGGAAGTCCTGTGGACATCTGGACGGAACACTGACTCCAGACGCTGGGTCATCAGGCCGAGCAGTTCGGTGGTCGCACTGTGCAGCCAGCCAATGGCACGGAAATCGAGCATCGGTGGCAATGTACGATCATCCAGCAGGATGCGCCGGTCGCTGCTCACCTCACGAACAAACCCGACTGACAATGAACTTTCCACACTGCTGACGGCGTCCTCCAGGCTCAGCCGGGTCACCAGGCTGCCCAATTGCATGGTGCACACCCGTGGCGTTCCCTCAAGACTGATGCCGTGGTTACGGTCTGGTATCTCGGCATCCATCGCGCGGAACCGACTACCTTTTCGCTCGTCATGCAGCAGGTCAATTTGCGCGTTGCCGGAAATATCCATCAACACCGACAGACAGACGACTTTGCCCTGGCAGCCATCGTCCAACTCCAGCGGCAACGGCAGTGGTATGTCTTCGGGCATGCTGAAAGGCGTGCCGTCCGGGAAGATACCCTTGGCTTGCTTCAGCGCGAATTTGCCCTGTTCCAACAGCCCTCGGTCGACCTCCAACGCCAGAAATCCCCAGTTAAATGGCTTGAGGCTCTTGGTCCGTGTATCAATCAAATGTTCGAAAAAACGTTCCTGTTGCTGGAAATGTTGCGGCTCCATCAACATGCCTTCAACCCAAGCGACCCGCTGATTAGGTAACATGTCATTCATCCATTTTTTTATCATTAGCCACTACTGAAAGGGCCGTCATCTCTATCCATACTCGTATGTCAGAATCAGCCTTCGCAGAGGATTTCTGCTCAACTAAATACAATGCTCCATTGATCTGCTGGAACTCGGCGCCCACCACAATCCAGCGCGTCTGATGGGCAGGAACAACGAGCTGATAACGCCACGTTTGATTCGGTTGCAGGATGCTCTGATTACGGCTTACCACCCCGTCCTCCAGAGGTCCGTCCCGGCAGGGGGCACCCTCGCTGATGGACCCTGGTGTCCAGCCAGGCTTGCTGGTTTCAATCACGCAGACCTTCACCGGTTGCGGCTGACTGAAGGCATTGGGGTTCACTTTGTCGCTGGTGCTGATCTCGATATCGACATTGCGCGTGTCGCGAATAACGACCGACGGTTCATGAGAAAACCAGCTGCAACCGCCCAGCATTCCCCCCGCCAAAACGACCAGTGTCGAGTAATCCCTGAGTGTCCTGAACATGCCGGCAGATCCCCTATGCATTGATGAAATACTTGGTCTGACTCGGCGCAATCTGGTTAACAACCATGTTGTTGTTATTGGTCATGCTCATATCTCCCAGGCGTGTAGCCGGCATTCCCTGGATGAAATACTTTCCCGAGCCTTGCATCGGCTGCATCTGGCCTGAGTGGGTGCCCGATGCGGCTCCGATGGCGAAGCCGGTGTCGCTGGTGGAGGTGCGGATAGTGGCCTGGTTTTGCTCATTGCTGCCGCAGCAGAAATAGTTGGCGACGTTAGGTATGCCGGTACTGTTTGGCGCGGTGTTGGGGCCTGGTGCTGGGATCATCGGATCACAACCGGCAAAGCTCACCCCACCCGAATTATTATTGGCTGCTGTCATTTCTGATCACCCCACATGGACCTGGCCGCCGTCGATCTTCAGCACAGCCGAGGCCTTCAGCGATGCGATCTCGCCTTTCATGACATAACTTCCCCGGGCCTCCTGCAAAATGTGCTTAGCCTGGGTTTCATCCGTTTGCTCAACCTTGCGGCTCGCATGCTGGGTGAGGACGAACAGGCGCTTTGAAACCTGATGCAGGGTGTCTGCAACCCAGCGACAACTGCGGGTAAGCAGTGTGAAATCCGAACTGCGGAAGGTCAGTCGCCGACTGCCCTCTATCTCGATTTCCGGCGCAACAATACGCAAGTTGGCGCAGCGGCTATCCAACGTCATGACAGCATCGGCCTGCTGACGAAATAGAATCGCGGTAATCACCAAGTGTTGTCCGTCCACCACGCCATACACCCGGTCACCGGCCAACGGCTGCACCAGGCAACTGGTGGCCACCGTCAGTCCGTAAGCCGGCATGTCGGCGACGTAAAGCTGACCATTGGCGTGCGCCTGCACATCGACCACCACGCGGCTACCCTGCTCAGGAGCGCTGGCTTTCGCCAACACGTGCAAAGGCGTGACATTGTTGTTGGTGTGTACCTTCTGATGTTCTTTTGCGGACTTATACATATCGGCTTGCTCCTGTAGGCCTCGCAGCAGTTTGCTGGCGTGGCCCTAGCTGGTGGCGTGCATACCATTGATCGATAGCGATCAGAAACGGATCGCTGGAGGCGGGTGTCGTATCGGTGCGCGCGCGTTGCGCGGCGTGCAGCCGCGCGGACTGCACTTGTTTGGCAGTCAGCGGCTGCTCGCGCAAATCGGCCACACGCAAGTCAGCCTGCTGGAGGTTCGCCTGGGTGAGTTCGCAGTGTTTGAACTCGGCACGCGGCAAGATTGCGTTTACCCACGTGCTCTCCCCCATCTGACACTCGACGAACTGCGCGTCTTGCCCCTGTACCTGGTTCAATTGCGCTTGGCTGAAGTCACAGCGCAGCAACCGCGCCTCAGTAAAAATCGCCTGCGCCAACTGGCTGCCTGCAAGGGAGCAATCCTCCAACTCGGAGCGATGAAAGCTGGAACCCGAGAGCGGCAAACCTGCCAGAACACATCCCGACAGCTGACAGACAAACCAGGTACGCGCCAGCCCAGAAATACCCTGCCAAGTACAGTTTTCAAGCTGGCAACTGCCCATGATATGGCGCGTCAAAACCAGCTCCCGCCAACTACACGCTTGCAACTGGCAGGCGTGCCAGTTCGCATCCTGCAACTGCCCCTCGTGAAACATCAGGTTTTGCGCGGTAATCGATTGCGCATTGAATTGGCTCAGCCGGCTGTTACGGATCTGAATGTCGCTGACCAAGCACTTGTTCAGGCTAAGGTCCTCACTCAAACAATTTTCGGCCTGGCAGACCTGCAGACTTCCCTCGTTGCAAACCAAGCCGTAAACATTCACCTCTAGCAGGCTCAAATGCTCCAATTGGCACTCGGTGAACATCAACCTATCGAGTTGACCGCTCACCATGCTGACGTCACTCAGCGTGCAGCGCTCAAAACGAACCTGCCGCACATCACAGTCACGGAACGTGATGCGTTCAAAACTGCACTCGATAAAGAAGCAATCGGCGAGCACCAACCCCTGCAACTCGCGATCACGGAAATGCCGCTTTTTGAAGACTCGTGATTTAGGCGGCAACCCGACCAGCGCGCTGTCAACCTGTTGTTGAATCTCTGCGATGTCCGGTAGCGGGACAACGGGAGGGATATCAGTTGGCATAAGGATGCTCCCCCTGCAGAAGTCTGCGTGGCACCCAACAGGCACGGTCAAGCAAGCAGCCCTTGAACGCGGTATCGTCGTCCTGCCAGGCCATCGCCAGGTTAGCGGCCGCCAGATTGCAATGGTCGAACGTCACGTCGCGCAGATCGGCGTTGTACAACATGCCTTGTTGCAGGCTGGTGTCTTGCCATCTGGAGTGGGTGAGAACGCTGTCCTTAAAACGCGCCCCAGCCAGGTCGCAAGCGCTTACGGATGAGGAAGTCAGGTCCGCCTGATCGAAATTGCTCTCGGTAAAGGAGCAATAGAGTAAATGGCAGCCTTGCAGGGCCGCATGCTTCAAACCCACCTTGTTGAAGGTGCAATCGCTAAAGACCGACTGACCGAAATCCACTCGCATTCCAGCGGTCAGGCTCTCTATCTGGCAGGTGTCAAAGCGGGCGTCGCGCCAGTCCCCCCCCATCAGCGAGCTTTTGCTCAATTGCACCTGATTGCAGGTAACTCCCTTGGCGCTGCAGCGATTGAAAACACAGGCGTCGATTTGCCCTTGCTGAACGTGCAGGTGAGTAATGTCAGTACCACTGAACAAGCTATTGCTGAGGGAGCATGCGTAAAAGCACGAGTCCACGAGGCTGCCCTGATCGAACGTACAGTAGTTCCACGCTGAACTTTCGACGTGCAGCCTTTGCGCTGACGGTGCCTGCAAGTTCACTTTCTCAAATGTGACCTCATCCAGGTTGCTGTCGGTCAGTACCACCTTCTGCAACGTGCACTGCGCCAGCCGCACCTGATGCAGTGTTGTATCGCTGAAACTCACCGCGTCGAGCAAACACTGCTCGAACACACAATTTTTCAGCGTCGCCTGAGAGAAGTCACACCGGGTAAAATTGCACTGTTGGAAGGTTTTTCCGTTCAAAGTGCCGCTAAAACGCAACCCTGTGAAGTTTTTATTTTCGACAACCGCGAGGTCGTTGTAGAGCAGGGTTTCCTCGTTATCGTCAGGGATTGCTGGCAGCACAGACCAATCCATTTCTTGCGCAGATCGTTGATCGTGCACCGCAATAGCATCGCGTATTCGCCGGTAATAGTTATCGCTGGCCTCCCTGGATGTTGGAGTTGCTTCATAACGCGATGAGTCAGGGTGGTCACATACCGACTCCGTGATATTGACCGCCATTTCCTCAGGCATCAGGTCTGTATCGAGCAAAAACTCGAAGGTGGATGCCTTTTCATCGCTGCGTTTGTGATGCACCTGCTGGTAGTGATCAATAGTGCGCAATGCATCACAGCGGTCCAGTGACACCATCAACGACTCGATCGACTCATCGAGAAGGTGCTCGATCGGCAAGCTGCCCGTATAGATCATCAAGGCAATGTCACTGTCTGGAAAAAACCACAATGTCTTGCGCTGTAAGGCCACTTCTTCCAGCTCACAGCTGCTATACCGGCTCACAAAAGCGCGACCGCGAACCTCGGGCAAAACACCGCTGATTGCCTGATTGTCCGGACGAAATCCCTGCAGCTCGAACGGCACCTGATCCGGCCACTCCTCCTGTGGCAACCATTGCGCCGGCGCTGCCATTTGGAAAAAGCGGTGGTCAATGTTGGCTGGTAGTCCTGGAAAAATGGTCTCCAGGTATTCTTTGCCAGCCATCAAATGCGCCACCTTGTCGATGTGCATTTTGCGAGTGCTGAACTCATGCGGCAGCGGCGTTGGTGCCGCCAGTGGCGAACGCTCCTGCACAGAGTTATCTATGCCCATGCTCATCAGCAACGGGTTCAGTCCATCGTGACTGCCGCGCCCCAGTGGGTTTTCCTTGACCCCTTTTCCTCCCCACGCCGAAGGGTGGTCAAGCGCCACCCTGACAAAGGGGGCAACGCGAGCAGCATCACTGCGCCCCTCCCCCTCAACCCGCCAATAACGAGATAATCCACCTACCTGCGCACTGACATTAAGCGCTTTTACGGGTTGGCCAATGCCCGCATGCCCGGCGATCAGGTATTCGGCAAATGGCTTGGGCTCGGCAGCATCAAGCACTGGAAAACTGAGAGGCGCACGCTTCCACGCGTCCCATATCTGGGGTTCGCTGACAAAGTGCTGGGGACGTGACAGATAACATCCGGCAATCACGCTGATGCCGAGCCGGCTTTCCTTGCCGATCTGAAACGCCCCTTTGATGGCGATCAACTGCTGAGGCCGTATGACTCTCATTGTTATTGCTCCTTAATTCTTGCTTTGCATGCCAACCTTTTTCAGGTCAACACCCGTATCGGAGTAAGAAGCACCGCTATAGCTGATCGAAAGCCCGGTGGTGCTGGTGCTATTGCCGGTGGTCGACACGCTGCTACCGGTGTTAGACACGCTGCTGCCGGTGGTCGACATGCTACTGCCGGTAGTGCCGATGCTGCTGCCTGTGGTCGAGATGCTGCTGCCCGTGGTCGAGATGCTGCTGCCGGTAGTCGACACGCTGCTGCCTGTGGTCGAGACACTGCTGCCGGTAGTGCCGACACTGGAGCCGGTAAAGCTGGTGGAAGAACCGACGACGGATGTGCTGACCCCTGTCATGCTGCTGCTGGTGTCGACAAAGCTGTTGCTTTCGCCGGTGTAGCTGGTACTGGTCCCGACCATGCTGTTACTGATGCTGGTGAAGGACTTACTTTCCCCGGTTATTGAGGTGGACTTCGCGGTGCAACTGACGCCATCCCCGAGGAAAGAAGTGCTCTGCCCGGTAAACGACGTATTAACCCCCGTAAAGGAGGTCCCCACACCGGTGAACGAGGTGCTCACGCCGGCAAAAGCGGTGTTCACACCAACCACACTGATATTCACCCCCTTCATACCAGCATCGAAGCCCATCACCGAAGAGTTGAAGCCAATCACCGTAAATTGAAAGTCCTTATAAGTGAGGTGGTTACCGATCTGTTCAGTCACAGTACGAGCGACCTGCTTGTACTCGTCCCCCCCCACGCTCGTCGCTCGGTTTCGCTCCACCGTGGTTTGCAGATCGCGCTCGGCATGCATCATGAAACGCTCGCTTCCACGGTTGTCATCGAAGGTTAGTTGGCTCGCGTGTTGCGGTTTGCCCTTACGCAACGATCGGGACACCATGCCTGAGTAGTTGACGTATTCCGGCAATTTGTAAGGGGGCGGGTTATCACCGTTATAGACAATGCCAGTCACCATCGGACGATCCAGGTCACCATCAACGTAGGTAACCAGTACCTCCTGCCCGACACGCGGCATCGCCAATACTCCCCAGCCTTTACCAGCCCAGGCTTGCACCACCCGAATCCAACAGGAGCTATCCTCCTCGGTGGTTTTATTGCGATCCCAATGAAAGTGCACCCGGATACGGGCGTATTTGTCGGTGTGAACATCAGAGTCCGGAGCCCCGACCACGGTCGCACTCTGAATCCCGGGCATTTGTGGTCGTGGGGTTTTACGGGCTGGACGGAAGGCAATGTCATCGTTCAATGCGCTGAACTGGCAAGTTACATTGCGCCCTTTGCTACTGCTGTCGGGACCGTCCTGGATGAACGTGTAATCGCAACGAATCAGTTTGAATCGGCGGTTACGTTTAGGGTCCGGGTGCAGCGTGAGGCTGAAGCTTTTACCGGGCAGCAGCCCCACGGCGTTGCTTTCAGCAAGCAGCAGGTGGGCCTCGCTCTGCATCTCTTCCAGGCGTAACCGCGCAAGGTATTCGCCCCGCTCGGTATCGGCATAACCGGCCGCATAGTCGTACCACTCCAGCGGCGTATTCTGCAGGCCCAGGCTGCTTTCCTCGACTTTGGTCTGCAAGTTGTTACGCGGGTTGAGGTAATCGAAGTCTCGCAGGACAACTTCGTTCGGACGCACTTGCCGCGATCGGCGAATGCTCTGAACGCCCTCGCGGATCGCACGGTTTTCCTCGCTATCAGGCATGAACGGTAAGACCGCGTCATCGCCTGCCAGGTCATCAAAGTCTTGGCGGTCCGTGATCACCAACGTGTGCTTGTCGTCCTCATGATCGAAGTAATACCAAATACCTTCGTTTTCCAGCAGGCGATTGATAAACGCGAAATCGGTTTCGGAAAACTGCACACAATATTCCAGGGTGGGATAACTCCCCTGAATATCAAGACGATAATTGGCCACGCCATAACGCGCGAAGATCTGCTCGATAATGTCGAGCGTTGTGAGGTCCTGAAAAATACGGCAGTTACGGTTTTGCATCAAAAACCATAACCAAGTGCTCAGCTCTAACTTATAGACAAACTTATCTTGGTGCTGTCCAACATCAGTAGCGCCGACTACATAGGCATGGAATGGGCGTGAACCAAAACCAGGGCGTTCAATCTGGATACTCACCCCTTCGCCCAATAACGCCTCATAATCCACTCCAGCCTGCTCGCACTCAAACTCCAGTGTATAGAACGAATTATTCGACAGCCCCTCGCGAGTAGAGAAACTCAACGCAAAAGCATCCCAGCCAGATAACACAGCGTTATCAATTTCAATCAAAGGCATATCCACCTCGCTTGACCAATGTCCATGCCTGACTGACGCCCGCACGGAGAACAATGGAATAAGTCACTGATCGTCAGTCGAACGACACCGTTAAGTTGTCGTCTTCGACCATGAGTTGTATTTTTTTCAGTTCGCGATCGTCGCGTTTGCGTTGCAGTACTTCATTGCTGATGGGCGGAAGAATGGCGTGGTGGAGTAACGACTCCACCGCTCTCCCGCGTGAAGGGTGGCTGCTGACGCGCTGGGCAATCCAACCGGTGATATCGCCTTGCAACTCCAGCGTAACGCCCACTTCTTTAGTCAACCGTTGTTGCAAACGGGACAGTTGTTTCGCGGCAATATGTGCGATGGCTTCAATCGAGAGTGGCACGTAAGGAATGGTATTTATCCGCGCCAGTAACGGTGCCGGGAATACCTGCACTAAGGCATCGTGCAGGACAGGCCGTAATGCTTCGGCCTTAAGCTCTGGCTGCTCTGACAATCGGGCTTCTATTTCAGCGGCGCCAACATTGCAGGTCATCAAAATAAAGCACTGACGGAAACTGATCATTCGACCTTCACCGTCTTCCATCACGCCCTTATCAAAGACTTGATAAAACGCTTCATGAATATCCGGGTGCGCCTTATCAAACTCGTCAAGCAATACAATAGAGTACGGTTTGCGTCTGACCGCCTCTGTCAGTTTGCCGCCCTTGCCATAACCGACATATCCCGGAGGAGCCCCTTTTAATGTTGAAACCGTATGCGCTTCCTGGAATTCACTCATGTTGAATACGATCAGGTTATGCGCTCCGCCGTACATCGACTCGGCGAGTGCCAACGCCGTTTCGGTTTTCCCGACGCCGCTGGGGCCTGAGAGCATAAACACGCCTAACGGACGATCCTGATGCTGGATACCGGCCCGAGTAATCCTGACGGCCTGGGCAATTTCGTTGATCGCCATGGTCTGGCCGAAAATCTGCTTCTCCAGCAGTTGATTAAGGTTAAGCGCGTTGTCGAGGTCGTTCTGAAACATGTGTACCGTCGGAATACCGGTCCAGTCTGACAGCACCTGCGCTACGACACGGTCATCGACCCAAGGATGAACCAGCGGTAATGTGCCTTCTTGCAGCCTGTCCAATTGATCCGTTAGCCCTGGTAACCGCTCGGGTTGCGTCTGTTCGGCTTCGCGCAGTTGGGTAACGAGCTGGTGTTCTTGTGTCTGCTTTTCGCGCAGCACGACCAGCGTCTGCTCTACCTCCAAGATGGCGTGCTTTAACTCCTCAACACGACTGAGCACGCTTGGATCAAATTTCACCTCTTCCTGCAGGCTGTCCATTTCGGCGCGCATCACGGTCAGCCTGGCGTGCAGCAACTCCACCTTTCCAGCTTGCGCATGCTGACTCAGTGCAACCCGCGCGCAGGCGGTATCCAGCAAACTGATGGCCTTGTCCGGCAACTGGCGGGAAGGCAAATGACGTAGTGATAGACGTACGACTGCCTTTAACGCCGACTCACGAATGATGACGTCGTGATGCTTGGCAAAATAAGGAGAAATCGCTCGCATCATATCGACGGCGTTTTCTTCGTCGGGCTCCGAGACAAGGACATGCTGGAAACGACGCGTAAGGGCGGCATCCGGTTCGATGAACTGCTTGTATTCAGACCAAGTCGTTGCGGCGACCATACGAAGCGAACCACGTGCCAGCATCGGCTTCAGCAAGTTGACCGCATCGCCGGTACCTGCTTGGCCGCCGGCCCCGACCAGGGTGTGGGCTTCGTCACAGAACAGAATCACCGGAGACTGGGATCGGCCAATGGCATCAATCAACGCCTTCAGGCGTGATTCAAACTCGCCTCGCATGCTTGCACCAGCTTGCATACGCCCCAAGTCCAGCGAAAGCAGGCGCGCGCCCCGGAGCAACGGAGGAACCTGCCCAGAGGCAATTTTGCACGCCAACGCCTCAACCACCGCCGTCTTCCCGACCCCGGCCTCCCCCACCAGAATCGGATTGTTTTGACGGCGACGCAGCAAGATATCAATCACTTGGCGCAATTCGAACTCACGACCAATAACCGGATCGATCTCTCCATCCATGGCCTGTTGGGTCAGATCAGCGCACCACTTATGCAGAACGTCAGCGCCTTGAGGATCACTGGCAACATTTTTATCTGTCTCGACCGGGCGTTCTTCAACCTCGTCATGTTCGATAGAGTTCGCCAACAAGGACAGGTACTCGTCGAATACCTGCGGAATCGGGATCTTCTTGAATTCATCACACAGACGGTATAACCCGCGTTGCAAGGTCGGGTCCTGAAGAATGCCGATCAATATATGGACAGTGCGCACCCCCTCGTTTTGCACTTCGCTGAGTTGGTTCATCAGCAGCCCTCTTTCCACCGCTGTTTCCAGCTGCGCAGAAAGATCCACCACCGCATTCGTCCGATTGGGCATCGTATGAAGGATACGATCCAGTGCATCACTGATGCGTCGTGGATCAATCTGGTAATGGCTGAGGATCATCGGTAAATCACCGCGCTCCTTATCCACTACCACCTTGAGCCAATGCTCGAGTTCCACATACTCATGCCGAAACGTGCGACACAGTTTCGTCGCCTCAGCAAAAGTCTGGTAGGCAAAGTGCCCTAGTCGCGAAAAAAGACGCTCACGTTGATACACCTTATATCTTCCTTGATATTAAGTTGCTGACTGATAGACCTGCTGTTTGTAGGTCCCTGTTTTCGGCTTAAGCCATCCATCTTTGCTCAAGCGTTTATTACCCAGTTGCATCGCCATTTCCGGTTCAGTGTGAATCAGCAGACTGATGTCCAGAACCAACTGATGGCACATAAAGTCATGGCATATATTGACCAACGCCTGAAGGCGGACGCTGCCACGCTGGTACTGTTGATACTGTGAAGAGGGCAATGGACCAATATCGATATGCGCGCCATATTGCGCATCGAAAAAACGGCTACCTACTCGGGTTTTACCCAGCGCTCCCAGTTTCTGGTTACCGGTCTGTTTGCCGTCATTGACCCATTGGGCATGACGAGGCGTGATCTGAACCGGCACGAGAAAATAAGCTGCCAATATCTTCTGGAGCTGGCGCAACGAACGCCTTCCAGGCAGATAGGCGCCGCCATAAGCCGCTCGCAAACGCTGGACATGAGGATTTGTCCCGACACCCGGAGTCACGCCTACGGCCTGCCACAAGCGGCACAGAAACGGGTTCTTCTGATCGTCATGATCGTGCCCCGCCATGGTGTTCAACTGCGACCAAGCACGGTAATGCAACACGGCAAAACGCTGGCTCATGATGCTCACGAACTGCTGAAATGCTTTATTGCGCTTGGCAATATCCTCGCTACGGGCATGCTCGGTAACGTGGATCGGTAACGGACCATAGGGAGCAAACATGCCGAAATGGCGCGCCTTGATGATGACCTTTGGAGGCTTTTGCTCCACATCGACCACTTCACGCGAAGCAAAGGCCAGGTCGGCAGGCTGAGTAATATTCAACCGCTCGTGACTGCGATCGTTGGACACCCCCAAGCGCGGTGCATCGGGCTGCGCGCGCTCGATCCGGCGCAGCAATTCGAAAAAATCCTGTCGATTGGACAACCCCTGGATTTTCAACGCAGGAGACTTGTCAGGACTGTCTTGCTGCTCCAACAACGGTGCTGGCTCACTGTGCTGAATCAGTGACATTTCATGCATGGCGGATAGCCTCCCACTTGGCATGGGGCTCGCCCTCAAGCATCAACGCCATACTCAGTGTCTGATTCAGATCGCAGTAGTTGCTCAGTGCGTGATGCACCACCCGAGCAAACAGATAGGCACCGTGATCAGCATGATGCCGCGGACTCAAGTTGAGGCTAATCTCGGCCCCGCGAATCCAAGCCAGCGGACCACGCCCCTGGTAGCGCTCGAATCTGTGCTCGATCCAAGCGTTCTGAATACTGGAAATACGTTTGCGTTGGCTGGGATCGTCCTGGTTACAAAACAGCAACAGCCAGTCGCGCAACAGCGTCGCGCAGTCCTGCACATCGGGGCGCGCATAACGTAGCGGGTTCAGCGATAACATCTGAATGGCCTGCCAGGCTTGGCCAAGATCCGGCACCCCCACGGGGTTGGTTGGGTAGCGAACAACTTCAATGCTGTGCACCGGCATTGCAGTATCCAGCTGGAAAATCGGCTGCTGCAAATGCGCAGGAATCAGGTGCCGTTCACAGACCAAGGCCTCCACAATCAGCGAACGCACTGCATCAATTTCAAGACCACTTTTACCAGGCGAGATGGCAATAAAGGTGTCTTCGTTCGGCAGAAACACATTGTTGTATTTGGACGGTGATGGCTCCCGGCGTCGGCGCAGCGCATACCCTGCTTGCTCGTATTCACTGTCGAAGTTCACATCAGCCTGCAGCGAAGAAAAAGTGACCGGATTGCCTTCGCGCATAACGCCTTTGACCTGCAGCACACTGTGTATTTCGTACAGCGAGGTGTTCAGTCGGTCGACCACCAAGTGATGCTCAGTCTGCGACCCCGTCACCTGTACCGGCGTGCAGTGACGACGGTAAAGGTTGATCACCGGGGTGGCGAATAGATGAAAGTCCTTGACACTGACATGGCCTATTAACGGTAGCGGACGTTGGTCGAGTACAAATAGAATCTCGAAATCATGAACCCGCTCGCACTGCTTCAGAAAATCGCGCAGGCCATGCACTTCGAGGCTGAAGAAGCGGCTGGGGGCGGCAAAATACTCACGCAGCAAGCGGCTGCCAGGAAGCTCACCCACCGCCTCCGGAAGCAAAGCCTCATCGTCCGTCACGCCCCCCAGACGCAGCTGTGTCGGCTCAAGAACCTTGATCACCGGCTGACCATCCGTTTTCGCCCACAACACAACGCGCAAAGAGTGATTCAGCAACGCCACCAGCAGTTGATTCGCTCGTACGGTTTCCTCAGCCAGCGTGAGGTGCATCGGCTCGAGGTCAATTTCGGAAAGGGACAGCACGCCCTGTGTGGTCAGGTGCAAGCGCACGTGTGCAGAACCATCTTGCAAGTGGCGGGCGACACCTGCCGGTAAATGGGGCGGTGGAAAAATTGCGCACTGCGCCTCAGCGATTTCCACGGGTTGGATCTTGATGTGGCGTGCCGTCGTGAACGTCGCCGGTTTGTTGCTCAGTGAAGGATCGTTCAAAGTCACCTTACTGCCACGCGGCAGCTCAACCTGAGCGTGCCATTGGGGAAACGACAGGTCAGGCTTTATGGCAATCGTGGCAATCGATGGAACCGGGGTGTACCAGAGGGGCGCCAAGCGTGAAAGCATTTGCAATGCAAACTCGGGCTGCTCGCTGTTGAGTTTTTCCTGCACCCGCGTGGATAAAAAAGCGGAGCCTTCCAGCAAGCGCTCAACAAAGGGATCCTGTACGCCATCAATGTGCATACCCAGGTGTTGAGCTACCTGAGGGTGAGCAAGAGCAAATTGACGCCCCGTCTCACGGAAATAGCGCAACTCATCGTTATACAGTTGCAGGAAGCGCTCACTGAACATAATAAAACCCGACCTTTTCAATCAAACACGTGCACAGCGCCACACGAATAATCAAGTGCAATACGCACATTGACTAACGTCTCTCTACCCGGCAAAGAACCGGTACCATAAATATCGAATAAAATAGCCAATACATCATAAGACTGGCGCGTATTAATCACCGGCACCACACGAATCGTTTTCGGATTTAAACGTGGTTCAAATGAAGCAAGAATTCTTTGGATATGCTTTGCCAATTTCAGCGGATCCGTACTGATAGGAATCCGTTTACTTAACGAAGGCAGTCCAAAATTAAGCACAGAGTTTTCACAGTGCACATAGTCCTGCAGGTGCAAATCAGCGCTACGTGATGCGTCATTCAGTAAAAACTCAATATCTCGCACCAATACTTTGCGCCAGCCATCCGATGTCATGTTATGTGTTTTAGTACTGAGTTTGTCGAACAACATAGGCAATGATGTTTTCATATGCGACCCGACTCTCTGGGAAAGAGTGCCCGCCCGCGCTATCGACGAACAGGCACTCTGTAAACAGCGTCAATCTAGTTAGACGCGTGCATTCAGCTTCAGGTCGTAACCGGCCTTGATAACGGCCCCCATGGACCCATCATTATTCTGCTCTTTGTACTCCACTTCGATGCGGCCAAAGTTAAGTTTGATAATGTCGGTTGGTATTACAGTATCTACCCCTTCCCCAAACGCAGCGTCCAAGGGCATGTTGCCAACCGTCTTGTATGATGAAACCAAGCAGTTGCTGAAGATTACTTTGAGAAAGTCTTGTTGACCCTGGCCCGATTTACGGCAGACCAGTTGCGCCGAGCTAACATGCTCGCCTGTCGCGCACATCAGGAAGAGTTTCGGGGATGCTTTATTGCTCACCATACGAAACTCAAAGTCTTTCATCTCAACTTTGCCCGAACCACCACCACTGCCAAAGCCCCAACGCCCGGCATTGTCTTCAGACCACTGCCAAGCCTGCACTTGAATCCAGTTGGGATAGGCCTGATCGGGTGACTCACCATCCACACCATCAATCTTCAAAAAATAGTCTACTAACGCTTTAGAGCTCATTTGTTTTTCCTTAATCCATTAGATAAAAACAACGCACTACAGGTTAATTTAGGCAAGTTTGGACACTCCAACTATAAAAGTCGGAATTAATTTCGGAAAAAAGCCCCTCTTGTCACCGCGACAAACGTTAAACTGGAAAATATCTTACCGGCACACGTCCACCTACAGGCAATATCAAATCAACTGATACTGCCATTAATGACTCGAGGCTCATTATTCCTAATTAAAGTTAGTCTTTAACTTACCTGCTTCCATCTTTTTTAGCCGATGGAAGTTTTGATACCAGCCGCAAGGACACTGTCATTCCTTCTAACTGGTAATGCGGGCGCAAATAGAAATGTGCGCGATAATAACCAGGATCATCTTCTACATCCTCAACACGAACTTCTGCAGCAGCCAGAGGGCGACGAGCCTTAGTGGCTTCTGTGGATACTGAAGGATCACCATCTACGTAGTTCATCAACCAGTCATTCAGCCAAAGTTGCATGTCATCACGGGAGCGGAATGAACCGATTTTGTCACGCACAATACACTTGAGATAATGTGCAAACCGGCACGTGGCAAAAATATAAGGTAATCTTGAGGACAACTTAGCATTGGCCGTGGCGTCCGGGTCTTCATACTTCGCTGGTAAGTGCATGGTGCACGAACCGATAAAAGCGGCAAAGTCAGAATGTTTACGATAAACCAGTGGCAAGAAACCAGCGTCGGATAACTCTTGCTCACGTCGATCAGAGATAGCCACTTCCGTTGGACACGTCAGTTCATATCCCCCCTCATCGGAGGGAAATGCGTAGGCAGGCAACTCTTCCACAGAACCACCCGACTCAATACCACGGATTTTTGAACACCAGCCATACTCGTGGAACGCACGGTTAATGTTCACCCCCATAGCGTAGGCCGAGTTCGCCCAAGAGAAATCGTCATCAACACCTGGCCTGACCAACTCTTCAAAAGCGAATTCTTCTACCGGATTGGTTTTGGCACCATACGGCAGGCGCGACAGGAAACGCGGCATGGTCAAAACCAGGTAACGCGAGTCATTGCTTTCGCGCAGACGACGCCACGACGCGTATTCTGGCGTGGTGAAAATCTTGCCGATATCACGTGGGTTGCCCAACTCATTCCACTTGCTCATTTGCAGCAGGGACGGAGAGGCGGCGGAAATAAATGGACAGTGTGCAGCAGCAGAAATCTTCGCCAGTTCCGTCAGAAGAGCCACGCTCATTGGACTGTGATCAAACTCGAAGTCGCCAATGATGCAACCAAACGGTTCGCCACCGAACTGGCCATATTCCTGTTCATAGATCTGTTTGAATATCGGGCTTTGGTCCCAGGCTGAACCGCGATAACGCCGTAGGTGACGGGTCAACTCATCCTGGCTGACGTTCAGCACCCGGATTTTTAGCGTCTCGCTTACATTGGTGTTGTCTACCAGGTAGCTCAAGCCTTGCCAGGCAGACTCCAGCTTCTGATATTCCTTATGGTGCAGAATCTGATTCATTTGATCAGAGAGTTGCTCGTCGATCTGGGCGATCAGAGACTCAATGGTAAATATCACATCATGACTGACCTTCACCTTACCGCTGTTCGCGTAGTCCGCGAGCGTCCCAATAGCTCGCCGAACAGCTTCGGATGCTTCATTGGTTCTTAGACGAAAAGAACGCTTGAGCAAACCATCCAGTTCATTTTCAACTCCGGCAGGTTCCACTTCGCTAACGGCGGAGTCCTGTTGCTTAATCGCAGCACTTCGTTGCCTCACAGCCATTACTCACCTCCTTTTTGACGGGAGTCCTGAGCATCTTGCTCAGCGGCGGCCACTGTTTTTCTGGGATCATTAACTAGCCGATGTAGGAAGTCCGGTTTTTCAAGCAACTCTCTCACCGTATCTTCAGCACTTGCTTTACCGTCCATATAGGTAATCAACTCAGTCAAGTGCTCACGCGCCTCAAGCAAGCGCTGCATTTGAGGGATACGCTTGGCTATTGAACCGGGAGAAAAGTCCTCCATTGATTCAAACTCCAGTTCCACGTCCAGTAATTCATCGCCTTTGCTTAATGTATTCTCCACATAAAACTGCAGGCGAGGCTTAATGGCCCTCATGCGGTCGTTGAAATTATCCTGATCAAACGTCAGAAACTTACGTTCCTCAATCGGCATCAGAGGCACTTTCCTGTGCCCTGAAAGATCAGACATAACCCCCGTTACAAAAGGGAGTTCTACCTTCTTTTGTGAGCCGTAGAGTTCCACATCATATTCAATCTGAACACGCGGAGCGTTATTTTTTCCAATAAACTTCTGAGAGCTAGAATCCTTAGCCATCGGGAAATCCTCCATGAAAAATTACTTGCCAGATAACTGAAGCAATGTCACCTGTGATTCGGGCAAGAGCTCTTCAACAATTGTTTTGAAGTCCATACCGATCATTTTCTGAGAGCGCCTGATAAGAATAGGTGCTGGATGACTTGGCTCATACTGTTGAAAATAATCCAACACTTGATCCAAGAGGGATATAACGTCTTGTCTGGAGCGAATAAGCTTATTCGCCGGAGATATATTGGTTCTCACGTCCGGTAGAGCCTGCTCCTCTTCTTCCTCAATAACAGACGCGCCTTGCTGCTCTAGAGCGCCGAGGAAATGGGACAAACTTTGGAGGTAATCTCTTACATGAGAACAATTCAGACGGTAGTCTTTGGCCTGCACATTCGCATAATTTTCAATACGCTCCAGTGCCTTTATGCCTAAAGCCAGCTGCTCTCGCAGCGATGGAATTCCTTGGTCGGCAAAAAATGCATCGGCTTGACTGATGATCTTTACCGCTTCAGAAAAATGCAGATCTCTTCTTTCCTGGTCGGAGAAGCGCAGAGTAAGAAGTTCATCGACAGTTAACCGATTATCCCTAAAAACCCGACTGTTTTTTATTTCATGCAGGCATTGTGGAGTGGCAAGCCAACCCAATGCTGCCGCGTGAATACTGTCAGGCTGATCAGTATCGGCTTGTGGGAATATAGTACTTTTACCCGCAGAGTATTCAGTGTCGATGTTGAGCGCACCGATGATAAGGGCAGAAAACCCTTCAAGGCGCAACTTGGCCCTCATCAGCCAGAGCACCACTCGCAAATCAAAACACTTAGCGAGAAGCAGCTCTGAATGTTCGCTAATCAAACTCCAGTTTATGGCAGGTATTTCTTCCAGACCACTGAGAGGATCAGTCTGACTATCGAACTGTGATAGTAAAAACTCAACCTCACTATAGTGCGAATCAAACTCAACACCTCTGTCTACACCCGACAGTCTGTCGTCATCCATTACTTACCATCCTGACCATCCTGGTCAATAAGTCCTATAACGTCGGAAAAGAAACTACCCCAGCCTAAAATCGAAAGTCAACATAGAACACATCAACAAATGACGACCTGCACTTACCCAAACGAATAATTCATACCTAATCTAATTAGCGGACAGATCGCCATAACATCACCATAACATCGTCATAGCATCATCATATATTGACCGATAGCGCCATATAATACACCCGTCCCGACAACTTCCCGACTGAACGGCTAGCAAAGAACACCCAGCAGATCACACTAAGCTATTGAAATAAATCCACACTTTCCATCATAAATAAAAATTAACATAGGACATACCCAAGAATGACGACCGTGCAATAAACCCAATAAAAAACACATGTCGACTCTAATTAGCTAGAACATCAATATAACATCACCATAACATCAAAATATTTTTGAGTTATGGCCACCATACAACGGCGCCCCCCCGAAAACTTTCACCATTGAAAGCTAGCAAAGAACACCCGACAGCCCACACTACGCAATAGAAATTAATCTACGCCATTCATCATGAATTAAAAATTAACATAGGACATATCAACAAATTACGCCCCTACACTTAACCCAATGAAAAACACATGCTGGATCTAATTAGCGAGGACATCAATATAACATCATCACAACATCACAATATTTTTGGGTCATGAACGCCATGCAACGCCCCCGCCCCGACAACTTTCTCCAAGGCTACCGCCCTCTTAATGTCGGACTCCCTCAATCAGTAAGCCTGATCAAGGAATTGGGCGAGCGGTATCCACGAGCCGAGCCAGGCCGCGTATTGGGCGTAAATCGCAGCAGTGTCTATGAGGCCTGCACGCGGCGTCGCCGAGTAGATTGTCGGCGGATTGCTCTGCGTCAGTTGGCGCTGAGCTTCATCTGCAAAGCCGTGGTTCTGTGGGGACGAGAACATTAGCGGCAGCGCTGAGGATACAGGGCGTGTAGGTAGTCCTTTTTCTGGCTGGGCGCTTAATGAAAGAGGCGCGCTGGTTCAGTACACAATCCCGCAAGCATCGGTACCGCAGAGCTGATGGAGAAAGCGCCATCGCAAGCAACGTACTGAATCAGCAGTTCACGGTGAGCAAGCCCAATCAAGTGTGGTGCGCGGACGTAACCTACATCTGGGCGGGAATCGCTGGATCTACCTGACAGCTGTTAGGGATTTGTATGCACGCTGTATTGTAGGTTGGGCGCTGTCCAATCGACCAAATTCGCAACTTACAATTCAGACCTTGTGCGTGGCCGTTGAGTCCCGAAGCTGCCCGCAGCAACTGATGTTTCACTCAGTTCTCACGCCGCTCCCAACTCAGCCTTGGGCTTTGGCTTCCTAAACACCAACACATTCCCCACCATCACCAGCACCAGCCCGAACAGCGCCGCAGCCGTCCACTGATAGCCCTCGGCAAACACCGAAATATTCAGCGCCACCACCGGGAACAATACAGTGCAATATGCCGCCCGCTCCGGCCCCATGCGCCCGACCAGCGTCAGGTAGGCGGTAAAGCCGATTACCGAGCCAGGGATCGCGAGGAATAGCAGGCTGCCGACATAGCGGGTGTTCCACTCAAAGCCAAACGGCGTGCCGGTTACCACACAAAGCGCCACCAGCATCAGCGCGCCGTAGAGCATGCTCCAGGCGTTGGTGGTCAGCGGTTTAAAGCCGGCCTTCTGTTGCAGGCTGGAGAGCATATTGCCCGCCGAGAAACACAAGGTCCCCAGCATCGCCAAGCCGATACCCAGCAGGCTTTCGCGGCTGGCTTCGTGCCCGGCCAGTTCCGGCCAGAACAGAAAGCCCAGCCCGAGCAAACCGAAGCCGCCGCCGATCAGCACATTGGCAGAGATTTTTTGTTTGAAGAACAGCCACGAATTCAGCGAATTCCACAGCGTGGCCATGGAGAAGATCACCGCGATCAGTCCGCTGGGGATCCAGCGGCTGGCGTTGTAGAAGCAGATAAAGTTGAGACAAAACAGCGCCAGCCCTTGCCACAGGCAGAGTATTTGCCCTCGTCGGTCGAGGCGTTGCAGGCGGCCGGTAAGCAGCAGGAAGGCAAACAACACCAGCGCCGCCAAGCCAAAGCGGTAGGCGATGGAAGCGGTAATCGCCACCTCGCCCAGCTGCATTTTCAAGGCAATCCAGGTGGTGCCCCAGATCAGTACGGTTAACAGGTAGAGCGAAATGTTCATCAACAGACTCCTTGCAGATGCGAGTAGTCTGCCGCACATCCCACTCAAACCGATTGCATATCCTTGCGCTTTTTAAAGCTGAAGCCTTACGAGCTCACGCATCACACCGCCGGAGTCTGTTTTGACCCGAGGCAAGGCGCGAAATGCGCGGTTTGGTCGCTCCAAATAAGCATTGAGCAACGCAGTATCGGGTTAAAACAGGCCCAGCTACGGATCAGATAGCGGTTTGATTCACTCGACGTGAAATCTCCTCAGCCGACTCCTTGCGCTCGGAGTAACGATCCACCAACTCCGGCTTATCGCGCAGCAACAGGGTGAAGCGCACCAGCTCTTCCATCACATCCACCACGCGGTCGTAATAGGCAGACGGCTTCATCCGCCCCGCTTCATCAAACTCCTGAAACGCTTTGGCCACGGAGGATTGATTGGGGATGGTGAACATACGCATCCAGCGCCCCAAGACACGCATCTGATTGACCGCGTTGAACGACTGCGAGCCGCCGCACACCTGCATCAGGGCCAGCGTCTTGCCTTGGCTCGGACGGATCGCGCCCATGGTCAGGGGAATCCAGTCGATCTGGGACTTGAACACGCCGGTCATTGCGCCGTGGCGTTCGGGCGAGCACCACACCATGCCTTCTGCCCACAGCACCTTCTCCCGCAGTTCCTGCACTTTGGGGTGATCCTCCGGCGCATCATCTGGCAACGGTAAACCGCTGGGGTTGAAGATGTAGGTTTCTGCGCCAAAAGCTTGCAGCAGACGCGCCGCTTCTTCTGTGAGCAAGCGGCTGTAAGAGCGCTCGCGGGTGGAGCCGTACAGCAGCAGGATGCGCGGCTTTTCACCAGTGATTACCGGGGTTTTCAGCAGCTCGGGATCAATATTGGGCAGGTCGGCAGACATATGAACTCCAGAATCAAAGGCTGGCGATACGGCTCAGCTCAGCTTGCACAGCGTCGCGGCTCAAGGTGTCGGGCTGGGCGTCAAAGAACGCCTGCACGCGGCGGCGGATGATGGCCACGCACTGATCAAACGCAGCTTCGATCTGCTCAGGCGTGCCCTCCACATCGGAAGGATCGGACAAACCCCAATGTGCCTTTTGCGCCGCACCGAAATAAACCGGGCAGGCTTCTCCTGCGGCCTTGTCGCAAACGGTGATAACGATGGCCGGGTTCAGCGCTTCGTGCGCATCCGTGCCTTTGCTGCTGAGGCCCGTCACCGGCACACCGGCGCGCTGCAAGGCTTCAATCGCCAGCGGGTGCACGTCGCCCTTAGGGAAACTGCCAGCACTGTGGCCACGCAAGCCCGCAGGTGCAAGTTGGTTGAAGATGGCCTCAGAGAGGATGCTGCGGCAGCTGTTGGCGGTGCACAGAAAGAGTACGTCCATGATGTTCTCGTCAGTTCAAATTAAGTCAGTCACAGGAAATCGGGCGCTCCGGCCTGTTCCTCATGCTGTTCAGCTTCTCGCGGTTCTGTGCCAGCCATGGCTGATTGGCCTGCAAAGTGGTCGCCAACACCTGCTCCGCCCACTCAGGCAATTCCGGATGCAGGCGGTAATAAACCCACTGGCCGCTACGCCGGTCCTGCAGCAGGCCACAGCTGCGCAGTTGCGCCAGATGGCGGGAGATTTTCGGCTGGCTGTCGTCCAATGCAGCCATCAGCTCACAGACGCATAACTCACCTTCTGCGGCGATCAACAGCGCCATGCGCACGCGGGTTTCATCTGCCAGGCACTTGAACAAGGTCAGCGGATCAATGGCTTCCGTTTGCATTTCCACACCTGTCGATAAATTCGATTTGCCGAATATACAGATTTCCATATATCTTGAAAACCATATATTCAACTCACCGGTATTTGATCATGTCTGAACCAACCGCTTCCTCTTCATCAGCGCCGTTAGGGCGCTTTGAGCGTTACCTGTCAGTTTGGGTATTACTGTGCATGGTCGTCGGTACCCTGCTCGGCCTCTACGCGCCTAGCGCTGCACAGACTATTGGCAGCCTTGAAGTGGCTCAGGTGAATCTGCCGGTCGGCGTGCTGATCTGGGTGATGATCATCCCCATGCTGATGAAAATTGACTTCCGCGGGCTCAACGAGATCTACCAGCAACGCGCTGGCATGGCCGTCACCCTGACCGTGAACTGGCTGATCAAACCCTTCACCATGGCGTTTCTGGCCTGGCTGTTTTTGCGTCATGTGTTTGCCGACTGGCTGCCTGCTGATCAGATCGACAGCTATGTGGCGGGCCTGATTCTGCTGGGCGCAGCGCCCTGCACGGCCATGGTGTTTGTGTGGAGCAACCTGTGCAGCGGCAACGCTAACTTCACCCTGAGCCAGGTGGCGATTAATGACCTGGTAATGGTGTTTGCCTTTGCCCCCATCGTCGCCCTGCTGCTGGGCGTTTCAGCGATTCCTGTGCCCTGGGCCACGCTGCTGTTGTCAGTGGTGATGTACATCATCATCCCGCTGATCATTGCCCAGTGGCTACGCGCCCGGTTGCTGCGCCGTGGTGAGGAGGCGTTCAACAACGCCCTCAAACGCCTAGCTCCAGCCTCTATCATTGCTCTGCTGGCTACACTGCTTCTGCTGTTCTCTTTCCAGGGCCGGAACATCGTTGAACAGCCGCTGATCATCGCCCTGCTGTCCGTGCCGATTCTGCTGCAAACGCTGTTTATCGCCGCGCTGGGCTACTGGATGTGCCGCACGCTGAAAGTACGTCACGATATCGCAGGCCCAGCGGCGATGATCGGTGCCTCCAACTTCTTTGAACTGGCCGTGGCGGTAGCAATCGTTCTGTACGGTTTCAACTCAGGCGCGGCGCTGGCCACAGTGGTCGGCGTGCTGATCGAAGTACCGGTGATGCTCTGGCTGGTGCAACAAATCAACCGCAGCAAGGTCTGGTACGAAAGCAGATAAGACATTCATGCTCAGCATGGAGGCAGCATGGACTCACCCGATAAACTGCATGTCTTCCAACACCTGAACAACTCGCCCAATGCCTCACTGCAACGCAGCGCAGCATTGGGTGACGGGCTGAGCAGCGTGATCTGGCACAGCCGAGAAGAGCACAGCCTGTGCCTGACGCCAGACCATTACACGCTAGCCAGCTATCTACCCGACGCCATTCACGAAAACGCTGTAACAGGACACGGCACTGCGCCTAAAGGCTTGTGCATCCGCTCTGCCGGGCATCAATCCGCCTGGCAGATCAGCCCCGCTGAACCGCTGGCCCACCTCTATATCAGCCGCGAAACGTTTGCCCTGACAGCTCTGCACGTGCTGGACAAAGAACCCCGCGAACTGGACTGGGGCGAGAGGCACTACCTGAATCAGCCCCTTCAAAAACAACGCTTTCGCCAACTGTTCCAGCTGAACTGGCAAGAACCTGCTGAACGCCTGCTGGGCAACAGCCTTGCTCACGATCTGATCCAGCACGCCCTGCTCAGCCGCGCGCAGCAGCGCACGGACCTGCATCTGAAAGGCGGCCTGGCTCCCGCTCACCGCCAGCGCATCATCGACTACATTCACAGCAACCTGTCTCAGGCCATGACCTTAGACGAACTGGCGCGGCTCTGCGGCCTATCCACCTACCACTTCGCCCGCATGTTCCAACTCAGCTTCGGCATTGCGCCCCATCGTTATGTGTTGGCCTGTCGGTTGCAGCACGCCCGCGATCTGCTCAGACACAGCAATGTGCCGATGCTGGAGATTGCTTACGCCTGCGGCTTCAGCAGCCCAAGCCACTTCAACAACCGTTTCCGGCAACATCTGGGCGCGACACCCGGACAATATCGCAGCCTGTTCCGCAGCAACTGACATTGCGCCAATTGCACAAACTTGCGCTTTTGTTCTGCAAGGGGCTGGCAGCCGCTCAAGCCAGGCGTAGGATGATCAGCGGAAGGAGGAGCCATGTCCCAGCTTGAGCATCTACAGGTATTTCAGAGCCTCAACAACTCGCCCCATGCCAGCCTGCAACGCAGTGCCGAGCTGGGTGACGGGCTGGCTGCAGCCATCTGGAAGAACCGTCACGATGCACGGGACTATCACGCTCCGACTCACCACACCTTGTCCTGCTACCTGAGCGGCGGCACCCGCACCTTTCGCCGGGACGCACCGCACAGTAAGGGCGCACCGGACAAGCTGTGCATCCTCCCGGCCGGACATCAGTCTGCCTGGGTGATAAATGGCGAAGTTCAGCTGACGCACCTGTATATCAGTCAGGAGCAATTTGCCCTGGCCGCCATGCGCCTGCTGGATCGCGAACCCCGCGAGCTGCACATGCGTGAAGGCACCTATGTGGATGACCCGCAGCAGGCGCAGCGCTTTCGTCAGTTATGCCAGCTCGACTGGAATGAGCCTGGCGAACGTCTGCTCACCAGCAGCCTGGCTCATGAGCTGATCCAACACACTGTCCTTTCACAAGTGGAACGACGTCAGAGTGTGCAGCTTAAAGGTGGTCTTGCCCCCAACCTCAGGTGCCACGTGGTGGACTACATTCAGGTCAATCTGGCCAGCCCGATCACCCTGGGCGAGCTGGCACAGCTCTGTTCGCTGTCCGAATACCACTTCGCCCGCATGTTTCAGAAAAGTTTCGGCCTGCCACCGCACCGCTATGTGCTGGCTCAACGTCTGCACCACGCCCGCAACCTGCTGCAACAAACCGATGAACCTCTGAGCGCCATCGCGCAGGCCTGCGGCTTTGCCAGCCCGAGCCACTTCAACAACCGCTTTCGTCAGGTCCATGGTGCAACGCCAGGGCAATATCGCAGTGCATTTCGCACCTGAACTGAGCGTGTCCTTTCATCCGCGAGCAAATGGCCTGTATTGAACTGCCCCTTCCTTATCTATAAACCAGCTCGGTTTACTGCCAAGTGGTATTAGCACCATCTGCTATTGCACATGAGTCTGTGTAAAAATCACCGGCTGTCTTGAGGAAAGGCTTTTTGATTTTGCGTTCACTTATTTGTCGGATCAGTTTCAATTGATGGCGTTCGATATCCTGCACCTGCGCGAGGAAGACTGGCGCGCGGAATTTGATGAAGGGGATTTTGCCCGGGGCCAGCAATACGCAACCCAGGGCCGCAGCCGCTTGCTCAGCATTAAGGAGAGCACCTTGCAGGCCAACTGCTGGGGCTCGGCGGTCAACGCCTATCAGCAACGCATCGTCCTGCAACAAACCGAACAGGGTTGGAACGTCAACGGCAAGTGCAGTTGCCCGGTGCGCGCCAACTGCAAACACGTCGCCAGTGCCCTGCTGACCCTGCAAGCCTTACAGGAGCGCGGTGAGGACCTGTCTTCACTGATCGTCAACGAAAGCAAAATCCACGAAGAACGCCTCGACAACCTGCAACCCAAAGCAGTACTCAGCCTCGGTAGCTTGGTCCGTGTGCACTTCGACGCCCGCAAAGGCCGCATGCTGGAACAAACCCAGCACCGCGCCGCGCTGGCCTTTGATTACGACGGTCATCTAGCTACTGGTAAGCAGAGTAAAGAGTTGCTGATACGCCTGACGCCCGAACACCACCTGCGCGTCATTCGCGACCTACACAGCGAAGCTCAGTTACGTAAGCGTCTGGAACAGACCGGCCTGCAAGTCGCCCTGCGCCAGAGCGATGCCCTGCCGGAAAGCGCTGGCGAAGCCTACGAACACCTCAACGAAACGGCATGGCTGCATTTTGTCCGCGAGCAACTGCCGCAACTGCGCCTGGAAGGCTGGCAGGTCAACATGCAGCCGGACTTCCAGTTCAACCTGGCGCAGATTGATGACTGGTACGCGCAGGTCGATGAAGATCCGGAGCAAAGCTGGTTCGACCTGGAGCTGGGCATTGAGGTCGAAGGCGAGCGCATCAGCCTGCTGCCTGTATTGCTGCAAGCCATCCGCCGTACGCCCTGGCTGCTCAACGGCGAAGCGCTGAACAAGCGCAATGACGACGAACTACTGCTGGTCAGCTTGCCCAACCACAAGCGCGTCGCCCTGCCGCTGGCCCGTCTGAAGCCTCTGCTGGCCACGCTGGGTGAACTGTTTGTGCGTGAGCCGGGCGAATCGTCCCAGCGCATCCGCATGTCCAAACTGGATGCCAGCAAACTCAACCATCTGCAAACCGGCCCGAGTTTCTCATGGCAAGGCGGCAGTGAACTCCGCGACTTTGCCTCACGCTTGCAAGCGCTGGAAGGTAAAGAGCAGCAAACACCAAAAGGCCTGCAGGCCGAATTACGTTCCTACCAATTGCAAGGGTTGGCCTGGATGCAGGGGCTGGCCGAGCTGAACGTCGGCGGGTTGCTGGCCGATGACATGGGCCTGGGTAAAACCCTGCAAACCCTCGGGCATATCCTCTGCGAACACCAAGCCGGGCGCTTGCAGCACCCTGCATTGATCGTGATGCCCACCAGCCTGATTCCCAACTGGCAGGATGAAGCTGCACGTTTCACGCCTCAGTTGAAGGTGCTGGCCCTGCACGGTGCCAAACGCCGCAGCCAGTTCAAGCTGATCCCTGAGCATCAGATCATCCTTACTACCTACGCCTTGCTGCCCCGCGATCTGAAAGCGTTGGGTGCCTATCGCTACCGCCTGCTGATTCTTGATGAAGCGCAAAACATCAAAAACCCGCGCAGCAAAGCCGCCAGCGCCGCCAGCCAGTTGCAGGCAGATCAACGCCTGTGCCTGACGGGTACGCCGCTGGAAAACCACTTGGGCGAATTGTGGTCGCTGTTTAACTTCCTCATGCCGGGATGGCTGGGTGATTACAAAAGCTTCAATCAGGACTACCGCGTACCGATCGAGAAAAATGGCAACGAGCAACGTCTGGCGCACCTGACCGGACGCATCAAACCGTTTATTTTGCGGCGCACCAAAGAACAGGTAGCCAGCGAACTGCCGCCGAAAACCGAGATTATCCAATGGGTTGAGCTGACCGCCGCCCAGCGCGACCGCTACGAAACCTTGCGCCTGGCCATGGACCAGAAGGTTCGTGCCGAAGTGGCCCGCCAAGGTTTGGCCCGTAGCCAGATCGTCATCCTCGAAGCCTTGCTGCGCCTGCGGCAGGCCTGCTGCGACCTGCGCCTGCTGGATGAAGTAAGTACGCTGACCAGCGCCGACTCCGGCAAACTCAGCGGCTTGCTCGACATGCTGCAAGAACTGTTCGCTGAGGGCCGCAAAGTGCTGCTGTTCTCCCAGTTCACCCGCATGCTCGCGCTGATCGAAACCGAACTCCAGGCCCGGCAGATTCCCTACGCCAAACTCACTGGCGAGACTCAGGACCGCCGCACTCCGGTTGAGCGCTTCCAGGCAGGCGAATTGCCGATCTTCCTGATCAGCCTGAAAGCCGGCGGTGCAGGCCTTAACCTGACGGCTGCCGACACCGTGATCCACTTCGATCCATGGTGGAACCCGGCTGCCGAAGCCCAGGCCAGCGACCGCGCCTACCGTATCGGCCAGGACAAGCCGGTGTTCGTCTACAAGATGATTGCCCGTGGCAGCGTGGAAGAGAAAATCCAGCAACTGCAACAAGCCAAGGCCAACCTGGCCAAAGGCGTGCTGGCGGGCGGTAGCCAAAGCCAGTTGCAGTTGAGTGAAGAGGATCTGCAGGCGCTGTTTGCGCCGCTGGAGGACTAAGCCTGTCTATCCGGAGCTGTAACTAAAAAGGCGCTTTCGCGCCTTTTTATTCATATTCAGTTCTTATCAATCAAATCGCCGCCGTTCACATCCAGCGGCCGTTTTGACGGGTATTTATACGATGCATAGCGCACCACAAGTACCGACATCGACAGGATCAAAATCCCGCCACAGATATACAGCAGGCCCAGGTCTGGCTTGTTGTGATGGGATACATCACCAATCAGGTAGCGGGTCAGCGCGGTGATTGCGATATAGAGCAGGAAACGAATCGGCAGATGATTGGTTTTGAAGTAGATGCCGATCATCGCGCCCATTTCGAGGTAGATAAACAGCAGCAGAATGTCGTCGATGCTGGCGGACCCCTTGTCCACCATGCCGATGAAAGTAAACAGCGCCGACCAGACCGTGGCCGCTCCTATTACGAACAACCCCAGAAGGTGAAAGCCCTCAACCATCAAGTTACCCAGTGAGTTTGCACTGTGATGCATCACCTCACGGGCGCGTTCTGCCCACTTCATTCTCTGCCCCCGGTTAGATCCAAATACTGCAAGTTCTTACCCATCATCACTGCCTGAGGAGCAGGACGCCCTGATTGTGCAACGGATTGAACGACCTTACTAAGAACTCTTCGCGCATGCGGCAACTCGCCGCGCCTGCGTTATGACTCAAGATTTACGCCTGTGAGAGTCACTTTCGGCAGATAGATAGCCTAAGCATTTCCCATACCGGCCAGTTGCCAGATTCCTT
Organism: Pseudomonas sp. TTU2014-080ASC; assembly: GCF_001446935.1. Classification (GTDB taxonomy): domain Bacteria; phylum Pseudomonadota; class Gammaproteobacteria; order Pseudomonadales; family Pseudomonadaceae; genus Aquipseudomonas. The sequence continues at coordinate 897,802 of NZ_LKKK01000001.1, forward strand.
TACTACTATTCAAATGGTTACGCGTGATCTATCCTTCGCGTAGCTGTATGAATAACCAGTATTTCAACCATTAGCATAAAGGCGTAGAGGTGATGAATGGCCGTCGAAGTGGTGTACCGCAGCAGCCGGGATCTGGAGCGTTTGTTTATGGATAAAGCCGAAGCCGATCGCTATGACAAGATGCTCGAGCTGGCCGAACTGCTCACCGAGGTCCTGCAGAAAGCCGTCCCTTCTCTCAGCGAAGAGCAAGGCGAAGAACTGGGCATTTATATGGCCAAAAATCGCGATATTTTCGCCCGGGCCTTTAAGAATCAGCCTGATGCGCTGGGCGAGCTAAGCGCAACTTCCGACGCCGAAGCGTAACTACCGACCTGCCGCGCTCCAACCATTCAAAGCGGAGCGCGTGGTTCTTTGTCTGGCCCAGCTGGATCACAGCCCGCCCTGAGCACAAAGCACTGGACTAAGCCTGCAACCTTGGCTACAAAAACCGGAACACCGGGAGAATGCCATGGACCCTCGAGCTGCTTGCCTCGCTTGTCTGGAACGCCCAATACCTGCCTTGTTCGAGGCAGCGTTGTGGATTGCTGCAGAACATCACCCGGACATCGAACCTGCCACCATTCTCAGCCAACTCAACACGCTGCAATTGCAAATCCGCAACGGCCTGCCTAACGCCCCAGCGCAGGAGTTGGCCCAGCCTTTATTGCGCCGTATGGTTGAACTTGGTTTTCAGCAAGATGATGAGGTGCCTCAACGCCCTCAGGCAGCCTTAATGCATCGGGTGCTGCAACGTCGCCGCGGCCAGCCGCTATCCTTAGCGTTACTCGCCTTGGAAATGGCCACTCGCCTGGACATTCCTCTGCAAGGTGTCGCATTTCCCGGTCATTTCCTGTTGCGGGTCCCCGGGGCTGATCACCTGCTGGACCCCTGCAGCGGACGCCGCCTGTATACCCGCGAATGCCGTGACCTGCTCCGGCTGAATTTCGGAACTCAGGTTGAATTAAGCGCTAGTCATATGCAGGCCAGTACGCCACAACAGATCCTGCAGCGTTTATCACGCAACCTGCGCAAACTGCACATGAATAATGATGAACCACTGGCCGCTCTTCGCGATGCCGACCGCGCACTACTACTGGGCACGGGATCATTGAACGACTATTTGGCCAGAGCTGATATTTACCACGATCTCGACTGCCCACACGCAGAACGCTTTGATGTGCAGAATGCTTTGCTGCTGTGCGACACACCGTCTCAACGCCTGCAACTCGTGCAACGCTTGATGCTCTTAAAATCCCCCCCGGCGCTGCACTGATCAGAAAAATCCAAGTGCTTTAGCTTTAGCCACCGCCTGGGTGCGACGTGCCACACCTAATTTTCCATTAATACGCCTGGCGTGGGTCTTGACCGTGTGCAGAGAGATAAACAGCTGCTCGGCAACTTCTTGATTCGACATCCCCTGAGCAATCAAACGCAAGACTGCTAATTCACGGCTGCTTAACGTGTGCGCTGGTCCCGGCGCTGGCTCGGCGAGTGCAAACCACACACGCTCATAACCAATGCGCTGAGCGATGGATTGGCCTTTTTGCCGGGCGTGCTCGGCAGCTGAATGCTCACCAATGACCATGCATGCGTCTGCGTAACTCAGCCACAGTTCACTGGCCAGTGCCTGACGCCCCTGCGCTGTTACCTGCTCGATCAATCGTTGTAACGGTTCGCGGACATCCTGCCCTTGCTCACGATCCAGACGCAGCAGCAAGGCCTGCAAACGTGGGATCAATTCAGGAAAATTCGGTGTTGGAAGGATTGCTTTGACACGTCGCTCGTATCCAAGCACACGGGTAACAGCCTCCCGTGCGCGGGCGAAATGGCCTTGGGCAATCCATAAATGGCTGCTCGCCAACAGCAGGGTACCGCGGTACAACGGCTCACTCACACGCTGCCGCTGCATCTGCCGCTCAGCTTCAGCCAGGCAAGCAAATGCGCCGGCAATATCGCCCTTGCCCATCGCCAATTCGGCCAGCCCCAGATAACCGTGAAAAGCGATGGGATCACCGCATTGCAAGGCGTTGTCCAAACCACTGCGCAACCAGTGACGTGCTTCAACCGGGCGATTTTGACGCAGGATCAATCGACCTAAACGCAACTGGATACGCGGCAGCACCAGCGTATTGAGCAACTCGGTCTGACTGGTGCTGCCTAACACGCGCTGCAGCAAAGACTCAGCCCGAGCAAATTCACCACGGGCCTCAAGCAACAAAGCATGGTCCAGCTCCAACCACGCCTCAAATACAGGCTTACTCAGTTGCCGCGCCTCGCGCAGCGCCGCGAAACTGAGTTTTTGTGCTGCTGCCAGATCCCCCTCACCAATCGCAATCAGGGTCAATATTGAACGGCACAACAGCGCTGGAGCCCACGCATCGTCAGACAAACCTTCTAACGCTTCCAGCAGATGCGTACGCGACTCCATGGCGCAGACCAAGCCGAAGGCGATGATGCCGTGAATGGCCTGCCACTGCGCAAACAGTTCACGCATGCGCCCGGGATCGTTACACGGTTGAAACCTCGCTAACTGGTCAACACAGGCCTGGGCTTCATCCAAGCGCCCCACCAGCACCAGCACCCATGCATTCAGCGTAACCAGCCGTGGGGTGCTGTACAGCAGCGTATCTGGCAGTTCATTGCGCCAGCGCAAGATGAGCCCAAGGTCCTGCCCTTGTAGAATTTGCTCTTCAGTGAAGTGCTCTAAGAAACTGCCCGCGACTTCGGGTTGCCCCGCAAGTAATGCGTGCTCAATGGCTGAGTGGGTGTCTCCGTGGCTGGCAAACCATTGGCTGGCATGCACATGCAGGGTGCTGCCGGACAGCATCTGGGGCAGTTGCACCAGCAGATGCGCCAAAGGCGCGAATACGTTGTACCAGCCCCTCGAGGTTTCATCCTCTTGAATGAATACACCGCGATCAATCAACTCACGCAGCCACTGAGCACCCTCACCGGCTCCAAACAGGTGCTCACACAGTGCAGCGTTAAATCGGGGCAAGTGAGCCAGCTGCTGCAGCATTTGCCGCAGCTCCGCCGGCAGCGCATGCAGCACTTCACGCTCCATATAATCGATCAGGACTTGAGGCTGCTGATCGGCAGCTGTAACGCTTCGGGCTGCTGTGTCCCCTTGAATAGAGAGCAGGCGCAGGCGTAATGCGGCAGGCCAGCCCCGTGTTTGAGTGTAAAGCTGATGCGCCAACGATTCCCGCTCGGGGTCCAGATTGCGTATCCAAACGGCGGTTTCCTCAGAGGAGAACAACAGCTCGTTTGCGCTGACTTCCAGTAGATCACCCTCCAGCAACAATCTGGGTAAGTTGCACGCCGGCCTACGCCGGCTGCCCAACCACCATCTCAAGGTGGCAGAACTTTGGCTGAGAATTTGGTCCAGGTAGGTGTCTAACAGATGATTGGGTTGCGCTGGATAGTCATTGAGCATGATCCACAGTTGGCGGGATTCCTGTCCAAGCTGAGTGAGCAATGCATCGGCGCTCCACTCAGACGGATAGCCCAACAAGTCATTCAAATGCCATACGAAATGGGCAGGTTCGTGCAGAGTGCCTGGGCAGTTCAACCAAAGCACCTGATAGCCGACCGGGCATGCGCGGGCGCAATCTGCCATCAATACCGTTTTGCCGTAACCAGCCGGTGCGACCAAAAGCCGTAGACGAGCATCTTGTGCCAACAGACGCTGCTGCAAACTTGAGCGGGGAATATGCCCTGGAGGCACTCTCTGTATGCCCAAGCCGGCGGATAGAGGTGCTCGTAGCGGATTAGGCCCTGAAGCGTTCATAACGGCTCGTTCTTAGTGTTGTTTTTAGGAGAACCGAAGAGAGTGTAGGCTAACCGCCATTCACCAGCGCTGCAACGCTAAGGGCAAACTGCCCGCACAGCTCCAGGGGCATTTAAAGCTACCTTCATGGCCTCCGCTCACTCCAGTTTTAAAGCTCTCTATAAGGTCTACACAGGCAGCAAACGCGCCTAAGACTGCCCCACTGTCCCATAAAAAAAGGCGACCTTGGGGCCGCCTAACTCACGATGCAGTCACACTTGGGTTTATCAACGAACGCCAGTATTACGCAGTGCTGCCGGGGTGTAGTTGACGCTGGCGGCTTTGAAACCGAAGTTGTAGGCCGAGCGCTCTTCGTTTTTCATGCCCAGGGCCAGATAACGGCCTGCAATCACGTCATACAGCGCTTCAAGTGTGTAACCCGGCACATGGTGGTTGTAGTACTGCTGAGCATGCCCCTCAGCCACTCGCCAGAGTTGACCACGTCCGTCGTAATGGTCAACCAGTGCCAGTTGCCAGCTGTCTTCGTCGAAGTACATATGGCGCTTGGCGTAGATGTGGCGCTCGCCGCTCTTCAACGTGGCAACCACCTCCCAAACACGGTGCAACTCATAACGGGTCAGGTCTTGGTTGATGTGGCCGGGCTTAATGATCTCGTCATATTTAAGTGACGGTGAATCGAGCTTGTAGCTGTTGTACGGAATGTACATTTCTTTCTTGCCGACCAGCTGCCAGTCATAGCGATCCGGCGCACCGGAAAACATATCGAAGTTGTCAGCAGTACGCATGCCGTCGGCAGCTGTACCCGGTCCGTCATAGGCAACCTGCGGTGCACGACGCACGCGACGCTGACCTGCGTTGTAGATCCACGCCAAGCGAGGCTCTTTAACCTGGTCAATGGTTTCGTGAACCAGCAAGACGTTACCGGCCAAGCGCGCAGGCTCGATCACACGCTGTTTAAAGTAGAGCAAGATGTTGGTGGCTTTACCGGCTTGCAAATCAGTCATCTCAGCCGGATAAGCCACTTCATCCTCGAATTTAACAATGCTGAAAGAGCCACCTACTTGAGGAGTGGCCTGGGCCACAGTGCGGCGGGTATTGCCCCCCCGATATCGGGTGATGTGGTTCCAAACGACTTCGATTCCGCTCTTGGGGATTGGAAACGCGTAGTAGCGACTTTCCGAGAAATTATGCAGCCCGTTCCCCCCATCAACTGCTGTGGTGTTCAGGGCACTGACTTTTGCTGCCGCATAGGCTGCATCCGGGACTGCAGTCGTTCGGTGAGTGGGATAGACCGGAATTTTGTAGCTCTGCGGGTAACGCTTAAACATCGCCAATTGGCCTGCCGAGAGTTTGTCTTTATATCGCTCGGCGGTGTCCGCAGTGATGACGAACAGCGGCTGCTCGTTGGCAAATGGATCGGCCAAAAAGCCTTTGGCGTCGGCGGCACCTGCCGTGGTCGGCAATCCTCCGGTCCAGGCTGGAATGGTGCCATCTGCATTGCCAGCAACTTCAGCACCTAAGGGCGTGAGACTACTGCCCAGTTGAGCGGCCTCATCCTGGCTGACGGCAGCCATTGCACTGCATGCCAACAGGCTAAGTGTCAGGGTCGCAACTTTAGGGAAAATGTTTGTGTTCATGCGTACAAATCCTTTAACACTGCATTGGTCAGAAGTTCACACCGAAGCTCAGCGCAATAAAGTCGCGGTCGATGCTGGTGTTGTAATCGCCACCGAAAAAGTCGGTGTAACTGAGGCTGGCGGTGTAGGTGTTTTGATAGTCCGCATTAAGACCCAGACTGATGGCTTTGCTGCCTTCAATGAAATTCGGCCCATAACCGTCAACATCATGGGACCAAGCGATGCTTGGGCTCAGGTTGACGCCGGCAAACACGTTGCTGTAGTCGAGGCTGGCCCGCACGCGATAGCCCCAGGAGCGGCTGGTGAAGAAACCATCATCGTTACACTGGTCGGGTTTCGCGGTGTTTAATGCCCCCTCACACAGACTTGCGGGTCCAGCAACTTCGCCAAGCCCGAAGACAGCATCACGGCCATAGCGCAATTCACCGACATCATTGCTAATCCCTGTGATGTGGTTGTACCCCACCTCCCCTACCAGCGTGAGGCGACTTGCGCCCAGCACACGGTCGTAAAACTTCACGGCCGATATCTGTGCCTGAGTAAATGGCAAACGCTTGTACCCTTTGATTTCCTGACCGGGCACAAGCTCAGCGTGACCGCTGGTAAAGACCGGTGAGAATGGCAGCCCAAGCGACCCAAATGTTAAGTCTGTGGAGTTAAGCGAAATCGGCATGTTGGGCCGATAACTGAGCTCGCCCCCCAGCGATACACCCTCCACGTTGGTTTGGAAGCTCAAACCGTACAAACGGATATCTTCCGGGTACTCCAAAAAATAGTTCGCAAACGGCGCGCCGGGAATAAAACTCGCAGAGGGCGCGGTACTCAGGGTAAAACTGCCGCTGGGCATGCGGCTGTGATAGTTCATGGCGTACAGGCCGAACTCAGTGTCATTGAGTGATTCCGCGAACCAACGCAGCGCCACACCATATTGCCCGCTGTCACGTGCATCGCGATCACCTGCACGCGGAATATAAATAGGATTTCCCGGGGCACCGGTGTTGTTCGAGGCCCCCGGCGCGACATCTGCGCCAAATACAGCCAGACGATCATTACAGCCATCTGCCGCCGTGTCTGAGCCTGCGAAGAAAGTCCCGCAGTTATCCACAACGGTCTGATCCCACTCCAGCTGATAGAACGCCTCCATGCTCAACGTCTCAGTCAGACTCTGCGAGACATACAGCATGTTCACCGGGATCAGGCCTTCTTTAATCTCAGCACCAGGGCGACGAAAAGCGGCGACGTCGACCGGGTTAATCGAGTTAATTGAGTTACCAATAAAGGTGCTCTCTCCCCAACTCACGACTTGCTTGCCGACACGTACACTGCCTGGCAGCCCGGCGATGTCATAGTTGTGATAGATAAATGCATCGAGAATTTCCGCACCGGATGCCTGAGCAGCCGTCTTGCGGTTGTGGTCGTCGATGTCATAAAGCAGGCGGCTCTCGTCTTTGGTTTCAAAGTCATACCAATACTTACCGCGCACGAACACGCCGGTGTTGCCGTACTTCAGCTCAAGGTCGTGGATGCCTTTAAAAATTTTCGAGAAGGTCTCGCCTTTCTTAAAGTTGAGACGCCCGTCATCGCTGGTTTGTGAGGAAGCACGACCGCCATTACGCGTGCCGACCATGTCGGGATCAGGCGCACGCGTACTCCAGCTCGCCCCCACAGACAGGGCAGAATCAAACTGAACTTCAAGGTCTCCAACATTGAAAGTTATAGCTTGAATGGGCGTAACCCAACTCATTGCGATGGCAGCCACCAATGCACTGGGCTGGAAGATTGCATGCCTTGTTGTTGTTCTCATGCGGCTCTCCTGAAAGCGAGGTTTCGTGTTGAAACATCACGCTACTCAGCCAATAAGTGCCGGATAAGCGCCCGAAAGGGTTATTTGCAGTGTCAGCCAAAAGAGTGAGTCCCGCTCTGGCGCGCCTTTCAGCCAGTTTATGAGTTCACTCGATAACGCTTTATAGCTGCCGTGAATGACGCATTACTCAGAACCCGGTGGACATGTTTACTGCCAGAACCTTCGAGTAAATCAGCCCGAAAGAGCCGTATTGCTTTCAATACATCGTATCCAAATCAATACAAAGCAGCTCATCTATACAAGGATGGAGGTTTGGAGAGTGCTTCGCACTCGCACCGGGCTCAAGCGTATTGAATTCAATACAGCCTAACCGTTTTAAATTACGAGTCATCCCTGGCAAAGCCTTTAGATTCAATACTTTCACGTCTATGGCACTGCACTTGCAGATGGCTTCCCAGAACTATTCCGCTTGCATAACTGTGCAAGCCCAACCGCCGCCCACTAAGAACGGCGAGTGATTACTTCGAGGAGCCTACATGAGCGAGTTGCGTTTTACCGTTGAGCACGAATGGCTGCGTCAGGACGCCGATGGTCTGGTCACCGTTGGCATTACTGCTTACGCACAAGACGCTCTGGGTGACGTAGTTTTCGTCCAACTGCCGGAAGTGCAGGGTTATGCACAAGGTGATGAGGTTGCGGTGCTGGAATCGGTCAAGGCCGCCAGCAACATCACCATGCCACTGGATGGCGAAGTGGTTGAAATCAACGGCGAGCTGGAAGGCAGCCCGGAGCTGGTCAACGAAGACCCGCTGGGCAAAGGTTGGTTCTTCCGTTTCCGCCCGACCAACCCGGCAGCGATCAATGACCTGCTCGACGAAGCTGGTTACGACAACCTGCTCAAATCCAACGGCTGAGATCTCGCGATGACCAAGCTGAATACCCAGAACGAATTTGTCGCCCGCCACATTGGCCCGCGTGAGGCTGATACTGCCACCATGCTGGAGCTGCTGGGCTTCGACAGCCTGGATGGCCTGACCGATAAAGTCATCCCGGACAGCATCAAAGGCAGCAGCGTACTTGGCTCACTACCAGGCCTGTCCGAGGCTGATGCACTGGCTAAAATCAAAGCCATCGCCAGCAAGAACAAGCAGTTCAAGACCTACATCGGTCAGGGCTACTACGGCACCCTGACGCCAAGCCCGATCTTGCGTAACCTGCTGGAAAACCCGGCTTGGTACACCGCTTACACGCCTTATCAGCCTGAGATTTCTCAGGGCCGCCTTGAAGCCCTGCTGAACTTCCAGACCCTGATCAGCGACCTGACCGGCATGGAAATCGCCAACGCCTCGCTGCTGGACGAAGCCACCGCCGCTGCGGAAGCCATGACCTTCTGTAAGCGTCTGTCGAAGAACAAGGGCAGCAATCGTTTCTTCGCTTCCGTACACTGCCACCCGCAAACACTGGATGTGCTGCGCACCCGCGCCGAGCCGCTGGGCATTGAAGTAGTTGTGGGCGATGAAGCCAGCATCAACGACCCGGCTGAATTCTTCGGCGCGCTGCTGCAATACCCGGCCAGCAATGGCGATATCTTCGACTATCGCGAGCTGGTTGAGCGCTTCCACGCCGTGAATGCACTGGTAGCGGTGGCCGCCGACCTGCTGGCTCTGACCCTGCTCACTCCGCCGGGCGAGTTCGGTGCCGACGTAGCCTTGGGCAGCGCCCAGCGCTTTGGTGTGCCGCTGGGCTTTGGTGGCCCGCACGCCGCCTACTTCGCCACCCGCGATGCGTTCAAACGCGATATGCCGGGCCGTCTGGTCGGCATGTCCATTGACCGTTTCGGCAAGCCTGCTCTGCGTCTGGCCATGCAAACCCGCGAACAACACATCCGCCGCGAGAAGGCCACCAGTAACATCTGTACCGCTCAGGTGCTGCTGGCCAACATCGCCAGCATGTATGCGGTCTATCACGGTCCGAAAGGGCTGATTGAGATTGCCGAGCGCACCCACGTATTCACTGCCATTCTGGCCAAAGGTCTGAAAGCTCTGGGTTACAGCGTCGAGCAAACCCACTTCTTCGATACGCTGACTGTCGCCACCAGCACTCAGACTGCTGCGCTACACGCCAAAGCCCGCGCTGCCGGGATCAACCTGCGTGAAATCGACGACCAGCGCCTGGGGCTGTCCCTAGACGAAACCACCGATGAGGCCGCTGTTGAAGCGCTGCTCAACCTGTTTGCCGACGGTAAAGCGGTTCCGGCCTTCGACGAGCTGGCCACAGGCATCAGCAGCCAGCTGCCACAAGGCCTGAAGCGTCAGTCGGCCATTCTGGAGCACCCGGTATTCAATCGTTATCACAGCGAAACCGAGCTGATGCGCTACCTGCGCAAGCTGGCCGACAAGGATCTGGCGCTGGACCGCAGCATGATTCCGCTGGGCTCCTGCACCATGAAGCTCAACGCCGCCAGCGAAATGCTGCCGATCACCTGGCCGGAGTTCGGCAACCTGCATCCATTCGCCCCTGCTGAGCAGAGCGAAGGCTACAGCCAACTGACCCGCGAACTGGAAGCCATGCTCTGCGCTGCCACCGGTTACGACGGCGTATCCCTGCAGCCAAACGCCGGCTCGCAAGGTGAGTACGCCGGCCTGCTGGCCATCCGCGCCTATCACCTGAGCCGCGGCGATGACCAGCGCGACATCTGCCTGATCCCGCAATCAGCCCACGGCACCAACCCGGCAACCGCCAGCATGGCCGGTATGCGCGTTGTGGTAACCGCGTGCGACAGCAACGGCAACGTCGACATCGCTGACCTCAAAGCCAAGGCTGAAGAGCACCGCGAGCGTCTGGCCGCGCTGATGATCACCTATCCGTCCACCCACGGCGTGTTTGAAGAAGGCATCCGCGAGATCAGCCAGATCATCCACGACAACGGCGGCCAGGTTTACATCGACGGTGCCAACATGAACGCCATGGTCGGCCTGTGCGCACCGGGCAAGTTCGGTGGCGACGTCTCTCACCTGAACCTGCACAAAACCTTCTGCATCCCCCACGGCGGTGGCGGCCCGGGCGTTGGCCCGATCGGTGTGAAAGAGCACCTGATCCCATTCCTGCCGGGCCACAACAACATGCAGCGCAAAGAAGGTGCGGTCAGTGCAGCACCGTTCGGCAGCGCCAGCATCCTGCCGATCACCTGGATGTACATCACCATGATGGGCGGTGAAGGCCTCAAGCGTGCCTCGCAGATGGCTATCCTCAACGCCAACTACATCGCCCGCCGTCTGGAAGAACACTTCCCCGTGCTCTACACCGGCAGCAATGGTCTGGTGGCCCACGAGTGCATCCTCGACATCCGTCCGGTTAAAGACTCAAGCGGAATCAGCGTAGACGATGTGGCCAAGCGCCTGATCGACTTCGGCTTCCACGCGCCGACCATGTCCTTCCCGGTTGCCGGCACGCTGATGATTGAGCCGACCGAAAGCGAATCCAAGGAAGAACTGGACCGCTTCTGCGACGCCATGATCGCCATCCGCAACGAAATCCGCGCGGTGGAAAACGGCACGCTGGACGCCAACGACAACCCACTCAAGAACGCGCCACATACTGCGCAGGAGCTGGTTGGCGAGTGGACCCACAGCTACAGCCGTGAGCAAGCCGTGTACCCGGTCGCCAGCCTGATCGAGGCCAAATACTGGCCGCCGGTAGGTCGTGTCGACAACGTATACGGCGACCGCAATCTGGTCTGTGCCTGCCCGTCCATCGAAGCCTATCAGGACTGATGAAACCTGCGGCCCGCTCTTCTGCGGGCCGCAGCTTGTTCAACTGCTTTTCCGGTCTATCCGCTTTCGCGGTAGGCCAGTTGCACCCACAAGAATCCCAACGTGAGGCCGCCACCATGTTCAGCAAACACGATCAACTGCAAGGTTACGACGACGCCCTGCTCGCCGCGATTAATGCAGAAGAACAGCGTCAGGAAGACCATATCGAGCTGATCGCATCGGAAAACTATTGCAGCCAGCGCGTTATGCAGGCGCAAGGCAGCGGTCTCACTAACAAATACGCCGAAGGCTATCCGGGCAAGCGCTATTACGGCGGTTGCGAGCATGTGGATAAAGTCGAGTTGCTGGCCATTGAGCGCGCCAAGCAGCTGTTCGGTGCCGACTACGCCAACGTCCAGCCGCATTCCGGCTCTTCCGCCAACAGCGCGGTATATCTGGCCCTGCTGAATGCCGGTGACACCATTCTGGGCATGAGCCTGGCCCATGGCGGCCACCTGACCCACGGTGCCAAAGTCTCCTCCTCCGGCAAGCTGTACAACGCCGTGCAGTACGGCATCGACGAGCAAGGCCTGATCGACTACGACGAAGTCGAGCGTCTGGCCGTCGAGCACAAGCCGAAGATGATCGTCGCCGGTTTCTCCGCCTACTCGCGCACACTCGACTTCGCCCGCTTCCGTGCGATTGCGGACAAAGTCGGCGCGCTGCTGTTTGTTGATATGGCCCACGTGGCCGGTCTGGTTGCCGCCGGGCTTTACCCGAACCCGATCCCGTTTGCTGATGTGGTCACCACCACAACTCACAAGACCCTGCGCGGCCCGCGCGGCGGCCTGATCCTCGCCAAAGCCAACGAAGAAATTGAGAAGAAGCTCAACTCGGCAGTATTCCCCGGCGCTCAGGGCGGCCCGCTGATGCATGTCATCGCCGGTAAAGCCGTGTGCTTTAAAGAGGCGCTGGAGCCCTCGTTCAAAACCTATCAACAGCAGGTGATCAACAACGCCCGTGCTATGGCCGAAGTGTTTGTCGGTCGCGGCTACGATGTCGTCTCCGGCGGCACCGACAACCACCTGATGTTGATCAGTCTGGTCAAACAAGGCCTGACCGGCAAAGCAGCCGATGCTGCGCTGGGTAACGCCCATATCACCGTTAACAAGAACGCCGTGCCGAACGATCCGCAATCGCCGTTTGTGACCTCCGGCATCCGCATTGGCACACCGGCCGTCACCACCCGTGGTTTCAAAGAAGGCGAATGCCGTGAGCTGGCCGGTTGGATCTGCGACATTCTCGATGAGATCGAAAACCCGGATGTCGTTGAACGCGTTCGCGGACAAGTCGCAGACCTTTGCAAGGTTTTCCCGGTCTACGCTGAGTAAGCAGGCAGCTGCATCGGGTGCCGCTATCCGCAGCGCCCGATCATGTTACCCACAAGGACGAAACAGACTCACAGGCGGAGAATTGCATGTCACTCAGTGTGTTTGATCTGTTCAAGATCGGCATTGGCCCTTCCAGCTCCCATACCGTTGGCCCGATGCGGGCAGCGGCGCGTTTTGTCGAAGGACTGCAGCGGGAAAACCTGCTGGCCAGCACCCATAGCATCCGTGCCGAGCTGTATGGCTCGCTCGGTGCGACGGGCAAAGGCCACGGCAGTGATAAAGCGGTTCTGCTCGGCCTTGAAGGTGATCACCCGGACAGCATTGATACCCGCACGATTGATGCGCGTCTGGCGGATATCCGCGCCAACAAAACGCTGAAGCTGCTGGGCGAGAAGACCATCCGCTTCGTGGAAAAAGAGCACCTGTCGCTGATTCGCAAGCCTCTGCCCTACCACCCCAACGGCATGATCTTCCGTGCGTTCGATGAAGCAGGCCTGCAAATCCGCAGCCGCGAGTATTACTCGGTAGGCGGCGGCTTTGTGGTGGACGATGAAGCAGCCGGTGCCGACCGTATCGTCGCCGATCAGACGCCACTGAAATTTCCCTTCACCACGGCCAAGCAACTGATGGAGCATTGCCACCAGCAGCAGCTTTCCATCAGTCAGGTGATGCTCGCTAATGAGTCTGCCTGGCGTAGTGAAGAAGAAACCCGCAGTGGCCTGCTGCATATCTGGCAGGTGATGCAGGACTGCGTCAGCGCAGGCTGCCAGAACGAAGGCATCATGCCCGGCGGCCTCAAAGTCAAACGCCGCGCCCCGGCGCTGCACCGCCAACTCAGCAAGAACCCGGAAGCCAGCCTACGCGATGCCTTGAGCGTGCTGGACTGGGTCAACTTGTATGCCCTGGCGGTCAACGAAGAAAACGCCAGCGGCGGTCGCGTAGTCACAGCCCCCACCAACGGCGCAGCCGGCATCGTCCCAGCAGTGTTGCATTACTACACCCGCTTTATCCCCGGCGCTAACGACGATGGCGTGGTGCGTTTTCTGCTGACCGCCGCTGCCATCGGCATTCTCTACAAAGAGAACGCGTCCATCTCCGGGGCGGAGGTCGGCTGCCAGGGTGAAGTCGGCGTGGCTTGCTCCATGGCTGCTGGAGCCCTATGTGAAGTACTGGGCGGCAGCGTTGAGCAAGTCGAAAACGCCGCCGAGATCGGCATGGAACACAACCTCGGCCTGACCTGCGACCCCATCGGCGGGCTGGTTCAGGTGCCCTGTATCGAACGCAACGCCATGGGCTCAATCAAGGCCATTAACGCGGCACGCATGGCCCTACGCGGCGACGGCCAGCATTTTGTTTCACTGGATAAAGTCATCCGCACCATGCGCCAGACTGGCGCTGACATGAACAACAAATACAAGGAAACCGCACGCGGCGGCCTGGCCGTAAACATCATCGAATGCTGATCAAGCGTGCTGTCCTGAATTAAAAGCGACTGTGGTCGCCCTTCAATCCAATGTACTGGAGCCAACCCATGACCAGCGCAACTCTGGCAAAAACCCCGCTACATGCCCTGCATCTTGAACTGGGCGCACGCATGGTGCCCTTCGCCGGTTACGACATGCCGGTGCAGTACCCACTCGGCGTACTCAAAGAGCACCTGCACACCCGCGAACAAGCTGGCCTGTTTGACGTTTCACACATGGGCCAGATCATGCTGCGCGGTCCCAAAGCGGCCGAAGCACTGGAGCATCTGGTACCGGTGGACATCATCGACCTGCCAGTAGGCATGCAGCGCTACGCCATGTTCACCGACACCAACGGCGGCATTCTGGATGACCTGATGGTGGCTAATCTGGGTAACGACACCCTGTTTCTAGTCGTCAACGCCGCCTGCAAAGACCAAGACCTAGCCCACCTGCAGAAGCACATCGGCGATCAATGCGAAATCATCGACTTCTTCGAAAGCCGCGCCCTGCTCGCCCTGCAAGGCCCGAAAGCCGCTGAAGTGCTGGCCCGCCTGGCACCGGAAGTGACCAAGATGACCTTTATGCAGTTCACTCAGGTACGCCTGCTCGGTGTGGATTGCTATGTAAGCCGCTCCGGTTACACCGGCGAAGACGGCTACGAGATTTCCGTACCTAACCAGCAAGCCGAAACCCTCGCCCGCAGCCTGCTGGCTGAGCCGGAAGTGCAACCGATTGGCCTGGGTGCCCGTGACTCGCTGCGCCTGGAAGCCGGCCTGTGCCTGTATGGCCACGACATGAGCAACGAAACCACACCGATCGAAGCCAGCCTGCTGTGGGCAATCTCCAAACCACGTCGTGCAGACGGTGCCCGCGCCGGTGGTTTCCCCGGTGCCAAACGTATTTTCGAACAGCAGCAAGAGGGCGTACCGAGCAAGCGCGTCGGCCTGCTGCCGCAGGAGCGCGTGCCGGTACGTGAAGGTGCAGAGATCGTTGCCGCTGATGGTGAAGTCATCGGCAAAGTCACCAGCGGCGGCTTTGGTCCGACGTTGGGGGCGCCGGTGGCCATGGGCTACGTCAGCGTCAGCCACAGCGCCGTTGATACCGATGTCTGGGCCATCGTGCGCGGCAAACGCGTCGCCATGAAAGTCGCTAAAACGCCGTTCGTACCGCAACGCTACTACCGCGGCTAAGCCTGCAGCCGTTCGCGCCGACCATAGTGGCGGCGCGAACGCTCTGTTGATCAGTCGCGCAGATGATCAACCATTGCCGAGGCGACACTCAGCACATCCTTACCCAGCTGCTTCGAGCGTGCGCTGCTCCAGCCTGTCTGCGGATTAGGCCGGTCATCATGATCCTTGAACGGCATTTCGATGGTCAGCGACAGACAATCGAACTCCATCCCCACTGAGTTGGCCGCCAGACTGGTATTGGCCTCGCCAAACTGCTGCGGCGCATAGCCAAACAGAGTCTGAAACTCAGCGCCGTGCTCAATCAGGCGACGTCCAAACTCCTCCTCCAACGCCGCTAAGCGCGGGGTAAAGGTCGGATTGCCGGAGCAGCCTGCGGTGAACACGTGGGGGATTTCCTCGTCACCGTGGATATCAAGGAACATATCCACTCCGATATCACGCATCTGCTGCTGAATGAAATAAACCTCTGGTGTCTCCGCTTCAGTCGCGGACTGCCAAGCCCGGTTAAGGTCGCGTCCGGCCATATTGGTACGCAGATGACCGTGGAAAGCGCCGTCCGGATTCACGTTGGGCACCAGATACAGCTCGGCCTGATCCAGCAGCCTCTCCATCTCTTCATCGCCATTGGATTGCAGGCGCTCAATCAGTCCTTCCATAAACCATTCGGCCATGTGCTCACCGGGATGCTGCTGGGCGATGATCCAGATTTTTTTCGACGCTTCAGAATGGCGCTTAATGCGCAATAGCGGAATGTCACGGCCTTCGATGCTTTTGCCGGTTGCCACCAGCTCGGCTCCCGCCAGAGTGCGGGCATCCTCGATCAGGCGATCATGCCGCGCCCGGCTATAGGGTTCGAAATAGGCAAACCAGACTTTTGTGCCTTGCACTTCCAGCTCAAAATTCAGCGCGCCTTCAACAAACTGGCTCGGCACGCGAAACCAGCTGCGTTGGTCATAGGTAGCCACGACGTTGTAGCCATCCCAGGCATTCGGATAAGAGGACTGGCTGGCGTTAGTCAAGCTGAAACCATAACGCTGCCCCTCTTTCAGGTCATCGACCTTGAAGTGGAACCACTGAAAGTGACCACTGTTTGTATCCGGGCGGATTGCCAGCAACACTTTCTGCGGATTCTCGACATCGAGTACCTGAATATTGCCGCTGTCAAAATCTGAGTTGATTTGCATGGAGTTCAACCAGCCTGAAATAAATATGAGCTAACAAGAATCGCAGCTCTTACCGTGGAGTTAAATGCCCAATACGACAAACTGATATGTATTCTGTCCCATGCAGGAATTTCCCCTCGCAACTTCTCTACTACCCTACAGTCTCTGAGTATTAGCCCCTGATAGCCCAGCCAAGGAGAACCAGATTATGCGCACACTACCCGCGCACGTTGTGCTACTGAGCGCGCTGTTACTTTGCGCATGCTCCACAACATCCACCATGCAAAAACCTGATGAGGCCTCCTCCTCAGTCACGCCATCCACCAACAGCACTACCCCCCAGTTTGATGCTCTGCAACAACAGGCAACCCGCGGCGATCCCGAGAGTCAGTTTCAGTTGGGCAATCAGTACTTCAATGCACAGCCAAAAAACCTCAAACAAGCAGAATACTGGTGGAAACAGGCGGCCGATAAAGGCCACGCAGTTGCAGCGGTGAGCTTGGCCTACCTGTATACCGGCAACAATGAGCCGTCGCTGAGCAATCAGCCCCAGATGCTCAAATACCTTAATCAATCTGCTGCCGGTGGTAACCCGATGGCGCAACATATCCTCGGCACGCTGTATCAACGCGGACAGCAAGGTGTCCCACAGGACCCAGATCAAGCCCGGCGCTTATTTCAAAGTGCCTGCGGACAGAACTATGAGCCCAGCTGCAAAGCTCTGGGCAACTGAATAATCCAAGCGCTGCAGATGGATCTAAGCAATCACCAGACTATCTGCCAGCGCTCCAGTCGTAACTTGGTAAAGCCCTCTCATATTAGGAAACAATAATTACTTATATATGTCCGGCCCTCGCACATATATAAACCTCCGAAACCAGCAGGCTAGAGCGGCGGTAGACCAATCAGAAACACCCCGCCGTACTAGACCGTCTTATTCCCAGCTACTCTAAAGAGCATCGGGTGTCTAACGCACTATTGTAGAGACACTTAGGAATGGGTTAGAAACCTACACGACTTACAAAAATCATGAAGTGAGACAACCGTAAGACGGATCGCTTCGGTCTACACTCGTTGCATGAATAAGGAAGGATTAGTGCTGCGAAACCTGATACTGACATTGAGTCTTTTAGGTTGCGTGAACTATTCACCGGCGACAGAGATGCTATTTGTCACCGAGGAGTTTCCACCCTTTAGTTACTCCCGAGGCGCTATCGCCAGCGGCGCATTTCCGGAAATAGTTAACTTGGTCTGCACACAACTTAAGTGGCATTGCCCAATAGATGTGCTGCCTTGGCGTCGGGCTCTGCAGCACGCCGAAGATGGAGAAGTGGACGGCATATTTACCGTGATTGACTCACCGGCCAGACGCGATTCGTTCTATATAACACCAATGCTCAGTGTCAGCCGTTACAACTTTTACACGCGCCGTGAGAACGACTTCATCTTCACCAAGCCATCAGACCTAGCGGGTCGTAAGATCGGGGTATACGGCCCATCCGGCACCTCATACATCTTGCAGGAAAAGCTCAAAAATGTGACTGACATTGAGATATCGCTGATTACCAACAACCAGCGTCTGTTGCTGATGCTGAGCGCCGGGCGCTTCGGAAAAAATGGCCTGGTGGTTCTGAATAATGACGTGGCCCGACACTTGATTGACCACGATCGACTTTATGCATTACGCAATGCCGGCCACATGGCATCGACCTCCTACGGAATAGGGTTTTCTCGTAAAAAGGTGACCCATGAACGATTTTCAGAGTTCAACGAAGCTTTGATCAAACTGATGGACTCCGGCCAGGTTGGAAAAATCTTGAAGCGCTACGGCCTTGAACAAGCCAAGTGACACACTAGACTTGCCCTTGGCGTTCAATGATAATTAATGAGTATTCACACTCTCTTAAGTCGGCATTCTATTGCTGGACAACCCGAGCGTTTTACTCAGGTTATCACTGCAACTCTTCGCTTTAATGATGGCCGTGCTGCCGACATCTTTATCGGAATCAGCGTTCTTCAGAGGGTGATACCTAAAAGGTATTTTCATTCCTTTTTTATATTCTTAGACACACTTTAAAAGCGGTCTGAATACAGAAACGAACCTCTGTCTGGCCGTGATATCTGCAATAAATGGGTAACTCTACGTGACGAAAGACGAATTGCGCGCCGAACTTGAACGGCAGGCACAACGCTTCAAAGATATATACGGCGGTGAGGTGGTAACATACGCTGCTCAACCTGACCCGGAACGCAAACCGTGGAGAAAGCGCTCCAATGTGCTGGATCAGGCGTTCGCTAAAGAAATCGAAAAGATTGAGAAGGAACTGAAAGACCGCGCCGAAGCTGCCACAGATGCAGCCTCAAGTGATTGAGTCAATTAAGGCCACCCCGAAGCGTGGCCTTCCTTAACTTAGCGCCCCTTCTTGCCCATTAAAGAACCCAGTAAGCCGCGAACTAACTGACGGCCAAGCTGGTTGGCTGCCTGTCGCACGGCGGTTTTCATCGCATTACTTGCCAGATCGCCCAGCAATTCACCCGCCATTCCGCCAAGGCCTATCTCTTCTTTTTTGCTCTTGGCGGAAGGTTGTTTGGTCGGTGCAGACGGCTCTTCCGTGACTCGTTCAGCAGCGCGGGCAGTGAGAACCTCATAGGCAGACTCACGATCAATCGGCTTATCGTAGCGACCCAACAGCGGAGACTGGCTTATCAGCGCAGCCCTCTCGTTCTCACTCAACGGACCAATCCGCGATTGCGGTGGCGCTATCGCTACGCGCTGCACCATAGCGGGCGTGCCTTTGAGCTCAAGAGTTCCGACTAGTGCTTCACCAATACCCAGCTCAGTCAAAGCAGCCAAAGTATTGATCTCTGGGTTGGGGCGAAAGCCATCTGCCACGGCCCGCAGCGCTTTCTGCTCCTTAGCCGTGAAAGCGCGCAAACCGTGCTGAATACGCAGGCCCAACTGGGCCAGTACCGCATCGGGCAAATCACTCGGCGACTGCGTAACAAAGTAAACCCCGACGCCTTTCGAGCGAATCAAGCGAACCACCTGCTCCAGCCTCTCCTGCAGAGCCTTCGGCGTGTCAGCAAAAAGCAGATGAGCCTCATCAAAAAACAAAGCCAGAACCGGTTTATCGGCATCCCCACGCTCCGGCAACTGCTCGAACAACTCGGCCAGTAACCACAGCAAGAAGGTGGCATACACCTTCGGTGCTTCATGCACCAGCCGGCTGGCATCGAGCAAATGCACACGCCCACGGCCATCACGATCTGGGTGCAGCAGGTCTTCAAGCTGAAGAGCCGGCTCGCCAAACAGGTCGTCACCGCCCTGCTGTTCCAAGCTGGCTAACTTGCGCAACAGGGCCTGGGATGAAGTCGGATTGAACAGCGCACTGTCTTCGCCGAGCACTTGAGGATTATTTTTCAGGTGTGACAACAGCGCCTTCAGGTCCTTCATGTCCAACAACAGAAGGCCTTCGCGATCAGCCACTTTGAACGCGGCATACAACGCGGCCTGCTGGCTGTCAGTCAGTTCCAATAACGCTCCAAGCAACAGCGGCCCCATTTCACTAAGCGTGGTGCGTAGCGGATGGCCGCTTTTGCCATCTACATCCCATAGCGTCACCGGGTAAGCCTGAGGCTGATGATTAAGCCAAGGCATGCTGGCGATACGTTCGGCGACCTTTCCCTGGGGCGCACCCACTGCGCCCAGGCCACATAAATCGCCTTTGACGTCTGCCGCAAAAACAGCCACACCGGCATCACTGAATGTCTCGATCAGTTTTTGCAGAGTCACCGTTTTCCCGGTACCCGTCGCACCGGCGATAAGCCCGTGGCGGTTTGCCAAACGCAGCGCCTGGCCGATCTGCCGCCCTTGGAGATCCGCTCCAATGAAAAACTGCGCACCTTCAGTCATCCCGTCATCTCCCTCGAAATAAATAGCTACAGCAACCGGGCAAACATTTTTATTTGCACTAGTGTACTTATCTGAAGCCTGATTAACCTCAATGCCAGTTTTGACATTGGATATAACAATATGAGCAATGCGTTGAAGTTCAGCCACAAAATTCTCTTGGCGGCCTCGTTGGTTGTGGTCTGCGTTTTTGCCCTGTTTACCCTCTATAACGATTATCTGCAGCGTAATGCCATTCGCAATGACCTACAGAATTATCTGAGAGAAATGGGGGATCTGACCGCTTCCAACATCTCTAACTGGCTATCCGGCCGCATTCTGTTGATCGACAGCGCGGCCCAGTCGGCAGCAAACAATGCCGAAGAAAGCCAAGTCCGAAGCCTTATTACGCAAAAAGCTCTGGCCAATACCTTTGGCTACATCTATCTGGGCTATAACGACGGTCGCTTCGTCATGCAGCCTGATGAAGATATGGGCGATGACTACGATCCACGCTCGCGCCCTTGGTTCAAGGATGCAGTCAAGGCCGGCGGCGTAACCCTAACCGAGCCCTATCAGGATGCGTCAACCAAACAGCTGATTGTCACCATTGCCTCGCCTGCGGCGAATACTGGTGTTGTGGGAGGCGACCTGAGCTTGGATGCATTGGTTAAAACCATTAACTCGCTCAATTTTGACGGCATGGGTTTCGCGTTTCTGGTCAGCGCTGACGGAAAAATTCTTGTTCATCCTGATCAGACACAAGTGATGAAGTCTCTCAGCGAACTTCACCCGCAAAACACACCGGCCATTAACAATGGCTTCAGTGAGGTAGAGGTCGACGACACCACCCGCATCATGACCTTCAGCGAGGTACCTGGCCTGCCTTCAGTGGAGTGGTATGTCGGACTGTCCATCGATAAGGAAATCGCCTATTCGATGCTGACCCAATTCCGAACCTCAGCGGTGATCGCCATGATCGTTGCGATAGTGTCGATCATCGTGCTGCTGGGCATGCTGATTAATGTCCTGATGCAACCGCTGCGCCTGATGGGCAAAGCCATGCAAGATATTGCCCAAGGTGAAGGGGATTTGACCAAACGACTGAGGATCAACAGCAGCGATGAATTCGGCCAGCTTGCTCAGTCCTTTAACCAGTTTGTCGAACGTATACACGCGTCTATCCGGGAAGTTTCTTCGGCTACACACAAAGTGAACGAATCCGCTCAGTTGGTGCTCGGTGCTTCCAACGCCTCCATGCTCAACTCTGATGAACAAGCAAGCCGAACCAACAGCGTTGCAGCCGCCATCAACCAGTTGGGTGCCGCGGCACAGGAAATCGCCCGCAACGCAGCCGATGCCTCTACCCAAGCCAGCGATGCCCGTCAGCTCGCCGAGGACGGCCGTCTGGTGGTTGAGAACACGATTGCGGCCATGACTCAGCTATCCAACAAAATCAGTGCATCCTGCGACAACATTGAGGCGCTCAACAGCAAAACCGTCAATATCGGACAGATTCTTGAGGTGATCAAAAGCATTTCCCAGCAGACCAACCTACTCGCCCTCAATGCCGCTATTGAGGCAGCCCGGGCCGGTGAGGCCGGACGCGGGTTTGCGGTGGTCGCCGATGAAGTACGTAACCTGGCCCATCGCACTCAGGAGTCAGCGCAGGAAATCGAATCCATGATCGAAGAACTGCAGATCGGCTCACGCGAATCGGTCACCACTATGACCGAGAGCCAGCAGCACAGTGATCAGAGCGTCGAGATCGCTAATCAGGCCGGCCAACGCCTGACCAGCGTCACCGAGCGCATCGGCGAGATTGACAGCATGAACCAGTCGGTCGCCACAGCAACCGAAGAGCAAACGTCAGTCATTGAGTCATTGAATATGGACATCACTGAGATCAACACCTTAAACCAGGAAGGCGTGGAGAACCTCAATGCCACATTGCGCGCCTGCGCAGACATGGAGCAACAGGCAGCTCGCCTGAAACTGCTGGTGGAAGGTTTCAGAATCTGAGGAGAAAAAACAAAGGGCGCTTTATGCGCCCTTTGTTTTAAGACTGCGAGTTGTCCTGAGCTGTATCCGGTTTATCAACAGCACTTTCAAGTTGCTCCCACAAGTCCTCTGCACCGGCAAAGTCGCAACCTGTTTCAGCCGTCATTGCGTCAGGATCATATCGCTGCAAGCAGCCCTCTCCTACAACCGGGATCGGGCTTGACGCTGCACGCTGGAGCGGATCATTCATATCAACGCTCTACTCGCTGACTAAAGACAGGTTAAGACTAGTCGAACACTACAGTCTTATTGTCATGAACCAACACGCGGTCTTCTAAGTGGTAACGCAGGCCACGGGATAGCACCATTTTCTCAACATCCTTACCGAGGCGCACCATCTCTTCGATGCTGTCGCGGTGGCTGACACGCACCACGTCCTGCTCAATGATCGGACCGGCATCCAGCTCCTCAGTCACGTAATGGGACGTCGCACCAATAAGCTTCACCCCGCGCTGAGAAGCCTGGTGATACGGTTTAGCGCCAACAAAAGACGGCAGGAAGCTGTGGTGGATGTTGATCACTCGCTGCGAGTACTCTGCGCACAGCTGCGCCGGAAGGATCTGCATATAGCGCGCCAGCACAATCACATCAGCCTCGTGCGCCTTGACCAGGCGTTCAACCTCATCAAATGCAGGTTGCTTATCCTTAGGATCGACCGGGACATGGAAATAAGGAATGTCATGCCATTCCACCATGCTGCGCAGATCGTCATGGTTGGAAATAACGCAGGGAATATCGCAATCCAGCTCATCGCTATGCCAGCGATGCAACAAGTCGGCCAAGCAGTGTGAATCGCGGCTGCACATCAGCACCACACGTTTTTTCACTGCCGAGTCAGTAACCCGCCACTCCATGGAAAACTCACGGGCAATCGGCGCAAATGCTTGACGGAACCCATCTAGGTCAAACGGCAGCGAATCAGCGCGGATTTCATGGCGCATAAAAAACCAGCCACTCTCCGTATCCGAATGATGACTCGCTTCAGTGATCCAGCCGTTGTAAGTGGCCAAAAAGTTACTGACCTTGGCCACGATCCCTACCCGATCCGGGCAAGCGATCACCAATCGAAACGTACGCATTTACAACTCCACCACTTGGAAAAGTCGGCCATTTTAGTCGTTACGAAGAAAAACAACAGCCGTAGATCGCCCCAAGAGGGACTAAATCCCATTCTAGGGCCCTAGCAAGTTGAAGTAGCGCCAGCATAAATCAACTACAAATTGTGGGATTTTTCCGCGACACCCAAGTGTTAGTTAACTTTTTGTAGGACAAGCCTAATAGTCTTAATAATTAGAACAAATAAAACTTGGTCAAAATGGTTTACTTGTGAAAAGTGCATGACTATTATTAGTGCTACTTAGTAACCAATCGCTAGCACAGGTAATGCAGAATGTCCCTTATCAATGAATACCGCGCCACTGAAGAAGCAATTAAAGAGCTCCAGGAGCGTCTGAAGAACCTGTCCCAGGACGACAAGCTGAAAAAAGAGCTCGAGTTCGAAGGCAAACTGCGCGCACTGATGGGTGAATATCAAAAGTCCCTGCGTGACATCATCGCCATGTTCGACCCAGAAGCCAAGTCGACCAAAGCTGCTCGTGGTGCCAAAGCTGCAACCAGCAAACGCGCTCGCAAAGTTAAGCAATACAAAAACCCGCACAACGGCGAAGTTATCGAAACCAAAGGCGGCAACCACAAAACTCTGAAAGAGTGGAAAGCCAAATGGGGTAGCGACGTAGTTGAAGGCTGGGCCACCCTGCTGGGCTAACCCCAGTAGCTGTGCAGCGCTATGCACCAAAAAACGCCAGCTCTGCTGGCGTTTTTATTGTCTTTCCGGAACCTGACGAACAGCGAACGGGATTTGAAACTAATCACACACTTCAAGAATCAAACTGACTAACTCGTCAGTTCTATACGCGTAGTTATTCCAAGCCATAAACCGTTCTAATTCTGTTGCAGTAAGCGGTCCACGCATCCAATACCCCCTTCTGCTCTACCGACAAACTCCCCGAAAGTTCAGCCACTGCCTGAGTGAACTGCTGGATGGTATTCGGTGCACCATATTCCGGGTGACTCAAACGATTCCGGCAGAACTCTTGCCAAAGCGTTTTTTCGCTAGCCGTTAAAGTATCCGGGTAGTTGCGTGCACGGTAACGGAATAACAACTCTGGCAACCGTCCATCATCAAACATCCATCGCTCACCTGCTAATTGATGAGGATCGGAACTACGGACTTGCTCACACAAGCGTCGATCACGATCACCGATAAAACCGCTGTAGAGTTGCTGCTCGGGGTCTTCGGTGCCGGCGAAATTTTCCTCGGCATATACCTCCGGTAGTTTTTCCTTCCAATCGGACAAGCGGCTGCGCAATTGCTCTGCTCGCTGCTCACACAGCCCGATATCGAGCTGCAGGCGGGTTATATCCTGCTGACGTAATACATTCATCGGTGCAACTACAGGGCAACGGTTGATATGCAGCAACTTGAGCGGGACCGGCAATTGACCTTCAGACAATTCATCGCGGCGGGTATAGAGGCGGGTTCGCAAGGTTTCAGCAGACTCATCCAACAGCACTGAGATGTCGGATTGCAGATCACAGACGATCAGAGCATTCCGATTACGCGGATGCCACGCCAGGGGTAAAACCACTGCCAGATAGTGGCGCGCACCAGCGTAACGCCCGGAAATATGAACAAAAGGCTGCAGCAGTCGAATTTGATCCATCACCCGCTGCTTGCTGCGCAATTGGTAGAGGTACTGATACAGCTTTGGCTGCTTCTCTTTAAGCAGGCGCGCCAATGCGATTGTGGCCCGCACATCCGAGAGAGCATCGTGGGCCTGACCGTGTTCAATGCCATTGGCGACTGTCAGACGCTCCAGCTTCAAGCTGACCTGGCCATTATCCTCAGGCCAATTGATCCCTTCCGGGCGCAGTGCGTAGGCCGTACGCACCAGATCAATCAAGTCCCAACGGCTGTTACCGCCCTGCCACTCACGGGCGTAGGAATCAAAAAAATTGCGGTACAGGCTGTAGCGTGTGACTTCGTCGTCAAATCGCAAGCTGTTGTAGCCCACGCCGCATGTACCTGGCTGCGCCAGCTCAGCGTGCACACGGCTCATAAACTCAGCTTCATCCAGACCTTTACTCGCAAGGACATCTGGGGTTATTCCGGTGACCAGGCAGGCAGCTGGATGCGGCAAGATGTCATCACTGAGACGGCAATAGATGTTCAGTGGCTCACCGATCTCATTAAGCGCCTCATCCGTACGAATACCTGCCACTTGCAGCGGCCGGTCGCGGCGCGGGTCAATACCGGTGGTTTCGTAGTCGTACCAGAAAAGGCTTGCTGTCACGGTGTAATCCTTAAGTAAGGGCAGTGCAGTCTACCACTGGCTGAGTAACAGGCAGCGCAGTTTGCCGAGCCGACAACCTGCTGGTTGTACTGAAACTAACCCGCGCTAAGTGCCAGAAGAATCTGAATCAATAAGTAAGACAGGTTGCTTCGCGATCAGTCGCTGGCTAGCATCGGGCTTTACCCAACGTAATTTGCCGATGCCGCCAACCTCTCCTACCGGACTTGAAGCTTCGCAGCCTACTCGCCTGGACACCCGCCATCAGGTGGAAACCCCAGAAGGAATTGATCTGGTTCTGCGTCCTGCCGGAGCCGTACCCAGAGCATTGGCCTTCGCCGTCGACTTTCTGATTCGCGGCGCGCTGCTAGCGACCTTGCTTACCCTGTTTGCCTTCCTCGGTAAGTTGGGTGTGGGCTTATCCAGCATCCTTCTGTTCCTTGTGAACTGGTGGTACATGGTCTTGTTTGAAGTTCTCAATCAGGGCCGAACGCCTGGCAAGCACATGCTTGGTCTGCGGGTTATCCACGATGACGGCACTCCCATTGGCTGGGCGGCGTCCCTGACACGCAATCTGCTACGTACCGTCGACATGCTGCCATTTGCGTACGCTTTCGGCCTGATCAGCTGCCTCAGCCACCCTACATTCAAGCGCTTGGGCGATATTGCAGCCGGGACCTTAGTGGTGTACCGCGACACACCGCCGAATGCCAGACAGCTGGCAAGTGCCGATATCGTCCCAGCCCCCTTCCCCATGAGTCTCAACGAACAGCGCGCTATGATTGGTTTTTCTGAGCGAGCCGATGAATTGTCAGCCTCACGCCGCCAGGAACTGGCTGAAATCCTCGCCGAGCCGCTACGCGTCCCGGCGGAATTTGCCGAGTCGCGGATTCATGGCATTGCCCGTGGTTTGGTAGGGCCGACATGAAGCAGAGTCTGTTCGAACACCTGCATCAGCAGGACTGGAATGCATTCGATGAACGATTACAGGCGCTGGAGAGTGGTAAAGCCACGCAGGAGCAAAGCCGTGACTTTGCCCGGCATTACCGCCAACTCTGCCAACAACTGGCAATCGCCCAGGCAAGGGGCTATAGCAGCCATCTAGTTGATCGTTTGCAGCACCTGGCCATGCGTGGCCATCAGCAGTTCTACCGACACCGCAGCCCGTTGGGCGCACAGCTGTTGGGTTTTCTGTTAAGTGGCTTCCCCCGGTTGGTCAGAGCTCAGTGGCGCTTTGTCGCGGTAGCCAGCCTGATGTTCTTCGGCAGCCTGTTACTCATGGGGCTGCTGGTCTATAGCGTTCCGGAGTTGGTTTACAGCTTATTGCCGGTTGATCGTGTGGCCGAAATGGAGGCGATGTACGACCCGGAAGCGCACCGTATTGGGCGATTCAGCGAGCGCGGATCCAGCGATGACTGGGTCATGTTCGGTTTCTACATCATGAACAACATCGGCATCGCCTTTCAAACATTCGCCAGCGGCCTGTTGTTTGGCCTGGGCACACTGTTCTACTTGCTGTTTAACGGTCTGATGATCGGTGCCGTAGCGGGCCATCTGACGCAGATCGGCTTTGGCGAGACCTTCTGGTCCTTCGTTATTGGTCATGGTGCGTTCGAACTTACCGCCATCGCCCTGGCCGGTGCCGGCGGACTCAAACTGGGCTGGGCGCTGTTGGCACCCGGACGCCTGCGCAGAGGTGAGGCGCTGCGTCTGGCGGCCATTGACGGCGTCAAATTGCTCGGTGGGGCGGCTATTTTTCTGCTGATAGCGGCCTTTGTCGAAGCCTATTGGTCTTCGATGACGCTCGCCACTCCACAGATTAAATACTGGGTCGGTGCCGCACTGTGGATTATGGTGCTTACTTATCTGCTTCTGGCTGGGCGAGGTGACTATGCGCCCAAGTGATGCCAGCGTGATCATAAGGCCCCGTAACAGTTGGGAAGCGATTGATCTGGGCGTGCTGCTGGCGCGCAAACATGCCGGGCTGCTCATGCTCAGTTGGGCAATCGTCACACTGCCGCTCTTCGCCCTGCTGTGCCTGCTTTTCTGGGACAAACCGACCCTTGCCGTGCTGATCTTCTGGTGGCTGAAACCGGCTTACGAACGTCTGCCGCTGTATATCCTGTCCAATGCCCTGTTCGGTGCGACGCCCAGCCTCAGTCAGGCCCTGAAGGCCTTTCCGGGCCTACTCAAACCGCAGCTGATTACCTCCCTGACCTGGCGACGGCTGAGCCTGACCCGCAGCTTTGATCTACCCGTGGTGCAGCTTGAGGGGCTCTCAGGAGATGAGCGGAAAAAGCGTTTGATCGTCCTGTCCCAGCGTAATGCCCGACCGGCCAGTTGGCTGACGGTGATTGGGGTTCACCTGGAGACAGCTCTGTGGGTTGGCGGAGTCAGCCTGTTTTACATGCTGATTCCAGGCCAATTAGAGACCAACTGGCAATGGTCACAACTCATCGACAGCGCCGCTGAAGAGTGGCTGTGGTTAGAGCACCTATCCAACATGCTTTACGCCTTGGGCCTGATCGTCTGGGGCCCGGTGTATGTGGCGAGTGGATTTACCCTGTACCTCAACCGGCGGACAGAGCTGGAAGCCTGGGATATTGAGCTGACCTTCCGCCAGTTGGCGCAGCGCTTACGTAGTGTCGCCATAGCCCTGCTGCTGGGCTGCAGCTTGCTGTTGCTGCCTGCCACGGAAAAGGCGCTGGCAGCGGATCAAACCAGTTGCCCCATTCCTGCACAGGACCCGAACGGCCCACTCAGCGACCGCCTGCTCAACCAGCCCCTGACCAGCAAAGCCGCACAAGATGCGATCAGCGCGCTGCTGGAAAAGCCCCCATTCCGCAATACTGAAATGGTCACCCGCTGGCGATTCGGCGACGAACAGCCTGCCACCGATGATGGCTCATTTAACGATGCCATTAAGGCCTTTATGCGCGGCATGGAAGTCTGGCGTTACATCAACAGCATCAGCGCCGTGTTTGAGGCCTTGCTCTGGGCCGTACTGATCGGCCTGATTGGTTGGCTGATCTGGCGTTATCGGGAGTGGCTGACAACCTTCACGGCACGTTTGGGAATCAAGCGTCAGCAGACTGTTCAACCACCTCAACAGCTATTCGGACTCGATCTGGCACCACGAAGCCTACCGGATGACATTGCCGCAGAAGCCGAGCGCCTGTGGGATGAAGAACCACGCGCGGCGCTGGGCCTGCTTTACCGTGGCCTGCTCAGTCGCCTTGTGCACGACCAGCGGCTGCCACTACAAAGCTCCCATACCGAAACCGAAGTCCTGCATCTGGTTGAAGGCATCGGCCAAGCTGAACTTGATCAGTTCAGCCGGACGCTGACCGCTCACTGGCAGAATCTTGCTTACGGTCACCGACTACCACCCGCTGAACTCAAGAACACCCTCTGCTCGGCTTGGCGTCAGCTCTTTGCGCCCGGGGTTCAGGCATGAGTCGTAGAGCCCGAATCGTACTACTACTGGCCCTGTTGGGCGCGCTCCTGCTGCTGGGCGTGTACCTGGCCAGCAAACTAACGCCATACCAAGAGTCTGTTGAACACGGCCCGTCACCGGAAGCCCGCGCCACGCCATATCTGGCAGCGGAGCAATTCCTCCAGAAGCAAGGCCGACTCGTGACCCGTGCAGAAAATTTGGAGATTCTCAAAACCCTGCCCAGCAAAGGTCAGACCCTGCTGTTGCTCGGCGATCGCACCAACATGACGCCTGGTCAGACCCGACGCGCCCTGGAGTGGGTAGCAAAAGGTGGCCATCTGCTATTTGTCGCCGAACGACTGTGGGATGAAGACGAAGGTAAGAGCGGCGATCTGCTGCTCGACGCCCTGGGCATTCATCAGTACGAAACTGACGATCTCGACGACGAAAAAAACAGCGCTGAGGTCCCCGAGCATGATACCGACGGGCAAGCCTCCGATCAGCCTGAAGCGCATCAGCCAGACGCAAAAGATGGCACTCCAGCCAGTGAAAGCGTCAGCTATCCCGAACTCACTCAGCTGTATTTACAGAACGAGAAAGCACCGGCTTACATCAGTTTTGATACCAGCTTTCATCTCTACGATGCGCCCAACCGCGCACATGTCTGGGCCAACAGCGAATCGGCTACGCACATGCTGCAGACCTACCACGGTGACGGTCTGATTACGGTGCTGACCGACGCCTGGATCTGGCATAACGACAGCATCGGCGATTACGACAATGCCTGGCTGCTCTGGTACATGACCCAAGACAGTGAAGTGACGCTGGTCTACCGCTCCGACCGGGATAACCTATTCACCCTGTTACTACGCCACTTCCCGCACGCACTGGTGGCGCTGGCGCTGCTGATTGCTCTGGGCCTCTGGCATCTGGGCATGCGCCAAGGCCCGGTACTGCAACCGGCCAGCCGCAGCCGCCGGCAACTGCTCGAACACCTGCGTGGTAGTGCACACTTCCTCTATCGCCACAACGGACAACTGGCCCTGCTGCAGACCTTGCAGCAGGACATCCAGCGTCGCGCCCGACAACGTCACCCAGGCTTTGATCGCCTGCCAGTGGCGGAACAATGGCAGGTGCTTAGCCGCCTCAGCCGCCAGCCCACCAGCGCCATCAGCCAAGCCATGCGCCCCTTGTCCGCAGACAAGCTGAGCGCCGTCGACTTCACCCGCCAGGTCGCCAACCTGCAAACCCTCAGGAATGCCCTATGAGCGAACAACTGCCAGAACAGCCGGAAAACGTAGAAGCGCCTGACCAAGCACCGGAGCCAGCAGCGCCCGTGCCAAGCGCCAGCCCTCAAGCGACCCAGCGCCAGCGTGCCAGCCTGTTGGCGCAGACCTTGCGCAGCGAGTTGCAAAAGGCCCTGATCGGCCAGAGCGAGGTCATTGATGATGTGCTCAGCGCCCTGATCGCTGGTGGCCATGTACTGATTGAAGGCGTCCCCGGACTGGGCAAGACTCTGCTGGTGCGCTCCCTGGCCCGCTGCTTCGGTGGCGAGTTTGCACGCATCCAGTTCACCCCAGACCTGATGCCCAGCGACGTCACCGGCCACGCCGTATACGACCTGCAAAGCGAGCAATTCAAATTGCGCAAAGGTCCGGTGTTCACCAACCTGCTGCTGGCCGATGAAATTAACCGCGCCCCTGCCAAAACTCAGGCTGCTCTGCTTGAAGTGATGCAGGAGCGTCAGGTCACCCTGGAAGGCCGCGCACTGAATGTGCCGCAACCGTTTATGGTTCTGGCCACGCAAAACCCGATTGAGCAGGAAGGCACCTATCCGCTGCCGGAAGCCGAGCTGGACCGTTTCATGCTGAAGCTGCGTATGGATTATCCGCAGCAGCAAGAAGAGCTGGATATGGTTCGCCAGGTCGCTCGCTCCAGCAAAGCCGATATGCTCGAAGTCACCCCGTTGCGCACCTTGCTGCAAGCCCGTGATGTTCAGGCGCTGCAAAAGATTGCCAGCGACCTGCCGATTGACGATCAGGTACTCGACTATGCCGTCCGTTTGGCCCGAGCGACCCGCACCTGGCCAGGCCTGACGCTGGGAGCCGGACCTCGTGCATCCATTGCCCTGGTCCGTTGCGGCCGCGCCCGCGCTCTGCTGCGTGGCGGTGACTACGTACTGCCGGAAGACATCAAAGGCTGCGCCCTGGCGGTGCTGCGTCATCGCATACGTCTGGCACCTGAGCTGGATATCGAAGGACTGAGCATTGATCAGGTACTGCAACAGCTGATCAATCAGGTTCCGGCCCCCCGTCTATGACCTGCGCACACTAAGGCACGTGTCCATGAAACCGTCCCGCGCACTGATTCTCTGCCTGGCAGCCCTGTTCGTAATCGGCTGCCTGCTGGGCATTGCCAGTGCTGTAGAGCTCAAACTGCCAGCGCTCATCGACAGTCTGTACTGGGGCCTGCTGATTGCCCTGGCCAGCGCTGCCCTGCTTGATGCCTTGTGGCTGCGCCGCCTGCCGTCACCTCGCATTGAACGACAGCTGCCCGGCAACTTACCACTGGGGCGCTGGAGTGAAGTCACACTGGTGATCCACCATCCTTTCTCGCGGCCCACTCAACTGGAGATTTTCGACCACCTGCCCGGCACCGTGGCGTTTGAGAACCTGCCCTTGAGCGTCGACCTTCGCCCCGGCGAACACACCCAGAGCAGTTATCGCGTGCGCCCCTTGCAACGCGGTCACATCACCCTGCCCCGCTGTGAAATTGGCCTGCATAGCCCCTTGGGGCTCTGGCGCGGTCGCCGCTACTTGCCAATCAGGGGTGAATCCAAGGTCTACCCGGACTTCGCCCGTTTGTACGGCGCGCAACTGATGGCCGTTGAGGACTGGGTCAACCAACTCGGCATACGTCAGCATCAGCGCCGTGGTTTGGGCATGGAGTTTCACCAACTGCGCGAATTTCGTGATGGCGACACCCTGCGCCAGATCGACTGGAAGGCCACTGCACGTAAACGCACCCCCATCGCCCGCGAATATCAGGATGAACGTGACCAGCAGATCATCTTCCTGCTGGATTGCGGACGGCGTATGCGCAGCCATGACGGCGAGCTGGCGCACTTTGACCATGCACTCAATGCCTGCCTGTTACTGAGCTACGTGGCCTTGCGTCAAGGCGATGCGGTCGGCCTGGCCACATTTGCCACTCACCAACAGCGCTTTTTGCCACCAGCCAAAGGTCAGAGCCAGCTCAACGTGTTGCTCAACGGTTTGTACGACCTGGACAGCACACAGCAACCAGCCGACTTCAGCGCAGCAATCAGTGATTTACTCAAACGTCAGCGCCGCCGCGCCCTGGTGGTGCTGGTCAGCAACCTGCGTGATGAAGATGACCAGGAATTATTAGGTGCAGTTAAGCGCCTCAGCCAACAGCACCGCGTATTAATCGCCAGTTTGCGAGAAGATATTCTGGACACTTTGCGCCAGACACCTGTGGACAACTTTGATGCAGCACTGGACTACTGCGGCGGCGTTAATTACCTCACAGCCAGAGCAGAACTGCATGAGCGCTTAATCGCCAACCGGGTGCCAGTTCTGGACGTAAGGCCCGGCGAACTGGGCCCGCAACTGGTCAACAGCTACCTGACCTGGAAGAAAGCCGGGACGCTATAGGGCGCACCGGCTATGCCGATTTACAACCAGCTGACGTGCTGCTCCAACGGAAAACGTAAACGCGGGTTATACACTCCGCGCTCATCTTCCATGCCGACCGCCAGCAACATCACTGGCACGGCCTTCTTCGGAATATCCAGCGTCTTACGTAGGCGCACCTCATCAAAACCCTCCAGCGGACAGCTGGAGTAGCCATGGCTGTGAAAAGCCAACATCAAGTTTTGAGCCGCTAGCGCGGTGGATTTAACCGCCCAGACGCGCATCTGCGCATGACTATTCGGAGTGCGCATCAGCGGCTTGCGCAACCCAGCCACGCGTAACAGTTGACGCTTCAAGAAGCCCTTGATCCCCAGTGGCCCCTGGTCGTACTGAAACGGCGCTGTCTTGCGGTAGAACGCCTCAACTGCAGCAGGCACCTGAGGCTCGGGCCATTTGTCGATGATGTCCTGACAGGCCTGCTTCCAAGTATCCGGGCGCGCCAGTACGGCGATGATCAGTGGGGCTTTGGCCGCATGCTGAAACATGCATACGGTATGCAGCTTCTCCAGCAAAACCGGATCACGCACAACCTGAAAGTTCCACGGCTGTAGGTTGCAGGAGTTAGGTGCCAGTACAGCCATCTCCAGACAGTCCCGCACCACATCATCGGGCACAGGGTCCGTTTTAAAACGACGGACAGCGCGACGAGACTCAATCAGCGCTCTGAGTTCAGAGGCAGTGGCAGGTGTAACAGCGGGGGCAGATGTGAACGAGCTCATAGGGACTTCCTCGGCAGATCACCCCGATTAAGCCCGGATGCTCTGGTGCGGACAATCCCTACAGCGCATTGTCCGCAGCCTTGGCAGGAATGACCTCAACCCAGAGCTTTCTCGATGGCCTGGATGACCGCAGGATCATCCGGTGATGTGCGGGGGGAGAAACGTGCCAGCACACGACCGTCATGACCAACCAGAAACTTCTCAAAGTTCCAGGTGATATCGCCCGGAAATTCAGCTCCTTCACCGGCCAGCAAACGATACAGCGGATGGCGGTCCGGGCCATTGACCTCAAGCTTGCTGCCCAGCGGAAAGGTCACACCGTAGTTCAACGTGCAGAACTCGCGGATGGCCTCCTCACTGTCGGGCTCTTGTCCGGCAAACTGATTACACGGCAAGCCCAGCAC
Source organism: Pseudomonas sp. TTU2014-080ASC (assembly GCF_001446935.1). Taxonomy (GTDB): domain Bacteria; phylum Pseudomonadota; class Gammaproteobacteria; order Pseudomonadales; family Pseudomonadaceae; genus Aquipseudomonas. The sequence goes on from NZ_LKKK01000001.1 coordinate 931,609, forward strand.
GGTAAAACCACGGTTTTTGTACTGCTGGTAGAGTTTCTCCAGAGCCGCATACTGAGGGGTCAAGCCACACTTCGACGCAACATTAACCACCAGAACCAGCTGATCCTTGTAAGGTGCCAGTGGCAACTCCTGACCGTCCAATGCGCGCAGGCTGAGGTCGTGAAAGGCACTCATTGCTTTCTCCTTGAAATAACGCAGGCTCGTCACAGTGGATAAAAAAGGCGCCTCGGAAAGGCGCCCTTTATGTGTAGCAGCTTAGCAGCACGCTCCGAAAGCGTTGCAACCGCAAGTCGAAATCCGACAGTACTACTTAGTGGTGGTGACCACCTTCACCATGGATGTGGCCGTGCGCAACTTCTTCAGCGCTGGCATCACGAACGCTGACAACCTTGACCTTGAAGTTCAGGCGCTGACCAGCCAGTGGGTGGTTGCCGTCAACAATCACGTCGTCACCGTCCAGTTCACGAATCGTTACGATTTGCATGCCACCATCCGGTGCAGAAGCGTGAAACTGCATGCCAACTTCCAGCTCATCCACGCCTTCAAACATGGAACGGTTCAGGGTAGCAACCAGCTCCGGGCTGAACTCGCCGTAGGCTTCTTCCGGCTCAACGGAGACATTCAGTTCATCACCGGCTTGTTTGCCTTCCAGGGCCTTTTCCAGACCACGGATGATGTTGCTGGCACCGTGCAGGTAAACCAGAGGCGCTGCGCCTTCGGAACTGTCGATCACCTCACCGGCATCGTTAGTCAGGGTATAGTCGATGGAGACGGCCTTATTGGCGGCGATCAACATGGGGCGGGACCTTTTTTGAGGGAAAGAGAATGTGCAAGTTTACCCAAGGCCACGTGTGAAAGCTAACCACCACAGCCTCGGACGGACAAAATGCCATGCAAGTGAAGCTGATTGACTTTCGTCAGGATGAAGAAGGCCATTGGGTGGCAGTCTTGTCATGCGGTCATACCCAACACTTGCGTCATCAGCCGCCTTGGCAGAACCGAGCCTGGGTACTGGATGAGACTCACCGTAAAGCCCGCTTGGGCGAAGTTTTCAACTGCGGCTGGTGTGCAAAGAACCCTAACACCGGCGCGGCACTTCCCGAAGTCACAACTTCAGTAATAGCGCCAAAAGAGCGGAACAAGGAGCAGTAGATGCCCGCACGCAATATTCTGGTTATCAACTGTGGCAGCTCGTCGATCAAATTTGCACTGATCAATGAAAACCACACCGATACACGCCTCAGCGGCCTGGCCGAACGCCTGGGCAGCCCAGATGCACAGATTCGCTGGAAGCTGGATGGACAGAAAGAAAATCTGATCCTGCCCGGCGCCGACCATCGCAGCGCCCTGGCCAAGATTCTGCCGCTGGTGGAAAGCGCGACCAACGGTCAACTTCACGGCATTGGTCACCGCGTTGTCCACGGCGGCGAGCACTTCACCACAGCCTGTCTTCTAGACACGGTCAGCCTCGAGGGTATTCGCGCCCTGTCGCCACTGGCACCATTGCATAATCCTGCTAACGCTCTTGGCATTGAAGCCACCATGCGCCTCTTCCCCAATCTGCCACAGGTAGCGGTATTTGATACGGCGTTTCACCAATCGCTGCCTGAGCACGCCTACCGCTATGCCCTACCCGAGCACCTCTACACTCAGCATGCCGTTCGCCGCTATGGTTTCCACGGCACCAGCCACCGCTACGTAAGCGTACGCGCCGCTGAGCTCAGTCAATTGCCCGTCAATGACAGCTGCTGGCTGGTCGCACATCTGGGCAATGGCAGTTCCACCTGTGCCATCGTGAATGGACAGAGCCGCGACACCAGCATGGGCCTCACACCACTTGAAGGCCTGGTGATGGGAACCCGCAGTGGTGATGTGGACCCAAACCTGCACAGTCATCTGGCCCGTAATCTGGGATGGAGCCTGGAAAAGATCGACACCCTGCTTAACAACGACAGCGGGCTGCTCGGACTCTCCGGCTTATCCAATGACATGCGCACGCTTGAGCAGGCTCGCAGCGAAGGACACGCCGGTGCAACGCTGGCTATTGAGGTCTTCTGCTATCGTTTGGCTAAATCCTTGGCGTCTATGGCCTGTGCTCTGCCGCGCTTGGATGGCGTAGTGTTTACCGGCGGTATCGGCGAGAACTCGGCCCTGATCCGCAGCAAGACCATTGAACACCTGAAACTGCTCAACCTGGCGCTGGACAATGCACTTAATAGTGCAATGGTTGGCGGTCAGACTGGTGCCATCAATGCTGTCGGGCATCCGCGGGTGCTGGTGATCCCGACCAATGAAGAACGGCAAATTGCCCTCGATACACTGGAACTACTCAATCGCTGATTGCCGTCTTCCTGTTACAACGGAGCGTTTATGCACACCTTTTTCATCGCCCCCACCGGTTTTGGTGTGGGCCTGACCTCCATCAGCCTGGGCTTGGTTGGCGCACTTGAACGCGCTGGTCTTAAGGTCGGCTTCTTCAAACCCATCGCGCAGCCACATCCAGGCGATATGGGCCCGGAGCGGTCAAGCGAACTGATCGCCCGCACCCACGGCTTGAACTCCCCCAAACCGCTGGCACTGTCCCAGGTTGAGCACATGCTCGGCGATGGTGAGTTGGATGAGTTACTGGAGGAAATCATCAGCCTTTATCAACAAACCGCCACCGACAAAGACGTGGTGATTGTCGAAGGCATGGTGCCGACTCGCCAGGCCAGCTATGCCGCCCGAGTGAACTTCCATCTGGCGAAAAGCCTGGATGCCGAGGTTATTTTGGTGTCCTCGCCGGAACAGGAAAGCATCAACGAACTCTCAGACCGGATCGAAATTCAGGCGCAGATGTTTGGCGGCCCGAAAGACCCGAAAGTGCTGGGCGTAATTCTCAACAAAGTGCGTTGCGAAGAAGGCCTTGAAGCCTTTGCCGAACAGCTGACCGAACACTCCCCCCTGCTCAAGACTGATGACTTCCGCCTGCTGGGCTGCATCCCGTGGCGCGATGATCTCAATGCAGCCCGCACCCGAGATATCGCCGAACTACTGGGTGCCCGTGTTCTCAATGCCGGTGACTACGAACAACGCCGCGTGATGAATATCGTGCTGTGCGCCCGCGCCGTGGCCAATACTGTGCAGCTGCTCAAACCCGGCACGCTGGTTGTGACCCCGGGCGACCGTGACGACATCATCCTGGCCGCCAGTCTGGCCGCCATGAACGGCACCCAACTGGCAGGCCTGTTGCTGTGCAGCGACTTTGCCCCGGACTCGCGCATCCTTGAGTTATGCCAGGGAGCTCTGAACAGCGGTTTACCGGTGATGACCGTAAGCACCGGTTCCTATGACACCGCCACCAACCTGAACAGGTTGAACAAAGAAATTCCGGTAGACGACAAAGATCGTGCAGAGAAAGTCGCTGACTTTGTCGCCAGCCATATCAATCAGGAGTGGCTCCTGGCCCGCTGCGGCACGCCCCGCGAACTGCAGTTGTCGCCTCCCGCATTCCGCTACCAGCTGGTACAGCGTGCCAAAGCCGCGAACAAGCGCATTGTGCTGCCAGAAGGCAGCGAACCGCGCACCGTTCAGGCAGCGGCCATTTGTCAGGCTCGCGGCATTGCCCGCTGCGTGCTGCTGGCCAAACCTGATGAAGTCCAGGCGGTGGCCCGCACCCACGGCATCGATCTGCCGGAAGGGCTGGAGATTCTCGACCCGGAACGTATCCGCGAGCGTTACGTCGAGCCCATGGTTGAGCTGCGCAAGAACAAAGGCCTGACGGCACCGGTAGCCGCTGCGCAGCTAGAAGACAGCGTGGTACTGGGCACCATGATGCTCGCACTGGATGAAGTAGACGGCCTTGTTTCGGGTGCCATCAACACCACCGCCAATACCATCCGCCCGGCACTGCAACTGATTAAAACCGCGCCAGGCTACAACCTGGTGTCGTCGGTGTTCTTTATGCTGCTGCCTGACCAAGTGCTGGTGTATGGCGACTGTGCGGTAAATCCTGATCCAACGGCTCCCGAGCTGGCCGAAATTGCCCTGCAAAGCGCCGCTTCTGCTGAGGCGTTTGGGATCAATCCACGCGTAGCGATGATCAGCTATTCAACCGGCAGCTCTGGCAGTGGTGAAGAAGTTGAAAAGGTGCGTGAAGCCACCCGTCTTGCTCAGACGGCAGCGCCACAACTGCTGCTGGACGGCCCACTGCAATACGACGCGGCTGCAATTGAAAGCGTTGGCCGACAAAAAGCACCCAACAGTCAGGTAGCTGGCCGCGCCACCGTGTTCATCTTCCCCGACCTGAATACCGGCAACACCACGTACAAGGCCGTGCAACGCAGTGCCGACTGCGTCAGCGTGGGCCCGATGCTGCAAGGCCTACGCAAGCCGGTTAATGACTTGTCCAGGGGGGCTCTGGTGGATGACATCGTCTTCACCATCGCTCTGACAGCCATTCAAGCCGCCAGCCTTTCGCAGTAAATATCAGGGCTGTCTTCGGGCGGCCCTGACGCATAACGTGCATGAAAAAACGCGAAATGCGTTAATCAGGCCAGTAAATCAAAACTTGCAGTTCAGTGAACAATCGTTAACCTGTGCGCGGCATTAGCGCGAGTGTCCATCTTGCGCAGCGCCTCTTCAGTGGCAAACGCCCTTAATCACCGGACTCGCATTTCCCATGCTGCACTTTTTGCCTGCCCCGCTGCGCGGCCTGATCGCCGGCCTGCTGCTCGCGCTGAACACCCTGATCTGCTGCTGGCCACTCTTCGCTGTGGCCCTGCTAAAACTACTGATCCCAATTCCTCCCTTACAACGCGCGCTGCGTTTTGTCATGCATGGCATTGCAGAAACCTGGATCAGCGTTAATAAACGCTGGATGGACATGGTGGGGAAGACGCAATGGGAGGTCAGCGGCCTGCAAGGCTTCGACAAAAACCACTCATACCTTGTTACCAGTAATCACCAGAGCTGGGTGGACATTCTGGCTCTGCAGTACCTGCTCAACCGGCGCATGCCACTGCTGAAGTTTTTCCTTAAACAAGAACTGATCTGGGTACCGGTGATTGGCCTGTGCTGGTGGGCGCTGGAGTTCCCCTTTATGAAGCGTTTCAGCAAGGAGTACCTGGCCAGGCACCCGGAAAAACGCGGGCAAGACCTTGCCACCACGCGTAAAGCTTGCGAGCGCTACAAAACCAACCCGGTTGCCGTGTTCAACTTCCTTGAAGGCACTCGCCTCACTCCGGCCAAACATGCCCAGCAACAATCACCGTTCAAGCACCTGCTCAAACCCAAGGCAGGCGGTATTGCCTTTGTACTGGATGCCATGGGCGAGCAGCTGCACAGCTTGGTCAACGTCACCATTTACTACCCGCAAGGTAATCCGGGGTTCTGGGATCTGCTGTGCGGAAAGGTAAACCGCGTGGTTGTGCACTTTGAAGAAATGCAGATTCCACAAGCGTTTCTGGGCCGCAATTACGATCAGGACGAGGCCTATCGCCTGCAGTTCCAACAGTGGGTTAACCAACTGTGGCTGGATAAGGACGCGCAGCTGGAGCGCATGAAGCAGCACGGGCAAAACTGACCGACCGAGCACCTAGCACGCACAAAAAAACGCGCCCCGTTTCCGGGAGCGCGTTTTTTATTGCACGGCTTACAGCGGACGCAGATTGATCTCTACACGACGGTTCTGCGCACGACCTTGCTGGGTATCGTTGGAAGCAATCGGCTGGCTCGGGCCTGCGCCGTATGCCGAGATACGCGAAGCGTCGACACCATTAGCAGTCAGATAAGACGCAACGCTCTGCGCACGGCGGTTGGACAGGTCCTGGTTCAACTGCTGAGAACCAGTGCTGTCGGTGTGACCAACAATGTTGATGCCATTTTTGTTGAACTCTTTGAATACCAGCACCAACGAGTTCAGGGTTGGATAGAAGCTCCCTGAGATATCAGCCGAGCTGCTAGCAAAGGTGATATTGCCCGGCATGATCAGCTTCAGATCATCACCGTTACGCTGAACCTGAACGCCGGTACCCTGCAGGGTCTGACGCAGTTTGGCCTCCTGCGTATCGACGTAATAGCCATAGCCTCCTGCAGCTGCGCCACCGACAGCTGCGCCAATCAGAGCGCCCTTGCCGCGGTCTTTCTTGCTGGATGTGGCCGCACCAATCAGGGCACCGGCAACGGCACCGGCACCACCGTACATACCTGCTTTACTGGCTTCACTTTCACCCGTGTATGGATTGGTCGTACAACCCGCCAGAATGCTTACGCCCACAACCGTAACTGCCAGATTCTTAAACAATTTCATTGAATTTTCCTTATTAATACGACACGGGTTCGCATGCTTCGTCAGAGTAAAAAGTGCACGCGAAGTTCCGTAGAAAGCACAAAAGTACGAACTATCAAATAGCTTAGGCCCGAACGAACGGATTATCTCGCATCTCGTCCCCCAAAAGGGTATCACTGCCATGCCCGGTCACCACCGTTGCGTCCTCATCCAGCGTGTACAAGCGCTGTTTGATGGAACGCTCCAGCGCCTGGTAATCCCCACCCCACAAGTCTGTGCGGCCAATGCTGCGACGGAAAAGTGTGTCACCGGCAATCAGCAGCTTGGCCTCAGGGAACCAGAAACTCATCGAGCCCGGTGTATGCCCCGGCGTGTGCAGCGCAACCCCGCAACCGCAGGCCAGTTCCTCATCGTCCGCCAGCCACTGATCCGGCGCGGGCACCGGCGTGTACGGCACACCGAACATACGGCACTGCATCTCCAGGTTGTCCCACAGAAACTGGTCATCCTTGTGCAAATGCAGCGTTGCCCCGGTCTTCTCTTTCATCTGCCCGGAGGCCAGAAAATGATCCAGATGGGCATGGGTGTGAATGATGCTCACCACCTTCAGGCCATGAGCCTCCAGCCGCGCCATGATCAGATCAGGATTGCCACCCGGATCCACCACAATTGCCTTTCCTGTGAGCGGATCTCCAATGATTGTGCAATTGCACTGCAGCGGGCCGACGGGGAAGGTTTCTCGGATCAGGGACGGGGTTTCAGTCGGTGTCATGGCGCTCAGTCACGTCAAGAAGTGGGCAGGAGATTTTGGCACATTAGGGCCAATCCCGAGCAATGCTCTATTTCGCAACCGCCTCTGCAGACCTTTGGGCCAGCTTGGCAGTTGGGCGACTCTCTCCAGGCAGCTCTACCCCAACGCACAGACCTCCGTCGAAGCGGTTGGTGAAGGTGACTTGCCCGCCTCGATTGCGGCTGATCATCTCGACGATGGATAAGCCCAGCCCGGCGCCCAGCGGATTGCCGCTGCTATAGAAAGGGTCACATAGCCTGTCGCGTTGCGCTTCACTAACGCCAGGACCACGATCCAGAACCTCCATGCGGACATTCCCCCCCCCAATACGACGCAGGCGCACACTGATTTCACTGTTATCCGGCGCAAAGGTCAGAGCATTGCTGATCAGGTTCTGCAGCATGATCGCCAGGGACACCGAATCGCCGCTGATGTAGATGTCATCACTGGCATCCAGCGACAGTTCAATATTTCGCTTTAAGGCCAGCGGGGCCAGTTCCGCCAGCTCTTCACGTACCAATGAGGTGAAGTTGATCGACTCGCTGATGTGCTGCCGCGGCTCAAGGCGGGCCATGGCCAGTAACTGGCTGGCGATGCGGGTGGCTCGCTCAAGGCCGTGTTGGACATGCCCGAGGGCGGTTTCACGCTCCTCGGCGCAGCATGCCTCCCGGGCGTTGCGAGCGTGTATATCCAGTATTGCCAGTGGCGTACGGAGTTCATGGGCAGCAGCCGTGATAAATCGCCGTTCACGCTCCAGCAATTCCCGCAGCAGCTCCAGCTGCCGGTCCAAAGCCTGGCGCATGGGCTCAAGCTCGACAGGCAGGGGCTCGTGCGAAAGTGGCCGCAGGCTATCACGAGGTCGAGATCGTAACTGCCGGGCAAAGTTGTGCAGCGGGGTAAGCCCCCAGCCAAGCAACAACCGGATGATAACGACCAACACCGGCAGCCCTATCACCGTGGGCAATAAGGCTTGCTTGAGCATTTCCTTTATCACCCCATCGCGCAGATCCGCTCGCTCCCCCACCCAAATACTCATGCCGTGATCATTGCCTTTGACCAGCACGCCGCGCCAGCTTTGGGCTTCGTAGATAAAACTTTGCATCCCAGCACCAGGCGGAATATCCAGTTTCGGAGCATTACTTGAGCGCCCCATCAAGCTGCCATCTGCTGCCCACACCTGAAACTCCAGATGAGCCTGATAAGGCTGATCACTAAGCCCCTGTCCTGAGTGATTCAAGGCGGTGTCCATCGTACTGGCCAAGCTATACCAGTCGATTTGCTCCTGTTTGCGTAACAGCACCAGGCCATGCAGCAGACGTGCCCCCTGAACTAATTGGGCGTCGTACACGCTCTCTAGCCGATGCTGACTGTCGCGCAGTGTCAGCCAAGCCAACAGCAGGCTACCGACAATCACCAAGACAATGGTTGGAGCAAGAATCCGTGTCCGGATGGAGGTCATGCGTGGGACTCCACCAGATAGCCCACACCTCTTACAGTCCGAATCAGTCCGCTGTGAAGCTTCTTGCGCAGGTTGTGGATCAGCACCTCAAGGGTGTTGCCCTGACCACTTTCTTTCCAACCATAGAGGGTGCCTGTCAGGCGCTCCCGGGTGACAACTACGCCAGGACGAGCCAGCAACTGATGCAGCAACTGGAACTCCATGTGCGTCATCGGCACAACGTCGCCACGGTAGCGCACTTCCTGACTGGCGGGATCAAGGCTGACACCGGCATGCTCAAGCAAGGGCCGTGCGCGCCCCTGACAACGGCGTAAAAGAGCTCGAATCCGGGCTTTCAGTTCATCAATGTCGAACGGCTTGATCAGGTAATCGTCGGCCCCTGCATCCAATCCCTTGATGCGATAGGAGGTTTCATCACGTGCTGTCAGGATCAGCACCGGCACCTCTGAATCGGTTCGGTTGCGAATCATGCGCAGGATGTCCAGCCCGTCCAGCCGGGGTAATCCCAAATCAAGCAGAATCAGATCGAACTGCTCGCAACTCAGGGCGTGCGCGGCATCCAAGCCATCACTAAGCCAATCCAAGGTGTAACACTCACTGCGCAGTGCCACTCGGATGCCATCACCCAAAACCTTGTCGTCTTCAACCAATAACACTCGCATCCTGCGACCTCCCTGTTGCAGCAGGCCTTTAAAAGTCCCGCAACACTCGCTCACGCGTTTCCATGTGCTGCTAAGTATTAGTCGTTAAGACTTCATTAAGGTTCGCTCGAGAAAGGAATCGCCTGATAACCGGGGCAACTCTTTTATGCGCTCTTGCCCTGCTCTCTCCTTGCTCCTGTTGCCGTGTAGCACTCTGACTATGGCAAAAACTGTGTGCACGCCGATCAGCGACAAGGTGATCAAATCCGAGATATCGCCGCTGCAGTTTATGACGACGAGTTGCAACCTAACCTTTCAGACATGGTGAACCGCCAGCCGGGCCTGGTTGACGTTTTTTTCACAACTCGGATTCTTCCCCTTGTTAGCATGGCGACCTCTTTGGGGAGTAGCCTGCCTTCATCCATTTGAAGGCGCCTTGGTCAACATTCTCGGCGCATTGCCGTGGTCAAGGCATCCAAACGGAGTGGTGAGACCAACGACATCTCTGTACCAGAAGCTGGGCGTACAGGGACTGTTCGTTGTCTTGTTGCCCGGCAGGTGTTAACTCATGAGTCCGATTTCCCTCATTTTGCTAGCCTTTGCCATGTCTACCGATGCCTTTGCTGCGGCAATCGGCAAAGGTTCTGCCCTGAACAAACCGAACGTCCTGATGGCGCTGCGCACGGGGCTTATCTTCGGGGTCATTGAAGCCACTACACCCGTTATCGGTTGGCTACTCGGCCAAGCTGCCAGCAGTTACGTTGAACAATGGGATCACTGGATTGCCTTTGTGCTGCTCCTGGCGCTGGGGCTGCACATGATCCACAACGGCCTGAGCGGTAAGGACGATGAGGCCGGAGAAAAGCCTGATCAGCATTCATTCTGGCTACTGGCTGCCACAGCAGTAGCCACAAGCATTGACGCACTGGCCGTGGGTATCAGCCTGGCATTTGTCGATGTCAGCATCTGGGTTGCCGCCCTGGCCATTGGCCTGGCAACCACCACCATGGTCACCATTGGCATCATGCTGGGCCGGGTCTTAGGTGCGATCGTCGGAAAACGCGCGGAGGTGATCGGAGGGCTGGTATTGATGTGTATTGGTGGGGCCATTCTGTTTGAACATCTGTCACAGGTGAACAGATGAACACGTCAACATCACGCAAGCGCAGAGTTTGGCGCAGGCGGCTAAGAACCACACTGAGCAATCTGGGGCTGGTAGTGTTTATTGCCATGAGCTTCAGCGCTTGGAAAAATTTTTATCCACCCCAGATCATCACTGGCCTGTTTTATCACGCGCTGTGCTGATCGGTTGCCTAGCCCCAACATCAGGCCAATAAAAAACCCCGGTATAAACCGGGGTTTTCAGCAACAGCCTGTCACTCTTGTGGCGGTTGCCCTTTGTCGCTCCAACCACCACCCAGCGCCTTGTACAGTTCGACTTCACTGCTCAGCTGCGCCAGACGACTGGTCACCAGCGCCTGACGGGCACTGAACAGCTGACGTTGCGCGTCCAGCAAGGTCAGGTAGCTATCGACCCCTGCCTGATAGCGACGATCCGCTAGGTTGTAGTAGGTCTCGCTGGCATTTAACAACTCACGCTGAGCCTTCAGCTGCTGCTCATAAATGGTGCGTGATGCCAAGCTATCAGACACCTCACGGAAAGCCACCTGAACCGCCTTCTCGTACTGCGCCACCTGAATCTGCTCTTGCAACTTGGCGTATTCCAGGTTGGCACGCAGACGACCGGCATTGAAGATCGGCAAGTTGATCTGCGGCTGGAACAGCCACGATCCAGAACCCGCATCAAACAAGCCAGACAGTTCACTGCTGGAAGTACCAGCATTACCGGTCAGGGTAATGCTGGGGAAGAACGCGGCGCGCGCCGCACCAATGTTGGCATTGGCAGCCTTGAGCTGGAACTCCGCGCCCAGCAGATCAGGACGACGCTGCAGCAGATCAGACGGCAGTCCCGCTGGCACCGCACTGAGCACTTCAGAGTCCAGATCAAGCCCTTGCGGCAAGTCAGCTGGCAGTTCTGCACCAATCAGCTGTACCAACGCGTTTCGGTCCAGTTCCACCAGACGCTGATACTGGGTCAGACTGACCCGCGCGCTGTCCACCGCAGTGCGCGCCTGGCTCAACGCCAGTGCATCGGCCACACCGACATCAAAACTGCGCTGGGTCAGGGCGTAACTGTCTTCAAAGGTTTTCAGGGTGTCCTGAGTCACCTTCAGCAGAGTCTGATCCGCCTGCCACTGCAAATAGGCGGCTGCCACACTGGAGACCAAGCTGATCTGAGCGCTGCGGGCAGCCTGTTCGGTGGCGAAATACTGCTGCAACGCCTGCTCGCTGAGGCTACGCAGACGGCCGAAGAAATCCACTTCCCAGGCGTTCACGCCTGCAGTGACACCATACTGGCCACTGATCTGCGGCTCACCAGTCCCGTTGAGATCGCCCGGTGTACGCTGACGCGTGCCGCTACCGTTGATGCCAACACTGGGGAACAGCTCGGAACGTTGAATACGGTACAGCGCCCGGTAGGCGTCCACATTCAGGGAGGCAACCCGCAGATCACGGTTGTTATCCAGGGCTACCTGCATCAGTTGGCGCAAGGCCGGATCGCGGAAGAAACTGTTCCACTCCAGCACCTCGGCAGCGCTGCTGCCGGATGCTGCCGCCTGCGCCGCCGGGCCTTCAGGCCAGGCTTGCGCAACGGGGGCCTGAGGCCGCTCATAGTCAGGAATCAGGCTGCAACCACTGAGCAGACTAACGGCTAAAGCCAGAGGTAAGACTGAGCGTTTCACTGGTTAACCTCCTTGTTGCTATCAACCGCCGCCGGCTTCTTCTCGAAGATCGAGCAAACCACCACATAGAACAGCGGCACCCAGAAAATCGCCAGCACCAACGCACTAAGCATGCCGCCAATCACACCGGTACCAATCGCGTGCTTACTGCCTGAACCTGCACCCGCCGAAATCGCCAGCGGTACTACGCCGAGAATAAAGGCCAGCGAGGTCATCACAATCGGACGCAAACGCATACGGCACGCCTCGGCTGCTGCGTCGATCAGGCTCATGCCCTGTTCGTGCAGCGACTTGGCGAACTCTACGATCAGAATCGCGTTACGGGCTGACAAACCAATCGTCGTCAACAGACCGATCTGGAAGTACACGTCGTTGGACAGTCCCCGACCATAGGTAGCCAACAGCGCACCAATCACACCCAATGGCACCACCAGCAGAACCGAGAACGGAATCGACCAGCTTTCATATAGCGCCGCCAGACAGAGGAATACCACCAGCAACGACAGCACATACAGAGCAGTAGCCTGGTCACCCGCCATGCGCTCTTCGTACGACAGCCCCGTCCAGGCAATACCTACACCTGGCGGCAGCTGTGCCGACAGACGCTCGACTTCAGCCATGGCCTCACCGCTACTGTAGCCCGGTGCTGCAGCACCGAGGATTTCCGCTGCAGGAACACCGTTGTAACGGGCCAGCTTAGGCGCACCGTAGACCCACTTACCGCTGGCAAAGGCACTGAACGGCACCATCTTTCCAGCGCTGTTGCGGATGTACCACTTGTTCAGGTCTTCAGGGTTCATGCGCGCCTCGGCGACGCTCTGCACATACACTTTCTTCACCCGCCCACGGTCGATGAAATCGTTGACATAACCACTACCCCAGGCAATCGACAGGGTCTGGTTGATATCCGACAGCGACACACCCTGGGCGCGCGCCTTTTCATCATTAATGACCAACTGGTACTGCGGCTCATCGTTCAGACCGTTCGGGCGCACCTGCGCCAGCACCGGGCTTTTCGCAGCCATACCGAGGAACTGATTGCGTGCAGCGTTAAGCGCTTCGTGACCAATCCCAGCACGGTCCTGCAGGAAAAAGTTAAAGCCCGTTGCGTTACCCAACTCCATCACCGCCGGTGGCGCGAATGCGAACACCATGGCATCGCGGTAGCTGAAGAAGCGCTGCTGCGCACGCTTAGCCAGAGCGAACACGCTGAATTCTTCCTTAGCACGCTCTGCCCAAGGCTTCAGGCCGATAAAGGCCATTGCTGAGCTCTGGCCACGACCAGCAAAGTTGAAGCCAGTCACGCTGAATACGGAGCGCACCGTGTCGGACTCTTCCGTCAGCAGGTAGTCACGCATTTCATTGACGACCTGATAGGTACGCTCGGCAGTCGAGCCTGCCGGCGTCTGCACCTGCGCAAACAGCACGCCCTGATCTTCATCCGGCAAGAATGCGGTCGGAATCTTGGTGAACATCCAGCCCATGATGGCCACAATCACCAGATACAGCAGCACGTACGGAACTTTGCGCTTGAGCACAGCCTTCACGCCACTTTCATAGCGATCCACGCCGCGCTGGAAAGTACGGTTGAACCAGCCGAAGAAACCGCGTTTCTCGTGATGCTGACCTTTAGGAATCGGCTTGAGCAGTGTTGCGCACAGCGCCGGGGTAAAGATCAGCGCGACCAGTACTGACAGCGCCATGGCCGACACAATAGTGACCGAGAACTGCTGGTAGATAACCCCCGTCGATCCCGGGAAGAATGCCATCGGAATAAACACCGCCGACAGCACCAGACCAATCCCCACCAACGCGCCCTGAATCTGCCCCATGGACTTGCGCGTGGCTTCAAGCGGCGACAGGCCTTCCTCACTCATTACCCGTTCGACGTTTTCCACCACCACAATGGCATCGTCCACCAACAGGCCGATGGCCAGAATCATGGCGAACATGGTCAACGTGTTAATGCTGAAGCCAAAGGCGGCCAGGATGCCGAATGTGCCCAGCAGTACGACAGGAACAGCCAGAGTCGGAATGATGGTGGCCCGGAAGTTCTGCAAGAACAGATACATAACCAGGAACACCAGAGCAATCGCCTCGAACAGCGTAGACACTACGCCGCTGATCGATTCGGAAATAACCGGCGTGGTGTCGTACGGATAAACCACTTCCATTCCCGGCGGGAAGAACGGCTGCAGGTCGGCAATGGTTTGACGTACAGCTTTTGCGGTTTCCAAGGCGTTGGCACCGGTGGCGAGTTTGACCGCGATACCGGTGGCAGGCTTGCCGTTGTATTCCGCGCTGATGCTGTAGTTCTCACCCCCCAATTCAACCGTAGCTACATCACCCAGACGCACTTGCGAGCCGCTCGGCATGACTTTCAGCAGGATGTTGCGGAACTCTTCCGGAGTTTGCAGGCGGGTCTTACCGATAATGGTGGCCGTGAGTTGCTGCCCCGGCAGAGCAGGCAAGCCGCCCAACTGACCAGAAGAAACCTGGACGTTCTGTGCCTGAATGGCGGCACTCACATCAACAGGCGTCAGGCCGTAGTTGTTGAGTTTCTGTGGATCAAGCCAGATACGCATCGCGTACTGCGAACCAAACACCTGGAAGTCGCCCACACCTTTGGTACGGGACAGCGGATCCTGAATATTGGAAACGATGTAGTCCGCCAGGTCGTTCTTATCCATGCTGCCGTCCTGGGAAACCAGGCCGATCACCAACAGGAAGTTCTTAACCGATTTGGTTACCCGAATCCCCTGCTGTTGGACTTCCTGAGGCAACAGTGGCGTGGCCAGTTGCAGTTTGTTCTGCACCTGCACCTGGGCAATGTCTGGATTCACTTCCGGCTCGAAGGTAACCAGAATCTCCATGCTGCCGTCGGAGTTACTCGATGAGCTGATATAGCGCAGCCCGTCGATACCGTTCATTTGCTGCTCAATGACCTGCACCACCGTGTCCTGCACGGTCTGTGCGGAAGCACCTGGGTAGCGCACGGCAATACTGATTGTCGGTGGCGCAATGCTCGGGTACTGGTTAATTGGCAATTTGAGGATCGACAATCCCCCAGCCAGCATGATCACCAGGGCGATAACCCAGGCAAAAATGGGCCGGTCAATAAAGAACTTTGACATCAGTTAATCCCCGCTCAGCGCGTTTCAGTCTGTGACTCAGCCTGATTGGCGCTGAGATTGCCGGCTGGCTTAACATTGACCTCGACGCCCGGCTGAACGAACTGCAGGCCTTCGGTAATTACGCGGTCGCCTTCGTTGAGCCCGGAAATCACCAGCCAGTTATTACCGGCGGTGCGCTCAGCTTTAAGCGGTCGGGCTTCAACCACATTCTTCTCATTAACCACCATCGACATGGCCTCACCCTGAGGAGTACGGGTCACGCCCTGCTGGGGAACCAGAATGGCTTTTTGGTTAACGCCGGCAACCAGTTCAGCATGCACAAACATGCCTGGCAGCAGGTGATAGTCCGGATTAGGGAACACCGCACGCAAGGTCACGGAACCTGTGCCTTCGTCAACCGACACGTCGGAGAACTCGAGCTTGCCTTCCAGAGGATAGTCGCTGCCATCCTCCAGACGCAGGCGCACTTTGGCGGCGCCATCGGCAGCAGCACTCAGGCGGCCTTCGGCCAGGTCACGGCGCAGCTGCAGCAATTCTTTGGTGGACTGAGTCACGTCTACGTAAATCGGATCCAACTGCTGAATAGTTGCCAGTGCATCGGCCTGACCACTGTTGACCAGCGCCCCTTCAGTCACAATGGAACGACCGATACGGCCAGAAATGGGGGCGAGTACTTTGGTGTAACGCAGATTGATCTGCGCTTGCTCCAACGCCGCCTGCGCTTGCAGGCTGGAGGCGCGGGCCTCGTCGAATGCCTGTTGGCTAACGGCTTTATCAACCACCAGTAATTTATAGCGATCGGCCAATGCGCTGGCAGAAATCTGGGCCGCCTGAGCACTCTTGTATGCGGCCCGATAGGTTGCCGGATCGATTTGATACAGCTGCTGGTTGGCCTTCACATCACTGCCTTCAGTAAACAAACGCTTCTGAATAATGCCGCTGACTTGAGGGCGAACCTCCGCGATACGGTATGCGCTGGTACGGCCTGGTAGTTCTGTGGTCAGGGTATACGGCTGGGATTTGAGGGTCACCACACCCACTTGAGGAGCTTGCTGAGCCGGTGGTGCGGAGGATTCTTTACAGCCGGAAAGGCCGAAAACCGCCAAGGCGGCGGCGGAAACCAATGCGGCGAAGGTTGGCTTCGGATGCATCTAAGGGACCTCATGTGTGGAGCGATGCCCTGTAGGGCTGAAATTAATACTCAACGAAAGGCGGAAGATTATACCTACGTCACTGTATGTTTGTGCGCTGATTATAGAGATAAAACCAGCCTGGTTGCTTGCTAAAACTGCTCTGCATTGGAACTTAGTGTTACCGGATAAGAAGCCCCCGAGATGCCTTAATAGCATTTATAGACAGCCGCCAACCTCACTTGCGCGAGTCGCTTGAGCACAACAAACCGCTCAACTGCCAGCAGGGAGCCCCCAGCAGGCGGCTCTGGCTCCGCATCTCAAGACGCTCGCATAACATTGGAGCTGCTGTGGCCTTGCGCAATACGTCGGGTATTGATTGCGACCATGCGTATAGGTTCAGGTTCTCGCCATTCTGTGTGCAGCTGTTTCAGAACTTAATGAGACCTTGGTACTCAAACTCAAGTATTAGTTTTACACCCGAATAACCTGATTATTAAATGCCAGTTCGGCAGCAGATAAAACCATATGTTATTCAGGGACATAAATTTGCAAGCCAATTACTGTAATTCGGTTTGCATGACGCCATTTTTACAACACCCCTCTTATATACAGAACAGACGTTTTCCATCCGCTTACCTGACTATTCCTACCTACGAGGCCCGCTCCGCAAATGCCAGGATTTAGTCACGGGCAATGGTTGAAACAAATGGCCTGCTGCTACCCCCCCTGTACCTATGCTTTGAGCTCTACGCGGTGTCATACACACATAAGGCCTATGCTTCATACGACCTATGGGCTACAAGCCAGCTGGATATTGAAAATGCCAATAGAGAAGTAGCTCTCAATAGTCAGAGCCGAAAGTCATTAAGATTATTCTTGCTAAAGGCATCATCTCGGATAGAAATGTTTGCCAGCACTCGAATTTTCAGGGACTTCCGCTCAGATCAACCATGCAACAGGCAGTTGCTTAAGGGGCATTTCAGTGCTGATCAGTCAAGTTACCGCCTTTATCCGCGCCTCATCGCTCTACGCACTGCAGGAGTTTGCTGCCAGCCAGGGCTTGAACGCTCACGACCTGATCAACGATGCCGAATTACCCAACGATGTGTTGGAGCATCCAGAAAGTTTTATCCCCTACCGCAAGTTTGCCACCCTGCTTGAAAGCGCCGTGAACCGTTCCGGCAACCCGTTGTTCTGCCTGCAGTTTGGTATTTATCAGGGAGTGGGAGGACTCGGCCCGCTGCTGTATCTGATCCGCAACGCCAGTAATGTCGGTGAAGCACTCAAGGAGCTCAGCCAGTATTTCCACCTACATTCCAGCTCATCGCGTATTCGCATCGAGATTGAAGGCGAACACGCGCTTTTGCACTACGATGCGGGCAATGTCAAAGACGTGCCCAGCCACCGTCTGGTGCTGGAACTGGTGGTTGGCGGTGCCACACAGCTTATGCGCACCTTGCTGGGCAGCCGCTGGCAGCCCCACGCGTTGATGCTGCAGCATGCGCCGTTACGGGAACCGCAGGCCTACACCCGACTGTTAGGGCTGGCACCGCGTTTTAACGCGCCGTACAACGCCTGGGTATTTGATGCCAAGGTATTGAGCGCTCCCCTGAGTGCAGGTGATGAGAATCTGCATCGCCTGATCCAGAAGCACCTGGACACACTGGACAACATGTCAGTGCAAGAATTACCGGCCTATGTCAGTCAGCTGTTGGGCGACCTGCTGCCCAACGGACGCACTACGATAGAACAGATTGCCGACTACATGGACCTGTCGCCACGCACCCTGCAGCGTTATCTGGCCGAGGAAGGTACATCCTTTCAGATACTGCTGGACGAGACGCGCCAATCCATGGCTGAGCGCTATTTGGCCGACTCGACCCTGAGTCTGACGCATCTGGCCGCTATGCTCGGCTACTCCGAGTTGAGCGCATTTTCCCGGGCGTTCCAACGCTGGTATGGGATGAGCCCGAAACAATGGCGGGCCAAGCAGTTCCCGGGAAAATCCCGGCAACGCCTGCGCGCCCACCTAGAGCGGCAATTGGGTAAAAGCTGAAGTGCTCTATTCCTCGCTCGGTTTGAGCGCGGCAATCCACTGACTGACTGCCTCGACACGCTGCTGCCAACCCACTTCGCCCAGCAGCCAATGGCCATGCCCGGCAAACTCACGGTAATCCATGCGCGGACCATACCAAGTGGCTACGCGCCGGCTCACACCGACCGGGATGATCCGATCACTGTCGCCCGCCAGCGCCAGAATCGGACATCGCAGTTTGTCCCGGTCTACCCGGTTGCTGCCTGCTAGGTTCAAGCGACCATAGCCTACGGCGTAAGCCACCCGACCTGACTCGGCGATCAGCAGCTTGTGCAGAGCCGCGCGCTGCTCTGGCGCAACACGGTTAAACACCAGGTAATTGGCTTCCCACTCGGAGAGACGGAAGGAGCGCTTCCACAGCCCCCACTTGGCAAAATGCCGAACCAGCCCCGGCAGCATCACCGCCCGCAACGGAAACACCTGCCCCGGGGCTGCGCTGTTGACCATCACCACGCCACTTAAGTCGAGGTGTTGCGCCGCCAGTTGGGCCAGCAGACCGCCCAGTGAGTGGCCGATCAAGACGGGACGCGGGTATGGCTTGGCGACATTCACCACTGCATCCACGTAGGTCTGTAGCTGGACACCGGCCAGTTGCTGATCCGATCCGTGCTCGCTGTGGCCTGGCAAATCCATCGCCACACATTCATAGCCCTGCTCGCGGAACACAGGTAGCCACTCGTTCCAGACGTTATGCCGCGACCACATGCCATGAATAAAAATCAGTGTTGGTTTCATACCCGAATCTTCCTGCTCAGTGTGCTGAAACGAACAGCGCCGGGTATTTAATCCCGGCGCTGTAATGCCTAAACCTCTGACGCCATCAGGCGCGGCGGAATTCCAGATTCGCATCCTCGACACTCTGGTTGAGAAGCATCTTCTGATCATCCTCATAACTGTGCAGTACGCGCCATGGCAAACCACGGCCCTGACGCGGCAGCAGGTTCTGTGCACGCTGAATGTATCCCGACTGCAGCGAGCCGAGGACGGTCTCATCCGCCATCAGCTGGCCTTCAGGCGCTTTGGGCATAACCACATCCAGCTGGTTCTGCTTCATGTAGTTGAACAGGCGGCAGAGGAAGCTGGCCGTCAGATCGACTTTCAGTGTCCAGGGTGCGTTGGTGTAACCGAACACAAAGCCCATGTTAGGAATGTCCTGAAGCATGGAGCCTTTGTATGTCATCAGCTTATTCAAGTGCTTCTCTTCACCGTCCACTTTCAGCGCCATGCCGCCGCACGTCTGCAACTTGAGACCGGTAGCAGTAATGATGATGTCGGCCTGCAGGTGCTCACCAGACTTCAGCAAAATACCTTTCTCGGTAAAAGTGTCGATCTGATCGGTTACGACTGAGGCCTTGCCTTGTTTGAGCACCTTGAACAGATCAGCATCCGGCACCGCGCAGATACGCTCATCCCAAGGCATATAGCGCGGGGTGAAGTGGCGCATATCCACTTGGTCACCTACCTGCTTGCGAACACCTCGCAGCAGGTAAGAGCGCACCATGCCTGGGAACGCTTTGGAGGCTTTGTAGATCAGGCGTTGCATGACGATATTGCGCTTACGGGCCATGCCGTAAACAAAACGCTCTGGCAGGAATCGACGTAAAAACGCAGACAACTTGTCGTAACCCGGCACACTGAAGACGTAACTTGGCGAACGCTGCAGCATCGTGACGTGCTCAGCATCTTTAGCCATGGCAGGTACCAGAGTAACGGCCGTGGCACCGCTGCCGATGATGACCACACGCTTTCCGCTGTAATCCAGATTTTCAGGCCAGTGCTGAGGGTGAATCTGCAACCCCTGGAAACGCTCCGAGCCCGGAAACTCCGGCAAGAAGCCCTCATCGTAGTTGTAGTAACCGGTGCAGGAGATGAGGTATTGGCAGGTGAACTCACGGGTCTGCCCAGTCTCTTCTTCGAGGCAGGTCACCCGCCACTGACGCTCTTCGCTGCTCCAGGAGGCATCGGTGGTTTTCAGGCCGAACTGAACTTTACGTTCGATGCCGTACTCACGCGCCGTATCGGTAATGTAATTGCGGATGGCAGTGCCGTCGGCGAGCACTTTCAGCTCGTTCCAAGGGCGGAATGAGTAACCAAAGCTGAACATATCCGAGTCGGAACGGATACCCGGATAACGGAACAGATCCCACGTTCCACCGATGGCCTTGCGGCGTTCGATGAGCCCGACTTTGGCTTCCGGCATTTCTTCGGCCAAACGGCAAGCGGTTCCGACACCTGAAAGGCCCGCGCCAATGATCAAGACATCGTAGTGATTCTGCATGGATAAGCTCTCATCATTTGTCATTGTTTGGGTGCAGTATTGAGCCTGCTCCCGCGCCATGACTTGACCTTTATAGACTGATATTTGACATATGACGACAGTGCATTAATCCCGACCAAACGTACTGCGGGAGGACACCCGCCCGCAGTACCTCTGGCCTGGCAGTCTGTATCAGCGCACCCCGGAGGTACGCAACGCGGCGGGTGTGTAGTCGTTAGACGAGGCATTCACGCCGAAACGGATCCATTTGGCTTCTTCGTTGATCATGCCGTACACGCCGTAGCGGCCGGAGATCAGGTCGTACAGGGCTTCAAGGGCATACCACGGAGTCTGCGCGTTGTACTCCTGCATCAGCATAGCCTGCCCTACCCGCCACAACTGCCCGCGACCGTCATACAGTTCGGAGGCTGCGATGGTCCAAGAGTCTTCATCTATATAGAAGCGGCGTTTGGCATAGACATGACGCTTACCGTCTTTCAGTGTGCCTTCGACCACCCAAACACGGTGCAGCTCATAGCGGGCCAGGTCCTGATTGACATGCCCGACTTTAAGAATATCGGAGTACTTCAGGCTCGGTGAGGCCAGATCGTAGCTGTTGTAAGGGATATACAGCTCTTTCTTGCCGATCAGTTTCCAGTCGTAACGATCCGGCGCGCCGTTGTACATATCGAAGTCATCCGATGCACGGGTGCCATCCGCGTTATTGCCGGGGCTGTCGTACGCCACTTGTGGTGCGCGACGTACGCGGCGCTGGCCAGGGTTGTACTGCCAGGCCATACGGGCTTCCTTGACCTGGTTCAGGGTGTCATGAACCAGCAGTACGTTGCCTGCCAGACGTGCCGGAGCAGTGGTGACGCTTTTGAACACCAGCAGGGTGTTTTCAGCTTTGTCTTTAGTCATGTCCGGCAGCCAGGACGGGAATGCCACCTGATCCGTCATACGTACCAAGGTGTACTCACCGTTGCGCTGAGGGAATCCGTTGCTGGAATCACGCAGTACGTTTCCGCCCTTGTAACGGGTCAGATGATTCCACACCACCTCAATGCCGCTCTTGGGAATCGGGAACGGGAACACCCGCGACTCAGCAAAACCGTCCAAACCATTACCACCGTCAACCAACTTGACGTTGGCGGCGCTGACACGCGCCGCATCGTAGATGGCCTGAGGCATAGAAACAGTGCGATGGCTTGGGTAGACCTTCATCTTGAAGGTTTCCGGGTAGCGCTTGAACATCGCCAGCTGGCCTTCGTTCAGTTTGTCCCGGTACTGCTCGGCATTCTGGGCCGTGATCACGAACAGCGGCTGCTCGTCAGCAAACGGGTTGCTCAGAAAACCCTTGGCATCGACGCTTCCGGCCGACTTGGTTAAACCGCCAGTCCATTCAGGAATGGAGCCATCCGCGTTTGCGCCGCGCTCAGCGCCAATCGGAGTCAGGCTCGTGCCCAGTTTGGCGATTTCATCCGGACTGGCAGCGGCTAGCACACTGCTGGTCATTAATGACAAGGTGAGGCTTGCGAAAATTCTTGTAGTTGTCTTCATCACACACACTCTCAAGCAGGTTTAGAAGTTCACGCCGACGCTGAGGGCGAGAAAGTCACGGTCAATCTGGTTGTTGTATTCACCACCGAAGAAATCGGTGTAAGACAGACTTGCGGTATAGGTACTGCGGTATTCGGCATCCAGGCCGATGCTTACCGCCTTGGCACCTTCGTTAAAGGTCGGACCGTAGCCATCCACATCGTGGGCCCAGGCCAGATTCGGCTTAAGGTTGACCCCGGCAAACACGTCGCTGTAATCGAGCATTGCGCGTACGCGGTAGCCCCATGAATTGGCGGTGTAAAAACCGTTTGAGTTACTCGGACTGTAAGGGCCCACCTCGTTGATGCGGCCATAACGCAGATCACTGCGGGACTCCAAACCGCCGACATGGGTCATGCCGAACTCGCCCACAAGCGCCAGACGATCAGCCCCCAGCACACGATCGAAGAAGTGCGTCAGAGTGCTCTGAATTTGGGTGACTTCCTTGCGCTTATAGCCTTTGATATCGGTGTCGGCCATCGCCAAAGCACCTGCAATACCACCTGCCAGCCCAGCTTTACCAATCTCAATGACCGGTGCATTTACTGCATCGAGCAGGTTGAACTGCAGTGGCATGTTCGGACGATAGCTCACCTCACCGGACCACGCGGTACCGCTTTCCAGAGTTGTGGCAAAGCTCAGCCCGTACAGACGGATATCTTCCGGGTACTCCAGGAAGTACTTGCTGTTCCCCAGCATCGAGGTCTGCCCAACCGGGCCGGCCAGACCACCCAGCGGCATGCTCAGCGCCAAACCGATATCGGCTGCATTTGGCGTAGTCATCGACAGGTAAGGCGTGCGGCTGTGGTAGTTCATGGCGTAAGCGCCGTATTCGGTTTCATCGCCCATCCAACGCAAGGCGATACCCCACTGCCCGCTGTCCCGCGCATCGCGGTCACCTGCTCGCGGTACGATCAAGCCTTCCTGGGTCATTTTCACGCCCATAGCGTCGGCATATGGCCCCAGCAGATTTACTGCGGCAGGCTGGCCAACCGTCAGGCCCTCATCGCAGCCATCGGCGATGGCATCACCACCAAAGAAGGTGCCGCAGTTATCGGCAACGGTCTGATCCCATTCCAACTGGTAGAACACGTCTGCTGACAGGCGCTCAGTAATGCCTTGCGAGACAAACAGCATGTTGACTGGAATCAGGCCTTCCTTGAGCTCAGCCCCGGGACGGCGCAGTGCCGCTGCGTCGATCGGGTTGATGGCATTGATGCTGTTACCGATGAACGTACTTTCACCCCAACTGACGACTTGGCGACCGGCACGCACACTGCCCGGCAAAGTGGCGATGGTGTAGTTGTGATAGACAAACGCATCCAGAATTTCCGCACCGGAGGCTTGCGCCGCCTGCTTACGGTTGCTGTCACTGATGTCTTTAAACGGACGGCTTTCGTCTTTCAGTTCAAAGTCGTACCAGTACTTGCCCCGGACGAATACGCCGGTGTCGCCGTATTTCAGTTCGAGGTCATGCAGACCTTTGAAGATCTTCGAAAAAGTCTCGCCTTTTTTAAAGTTGAGGCGGCCGTCATCGTTGGAGGATGCAGCGGTCTTGCCGCCATTGACCATGCCGATCAGATCCGGGTCTGCATTACGCATGGCCCAGCTGGCGCCGACGGACAGCGACGAGTCCAGCTGACCTTCGATTTCGCCGATCTGAAATGAGACAGCCTGAGCTGCCGGGGATACGCATGCCAGGGAAATGGCCAGGGTTGATGCACGAGGCTTGAAGCGTTCGCGCCATTTTGTTTTTGTCATTTGGCTCTCCGCGAGTGGGGGTGGAACACTCGCAACATAACCAGCCAAATGCGCTCGCCATACAGACTAACGTACCGATTCAAGATCACACCTAACCACTATTTCAATCCGTGGCGGAGTCTGTACAAGCCTTGGCAATTCAGGCTTTGGCCCTATTTCAAGGCGCAATCTGACGAACGGTATAGGTTCACACCCTACCTGTCAGATTATGTCAAGTAGGCGGCACGGAATATCCAAAACCATGCCTAAGTTTTAGGCAGCATAGTCACCTATAGCCCAAGACGACTTGGCACAAATAACACCCCCCACCGGACACATGATGTCCGAGCCGCAGAGGTCGACATTTATGCACGCCCAAAGCCCTGTTTCCCTTGAATGGTCTAGCCAGCAAGTGGATCACCTGCCTCAACCGAATAACGGGCACGTTAACCGTCCTGTGTTGAGCCAATCACTGACAAACGACTCCAAGCGTTTGACCCTTTTCTGCGCGCCTGCCGGTTTCGGTAAAAGCGCCATGATGATCGAATGCGCCCGCCAGGCACCGGCCGACACCCGTGTGGTGTGGGTTGAAATGCTTGGCCACTCGATGACATCCCGTGACCTGCTCAACCGCATTGCAGCCGAGCTGGGCGAAGAAGTTGAAGAAGGCGAGCCGCTGGAAGTGTTGCACCGCATGCTGGCCCGGGTGCGTAAGCCGCTATGGCTGATGCTTGATGACTATCCACGTCAACCGTGCCCGGAGCTTGATGCCTGCATGGAAGACCTGATTGAGCGCACACCGAACAGCCTGCGCTGGTGGATCAGCAGTCGCCGCCGCCCAGCCTGGAGCTTGCCCCGTCTGGTCCTGCAGGGTTCGGTCCGTGAAATCGGTGCCCACTTGCTGGCCTTCGACAGCGCAGTGGTTCAGGAGCTGGTACGTGAACGTCAGCAGTTTTTCAGCGTGGAGTTGCGCAAGCGTCTGCTGGAAGAGTGCGAAGGATGGCCGGCACTGATCTGCCTGCTGCTGCACGAAAGCGCTTCTGACAACCTGCTGCAAAACCTCAACAATGGCACCAGCTTGCTGATCAATTACCTGCATCGTGAAGTGGTCAACAGTGCCGACAACGCCTGCCCACAGGTCAGCTCCTTGCGCCGTCGCCATCCGCAGTGGTTTAGCACTCAGGTACTGGGCAGCAGCCAGATCACCTATGGTGAGAACAATCGCTCACAACAGCCAGCCAGCAACATCTGCTCGCTGAGCAAACGCGAGCGGACCATTCTGCAACTGATCGCAACCGGCCTGTCCAACCGCGAAATTGCTGACCAGCTGTGCCTGTCGGTCAACACCGTCAAGGCTCACGCCTGGAATATCAACAGCAAACTGGGCACCGAGCGCCGCACCCAAGCGGTTGCCCGCGCACAGATGCAAGGCCTGCTCAACTGAGCAGGTGCTACCTGCAACAGCCCATAAAAAACGCCGCGTCCCAATCGGAACGCGGCGTTTTTTATGGTGCGGAAACCGGCTTACAGCGAGTTGATCACGTGTCCGCCATCGACCGCGATGACTTCGCCGGTGATAAACGAGCCTGCCTCGCTGGCCAGCAGCAGGAACGGTCCGTCCAGCTCGTGCAGCTGCCCCAGACGCTCGGTCGGAACAGCACGTTTGATGTAGTTCTGACCTTTTTCAGTCTCAAAGTACGCGTCGTTCATCTCGGTTTTGAAGAAGCCCGGCGCGATGGCATTCACACGAATCTTGTGACGGGCCAGATCCAGCGCCAGGGACTTGCTCAGCTGCACCACAGCGGCTTTGGCCGCTGAGTAATGGCTGTAACCCGTGCCAGGACGCAAACCAAGAATGGAGGCGACGTTGATAATGCTGCCCGGACGGCCGCTTTTGACCATGCGCTGCGCAGCGCACTGTGCAACCCGCCAGACGCCATCCAGATTGGTCGCTTGCATCGCCCGCCAATCCTCTTCACTGATATCCAGAGCACGCTGAGCATCACCAATCCCGGCGTTGTTGAGGACGATATCGACGCCACCGAACTGCGCCTCAGCAGCATCAAAGGCTGCTTCAACACTGTCACGACTGGTTACGTCCAGCTTCACCACCAGTGATTGCCCGCCCAGCCAGTGCACGTCACTGGCCAGTTGCTCAAGTCGATCCACCCGCCGCGCGGCCAGTACCACGTTAGCCCCGGCCTGGCTCGCAACGCGGGCCAGGTGAGCACCGATACCACTGGATGCACCGGTCACCAGAACGGTTTTACCTGTCAGTGCAAACTTCTTCAAAACGTCCATCAGCAGACCTCGAACAAGCCAGCAGCGCCCATGCCGCCACCGACGCACATGGTCACCACCACGTATTTGACTCCGCGACGCTTACCTTCCAACAGCGCATGCCCAACCATACGCGAACCGCTCATGCCATATGGATGCCCGATAGCGATGGCACCACCGTTGACGTTCAATTTAGCCGGATCAATACCCAGCGTTTGCGCGCTGTACAGCACTTGGCAGGCAAAGGCTTCGTTGAGCTCCCACAGGCCGATATCGTCCACGCTCAGGCCATGCTGCTTGAGCAATTTAGGCACAGCGAGTACCGGGCCGATGCCCATTTCCTCAGGTGCCAGACCGGCCACAGCGATACCTCGATAGATGCCCAGCGGATTGAGGTTGCGTTGCTCTGCCAGACGCGCATCCATCAGCACGCAGGCACTGGCACCGTCAGACAGCTGGCTGGCGTTACCGGCGGTGATGCAACCACCTTCAATCACAGGCTTGAGCTTAGTCAGGTCGCCCAGCACGGTTTGCGGGCGATTGCCCTCATCCAGGCTCAGGGTGACGTCTTCGTAAGTCACTTCACCGGTTTCTTTGTTCTGCACTTTTTTGCGGGCGCTGACCGGTACGATCTCATCCGCAAACAGCCCGGCCTGCTGAGCAGCAGCTGTGCGCAGTTGTGATTGCAGCGAATATTCGTCCTGAGCCTCACGGCTGATGTTGTAGCGCTTGGCGACAATCTCGGCGGTCTGCAGCATCGGCATGTAGGCGTGCTCAGCCATGCGCATCACCTGTTCATCGCGCTCGGCCATGGCCCACTCCAGATGGCGGTTCTGCACCAGGCTGATGTGCTCCTGCCCCGCACCGATGGTGACCTGCATGCCATCCACCATGATCTGTTTAGCCGCCGTGGCAATCGCCATCAGGCCGGATGCGCACTGGCGATCCAGTGTCTGCCCACTGACCGTCAGCGGCAGCCCTGACGCCAGTGCAGCCATACGCCCCAGGTTCCAGCCTGCAGTGCCACCAGGCATGCCGGTGCCCATCACCAAATCTTCGATTTCACCGGCCTCAATACCGGCGCGCTCTACCGCGGCGCGAATCGCGTAGCTGGCCATGGTAGGTGATTTCAGATCATTGAAGGCCCCGCGAAACGCCTTGGCAATCGGCGTACGTGCGGTGGAGAGAATAACGGCTTCTTTCATTGTTATACGTCCTATCTAGTTCCAGGCGATAAGGGCCGAGTAAACCTCGGCCCTGCTCATGTCCTTCAGATTTTCTCGATTCGCTGTTTACCGGCATCCACCAAGCGTTGCAGCATTGGTGCGGGCTTGAACCACATCTCACCATAAGCACCCAGGGCCTGACGGTAGTAGTTGATAACCGCCAGCAGGTTATCCAGGCCCATTTGCTCAGCCTCATGCATAGGGCCGCCACGCCAAGCCGGGAAGCCATAGCCATTGAGGAAGACCAGATCTATATCACTGCTGCGCAAAGCGATACCTTCATCAAGCAGCTGAATACCTTCATTGATCAGGCTGAACAGGCAACGCTCGACGATTTCCTGATCTGAAATTTTCCGCCGCTCAATCCCCAACTCAGCTGCCAGCCGTTTGGCCAGCTCAATCACATGCGGGTCTTCCACACGCTCGCGGCCTTCGTAACGGTAAATACCAGCCTTGGTTTTCTGGCCGAAACGGCCTTCGGCATACAGGGCATCCCCCAACTTGCAGTAACTCGGGTCGTGAGCGATGTACTGGCGACGCGATTCACGGATCAGATAGCCGATATCGATACCGGCTAAGTCCTGCACCGCCAGCATCCCCATAGCCAGACCATGCTCAGTCAGCGCCTGGTCAATTTGCGTCGGCGAAGCACCCTCCAGCAGCAGGCGGTATGCCTCGCGGCCATAGGGCTCGAACATACGGTTGCCGATAAAGCCAAAGCACACGCCGGAAACTACGGCGATCTTGCCGATCTTGCGGGCCAGCTTCAGCGTGGTAGCCAGCACCTCTGGCGAGGTTTCCCGGGCGCGCACAACTTCCAACAGGCGCATGACGTTGGCCGGACTGAAGAAGTGCAGACCGATGACATCCTGCGGACGGCGGGTGACAGCAGCGATGGCATCGACATCCAGCGTCGAGGTGTTGCTGGCCAGGATTGCGCCGGGCTTACACACCTCATCAAGGGTGCGG
The DNA here is from genome assembly GCF_001446935.1 of Pseudomonas sp. TTU2014-080ASC. Classification (GTDB taxonomy): domain Bacteria; phylum Pseudomonadota; class Gammaproteobacteria; order Pseudomonadales; family Pseudomonadaceae; genus Aquipseudomonas. The sequence goes on from NZ_LKKK01000001.1 coordinate 960,004, forward strand.
AATACCTGCTGTTTGATTTGCAGGTTTTCGAAAACCGCTTCGATAACCAAATCAGCATCGGCGAGGTCCGCGTAGTCCAATGTTCCGCTGAGCAGTGCCATGCGTTGCTCAAGCTGATCGGCCGTGAGCTTGCCGCGCTGGACACTGATTTCGTAGTTCTTACGGATTTGCGTCAGGCCGCGATCCAATGCCTCACCTTTCTGCTCCAGCAGCGTCACGGCAATCCCGGCATTGGCGAAGTTCATCGCAATCCCACCGCCCATGGTGCCAGCGCCGATGACTGCGACTTTGTTCACCGTGCGCAGTTGCGTCTCGGCTGTAACGCCGGGTACGCGACCGGCTTCACGCTCGGCAAAGAATACGTGGCGAAGCGCAGCAGACTCTGCTGAGGCTTCAGCCTCGACAAACAACTCGGCCTCGCGCTGCAGGCCTTGCTCCAGTGGCAATTCGCAGGCGGCCTGTACCGCAGCCACAACGCGCTGCGGAGCCTGACGGCCTTTCCAGCGCTGAGCGTGGCGCTGCAAATAGTCGGTGAAGAAGTCTGTGCTCAGCCCCTTCTCCGGCTCTTCGAAAGGCGCTTTCGGTTGCGCCGGCGCACCAGAACTGATCAGCTCTTCGGCGTACGCGCAGGCTTCATCCAGCAGGCTTTCCACCCGATGCGCCACCCGTTCAACAATGCCCAGCGCAACGGCGCGCTCAGCCTTGAGCGGTACACCGTGAAGGATAAATTCCAAGGCTGCTTCGGCTCCCACCAGACGTGGCAAACGCTGGGTACCACCGGCTCCAGGCAGCAAACCGAGGTTGATTTCCGGTAAGCCCAGACGCGCCCCCGGTGCAGCGATGCGGTAGCCGCATGCAAGCGCCAACTCCAGTCCGCCGCCCAGCGCCAGGCCTTCGATAGCGGCAAGGGTCGGTTTGCTCAGCGAGGTCAGATAGTTCAGCACATACGGCAGCGAAGGTTGTGCATGGCTGGCCGAGGTGCCGAACTCACTAATATCAGCACCGGCACTAAAGGGTGAACCGTACAGGATGATGGCTGCCACGTTGGTGTCACCAGCAGCGCGCTCAAGGGCTTGCTGCAAGGCCTCGCGCAGCCCCTGGCCAAGGGCATTGACTGGCGGTCGGTTCAGCGCGATCAGCGCCAGATTGTTTTCCACGCGGTAATGAACAAACTCGTTCATGGTCATTCCTTTTACTTGTACATAATCGGAGCGGCGGCGGTTAGAACCAGCTGTCGCGCATGTCAAAACAGATACGGTTGGCGGTGCTGAGCAGGCGCGCCCGGCCTTCGATCCCTGCCAATTCCCAGTCCATGAAGTAGCGGGCGGCCTGCAATTTGCCCTGATAAAATTCGGCTTCGGTGCCACTGGCACCGGCCTGCAGGCCACGGCTGGCAGCCAGTGCCTGGGACAGCCAGTTCCACCCCAGCACCAGCTTGCCGAACACATCAAGGAAAGCGGTGGCATTGCTCAAGCCCAGGTCCGCATTGGCCGCGACCTGCTCCTGCATATCCGCAGTCAGGCGCTCAACTATCCGCAGGGCCGTGCGCAGGGCTGTGGCTAACAGCATGCAATGGTTGTCCTGGGTCGCATCGGCCACGGTCTGATGGACTTTGTTCAGGAACAGCCCGTAGCCATCACCACCGCGTGGGCCCAGCTTGCGGCCCAGCAGGTCGATTGCCTGAATACCTTCGGTACCTTCGTGAATTGGATTGAGGCGGTTGTCGCGGTACAGCTGCTCAAGCACGTACTCGCGGGTATAGCCCGAGCCGCCCAGCACCTGAATACCGATCTCCGAGGCCAACAGGCCATAACGCGATGGCCAGCTTTTCACCACCGGCGTGAGCAGATCGAGCAGTTCAGCCGCCTCACGTCGCTGGATCGGATCGGCAGCAGTGTGGCTGTCTTCAACCAGACTACTGGCGTACAGGCACAGCGACAGGCTGCCTTCGGCATAGACCTTTTGCTGCAGCAGCATGCGACGCACATCAGCGTGTTCGATGATGCGCACCTGCGGGCTGAGCGGGTCTTTATTGCCGGGATGGCGGCCCTGCGGACGCTCGCGGGCATAGTCCAGCGCATGGACAAAACTCTGATAACCCAGACTGGCAGCACCCAGCCCCACGCCAACACGGGCCTCGTTCATCATCTGGAACATATAGGCCAGACCTTTATTGGCCTCGCCGACCAGGTAACCGACCGCACCGTCCTTCTCGCCAAAGCTGAGCACGGTTGAGGTGGTGTTGCGATACCCCATTTTGTGCAACAGACCGGCCAGGGCGACGTCATTGCGTGCACCTAAACTGCCGTCCTGATTGACCAGAATCTTGGGCACCAGAAACAGGGAAATACCCTTCACACCGACCGGAGCACCTTCGATGCGGGCCAACACCATGTGCACGATGTTTTCGGTCAGTTCGTGGTCACCGCCGGAAATAAACATCTTGCTGCCGGTAATGCGGTAGGTGCCATCTTCGGCTGCACGTGCGCTGGTGCGCAGGTCCCCCAATGCTGACCCCTGACCGGGTTCGGTCATGGCCATGGTGCCACTGAAACGACCATCGAGCATCGGCGGCAGATAGCGGCCGCAGAGTTCTGCGCTGGCAAAACTCTTGATCAGGTTGGCAGCGGCGATGCTGAGGAAGGAGTAACCCACCGTGGCGATATTGGCCGCGTTGAAGTAAGCCATGCAGGCGCGCAGCAATACTTCCGGCAATTGCAGACCACCGTCTTCGTAATCGTGGTGAGCAGCAAGAAAGCCCGCCTCGGCAAAGGCATCCCAGGCCGCTTTGGTCTCTGGGATGAGGCTGACTTTTTCGCCGTCAAAGGTGGGTTCGTTGGCGTCACCTTTCTGATTGTGCGGTGCGTAATACTGCTGAGCTAAGGTGCGGGCTGTTTCCAGCGTGGCATCGAAGACGCCCAGATCGTGTTCGGCGTAACGCGGACGCTGCAGCAGCGACTGTGTGTCGAGCATCTCATAGAGTTGGAAGCGTACATCGCGGTCGTTGAGCAACTGGTCGGTCATGGCAGTCTCGCAAGCAAATAATGGCAAGGCGCTGTTGTAGCAAAGCCATTTTTTGCCCGCGTCCAACTGCGGGTGGAGATTTCAACTCAAGCGGGTGGAATTCACTCCTCCGTCACTAGATTCAAGGCCCTGGCGACTTGAACTGCTGCCTCACGGTCCGCTGCGTCCAGTTTGCGGAATAAGTTGTTGATGTGGGTTTTAACTGTGCTCAGGCTGATAAACAGCGCATCAGCAATTTGCTGATTTTGCTGGCCCTGAGCGATGCGTCTGAGTACATCTTGCTCACGCCGGGTCAAGGGTTCAGCCAGCGCCTGACTGTTCTGCTCGCGCCCGCCCAACTCGCGCAACAGCCCGGCCAGTTGTTCACGCTCCGGCAAGGGCTGCAGCAGCTCGTACTGGCGGCGCAGCGCTGGGGTAAGTAACTGCCGCCACAGCTCTTCAAGCTCGCGACCTTCCTGCAGCAGCAGGCGACTGCAATCCACAGCGGCGGTCATTTGCAGAGCCTGCTCCAGATGCTGCAAAGCTGCCCCCCGCTCCCCCTGATCCTGACAAAGCGTGGCCGAGAGAATGTGCAGCTCAATGCTCAGTTGCTGATCCTGTTCCAGCTCAGCCTGCTCCCGCAGCTGCTGAACGATTTTGCCCGCAACTGGATGCTGGCCCAGATGCCGTTGCACCCAGGCGTAGGCCAGCCACTCCTCGGCGGACACAGCCTCAGCGTAACGGCGCGTGCACCAATGCCATTCACCGAGCCAGCCCATGATGAAATCCTGATCCCGCTCACGCACCGCCAGGCGCACCCGCTGCGCGCCAGTCTGCCGGTACAAGCCGAATAACTTGCTGCTGCGGGCCAAACGCCGCGCCTCATCCCAACGCGCCCTTGCCTGCTCAGGTTTGCCGCTGGCTAACAGACACAGTCCCTGATGATGCAAGACGCAAGGCAAACCGAAACCTTGGGCAAAGCCCAGCGCCAGAGTTTCAGCCTGAGCCAGATAAGCACTGGCCTGTGCAGTTTCACCCGCCTGCAACACCACCTGTGCCATCCCCAGCACCTGATAGAGATCATAAAAACCGTGGCCCTGCTCCCCCGCCGGGGTTTTGGCCATTTGCGTGAAGCGCGTTTTGGCCTGATCGAACTGACCTTGGGCCAGCTCGATTTGCCCCAACTGCCAGTGCAGCAAATTGGCATAACCGGCAAATTGCAGCGGTTCAATCTGAGCCAGTGCCGCCTCCGTGTCCCGACGCGCCAAGCGCAGCTGGCCAAGGGCGAGCAAATTGCTGCCACGGTTGAACAGCAACACCGCCGTGGCAGCATTGCTTTGTGGGTACTCATGCAGGGCGTGGCTCACCACCTCAATGCCGTGCGCGTAATTGCCCCCCAAATAAGCCAGACGACTGCGCAAGAAGGCCAACGTCTGCAAGGAGCGCTGCCGCCGTTGCACCGACAGTAGGCGCGCGCCCAACTGGCGCTGCAGTCGCCGCATACAACCGGCGGCCCGCTGGATATCGCCGATCACTGTCACCACACTGGCTTCGGTGATGGTCAGGGTGAGATGGTCATCAGCGCTGAAACCCGGCAGCTCCGCCATGAACGCCATCACCTCATTAACCTTGCCTTCACGCAGCAGATCAAAGCTGTGCTGTTCCAGCGTCAGCAGAAAGGTTTTGAAATCCCGGCCACGGCCTAACTGCAACATGGCTTCGGTGTAGCAGCGCTGCTGCAACAGCCACTGCGCAGCCTGACGGTGCAGCTTTTGCAGGTCCTGCACTGAGCGTTTCAGAGCGCGCTGGTAGAGAGCCAGACGTAACTGCGGATGCAGTTGGTAGGGCAAACGCTCATCTGGACTGTGGCGGATAAACACATCGGCGGCCAGCAAGCGCTCCAGCAGTTTGGGCGCATCAGCAAAGCCACTGAGATTAACGGCCAGGGCATCATCCCAAGCGTTGAGCAGGGATAAGCGCTCAAGCAAATGCTGAACGCGCGGCGGCAACGCAGCTAGCACCTCCTCCCGGAAATACTGGCTCAGCCACCCCAGAACCTGATTCTCCTGTGCCGAACTGAACTGCGGCAGTGCCTGACTGCTCGCCACACAGGCCTGCAAGCCCATCAGCACACCACTGATCCAGCCCTCATTGGCCACCCGCAACTGGTAAGCCAACGCGCTGGCAATTGGCGTACCACGGGCACGGGCCAGGGCTTCGATATCACTGCTGCTCAGCTCTAGCTGATAGCTATCAATCAGCTGCAATTGCCCATTACGACGTAAATGGCCAAAGGCAATCTGCGGCTGGCCCTGACTCCCGGCCAACAGGTGCAAGCCCGCGGGTGCATGACGCAGCAGGTCGTTGATAAAGCCTTTGCTGGCAGACGAATGCAGCTCATGCAGGTCATCCAGCACCAGCGTGAACACCGCTTGCTGCTCCAGATGACTGCTGATTTCAGCCCACACCTGCTGAGCGTTGAATGTCTGCTGGGGCGCAGCGGCGGGTAGGCCTAACGCCTGCCGCAGGTGCAGCAGCAAGCTTAACGGCTGATTATCCTGCGCCTCACAACGCAGCCACGCCCAAGGCGTCTCAAGCCCGGCCACGTACTGCGCCATCAGTGTGCTTTTGCCGTAACCCGGCGGAGCACAAAGCAGGCTCAAGCGGCAACCGCTCTGGCCAGCCCGCTGTAGACAAGCGAGCAATTCGGTCCGAACGATCGTGCATGAAGGCATGACCGGCGGTCGAATTTTATTCAATTTCACAACTGGTATTTGCATGAAAAAGTGCCGGTACTGACGAAGGATGCGCAGCGGAATAATCCATCAGCTGAATCTGAGTATAGGTGCTGGGGTAACGGCTCCGACAGACCCAAAAACTGTTCTTACGCCCCATATTACCGGCCTTACGCAGAACTAAAACCAAAGTGTTGCAGTAACTTTCACTTAACTCGCCCTGAGTTTTTTGAACTGTTCAGCGGTCGTTTTCTAGCCATAACCTCACAACACAAGCGTGCCAATAGAGCACCTCGTTCGGCACGAAACGACCACTAATTAGAACAAGAGACTCGTTATGCAAGCCCCATGGATTAACGCCTATCCTGAAGGTGTGCGCTGGGATACCGCGCTTCCTCCCCGCAATCTGCTGCAAGACCTGGATCAAGCAGTTGCCACATGGCCGCAACGGCCGGCTCTGGACTTTATGGGGCGCAAGCTCAGTTATCTGGAGCTTTGCGAACTGATCAACAAGGCCGCCAAAGGCTTGCAGGCACTGGGCGTCAAGCCCGGCGTGCATGTGGGCCTGTTCTTGCCTAACGTGCCGCACTACATCATCAGCTTCTTTGCGATTCTGCGAGCGGGTGGCTGCGTGGTGAACTACTCACCGCTGGATGCGGGCTGCGTGCTTGAACACAAGATCGAAGACAGCCAGACCGACATCCTTCTGACCCTGGACCTACAGGCCCTTTACCCGAAAATGGCCGAGCTGCTGCAGCATACCCGCCTGCAAAAACTCATCGTTGGCTCACTCGGGGAATACTCCGCCGCGCCGGAGCAGATTCAGCAGGGCCTGCGCCAGCAAGGGCAACTGGCTGACGTCAGCTATAACGCCGACATCCTGTCATTCGCAGCCCTGCTGGATAACGAAGGCGACTACCAAACCTACCCGATTGACGATCCAACCTCGGCCCTGGCCGTGCTGCAATACACCGGCGGCACCACCGGCCTGCCTAAAGGCGCGATGCTCAGCCACGCCAATCTGACGGCCGCCACCTCCATGTGCGCCCTGACCAGCGTGGATAATGATCAACTGCTGCATGTGGGCAAAGAGCGGGTGCTGACCGTGCTGCCGCTGTTCCACGTCTACGCCATGGTCGTAGAAATGCTGCTGTCGGTGCGCATCGGCGCGGAGATCGTGCTGATGGTCAAGTTCGATCCCGAGGCAGTCTTCAATGAAATCCACACTGGCCGCATCAGCCTGTTCCCCGGCGTGCCGACCATGTTCACCGCCCTGAGCAGCCATCCGCGCATCAGCGAGTTCACCCTCGATTCCCTGAAAATCTGCGTCAGTGGCGGTGCCCCGCTGCCGGTAGAGCTGGTCAGCCGCTTCAAGGGCCAGACCGGCTGCCGCATCACCGAAGGTTGGGGCATGACCGAGACCTGCTCGACCGGCACCTTTACCCCGGTGTTCAGCCAGCCACGACCGGGTTCCTGTGGGATTCCAGCGCCGAACGTGACCATCAGCCTACGCGACCTGGACGACAGCTCACGGGAGGTACCGGCAGGCCAGCCGGGTGAAATCTGCATTGCCAGCCCCAGCGTTATGCTCGGCTACTGGAACAAGCCGGAGGCCAACGCCGAAAGCTTCACCGCGGATGGATTCTTACGCACCGGCGACGTCGGCCATATGGATCAGGACGGCTACCTGTACATCGTCGACCGCACCAAGGACATGCTGTTGTGCAGCGGTTTCAACGTCTATCCGCGAGTGATTGAAGAGGCCATCTACGCGCACCCGGCCGTTGAAGAAGTGATGGTCATCGGCATCCCCGATGAGTATCGCGGACAGTCGCCTAAGGCCTACATGAAGCTGCGCGACAGCCATGCGCCGTTTGCACTGGAGGAGCTGCAGCACTTCCTCAAAGACCGTCTGGGCAAGCACGAAATGGTCCAGGCCATCGAATTCCGTGAAACCCTGCCCAAAACACCGGTGGGCAAGCTGTCCAAGAAAATGCTTCACGACGAATTAAACGCTTAAGCCGTTTACTGCACACAGCGCAATGGAGATGCACCCGATGAATGCCCCATCCCCTACCACGCCCCCGGATAAACCGGGGGCACCGGAGGAAAACACTGGCCCGTCCAGACTCCTGCTCGCCTTGGAAGGCCGGGCAGTTCTGGAATGGTTGTCCGTACCCCTGGCCATGCCCTGGCTACAGCGGCACGTACCGGCAGGTGATGGTCATGCCGTTTTGATTATTCCGGGCTTTCTCGCCGGTGACAGCTCCACCCTGCCCCTGCGCCGGTTCCTCGACCGGCGTGGATACCGCACTCAGGGTTGGCTCCAGGGCCGCAACCTGGGGCCACGCAATGGCGTGGTCGCCCAGCTGGTGCAACAGTTAAACAAACTACATGACAGCTCAGGCGGCAAAGTCAGTCTGATTGGCTGGAGTCTGGGCGGGATTCTCGCCCGCGAATTGGCCCGTCAATATCCGCAGTGGGTCAGGCAAGTCATCACCCTCGGCAGCCCGCTGTATGGCACGCCGCAAACCAGCACCAATGTCTGGCGTTTGTACCAGCATTTCAATGCCGGACATGAGCAGGAAGTTGAGCGCGGCGAAGGCGCACCACCCGTGCCAACCACATCAATCTTCAGCCGCGCAGACGGCATCGTCGGCTGGAAAGGCAGCCTCGAACAACAGGGTAAACAAATCGACAACATCGAGGTGAAAAGCGCCAGTCACCTGGGCCTCGGAATCAACCCCATGGTGTGGTTCATCGTGGGCGAGCGTCTGGCTCAGAAAGAATCGGACTGGAAACCCTTTGCGGCAACCGGGCTATGTCGCTGGCTGACACGCAGCCACCCACTGGCCGCTCCGACAACGCGCTAAATCTCACCGGCAGCAGCCGGTCAGTGCAGTTTCAGCGCTTCAGATTACTCGTATAACGGCGAGACAGCCCGCGCCAACCCGGGTTCGCCCAATGGAGCACGACGTGATGAAACATCTCAGTGGAATGGACGCAATGTTTCTGCACCTGGAGTCAGCAGAAATGCCGATGCATGTCGGTTCGCTGCAAGTGCTTGAAGTCCCGGAAGAGCGCCGGGAGGTTTTTTTTGATGACGTCAAAACCTTCGTGGCCGAACGCATGCACCTGGCGTCGGTATTCAACCGCAAACTGGCCAACATGCCCTTTGATCTGTCCAACCCGGTCTGGGTGGATGATGAAGACATCGACCTGGACCACCACATCCGCCACATGACGCTGCCCAAACCCGGTAGCAACCGCCAGTTGCAACAAACCGTGGCCCGCCTGCACTCCAGCCTGCTGGATCGCAGCCGCCCGCTGTGGGAGTTCTACATCATCGACGGGCTCAAGAGCGGCGAAGTGGCTTTTTACTCAAAGCTGCACCACGCCGCCATTGATGGTCAGGCAGGGATTGAAGTCGGCCGGGCCCTGTTCGACACCGAGCCCAGCGGCCGAAAAGTCCGCCCACCGCGCGCAAAAATGCGCCGCAATCAGTATCAGCTTGGGGTTGCCGAGCTGGCTGCCGCCGCTGTGCGCAATACCGGCGAGCAGGCGTTCAAAGCGCTGAAGTTGCTACCTGAAATGGGCCGAGTTTCCTTCAACGCCCTGCGTGGCCGCGAAGGCTCGCTGCTCAGCCAACTGGGCGCGCTGGTCCAGCCCGAACGCTGGACGGCCCCGCGTACCCCGCTGAATGTAGCGATTACCAACCAGCGCAGTTTTGCCGGACGCACTGTAGCGCTGAAAGAAATCAAACAAATCGCCAAAACACTCGACGTGTCCCTCAATGACGTGGTGATGGCCACCGTTTCCGGTGCGCTGCGTAACTACCTGCGCGACACCGACGAGCTGCCCGAACGTTCGATGCATGCGGCTATACCGGCAAGTCTGCGTGAGTCTGGCGATACCTCAGCGAACAACCAAGTCAGTTTGATGATGGTGGATCTGGCCACGGACGAGGATGACCCGGCCAGCCGCCTGCAGAAAATCAGCGCAACCATGAAACGCAGCAAACAGTCGCTTAACACCTTCAGGTCTATTTTGCCGACTGATTTCCCGGTAATCGCAGCGCCTTGGCTGATCTCGGGCATGGCCTCGCTGTACGGACGCTCCCGCATGGCCAACTGGATGCCGCCATTGGCCAATGTGATCATCTCCAATGTCGCCGGCATCCCGGTGCCGCTTTATTTCGCAGGGGCGAAAATCATCAGCTACTACCCGGTATCAATCCCCTGTCACGGCCTGGCCCTGAATGTGACGGTCGCCAGCTACAACGGACGCATGGATTACGGTTTGATTGCCTGCCGCAAGGCGCTGCCGGACCTCAACGAACTGGGTGATTACCTGCTTGAGGAGCACCAGCGCCTGTTCCAGCTGGTCCAGCCCACCGAGCCGGATAACAACACCGTGCATAAGATTACGGATAAACCTGCCAGGCTGGCTCCGCACACCAAGCGCAAAGCCTAGGATCGCTACCAGCGATCCAGGCTCTGCATGCACAGATCAATAAAGTGTTGAGCGGCGGGCGAGCGGGTACGCCCGCTCAGCTCAATGGTGCTGATCTGCGCTGTAAACGCCCAGCCCGGCACATCAAGTATCACTAACTCACCTGAACGCAGCTCTGCACTCAACTGAGAAACTGGAGCAGGCAACCAGGCATTGGTACGCAGCAGGGTTTGTTTAAGCAGCTCATAGTCACTGCTCAACAGGTGCACTTCAGGCGGCAGCCCTGTGGGCTTGGCCAGGTACTGGGAGATCGGATGGTTCGGTGCCAACTGGCTGGCCGAGAGCATCGGATACTCATACAGCTCCAGCAGACTGACGCCCTTTTTGTCCTGCAGCGGATGGCCGCTGCGCACAAAAATCGGCGACGGCACCGACTTCAGTTCCTGTACCCGCAGCCCTTCGCTGTCATTCACGCCGTTGAAGCTGGCCAACAACAGATCGAACTGGCGATTGCGCAACCCCTTAACCAACTCCTCCGGGCTGCCCTCGGTGATATGGATCTGAATCTTCGGGTAAAGGGAAATAAACTCCGGCAGTACCGGACGCAATGAAATTTCCCTGATTCCACGCCCCACCCCCAGATTGAGCCTGCCGGTATCGACTTTGCGATATAGCGAGGCCTCCCGCAAAAGATCGTCCACATCGAGCAGCAGCTTTACACAGCGCGCCAGAATCTGATCGCAGAACGGCGTAGGGTGCATCCCCGTTTTACTCCGGTCGAACAGCTGAACCCCAAGCTCCTCCTCAAGAATTGCAAGGCTACGCGTGAGCGCTGGCGGGGTGACGTGAAGCGTGTCCGCGGCGCGGTGAATACTGCCGTGGCGGACCACGGCCTGCAGATGCCTGAGTTGTTTTAATGTCAGCATTTTTCGGCTCTACACTTGAGCTAATCCAGGCTTAAGTAGCTCATAATTTGACCAGCTCAGGAATACGCGAAAGCACTAGGCATATAAGTACTTTCTGATATTGTGATGCACGTGGCCTTTATTCGCGGTAGCAGCCAGGCCCCTTGCCAGTCCAGCGTTTAAAGGCTCTGCGGAAGTTGGATGGGTCGCTAAACCCCATCTCGAAAGCCAGCTCGGCGATGGGCGTTTTACCGTCCTGCAGACAGCGTAATGCACGCTGACGGCGCTCCTGATCGAGTAAGCGCTGATAGCACCCACCCTGCTCAGCCAGATAACGGCGCAAACTGCGGCCGCTGACATGCAACTGGCGCGCGGCCTCATCCAAAGAGGGTAACGGCAGCCCGGACAGCGCCAACAACTGCGTAACCTGGGCGGTCCAGTCAACTCCAGGCGCATTGCGCTTACCGACAGACATAACCGAACTCAACTACGCAAAAAGGCCAGAGTGTCAGCCGCACTTTGTTCGGGAATTTCTTCCATGGGGATATGCCCGACACCGGGGTACGTCACCACGCGAATGCCGGGGAGATCTCGCTGCCACAACGCCACATGCTCCGGTGAAATCCACCGGTCTAACTCCCCCCAAAGCAACAATGCCGGAGCTTTGACCGCAGCAATCCGCGTAGCAGAGTTTTGAAGTTCATTGCGGTTGACCTGCAACAGCACGCGGAAGATCTCCATCATCGCCCGCCTATTACCTGGACGTCGGCTCAGGTCGTAATACCGATCCACCACGCCGGGTTTAACCCGCCCCGGATCGCCGTATACCTCACGCATCGCCTGACTGATCAGCGCTCTGGGCATCCACAACGGCATGGCCAGCGTCGCACCGGGCAACGCCGCTGAAGCGATCATCCAGGGTACCTTGCGCATGGGGTAGCCCGCAGGGTCAATCAACACCAGCTTCTCCACACGCTGCGGGTGCGCCAGGGCGAAATTCCAAGCGATGTAACCGCCCAACGAGTTGCCGATTAAACTGGCTTTCTCAACGCCAAGGTGGTCAAGTAGCATCATCAAAACGCCCAGCATGCGCTCAGCAAAATAACCGCCCCCCTTGCTCGGAGCCCCAGTCAGACCAAACCCTGGCAAATCCAAGCGAATAACCCGGTAATTGTCCTGAAAGAACGGCACCCACTCATCCCAAGTGTGCAGTGAGGACGCCACCCCGTGCATCATGACCACTACGGGTTTATCGGCACACCCTTCATCGCGGTAATGCACGGTAAAGTCATCCAGTTCGACATAGCACGAGCCCGACTGTGGATGGCCATAGCGGTTAATCAGACCTGCAAGCGGCAGCTCGCCAAAGCCAAAACGTGCCAGCCCAGTGGCCAACGGAGCGGGTGCAATAATTGGGGCATTCACGGGCGAACCTCACATCGGTAAAGGGATAGCGCTGTTATCGCACGCCGACAGGCACTTGCCGCCCCAACCTTGGATTAGCCCTGCTCAGGGCATAACGCAGCGATTAACAGGTCACTCAGAATCCGTTTAGCCTCCTCAATTTCTTCACGACTCGCCGCACGTCCCAGCAAGTCCAGTGAGGAAGATTCCAGCGCCCACAGCAAGGCGCGATAGGTCAGGGTTTCAGTCGGCTTGCTAATACCATCCAAACGCTCCGCCAGCAGACGCGCCATTTCCTCATGGGCACGCTGACGATGGGCAGCCAGCGGCGAATCTGCACGCAGCGCCTCCTCCTGCATCAGACGAATGATCGCGCCAACGGCCAAGTGGTAGTCAAAAAAACGCGCCACCATGCTGCGCAGCCAGGCCTGCGGACTACCCGCGACGCTCTGCATCTCGGCAAAGCGCGACAACAACAAGCCCACAGCGGTCTGGTAGATGGCTTCCAGCACCTCAATCTTGTTGTCGAAATATTTATAAAACGTCCGCCGCGACACATTGGCCGCTAGCAGAAGGTCATTCACCGTGGTGTCCTGCAAGCCTTTACGAGTGAACACAGGAATCGCCGCGAGTTGAATATTGGTGCGCTGCAGATGCCCCACCAGCGGTCCTTCGCCGCCCTGTTCCTGGGCAAGCGCGCCGTAGCCGCCAAGGTCTTCAAACACCGCGCGAACCACACCTAACTCAGCGTCAACCTGCTGCATCATTAATTTCCCAACCAAGGCCCGGTGACGGCAGCCAAGCAAGCTGGTTACTCTTAGCCAGCCATCACCGCAGGATCGTTACAGTGCCGACTACGCTAACACTCCGCTGGCCCTTCCCGCTGGCCATCCTTTTACTGGTTTTGCTAACGCCCCTGCAGGCGGCGGAACTGTTTTATCTCGGCCATAAAATCCCGGATATCCACAAGCCCTGGCGCAGCGGCGATTATCAGCAGTTGCTGGAAGCACTGGAGCAAGTCAATACGACTCAGCTCAACGCCCTGCCCCGGCGTAGCGGCGAGTTCACCGGGCCGATCTATGAGCGCATGGTCAGCGAAGAAAATTTCCGCCCACAGCTGAACATCTACGCGCCACTGGAACTGCGCCAGAATGAAGCCCGAGAGGTACTGTTCCGGTTAAAGGAACTGATGCGCCTGTATTTCGACTTCCGCGCTGTGCAGCAGCCGTATGCGGCCGAAGCGTTGAGTTTGATGAGTTACTCGCTGCGCCAACAGGCCGTGCTATTCACCCTCACCACCGAGTTCTGGACCACTCTGTCGCAGACTGAGCAAACCAACCCCGTGCGCTTGCAAGGCTTGCAGGAAACCAAAGAAGCAGCCGCCATGCTCACCTCCAGCGCGCTGGATTACCTGGGGCTGACCCAACAATTTGGCCGCAAAGAACTGGAGTTATACGCTGCCGAACTCAGCAAACAGCTACCCGAGCTGTTTGTGCACCTGACTGGCGATGTACGCCATAACCTGCTGCAGCGTGTCGCTGAGCTGGCCAGCCAGCATCCTTATAGCGCAGTGCAGAGCAGCATGAGACAACTTGAGCCGGTGCTTGTCGCCATCGAGCAGGATGTCCAAGCCAAACTGGCCGCCGCCAACGCCAAACCCGCTGCTAAGCCTAAAGCTCAGATAGATCTGTCCCTGCCTGCGCAATCAATTCAATAGGCCCAGTTCTGTCGCTCTGGCCACGGCCTGAGTGCGACGTTCAACACCCAATTTGCTGTTGATATGGCGAGCATGAGTCTTCACGGTATGCAGCGAGATAAACAGCTTCTCGCTGATTTCCTGGTTGGAGCAGCCCTGCGCAATCAGCTGCAAGACAGACAACTCACGGCTGCTCAACGGTTCAATCAGATCCGTTTCCGACTCGCCCGCTGCGGCGGCCATAAGAACTGGCGGCAGCAGATTAAGCAGATCATCCCGCAAGGACGATGACGGCACTTCGTTCAGTTGGCGGCGCAGCCAATCAGCCTGCTCGCGGATCAGCTCAGCAAAAGGCAGCAGGCCTCCGCCAGAAGCATTCTGCACCGCACTACGCAGTTGATAGCGGGCCTCGTCTTCGCGCCCCCGCTGCAACAACAACCGGGTCAGTTGGGTTTGCGCAGCCACAGCCACCAGCCCACCGCCGTCACTCTGATCTTGCAAGATCAGCCCGCGCAAGCGCTGCTCGGCCTCGTGATACAGACCGGAGGAACACTCGAGTGAGGCCAGTAAAATTTGGATGTGCATGGCGATCTGCGGATGAAACTCCGGGGCCGCCGCCGCTTGCTGCCCGCAATAAGCCAACAACAGACGCTTAAGCCAAGCCCCAGCCAGTTCACTCTGCCCCTGACGCAGCCATAGTTCACATTTAACCAAGGTAATCATGGCCAGGTGGTAAACCGGCGGCACATCCCAGATGTGCATCAAACGCTCAACCTCTGCCAGGCAGGCGAACGCGCGGCTGAGGTTGCCACAGCGCCCCTCAAGATTGGCCAACACGCAGTAGCCGATCAGCACACTGATATCCCGACAGGCTTTAGCCTCAGCAATACCAGCCAACAGACGCTCGCGGGCAGCCTCAGGCTGCAATCGCAGGCTAAGCAGATAGCCTTCATAAAGCATCAACCGACCACGAATAGCGTACTGTTTCTGGGCTGATAGGCGCGCAACGCACTGCTGCCCGGCCTGCACCTCTTGCATAGCCCGGAGGATTTCGCCTCTGGCCTGCAGCACCCGTGCCCGGTCGTAATGCGTCAGCGCTTCAAACAACGGATTACCCACTCGCTGTGCCAACTCCAGGGCATCTCGATTAAGCCCTCTGGCGCGCCATAAATCGCCTTGCACCACGGCGAGATTGGATAAGGTCGAGAGGCATAACAAGCGTTGACCATAGCGATCAGTAGGCAGGCAGCTCAGCGCCTCCGTGCAATAACTGCGTGCTTTGGCCGTATCACCGCGGCCCCTGGCAATTACTCCGCTTAAAGCCAGCCACTGCGCCAGCAAAGACTCATGCTCAGCAGGCTCGCGCCCCGGCAAGTAGCGCTCAAGGCGCATCAATAAATCTTCCGCCGCATCCAGCTGGCAGGCCATGGTCAGTGCCCAGCTGTACATCAGAATCAGGCGTGGCGTGCTGATCAGCAGGCTGTCCGGCAAGTCCATCTTCCAACGCAGTAAGGTGGCGACATTCTGCTCACCCAATAGCTGATCTTCAGACAGGTTCTGCACCAAATTGGCCGCCACATCGGGCTGCCCCGCGCGCAACGCCTGCTCAATCGCCTCATCCAGCAATCCCTGGCCACTGAACCAGCGGCAGGCACGCAGATGCAGACTCGGAGACGGTTGCAGACGGCTGCGCAGCAAATCTGAAAACAGGTGGTGATAGCGAAACCATTTGCCCTGCTCATCCAGTGGAACCAGGAAAACCTGATGCGCCTGCAGATGCTGGAGGATGGCTGCGCTGTCCATCGCATCACGCAAGGCGTCGCACAGATCGGCGCAGAAGCGTTCCTGGCTGGCAGTCTGATAAAGGAAAGTCTGCACCTCGGGCGGCTGTCGTTCGATGACTTCTTCAAGCAAGTAGTCATGGATCAGCTCATTGCTGCCCTGCAGCAACACAGGTAACGCATCTGTGCTGTGTGCCTCGCCCGCCGCCAGTGACCACAAACGCAGGCCAGCGACCCAACCCTCACTGCGCTGCAGCAAAATGGCCCGCTCCTCCGCGGATAACTCAGTGCCTTGGTTTGCCAGCAGCTCGCAGCATTCCGCGTCGGTCAGGCGCAGATCCTGTTCATTCAGTTCCAGTAACTGGCGGGACAAACGCAACCGCGCGAAATGCCAGTCCGGACGTTGGCGGCTGGTGACCAGCATGGCTAATCCAGCCGGCAGGTGATTGAGTAGAAATTGCAGGCTGCGATCCAGAACCGGTCCCTGCGCCAGATGGTAATCATCAATCACCAGCAACAGTGGCTGTTCGGGATCAAGCCGCAGCGCCAGTTCATCCAGTAGATCATCCATCCACTGTTCAAAGGCAAACGGCTGATGGCGCTGACGCAAGCGCAATAGCGAAAGCGCTTCTTGCCCCACGCCGGGATAAAACTGTTGCAGCCCGCACACCAGCCGCTCCAGAAAGCGCCCCGGCTCACTGTCACGGGCACTCAGGCCAAGCCAAAGGCTATGCCAATGCTCTGGTAGGTGCTCACAAAATTCGATGGCTAACGAGCTTTTGCCAAAGCCCGCCGGTGCACTGATAAGCAGTAAACGCCCGCTGATTCCTTGCAGCAGGTGCTCACATAAACGCGGACGCGGCACATACCCCAACGGCAACGGCGGGCGAAAAAATGCGCTGCCAGCATGGATAGTGCCAGAAGATGGCGTTCCCGGATTTCGTGACAAGTCTGGCATCAACCTCTTCCTGTGGTGAGCGTGCTGAAACACATCCAGAGGCCCGAAGACTATCGGTTTGTTTTTACGATTTGAATAGTCGACGCCAAGATAATGGCATATTCATATCACCCCAGAACACCTAATTCGTTAAAAATCCGGGCATAAAAAAACCGGCCCTGAGGCCGGTTTTTTCGTACTGCGTGCAGTGCTTAGCGAACACCCGCCTGACGCAGCGCTGCTGGGGTGTAGTCGCTTTCTTTAGCTGGGTAGTCGTAAACGTAGGAGCTCTTCTCCTCGTTTTTCATACCCAGAGCCAAGTAACGGCCAGACAGCAGGTCATACAGAGTTTCTACGCTGTACCAAGGCACTTGCTTGTCGTAGTAGTGCTGAGAGTGAGCCTCAGCCACACGCCACAGGGTGCCACGACCGTCGTAGTGGTCGATCTGAGCTGCTTGCCAGGTATCCTCGTCAATGAAGAAGTCACGCTTGGCATAGATGTGGCGCTCGCCTGCCTTCAGGGTTGCAGTCACATGCCAAACACGGTGCAGCTCGTAACGGGTCAGGTCTTGGTTGATGTGACCAGCCTTGACGATCTCGCTGTACTTCAGCTTCGGCGAGTCCAGACGGTAGCTGTTGTAAGGAATGTAGATTTCCTTCTTGCCATTGAGCTTCCAGTCATAACGATCTGGTGCACCGTTGTACATGTCGAAGTTATCGGACGTGCGCAGCCCGTCAGCTGCAGTACCCGGACCGTCATAGGACACCTGCGGAGCACGACGTACACGACGCTGACCAGCGTTGTACAGCCAAGCCAAACGCGGCTCTTTTACCTGGTTCAGCGTTTCGTGTACCAGCAGAACGTTCCCAGCCAGACGCGACGGCGCGGTTACACGCTGCTTGAAGTAGAACAGCACGTTGCTTGGCTTGCTGGCGTCTACATCTTTCAGCGCGCCACGGAAGGTGAACTCATCTTGGAAGTAAACCAGGCTGTAGGAACCATTCGGCTGCGGAGTCGCCTGAGTTACCAGACGCTTCACGCTGCCACCGCGATAGCGGGTGATGTGGTTCCAGATCGCTTCCAGACCGTCTTTCGGGATCGGGAACGGGTTAGCCTGATCGAAGTTTTCCAGACCGTTACCGCCTTCTACCATTTTGGTGTTAACGGCGTTTCGCTTGGTCGCTTCGACAATGAAATCCGGCACATTCGCAGTACGGTGAGTTTTGAACACCGGCATACGGTAGGTTTCCGGATAGCGCTTGAACATCGCCAGCTGACCCGGGGTCAGGTTGTCCTTGTACTGCTCAGCGTTCTGAGCGGTGATCACGAACAGCGGCTGCTCGTTCGGGAATGGGTCGGACAGGAAGCCAGCCGCATCCACGGTACCCGCATTTTTTGGTAGACCACCAGTCCACTCCGGGATGGTGCCAGCCGCGTTACCGGCCTTTTCTGCGCCCAACGGAGTCAGGGTTGTGCCAAGCTTGGCTGCCTCTTCCGGCGACACGGCAGCCATAACACCGCTCGCCAGCAGCGACAGAGCCAAGGCACCGGTTTGCAGCAGGTTTTTTGTTCTTTTCATCTGCATATTCTTCCTCTGAAAATTCTGTCGACTTAGAAGTTCACGCCAAAGCTGAGCGCAACAAAGTCGCGGTCATCAGTAGTCGAGTACTTGCCATCAAAGAAGTTGGTGTAGCTCAGGCTGGCTGTGTAGGTGTTCTGGTACTCAGCATCCAGACCCAGGCTGACTGCCTTACGGCCTTCTTCAAAGTTGCCACCTGGGCCAGGCGAGTAGCCTTCAACGTCATGGGACCAAGCCACGCTTGGACGCAGGTTCACACCGGCGAATACATCCGGGTAATCCCAGATGGCACGGGCGCGATAGCCCCAGGAGTTGGCAGTGGTGAAGCCGTCGCGGTCACAGGCTTTGGCAAGCATGCTGCTACTGCTCTTACCACCGGCGGTTGCAGCGTTAACCGGGCCGCACATATCACCGGCAGTACCGAAGATCGGGTCACGGCCATAACGCAGATCGCTCGAACCTTCGAGACCACCGACGTGGGTCCAGCCAACCTCGCCGACCAAGGTCAAACGGGATGCCCCCATAACCTGATCAATGAAATGGGTGAAGGTAGTCTGGATCTGAGTGATTTCCTTACGGCGATAACCGTGCAGCAGGCCTTCAGCATCCGGCTCCAGCGGAGAAACATTCGCATAAGGCCTGGAGCCGCCCATTTCGAGAGACTTAAGACCAGCGTACAGCACGTCAGTAGTAGTCAGCTGTACAGGCGCATTCGGACGGTAGCTGATTTCACCACTCCAAGCCGTACCGGTAGGCAGCGTTGTGGAGAAGCTCAAGCCATAAAGGCGGATATCTTCAGGATACTCCATGAAGTAACCACCGTTTGCAGCCATTGCCAACGCACCGGCCTGAGCACCACGCGCACCACCCACGATAGAGGCGATGGTGTTAACAGCGTTGATTGCCTCAGGGCTTGCATTGACGCCACTAAAGATCGGCAGGCGGCTGTGGTAGTTCATAAAGTACGCGCCGAACTCAGTGTCCAGTGGCTCGTACATATAGCGGAACGCTAGGCCCCATTGGCCGCTGTCACGCGCATCTTGGTCGCCATGACGGCGGACCATCGCACCTTCGGAAGTTCCGGTGATAGCCGAACCACCGAGCATCTCCAGATAGGTGTTGAGCGTGGTCAGTGTCGCGTCATCAGGCATGGAAAGAACGTTCAGGTTGGTGGTGCAACCATCAGCAACGATATCTCCTTGGGAGAAGAAAGTACTGCAGTTATCAACAATGGTCTGGTCCCATTCCAGCTGATAGAAAGCTTCGGCTGACAGATTTTCAGTCAGGCTCTGGGATACATAGAACATGTTGACCGGAATCAGGCCTTCCTTGATTTCCGCACCGGGACGGCGGAATGCAGACACATCGACCGGGTTAACAGCATTGATGCTGTTCATGATGAACGTGCTTTCGCCCCAGCTCACCACCTGCTTACCGAGACGTACCGAACCCGGCTGATCCGCGATGGAGTAGTTGTGATAAACGAAGGCATCCAGAAATTGCGCGCCGGAAGACTGAGCGCCTTCCTTACGGTTGTGATCACTGATGTCCTTGAACGGGCGGCTCTCGTCTTTCAGCTCGAAGTCGTACCAGTACTTGCCACGAACAAAAACGCCGGTATCGCCATACTTCAGCTCGAGGTCGTGAATACCTTTGAAGATTTTGGAGAAGGTTTCACCACGTTTGAAGTTGAGGTGGCCGTCATCAGAGGTCTGTGACAGACCGCGCCCACCGTTATTAACGCCAATCAGGTCCTTATTGGCCTTGGCAGTAGACCAGCTAGCCCCAACTGACAGAGAAGAGTCGAATTGCCCCTCGATTTCACCGATATTAAAAGTTACACCGAAGGCTGGTGCAGCAATGGTAGAAGCCAAGCTGACAGCCAGTGGCAGTTTAGCCAGGCGCCATATCTGTTTTGTTTTTGTCATCGACGCGACTCCATGTGATCTTTTGTTATGGATGATGCGAACTATAGCCAGCGGTAATTACAGCACGATCCCTCGAAAGTGTGATTTGTAACTCCAGCCACTCTGGCCCGCGCATTTCGGCAGCTTATGCACTTTATTAACGAGCTGGATATCTACTAAAGAGCAATTAACAAGCCAACCCAACTTATGACTGAGTAGTCATATTTAAGAGGTTGAGTACAGACTGTTACCGCCAATCTACCCCCCTGAACCGTAGTGAACCTGCAATTGCCGTACCTTATATAAATCATTGTTACTAAAGGATTTTTAAAATTATGCAAGCTAACTAATAAAATCCTTTAGTTATTTCCCCCACAAACAACGCGGTTTAGACAGTCGAAAGAAATGGGCTCCCAGCGGCCTGCCACTGGACAATATCCAGGCGGATGCGCTTTTTATCCAACTTACCCACACTGGTCTTGGGTACTTCGGTAACAAGCGCAATTTGCGACGGTATCGCCCACTTATTAATACAGCCCTGATCAACAAACGGTTTGAGATGCTCTTTGAGGGCTTTGGCGTCCAGAGACTGACCATCATGTACCACTAACAATGCAAACGGTCGCTCACCCCACTGCGGGTCTGGAACCCCGACAACAGCAACTTCGCGTACTGCAGGATGACGACTAATCAGGTCTTCCAGTTCCAGTGAAGATATCCATTCACCACCGGTTTTAATGACGTCCTTAATACGGTCACGGATATCGATAAAACTAAAATCATCAATAGTGGCTACATCTCCTGTATGTAACCAACCGTGTTCCCACAACTCAGCGCCTTTTTGCGGTTCGCGGAAATAACCTTGTGTAAGCCATGGAGCACGTAACACTAACTCGCCCTGGGTTTCACCATCATGGGGTAACAAACTGCCGTCGGCCGCCATGATTGCTGCCTCCACCAGCGGCACCGGCACACCGGCCTTGATCCGGTAAGTCACCCGCTCGTCTTCACTGCTCGCCAGTAGTTCTTCATTGATGTGAGCGCAGGAAATCAGTGGGCAGGTTTCCGACATGCCATATGCGGCGGTGAGCTGAATGCCCCGACTCAGTGATTGCTCATACAGCGAACGATTAAGAGCGCTGCCGCCGATGATCAGCTTCCATCCACCGAAATCCTGACCTTGTGCGCCTTTGGCGTTGAGGACCATTTGCAGAATGGTCGGTACACAGTGTGAAAAGGTCACCTTCTCATCGCGCCACAGTTTTACCAGCAGCTCAGGCTCGTAACGCCCTGGATAGACCTGTTTGAGGCCAAGCATGGTGGCGACATAAGGAATACCCCAGGCATGCACATGAAACATCGGCGTGATTGGCATGTACACATCATTGGTGCCCATCAGGCGGATGCTGTCCACACTACCCAGTACGCTGGCTTCGGCCAGTGTGTGCAGAACCAGTTGGCGGTGGCTGAAGTACACCCCTTTCGGGTTGCCGGTGGTACCGGTGGTATAGAAGGTGGTGGCGATAGAGTTTTCGTCAAAATCCTGGAAGTCATACTGAGTACTGGCAGCAGCCAGCAGATTCTCGTACTCGCCCGCCAAATGGTGCAGGTCCGCGGACTTGTCAGCTGCATCGGTCAGCAAAATGGTTTTTTCTACGGTTTTCAGCTGTGATTCGATGCTCTTGTACAGCGGCACGAACTCGCTGTTGACCAGAACCACCTTATCTTCGGCGTGGTTCATGGTGTACAGGATCTGATCGGCAGACAGGCGGATGTTAATGGTGTGCAAAACAGCGCCAATCATGGGGATGGCGAACATGCACTCCAGATAGCGGTGGCTGTCCCAATCCATAACCGCCACGGTGTCGCCGGCCTTAACCCCAGCCTGCGTCAGGACGTTGGCCAGGCGGGCGATGCGCTCGTTCAGGGTGCGGTAGTCGTAACGCACCTGATCGCGGTACACGATTTCCCGAGTTCTCTCATAACGCACACCTGACAAGAGCAGGCGCTTGATTAACAGAGGGGCTTGATGAGCCTTGTCGGCCGAAGTAATCAGGCGGGTCTGCAGCATAGCGGTTCCTGTTATTGGACTTATCGGATGGCAGCCAATCTAGTTCCCGACCTCCCCTGATTAATCAGCCCAAAGAATGATTTTCACGCAACGCTATGGCCACTTTGGGTCACGCAGTAGAATCGACCTAACTCACCGCTCGGTGAATGGCATAACAAGAAGGAGTTATTCGATGTCCGATATCGTAATCGTCAGCGGCGCACGCACCCCGATGGGCGGCTTTCAAGGCAGCCTGTCCGGGGTTGCCGCGGTTGACCTGGGTGCGGCAGCAATCCGCGCAGCCGTTGAGCGCGCGGGCATTGCTCCGGCTGATGTGCAGGAAGTCATCATGGGCTGCGTACTGCCGGCTGGCCTCAAGCAAGGGCCGGCGCGTCAGGCAGCGCTAAACGCCGGGCTGCCGTCTGCCACGGGCTGCACCACCATCAACAAACTGTGCGGTTCCGGCATGAAGGCAGTCATGCTGGCCCACGACCAGCTCAAAGCCGGCACCAATCAGGTGATGATTGCAGGCGGCATGGAAAGCATGTCCAACGCACCTTATGTCATGACCAAAGCCCGCGCGGGCCTGCGCATGGGCCACGGTGAGATCAAGGACCACATGTTCCTCGACGGTCTGGAAGACGCACGCACTGGTCGCCTGATGGGCTCTTTCGCCCAAGAAACAGCTGACAAGTACGGTATCACCCGTGAAGAAATGGACGCCTATGCCATCGAGTCGCTCAAGCGTGCCCAGGCTGCGATTGCCGCAGGCTCACTGGATGCAGAAATCGTCCCGATCACGGTCAGCACCCGCAAAGGCGATGTAGTGGTGAAGGATGACGAGCAGCCACTGACTGCCAATCTGGACAAGATTCCGAGCCTCAAGCCCGCCTTCGCCAAAGACGGCACCATTACTGCGGCTAACGCCAGCTCCATCTCCGACGGTGCATCCGCCCTGCTCCTGATGACAGCTGAAGAAGCCGCTAAGCGTGGCCTCAAGCCACTGGCTAAAATTGTCGGCCACGCCACCCAAAGCCAAGACCCGAGCGAATTCACCATCGCCCCAATCGGCTCAATCAGCAACCTGCTGAAGAAAACTGGCTGGAGCAAGGACGATGTGGACCTGTTCGAAATCAACGAAGCCTTTGCCATGGTAACTATGCTGGCCATGCGTGAGCACGGCCTGGATCACGCCAAGGTGAACATCTACGGTGGTGCTTGCGCTCAGGGCCACCCGGTCGGTTCCACTGGTTCGCGAATCATCCTGACCTTGCTCAATGCCCTGAAAAATACCGGTGGCAAGCGCGGTATCGCATCGCTGTGCATTGGCGGCGGTGAAGCCACTGCGGTAGCGGTCGAGCTGATCTGATTCAGGCTGTTGCGGTAACGCAATTGTTACCGCCGTTACGGGCCAGCCTTGCGCTGGCCCGTTTGCTATCAAATGCCGATTTTGTCCAGCGCCTTGCCCACCTTGCGCCAGAAACTGCGCTGCATACGCTCAGTTTCACCGCTGGCAGCGACCTGCTCAAAGGGCTGAACCTCTCTGGCATTGGCAATTTCTCCAGCTGCAACACTGGCCGAAACCAATTGCAACGCCCCCGAGCCTTGCGCGGGCAATGCTTCATTCACAGGAGGAGGATTGAGCTCATCGTAACGCAGGTAATAGACACTTCCGGCTGCCGCATCAAGGGTGAAGCTGGTGATCAGGGTAAAGTCCAACGGGCCATCGGCGAACAGGGTCCAGTGCGAGCCCAGTAAAGGCCTGCGCATTTCCAGCTTGTAACTGGCCACATCAAATTCCAGCACCATGTAACCGTTGCTCGGCAGGCTGCCAACCCGTGAGTTATCCAGGAACAGGGCCGGAGCTTCCAGCTCCTGATCAGCCCAGTCGCTCTGCGGCCGATAGAGGTAAACCAGTGCATGATTGTCATCACTGAGCGTGTGCTCATGGAATACCGGCCCCTCGGTTTCACCCCAGAACGCACCAGGCGTGGAGCAGGCCGTCAGGACGACAGGCAGAAGCAGAACAAGCCAGGACGAAGCGCGCATCGACAGCATCCTAATCAGTGGGATACGTGAGAATACCGGCTAGCCTGCCAGCATCGAACCTGACAAAAGTGCGGCCCGGTTAGCGGCGGCGATCCAACAGGTTAACCAGCCACTGATCCAATGCGCCCCAGATCGACTGACGCAAACGCAACCACCAGGGCCGCGCTTTCCATAAGGCTTTGGTGATTTCTTTACTGTCGGCAAAATCCCGCTGAAAACTCTCTGCCACCCGCGCTGTGAACTCAGCATCCAGCGCTTCCAGATTCGCGTCCAGATTAAAGCGCAGGTTCCAGTGGTCGAAGTTGCAGGAGCCCACACTGACCCAGTCATCCACCAGCACCATTTTCAGGTGCAAAAAACGGGGCTGGTACTCAAAGATCCGCACGCCAGCTTTGAGTAACTTGGGGTAGTAGCGCTGCCCGGCAAAGCGTACCGGCGGATGATCAGTGTGCTGCCCGGTCAGCAGCAAGCAGACATCTACGCCACGCTCAGCCGCTTTACGCAAACTACGGCGCACACGCAACGTCGGCAGAAAATACGGCGTGGCCAACCAGACACGGGTACGGGCGTTTTTAAGTGCAAGCACCAGCGACAGCAAAATATCCCGATGCTGAGAACCATCCGCGTAGGCCACCCGACCGTAACCTGTACGCGCCAGGGGTAATGTCGGCAGGTTCTTCAGGCGCATTGGCATTTTCGGGCGCAGCGCCTGCAGGCTCTGAATTAACTGGTAGTCATGCCATTGGCGGTCGAACAAAGCCTGCCAGTCCTGCACCAGAGGCCCGCTCACTTCAACCATCACCTCATGCCAGTCGCTGAGCGCTTCGGCGGGTTCCCAGAATTCATCGGTCGAACCAGTGCCGCCTACAAACGCAATCTGGCGGTCTACCACCAGCAATTTGCGATGATCACGATGGAAGTTCAGGCGGCCATCTTTCCAGCGCAGTGGGTTGTACCAGCGCACGGTGATGCCAGCGGCGTCCATGCGTGAACGGTCAAGCGCGTTCAGGCCCTGGCAGCCAAATGCATCAAACAGGCAACGCACCTGCACACCACGCCCGACTGCGGCACTCAGTGCCTCCAACAGCGTGTCGGTGCAGGCACCACTTTCGACCAGATATAGCTCCAGATCGATCTGTGCCTGAGCCTGGGCGATTGTTTCCAACATGCGCGGGAAAAACTGTGGACCATCGATCAACAGACTGAGGCTGTTTTCCGGTCGCCAGGGGAATACGTCCTGTGCCACGGAAATTACCTGCGTGGCCCACAAACGGGATTGACGATGGCAGAACGTCTCGGCATAGCCATTCTTCCTTAACCTTGCGAAATCCTGATCCGCCCAGCTTAAGGCTGGGGCAGTAACTGACAGCCTTCGCGCGCACTCAGCCACTGAGCACGCTGGGTGCTGCCCAGACCGCTGGCGGTGACACGTTTAGCGGCCGCATCATCCTCAAATGCGGAGATAGGAATGTACTGGGAAACATAGGTCTCACAGTAGTTGGCCGGGTTATTGGAGACATACCGGCACGAACAATATTCTTTGGCCGTATAAGCGCCGATGATGCCCGGAAACGCCTGGAGATGAACACGGTTCTGCCAGGCCAGCGCCATTATCCCAACCAGCACCAGCAGCAACACACTCAACAGCGGGTGACGGCGGATCATGGTTGCACCTCAGTGGCCAGTGCGGCCATCACCAGTTTAAGGAAGTGGTTACGGTCAAAACTGCCGTCGCGGTCGTCGGCATAGCGCACCACCACTAAGTTTTTGCTGGGTATCACGTACAGGCCCTGCCCCCAGTGCCCGGAGGCTACCAGCACATCATCCGGCACATCCGGCCAGGGCTTAGCGTTGGCGGAAACCGCCTTATTAAGCCACCACTGCCCGCCCGGCACTGCGCCATTGGGCTTGTCCACTTGCGGCAAGTAATTGGCATACGGCGTGCGGTTGAAGTCGACCCAGGCTTTGGGCAACAACTGCTTATCGTGCCAGCGCCCGTCGCGCTGCATCAGCAAGCCGACGCGGGCCAGGTCGCGAGCCGTCAAATAGGCATAGGAAGATGCGATATAGGTACCGGAAGCGTCCCGTTCCCAGGTTGCGCTGTTAATACCCAGCGGTTCGAACAGAGCCGTCCAGGGATAATCCGCATAGGCCTGTTCACCGACAATATTCTTCATCGCAGCAGCCAGCACGTTGCTGTCGCCGCTGGAATAACGGAAACGCGTGCCAGGTTCTGCATCGGCCTCATGAGCTGCGGTGAAAGCAGCCATATCACCACGGCCGCGGGTATAGAGCATGGCCACCACTGAGGATTTCAGCGGTGCATATTCGTAGTCTTCCTGCCAGTTAAGCCCTGATGCCCAGTTCAGCAAGTGGCCCATCTTGATCTGCGGATGCTCGGCAAAGGCCGGATAGTACTGCGCGACAGGCGCATCCAGACGGAACAGCCCTCGGCCGTACGCCACACCCATAACCGTCGCCCACAGGCTTTTCGACATGGACCAAGTCAGGTGGGCGGTGCTTGCGCGAGTTGGCTCGGCATAGCGTTCGTACACCAGTACGCCATCGCGGATGACCACCAGCGCATCGGTGCGCACACCTTTGCGCTCTTTTTCATCACGCGGGGGAAACGCGTATTGCTCCAGAGCGCTCAGCGCCGTGCTGGCGGGTGCCGGAGCGGTTGACCAATCAGGATCAGGCCAGTTCTCAGCATGAGCCATGCTGCACGCAGCGAGCAAACCGCACGCCAGTAACAGTCGTCGAACAGAAAATGGGGTGAACGTCATACAACCGCCTCTGCCAAAAGTGCTGGCGGGCACCCTAGCATGGCGGCTGTTGCGATCCAACGCCTGGTAGCGGCATACCGCACTGGCGTCAGCAGGATTGGCGTTACTTAGGCAGCTGGTAATCTTCCGGCCCGAGCAGATCAAGGCCGCACTCCAGATTCTCAATCCAGTACAGGAAGGCATTGATCATTTCAGCCCCCACGAAAGGCCGGCCGTGCTGCGGCACGATCATGGCCACATCCATCTGCCGGACCATAGCGGCCCACAGTCGGCAGACCTTATTGCTGGCCATGTAACGACGGTGGAAGGCCTGCATGTTGGGCACGTGATTGACGAAATCCGTAACCGGGCTGGCGTCGTCCACCATGGATGCGCCCATATCCCCGGAAAAGAGAATTTTGCTCACCGGATCGTACAGTTGGAAATTGCCCACCGAGTGCAGGAAGTGCGCCGGTACGGCTTTGAGCGTGGATTTACCCAATGTGAAGGACTGGCCGCGATCCGGCAGAGCAATAATCCGGTCGTAAGTATTCAAGCCACGGCTCAACGCCAGATAGTTCGCCGTCAGGTGCGGAAGAAAGCGCGCCCACAGTTTGGAACAGATGACCCTGGCGCGGGTGTGCAGCAGCCATTTATCCAACGACGCGATGATGTCTGGGTCCTGATGCGAAGCAAAGATATAAGTCAGGTCCTGCACCGGAATGTGCTTGGATAACTCAAGGGATAAGGGTGTGTAGGTCAGGTCTCCGCCCGGATCCAGCAGCAGGTGCTCATCATGGTCAGTAATCAGGAACTGGTTGGACTGCACGCCCTCGCCACTGACCAGATCATCAAACATCATGCATTGGTGAACGCCATTGTCGAACAGAATGATGGGCTCGCGTCGCATTGCAGACTCCTGTGGAAAGCGCCTAAAGATACTGATTACGGTAAAAAGTCGAACTGATCTGGATCAAGCAGCCCCGGTTACAGGCGCATTGCCAGGTGTTGCAGGGCTTTTTCCAGCCGCTTCTGGCGTGCGCTCATGGCCACGGCCAGCACAGCCTTATCCCTCTGCCACAACGCCTGCCAGTGCTCATCCGAGGCGGCCGCGAACGCAGCATCCAGATCCCCACGCAGGGCTTCAAACTGCGCAAAAAGCCCCGCCAACAGCACGTGACAGTGGGCATCACCGGGGCACAAACGGCCCACCTCTACACAGCCGGCGGCTAAACCGATCAGGCGCAGCTGCACGCTCTGCGGCCAGGCCTGCTCCTGCCCTACACCGAAAAGCCAGGCCGTCAGCGCTGCCAGCACATGTACATCTTCCAGAGTGCGGAACGGCTTTACGTAGTCACTCCAGCCATCGCCAGGCAAGCGTTCACAGTGAGCAGCCTGCAAGTGCAAACGGGCATGGCCGATATCTGGCATCAGCGGCAAAGCGGGCAAGGGCTCGACTTGCACGCCTTGAGCACCGTTATGCACCACCGCCAGCACCAAGCGAACAGGCTCGCCCTCAGCGTCTTCCCGGGCGCTGACCAAGAGCCAGTCGGCGGCCTCCGCTGCGGTTACAAAGTCTTTGCGCCCGCTCAGTTGCAGCCCGTTAAGGCGGGTCTGCATATCAGCCGGACGCGTGCTGCGTTGCTCACTGACACACAGCGCACCCAAGGTTTTCGGTGCAGCCGGCCACAAGGCGCGCAATGCAGCTTGATACCCGGCTAAAAATGCCAGGCCCGGCGTTGCCGAAAAGCGCCCGCCATGCAGTGCCAACTGCATCGGTGTGGCGTTAGGTAGGCGCGCCTGCAGGGCGGAATACCACTCCTCAAGGCTGACGATGGGCAAACGATCATGCTCACTCATCAGGGATTGCCAGATCATCGCGACTCCTTATCGGGCTCAAACGCAGTCAATGTCATCCAACCATCACATAAACGTCACAGTGATGACACTGCTGAAACATAGCCTGAGATTGCCCAACAAGTTCAACCGGCTGCAAGGGACAAGTCGGACAACGGAGATGACGGCATGACCAATAAGGCAGATAACGCTACACAACCCCGTCGCCTGCAAGCCGAGCGCCTGCTGGATGCCAGCGCCCTTCGCGAAGCTCAGGCACTGCGCTACCGCGTCTTTAGCAGCGAGTTCGACGCCAAACTTAAAGGTGCCGAACAGGGCCTGGACATGGACGACTACGACATTCACTGCCAGCACATTGGCGTGCGTGACCTCAGCAGCGGCCAATTGGTTGCCACTACACGCCTGCTGGACCACCGCGCAGCCGCCGACTTAGGGCGTTTCTATAGCGAAGAAGAATTCAGCCTGCACGGCCTGCTGCAGCTGGAAGGGCCCGTGCTGGAAATCGGCCGCACCTGTGTTGATGCGGCCTATCGCAACGGAGCTACGATTGCAGTGCTCTGGAGCGAGCTGGCGGAAGTGCTCAACCAGGGCGGTTATCGCTACCTAATGGGCTGCGCCAGCATTCCAATGCAAGACGGCGGCGTGCAGGCCCAGGCCATCATGCAGCGTCTGCGCGACCGTTACCTGTGCACGGAGCACTTGCGGGCGGAGCCGAAGAATCCAATCCCAACCCTGGAAGTACCGGGCAACGTCATTGCAGAAATGCCGCCCTTGCTCAAAGCTTATATGCGCCTGGGTGCCAAGATTTGCGGCGAACCCTGCTGGGATGAGGACTTCCAGGTGGCAGACGTGTTCATTCTGCTCAAACGCGACGAGCTGTGCCCACGTTATGCCAGGCATTTCAAAGCTGCAGTCTGACTCTGCTTGCACATCCTGCCTGCAGCAGGTAGACAGTGCGGCACGTTTACTCAGCGGCAGGAGCCTGATGAAAAAACTGCGTTTGTATCTGCGTCTGACCCGCTTGCTGGTAGTGATATGCCTCGGCACACTGCTGGCAGCGTCACTTTCTGTGCTGGAGCGATTTGTACGCCATGACCTGATGGGTACACGTCAGAGCCTTACACGCTGGTTTATGCGGCGTCTGACGGCCGCTCTGCCCTTCCGTTTCAGTGTGCGCGGCGAGTTGCCCCGTGAGCCCATGCTGTGGGTCAGCAACCACGTATCCTGGACCGATATTCCGCTACTGGGCATGCTCACCCCACTGTCATTTCTGTCCAAGGCAGAGGTGCGCACCTGGCCGGTGGCAGGCTGGCTCGCACACAAGGCCGGCACCCTGTTTATCCGCCGAGGTGCCGGTGACAGCAAACTGCTCAATGATCAGCTAGGCCGCCATCTGCAAGGTGGCCGCAGCCTGCTGATTTTCCCCGAAGGCACCACCAGTGACGGCCTCAGCCTGCGGACCTTCCATGGCCGCCTGATGGGTAGCGCTATCGAAACCGGAGTCAAAGTTCAGCCAGTCGCCATTCGCTACCTGCGCGCAGGCCAAGTCTGCCCGGTAGCCCCATTCGTTGGGGATGACGACATGCTTTCGCACCTGTTGCGTCTGCTCAGCAGCGATCCGGGTGAAGTGGAAATCCAGTTGTTGGAACCCATTTCAAGCGATGGTGGAAATCGCAACGCCCTCGCCCGCCAAGCCCAACATGCGATTCACCGGGCGCTCTATGGCGACACCCCACAAACTCAGCGCAGGCCAGACAGCGTTTCGGGTGAGCCAGCCTGAAATGCATCGGTGCCGCCTTTGCCCACAGTGATAACAGCTGTGTTGAACAGACTGTTAGCGGCACGAGCTCACTTCAGACCTTGGGTTTAAGGTACCTTCAGCTACCTCCGCAGGCGCCCCTCAGACGCGATGGAGATCGTCCACATAGTCCATCAAGGCCGGATAAAACGCCTGAAAGTCTGCCATGAGCGGCTGATACAGCCGCTCCAGCTCTGCCATCCCGCCCAGTAACAAGCCGGGCTTCGACAAGCGCCGGTCAATGCCACGGATGACCTGCTCAAGCACGGCAAAATCATGGTAACTGCCCAGCCAGTCCTGCTCGGCCATGCGCGGCGCGATCAGGGCCAGCCGCTCCGGCAAGTTCGGCTCCTCGCGCAACACGCGGTAGACCTTATCCGTGAACACCGGCAGTGGCTCATTGGCATACGCCCGCCAGTTCTGCGCCAGGCAGTGATCGAAAAACACATCCAAAAGAATCCCGGCATAGCGTCGGTGCTGCGCGGCAAAGCGCGCCCGCGCCTGCTCTTGCAAAGGATGCTGATCGGTAAAGACGTCAATGCGGCGGTGTAGGCGAATGGCAGCCTCAACCTCTGGCGACCACTGACCGCGCAACGGGCCTTTAACAAAATCGCCATAGAGACTGCCCAGCAACTGAGCCGGTGCATCTCCGCCTAGGTGTAAGTGAGCCAGGTAATTCATAACGGTTTATGTACATCACTTCGGCAAATGGAGACTATCGGCTAGAACAATCTGCTTATTTCCAAGTGCCACGGTAGGTTATGCGTCATTCACACACCCGAGAGCGGTGTTGCTCGGCAGCTGTTAGGCCGCAACGCGCTCATAACCGTATCACCTGATGACCCTGAGGAACACAGCATGTCCAATCTGTTCGACCCGATTAAAGTGGGTGACCTGCAACTGAAGAACCGCATCATCATGGCTCCACTGACCCGCTGCCGCGCCGAAGAGGGCCGCGTACCTGGTGCGCTGATGGCTGAGTACTACAGCCAACGCGCCAGCGCAGGCCTGATCATCAGCGAGGCAACCTCAGTCACCCCGATGGGTGTCGGTTACCCCAATACTCCGGGTATCTGGAGCGATGAGCAGGTACGCGGCTGGAAGAAAGTGACCGATGCCGTGCACAGCGCAGGCGGCAAAATCGCTCTGCAGCTCTGGCACGTAGGCCGTATCTCTCACCCAAGTTATCTCGGCGGCGAACTGCCGGTTGCACCGAGCGCTATCAAACCCGCTGGCCACGTCAGCCTGATCCGCCCTGAAACTGGCTACGTAACACCTCGCGCCCTGGAAACAGCGGAAATTGCCGAAGTGATTGAGGCCTTCCGTCAGGGCGCAGAAAACGCACTCGCCGCCGGGTTTGACGGGGTTGAACTGCACGCTGCCAACGGTTACCTGATTGACCAGTTCCTGCAGACCAGCACCAACCAGCGCACGGACAATTACGGTGGCAGCTTGGAAAACCGCGCACGTCTGCTGCTGGAAATCACTGATGCACTGATTGATGTGTGGGGCGCAGGCAAAGTTGGCGTGCACCTTTCGCCGCGTGCTGATATTCACGACATGGGCGACAGCAACCGCGAAGAATCCTTCACCTACGTAGCACGTGAGCTGGGTAAACGTGGCGTTGCCTTCATCTGCGCCCGCGAACGTGCTGCTGAAGACAGCCTCGGCGCACATCTGAAAGAGGCCTTTGGCGGTACCTACATCGCCAACGAAGGCTTCAATAAGGCCAGCGCAATTGAGCTGCTGGCCAGCAGAAAAGCCGACGCCGTTGCCTTTGGTGTGCCGTTTATTGCCAACCCCGATCTGCCGGCCCGTCTGGCCATCGACGCCGATCTGAACGCGCCAAGGCCAGAAACCTTCTACAGTGAAGGCCCGGTCGGCTATACCGACTACCCAAGCCTGTAATTGCAGCAAGCAAACGGGTCAGGCCATGCCGTGGCTGGCCCGTTTTGCTTTAACGCCTAACGCCCATCAATCTGCTTTTGCAGGTTCTGCATCTGGGCCTGAAGGGTATTGATGTTGCGCGTCATCTGCGCGCGGAAGGCATCGAACTCAGCCGTGCTCGCACTCGCCGCAACCGGCGCTGACGCCCGGTTTTCCAGCTCACTTTTCAGCACCAGCAAATCTTGCTCAATACGGGCCACGGCCTGATTCGGATTGCCCTGCTTTTTCAGCGCGTCCACATCAGCCCGCAGCGCGGCGATCTTCTCTTCAGCCTTGCTTAGCCCTGCCAATGCTGTTTTCAGACTGGCTTGCTCGGTTTTCAGTTGGCCTTGTTCGGTCGCAAACTGACTCATCTGACTACTGAGTTTCTCTGTATCAGCCTGACGGGCTTTGACATCGGTGCTGAGCTGTTCAAGTCGGGTAGCAGCATCACGCTGGGCAGTCGCGGTGCCCTGTAGCAAGCGGCTGACTTCTGCCAGTTTGCTGTCCATCTGGCGCACCTGTAGCTTGAGCGCCTCACTCCCGGTATTGACGGAGGCTTCAGTGGCCACGACCTTGCCGGATATATCCTGAATCCGTCCGGCGGCCTCCTCGCTGATGCGGGCGAAGCTTTCCTGAGTGGCGACCAGTTGCTGCTCCATCAGATGAATCTGCTGAAAGCTCCACCAGCCCAGACCACTCAAGGCAATCACCAGCGCCCCGACTAACGCCCACAACGGCCCGGTACTCGGCACCTTAGGCGCAACTGCCGGAGTGCTGTAGGTCGTGCTCTGAGCAGGCGCATATGGCTCATCAACAAAATCGCGGTCGCGCACATCGGCCCTGAGACTGGGCACATTTTCGATATCATCGCGCTGGTCGTTACGCATGGGTCAACCTTCATGAAGGGAGCGGGCAAATGGCGTGGGGCAGTATACCGGCTGGCAATCACACTAACAGCGACCAGCTTGCAGGCTTTGGTACTGTTCATCACACTACTGGCCATCGACCTGAGGCCGTACGCGCAGTTCCCTGACTCTGTCGGATCAACCACCCAAGTCAGCGCGGCTGCTGGGCGCTCCACCATGTACAGAACTCATCCAGCGCACTCCAGATGCTGACCTGCGGATCGTAATCGAGATACTCCCGCGCCCGACTGATATCCAGCGAGAAGTCCTTAGCCATGACCGTCACCCCCAAACGGAACAGGGACGGTTCGGGCTTGCCCGGCAGCAGTTTGCAAATCCCTTCGTTCAGCGCAGCTGCGCTGTAGGCCAAGGCGAATGGCAAATGCCGCTGAACTGGCTGCAGTTCAAGGCGACGCAGCACGTAATTGACCACATCCCACAGCGGCACAGGCGCACCATTGCTCAGGTTGTAGACTTTGCCCAACGCCTCACCACTCACGTACAGACAGCGCAACAAGGCCTGATTGAGGTTGTGGATGCTGGTGAAGTCCACCTTATTAAGACCGTTACCAATAATCGACAAACGCCCTTTACGATGCATCTCGATCAGACGCGGGAAGATGCTGGTATCTCCCGCCCCCGTGACAAAGCGCGGGCGCAGCGCCAAGACCTGCAAGCCAAACTCCTGAGCCGAAAATACCAGTTGCTCTGCTTGATACTTGGTCTTGCCGTAGTGATCGGAAAAACGCTTGGGCAGCTGTTCTTCCCGCAGCCCGACATGGGCTTTACCGTCGAAATAAACAGAAGGCGATGACAGGTGGACCAGACGCGGCACGTTCTGTTTCAGGCAGGCATCAATCACATTCTCCGTGACTTTGACGTTGGCCTGATGGAAGTACTCATAGGAGCCCCAAACGCCCACAGCACCGGCACAATGCACAACCGCATCAACGCCCTGACACAGCTGCTGCACCAGTTCCGGGTCGCTCAGGTCGCCCTGAATAAATTCCGCGCCCCGGCTCCGCAGATGCTCAACCCCTTCTGCCCGACGACCATTCACCCGGACATCCAGGCCGTTTTCAAGAGCAAAGCGGGCAAAGCGACCACCAATAAAACCACTTGCACCGGTTACCAGAATTTTCATTGCCACCTCCATGCTTGGTCGGCATCACTCTAGCAGCACTGCCGGATCCGCAAACTGTCATTAGCGGCCACTGCAGCGACTCTGCAAACCGTCTTTCGTTATGCAATCAAACCCTACGTGCGGCATCCAGTAGATGTCGGGTCAACTGATCCAGCAACTCGCCGCCATTGCGCCAGTAATGCCAGTACAGCGGCACATCAATGGGCTTTTCCGGGCACAAATCAACCAGTTCACCACGCGCAAGCTCGGCGCTTACCTGCTGTTCGGGAATCAACCCCCAGCCCAACCCGGCCAAAGCCAAACGGACAAAACCTTCTGAGGATGGACACAGGTGATGGGGCAATACGCTGGCAGCGCCGAGACTGGCCAGAAAGCGATGCTGCAATTGATCATCCGGGCCAAAGACAATTCCCGGTGCCGACGAAACCGTTGCGGCATTTATACCGGCAGAAAAATAGCGTGCAATGAACGCAGGGCTGGCCAGGGCCCGGTAACGCATCGCCCCCAACGGCTGTACCCGCGCGCCCGCCACCGGTCGCTCGCTGGCGCAGACACACGCGGCCACTTCACCGGCACGCATGCGCCTGAGGCCTACCTCCTGATCTTCCACCAGCAGATCAAACAACACCTGGCGCTCACGGCAGAATGCTCCTACCGCATCCGCCCACCAGGTCGCCAGGCTATCGGCGTTGATGGCAATACGCAGCCGCTCAGCGACAGTCCCCTCATCCAGGCCAGGCACCTGCGTCTGCACATCCCGTTCAAGAAGTCGCACTTGTTGCACGTGGTTAAGTAAGCGGCGGCCGATATCCGTCGGCTCAGGCGGCATGCTACGCACCAGCACTGGCTGACCAACACGGGCCTCTAGCAGCTTGATGCGCTGTGACACGGCAGATTGAGATAGCCCCAGCACCTGAGCGGCACGCTCAAATCCGGCCTGTTCAACTACAGCGGCCAACGCGGCAAGAAGCTTGTAATCAAACAAAATCAGTTTTCCTAATGATGCATCACGATTATTTGTTTCTCTTATAACCCCATTCTCCTCAGACTGCCTAACCCGAACAGGAGAACTGATAATGTGGCAAAGCTATAGCAATGGTCTGTTGATCGCCGCCGGACTGATCATTGCCTTGGGCGCGCAGAACGCCTTCGTCCTGGCGCAAAGCCTGCGCCGTGAACACCACCTGCCGGTTGCGCTGCTCTGCGTGCTGTGTGATGCCGCACTGATCAGCGCCGGAGTCTTCGGCCTGGCCGCCGTACTTGCCCACAGCCCACTGCTGCTGGGTATTGCCCGCTGGGGTGGAGCAGCCTTTCTGCTCTGGTATGGGGCTCAGGCATTGCTGCGGGCCTGGCGTCCGCAGGCACTCGAAGAGAATGGCAGCGAAGCTCAGCGCTCGCTGCGTGCGGTGATGCTGACAGCGCTGGCCGTCACCCTGCTCAACCCCCACGTGTATCTGGACACTGTGCTGCTGATCGGCTCTCTCGGGGCGCAGCAACCAAGCCCGGAAGCCTACGCCATGGGCGCAGCCAGCGCCTCGCTGATCTGGTTTATGAGCCTGGCCATGGGCGCAGCCTGGTTAGCGCCCTGGCTGGCGCGCCCGGCCACTTGGCGCATCATTGACCTGTGCGTCGCACTGATGATGTTCAGTATCAGCTGGCAGTTGATCAGCGGTGCAGGCCTGAGCGCTACCTGAGTATTCACGCAAAAGCTTGTTTCAGATGGTTTTCCACACACTTGCCATGTGTTTAAGCCCTTTGCCCAGTGCTATGATCAAGAACCTGCGGCATTAACGAGACAACTCACGCCGCTTGATACAGCCGCCCCGTGAACGGCTCCGTGCATAAGCACCTGACTGGATAGGAGATAAACCATGGCTTTCGAATTGCCGCCGCTGCCCTACGCCCACGACGCTCTGGAACCGCACATTTCCAAAGAAACTCTGGAATTCCACCACGACAAGCACCACAACACCTATGTCGTGAACCTGAACAACCTGGTTCCTGGCACTGAGTTTGAAGGCAAGACTCTGGAAGAAATCGTTAAGACTTCTTCCGGCGGCATCTTCAACAACGCTGCTCAAGTTTGGAACCACACCTTCTACTGGAACTGCCTGTCGCCGAACGGCGGTGGCCAACCGACTGGCGCTCTGGCTGATGCCATCAACGCTGCTTTCGGCTCCTTCGACAAGTTCAAAGAAGAGTTCAGCAAAGTATCCATCGGCACCTTCGGTTCCGGCTGGGGCTGGCTGGTGAAGAAGGCTGACGGTTCTCTGGCTCTGGCCAGCACCATTGGTGCAGGCTGCCCGCTGACCAGCGGTGACACTCCGCTGCTGACTTGCGACGTGTGGGAACACGCCTACTACATCGACTACCGCAACCTGCGTCCGAAGTACGTTGAGGCATTCTGGAATCTGGTTAACTGGGACTTCGTAGCGCAAAACTACGCGGCCTGATTAGCCTGATCCAACAAAAAGCCCGGCCATGTGCCGGGCTTTTTGCTATCGCGGCCCGCTACAACAACTGGCGGGCGGCAAATGGCAATTGCTCGGCATCGGTCAGATGCACAGCCTGGCTCAAGCGCCGATCTGCCTCGACCGGCCCCAGGTACTCACACATACCAACGTAAATCAGGTTGAGCAGTTGCCGCAGTTGCGTCGGTGACAGCAGCACACCTTCAAGGGGCTGACTTTGTTCCAACCAGTTGCGCACATGCAGGCGCTGCTCGATGCTCCCATCCATCACACTGAGATTGCCCGTGACAAAACTGCGCATGCGGGTTAACAAGCCTGCATCCATCGCCTGAAACAAACGCCCGGACAGAACCTCCAGAGTCCGCAGCGCCTCCTCGCTGGGCGAAGCTGCAGCAGCCCCACTCTTATGCTGCATCCGCTCACGCCAGCTCTTCAGCAACGTCTCAGGGTCCGGCAACAGCGCCGCTACCGGGCCGGTCAGTGCGCCGACCAATTCACGGTAAACCCTTGCTCGCTCAAGCTTGCGTCCACACCCGGCGGCCAGCTCGGCAATAAACTCGTTTAGAGCAAATGACGGTTTTTCCGCATACTTGCTTTCCCACAGGGCAACGGCTGACAGTAGCTCATCATCAGCCAGGTAGCAGGACAGACCGGTATAAATCGCACGACGACGGGAACTCAGACTCATATCAAACCTTCCTTGGCGGCATGTGGCTGTCATGGGTGATGGTCATATTGAATTCTGGATAACCATTTTCGGCGTGCTCGGTGTAGTCCAGACCACGCTGTTCATGCTGAGTGGATGTGCGCAAACCGATGGTCTTCTGCAATCCCCAATACAACAGCAACGCCAGCGGAAATACCCAGAGAAACGCGGCAGTGATGCCAATGACCTGAACCCAAACCCGCTCCGGGTTGAGCATGTCCGAGCGATAAAACAGCCCGGCAGCCAGGGTTCCCCAAACCCCGCAGAAACCATGCACTGGCACAGCCCCCACCACATCATCAATCTTGAAGCGCTCCAGCAAGCGCATCCCATGCACAACAATAAATCCGGCGACCAAACCTGTGACGATGGCAAACAACGGATACATGGTGGCGCAGCCTGCAGTGACTGAAACCAAGCCTCCCAGTGAACCGTTGACGGTGGTGCCCAGATGAATTGGATTGGCCCGCCCGCGGTGGGCCAGGTAGGCCCCCAGCGCTCCTGCCAGTGCAGCCAGATGGGTATTCAGTGCAATCAACCCCAGATTGGTACTGACTTCAAAACTGCTACCGGCATTAAAACCAAACCAACCCACCCACAGAATGAATCCGCCCAACGCCACTAAACCCAGGTTATGTCCGGGAATCAGACGTGTACCGCCATCCGGACCAAAACGCCCCAGGCGCGGCCCCAGCACCAGAATGCCAGCCAGTGCACACCATGCGCCGACGCTGTGAAC
Organism: Pseudomonas sp. TTU2014-080ASC; assembly: GCF_001446935.1. Lineage (GTDB taxonomy): Bacteria > Pseudomonadota > Gammaproteobacteria > Pseudomonadales > Pseudomonadaceae > Aquipseudomonas. The sequence continues at coordinate 998,817 of NZ_LKKK01000001.1, forward strand.
GACCGTCGAGCCAGCAAAATCAATAAAGCCCAACTGCCCTAGCCAGCCCTGACCACCATTGATGCCGCTCCACACCCAACTGCCGAAAATCGGATAAATAAAGCCACTGATCACCACAGCACCAACCAGGTAGGCCGAGTAGCGGGTACGCTCAGCCATTGCACCACTGGCAATGGTTGTCGCTGTCGCGGCAAACATCATCTGGAACAGCATGAAGGTAAAGTCCCAAGGCGCGCCTTCAGTTGGAAAGAAATGGCTCATTCCATACCAACCGGTGAGGTTTGCGCCAAACATCAAGCCGAAACCGACACACCAAAAAGCGATGCCGCCCATGCAACCATCCATGTAGTTTTTCATCATTACATTGACGGCGTTCTTCGCTCTGGACATACCACTTTCCAGAAGCGCGAAACCGGCCTGCATGAAGAACACAAGAATGCTGGCAAACACCACCCAGGCAATATTCATAGCCTCATCCGTAGCCGCATGGGAGAAAGGTGTTACCAGACATATGAAAGTGCCCAGCCGCCATTTCTTCATCGCATCATCCTTTTGTAGGGGGTCTACGATGCATCGCAACTCTCATGCCACCCAGAAAGCAGCTAAACTATTGGCCTGGAACCCAGCTGCCGCACCACAGGCGAGCAGCCCAGTATTCTGGCCTGGCAACGTGCTCCACGGCGGTGCATGAGAATTTTTTTTGCCAAAAGTTGCGTGATGGCCCTTTGACTGCAAGCGCGACTTTGCCAATACTCCTACCTGTCTGACGTCAAGGCCCTCATAAGGAACCGACACTTGAAGCTGGAACTCAAAAACAGCTTGTCGCTTAAATTGCTCCGGGTAGTGCTGCTATCAGCACTTATCGTTGGCGTGATACTGAGTTGCGCCCAGATCATTTTTGACGTGTACAAAACTCGTCAGACGGTTGCCAGTGACGCCCAGCGAATACTTGGCATGTTCAGAGACCCATCTACCCAAGCCGTTTATAGCCTGGACCGGGAAATGGGCATGCAGGTGATAGAAGGACTGTTCCAGCACGAATCTGTGCGTATTGCCTCCATCGGCCACCCGAACGAGCCCAAGCTCGCAGAAAAGACCCGCAATTTGTCAGACCTCCCGACCCGCTGGCTGACTGACCCCATTCTGGGCAAGGAACAAACCTTCTCTACTGAACTGGTAGGACGCGGCCCTTACAGCGAGTATTACGGCGACCTCAGCATCACCCTTGATACGGCCCAATACGGCCAGAGCTTTGTCACCAACTCAGTCATCATCTTTATATCTGGCGTGCTGCGGGCACTGGCCATGGGCTTGGTCCTCTACCTTGTCTACCACTGGCTTTTGACCAAACCCTTGTCGAAAATCATCGACCATCTGACCCATATCAACCCTGACCGCCCCAGCGAGCACAAACTGCCCATGCTGGCCGGTAACGAGAAGAACGAGCTGGGTTTGTGGATCAACACCGCCAACCAGTTACTCGCCTCAATCGAGCGTAACACCCACCTACGCCGCGAAGCCGAAGACAGCCTGTTACGCATGGCTCAGTACGACTTCCTCACCGGCCTGCCCAACCGCCAACAACTGCAGCAACAGCTGGATCAGATTCTGGAAGACGCTGGCCGTCTGCAACGCCGGGTCGCCGTCCTGTGCGTGGGGCTGGATGATTTCAAAGGGATTAACGAACAGTTCAGCTACCAGACCGGCGACCAACTGCTGCTGGCACTCTCGGACCGTCTGCGTAGCCACAGCGGCCGCCTCGGCGCGCTGGCGCGGTTAGGCGGTGACCAGTTCGCCCTGGTTCAGGCCGATATCGAACAACCTTACGAAGCCGCAGAGCTGGCCCAAAGTGTTCTGGATGATCTGGAAACACCGTTTGTACTGGACCAACAGCAGATTCGCCTGCGTGCCACTATTGGCATCACCCTCTTCCCGGAAGATGGCGACAGCACCGAAAAGCTGCTGCAGAAAGCCGAACAAACCATGACCCTGGCCAAGAGCCGCTCGCGCAACCGGTATCAGTTTTACATCGCCAGCGTCGATAGCGAGATGCGTCGCCGTCGCGAACTGGAAAAAGACCTGCGCGACGCCCTGGCCCTGAATCAGCTGCACTTGGTCTATCAGCCGCAGGTTGATTACCGCAACCACAGCGTGGTCGGTGTTGAAGCTCTGCTACGCTGGCAGCATCCACTGCACGGTTTTGTACCGCCAGATTTATTCATTCCACTGGCGGAACAGAACGGCACCATCATCCCGATTGGCGAATGGATTCTCGATCAGACCTGCCGCCAACTGCGCGAGTGGCACGATCAGGGCTTCACCGAAATGCGCATGGCCATCAACCTGTCCACTGTGCAGCTGCACCACGCCGAGCTGCCACGCGTGGTTAACAACCTGATGCAGGTGTACCGCTTACCGCCACGCAGTCTTGAGTTGGAAGTGACAGAAACCGGCCTGATGGAAGACATCAATACCGCCGCCCAGCACTTGCTCAGCCTGCGTCGCTCCGGCGCGCTGATCGCGATTGATGACTTCGGTACCGGCTATTCTTCGTTGAGCTATCTGAAGAGCCTTCCTCTGGACAAGATCAAGATCGACAAGAGCTTCGTACAGGATCTGCTGGAAGACGAAGACGACGCCACCATCGTGCGCGCCATCATCCAGCTGGGTAAGAGCCTTGGCATGCAGGTTATCGCGGAAGGCGTCGAAACCGCCGAACAAGAGGCCTACATCATTGCCCAGGGCTGTAACGAAGGTCAGGGCTACCTCTACAGCAAGCCACTGCCTGCCCGTGAGCTGACGCAGTTCCTCAAACAATCCCGACGCATTAACCACGCGATCAACCCCACCCCACTCTAAGTCCAAAGCCCGCGTACCTCGCGGGCTTTGGCTAAGCCCATGCGTTCAGCTGGCCAAGCCCACACTGCTGCACTTCACATCCTCAATTCTTCATATGAAAAACTTGTAATACCTTTTGCACCGAATGAAAATCTTTCGCATTATTACTAGGTAATCATTTAACCTAGAACAAATGTCCACAACACTTGGTTTCAAGGATCACATCATGCTTCGTATGCCACTGGCCTCTGCCAGCCTGCTAGCCATTGCCGTTGCCCTTGCCGGTTGCGGTGAAGATAAAGCCCCTGCTACCCAAGCCGCCGTTCAGGCACCGGCCACCACTGCAGCGCCAGCAGCAACCACTCAGGTGGATGAAGCAGCAGGCAAAGCCGTTGTCAGCCACTACGCCGACCTGGCTCTGGCCGTATTCAGCGATGCCGCCAGCACTGGCAAAGCTCTGCAGACTGCCATTGACGCTCTGCTGGCTAATCCGACTGACGACACCTTGAAAGCCGCCCGCGAAGCCTGGCTGGCCGCACGTGTTCCATACATGCAGACCGAAGTCTTCCGCTTTGGTAACGCCGTGGTTGACGACTGGGAAGGCCAACTCAACGCATGGCCGCTGGACGAAGGCCTGATCGACTACGTAGCTGAAGATTATCAACACGCTCTGGGCAACCCGGGTGCCAGCGCCAACATCATCGCGAACACTGAAATCCAAGTTGGCGAAGACAAAATCGACGTCAGCAACATCACTCCGGAACTGCTGGCCAGCCTGAATGAACTGGGCGGTTCTGAAGCCAACGTCGCCACTGGCTACCACGCCATCGAATTCCTGCTGTGGGGTCAAGATCTGAATGGCACCAACCCAGGTGCTGGCGAGCGTCCGGTTAGCGATTTCCTGACAGGCGAAGGTGCAACCGGTGGCAACAATGAGCGCCGCCGCGCTTTCCTCAAAGCTGCTACCGACCTGCTGGTAACCGACTTGGAAGAGATGGTTGCTCAGTGGCAGCCGGGCAAGGCTGACAACTACCGCGCTACTCTGGAAGCCGACAGCGTTGAAAACGGCCTGCGCAAAATGCTCTTCGGCATGGGTAGCCTATCTCTGGGTGAACTGGCCGGCGAACGCATGAAGGTGGCACTGGAAGCCAACTCCACCGAAGACGAGCACGACTGCTTCAGCGACAACACCCACAACTCGCACTTTTTCAACGGCAAAGGCATCCGCAACGTGTACCTGGGCGAGTACAAGAAGGTCGACGGCACCACACTGAGTGGTCCGAGCCTGTCCTCGCTGGTAGCCAAGCTGGACGCCGCTACTGATACCGCCCTTAAAGCCGATCTGGAAGCCACTGAAGCCAAACTTCAGGTTCTGGTCGACAGCGCCAACAATGGCAAGCACTTCGACCAGCTGATCGCCGCTGACAACAGCGAAGGCCAGCAGATCGTGCGTGACGCCATCGCTGCATTGGTTAAGCAAACCGGCTCGATTGAGCAGGCAGCTGCCAAACTCGGCATCAGCGACCTGAACCCGGATACTGCTGATCACGAGTTCTAAGCAACACCGATGTAAACCCAAAGCCGCAGCGCTCAAAAGGCCTGCGGCTTTGTTACCTGCAAGCCCGCGATACCCTGCTTATTGCGCTAACGCAGGACTCTTTCCAGAACGCACGGTTACCCTTGCCGTTCGATCTTCTGCTGTGGACTTTCCAGCATGTATGTCAAACAACGCACCGCTCTGCTCCTTTTAGCCTGCGTGTGTCTGAGCGCCTGTGATGAAGCGCCCCGTTTTACTCAGGCCGAGCCCGGTGAAAGCCTTTCCGGTGGCAGCACCACCGTTCTAAAGAAGGATCAGAACGCCTTCTCTATGCCTTCGGCCAACCTGTCTCCGGCACGTCGTCTGGACTTCAGCGTCGGCAACAGTTTCTTCCGCAATCCATGGGTCATCGCACCGACCACCACCACGGCCCGTGACGGCCTCGGCCCACTGTTCAACACCAACGCCTGCCAGAACTGCCACATCAAAGATGGCCGTGGCCATCCGCCAGGCCCGGACGCCAAGTCCTCGGTGTCGATGCTGGTGCGCCTGTCGATTCCGGCCAGCAGCCGCGACGCAGAAGTGCTGCTCCGCCAGGGTGTAGTCGCAGAGCCGGTCTACGGTACCCAACTGCAGGACATGGCCGTGCCAGGCATTACGCCTGAAGGCAAAGTTCGTGTCAGCTACAGCTATCAGACGCAGAGGTTTGCAGACGGTACCGAAGTGGAACTGCGCAAGCCGACACTTGATATCAGCAACCTTGGCTACGGCGATTTCCATGCCGACACCCAATTCTCCGCACGCATTGCCCCTCCAATGATTGGCTTGGGTCTGCTTGAAGCCATCCCTGAAGAGGCGATTCTGGCCAATGCTGACCCGGATGACAGTAATGGCGACGGGATTTCCGGGCGCCCCAATCTCGTCTGGGACCGTGCTCAGCAACGCAGCGTGCTCGGCCGTTTTGGCTGGAAGGCCGGTCAACCGTCGCTCAACCAGCAAAATGCCGATGCCTTTGCCAACGATATGGGGCTGACCAGCAGCCTGATCCCGCAGGACAACTGCACCCACGCACAGCCCGATTGCCTCAGTGCCGTAAATGGCGGTGAGCCGGAGGTCAGCGACAATATCCTGGCCACCGTACTGTTCTACACCCGCAACCTCGGCGTACCTGCGCGGCGCGACGTAGATAAGCCGGAGGTGCTGCAGGGTAAAAACCTGTTCTACAAGTCAGGCTGCCAGAGCTGTCATACTCCCACCTTTACCACGGCTGCCGATGCCGCCGAACCGGAGCTGGCCAATCAGAACATCCACCCTTACAGCGACTTACTGCTGCATGACATGGGTGAAGGTCTGGCAGATAACCGCTCCGAGTTTCTGGCTACTGGCCGCGAATGGCGGACACCACCGCTGTGGGGGATTGGCCTGACCGAACGGGTTAATGGCCACACCCAGTTTCTGCACGACGGCCGCGCCCGCAATCTGCTCGAGGCCATTCTCTGGCACGGCGGAGAAGCAGAGGCCGCCAAACAGTCTGTACTTAACATGAAGGCCAGCGAGCGCAGCGCGCTACTCGCCTTCCTCAATTCTTTATAAAGGAACCGCTCATGATCCGTTCAACCCTGGGCCTGACCCTGATCGCACTGAGCCTTGCAGGATGCAGCCCTAGCGATCCACATCAAGCCATCAGCAGCAAACTGACCGATGGCGTCATCATCCCGGCTTACAGCGCCTGGAGCGAAGCCGACCGTCAATTGGCTGCCAGTGCCAAGGCCTTCTGTGCAGGTGAGCAGACGCTGACCGAAGCGCGTCAGGCCTTCAGTAGCGCGCAGAGCACTTGGGCAGCTATTCAACCGGTGGTATTGGGTCCATTGGCAGAAGGCAACCGCGCCTGGCAGATTCAGTTCTGGCCGGACAAAAAGAACCTGGTGGCGCGCCAGGTCGAAGCGCTGGTCAAAGCTAAACCACAACTGACGCCAGCCGACCTCGACAAATCCAGCGTCGTGGTTCAGGGCCTGACGGCTTATGAATACCTGCTGTTCGACCCTGCCCTGAACCTCGAAGACAGCGCGCAAAAAGCCCGCTACTGCCCGTTACTCACCGCCATCGGTGAGCACCAACTGGCTCTGGCTGCGGATATTCTAGGCCAGTGGCAGAGCAAAGACGGTATCGCTGCTCAATTGAAAAACTTCCCCAACGAACGCTACGCCGAATCGCAGGAAGCCGTGACTGACATCCTGCGTACCCAGGTCAGCGCCATTGATGGCCTGAAGAAAAAGCTCGGCACCCCGCTCGGCCGTCAGAGCAAAGGACTCCCACAGCCGTATCAAGCCGAAGCCTGGCGCAGTAAAGCCAGCTTGGCCAACCTCGCTGCCAGTTTAGCCACGGCTGAACGCGTCTGGCTTGGCGCGGAGAACGACGGCGTGCAAACACTGCTGAGCGACAGCCAGCACGACCTTAAAGAGCGAGTTAAATCCGCCTTTGTCGATACCCGCACGCGTCTGGCCGATATCAAGGCGCCAATGACCGACCTGCTGGCAAGCGACGACGGGCGCAGCCAACTCAATGCCCTGTACGACAGCCTCAACAACCTGCACCGCCTGCTCGAAGGTGAAGTGGCGAAAACCCTGGGCATTCAACTGGGCTTCAACGCCCATGATGGCGACTGATTCATGTCTATCAATCGCCGAACTTTTCTGGGCCTGACCGGCCTGGCCATTGCCGCCGGCGCCATAGGCGGCTGGCAGTTTATGCAGCGTGGCAGTCACGGCCCGCTGCTACTGTCTGCGCGCAATGACAGCAGTGGCCGCCATCTGGCGGTGGGTTATCACCTTGACGGTAGCGAAGCATTCGCCACCGAAGTGACGGAACGCTGCCATGATGTGGTGCCACACCCAACGCAGCCGCTGGCTCTTTTTGTTGGCCGTCGTCCAAGCACCGAGAGCTACCTGATCGACACCCGCAACGGCCAGCTGCTGCAAACCCTCACAACCCCGCCTACACGGCACTTCTACGGCCACGCCATCTTCCACAAAGATGGCGAATGGCTGTACGCAACCGAAAACGACCTCTCCGAACCAGGCCGTGGTGTATTGGGCGTGTACCAGCTGCAAGGCAACCGCCTGGAGCGGGTTAATGAGCTGTCCAGCCACGGCCTTGGCCCGCATCAGCTGCTGTGGATGCCTGATGGTGAAACAATCGTTGTAGCCAACGGCGGCATCCGCACCGAGGCGGAAAGCCGGGTCGAAATGAACCTCGACGCTATGGAGGCCAGCCTGGTGCTGATGCGCCGCGACGGCTCCCTGATCAGCAAGGAGCAACTACCGGAGCAACAAAACAGCGTCCGTCACTTGGCCGTTGCCAGCGACGGCACCATCGTCAGCGGCCAGCAGTACATGGGTGAAGTAACCGACAGCGTGCAGCTGCTGGCCATCAAGCGGCCCGGCCAGGTGTTCCAGCACTTCCCGCTGCATCAGGCACAGCTGCAGATCATGAACCAGTACACAGCCAGCGTGGCCGTACACAGCGAGCTGCGCTTACTGGCCATGACTGCACCGCGCGGTAACCGCTTCTTTATTTGGGATCTGGATAGTGGAGCAGTACGCCTGGACACCCATCTGCCAGACTGCGCAGGAGTGGGCGCTGTGACCGATGGTTTCGTGGTTTCCAGCGGCATCGGCCGTTGCCGTCTGTACGACTGCCGCACCACTCAGGTCGCCAGTCAGGCCCTGCAATTACCTGCTGGCTTGTGGGACAACCACCTGCGCCTGGCATAAACCATGGACCGCGAGTGCCAACACGGCACTCGCCACAGTCCAGCCCCGCTTCATCGACCAAGCTGCTGCAATTAAAAACCCTGAAAGTGCGGCAATCTGTATTGACTGACAAGCGATCTGCAAAGAGCCGCAATAAGAAAAGATAAAGTAATAAGTGCTCTTTGACATCCCCAATCAGCTCGGAATAATCTGCCCTCTTGCCTAAAATTCGCGCCTCAAAAGCCTTACCAAGGATCTGGAATTATGTTGCTTCGCCGCATGCTCATCATGCTTGGACTCGTCGTCTTCGTCGTGCTCGTTTTGGCCGCCTACAAAGGCTACTCCGTCTACCAGCAGATCCAGATGTTCAGCGCTCCCCAGCCCGCGATCACCATTGAAGCGACCAGTGCACAAGCACGGCCCTGGCAAGGCCGCCTACCGGCGATCGGCACCCTTAAGGCTTATCAGGGCGTAGACCTGACTGTAGAAGTGGCGGGCACCGTACAGCAGGTACTGTTCAACTCAGGGGAAAAAGTCAGTCTCAACCAGCCGCTGATTCAAATGGAAAGCGCTGTCGAGCAGGCAAGCCTGGCCACCGCACAGGCAGACCTCGGCCTGACCCGCGTCGAATTCGAGCGCGGCCGTGCCCTGGTTAATCGCCAGAACATCTCCAAGAGCGAATTTGACCGCCTTTCTGCCAACTTGCAGAAAGCCAATGCCACCGTTGAACAACTGCAAGCGCAGTTGGCTAAAAAGCGCATCTTGGCGCCCTTCTCCGGCACCATTGGCATCCGTCAGGTGGACGTAGGCGACTATTTGTCCTCAGGCACGACCATTGCCACTCTGCAGGACCTGTCGAAACTGTATGTCGACTTTTTCCTGCCTGAGCAGGTTGTTCCACAATTGGCCATTGGCCAGAAAGTCCGCCTGAACGTGGCCGCTTACCCTGGCGAAGAGTTTGAAGGCGAGATCTCAGCGATCAACCCAAAAGTTGAAGACACCACCCGCAACGTGCAGGTCCGCGCCCTGCTGGACAACCCGGAAAGTAAGCTGCTGCCGGGCATGTTCGCCAACCTGAATGTGATCCTGCCAGATGACACCGCGCGCATCGTAGTCCCTGAAACCGCCATCACCTACACCCTATATGGCAACTCGGTGTACGTGATCGTCGAGAAGAAGGATGAGGACGGCCAGGTGGTTAAAGATGATGAAGGTGAAGTTCAGCTGGAAGTTGAACGCCGTTTTGTTGAGACCGGCGAGCGCCGCGATGGCCTGGTCATCGTGCATAAAGGCCTGAAAGCAGGTGAACAGGTGGTGACCTCCGGCCAGCTCAAACTGGACAACGGCTCCCACGTCCGCATTAGCAAGGCACCGGCTCAGCCAGCCGCCGAGTAACCCGCCGCTGGCACAAGGAACCTGACTATGGCTTTTACTGATCCCTTTATCCGCCGCCCGGTATTGGCGACGGTGATCAGTCTGCTGATCATCCTGCTGGGTTTGCAGGCCTTCAACAAACTGACCATCCGCCAATATCCGGCCATGGAAAACGCCCTGATTACCGTCACCACCGCCTACCCCGGTGCCAACGCGGAAACCATTCAGGGCTACATCACCCAGCCCCTGCAACAAAGCCTGGCCAGTGCCGATGGCATTGATTACATGACTTCGGTCAGCCGCCAGAACGTCTCGGTGATTTCCATTTACGCCCGTATCGGCGCCAACAGCGACCGACTCTTTACCGAACTGCTGGCCAAGGCCAACGAGGTAAAGAACAAGCTGCCGCAGTCCGCCGAAGACCCGGTCCTGAGCAAGGAAGCGGCAGACTCCACTGCGCTGATGTACATCAGCTTCCACAGTGACCAGCTGTCTAATCCGCAGATCACTGATTACCTGTCCCGGGTGATTCAGCCCAAACTGGCCACCCTGCCGGGCATGGCCGAGGCGGAGATTCTCGGCAATCAGGTCTTTGCTATGCGCCTGTGGCTGGACCCGGTCAAAATGGCGGCCTACAACGTCACCGCTGCGGATGTGAACAACGCCGTACGCCGCTACAACTTCCTCGCTGCTGCCGGTGAGGTTAAAGGCGAATATGTGGTCACCAGCATCAATGCTGAAACTGATCTGAAATCCGCCGAAGCCTTTGCCGCGATCCCGGTTCTGACCCAAGGCGATAGCCGTGTGCTGCTGCGCGATGTGGCGCGGGTTGAAATGGGCGCAGAGAGTTACGACGCAATCAGTTCGTTTGACGGTATTCCTTCCGTCTACATTGCCATCAAGGGCACGCCAGCTGCCAACCCGCTGGATGTGATCAAAGAAGTGCGTGGCGTGCTGCCTGAACTTGAAGCACAACTGCCGCCGAACCTGAACGTGTCCATTGCCTACGACGCCACCCTGTTTATCCAGGCCTCCATCGACGAAGTGGTGAAAACCCTTGGCGAGGCAGTGCTGATCGTCATTGTTGTGGTGTTCCTGTTCCTCGGCGCGTTCCGTTCAGTTGTGATTCCAGTCGTGACCATCCCGCTGTCGATGATCGGCGTGCTGTTCTTTATGCAGCTTATGGGCTACTCCATCAACCTGCTGACCCTGCTGGCGATGGTGCTGGCAATCGGGCTGGTGGTGGATGATGCCATCGTGGTGGTGGAGAACATCCACCGTCATATCGAAGAAGGCAAAACGCCCATCGACGCAGCCCTAGCGGGTGCACGGGAAATTGCCGTGCCGGTGGTATCCATGACCATCACCCTGGCAGCCGTGTATGCGCCGATTGGATTTATGGAGGGTCTTACCGGCGCACTGTTCAAAGAGTTTGCTCTGACCCTGGCCGGCGCGGTGATCATCTCAGGCATCGTCGCTTTGACGTTGTCGCCGATGATGTGCTCCAAGCTACTGCGCCATGAGGAAAACCCTTCTGGCCTGGCGCACAAACTCGATCAGATTTTCGACAGCCTGAAACAGCGCTACCAACGGGCACTACGCAGCACCATGGATACACGCCCGGTGGTGATCGTGTTTGCGGTGATCGTCATGTGCCTGATTCCGCTGTTCCTCAAGTTCACCAAAAGTGAACTGGCCCCTGAAGAGGATCAGGGCATCATCTTTATGATTGCCAACGCGCCGCAAACCACCAACCTCGAATACCTGAACAAGTACACCGACGAGTTTGTCGCAGCGTTCAAATCCTTCCCTGAGTACTACTCATCATTCCAGATCAACGGCTTCAGTGGTGTTCAGTCAGGTATCGGCGGCTTCATGATGACGCCGTGGAACGAGCGCGAGCGCAGCCAGATGGAGTTGCTGCCAGAGGTACAGCAGCGCCTGTCTGAGATCGCCGGTCTGCAGATTTTCGGCTTTAACCTGCCGTCACTGCCGGGCACCGGTGAAGGCTTGCCCTTCCAATTTGTGATCAACACGCCGAACGATTACGAGTCACTACTGCAAGTGGCAGACAAGGTCAAAAAGCGCGCCGAAGAATCCGGCAAGTTCGCCTTCCTCGACGTCGATCTAGCCTTCGACAAACCCGAAGTGGTGGTGGATATCGATCGCGAGAAAGCCGCACAAATGGGCGTCTCCATGGAAGACATCGGCCTGACACTTGCCAGTCTGCTGGGCGAAGGCGAAATCAACCGCTTCACCATCGACGGCCGCAGTTACAAGGTGATTGCCCAAGTGGAGCGCCCTTACCGGGACAATCCGGGCTGGCTCAACAGCTACTACGTGCGCAGCGAAAGCGGGCAGATGCTGCCGTTGTCGACGCTGGTTAAAGTCTCTGACCGTGCCCGACCGACCGCGCTTAACCAGTTCCAGCAACTGAACTCGGCAATCGTTCAGGGCGTTCCGATTGTGAGCATGGGCGAAGCCATCGATACCATTACCCAGATCATGCGTGAAGAAGCACCTGTAGGCTTTGCCTATGACTTCGCCGGAGCTTCCCGTCAGTTGGTTCAGGAGGGCAATGCGCTGTACGTCACTTTTGCTCTGGCACTGGCGCTGATCTTCTTGGTACTGGCCGCGCAGTTCGAGAGCTTCCGCGACCCGCTGGTGATCATGGTCACTGTACCGTTGTCGATCTGCGGGGCCCTGATCCCGCTGTTCCTCGGCTGGTCGAGCATGAACATCTACACACAGGTGGGCTTGGTCACACTGATTGGCCTGATCACCAAGCACGGCATTTTGATCGTCGAGTTCGCCAATCAGCTGCGCCGGGAAAAGGGCCTGTCCCGCCGCGAGGCAGTGGAGGAAGCTGCCTCGATCCGACTGCGTCCAGTACTGATGACCACTGCCGCGATGGTCTTTGGCATGGTGCCGCTGATCATGGCCAGCGGCGCAGGTGCTGTGAGCCGCTTCGACATCGGTTTGGTGATCGCCACCGGTATGTCCATCGGTACGCTGTTCACCCTGTTCGTCTTACCCTGTGTGTACAGCTTGTTGGCCAAGCCGGATACTGCGCCTAAGACGCACTAAACAAAAAAGCCCTGCACATGCAGGGCTTTTTATTGAAACGCGAGACGGCTTTAATCCGGGCAAACTGATCTCAGCTTTGCGGCCCCATGCCTTGGGCCAAGCCAAACATGAACAGCAACAGATCCTGATCGGTGCTCGCTTGGGTCAGAATTCGTGCCTTGCCCGGCACCGGGCATGAATTAGCAGAAAAATGACTGACAACCTGCGGGCGTGGCTCGTGCCACGCTGCGGCGGCTACTGAGGCTACGCAGCAAGCCGCAAGGAAGAAAATACTTCGCGCAGCGCTTGAGTTCATGACCGCAACCTCTTGAAAAATTTGGGCATCACGCTTTTATGTTAGGCCACAAGAAAATTCGTTGTTCAAATTTCGACCAACGGGCATGACCGCGCTAATACCCAAGACTAACAGAAACGATCGCATCAGGATCAACCCCATCAAATCATTAAGCCCTGCAATACCTGCAGAAAGCACATCCCCCTATCCTACGCACACCGCATGACTCCATTCAGAACCTGTTTAGCGGGCAATAAAAAACCCCGTGACAACGTCACGGGGTTTTCTCAGCAGTCCAGGCCACATACATGACCTGGCAGGTTGCCGGGTGGCTTACATCATGCCGCCCATGCCACCCATACCGCCCATGCCGCCCATGTCAGGCATTGCAGGCTTGTCTTCAGCCACTTCAGCGATCATCGCTTCGGTGGTGATCATCAGGCTACCGATGGAAGCAGCAGCTTGCAGCGCAGTACGGGTTACCTTGGCTGGGTCGAGAATACCCATCTCGATCATGTCGCCGTAGGTGTCAGTTGCAGCGTTGAAGCCGAAGTTGCCTTGGCCCTGCTTCACTTTGTCGACCACTACGCTCGGCTCGCCGCCAGCGTTGGAAACGATCTGACGCAGCGGAGCTTCAACAGCACGGCGCAGCAGAGCGATACCGACGTTCTGATCAGCGTTGTCGCCTTTCAGCTCGCTGATGGCCTGCAGAGCGCGAACCAGCGCAACACCACCGCCAGGCACCACGCCTTCTTCAACGGCCGCACGGGTAGCGTGCAGAGCGTCTTCAACGCGGGCTTTCTTCTCTTTCATTTCAACTTCGGTACCGGCACCGACTTTGATCACGGCAACACCGCCAGCCAGTTTGGCCAGACGCTCTTGCAGCTTCTCTTTGTCGTAGTCGGAAGAAGTTTCTTCGATCTGCTTACGGATCTGAGCAACGCGGGCTTCGATATCAACCTGCTGACCAGCACCGTCGATGATGGTGGTGTTTTCTTTGCTCAGAACAACGCGCTTGGCGTTACCCAGGTGCTCCAGAGTAGCGCCTTCCAGGCTCAGACCTACTTCTTCGCTGATCACAGTACCGCCAGTCAGGATAGCGATATCCTGCAGCATGGCCTTACGACGGTCGCCGAAGCCCGGAGCTTTAACAGCAGCAACTTTAACGATGCCGCGCATGTTGTTCACAACCAGAGTAGCCAGCGCTTCGCCTTCTACGTCTTCTGCAACGATCAGCAGCGGACGACCAGCTTTGGCAACCGCTTCCAGAACTGGCAGCAGCTCACGGATGTTGGAGATTTTCTTGTCAACCAGCAGGATCAGCGGGCCATCCAGCTCGGCGACCATGGTGTCCGGCTTGTTGATGAAGTAAGGGGACAGGTAGCCACGGTCAAACTGCATGCCTTCTACAACAGACAGTTCGTTTTCCAGGCCCGAGCCTTCTTCAACGGTGATAACGCCTTCTTTACCCACTTTTTCCATGGCTTCGGCAATGATGTCGCCGATGGAGCTGTCGGAGTTAGCGGAGATGGTACCTACCTGAGCAATCGCCTTGGTGTCAGCGCATGGCTTGGCCAGTGCTTTGATCTCGTTAACGATAGCGATGGTGGCTTTGTCGATACCACGCTTCAGGTCCATCGGGTTCATGCCAGCGGCTACAGCTTTCAGACCTTCGTTAACGATAGCCTGAGCCAGAACGGTTGCAGTGGTAGTACCGTCACCGGCAGCGTCGTTAGCCTTGGAAGCAACGTCTTTAACCAGCTGAGCGCCCATGTTTTCGAACTTGTCTTTCAGTTCGATTTCTTTGGCAACCGAAACACCGTCTTTGGTAATGGTCGGAGCGCCGAAGCTCTTGTCCAGAACAACGTTACGGCCTTTCGGGCCCAGAGTAGCTTTTACTGCGTCAGCCAGTACGTTAACGCCGGTGAGCATTTTCTTACGGGCGGAATCGCCGAATTTAACTTCTTTAGCAGCCATGATGGTTATTCCTTAATTCGTTCAGATAGAGCGGAATTCGTAGCGACTTGCGCTGAAATCAACCTTCGAGGACAGCGAGAATTTCGTTCTCGCTCATCACCAGCAGGTCTTCGCCGTCGACCTTGATGGTGTTGCTGCCGGAATAGGGACCAAACACCACCTTGTCACCGACTTTAACGGCCAGAGCACGTACTTCACCGTTGTCCAGCACGCGGCCAGTACCTACGGCGACAACTTCGCCACGGTTCGGCTTTTCAGCAGCGGAACCCGGCAGCACGATGCCACCAGCGGTTTTCGATTCTTCTTCGCTGCGGCGGATAACGACGCGGTCATGCAGAGGACGAAGCTTCATTGTCGATCTCTCCTAGATAAGTGTTTACATAGACCAGTGACATCCACTGGCTGATTAGCAAAGTCCGGCGCGAGCCGGTTGCGTTACGGTTGGACGCAACGCTGAAATCTGTACTGCCGGTAAGGCAGAAACCTTGCAGTACCATCTACATGAGGGTGCAAGAAGGGATTTCAAGGGCGGCTAAAAGATTTTTTTGCGCCCTTGACGAAGTGCAGCAGAACTCAGTCCCGGCGCTCGTATTCACCTTCAAGCACATTCGGGCGGGTCTGCCCTGAGCGGGCGGCGGCGTCATCAAAAAAGGCACGCTGGCGTTCGGCTTGTTCGGCGGCGCGGGCGCGCATTTTGCCGATGAGAAAGCGGCGCGTGAACGGCAGCAGACAGATCAGGCCGATGATGTCACTGATAAAGCCCGGCAACAGCAGCAGACCACCACCCAGCGCCATAAACAGGCCGTCGAACATCTCCTCTTCCGGCATTTCGCCACGCGCCAAACGCTCACGGGCGCGAAAAGCGGTAGCAACCCCGGCCAGACGCAACAGAAACGCACCGAGAATCCCCGAACCGATGATTAGCAGAAGCGTAGGAAGTACACCAATACTGCTGCCGACTTTGATCAACACAGCCAGCTCAAGGATTGGAAACAGCACAAACAGAAACAGAAATGCACGCATTAAGAATTCCTTCACGGAAGATCAGCTTCCAGTACTACTGAAGTATGGGGGATTAGCCTGAATTCAAGCTGAAGACTGCCCAACGGCAGGCCAGGCCGTTGCGCGCGCCAGCATTACCAAGGCCTGCCGCACCTCCAACGGACTGTTACAAGATGTTGGAAAGGCCAACCAGTACAGACGCTGGCCAATGCGCAGATGGAAACCTTCGCTGTCGATTCCGACCATTTCTGCTGGAGACTCGGTTGGCAGACCTGCTAGTTCAACATAGTGCGCAATCGCTTGCGCATGGTCTGTGTTCATGTGTTCCAGCATGCTGATCCCAGCCTCTCCGGCAAACGGATTGGCCAGAGCCACTTCATCCAGCCAGTTTATCGCGCCGAAGCCGCCTATAAAGCGCCAGCGCACCGGTGTCAGACGCCAGAAATCAAAATCATGGGCGGTGTGATAATCCCGAGCATCCGGGAAGTAGCGGTAATAGCGCTGTGCTGCTTGCTCGATCAGCCGCGCATCCTCCAGCTTCACGGCCTCGGCCAGCAAAGTCAGACGCCCAGCCGCCTGGACATCGGCAGCATCCCGCTCGCCGACCAACAGCGAGCATTTGTTGTCTTTCAACAGATTGTGCGTGTGCTGTGCAATACGGCTGATCAAAATCAGCGGACAACCCTCAGCATCAAGGCAGTAAGGCACCACAGAGCCAAACGGAAAGCCCGGCATGGCCTTAGAATGAGTACTTAAGACGCCCCGGTACTCCTTGAGCAGCAAATGCCGTGCATGCATACTCGCAGTGATGCTCATCTGAAAGCTCCTTGAAAAGAATCCGCAACAACGGACTAGCAAAAAAGTTTACTCGTAAAAAGCCGGCAAGATTACACCTAAGAACCCGCCCCACGCCCCGCACGTTAGGCCATCTCCAGGTCAGCTTCAACGCGCCAGCCCTCGCGGCACGGCCGTTTGTGCACACAACGCACGGTCCAGTGAGGCACTTGTAAAGCAGAGGAACACGCAATGCAGCTCAACGATAAAGTCATCATCATTACCGGCGGCGGCCAGGGCCTTGGCCGCGCCATGGCGGAATACCTGGCGGGTAAAGGCACCAAACTGGCGCTGGTGGATCTGAACCAGGAGCGTCTCGACGAAGCGGTTGCCGCCTGTAAGGCGCAGGGCGTGGAAGCCCGCTCCTACCTCTGCAACGTGGCGAACGAGGAGCAGGTCATTCAAACCGTTAACCAGATCGCTGATGACTTCGGTGCCATCAATGGCCTGGTTAACAACGCAGGCATCCTGCGTGACGGTCTGACCATCAAGATCAAAGATGGCGAGATGACCAAGCTGAGCCTGGCTCAGTGGCAGTCAGTGATCGACGTCAACCTGACTGGCGTATTCCTCTGCACACGTGAAGTGGCCGCAAAAATGATCGAGCTGAAGAACGAAGGCGCGATCATCAATATTTCTTCCATCTCCCGTGCTGGCAACATCGGCCAGGCCAACTATTCTGCCGCCAAGGCAGGCGTGGCTGCCGACACCGTGGTTTGGGCCAAAGAACTGGCGCGCTACGGGATTCGCGTTGCTGGTGTCGCCCCTGGCTTTATCGAAACCGAAATGGTTGCCAGCATGAAGCCTGAAGCGCTTGAGCGCATGACTGCGGGCATCCCACTGCGCCGCATGGGCAAACCAGCCGAGATCGCACACTCCGTGGCCTACATTCTGGAAAACGACTATTACACCGGTCGTGTTCTGGAGCTGGACGGCGGCCTGCGCCTGTAACAGCAAGCCTGCACCGATAATAAAAAGCCCCGCATTTGCGGGGCTTTTTGTTGGTGATCGCTTACCAGCCGACACCGAAACCAAGGGTATAACGGGTTTCGTCCATATCGCCGTCGGAACCACTGACGATATCCTTCTCCGCCCTCATATTAAGCGAAGCCCAGTCAGTTACCTTGTAGCGCAGGCCCACAGCGGCATCCAGGGTGTAATCGGCCACGCTGTCCAGCGGTTTGCCTAAATCACCATCACTGAACAGCTGGACACTCTTACCAAAGAGATAACGGTTGTAATCCCACTTCAGACCAGCCGAGTAGAAGTTTTCTTTCTCGCCAGTGGAGAACTCATAGTCAGTGCGGTTGAGCAGCCCCGCAACCGAGAATGCACCCAATTCATTGTCCCAGAACTGATAACCCGGGCCAGTACCCAGCGTGCGCTGACGGTGCAGATCTTCTATGTCGTCACGCTTATATTCCGCACGCGCCTGCCAAAACCAGTGTTCGGTGACGAATCGGTCCAGCGCGTATTCGATGCCCCAGTTATCGGTGGTCACCACCTCATCACGTAGCTCACGGTTGTAATCCGCCTTGGCGTTGTGTCGCCACAGTCCGTGGCGTGCCTGGGTTTTCAGCTTGATGTCGTAATCGTCGGTATCCCGATCCGCGCGTTTGTAATCAACGGAGGCATCAATGTTGCCTTTCCAGGTGAAGTCTTCCACCAGCGGTTTGGGCTTGAGGATTTGTTCAATACTGGCCAGCTCGACGGTTTTCGGAGCATCACCATTGACCAGGGTTACTTGGCCGTTTTCCGCCGGTTGCAATGCCTTGGCCCGCTCACCGGTCACAGCATCCTGTTTAACCAGCATTTCCTGGTCGCTTTCCAGGGTGGCGACTTTTTTCCAGTCCAGCGCAATGTTTCCGCCGTACTCGGTTTCAAGCACCAGTTTGCTGCCATCGTAGAATTTGATCTTGCCGGTGAGACGATCACCATTTTTCAGCCAAACAGTGTCAGCCAGAACAGAACTGGCCGGAACAAGCAGAGCCAGGCACAACAGAGATTTAAAGGACATAACACTAAAGCAGTAGGTGGATTAGCGAGGGACGGCATTATGCGGATTGTCTCCGCCAAGACAATCCCTGACTTCCTTAACAGGACAAAGTTCAGGTAGTACTTATTTACTACCAGCCAACACCGACCCCTATCAGGTACCTCCTACTACTCCCCGTTTCCCCAAGCCCCCTGACCTGATCCAACTCGTACAACAGAGAAAGCCGTGCCCACTCGTTCAGGCGATAACGCACGCCGTACTCGCTATCCAACACATAGTCGACCTCATCAATCTGCGGGACCTGCAACTCGCCGGTGCTGTACAGCTCCACACGGGTGCCGAACAAAAGACGCTTGTAATCCCAGCCAATTGAAGCTGTGTTGAATGTCAGATTTTCTTGCTCAGTGTCCAGACGTAACCGGTTAGCTTGAACAATCACATCAAGGCGACCTAACTCGTTATCCCAGAAACGGTAGCCTGGCCCAGTGCCGACAGAGCGCTGACGTGTGAAGTACTCAAACTCGTCCTCATCCTGCTCCGCACTCACCCGCCAGAACCAGTGATCAGTGATAAAACGGTCGAGGCTGTATTCCAACTGCCAGTTATCCGCCGTTTTGCTGTCATTTTTGGTCTTGCGCTCAAGCTCACCGCTGAGAACGTGCCGCCAGAGGCCATGTTCAACGCGGCTGTTGCCCTTGAGCTTCCACTCATCGCTTTCACTCTCGTCGCGTTTCATGTCCAGCTTGGCATCGAGGTTGCCTTCCATCATCCGGTCCCGCAGCAAGGGACGTGGTGGGATCAGCCGGTCGATGCTGGCCAGCGGCAAGGTTTGTGCCTGCGAATTGACCACCGTGACCGTCCCCTTTTCAGCAGCCTGCAGCTGATTGCTATGCTCACTGTCATGGCCTTTGCGTCGGACCATCAGGGGTTTATCCGAACTGAGTGTGTCGATATCCTTCCAGGAAATCAGCACTTGCCCGGCGTATTTGGTTTTTAACGCCAGTTTGCCGCCGTCGAGCAGCAGAATTTCACCGGACAGTCGATCACCATTGTTCAGCCAGACCGTATCCGACCAGGCCAATACAGGCTGAACCAGCGCCAGCAGGCATAAGATGGAACGCATTAAAAACATAAGGAACTCGCAGCGACAGGTCGATCAAAAGCGCGAGGATGCCGCGCCGGCACCTCGTCCAGCAAGTCAAGCAGAACGCCAGTACGCTCTTTATAGTGCGCTGTCACAAATCCCGCCTGGCTGTGTAGTGAGTTACGGTGAATTAGCTGAGCTTGCAGGGCTCGGGCGTGCTGCACGCTGGGTTGGCCGCACCTTGAGTCAGCTGCCGGAGGGCACCACGCTTCCCTGGCACCGAGTCATTGCAGCAGGCGGACGCCTGAGCTTGCCCGCCGGCACGCCCAGCGGAGAAGAACAACGAAGGAGATTGAAAGAAGAAGGGATTTTCTTACGCAATGATCGGGTCAATATGACGCAACACAACTGGCGCATGATGGATCACAGCGGTTAGAGTGCGCCCAACACAGACTCCACTTCAGGCTAATACCTGCCCAATGCCTCGTAAAAGCTGGCGCGATGCAATCGCCGCCTACTCAAACCCCTCCACTCTGGTACTACTCCTGCTGGGGTTTGCTGCTGGCCTGCCCTACATGCTGGTGTTCTCAACCCTTTCAGTGTGGTTGCGGGAAGCGGGCGTAGCCCGTGACACCATTGGTTTTGCCAGCCTGATCGGCTTGGCTTACGCCTTTAAATGGGTGTGGTCACCGCTGCTGGATCAGTGGCGCTTACCCTTTCTGGGCCACCTCGGCCGCCGCCGCTCCTGGCTGATTCTGTCGCAGATCCTGATTGCTATCGGTCTTGCTGGCATGGCGCTGTGCAATCCACAGACCCACCTGACCTGGCTGATAGCACTAGCCGTATTGGTCGCATTTGCCTCAGCTACACAGGACATCGCGGTTGACGCGTATCGCCTGGAAATCGCTGATGACACCCGGCAAGCCGCACTCGCTGCCAGTTATATGGCCGGTTACAGGGTTGCCGCATTGCTGGCAACGGCTGGTGCGCTGTATTTCGCTGAAGGGTTTGGCTCCACCATTTTGGTTTACCAGCACGCAGCGTGGGCTGGCACCTATTTACTGTTTGCTCTGCTGATGCTGCCAGGCCTGCTCACCAGCGTTTGGATGCGCGAACCCAATGTAGCGCTGCGAACGCAAATTGCGGCTGCCCGCTACGGCTTCAGCCATCAGATTGCATCCGTATTGGTATTGATTGTCTTGCTGGTGTCCGTCCCAGCAATGTGCACCCAGTTCTACCGGACCGACTTCCCCAGCGTGGTTAACGGCGAAATGACCATGCTGGACCTGCTTCTGGAAGACCGGGCCTTCCTGCGCGCCATCATGTACACCATTTTTACCGCGCTGTGCCTGTCATCCATGGGGCGTCGCGGCCTGGCCCCAGTGCTCACCCCCATCAACGACTTCATCTTGCGTTACCGTTGGCAGGCATTTCTGCTGCTGGGCTTGATTGCCACATACCGGATGTCGGACACCGTGATGGGCGTTATGGCGAACGTCTTCTACATCGATCAGGGTTTCACCAAAGATCAGATCGCCAGCGTCAGTAAGCTATTTGGCTTGGTCATGACTCTGGTTGGGGCCGGCATCGGCGGGCTGCTGATTGTACGTTTTGGCATCATGCCGATTCTGTTTATAGGCGGAGCAGCTTCGGCAGCCACCAATTTGCTCTTCCTCATGCTGACGGGCATGGGAGCCAATGTGCAGATGCTGATTGTCACCATCTCGGCTGACAACTTCAGCGCAGGACTCGCCACAGCTGCATTCGTGGCCTACCTGTCGAGTCTGACCAACCTAAAATTCTCCGCCACCCAATACGCGCTGCTCAGCTCAATTATGTTGCTACTGCCAAGGCTGATTGGAGGCTACTCCGGGGTAATGGTGGAAAAACTCGGCTATGAAGACTTCTTCCTGGTGACCGCGCTACTGGGTATTCCAACCCTGCTTCTGATTCTCTTGCAGTGGCGCAAACAGGCTGTTGCCATAGAACCGGTTGATGCCGAGAACAAATAGCTTCATCCAATAAAAAACGCCACGTTACCGTGGCGTTTTTGTTTGCATCGCACTCTACAACTTCGCTGTATCAGTCACGGAAGTTGTTGAACTGCAGCGGCATACCAAAATCCTTGCCACGCAGAGAAGCAATTGCCTCTTGCAGGTCATCACGTTTTTTACCGGTAATGCGGACCTGCTCGCCCTGAATTGAGGCCTGCACTTTCAGCTTGGTGTCTTTGACGTGGCCGACGATCTTCTTAGCCAGCTCCTTGTCGATTCCCTCACGCAGGATAACTTCCTGCTTCACCACTTTGCCGGACGGGTAGGCATCCTTGAACTCCAGGCATTGCACATCAATCTTGCGCTTAACCAGGCTGAGCTTGAGAATCTCGATCATCTGTTCCAACTGGAAATCAGCGTCAGCAGTCAGATTGACCGTCAGCTCTTTCAGCTCAAAGCTGCCTTTGCCGCGCAGGTCGTAGCGACGCTCCAGCTCTTTGATCGCATTGTCGATGGCGTTTGTGACTTCATGTTTGTCCAGTTCGGACACAACGTCGAACGAAGGCATGCTTTTGCTCCACATACAGAGTGCCGAATGATTGCAAACATATGGCACTTAGCTTGACGATTAAAAAAACTACCCATTATATAGCGTACAAACATTGCCCGACGAAGTATCGGGCTCCTTTGGCGATTACCTCCTGACGAGTCTGCCCCATGCCAACGCCACACCTGAGTATTCTGGTTGTCGATGATGCCAAGTTTTCCAGCGCTATGATTGGACGCGCACTCAGCCAGGCGGGCTATCAGGACATCCGCTTTGCCAGCAGTGCGGCTGAGGCACTGGAACTGCTTGAAGCCCGCCCAGCCAGCGTTCTGCTTGCCGACTGGCTGATGCCTGAAATGAATGGCCTGGAGCTGACCATGCGAGTGCGCCAGCTCGATGAAATGACTCATCACTACACCTATATCGTCCTTCTGACCGGCAAAGAGGGCGATAACGTCATGAGCGAAGCCTTCGACAGCGGCGTGGACGACTTCATCAGCAAGTCCTCCATGAATGAACAATTACTGCCGCGCATTTATGCTGCCGACCGCCTCTGCAATACCCTGCAGCGCCTTATGCAGGAAAACCAGCTGCTGCTGGATAACATTGCCGCCCTTGAACAGCGCAATCTGGTCGACCCGCTGACCGGTCTGGGCAACAGCCGCTACCTGCAGCAGAAAATGCTCGACAGTCTGCGCCAAGTTGAATCCCGTGGCGGCGCCATGTGCTACCTGCTGATCGGCCTGGAAGACGCTCAGGCGCTGCAACAACAGTACGGCGAAGTGTTCTATCAGGAACTCCTCACCAGCGTTGCCCGCCGTCTGCAACAGCTGGTACGCCCACTGGATGTATTGGTGCGCCTGGATAACACCCATTTCGGCCTGATCACTCTGCTGGAAGACCTCCACGAATGCTCCCCTGGCAGCTTTAAGCGCCTGCATGAAGGCATCAACCTCAAAGCCTTCAAAACCAGCGAAGGCTTCATCAGCCTCAAAGCCGGAATCAGCCTGATCGGGCTGAATGCCAAGAGCCTGCCCTGCTCACCTAACCAGATTCTGCAACAGGCCACCCGCCTGCTGCCGGACTCATACAGCACAGGCCGCGTCTCAGCCATGCGCTTACAAACCGCCGGCTGATTTGTGGGCAGCTGGCATATTCTCGGCGCGGGCAGCCTAGGCTCACTCTGGGCCACTCGACTCGCGCAGGCTGGCTTACCGGTTCAGTTGATCCTGCGTAATCGCAGCCGGCTTGAGGCGTACCGCCAAGCCGGCGGGTTGACTCTGATTGAGCCACATCAGCAGCAACTGTTTCCCATTCCCGCCCAAACGCCTGAGGAGAGAGCCCCCATCCAGCGCCTGCTGGTGGCCTGCAAAGCCTATGACGCCGCACCTGCGGTGGCGCAAGTGGCTCATCGTCTGTTGCCAGGTGCTGAAGTCCTATTACTGCAAAACGGCTTGGGCAGCCAGGATGAAGTCGCAGCCAGCCTGCCACAAGCGCGCTGCATCTTCGCCTCAAGCACCGAAGGTGCGTTTCTCCAGGCCGACTTTCAGGTGGTTTATGCAGGTCGTGGCCACACCTGGCTCGGCGATGCTGCTGGTGGCCCTGCACCTGCCTGGCTGGAGCAACTGAGCCAAGCCCAGATTGCCCACGACTGGAGCCTCAACATACTCAGCCGTTTGTGGCGCAAACTTGCCATCAACTGTGCAATCAACCCACTGACCGTTCTGCACGACTGCCGCAATGGCGGCCTGAACGACCATGCAGACGAGGTCGCCAGCCTCTGTGAAGAACTGCAACGCCTGCTGCTGCACTGCAAACAGCCTGAAGCAGCGCACAACCTGCAGGACGAGGTGCAGCGGGTTATCCGCGCCACCGCCAACAACTTCTCCTCCATGTATCAGGATGTCCGCCAAGGCCGCCGCACTGAAGTTGCCTACCTGCTCGGCTACGCCTGCCGCCAAGCAGATGCTCTGCATGTGCCGGTGCCACAGCTGCAACAGGTGCACGAACGGATTTTGACCCTGCTGCAATCACGCGGATTGCCGAGCCACTGAGCCCGCGCTACCCTGCCCTTCATCATTCGCTCTAGACACACTCTCCATGCTTCTGCGTCAGCGCCTAGAAAACCTCCCGGTTGGCCGCAAGATTCTGGTCGCCCTGCTGGCCCTGCTCGCCACCGTCCTGCTGGTGGCCAATCTGGCCTTTATCAGTGCGGCCTACTGGATTTCCCAGGAAAGCGTGGCCCCGCAAGCCCTGAAGACCTTGGCACGGCTGATCGCCACGCCACAACTGAGCGAGCAGGCCCTCAGCTCCAAGGCCAGCGCAGACCAGCTACTGACTCGGCTAAGCGACTATTCCCCGCTACGCACCGCAGTTATCTATGATGCCGACGGCAACCTGCTGACCCAGATACAGCGCGGCTCCCGTCTGAAAGTGCCGCAGCGGCTGGAAGACGTCCGCTCATGGCAAAATCAGGAATTCCGCATCACTCAGTTAGTGGAACTGCCGCAACAGGATGGTCCCCACGGTCATCTGTTACTGGTCGCCTCCAGCGAACTGCCGGGTGCCTTCTACACCGGCACGCTGACCGCCAGCGTGGTTATCCTGATCTTCAGCGTACTGCTGTGGCTGTACATCTCGCGTCAGGTCAAACGCCTGATCACCCAGCCCATTCGCAGCCTTGAGGAGCTCTACCGGCAGGTGACCCGCGAAGAGAACTATGCCCTGCGCGCACAACCCGGCAATGGCGATGAAATCGGGCGCCTGGCTGAAGCTTTCAACACCATGCTGATCCGTATTGAAGCCCGCGAACAACAGCTCAAACGTGCCCGCGATGATGCCCAGCAGGCGTTTGACCAAGCCCGAGATCTGGCAGAAGAAACCCGCCGTTCCAACCGCAAGCTGGAGCTTGAAGTTCAGGTTCGCAGCAAGATCGAGAAAAAGCTCACCGGCTTCCAGAACTACCTCAACAGCATCATCGACTCGATGCCCTCCGCGCTGATCGCTCTGGACGATCAGCTCTACGTCAGCCAATGGAACCAAGAGGCCAGCCGAATCTCAGGTTCGGAGCTGGACGAAGCTCTGGGCCAGCCCATTGTGCTGGCCTTCCAACACCTCAAGCCGTACCTGCATAAAATGCGACGGGCTATCGAACAGCACCAAGTGGTGAAAATCGAACGCGTGACCTGGGGCATTGACGGCCAGCCCCGGCACTTCTCCTTAACTTTCTACCCATTAAGCGGCAGCAGCGGGCGCGGCGTGGTAATCCGCATTGATGACATCACCGAACGCCTTAACCTGGAAGAAATGATGGTGCAGTCCGAGAAAATGCTCTCGGTGGGCGGCCTGGCAGCCGGCATGGCCCATGAGATCAATAACCCGCTCGGGGCCATCCTGCATAACGTGCAGAACATCCGCCGCAGGCTCTCGCCGGAGCTGGAAAAGAACCACGAGCAAGCCAAGCTTGCCGGGATCACCCTTCAGGCGATCGACCAGTACTTACACGGCCGCGAGATTCCGACGCTGCTCGATGGCATTCAGCAAGCAGGCAGCCGCGCTGCCAAGATCGTCAGCCACATGCTCAACTTCAGCCGCCGCAGCGACCGGCAACTCACCCTCAGTGAACTGTCAAAACTGATTGATCAGGCTATCGAAATCGCCAGCAACGACTTCGACCTGACCGAAAGTTTCGACTTCAAGGGCCTGCAGATTGAGCGTGAGTTCGACCCTAACCTGCCTGCAGTCCCCACCACCGCCAACGAGCTGGAGCAGGTCATGCTCAACCTGCTGAAAAACGCAGCGCAAGCCATCCACCTGCGTGAAAACAACAGCCAGCCGGGCAAGATCATCCTGCGCACCCGCTTTACCCCGCCATGGGCGGAAATTCAGGTCGAAGACAACGGCATAGGTATGTCGGAGCTGGTGCGTAAACGCATCTTCGAGCCCTTCTTCACCACCAAGGAAGTCGGCCAGGGCACCGGACTGGGCCTGTCGGTTTCCTACTTCATCATTACCAACAACCACAAAGGGCAAATGGAAGTGCACTCCAAACTCGGCCAGGGAACCTGCTTCACCTTGCGCCTGCCGCTGGAGGCTGCCAGTCCCGATACAGGCAACTAACTATGTCTTACCGTCTTTCCAAGATTTACACACGCACCGGCGATGCCGGCGAAACCGGCCTGGCCGATGGCCGCCGCGTCAGCAAAGACCACCCGCGTATTGAGGCCATTGGCGAGGTGGACACCCTCAACAGCCACATTGGCCTGCTGCTGGCAGACTTGTCCGAGCAGGAAATGATGTGGCCAGGCTTGTCGGAAATCATCGATGTGCTGACGCCCTGCCAGCACCGTCTTTTTGACTTCGGCGGTGAGTTGGCCATGCCGGAGTATCAGGCGCTACAGCCTGAAGAAATTGAACGACTGGAAGCGGCTATCGACCGCTGGAATGAAGAAGTCGGTCCGCTGGAAAACTTCATTCTGCCGGGCGGCTCACGGGTGATTGCACAAGCTCATGTCTGCCGCAGCCTGGCCCGCAGTGCTGAGCGTCGCTGCCAAAGCCTGAATGCTCACGAGCCGGTGCGCGCGGTAGGCCTGGCGTACGTCAACCGCATGTCTGATCTGCTGTTTGTAGCATCACGCCTGATCGCCAAGCGCATGCAAATCAACGAAGTGCTCTGGCAACCTGCCGCAAAACCCCAGGCCTGAGCCGTCAGAGCAAACTGAGTCGGCTACTGAACTGACGCAGCTGGCCGCTCAGCGGATCAGTAAATTCGAGCCCCCGAGCCAGCAACTTCAGCGGTTTGGTGTAATCATCGGGGGCATCTGGGGTCGCCGTGACCTGTGGATAAAACGGGTCATGCAGAATCGGCGCGCCCAAAGCAGCCAGATGCACCCGCAGCTGATGTTTCTTGCCAGTTACCGGATAAAGCCGGTACAGCCAAACCTTGCCAAGCCGCTCCGCCACTTCAATGCGGGTCTCCGTGTTCGGTTCGCCCTCGCCCTCCTCCATGCGAAAAAACGGCTGGCTATCCACCAGTCGCGTTTTACGCAGCAGCGGAAACTGCAGATCGGGCAGCGCCGGAGCCAGTGCCTCATAACACTTGCCCATTTCCCTTTCACGGAACAACGCCTGATAGCGCCCACGTGTTTCCCGATTGGTTGAAAACAGCACCAGACCAGCGGTGTGCCGGTCAATCCGATGCAGCGGTACCAGATCGGAATTCCCCGTTAACTTGGCCAAACGCGCTTGCAAAGTCTGTTCGACATACTGCCCAGCGGGCATCACCGGCAGAAAATGCGGCTTGTCAGCCACCAGCAGATGGTCATCCACGTGCAGCACCTGTGCCTCGAACGGGATAGGCGTCTCGTTGGGCACTTCACGGAAGTAATGCACCTTTAAGCCTTCCCGGTACGCACTGGCCAGCGTTAACGGCTGCCCTGCTGCATCCAGCACCCGCCCCCGGATAAAGCGTTCACGCCAGACCTCCTCGGTAATGGTGGGGAAATGCCCGCACAGGCAGTCGAACACGGTCTGCCAGTTACCCGGCGGCAAAAACAGGGTGCTGGGGCGCATATTCGACGGAGATCGGGCATCAACAGACATAATCACACTCGGTCAATATCACTCAGGCAGTACGCTGCAGAGCAATGCGATACAAAGCAGCCAGCATATCGGACTGGCTGATAATCCCCTGCAGCCGCTGCTGGTCATCGAGCACAGGCACATGATGCACATCACTATCCGACAGTATCTGCAGCAAATCCGCCAGCGGCGACCTTGCCTGGCAGGCCGTTACATCACGGCGCATGCAGCTGCTGACAACGGTATCGGCGACTTGCGGGTGCATCAGATCATGTAGCGTCAACAAACCAAGCAGCTCCTGCTGCGGGCCCACCACCGGCATGGCATGGAGACGATGGTTGAGTAACCTGTCTCGAGCCTCCTGCAAGGGCGTGTCTGGCGTCAGAGTCAATAAGTCTTTCGACATGATGTCGGCGCAACGAACTTCACCAAAGCGGCGGTTGAATGCGTGAATCTCGGTCTGCTGGAGGATGTCTTCCAAGTCGTCCCGGGCAATATCCAGCAGCTCGCCCCGGGCTTTGAGGACTTCATCCAGATCCGCGGATGTAAAACCCAAACGGCTGCTGGGAAGCGGGTCGCGGGTCTTGTGCACATTGACCTGGACCTGCGGCCGATGAGGGTACTGACGACGCAGAAAGTTATTGAACAGCAACGCAATCAATAGCAGGCCGAACGAGTTGACCGCGACCGGGTACAACGCGAAGTGGAAACCCAACTGACTGATGTCTGCCCCCGCCAATACCGCCGTAAGCGCCACAGCACCACCCGGTGGATGCAGGCAGCGCAGAGCGAACATCGCAGCAATCGCTAACCCACCGGCCAGTGCAGCAACCCATGCGCTATGCCCCAGCCACATGGCACAAGTCACCCCGACCAAAGCCGAGAGCACATTGCCGCCAATAATCGACCAAGGCTGTGCCAACGGACTCGCCGGTGCAGCAAACAACAGCACGGCAGATGCACCCATCGGCGCAATGAGCCAGGGGCTGGCGCTGCCCAGCGCTTCACGGCATAACCAGCTACTGAACAGAAGTCCCATTACCGCGCCAATACAACTGAGCACTCGCTCAGTCAGGCTAACAGCCATCGGTGCGGGCCAGAATGCCTTTAGCCAGGCGAGCAGTGCCTGCCCCACTCCAGACTTATTCACAAGCACTCACCCTGCAATGTCAGGCCAGAACGCACGAATACCAGCAACGCCCTGCGCACCGAGCTGCCAGGCCCGCTCTGTATCCGCCGGAGTTACGCCACCAAGCAGGTAGGTCGGCTGATTGAAGCTCTGCAACAGGTTGGCGGCCTGATCCCAACCCAGCGGGTTGGCGTCGGGATGAGTGGCCGTCGGCTGAATTGGCGAGAGCGTGACGAAGTCCACCCCCATTTGTGCAGCCAGAGCCAGTTCTTCAGCGTCATGACATGAGGCTGCAAGCCAACGGTTAGGCGGAAACGGACGCCCATTGGCGGCATATTGGCGCAGCTGCTTAGAGGTCAGGTGCCAGCCAGCTGCCGGGAAATCCCCCAGCCACTCAAGGGGGCCTTTTAGCATTACCTGCGCTTTACCCGCGCAAAGCCCCAACACATCGACCGCCAGATCGCGGTACTGCGGATCAAACATGGCCGGAGCGCGCAGCTGCAACAAGCGCACACCGCTACTCAGCGCCTGCTGCACACCGCGAATCAATTCAGGCCCCGTGAGCCCTTCGGGGGTAATCAGGTAACGCTCAGGAAGACGCGCCGCCGCCACAATCGGCTTATTGGCTTCAGGGAACTCGTAGTCATCCAACTGCCTCGGGCTCACCCAAGCCAACGTCTGCCCCTCAGCACCGTGCGGCTCGCCAGTAAAGGCAGTCACTTCCCAGACATCCAGCAGCACGTGCTTGTCCGGATAATCATGGCGCACCTGAATCAGTGGACGGCAGCTGCTGGGCACAATCCCCAGTTCCTCTTCCAGCTCCCGTGCCAGGGCCTGCTGGACCTGCTCGCTCTCCTCAACTTTACCGCCTGGGAACTCCCACAGACCGCCCTGATGCTTATCCTCGGGGCGCTTAGCCAGCAGAATCAACCCCTCAGCACTGCGAATTACCGCAGCTGCTACATGAATGCGCTTCACGCCAGCTCTTCCTCCTGGGCCGCTTGATACCAGCGCTTGAACGCCGGCCATTGATAGATTGCTTCAACATACGCGGCGGCCTCTTCCGGCAACGCCACCTGATAACTACGCAAACGACTGGCCACTGGCGCAAAGAACGCATCTGCGATAGTTAGCGAGCCAAACAGATAAGGCCCCCTCGGTGCAAAACGCAGGCGGCAGTCTCGCCACAGTGCGCAGATACGTTGAATATCCGCCTGAACCTCTGGCGCGACCTCTGTTAGCGCCTGATCACGCTTGAGGTCCATCGGTAAATGCGTGCGCAAGGCCACAAAACCACTGTGCATCTCTGCACACAGACTGCGTGCCAACGCTCTTTCTGCTCGATCCTCAGGCCACAATTTGGCCGCTGGATAGCACTCAGCCAGATACTCCGCAATCGCCAGTGAGTCCCAAATCGCTCCGTCCGGGGTAATCAGCAAAGGCACCTTCCCCGAAGGCGAGTGCTGCAAGATACGCGTCTTGGTATCAGGGCGATTCAGGGCAATCAGCTGCTCGCTGTAAACCACCCCGGCCAACTCCAGTACCAGCGCCGCACGCAACGACCAGGACGAATAAGTTTTGTCGCCAATAATCAGGGTATGAGACATAGCAGCCTCCGCTTCGACGAGGATCAGACAGGGCAAAACGGTAAGCTTGACCACCCCGAATAGCAAATTCCCGCTGGTTATGCAGGCATAAACAGCGGGAATGAAGGCCTCTCAGTCGTGCAGGATCAGGTGCGGTATTCCGCGTTGATCTTCACATACTCGTGGGACAGGTCAGTCGTCCAGATGGTTTCGCTGCAAGTGCCACGCCCCAACTCAATGCGGATGCTGATTTCTTCCTGCGCCATCACAGCAGCACCCTGCGCCTCGGTGTAGCTGGCAGCTCGGCCACCACGGCTGGCAATACACACGTCCCCCAGATACACATCGATCAGGCTCACATCCAGTTGTGGCACACCGGCGCGGCCAACCGCAGCCAGAATACGGCCCCAGTTCGGGTCAGAAGCGAACAGTGCGGTTTTGATCAACGGCGAATGAGCCACGGCATAGCCCACATCCAGGCACTCCTGATGGGTCGCACCGCCGTTAACTTCGACTGTGACGAACTTAGTCGCACCTTCGCCATCACGCACGATGGCCTGGGCCACTTCCATGCTGACCGAGAACACCGCCTCTTTCAGCTTGGCGAACAGCTCACCACTGGCCGAAGTAATTTCTGGCAGTGCAGCTTTGCCAGTGGCAATCAGCATGCAGCAGTCGTTAGTGGAGGTGTCGCCATCAATGGTAATGCGGTTGAAGGACTTGTTCGCCGCATCGCGCAGCAGGTCCTGCAACACCCCCTGAGCAACTTTGGCGTCAGTGGCGATATAGCCGAGCATGGTTGCCATGTTTGGCTTGATCATGCCTGCGCCTTTACTGATTCCGGTGACAGTGATTGTTACACCATCATGCTCAAACTGGCGGCTGGCCCCCTTAGGCTGGGTGTCTGTGGTCATGATGCCAGCGGCCGCATCGGCCCAGTTATTCTCGGATAAGTTATCCAGAGCGGCCTGCAATGCACCTTCAATTTTCTCTACCGGCAGCGGCTCGCCGATAACACCGGTGGAATAAGGCAGTACCGAGGCCTCATTGACACCAGCCAAAGCAGCCAGTGCCGCACAGGTACGCTCAGCATTTTTCAAACCGTCTTCACCCGTCCCGGCGTTAGCGTTGCCAGTGTTGGTCAGCAGGTAACGCACGGTTCCACTCACGCGTTTGCGGGCCAGAATAACCGGAGCCGCACAGAAGGCATTGAGGGTGAACACACCGGCAACAGTAGAACCTTCAGCACAACGCATCACAACTACATCCTTGCGTCCCGGACGCTTGATGCCCGCAGAAGCAACGCCCAGTTCAAAACCGGCGACCGGGTGCAGGGTAGACAACGGGCCAAGACCAACAGCCATGGGGACACTCCTTCAGCTAACAGGGCGGATTGTGATGGTAAAACGCCGCGAACGGAAAAACCGGACGCGGCGTCGGATGAAGCGGCTCAAACATAGCGCAAAGGCTGTGTGCTGAGCCGTTTCAACGGATCAGATCAGGTAATCTGGCCGTGACAATGCTTGTACTTTTTGCCGGAACCGCACGGGCAGAGCTCGTTACGACCGACCTTAGGCTCAGCGCGAACAGGTGCGGTGGTTGCAGTACCAACGCCCTCTTCCGACTCCAGAACCTCCTCCTGCATCGCCGACGCATCAGCATGCTGGAACTGCATGCGCTGAGCCAGCGCCTCAGCCTCACGACGCAGACGCTCCTCTTCTTCAGCCGGATCTTCACGGCGAACCTGAACATGGCTCAGTACACGGATGGTGTCACGCTTAATGGAATCCAGCAGCTCTTGGAACAGGTTGAAGGACTCGCGCTTGTATTCCTGTTTCGGGTTTTTCTGCGCATAACCGCGCAGGTGAATACCGTGGCGCAGGTGATCCATGGTGGACAAGTGATCCTTCCACAGGTCATCCAGCACACGCAGGAGAATCTGCTTCTCGAAGGTACGCAGGGCGTCTGCACCGGCTTCGTCTTCTTTGGCGTTGTAAGCTGCCAACAGCTCCGCATGGATGCGCTCACGCAGCGTTTCTTCATAGAGCTTGTCGTCTTCATCCAACCACTGCTGAATCGGCAGCTTCAGGGCAAAGACGGTGTTCAAAGACTCTTCCAGACCAGCGATATCCCACTGCTCAGGCAGCGACTGCGGTGGCAGGTGATCATTGATGGTGCTTTCCAGAACCTCACGGCGGAAGTCTTCAATGGTTTCACCGACGTTATCGGCAGTCAGCAGCGTATTGCGCATGTGGTAAATCACCTTGCGCTGCTCGTTAGCCACGTCATCGTATTCCAGCAGTTGCTTACGCATATCGAAGTTGCGGCCTTCGACCTTACGCTGTGCCTTCTCGATGGCATTGCTGACCATACGGTGTTCGATCGCTTCACCCGACTGCATGCCCAGAGCCTTCATGAAGTTCTTCACCCGGTCAGAGGCAAAGATACGCATCAGGTTGTCTTCAAGGGACAGGTAGAAACGGCTTGAGCCAGGGTCGCCCTGACGGCCAGCACGACCACGCAGCTGGTTGTCGATACGACGGGACTCGTGACGCTCAGAGGCAATCACATGCAAACCACCCGCTTCGATCACTTGCTGGTGGCGCTTCTGCCACTCAGCTTTGACCTGAGCGATCTGCTCCGGAGTCGGGTTTTCCAGATTGGCAACTTCCACTTCCCAGTTGCCACCCAGCAGGATGTCAGTACCGCGACCGGCCATGTTGGTAGCAATGGTAAGCGCGCCCGGACGACCAGCCTGAGCAATAATTTCAGCTTCCTTCTCGTGGAACTTGGCGTTCAGCACTTTGTGCTCAATGCCTTCTTTTTCCAGCAGGCGGGACACATATTCGGAGCTTTCAATCGAAGCCGTACCCACCAGAATCGGACGGCCTTGTGCCATACACTCTTTCACGTCAGTGATGATCGCAGCGTACTTCTCTTCCTGGGTCAGATAGACCAGGTCATTGAAGTCTTTACGGGCGATTGGGCGATGTGTAGGAATAACAATCACATCCAGACCGTAAATCTGACGGAACTCGAATGCCTCGGTATCCGCAGTACCCGTCATACCGGACAACTTGTTGTACAGACGGAAGTAGTTCTGGAAGGTGGTCGATGCCAGGGTCTGGCTCTCGGCCTGAATATTGACGCCTTCTTTGGCCTCGATGGCCTGGTGCAGGCCCTCAGACAGGCGACGGCCCTGCATGGTGCGACCGGTGTGCTCATCGATCAGAATGACCTGGCCGTTTTGCACAATGTATTCGACGTTGCGATGGAACAGCTTGTGCGCACGCAGGCCCGAATACACATGAGTCAGCAAACTCAGGTTATGCGCGGAGTACAGGCTTTCACCCTCAGCTAGCAAGCCGGCTTCAGTCAGCATTTCCTCTACATAGAGGTGGCCAGCTTCATTGAGCTCAACCTGACGGGCTTTCTCGTCAACTTTATAGTGGCCTTCTTGAGTGACCACGCCCTCTTCCTCTTCGATGTGCTGTTTAAGACGAGGAATGAGCTTGTTGATTTCGATATATAGACGGGAGCTGTCTTCAGCCTGACCGGAAATAATCAGCGGCGTACGGGCTTCGTCGATAAGAATGGAGTCGACTTCGTCGATTACGGCGAAATTCAGCTCGCGCTGGAATTTCTCATCAACGCTGAACGCCATGTTGTCGCGCAGGTAATCGAAACCAAACTCGTTGTTGGTACCGTAAGTGATATCGGCAGCGTAGGCTTGGCGCTTTTCTTCCGGGGGCATAAACGGGGTAACAATCCCCACGCTCAAGCCAAGGAATTCATACAGCGGACGCATCCAGTTGGCGTCGCGACGAGCCAAGTAGTCGTTGACCGTAACCACGTGAACGCCCTTTCCGGAGAGGGCATTCAGGTAGACCGCCAGAGTCGCCACGAGGGTTTTACCTTCGCCCGTACGCATCTCGGCAATTTTGCCTTCGTGCAGGGTCATACCGCCGATCAACTGCACATCAAAGTGACGCATACCCATGACGCGCTTGCCAGCCTCACGGGCCACCGCAAAGGCCTCGGGAAGGATCTGATCCAGCGTTTCGCCTTTAGCCAGACGGGCTTTGAATTCTTCGGTCTTACCGCGCAGCTGTTCATCAGACAGTGCGAGCATTTTCTCTTCAAATGCATTGACGGCCTGTACCGTCTTAAGCATGCGTTTGACTTCACGCTCGTTCTTGCTTCCAAAGAGTTTTTTCAACAAAGGCGCAAACATATCGACAGGATCTTCCAGGCGTATGGGTTGTGGGAGGCATCAACATGCGACCCAGGCAGCCATCATGGCTACATGCGAAGGGGGCATTCTACTCGGAAACGCGGATGAGGAAAGCTACGTTATTCGTTGCCATCTACCCGCGCGATGTAACTGGCAGGATTGACCTGCCGACCGTTCTTGGTCACTTCAAAGTGCACATGATAACCGCTGGCACGGCCGCTGCGGCCTACCTTTGCAATGGTTTGCCCCGGCTGAACCAGATCACCAATCTGCACCAAATTGCTTTGATTGTGGGCATAGAGCGTGGTGTAACCGTCAACATGGCTGACTTCGACCGTATTGCCATAACCTGACTTTACACCTGAGAACGTCACCACACCGGCGGCGACCGCGACCACATCACTGCCAGCTTTAGCTGCGAAATCCATACCTTTATGACCTGTCAGCCGACCAGTCAACGGGTGTACCCGGCGCCCAAAAGGCGAAGAAACGTATCCTTGGCGAACCGGCATACCGGACAAGCTCTCGGCTTTACTGAGCTGACGTTCACCGATCAACTGCTCAAGTGTTTCCAACTGCTGCTCACGTAAGTCAACACGGGCGGCCAGCTCATCCAGTGCATCCATAAAGGCCGGTGAGGCATATGCCTGCTCGCCCATTACATCTTCCGCCCCGCCCTGCCCCACATTAAGTGAAAAGTCGAACTCGCTGGCATCAATATCAGCTAACTCGGTCAGGCGCTCACCTAAGGCATCCAGTCGCGTCAGACGCGCCTGCAAGTCCGCCACATGGGCTGCGAACGCATCCAGTTGACGCTGGGCATCACGCCGCACCTCAGTAACCTCAGCACGCTGCTGATCCATTACATCAACGATCTGGCTGCTCTCCAGAGCCGCCGATTGACTTGCAGACCACCAAGCACCGGCCGCTGCACCACCTGCCAGCGCCACAATCAGTGCGACACAAAGTACTGACACAATCCAGCGCGCATCAAGACTAAGTGAGCGCGCAGCACCGTGGCGCCGGCTCAACAGAATAATCTGCATTGGCTCCACTCCATTTAGAAAGCCGAAGCACGTAGCAGCTCTGCTACCATGCTCTATGTTTGAATCGGGTAATCATTAACAGGCAGCTGCCATGACTTATAGGCCCTCACCAGCACGTTCCCCTGCTGCATTGCTTCGTGAAGCCAAGCCTTTGCAAGGTCTACTCCGCCAGGCGCAGCATATTGATCGCCTGCAGCAGTTACTGGACAGCCAGCTTCAACCTGCTGCCCGTGAACACTGCCGTGTGGCAACCTTTCGGGATGGTTGCCTACTTCTGATCATTACTGATGGGCATTGGGCTACACGCCTGCGCTACCAGCAAAAACGATTGCTGAAACAACTGCAGGCACTTGAAGCGTTCGCGACCTTAACGAAGATTCTTATCAAGGTGCAACCTTCAACTGCCGAAATGGGAAATACCCTACATTCCGCCACACTCTCCAACTCCGCCGCACAACACATTCAGGCTAGCGTTGAAGGAATCAGCGACCCGCGACTCCGTGCCGCACTAGAGCGCCTCGCCCAGCACGGACAAAAAAACCGGACGCCGTAAAACTAAATCCCATAAAAAAGGCCACCCGAAGGTGGCCTCGAAATAAAGGAAGAGGGTATTTCGTTACACGGCCGCAACCGGGCGCATGTAAGAGATTGGTGCGGTGTTCGGGTCATCAAATGTGACCACTTCCCACGCGTCAGGCTGATCCATCAAAGTACGCA
Source organism: Pseudomonas sp. TTU2014-080ASC (assembly GCF_001446935.1). GTDB lineage: Bacteria > Pseudomonadota > Gammaproteobacteria > Pseudomonadales > Pseudomonadaceae > Aquipseudomonas. Next base: position 1,035,405 of record NZ_LKKK01000001.1, read on the forward strand.
GCAAGCGGTTGTTCAGCGCATGCCCCGACTTAAAGCCTTTAAACTCACCAATCAAGCTGTTACCCAGCAGGTAGAGGTCACCGATCGCGTCGAGAATCTTGTGCTTAACGAATTCGTCCTCGTAACGCAGGCCGTCTTCGTTCAGTACGCGGAATTCATCCACGACAATAGCGTTTTCTACACTGCCGCCGAGTGCCAGGTTGTGCGAACGCAGGTACTCGATATCACGCATAAAACCAAAAGTCCGCGCACGACTCACTTCCTTAACAAAGGATGTGCTTGAGAAGTCGACGCTTGCCGACTGGGTGCGATTGCGGAACACCGGGTGATCGAAATCGATCTCGAAGGTCACCTTAAACCCTTCAAAAGGCACGAAAGTGGCGCGCTTATCGCCCTCTTCCACTGTGACCTCACGAAGAATACGAATGAACTTCTTGTGGGCGTCCTGCTCCTGCAAACCAGCAGACTGAATCAGGAATACAAAGGGGCCGGCACTGCCATCCATAATCGGCACTTCGGAAGCTGAGAGCTCGACGTAGGCGTTATCGATTCCCAGACCTGCCATGGCCGAAAGCAAATGCTCTACCGTATCCACTTTGACATCACCATTGACCAACGTGGTCGACATGGTGGTTTCACCGACATTACCTGCACGCGCAGGAATTTCCACGACCGGGTCTAGGTCGGTGCGACGGAACACGATACCGGTGTCCACAGGTGCCGGCTTCAGGGTCAGGTATACCTTCTCCCCGGAATGCAGGCCGACGCCAGTGGCACGGATGATGTTCTTCAGGGTACGTTGTCTGATCATGGCTTGGGCCGCTATAGCACTAGTTGCGAATTGTTTTCAACAATGGCCGGGGATAATAGCAGAACCGACCTTTGCTGAACACCAATCACCCCAATACTCCTGATAAATTTCATCAATCAGCCTGACGACGCAGGAACGCTGGAATGTCCAGATAGTCCATGTCGTCCTGCGGATTCAGCTTCGCAGCAGTCGCTGCACCGCTATGGCTCTGGCGCTGAACGGTCGGGCGTTCATAGTCCTTGTAATTAACACCTGCCTCAGGACGAGCGACCGGAGCCTGCGCGACCGGAGCAGCGGTGCTGACCGGAACAGTGTTGTCGACCACTTTCACAGGTTTTTCCAGACGCGCGCCCAGACCGGTTGCAACTACAGTAACGTGAAGTTCATCACGCATATCCGGATCAATTACAGTACCGACCTTAACTGTTGCGTGCTCGGAAGCGAACTGCTCAATGATGTTACCCACATCGGAGTACTCACCCAGAGACAGGTCAGGACCTGCAGTGATATTAACCAGGATGCCGCGAGCGCCCTGCAGGTTTACGTCTTCCAGCAGTGGGTTGCGGATAGCTGCTTCAGTAGCTTCACGCGCACGGTTCGGGCCGCTGGCACAACCGGTGCCCATCATGGCCATACCCATTTCGCTCATGACAGTCTTCACGTCAGCAAAGTCGACGTTGATCATGCCTGGACGCTTGATAATGTCGGAGATGCCGCGCACAGCGCCGGAGAGAACATCATCAGCCTTGGCGAATGCAGACAGCAGGCTGGCATCTTTACCCAGGATGGTCAGCAGCTTCTCGTTCGGGATGGTGATCAGCGAATCGACGCTCTCGGACAGAGCACGGATGCCCTCGTCAGCGATCTGCATACGCTTGCGACCTTCGAACGGGAACGGACGCGTAACGACCGCTACAGTCAGAATGCCCATTTCTTTGGCAACCTGAGCAATAACAGGTGCTGCGCCGGTACCGGTACCGCCACCCATACCAGTGGTGATGAAGACCATATCAGTACCTGCCAATACTTCGGCGATACGCTCACGATCTTCCATTGCAGCCTGGCGGCCGACTTCCGGATTGGCACCCGCGCCCAGACCTTTGGTGACTGCAGTGCCTAGCTGCAGGATGGTGCGGGCACCGATATTTTTCAGTGCTTGCGCATCTGTGTTGGCGCAGATGAACTCAACGCCTTCCATGTTGTTCTTCGCCATGTGGTTTACGGCATTACCACCGCCACCACCGACGCCGATCACTTTGATTACTGCACTTTGCGGTGCGCTATCTACGAGTTCGAACATTTCCCTCTCCTTTTATTACTTTCTAGTTTTTTACGCCTACAACAAATCAGAAGTTGCCCTGAACCCAACGCTTCAAACGCTCCAGAACCGGAGCTTTGGGTTCATCGCTGTAATTGCCCACAGACATGGAAATTCCGTCAGTCTGCTTCTGCAGGCCGTACATCAGCAGGCCGACACCCGTCGAATAGATCGGGTTGCGTACAACGTCAGCCAGGCCTTTTACGCCCTGCGGTACCCCCAGGCGAACCGGCATATGGAAAATTTCCTCAGCCAGCTCTACAGCACCTTCCATCTTCGCGGTGCCTCCGGTCAGCACAATGCCGGCCGGAATCAAGTCTTCATAACCACTGCGACGCAGTTCCCCCTGGATCAGGGTGAACAGCTCGTCATAACGGGGTTCAACAACTTCTGCCAGAGACTGGCGAGACAAATCACGAGGCGGACGGTCCCCCACACTCGGCACTTTGATCGTCTCACCTGCACCGGCCAACTTCGCCAATGCACAGGCGTACCTAATCTTAATCTCTTCTGCGTACTGAGTAGGAGTCCGTAATGCCATTGCGATGTCATTTGTTACCTGATCACCTGCAATTGGGATGACGGCAGTGTGACGAATCGCCCCTTCAGTGAAGATGCAGATATCGGTCGTACCCCCGCCGATATCCACCAAACAGACACCCAGCTCCTTTTCGTCGTCAGTCAGAACGGAGTAAGCAGATGCCAGTTGCTCAAGGATGATGTCGTCCACTTCCAGACCACAGCGGCGCACACACTTTTCAATGTTCTGCGCAGCATTAACGGCACAGGTCACCACATGAACCTTGGCCTCCAGACGCACGCCCGACATACCCAGCGGCTCGCGGACACCCTCCTGATTGTCGATCACGTAATCCTGCGGCAAGGTGTGCAGCACCCGCTGATCAGACGGAATCGCCACGGCCTGCGCCGCATCAAGCACACGCTCAAGATCCGCACCGCTGACCTCACGGTCGCGAATGGCCACGATTCCATGGCTGTTCAGGCTGCGCACATGGTTACCGGCAATACCAACAAAGGCGGAGTGAATCCGGCAGCCCGCCATCAGCTGCGCCTCTTCAACAGCACGTTGAATCGACTGCACAGTGGACTCGATATTGACCACCACGCCCTTTTTCAGGCCGCGTGACGGGTGCGTGCCGATGCCAACCACTTCCAGTTGGCCATCAGCATTGACCTCACCGACCAAGGCCACAACCTTGGAAGTGCCGATATCAAGGCCTACGATCATCTTGCCGCTCTGCACGTTTGCCATGGCTTTCTATTTCTCCTAAATCACTGCATAGCAGCGGTTTCACCCGCTACAGGCGCCACCGGCTCTCGCCATGCCACAGCCAAGCCGTTGGCATAGCGCAAATCGATCCGCGCAATATTCTCTTGTTGGTCTTTAAGGACCTTGTTGTAGATGCTCGCAAAGCGGCGCATCTTCTCGACCACATGGTCACGCCCCAGTAACAGCTCAATGCCCTGCCCTGTGGACAAGAACCAGCTGCCACGTTCACGCAACTCCAGGCGCGCCACGGTAAAACCCATTGGCCGCAGCATCTGGCTCAGCACCTGATACTGCTGCATGACCCGCTGCTGGGCACGCTTAGGCCCGTAAAGCTGAGGCAAATGCTGATAGTTTTTCAGTTCCTGTGGAGCAAACGCCCCCCCCTGATTGTTTAGCAATGCTTCATCACCCCAGCGGGCAATTGGCAATTGCTCCTCCAACCTCACAACTAACTGATCTGGCCATACACGGCGTACTTGGGCATGCGCGATCCATGGCATGGCCTCCAGATCACGACGCAACCCCAGCAGATCGACGCTGAAGAAACTCGCACTGGCATACGGCGCAATCCGCTCCTGTACCGCCTGCTGGTTGATGTAACCCAGATCACCTTCAACACTGATCTTGGCTATCGGCTGGTCGGCATATGGCAGTGCACGCACAGACAACTCATACGTACCGAAGCCCAGCCCGAGCAGCAACAGCGGCCAGGTCAGACGACGCACCCAACCGAAACTCACCTTAGGTGCAGCCAGGCGCTTGCTGATCGGTTCTTTGGCCACCAGACGGCTTGCACCGCGCGGCGCAGGCTTGCCACGCAGTGGTGCGCGGGAAGGACCTGACTGATGACGCAAAGATAGGGTCATGGCGTATTAACCTCGTGCTTCCAAGCTGTCGGCCAAAATAGCCAACACCAGTTCCTGAAAGCTCAAACCAGCTGCTTTTGCTGCCATCGGCACCAAGCTGTGATCAGTCATTCCCGGAACGGTATTCACTTCCAGCAGCCAGAACTGGCCATCGGCATCCTGCATCACGTCAGCACGTGCCCAGCCTTGGGTACCTACAGCCTCACAGGCACGGGCGGTCAGGTCTTTCAACTCGGCTTCCTTCTCTGCGGACAGGCCGCAAGGAATCCGGTACTGGGTGTCATTGGCTAGGTACTTAGCGTCGTAGTCATAAAAGCTGTGGGATGTGCCCAGCGCAATCGGTGGCAGAACCTCTCCGCGCAGCATCGCGACGGTAAATTCAGGCCCGGCAATCCACTGTTCGACCAGAACCTGCGCGTCGTAACGGCTAGCAGCTTCCCAAGCGGTAATCAGCGCATCGACATCATCGACCTTGGCCATACCGATGCTGGAACCTTCGTGGGCTGGTTTCACGATCAACGGAAAACCGAGCTCAGCAGCAGCCTTATGGCAATCCTCCGGCGACGCCAGTACTGCATGATTAGGCGTTGGCAGCCCCAGGCTCAGCCAGACGCGCTTGGTACGCAGCTTGTCCATCGCCAGAGCCGAAGCCAGGATGCCGCTACCGGTATACGGGATACCCGCGCACTCCAGCAGACCTTGCATGGCTCCATCTTCACCACCACGGCCATGCAGCACGATAAAGGCACGGTCTATCTTCTCGCTGCTCAGTTGCTGCAACAGATCGTCACCGACATCAATGCCAAAAGCATCCACGCCAGCAGCCAACAGGGCTTCAAGCACCGCTGCACCGGACTTCAGCGAGACCGGGCGCTCGGCGCTTTTACCGCCGAACAGCACCGCCACTCGCCCGAAGGCGCTGGCTGGAACTTGGCTTTTCAACGAAACCGCTGTCATTTCGACTCACCTTCGCCCACCGCAAACAGCGGGCTTTTCAACAGTTGCGGGGCCAGACCGCCGATATCACCCGCGCCCTGACACAGCAGGATGTCGCCGGCACGCAGCAATGGTTTGACGATTGGGGCGATGTCTACACCGCGCTCGACGTAAATTGGATCAAGCTGACCGCGTTGACGGATGCTGTGGCAGAGGTTGCGGCTGTCGGCCCCCGGAATTGGCTCTTCACCGGCCGGATAAACTTCCATAAGCATCAGAACTTTGACGTCACCCAGCACTTGCACGAAGTCCTCGTACAAATCACGGGTACGACTGTAGCGGTGCGGCTGATAAACCATCACCAGACGGCGCTCCGGCCAACCACCTCGGACCGCCTTAATCACGGCTGCCACTTCACGCGGATGGTGACCATAGTCGTCCACCAGCATCACACTGCCGCCTTCAACCGGCAGCTCGCCATAGACCTGGAAGCGGCGGCCGACGCCCTGGAAGCCTGCCAGCCCTTGAATGATGGCCTCATCGCTGATGCCTTCATCAGTCGCGATGGCAATTGTCGCCAACGAGTTCAGTACGTTGTGGTTGCCCGGCATGTTGACGGAAACATCCAACGGCTCATGGTCAGGACGCAGTACGGTGAAGTAGGTGCGCATGCCTTCCTGACGGACATTGATCGCACGCACATCAGCGTCTTCGCTGAATCCGTAGGTCACGGTTGGGCGCGCCACTTGCGGCAGAATTTCGCGCACATACGGATCATCCACGCACATAACCGCCAGACCGTAGAACGGCAGGTTATGCAGGAAGTCGATGAAGGTTTTCTTCAGTTTGTTGAAGTCACCTTCATAGGTGCTCATGTGGTCCATGTCGATGTTGGTGACCACCGCAACCATCGGCTGCAGATGCAGGAAGCTGGCGTCACTTTCATCGGCTTCGGCAATCAGGTAGCGGCTGCTGCCAAGCTGGGCATTGGTTCCCGCAGCATTCAAACGCCCGCCGATCACGAAAGTCGGGTCCAAGCCACCAGCTGCAAAAACCGAGGCAAGCAGGCTGGTAGTCGTGGTCTTACCGTGCGTACCAGCGACAGCAATACCGTGGCGGTAGCGCATCAGTTCAGCCAGCATCTCGGCGCGCGGCACCACCGGAATACGGCGCTCCAGCGCCACAGCCACTTCAGGGTTGCTCGGATTGATTGCGCTGGACACCACCAGCACATCCGCCTGCTCGGCGTTTTCAGCGCGGTGGCCGATAAAAATCTTCGCGCCGAAGGATTCCAGACGTTCGGTGACTGCTGACTCTTTAAGGTCAGAACCAGAGACTTCGTAACCAAGGTTCATCAGTACTTCAGCAATGCCGCACATACCGGCACCACCGATGCCGACAAAGTGCACACGACGAATACGGCGCATACGGCGAATTTCCGAACGTGCAGCAGCGGGAGACTTAGCCACGGGCCACCTCCAGGCAGATATCAACAACGGTGCGGGTCGCATCGGGTTTGGACAGGCGACGTGCAATCTGCCCCATGTTTTCCAGTTGCTCGGGGTGCATCAGAACCTCAGTCAGCTGCGCGGCCAGTTTGCTCGCGTCAGTGGAATGTTGCGGCAGCAGGACTGCAGCGCCCTGGCTGGCCAAATAATCGGCATTGCGAGTCTGGTGGTCATCAATCGCATGCGGCAGCGGCACCAGAAACGCTGGCAGGCCAGCGGCTGCCAGCTCGCTTACGGTCAGCGCACCGGCACGGCAAACCACCAAATCAGCCCAGGCATACGCCCGCGCCATGTCTTTAATAAAGGGAGCGACCTGAGCCTCGACACCGGCTTCGCGATAGCGCTCGGAGGTAATGCCATCGTGCTGTTTACCCGCCTGATGCATGACCTCAGGACGCAGCTCAGCAGACACCTGCGCCAACGCCTGCGGTAGCAGTTTGTTCAGCGGTTCGGCACCAAGACTGCCGCCGACGATCAGTAAACGCGGCTTACGGTTACGTAGTGGATCACGCGGAGTTTCCAGGAACAGTTCTTCACGAACCGGATTACCGGTGCTGCGCAGCTTATTGCTGACACTGAACGTGCCCGGGAAGGCTTCGCAGATACGCGCCGCCATCGGTGCCAGAGCACGGTTAGCAGTTCCCGCCACAGCGTTCTGCTCGTGAATGATCAGTGGTACACCGCCCAGACGCGCAGCCAGACCACCCGGACCGGTGACATACCCGCCCATACCAAGAACACACACAGGCTGCAATTCACGAATCACTTTGCGTGCCTGGAACAGCGATTTGATCAGCTGGAACGGGGCCTTGAGCAGGGAAAGCTTGCTCTTGCCACGCAGACCGGAGACCTGAATCAGGTGCAGCGGAATATTGGCTGCAGGCACCAACTCATTTTCGATGCCACGCGGCGTACCCAGCCAGTGCACGGTGTAACCACGCGTTTGGAACTCACGGGCACAGGCCAGCGCCGGGAATACGTGACCGCCGGTACCGCCGGCCATAATCAGGACGTTACCGCGCATGGCGCACCTCCCTAGCCGGCTGTACATCAAAAAAGTCTTCTTCTTTAAATTCCACTTCTGCACTGCCCAACTGCGTACGACGCTCCCACTCAATGCGCAACAACATGGCCAGACAGACACAGCAGATCACCAAAGAACTACCGCCGTAGCTGAGGAACGGCAGGGTCAAGCCTTTGGTCGGCAAACGCCCGATGTTCACACCGATGTTGATGAGGATCTGACCGATCCACAAAAAGCTCAGGCCGTATGCGACATACGCCGAGAAGAATTGTTTCGCTTTTTCTGCCCACAGGCCGATATAAAGTGCACGCACGCTGACAAACACAAACAGTGCAACCGTCAGCAGCGCACCCACCATGCCTAATTCTTCAGCCAGAACCGAGAACACGAAGTCTGTGTGTGCCTCTGGCAAATAAAATTGCTTCTGTACGCTGTTACCCAAACCAACGCCCAGCCACTCACCACGGCCAAACGCAATGAGGGCCTGGCTCAGCTGATACCCGGCACCGTACTGGTCAGCCCAAGGGTCTACGAAGTTCGTCAGACGCTGCAGTCGGTAAGACTCTTTGGTCATCACCAAAATGCCAACCGCCAAAACGCCAATACCCAGTGGGATAAAGCGCACCAGGTTGATTCCACCCAGGAACAACATGGCGATGGAAGCACCAAACAGCACCACAGTCGCGCCAAAGTCCGGTTCTGCCAGCAACAACACAGCGATCGGCCCCAGGACCATCAGCGGCTTGATAAAGCCACTGAGTTTTTCCCGCACTTCAACCTGCCGGCGAACCATATAAGCCGCCAGGAAAAGTACCGTGAATACTTTGGCCAGCTCAGAGGGTTGCAAGTTGAAGATGCCGAAACCAATCCAGCGCTTGGCACCGTTAACTTCCCGGCCAATGCCCGGCAACAGAACCAAAATCAGAAAGACGACCGCAACTAGCAACAGCTTGGCGCTGTGCTTCTGCCAGAACGCCATTGGCACCATCAAGGTCGCCAATGCTGCACCCACGCCGATCACCACATAAATAATGTGGCGGATGAGGTAATACATCGGGTTGCCTGTCTGCGCTGCCGCCACCTCAGTTGAGGCAGAAGCAATCATCACCAGCCCGAGCCCAATCAGAGCAAGACAGCCAGCCAGCATCGGGAAGTCGATATCGACTCCTCGTGGGCTGCGCAATGGTGAAGGTGCGGCTAACAGGCGGGCCAGCATCAAATCAGCCCTCCCACAGCTTGGGCGAACAATTGTCCGCGCTGTTCGAAGTTTTTAAACATATCCAGGCTTGCGCATGCGGGTGACAGCAACACGGCGTCGCCAGGCTGAGCCAGCTCAGCGCAACGCTGAACTGCTTCTTCTAAAGTCTGCACGCGGACCAGTTCAGTCGCACCATCCAGCGCATCAGCCAACAGCGCAGCATCACGCCCCAGTAGAACCACTGCTCGGCAGAAACGGCTGACAGGAGTCTTGAGAGCGGAGAAATCGGCACCTTTGCCGTCGCCACCCGCGATCAGCACCAACTTGCCGCTGATATCAGCGCCCAGGCCTTCAATCGCAGCCAGAGCGGCACCGACATTGGTGGCCTTGGAGTCGTCGTAATAGTTCACGCCATTAAGCTCACGCACCCACTGACAACGGTGCGGCAAACCACCGAACTGACGGAGGGTAGCCAGCATAAGCTCGACCGGCAGGCCAACGGCCATGCCTAGCGCCAAAGCAGCCAGTGCGTTGGATTGGTTATGAGCGCCGCGGATTTTCAACTCGCGCACTGGCATCAATGTTTCGAACTGATAAGCCAGATACTTCTCGCCGTTTTCTTCCAGCAGACCGAAACGCTTGAAGTCAGGTTTACCCAGACCAAAAATCGTGCACGGCAACTGATCCGCCACCAACGGACGGGACAGTGCATCATCAGCATTCACGACAACCTGGCGCGCACCACGGAAAATGCGGTGTTTGGCTAAGTGATAGGCCTGCATATCGGCATAGCGATCCATGTGGTCTTCGCTGACATTCAGGCAGGTCGCTACTTCAGCATTAAGCTGGTGCGTGGTTTCCAGCTGGAAACTGGACAACTCCAGCACATACAGCTCAACGTCATCCGCCAGTAAATCCAGTGCTGGCGTACCGAGATTGCCGCCTACAGCCACCTTCTTACCGGCCGCCGCAGCCATTTCACCCACTAATGTGGTGACGGTGCTCTTGGCGTTGGAACCAGTGATGGCCACGATCGGTGCCTTGGCATAACGGGCAAACAGATCAATATCCCCCGAGAGCTTCACCCCTCGGGCAGCCGCAGCCTGAAGTTCAGGCGTAGCAATGGCCAGCCCGGGGCTGACCAGCAGTTCGTTGGCAGTGCAGAGGAAATCCACATCCAGCCCGCCACAGCGCACTTCAACCTGCGGAAACTGTTCACGCAAGGTGCTCAGCTCCGGCGGGTTGGCACGTGTATCCACCACAGCAAAGGGCAAGCCCTGGCGTGCGAGGAATCGCACCAGTGACATGCCGCTCTTGCCGAGGCCGACAACGATGCGCATATGGTCAGAAGCAATCAGGCTCATGCTGTCCTCAACGCAGTTTCAAAGTAGCCAGACCGATCAACACCAAAATCACGGTGATGATCCAGAAACGCACGATCACGCGCGGCTCAGGCCAGCCTTTCAATTCAAAATGGTGGTGAATCGGTGCCATGCGGAACACACGCTTGCCGGTTAGCTTGAACGACGCGACTTGGATGATCACCGACAGGGTTTCCACCACAAAGATGCCGCCCATAATGAACAGCACCACTTCCTGACGAACGATTACAGCGATGGTGCCCAGAGCCGCACCCAGTGCAAGCGCCCCCACATCACCCATGAATACCTGAGCCGGGTAAGTGTTGAACCAGAGGAAGCCGAGGCCAGCGCCGACCAGCGCGGCACAGAAAATGATCAACTCGCCTGCACCCGGCACATATGGGATCAGCAGATATTCAGCGAACTTCACGTGACCGGACAGGTAGCAGAAAATCCCCAAGGCACCACCAACCAGCACGGTTGGCAGAATCGCCAGACCATCCAGGCCATCAGTCAGATTGACCGCATTGCTTGAGCCGACGATGACGAAATAGGTCAGCACCACAAAACCAACGCCCAGCTCCAGAGCGAAGTCTTTAACCATCGGCATATAGAAGGTGGTTTCGACCGGACTTTGCGCAGTCATGAACAGGAAGATGGCAGCACCGAGGCCAAACACAGACTGCCAGAAGTATTTCCAGCGGCTCGGCAGCCCCCGGGAGTTCTTCTCGATGACTTTGCGGTAATCGTCAACCCAGCCAATCGCGCCGAACAGCAGGGTCACAGCCAGAACTACCCACACATAACGGTTACTCAGGTCAGCCCACAGCAGGGTGCTGACAGATATAGCAGTCAGAATCAGCGCACCGCCCATGGTTGGCGTGCCCTTTTTCGACAGGTGCGATTGCGGGCCATCGTTACGCACGGCCTGACCGATCTGACGGACCTGCAGAGTTCGAATCATCCACGGCCCCAGCCACAGAGCCAGCGCCAGCGCGGTCAGAACGCCAAGAATGCCGCGCAGTGTCAGGTACTGAAACACTGCGAAACCCTTGTAGAACTGTTGCAGGTATTCCGCCAACAGCAGCAGCATTAGTGTGTCTCCCCGGATATGCCACAAAGCGCCGCTACAACCTTTTCCATCGCAGCGCTACGTGAACCTTTAATTAGAATGGTGGAACCGCCCTGCTCAGTCCGCAGAGCCTCGATCAGGCTGGCCTGATCTGCAAAATGGCGACCGTTCTGACCAAATTCGCTGACGGCAAAAGCCATCAACGGGCCAACGGCATAAAGTGCATCAACCTTGCCTACCGCGTAGCTGCCAACCTGGCGATGGCCCTGCTCGGCCCATTCACCAAGCTCGCCGATATCACCCAACACCAACAGGGTACGACCGTTAAAGCCAGCCAGAATATCGATAGCTGCGCACACTGAGCTTGGGTTGGCGTTATAGGTGTCATCGATCACGCAAGCACCATTAGGAGCCAACTGCGCCACGGCACGGCCTTTGACCGGCTGCAAGTTCTCCAACCCGCTCTTAATCCCGTCTAGGCTCACACCCAGCGTGATGGCTGCTGCCGCTGCGGCCAGCGCATTGGTGACGTTGTGTTCACCCAGCAGGTTGAGCTGAACAGGAACCTGGCCATTAGCTCCCGCATTAAGTGTAAAACCAGGGCAGCCGCGCTCATCACGCAACAGATTAGTGGCATAAACACTCGCAGCAGGGTTCAACTGAGAAAAACTACGTACCTGACGGCCCTGTGCTCGTGTCTGCCAAGTCGAGAATGCCGCATCATCCAAATTAAGGATGGCCACACCCTCGCTGTTCAGGCCCTCAAGGATTTCCCCTTTGGCCTCAACAATTTTCTCCGGCCCACCGAACTCACCGACATGAGCTGTGCCAGCGTTATTAATCAAAGCCACCTGAGGCTTTGCTAAGGCAACGGTGTAAGCGATCTCGCCGACATGGTTGGCACCCAACTCAATTACGGCAGCCACATGCTCTGGCGCCAACTCCAGCAACGTCAGAGGTACGCCCAGATCGTTATTAAGGTTGCCACGGGTAGCCAGAACCGGCCCGCCCAGCCCTGCCCGGAGGATACTGGCGAGCATTTCCTTCACAGTGGTCTTGCCGCTGGAACCGGTAATGGCGACAACAGGAGCATTGAAGGCGGCACGATTCAGTGCCCCTAGCTGCCCCAAGGCCAGACGGGTATCCGCTACTAGAAGTTGTGGAATAGCTACGTTCGACACTTCCCGCTGCACCAACGCTGCTACTGCCCCCTTGGCAGCCACTTCATTGAGGTAATCGTGACCATCAAAACGCGGGCCGCTCAGGGCAACAAACAGCTGCCCGTGGCTAATCGCACGGCTGTCCGTGCTCACACCGGAGAATGCCACATCGGCACCAATAATCTGGGCATTGAGTGCAGACGCCACTTCAGTGAGACGCAGAGGTTTAAGCATTGCTCACCTCCCAGGCCTCAAGGGCATTTGCTGCTTCAACCAGGTCAGAGAACGGCTGGCGCACGCCATTGATCTCCTGATAATCCTCATGACCTTTACCAGCCAGCACCAACACATCATCAGCGCTCGCTGCTGCGATCAGCTGAGCAATGGCAGTAGCACGCCCGTGAACAAATTGCACCTTTTGCGGCTGGCTGAATCCGCCGCGAATATCGTCAAAAATCACTTCAGGTGCTTCAGTTCGTGGATTGTCATCAGTTACCAGCACCACATCTGCCAGACGCTCAACAACCGCCGCCATCAGCGGACGCTTGCCAGCGTCACGATCCCCACCACAGCCAAACAGGCACTGCAGTTGGCCCTTAGCATGTGGGCGCATAGCTTCAAGTACTTTTTCCAGCGCATCCGGTGTGTGGGCGTAGTCCACCACCACCAGCGGCTTGCCGGCACCACCCAAGCGCTGCATACGGCCAATCGCCCCCTGCAACTCGGGTAGCACCTTAAGAATTTCATCCAGCGGATAATCCATCCCTAGCAACGCGCCAACGACTGCCAACAAGTTGCTCAGGTTGAAACGCCCCAGCAGAGAACTGCGCAGGCTGCCTTCTCCTTGCGGCGTCACCAACGTGGCGCGGACACCATGGTCATCAAAAACTGCATCGCGGCAATACAGATAGGCGCTGCTGTCAGCCAGGCTGTAGCTGATCAGACGGGACTCGCACACCTCAGCCGCCAGCTGGCGACCAAACGCATCATCTATATTCAACACCCGGCAACGCAGGTTCGGCCAGGCGAACAGCATGGCCTTGGCCTCTGCGTATGCCTCCATCGAACCGTGGTAGTCCAGGTGATCGCGGGACAAGTTGGTCAGCACTGCAACATCAAATTCCAACGCCGCCACACGCCCCTGGTGCAGCCCATGGGACGACACCTCCATCGCCACAGCGCGAGCACCGTCTGCTTTTAACTGGGCCAGGGTGGCTTGAACACCAACCGGATCAGGGGTGGTATGACGGCCTTGCTCCAGCTCACCGTAGAAACCGTTGCCCAGCGTGCCGACAATCCCGCAACGCTCGCCAAGCCGGTCCAGAGCCTGCGCCAGCAACTGGCTGACACTGGTCTTACCGTTGGTCCCCGTCACACCAACCAGGTGCAATCCACGACTCGGCTCGCCATAAAACCGCCCGGCAATGGCAGACAGCTGGCTCACCAAGCCTTTAACCGGCAGTAACTCAGCAGCTTCTGCCTCCAGCGACTCTGCCCCCTCGGCTTCATAAGCAATGGCAGCGGCACCACGAGCCAGCGCATCGCCGATATGGGTGCGACCGTCCTGATGCAGGCCCGGCACAGCCAGGAACAGATCACCGGGCAGTACCTTGCGGCTATCCAGCGTAAGTTCACGGATCAGTGTGGCGCTGGTGGCCTGGGGCAGTAATTGATTCAGCGGCATTGGCATCAAATGCGCCCTCCTTTAACCGGAGTGGCAGTTGCAGTCTGCTGCTCAGGCAGATTGTCCGGCGCAATATTCATCAGACGCAGGGCACCGGCCATGACCTTGCCGAATACCGGCGCAGCAACCAGACCACCGTAATAGCCACCTTCGCTGGGCTCATCAATCATGACTACGGCAGCAATGCGCGGGTTATCAACTGGCGCTACACCCGCAAAGAAGGAGCGGTATGCCTTGTCCACATAGCCCTTTGTGCCGGTTGCAGCTTTACGCGCGGTACCACTCTTACCGCCAACGTGATAACCCGGGACCTTAGCCCGCGCGCCGCCACCGCCAGGCTCTTCGACCACAGCCTGCAGCATGCCGACGACTGTCTTGGCAATTTCCCCATCAATCACTTGGGTGGGGTCCGGCGTACGGTCCAAACGCACCATAGACAGCGGCACGTTCTGGCCATCATTCGCCAAAACTGAATAAGCATGAGCGAGCTGCACAGCCGTTACGGACAAGCCATAGCCGTATGCCAGTGTTGCGGTTTCAGCCTGCTTCCAAACGCGGTAGTTCGGCAGATTGCCGACTCGCTCCCCCGGGAAACCCAAGCCGGTATCTTGTCCCAGACCCACCTGCTGCATAACCGCGTAAATAGGATCGGCGCCAATATCAAAGGCAACCTTACTGATACCGACGTTACTCGACTTCATTAGAATTTGAGTCAGGTTGAGCACGCCGCCACGAGATACGTCGCGGATGGTATAACGGCCAATTTTCAGGCTGCCCGGATAGGTGTCCACGGTCATTTCCGGCTTCCAACGCCCGGTTCCCAAGGCCGCAGCAATTGAGAATGGCTTAACAGTGGAGCCTGGCTCGAACACATCAATCATCGCCCGGTTACGCATAGCTGCCGGCTGCAGATTGCGGCGGTTATTTGGGTTGTAGGTCGGCTGGTTAACCATCGCCAAGACCTCACCGGTCTTCACGTCGAGCATCACCAGACTACCGGCCTTGGCACCGAATTCTGTCACCGCGTTACGCAGCTCGCGGTGCGCCAGGTACTGCAGACGCAGATCAATGGAGAGCGCCAGAGCCTTACCAGCCTTGGCGTTCTGAGACACTTGCACATCCTTAATCAGACGACCGCGGCGATCCTTCAGCACCTGACGTTTGCCCGGCACTCCGGCTAGCCACTCGTCAAACGCCAGCTCCATGCCCTCCCGTCCACGATCATCGATATCGGTGAAACCCACGACATGAGCAGTCACCTCACCGGCTGGATAGAAACGGCGGAACTCCTCAATTCCGTAAACACCCGGCACCTTCAGATCAAGAATGCTCTGACCTTTTTCAGGGGTTAGGCCGCGTACCAAGTACATGAACTCACGATTAGCGCTCGCCTCGAGCCGTGCAGAGAATGATTTAGAGTCCTGCCCCAGCGCAGCAGCCAGCCCGGCCCACTTATCCCTGCCATTCTGTAGCTCTTTGCCATTAGCCCAGATGGTGGTAACAGGCGTACTGACCGCCAGTGGCTCGCCATTGCGATCGGTGATCAGACCACGGTGAGCTGGAATTGGGATGTGACGAACACTGCGGGCATCACCGTGCGCCTGCAGGAAGCTCTGGTCGAACACCTGCAAATCCACGATGCGCCAGACGATCGCACCGACCATCAAGGCAAGAGCAGCCAGCACCAGGCGGAAGCGCCAGGGATAGAGTGCGCCCTCAAGGCCCATCACGGCGCCACCATCCGCACTTCACCCGCATCAGGGACACGCATGCCCAGACGTTCGCTGGCCAACGTTTCAATGCGGTTGTGAGCGGTCCATGTGCTCTGTTCGAGGATTAGACGCCCCCACTCAGCCTGGGCTTTGTCACGCACGCTCATTTCCGCATACAGCTCATTGAGCAGCTGGCGATTCCAGTGCGCGCTATAAGAAACACCAACCGCCGACACCATGACAGCAATAAACAGCAGCAGCATGAAAAAGCTGCCGCGCGGAAGCGGTTTGGCGAACAGGGCACTCACCGCAGCTTCTCCGCGATGCGCATCACAGCACTACGTGAACGCGGGTTGGCCTGCAGTTCTGCTTCAGAAGCAAACACCGGCTTGCCGATGAGTTTCAGACGTGGCTCGAATGCCTTGGGAATAATAGGAAGGTCACGGGGCAGTTTGTCGGCCTCACCTTTGGCATGCTTACGCATAAAGAGCTTAACGATGCGATCTTCCAGAGAGTGGAAGCTGATGACCACGAGACGGCCACCAACTTCAAGATTCTCCAGAGCAGCATCAAGCCCACGCTCAAGATCACCCAACTCGTTATTAACGTGGATACGCAGCCCCTGAAATGCGCGGGTTGCCGGATTTTTGCCCTTTTCCCATGCAGGATTAGCGACAGTCAGAACCTGTGCCAGATCAGCAGTGCGCTCAAATGCCTTCTCACTGCGGCGCTGCACAACAGCACGGGCCATGCGCTTGGCAAAGCGCTCCTCACCGTACTCTTTGAACACACGGGCGATTTCATCTTCGTCAGCCGTCGCAATGAATTCGGCCGCACTCATACCGGCATCCGGGTTCATCCGCATGTCCAGAGGGCCATCATTCATAAAACTAAAGCCGCGCCCGGCATCATCCAGCTGCGGCGAAGATACGCCCAGATCCAGCAGAATACCGCTGATGCAACCTGTCAGACCGCGCAGAGAAAACTCATCTGCCATCTCGGCAAAGCTGCGTTGCACAACGACAAAGCGGCCGTCCTCGGCCGCCAGTGCATTTCCTGTTGCGATTGCCAGTGGGTCCTTATCGAACCCGATCAGCCTTCCATCACTACCAAGGCTCTGCAAGATAAGCCGGCTATGGCCCCCTCTACCGAAGGTGCCATCCACATAGCACCCGTTGGCGCGCACCGCCAGCCCCTCGACAGCCTCTTCGAGCAGCACAGTAATGTGGCGGAAACTATTGGTCATAGTCACAGGATCAAATCCCGCAGGTCATCGGACAAGGCACCCGGTTGCTTAATCGCGGCCATATCAGCCTCACTCACAGCATTCCAGGCATCTTCATCCCACAGTTGAAATTTATTGATTTGCCCCACCAGCATCGCGCGCTTATCGAGCTTGGCGTACTCACGGAGACGTGGCGGCACCAGAAAACGCCCACTGGCATCCAGCTCAATATCCACGGCATTACCAATCAGCAAACGCTGGAGGCGGCGGTTTTCTTCACGGAAGGAGGCGAGTTCGCGGAGCTTGGCTTCAATCAGCTCCCATTCAGGGAGTGGATAGACACACAGGCATGGATCAATTGCATCGATCGTCACGATGAGCTGGCCGGCGCAACGCGAAACGAGCTGATCACGATACCGGCTTGGCATCGCGAGTCGCCCTTTGGCGTCGAGACTGATGGCATTTGCTCCGCGAAACACGATCGCGATCCCCTTTTATGTTAGCTATCCGTGCCCCAAATACCCACTTTGCGCCACTTCTTACCACTTCTGCACACTATAGGAACGCAACAGCCCCACCGTCAAGGCACGCTCAACAGGAAAACTCCTTATAGATCGGCGATTTAGGTCACTTTGGAGAGGGAAAACAGAGGGGCAACGCGATTGCGAAATATGAAAACTCAGGCAGCACAAAAGCCTTAACGACAAACTTAAAGTAGTTTGTTAAGTGAAAGAATTTTTTGGTATTTAAAAGGATCTTTTAAGAAGGGATGGAGAGTCGATCTATAAGCCGGGTTCTGTCGAGGACAGCCATTCCTCTACGACGTACATCACTGCACGTCTTTAGCAACCTACCCGGTTCCAGCGCGGGCCACGCCAATGGAACCCTATTTGGTCTTGCTCCGAGTGGGGTTTACCTAGCCACGGACTGTTACCAGCCGTGCGGTGCGCTCTTACCGCACCTTTTCACCCTTACCGGCACCGAAGCGCTTAGGCGGTTATTTTCTGTGGCACTTTCCGTAGGCTCACGCCCCCCAGGCATTACCTGGCACTCCGCCCTATGGAGCCCGGACTTTCCTCCCCCAAATTTCGTTGAACGAAACTCAGCAGCGACTGTCCGATCGACTCTCCATTCGTAAGAATACCGCCTCACCGCTTCCGGAACAAGGTTTAAACGCCCTTCTGCCGCTCCAAAGCCGCCTGATAAAGCAGGTTCTTGCGAACCCCAGTTATCTCTGCAGCCAGCGCAGCTGCCCGCTTGAGCGGCATTTCCGCAAGCAACAAATCCAACACCCGTAAAGCATCAGCACTAATCGCATCCTCACCTTCAGGGGCCTGCCATCCCGCGACCAGGACAACACACTCACCGCGCTGCTGGTTAGGATCCGCAGCCACCCACTGCACCAACTCACACAGCGGCATCCCCTGCAAAGTCTCAAATGTTTTGGTTAGCTCCCTTGCCAGCAAGGCAGGCCGATCATCTCCAAACACAGCCTGCATGTCCTGCAAACACTCAAGAATACGATGGGGAGCCTCATAGAAAATAAGCGTGCGCGGCTCCTCCCTAACCTGCTCCAGCCGGGCTTTACGCCCAGCCATCTTGGCAGGCAAGAAACCTTCAAAAACGAAGCGATCAGATGGCAACCCTGCAGCCGATAGCGCCGCAATCAACGCGCAAGCACCAGGCACCGGCACAATCTTGATGCCAGCCTCACGCGCCTGACGCACTAAGTGATAGCCCGGATCAGAAATCAGCGGTGTCCCCGCATCCGAGATAAGCGCCACATCCTCACCAGCCTGCAACCGCGCCAGAAATCGCCCACCCTGCTCACGCTCGTTGTGCTCATGACAGGGAGCAGCCGGAGTTGTTATCCCGAAATGCCTAAGCAACTGAGCAGAATGGCGCGTATCCTCCGCCGCAATTAGCGAAACACTTTTCAAGATGCTCAACGCCCTTGCAGTAATGTCATCCAGATTACCGATGGGCGTGGCCACTACATAAAGGCAGCCCGGTTTGGAAATGAGATTATCGGTCACGGTCACAGGGCATTTCTCGGATAGCAAAAAGGCTATTGTATCGCTTATCAGCCCAGCAAGATCGCGAGATGGGACAGGCTTGGGTACAATTACCTATTCAACCGGATCAAGTAACAGGACCCTTACATGATCGCACGCCTGCGCCCTCTTTCATTTATCTGCTTTGCAGGCCTGCTGGCCGCCTGCTCCAGCTCTCCGTCATCCAGTCTTGGCGAGCTGCCACGCACACCACAAGCCAGCATCGACCAACTGCTGCAACAAGCTGCAAACAGCCCCGCAGAGCAGGCCGCTCTTCTGCGTCTTTCCGCTGCTGACGCAGCTTATAAACAGAATGACTTCAGCCGCGCCTACAGCATTCTTGAGCAAGTTGCACTGGAGGGACTCAAGCCCGCCCAGCAGATATTTGCCAGCACACTGCGTGCAGAACTGGAACTGAAGCGCAACAAACCCCAAGCAGCACTTCGCGCACTCAGCCACCCTAGCCTAGACCGCTTGGGCGAGCTCCCTATTGATCAGCAGATTCGCACCCAGCAAGCCCGCGCAAATGCCCTTCAGGCAGACGGACGCATATTGGCTGCCGCCAAAGAGCGCGTTTTCATCGCACCACTGCTTAATGGCAGTGCAGCACATGACAATCACAACAGTATTTGGTCGCTTGTATCCAGCCTGCCACTGGCACAGCTGGAGCCTACCGGGGATACAGACCTGGACGGCTGGCTGGCTCTGGCCAAAACCTTTAAAAAAAGCAGCACGCTTGAGCAGCAACAGTCGGCAATCGACCAGTGGGTGGCAGCCAACGCTCAACACCCGGCAGCCGTAATGTTGCCGCAGGCGCTGGTGGACCTGAAGAAGATCTCAGCTCAGCAAATCAATCAGATTGCCCTTCTGCTACCGCAGGATGGCCAACTGGCCAGCGTCGCTCGAGCACTGCGTGACGGCTTCATGGCCGCCCATTTCCAAGCCCAGCAAAGCACTCAGAACACCCCCGAGATCCGGGTATATGACAGCACCCGAATCGGCTCAATGGACAACTTCTACAACCAAGCTAAAGCGGATGGCGTGCAATTGGTCATTGGCCCGCTTGAAAAGAACCTGGTCAGCCAGCTCAATAACCGCGAGCAGCTGCCAATCACCACACTTGCCCTTAACTACAGCGAGTCAGCCCACGAAGGCCCAGCCCAACTGTTCCAGTTTGGTCTGGCGGCAGAAGATGAAGCCCGCGAAGTCTCACGCCGTGCCTGGTCTGACGGTATGCGCCGCGCGGTCGCTCTAGTCCCCAGTGGTGATTGGGGCAACCGCGTACTGGCCGCTTTCCGCCAACACTGGGAAGCCCAAGGCGGCACTCTGATTGCTGCTGAGCACGTGGATCAGCCCGTTGAACTGGCCCGCCAAATTGCCGACCTGTTCCAGCTGCGCGAAAGCGAGAGCCGCGGCCAGGCCATTCAGGAGACCTTGGGCAAATCCGTAGCCGCTGCCCCGTCACGCCGCAATGATATTGATTTCATCTTCCTCGCTGCCACACCGCAGCAAGCGCAACAGATCAAGCCAACGTTAGCATTCCAATATGCTGGCGATGTTCCGGTATATGCCACCTCGCACCTGTACAGCGGAATCTACAACCAAGCCCAGTACCTGGACATGAACGGCATAATGTTCTGCGAAACACCATGGCTACTTAACGTGAACGACCCACTGCGCCAGCAAGCCAGCAGCCAGTGGCCTCAAGCCAATGGCAGCCTGGGACGCCTGTACGCCATGGGCGCAGATGCCTACCAACTGGCTCCACGCCTCAGTCAGCTGAAGGCTATCCCGGATACCCATCTGCAAGGCCTCAGCGGAACCCTAAGACTAGGCCATGGACAGCGCATTGAACGCCAGCTGCCCTGGGCTGAGTTCCGCGATGGTCAGGTACAAGCCCTGCCTGACCGCCTGAACTAATGCCCTCGGTAAGCTCTCAAAGAAGTGGCGCGGCTGCCGAGGCACTGGCCCGGCAGCACCTGGAGCAACACGGCCTCCGCCTGATTGCCCAAAACTGGCGCTGCCGCCTCGGGGAGCTCGATCTGGTCATGCTTCACGCCGATACAGTAGTATTCGTAGAAGTTCGCTATCGACGCCATAGAGCATGGGGCGGAGCAGTAGAGAGCGTAGACGCCCGGAAACGTGAGAAACTTTGCCGAGCCGCTCAGTACTTTCTGCAACAAGAAAGCCGCTGGTCGAAGTACCCATGCCGATTTGATGTGATTGCCGTAAACGCCGACAGCCACACCCCTGCGCGCCTGGACTGGATTCAAAACGCTTTTGACACCTGACAGACGCACCACTGAAGGTTATTCCACAATGGACATGCAAGCCCGTATCCGCCAATTATTCCAAGCCAGTATCGAAACCAAAATGCAGGCCATGGAAGTGCTGATTCCCCATATCGAGCAAGGCAGCAATGTCATGGTTCAGGCACTGCTCAGCGAAGGCAAGATTCTTTCCTGCGGCAACGGCGGCTCAGCAGGTGATGCTCAGCATTTTTCCTCGGAACTGCTCAATCGCTTTGAACGTGAACGTCCGAGCCTGCCAGCTATCGCCCTGACGACAGACAGCTCAACAATCACTTCGATTGCTAACGACTACAGCTACAACGAAGTCTTCTCCAAGCAGATTCGTGCATTAGGCCAACCAGGCGACGTACTACTGGCAATCTCCACCAGCGGCAATTCCGCCAACGTCATCCAGGCTATTCAGGCCGCCCACGACCGCGAAATGACAGTCGTTGCACTCACTGGCCGTGACGGCGGCGGCATGGCTTCTCTGCTACTACCTGAGGACGTGGAAATTCGCGTTCCATCCAAAATCACTGCACGGATCCAGGAAGTCCACCTTCTGGCCATCCACTGCCTGTGCGACTTGATCGACAACCAACTGTTCGGGAGTGAAGAATGATCCGGTCATCTCTGATCCTTGCCACCCTAGCCTTTACCCTTGCCCTAGCTGGCTGTGGTAACCGCAGCATCGGCAACAAGATTGACGACCAGTTCATAGCACCTGAAGTTAGCTCACGCGTTTCAGAAGCTCACAAAGACTTGAGCAGCCCGACCTCACACATCGTTGTGACAAGCTATAACGGCGTCGTGCTACTTGCTGGGCAAACACCGCGCAGTGATCTGAAAGGCATAGCGGAGCAAGCTGCAAGCCGCGTAAACAACGTACGCAAAGTACATAACGAGCTACAGGTGATGCCCCCAACCTCACTGCTTGCACGCAGCAATGACTCATTACTGACCAGCCGGATCAAAACCTCGATGCTTGCTGACAGCACTGTGCCCGGTTCACGGATCAAAGTGGTAACTGAAAACGGTATTGTCTACTTGCTCGGACTAGTCTCGCAGGCTGAGGGCGCCCAGGCCGTACGAGTAACTCAAAGCGTTTCCGGTGTTCAGAAAATCGTCAAACTGTTCGAGTACACCAACTGATTTTTGTCCCACTTAATAAAAAAGGCGATCAGTTGATCGCCTTTTTTATTACTTGACCACTTTAAGACTGGGCCTACCAGCAGGTCGTGGCGGCTCATTGTCTGGTGGATCAATATCGCCCTCCTCACTGTCGAGGATTGATGGATCTGCATCAAACACCATGCCCTGACCATTCTCACGCGCATAGACAGCCATCACCGCAGCAGCTGGAATATAAAGGCTCTGAGGCACACCTGAAAACCGCCCCTCAAAGCTAATAGCCTGGTTATCCATATGCAGATGGCGCACTGCATTGGGCGAAATATTCAGGACAATCTGACCGTCTTTAGCAAAGCCAGCCGGAACCCGAACGCCCTCAAAATTCACATCCACCAACAGGTGCGGCGTGCAGTCGTTATCCACGATCCACTCATAAAGAGCCCGCACCAGATAAGGACGACTCGAATTCATTACGACCTCCATGCGTTAACGCATCTCGCGCTCAACAGACGACAAACTCGCCTTAAATGCCTCTCTTGCAAACTGGCGCTCCATGTAATCAAGAAGCGGTTTCGCCTGCTTGGGCAACTCAATCCCCAATACGGGCAAACGCCACAGAATAGGCAGGAGACAGCAATCCACAAGGCTCATCTCATCACTCAGGAAGAAAGGCTTATCAGCAAACAGTGGCGAAACCCCTGTTAGGCTTTCCCTCAACTCTTTACGCGCCTGCACCTTGATTGAATCCTTGCTGCGCGAATCCAGGATCTGGTCAACCAACACACACCAGTCCCGCTGAATACGGTGGATCAACAGGCGACTATTGCCTCGCGCCACAGGATAAACCGGCAGCAATGGAGGATGCGGATAGCGCTCATCCAAATATTCCATGACAACAGTCGATTCGTACAGCGCCAAATCTCGATCAACCAGTGTTGGCAGACTCGCGTAAGGATTCACCTCAAGCAGCTTTGCAGGGTACTGGTTTTTGTCCACACTGATAACCTCAGCGGCAACCCCTTTCTCAGCCAGTACAATACGAACGCGATGGGAATAGTGATCGGCGGGATCGGAGTAACAGGCCAACCGGTTGGTCACGCCCATGGTGATCCTCCTCGCTTTTAGGTTTATTTACAGCAGAATGAACTGCGCGCCCAAAAGGGCGCGCAGTCCAACGACGAATCAGGAAGGATTAATGAACGTCCTTCCAGTACTCACGCTTGAGCAGATAGGCGAACACGAAGAAGAACGCCAGATACAGCAGAACATAGGTACCGATGCGCTGGCTTTCCAGTTTTACCGGGTTAGCCGAGTAAGCCAAGAAGGTCACAAGGTTCTGGATCTTCTCATCGAACTCTTCAGGCGTCAGAGCACCAGTGTTCGGTTCAATGGTCAGCTGATCGCAGGCTTCATGAGTAATCGGGGTCCCCGTCAGCGGATCGAACTGCTTCTTGCCGTTCTCAACCACCTGAACTTGCTTGCAGCCGATGTACTGACGGCCCTGCAGGCCTACCAACACGTTAGGCATACCCACGTTCGGGAACACCTTGTTGTTGGCACCCAGCGGACGAGCCGGATCCTCGTAGAACGTACGCAGGTAGGTATACAGCCAGTCATTACCACGTACACGAGCAACCAGCGTCAGATCAGGCGGTGCAGCACCAAACCAGACCTTGGCATCGTTCGGACGCATACCAATCTTCATGTGATCGCCGATTTTGGCACCGGTGAACGCAATATTCTTCAGCATGATTTCATGCGGAATACCCAAGTCATCAGCAACACGCTCATAACGCTGGTACTGCGCAGAGTGGCAACCCATGCAGTAGTTAGCAAACGTGCGAGCACCGTCCTGCATAGCTGCCTTATCGGTCAGGTCGATATCAACCTTGTCCAGCGGGATCGTGCTAGCAGCACCCAACGCAAAGGCTGGCAGCGCAGCGATAACAAATGCAGCAAAGAGCTTTTTCATCAGCCAGTCACCCTTTCCGGAACGGGTTTGGTCTTCTCGAGTTTGGTGTAGAACGGCATCAGGATGAAGTACGCGAAGTACAGGAAGGTACATACCTGAGACAGCAGCGTACGACCCGGAGTTGGCGCCAGAACACCCAACACACCCAGAATCACGAAGGACACGCAGAAGATCAGCAACCAGATCTTGCTCAGCCAGCCTTTGTAGCGCATGGATTTAACCGGGCTACGATCCAACCATGGCAGAACAAACAGCACTGCAATCGCTGCACCCATGGCAATTACACCCAACAGCTTGTCCGGCACGGCGCGCAGGATTGCGTAGAACGGGGTGAAGTACCAAACCGGAGCAATGTGCTCTGGAGTTTTAAATGGGTTGGCCGCTTCGAAGTTCGGCTTCTCGAGGAAATAGCCCCCCATCTCTGGGAAGAAGAAGATCACGAAGCAGAATACGAACAGGAAGACCACCACGCCGACAATATCTTTGACGGTGTAGTACGGGTGGAAAGGAATACCGTCAAGCGGCACGCCATTCGCATCCTTGTTTTTCTTAATCTCAACGCCATCCGGGTTGTTCGAGCCGACTTCATGCAGAGCAAGGATGTGCATAACAACCAAGCCCAGGATGACGATAGGCAGCGCAACCACATGCAGCGCGAAGAATCGGTTCAGGGTGATACCGGAGATCAGATAGTCACCACGGATCCACTGTGTCAGGTCATCACCGATTACCGGAATTGCACCAAACAGGGAAATGATTACCTGAGCGCCCCAATACGACATCTGACCCCATGGCAGCAGGTAGCCCATGAAGGCTTCAGCCATCAGCGCCAGATAGATCAGCATACCGAAGATCCATACCAACTCACGTGGCTTCTGGTAAGAGCCATACAGCAGACCACGGAACATGTGCAGGTACACCACCACAAAGAATGCTGAAGCCCCAGTGGAGTGCAGATAGCGCAGAATCCAGCCGTATTCGACGTCACGCATGATGTACTCGACCGAAGCAAATGCCTCTTCAGCCGACGGGGTGTAACTCATGGTCAACCAGACACCAGTTACGATCTGGTTAACCAGAACGAGCAGTGCGAGGGAGCCAAAGAAATAGAAGAAGTTGAAGTTCTTCGGGGCGTAGTACTTGGAGAGATGGTCTTCCCACATTTTGGTCGCGGGAAAGCGCGCATCGACCCATTCCATGAATTTACTCATCATGCTTGCTCCTGATCCACACCGATGACGATTACATCGTCACTCTCGTACATGTGCGGCGGCACTGGCAGGTTCAGTGGCGCAGGCTGGGCCTTGTAGACACGGCCAGCGAGGTCGTAACGCGAACCATGACATGGGCAGAAGTAGCCACCGACCCAGTCAGCCCCCAGATCAGCAGGAGCCACTTCCGGACGGAAAGAAGGCGCACAACCCAGGTGAGTACACAAACCAACGAGCAGCAGGATTTCCGGCTTGATCGAACGGGTTTTTGGATCGACATAAGTAGGCTGAACGGATGACTTGGAGTCAAAGTCCGCCAACTGCCCTTCGATCTTCACCAGATTACCGAGGATTTCCTCAGTACGGCGCACAACAAACACTGGTTGCCCACGCCACTCAGCAACCATCTGCTGGCCTGGCTCAACCTTGCTGACGTTCACCTTAACGGGTGCCCCAGCAGCTTTAGCCTTGGCGCTCGGGAACCAGGACCCTACGAACGGGACCGCGGCACCCACCGCTCCTGCAGCGCCCACCACGGAGGTGGCCGCTACTAGAAAGCGACGCCGGCCTGCATTCACGCCGTCATTGCTCATTCAGTCGTCTCCCATCAGCTCTTATGGCCTGTACACAGGCCTATACTTGGTAAAAATCTATTCACGCAAAAAAATTTGCCAAATGGTAAAGAAAAGCCCCTGTACTGACAAGGTAATTACCCCGCCATAACAGTCGTAAACCCTTACAAATCAGGCCTTACAAGTATGCGGCATGATGCCGCAGAAGCAATTATCGACCATAAAAAACGCCCAGATCCAAAAGGAGTCTGGGCGTTTTTGCGAACGAAGAAGCGAATTAACGCTTGGAGTACTGCGGACGCTTACGCGCTTTACGCAGACCAACCTTCTTACGTTCAACTTCACGAGCATCGCGAGTCACATAACCTGCTTTACGCAGAGCAGGACGCAGAGCCTCGTCGTAATCCATCAGAGCGCGAGTGATACCGTGGCGGATTGCGCCAGCCTGACCACTTACACCGCCACCGATAACGGTAACGTAGATGTCAAACTTCTCGGTCATCTCAACCAGTTCCAGCGGCTGACGAACTACCATGCGGGCAGTTTCACGACCGAAGAAGTTGTCGAGAGAACGATTGTTGATGGAGATTTTGCCAGTACCAGCACGCAGGAAAACGCGAGCGGTTGCAGTCTTGCGACGGCCAGTGCCGTAATTTTGAGTCGCCGACATAGTCAACTATTCCGTTAAAACTTCAGTTCTTGGGGCTGCTGAGCAGTATGAGGATGTGCAGCACCCGCATAGACTTTCAGCTTACGATACATGTCGCGACCCAGCGGGTTCTTCGGCAGCATGCCTTTAACCGCAGTCTCGATCACGCGCTCAGGAGCTTTAGCGATCAGCTTTTCGAAGTTGATCGACTTGATGCCGCCCGGGAAACCAGAGTGGGAGTAGTACATCTTGTCGGAGGTTTTAGCACCGGTAACGCGAACTTTCTCAGCATTGATAACAACGATGTAATCACCGGTATCAACGTGCGGAGTGTACTCAGGCTTGTGCTTGCCACGCAGACGGCTTGCGATCTCAGTAGCCAGACGACCCAGGGTCTGACCTTCAGCGTCGACGACATACCAGTCGCGCTTAACTGTTTCCGGTTTAGCAGTAAAAGTTTTCATTCTTTATAGCCTCAGGGGCCGCCCAGATAAATAAGACGGCGGATCTTACTGATTAGTGCGTACTTTGACAAGGTCAAAGGCAGCCGAAAACAGGCGCTATCGGGGGCTCGGGTCAGCGCGTCCGTCTTTCGGCAAGATTCTTCGGCAGGCGGGGCATCACTTCCACTGCAGAAAGAGGTGCGCAATTATGCAGATTATGCGGAGAATAGCAACCCGATTATCCAAAGCTTTTCGAGGAGTCATGTAATGGACTACCGCCAGTTAGGCCGTACCGACATCAAAGTCAGCAGTTTGTGCCTGGGCACCATGACCTGGGGACAGCAGAACACGGCCAGTGAGGGCATTGCTCAGATTGAGCGAGCCAAGGCGTATGGCATCAATATCATCGACACAGCCGAAATGTATCCGGTACCGCCCCGCCCCGAAACATACGGCAAGACCGAAGAGGTTATTGGCGAATACTTTCAGAAGAATGGAGACCGTGCCGACTGGGTGCTAGCGAGCAAAATTGCAGGCCCCGGCAATGGCATCGCCCACATTCGTGACGGCAACCTGAAGCACAACCGTGCACATATTGTTGCGGCTCTGGACGCCAGCCTTAAACGACTGAAAACCGACTGGATTGATGTCTACCAGCTACATTGGCCAGAGCGGCCGACCAACTTCTTTGGTCAACTGGGCTATCGCCACAATGAGACAGACTTCACGCCTTTGGAAGAAGTGCTTGAGGCGCTCGACGAGCAGGTGAAAGCCGGAAAAATCCGCTATATCGGTCTGTCCAACGAAACACCATGGGGCACCATGAAACTCCTGCAACTTGCCGAGCAGCATGGCTGGCCACGTGCGGTGTCGATTCAGAACCCATACAGCCTGCTCAATCGCACCTTTGAGGTGGGGCTGGCGGAAGTTGCCATCCGCGAGCAATGCGGACTACTGGCTTACTCCCCCCTGGCCTTCGGCATGCTGTCCGGCAAATACGCCAACGGTGCACGCCCAGATAATGCTCGCATCACATTGTTCAGCCGTTTTACTCGCTATACCAATCCCGAATCAGAGGCTGCATGCCAGCGCTACGTAGACCTGGCACACGAGCACGGACTGGATCCCGCACAAATGGCGCTGGCGTTTGTCACAGCCCAGCCATTCGTGACCAGCAATATCATCGGTGCCACCAGCCTGGAACAACTCGAAAGCAACCTGAAAAGCAGTGAGCTGACGCTCAGCGAAGAGGTGCTGACAGCAATCGAGGCCATCCATCGCTGTCAGCCGAACCCCGCGCCTTAAGTGTTAAAAACACAAAGCCCCGCTACGGCGGGGCTTTGTGCTAGCACCTGTTATTACAGCGAACGGGCAATGATTTCCTTCATGATCTCGTTGGTCCCGGCATAGATGCGCTGGACACGGGCATCAGCCCAGGCTCGGGCAATTGGGTATTCCCACATATAGCCGTAGCCGCCATGCAACTGCACGCACTCGTCGAGAACCTTACATTGCAGATCAGTGCCCCAGTACTTGAGCATCGCCGCAGTGGGGACATCTAGCTTGCGTTGCAGGTGCAGCTCAAGGCAGCGATCTACAAAAACGCGCCCCACCTGCACTTCCGTGGCAATCTCAGCCAGTTTGAAACGAGTGTTCTGGAAATCTGCTACGGCCTTACCGAACGCCTTGCGCTCACGGGTGTAATCCAGCGTCCACTTCAGCGCCGCTTCCGCCGAGGCGATTGCCCCGATACCAACGGTTAAACGCTCCTGAGGCAATTCCTGCATCAGGTAGGCAAAGCCCATACCGGCCTGGCCGAGCAGGTTTTCTTTCGGCACACGAACATCCTGAAAGAACAACTCGGAGGTGTCCTGAGCCTTCATGCCTACCTTTTCCAGGCGCTTGCCTTTGGAGAAACCCGGCGTTCCCGCCTCAACCAGGAACAGGCTAGTGCCCTTGGCGCCAGCTTTCGGATCGGTTTTAGCCACAACCACCACGAGATCAGCCAGCCAGCCATTGGTGATAAAGGTTTTGGAGCCGTTAATGACGTATTCATCGCCATCCAGGATCGCAGTGGTTTTGACACCTTGCAGATCCGAGCCTGCGCCCGGCTCGGTCATGGCAATAGCAGAAACCATTTCACCGCTGACCAACTTAGGCAGGTAGTGTTTTTTCTGCGCCTCGCTGCCGTAATGCAGGATGTACGGAGCAACGATGTCGGAGTGCAGAGAAAATCCGATCCCGGTCAGACCGAGGCGCGCGACCTCCTCAATCACAACAGCGCTGTAGAGGAAGTCAGCTGACATACCCCCGTATTCTTCCGGGATATGCGAGCACAGCATGCCCGCCTCACCTGCCTTGTTCCATAGCGCCCGGTCAATGTGCCCGTCCTTTTCCCACTGGTGATGATGTGGCACAGCGTCCTGTTCAAGGAACTTCCGTACACTGTCGCGGAATTGTTCATGTTCAGAGCTGTAGATTGTTCTTGGAATCATGGCATTACCTGCTGACTTAGGCGGTTTAGAATGGATTCGACTTTAGCCAAGCGCTTGCTTGGCAGCACTGGACACAAGCGACAAAAAATAAGACGATCCAGCCAGCGCATGACCACATAGCCTTAATTAAAAGAACAATATCCATGTCTACACAGTCTGCTAACCCGACTCCACGCGTGAGTATCCTGGCCACAGAAGGCGTTTTCGCTTCAACCCTGATGCAGGCCAAAGACTTTTTCCACCTAGCCAGCCTGCGGTACGGCAAGCAGTTGGGCAAAGGCCTTACCCCAACCTTTGACATCCGCCTGGTGAGCCCAGACGGACGGCCTGTACGAAGCTTCAGCGAAGTAATGATCCCTATCGACAGCGCACTGGACGAGGCTGATGTAATTATCCTGCCTGCGTTTTGGGACGACTTTGACTCACTCTTCCAACGCTACCCTAACGTGCTGGATTGGCTGAAACGCCGCCATGCTGCCGGTGCAGCCATTTGCGGCGAAGCCTCCGGGGTGTTCTGGATGGCTCAGGCGGGCCTGCTTGACGGCAAAGAAGCCACCACGTATTGGCGTTTTTTCAGCGAGTTCACTGCACGTTTTCCAAAAGTTCTGCTGAATCAGGAAAAACATCTGTCTGACGCCGATAACCTTTATTGCGCGGGCGGGGTCACTTCATCCTGCGACCTTTATATCTACCTGATTGAGCGTTTCTGCGGCCCGAGCGTGGCCCAGGGCGTAGCCCGCGACATCCTCTACGAAGTGCAGCGCAACTATGCGCCCGGGCGGATTGGTTTCGGCGGGCAGAAACTGCATCAGGACACCACCATCCTACAAATCCAGCAGTGGCTGGAAGATCACTTCGCCGACAAATTCCGCTTTGAAGATGTAGCCCGCGATCACGGCATGAGCATCCGCAACTTTATGCGCCGTTTTCAGAGCGCCACCGGCGACAAACCGCTGCATTACCTACAGCGCTTACGGATAGAAACTGCTAAAGGCTTGCTCAGCACCACACGCAAGAGCATCAAAACTATCAGCTACGAAGTGGGTTACGACGACGCCAGCTTCTTTGCGCGCCTGTTCCGTCACCACACAGAACTCTCCCCCAATCAATACCGGCGGCAGTTCCAGCATAAGGACAACCATTCTTAAGGTAGGCATCCTGCAGCACCGGACACAGCCTGCGTTGTGCGACTGACCATTGGATGGGTAGGCGGTCAGCGCAAGCACTCTATGATCGTGAAATCCCCCGGCGGGCACCTTGGCACCAGCGCCAAGACACTCGCCGGGGCAACACAACAATAACGATCAGGTACCTCCATGCGCCGCACGCTTATCGCCTTACTTGCCGCCTGCAGCTTCAGCGCT
This sequence comes from Pseudomonas sp. TTU2014-080ASC, assembly GCF_001446935.1. Lineage (GTDB taxonomy): Bacteria > Pseudomonadota > Gammaproteobacteria > Pseudomonadales > Pseudomonadaceae > Aquipseudomonas. The sequence goes on from NZ_LKKK01000001.1 coordinate 1,066,753, forward strand.
GTAGCCGCAGACAACTGGAAGCCCTTCCCATACGACCAGAGCAGCTTTGACTACAGCGGAGAAAAGCTGCAGCAGAATTGGCCAAAGCTCACGCGTGGCTTCGGCTCTGACTATCCGTTCCCGGATGCTCAGTGGGTGCTGGAAGCTGCCAGCCGTCACCCGCAACTGGTCAAAAACAGCGGTTTCAGTGGCAAGCCTGAGGATGCCGAAGTCTTCGCAGGAAAACTTCAGGACACCTGGCGCTTACTGTTCAAAGGCGAATTCTCCCAGGCCAAGCAACAGGGGATGGCTCTGGGTGAGGCCGGCCAAGTGCCAGCCATGTTTGCCCAAGTGATTTACGCCATGTATCTGGAGCCGAATAAGGAAACCAAGCACCGCCTGCTGGACGAAGTTATCGATGCAACGGACAAAGCCGGTGAATTGATCAATGAAGACAGCGTGGCTCTGTTCGGACGCACCTACGCCAAAGCCCGGATCGGCGAAGAAATCTCCGTAGCGGCCACCCTCGCCCGTGGCTACACCACTCAAATCCCGGCTGAACTGAAAGTCTTACTGGGCAAAAACCCACAGCATCCGTTTGCTCTGGCCCTGTACGGTGGTTATGACGCAGGCGTTATCCGCAAGGTGGGCAAGCTGGTTGGACGTATGACTTATGGGGCCACCCCGGACAACATGGAAAGCTACTTCAAGCGTAGCTTCCAGGCCCAAAGTGACCTGCCGATCAACCATTACGAATATGCCAACGCTCTGCACTATGTGTATGGCGACGACCAACAAGATAAAGCTATTGAGCACCTGAAGAAGGCCGTGGCGATCAAACCGATTACCGCCATGGAGGCGCTGGAAATCGCCCACGCGCAGAAGTTGCTCTATCAGCACGAGCAAAAGCTGGCCAAGCGCTGAGTTTCATTCGGCATGAGACAAAGGCTGCTTCGGCAGCCTTTGTCGCTTCTGAGCTAGCGCCTAACTGCGCTCACGAATCGCTTGCAGGGTCTGCGCCATTTTGGCAGCCGGAACCCGCTGCAAATCACACAGCAAACGGTGCGAGATATGGGCGATTCCGTGCCGCTCGCGCAACAAGGCCGCCATAAAGCAGGTCAGATTGGCGGCCATTTCCGCATCAGCCATAGCCCGGTGCGCCCGACCGGTATCCGGCAGGCCGATCCAACGGTTGAGCACTTCCAGCTTGTGGCTCGGGGCCTGAGGCAACAGGCGTCGCGCCAAGAGCAGAGAACACGCAAAGGCTTGTTCACGACGGCGACGTACCAGGGCCAGCTCAGCATCCCAGAACTTCTGATCAAAGCTGGCGTTATGGGCCATCAGCGGACGAGTTCCGACAAACTCGGCCACTTCTTGCATCACCTGAGCCGCTGGCGGGGCTGTGCGCAACATGGCATTGCTGATGCCGGTCAACTGCTCGATAAATGGCGGAACATAAGCCCCACTGTTCATCAGGCTTTGATAGCGATCGACAATTCTGCCGTCTTCAACAATGACCACCGCTATCTCAGTGGCCCGCGCCTGCTGAGCCGGCGACATGCCGGTGGTTTCAAAATCCAGAACCGCAATGGAGTCTGCAATCACCCTCAACTCCTCAGCAGCAGATGATCATCGATGGCCACATAGCGACTCGCCGCACGCACCAATGATTGTGCCGTCAGGCCCGGCACGCCATAGGCAACCGCCTCAACGCCAAAGCCATGACGCACCCGCTCCAGCAGCAGATCGAAGTCGCCATCGCCCGAAGCCAGCACGACCTCATCCACCCGCTGCGCAGCGTCCAGCACATCAATGGTGATGCCAACATCCCAGTCGCCTTTGGCCGAGCCATCACTGCGCTGAATGTAAGGTTTGAGCTTCACGGTAAAGCCCAAATTGCGCAGGATCTGCTGGAACTGCTGTTGTTTCTGATCACCACGGTCGATTGCATAGGCATAAGCCTCAACAATCTGCCCATGCTGGCTGATTTGCGCCCAGAACGCGGAGTAATTGAAATGACAGCCATACGCCTGGCGCACGGTGTAATAGAGGTTCTGCACATCGGCGAATACGGCAATCTTCTTCACCGCTACTCCTCTCAGGTGGGCCATACGAAGCAGAGAGTATGACAGATACACCCCGGTGAGCGGCGCACACTGCCTGGCAATTGGAGACCGGCCGAGGATCGGCTAGAGTTAGCGCTGTTTTTTATCCCTGCGATCCTCCATGAACCTGATTTCTATCTTGCGTGATGGCTGGTACTTCTACAGCCGCAACCTGCTCACCCTTGCCCTGCTCTGCCTGCCACTGATTACGCTGGAGGCCGCTCTCAGCCACCAAATGGCCGAGCTGGTAAGCGACAACACCCTGATACTGGCTCGCCTGGCGGTCAGCCTGGTGATCTACCCGCTGTACAGCGCACCGCTTATTCTGTTTCTGCAAGCACGCAGCCAGGGCCAACAGCCACGCATTCCCGATTTGCTTGCCGCAGGCTTGCGCTTCTGGCCCAGCTTTGCCCTGCTGACCGGCCTGTCCACCACCGCCATCATGCTCGGTGCGTCACTGTTTGTGCTGCCTGGACTGTGGCTGATGGTCAAACTGGCATTTGCCGAATACCTGCTAGTGGCTGAACGCCAGACACCGCTTCAGGCGCTGCACGAGAGTTTCAAACTCACCAACGGTTATTTCTGGCCGACACTGGGCTGTGTGCTGATCGTGATGCTGCCGCTGTGGCTTATGGACATGTGGAGTCAGAGTGATCCGGCAATCAGTGCAAATGCCGTCAAAAGCATCCTGATCGATAGCCTTAGCCGTTTCCTGCAACTATTCTCCAGCATTGTGCTGTTTCGCATGTTTATGCTGCTGTCGACACGGAAACCTACCGACTCATAACGACCGGTATCAAACAGGAATACCCAATGGCTGATCTCAACCCCTGCATCCTGTCTCACATTTCCATTGGCACTAACCAGTTTGAAAAAGCAGCGGCCTTTTATGATCAGGTGCTGGCCACTTTAGACTGCACACGCATCATGAGCCATCCAGGTGCCATTGCTTACGGCAAACTCTATCCAGAGTTTTGGTTGCAGATACCTGCTGACGGAAAACCTGCCAGCATCGGCAACGGCTACCATGTGGCATTCCAGGCCGACAGTCGCGAGGCTGTTGATCGCTTCTATGCAGCAGCCTTAGCCGCCGGTGCGCAAGATGATGGTCCGCCCGGCCCTCGCCCTGATTATGGCGCCCCCTACTACGGCTGCTTTGTACGGGATCTGGACGGCCACAAGATCGAAGCCACGTACTGGGACATGGCGCTGGGCGACACACTCGCCAACGAACCTCACCAACACTGACTCAAAGGCACAACAGAGCGACACGCTCAATTACCGTCGCCCTGTTGTAATTTCATCCCGGACAATCGCGGTAACAACGCCCGCTCAAACAAGCGCGGGAAAAATCGCGCCAGCAAACGCGCGCGCCAATCCACATTGGACAGCACCAGCAAGCGCCGCCGACGCACAGCCCCTCGATAGATGGCTTCAGCTACATCCTGTGCTGAGGCCACCTTGCCCATGGCCAGCGGTGGCTGCACGCTGACTGAGCCATCCCCCACCAACGCGTTTTTGCGTAAATCCGTGGCGGTAAAGCCCGGACACACCAGCATGACGTTGACCCCGGAGTCTTTAAGCTCAAATCGCAATGTCTCAAACAATCCATGCAAGGCATGCTTGCTGGCGTTATAGGCACTGCGATACAGCAGCGGAGCGAACCCAGACAGTGAACTGAGCACAATGACTTGGCCTTTGCGGTTGATCAGGCTTTCAAGTGCCGCCTTGGTGCAGTGCAGCGCGCCAAAATAGTTAACTGCCATGATGCGCTCAAAGACGGACAAATCCGTATCGGCAAAGCCGCTGCGATGGGTGATGCCGGCGTTGTTGACCAATACATCAATGCCGCCAAAGCGCTCAACTGTCATCGCCACGACACGCTGCACGGCCGCTGCGTCCGCCACGTCGCACACCAAGCCGATGGCCTCCGCGTTATGGTGATCAGCCAAATGCTGCACCAGGCTGTCGAGCTCGCTCTGATGCAAATCGATAATCACCAAACGCGCTCCGGCTTGCGCCAGCCTTACCGCCAGCGCACGACCAATGCCAGCACAACCACCCGTTATCAGCACCACCTTGCGATCGAACACCTTGCTCGCGAAGACTTTGCGGTACATAGCCCATCCCCCTGACAGCCACGCGCTGACGGTAATGCGTACCGCTCAGCCCGAGCAGCCGCTCACAAGACCATAGACCGCCAACACCTGCTCTAGCAAACCCACAAAGGTAAGCCCCCATTACGACCAAAGAGGGAGACGCAGTAAGCAACTAGGACTGGACAACCAAGATAGCTCTTAGCCATCCTTGATTAAAAAGTCCGACACACCTTACGGACAACAATAAAAGCCCTAAGAATGCGACTAATCACCTGCCTGACATGTGTTGCTGTATTGCATAGCAGCAATGGCGTTGCCGACGTTATTCATACGCCAAGGCCGCACGTGCATGTCGGTTTTTATGAGTTTGCCCCCTACAGCTATACCGACCAATCCAACCGCCCGCAGGGCAGCATCCTCGAGCTGACCGGCCGCCTGCTCAAGCGCGCAGGCTATGAGGCTGAATTTCGCTCCTACCCCAGCGCCCGCCTTTATCACGGTCTACAGGATGGCAGCATTCACATTTGGCCAGGTGCACCGGGTAAACCGGATCTGGTTGATTACACTCTGGAGAGCCAGAGCCTGATCGGGGAGATCCCGCTGAACCTGTATTTTCGCAGCGACATGCCCGCGCCAACGCTGCCCGGCGACCTCAAAAATCAACGGCTGATCCTGCTAAACGGCTACACCTACTGGCCGCCCATCAGCCAATGGCTAAATGATTCGGCACTAAACATTCAACAGTTGCGCACCAATACCCATGCTTCAGCGCTGGCCATGCTGCAACATCGCCGCGGGGATTACCTTCTCGACTATCAGGCACCGATCGAACTGGAGCGCAAACGCCAGAAAATAACCGAGCTCTCATATATCGAGCTGCAGCGCATCCCGTCGAAACTGGTGATTTCAAAAAAAGCGCCTGCTGCCGAAGAGCTGCGCAAGGCCTTGGATCAGGCCTACGAAATACTCCGAGCGGAAGGCGCTGACCTAAGTTTACGCTGACCTACTTTCGGGGTTTGGCCCGTGCTGTGGGCTCGGCAATCATCGGATCATCAGGCCAGTAGTGCTTGGGGTAGCGCCCCTTAAGGTCCTTCTTCACCTCAAGATAGGTATTGGCCCAGAAGCTGGCCAAATCCTGCGTCACCTGCACAGGGCGACGTGCCGGAGACAACAGGTGCAACTTGACGATCTGCCGGCCATTGGCAATGCGCGGCGTGTCCGCCAGACCAAACAGCTCCTGCAAGCGCACCGCCAGCACCGGCGGTTGCTCGGCATAATCAATCTGGATACGCGAGCCGGACGGCACCTGAAGCGTTCGAGGTGCCAGTTCATCGAGTTTCTGCGGCAGCGGCCAGGGCAACAGATTAAGCAGCAGGCCCGGCAAATCGAGATTGGCGAAGTGACTTAAACGCATGACCTTCCCCAGATACGGCTGCAGCCATTCTTCCAGGCTTGCCCTCAAAGCCGCATCGCTGACGTCCGGCCACTGGCTTTCACCACCACTGTCCAGATCAAGCTGGCGCAGCAGCGCCACCCGCGCCTGCCACTGACGCAGCTCCGGCGTCCATGGCAGCAACTCCAGTCCCTTGCGTCGCACCAGCCCGACCAGGGCCTGACTGCGCGACTGTTCATCCAGACCTTTGAGCTCTTCCCTAGCCAGCACCAGCTCGCCGACCTTACGCTGGCGCTCCGCGCGCAGTACGCCTTCGCGCTCATCCCAGTCTAAAACGTCCTGAGTAGTAAGCTGTTCTGCCAGCACCGTCTCGAACAGCTGCGGCTCCAGTTCAGCGGCCAGATAAATGCGCTCTTCACGTTGCCCCTGGCGACTGCCGAGGTCGGCCACCACTAGCCAGCGGTGTTTCATCAGCCCGTCCACATCCGCAAACTGAGCAGCACGGCCGTTGGCTAGTCGGTATTCCGCGCCGCCGTCACGACGCTGCTGTGCAACACGATCTGGATAGGCAAACGCCAGCAGTGCGCCCAGCCAGCGCGGGTGATCGGTATCGGTAACCGGTTTATCCACAGGTCGGTTTCTCAACAATCCTTGGAACTGTCGGGACAGTTGCCGCGCACGCTGCACGCCCCCTTGCGCACCACGCTCAGCCCGCGACTCACCGCTCAACACGGCAATCCGCGTATGCAGATCAGCGCCAGCGCCACGCAGAATGTCGCGTTCACTCAACAGCGCGGCCAGATCACAAGCCAGAGCCCCTAGCCCCAGCGCCTGTCCGCGCAGTAGCAGGTGGGCAATTCGAGGATGGGCAGGAAGCTCCGCCATGGCCTGACCATGGGCGGTAATCAGCCCCTGATCATCAACCGCGCCGAGGCGCTTGAGCAGCTCAAGGGCTTGGGCATAAGCGGCGGCAGGCGGGGGATCAAGCCAGACCAGCTCATTCGGCTGCACGCCCCAACGCACCAGCTGCAGCGCCAGCCCGGCCAGATCAGCCTGAACAATCTCCGCACTGTCGTAGGCATTCAGCTGCTCATGCTGACTCTGCGACCACAGTCGGTAGCAGGCGCCCGGCTCCATACGACCGGCGCGCCCCGCACGCTGCGTCGCAGAAGCGCGGGAAATGCGCTGGGTATCCAGGCGGGTCATACCGCTGTTCGGATCAAAACGCGGCACCCGCGCCAGCCCGGCGTCCACCACCACCCGCACGCCTTCAATGGTCAGACTGGTTTCGGCGATATTGGTGGCCAACACCACTTTGCGCTTGCCCGCCGGAGCCGGATCAATAGCGGCACGCTGGGCACTGAATTCCAGCTCGCCATGCAGCGGGCAGAGCAACACGTCTTCACGGCCAGCCAGCACCTGCTCAAGCTGCTCATTCACACGGCGAATCTCAGCCTGCCCCGGCAAAAACACCAGCACACTGCCCGGCTCATCCGCCAGCGCCTGCTGAACCGTCTGCACGACTTTGGGTTCGATCCACTCGCCACTCTGCCAGGGTGCGCCCCACCGGATATCCACCGGGAACATACGACCTTCGCTGCGCAACACCGGTGCATCGTTGAGCAGACCCGCCAGGCGTTCGCCCTCAAGGGTGGCGGACATCAGCAAGACCTTCAGCGGCGGCTCGCCGGAGTCGGCATCGCGGAACATGGCGCGGCCATTCAGGCACAGCGCCAGGGCCAGATCGGCATCCAGACTGCGTTCGTGAAATTCGTCAAAGATGACCAGTCCGACGCCTTCTAATGCCGGGTCATCCTGCAGACGACGGGCCAGAATACCCTCAGTGACGACCTCTATGCGGGTATCCGGGCCAACCTTGCTCTCCAGACGAATGCGATAGCCCACCGTCTGCCCAACCTTTTCGCCCAGTTCACTGGCCAGTCGCTCTGCGGCGGCCCGTGCAGCCAGACGCCTCGGTTCCAGCATGATGATCTGCTGCCCGGCCAGCCACGGCTGATCCAGCAATGCCAATGGCACGCGCGTGGTTTTACCGGCTCCGGGCGGGGCTTCAAGCACCACCTCATCACGTTGGGCGAGGGCCTGACGCAAATCAGGTAAGAGGACATCGATAGGCAGAGTGTTCATTCAGGCTCCATTCAAGGGGCACGATTATAACGATGAAACCTGAGGCCAATCGCGTAGTCCAGATACTGCTTTTTCACTAGTAAAAATGTCGTAGCAACAGCGGCATTGTTATAGTTCGCACTTCTGCAATCGGAGATGTTCAATGCGCACCAGATCCCGTGTTGTCGGTGGCTTTCTCGTCGCCACACTCGTTACCCAACTCACAGCTTGCGGCACCCTTTTCTACCCTGACCGACGTGGCCAGATCGACGGCAAGGTCGATCCACTGATTGTCGGCCTGAATGCTGTAGGCATTCTGTTTTATGTCATTCCGGGGCTAATCGCCTTCGGCGTGGACTTCGCCACTGGCGCCATCTACCTGCCGGATAACAAGGTCTCCCAGGTTGACCCCGAGCAACTGAATAAACTGGTAGATGCCAGCGGCAAGGTAGACCTGGACGGGCTTAAGGCCCTGATTCTCACCGAGACTGGCCACAATCTACCGCTGGATGATCCGCGGCTGATCCAGCACAGCGGCAGCGTTGAGCAACTGGCGGCTTACGCTGTACGCCCACTAAGCTGACTACGACACCCACGTGGGTCAGACCAATACGGCTGACCCACTCCAACAAGCGTCCCGAGCAGGTGCCTCTCTTGAGCACAACGTCTAACCTTGCACGACTCATGCGCCTGGCCTCGCTGGCTGCCCTGATTACAGCCCTGACGTTGGCCTTAGCCAAAGGTGTGGCGTGGTGGCTGAGCGGTTCGGTCAGTCTGCTGGCGGGGCTTACCGACTCACTGCTCGACGGCGCAGCCTCGCTGCTCAACCTGCTGGCCGTGCATTACGCCCTGCGCCCGGCTGACGACGATCACCGTTACGGCCATGGCAAAGCAGAAGCGCTGGCCGGTCTTGGCCAGGCCCTGTTTATTGGTGCCAGTGCGGTGCTGGTGGGTAGCCACGCGGTTGACCGGCTGCTTAACCCCGAGCCGGTAACAGCCTCAACCCTCGGTATTGCAGTGATGGTGTTGTCGCTGCTGATGACCGTTGCTTTGCTGACGTTCCAACGCTATGTGGTCAAGCAGACCGGCTCCACAGCCATCCGCGCCGACTCTTTGCATTACCGCTCTGATCTGCTGCTCAACAGCAGCATTCTGGTAGCGCTGCTGCTGGCCAGCTTCGGCTGGCCCCAAGTGGATGCGCTGTTTGCAATCGGCATTGCCCTCTACATTTTCTGGAGTGCGCTGACGATTGTGCGCGAAGCGGCCAAAGTACTGATGGATCAGGAACTGTCCACAGAAGTTACCGCGCAGATGCAAACCATTGCCTGCGCCGTACCCGGTGTGATCGGTATACACGATCTGCGCACCCGTCTTTCAGGCACTCACTGGTTCGTACAAATGCACGTTGAGCTTCCCGGCAACTTGCCACTGATCCAAGCCCATGACATCTGTGAACAAGTGGAGAAAGCCATCGTCGATCAATATCCACGAGCGGAAGTATTGATCCATGCTGACCCTCACAGCGTGGTGAAACACCACCCTTAAACGCATTTATAGAGTATTTACTCTAATCGCCCTACACTCGCTCCTGTCGATTGCCTTAAAACAACAACAAAAGGAGCAACACCATGACGTTAAGCGCCGTAGCCCTACTTGGGTTGATTGCCTGGACTCTGCTGTTGGTTGTCCTGCTGGTGAGTCAGCGCGGCCTTTGGGTGCTGAGCGGCAAGATGGCCGTCAATGCCTTCCGCGCAGACGGCAGCAATGCCCCGAGCGCGTTCGGCCAGCGCCTGGTCCGGGCCCATGCCAACTGTCTGGAAAACTTGCCTCTGCAGGCAGGCGTGCTGCTGTATGCGATGGTCACGGCCCAGACCGCACTGACCGATCCACTGGCATTAACCCTGCTGGCGGCCCGCTTGATACAGTCCTTCATGCACTTGCTCAGCACCCACCCACTGTTTGTCTGGCTGCGCTTTGTCGCCTTTTTCGCGCAGGTGCTGATTCTTATCTGGTGGTTGCTGCAACTAAGTGGCCTGGCTGGCTAAATCGCAGGCACAAAAAAGGGAGACCTTAAAAAGTCTCCCTTTTTTGCAAGTCCGTCATTATGGCGTTGGTAACACCTTTTCTTCGCCTGCCTGATTGGGCAGTGCGGACCCGGGTGCCGTGACGATCCGGTGGGATCGGCGGCTACCGCTCACCTGATTGGGCGATACGGCTGGACGCATCGTCCGGGCCTTGAAACTGAGGTAAAGCTTACGCCTGCTGCGCTAAAGAAAGATTGCTAATATTGCTCACCTGCCATAACGATTAGCAATTTTAATCCAATTAATGGAGAATTTACGCAATATCTACAAAGGAGCCAAATAGAATGGACAAACTGGACCGCTACGACCTCAACATCCTTGCTGAATTACAGCGAGATGCGACCCTTTCCAATCAGGAACTGGCAGAGCGTATCGGCCTGTCTCCTTCGCCCTGCTCGCGCCGGGTCAAGCAGCTGGAAGATGACGGCTACATCCTCAAGCAGGTCGCACTGCTAGACCGCAAACGCTTGGGGCTGAGCCTGACGGCTTATGTTCTGATCGGTATGGATCGCCATACACCCGAGCGTTTCGAGCACTTCCAGGAAGAAATCCGCAAATGCCCCGAGGTCCTGGAGTGCAGCCTTATTACCGGGATGGATGCGGACTACCAGCTCAAGGTTGTGGTGCCCGACATGGATCACTATCAGAAACTGCTGCTGGGCACGCTGACGCGTATCGAAGGCGTTTCCAGCGTGCGTTCAAGCTTCGTTTTGCAGCAGGTACTGTCCTCAACGCAGCTGCCGCTGGGGCATTTGCGTACCTGACACACATCGTCGCATAGGTCCTGATAAGGCCCATTACTCTGCTTTTATGAGGTATATGGTCTGCAACGTCGCGATTATTGCCCTGCTAAGCGTATAATCGCCGACTTCTTGCTGTGCCTTGCGTGGTGCCCATAAGAGTTCCGAACTCATTACTAATACCAGCAACTGCCACCTCTGCCGCTTCCGGCAACACAGCCTGTCACTCTGGCAAACGAGGTTGCGATGGAACCCGAGCTGTTTGAAGAACTGATGATGACCGGCCTGATCGGCGGTCTGGTCCTGTTTATGGCCTTTATCGTCTGGGATCTGGCGAAGAAGTCCAAAGCTGGACGCTTCGGCACCATGATCCTGTTTTTAGCGTTAGGGCTCGGTGTCCTCGGTTTCCTGATCAAAACTTTCGTTATTGCCGGGCTGGAAGGCGTCTAGCCCCGTCTGTAGTCCCAATTTCACCGTCCTGGTTGCCCTGTGCGACCTAGAATCGTATTGCTTTGGAGAGACCATGAAAGCCACTGACCGCGTCATGCAGAGCTATGGCCGCTGCTGTGCGAGCCCTGATTTTTTTGATGCTTTTTACCGTCACTTCCTCGCATCATCGCCACAGATCCGTGAGAAGTTCACCAGCACCGACATGACTGCCCAAAAGCAGCTACTGCGTCAGGGCATTCTCAACCTGGTCATGTACGCACGTGGCATGCCGGATACCAAGCTGCGCGCGCTGGGCGAATCCCACTCGCGTTTCAAACTCGACATCCGCCCGGAAATGTATGACCTGTGGATTGATGCCCTGCTGGCGGCCATCAGCGAGCACGATAAAGAGTTTTGCAGTGAATCACGCCATGCCTGGCTGGAAGTGCTGAACAAGGGCGTTAACGTGATCAAGGCTGGTTACTGATCAACCGAGCCGGGCCGGCACTTCCCGCCATTGTCCCGGCTCCAGCCCATCCAGCGCGAAAGGCCCGATCCGCACCCGCACCAAACGCAGCGTCGGTAAGCCAACTGCCGCGGTCATGCGTCTTACCTGACGATTGCGCCCCTCACGTATCACCAGCTCTAGCCAGCTTGTGGGAATACTCTTGCGAAAGCGCACCGGCGGGTTGCGCGGCCACAGCTGCGGCTCATCCAGCGGCCTCGCCTCAGCGGGCAATGTCTGCCCGTCATTCAGCTGCACACCGTCGCGCAGTTGCTGTAATTGCGCTTCAGTTGGCTCCCCCTCGACCTGCACCCAGTAGGTTTTCGGCAGTTTGTGTTTGGGGTCTGCAATCTGTGCCTGCAAGCGGCCGTCATTGGTCAACAGCAGCAAGCCTTCACTGTCGCGGTCTAGTCGGCCGGCCGGGTAAACCCCTTTTACGTCGACATAGTCCTTGAGCGTGGCGCGGCCCTGATCATCGTTAAACTGGGTCAGCACATCGAAGGGCTTGTTCAGCAACAATAAACGCGGCTCAACCGGCGCAGCCTTGGCGACACGACGCGGCGCAGCAGTGCGTGAAGCAGAACGGGGTTTGCTGGCAGGACGTGATGGACGCGACATGATTACTCTGTACGGATGTGAAAGGTCGCCAGTTTAACCGAGACTAACCACCCTCGCAGATACAGGATTATCGCCATGCGCATTGAAACTCCCACCGCTGCGGAGCTGCCCCGCCTTGTGGATATCTGGGAAGCGGCCGTTCGGGCCACCCACGACTTTCTCCCGGAGGCCGATCTGCAGTTAATCAAACCCTTACTGATCAGCCAGTATTTCCCTAACGTGCAACTGATCTGCATCCGGGATGAGCAGGGCGAGATTGCAGGCTTTGGCGGATATGCAGATGGCAAGGTGGAAATGCTCTTTGTCGCCCCAGAGGCCCACGGCAAAGGCTTGGGCAAAGCGCTGCTACATGATGCCATCAACCGCCTTGGCGCGACTGAGGTTGACGTTAATGAACAGAACCCGAAAGCCGTGGCTTTCTACCTCAACCAAGGCTTTGAAGTGACCGGCCGCTCACCGCTGGATGGCGGCGGCCGGCCCTTCCCGATTCTGCATCTGAAGCTCGCTGCACACCGCGATTAACGGAACGGCGGCTCGTCAAAGCTGCGCAGTTTGCGTGAGTGCAGTGACGTCACCTGCCCGCGCAGCAGTTCCAGCGCAGTAATGCCGATGTGCAGGTGCTGAGTCACCGCCCTCTCGTAGAACGCACCAGCGGCACCGGGCAGTTTGATCTCGCTGTGCAGAGGCTTATCTGACACACACAGCAAGGTCCCGTACGGAACACGCAAGCGATACCCCTGAGCGGCGATGGTGCCGCTTTCCATATCCACCGCCACCGCGCGAGACAAGTTGATCAACGGCCGTTCCTGCGCCCAACGCAGCTCCCAGTTGCGGTCGTCATAAGTCAGTACAGTGCCGGTACGCAGGCGTTTCTTCAGCTCATCGCCTTCTTCACCAGTGACCTGCTTGGCCGCCTCCTGCAAGGCCTGCTGCACTTCGGCCAGCGCTGGCAACGGAATATTCGGCGGCAGCACACGATCGAGAATGCCGTCGCGACGCATGTAAGCGTGGGCCAATACGTAGTCGCCGATGGTCTGCGACTGACGCAGACCGCCGCAGTGGCCAATCATCAGCCAGCAATGCGGGCGCAGCACGGCCAGGTGATCGGTGATGTTTTTGGCGTTGGACGGGCCGACGCCGATATTGACCAGGGTTATGCCGTGGCCATCATCGCTTTTCAGGTGATAGGCCGGCATCTGATAGCGGTGCCAGACCACTGTCTCGATAATCGCCTGCATCTCGTCTTCGGGCATGCCACGCTTCACCACCACGTTGCCCGGAAGCACCATCTGACTGAAGCGCGAGTCGCTCTGAAGCACATCCAGACCATGACGGATGAACTGATCCACGTAGCGGTGATAGTTGGTCAGCAGAATCCAAGGCTGTACATGACGCCAGTCGCTGCCGGTGTAATGCACCAGACGGCGCAGAGAGAAATCCGTGCGGGCCGCGTCGAACAGCGCCAGCGGTAAGGTTTCACGGCTTTCCCAATCTTCCAGTCCATCTGCGATGCCGTCGGTCGCGGCGGACAGATCCGTGCTTGGAAACACCCGCGCCAACTCAGCAGCAGTCACGCCCTTTCCACCCAGCTCGTCACCCTGCTCAACCACATACGGATACGGGATGTTTTGCTCGCTCAAGCCTACTTCCAGCTGCACGCTGAACTCCGCCAGCAACGGGCGCAGTTGCTCCAGCAAATATTTGCGGAAGGCCTCGGGCTGGGTCACGGTGACCCGGTACATCCCCGGCACCTGGACCTTAGCGAACGCCCGCACACTGGCCGGAACTTCTTCCAGGCAGGCATAGTGCAGACGCAACTCGGGATAGCGGAACAGCCGCTGCTGATCCGCTGTTGGACGCTCCCGATTCGCCAGATAAGCCTTCAACGCCTGACGCAACGCCTGACTGGCCTGTTGATAAAGTGCGATAAGCCGGTCGACAGCCTCTTCGGCACTGCTGACCGCTACAAAGTCCGAATCTGACGACATACATTGCTCCCTTTCTAATGAGTGCTGGCAATCTCTCACAGACCAGAATGCCCCAGCCATGTTCAATCGTCAGTCAGTAATTGACCCTAGGTACGTATGTGCCTAGACTGCCGGCCTTTTCCGCCGTATCCCCGCAAGATGTTGCCTTTCATATCCCCGACCTGTGCGACTCACCCGAGTCCCGCCTGGCTATGCCGCACCTGGCCCCGCGATGCTCTGCAACGCCGGCGCCGTAGCGTGCTCTTTGCGTTTACCTTCTCGCCTCACTGCTAAACAGCCTGAGTTGTTATCTCCCTAGTCATCGCACCAGTGCGATGTCGGTCTGTTTTTGTCTTGCCCAAAAGGCTGAGTCGGTTATGAATCGCTGGTTGTTATCGCTGTTAATTTTTTCTGCATCGGTTGTGGGTCTGAGTATGGGCTCCACTTTGCCGCTCGTTTCGCTGCGCCTGCATGAAGCCGGAGCGAGCACTCTGCTGATTGGTCTGATCAGTGCCATTCCTGCTGCTGGGATGATTCTCGCCGCACTTCTGACAAAGCCTCTGACTCAACGCTTCAGTGGCCGTCATCTTTATATAGCCTGCTTTGCGGTGTGCGCGGTCAGCGTCGCTGCGCTGGAGTTGTTCCACGAATCCCTGGTATGGCTCGCTGTTTCACGCTTGTTGCTGGGCGTGGCGATGGGCATAGCTGTGATTCTGGGCGAATCCTGGGTCAATGAGCTGTGTGAAGAAAACCGCCGGGGCCAGATTGTTGCGCTGTATGCGGCCAGCTTTACCGGCTTTCAGTTGGCTGGTCCGGCACTGATCAGCCTGTTCGGCGCTCAAAGTCCGCTACTGGTGACTCTGGTCACATTGGCCAACCTTATTGCACTGATCCTAATTGCCCGTTACCTGCCCGCCCAATCGGGCGCGGAGAATGAAAGCGAACAGCGCAGTTTCTCCCTCATCGGCTTTATAAAGATCGCCCCGGCGTTGTGTATCGGTGTGCTGTTCTTTGCCTTCTTCGATGCCGTCGTGCTTTCGCTGTTTCCGGTTTACGCCAGCAGCCACGGCTATGCCCTTGGCGTTGCTGCGTTGATGGCGAGCATTATTCTGGCTGGCGACATGGTGTTTCAGGTGCCGCTGGGTTGGCTCAGCGACCGCCTCGACCGGCGCAGTTTGCATTTGCTGTGCGGAGTGGTGACGTTGAGCATCGGCGCGGCGCTGCCGTGGCTCATCGGCCAGAGCCATTTGCTCTGGCCTGCACTGGTACTGATAGGTGCAGCAGCCGGCGGCATTTACACACTGGCGCTGGTGTTGATCGGACAGGATTTTCGCGGCAGCGATCTGGTCACCGCCAATGCCTGCGTCGGCATGCTTTGGGGTATCGGCAGCCTGAGCGGCCCGTTGCTCAGCGGTGTCCTGATGAATAGCGGTTCCCACGGCCTGCCACTGGCACTGAGTCTGGCTGCCAGCGTGTTCGTCGTGGCAGCCATATTGAGTTTGGGCGGGGCTCGAAGGATTCGCGCCAGCGCCCAATAAAACTCAGGCCAGCCGCACTGGCCTGAGTGCCTGCGTTACAGCACAGCCGGTGTGCTACGGGCCAGAAGCGCTTCAACATCCACACCACGCTCAAGCGTGCCGTAAACCCGTGACTGGCGGGCAATGCGGCTGCCAATAAAGGCGTCAGAGACGGTGCTGTTGCCCGCCTCCAGCAGCAGCTTGGCCTGCAGCCCAACGGCCATGTCCTCGGTCAGTTGACGGGCACGGTACTGGATGTCCGAGGTATCGCTGAAGGCCTTTTTCAGTTGCTGAATGTGCCCAGCCAGGGCGCGATCGCCGTGACCATCGCCCAGCTCGTGGAACAGCGCATCGAGCACGCCCGGCTCCTTCGACAGTGCACGCAGCACATCCAGACACTGCACGTTGCCGGAGCCTTCCCAGATCGAGTTGACCGGCGCTTCACGGTACAGGCGCGGCATGATGGTTTCTTCCACATAACCGGCCCCGCCCATGCACTCGCTGGCTTCGGCGACCATTTCCGGTGCGCGCTTGCAGATCCAGTATTTACCAACCGCCGTCACCAGACGGGCGAACTTGGCTTCCTGTTCGTCATGTGGGTTATCCAGTGCCTTGCCCATGCGCAGGGTCAGCGCCAGTGCGGCTTCGCTTTCCAATGCCAGATCAGCCAACACGTTCTGCATCAGCGGCTGCTCAGCCAGAACACGTCCGCCGACTTTGCGGTTGGCGCAGTGATGACTGGCCTGAGTCAGAGCCTGACGCATCAGCGAGCTGGAACCCATCATGCAATCGAAACGGGTCATGGCGACCATTTCGATAATGGTCGGCACGCCACGCCCTTCTTCACCCAGCATCCAGGCCAGCGCACCACGGTATTCGATCTCACTGGAAGCGTTAGCCCAGTTACCCAGCTTGTTTTTCAGGCGCTGGATATAGAACTGATTGCGCGTTCCATCCGGACGATGGCGCGGCACGAGGAAGCACGTCAGGCCTTTTTCAGTTTGCGCCAAGGTCAGGAAGGCATCGCACATGGGCGCGGAACAGAACCACTTGTGCCCGACCAGCTCATACAGCTGCCCCGGCCCACCAACACCAACCGGATAGGCGCGCGTAGTGTTAGCACGCACGTCGGTGCCGCCCTGCTTCTCGGTCATGGCCATGCCGATAGTCACGCCGGCTTTCTGCTCCATCGGCACGTTACGCGGGTCGTATTCGGTCGCCAGAATCTTTGGCAGCCACTTTTCTGCCACATCCGGCTGCAGCTTGATTGCAGGCACAGCTGCAAAGGTCATGGTCAGCGGGCAGCCCGAAGCGGCTTCAGCTTGGCTGTGCAGGTAACCCAAACCGGCCCGAACCACGTTCGCCCCCTGAATCGGCTGAGTCCAGGGCAGCGACGGTAAACCGTGTTCAATCGCTGCCTTCATCAGCTCGTGGTAGGCCGGATGAAAATCCACCTGATCAATGCGATTACCGTAGCGGTCATGAGTACGCAAAGTCGGTTTGTGCTCATTGGCGAGAAAACCGGCCGCCATCAGCGGACCGCCGGCCAAGGCACCGTAAGCATTCAGACGCTCCTCGCCCCAGGCACCGCCAAAGCGGGCAATCCACTCCTGCAAGGGCAAGTCGATGCGATACAGGTTGGCACCGTCCAGAGAAGGCACCTGATTGAACACTTCATGGGTTTCAGCGTATTGGCTGGCATTCATCACTGAGCTTCCTTGGCGCCGACGGCGCGCAGACAAAAGGTGACAAGGGCCTGGCTGACCTCCTCCAGGCTTGGGGTGGGATAACCGGCCTCACGTACCGCACGGGCCTGAGGCGACAACGGCCCGACCAATGCTTCAGCAATGGCACCGACCAGACAGGCCGAAACAAGGTTGACCGGTTGGGCGCAGAATGCGCCTTGCTCCAGTCCTTCTTGCAGCAGCTGAGCAAACAGACCGGCGTAGGCTTCACGAAAACGCAGGCGCTGCTCATCTACCTCCGGCTCAACCGGTTCGGCAATCAGAGCAAAGGCCAATTGGCGACTGTTCCAAGCCCGCGCAGCAAAGCGCTCCACGCCCTGGCGCAGACGCAGGGACGGGTCGCCCGATGCAGCGATTACTGATTTAAGGGCATCCACCTCTCTCTGACTGGCCACCGCAAAGACGGTCGCGGCCAGGCTGCCCTTACCGGCAAAGTGGCGATACAGGCTGCCGGTGGCGATCCCCACCTCTTCAGCCAACGCCTGCATGGTCAACGCCGCAAATCCATCTTCAGCAACGCGCTCCAGCGCACAGGCGATGATGCGCTCACGAAGAGCCTGATCGCGGTCGATACGGACAGCTGTGGTGCGGTACGCCATAGTCTGAACCCTGATTCATTCTTTAATCAGTGAATCAGGATTCATATCTTGCTAAAAGGGTGATTCCGGGCAGAAATAGCGTCGTTTCGGCCAGCTGACGATGGGGCGACACTCAACCAGATCGGCTCAAAACCCAGTCATTCAAGCTGCTACGCAACTGTTCAAAACGCACGGGTTTGATCAGATAGTCGCTCATCCCTGCTGCCACATAGCGCGCGCGACTATCGCGGCTTTCATGGCTAGTCAGGGCCAACACCGGCAGCATTTCACAGCCGGGTATCTGGCGCAGCATACGGCAGGTGGCAAAGCCGTCCATACTGGGCATCTGCACGTCCAGTAATACCGCGTCGATCCGCCCACTGCTTAACATCTGCAGGGCCTGCTCACCACTCTCTGCGCAGAGCACCTGGTAACCAAGACGCAGCAACATCCCCCGCAACAGCAGGCGGTTCACAGGATTAGCCTTCACCAGCAAGACGGTGCAATCTTGCGGTTGCCTCAGCACCGGCCCGCTATTTTTCGAAGCCGCAACTGCCTCAACCTTCTTGGGCACCACAAGATTGGGCAGGGTGATGACAAAACGACTACCCTGCCCCGGTCTCGAGTCATGGCTCAACTTGCCCCCGATCAGCATGACCAGTTGCCTGCAGATAGCCAGACCGATTCCCAGGCCTCCGTATGCTCTGGAGTTGGAACCATCCAGTTGCTGAAAGCGCTGATACAGCTTGTCTTGCCCATCGACCTCAAAGCCGACGCCACTGTCAGTCACTTCAATCAACAGCGGTACTGCCGCAGCATCGCCGGGCCCTGCCCCGAAGCTCAGATGGACCCAGCCGCTGTGGGTGAATTTCAGGGCGTTATCCAGCAGGCAATTGACGCTTTGCACAATCATGCTGGCATCACCTTCGAACAGATCAGGCAAGTCTTCATCCACGCTCACCGTGAAATCCAATCCCTTCTCGCTGGCCCGCTGCTGATAGTTCAGCCTAAGCCCCTCAGCCAAACCGCGCAGACTAAATGGCTCATGGCGGGGGTAACGGCGACCTGCCTGTAGTTCTGTCAGGTGAAGAATGTCATTCACCATCCCCATCATGCTCTTGGCCGAGGTAGAAGCGGTTCGGTGGTACTGAGCCAGCTCTGGTTCCATTGGCTCGGTCTGCATCAGCTCGAGCGATCCCAGAACGCCGACCATAGGCGTGCGCAGTTCGTGAGTGACGGTAGACAGAAACTGGTCCTTGAGAATGTTGTTATCAGCCAGCTCGCGGTTCAGCGCTTCGAGCTTGATGCTGGTCTCCTGAAGAATGCGCGCCCGCTCTTCCTTCATCCCGTTAATGCGGTCAGCCAGCGCCAGCGACAGCAGACTGACCTCCAGAACACAACCAATCTGACTGGAGTTCATCGTCAATATATTGGAGGGAACCACACCGATCCCCATCAGAGCACTGACCAGCGAGCCAATCAGCATCGCCGTCCAGGCAATGATGAAATAGCGCGCAACACGCATGCCCTTGAGCCAGGCCATAACACCGCAGATAAACCCTGTGATCGTGCAGATAAGTGTCAGGTAAGTGGCCAGCAGCATCGGCAAACGATAGTCCGCCACCAAGCTCATCAGCATGATGATGGCTGATACCGTCATCATGAAAATCAGAAAGCGGTCCATCCATATGCTGTGCTCAGACATATGCAGGAATTTGCGCACGAACTGAGCCCCGAACAGACAGGAAGAGGCGATCCAGAACGGCATGGACATATTGACCCAGGCCGGGCTTTCCGGCCACAACAGCTCTGTGGAAAGCCCCTTCAGCGTCATCAGATACAAACCGAAAGACGAAATATAAAGGATGTAATAGAGGTAGCTGATGTCCCGCACACTGATAAAGATGAACAGGTTGTATACCGTCATCACCACCAATATTCCAAAGAACCCACCCAGCAGATAGTGCCAGACTGGCAGTTCCTCCAGATATGCCTTGGGCGACCATAGATTAAGCGGAACTAACAAAACCCCTTGGGTTTGAATGCGCAGGTAAACGGTCTGAGTGCGGCCGGGCTCCAGCTGCAATTCAAAGACATAGTTGCCACGTTTTATGTTCCGGCTGGAGTACGGCAGCGTATCGCCGGTTTGCTCCCTGAGACGGAAATGTCCGTCAGCATCCGCCATATAAAGGCGCACATCATCCAGTGGCGGATAACTCAGCACCAACCACCAGGGGTGAGTTTGCCCAGCCCCAGTCGGCTGATATTCCAAATCAACCCTGACCCAAAAAACCGATGATGACAGGCCCGCATTCAAGGTCTGTACGGGATGTCGGCGAAACTGCCTCTGCATCGTACTGGACGTTACATCCTCGATCGTGGTGTCACCCCGCACATCTTCGAACACCATCATCTTCTGCCCCAGAGGCAATACACGCGTGGTCTCGTCAAAGACCACGGCCTGCGCCCAGACTGGCAACATCAAAAGAAGGCAAAGGACGATATAAGGCATACAACGCATTCTGTTCTTGTAGTCGTACGGAAGTAATAAGTTCCGAGTTCAAAGGACTCTAGCACAGGCTGAAACAGGAACCATGCAGTCACGTAAACAGGTCCTCAATGCTGATTTGTTTTATAGTGCCGAGCCGTCCGCTGCCACATTTTTGATACGTTCGTTTTAGTCCCAGTCAGCGGCCAGTTCCACACGGTTTGGTGGTAAGCTCGCCTCCCATGAAAACACCTACTTCTCGCCCTGTAGTTCTCTGCTTGTCCGGTCACGACCCCATTGGCGGTGCTGGCCTGCAGGCAGATATCGAAGCCCTTCTGGCTCAAGGCTGTCATGCCGCACCGGCTGTAACTGCCCTGACCGTTCAGGACACCGTCAACGTCTCCGACTTCCGCGTACTCGACCGCGACTGGGTGCTGGCCCAGGCCAACGCGATCATCGATGACGTCCAGGTTGAGGCGGTCAAACTCGGCATGCTGGGTTCGGTCGAGATGGTCGACACCGTCCTTGAGATCATGCAGCGCTTGCCCGGTGTGCCGCTGGTATGCGATCCGGTCCTGCGCGCAGGCGGCGGTGGTGCACTGGGTAAAGATGAGGTCGGCTTCGCGATGCGTGAGCGGCTGTTCGCAGCCTCGACGATAGCCACCCCTAATCTGCCCGAAGCCCGCATCCTGGCAGATCTGCCCGATGGCAGCGCCGATGAGTGTGCAGAAAAACTGCTGCCCTACATTCGTCACCTGCTGATAACCGGCGGCCATGGCGATGAGCAAGAAGTGCACAACCGCTTATACAGCCGTGACGGCAGCCTGCACACCTTCATTTGTCAGCGCCTGCCCGGCAGTTATCACGGTTCAGGCTGCACACTGGCCAGTACACTCGCCGGTCGGCTGGCCCTTGGGCAGGAGTTGGTCAGTGCTGTCGAGTTCGCCCTGGACTACACTTGGCGCACATTGCGCGATGCCGAACAACCCGGACACGGCCAGTACATCCCTCGCCGTTTGCCTCTGGACTTCAGCTAAAAGGAATCGCTGCAATGAAATTGCGTGGCCTTTACGCCATCACCGATACCCAGCTCCTGAGCGGCCGCCTGATCCCCTACGTTGAAGCTGCCCTGAAAGGCGGCGCGCGCCTGCTGCAGTACCGTGACAAGAGCAGCGAAGATGCCCGCCGCCTGCGCGAGGCCGAAACTTTGCGCGAATTGTGCGAGCGGTACGGTGCCAAACTGATCATCAATGACGACGCCGAACTGGCTGCGCGTCTTGGCGTCGGCCTGCATCTGGGCCAGGGCGACGGCTCGCTCTCGGTCGCCCGCGCCCTGCTCGGCCGCCAAGCGATTATCGGCAGTACTTGCCACAGCCAGATGGAGCTGGCCGATGCAGCCGTACAGGAAGGTGCAAACTACGTCGCCTTCGGCCGCTTCTTTAACTCCAACACCAAACCCGGCGCACCTTCAGCCAGCCTTGAGTTGCTGGATGAGGCCCGCGCCCGCCTGTCACTGCCCATTGTGGCCATTGGCGGCGTAACCCTGGAGAACGCACCACAGCTGATCGCCCACGGCGCCAGCATGCTGGCAGTGGTCCAGGGCCTGTTTGCGGCCGACACAGCGGCCGAGGTGGAACGCCGCGCCGAAGCGTTCAGCCAACTATTTGCCACCCATTAATATTTTCCGGGCCAATGCCCAACCTGATAGTGCGAGGCTCTGCCATGTCCCGTTCCGAAATGCTTTTCAACAACGCCCAGATGCACATTCCAGGCGGTGTTAACTCGCCAGTCCGCGCCTTCCGCAGCGTGGGCGGCACCCCACTGTTCCTCAAGCACGCCGAAGGCGCTTATGTGATCGACGAAGACAACAAGCGCTACGTTGACTACGTCGGCTCCTGGGGCCCAATGATTCTCGGCCACAGCCACCCGGACGTATTGGAAGCGGTGCGCCAGCAACTGCAGCACGGCCTGTCCTACGGTGCGCCTACGGCCATGGAGACTGAGATGGCTGACTTGGTCTGCAGCCTCGTACCCTCCATGGAAATGGTACGCATGGTCAGCTCCGGTACCGAAGCCACCATGAGCGCCATCCGCCTGGCCCGTGGCTACACCGGCCGCGACAACATCATCAAGTTTGAAGGCTGCTACCACGGTCACTCCGACAGCCTGCTGGTTAAAGCCGGCTCCGGCCTTCTGACCCAAGGCGTGCCAAGCTCTGCCGGTGTTCCGGCAAGCTTCGCCCAGCACACCCTGACCCTGCCGTTCAACGATCTGGCAGCCGTTGAAAAGATGCTCAGCGAAGTGGGCAGCACCGTCGCCTGTATCATCGTTGAACCGGTCGCCGGCAACATGAACTGCGTACCGCCAGCTCCGGGCTTCCTACAAGGTCTGCGCGAACAGTGCGACAAACACGGCGTGGTGCTGATCTTTGACGAAGTCATGACCGGCTTCCGTGTTGCCCTGGGTGGCGCTCAGGCGCACTACGGCGTCGTCCCGGATCTGAGCACTTTCGGCAAGATCATCGGCGGCGGCATGCCGGTGGGCTGCTTTGGCGGCAAGCGCAAGATCATGGAATGCATCGCCCCGCTGGGCACTGTTTACCAAGCCGGTACGCTTTCAGGTAACCCGCTGGCTATGGCCGCTGGCCTGACCACCTTGAACCTGATCAAACGCCCGGGCTTCCACGCTGCTCTGACCGACTACACCGAGCGCATGCTCAAAGGCCTCCAAGAGCGCGCCGACGCCGCAGGCATCCCGTTCGTAACCACCCAGGCCGGTGGCATGTTCGGCCTTTACTTCAGCGCGGCAGATGACATCGTCACCTTCGACGACGTAATGGCCAGCGACGTAGAACGCTTCAAACGCTTCTTCCACCTGATGCTGGACGGCGGCGTTTACCTGGCACCGAGCGCATTCGAGGCGGGCTTCACCTCCATCGCCCACGGCGACGAAGAACTGAAGATCACCTTAGACGCCGCTGAGCGTGCCTTCGCCGAGCTGAAGAAAGCCTGATGCAATACAGCACCGCGCTGACTGACGCGATCCTCGCCCTCGCCTGCTTCGCCTGCACCTTTGCCATCAGCAAGGTGCGCAAGAGCCAGAGCGAGGCGCTTCAGGCTGCGCTGTTCTGCGCCCTGCTCGGTTTCCTGCTGCCCGCAGTAGCCGCCAGTGCCGGGGTCATCCATTTTGGCTTTGACCCCGCCGCCCAGGCAGCCCACGCCTGGCTGACCCAGGCCAGCACCTTCCTCGGTTTTCCTTTGCTGGGAGCCGCGGCGCTCTCCATCAGCATGGGCTGGAACTGGAGCCGAGCCAATTGGGGCCGCCTATTGCTGGGCTTATGCGCGTTTTTCGAGCTGTTCCGGCAGATGGATCACCTCGACGACTACCGTCTGGCCATCAGCCTCGGTACCTTGCTGATGATTCTTGTGGCGGGGCTGAGACAGTGGCCAAACCGGCAGAGCCTGATTCCCGCAGTTGCGGCAGTCGCCCTGTTTGCTATTGCAGGACTGGCAGTGGGCACTCACGGACTGATGGGCGCGGTACACCGCGTCGACCTGTTCCACATCCTCCTGAGCATTGCCTATCCACTGCTACTCTGGCTACTAACGAGTCTGACAGGCAGACTGGCCAAGCACAGATCAGAAGAAAACCGGTAAAGGCTTTGAAAGAACAACAAGGCTTATTTCATAATGCGTCAGACCCGCTCGCCGGGTCTTTCGCCTGTACTGCTCCAGAGGTAAACGGATTTTCATGAAACGCACCGGCTGCACCCTCTCTCTGGGCTGCCTGTTGCTCCTGCTGCCACTGCTCGCCAATGCGGGCGGCAACTCTTTGCTGATCCCCGCAACCAGCAGCTGCGCCTTGAACGCCGGACCGGAAGATTTTCCAGCGGCACTCGAAGCCTGTGAGAAAGCAGCCAACAGTGGCGACCTGCAAGCGGTGTATGAACTGGGCGAACTCTATTACTCGGGCGAACACACCGAACGCGATCTCGACAAAGCCCTGCACTGGTTCGAACAAGCCTCACTGCAAGGTCATGCGCAAGCTCAATACCGCCTGGGCATGATGTTCTTTCACGGCGAAGGTGTGCCGGCCAATGCCATGCAGGCTTACATTGTCTTGAAAATGGCAGCGGTCAATGGCTCCGACGAAGCCATGGATGACGCTGACGTGATTGCCGCGCAAATGCCTAACAGCGAATTGGAAGTGGCGACTCAAGTGCTGGGGCAGATCTTCCGCAACTACCTGCTGGAACTACAGAACACCGATCTGCTGCGTTCACCCTTCGCGCCACTTCCCTAAGGCAGCCTAACGCCCTGAGCGTTACTTTTCCGGCATTGGCATCGGGAACGGCATGACATTACCGCCACCCTTAGCTTCACTGATCTTGGCCGTGCCCAAGCGCTCGACCTCATCAATGCGAATCACTGCCTGCATCGGGATAAAGCTGCGCAATACGCCATCAAACTGCGCCTTCAGCTTTTCCTCACTGGGATCTACAACCAGCTGACTACGCTCACCAAAGACGAATTCTTCAACCTCCAGAAAACCCCACAGGTCACTCTGGAACACCTGCTTGGCGTACACCTCGTACACCTGCCCCTGATTGAGAAAGATCACCTTATAGATAGGATCGCGACTACTCATAACTCTACAGATCGTGTGGATAAGTTGATGGAACGGTAGCGGATCATAGCATACGCACCAGACAGGCAACGCTAGGAACCTGGCCCCGGCAAGCCTATAATGCGCGGTTCTTCGAATTCTCATTTCTGAGCAAGCATGACCAAGAAGCTTTACATCGAAACCCACGGTTGCCAGATGAACGAGTATGACAGCTCGCGCATGATCGACC
Organism: Pseudomonas sp. TTU2014-080ASC; assembly: GCF_001446935.1. Classification (GTDB taxonomy): domain Bacteria; phylum Pseudomonadota; class Gammaproteobacteria; order Pseudomonadales; family Pseudomonadaceae; genus Aquipseudomonas. Next base: position 1,091,979 of record NZ_LKKK01000001.1, read on the forward strand.
TGCTGGGCGAGCATCAGGCCGTTGAAGTCACCGAGCACGCAGCGGATGCCGACATCATCCTGCTCAACACCTGCTCGATCCGGGAAAAAGCCCAGGACAAGGTGTTCTCGCAGCTTGGCCGTTGGCGTGAGCTCAAACAAGCCAACCCGGATCTGGTGATCGGCGTGGGCGGTTGCGTGGCCAGCCAGGAAGGCGCGGCCATCCGTGACCGCGCTCCTTATGTGGACGTGGTATTCGGCCCGCAGACCCTGCACCGCCTGCCCGAGATGATCGACGCTGCGCGCGTGACCAAAACCGCCCAGGTCGATATCAGCTTCCCGGAAATCGAGAAATTCGACCGCTTACCTGAACCGCGCGTCGAAGGCCCCAGCGCCTACGTATCGGTCATGGAAGGTTGCAGCAAGTACTGCACTTTCTGCGTTGTGCCCTACACCCGTGGCGAAGAAGTCAGCCGCCCGATGGAAGACGTACTGGCTGAAATCATCCACCTGGCTGAACACGGCGTGCGCGAAGTCACCCTGCTGGGCCAGAACGTGAACGGCTACCGCGGCACCACCCGTGACGGCAAGATTGCCGATTTCGCCGAGCTGCTTTACGCCGTGGCCGCCATCGACGGCATCGACCGCATCCGCTACACCACCAGCCATCCGCTGGAGTTCTCCGATGCGATCATCCAGGCCCACGCTGATATTCCTGAACTGGTGAAGTATCTGCACCTGCCGGTACAGTCCGGTTCAGATCGCATTCTCGCGGCGATGAAGCGCAATCACATGGCCCTTGAATACAAGTCCCGTATTCGCAAGCTACGCGCTGCTGTGCCGGACATTCTGATCAGCTCGGACTTTATTGTCGGCTTCCCCGGCGAAACCGAAAAAGACTTCGAGCAGACCATGAAGCTGATCGAGGAAGTCGGCTTCGACTTCAGCTACTCGTTCATCTACAGCGCTCGCCCCGGCACACCGGCAGCCGACCTGGTTGACGACACGCCGATGGAAGTGAAGAAGCAGCGTCTGGCGATTCTGCAGCAACGCATCAACCAGCAAGGCTTTGAGAACAGCCGCCGCATGGCGGGCACTGTGCAACGCATTCTGGTCAGCGACTACTCAAAGAAAGACCCGGGCATGCTGCAAGGCCGGACCGAGACCAATCGCGTGGTCAACTTCCGCAGCGACAACCCGCGCCTGATCGGCCAGTTCGTCGACATCTATATCGACGAAGCCCTACCCAACTCCCTGCGCGGCACCCTGGTGAGCCCTGCGACCAACCATTAAGAGCGCGCCCGACGCCTTCCCGAATACCGTCCGGGAAGGCGTCCGCCGTCATGCTTCCAACTGCGGACTGCTAGCGCTATGCTTTCAACTTATTTTTTCTGCCGACTGGCGGCCATTTAACGACCTTGAACGCACCTATAGAACCTCGTCGTTTCATCCTCGAACCCTTTGAAGCTCGCCGCTTTGCCAACCTGTGCGGCCAATTTGACGAGCACCTGCGCCTGATCGAACAGCGCATCGGCATCGAAATCCGCAACCGCGGCAACCAGTTCGAACTGGTGGGCGCTGCCGAAAAAACCAACTCCGCCGAGCAACTGCTGCGCCGCCTCTATCGCGAAGCGCAAAACGCCGAGTTATCACCGGAGATGGTTCACCTGTTCCTGCAGGAGTCTGGGGTTGAGGAGCTGGTCAACCCGACCACTGACCTGAATATCGCCCTGCGCACCCGTAAAGGCATGATTCGCCCGCGCGGCGCTAACCAGCAGCGCTACGTCAAATCTATCCTTGATCACGACATCAACTTTGGCATTGGCCCGGCCGGTACCGGCAAGACCTATCTGGCCGTTGCCTGCGCCGTTGATGCCTTGGAGCGCGAGCAGATCCGCCGCATCCTGCTGGTCCGTCCGGCAGTTGAAGCCGGCGAAAAGCTCGGTTTCCTGCCCGGCGACCTGAGCCAAAAGATCGACCCGTATCTGCGCCCGTTGTATGACGCGCTGTACGAAATGCTCGGCTTCGAACAAGTCGCCAAGCTGATCGAGAAACAGGTGATCGAAGTTGCGCCGCTGGCCTACATGCGCGGCCGCACACTGAACAACAGTTTCATCATCCTCGACGAAAGCCAGAACACCACCGTGGAACAAATGAAAATGTTCCTGACCCGTATTGGCTTCGGCTCCACAGCAGTGATCACCGGTGACATAACTCAGGTCGACCTGCCCCGCGGCACCAAGAGCGGCCTGACCCACGTGATTGACGTGCTGCGTGATGTACCTGGCATCAGCTTCACCCACTTCAAGCCGAAGGACGTGGTGCGCCATCCGCTGGTACAGCGCATCGTTGAAGCCTACGACCGTTTTGATGAGCGCACAGGCGGCAAGCCTGCTCCAGCTCAGAGCCAGCAGCATGATTGAACTGGACCTGCAAATTGCCAGTAAGGGCACTAACCTGCCCGCTGAAGCAGACTTCCGCGCCTGGTGTGAAATCGCCCTGCGCCAACGCACAGGCGACTCCGAGCTGACCATCCGGCTGGTTGATGAAGCCGAAGGTCGGGAGCTGAATCACACCTGGCGTCATAAAGATTACGCAACCAATGTCCTATCCTTCCCTGCTGATGTGCCGGACGAGCTGCTGGATATCCCGCTGCTCGGCGATCTGGTTATCTGCGTCCCCGTTGTGGAGCGCGAAGCACAGGAACAAGGCAAACAACTGGAAGCCCACTGGGCGCATCTGGTTATTCACGGATGCTTGCATTTGCTCGGCTACGACCACATTGAAGACGATGAAGCCGAAGAAATGGAAGCGCTGGAACGAGAATTGCTGGCTGAACTGGGTCACCCCGACCCATACGATGATTAACCCAAACTGATAGAAGGTTCCTGAGTACCCCATCATGAGCGAAGACCGATCGAGCAACGAGCATAAGTCCTGGTTCAACAAACTGACCCAAGCTTTTGCTCATGAGCCGAAAAACCGCAAGGAACTGCTGGAAGTTCTGCGTGAAGCACACCAGAACAACCTGCTCGACAGCGAAGCACTGGCCATCGTAGAAGGCGCCATTCAAGTCGCCGACCTGCAAGTTCGCGACATTATGGTTCCGCGATCCCAGATGATCAGCATCAAATCCGACCAGACTCCTAAAGAGTTCCTGCCTTCGATCATTGAATCCGCCCACTCGCGTTTCCCGGTTTTCGGCGAAAACCTGGATGACGTACAGGGCATTCTTCTGGCCAAGGACCTGCTGCCCCTGATCCTTCAGGAGGATCACAGCACCTTTAACATCACGGACCTGCTGCGCCCGGTGACTTTCGTCCCCGAGTCCAAGCGCCTGAACGTGCTGCTGCGCGAGTTCCGCGCCAATCACAACCACATGGCGGTGGTGATTGATGAGTACGGCGGTGTTGCCGGCCTGGTCACCATTGAAGACGTTCTCGAGCAGATCGTCGGTGATATTGAAGACGAGCACGATATCGAGGAAAACAGCTACATCAAGCCGCTGCCCTCCGGTGATTTCCTGATCAAAGCCCTGACACCGATTGAGCACTTTAACGAAGCGTTTGACAGCGAGTTCTCCGACGACGAATTCGACACCGTCGGCGGCTTGGTTATGGGCGCATTTGGTCGCCTGCCCAAGCGCAATGAGGTCACTGAGATTGGCGACTACCGCTTCCGTATCGTCAACGCAGATAGCCGCCGCATTCACTTGCTGCGCCTGACCCCGATCAGCCAATGATCCTCACAGGCCACCCGCAACGGGTGGCCTGTCTGTTTTAGCCTCTTCCACGCACCCAAAATCCGCTCTACCCTTGCGCCACTTCAATCCAAGGAACTGCACCTGATGCAATGGATAACCCGAGCCGGTTGGCCCGGCCATCTGATCGCCCTGCTCGCGGGCTCTGTCACCCCCCTAACTCTGGCACCTTATGACTTATGGCCGCTGGCCCTGCTGTCGATTGGCCTGCTGTTTCTTGGTTTACGTGAGCTGGCACCTGGTCAGGCAGCGTTACGCGGCTGGGCTTACGGCTTCGGCATGTTCCTCGCCGGAACCAGTTGGGTGTACGTCAGCATCCATGATTACGGGGCCGCGTCGCCGGCACTGGCGGGCTTTCTGACCCTACTGTTTGTCGCCGGACTGGGCTCGTTCCTGGCACTGGCTGGCTGGGTCTGGGCTCGCTGGCTGCGTCAGAGCAACGCGCCGCTGGCCAACGCACTGACGTTTGCAGCCCTGTGGCTGGCCCTGGAAGGCTTGCGCAGTTGGATTTTCACAGGTTTCCCCTGGCTGCTGGCAGGCTACAGCCAGCTCGACGGCCCGCTGGCAGGCCTTGCACCGTTAGGCGGCGTCTGGCTGATCTCCTTCGTCCTAGCACTGAGCGCGGCCCTGCTGGTCAACCTCAAACAGTTACTCGCTTCACCACTGGCTCTCGGCTGCAGTGTGGGGTTGATAGCGATTGTGTGGGGCGGCGGTGTAGCGTTTAAAGATCACGCTTGGACCGAAAGCAAAGGCCCAGCGCTGAGCGTAACGGCGGTGCAGGGCAATATCGAACAGAACCTCAAATGGGACCCGCGCCAGCTCAATGCCCAATTAGCGCTGTACCGTGATCTGACTTTCAGCGCCAAACAGTCTGACCTGATCATCTGGCCGGAGACAGCCGTGCCAGTGTTCAAAGACACTGCAGATGGATACCTGAGCATGCTCGACAGGTTTGCTGCTGATCGTGATTCGGCATTGATTACCGGCGTGCCGATTCGCAAGAACAACGAGAATGGCGATCTGCGCTACTACAACGGCATCAGCGTGGTCGGTAATGGCAGTGGCGACTACCTCAAGCAAAAGCTGGTGCCTTTCGGTGAATACGTGCCTCTGCAGGAATTGCTGCGCGGCCTGATCGCCTTCTTCGACCTGCCCATGTCCGACTTTGCCCGCGGCCCGGCCAATCAAAACCCGCTGTCAGCCAAAGGCAACAACGTCGCCGCGCTGATCTGTTACGAAGTGGTCTACCCGGAGTTTGCCGCCGAACAGGCAGCACGCAGCGACCTGTTGCTGACCATCAGCAACGACACTTGGTTCGGTCGCTCAATTGGCCCGCTACAGCATCTGCAAATGGCGCAGATGCGGGCACTGGAAGCCGGTCGCTGGATGATCCGTGCAACCAACAATGGTGTAACGGCCCTGATCGACCCATACGGCAGAATCACCGAGCGCCTGCCACAGTTCGAGCAAGCCATACTCTACGGTGAGGTCCAACCCATGCAGGGCCTGACGCCGTACCTGAAGTGGCGTGGCTGGCCGGTGTTTGGCTTGGCGATGGTGCTACTGAGCGTTGCGCTGCTGCGTCAGCGGCGCAGCCAGCGGGACTGATCAGCGCCTGAAGAAACGATAGAAAGCCCGCAGATCGACCTGAGCCTGATCCAGGTCGATCTGGCTAAAGCGTACTGCGTGATGCGCCGGACACTGTGCAAGGCGACACAAATCCAGCGGATGCAGCCAACCCAGCAGCGGGTAACCGCCCATGGTCTGATGATCCGCCTGCAAAATGATCGGCTGCCCGTCCGGCGGCACCTGAATCACACCGCGCCCGACACCGGTTGACCACTGCCGCTTCGGTGCCTGAATGGGCAGGCCCGACAGGCGTGCGCCCATGCGATCAGACTGCGGGCTCAGTTGCCAGTCCTGATTGAAGAACAGCTCGATCTGCTCAGGCGCAAAGTCCGCCGCATCCATCCCCAACATCACCCGCAGCTGTGCCATTTGCCGGTAATCCGGCCGATAGGCCGCTGGCACGCTGGCGCGTCCGCTCAATTCGACGGATGCACACGGCAGGCAATAGCCTGCCTGCAACGGTGAACCGTCACCTGCCAAGCCGCCCAAGCCCTCCCGGAGCTGCACGCTCACGCTGCCCAACACCGGTTCCAGCTGAAAGCCACCGGCCACCGCCAGGTAGATACGTTGTCCGGATCGGGCAAAGCCTAAGCGCAGACGCTGCCCCCGACGCACGGCAAAGCGCGTCCACACGGCGAGCGGCTGATCATCCAGATGCACATCCAACTCGGCACCAGCCAAACTGACCCACGTGTCGACGTCAGCCTCAAGCTCAACACCACCCAAAGCGATTTCAAGCAGCGCGGTGCCCCACGGATTATTCACCAGGCGATTGGCCCAGGCAGCGGCCTGCACATCCATCGGCCCTGCGGGCGAAACGCCGAGGTGCTGCCAACCACGTCGTCCCGCATCCTGCAGCAAACTCTGCGGCCCAGCCCTGACCACCCGCAAGCCACTCACAGCTCACCGCCTTCGCTGATAAAACGGCGCTCATCAATCGGGATAAAACGCACACGATCACCCAGAACTAACGGACAAGGCGGCGCTTTTGATGAATCAAACAACGGCCACGGACAGCGCCCAAGCAAGTGCCAGCCACCCGGCGAACGCTGTGGATAAATCGCCGTCTGCCGCTCGGCAATGGCCAGACTGCCAGCCGGTACAGAGACCCTCGGCGTGCTGCGACGCGGCAGAGCCAGCCGGGCATCCAAGGTACCGAGATAGGCAAAGCCCGGCGCAAAGCCAATCGCGCCAACGCTGTAGTCCTGCCCGCTGTGCAGTGCAATAACGTCATCGACCTCGATCTGACACAAACGCGCCACTTCATGCAGGTCTTCGCCGTTGTAACAAATTGGCAACTCGTGCAGCCGGGACTGATGTGCGGCGAACGGTTCGTCCTGCCAGCGCTCGATAATCGGTTTAAGAGCGGCACTGAGCTGCCGGTGATCCGTACGCAGCAGATCGTAATGAAGCAATAAGCTGGTCCAGCCCGGAACCAGGTCTGTCAGCACCTCGCCCAATTCCCCGCGGATACGTTCAGCCAGGCGGGCAATGCGCAGCGGCAGCAACTCATCCGGCTGCTCCGCCAACACCAGCATGAGCGCCTCTGCGCCTGCAGGCTCGATACGAATCACAGGCTGTCCAGGCTGGCCCGTAAGCGCCGCAGCACCGCCAGCGACTCAGCGTTATCGCCATGCACACATAGGCTGTCAGCCTGTAAGCGCAGCGGTTTGCCATCGATATCTGAAAACGCCTGTCCCTGCGCAATCGCCAGAGCCTGCTCCAGAATGCGTTGCGGGTCCTTGTGTACAGCTCCCTCCAGCCGACGCGGGGCAAGCTGGCCATCAGCCAGATAGGCGCGATCAGCAAAGGCCTCGAAGAGCAACGGTACACCGGCAGCCTCGGCCAGACGCTGTTCACGCTGATTATCCGCCAGCGCCAGCACCATCAGCGGCATCCCTTTACGAAAGGCTGCGCAGGCCGCCAGCACGGCGTTGAACAGCGCATCATCCCGCACTAAATCGTTGTACAGCGCGCCGTGGGGTTTGACATACGCGACCTGAGTGCCCGCAGCCCGGCAGAACGCATCCAGTGCGCCCAACTGATACAGCACCAGCGCGGTGACTTCATCAGGTGAACAGCTGATGTGACGGCGGCCAAACCCTTGTAGGTCAGGATACGCCGGGTGCGCCCCAATGCTGACACCATGCCTGAGCGCCAGCGCTACCGAACGCTGCATAGTCAGTGGATCGCCAGCGTGATAACCGCAAGCCAGGTTGGCCTGATCTACCAGTGGCATGGCAAGAGCGTCATCGCCCATTTTCCAGGCACCGAAGCTTTCGCCCATATCGCAATTAAGCAGAATTCTCTTCATGACAGCATGCTTAAGGATGTGCAGCGGATGCGCAAGCCGAAATGCACACCAGTGATTAAAAATGATGACACAGGCCACCGATGAAATAATTAATTACAAATTCAAAAAATCCGGAAACTCCTTGAAGACACTGGTGTGCCAATAAAGTTTCACCAACAATAAACCAGATCATTCCCATTAATCATTGAACATCATTTGCTAATCATTATCATCCACGCACAAATCTAATACCTCTGCTAGGGATAAATGATGTCAACCGCCTACTCTCGCTCATTGCTGGCTAGTGCAATTGCATTAGCAAGTACGCTCTCCGTTAGTGCACATGCCGATGAAACACTGACCCTCAACAAGGTTGTAGTCAGTGCTTCGGGCTTCGAACAAAAAGTAACCGAAGCCCCTGCAAGCATCAGCGTGATCAGCCAGCAAGACCTGCAGCAAAAGCGCTACAGCAACCTGGCTCAGGCGCTGGGTGATGTGGAAGGCATCGACATTGGCCAAGGCACCGGCAAAACCGGCGGCCTCAACATCAGCATTCGCGGCATGCCCAGTGAATACACACTGATTCTTATCGATGGGCGCCGCCAGAATGCGGCGGGCAACGTAACGCCTAATGGCTTTAATGAAACCCGCACCAGCTTTATGCCGCCTCTGAGCGCAATTGAGCGCATTGAAATCATTCGCGGCCCAATGTCGACCCTGTACGGTTCTGACGCCATGGGTGGTGTAATCAACATTATCACCAAGAAGGTAGCCAGTGAATGGAGCGGCTCGCTGACGCTGGATCACACCTTCCAGGAAGAGCGCGACTTCGGTGACACCAGCAACACCAGTTTCTACGCCAGCGGCCCGCTGATTGATAACCTGCTCGGCTTGCAGGTACGTGGCAGCCTGTTCAAACGTGAAGAGTCCACTCTTGAATATGGCAATGGCGTCGAAGTAAGCCAGCGCGGCCCATCTCCTGTAGAAGGCGACAACAACACTCTCGGTGCACGTCTGACTCTGACCCCGAATCAAGACCATGACCTCGCACTGGACTTTGAACGTGGACGCCAGCGTTACAACAACGATGACTGCCAGTTGGGAACACTCGACGGTTTCAACAGCACGTGCAGCGACATCAACACTACTGCGGCGGGATACGAGGATGAATTACGGTTTGAGCGTGAGCAGGTAGCTCTTACCCACACTGCACGCTTTGCTGCAGGTACACTCGAATCGAGCCTGATGCATAACACCACAGAAACCAAAGGACGCACCATACCTGGAACTATCGGTCGCCCGACGGCTGTACCTGGCGCAATTGCTGGTGACAAACGCGAACTGGAAACCACTAACCTAGTTCTGGACAGCAAATTCATCGCTCCTATCGGTGACAACCACACCGCGACCATCGGTGGACAGTGGTGGAAAGCTGAAATGACCGATGGCATCGCTCAAACAGACTTTGAGCAAAAGACTTGGGCGGCTTTCGCTGAAGATGAGTGGACTTTGCGGGATGACCTGACCCTGACGCTGGGCGCCCGTTACGATGATCACGAATCATTCGGTGGCCATGTCAGCCCACGCGCTTATCTGGTTTGGAATACCACTGAGAACTGGACGCTTAAGGGCGGTATAAGCCGAGGCTACAAAACACCAGACTTGAATGACCTGCACGCAGGGATTAATGGTGCGACTAGTCAGGGCCGAGTGATCACCATCGGCAGCCCGGATCTCGAGCCGGAAACCACCACCAGCACAGAATTCGGGGTTTACTTCGACAACCTCGACGGCTTTAACGCTAACGCCACGCTGTTCCATAACAAGTTCAAGGACAAGATTGCTTCGGGAGATCCGATCTTCATCTCTGGTGATCCGATCATTCCTGACGGTGAATACTCACAACAAATCAACATTGACGAGGCCGTCACTCAAGGCCTTGAACTAGCAGCAAGCTGGAACTTCGCACCGGCCTGGACGCTGAGTGGCAACTACACCTATACCGACAGCGAGCAGAAGAGTGGTGAGAATAAAGGCCAGCCACTGACAAATACCCCGGAACATCTGGCCAACCTGAAACTGGCTTGGCAAGCCAACGACCGGCTTAACCTGTGGCTGAAATCCGAATACCGCGGTGAGCGCGCACGGTTCACCTCCAAGTATGAAAATCTCGCAGACGACAACGGGCGCTACACCACCAACCAGTCGATCTACGACACCTTGGGCAAAAACACCAAGGACTACACCCTGTTCCATTTGGGCGGTTCTTATCGGGCTACAGAAAATCTGACGTTCAATGCAACGATTTACAATCTGTTCGACAAGGACTTCACCAGAGGCAAGGCCTACGAAACTTACACCTACAACAACTCAGGGCGCCTGACTAAAGACATTGCCTACGGGACTGACTATATCCAGAGCACTCAATCCACTACCGGAGTGATGGAAGAAGGCCGCCGCCTGTGGCTGTCAGCTAACATCACATTCTAATGTGACATAGCAGCAAACCAAGCAACCCGGACATTCACCTGTCCGGGTTGTTTTTTTGGCACAAACACTGCGAACGTATAGTGTTTGTAAATTAATCCCAACAACACCTCTCAACTTATAGAATTACCCCCAATTTTCTCCTGCCGGAATTCACATGCGCTCATTTCCCTGGCTCGGCACTCTGCGCCAATGGCACTGGATCAGCTCTGCACTGTGTCTGGTAGGCATGTTGTTGTTTGCAGTTACGGGCATCACCCTCAACCATGCCGGGCAAATCGAAGCCAAACCGCAGGTCAGCAGCCAACAGTCGCAGCTGCCTGCTGAACTGCAAACCAGCCTGCAGGAAAAGACACCGACTCAAGGACTGCCGCTACAACTGCGCCAGTGGTTGGAAAGCGAACTGAACATTCGCCTGGATGGTCGCGCAGCTGAGTGGTCTGACGGCGAGCTGTATATCGGCATGCCCCGCCCCGGCGGCGATGCCTGGTTAAGTCTTGACCTCGAGTCCGGCGAGCTGGAATACGAAAGCACAGACCGTGGCTGGATCGCCTACCTCAACGACCTGCACAAAGGCCGTAACACCGGCACTGCCTGGAGCTGGTTTATCGATCTGTTCGCCGTAGCTTGTGTGGTCTTTAGCCTCAGTGGCCTGTTGCTGCTGCAGCGTTATGCCCCTAACCGCCCGAGCACCTGGCCGCTGATTGGTCTGGGGCTGGTCATCCCTGCCCTGCTCGCGATTCTGTTTATTCATTAAGGATGTCCCATGCGTAAATGCCTGCTTCCCTTACTGGCGGCGCTTTCCACACCAGCACTGGCCGCTGAAGTAGAACTGTCCGTCGAGATTCCACAGCTGGACGTTGCCGAATATCACCGCCCGTATGTCGCCATCTGGCTGGAGCAACCTAACCAGAGTCACGTCGCTAATCTGGCCGTGTGGTACGACGGCAAGATGGCCGACCGTGAAGGCGAAAAATGGCTGAAAGACCTGCGCCAATGGTGGCGCCGTAGCGGCCGTGCCCTTGAGATGCCGATTGATGGCGTCAGCGGTGCGACCCGCAAAGTCGGCACGCATACCCTGAGCTTCAGCGACAAGGATGCCGCGTTCAAAGACCTTCCGGCCGGTGAGTATCGCGTTGTGGTTGAAGCCGCCCGGGAAGTCGGTGGCCGCGAACTGCTACGTGTGCCGTTCCAGTGGCCGGTTGATAAAGCCGCCAGCAGCAGTGCTCAAGGCTCCAGCGAGCTGGGCGCAATTCACCTGACACTCAAACCTTAATCTGAGGACACTGCCATGAATCCGCTTATCAAATGGACGGCCCTGACCCTGGCCGTGTGCCTGCCACTCACCGCCAATGCACACCGTGCCTGGATGCTGCCCTCCGCCACCGTTCTCTCCGGTGATGATGCCTGGGTCACCGTCGACGCCGCCGTCTCCAATGACCTGTTCTACTTCGAACACTTCCCGCTGCGCATTCAGGGCATCGGCCAAGTCGACAACACGCCAGCAGGCGGCCCACCGGGCATGCGTCCGCGTCCGGCCGCGGTGCTGCAACTAATCGCTCCGGACGGCAGCGCCGCCAAAGCCGAAAACGGCAGCATTGGCCGTTACCGCAGCACCTTCGACCTGCATCTTGAGCAGAAAGGCACCTACAAATTGGCTATTGCCAACCATGGCCTGTTTGCCAGCTACAAAGAGAACGGTGAAACCCGCCGCTGGATGGGCAAAGCTGAAGACTTCGCCAAAGAAATCCCGGCCAAGGCTGAAGACCTGAAAGTCACTCAGAACAGCAGCCGCATGGAAGTGTTCGTCACCTCCGGTAACCCGACTGAAACAGCGCTGAAGACAACCGGCAAAGGCCTGGAACTGGCACCGATCACTCACCCGAACGACCTGTTCGAAGGTGAAGCGGCTGAATTCCAGCTGCTGCTGGATGGCAAGCCAGCCAAAGGTGTCGAAGTCAGTGTGATTCCCGGTGGCAACCGTTATCGCTCCGAGCTGGGCGAGATCAAAACCACCAGCGATGCCGACGGCAAAATCAGCATCACCTGGCCGAACGCAGGCATGTACTGGCTGGAAGCTGAATACAGCGCCAAAGAAGGTGCAGTAAAACCGGCCACCGAAGTGCGCGCCAGCTACAGCGCTACGCTCGAAGTTCTGCCGCAATAAGCGCAATCCGGCCGGGCGAAAGCCCGGCCATTTTCTTAACGAATCCAATCCATGCAGTCATCCCGCCTGTTGCAACACCTTATTCTTCTGCTCACCACAGGCGCGCTACTGCTCCTGCTGAGTCTGCAACCAGCTCGGGAAATCAGCGCTGGGCTGGTCGTCCTCAGCTATCTGCTGTTTTGCTTATGGATATGGCTGCGCCACCGTCGCCCGCTTTTATCTGTTTCCTCTGGCAGCATCACCGTTGCCTACGCCAGCCAAAGTGGACAAGCCCAACAACTGGCAGAAAAAAGTGCTGAGCAACTGATTGCCGCTGGCTGCCCCGCACAAGCCGTCTCGGTGGACCAACTACAACCCGCGCACTTGCAAGGCCAGATACTGTTTATCGCCAGCACCTACGGCGAAGGCGAAGCCCCCGACAGCGGCGCTCGCTTCGAACAACTGCTGGCCAATCAAACCGACCTCAGCAACCTGAGTTATGCCGTACTCGCTTTGGGCGATCGCCAGTACACACACTTTTGCGCGTATGGCCTGCACCTTGATGAAGCCCTCAGTAAGCGCCACGCCCAACGCCTTTTCCCACCGCTGACAGCCGACCAATGCGATGCCGCCACCTTAAGTCAGTGGCAGCAGCAACTGGGGCACATCAGTGGCGACTTCAATTTTGCCGACTGGCAAGCCGAGCCGTTCCAACAGCTCGCTTTGCTGGAGCGCATCTGCCTGAATCCGTCGAGCAGCGCCGACAAAGTGTACGAACTGACCTTGAGCAGTACCGGCGAACACCCCGAGTGGCAAGCCGGCGACCTGCTTGAAATCAGCCCGCGCCAAGGTCGCGAAACCCTGTTTAAGCGTCTGGCCGAACTGAACCTCAATCCAGAACAGTCAGTGAGTGACGGCCGCACGCTGCTTGAGGCGCTGGCCTCCCGCCAACTGCCTGAAAACCACCATCGAGGTCTGAGCGCCGATGAATTACTGAGTGCACTCAAGCCATTGCCACAGCGTCAATATTCGATTGCCTCCGTACCGGCTGACGGTTCGATACAGTTGCTGGTCAGGCAGATGTATTACCCAGATGGCCGACCAGGCATCGGTTCTGGCTGGCTGTGTGAATTCGCACCGCTCGGCGCTGCAATCGACCTGCGCATCCGCGTCAATCCGTCATTCCACAGCCCTGCTGCCAGCACACCGATGATCTTAATCGGTAGTGGCACCGGCCTTGCTGGTTTGCGCGCGCATCTGCGGGCACGGCCACACGGCAGCCGCAACTGGCTGCTGTTCGGTGAGCGCAGTGAGTCGGCGGACTTCTTTTGCCGCGACGAACTTATGAACTGGAAAGCCAGCGGCCACCTCGCCCGTCTTGATCTGGCCTTCTCCCGTGATCAGGCGCAGAAAATCTACGTGCAACATCTGCTGCGTGACGCGGCGGATGAACTGCGCGAATGGATCAATCAAGGTGCAGCCATCTACCTCTGCGGCAGCCTGCAGGGCATGGGGCAGGACGTGCATTCAATGCTGCAAGGCCTGCTAGGTGAGGACGCGCTTCTGAGGTTGCAGCAGCAAGACCTTTACCGCAGGGACCTGTATTAATTAATCCCCAAGCAGTGTGGTGGATGGATAAAGCACCATCTGCCCTACCCAACAGCCCGCGACAATGACTCCTACAGCCAGCGCACAATAAAAAGCCGCCCGGTTTCCCGGACGGCTTTTTCATTTCAGCTGCCACTGACTCAGAAGTGGAAGTTGGTGCTCAGCAGTGCAGTACGACCAGCCGCCTGGTTGGCGAAGTGGGTACCGTATGCCTTGTCGTAATAAACCTCATCGGTGAGATTCTGCACGTTCAGCTGCAGGTCGACGTTCTTGTTCAGCTTGTAGCTGGCCATAGCGTCATAACGGATGTAGGAATCGACGTAGGTGCTGTTATTGGTGCTGCCCCATACCTCATCCACATAGAAAGCACCGCCACCGACGGTGATCTTGTCGGTGATGTTGTAGGTCGTCCACAGGGACAGGCTGTGCTCCGGTGTGTTGCCCAGCTCATTGCCGTTGTTGACGTTATCCACCCAGATCGGTGCTGTTGCGGTGCCGATGTTCTGCTTACCACCATCCACCAGCTCGCTGTCCAGATAGCTGTAGCCCGCAAACACTTGCCACTTGTCTGTCAGCTTGCCGCTTGCAGACAGTTCGATACCATCCACGCGGGTTTTGCCGGCGTTTTCATAGGTATCGATATCCACCAGAACGCGGGCGTTTTTCTTCTCGGTGCGGAAGATGGCGGCAGTCAGGGACAGACGCTCATCCAGCAAATCCCACTTGGTGCCCAGCTCATAGTTGACGGTATCTTCCGGCTCCAGATCGTTGGTGATGTTATCTGCAGTCAGAGGGTTACCGTCTGTACCTTCACTCAGCATGGCACCGGGCGGGGTCGCGGAAGTGGCGTAGGAGACATAGAAACTGCCATTTTCAACCGGTTTCCAGACCAGGCCCAACTGACCGTTCCAGAAGTGGCTGTCATTTTCCAGTTTGGCCGTAGTAGTCCCCTCTGCATCGTAGGTTTTGGCCTTGGTGCTGAAGCTGTCATAACGCAGGCCCATGTTCACCAACCACTCTGGTGTCAGTTCCAGGGTGTCGAAGGCATAGACCGAGCGAGTCGTGCCACTGGTATGCGTACCGGCACGGTTGCGCTCAATACTGCCGCTCCACGGATCATCCGGAGTCGGATTACTCAATGAGGTGCAGTTGTACGGTGCGCCTAGATCGGTACAAATAGTCTTACGGCCAGCAGCTTTGGTACCCGACTTGGTATCTACCGTGTAGCTTTCCTTGTCTGAGACCTCTCGGCTCAGCTCGATGCCGGTGGAGAAGTTGTTCTTGAAGCCCCCCAGATAGAACTCACCAAACAGATCAGTCTGGTTGGTGGTAGTTGCGGTGTTACCCACTCGGGAGTTGATCCGGCGCCAGACTTTGTCGTTGATCACGTTGCCCTGGCTGTCATCCGGCTGAGTCAGGATGTAGTCCTGCATACTGTTGCCGTGACGCAGAGTGTTCTTGATGGTCAGTGAATCACTCAGATCATGCTCAAAAGAGATGGTCGCAATGTCCGCCCGGGTTTTGCGGAAGTCGCGCTTGGTCAAACCGTAGAAGTTGCTGCTATCACCGCCATCGTTGGGTTTATCCGGGCTTTCAGCGGTATGGGTATTACCCACCGAATAGCCGTAGGGAATCCCCGAATCAGGCAGGTCATCACTTTCCATGTGGTAGAAGTCGAGCTTCAGGCGGGTATCAGTCCCCAGACCAAATGCCACAGACGGAGCGATCCCCCAACGGTCGTAGTTAACCTTGTCACGGCCAGCCACGTTGCTTTCATGGGCCATCAGGTTCAAACGACCGGCAATGTTCTCAGTGAACTCATAGTTGCCATCCAAGGTGTAACGGTGAGTCTGATCTGAACCCCAAATGAAGCCGCCATCCAGCGAGTTACCCAGATGAGCCTGCTTGGTCACCAGATTAAGGCTACCGCCTGCACCACCACGCCCCCCCATGGATGAGTTAGGGCCTTTACTGACTTCGACAGACTCGATGGCGAAGATTTCACGGGTTTGCGCGCCCGTGTCACGTACACCGTCCAGATAAGTGTCGCTCTGGGCATCAAAGCCACGAATGAACGGGCGATCGCCCTGCGGGTTACCGCCTTCACCTGCGCCCATGGTGATGCCCGGCACGGTACGCAGTGCATCCTGCAAGGTCATGGCGTTGGTGTCTTTCAGCACCTGTTGCGGCACAACGGTCACGGAGCGTGGCGTGTCACGCAGCGGTGCGGTGTATTTGGGCGACTGAGCAGTGGTCGCCTGATAGCTATCGTCTTCCTGACTCTGGCCCTGGATATAAGTTACATCCAGGTCAACTGGGCCTTCCTTGGCCGTTGTGTCTGCAACAACGGGGGCAGACAGTGCAGTAACAGCCATGCCCACGGCAGTGGCCAAACGGGTTGAATTGCTTATTGGAAGTTCAGTTTCCAGAGTCACAACAAGATGCCTCCACATAGATGATGTTGCGAAAAGTAGAGTAAATGATAATTAGTATCAACATATTTCAGAAAAATAATGATACATTTGTGCCGGTTAACGGAGCTTGATAAGGCCACGGATGGGCCGCTATGAATCCTCTTGATCGGACCCATTCCCATGCTGTTGCACATCCCCAATGTTCTCTCTGCTGATGAAGCTGAACGCGTTCGCGTGGCGCTGGAAAAATCGGAATGGGCAGACGGGAAGATCACTGCGGGCTATCAGTCCGCTCAAGCCAAGCACAATCTGCAATTGCCTGAAGGCCACCCGTTGGGCCGCGAAATTGCCGAGCTGATGGTGCAGCGCCTGTGGCAGAACCCGCTGTTCATGTCGGCGGCGTTGCCAGAGAAGCTCTACCCGCCGCTGTTCAACTGCTACACCGGTGGAGGCCATTTCGGCTTCCATATCGATAACGCAGTGCGCCAAGTACCGGGCGGTAGCGAGCGGGTACGTACCGATCTTTCCGCCACACTGTTCTTCAGTGACCCGGACAGTTATGACGGCGGCGAGCTGGTGATTCAGGACACCTACGGCACTCAGCGGGTCAAGTTTGCCGCTGGCGACATGGTCCTCTACCCCGGCACCAGTCTGCATAAGGTTGAGCCGGTAACGCGGGGAGCCCGTATCGCTTCGTTCTTCTGGATACAGAGCCTGATCCGCGATGACGGCCAACGCACCCTGTTGTTCAACATGGATCAGGCCATTCAGCAACTGACCCGGGACGTACCCGATCACCCGTCACTGCTGCAACTGACTGGCACCTATCACAACCTGCTGCGCCAGTGGGCAGAGCTCTGAGCCATGGGCACGCTGACCACCATCGAAACAGCAGACGCCGAACAGTTCGCCGAAAGCCTGCAGGGTTCACCGCAACAGCGCGCCAAAGCCATTCTGGCGGCAGCGCGCACCGGCCTGCCGTTGGCGCAAACCATGCTCGGGCAGATTCTGCTGGAGGGCCATGGCATCGAGCAGGACCGCACGCTGGCCATTACCTGGTTCAATATCGCGGCCAGCCAAGGCGACACCATGGCCCTTAACATGCTCGGACGCTGTCATGAACATGGCTGGGGCGTGGAAAAGAATGAGCCCATGGCAGCGGCCTATTACCAGAAGGCAGCCGATCTCAAACTGGACTGGGCGCAGTACAACCTGGCCAACCTGCTGGCCACCGGGCGCGGCACTACCCGTGATCCACAACAGGCTTTTGCTCTGTACCTGCAAGCGGCCAATCAGGGCCACGCCAAATCCATGAATCTGGTGGGGCGCTGTTACGAAGACGGCACCGGCGTGGAGGCCAATCCGGCAATCGCCTTTGACTGGTATCGCCGCTCAGCCGAGGCCGGAGACTTTCGCGGGCAGTACAGCTGGGCCACCGTATTACTCGGCCAGGGAGAAATTGAGCACGCCTGCGAATGGCTGCAACGGGCGTTGCAGGGCGGCAACCTGAATTTCCTGCGTGCAACTCGCTCTGCCTTGTTGCACGCTGAGGAAACAGAAGTCCGGGAGATTGCCCTGGCCTTCCATACCCGTGCAGCCGAGTTGGGCGATGCCAGCGACCAAGCTGCTTACGAGCAGGTGGCCGCAGCACAACGCGCCTGAATCAACCTCCGTAACCGCCCCCCAGCACCTTGTACAGCTGCACCTGATTTTGCAGCTGCGAAGACTGGTTCTGCAGCAGGCTGTCGCGAGCCGAGAAGAAGCTCTGCTGGGCACTGAGCACGGTGAGGATATCCGCCGAGCCGGTGCGGTATTGCAGCTCAGCCAGGCGGAAAGCTTTCTCGGCGTAGGCCAATACTTGCTGCTGGCTCTCGTACTGACGCTGGCCTTCACGCACGGCAATCAACGCATCCTCCACTTCCTGCAAAGCGCTGATCACCGTCTTGCGGTAGCTGTCCGTCAGCTCCACATAGCGTTCCTCAGACAGCTCCACCGCACCGCGCAGAGCACCGCCACGGAAGATCGGCTGCACCAGCGAAGCGCCCAAGCTGCTGGCCAGGTTGGCGCTGTTAAACAGGTTGCTGAACACATCCGCGCTGTAGCCGCTGGAGCCGGTCAGGCTGATGCTGGGGAACAGTGCAGCGCGGGCTGCACCGATGTCCGCATTGGCGGCCCGCAGGCGCGCCTCCTGCGCTTGAATATCCGGGCGGCGCAGCAGCAGTTCGGAGGGCAGCCCCGCCACTTTTTCCTGCGGCAGCATCAGCTTGCCGAGGCTGTCGGCCTTAATCTGTGCAGCAAAGCCTTGCGGGACTTCACCGAGCAGAATGGCCAGTGCATTTTCCGCCGTCTGGCGCTGCTGACGAATCCCCGGAATGGACGCACGGCGCTGCTCGACCATGGTTTGTTGCTGTACCAAATCCAACTCACTGCTGGCACCTAAGCGCGTTTGGGCTTCGGCCACTTTCAGAACTTCTTCGGCGTTGGCCAGATTCTCCAGCGCAATGCGCTCGCGCTCGCGCAGCTCCAGCACTTTGAGGTAGCTGGTTGCAGTAGATGCGGCCACCGTCAGGGCCACCGTATCGCGCTCGAATGCGGTCGCCCGTGCCCCTTGCAGAGTGCCTTCCAGGTTGTTGCGGTTCTTACCCCAAACATCCAGCTCATAGCTGATCGACAAGCCCGAAGAGAAAGACTCACGTACCCCGCCACCGGCGTTGTCCGAGGCGAAGTTGCGGTTGCCGCCAAGATTACCGCTCACGGTTGGCAGCAACGGCGCACCGGCAACACGGGCCTGAATATCAGCCTGACGCACGCGGCTCATGGCGGTGGATAAGTCCAGGTTGCCGTTGGCTGCGCGCTCGATCATCGCGGTCAGCTCATCGCTGCCAAATGCCTGCCACCACGCGGGATCAACCACCGCACCAGCGCCCTGCTCGTATTGCTCAGGCAGCGGCAGCTCGGGCGTTTCATACACCGGCGCAAGGTTGCAGCCAGCCAAAATCAGGGCACATACCAGAGGCAGCGGTTTAAACATCGCTTTCATAACCATTAATCCGAGGCCAGAGCTTGAACAGGGTCGAGATGGGCTGCTTTACGGGCAGGCATCAGACCGAAAATGAGTCCGGTGGCAAACGCACAACCGAAGGCCAACAACACCGGAGCCAGAGTGAACTCCACCGAAGTGCCGAACATCCGCAGCAGCCACGCCACTGCCAAGCCCAGCACCACACCGAGCACACCGCCGATGGCAGAGACCACCAGTGCTTCGGTGATGAACTGCTGGAGGATGTTGCCGGTGCGCGCACCGGTGGCCATGCGGATACCAATTTCGCGGGTCCGCTCGGTGACGTTGACCAGCATGATGTTCATCACGCCAATACCACCCACCAGCAGCGAGATCGCCGCAATCGAGCCAAGCAAAATGGTCAGGGTGTCCTGTGTCGCGGTCACCGCCTCAAGCAGCGAGGCGGTGTTACGAATCTGGAAGTCCTCCACGCCGTTGTGGCGCTTGAGCAGTTCCTGACGAATCACTTCTTCGGTATCAGCAATCGCGTCGATGTTGTCGATATAGGCGGTAATGCTCTGCACATAACGCTGGCCAAACAGACGCAAGCTGCCGGTTGAAAACGGCACCAGCGCCACGTCGTCCTGATCTTGCCCCCACGGTGTCGCGCCCTTGGCGCTCATCACCCCGATCACCTGGAACGGCACGTTCTGTATCAACAGGTACTTGCCCACCGGGTTCTGATCCGGGAACAGGTTTTGCGCTACGGTCTGGCCGATTACGGTGACGGTTGCATAGGAGCGCTCATCGTCCTCACTGAAGAACGCGCCTTGCGCCATCGGCCACTCACGCACCACTGGCATGCTGGCATTGGTCGCGGTGATGCTGGTCTTGTAGTCGATATTGCCAGCGCGCAGCGTGGCATTGCCTTGCAGTTCGCCCAGCGCGTCGCGCACGTTAGGCAATTGCGCCACCGCTTTTGCATCTTCGGCGGTCAGGGTTGCGGTTACGCCATCAGCAGAGCGCGGCATATTCGGCGCGCCGGGGCGGATCGACAGCAAGTTAGTGCCCATCGCACTGATGCGATCGACCACACTTTGTCGTGCGCCGTTACCCACCGCCAGCATGGCCACAACCGAAGCCACACCAATGACGATGCCGAGCAGCGTCAGCACAGTACGGAACAGATTGGCCCGCAGCGCCCGCCCCGCCATACGCACCGCCTCGCCCACATCCGCAGTACCAGCGCCTGCCGGCGTGGTGTTAAGCGCAAACTCGACCGGCGCAGCTTCAACACGCTCTTTGGGGCCGCTGTCCGCCACGATCAAACCATCGCGGATTTCGATCTGGCGATCTGCGTGGGCAGCGACTTCGCGGTCGTGGGTGATGATGATTACTGTCTTGCCCTGAGCCGACAGCTCCTTAAGCAGCGCCAGCACTTCCTGGCCGGACTTGCTGTCCAGCGCTCCGGTCGGCTCATCCGCCAGAATCACCTCAGCGTCGTTCATCAACGCACGGGCAATCGACACCCGCTGCTGCTGCCCACCAGAGAGCTGGCTCGGACGGTTGCGCAGGCGCTCGCCCAAGCCCAGACGCTTAAGCAAATCAGTCGCCCGTATATGCCGTTCTGCTGCTGGCTTGCCGGCATAAATCGCAGGAATTTCAACGTTCTCCAGCGCATTGGCGGTGGAGATCAGGTTGTAGCTCTGGAATACAAAACCAAAGGCTTCGCGACGCAGCGCAGCCAGCCCGTCTGTATCCAGCTCAGCCACCGGACGCCCGGCAAACAGATACTCTCCGCCGCTGGGTTTATCCAGACAGCCGAGGATGTTCATCAGGGTACTTTTGCCGGAGCCGGACGCTCCCATGATGGCGACAAACTCGCCCCGTGCGATCTCAAGGTCGATGCCGTGTAGCACCTTCACTTCGATCTCGCCGGTATTGAAACTGCGGGTAATGTTCCGCAGGGATATCAGAGCGCTCATCAGTTCCCCCTTAGAAACGTGGACCGCCGCCCGGAGGGCCCATACGACGACCGCCGCCCTGACCTTCCGCACCAGCTGGACGCGGTGCCATTGCAGACTGCATAGCCGCCAGTTGCTCGCCTTCAGCAAGGCCTTCCAGCACCTGCGCATTGACCCGGTCACGCAGGCCGATCTTGACCATGCGCTCGACCGGCTTGCCCTTTTCCATCACCTGCAAGCGGTAGCCCGTAGCGCCATCCGGCAGTGGACGGCCAGGACGGTTTTGCAGCACCGAAACCGGAATGGTCAGCACATCGTCAGCCTTGGCGTTGATGAAAAACACCTGAGCGCTCATCTGCGTCATCAGCTTGCGGTCCGGGTTATCCACATCGAACTGGGCGTTATAGAGCACCACGTTATTGGTCACCGTCGGTGTCGGCAGAATCTGTCGTAGCGTGGCCTCCCAGCGTTGCTCGCTGCCCAGCGTGGTGAAGTACACCGGCATGCCTTCTTTAAGCTTGCTGATGTCGGCTTCGGAGACCTGTGTATCGACGGTCATGCGCGACAGGTTGGCGATTTGCACAATCACCGGTGCCTGCTGGTTGGCGTTGAGGGTCTGCCCCTGCTTGGCCGACTGCGACACCACCGTGCCGTCCATGGGCGCGAAGATTTTGGTGTATTCGAGATTGGTGCGGTCTTCTTCCAGCCCGGCTTCGGTCTGGGCGATCTGCGCTTGCAACGCTTCAATCTGCGCCGACTTAACCTTCACATCCGCCTGCGCGGTTTGCAGCAGCTCCTGACTCGTAGCCTTCTCGGCAAACAGCGCCTGCTGGCGCTTGAGCTGAATCTGCGCCAGTTCGAGCTGGGCCTGAGTTTGCTTGAGCTGAGCACGCTGATTGGTCAACTGAGCCTGAGTGGCAACCACTTTGGCCTCCATCAGGCGCGGATCGATTTCTGCCAGCAGCTGGCCTTGCTTCACCTCATCCCCTAAGGCCACATGCAGCTTCATCAACTGTCCGGAAACCTGAGCACCGACATCCACATAATCCAGCGGCTGCAAGGTGCCCAGCGCGGTAGTGGTGTCTTCGATATTGCCTTTGCTGACCGTGATTAACGGCGCCTTGGCGGTGCCATTGCTGTCATCCTTCATGTACCACCAGCCGGCACCTGTGGCAGCAATCAGCGCGGCTGCGATCAGCAAACTGCGGGGAGAAAAGAGGCTTGAGCGTAACGACATGGCGACTGCATCCAATTGATTAAGCGGTATTTCCACAATGGTGGCCATGCTAGCCAACGCACCCGACCAACGGAACGCAGCAGAAGGTAAAGGATGGGTAAAGCTGGGCTTACAAAGGTGCTTGGTGGCGCTCTTGGACTGTGCGAGTCGCCGAGACTCTTGTGCATGAATGCCCAATCCAACGGTGGGTAAACTGCTTCGCAGTCTTACACCACCCTACAAAAGCAGACGATCCGTAGGGTGGTGTAAGGCCGCAGGCTTACCCACCATGCGCCAGTTGCTTCAATGCAGTTTCTGCATTCATCGCGTCCCGTTGTGCCTCACGTCTTATCCACAAAAACAAAAAACCCCGCCGAAGCGGGGTCTTTGTGGTCACGGCATGCCTTACAGGTAGTAAGACTTCAGCGGCGGGAAGCCGTTGAACTCAACCGCGCTGTAGCTGGTCGTGTAAGCACCGGTAGACAGCCAGTAGAGGCGATCACCTTCAGCCAGATTCAGAGGCAGGCCGTACTTGTAGTTTTCGTACATGATGTCGGCGCTGTCACAGGTCGGGCCGGCGATGACCACTTCTTCCACTTCGCCTTTCTTCTCGGTCCAGATCGGGAACTTGATCGACTCATCGGTGGTTTCCACCAGACCGCTGAACTTGCCCACATCCACATACACCCAGCGCTCAACGGCAGTGCGGGATTTACGCGCAACCAGCACCACTTCGCTGACCAGAATACCGGCGTTGGCAATCAGCGAACGGCCTGGCTCCAGAATGATCTCCGGCAGGTCTTCACCGAAGTCTTCCTTCAGGAAGCGGATGATTTCTTCCGCGTAGGTTTCCAGGCTGTTGGTGCGGGTGATGTAGTTGGCCGGGAAGCCGCCGCCCATATTGATCAGTTTCAGGTGGATGCCATCTTCTTCTTTCAGACGCTCGAAGATCACCTTCACCTTGGCAATCGCCGCATCCCACACGGAGATGTCGCGCTGCTGCGAGCCCACGTGGAAGGACACACCGTAAGGTACCAGGCCCAGGTCACGGGCAAGGATCAGCAGGTCCATGGCCATGTCAGTCTGGCAGCCAAATTTACGGCTCAGCGGCCAGTCAGCAGTGGTCGAGCCTTCAGTCAGAATGCGCACATACACCTTGGAGCCCGGAGCAGCCTTGGCAATGTTACGCAGATCGGCTTCTGAGTCGGTTGCGAACAGACGCACGCCCTTCTCATAGAAGTAACGGATGTCCTTGGCCTTCTTGATGGTGTTGCCGTAGCTGATGCGGTCTGCGCTGATACCGCGGCTCATCACCTTGTCCAGCTCATAGATGGAGGCGATGTCGAAGTTCGAGCCTTTGTCCTTGAGCAGGTCAATGATCTCAACAGCCGGGTTGGCTTTAACCGCGTAATACACCTTGGCGAACTCGAAACCTGCACGCAGGTCATCGTAAGCCTTGCTGATGATGGCGGTATCGATCAACACAAAGGGGGTTTCCTTGGTATCGGCAAACGCCTTCATGCGCTGAAAAGTTTCGGGTGCGTAATAGTCTTCGACCTTAATCGACATGCGAGGGAACTCCATGTGGCAAAACAAAGAAAATTGTTGAGGGGTGGTTCTTCTCAGAACCGCGAACGCCTAATCCGTTTCCCCACTTTGGTTCGCCTACTTCCCAAGGCATGTCGCCGAGAATTACCCAGCCTGTGGATAACCTCTCGTCGTCAGTACTTGAGCCGGATGGATCGTTTCCAGCATGGACGTTCGGGCGCGAACTTTAGGGCCATGTTCCCTGTATATCAATCAAAAAATTCAAATGCGTGACAGCCAGCAGCCATAAGGGTTTCAAGCGTTTTTGATACTTAACAAAACGTCCGAAATGCTGAACAAAAAGCGATAAATATCGCCCTATTAAATGTGGTTATTTAACGCCGGGGTTCGCTACGCAGTGACACACATCTGACAGTCCATCAATAACCGCGCAGCAGCTTCTCGGCTAGATGTGCCGTTTGCCGTTATAATCCCGCGCTTTTCGGGCAGATTCCGCCCCGCAACCGATTCCAGCCAGGCATACAACCATGACCATTCAGGCCGCCGAAGTCGCCAAGCGCCGCACATTCGCGATCATCTCTCACCCCGACGCCGGTAAAACCACCATTACCGAAAAGCTCCTGCTGATGGGCAAGGCCATTGCCGTCGCCGGTACGGTGAAGTCGCGTAAGTCCGACCGCCACGCCACCTCCGACTGGATGGAGATGGAAAAGCAGCGCGGTATCTCCATCACTACGTCTGTGATGCAGTTCCCCTACCGCGATCATATGGTCAACCTGCTCGACACCCCCGGCCACGAAGACTTCTCAGAAGATACCTACCGCACCCTGACGGCGGTGGACAGCGCCCTGATGGTGCTCGACGGCGGTAAAGGTGTTGAGCCGCGTACCATCGCCCTGATGGAAGTCTGCCGCCTGCGCGACACGCCTATCGTCAGCTTCGTCAACAAACTCGACCGTGACATCCGCGACCCGATCGAGCTGCTCGACGAGATTGAGGCGGTCCTCAAGATCAAAGCCGCACCGATCACCTGGCCGATTGGCTGCTACAAAGATTTCAAAGGCGTTTATCACCTTTCCGGCGACTACATCGTCGTGTACACACCGGGCCACGGCCATGAGCGCATCGAGAACCGCGTGATCCAGGGCCTGGACTCCGATGAAGCCCGCGCTCACCTGGGCGATCAGTACGACAACTTTGTCGAGCAGCTGGAACTGGTTCAAGGTGCCTGCCACGAGTTCAACCAGCAGGAGTTCCTCGACGGCCAGCTCACTCCGGTGTTCTTCGGTACCGCCCTGGGCAACTTCGGTGTGGATCAGGTACTCGACGCTGTAGTCGACTGGGCACCACAGCCGCTGCCACGCGAAGCCCGCGAGCGCAGCGTGGCACCGCAGGAAGAGAAGTTCTCCGGCTTTATCTTCAAGATTCAGGCAAACATGGACCCGAAACACCGGGACCGCGTGGCCTTTATGCGTATCTGCTCCGGCAAGTACGAAAAAGGCATGAAGATGCGCCACGTGCGTCTGGGCAAAGACCTGCGCATCGGCGACGCCCTGACCTTCTTCTCCAGTGAGCGTGAAATGCTGGAAGAGGCTTACGCCGGCGACATCATCGGCCTGCACAACCACGGCACCATCCAGATCGGCGACACCTTTACCGAAGGCGAAAACCTCGGCTTTACCGGTATCCCGCACTTCGCCCCGGAACTGTTCCGCCGTGTGCGCCTGAAAGACCCGCTCAAGTCCAAGCAACTGCGCCAGGGTCTGCAGCAATTGGCTGAAGAAGGCGCGACTCAGGTGTTCTTCCCTGAGCGCAGCAACGACATCATCTTGGGTGCCGTCGGTGTCCTGCAGTTCGATGTGGTCGCCAGCCGCCTGAAAGAAGAATACAAAGTTGAGTGCAGCTACGAGCCGATCACCGTCTGGTCGGCCCGCTGGATCGAATGCGACGACAAGAAAAAGCTCGAGGAATTCTCCAACAAGGCTGTGGAAAACCTCGCCATCGACGGCGGTGGTCACCTCACCTACCTGGCACCGACCCGCGTCAACCTGAGTCTGATGGAAGAACGCTGGCCGGACGTAAAATTCCGCGCCACCCGCGAACACCACTAAGTTTCAGCGCAATAAAAAACCGGCCTTTATGGCCGGTTTTTTATTGCAGGTCCGATATTTTCAGCTGTCTGGTGGATGGCTACGTCCATCCACCCTACTTTGGACCGTACTTACTCCGTGGCTGGCGCTGGTGCCGCAGTCTCGGCAACCGCCGGCTCAGGCACCACATGCAGTCGCTCGAAGCAACCGTAATACCAGGCACCGGCCAGCAGACCAATTGCCACGATCAGCGCCAGCAGCCACGGCCACAGTGGCTTGTTCGCAGCATACGGATCACGCAGCGAGCGCGCGCATCCGCCCGGCAGCGCCGCCAGTTGAGTCAACGCAGCACCAAAACCGATGCTGATGCTAGCGCGGGCGTTCACTGCCCAGCCGTTGGCATCCAGAATCGGGCCAAGGCTGCGGCGGCGCAGTTTGAACCAGGCCATCAGCATGGACGGACCGGAGATCGCCAGGATGATGCCGATAAACAGCAGCGGCATCTGCCACCAACGCAGCGACAGCACGCCCGTCACCATGGCAGCCAGTGCAGTACCCAGCGCGCCTACGGCCAAACCTGCTGCGGCGAAGATACCGGCGAACTTGGCAATGTCGAAGCCTTGCGGAGCAGCTGCCGGTGCAGCCGGTGTGGCGGCCACTTTTGTGGCAGTGTTATTGACCATTTCCGCATCGCGGCTGGCCGCAAACTTCTGGATCTGCTCGGAAACCATCTTCGAGACACGGCGATACGGCGACCAGAACGCTTCACGGATGCTGATAGGGTTCTGAATCACCTTCACCACGGCTGCATCCCAGTCATTGCCTTCACGGTCATAGAACAGACCATGGCGGCCGACCATCAGATCGCCCTCAGTACCCGCAGTTACCGCTGCAACGATGTTGATGGTTTCTTTGCCATGCACCGGCTCACCGCGGCGGGTGCAGCTGCAGTACAGCAGGAAGCTGTCACTGGCGGCGGCGACTTTGGCGTGGGCTTCGATGTCGGTAACTTCCACCACCAGATCGCAGCTCTTGCCGTCGATAAACAATGTACCGGCCTGGAACACCGCCTTGTCGCGGCGGGCATAGAAATCCTGGAAGGACACAAAGTTGCGCAGCAACGTGACCAAACCACCTTTCAGACGAATCAGTTTGTCCAATTCGACCAGACCATCCGACGCCTCAGCCACTTCCAGATCGCGGGCCACCAGTGCCATCAACTGCGCCTGCACGCCCTGCTCGACCAGCTCGAGAATGCGCGGCAGCTCCAGCACTTTGGCAATCGCGACCTGCGGTTTAGCCGCCAGCCAGTTCAGGTACTCGCCACACAGGCCGACCAGACGCTGCCACTGTTCACGGCTCAGGCTTTCCTGATCACCCAGAATCGGCTTAACCACACGTTCACGCAGCTCAGCCATGGCATCAGCCCAAGCGGGGTTCAGCTCCTTGCTCAGCGGCAGGCTGTCACCATGCTTGATGCTTGCCAGTGGCAAAGCACCGACTTGGCTGCTGTCGGCCAGAGACAGACCAGCCAGACGGATCAGTTCTTCTTCCTGACCATCCATCAACGCAGCGGCGCGGGTATCAAACGAAGCCATGGCAACGCGGGTGAAGTAGTCATCGACCTTCTCGCGCACGGCGCTCAGGGCATCAACCGCTGCGGCAGTGTCATCACCAAACGCATCCAGCCCCAATGCGGCGGCGCTGGCGTGCCAGGCGCTGAGTTCTTCAGCCTGGGTAAAGAATGCAGTGATTTGTTCTTCACCAATGGCCTGCTCGCCACTGCGATCCACCACGGAGCCCTGACAGGCAATGATGTCGGCGATGGCGGCTTGCAGAGCGGCATCGTCCGTCAACGTAGCAGGCACCAGGCCGTCGCCGTTGGACTCCTGAGGCGGGAACAGCAGCGCCAGATCATCCGTATCGGCGCTGGTCAGTTGCTGATCACTGCGGCCCAATACGCCGAGCAAGCGGTGAGCGGCCAAACGCAGGCGTGTACCCTCTTCGTTCTGGCTCAGGGAGTCCAGTTGCAGCGGCTCGTTATTAAACAGCACAGCTGGATCGGCCAGGCGGGCCAATGTCCAGTCCACGATATCCAGCAGCTCAGGTGCACGGATACGGCCATCATTATTGCTGTCGATATACCCCAGCATGCGCCGGTCCAGCGCCAGATTGGCAACAGGGCAAGCCAGGCTGGCCCAGAGTTTCTGATCCAGACCACGCAAGGCAGCAAGGTCGGCGGGGGTTTCTATTGATACTTGGTCAAAGCCGCCGGCACGGAAAAACCGCCAGCGTTGAGGTGAATCGGAGGTCATCTAAACAATTCCTTACTTCTGATAGCCGCTGCCCGCACATGGGCGCTGTAGAGATGGAGTAACAGTTTGCCAGCTTAACAACTGAGTATGAAAAAATGCCAACTGTGTACACTTCTGCACAGCTACAGCCACAACCTGTCTGACAACCCAGCAGGACGCAGACGATGCAGTTGATTGATACCCACACCCACCTGGACTTTCCCGACTTTGATGCCGACCGCGATCAACTGCTCGCCCGCAGCCGTACGCTGGGCGTGGAGCGGTTGGTGGTGCTTGGCGTGTACGAGGCCAACAGGCAACGGGTGTGGGATTTAGTTCAACAGCACGACGGTTTATATGCAGCTTTTGGTCTGCATCCGGTTTATTTGCATGAACACACTCAGGCGCACCTTGAGCAATTGCATGGGTGGCTGACACAGCTCGCAGGCCAGCCGAAGTTGTGTGCTGTGGGTGAGATCGGGCTGGATTATTTTCTCGAAGAGTTGGACCGCGAACAGCAGCAGGCGCTGTTTGAAGCGCAGTTAAAGATGGCGGTTGAATTTGAGTTACCGGCGTTGATCCATGTGCGCCGCGCCCATGCCGCAACGATTGCTACGCTCAAGCGCTACAAACTTAAACGCGGCGGCATTATCCATGCCTTCGCCGGCAGCGTTGAGGAAGCGCGGGAGTACATCAAGCTCGGTTTTAAACTCGGCATCGGTGGTGCTCCGACCTGGCCGCAGGCACTGCGTCTGCGCAAAGTTGTTGTGCAGTTGCCAATCGAGGCGATTGTGCTGGAAACCGACTCGCCGGATATGGCTCCGGCTATGTATCCGAACCAGCGCAACAGCCCGGAGCATCTGGCGGATATTTGTGTGGCGCTCGCGGAGCTTCGTGGCATCAGCCCGGATGAGCTGGCCAGCGCCAGCAGTCGCAATGCGTGTGAGTTGTTTGGGTGGGATTCATCTCCCCTCTGACGTGTCAGTCTCGCAGTATCGAGGAACTGTTTCGTTTCGGTTGCGCCTGATGTATCTACGCAAACCGTAGGGTGCGATAAGACCGCGCAGCGGTTTATCCACCATTGGCCATAACTGGCCACGCATCTCCTGCGCCTGTACGCACGCTCGGTGGGTAACCGGCTTTGCCGGCTTACCGCACCCTACAGGTGACGGTGCACACACGGCCTATGCAAACCGTAGGGTGCGATAAGACCGCGTAGCGGTTTATCCACCATTGGCTGTAACTGGCTACACATCTCCTGCGCCCGTACGCCCGCTTGATGGGTAACCGGCTTTGCCGGCTTACCACACCCTACAGGTGACGGTGCACACACGGCCTATGCAAACCGTAGGCTGCGATAAGACCGCGCAGCGGTTTATCCACCAATGGCCATGAATGACCACACACCTACTGCGTCTGTACGCACGCTCGGTGGGTAACCGGCTTTGCCGGCTTACCTCACCCTACAAAATCGCGGTAACTCAGTGACTGATCATCCACGGTCTGCCGCCGGCTTTGGCTTTCATCGCGTGCGGGTTTTCTTTGGTTGGGGCTAGGGGTTTGCTTGGCCCGCAGCAGCCGCAGCCTTTGGGGTGTTTGCGGCTTTGGGCGAATTCTTCGACGGTTTTCGGTGCGTGTGAACTGGTTTCGTTGGCGGCCATGGCGCGGCGCTGGTTGCTGGACATGGTGGCCAGTTGCGGTGCAGTCAATATCACCCGCAGGCTGTCGCCGCCGCATTCCGGGCAGGCGCAGGGCTTGTCACGTTCGGCCATCGGACGCAAGGCGGTGAAGTCACCACAGGCGACGCAATCGTATTCATAAATCGGCATGGTGCTGTTCTCCCATTCGCGGCACATTCGTCAGCCGGGCGCTGCGGATAAACACAGCGCCCGGCTTGTGGGTTTACTTGTCCGGCGCAATCGGCAGATCGATGCTGCCGTCGAGGAACTTGGTCGGGCCGGATGCGCTCGGGTTGATATCGAAGTCGAAAATCTCCGTCGGCAACCACAAGGTGGCGCAGGCGTTGGGGATGTCGACGACGCCGCTGATATGCCCCTGCACCGGCGCAGAGCCGAGCAACGCATAGCCTTGCGCCGGTGAGTAACCGAATTTGGTCAGGTAGTTGATGGCGTTGAGGCACGCTTGCTTGTAGGCGATGTTCACGTCCAGGTAATGCTGGGTGCCCGCTTCGTCTACCGAGATGCCTTCAAATATCAGGTAGTTTTTGTAGTTCGGGGTGATCGGGCTGGGTTTGAACACCGGGTTCTTGATCCCGTATTTGGCCATGCCGCCTTTGATCAGCTCGACCTTCATGTGCACCCAACCGGCCATTTCGATGGCACCGCAGAAGGTGATTTCGCCATCGCCCTGGCTGAAGTGCAGGTCGCCTACCGACAGACCTGCGCCGTTCACATACACCGGGAAGAAGATTTTCGAGCCACGGGACAAATCTTTGATATCGCAGTTACCGCCATGCTCACGCGGCGGGACGGTGCGTGCGCCGGTAGCAGCCGCCAGGTCGCGGGCCTCGCCTTTGAGCTTGCCCATGTGCGCGGTAGAGGCGAACGGCGGGTTGGCCAGCGGCGGGACGCGGGTTGGGTTGGTGTCGATCAACGCCTGCTCACGCTTGTTCCAGTCAGCGAGCATTTTGTGATCCGGCAGACAGCCGATCAGGCCGGGGTGAATCAGGCCCGCAAAGTTCACGCCCGGAATGTGCCGGCTGCTGGTGAACATGCCTTTGAAATCCCAGATGGCTTTTTGTGCCGACGGGAAGTGATCAGTCAGGAAGCCACCGCCATTCTGGCGTGAGAAGAAGCCGTTAAAGCCCCACATCGAATCAGCCTTGGCACCGATGTCGAGCAGGTCAACCACCAGCAAATCGCCCGGTTCAGCGCCGTGCACACCGACAGGACCGGAGAGGTAGTGCACGGTGGACAAGTCCACGTCGCGCACGTCGCTGGCGTCATCGTTGTTCTCGATCGCCCCGGCGGTCCAGTCATAGGTTTCGAGGATGAAGTCATCGCCCGGCTTCACCCAGC
The DNA here is from genome assembly GCF_001446935.1 of Pseudomonas sp. TTU2014-080ASC. Lineage (GTDB taxonomy): Bacteria > Pseudomonadota > Gammaproteobacteria > Pseudomonadales > Pseudomonadaceae > Aquipseudomonas. Next base: position 1,123,445 of record NZ_LKKK01000001.1, read on the forward strand.
ACGCCATGGGAATATCCGGGTGCCAGCGGTTGTGGATTTGCTCGTTCTCAGTCGCAGGCTGATTGAGGTCAACCTTGATCAGTGTTTCGGTCATGACAAAACTCCTGGGATCGTGGTGGATTCCGGCAGGAACACGCCGGGGGACAGGAGCAGTCTTAAACGGGACGAAAAATCGGGAAATACGTTGGATGACGTATGCGTTCAGGCAGAAGAAACAGACGTTGAATGCCTAACCGTAGGGCGGAACCGCGCAGCGTTTCCGCCGGGCCGATGTAAAGACCAATCAGAACTCAGGGCCGTACGCGTAAGCCCTTCACGGCGTTCCCCGGATTACGCCTTCGGCTAATCCAGGCTACGGGCGGCTTTTGTAGGGTGTGGTAAGCCTGCGTAGCAGGTTACCCACCATCGTTTTTGCCGGTTTAACGAGGGGGGCGATCTGTGCGGGCGCTTGGTGGATAAACCGCTGCGCGGTCTTATCGCACCCTACGGTTGATCGGTGATCGCTAATCCAGGCTACGGGTTGGGCGGCGCCAATAAAAACGGCTGGCGAGGGAGACTGCGCCAGCCGTGAGTACACACCGCTCCGGCCTTTCAAACAGCCCAGGCGGTAGCGGGGTGTAAACCTGTGTCAGACCGAGAGGTAGCGGCTGATGGCGGCCTCATCCACGTTCTCCCGCGTCTCCTCCACCACAAATTTGCCCTTTTCGATAACCAGAAAACGGTCGGCAATTTCCATGGTGAATGACAGCACCTGCTCCGACACCACGATGGTCAGATCGCGCATGTTGCGGATCTCCTTCAGGGTGCGGGCGATGTCTTTGATGATCGACGGCTGAATGCCCTCTGTAGGCTCATCCAGCAGCAGCACTTTGGGGTTGGTCGCCAGGGCGCGGGCAATCGCCAGTTGCTGTTGCTGACCGCCAGAGAGGTTGCCGCCTTTGCGTGAGCGCATCTCGTGCAGCACTGGGAACAGCGCGTAGAGATCGTCCGGCACTTTTCCACCTGCCGAGGAAGGCAAGCCAGTCTGAATATTCTCCAGCACGGTCATGCTGGGGAAAATCATCCGCCCTTGCGGCACATAAGCGATGCCGTTGGCGACGCGCTCGTGGGTTTCCATTTTCGACACGTCGCGGCCATCCACTTCGATCTGCCCGCCCCACTGCGGCAGCACGCCCATCAGGCTTTTGAAGAAGGTGGTTTTGCCCATGCCGTTGCGGCCCATCACCGCCACAATCTCGCGTTTGTTCACGTTGAGGGTGAGGTCATGCAGGATCTGGCTCTGACCGTACCCCGACGCTAGGTTAGTGATATTGAACATCTGAAAACTCCTTGTGCCAGGGCAACGTCACACGCTGCCCACCGCTGATTCATTAGTGCCCCAGATACACTTCAACCACCTTCGGATTGCTCTGCACCGCATCCATGCTGCCTTCGGCCAGCACTTTGCCCTGATGCAGCACCGTGACCTTGTGGGCGATGCTCTTCACAAACTCCATGTCGTGCTCAATCACCAGTACCGAACGGCCTTTGCTGATGCGGTTGAGCAGCTCGGCGGTCTGCACCCGCTCGTTCACACTCATGCCTGCTACCGGCTCATCCAGCATCAACAGCGCTGGGTCTTGCATCAGCAACATGCCGATTTCCAGCCACTGTTTTTGCCCGTGGGAGAGCAAATCGGCCTGCATATGCAGTTGCTCGCTTAAGAGGATTTCCCCGGCCACTTCTTCGACCCGCGCCACCACCTCTGCCGTGCGCTTAAACAGCAGCGCACCAAACACATTGCGGCCCTTGGGATAGGACATTTCCAGGTTCTCAAACACCGTCAGGTTCTCGTAGATCGACGGGTTCTGGAACTTGCGCCCGACGCCTGCGCGGACGATGTCGTACTCGCGCATTTTGGTCAGCTCGCGGTTCTCGAACTGGATGCTGCCGGAGGTGGCTTTGGTTTTGCCGCAGATCAAATCCAGCACCGTGGTTTTGCCTGCGCCGTTAGGGCCGATCACCACCCGTACTTCGTTACGGTCGATGTACAGGTTGAGGTCGTCCACCGCCTTAAAGCCATCGAAGGACACGGTCAGGCCTTCAATCGCCAGCACCGGTTTGGGCATTTGGAAGCCAGTCGCACTCATAGTGATTTCTCCAGTTCCGGGGTGGACGCAGCGGTCGGTGCAGCAGCAGGCGCGGCCACTTTCACCGCCATCGGCTTAGCCTCAACCGGCTTGCGCTTGAGCTTGCCCAGCCACTTGCGACCATGGCTTTCCCACAGACCAGCCAGGCCATTGGGGAAATACATCACCACCGCGATAAACAGGCCGCCCATCAGGAACAGCCACAGCTCAGGGAAGGTTTCGGAGAAGTAGGTTTTGCCGTAGTTCACCAGCAACGCACCGTACACCGCACCGAGCAGCGACATACGTCCGCCCACCGCAGCGAATATGACCATTTCAATCGACGGCACGATGCCGACGAAGCTCGGCGACATAAAGCCCACCTGCAGGGCAAACATCGCCCCGCCGATGGCCGAGAAGGCCGCCGCGATGCAGTACACAAAGATCTTGAAGCTGGCCACGTCGTAACCGGAGAAGCGCACGCGCTCTTCCTTGTCACGCATCGCCACCAGCAGACGGCCCAGCTTGGAGGTGAGGATATAGCGCCCCAGCAGGATGCAGCCGAACAGCAGCAAGGCGTTGACGAAGTACAGGATCAGCTTGGCTTCGTCAGTGCGGATATCCCAGCCCAGCATGGTGCGCAAGTCAGTGATGCCGTTAACCCCGCCAGTCAGGCCCTGTTGGCCGATAATCAGCACGGTCAGGATCAGCGCAATAGCCTGAGTCACGATGGAGAAGTACACGTCCCCTACCCGACGTTTGAACATCGCCATACCGATCACAAAAGCCAGCACCACCGGCACCGCAATCACCGCGAACAGGGTGAAGCCGAAGCTGTGGAAGGGTTCCCACATCAGCGGCAGTTCGGTGATCTGGTTCCAGTCCATAAAGTCCGGGATGCCCGGTGTGGACTGAATTTTGGTGCTCTCAGGATCAGACGCCTCCAGTTTGAGGAACATCGCCATGCAGTAACCGCCCAGGCCGAAAAACACGCCCTGCCCCAAACTCAGAATGCCGCCGTAACCCCAGCACAGCACCAGCCCTACAGCGACAAAGGCGTAGGTCAGGTATTTACCCACCATGTTCAGGCGGAAGGCATCCAGCGCCAGCGGGAATACCACCAGAATCAGCGCGGCCAGCACCAGCAGGCCAATGGCCCCTTGTTTGCCGCCGATAACGTTATTCATCGCGTTCATTGGCTTGGCTCCTTACTTACGCAACTTGATGGAGAACAGCCCTTGCGGACGCATCAGCAGAATCAGGATCACCGCAGACAGGGTGAACACCTTGGCCATCGAACCGCTCATAAAGAACTCCATCAGCGACTGCGCCTGAGCGATGCTGAACGCCGAAGCGATGGTGCCGAGCAAGCTGGATGCGCCGCCGAAGACCACCACCAGGAAGGTGTCGACGATGTACAGCGAGCCAGCAGTCGGGCCGGTCGAACCGATGGTGGTGAACGCAGCGCCAGCCACACCGGCCACGCCGCAGCCGAGGGCGAAGGTCATGCGGTCGACCTTCTTGGTGTTGATGCCCACTGCACGGCTCATCACCCGGTTTTGCATGGTGGCGCGCACATGCAGGCCCCAGCGTGAGCGGTAAAGCATCAGGAAGATGGTTGCAGTCAGCAGGATGGTCAGGCCCATCACAAACAGGCCGTTACGGGGAATGTCGATGGCCTCGGTCGGTGCCCAGGACCCCATCAGCCACTCCGGCAAGGTCGCCGTCACTTCACGGGCACCGAAGATGGAACGGAACGCCTGCTGCATCACCAGCGATAAGCCCCAAGTCGCCAGCAGCGTGTCCAACGGGCGGTGATACAACTTGCTGATCATCGCCCATTCCACCAGCCAGCCGATGGCACCAGCAATGAAGAAGGACAGGACGATGGCCACAAAGAAATAGTAAGGGCCGAAAAACGGCGCGTATTGCTCGGTTAACACCGACACCACGTAGGTGGTGTAAGCACCAATGGTCAGAAACTCACCATGGGCCATATTGATGACGCCCATCTGGCCAAAAATGATGGCCAGCCCAAGAGCCATCAACAACAGCACGCAGAACACGGACAATCCGTTAAAGCCCTGCATGGCGGCGATGGCACCAAACTCTGAGAGCCATTCCATGATGATCTCCTCACGTCATGAACCCACCCCGCTGCCGGGGTGGGAAGTTGGATCAGGTCGAAAACTGCACTTCAATCAAACAGCCCCCGCAGCGTGGCGCGGGGGCGGTGGCTATTACTGGTAGCCTTCCGGGAATGGGTTTGGCTCGATCAGGTCAGACTCGTACACCACCTTGAACTGGCCATCGGCTTGCACCTGACCAATGCGGGTTTTGCTCCACAGGTGATGGTTTTCGTGGACTTTCACGTAGCCTTCCGGCGCAGTGGTCAGCTCGATGCCTGGAGAAGCTGCGGCAACTTTATCCACATCGAAGCTGCCGGCTTTTTCCACGGCGGCTTTCCACAGCCATGGGCCAAGGTAGGCGGCCTGAGTCACGTCACCGATCACCGCGTCTTTGCCGTATTTAGCTTTGAAGGCTTCTACGAAAGCCGCGTTGTTCGGGTTATCCAGGCTCTGGAAGTACTTCATGGAAGCGTAGAAACCGTCCATGTTTTCACCGCCGATGCCCAGCAGTTCGTCTTCAGTTACGGAAAGGGTCAGCAGGTTCTGTTTGGCGCTGGTAACGCCTGCGGCTTTCATCTGTTTGTAGAAGGCCACGTTGGAGCCCCCCACAACAGCAGCGAAGACCACATCAGGCTTCTTCAGTTTGACTTTGTTGATCAGCGAGCCGAACTGGGTGTTGCCCAGCGGGTAGTACTCTTCGCCCACTACGCTGCCACCGAGCACGTTTTCGATGTGCTTACGGGCGATCTTCATCGAGGTGCGCGGCCAGATGTAATCCGAACCGATCAGGTAGAAGCTCTTGGCGCCCTTCTCTTTGGCGATCCAATCGAGGCTGGCGATGATCTGCTGGGTCGCTTCCTGACCGGTGTAGATCACGTTTTTGGACTGCTCAAGGCCTTCATAGAAGGTCGGGTAGTAGAGCAGGCCATTTTCTTTTTCGAAGATCGGCAGTACCGCTTTACGGGAGGCGGAGGTCCAGCAGCCGAACACGGCAGCTACCTTGTCGCCGACCAGCAGCTTCTTGGCTTTTTCAGCGAAGGTCGGCCAGTCGGAGGCTCCATCTTCCTGAATCACTTTGATCTGGCGACCGAGGATGCCGCCGCTGGCGTTGATCTGCTCGATGGCCAGACGCTCGGCCTGAATCGAACCAGTTTCAGAAATGGCCATGGTGCCGGTTGCCGAGTGCAGCTGGCCGACGGTTACTTCAGTGTCAGTCACGGCCAGGCCGGTGGTGTTTACATCCGCCAGCACAGACTGGCTGAACACACTACTGGCCAACAGCGTGAGTGCCGCAGCCCCCAGGGCGAGCCGTCGGGGGAGAAAGCGAGTCGCTCGTAAATCCATGGTCATGCTCCTGTGTTGGTTGTCTCCCGGCTCGTGGTTGTCATTGCCGGAAGGTTCGCCAACAGCATGCGGCGGCACAGGACGCAGCCGGTATACGCAGCTTGACGTAATGGCATACGTCAAATGACGTACTGCAATACGCACCAAAAGAGCGCACGCGGGCACGACCCGACGGGTACCACTTATCCACAGGAGGCTCTAGCCCGCCACTTTGAAATTTGGGGCATGTTTGTTGCTTTGCTTCGTCACAAATAGGGAGAAGCGTCAGGAGCACACCTGTGCAGCAAACTGGTACGCAACGCATCATCAAGATTCGCCGCGACTACAACAGCTGGGTCGCCGACGAAACCATGGAAGACTACGCACTGCGCTACACACCCCGCGCATTCCGCAAGTGGTCAGAGCTGCGCATTGCCAACACGGCCTTCAGCACCGTGTCATTTCTCGCCCTGGAAGCCATCGGCGCAACGCTGGCCCTGAGCTACGGCTTCACCAACACGCTGTGGGCGATCATTGCCGTAAGTCTGGTGATCTTCCTCACTGCCATGCCGATCAGCTATTACGCCGCCCGCTACGGCGTAGACATGGACCTGCTCACCCGTGGCGCTGGTTTCGGCTACATCGGCTCGACCATCACCTCCCTGATCTACGCCAGCTTCACCTTCCTGTTCTTCGCCCTTGAGGCGGCGATCATGGCCTTGGCGCTGGAGTTGTATTTCGACATTCCGTTGGCCTTTGCCTACGTCATCTGTTCAGTGCTGGTGATTCCCTTAGTGGCGTATGGCATCACCCTGATCAACCGGCTGCAGATGTGGACGCAACCGCTGTGGCTGTTTCTGCTGCTGTTGCCCTACGTCTTCGTGATCAGCAAAAACCCGGACGCGCTGTCTGACTGGACCACCTTCGCCGGGCGCTCGGGCGAGTCAGGTGCCTTCAACCTCCTGCACTTCGGCGCGGCCTGCACCGTTGGCTTGGCGTTGATCACACAGATTGGCGAACAAGTGGATTACCTGCGTTTTCTGCCGCAAAAGACGGCGCAAAACCGCAAGCGCTGGTGGGCTGCGCTGCTGATTGCCGGGCCTGGCTGGATCATCCCCGGCGCGCTGAAAATGCTCGCCGGCGCCTTCCTCGCCTTCCTTGCCCTGCAACATGAAATCCCCATGGAGCGCGCCGCCGAGCCGACGCAGATGTATCTGGTGGCGTTCAACTACGTGTTCAGCTCGCCGGAGTGGGCGCTGGCGGCGATGGTGCTGTTCGTTATCGTCTCGCAGATCAAGATCAACCTGACCAACGCTTACGCCGGTTCACTGGCCTGGTCGAACTTCTTCGCCCGCGTGACCCACAGCCATCCGGGCCGCGTGGTGTGGCTGGTGTTTAACGTCGCCATCGCCCTGCTGTTGATGGAGCTGGGCGTGTTTCAGGCGATTGAACAGGTGCTGGGGCTGTACGCCAACATCGCCATCGCCTGGATTGGCGCGGTGGTCGCTGACCTGCTGATCAACAAACCGCTGGGCCTGTCGCCCAAGCACATCGAATTCAAGCGGGCGCACCTGTACGACATTAACCCGGTGGGCGTCGGTGCCATGCTAGTCGCCTCGCTGATGTCGATCCTCGCCCACGGCGGCCACTTCGGTGAGCTGGCGCAATCCGCCTCGCCGTTTGTGGCGCTGCTGTGCGCCATGCTGGTCGCACCACTGATTGCCTGGTTTACCAAAGGTCGCTACTACCTCGCCCGCAGCAGCGACGCGGAGCTAATCCATTGCAGCGGGCACGCCCACACCGTCGAATGTGGCCTGTGCAGCAATGCGTTTGAGCGGGAAGACATGGCCTTTTGTCCTGCCTACAGCACGCCGATCTGCTCTCTATGCTGCTCGCTGGAAGCCCGTTGCGCCGATGCCTGCAAACCCCGCGCGCGCATCAGCCAGCAATGGGACGACCTGCTGCACTGGCTGTTCCCGGCTGGTTCCGTGCCGCGCTTACACAATCGACTGGCGCAGTACCTGACGCTGCTGAGCACGATGATGGCGCTGCTGTATGGCGCCCTCGCACTGATCTACAACCAGGTCGCCATCGGCCTGATCGAACCGACTGATGTCGCTCGGGAAGCGCTGTATCTGGCCTTCCTCAAAGCCTTTATCACCTTACTGGTGTTTGCCGCCGTGCTTTGCTGGTGGATCGTTCTGACCCGCGAAAGCCGCCGCGTGGCGCAGGAGGAATCCGACCGGCAAACCCAATTGCTGATGCAGGAAATCGAAGCCCACCGCAAAACCGACGAAGCCCTGCAAAAGGCCAAGGAGGCCAGCGAAGCCGCCAACGCCGCCAAGAGCCGCTACGTCACCGGCCTGTCCCACGAGCTGCGCACACCGCTCAACAGCATCCTCGGCTACACCCAGATTCTCCAGCGCGACGGTGCGTTGCCGCGCCAGCATCAGGACGCCCTGGCCACCATCTACCGCAGCGGCTCGCACCTGCTGGCGCTGATCGACGGCCTGCTCGACGTCGCCAAGATCGAAGCAGGCAAGCTGCAATTGCAGCTGAGCGAAATCCCCTTCCCGGAATTCCTCCACCAACTTGAGCGTATGTTCACCCCGCAGGCGGCAGAGAAAGGCCTGGGCTTTCGCCTCGAAACTCAGGGGCGCATGCCAGCCGTGGTGCGCGGGGATGAAAAGCGCGTGCAGCAGATTCTGATCAACCTGCTCGGCAACGCCGTGCGCTTTACCGACAGCGGCGAAGTCTGCCTGCGCATCAGCTACCGGCGGCAAACCGCCTGCTTCGAAATCATCGACACCGGCATCGGTATTGATGCCGAGCAGATCGAGCGCCTGTTCCAGCCCTTCGAGCGCGGCGACCTGATGCGCCAGGACAACGGGGTCGGCCTCGGCCTGACCATCACCCGCATGCTCACCTCACTGATGGGTGGCGAGCTGTCCGTCACCAGTACGGTCGGCAAAGGCACCTGCTTTCAGGTGCGCCTGTTCCTCTCCGAGGTGCGCGTGCCGCAAACGGTGATCCACGTCGCCCACAAAATCACCGGTTACACCGGCCCGCGCAAACGCATCCTGCTGGTGGACGATCACAGCGAACACCGCAACGTCCTGCAAGGCATGCTCAGCCCACTGGGCTTTGATATTGCGCAGGCGGCCAACGGGCAGGAAGCGATTCGCCAGACCGCCCTGCTGCTGCCTGACCTGATCCTCATGGACCTGTCCATGCCCGGCATGGATGGTTGGGAAACCAGCCGCCTGATCCGCCGCAATGTGCAGTCCACCGCGCCGATTATCGTCGTCTCGGCCAACGCCTTCGACGATGACCGCGTGCGCAGCGTGGCCGCAGCCTGTGACGACTACCTGGCCAAGCCAGTACACGCCCCGGCCCTGCTCGACCTGATTCAGAAGCACCTCAAGCTGGAGTGGATCAAACCCCAAACCAGCGAAGCACCCGCACCTCAGCAAACCGTACTCCCTGACAAAGCCGACCTGGACGAACTGCGCGAGCTGAGCGCCATCGGCTACCTACGCGGCATACAAGAAAAACTCGACGCCATCGAACGGAATAACCCGGCCAGCGCTGGCTTCACCACGCCCCTGCGCGCACTGGTGAAGAGCTTCCGCCTCGATGAGCTCAACCGACAATTAAAGGAGGCAGACCATGCACACGCTGACCCATCCTGCTGAAACCCGGCAAAGCGCCGCCGAACGCGGCGTCATCCTCATCGTCGACGATACACCGGACAATCTCGCCCTTCTCTCCGATGCACTGGATGACGAAGGCTATATGGTGCTGGTGGCACTGGATGGCAGCAGCGCCCTGAGCCGCATCCAACGTCGCCGGCCGGACCTGATTCTGCTCGACGCGATGATGCCGGGGCTGGATGGGTTTGAAACCTGCGAACGGATCAAGGCCGACCCGACAACGGCGGATATCCCTGTGCTGTTTATGACCGCGCTGGTGGAAACCGAGCATGTAGTGCGCGGCTTTGAAGCAGGCGGCATTGACTACGTGACCAAGCCGATCAACACCAGCGAAGTCCTCGCCCGCGTCGCCTCCCACCTGCGTACTGCACGCATCCTGCAAAAGGCCAAAGCAGGCAGTCAGGTGCAGACGCCTACGCTGGATGACGATCAGGCCTGCAGCCTGCTATCGCAGCGTTTTCACCTGACCGAAAGGGAAGTAGAAGTGCTGCGCTGGGTCGCCTGCGGCAAGACCAACCGCGACATCGGCCTGATCCTCGACCTCAGCCCACGCACCGTGAACAAACACCTGGAACACGTTTACGTAAAACTTGGCGTAGAAACCCGCACCGCGGCTGCGTCAGTGGCGTTGGCCGCAATCAGCCATGAACAACGCTGAATCCCATGGTGGATAACCTGCTGCGCAGGCTTATCTCACCCTACAAAAGCACTTACGGAGAAACTGCATCACTGTAGGGTGGACAAGACCGCTGTGCGGTTTGTCCACCATGGCCCAAAAGAACAACCATTTCTGAGCGCCGTGCGCCTAAGGTGGATAACCTGCTTCGCAGGCTTATCGCACCCTGCAAAGCGGGTTAAACCCTGAATGCCCCAATCAGCTGCTTCAACCGCGCAACCAACACCGACAACTCGCGGCTGGCCTGTTCGGTCTGCCCGGCACCTTCGGCGGTCAACTCACCGGCTTGGCTGATCTGGACGATGTTCTGGTCAATATCGTGGGCCACCGCCGTCTGCTCTTCAGCGGCTGTAGCGATCTGCTGGTTCTGGTCAACGATCATGCCGACTGCACTGAGGATATTCTCCAGCGCCTGCTGCACCTGCCCCGACTCGCTGACAGTGCTATCGGCCATCTGATGGCTGGTGTTCATGGTCTTAACCGCAGCACCCACGCCATTTTGCAGCCTGGCAATCATTGCCTCGATTTCCGCCGTGGACTGCTGAGTGCGCTTGGCCAGGTTGCGTACTTCATCGGCAACCACAGCAAAACCACGCCCTTGTTCGCCGGCACGGGCGGCTTCAATCGCAGCGTTCAGCGCCAGCAGGTTGGTCTGCTCGGCAATGCCTTTAATCACATCCAGCACTTGGCTGATCGACTGGCTGTCGCTGGCCAGTTGATTAATCACCACCACCGACTGATCAATCTCCCCAGCCAAGCGCTGAATACTGCCGACCTGAGATTCCACCAGCGCACGGCCAGTCACCGTTTCATCATTCACACTCTGCGCACTGCCCACCGCAGCAGCCGCACTGCTGGCGACCTCCTGCGCGGTGGCTGACAACTCGTTCATTGCCGTGGCGATCAGGTCAATCTGGCTGCGCTGCCCGGTAACGGCCTTGTTGCTCTCTGCCGAGACATGCTCAACCCGCTCAGCCTGGCGTTCCACTTCGCTCACAGTCTGACCGACACGCTCAATCAGCTCGCGAATCTTGCGCACCGTTTGGTTAAACAGCGTGCTCAGCTCACCCAGCTCATCCTGGCTGTGCGCCTTAATGCTGACGGTCATGTCACCGCCAGCAACCTGATTCATCACCTGCCCCAGACGCTTGAGCGTGGAGCGGATCGACACATAAAAGCCGCTGTACAGATAAACGATCAGTAGGAATACCGCCACCAGCGCCACCACCAGCAACACCATCTGCATGCGGTTGTCGGCCAGACGCTCCTGCAGCTGCTCATCCAGCAGAGACAAGATGCCGTCCTGCAATGCCGTAGTTTTATCGATATTGGCGCTGACTTCATCGAAGTACTGCATCCACGGTGTTTCCAGCGTGTCAGCCACTACGACCTGATCTTCAAAAATCACCGCAGAGGCTTTCAGGCTTTCCAGGCTCTGCTCAGCCAATCCCGGCAAAGATGAATGCTCAGGCACATTACGCAGGTGCACGGCGTACTCGCCTTGGAGGCGTTCCACGTCCAGCAAAATGGTGTCAAAGGTGGTGCTGGCCGATGAGTTGAGATAGCCCTGCGACAACGAGCTGGAGCCCACTGCCCGCCCCTTGCTAAGCAGCGCAGTGATTTTCGGGGTTTCTACAGTGATCAGCTCCACCAACTGGCGCACAGTACTGTCGAGATCCTGAATCAGCCCTGCCTGGCTGGCGATCAGGCGCACAAACACCTGATTCCCCGCCTGCACCCGCTCTGCCAGACCGATCTTGCCTTGTAGCGAGGTTTCCGCCTTAACTGCGGCCAACCCAGCCAACAGCTGATCACGCTCGGCATCGAACGCGCTGACCAATTCCTCATCCCGGCTCGGAGAGGCCATGCCTTGCAGCAACGTAGTGATCTGCGTGTGCAGCGCATCCAAGCGCTTATCCACCTCACCGCCCTGTCCGGATTGGCCGACCACCGAATTCACGTCGGTGTAGGCGGAATAATCTTCCAGCATACGACGCAACTTCAGACTGTCCGACAGCAAGCTCAAGCTCTGCTGTGCGGTCTGAGTACTCACAGTCTGCTGATAGGATTCTTGTACAAGAAAGAAGTTAGTGACCAGCATCGGCAAGAAGAACAGCACACTGATCAGGCTGAACTTCATTCCAAAGCTGAGGCGATTCATAAGCGCGATAGCCGGATAGAGAACGGACTTCACGATAGATCTCCACGTTCTAATTATTTTTGTGGACGCTTATTGCGCAGACGCTCTAGCGGCATCGTGCACGAACTTGTCTGTAGGCCTGCAGCTTAGCGCCGCTGCTGTACAGCAGTTTTGAGACGGATGTCACAAACACAGCAGCCACACGACTCGACATATATACCCTGTATCGACTACGCGGTGTGTAACTTAAGGTTAATTGTCCCCGCCCGCTGAATCACTGCATTTGCCCCGCAACTGGCGGCTAGAGCCGCCAGTTTCAGCGTCAGATCAGCAAAATCCACACCGCAATCAAGGCGTACCAAAGCATTGCCGTACGCACCAGCAGCTGCCAGAGACTATCCAGCGTGGTGACGCCCTCTTCACCCAAGCTTGGTTCCGGCAGCTCAGCCGCGGCCCGCGCAGTCATGTTGGCCAACTGAGCCGCACTGATATCCCAGCTCAGCAGTTCATGCAGCAAGCTGCGGCTGACGGCAGCGAAGTTGCCCACCAGGGCAAAGCTTAAGGCCAGAATCCGCACCGGCAGCCAATCGAAACCATGACGTACCTGCAGGGCAATGTCCTTCAGCGTCGGCTGTTGGCTGTGCTCAGCCAGCAGCGCAACCAAACGGTAAGCCAGCGCCGCCAGCGGCCCCAGTAAGGCATACCAGAAGATCACCGCAAAAAAGCTCTGAAACGCCTGCCAGACCATGTACTTCTGCACACATGCCAGCAGCGTCGAAGCCTCTTCAGCCTCAATATTCAGGTCACGCTGTGCCACCAAATACGCAGCCTCGGCATCACCGCGCCGCCAGCTATCACGAAACGGCCCAAGCGCCGCCTGCAAATCACCCCGGCCTAAGCTGTAGATCACCACCAGCAGGTGCACCGGCAACGCCAGCAAACCGTACAGCACAGACTCCAGCGCCAACAGAATCAGGCCCAGCGCCAACACCGGCAGTAATACCACTAACAACAGGCTCAGCCATGGCTGAGCACTGTCTTCTTTATTGCCCTCGACTGCACGCAGCAGGCGCAGAAAAGGACCGTCGTTTTGAATAGGCAACCGCCAGGACGAAAACTTCTCGACCCACAGCACCAGCAACAGCACCAGAAAATTCATTGCTACTCCTCGTCTTGCTCAAGCGCACTGCGGTAGCGCTGCCAATCGAAAGCGGGTCCCGGATCAGTCTTGCGTCCGGGAGCAATGTCGCTGTGGCCGCAAATGCGCGACAGCGTGATTGCAGGATACGCCGCGCGGATAGTTCGGGTCAGCCGCACCAAAGCCGCATATTGTCGCTCAGTGAACGGCAGATCGTCCGTTCCCTCAAGCTCAATACCTATCGAGAAGTCGTTGCAGTTTTCCCGTCCCTCGAAGCTAGAAACACCGGCATGCCAAGCACGCCCATGACAGGACACGAACTGGGTGACGGCCCCATCGCGCTCAATCAGAAAATGTGCCGCCACTTGCAGGCTGGCGATCCCGGCAAAGTATTCGTGAGCGTCTGGCTCAAGGCGGTTCTGGAACAGCTGATGCACATAGCCGCCACCGAACTGGCCGGGGGGCAGACTGATGTTATGAATCACCAGCAGCGACACCTCAGCCTGCGGGCGTTCATTAAAATTGGGGGATGGACAGTGCTGTATGCCAGCGCACCAGCCACTGATTGGGTCCAGCTGCATAGAGACTCCTCTGAAGAGCCGCCACTCTAGTGCAGCAATCCGCTACGGCCAAGCCCTGAAAGTTTTAGTCCGGCCGCCACGTTGCAGCCCCATGGCTTCGCGACCGGAGTCGCTCCTACTCCACCAGAGTAAGAGCGACTTAAAGCGCAAACAGCCAGGCCCCGTCACTCGCCCTTGAGCTTGCGCAGATTGCCGATGACCGACTCCAACGCCCGGTCAAACAACAGCGCATCATTCAACAGACGGATGGACTGACGACGAAACTCGACCGCCAGGCCCATTCGGGTTTTCTCCAGCACCTTCATGCCATTGCGGTTCACGAAGATGTACTTGCCGGTTGGCTTGATAAAAGCAGCCAGCTTGCAACGCAGTTTGCGCTCGTCTTCCTGCTGAAACTCCAACCAACTGCCGACGCGCAAGGCATCCACCTGTTGCACGGCCTCATCGTTGTCATCCAGCTCAACCTCTTGCACAGGCTGCGCCGACTCACCCGGCGCCAGCAGGACGATTTCCTCAACCACTTCAACCATCGCCGGAGCCGGTTCCGGCTCAGCAGCCTCAGCCACCCCCACCGGTTCCACCAGCAATGGCAGCTCTAGGCCACCGTCATCCACCACAATGGCGGGCTCGCTGCGCACCTCGGCTACAGGCTTGTCGAAACGTTGCAGCGCCTGCCAATGCAGGGCTTCCAACTGACTGAAGAGCGCCTCGGCAGCGAACGGATCGAAAGCACTGTCTTCAACGCCCTTACGCAGGGCTTTGACCACCTCCGGCAATACAGCCAGCAGACGCTCACGGTCACCCGGATGATCATGCGGTTCCACGCTCCAGATCAGCTCATCCATGGTGCTCAGGACGGCTTGCCACTCCGGCGAGGAATCGCCATGTTTGAGGCAAGTCAGCATCAACGTCTTGCTCCAGGCGTCCTGCAGCAAACGCACCACCACTTCTGGCAAGGTCCGCCCCAACAAACGCTCATTGAGCGCCTGCTCCACGGTCTGACGTGCCAACGCCGCTTTGGCGCTGCCTTCTTCGGCATCCCGGGTGCGCTGCTCCAGTAGCTCACTGCGACGGCGCTCGTCGCCCATAAAGGCGGTGAAGTCAGCTAACAGATCGGCAAAGATTTGCGGATCATCGGTGAAGTCATTGAGCAGGCGTTGCACCACCTGCTCGATCTTTTGATACAGATTGTCCCGCTGCGCCTCGCCCTGCTCACTCCAGCCCAGCGCCGCTGCGGCAATTTCATTGAGCAGGCGTCGTGCCGGATGGCTGCCGCGACTGAAAAAGCTCTTATCGATCACCGCTACTTTCAACATCGGAATCTGCAGGCGTCCAATCAGCGCTTTGAGCGAGTCCGGCAGCGTGCGGTCGTCGAGAATGAACTCGAACAACATCGACACCAGGTTGATGACGTCCTCGTCCATCTCCCCCACCACCCGCGTCTTGCCCGATTTAGCACTGGCGCGGGCCAGCAGGTTTTCCAGCTGCTCACGCAGATCGCCGTCTGCCTCAGCCTGCACAGGAGCACGCTGCTGCATGTGCGAAAGCAGGCGCATCAGGTCATTGCTGGTAATCGGCAATGCATCGGCCGGACGCGGGCGCTGCGGGATGACCGAGCCTCGCGCCTGAGACAGTAAGCCCTGGAGCATGCCAAACACTTCCTGCACGCTCTCACCGCTGACCGCAGCGCTGTCAGACTCGCCCGCAGCCATCGCAACATTCACCGGTGCAGCCTGCGGTCGGCGCGGCGGTACCGACTTGATCTCCGGCAGCACACCAGCCGCCACCAGCAACTCATTGGCCTCGGCGTACAGCTGGCCCAGCTCGCTGAGCACGTATTTGTCGAACAGCTTGAGTACGATCAGCTTGACCCGAATTTCCACGCCCAGGCTGCCACAGCAGTCCATAAAGGCCGCACACAGGCTAGCCGGGCCAACCGGGTTATTCTTCTCATCCAGCTTTTTGCTAACCAATGCATTCAGGCGAGCGGTCAGATGGCCAAGCGCCTGGCCATCGCGACTGATGACCTTAGCCACCATCGACTCGACCGCCACCGCCTCCTCCAGTGCATCGTTCTGCACCAGAGAAAGGCTCTCAAAAGACACATTTTCCAGAACCGGGCGACCGATTTCGTACTGATTCAGCGTGGCAAATTCATCCGCCACCTTGTCCAGAAAAGCGCGCTCGATCTGCTTACGTCGCAGGCGCAGGTCACGCATGGCCTCGAAGAAGGCATTTTGCTCAGCATTAGAAGTCGCCCGATCCGCCATCTCAAACAGCGTATCGTCAGCGTTGTCGAACAAAGCCTGTTGAGCCAGCCTCAGCTGCTCGGCGACCTTGTCTCGGACCTCGACCAGCACGGCTGGCAGCCTTGCAGTCGGGTGATTGGATTTTTGCTCTGGGTTGACCGTCTTCAGGTGAACCACATTCGCATCAGTTTTCATGGTGCATCTCCGCAGAGAGCCCCTCTTGGGCTACATGCTCTGCACGGTGATCAACTGAGCGTCGTCCCTAACGTCAACTTTTCGGCGTCAATAATCAGAAATTTCTCAGCATTATAGAGAGCCTTTTCACCAAGCCAAGTTAACTTTTAGCGCGTATTTGATACACATCACAGATAGCAGCAAAGTACCGTGCTTGAGCTGCGGCGCCGACAAATGGTACGACTGTTCAGCTCCGTACAACCTCGCAAGACGCGCGGAGGCCGCACAGCGGTTTATCCACCAAGCGCCCGCACAGGCCACCACCATTGTGAAACCGGCAAATATCCATGGTGGGTGGCCTGCTGCGCAGGCTTACCGCCCCCTACAAAGCCCGTTCCCCTACGCAGCGCTGCGCAAACCCCTCCCAGCCCCTATAATCCGCAGATTCTTTGAGCCGGAGCCCACCATGCCAAACCTCACCCTTGCCGATCTCACCACAGAAATCGAGGCCAACGTGCGCCGTGCACTGGCTGAGGACATCGGCAGCGGCGACATCACAGCCCAACTGATCCCAGCTGAGCGCCTGGCCCGCGCCACCATCATCACCCGCGACAACGCTGTGATCTGCGGCACCGCATGGGTCGATGCCGTGTTTCGTCAGCTCGACCCACGCGTCGCTGTGCACTGGAATGTTCAGGATGGCCAACGTGCCGAAGCCAACCAGCCACTGTTCCATCTGGAAGGCCCGGCCCGCGCTCTGCTCAGCGGCGAGCGCGCCGCGCTGAACTTCCTGCAAACCCTGTCTGCCGTATCCACCCGCTGCCAGCACTATGCAGACCTGGTTAAAGACACCAACGTCAAACTGCTCGACACCCGCAAAACCCTGCCCGGCCTGCGCCTGGCGCAAAAATATGCGGTGACCCAAGGTGGCTGCCACAACCACCGAATTGGCCTGTACGACGCCTTCCTTATTAAGGAAAACCACATCGCCGCCTGCGGTGGCATTGCCCAAGCCGTCGCCGCCGCACACAAAATTGCTCCCGGCAAACCGGTAGAAGTTGAAGTGGAAAGTCTCGACGAGCTGCAGCAAGCGCTAGAAGCAGGCGCCGACATCATCATGCTGGATGAATTGAATCTGGATGAAATGCGTCAGGCCGTCGCCATCACCCAAGGCCGCGCCAAGCTCGAAGCCTCTGGCGGCGTAAACGAAACTACATTGCGCAGCATCGCTGAAACCGGGGTGGATTACATTTCGATTGGCACATTGACCAAGGATATAAAAGCCGTGGACTTGTCCATGCGCTTAAGCCTGTAACCCGCTACATCAAAGCCGCTCCTAGCCACCATCGTGCGCAGGAGCGGCTTCAGCAGCAAAGACTCAAGACTTAAGCAGTCTGCGCCTCTTCAAGAATTTTGAAGAACACGGTTTCCAACGACACCGCAGGCTTGATGCTCAACAGATGCCCGCCAACCTGATTGAGCTGAGCTATAAAGGCCGGTAAATCTACCTGCATCACTTCACACTCATACTCTGCCTCACGCAGCGTGCGCCCACCTTCAACCAGCGGTTGCGCGGCGGAGTAGCGCACCAACATATGGTCCACGCGCTCTGCCGCCAACTCGCGGGGCGAACGCACAGTGAGCAGTTGGCCTTTATTGATAAAGCCAAAACGGTCGGCAATACGCTCTACGTCGTGCAACACGTGAGAAGTGAAGAAGATCGCCCCACCCTGCTGTTTGAACTCGGTGAGAATCTCCACCACATCCTTACGCCCAACCGGATCAAGGCCAGACAACGGCTCATCCAGCACCAGCAACTTAGGCTGAACGACCATCGCATGTGCCAGCGCCACACGCTGCACGTTGCCCTTGGATAACTCGCGAATCTTGCGCTTAGCGTTCTGCGCAATGGAGAAACGCTCCATCCAATGCATGCACCACGCATCAGCGTCTTTGCGTTTGATGCCGTACATAGACAGCCCCATACGCAGAATTTCCAAGGGCGTGAACTGCTCATAAAGCGCCGGCGCTTCCGGCACATAGGCAAGCGGCTTACGCGCCTCCGCCTTATGCGCATCTACACCGTAGATGCTGACTGAGCCTTGATAGTCATTGATGATGTCCAGCATCACCTTAATCGTAGTGGACTTACCCGCACCGTTTGGACCGACAAAACCGAAAACCTCACCTTCGGACATAGTGAGGTTTACATCCTTCAGGGCCTGGAGGGTTTTGCCTTTGGTGTGGAAGGTGTGGTTTACCCCCCTAAACTCCATAACTGCGGACACTATTCCTCCTCTGCCCCAGAAAACTTAATCTGTCTGAGTACAAAACGATGATCAATAAACTCGTACCCCAACCGCAAAGGATCATCGGGCAGCGTATCAATCAAACCTGCCTCCAATAACTCCTCTGGACTTTCAAGTTTTTTACCGCGCAATAATTCAAAACGGCGCTGTGCATCACGAAGCAGCACTAGCCCCTTCAAGCGCATAACACGCTTGTTTAGCATGTCTTTTAGCTTCGCGTCTGCAGACTTATCCCGCTCTGATTCGACAAACTTAATTGCCAGCTCAGCATCCTCAATCTGCTCAGCCCTAATCATGATTGCGAACTTTCTAAAGCTTGCTGCATTTTGGCTTGATCGCCGGGCTGCCATTTCGAGATAGAGAGAGGCTTGCTCAAGATTCTTTTCAAAAAAGAACTGATTAAACCCATAAAAGAAAGCTGGGTATTCGTCCCAAAATCTGCAGCTAGCGGCACGCTTCAAAATAGAGCTGCCGACTTGATCCGCCCCCCCCCATGTCAAAAAACCGTTTGCCAGATAGTAATTATCTTCATGACATGGATTGAGTTCAGAAACTACTGCTTGAGCTCGCACAAGGTAATCCATGTCCGCTTGTCCGAAATCAACTCCAGTTGCGGCCAACCTTGCTGTTTCCATGTTCGCGGCAAAAAAACGATCGCCCCCGTACAGAAACAACAAAATTGGAGCTGGTATAACTACACGCCCCCCTGAATCCAGAGAACTTCCTTTGTAATCGCTCGACTGCATTAAAACAGCATATAAAAACAGCAGAAGGCCCGAAAGCGCAATCGACGCGGTCGGAATGTTGAAGTTACGCAACATCAGCTGAAACGCTTATTTTGCAATGCCATAACTGCAAACGCCAAAAATAACACTGCATACCCTAGGGTACCGGCTATCAATAGTGCCCATTGATCTGGTAGAAATTCAATTTTCCCATAGAGAGCCACGCCCCTAATATCCAAACTACCTAAATCTGGAACTAACCATTTCAACATTGAAATCCCAGACTCTAATGGGGCACCGTCCGCAAGCAATTGAATAACGGAATAATATGTTCTTGACACAATCGAAAATCCGATAATTGTAAAAAACAAAAACCCCGTCGAGGAAGTAATCATCGATACAAAGACCGAAACAGAGAGAATCACAAAAACATCAAGCAAAAAAAACGCAATAAATATCGCAAAGCCGCTCATTGAAATAGCTGTGGCCTGCTGATACCCCAGAGAGACAAAGTAAGCCATCCCACCCAATAGAGCCGCCCCAAGGACCACAAGGAAAACCATATATAAGAAAACAGCAAAAAACTTGCCAAACAAAATATTAGCCCTATTAATGGGCATTGCAAAAGTGCGCAAATAGTACTTTCGAGAGAACTCCCTCGACATAACCTCATGAACAAGAAGAAATAACAGAAGAGGTGTAAAAAGGCGAAGAGTCGAAATACCAACATCTAAAGCAACTGTAGCAGGTTGCCTACCACTAAATAGCCCCGCACAAAATGCCGATATCGCAACAAGGGCAACCAGCAGCCCACCCAAAGCAATCAAGTGGCTGCGCCAAATGAGCAAAATTGATTCTTTAAACATTGCCATCCTGAAAGGCAGGAGAGTACCTCCTGCCTTAACACTATCTTAAGGTGCGGCGTTCAAGTTAGGGATTTTGCCGTTGACTGTTGCTTGAACACAACGGTCAGTGTTGTTGAATGGAGCTGGCTGCAGACGGCCACCATTGGAGCGAGCAACATAAATATTCGCACTAGAGGTTACCTGAGTAGCTGGCGGAGTTGTGCACTCCGGAGCTGGTGTAGCTGGATCGTTGTCGCATGGCGTAAGTTCAGTACGCTCTTTGGTTCGACCTGCAGTATGGCAAGCCGCAACCTGGATAACGTTTGCAGTACCTTCACAGTTGAATGCCATCAATACGTTGTTCGATGCAGTCAGCTGCACATCATCAGCCAATAAACCACATGTCAAAACAGTAACACGACCGTCTGCAGGAAGTTCAGTTGGCGCCGCGGAAATACCGGCAGTCAACGCCAGGGATGCAATTGCTACTGCAGCTTTAAATGTAGTTTTCATAGCAACCTCCAATTAACGTTGAGCAGAAGTCAGAGCAGTAATAGCGTTCTTGGCATCAGCCAGAGCAGTCGAATCATTCGCTTTAGCGCGATAATCATTGAACTGCGGAATAGCAATTGCAGCCAAAATACCAATGATCGCAATAACGATCATCAGCTCGATCAGGGTAAAACCTTTTTGCTTCTTGAGAGACTTCATCGTCTAGCTCCTGTTGTGGTTAGTCACAGACAGATACTTACCTGCACAGCCTGTGCCAATCCATCAGAAACCCCATATAAAGCCCCAAACTATGCTCAGAACGCAGTATCTATAAATGCCGAAGCAATACCCGACTGTTTTAGTCATGCTTCACTGAACTCATCCCATCCATTTTCAAACTGGTCATGAAGTGACAATTTGCGTCACCCCACATAACAGCTCTTGGGCAAATGCATGAATTACGCTATAAGGCACGCATAACTATTAGCCACAGCACTACACAATCATGAGCGAAGCCCCCAACCTCACCGGCTTGGCCCGGCAACTGGTCAACGCTGAACTGTTGACTGAAAGTGTCGCGGCGCAGGCTCAAGCCCAGGCATTGCGTAACAAAATTCCCCTTGTTACCTATCTGGTGCAAAACAAGATCACCACCGGTAAGGCCGTTGCAGATATCGCCTCCGAACAGTTCGGCGTGCCTTATTGCGACCTCAGCGCCATTGATAAAGAGGCGCAGCCAAAGGAGCTGGTCAGCGAAAAGCTGGTGCGACAGCACCGCATTATTCCGCTGTTCCGTCGTGGTAATAAGCTGTTTATCGGCGTCTCCGACCCCACCAACCACCAAGCAGTAACCGATGTTCAGTTCTCCACCGGACTGACCACCGAAGCGTTGCTGGTTGAAGATGACAAACTGAATGACGCTATCGAGCGTTTCTTCGACTCCGCCAACAGCGGAATGGAAGACCTAGCTGATGTTGACCTTGATGGCATTGATGTCGAGGCCATGGATGAAGACAGCTCTGACAACAACGAAGGCAATGCCGCCGACGACGCCCCAGTGGTGCGCTTTGTTAACAAGATGCTCTTGGACGCCATTAAGAAAGGCTCATCTGACCTGCACTTTGAGCCCTACGAAAAGAACTACCGCGTCCGCTTCCGTACTGACGGCATTCTGCAAGAAATCGCCCGTCCGCCAATTCAGTTGGCACCTCGAATTTCCGCCCGCTTGAAGGTAATGGCAGGCTTGGATATCTCTGAGCGTCGTAAGCCACAGGATGGGCGGATCAAGATGCGCCTATCTAAAAGCAAGTCCATCGACTTTCGCGTAAGCACCTGC
The DNA here is from genome assembly GCF_001446935.1 of Pseudomonas sp. TTU2014-080ASC. Classification (GTDB taxonomy): domain Bacteria; phylum Pseudomonadota; class Gammaproteobacteria; order Pseudomonadales; family Pseudomonadaceae; genus Aquipseudomonas. Next base: position 1,145,383 of record NZ_LKKK01000001.1, read on the forward strand.
CCAACCTTGTGGGGCGAGAAAATCGTAATGCGGATTCTGGACTCCGCCAGTGCACAAATGGGTATTGATGCGCTGGGTTATGAAGAGGATCAGAAAGAGCTGTACCTCACCGCACTGAAGCAACCACAAGGCATGATCTTGGTTACCGGCCCAACGGGCTCCGGCAAAACCGTTTCGCTGTACACCGGCCTGAATATCCTCAATACAGTCGACGTCAATATTTCCACCGCGGAAGACCCGGTAGAAATTAACCTTGAAGGGATTAACCAGGTCAACGTCAACCCGAAACAGGGCATGGACTTTACCGCAGCGCTCAAGGCCTTCCTGCGCCAAGATCCGGACATCATCATGGTCGGCGAGATCCGCGACTTAGATACCGCGTCGATTGCAGTTAAAGCGGCCCAGACCGGCCACATGGTGATGTCGACCCTGCACACCAATAGTGCGGCGGAAACACTCACCCGCTTGCGTAATATGGGCGTGCCCTCGTTCAATATCGCCACCTCGGTGAACCTGATCATCGCCCAGCGTTTGGCGCGCAAGCTGTGCAGCCACTGCAAGAAAGAAGTAACCGTACCACGCGAGACCCTGCTGGAAGAGGGCTTCCCAGCGGACAAAGTAGACAGCATCAAACTCTACGGCCCTGTGGGTTGCGAGAACTGCAACCACGGCTATAAAGGCCGGGTGGGTATTTACGAGGTGGTGAAAAACACCCCTGCCTTGCAACGCATCATTATGGAGGAAGGCAACTCCATCGATATCTCCATCCAGATGCGTAAAGACGGCTTTAACGATCTACGTACTTCCGCGTTACTGAAAGCAATGCAAGGCATTACCAGCCTTGAAGAAGTCAACCGAGTAACCAAGGATTAACCCATGGCGGACAAGGCGTTAAAACTCAGTGTTTTCACGTGGGAAGGTATCGACAAGAAGGGCGGCAAGATCAAGGGGGAGATGTCGGGACAATCCCCAGCTCTTATCAAAGCCCAGCTACGCAAGCAGGGCATTAACCCACTTAAGGTAAAGAAAAAGCCTGGCTCACTGTTTAGTACTGGCAAGAAAATCAAACCGATGGACATTGCCCTGTTTACCCGGCAAATGGCCACTATGATGAAGGCTGGCGTACCGCTGCTGCAGGCCTTTGACATTATTGGTGAAGGTTTTGAGAACCCCAATATGCGCAACCTGATTAACGACATAAAACAGGAAGTCGCTGCCGGTAACAGCTTCGCCGCATCCCTGCGTACCAAACCTCAGTACTTTGATGACCTGTACTGCAACCTGGTGGATTCAGGTGAGCAATCCGGTGCCTTGGAAACCCTGTTGGACCGGATCGCAACCTATAAAGAAAAGACCGAGGCACTGAAAGCCAAGATCAAAAAAGCCATGACCTACCCGATGGCGGTCATTGTAGTGGCAATTATTGTGACAGCTATTTTGCTGATCAAAGTAGTGCCACAGTTCGAGGCGGTGTTCCAAGGCTTTGGCGCAGAATTACCTGCGTTTACTCAGGTGGTTGTGGATATGTCCCGCAGCCTGCAAGATCAATGGTACATCTACCTAGGCGTGATCATCGCAGTAGTAGTTGGATTCAAGGAAAGCCATAAACGCTCTCAACGATTTAGAGACTTTATGGACCGAACCTTGCTTAAGGCCCCTATTTTTGGCGACATCCTCTACAAATCGGTAGTTGCGCGTTTCGCTCGCACCCTATCCACCACATTCTCAGCAGGCGTACCACTAGTCGATGGCTTGCAGTCAGTGGAGGGAGCAGCCGGTAACGTGGTGTTCCGCGAGGCGGTTGCGAAAATCCGCAATGATGTATCCTCCGGCACACAGCTCAACTTCTCCATGCGCACCACTGGCGTATTTCCCTCCATGGCCGTACAGATGACAGCTATTGGTGAGGAGTCCGGCTCCCTGGATGAGATGCTGGATAAGACCGCCGAATATTACGAAGCGGAAGTTGATAACGCCGTGGATAACCTGACAGCCCTAATGGAGCCGATGATTATGGCGGTGCTGGGCGTGCTGGTCGGTGGCCTGATCATTGCCATGTACCTGCCGATCTTCCAGCTTGGCTCGGTGGTTGGTTAATTCATGATTGTTGATCTTCTGGCCAGCGAACCGCTGGCCTTTATTTTGTGTGCGCTCGTTCTCGGCCTGCTCATCGGCAGTTTTCTTAATGTGCTGGTCTACCGCTTGCCCAAAATGATGGAGCGAGAATGGCGAGCCCAAGCCCGCGAAGCTCTGGAGTTGCCGGAAGAGTCCGCAGGCGAAACCTTTAACTTAGTCCTGCCCAACTCCCGCTGCCCTCATTGCGCCCACGAAATCAAACCGTGGGAAAACATTCCGCTGATCAGCTATCTGTTCTTACGTGGCAAATGCTCCAGTTGCAAAACCCATATCAGCCTGCGCTATCCGCTGGTGGAGCTGACTTGCGGCCTGCTGTCTGCCTACGTCGCCTGGCATTTCGGCTTCAGCTGGCAGACCGGTGCTTTCCTGCTACTGACCTGGGGCCTGCTGGCGATGAGCCTGATCGATGTGGATCACCATCTGCTGCCAGACTCGCTGGTGTTGCCGCTGTTGTGGCTGGGGCTCATCGTCAATTACTTGGGCTTGTTCACCAGTCTTGAAAGTGCGTTGTGGGGTGCAATTGCCGGCTATCTCAGCCTGTGGTCAGTGTACTGGCTGTTCAAACTGGTGACCGGAAAAGAAGGCATGGGCTACGGCGACTTCAAACTGCTTGCCATGCTCGGTGCCTGGGGCGGCTGGCAGGTATTACCACTGACGATTTTGCTGTCGTCGTTGGTCGGCGCTGTATTGGGTATGATCATGCTCAAACTGCGCAACCAGGACAGCAGCACGCCAATTCCCTTCGGCCCCTATCTGGCCATTGCCGGATTTATCGCCTTGCTCTGGGGCGAGCAGATTACCTCCGGCTATCTGCAACTAATCCGATTCTGACTTGCGCCCTTTGGCGGCCTGCATCGGCCGCCCTGCCCTATCAACACCAAGCCTTAGTGTTCCGCTCGGCGCAGTGGCTGAACTACAATCGCGTCTTTGTGATTAAGCTGGAGCATCGTGCTCGCATGAAACCCTGGATTCTTGGCCTGACTGGCGGAATAGGCAGCGGCAAAAGTGCCGTGGCTCAGCAATTTATCGAACTGGGTGTACATGCTGTAGATGCCGACCATGCGGCACGCTGGGTGGTTGAGCCTGGCAAACCTGCACTGACAAAAATTGTCGAGCACTTTGGCGAAGCAATCCTACTTCCCGACGGTTATCTGAACCGCCCCGCCCTGCGAGCCCGCATCTTCAGTAACCCCGAAGAGCGCCGCTGGCTTGAAGCTCTGCTGCATCCGCTTATCAATCAGGAAATTCAGCAGTCACTGGCCAGCGCCCAGTCGCCCTATGCCATTCTCGTTTCACCACTGCTGGTTGAATCCGGACAGCGACTGATGACCCAGCGCCTGCTGGTCGTGGATGCACCGGAAGCCCTGCAGATTGAGCGCACGGTGGCCCGCGATCAAACTAGCAGCGAGCAAGTAGAGGCTATCCTCAAAGCCCAAGCAAAGCGGGAAGAGCGCCTGCGCCATGCCCATGATGTTCTGGTCAACGACCGCGACCTGAGCTGGCTGAACGACGAAGTGCAGCGCCTGCACGCCTTTTATCTGACTCTCCGCGGAGGCAAAGAAGCATGAGCAACCCAACCCTCGTCACCTGTCCGACCTGTGGCGCACCGGTTGAATGGGGCCCACAAAGCCCTAGCCGCCCGTTTTGCAGCGAGCGTTGCAAGCTGATTGATCTGGGAGCCTGGGCCGCAGAGGAGCACGCAATTCCCGGAAACCCGCTGGAAGATGACGTCTTCTCAGAAGAGCAGCCTCCACGCCAAACACATTAACCGGAAACAGCGGGTAGGCGACCCTTCAGCCGCCACCCGCGCTTAAGGCCGCATAAAACTGTAGTCGCGGTCATCGTCCAGATTGTCCGCCATAAACCTCAGCTCTGAGGCCAAGTCTGCAATTTCTCTGTGTGTTTTGCTGCACTCAACCGCGGCACTTAGCAATGCACGTAACGCCATACCCTCATCCAGTCCCTGCATCTGAGCCGCGCGAAGGCTCTGCTCAAGTTCCTGCCGCGCCCATGTATACACACCCATAGCTTTCTCCCTGTTAAACACAGGCCGAGCATGTATCGCCCAAGGCTAAGTGGCTTGATCTGTATCAAAGCGTACGACGCTATCGCCCTGATGAAGCACAGGCCATCAGCCCGGATGATCGTCTTTCCAGGGCGCTGCGAGATACCGGGGTTTGTTAAAGGTCTCCAGCCAATCCGGGTAGAAGACCACCAGCGCGGTAACAATCATGCCGTTGATAAAGGCTTCCGGGAAAATTACCAGCCACAGGTAGCCGATAAAATCCTCAAGCCAGGGCGGCATAGGAAATAATCCATCTGCCAGCAAGATGCCCAAAGCAACAAAAATGCAGATCAGCGTCGCCAGCGCAGAAGCAAAAAAACCGCTGCAAAAGATGTAGACGAATAGATTACGCGGCTGCTTCTTCTCAACCCAAAGTGCACACGCCTCGGTTACCAGCACAGGGATCGCCACCAGCAGCAGCCCATTAATCCCAAGCGCAGCCAGGTCCTGTTTGCCAAGCAGGGTCAGCCCAAGCTGAGTCACCAGTCCCACCAGAATGGCCAGCGGCCAGTCCAGCAACAGCGTCACCGCGGTCATCCCGACAAAGTGAAATGACAACCCGGAATCAAAATCTCGCCGCACCAGCCACAACACAAACAGCGCCAGCGCCGTGCCACCCAGCAAGTGCTGACGCCGGATATCCGTGCATAACTCAACCCACGGTGCCCGCCAGATTGCCCAGCCGACTAACGGCAGATACAGCATCCAGCCGAGCATTTGCGAAGTTCCGGACAGTACGTTGGCGGCAATCATCAGACACTTCCAGAAGCTAAACAGTCATCACGACTGACCAAGATGGGTTAGCAGGCACGGCAGTTTACGAGTGCGCGCCTCGCTTGGCGATTGGCATATTGTCACTCAGCCAGGGCACACTACACAGCGCTGCGCCATGCAGGTAGTCTGCGCCTCATGAACGAATCCGAATATCTGAGCCTACTCACAGCACAGGCAGAGCAAGCCAACGACTTTCTCTCCAACGCGCGCAAATGGGAGCGCGAGCGTTGGGTGTGCCTGCACCTGCTGCAAGCGTTGAATGTGTCATTCAGCTTGGATGAGTTCAGAGCGCCTGATAAGGAACCGCCCGACGTTATCTTTCGTGATGCGAACTTCGAGGTGTTTTTCGTTCTGGACGAAGGCCGTCGGCTAAATGACGAATGGCGCGCCGAGCTGGAACGGCGGCGCAAGGCTTTCAGCCTCCGTGAGCTTGTACGCCGCGAACAAAAACCGCGCCGCATCAGCGCACGCCAGCTGCAGGAAAAATTGGCCCCGACCTTGATGAAAAAGGCCCGCAACTATCAGGAACGCCACCTGGATGTAGGCCAGCTGGATATGGTCGCCTACGCCGATCTCAAGCGCTCGGTGCCGGACTTCAACAGCCACTTCCCTGCCCCCAGCGAATACTTGAGACTAGGTTGGCGCTCACTCTCACTGGTCGGGCCGAACTATGCCCGCGTCCTCTTTGCCAACACCTCAGCTCCCGAGTTCCTGCGCAGTAACCTGGGCCGCACCATCCTCTTCGATATCGGCATTGGCCTATAGCCAACCGAACAGCGCACAAGTTTTCGCCTGCCGCAATGAGCCCGCGCTTTGACTAAGGACTGTTGTGACAACAAGTTCCATGCAGTTTTCCCGCCTTAGAACGCAGTATTACTGCAAATTGACTATAACTATTGCAGACCAAAGACTAACCCTGATGTCCGTAAGCGCATTGGCCTGTCCAACCAGTGGCGGCTAGAATGGCCGCATTACGGACCAAGATCAGCCCTGATCAACAGCCCTGTTGCTTAACCAGCCGAGGTAAGCATGTCCAGCCGCCTGAATCCTGAAGACCTGCAACGTGTCGAACAGTATCTCAGCGCTCCCCAGCATCAGGTACAACGTCAGCCGTTCAAAGTCTGGCGACTCTTATCAGTCATCCTGTTTGTGGTCATTGCCCTCGGTCTGCTTAGCCGGCTAATTGCATGGTTGGTTCTATGAGCAGCCATTCGCTCACACGGTACGCCCCGCTTTTGAATTTCCATTACCTTGCGAGCACATCCCATGAGCCACAAAATCGTAATCGTCGGCGGTGGCGCCGGCGGCCTGGAGTTAGCTACCCGTCTGGGTAAGACACTGGGCAAGCGCAACAAAGCCTCGATCACCTTGGTCGACGCCAACCTGACCCATATCTGGAAGCCACTGCTGCACGAAGTAGCCGCAGGCTCTTTGAACTCCAACGTCGACGAACTGAACTACGTGGCACAGGCCAAGTGGAATCACTTCGAATTCCAGCTGGGCCGCCTCTGCGGCTTGGATCGCAGCAGCAAGCGCATTCAGCTGGAAGCCACCCTGGACGAGAATGGCCTGGAGCTGATGCCTGCCCGCGAGCTGAGCTACGACACCCTGGTGATTGCGGTTGGCAGCACTACAAATGACTTCGGCACCGCCGGTGCAGCAGAGCACTGCCTGTTCCTCGATACCCGCGAGCAGGCCGAACGCTTCCATCGGCAACTGCTGAATCACTACCTGCGCGCCCACGCCGAGGAAGACGCCTCCAACGAGCGAATCAGCGTTGCTATTGTTGGTGCCGGGGCAACAGGTGTGGAGTTGGCTGCCGAGCTCAACCACGCGGCTCGCGAACTTGCCGCCTACGGCCTGAACAAGATCAGCCCGGAGAATATGCACATCACCCTGATCGAAGCAGGCCCCCGCGTGCTGCCAGCCCTGCCTGAACGGATCAGCAAACCCGTGCACAAAACCCTAGAGAAGCTTGGCGTGACAGTTCTGACCGGCGCAGCCGTCAGCCAGGTAACCGCGGATGCCTTGCACACCAAAGATGGCAAGATTATCCCTGCCAGCCTCAAGGTCTGGGCCGCGGGCATTCGTGCGCCACAGTTCCTCAACCAACTTGGCGGCCTGGAAAGCAACCGCATCAATCAGCTGCTGGTGCGCCAAACCCTGCAGACCACACAAGACGATGATATCTACGCACTAGGCGACTGCGCCGCCTGCCCAATGCCTGGCACGGATGGTCGCAACGTCCCACCGCGCGCCCAGGCCGCTCACCAACAAGCCACACTGATTGCCAAATCTTTGAAGGCACGCCTGGAAGGTAAAACCACGCTGCCGGTCTATCAGTACCGCGATTACGGATCACTGATTTCCCTGTCTACCTTCTCCGCCGTGGGTAATTTGATGGGGAATCTGGCCGGCAAACTGGGCGGCAGCGTCATGCTCGAAGGCTGGCTGGCGCGGATGTTCTATGTGTCGCTGTACCGGATGCATCAAATCGCCCTGTACGGCACCACCCGCACCCTGTTGATGATGCTTGGTGATCGCATTGGCCGCAGCACAGAACCCCGTCTGAAACTGCACTAAAGCACCGGGGCAGGTAGATAAGCTTATCCACCTGCCCTATTTCTCAGTTCAATAACGTAGCGAAAGCAGCTTTAAGCGAGACTCAATAGTTTGATAAAAATCACAGGCAATAAAAAACCCGCTCTAGGCGGGTTTTTTACTTTCAAGCAAGCTTGAAATGGTGGGTCGTGTAGGACTCGAACCTACGACCAATTGGTTAAAAGCCAACTGCTCTACCAACTGAGCTAACGACCCTAAAATGGTCGGGGTAGGGGGATTCGAACTCCCGACATCCTGCTCCCAAAGCAGGCGCGCTACCGGACTGCGCTATACCCCGAAAGAAAGTTGGCTCCGCGACCTGGACTCGAACCAGGGACCCAATGATTAACAGTCATTTGCTCTACCGACTGAGCTATCGCGGAACTTTGTAACTTTCGCCTCTCAGCAGAACCGTTTGTTTGTAACGTTTGCTGCGTTGAGGCGCGCCATTTTACGGTTATTCGAACCAGTGTCAACCCCCTAAATTGCTTTTAGAACAATTATTTGCAGAACAGGGCCGACTTTTTATCTCTGATGGGGCGAAGAGCCATCCAAGCCCCGTATTTCGGGAATTCGCACGCCATCTCCATTCCTCTTCTCACAACCCAAATCGGGAAAAAACAGGGAAGACATCATCCGAAATGGCGAAAATTTTTTCGCTGAAATGAAAATTTTTTCGTCGCACCCGCAAAAAATAGCTTGGTGTTCAATGAATTGGATATGCACGGCGACAAAAAGGCTAACCGACATACAGGGACATCGTGCTCCCCGGACTCCGCCTGTAGATATTCCAGGCTACGGGGCAACTCTATAGACAGGAAACAAAAAGCCCCAGTCAGACAATGCTGAGCCGGGGCTTGGAGGGAAACGTCCTCAGATCGTTAGGCAAAGACGATCTCGTCGCCTTCAACAGTACCTTTGACGGTAGCGCCTGGAACGAACTTACCGGCCAAGATCTGTTGCGCCAGTGGGTTCTCGATCCAGCGCTGCACAGCTCGCTTCAACGGACGCGCGCCGTATACCGGGTCGTAACCTACTGCGATCAGCTTATCCATCGCCTCATCAGTCAACTCCAGAGCCAACTCACGCTCGGCCAAGCGCTGACGCAGGCGGCTGAGCTGAATCTTCGCAATGCCAGCAATCTGATCGCGGGCCAGCGGTTCGAAGATCACCACTTCGTCGATCCGGTTGATGAACTCCGGTCGGAAGTGACTGCTGACTGCATCCATTACCGCTGCGCGTTGTGCTTCGCGGTCATCGACCAGCTCCTGGATCTGTGCTGAGCCCAAGTTAGAGGTCATCACCACCACAGTGTTCTTGAAGTCCACCGTACGGCCCTGACTATCGGTCAGACGGCCATCTTCCAGCACTTGCAGCAGCACGTTGAACACATCCGGGTGCGCCTTCTCCACTTCATCCATAAGAATGACGGAGTAAGGCTTGCGGCGCACCGCTTCAGTCAGGTAACCGCCCTCTTCATAGCCGACATATCCGGGCGGCGCACCAATCAGGCGAGCCACCGAGTGTTTCTCCATAAACTCGGACATATCAATGCGCACCAGCGCCTCTTCAGTATCAAAGAGGAACTCAGCCAACGCCTTGCACAGCTCAGTTTTACCCACGCCGGTTGGACCTAAGAAGAGGAACGAGCCGCTCGGACGATTCGGGTCAGACAGCCCTGCACGGGAACGGCGCACTGCGTTGGCTACGGCCACCACCGCTTCGTTCTGGCCGATCACACGCTGATGCAGCAAGCCTTCCATATTCAGCAGCTTTTCACGCTCGCCTTCCATCATTTTGCTGACAGGAATTCCCGTCCACTTGGAAACGACTTCGGCGATTTCCTCTTCAGTGACCTTATTGCGCAGCAGCTGGTTCTCCGGTTTGCCGTGCTGATCCACCATCTGCAAGCTACGCTCCAGATCCGGGATGATGCCGTATTGCAACTCGGCCATGCGGCTCAGGTCACCCTTACGACGGGCATTTTCCAGCTCTGTGCGGGCCTGTTCGATTTTCTGCTGAATCTGAGCGGAGCCTTGTAGCTCAGCCTTCTCAGACTTCCAGATTTCTTCCAGGTCGGCGTACTCACGCTCCAGACGCTCAATGTCTTCATTGAGTTTTTCCAGGCGCTTAATGGTCGCCTCGTCGTCCTCTTTCTTCAGCGCTTGTGCTTCCACTTTCAGCTGAATCAGACGGCGCTCCAGGCGATCCAGCTCTTCCGGCTTGGAGTCGATTTCCATGCGGATGCGGCTGGCGGCTTCGTCGATCAGGTCGATGGCTTTGTCCGGCAGCTGGCGGTCAGTGATGTAACGGTGCGACAACTTCGCCGCAGCGATAATCGCGCCATCGGTAATAGCCACTTTGTGGTGCACTTCGTAGCGTTCTTTCAGGCCACGCAGGATGGCGATGGTGTCTTCTTCGCTAGGCTCGTCCACCAGGACTTTCTGGAAGCGGCGCTCAAGGGCGGCATCTTTCTCGATGTACTGACGATATTCGTCCAGCGTGGTAGCGCCAACGCAGTGCAACTCACCACGAGCCAGCGATGGCTTGAGCATGTTGCCTGCATCCATCGCGCCCTCGCCTTTACCGGCGCCGACCATGGTGTGCAGCTCGTCGATAAACAGGATGATGCGGCCTTCCTGCTTAGACAGTTCATTGAGGACCGCCTTCAGGCGCTCTTCAAACTCACCCCGGAATTTGGCACCGGCAATCAGTGCGCCCATATCAAGGGAGAGCAGGCGCTTGTCTTTCAGGCTGTCCGGCACCTCACCATTGATAATGCGCTGGGCCAGGCCTTCGGCAATCGCAGTCTTACCCACGCCAGGCTCACCGATCAGCACGGGGTTGTTTTTGGTACGGCGCTGCAGAACCTGAATGGTACGGCGGATTTCATCGTCACGGCCGATCACCGGATCGAGCTTGCCCTCTTCGGCACGCTTGGTCAGGTCGACGGTGTACTTATCCAGCGCCTGACGGCTTTCTTCGGCGTTCGGATCGTTTACCGCTTCGCCGCCACGCAGGTTGTTAACTGCGTTTTCCAGCGCCTTGCGGCTTACACCCTGAGCCAAAAGCAGTTTGCCCAAGCGGGTGTTTTCGTCCATGGCAGCCAGCAGCACCAGCTCACTGGAGATGAATTGGTCACCTTTCTGTTGAGAAAGGCGGTCCGCTTGATTAAGCAGGCGCGCCAAGTCTTGGGACAAGTTAACGTCCCCAGACGGATTTTGCAGTTTTCCCAGCTGATCCAGCTCTTTGCTCAATGACTGGCGCAAGGCATTTACATCAAAACCGACCTGCATCAGCAGCGGTCGGATCGAACCGCCCTGTTGATCCAGCAGGGCCTGCATCAAGTGCAGAGGCTCAATGGCAGAGTGATCCATGCCCACGGCTAAAGATTGGGCATCTGAGAGGGCAAGCTGTAACTTGCTGGTTAAACGGTCAATACGCATAAAAAATCATCCCTCCGGGTGTATGCAGGCCGGCACAGTGAATCGCGCCATAAACAGAAAACCTGCTTGATACAGAGTAGATGAGGCCGTTTGTGTAGGTTTCAAGGCGGGCGTTATTGATCTGGATCAGCTACCCGCCTTTCGGCTTCAAGCCACTTAACCAGCCAGCCAGATCAGACTGGCAAAACGCCCGGTTTGCGCAGAACGTCGGTAGGAATAGAAGCGCGGGTCATTAAAGGTACACAAACCACCGCCATAAACAGCTTCAACACCGCAAGCTGCCAGGCGAATGCGGGCCAGCTGATAGATGTCTGCCATAAATTTGCCCGTATTATGGCTGGGGGCAAACGCTGCCTGCGCTTGCTCGTGCTGGGCGACAAAGGCATCCCGAACCTCTGCACCCACTTCGAAAGCCTCGGGACCAATGGCAGGGCCAAGCCAAACTAATACGTTCTCAGCCGGCACGGCTAAGGCATCCAGAGTCGCCTCGAGCACACCGCCAGCAAGCCCACGCCAGCCCGCATGGGCAGCTGCCACGCGCGTACCGGCGCGATCACAGAACAGGACTGGCAAGCAATCAGCCGTCATCACTGTGCAGGCAATACCCGCCGTAGCACTCCAACTGGCGTCGGCCTCATCCACTTGCCATGGATTGGCCTCCACCACTTGCGTACCGTGCACCTGCTGCAACCACGCGGGTTTACAACCCAGCATGCTGAGCAGACGCTCACGGTTCTTGCGCACACTGACCGGATCATCACCAACGTGATCCCCCAGATTGAGCCCTTCATAGGGGGCAACGCTAACGCCGCCACTGCGCGTAGTGACACAGCTTTTGACTCGTCCGGGGGCGGGCCATTGGGGCGTTAGCCAGTCATGCATGAGTATTTATCCGATAAAAGCTTCACGATCCTGACGCAATAACGTCAGCAACCACTCAAAGTCATCCGGCAGAGGAGACTGCCACTTCATGCGTTGACCGGTGGTTGGGTGCTCAAGTTCCAGAAATCGTGCATGCAATGCCTGACGCGGAAACTCTTTGAGGGTTTGCACCATGCTCGGGTTAGCAGCCGGAGGAATACGGAAACGCCCGGCGTAGACAGGATCGCCCACCAGCGGATAGCCGATATGGCTCATGTGCACGCGAATCTGGTGAGTACGCCCAGTTTCCAGTTTGACCCGCGCATGGGTGTGCGAGCGGAAGCGCTCCAAAACCCGGTAATGACTGACAGCAGGCTTACCGCCATCCGTTACAGCCATGCGTTGGCGCTGGGAAGAGCTACGGCCAATCGGCGCATCAATCTTCCCACCGGAGGTAATCACGCCCACCACAATGCATTCGTAGATTCGGCTGACTGTGCGCTTTTGCAGCTGATCGACCAACCGAGTCTGGGCCTCGATGGTCTTGGCAACCACCATCAGGCCGGTGGTGTCTTTGTCCAGACGATGGACAATACCTGCACGGGGCACATTAATAATGTCCGGCACATGGTGCAGCAGAGCATTAAGCAACGTGCCATCTGCATGTCCAGCTGCTGGATGAACAACGAGCCCGGCTGGTTTGTCGATCACCAGAATCTGATCATCTTCATAAACAATGTTCAGCTCGATGTCCTGCGCAACCCACTCGCCCTGTGCTTCTTGCTCAGCATTGAGAGCCAGCACAGAACCGCTGTGAACGATATCCCGCGGGCGCAGTACAGCACCGTCAACGGTCAGCAAGCCCTCTTTAATCCAGGCAGACAAGCGCGAACGAGAGTGCTCCGCAAACAGCATTGCGGCGACTTGGTCGAGACGCTGCCCACCCATTTCGGAGGGGACTTCAGCGCTCATTTGAATAATCTGCTTATTAATAGAGGACATGCTCGATAAAGGCGGGACGTGTAGCCTTTGGTTTCGGCCACAGGCTTGTGGTTAAATACGGCGTCTTTGCCCCAGATACGCTGGGGGCGCTAATCATAACAGGACGGCTCCGCTCAAGACAGCCGCCGTCACAGGGACGCAAGCCACCATGCAAGTGAAACACCTGCTGCTGATCGCAATAATCGCCCTAACCGCCGCGTGCTCTTCGAAAGAACCGGCTGTCGACGAAAACTTGAGCGAAGCTGAACTGTACCAGCAGGCTCAAACCGATCTGGACAACAACAGCTACACCAGCGCGGTATCCAAACTGAAAGCGCTGGAGTCGCGCTATCCGTTCGGCCGCTATGCAGAGCAGGCCCAGCTTGAGCTGATCTACGCCTATTACAAGAACGCAGAGCCTGAAGCAGCGCGCTCTGCTGCTGACCGTTTTATACGCTTGCACCCGCAGCACGCTAACGTGGACTACGCCTACTACCTCAAAGGCCTGGCCTCGTTCGATCAGGATCGCGGCTTGGTGGCCCGTTTCCTACCGTTGGACATGACCAAGCGCGACCCGGGCGCAGCCCGCGACTCCTATAACGAGTTTGCTCAACTGGTCAGCCGCTACCCGCACAGCCGTTACGCCCCGGACGCCAAGCAACGCATGATCTACCTGCGTAACCTGCTGGCGGCTTACGAAGTGCATGTTGCTCACTACTATCTGATGCGCAAAGCTTATGTTGCCGCCGCCAACCGCGGCCGTTACGTGGTAGAAAACTTCCAGGAAACCCCAGCTGTGGGCGACGGTCTGGCCGTCATGGTCGAGGCCTATCAGCGCCTGACACTGGACGACTTGGCTGCAACCAGCCTGGAAACCCTGAAGCTCAATTACCCTGATCACCCGAGCCTGAAAGACGGCCAGTTTGTACCGCGCGAGTCCGATACAGATGACCGCTCTTGGCTGGCTAAAGCTACTCTGGGCCTGATCGAGACTGACGCGCCACTGCCACCGGGCGAAACCCGCGCCAGCCAAGACGTAATCCGCCAGTACGAAGATGCTGAAGATCAGATCCCAGCCGAACTGAAGAACCCTGCTGAAGAAGATAAGCAGGACCGTTCCTGGTTCAGCTACCTGACCTTCGGTCTGTTTGACTAAGCGCAGGACGCCGTTTTAGTAAGGGAGGCTTTCGGCCTCCCTTTTTTATTCGCATACACCGACAACCACAGCGAATACAGTACTGTTCTGTTTTTGGCGGGTTGATAGACTGTTTGCAGTTTGCTTATTAAGAGGATCGCGACTTGTTTCGCTTGTTATTCTGGATTGCCGTTATTTTTGCTGCCTTCTGGCTGTGGCGCCGCTTCAACCGTCCTGCGGTCAGCAAAGCACAGGAAAAGCCCAGCGAGGCCAATCCACAGCCGATGGTTCGCTGTGAACAGTGCGGCATCCATGTGCCCCGACAAAATGCCCTGAGCAAAGACAGCCAGTGGTTCTGCAGTCAGGCCCATCTTGAGCAAGGCCACAGCGGCAGTGAGCAATAATCTGTCCCTGAACCAGGAGCAAAGCTGGCGCGTTCTGCGCCTTTATCATATTTACCGGGTCGGGATCGGTATGATCCTGGCTCTTCTGGTTTCCAGCAATCTGGATACCGAGCTGCTAGAAATGGCTCACCCAACGCTATTTCGCAATGGCAGCTGGTTCTATCTGATCCTCAATATTCTCATCATCGCACTGGTACAGCGTCCCAAGCAGCTGGCGCAGATTTTCACCATTGCCCTGACAGATATCCTACTGCTCACCGGCCTGTTCTATAGCGCGGGCGGAGTGCCCAGCGGTATCGGCAGCTTGCTGATCGTATCCGTTGCAATCTGCAACATCCTGCTCAGCGGCCGCATAGGCCTGCTGATTGCGGCAGTTGCCAGCATCGGCATGGTCTATCTGACCTTCTACCTCAGCCTTGAACGGCCAGCCGCAGCGGCGCACTATGTGCAGGTCGGCGCACTGGGGGCACTGTGTTTTGTCACCGCCCTCTTCGTACAGCGCCTGACACTACGACTGCAGGCGAGCGAAAGCCTGGCCGAACAGCGCGCCGCCGATGTCGCCAGCCTGGAAACTCTCAACGCTTTGATTCTGCAGCGCATGCGCACTGGGATTCTGGTTATTGACGAGAATCACCGCATCCTGCTGGCCAACCATGGCGCTGAACACCTACTTGGCAAGACCGAGTTGGAAGGCAAGCTGCTCGATACCGCCTGCACACACTTGGTCAACCGCATGAAACAGTGGCTGCTCAACCCCAGCCTGCGACCTGGGAGCATTCAGCCCTCGGGAAATGGCCATTTGATCCAGCCCAGCTTCACTCCACTGCAACGCGGGCAGAAAACCCACACCCTGATCTTTCTCGACGACGTCTCTCAGATCACCCAGCAAGCCCAGCAGCTTAAGCTGGCCTCTCTGGGACGGCTGACCGCAGGTATCGCCCATGAGATCCGCAATCCGCTCGGCGCGATTAGTCATGCGGCCCAGTTGCTGCAGGAGTCCGATGACTTGCAAGGCGCGGACCGCCGCCTGGCACAAATCATCCACGACCATACACTGCGCATGGATCTGGTGATCGAGAACGTTCTGCAGCTTTCCCGTCGCCGCCAGGCAGAGCCGCAACTGCTCGACCTGAAATACTGGCTGCATCGCTTTGCCAGCGAATACCGCAGTAATGCCGGCCCGGACCAGGAGTTGCACCTGAATGTCACTGGCGGCAGCATTCAGACCCGCATGGACCCCAACCAGCTCACCCAAGTCTTGAATAATCTGGTCGGCAACGGCATGCGCTACAGCAGTAAAAACAACAGTATTGGCCAGGTTTGGCTGGAGCTTTACCGGGATGAAGAAAGCGATCTGCCGGTACTGGAAATTCTCGATAATGGCCCAGGTATCGCCCCGGAACAGGCCTCACATCTGTTCGAGCCCTTTTTCACCACCGAAAGCAAAGGCACAGGCCTTGGCCTGTATATTTCCCGCGAACTGTGCGAGAGCAATCAGGCCCGCCTTGACTATAAACAACGCGACCGCGGCGGCAGCTGCTTCCGTATAACCTTTGCCCACCCACGCAAACTGAGCTGACCATGACCCGCCAGAGAGCCCTGATCGTTGATGACGAGCCCGATATCCGCGAACTTCTGGAAATCACTCTCGGCCGCATGAAGCTGGACACACGCAGCGCCCGCAACGTCAAAGAAGCGCGAGAGTGGCTGGCACGCGAGCCCTTCGACCTGTGCCTGACCGACATGCGCCTGCCGGACGGGACTGGACTTGAACTGGTTCAACATATTCAGCAACGCCATCCACAAGTACCTGTGGCGATGATCACCGCCTATGGCAGCCTGGATACCGCGGTGAACGCGCTTAAAGCGGGCGCTTTCGACTTTCTGACCAAGCCGGTTGACCTTGGCCGCCTGCGCGAGCTGGTCGGAGCTGCATTACGCCTGGGCAGCAGTGAAACCCAGGAAGCACCGGTGGACAGCCGTCTGCTGGGCGAGTCGCCGCCGATGAAGGCCATGCGCAAGCAAATCCTCAAGCTTGCGCGCAGCCAAGCGCCGGTCTATATCAGCGGCGAGTCCGGCAGTGGTAAGGAACTAGTCGCCCGCCTTATCCACGAACAAGGCCCACGCAGTGAACAGCCGTTTATTCCGGTGAACTGCGGCGCAATTCCCTCCGAACTGATGGAAAGCGAATTCTTCGGCTACAAGAAGGGCAGTTTTACCGGCGCAGTCGAAGACAAGATCGGCCTGTTTCAAGCAGCCAATGGCGGCACTCTCTTCCTCGACGAAGTAGCTGACTTGCCACTGGCCATGCAAGTCAAACTGCTGCGGGTGATTCAGGAGAAAGCAGTGCGCGCGGTGGGTGGCCAGCAAGAGAGTATCGTCGACGTGCGTATTCTCTGCGCAACCCATAAAGACTTAGCCGGAGAAGTCGCCGCAGGGCGCTTCCGTCAGGACTTGTACTACCGGCTGAACGTCATCGAACTGCGCGTTCCGCCTTTACGTGAGCGCCGCGAAGACATCCCGATGCTGGCCGACATCATGCTCAAGCGCCTCGCCGAAAGCAGCGACATGCCCCCCGCCAAACTGGATGCCGACGCGCTGGAGAAGCTTAAAAACTACCGCTTCCCTGGCAACGTGCGCGAGCTGGAAAACATGCTGGAACGGGCCTACACCCTCTGCGATAACGACCGCATCACCGCCGCCGACCTAAGCCTGACAGAGAGCTGCCTGCCAACCGATAACAGCCAGACCAGCCTCTCGCAGATCGACAATCTGGAAGACTATCTGGAAGACATCGAACGCAAGCTGATCATGCAAGCGCTGGAAGAAACACGCTGGAACCGGACGGCGGCGGCACAACGCCTTGGGCTTAGCTTCCGTTCGATGCGCTACCGCCTGAAAAAACTGGGCATCGACTGACGCCCAGCGCTGACCGGATTAGATACGGCCGCTCGGCGCATAAGGGGCCGGATCAATAATCGGCTCATTCCCCAACATTAGATCCACCAATAGCTGACAGGAAGCTGGGGCCAACACCAGCCCGTTGCGGAAGTGCCCACAGTTCAGCCACAACCCCTCATACCCCGGCACTGGACCAATGTAAGGAATGCCCTCAGGTGAGCCTGGACGAAGGCCAGCCCAGTGCCCAACTACTTCAGCATTGACCAGCTCGGGCAGCAGCTCCAGAGCCGATGCTTTGAGGCTATCCAGCGCCTCAGCACTTGGGGTTTTGTCAAAGCCTGCGTATTCCAGCGTACTACCCACCAAGATATGGCCATCGCGACGCGGAATGGCGTAACGCCCCTTAGCCAGAACCATGCGCGGCAGGAAGTCCTCAGCGCACTTAAACAGAATCATCTGACCTTTGACCGGTTCAACCTGCAGATTAAGCCCCAGCGTAGCCAGCAGCTCGCCGCTCCAGGCTCCGGCGGTCAGGACAACCCGATCGGCCTGCAGCTCGCCCTGCGTAGTCCGAACACCCGTGACGCGCCCCTGCTCAGTCAGAAAGCCAACGACCGGGCACTGCTCCAAAATTTGCACGTTACTCATGGATGCCAAGGCGGCGCGCAGTGATTTGACCAAGCGCGGATTGCGCACATTGGCCACCCCGGGCATATAGATTGCCCGCTCATATCCCGGCCCAAGTGGCGGAACAGCGCGATACACCTCAGCCATATCAACCTGATGCAACGCCCTGCCCTGCTGCTGAGCCCAAGCCAACGCATCAGCCTCATCATCCAAGTCCAGCCAGTACAGACCTGTCTCATAGACCTGTGGGTCGACCTGCGTACGCTCAAGCAACTCCTGCCCGAGGCGTGGATAAAAGTCCTGCGACCAATGTGCCAGTGCCGTAACCGCCGCACTGTAACGCCATGGGTACAACGGCGAAACAATCCCACCACCGGCCCAGGAGGATTCGCAGCCAACGGTTTGACGATCCACAACAGCAACGCTCTGCCCCTGGGCAGCAAGCTTGTAGGCAGTGAGTAAGCCGATGGCTCCGCCACCTACAACCAGCACATTCAACACAACAATTACTCCAAAACACGGAACGTTCAGGTCATGCTCGAAATACACTTTTCTTCGAACACGTCATGCAAAAGACAGAGTCATAACAACCGGCAAAAAGGCATAAGCCTGCTGGAAGCAGTCGTGGCGATTTGTGTAATAGGCATCATATTGGCTGCTGCCGTGCCAGCGTTGGGCTCATGGAACGCACAGCAGCGGATGAGAAGCCTGCATAGCGGCCTTCATCGTCAGATAAATCTCGCCCGCTACCACGCCATGGTTCAACAAAAACGAGTCACCTTATGCCCATTATCAGTGAGCGGCAGTTGTAAAAAAGACTGGAGTGAATCCATCAGCGTATTTATTGATACCAACGGAAACCGACATCTGGACTCAGATGAAGAACTGCTGAATACGATGTCGGTTCCGCAAAGTATAAAACTTCACTGGAGAGGTATGTCGCCTAATAATTCAATGCACTTTACCCCTCTAGGCATCACGTTGCTGAGTAACGGCACAATGAGCCTCTGTTCACTCAGACCCGACACACGAAACATGAGCCTAACTCTTAACCCTCAGGGCAGGGCAACACACTTTTCTCGCCCCGCTAACTGCCCGCCAAATTGACCATCGGCTCACAGCAGATACGACCACTCAGCAGTACGAAAGAACCAGATATCCTGATTCCACTTGTCCAACAATAAGCCCCCAGCAATGCTTAGTAGCAATCTGCCGGGACTGCGCATAAAAAATGAAGCCTAAACAATCAGGATTTACCGTAATTGAGCTGTTGATCACCTTGGCATTGATGGCCATCTTGCTGGGTATTGCCGTGCCTGCGGTTCGCGACTTTATCGTCAAGCAACGGGTCAGCTCAGCCACCAACAGCTTGATGATGAGCTTGGTGTTTGCACGTAGCGAAGCCGTGAAACTCAATCGTGACATCCGGGTTATACCGGCAACGACTGCAGCTAACGGCTGGAACAACGGCTGGTGCTTGGGCCCCGTTACTATTGGCAATAATTGCAACCATGCGGATGTTATTCGCGTCTTCAGCGCCAACAATGACGTGCAAATATCCAGCAATACCGGCAGCAGCCCGAAGATTGACTTCCGTCGCGATGGCACCGCTAACCATCCAACCGATACAGCACTGAAAATCACTGCTGATGGCCTCCCGGCAAACTCGGAGTCAGCCCGCTGCATTAGTGTCAGCTCACAAGGCCGTCCTGAAGTGCGACACATCTTGCCCGCAGCCAACTGCAATTAAACAGGACCTGAATATGTCGCTGATGCTTAACAGAGAACAGGGAGCCTCATTGATTGAGGTAATGGTTGCTCTTTTGATCTTTACAGTAGGCTTGTTGGGTCTGGCAGCCATGCAGCTGACGTCCCTGCAAAGTGTGGCTGACAGCGGCCAGCGCTCTCAATCGGTGTGGCTCCTGCAGGACTTTGTTGAGCGTATGAGAGCCAACCCGGCTGGCACACCTGCACAGTACGCAGCTGCGGCCAACTGCGCCGCCTTGCCCAACCCGATGTGTGCGGACTACTTCAACCCAAACACCAATACCAAAGTCAACGGTAGCCAGTGCAGTGCGACTCAGATGGCGGCATTCGATGTCTGGGAAGCACGCTGTAGCTATACAGGCGTGGCCAACTTCAACCCTAACGATGCACGCTTCAATAGCCGGGACTACATCACCGTACCCGCTCAAGGTGCGCTTATTGATACAACGGTTGTTGGTGGGGATCTTGTGCTGAGTATCAATTGGGCCAACCGCAGCGCCACAACGACTACCGATATAAACAATAACAGAGTGCTAAGTGCCACCAGTGATGGCAGCACCAGCGATGTAAGGATCCTGCGATGAAAAAGCCCAGCCTGGCGCCAAGTAAGCAGCGCGGTCTTTCCATAGTTGAACTGCTAGTAGCCACAGTCATCGGGCTGTTATTAATGACAGGCGTGCTTCAGGTTTTCTTTGCCTCCAAGCAGACCTACTCCAGCAATGAAGCAGCATCACGGCTACAGGAAAACGGACGCTTCGCTTTGGAGTTTATTGCTCAGAATGTGCGTATGGCCGGTTATTTAGAGGCGGCCAACTTCAAGAAAAGCCCTCCGATGGCGATTGCTGGTTCAAATTGCGGTATTAGCGGCATGTGCAGCACCCAAGGAACCGGTAGCGGCTCCGACACACTGAGTGTGGGCTTACAGCCACGCCTGATGGACGGTGTACGCCGCGACTGCCGAGGCAACCCGCTAACAGGCGCAAATGCAAACACAGAAACAATTCTGAATCACTTTGAAGTCATTACTCCTGCTGCTGACCCAGCCAAGCCCAATGAAATCCCAACAGGATCATTGACCTGTAAGTCTTGGAATCTCAGCCAATCCGCTTGGGTAAACAACGCCACCGCTTTAGCTCTGGTCGAAGGGATTGATGCATTGCAGGTGCAATACGGGATTGGTACGGGCACAACAGAGGATGGTGTCCGTCAGTATGTCTCAGCGGACCGCGTCACCAATTGGAATAACGTAGTCGCAGTACGCGTTGCAGTACTGGCCAACTCTGTAACACCTACATCTCCTCGCACACCTGTGCGCCCTTATATCTTGTTAGATGCAGCCCCCTTTATCCCTCGGGATGATGGACGTGCACGACAAGTCTTCACCACAACTATCAATTTGCGTAACACGAATTAAGGCTAGCCACTATGACTTACTCAGCGCATAAGCAGCAGGCCGGGGCGACCTTAATTGTGGCCCTAGTGTTCTTGGTGGTTCTAACCATTGCGGGCATTACAGCGATGCAGTTCTCTACCATGGAGGAACGCATGGCAAGCAACTCCCAATTCCGCAATGAAATGTTTCAGGCGAGCCAAAGCACCCTTGAGGCCAACTTTGCAGCAATCAATGCCAATGCCGCTGGCAGGGCTCTCTTACTGCAAGCTTCTAATGCCGGTAGTTTCAGTAGCGGAAGTGGGAACTACCCACAACGACTGTCTAACGATCAACTGGCGCAGCTCGGCCTCCCAACATCAGCAAGCCGTGCTGTAAATGCCCTTGAAGCTCCCATCAACCCTGGATTCAGTGTGCTGCGCAACACACATCCAGGAGGCAAGTGTGAGAGCGTCGCACTTGATGCCTCTAGCCTGGAGAAGTTTGAGTGCGTTGGGTACGAACTTCACGTACGCGAAGAGTTGGCTAACGGAGCTTACTCCGATCAGTCCTTGGGGCTGCGTTTTATGAATATCAAGTCAGGTAACTAGGGGAGTCGAACATGAACAACCTCATTAAACAGCTCCTCGTGCTGAGCACTCTGTTTCTTCCCCCTCATGTCCAAGCTCAAGAACCTATTGAGGACAATAGTTTGATCTTGGAAAAAGCCAGCGTCACCATTCGCATGATGAACAACAACCCTTATGCCGAGTTACGCCTCTGTGAGGGTTGCCCACTACGGCTGCTGCCCTTCACTCGTGACGCGCAGATCTACCTCAAAGGTCAACGCCAAACCAAGCTCGTCCTGAGCGACGGTCAAGTTCTGCTTGGGACAGTTTTTGTGCAAAGCAAGCCGGTCGACTCGATCAGCGAAATCGTAGCCCTTTGACAGGAAGTACTTGCATGAAAACTCGCTCATTTTTGATTATCGCCGCAAGTTTCTTGTACACCAGCCTTGGGCTGCAGAGTGCTCTGGGCGATGACACGGAAATCTATGTCAGCCGACAGCTCCCAGAGGATCAGCAGGTACGCCCAAACCTCCTGTTCATCATCGACAACTCAGGCTCAATGGATGCAGCAGTAGCAGGCACCACCTGCCCAACAGCCGATCGCAATATCCGTAATCGATGTGTCCGCAGCAACAATACATACCGCAAGACCCGTATGCAGGTGGTGAAAGACGTTACTAACGAGTTGATTGACGAGCTTCAGCTCAGTAACGACGTTAATATTGGCCTCATGCACTTCGACTTCAGTAGCCGTGACAATGGCGGTATGGTCGCGATCCCTGTTGGGCGAGTCGGCAACGTCGCTACCTCGTTTAAGAGTGAACTGAACAGTTTGTATGCTGGTACCAATACGCCTCTGTCTGAAACCTATTACGAGGCGGCCATGTACATGAAGGGCTTGGCCCCAAAGTTTGGTAACAACACCGTGGCGGTCTATGAAGATGGCAATAGCTATCGATCCGTCAATAAACCCAGCGTGGCTGGCTCTAAAAACGGCAGTAATTACCTAAGCCCCATCCAATACTCCTGCCAAAAGAGCAACATCATCCTATTAACTGACGGAGCCCCTACACAGGACACCTCCGCAAACAGCGACATTAAAAAACTTGTCAGTGTGTCAGGAGCAGCTAATACCTTGCACCCTGGCAGCACTTGCGGCGACAGCAACGGCGAGTGCATGCCCCACCTCGCAGAGCATCTTGCCAATCAAGATATCAGTACAAGCCAACCCGGCAAGCAAACCGTCAATACATACACAATCGGCTTTGCGACCAACCAGACTCTTTTGCAAAACACTGCCACCGCAGGCAACGGGCGCTATTTCACCACCGATAACACATCGGGCCTTGTGGATGCACTCAAGTCCATTCTGGTTGAAATCCTTGCTGAGAACACCACCTTCGCCAACCCTAGTGTTGCCGTGAGCGCCTACAACAACTTGGGCTACCGCAACGATATGTATTACGCGCTGTTCCGCCCGGCTGAGGGCGCACGCTGGGTTGGCAACGTTAAGCGGTACAAACTAATCACTGACAAAAGCAATAACGCCGTTATTGTTGATAAGAATGGATTACCTGCTGTAGATGACAGCACAGGTTTCTTTAAGGACTCCGCTTCCAGCTACTGGTCTAACCTTGACGGTAAAGACGTCGGTAAAGGTGGTGTGGGTGGGGTACTGCCGGAGGCCAACAACCGTAATATCTACACATGGACCAAAGCCGACAGAAGCCCGACCGCCTCTGCGGGTGTAACGGGCAGCGCATCGATAACAGACTCAGCTAACCTGCTGAGCACTGCCAACAGTGCACTTACAAACGCACTCATGGGCGTGGCCAGTGACACGGATAAAACAGCCGCTATCACGTGGGGACGCGGCCTGGATCCAGCGACCAATCAGCACCGCAGGCAGGTGGCTGATGTACTTCACAACGAACCTCGTCTGGTCGCCTATGCCACAGATGAAGACCTGGAGCGTTTAGAAGCGATCAACGCAGGTGGCTCACAAGTAACACCTGAACAGCTATATATGTTCTTTGGAACCAACGAAGGCTTTATCCATGCAGTTGATCCCAAAACCGGCATAGAGAAATTCGCCTTTATTCCCAAAGAACTTCTGCCGAACTTGAGTGCTTATCACAAAAACGCCAAGGGGAGCGATGCTAAGCGATACGGCATGGATGGCCAGTTCAACCTGTGGACTGAATACGGCCCTGTCAATACCAACACCAAAAGTCGCGCACTCACTAAAAGCATCCTCTATGCAGGAATGCGCCGTGGTGGCCGCAACTACTATGCGCTGGACGTTCTGAACATTAATGCACCTGCTCTTAAGTGGGTCATTAAGGGAGGTACAACCCCTGGGTATGAAAAACTGGGGCAGACTTGGTCTACGCCAAAACTAGCGAATGTGAAAGTCAACGGCACAACGACCAAAGTCCTCATCTTTACTGGTGGCTACGACCCTCAGCAGGACATCGACAGCCCGAACACCCCTCTTGCAAGAGATACCTACGGCAACAGCCTGTACATTGTTAATGCTGAGACAGGTCAGTTGATCTGGCGAGCAGGCCACAACACTGAGGCGGGAGCGAACCTCCAACTGGAAACACTCACGCATAGCATGCCTGCCGACCCTTTGGTGATCGATATCGACAGCGATGGCCTAACCGACATCATCTACGCAGTTGACAGTCGTGCGCAGATTTTCCGTTTCGATATCAATAACGCTAACTCTGGCGTGAGCAATCTGGCCACTGGGGGGCGGATCGCCAACCTCGGCGGTAGTGATGCCCTCAATAACCGCCGTTTCTTTAACTCGCCGGACGTAGCGTTAGTACGTGACCGGGGAGAAGACCCGTACCTGGCAATCTCCATCGGTTCAGGCTATCGCGCGCACCCACTTAACGAAGACACCATCGACCGTTTCTATGTACTGAAGGATAAAAACGTCTACACCAAACCTGCACAGTACACATCTATCACAGAAAACGACTTGGTCGATGCGTCCAGCGTTAACTTAACCGACGCCGAGGCAGCGCGGGTTCTTGCAGAGATTGCAACTAAGGAAGCCCAGATCACAACGCTTAACAATAACGTTAACGATGCCAGAGATAGGTTTGCTGAGTTCAAGGACAGCTCAGGCTTTACTGACAAATACAATGCGATGCTCCAAGCCAACACCAATGCCAATGATCGCCAAGCGGCCATGGATCTGATATTGGCGGAGAATCCATTTGTTACAGCACACGCTCCAGAATCCAGCCAGCAAAGCCAGCTACAGGACGGACTGCTGTCCGCCCAGACTGCCTTGGCAGCGCTAAAACAGGCAACCGATGCCGCCGTCGACGACAAGGAGACACTCACTAACCAGACTAATCAGCTGGCTTCCATCTACGAGAGCATAGTTAACCTGCAAGACAGGCTGAGTCAGAGTTATCAAAGTGTGCTGAACGCTGAGGCGGCTCTCACCGAAGCAAGAGCAACAGGGGCGGATGATGATACTCAGCGAGCACTCACTGAAGGGCTTGAAAGCGCCAGAGAGGCCTACCAGACCAGTTCTGACGCAATCTCTCGCTTGCAACTGAATGAAGGCAATGTAGATCCCTCTATCAACCTGCAAAGCTTATTGAGCAACATCAACCAGTCACTATCGAATAATGATCTGGCAGCCATGCAGGTTGCTCTCGACTCATTAACTAGCCTAAGTGGCAGCGACGGCTCTCTCAGCCGTACAGTAGATGATCTGCTGGGCCGTGACGAGGTCGCCAAAGCCGCTGTGTTGACGCAAGCAGCTGAGAACGACGCAAATAACGTCAGCGTACTGAACGGACTTGAAGCTCAGCGCCTGGCCTTTGCAGGAGAAGCCTCCGCGGCACAAGCAGAAGCGAATGCTATTGCCAATCAGCCTTACGGTGGCTCGACACTCCTGACAGCTGCACAACTGCAGGCCGCCAAGCAAATCTACGGTGAAGACATCACCCTTTTCGAGGCCTATCAGTACCTCATCGACACAGCCCAAGCCAACACGCTGGACCCATCTAATGGCCTGCCAGCATTGAGAGCAGCCATTAACAGCCTCTATGCACAGCTGACGCCAGGTAACAGTTATGTGCCGAACCATGAGCGTCTGAAGCAGAGCTCTGGTTGGTTCTTGCGCCTACCAAAAGGTGAAAAGGTTCTCTCATCCCCACTCATCTTCCGTGGCGCAGTATTCTTCAGTACATTCAGCCCCCGCGGAGAAACCGTTACCACCTGCGGTCCGGACGTCGGACGCGGTCGCAGCTATGTACTCAACCTGACAGACGCCAGCGGTATTCTGACCCAAAGCGGCACATTGATCCGCAGCTACGCACTGGTTCGTTCGGGCATCCCACCGTCGCCAGCCGTAGTTTTCCGCGACAATGCCCCGCCAGCTGTAATCGTGGGCACAGAGATTCTGGGTGATAAACCGAAGTGCACAGGCGAAAACTGCCCGACAAACCAATTGGAGTGCACGGGCCCTGTAGGCTATTGCGATAAAACCATGAAGAACGTGAATAAAACTTACTGGAGAGAAAACTAATGCGCCGTCAGCAGGGCTTTACCCTGATTGAGTTGATGATCGTTATCGTAATCATCGGAATAGTGGCTGCCATTGCGTATCCTAACTACCAGCAGTTTCTTCTCAAGTCAGGACGCTCGGATGGCCACGCAAAGCTTACGCAGGTGATGCAGGCTCAAGAGCGGTATTACTCGCAAAATCAAACCTACACAACGAACCTTGGGGCAGCTCCTAATGGATTGGCGTTCCCTGGCATCGCAGCTAACGCTGCGGTACCAAGTGATGAGGGCCGCTACAACATTACTGCACAAGCCTGTGGCGCAGGTATTGCACTCGCCCGCTGCGTTGCATTGACCGCTACGGCAGCTGGCCCCCAGACTGCTGATGCCGAATGTGGGAACCTCACCCTCAATAGCCAAGGCATCAAGGGCAGAAGCGGTACAGCAGCCCTTACAGCCTGCTGGTAAGCTGCCAGAAACTAAAAAGCCCCGGTACTGCAAATACCGGGGCTTTTTGCTTTAGGAAACCTTAGAGCTGCTTCACCCTCAACTCTTTCGGCATCGAGAAGGTAATATTCTCAGGTCGCCCTGCCAGCTCTTCGGCGTTACTGGCGCCCCAGCTTACTAGCTGCTGGATAACCCCTTGAACCAACACCTCGGGCGCGGACGCTCCTGCTGTGATACCTACGTTGGCCGCTGAGGCGAACCAACTCTGATCCATGTCTTCAGCGCCATCAATCAGATACGCCGGGGTGCCCATGCGCTCAGCCAGCTCGCGCAGGCGGTTGGAGTTAGAGCTGTTAGGGCTACCAACGACCAAGAGCACATCGCATTCAGAAGCCAGTTGCTTGACCGCATCCTGACGATTTTGTGTCGCATAGCAGATGTCGTCCTTACGCGGGCCGCCAATGGCCGGGAAGCGGGCACGCAGCGCGTCGATTACCTTGCTGGTGTCGTCCATAGACAACGTCGTTTGCGTGACGAAAGCCAGTTGCTCAGGGTTATTCACCTGCAACTCTGCTACATCTTGTTCATCTTCAACCAAGTAGATCGCGCCGCCATTGGAGGCGTCGTACTGCCCCATGGTGCCTTCCACTTCAGGGTGTCCTTCATGGCCGATCAGGATGCATTCGCGCCCTTCCCGGCTGTAGCGCACCACTTCCATATGCACCTTAGTCACCAGTGGGCAGGTTGCATCAAACACCTTCAAACCACGGCGGTCCGCTTCATCGCGCACGGCCTTGGAAACACCGTGAGCGCTGAAAATCACAATGACGTCGTCGGGCACCTGATCCAGTTCTTCGACAAACACCGCTCCGCGGGCACGCAGGTCCTCGACCACAAACTTGTTGTGCACCACTTCGTGACGCACGTAGATGGGCGGGCCAAACACTTCGAGGGCGCGGTTTACGATTTCAATCGCACGGTCAACACCGGCGCAGAAGCCACGGGGATTGGCGAGTTTGATTTGCATGGCGCGCTCTCAGGCTGGTCGCATTCGGTAGGTAATGACTCGGCAGCAGTGTTTCTGTGCTTTATCTGCCCTGTGAGTCAGGGCGAGGCTGCCGGATCGCGGCAGCCTGTTCTGTTTCAGACCGCTTTAACGTCGATGATTTCCACATCGAAGCTCAGCGCTTTACCGGCCAGCGGATGGTTGAAATCCACCACAACGGTTTCGTCAGTGAACGACTTCACCACACCCGGCAACTCAGTATTGGCAGCATCATTGAAAATCACCAGCAGGCCTTCGGAAAGGTCCATGCCTTCGAACTGATTACGCGGGATGACCTGTACGTTCTGCGGATTGCCCTGACCAAAGCCTTGCTCCGGACTGATGGCAATGCTGCGCTTATCACCGGCTTTCAGGCCAAACATAGCCTGCTCGAAACCGGGCAGCAGGTTGCCGTCCCCCACTTTAAACGTCGCGGGGTTCTTGTCGAAGGTGCTGTCCACCACATCGCCGCTCTCAAGCTTGAGGGCGAAATGCAGGGTCACTTCCCGATCCGGGCCAATGAGTAATTCAGTCATGGGGCCTTGTCTCCGGACTTCTCACTTTTGAACATATCCAGTGCGAGCAAAATCGCACCGCAGGTAATCGCCGTGTCGGCGATGTTGAATGCAGGGAAGTACCACTTGTTCTGCCAGTGAACCAGGATGAAATCCACCACATGGCCGAAAATCACCCGATCCACTAGGTTGCCCAAGGCGCCGCCCAACACCAGTGCCAGCGCAACCGCCAGCCAGGTTTCGTGGGGTTTCAGGCGCTTGAGCCAGACCACTAGCACAACGCTGACGACCACAGCGATGGCTGCGAAAAACCAGCGCTGCCAGCCTGCTGCATCGGCCAGAAAACTGAATGCGGCTCCGGTGTTGTAGGCCAGTGTCCAGCTGAAGTAATCAGGGATGATCACAATCTGCTGGTACATGGTCAGGCTGTTATCAAAGTAGAACTTTGTCGCCTGGTCGATCACAAACACCAGCAACGTCAGCCATAACCAGACCAACCGTCCATAGCCGCCAGTTTTAGGCATAGTGGCGAACCTCTCCTTCACCTTCGATGTTGTCCACACAGCGACCGCAGATTTCTGGGTGCGCCGGGTTCACGCCGACGTCTTCACGGTGGTGCCAGCAGCGGGCACACTTGGCGTGGCTGGATTTCACTACCTTGAGCTTCAGGCCGGACACTTCAGTTTCCACCGCATCAGCAGGTGCAGACGCCAGCGGTGCCAGTGTTGCAGTGGAAGTGATCAGCACAAAACGCAGTTCGTTGCCCAGTTTGTTCAGGTCTGCGATCAGCGCATCTTCAGCGAACACGGTCACTTCAGCTTGCAGGTTGCCGCCGATGGCTTTGGCTGCACGCTGGTTTTCCAGTTCTTTGTTCACGGCTGCTTTAACGGCCATGACGCGATCCCAGAAGGCGCGATCCAGTTCAGCATCAGCAGGCAGCTCGCTCAGGCCTTGATACCAGCCGTTGAGCATGACCGACTCGTTACGCTCGCCCGGCAGGTATTCCCACAGCTCGTCCGCGGTGAAGGCCAGTACCGGAGCGATCCAGCGCACCAGCGCTTCAGCGATGTGGTACAGCGCCGTCTGGCAGGAGCGACGGGCCAGGCTGTTGGCCTGAGTGGTGTACTGACGGTCTTTGATGATGTCGAGGTAGAAACCGCCCAGCTCCTGCACGCAGAAGTTATGAACTTTCTGGTAGACGTTCCAGAAACGGTAGCTCTCGTAAGCCTCTTCGAGCTCACGTTGCAGCAGCAGCGCACGGTCCACTGCCCAACGGTCCAGAGCCAGCATGTCTTCGGCCGCGACAAGGTGCTGCGCCGGGTCAAAGCCATTCAGGTTGGAGAGCAGGAAGCGCGCGGTGTTACGGATACGGCGATAGGAGTCAGCGCTGCGTTGCAGGATGACTTTGGACACCGCCATTTCACCGGAGTAGTCGGTGGACGATACCCACAAGCGCATGATGTCGGCGCCCAAGGTGTCGTTCACTTCCTGCGGTGCAACCACGTTGCCCAGGGATTTGGACATTTTGCGGCCATTTTCATCGACCACAAAACCGTGGGTCAGCAGCTCTTTGTACGGCGCATGGCCGTCGATGGCACTGCCAGTCAGCAGGGATGAGTGGAACCAACCGCGATGCTGGTCGCTACCTTCCAGGTACAGATCGGCACGCGGGCCGCTGGTGTGGCCCAGCGGATGGGAGCCACGCAGCACGTGCCAGTGGGTGGTACCGGAGTCGAACCAGACGTCCAAGGTGTCACTGATTTTGTCGTACTGAGCGGCTTCATCGCCCAGCAGCTCGGCAGCATCCAGTTTGAACCAAGCCTCGATGCCCTCCTGCTCGACACGCTTGGCCACCTCTTCCATCAGCTCAGCGGTGCGCGGGTGCAGATCACCGGTGGCTTTATCAAGGAAGAACGGGATCGGCACACCCCAGTTACGCTGACGGGAGATGCACCAGTCAGGACGACCAGCGATCATGCTGTGCAGACGCGCCTGGCCCCAGGCCGGTACGAATTTGGTCTGATCAATGGCTGCCAGCGCACGCTCACGCAGGGTTGGGCCTTCGTTCGGTTGCTTATCCATGCCCACGAACCACTGCGCAGTCGCGCGGTAGATCAGCGGCGTTTTGTGACGCCAGCAGTGCATGTAGCTGTGCTGGATCGGTGCATGCTTGAGCAGCGCGCCCACTTCTTCCAGCTTGGCGACGATGGCCGGGTTGGCCTTCCAAATGAACTGGCCGCCGAACAACGGCAGGTCGGCAACATACACACCGTTGCTCTGCACTGGATTGAGAATGTCATCGTTGCTCATGCCGTACTGTTTACAGGTACGGAAGTCATCCTCACCGTAAGCAGGAGCGGAGTGAACAACACCGGTACCAGAGCCCAGTTCAACGTACTCGGCCAGATAGACCGGCGAAAAGCGCTCATAGAACGGATGACGGAAGCGGATCAGATCCAGCGCAACCCCCTGAGTGGTGGCGATCACTTCACCTTGCAGGTCGTAGCGAGCCAAGCAGCTTTCAACCAGCTCTTCCGCCAGGACCAACAGGCGCTCGCCGGTATCAACCAGCGCGTAAGTGAATTCCGGGTGTACGTTCAGTGCCTGGTTAGCTGGAATGGTCCACGGGGTGGTGGTCCAGATCACAATGGAAGCAGGCTTCGGCAGGCTGGACAGGCCGAATGCGGCGGCCAACTTGTCGGCGTCTTCTACGGCGAAGGCAACGTCAATGGCATCGGACTTCTTGTCCTGATATTCCACCTCAGCTTCAGCCAGTGCCGAGCCGCAGTCAAAACACCAGTTGACCGGCTTCAGACCTTTGAACACGAAGCCTTTTTTGACCATTTCAGCCAGAGCGCGGATTTCTCCAGCTTCGTTGGCGAAGTTCATGGTCTTGTAGGGATTGTCCCAATCACCCAGCACACCCAGGCGAATAAAGTCAGCCTTTTGTCCTTCGATCTGCTCACCGGCGTAGGTGCGGCAGCGTTCCCGGGTCAGGTCAGACGGCTGATTTTTACCGAAAGTGGTCTCGACCTTATGCTCAATCGGCAGGCCGTGGCAGTCCCAGCCCGGCACATACGGGGCATCGTAGCCAGCCAAAGTCTTGGAGCGGGTGATGATGTCTTTAAGAATTTTGTTAACCGCGTGACCGATGTGAATACTGCCGTTGGCATAGGGTGGGCCGTCGTGCAGAACGAACTTCGGGCGGCCTTCGCCTTGCGCGCGCAGCTTCTGATACAGGCCAATATCGTTCCAACGCTGCAGAATCTGCGGCTCGCGCTGTGGCAGGCCGGCCTTCATCGGAAACTGGGTGTCGGGCAGATTTAGCGTGGCTTTGTAATCGGTCATCTCAGGCTCTTCACTTAAGCGGTTGACCCTGCCAATGGGCACGGGCGGCGGCAATGTCGGCGGCTATTGCCGTCTTTAATTCCTCAAGGGAGGCAAAACGCTGCTCATCACGCAGCTTGCGGTGGAATGCCACCGATAAACGACGACCGTATAAGTCGCCGGCAAAATCCAGTAAATGCACTTCCAGGTGGGCTTTGCCATCACCTGTAACGCTCGGTCTAACGCCGATATTGGCCACACCCGGGCAGCTCTGGCCGTCAATTTCACAACTGACCAGATACACGCCTTTGAGTGGCACACGTTTACGCTTGAGCTGCACGTTGGCAGTAGGCGCATCCAGCTGGCGCCCCAATTTCTGTCCATGCAATACGCGGCCAGCAATTTCAAAGGGGCGTCCAAGCAAGTGCTCCGCCAGGTCAAAGTCTCCGGCAGCCAACGCTTCCCGCACGCGGGTACTGCTGACTCGCTCGGCACCTAACTCAACTGTATGGGCCGCCTCTACGCTGAAGCCCTCACGCGAACCGGCCTCAGACAGAAAGGCAAAATCCCCCGCCCGATCACAGCCAAAACGAAAGTCATCGCCAACCTCAAGGTGTTGAACACCAAGACCATCGACCAGCACCTGCTGCACAAACTCGCTGGCGCTCAACTCGCGCAAACGGCGGTTGAAGGCCAAGCACAGCACGCGCTCAACACCTTCAGCAGCCAGCAGTGCAAGCTTATCGCGCAGGCGGCTCAGCCGTGCAGGCGCAGTATCAGGGGCAAAGAACTCCCGGGGCTGCGGTTCGAAAATAACCACACAACTCGGCACGCCGAGCTCTGCCGAGCGCTCACGCAAACGCGCCAAAATGGCCTGATGACCACGATGGACGCCGTCGAAATTACCTATGGTGGCGACACAACCCCGATTCTCGGGTTTCAGGTTGTGTAAGCCTCGAACCAGCTGCATAGCGCGCTTCTTGCTCATAAAGTGGTCGATTATACGCACACAGCGCGACTGACAACAGGCGGCAGTAATGCCACCTGGCAATCAGTAGGCGGCACGACGGGAAAAATCACGCAGACGGAACCCTAACAGCAGCAACATGCCGAAATAACTCAGCAGTCCCGCCACCACCAATCCAGCCAGACGCACCAAGCGCCACAGCATGGTACCGTCAGCCCAGGCGGGCATGTAATACATGCAGGCCAGTAGCACTGCAGCCATAAAGGCCACTGCCAGCAACACTTTGCCCAAGAACACAGCCCAACCGGCCTGCGGCTTAAACATGTCAGCCTGGCGCAATTTCCAATACAGCAAACCGGCATTCATACAGGCCGCAAGCCCGATGGCCAGCGCCAACCCGGCATGCGCAAGCGGGAATACGAAAACGAACAAAACGTTCATCACCTGCGTAGCGACCAACGTAAACAGGGCGATCCGTACCGGCGTCTTAATGTTCTGCTGCGCGTAGAAGCCAGGTGCCAGAATCTTCACTAAAATAATGCCGAGCAAGCCAATGGAATAGGCAATCAGCGCCTGCTGTGTCATCAGCGCATCATTGGCCGTGAACTTGCCGTACTGAAACAAGGACACCGTCAGCGGCTCAGCCAGCACAGCCAATGCCACCGCGCTGGGCAACGCCAGCAAAAAGCACAGGCGCAGCCCCCAATCGAGCAGCTTGCTGTACTCATCACGATTGGAGGCCGAGTAGGTTTTCGCCAGCGCTGGCAGCAGGATCGTGCCCAGAGCGACACCCAAAACTCCCGACGGCAGCTCCATCAGACGATCCGCGTAATACATCCAAGAGACGGACCCTGCGACCAGGAACGAAGCAAAAATGGTGTTGATGATCAGCGAAATCTGACTGACTGACACCCCAAAAATCGCCGGCCCCATCTGCTTCATGACCCGCCAAACGCCCGTATCCTTGAGACTCAGGCGTGGCAACACAAGCATGCCGATCTTCTTCAGATGTGGTAGTTGGAACAGCAACTGCATCAACCCGCCGACCAACACCGCCCAACCCAACGCCATAATCGGCGGATCAAAGTAAGGGGTCAGGAATACCGCAAAAACAATCATGCTGACATTCAGCAGAGTCGGCACAAATGCAGGAACCGTGTAGCGGTTCCAAGTGTTAAGTACTGCTCCAGCCAGCGACGACAGTGAAATTAACAAAATATAAGGAAACGTAATGCGCAGCAGATCCGTGGTCAGCGCAAAACGATCGGCCTCATCCGCAAAGCCCGGCGCAGATACCCAGACAATCCAAGGCGCAGCCAGCACGCCGATAAACGTCACCAGCGCCAAAACCAACGTCAGCAGGCCAGTGACATACGCCAGAAACGTCCGGGCGGCCTCATCCCCTTGCTGAGTTTTGTATTCCGCCAGAATCGGTACAAATGCCTGAGAAAAAGCGCCCTCAGCAAAAATCCGACGCAACAAATTGGGCAATTTAAAGGCCACAACAAAGGCATCCGACGCTACACCAGCACCGAACACACGGGCAATGATCGTGTCACGAACGAAGCCCAATACCCGTGAAAGCATGGTCATCGAACTGACAGCAGCCAGCGATTTAAGCAAATTCATGTAATAATTCGACTTCCGCAACGTGCATGCCCGCCGAATGGATACGACGGCACAAAGCAGTGGAGTGTAGCGATCCTCTACTTAGCAGACCAGCACGACAAGCATGAAACACGCTTGACAGGGCCGACTCATATCGGCATGATTCGCGGCCTTATTTGTTTGTAACCCCCCAGTTTTTTTCGAGGAGCTTGACGGTGGCCAATACACCTTCTGCCAAAAAACGCGCCAAACAGGCTGAGAAGCGTCGTAGCCATAACGCCAGCCAGCGCTCCATGGTTCGTACCTACATCAAGAACGTTGTAAAGGCTATCGAAGCCAAAGATCTTGATCAGGCCAAGACCGCTTACACCCTGGCTGTGCCGGTAATCGACCGTATGGCCGACAAAGGCATCATCCACAAGAACAAAGCAGCTCGTCATAAGAGCCGCCTGAACGGCCACATTAAGGCCCTGGGCGAAGCTGCTGCCGCTTAATCAGCGACTCAGCTAGTGTTCTTGAAAAACCGGCCTCTGGCCGGTTTTTTATTGCCCATATTTAAAGCAAATAAAAAAGCCCGAATCGCTTCGGGCTTTACTACATCTACTACCTGGACCAAGGAAGAATCGGAATAGCCGTCACCGCATTCTGTGGACTACCATCGATAACCCGATCGCTATACACCAGATAGACCAGCGTGTTGCGCTTGCGATCAAAGAAGCGAACCACCTGCATGGTTTTGAAAACCAACGAAGTACGCTCACGGAAAACCTCTTCTCCGTCTTTTAAATCACCAGAAAAACTGATCGCACCAACCTGACGACAGGCAATAGAAGCCTCAGCCCGATCCTCGGCCAACCCAAGCCCACCCTTCACACCACCCGTCTTAGCCCTAGACAGGTAGCAGGTCACACCGGAGACCTTGGGATCATCAAAGGCCTCGACAACAATTTTGTCGTTCGGCCCCACAAACTTAAAGACCGTTGAAACCTCACCGATCTCTTCTGCAGACGCCACCATAGGCAGCGCCATCAATGCAGCCAACAAACCCCTAACAATCCTCATCCACCCCACCTCAGACCAGAATCATATTGTCCCGATGAACCAACTCCGGCTCATCCACATAACCCAACAAGCCAGCAATCGCATCCGAAGACTTACCGATAATTTTCTGTGCTTCCTGCGCACTATAATTAGCCAGACCACGAGCAATTTCACGACCATCCGTAGCCACACAGACCACCATCTCACCACGGCGGAAAGCGCCCTGCACCGAACGAACACCAATCGGAAGCAGGCTCTTAGTCCCAGTCGCCAGCGCCTTAACAGCCCCCTCATCAAGCACCAGTGTTCCGCGCGTCTGCAAATGCCCCGCCAGCCACTGCTTGCGCGCAGCCAGCATGCCGCGCTCAGGCGCAAGCAGCGTACCCAGACGCTCACCCGACTTCAGACGCGCCAGCACCTGCTCAATAGCCCCACCAACAATCACTGTGTGCGCACCGGAACGAGCAGCGAGACGAGCAGCACGCAGCTTGGTCTGCATCCCGCCACGCCCAAGCGCACCACCCACACCACCAGCAACAGCATCCAGCGCAGGATCGTCAGCACGAGCCTCAAAAATCAGTTCAGCATCAGGGTTATGGCGAGGATCAGCGTTATACATGCCGTCGCGGTCGGTCAGAATGACCAGCAGATCAGCCTCAACCAGATTAGCCACCAGCGCCGCCAGGGTGTCGTTGTCACCGAAACGGATTTCATCGGTCACAACCGTGTCGTTCTCATTGATAACCGGCACCACGTCCAGATCAACCAGAGTACGCAGCGTACTACGGGCATTCAGGTACCGCTTACGGTCAGAAAGGTCATCATGCGTCAGCAAAATTTGCGCCGTGCGCAGGCCGTATTCAGCAAAGCTGGACTCCCACGCCTGAACCAGTGCCATCTGCCCGATAGCAGCAGCCGCCTGCAGCTCATGCATGGCACTCGGCCTGGCACTCCAACCCAAACGGCTCATACCAGCCGCCACAGCCCCGGAAGACACCAGAACCAACTCAACACCCTGCTCACGCAAGGCAACCATTTGCTTGACCCACACCGCCATTGCAGCACGATCAAGACCGCGCCCATCTGCCGTCAGCAGCGCACTACCGATCTTTACCACCCAGCGCTGAGCACCGGTAACCTTGTCACGCATGATCTTCAAACCCTAGCAGCGACCTGTGATTGCAAAAACGCCGCAATTAAGCGGCGTTGAAAGAATGCTTAATCCCGGACGTAAATGATTTCCGGGCCGTCGTCTTCATCTTCATCCCAGAAGTCATCGTCCTCGTCGACATCACCAACAGCTTTAACACCGGTACGACGCAGCTCACGCTTATCATCCAGCGCTTGCAGCTGAGCACGCGCCTCCGACTCAATACGCTCATCCAGCTCAGCCAGCTGCGCAGCATACTCCGGATTTTCCTGAATACGCTCTGCGCGAGCCTCAAGGAAATCCATGATGTCGTAGCAAATTTTCTCTGTACCCTGACCAGCCAGCGCGGAAACTACATAAACCGGCCCCTTCCAATCAATACGGGCAACGATTTCATCCACACGTGCTTGCAGCTCATCTTCAGGCAACTGATCAGCCTTATTCAGCACCAACCAACGCTCACGCTCGGTCAACGCCGGGCTGAAACGCCCCAACTCTTCAATGATGGTTGCAGCAGATTCAGCCGGATCCGTCAGATCTAGCGGTGCCATATCAACAAGATGCAGCAACAAACGGGTACGCGACAGGTGCTTAAGGAAGCGAATCCCCAACCCCGCCCCCTCGGATGCCCCTTCAATCAGCCCAGGAATATCCGCAACCACGAAGCTCTTGTAGCGCTCAACACTTACCACACCCAGATTCGGTACCAGCGTGGTAAACGGATAATCGGCCACTTTCGGCTTGGCCGCTGATACCGCACGAATGAAGGTGCTCTTACCGGCATTCGGCAACCCCAGCAGCCCCACATCAGCCAGCACCTTCAGCTCCAGCTTGAGGTCACGCGCCTCACCCGGCTTACCCGGCGTTGTTTGGCGCGGCGCACGGTTGGTACTGGACTTGAAGCGGGTATTACCCAGACCATGCCAACCACCCTGAGCCACCATCAGGCGCTGCCCAGGTTTAGTCAGGTCACCGATCACTTCCTGAGTAGCGGTATCAATAACCGTAGTCCCAACCGGAACCGGCAGAATCAGGTCATCGCCCTTACGACCAGTACAGTCAGTGCTACCACCCTTTTCACCATTTTGCGCATTGAAGCGACGGGTATAGCGATAGTCCACCAGTGTGTTCAGGTTCTCGTCAGCCTCGATATACACCGAACCGCCGTCACCACCATCACCACCGTTAGGGCCACCTTTTTCAATGAACTTCTCACGACGGAAGCTCATCATGCCGTTACCGCCGTCTCCGGCCTTTACGTAAATCGACACTTCATCGACAAATTTCATGGCTACGCCTCCCGCATCAACGCGGGTTATCTATAACGAAAAACACAGGCTCTTGCGAAACCGCCCTGCTCTCACAGCACCCAAGACAGTTTGGCAAGAACCCCAAGCATACAGAAACAAAAAAGCCCCGTCGCAGGACGGGGCTTTTCAAGCGGTCATGCGATTAAGCAGTAACAACGCTCACGTAACGGCGGTTGAACTCGCCCTTTACTTCAAACTTCAGCACGCCTTCGACTTTAGCGAAGAGAGTGTGATCTTTACCCATACCAACGCCGTAACCAGCGTGGAACTGAGTACCGCGCTGACGCACGATGATGTTGCCTGCTTTGATAGCCTGGCCGCCATACATCTTCACGCCAAGGCGTTTAGATTCTGAGTCGCGGCCGTTGCGGGTACTACCGCCAGCTTTTTTGTGTGCCATGAGTTCAATACTCCTATAAAGGGATCAGAGGCCGAATTAGATTAGGCCGAGATACCGGTGATTTTGATCTCGGTGTACCACTGACGGTGGCCCTGACGCTTCATGTGGTGCTTACGACGACGGAACTTGATGATAGTTACTTTGTCGTGGCGGCCTTGAGCTACAACTTCAGCTACAACCTTGGCACCTTCAACAACAGGAGCGCCGATTTTAACGTCGTCGCCGTTGCCGACCAGCAGAACACGGTCAAAAGTCACAGCTTCGCCAGTGGCCAGCTCGAGCTTTTCAACCTTGAGGAATTCGCCTTCGGTGACTTTGTATTGCTTGCCACCAGTTACAATTACTGCGTACATGGTAAATCTCCGTTAATCCTGCTCACCCAGCGCTTTATAGGAATATGTTTCGGCTGGCATGGCTGCTCGGGGCCGGATTGACACCCTTGCAATTGCGTAAGGCAGGGAAATACCCAGGGGGAAGTTCAGGGTGCGCGATTGTACGCAAGCATTGCCCACAGCGCAAGGCCCACCCCCGCTCGCCTTGACAGCACCCAGCACGGCACCTAGCATGCCGCGCATTCCAAGTGTTTCAGGTACCAGCGATGCAACAGGCTTTCTACCATGTAGTGGCGGATGATTTCAGCGCCGTCGACGGCATCATTCGCAACCAATTGGTGTCGCGAGTACCCCTCGTCGAAAAGATTGGCGACTATATCATCTCCGCCGGTGGCAAGCGCTTGCGCCCGCTGCTGGTTTTACTGGCAGGCCGCGCACTGAATTACAAGCAGGATGATCTGCAACTGCTGGCCGCGACCATCGAGTTTCTGCACACCTCCACCCTACTGCACGACGACGTTGTGGACAAATCCGACATGCGGCGCGGCCGCTCCACGGCCAACGCGCAGTGGGGCAACGCACCGAGCGTGCTGGTCGGCGACTTCCTCTACGCGCGCTCCTTCGAGATGATGGTCACTCTCGGCTCAATGCCGGTGATGCAGATCATCTCCCAGGCCACCCGTGTGATTGCAGAAGGTGAAGTACTGCAACTGTCTCGGGTTCGCGACGCCAGCACCACTGAAGAAATTTACATGGAAGTCATTCGCGGCAAGACTGCCATGCTCTTCGAAGCCTCCACTCACAGTGCTGCAGCCCTGGCAGATGCGCCCCATGAGCAACGCGAAGCGCTGCGTACGTTTGGCGACCATCTTGGCATTGCCTTCCAGCTGGTGGACGACCTGCTCGACTACCGTGGTGACGCCGCCACCTTGGGCAAGAACGTCGGCGACGATCTGGCTGAAGGTAAACCAACGCTACCTCTTATTTATGCCATGCGCGAAGGCACCGCCGAGCAGGCTGCACTGGTCCGTCAGGCGATCCAAAAAGGTGGCATTGAAGACCTGGAGCGCATCCGCGAAGCAGTTGAGGTTTCCGGCGCACTGGACTACACCGCCCAGCTCGCCCGAGATTACGCCGAACGGGCAATTGACTGTCTGGATGTACTGCCGGACAGCCCCTACAAAGACGCTTTGATCGAGCTGAGCCGCTTTTCCGTAGCCCGGACTCACTGATCAGCCCTTTACTGCCAAAGCCCGCCCTCATCGGCGGGCTTTTTATTTTCTGCTCCCCTTCTCCACCGCAGCAGATAAGCAGACCGCTGGCCAATTAAGCCTTGCTATAATCTAAATAGGAATTATTATCATCTTGTCTTTTAAAAGGGAGATGAGTCATGACCTATCTTATTGACGCCTGGCTGGACCGCCCGCACCCCTACCTGCGCATTCTTAATCGCAACACTGGAGAGGTTTGTGCACTTCTCGAGGAAGAAGCTCTGGACGAGCTACGTGATCAGGGGGATCTGGATTTGCATGAGCTCAACTCAAGCGAGCCGCTCGTGCTTAAAGAATTGGTGCGCAATCTTTTTCTGTTCTGCTACGCACGGGCGTTGCGCCCTTGAACCCACTCAATAGAAACCGACAAACCGAGCCGTCCTCACAGGTACGGCTCGGTTCAATGTCTTACAGAACGTCCAGCAGCTCGACGTCAAAGACCAGTACGCTGTGCGGCGGGATGCTGCCTACACCTTGCGCACCGTATGCCAGCTCGCTCGGCACATACAGACGCCATTTGCTGCCAGCATTCATCAGTTGCAGGGCTTCAGTCCAACCTGCAATAACGCCGGCAACCGGGAACTCAGCAGGCTGGCCACGGTTGTAGGAGCTGTCGAACACGGTGCCGTCGATCAGGGTACCGTGGTAGTGAGTACGCACGCTGTCTTCACGGGTCGGCTTGGCGCCATCTCCAGCGGTCAGCACTTCGTACTGCAGGCCGGAAGCCAGAACAGTGATGCCATCGCGCTTGGCGTTTTCTTCCAGGAACGCTACACCAGCAGCAGCTGCGGCTTTGGCTTTTTCCTGAGCTTCGGCTTGCATCAGGTCACGAATGACTTTGAAGCTGGCGTTCAGCTCTTCTTCGCTGACGCGGCTCTCTTGACCAGTGAAAGCATCAGTCAGACCAGCCAAGATGGCATCCAGGTTTACACCTGGTGGCGGGTTGTCACGCAGTTGGCCGCCCAGTTGGCGGCCAATGCCGTAGCTGACGCGGCTTTCGTCAGTGGAGAGATTCAATTCGGACATCATGCAGCTCCGCGGGGGGTTAAAAAGGTCGGCAAGACTAGCACAAACCGACCTACCACTCCCAACCGCTGACGGCACGCAGCACTACTCAATGCTTGGTCAGCTTGTCCAGATAGCCCATGGCGAAGGCAGAGGCCACAAAGGTCATGTGAATAATCACGTACCACATAAGCTTGGTGTCATCGATGTTTTGCGCGTCCATAAACACCTTCAACAGGTGAATCGACGAAATGGCCACAATCGAGGCTGCGACCTTCATCTTCAACGAGCCGGAGTCCATTTTGCCCAGCCAATTGAGCTTCTCTTTGCTCTCATCGATATCCAGCTGCGAGACGAAGTTCTCATAGCCAGAGATCATCACCATCACCAGCAAGCCGCCGACCAGTGCCATATCGATCAGAGAAAGGATGACCAGAATCAGGTCTGCTTCAAGCATCCCAAATACATTGGGCAGAACGTGGTAGAGCTCCTGAAAAAACTTCAGCGCTAATGCCAGCAAACCCAGCGATAAACCAAAATAAATCGGTGCCAGCAGCCAGCGCGAGGCGTACATCGCATTTTCAATAAAACGTTCCATAAAAACTCACTGAGGATGTGAAAGCGGCGGCGAGTATACCCAGCGCTTGTCTGCAGGCAAATTAATACCAGTGGACAAATTGACGCGGCTTTCAGTTATCCCCGCGAACTGTGGATAACCTTGTACATAGCGTCAGGATTGATTGTCTCAGCCCTGTAACAACGGGGCTTCAGGCGCACTGATCAAATACTCGCCATTAAGGTTCAGGATGCCCCTGACGATGACCTGATCCGTAATGAGCGCGGCCGCTCAAGCGTCGCAACTCAGCTTGAATGTGCAATCGCCAAATCGGCATATCCGTGCAGGTTTCGTAGCCCATAAGCTGCAGATTGCGGGCAATATCTTCAATCACCTCTTCTACCTCACAGGCCCCGTAGAACGGGCCTTGCGCCTTAATCGAAGAGGGTTGTGAAGCGGACATTCCGGCAGCGCAGATCAGCATCCAGACACCTGTTCCATCTGTCAGTGGCAATGCTGCACATTCGATGCGGGTGCCCACACCAAGGCAGTTCCGGCAGAGGGTGAGGTAACGAGACATAGGCTGTCGCTCCGCGAGGGCTTGCTTTCAGCCTACACCCGCAGGAAGCGCCTGTCGAAGCGCAGAGTTATCCACGCAAGCTGTGGATAACTCTGTGAATGCATTTAGGAAAACCAGCTCTAAAGCAGTTGGAACGGTGGTCCAGTCGAATCGCTCAATGAATGACCACTTGTACGCCCCCCCCTTGGGCGACCGACAGACTCGCTTTATTCAGCCGCTGGTTTGCGGCTACGGCTTTTCTTCTCTTTAGCCGGTGTCTCTTCCGACTTTTTAGGTTCTTCCTTTTCGTCGTCTTCCAGCCCCATCGCAGCAATGTCACGCAGCCGCTCAACCACACGGGCATTGACGCTTCCAGATGGGAACTGGCCCGCCTCATTAGGAGCACCAGCATCCTGCCCGACTAGCAGGCTTAGCGCTTCATCCACCTGGCGCACGGCATAGACATGGAACTGCCCGGCACGCACTGCCTGCAGCACCCGCTCATCCAACATCAAATTAGCGACATTGGAGTGCGGCACGATAACGCCCTGCTCGCCAGTCAGCCCGCGTGCTTCACAAAGTCGGAAGAAGCCTTCGATCTTCTCGTTCACACCACCGACTGCCTGCACCTCACCAAACTGGTTGATCGAACCAGTGATGGCGAAGCATTGCTTAAGCGGCGTGCGCGAGAGAGCTGAAATCAGCGTACATACTTCCCCCAGAGAGGCGCTGTCACCATCGACGTAGCCGTAAGACTGCTCAAGAGCGATGCTCGCAGAAATCTCCAGCGGGAACTGCTGGGCATAGCGGCTGCCAAGGTAGCCCGTGAGGATCATCACACCTTTGGAGTGAATCGGCTGGCCGAGGTTAACTTCCCGTTCAATGTCGACAATGCCGCTGCCACCCGGATAGACAGTCGCAGAGATGCGCGCCGGCACACCAAAAACTGAGTCACCGACTTCCAACACAGTCAGGCCGTTGCACTTACCCACAGCTGCGCCGTCGGTATCGATCAGGATAATGCCGGCCAGCATGTCGTCGATGATCCGCGCAGAGACGCGACCGGTCCGTGCTGCCTTGGCTTTAAGAGCGCGCTCGATATGGCCAACATCGGTGACTGTCTCGCCAGCCAGACTGCGGATAAAGTCGGCCTCGCTGACCAACTGGAACAGATCACCGATACGTGCCGAAAGACGCCCTTGGTGCTCTGCCAGGCGGGCGCTGTAAGTAGCAACCCGAGCGACGGCAGCGGAGGTCAGCGGTGCCATGCCCTCTTCAGAGGTTCGGGTTTTCAGCAACTGCGCGAACTGTTCAAGGCTGTCATCGGCCAGCGGAATGTCTTCGTCAAAGTCCACCAGAACGCGGAACATCTCCTGAAAGTCCGGATCGAGGTCCTGCAGGGTGTAATACAGCTGACGCGAGCCAATAATCACCACTTTC
Source organism: Pseudomonas sp. TTU2014-080ASC (assembly GCF_001446935.1). Lineage (GTDB taxonomy): Bacteria > Pseudomonadota > Gammaproteobacteria > Pseudomonadales > Pseudomonadaceae > Aquipseudomonas. The sequence goes on from NZ_LKKK01000001.1 coordinate 1,188,531, forward strand.
AGGTTCAACGGAATCATTTGCGGCGTCAGGGTCACGGTGGCGATACGCCCCAAGTCCCCCAGCGGCGACTCCATCTTCAACTTGCGCGATTGCAGAGCACGCTTGAGAGCATCCCAAACGAATGGCTCCCCCAGCAGCTTCTCTGCCTCAAGGATCAGGAAACCACCATTGGCGCGATGCAATGCGCCGGGACGCAATTGCCGGTAGCTGGTGTAAAGCGCCCCCTGATCAGTGTTGTATTCAATACGGCCAAACAGGTTGTCGTAAGTCGGGTGCGGCTCGAAGACGACCGGCGCACCGCCTTGAGCGTGATGGCCAACCACCAGGCTCGGGCAGTATTGCTCTTCGAGCATCTTGCGGGTTTGTGCATCAGCTTTTTCCAGCTCAGCAAGCTGATCCACAACGGTTTTCAGCAGATTGACCTGTACGGCCTGTAAGTAGGCGCAGACACCGGCGTTTTCCGCGTACTTTTCCGACAGCGGCGCCAGCAGCGGCTGCAGAGCAACCGTGATGGTTTCTTCGTTGAGCTGGCGCAGCTGGTTGCTGGACTCTCGCTTCCACTGCGGCAGGCTAGCCAGTTCTTCGTTCAAACGCTCTTCAAGGGCAGCGATATCACTGTGGAAGCGCTCACGATCAGCTTCCGGCAGCTGGGCAAACTCGGCTTCATCCAGCGCCTTGCCTTCCAGCATCGGAGTAAAGGCAATATTGCTGCTGTCGCGGTACAGGGCGATGCTCTTTTCCAGCGACAGCTTCTCTATAACGTCCAGCGCCTGGTCGTAACGCTTATTGAAGGCGCGATCGATAGCATTCTTCTTCTGCTGGAACGACGGGTGCTCGAATACGGCCGGGAAGGTAGCCAGAAGATTGTTGATCAGGGCATTGATGTCAGCAATGAACTCGGCTGCAGTGCCTGCCGCCAACTCAACCGCCCGAGGCTCACGGGGCTCGTCAAAATGATTGACGTAGACCCAGTCAGACGGTGTCTCAAGGCGTTTGGCTTCAGCATTGAGATAGCGCTTCACGAACGAGAATCGCCCAGTGCCGGACTCGCCCATAACAAACACGTTGTAGCCCGGACGCGGCATGGCGACGCCGAACTGTAGCGCTTCAACAGCGCGCTCTTGCCCTAACACACCACGAAATGGTTCCAGATCTTCGGTGCTGGTGAACTTGAATTGCTCAGGAGAAAAAGGACGGGTAAGCGCTTCAGGTGCCACGCGCAAATGCGCTGCGATGGAGTCTGGCATTGGAATTCCTTGGACGGGGGCCTGGGTAAATCATGGCTGCATCAGCCGTGCACCACAAGCCATCTGGACAACGTCGTGCCTTACGGCACATTTGTAACGATGAAAGTAAAACGGAGCCTTGCGGCTCCGTTTTATGACGACCCGATTACTGCGCCAGTTTCTTGTAGCGCACGCGGTGCGGCTGAGCAGCTGCATCGCCGAGGCGTTTCTTACGATCGGCTTCGTATTCGGTGTAGTTGCCTTCGAAGAACTCAATGTGCGAATCGTCTTCGTAAGCCAGGATGTGAGTCGCTACGCGGTCCAGGAACCAGCGGTCGTGCGAGATCACAATTGCAGCGCCGGGGAAGTCCAGCAGGGCTTCTTCCAGCGAACGCAGGGTTTCAACGTCAAGGTCGTTAGACGGTTCGTCGAGCAGCAGGACGTTAGCGCCCTCTTTCAGGGTCAGAGCCAGGTGCAAACGGCCACGCTCACCACCAGAAAGGTCTTTGACGAACTTTTGCTGATCGCCACCTTTAAAGTTGAAACGCCCCACATAACCACGGGACGGCACTTCATAGTTACCGATGCGGATCATGTCCAGACCATCGGAAACCGCTTCCCAGACAGTCTTGCTGCCATCAAGGTCGTCACGGCTCTGGTCTACACAAGCCAGCTGCACGGTTTCACCGATTTCTATGCTGCCCGAATCCGGCTGCTCTTTGCCCATGATCATACGGAACAAGGTCGACTTACCGGCACCGTTACCACCGATCACACCAACGATGGCACCTTTCGGGATGCTGAACGACAGGTTGTCGATCAACACACGGTCACCATAACCTTTGCTGACGTTGACGAAGTCGATGACCTTGTCACCCAGACGCGGGCCAGCCGGGATGTAAATCTCGTTGGTCTCAGCGCGTTTCTGGAATTCCTGCGACTGCATTTCTTCAAAACGCTGCAGACGAGCCTTGGATTTGGACTGGCGGGCTTTAGCGCCTTTGCGCACCCACTCCAGCTCTTCCTTCATAGCTTTTTCATGAGCCGACTGCTGCTTGGACTCCTGAGCCAGACGCTCGGATTTGGCTTCCAGCCAGCCAGAGTAGTTGCCCTCGTACGGAATACCCGCACCGCGGTCGAGTTCGAGAATCCAGCCAGCTACGTTGTCCAGGAAGTAACGGTCGTGGGTAATCGCCACAACGGTGCCCGGGAAGTTGTGCAGGAACTGCTCCAGCCAGGCGACCGAGTCGGCATCCAGGTGGTTGGTCGGTTCGTCGAGCAGCAGCATGTCCGGCGAGGACAGCAGCAGGCGGCACAGTGCAACACGGCGCTTTTCACCACCGGACAGGTGCTCGACCTTGGCATCCCATGGCGGCAGGCGCAGGGCATCGGCTGCGACTTCCAGCTGGCGCTCAAGGTTGTGGCCATCGCTGGCCTGAATGATCGCTTCCAGCTTGGCCTGTTCGGCCGCCAGTGCGTCGAAGTCGGCATCCGGCTCGGCGTAGGCTGCGTAAACCTCATCCAGGCGGGCTTGTGCCTGCTTGATGGTGTCGACCGCCTCCTCTACGACTTCGCGCACGGTTTTGCTCGGGTCAAGCTGCGGCTCCTGAGGCAGGTAGCCGACATTAATACCGGGCATAGCGCGGGCTTCGCCGTCGAACTCTGTATCAACGCCCGCCATGATGCGCAGCAGGGTCGACTTACCGGCACCGTTAAGGCCGAGCACACCGATCTTCGCACCCGGGAAGAAAGACAGGGAGATGTTCTTGAGGATTTCACGCTTCGGCGGAACAACTTTGCTCAGCCGATGCATGGTGTAAACGTATTGGGCCATGAATAACCTGGGTTCTGGAATCAAACGAAGTAAACCGCCTGCTGGCTATACAAGGCATGCCAGACGACGGCGGACCGTCAGATAATGTCAACGACAGCCTGGATTTCAGGCGCTAGTCATTAATCAAGAGGACAAAGCTACCCGAATGAGCATGACAGGGCAAACCAGCCCGAGTAAGGCACATTGATATTGCAGTGGAATTTCATCGCCTGTTCTTGCATGCTCGCGTTTTTTACATCTCGACCCAACAGTCGACTGAACAGCCCAGGACGCAGTTTTGTCTAAGGTCACTTCATCCGCCGCCCCCAGAAGCGCTCTAACGCCTGCCTCGGAAGTCCTGCGCAGCCCGATCCGCATCTTGCTGGTCATACTTGTGCTGTGCCTGATCGGCTTGGTGATCTGGTACCTGAATGATTCGCTGCGCCAGCAGGTCAACAGCCAGCGCCAGCAGAGCTTGCTGTACACCGCACAGCTGGCCGATCACCTCAGCCTGAACATGCGCCTGAAAGCCGGGGTCGCCGGTGCTCTGATGCATCACCATGCACAGCCACCAAGCAGTTCCACAGAGATGGAGGAGCTGCTGCACAATCTCAGACACGCCCTCCCGAACCTGCTCGGTGTTGCCTGGGTCAGTGCAGATGGCAGCGTGATCCACGACACCCTGAATCAGGACATGGACCCGGTGCAGCTTCAAGAGCGACTCGCCCGCAGCCACTCCGAGTCCTTTTTCTATTCATTCAGTACTCTGCCCAATGGCCACATCTGCCTGTTTTTGCGTCAGTCCCAGGCACCTGAGAGCGGCTATTGGATACTACGTTTGGACACCGACTTGCTGAGCGAATGGCTCAAGGAGCGTCAGTCCAGCTCACACGGCTGGCTGCTGGAAGATGCCGACAGTCAGCGAGTAATCGCCAGTGATCAATTTGACTTCACCGACAACAGCCTCTTGCAGCCATCAGTAACCGCACAGAACAGCGCACAAAGCAGCGGGCTGACAGTTCTGCCCGGCAGCAACTGGCAATTACACACACTGTTTAATTATGCCGCTGTCCATTCCAAACTCATGCGCGAGCAGGCTGGCAAGCTCCTACTGCTCCTGGTCTGTTCCGGATTGACCCTGGTTGCCCTGTACCGTTTGCTGCACGAACAACGCTCACTGCTGGCCCTGAACAGCGCCTCGCGGCGTTATATGCTGCAAGCGGGCAGCGTGCTGGGGGCGATTGAAGAGCGCGTGCTGGTGACCGATTTAAACGGTCAACTGCAATACCTGAATCCCCAGGCCGAAGAGATGTTTGGCCTGAGCAACCGCGATGCTTCCGGCTGGGACCTCCTAAAGCTCATGCCGCGCTTGGATCCACTGCTGCTGCATAGCAGCGGTGCGCACGGCACCAGCGACTCGGATCTGGTCGAGATCCGCCAAAATGGCAACATCCACCTGTACGACATCACTCGCAGCGACCTCACTGAACACAATAAACAGATCGGTTTTGTCTGGGTGCTGCGGGACGTTACCGAAGAACAGCGTGCCTCGCAGGTTCTGCAAGAAACCCGGCGTCGCTATCAGGATATTTTCGACGGCACCGGCACCGCCCTCTGCGTCCTAGACCTGACCGGCCTGCAGCGCTGCCTGCAGCAGCACGACATCTGCAACGATGAGCAGTTGCGCAACTGGCTGGATGCCGACCCACGGCATCACGACGAAATCAGCTGCCATCTACAGCTCACCGAAAGCAACGACGTGGCCCTCAACCTGTTCGGTGTCGACTCCAACCAGAGCGTCTGGCAGCACCTGTTCAATAATGGACTGATCCGCCCCAACGGCTTGCGCATGCAGCTGCTCCTCACGCTGATCAACGGCGGCGGCGTGATCGAAATGGAAAAGCGCATCACCACCCAGCATGGCCAGCTCCGCCACCTGTGGATACTGCTGCGCCTGCCTGAGGCGGTTGATGAGCTCAAGGCGATTACCCTGAGCATCAGCGACATCACCAACCGCAAACTCATCGAAAACTCGCTGATAGAACGTGAGCGTTTTTGGTCCGATGTGGTCAACGCAGTGCCGGACACCATTTATGTCAACGACCTCAGTGAACGTCGGGAGCTGTACAGTAACAACCATTTAGGGCCTCAACTGGGCTACAACCAGGCTGAAATTGAACAACTGGGTGAAAGTTTCTGGGAAAAAATTCTTCACCCGGATGACAGTGAGCTGTACCAGCGCACCCTCAACGCTCTCCATGTCATCGGCGACGGCGTTCTGATGCAGTACGAACTGCGCTGGCGTCACCGTGACGGCAGCTGGCGTTGGTTTGAGATTCGTGAACAAGCCCTGGCCCGCGACAGCCAAGGGCGTGTCAGCCGCATGATGGGCGTGGCAAAAGACATCACCGAAGAAATCGCCCGCCGCGAATCCCTGCAGGCCAGTGAACAGCGCTATCGCTTGCTGGCGGAAAGCATCACTGACGTAATCATCAGTACCGACGCCCTGCTCAACGTCAACTACGTCAGCCCATCAGTGGAAACGGTGCTGGGGTATGAAAGTGACTGGGTGCGCCAACATGGCCTATTTAGCCTGGCCGCCAATACCAAACAGATCATTGGCGCAGCCACCCTGCTGAAGCGTGTCAGCTCAGCACTGGGTGATCCGCTGCGGATGAATGAACTGCGCCAACAGTTCATACCTCAGGTGTTTGTCTTCGACTGCTTGCACGCCGACGGCCACACCTTACCGATAGAGCTGCGCCTGCTGCCCATGTGGGATGACAACGGACGCTTTGAAGGCCTGCTCGGCATTGCCCGCGACATCAGCCTGCAACGACGCGCCGAGAAAGACTTACGAATGGCGGCAACCGTCTTCGAACACTCCACAGCAGCGATTATGGTGACCGACCCGGTCGGCTATATCGTACAGATTAACAACGCCTTTACCCGTGTCACCGGCTATACCTCGAAGCAGATCATCGACCAGCTGCCGAACATGCTTACCGTCGATAATCCACAACAAAGCCAGCTCAAGTACATCACCAACCAGCTCCGTCAGATGGGCAGCTGGGAAGGGGAATTGCTGCTCAAACGACGCAATGACGAAACCTTCCCGGCCTGGGTTGGGATTACTGCGATCCGGGATGACGAAGGCGACCTGATCAGCTATGTCGGCTTCTTCAGTGATATCAGTGAGCGCAAGGCTAACGAGCAGCGTATTCACCGCCTGGCCTATTACGACCCGCTGACCCAACTGCCCAACCGCACTCTGTTCCAGGACCGCTTGCACACCGTTCTGCAGCAGGCTGAACGCAACCGCGAATGGGTCGCGCTGATGTTCCTTGATCTGGACCGTTTCAAACCGATCAATGACAGCCTCGGCCACGCAGCAGGTGACCGCATGCTCAAAGAGGTGGCGCAACGGCTGAGCCTCTGCGTAGACGGCCAGGATACCCTGGCACGTATGGGAGGTGACGAGTTCACCCTGCTGCTGTACTCCCAGAACCAGCGTGAAACAGCTTTGACCCGGGCCATTCATGTGGGTGAGCAGATTCTCGCGCGCCTGGCCCAACCCTTTGTCCTCGAAGGTCGTGAGTTCTTCGTCAGCGCCAGCATCGGTATCGCCCTGAGCCCGCAGGATGGCAACGAACTCAGCCAGCTGATGAAAAACGCCGACACCGCCATGTACCACGCCAAAGAGCGCGGCAAGAACAACTTCCAGTTCTACCAGGCCGAGATGAACGCCAGCGCCTTGCAGCGCATTGAGCTGGAGAGTGACCTGCGCCATGCCCTGGCCCAGGATGAATTCCAACTGGTCTACCAGCCGCAGTTCTCCAGCGATGGCAAGCGTCTGACCGGCGTTGAAGCACTACTGCGCTGGGAACACCCGCAACGCGGTAACGTCTCGCCAGCCAGCTTTATTCCGGTGCTTGAAGAGATCGGCCTGGTGGTGCAAGTCGGCGACTGGGTCCTGCAGCGCGCCTGTCGCCAACTGGCGCTCTGGCACGAGAAGGGCGTGGACGTGCCGAAGATTTCGGTCAACATCTCGCCGCGCCAGTTCAGCGAAGGCGACCTGCACCTGCGTATCGCCGAAGCACTCAGGCAAAGCGGCATTCCGGCCGGCAAGCTTGAGCTGGAAATTACCGAAAGCATCCTGATGGAAGACGTGGCCGCCGCTATGCACACCCTGACCGAGCTGAAAGAACTGGGTGTTTACATTGCCATTGATGACTTCGGCACCGGTTACTCATCGCTGAACTACCTCAAACAGTTCCCGCTGGACGTGCTGAAAATCGACCGTAGCTTTGTGGACAACGTGCCCCATGGCGAGAAGGACGCGCAAATTGCCCGGGCGATTATCGCCATGGCCCACAGTCTGGACCTGACGGTAATTGCTGAAGGTGTTGAGAATCAGGAGCAGCTCGACTTCTTGCGCACCCACAACTGCGACGAGGTTCAGGGCTTCCTGCTGGGCCGTCCGATGCCCGCCCGCCAATTCACCCCGCTATTTTCCAACCGCGCCCTGTTCATGCTGAGCTGAGCGACCAGCATGAACAGCGTTTGTCATACGGATGATCAGTCCTCATGTGCCGGATCGCCTCGGATAGGGTAGAATCCGCCCCCTCTTTCTACCGCCCAGCTGATTACCTCAGGGGATTGCCATGTTCAGCCGTGATTTAACTCTTGCCCGTTTTGACGCCGAATTGTTTGCTGCGATGGAGCAAGAAGCCCAACGCCAGGAACATCACATCGAGCTGATCGCCTCGGAAAACTACACCAGCCCGGCCGTCATGGAAGCTCAAGGCTCAGTTCTGACCAACAAGTACGCCGAAGGTTATCCGGGCAAGCGTTACTACGGTGGCTGTGAATACGTCGACATCGTTGAGCAGCTGGCCATTGACCGCGCCAAAGAACTGTTCGGTGCTGACTACGCCAACGTCCAGCCGCACTCCGGCAGCCAGGCTAACAGTGCCGTATACATGGCTCTGCTGGAAGCAGGCGACACCGTTCTGGGCATGAGCCTGGCTCACGGTGGTCACCTGACTCACGGTGCCAGCGTTAGCTTCTCCGGCAAGATCTACAACGCTGTTCAGTACGGCATCAACGACAACGGCCTGATCGACTATGACGAAGTCGAGCGCCTGGCTGTTGAGCACAAGCCGAAAATGATCATCGCTGGTTTCAGCGCCTACTCTCAGGTTCTGGACTTCCCGCGCTTCCGCGCCATCGCTGACAAAGTAGGTGCTTACCTGTTCGTCGACATGGCCCACGTTGCCGGTCTGGTTGCTGCTGGCCTGTACCCGAACCCGGTTCCGTTTGCTGACGTTGTGACCACCACCACTCACAAAACCCTGCGCGGCCCGCGCGGTGGTCTGATCCTGGCCCGTGCTAACGAAGCGCTGGAGAAGAAGCTGAACTCCGCCGTATTCCCAGGCGGCCAAGGCGGCCCGCTGGAGCACGTGATCGCGGCTAAAGCTGTGTGCTTCAAAGAAGCCCTGCAACCCGAGTTCAAGGAATACCAAGCTCAGGTCATCAAGAACGCCCAAACCATGGCCAGCGTTTTCATCGAAAACGGCTACGACGTGGTTTCCGGCGGTACTGAAAACCACCTGTTCCTGCTGTCCCTGATCAAACAGGACATCACCGGTAAAGACGCAGATGCAGCACTGGGCCGCGCCTTCATCACCGTGAACAAGAACAGCGTACCGAACGACCCACGCTCCCCATTCGTTACCTCCGGCCTGCGCATCGGTACTCCGGCTGTGACCACTCGCGGCTTTAAAGAAGAAGAGTGCCGTCAGCTGGCTGGCTGGATCTGCGAGATCCTGGCTAACCTGGGTGACGAAGCCGTAGAGGCCCGCGTACGTGAGCAAGTTAAAGCGGTCTGCGCTAAGTTCCCGGTATACGGCAACTAAGCGCTACCTGCTGACAAAAAGCCCGGCTCATGCCGGGCTTTTTGTTGATGCCAGCCACACTTTAGGCACCCGCCCGCCTAGCTTCATTGACAGCCTTCAAATTTGGAACTTTAGTCCACGTTTTTAGGAGGCCGTTATCATGTATCACGCTCTTCGCACACTAACCGTTTCAACCCTGCTGGCCACATACGCCTTGAACAGCTCGGCTGGCGGTCCCGAATCCCGCTTTGCACTCAACGCAAAATCCAAAGATCAGGAGGCACAGCTAGCCCCCGCCCCGCAGTACGCCGAACGACTCAAAGGGGCATATGACTTGTGGCAAGACGGTGAAGGTGGACCTCTATGCAAAGTACGCCTTGGCGACACCCCTACAATAGGTGGGTTGAGCCTACAGGCGGACGAAGATTGCGCGAGCAAACTTAACTTAGCGGGAGATCCATATGCATGGTTCATCAACCCCAATGGGCAGCTGATTATCATTGATGCCACGCGCCAAGCACTGTTGCGCATGAAGGTGCTTGAAGATGGCTCGTACAAAGATCCACGCGATGGCGATTACGTCAATGCCGTTTTACTGTCCCGCCCTCAATAGAGCGGAACAAAGTATTGCGCCACTACACGGCCTCGCTGAGCGATGAATCAGGCACCGAGCTGAGCAAAACCCTCGCGGATTTCGGCTTCCGGCAAGTTATCGCCAATAAACACGATCACTGATTGGCGTGTTTCACCCGCCTGCCAAGGCTCGGCGTAATCAAAGCCGTACAGCCGCAGCACCCCCTGAAACACCATGCGCCGCTCCTCTCCGGCAATCGCCAGCACGCCTTTATAGCGCAGTAATGAGTTGCCGTACTGCTCCAGTAGGTTTTCCATAAAGGCGCTGAGCTTATCGATATCCAGATCCTGATCGGCGCTGAGCACCAGTGTGCTGATGCGATCCGTGTTGTTCGCCGGGAGCAGTGGACGCAGCGTCATGACCGGGCCGAGGTCGTCATTCAGATTGAAGCCACGCACATCCAGCAGTTCGGACAGATCAATACGGCCATGCTCAACATGGCGCACCGGCGCACGTCGGTTAATACGCTGCAGACGCTGAGTCAGTGCATCAACTTGCGCTTCGTGGGCCAGATCGGTCTTGCTGATCAAAATGCGGTCGGCAAACCCCACCTGCGCCTGAGCAATCGGCTCTTGCAGATGACGCTCGGCGTTGACCGCATCCACCAGAGTGATGATGCCGTCCAGCACATAGCGCTCGCACAGTTCTTCGTCCGCGAAGAACGTTTGCGCAACAGGTGCTGGATCAGCCAGCCCGGTGCATTCGATCACCAGCCGGTCGAAGTCCAACTCGCCGCTATCGAGTTTATCCAACAGCAGGTACAGCGCTTTTTCCAGCTCGACATGGATGGAACAACAGACGCATCCGTTGGCCAACGTCATCACCTGCACTGGCTCACTGCCGAGCAACTGCGTATCAATCGGTGTGTCGCTGTATTCGTTCTCGATCACCGCCAGCTTCAGGCCATGCTCGGCTTGTAGCATGTGACGCAACAGGGTTGTTTTGCCTGCCCCAAGAAAACCACTGAGCACCGTGACCGGAATCACCTTAGACATAACCGCAACCTCATAACGAAATACGCCACGACAAGCGTGGCGTATGGATTCTTATCAGCCGGATTGTAACCGACTCAGCTGCAAGCAACTGTTTCAGCAGCAACGTACGGGGCGACCTTTACCGCCACCATAACGAGCATCCTGACGCTCACGAAAAAAGTCTTCGTAGCTCATTACAGGCTGATCCGGGTGTTTGTTTTTCATGTGTTCGACATAGGTGTCGTAATCCGGCATGCCGACCAACATACGCGCGGCTTGCCCCAGATACTTACCCATACGACTCAAATCATTGAACACCAGTATTTACCTCATGAGTGCCGGGCCCTCAGGCCCGGCGGATCAGCTATCAAGCGTTCGGCGCAGCCTGATAGGGAGTTTCCTTGTCAGTGCGCTGCGGGTTAACCCACGCGGCGCGGCCGATTTTCAGGGCATAGAACAGGATGCTGAAGACCACCACCAGGAACAGCACGCTTAGGCCAGCGTTGGTGTAAGCGTTCATGATCACATGCTGCATCTGACCAAGATCCTTGGCCGGAGCCAGAATTTGACCTGCATCCAACGCCGTTTCGTACTTCTTGGCCAAGGCCAGGAAACCAACAGCCGGGTTGGTATCGAACAGCTTGATCAGGCTCGCAACCGTGGTGCAGATCAGCAGCCACACAGCAGGTAGCAAGGTGACCCAGATGTACTGCTGGCGCTTCATTTTGATCAGCACAACAGTGCACAGCATCAGCGCGATACCGGCCAGCATCTGGTTAGAGATGCCGAACAGCGGCCACAAGGTGTTGATGCCGCCCAGCGGGTCGACTACGCCCTGATACAACAGATAGCCCCACAGCGCCACGCAACCTGCAGTTGCAATCACGTTCGCGCCCCAGGATTCGGTGCGACGCAGCGCCGGTACGAAGTTACCCAGCAGGTCCTGCAACATAAAGCGACCTGCACGGGTACCGGCATCCACAGCAGTCAGAATGAACAGCGCCTCAAACAGAATCGCAAAGTGATACCAGAACGCCATGGTGTTCTCACCCGGCAGCGCCTGGTGAAGAATCTGCGCGATACCCACCGCCAGCGTTGGCGCACCACCTGCACGGTTGAGAATCGTGTGCTCACCAATGTCCTTGGCCACCGCCTCCAGCGCATCCGGGGTGATCACAAAACCCCAGTTGCTCACTGCAGCAGCAACACTCACCACATCAGAGCCGACCACGGCGGGTGGGCTGTTCATGGCGAAATACACGCCCGGATCAATGATCGACGCAGCGACCATGGCCATGATCGCAACCATAGACTCCATCAGCATGCCGCCATAGCCGATGTAGCGGGCGTGGGTTTCATTGGCCAGTAGCTTCGGCGTGGTGCCAGAGCTGATCAGCGCGTGGAAGCCCGAAACAGCGCCACAAGCGATGGTGATAAACAGGAACGGGAACAGCGCGCCCTTCCACACCGGGCCGGTGCCGTCGGTGAATTGAGTCAGGGCAGGCATCTTCAAGTCTGGAGCCAGAATCAGGATGCCGACGGCCAGCGCCACGATGGTGCCGATCTTCAGGAAGGTCGACAGGTAGTCACGTGGGGCCAGAATCAGCCAAACCGGCAGCACTGCAGCGACAAAGCCGTAGCCCACCAACATCCAGGTGATCTGCACACCCGTGAAGGTGAACATCGGCCCCCACACAGGGTCAGCAGCAACCACGCCGCCCAGCCAGATCGAGCCCAGCAGCAACGCCACACCAATAATGGAGATTTCACCAATGCGGCCCGGGCGGATGTAGCGCATGTACACGCCCATAAACATCGCAATCGGTATGGTCGCGATGACCGTGAACATGCCCCAAGGGCTTTCGGCCAGGGCCTTCACCACAATCAGTGACAGCACCGCAAGGATGATGATCATGATCAGGAAGCAGCCGAACAGGGCAATCGTTCCTGGAATCCGGCCCATTTCCTCACGCACCATATCGCCCAGAGAGCGCGCATTACGGCGGGTGGAAATGAACAGGACCATGAAATCCTGCACGGCACCGGCCAGCACCACACCGGCAATCAGCCAGAGCGTGCCCGGCAGGTAGCCCATCTGCGCGGCCAGAACTGGTCCAACCAGCGGTCCCGCACCGGCAATTGCAGCAAAGTGGTGGCCAAACAGCACGTGTTTGTTGGTCGGTACAAAGTCCAGGCCATCGTTGTTCAACACGGCTGGAGTCGCCCGCGTCGGATCCAGTTGCATCACCTTATTGGCGATAAACAAGCTGTAGTAACGGTACGCCACCAGATAGATAGCCAGTGCAGCAACCACTATCCACAGCGCGTTGATTGTCTCGCCCCGGCTCAACGCCACTGTACCCAGAGCAAAGGCTCCCAGTAAGGCGACTGCGAACCAGGCAAGGTGACCAATCAGTCGATTCATTCAAAAACTCCTGCCGTAGGACTTAAGCCTGACAGCACTCCATAGTTGTTATCGTTCTTGCTCCCTGAGAAGCAGACCCACTCGGTTTCTGAGTTAAGTAACAGCACATTCCCGCAATAAACGCTGGCCGGCTATGCGGAAAGAGCCATTCTAAAGCCCCCGTCAGGAGCAACCCACCCCCAACTTGTCTAAAACAGGTTAGCTCGGTCAACAAAGCCTGCACCGAAATGTGAAAGTTTCCGGCGAATCTACAGAGCAGGTCTCATAGATCTGATACCACTTCCAACTCAAGACTCGTTAACAAGCGTTCCGGATAGGCTTTATGAAGCAAGCACTAGATTGCACATTGCCAGCTATTGCAATGCCTGGGAACCAACTTGAAGCGGCATATCTCTATTGCTTGCGAGTCTTCTGTTCGTGCATGAACAGCCCGCTGGAAGCCAAGCGCTAATACCACTTAGACCATCCGGCTTCACCTGTCTTCACTCCTTTGTGAGGCCACTGGCGCGCCCGGATGCTCACTCATCTGCGCAGTCGTTGGAGAACATCATGCTTCGATTAAAGGGATTTTGTCTTAGCCTGCTCTTAAGCCTTCCACTACAACCTGCTCTGGCTGCCTCAGACAACGGCCAAACGCTCGACCTTAAGCAATACAGTGACCGCGAAAAACTGCCGGACTTCACCGCAGCGGCCTGTCCGGATATGGCCCGCGGACTTACCCAGATCAAAAACAACCTCTACCGCCACACCACCGGCAATGGTCTGGCCGTGCACAGCGGTCTGGTACTGATCACCAAAGAAGGCGCTTTGGTGATCGACCCGGCTCAGTCCTGCACATCAAAATGGCTGCTGAATGAAATCAAGACCCGCTTCAACGTACCGGTTAAGTACGTGATCTACACCCATGGTCATGCTGACCACATCAGCGGTAGCCAGATCTTTCAGGATAACGGTGCTACGGTGGTCGCCAACCAGCGGGCGGTCGAACCGATTATCGGAGAGAAGCTCGACACGGCTCTGCCAAATAAAGTCTTCGATAAGGACATGAAGATCACTCTGGGCGGTGAAACCGTACTGCTGCACCATGTGGCCCCAAGTCATTCGGACAGCATGACCATGGTCCTCTTCCCGGACTACAAAGCCTTGCAGTGCACGGATGTGTGCGAAAGCAAGACGATGCCTTATAACGACCTGCTGGACTTCTACTACCCGGGCTGGATCGAAACACTGGACTGGGTAATCAAACAGGACGTCGATGTCATTGATGTGGGGCACTACACTCCGGCCACTCGTCAGGATCAACAGGCGTTGCGCACCTATCTGGTGAGTCTTCATCAACAAGTGTTGGATCTCGTGCGGGCCGGACAGTCTTGGGACCAGCTATACCGTAATGTGAAGTTCAGCCCCGAAGTCCAAGCCTGGACAGGCTTTGCCACCATGAAAATGGCTAACGTACAAGGTATGTACCGCTGGGTATCCAGCCACCGGCGCGGTGCCTGGTAAGACTTAAAGTCCATGCTCCCCCGCGCCTGCGGGGGAGTTCCGGTTCAGGCAACTTTCAGCTCCCGCCTACAGTCCCTGCATCACGCACACACTCAAGCGCTCAAACCCAACAATTTCCGTGCCTAAATATCCTTCAGGCTGGATAATCTGCACCCTTGTGCAACTGTCACAAGCCAGTTACAACTGCCTTAGCTATAGTGGCTAAAACCACCAGGAGTTTTTGCATGAGTGCATCAGGCAATGAGCGTCGGCGATTTCAGCGCATTGAATTTGACGCGCCCACCACGTTGAAGCAGGGCGAGCGGAGCTGGAATGCCGAATTGCTCGATATTTCGCTCAAGGGCTTGCTGATCAAACGCCCTGAGCACTGGAACGCAGATCCTAACGAGAACTTCACCGTACAGATTGATCTGACCGAAGATACCCACGTCGTTCTAGATGCGGTGCTCACCCGTTTCCACGGAGAAGTATTGGGGTTTGTCTGCCGGCACATTGATCTGGACTCCATCAGCCATCTACGCCGCCTGGTCGAGCTCAACCTGGGCGACGACAGTCTACTGGAGCGAGAACTGGCTGCCCTGGGTGACGCGTAAAGCGAACCGAGTGCAGCCCTGCCTGATCCGCACTGACTTTCTGAATCTCGGATGCGCTTATTCGAACAGCGCATCCAGCGCCTGGTCCAGGCGCGTCACCGCAATCACCTGTAAGCCAGGTGGCGCATCCTTAGGTGCATTGCCTTTCGGGATGATGGCCCGCTTAAAGCCATGCTTAGCGGCTTCCTTCAGACGCTCCTGACCGCTTGGCACCGGACGAATTTCGCCGGACAACCCCACTTCACCGAATACCAGCACATCGTTCGGCAATGGCCGGTTACGCAGACTGGAAATGACCGCCGCCAGCAACGCCAGATCAGATGCTGTCTCCAGCACCTTCACACCACCCACTACGTTGAGAAATACGTCCTGATCATAGGTCGGAATACCGCCGTGCCGGTGCAGTACCGCCAGCAGCATGGCCAGACGGTTTTGGTCTAAGCCCAACGTGACTCGGCGTGGGTTGGCCATATGGCTGGTATCCACCAGCGCCTGTACTTCCACCAACATCGGTCGCGTACCTTCCCAGGTGGCCATCACCACACTACCGGGCACTTCTTCCTGGGCGCGGGTGAGGAAAATCGCGGAAGGGTTGGTCACTTCCTTAAGGCCTTTGTCGGTCATGCCGAACACGCCCAACTCGTTGACCGCACCGAAGCGGTTCTTCACCGCCCGCAGCAGGCGTAGTCGTCCATCAGACTCGCCTTCGAAATACAGCACCGTATCCACCATGTGCTCCAGCACACGCGGGCCAGCCAATGCGCCCTCTTTGGTCACGTGGCCAACGAGGAAAATCGCAGTTCCGCTCTGCTTGGCAAAACGCACCAGCAGTGCCGCACTCTCGCGCACTTGGGCGACACCGCCCGGCGCTGACTGCAGTTGCTCGGTAAAGATGGTTTGGATCGAGTCGATCACCATCACCTTCGGCTTTTCCAGGCGCGCCGTGGCAATAATGCTTTCGATACAGGTTTCGGTCATGACCTTGAGTTTGTCTTCTGGCAACCCCAGACGGCGGGCGCGCATGGCGACCTGCTGCTGAGACTCCTCACCAGTGACATATAAAGCAGGAAATTGCGTGGCAATGTTGCACAGGGTTTGCAACAAAATGGTGGATTTTCCGATCCCCGGATCGCCACCAATCAGCACCACGGAACCATCCACAAGGCCGCCGCCAAGAACCCGGTCCAGCTCACCGGATGCTGTGGAAAACCTCGGCACCTCTTCAACACTGACCTCAGCCAACGTCTTGAGCTGCGCCTGATCCCCCGCCCATCCGGCCCGGCCACTTGGTGTGGCGCTATTTGCCTCGATCAGGGTTTCCACTAACGTGTTCCATGTACCGCACTCACCGCACTGCCCAGCCCATTTGGGAAAGGTAGCGCCGCACTCTGTGCAGCCGTACATGCGCTTGGCTTTGGCCATTCCGGAACTCCTTCAAAAGCAGAGCCCGGATCATACGAAATAGCTGGATATATTTACAGCACAGACTTACCCACGGCAGCCATTACCACAGCCACAGCATTGCCCGGACGCACGCTTGAGCTGCCGTGCCAGATCGTCCTTGAGCCCAACCCGCTCCTGTTTGAGTGCGGTAAGCGCGTCCTCCCCTATTAGTTCGGCTCCCGACTCAATGCGGCAGATCTGCTTATCCAACTCCTCATAAGCATCCGCCATACGGGCAAAGCGCGTGTCGTTAAGGCGCAGCTCATGCAGCGCATCACGCATCTCGGGAAAGTCTTTCACAAGTGGATGATGTTCAACGTACATGCGGGCACTCCAACCGTAGGTGTCTGTAACTTCAGAATATTCCTACGGTGCAGTGCGGGTGTTGATCAAGATCAAGCCAAGTGTCTAGCCTGCCTTATGCAGCAGTTCTTCGATCTCATCCTTGAGCGCCACCCGCTGCATTTTCAGCCCTTGCAGCACCAGCGAATCCAATGCCTCCCGCCCGCTCTCAACTTCATAGATGCGCTTATCCAGCGCGGCATACTCACCGGCCAGATGACTGAAATGCCCATCTGTAGCCAGTAAACGCTCCAGCTGGCTATTCAGTTCAGGAAACTCGCGGTGCAACGGATGATGTTCCAACGGCATGTCAGTGTCCTCCAGACGACCTGCCCTGAGCCTAGCCGATATCAAACAACGGAAGCAAAGATGCGGCATTTTGAAGCCCTGCAAAGCCCGCACTACACTTGGGCTACACCCACTCGCGAAAGGAACTGCACCAGCATGAGCATACTCAGTGAATTCAAAGCCTTCGCTGTTAAAGGCAACGTGGTTGATATGGCCGTTGGTATCATCATCGGTGCTGCCTTCGGCAAAATCGTGTCGTCTTTTGTGGGCGACGTGATCATGCCTCCAATCGGACTGCTGATTGGCGGAGTGGACTTCTCTGACCTCGCCATCACCCTCAAAGCGGCTGAGGGCGATATTCCGGCCGTGGTGCTCAGTTACGGCAAATTTATCCAGACCATTCTCGACTTCGTCATTGTCGCCTTTGCCATTTTCATGGGGATAAAGGTCATCAACCGCCTGAAGCGTGAAGAGGAAGCGGCCCCGGAAGCACCGCCAGCCCCGAGCCGAGAGGAAGAATTGCTGAGCGAAATCCGTGACCTGCTTAAAGCTCAGCAACACAAAGAGTAGCGATCAGTACAAAAAAGAAAGGCACCTTACGGTGCCTTTCTTTTTATACGCGCAGTGACGCGGTCAGACTTGCAGCGGTTTGAGCAGCAACTTGGCCACCCGGCGCTCCTTGACCTCGGTAACGATCAGACGCCAGTCGGCGTAATCGACCTCGTCGCCGTTGGCAGGCAGGCGGTCCAGCAGGCTCATGACCAGACCAGCCAGGGTCTGATAATCATCCGTCGCTCCGGCCTTGAACCCCAGCTGCTCACGCAGTGCAGTCAGGTGAATCGCGCCGTTGACCATATAACCGTCCTCGACGGTTTCGATATCCGGCTCATCCACTTCACTGGCATCCGGCAGCTCACCGGCGATGGCCTCAAGAATGTCGGTCAGGGTCAGCAAGCCTTCGAAGCCGCCGAACTCATTGACCACAAACGCCACGTGGGTCGAAGCCTGACGCATCTGCTCCAGAGCGCTCAGCACAGACACGCTGTCAGGCAGATTGACCGGCGAGCGGATCAGGCTTTCGATATCCGGCTGCTCGCCTTTAAGCAGCTCTTTGAACAGCTCTTTCTTGTGAACGTAGCCCAGCGGTTCATCCGCTGCCTCGCTGCGGGTCACAACCAGACGTGAGTGTGGCGACTCCAACAGGGCGTGATGGATGTTTTCCACCGTGTCATCCAGGTTGAAGCTGTCGACCTCCATCCGATCAGTCATGACCTTTTTAATCGACTGCTCGGCCAGGCTCAGCACACCGCTGATCATCACCCGCTCACGGCGGTCAAACAGCACGCCCTGCGACGAGCTGCCCTCAAGCATATCGGCAATTTCCTCGCCGACTTCGTCTTCCTGCACCTTGCCCCCCAGCAGGCGCATCACCGCATGGGCTGTGCGCTCACGCAAGCCAAGCTCACCCTGCAAGTTGCGCTTACGGCGCGAGCGGGCAGTCTGGTTGAACACCTCGATCAGAATCGAGAAGCCAATGGCCGCGTACAGGTAGCCTTTCGGAATATGGAAGCCCAAGCCTTCAGCCGTCAGGCTGAAGCCGATCATCATCAGGAAGCCCAGGCACAGCATAATCACGGTTGGGCGCGCGTTAACGAACGCCGTCAGCGGCTTGCTCGCTACCATCATCAGGCCCATGGAGATCACCACGGCGATCATCATCACTTCCAAGTGTTCAACCATGCCCACGGCGGTGATGACTGCGTCCAGAGAGAACACGGCATCTAGCACGATGATCTGCGCCACAACCGGCCAGAACTTCGCGTAAGTGCGGCTGCCGCTGGCCTGATGGGTCCTTCCTTCAAGCCGTTCGTGCAACTCCATCGTGGCTTTGAACAGCAGGAACACACCACCGGTCAGCATGATCAGGTCACGCCCGGAGAAGGTATGACCAAACAGCTCAATCAGCGGCTCAGTCAGCGTCACCAGCCAAGCCATGCTCGCCAGCAGGCCCAAGCGCATAATCATCGCCAGGCTCAGGCCGATCAAACGAGCACGATCACGATGCTCAGGCGGCAGCTTGTCCGCAAGTATGGCGATAAACACCAGGTTGTCGATCCCCAGAACAATTTCCAGGATGATCAACGTGAACAGCCCTAACCAGGCCGTGGGATCCATGATCCATTCCATTTAACGTGCAGTTCTCTTGCTGATAAGACGGGTACAGCCGAACGCATCGCGCAGGCCACAGGCACGCGCAAAGTCGATCAACATATAAGGAGGTCGTGCAGCGGACTGCTGCCGAGGACGCTGGCACAGAGCTGTGCCGCGTAAATTTAATGCCGCACCCGACGCAAATGGCGAGGGCGGCTTACACCTTTCAGTGTCCATATAATCCGAAAAAAACCATAACAGGCTGCAATCCTAAGGTTAGCGGCCAATAATTACAAAACATCAATTCGTTACCAGATTTCACTTTCAGACGCCGAAGCAGTGATCAGGCACGTCAAAGCCTAGTCGGAATTACCAGTAGTTTTCCACCGCGACCTGTCCTGGCCGACGAGTGAGGCTCAACTGCAAGTCCCTCTGTTTAAGCAGTGCACGAGTATCATCAATCATTTGCGGATTGCCGCAGATCATCACCCGTGAAGCCTGCGGATCAAACCTGATGCCTGCCTTTTGCTCCAGCTGACCGTTGGCGATAAATTCCGTGATGCGCCCGTGCAAACAACCCGCAACCTGCTCCCGGGTGACAGTCGGCAGATAAATGAAACGATCAGCAAACTCAGCCAGATGCTCCTGTTGCATCAGCCCTTTTATCAGTGGCTGATAGGCCAGTTCTGCAGCGCTGCGTGCACTGTAGACCAGCACCACACGCTCAAACCGCTGCCAGACCTCAAGCCCCTGCAAAATGGATAAAAACGGTGCCACCCCTGTGCCGCTGGCCAACAGCCAGAGATCACGGCCATCGGCAAAGCGATCCAGCGTCAGATAGCCCAGCGCTTGTTTTTCGATCAGCAGCGTATCACCGGCTTTTAAGCGACGCAGTTCAGTGGTGAACTCTCCGCTAGGTACCACAATCGAAAAAAACTCCAGAAACTCGTCATGGGGTGCAGAAACCATCGAGTAAGCCCGCCAAACCTGCGAACCATCAGCCTTAGTCACTCCAAGTCGGGCAAACTGTCCGGCCTGAAATCGAAAGCCCGCATCGCGGCTACAGCGCAGGGTGAACAGGCTCGGCGTCAGAGTGTTGACCTCAAGCAGGGTCTGGCGGGTGAATTTTTCACTTTCCATGGGGCGTGCTCCCTGTGATCTAAAGCCAGTGTGGCGCAAAGTCTGGCAGGCAAAAACCCGCAAGGCGCAGGGCTATTGAGACTTAAAACGCTGTTGGTTTCGGCTTTGTGCACAGTCCATGTCAAAATGCGCGGCGATCCGGCCTTTGCTTATCCAGAGTTATCCCAATGCTTTTATTTGTCAGTCCCTACGCTCAGCTTGAGCTGATCCGCCAGCCTGAGCAGCAAAACGAGCCGCTGCAGGCCTTTGATGCAGCCGATGAGTACCTGCTCAATGAGGTTCATGGACTGGGACTGACCGCCAACACACGAGTATTGGTGCTGAATGACAGTTTTGGCGCGCTGGCCGCCAGCCTTGCCGGGCATGTCGATGTCACCAGCAGCGGCGACTCTCACCTCGGCCACCTAGCATTGCAGATCAACCTACAGCGCAACCAGATTGCTGCCGACTCTGTGCGGTTTATACCGGCTAGTTCAGCATTTGAGGGCCCCTTCGACCTGGTGCTGATCCGTGTTCCCAAAACCCTGGCTTTGCTGGAAGAGCAGCTGATTCGCCTGCACAGCCAGTTGGCACCGGGCGCACAGGTGATAGCTGGCGCGATGATCAAACACCTGCCCCGCGCAGCCGGTGACCTGCTGGAAAAATACATCGGCCCAGTTCAAGCCTCACTGGCGGTAAAAAAGGCCCGCCTGCTGACGGCGGTTGTAGAAAGCAAAGCCGCGCCGGTTTCGCCTTATCCGAGCCGCTATCGTCTGGATAAGCCCGCCCTAACCTTGATCAACCACGCCAACGTGTTCTGTCGTGAAGGCCTGGATATCGGCACCCGCGCCTTTCTGCCTCATCTGCCCAAACAACTGAGCGCGCTGCGCGTGGCTGATTTGGGCTGCGGTAACGGCGTACTGGGCATCGCTTACGCCCTGAGCAACCCCGATGCACAGCTGACGCTGGTGGATGAGTCTTACATGGCGGTGCAATCCGCCCAGGAAAACTGGCAAGCCGCTCTGGGTGACCGCCCGGCTGATATCCGCGCGGGCGATGGCCTGGCCGAACAGGAGCCGGACTCCCTCGATCTAGTCCTGTGCAACCCGCCATTCCACCAGCAACAAGTGGTTGGCGACTTCCTCGCCTGGCGCATGTTCCAGCAAGCGCGCCGCGCACTGGTAACTGGCGGAGAACTGTGGATTGTGGGCAACCGCCATCTTGGCTACCACGCCAAACTCAAACGCCTGTTCCGCGGGGTTGAGCAGGTCGCCGCCACGCCCAAATTCGTCGTGCTGAAAGCCACTAAATAAGTTCATGGCCTTTGTGAAGCGAGCTGCAAGGGCCAAAATGAGCGATAACCGCACGATAATCCTGAAATCAAATTAAAACGCGTTAAAAACGGCGGTTTTGACGGATTTCGGCTATTCATCATCTGGCAGTTCAGCGAATATAGCGACCATCCGTCGCAGCCTGCCCGGCAGGTCTGTCCCGTTGTCCTCCAACCTGCTCACGACTATGACAAACACAACAGCCTCTGCGCCTGCTGCTCCGGCGAACTCCCGGGCGCGCGTGATTCTCGCCAGCCTGATTGGCACCACCATTGAGTTCTACGACTTCTACGTCTACGCCACGGCGGCGGTATTGGTGTTCCCACACCTGTTCTTCCCGCCAGGCAATGAAACCACCGCCCTGCTCGCTTCTTTTGCCATTTTTGGCGCAGCGATGATTGCCCGTCCGCTGGGCGCAGTGTTCTTTGGCCACTTGGGTGACCGCCTCGGGCGCAAAACCACATTGGTGATTGCACTGCTGACCATGGGTATTGCCACCTTCCTGATTGGCCTGTTGCCGACGTATCACACGGTTGGCTGGGTTGCGCCGCTGTTGCTGGTGTTCCTGCGCCTGGCCCAAGGCTTTGCCATTGGCGGCGAATGGTCCGGTGCGGCGCTGGTCGCCACCGAGAACGCGCCTAAAGGCAAACGCGCACTGTTCGGCACCTTCCCGCAGTTGGGCGCTCCGCTGGGCTTTATCATCGCCAACGGCTTGTTCCTGATCGTCGCGGCGCTGCTGCCATCGCTTGATCCGTCCAAACCGTCTGAGGAATTCCTCGACTGGGGCTGGCGTATTCCGTTCCTGTTCTCCGCCGTAATGGTGATTATCGGCCTGTGGATTCGCATGAATCTGGTGGAAAGCACCTCGTTCACCAAGACCCAGAATCAGGGCAAGGTGGTCAAGCTGCCACTGGCTGAAGTGACCCGCAAACACTGGCGTGAGCTGGTGTTGGGCACCTTTTATATGCTCGCCACCTACGTGCTGTTCTATCTGATGACCACCTTCAGCCTGAGCTACGGCCGTGCGCCGGTTGAAGCGGCTCCAGGCCAGCTCCCGGGATTGGGTTACAGCTATAACGAGTTCGTGCTGATGCTGATCGCCGGTGTGGTGTTCTTTGGCATCTTCACCCTGCTATCCGGTCCTTGGGCTGACCGTTTTGGCCGTCGCAAGACGCTGATTTGGGTGACACTGGGCATCATCCTGTTCGGACTGTGCTGGGTGCCGCTGCTGAGCTTCGGCTTTGTCGGCGTGATGCTGTGGCTGATCCTCGGTTTCAGCCTGATGGGCATGACCTTCGGCCCAATGGGCGCACTGCTGCCGGAGCTGTTTCCGACCAACGTGCGCTACACCGGTTCGGGCATTTCCTACAACGTGTCGTCCATTCTAGGTGCTGCGCTCGCTCCGTTTGTTGCCGTGTGGCTGTGGAGCATGGCGGATGGCAGCCCTGCTCTGGTCGGCGTGTATCTGGCCGTGATGGCCGGGCTAACCTTGCTGGCTTTGATTCTCGGTAAGGAAACCCGGGATGTGGATATCGACGCCTAAGCCGGTAGCTTGGACGTAAACGAAAACGGCAGCCTTATCAGCTGCCGTTTTTTATTGCCTAGTTAAATCTCAGCTGCTCATCCCCGCAGCCTTCATAAACAGGCGCAGCAAATAGGAAACACCCCCCAGCGCCAGCACGCTGCCGGCCCAGATCAACACCAGCCAGCCCACCCGTTTCCACATAGGGCTGGCGGGCACTTCAGCCTCAGAGCGTTTATCAGTGGTAGCCATGGTCTTCATTCACCTTGCCGCGGAACACGTAATAGCTCCATGCGGTGTACATGAGGATGAAAGGGATGATGAACAGCGCCCCAACCAGAATGAAGCCCTGACTTTGTGGCGGTGCTGCAGCAGCCCAGATGCTCACAGATGGCGGAATGATGTTCGGCCACAAGCTAATCGCCAAGCCACTGTAGCCCAGGAAGATCATCACCAATGTGAGGATAAACGGCGCGTAGTTGGCGTAACGGGACACGGCCTTAAGCAACGCCCAAGTGCATAACAGTACGAGAATCGGCACCGGCATAAACCAGTAGATATTCGGCGTACTGAACCAACGCTCGGCGATGGCCGGGTCTGCCAACGGCGTCCACAGGCTGACGATACCGGTCACGGCCAGCAGCACAAACACCAGCGGTTTGGCCATATTGTGCATTTGCTCCTGCAGGCGACCTTCGGTCTTCATAATCAGCCAGGTGCAGCCGAGCAAGGCATACGCCGCAATCAGCGCCAGGCCGCAGAACAGCGAGAACGGCGTGAGCCAATCCAGCGAGCCGCCGACAAACTTGCCATCAACCACCTCAAAGCCTTCGACATAAGCGCCCAGCGCCACCCCCTGAAAAAAGGTGGCGGCGGTGGACCCGCCAATAAAAGCTTTATCCCAAATATGCCGGCGACTGGCCTTGGCCTTAAAACGGAACTCAAAGGCAACGCCCCTGAAGATCAGCCCCAGCAGCATAAAAATCAGCGGCAGGTACAGCGCGCTGAGGACAATCGCATAGGCCATCGGGAAGGCCCCAAACAGGGCCGCACCACCGAGAATCAACCAGGTTTCGTTACCGTCCCAGACCGGTGCCACGGTGTTCATCATCACATCGCGTTCCCCGTCGTTTTTTACGAAGGGGAAGATGATGCCAATACCCAGATCGAAACCATCCATGATCACGTACATCATGACGCCGAAGGCGATGATCACCGCCCAGATCAATGAGAGATCAATGCCCATCTCATTTCCCCTCATCTAATGAATCGGTATGCCCTTCCTGCAGCCCCTCATTGGGTGCCGAAAGTGGCCGCGCCGGAGTCCGTGGCTGGCCGGGACCGCCATCTATGGTTTCCTGACCTTCATGCGCCACCGGACCTTTACGCACCAGCCGCAGCATGTAGCCGATGCCCACGCCGAATACTGCGAAGTAGACCACCACAAACAGCGCCAGGGTCAGGCTCATCTGCGCATAACTATGGCCAGACGAAGCATCAGCCGTACGCATCAGGCCGTGAATAATCCAAGGCTGGCGGCCCACTTCGGTGGTGTACCAACCGGCCAGAATTGCAATCAGGCCTGATGGCCCCATCCACACTGCCAGATGCAGGAACGGCCGGAATTCGTACAGTCGCCCGCGCCAGCGTAGGAACAAGGCCACCACACCGGCCAGGATCATCAGCATGCCCAGCGCCACCATCACCCGGAAGGTCCAGAACACGATGGTGGAATTGGGGCGATCTTCTTTGGCGAACTCTTTGAGCGCGGGCACCTGCTTATCCAGACTGTGGGTCAGGATCAGGCTGCCTAGATAGGGAATCTCCAGTTTGAAGCGGGTTTCTTCGCGCTCCATATCCGGCCAACCGAAGAGGATCAGCGGTGTGGCCTCACCCGGCGGGTTTTCCCAGTGCCCTTCGATCGCGGCGATCTTGGCGGGCTGATACTTCAGCGTGTTGAGCCCATGCATGTCACCAATAAAGGCCTGCACCGGTGCCACCAGCAGCGCCATCCACATGGCCATGGAGAACATTTTGCGTACCGCTGGCGTGTTGCGCCCGCGCAACAGATGCCAAGCCGCAGATGAGCCGACGAAGAAGGCTGTCGCCAGAAACGCCGCAGTCGCCATATGCGCCAGACGGTACGGGAACGATGGGTTAAAGATCACCGCCAGCCAGTCCACCGGCACCACCTTGCCCGCGATAATCTCGAAGCCCTGCGGTGTGTGCATCCAGCTGTTAGACGCCAGAATCCAGAATGTAGAAATCAGCGTGCCGATGGCCACCATCACGGTTGAGAAGAAATGCAGGCCCGGTCCGACCCGGTTCCAGCCAAACAGCATCACCCCCAAAAAGCCTGCTTCGAGGAAGAACGCCGTCAGCACTTCATAGGTCAGCAGCGGCCCAGTCACCGCCCCGGCAAATTCGGAGAAAGCACTCCAGTTGGTGCCGAACTGGTAAGCCATAACCAGACCAGACACCACGCCCATGCCAAAATTGACCGCGAAAATCTTGATCCAGAAGTGATAGAGATCGCGGTAGACCTCTTGACCTGTTTTCAGCCACAGCCCTTCCAGCACGGCCAGATAGCTGGCCAGACCGATGGTGATAGCAGGGAAAATGATGTGAAACGAGATGGTAAACGCAAACTGAATCCGGGCTAGATCCAATGCCTCCAAGCCGAACATAGAACTTCCTCAATCAGATTGATGTAAGGGCCGACCGCTTTGCCTTCCTGGCCCTGCTGCAGCGTTATCGTTCTTGTCACTATTTAGAGGTATGCGTTGATGCGGCTAAAAAATGCCCTCAGTCAAAACCAATTCCCGGTATTGATCTGGATCAACAATTAACTAAAGAGTAGCTTTAAGCCCGGCAATATCCTCTGTGGTGTTTTGTCACTCCGTTTTGTCCTTAGCGGCTCAACTGATCCACCTTAGCGTGGTAAATTGCGCGCCCGCCTGATACCCGATTTGCCATGAATAGCTCTGCTCCGCTGCATTTGCGTCATCACCTCCCTTTTCTCGCGTTCTGGTTCGCCCGGGTTTTCACCGCCAGCGGCTTTCAGATGCTCACTGTGGCAATCGGCTGGCAAATGTATGCCCTGACGGGCAGCGTGCTGGATCTGGGCTTGGTGGGTCTGGTCGAGTTCATGCCCAAGGTTTTATTCATCCTCCTGACGGGCCATGTGGCAGATCGCTTTGACCGACGCAAAGTTGCAGCCATTTGTCAGGCAGCGCAGGGACTGGTGGCGCTGGCACTGCTAATTGGCAGCCACACCGAAACCGTTAGCCGCGAAATGATCTTCCTGATCGCCTTCCTGCTCGGTACTGCCCGCGCATTCGAGATGCCCACAACACAAGCATTGCTGCCCAATATCGTTCCGGATCACTTGTTTGCCCGCGCTGTAGCCGCATCAGCATCGGCCATGCAGTCAGCCACTATTGTTGCTCCAGCGCTTGGTGGCCTCTTGTATGCGCTGGGCTCCGGCTGGGTCTATGGACCGGCTGCAGTGCTTTATCTGTGTGCGCTGAGCATGATGCTGAGTCTGCCAGGGCAGCAGGTGCCGGCGTATCAGAAGATGTCGGTAAAATCGCTGCTGGCGGGCTTTAGCTTTATCCGCAGCCGGCCGGACGTATTCGGAGCAGTCTCAATGGACATGATGGCCGTCCTGCTCGGCGGAGCCACAGCCCTGCTACCGGTATTTGCCAAAGACATCCTGCTGACTGGTCCGTGGGGGCTGGGTCTGTTGCGCTCAGCACCTGCTATCGGTGCTCTGCTGATGTCGATCTGGCTGGCGCGCTTTCCGGTTGAACGCAAAGTCGGGCCGATCATGTTTACCTCGGTGGCTATCTTTGGTGTGGCGACTATTGGTTTCGGACTATCGACATCATTGTGGTTCAGCCTGGCCTCACTGGTAGTTCTGGGTGCTGCCGACATGATCAGCATGGTGATCCGTGGTGCCTTTGTGCAATTGCAAACGCCGGATGAAATGCGCGGCCGTGTCAGTGCGGTCAACGGCTTGTTTATCGGAGCCTCTAATCAGCTTGGCGACTTCCGCGCCGGAGCCACCGCCTCCGTACTCGGCACAGTACCTGCGGTATTAATTGGCGGCTTTGGCGCGATTTTGGTCACAGGCTTGTGGACTCGCCTGTTCCCCACCCTAGCCAAGCGCGACCACCTGCATCCGCAGGCCGGCGAGCACTAAATTTTCTGGTGATAAAAACCTGCTGGCTGCAGGTTTTTCCACGGGCTATGCACGCCTGCAAAAATAATTAAGCTGTCCGATCGGTCATAAATTCACCCTAACCAAATGAGCTGCTATCATCCGCGCCCTTTAATAGATCGGCTGCAAAAACTACGTAAAAAGCGTAGATATGCTTTGCTAACAGCAGGCATAGTGATGGCACCGCAGTCGCCAGGGGAAATCTCCACATGCTGGAAAAACTCTTTCAACTCAAGGCCCATAACACCACCGTTCGTACCGAGCTGCTGGCAGGCCTGACTACCTTCCTGACCATGGCCTACATCCTCTTCGTTAACCCGAGCATCCTCGGCGAAACAGGTATGGATAAAGGCGCTATCTTCGTCGCCACCTGCCTGGCCGCCGCTTTTGGTTCGGCTGTTATGGGGCTGGTTGCGAACTACCCGATTGCCTTGGCACCGGGCATGGGCCTGAATGCCTTTTTCACCTACACCGTGGTGAAAGGCATGGGTTACACGTGGGAAGTGGCGCTGGGCGCGGTGTTCTTGTCTGCGTGCCTGTTCCTGCTGCTGTCGGTGTTTAAGATCCGTGAATGGATCATCAACAGCATTCCGCTGGAGCTGCGCTCGGCGATTGCTGCCGGTATCGGTCTGTTCCTCGCGCTGATAGCTCTGCAGAACTCCGGCGTTGTAGTGGATAACCCCGCCACACTGGTCAGCTTGGGCAATTTGGCCAAGCCTGAAGCACTGCTGGCGATCTTTGGTTTCTTCCTGATTGTCGGCCTTGAAGCCCGCCGCATCACCGGCGCAGTGCTGATCAGCATTCTGCTGATCACAGGTATCAGCATTGCTCTGGGTATTTCCCAGTTCGGCGGTGTGATGTCGATGCCGCCGTCACTGGCACCAACCTTCCTCAAGCTGGACATCATGGGCGCACTGGATGTCGGCTTGGTCAGCGTGGTCTTCGCCTTCCTGTTCGTTGACCTGTTCGACAACTCCGGCACTCTGATCGCTGTGGCGAAGAAAGCCGGGCTGATGCGCAAAGACGGCCACATGCCCAAAATGGGCCGCGCCCTGATCGCCGACAGCACTGCTGCCATGGGCGGCTCGCTGCTGGGTACCTCGACTACCACCAGCTACATTGAATCTGCTGCTGGTGTTTCTGCTGGTGGCCGCACCGGTCTGACTGCTTGCGTGGTTGCTGTGCTGTTCTTGCTGGCTCTGTTCTTTGCCCCGCTGGCAGGCAGCGTACCGGCCTTCGCCACTGCACCTGCACTGATGTTCGTTGCCGTGCTGATGATGGCTGGCCTGGCTGAAATCGACTGGAGTGACATCACTGTCGCAGCCCCGGTGCTGATCACCGCTCTGGCCATGCCGCTGACCTTCTCCATTGCCACCGGTATTGCTTTCGGCTTTATTGCTTGGGTTGCTGGCAAGGTTTTGGCGGGCCGCTGGCGCGAGCTGAACCCGATGCTGGTGATTCTGGCCGTGTTCTGCGTCGTCAAGCTGGGTCTGTTCTCCTGATATGATGCGCGCGCCTGCAACAAGGCCTTCTTGTGACAGGCGCATTTTCCGCAGATTGACGAGTATCCCATGAGCAGTTCCCAGTTCGATCCCAGCACCTACAGCACTCAACTCGATGAAAAGAAGCAGCGTCTGATCGAACTGCTGGCGCCTTTTGATGCGCCTGCCCCACAGGTATTCGAGTCGCCGCAGGAGCACTACCGCCTGCGCGCCGAATTCCGCCTATGGCGCGAAGGTGAAGACCGTCACTACGCAATGTTTGCTGCTGGCGACAAACATCAGCCGATTTTTATTGAAGAGTTCCCGATTGCCAGCGTCCTTATCAACGATCTGATGCCGCGCCTGAAAGCCGCCTGGCAATCAAACAAGGTGCTGGGCTTCAAACTGTTTCAGGTTGAATTTCTCACCACGCTGAGCGGCGATGCGCTGATTACCCTGTGCTATCACCGTCCGCTGGACGACGCCTGGCAGGCTGAAGCGGAAAAGCTCGCAGCAGAGCTGAAGGTGAATATCGTTGGCCGCTCCAAAGGCAAGCGCATCGTGATTGGCCGCGACTACGTGCAGGAACAACTGCAAGTCGCAGGTCGCACATTCAGCTACCGCCAGCCAGAAGGTGCATTCACCCAGCCCAACGGCGAAGTGAACCAGAAGATGCTGAGCTGGGCCTACGACGCAATGGGCGAGCGCGAAGATGACCTACTGGAGCTGTATTGCGGCAACGGCAACTTTACCCTGCCGCTGTCTACCCGCGTGCGCAAAGTACTGGCCACTGAGATCAGTAAGTCCTCGGTAAATGCCGCGCTGGCGAATCTGGACGATAACGGCATCGACAATATCACCTTGGTGCGTCTGTCCGCTGAAGAGCTGACCGAAGCGCTGAATGAAGTGCGCCCGTTCCGCCGCCTGGCTGATGTAGACCTGAAAAGCTACGACTTCGGCACCGTGTTCGTCGACCCGCCCCGCGCCGGAATGGACCCGGACACCTGCGAACTGACCCGCCGCTTCGATCGTATCCTGTACATCTCATGCAACCCTGAAACCCTGGCGGCTAACATCGCCCAACTGCATGACACACACAAGATCACGCGCTGCGCCCTGTTCGACCAATTCCCTTACACCCATCATATGGAGTCAGGGGTTCTGCTGGAGCGCCGCTAAGTGCGGCGCTTAATACGCCTTACTGACTGCGGATAAGTCCCCGCAACGCCAGATAGCTGAACACAGCCCCGGTGATCTCCAATACCAGCGCATAGAGATTGAAAGTCTGCTGTGCGCCGCCATCCAGCCACAGCCCGCCGATGCGTGCCAAGGCCAGTGAGCTGTCGATCAACACCAGCAGAATCAGGGCTGCACGCATCAATTGCGCTGAAGTCAGCGACAGACCGATAAAAGCCGCCAGACCAATTTGCATGCCGCCATAAAAGGCGCGTACATCCGTGGCGGCCGCCGTCGACATCAGCAGCATTCCACTGTAATTGACCATCTCGTGGGGTCGCACAAAGTAAGCTAAGCCCAATCCCAGCAGCACCAGCAGTTGAATGATCAGCACCAAACGGGCGAATAGCATGCTCAGCATCCTGTCAGAGTAATTGTCGGTATCAGGTCATTATTCCACGATGACACGACTCGATCGCCTCCCGAAAGCACTGTCGCGCCAATTTGTAGTCAGAGAAGCAATAACCCGCCTTCGCTATAATCGTGTGATCACATTCAGGAGCGTCTCATGCGCCAGCTCATCCTTCTTGCCAGCCTATTCAGCAGCCTGAGTTTTGCCGCCGAACCGTTGACCATCGACGTTCACCGCGACGCCAACTGTGGCTGCTGTAAAGCCTGGATCAGCCATCTGCAGGACAACGGCTTCACCGTGAATGACCATGTGGAGCCTGACATGACTGCGGTAAAAATCCGCCTCGGTGTCCCGCCGCGCCTGGCGTCCTGCCATACAGGCGTGATTGACGGACAATTCGTTGAAGGACATGTACCGGCAGCCGATATCCTCAAAATGCGCAAACAACCTGATCTGCTCGGCGCAGCGGTGCCCGGCATGCCAACAGGTTCGCCGGGTATGGAGTATGGCAATGTACGCGATGCATATCAGGTCATCGGCCTGAACAAAGACGGCAAGGAAACGCTGATCAGCGAATATCCGGGTAACTGATCTCTGACAGCCGGAGTGGCGTACTTCGGTTTCACGGACAACACTCAACAAGCTCTACAAACAGGACGACGCTATGCGCTGGGAACGTGGAAGACGCAGTGACAACGTGATTGATGAACGCGGCCGCAGCGGTGGCCGGCGCATGGGCGGCGGTAAACTGACGCTCGGTGGTGTCGCCCTCATCGTCGTATTTGGCCTTATCAGCGGTCAGGACCCACTGCAGATCCTCGGCCAGATTGCCGGCCAGGCCATGCAAGGCGGCGGCCCGACCAGCGTGCAGGACAGCGCGCCACCTGCAGCCAATGACGAGCAGTCGCAGTTCGTCCGCGCTGTGCTGGGCGACACAGAAGACACGTGGCGGGAAATCTTTCAGCAAGCCAACCAGCAATACCGCGATCCGAAGCTGATCCTGTTCCGCGACGGGGTGAACTCTGCCTGTGGCTTTGCCGACTCGGCAGTCGGGCCTTTCTACTGCCCCGGCGATCAGCGCGTCTATATCGACCTGAGTTTCTTCCGAGAACTGGAGCAGCGCTTCGGTGCTGCCGGTGATTTTGCTCAGGCCTATGTGATTGCCCACGAAGTCGGCCATCACGTGCAGACCCTGCTCGGCGTATCGGCCAAGGTTAACGCCGCCCGCCAGCGCGGCCAGAAGCTTGAAGGTGCCAACGGCCTGCTTGTACGCCAGGAACTGCAGGCTGACTGTCTCGCCGGGGTCTGGGCGCACCACGGGCAGCGTCGACATGACTGGCTGGAGGCCGGTGATTTAGAAGAGGCGCTGAACGCAGCCAACGCAATTGGTGATGACCGTCTGCAAAAGCAGGCTCGCGGTCAGGTAGTCCCGGATTCCTTCACCCACGGCACTTCAGAACAGCGCGTGCGCTGGTTCAAAACGGGCTTCGAGTCGGGTAACCCGAATCAGTGCGACACCTTTAAGGCTACCCGCCTGTAAGAACAACGCAGAAACAACAAGGCAGCCTGATGGCTGCCTTGTTGTTTGCGGGCTACTTGGCCCAGGGAGGCGTCGGCTCAGCGGTACTGTCGTCATCCGGTTTCAGCATCGCCTGGCGGCGAGCTTCCTCGGCCAGCGCTGCTTTGATCTCACGCATTACCGAGTCAATATCAGCCTTGTGTTCGGAGCTCGCAAACTCCCCAGTCAACTGTGAGTCAGGCCGCAGCTCACCAGCCTGATACAGCGCCCACATTTCCTTAGCGTATTGGGTGTATTTCAGCTCCGGAGCAAACTGACCGAAATAGTCGGCCATGTTGCCGACATCGCGCTCCAGCATTTTGAAGGCATGGTTGTTACCTGCTGCATCAACTGCCTGGGGCAGGTCGATGATGACCGGGCCATCCGGAGCCATCAGCACGTTGAACTCGGATAAGTCACCATGCACAAGCCCTGCGCAGAGCATTTTCACCACTTCCTGGATCATCATGGCGTGGAATTCGCGGGCATCTTCCGGCAACAGGTCGACATCGTTCAGGCGCGGTGCAGCATCGCCCTCACCATCATCAACCATCTCCATCAACAGCACGCCATCCAGAAAGTCGTATGGTTTGGGCACGCGTACACCGGCATCTGCCAAGCGATATAGCGCCGAAACTTCCGCGCTTTGCCAGGCGTCTTCCTGTTCCTTACGCCCGTATTTTGAACCTTTGGCCATAGCGCGGGCGTCACGGCTGTTTCGAACCTTACGGCCCTCCTGATATTCGGAGGCCTGACGAAAACTACGCTTGTTTGCCTCCTTGTAAACTTTGGCGCAGCGCAGCTCATCGCCACAACGCACCACATACACCGCTGCTTCCTTGCCACTCATCAGCGGGCGTACCACTTCATCGACCAGCCCTGCTTCGACCAGGGGCTCAATACGTTTTGGCGTCTTCATTGCGGTTAATCAGGGTTCCTTTTGAGCCAAGTGGAATAGCGCTTGTTATACGGCAATCTGAGACCATCGCACAGCCTGTCACCGGCAGAATGAGTCAGTGCGGCAGTAAATGCTTGCGCAATGCCTCAATCGCATAGCGAACCTTAGCGGGCTGCGCCTCTCTACGCGGTGTAACTAAATAAATACCGTGGGCCGGAAAATGCCATTGCTCCAGTATGTGACGCAGGCTACCGCGCTCCAGTTCGCTGCGAATTTCCTCTTCGGGTTGTATGGATATGCCCATCCCGGCCAGGGTGAAGTTACGCACGGCCAGAATGTTGTTGCAGCTCACGCGGCTCTCCAAACGGAGTTTAACCACCTGCTCATCCGGCCCGACCATTTGCAAGTGACTGGCATTGGCACCATCTGCGTTCAGACCGATCCAGTCACAAGCAAGCAAATCCCCCGGGGTAGTAAGCGACGGCCTGCGCAGCAGGTAGGCTGGCGCGGCACACAGCACCATACGTGAATCACCGATATACCGGGCAACCAGGCTGGAATCGTCCATTTGCCCAATGCGGATGGCCAGATCAACCCGCTGCTCAATCAGGTCGATCTGTTCATCATGAAACATCAGCCGCAGGGTCAGCCCCGGATGGGCCTGCAATAAAGGCACCAGGGCGTTACTGATGCGTGTACCGGAAAATCCGACCGGAGCGGCGATACGCAGCTCCCCCACCGGCGCATCGCGCAACTCGGCCAGGCGCTGCTGAGCCTCTTCAGCCAAAGCCAAGACCTGAGAACAACTCTGATAAAAAGTGGCTCCAGCCTCAGTCAGCGTCAGCTTACGGGTGGTGCGATGCAGCAAGTTAACCTGGGTGCTCTGCTCAAGCTTACGAATCTGCTGGCTGACCGCAGAAGCGGTCATGCCTAATGCTTCAGCAGCCGCCACCATCGAGCCTTTATCCACCACAGTAGCGAACACAGCCATACGCTTTAGCTGCTCCATTATTAAGCTCCACTTAATAGTTAAAGCACTTTTAGCCTATTTTTCTCCCCTTTATCCAGCTGCGATCATCTCTCCCGTCATTTCAAGGAGATACACCATGAAGATCGCACTGATCGGCGCCACCGGATTTGTTGGCGCGGCTGTTTTGCAAGAAGCTCTTAACCGTGGCCATCAGGTCACCGGACTGGTTCGCAACACCGAGAAACTGCCGGAGCATCCGGCTCTGACCGCACAGGCAAGCGATGTATTCGACACAGCCAAACTGGCCCAACAGCTGAACGGGCACGACGCCGTCGTACACGCCTTCAATCCTGGCTGGGGCCGGGAGGATATCCGCGAAAAATTCATTGATGGCACTCGCTCCATCATCGACGCAACTAAACAAGCGCAACTGCAGCGCCTGCTAATCGTCGGCGGGGCCGGTAGCCTGTATGTAGCACCTGGCATTCAACTGCTGGATACACCTGATTTCCCCGCGCAATACCGTGAAGGCGCAGAAGGTGCCCGTCAGGCACTGAATATCATTCAGGCAGAAACCAGCTTGGCTTGGAGTTTTATCTCCCCACCAGCGCTGCTAACACCTGGTGAGCGCACCGGCAAATTCCGTCTGGGCGAAAATGAGCTACTGATGAACGGCGACCAACCGGCGTCGATCACCGTAGCCGACCTTGCAGTGGCTATTGTTGATGAGCTGGAACGCCCGCATCATCTGCGTAGACGCTTCACTGCCGGTTACTGATCGCGGAGGTCAACATGCCATTTGAATCCAGCGCTTATGTCGAGACAGGCACACCGGCACGTTACATCAGCCGCCTGTGTAAGCACTTTGCCCATAAAGTGCCCGTCACATTCGATGAGCAACAGGGCCGGATCGAGTTTGAAAAAGGCCTTGGCCTGCTGCAGGCCGACGACAAAGGTCTGCGCTTAACGGTGCAGGCTGATAACCAAGATGACCTGCCCTATTTGCAGGATGTACTGGGCAGGCATTTCGAGCGGGTTGCCTGGCAGGCTGAGCTGACCCTCAACTGGCAGTAAGGTGCTCCAGGCGAAGTTTGAAAGTCAGATGTGAATTGGCAAGCGCCCGCTCACCGAAGACAATCCAACTTCGCCAAGGAGAACCGCCATGCTCACGCCCGAACAATGCTGGAAAGCCATTTGTGCCCGTGATGCTGCGCAAGACGGTCAGTTTGTATTCACCGTCAGCAGCACAGGCATTTACTGCCGCCCCAGCTGTCCGGCCCGCCGCCCTAAGCGGGAGCATGTGAACTTTTACCCAGACGCCAGTACAGCAGAAGCAGCCGGATATCGTCCTTGTAAACGCTGCTCGCCCCACGGACAAAGCCCTGCTGAACAGTTAGATGCACTGGTGCAGGCTGCCTGTGAGCTGCTCAGCCAAGAGCCGCTGACACTTGATCAGTTGGCCAGCCGAATCGGTTTCTCCGCATCCCATCTAAGCCGTGCTTTTAAAGCCCGAACCGGGCTGACGCCCCACGCGTGGGCGAAAGCTAAAGAGCGCGAACAAACGGAGAACATTGTGATGCCTGCAAACTCTGGACGCAGCCGTAAACAGGCATTGCCTGAGCAAATCCGCTATGCCATTGCCGAATGCGACCTGGGGCAGATCCTCATGGCCAGCAGTAATAAAGGCATCTGCGCGGTGCTGTTTGCCGACAGCCATCAAGCTCTTGAGCAAGAGCTGCAACAACGCTTTCCCTCGGCTCACCTTGAGCATGATGACCAAGGCCTGCAAGACTGGCTGGCAACGCTGTTAGAGCAAATATGTGAACCTCAGCGCGCAGCGCATCTACCGCTGGATATTCGCGGCACAGCATTTCAACAGCAGATATGGAACAAGCTGCGGGAAATCCCCAGCGGCCAAACCCGAACCTATGCGCAACTGGCAGCCGAAGTAGGCAGTCATCCACGCGCCGTAGCCCGCGCCTGCGCCAGTAATCCACTGGGGTTGATCGTACCTTGTCATCGGGTGATTTCCAGCACTGGGGGGCTGGCTGGTTATCGCTGGGGGCTCGCACGCAAACAGGCGCTCTTAGCTCAGGAGAAAGCGTCGGTTGCTACCCAAAAGGTAGATTTGTAAAGCGTCATCCCCAACGTATCCGGCAGATCCAACGCTTTCGCAGTATTCGATAAGGCTGCACGCAGCGCATTCGTCCAGAGCACCAAAGCCTAAACTGCGAGCATAAAAAAGGCGGCCCCAAATCTGCGGGCCGCCTGAAATCATGGTGTCGCTGACCGTGTAAAAACACGGGAGCCTCTATTGGATTACTTTTCCAGAATCGCAGTCACACCTTGGCCGCCAGCTGCACAAATGGAGATCAAACCGCGACCTTGTTCCGCCACGGAAAGTAGCTTGGCCAGGTTCGCGACGATCCGACCACCGGTCGCCGCAAACGGGTGTCCTGCCGCCAGCGAGCTGCCTTTCACGTTCAGTTTGCTGCGGTCAATAGAGCCCAGCGGCGCATTGAGGCCCAAACGAGTTTTGCAGTATTCGGCGTCTTCCCACGCTTTGAGGGTGCACAACACCTGGGCGGCAAAGGCTTCATGAATTTCGTAGTAATCGAAATCCTGCAGCGTCAGGTTGTTACGGGCCAGCAGTCGCGGCACCGCATAGACCGGGGCCATCAGCAGCCCTTCCTTGCCGCTGACAAAATCCACCGCAGCGGCTTCGCCGTCTTTCCAATACGCCAGAATCGGCAAGCCACGGGCCTTGGCCCACTCCTCCGATGCCAGCAGCACCACAGAGGCACCATCTGTCAGCGGTGTTGAGTTGGCAGGCGTCAGGGTTCCCTGGGCGCTGCGGTCAAAGCAGGGGTTGAGCGTGGCAAGTTTTTCCAGGCTGATATCTGCGCGCAGGTTCTGATCGCGGGTCAGGCCCAGATAAGGCGTCAGCAGGTCATCGTGCCAGCCTTCAGCATAAGACGCGGCTAGTTTCTGGTGGCTGGCAAAGGCTAACTGGTCCTGCTCATCACGTGGGATGCCCCAGGTTTTCGCCATCAGCTCACAATGTTCGCCCATAGACAGCCCGGTACGCGGCTCACCATTGCGCGGAATGGCCGGTGCCAGATGCTTTGGACGAATTTTCAGCAGAGTCTTGACCTTGTCTGCTGTGGTCTTGCCGCGATTGGCTTCAAGCAAAATCCGGCGCAAACCTTCATTCACCCCAATCGGCGCATCGGATGTGGTGTCCACACCGCCCGCCACACCACACTCAATCTGGCCGAGTGCGATCTTGTTAGCCACCAGCAGAGCGGCCTCCAACCCAGTTCCGCAGGCTTGCTGAATGTCGTAGGCCGGTGTTTCAGGAGCAAGACGCGTGCTGAGTACCGTTTCGCGGGTCAGGTTGAAGTCCCGTGAGTGCTTGAGCACAGCGCCGGCGACCACTTCACCGAGGCGCTCACCATGCAGGTTGAAACGCTCAACCAGGCCATCCAGTGCACTGGTGAGCATTTCCTGATTGCTCGCCGTGGCATAGACGGTATTTGAGCGGGCAAACGGAATACGGTTTCCCCCGACGATGGCAACACGGCGCAACTGGCTCATGAACAACTCCTTTGTTGAATGGTAGGTGACACAGGCTAACGCCTGATTGCAGCGTCGCATTGGCCGCCATGCCAACACTGCATGACGGCCGGTCAATTGCGTATTTCTATGGTCTGCGTAGAGTTATGGCAAATTTTAAGTACTCTCAGGTGCCATTATGTCTGACCGTTACCTCGCCTTCGCCAACTCCAACGCCGGCCGTCGACTGGTCAACGCCCTTGGTTTACCTGCTCCGCTACACCTTGAACGCTGGGTTGCCGGAAGCAGCCACCCGCTGGAAGGGGCTCTGCTTATAGGCGGCGCAGGCTCAATGGCTACGGCCGTTCTTGGCTTTGCACACAAGCTAAACAAGACCATTTTTACTGCTGCTGACAACCAGGGCGATGTACCTGGCTGGAACGGCGAGCAGGATGGCAAGCTCAAGGCGCTGGTTTTCGATGCCAGCCACTTGACCCGTTTTGAACAGCTGATCGAATTACGCAACTTCTTCCAGCCCGCCCTGAAAAACCTAAGTACCTGCCCCCGCGTAGTGGTGCTGGGACGCGCCCCGGAGAGTCTGGATGACCCGATCGCCGCCAGCGTACAGCGCTCACTGGAGGGTTTCACCCGTTCACTCGGCAAAGAAATCCGCCGAGGTGGCGCAGTGCAGCTGCTGTATGTAGCGCCAGACGCAGAAGATCAGTTGGAGGGCGCGCTGCGCTTCTTCCTCTCTGCCAAGAGTGCGTATGTATCCGGGCAGGTGCTGCGTCTGTCGGCCTGTTCGACACACGTCAGTGATTGGACACGTCCTCTGGCCGGAAAGAAGGCGCTGGTAACCGGCGCCTCCCGAGGCATCGGCGCCGCCATTGCCGAAGTGCTCGCCCGTGACGGGGCTGATGTGGTGCTGCTGGATGTACCTGCCGCCAAAGACGCACTGGACGCCCTCGCCTCACGCCTCGGCGGTCGCGGACTGGCGCTGGATATCTGTGCACAGGACGCGGCTCAGCAGCTGATTGAAGCACTGCCACAAGGCTTGGATATTGTCGTGCATAACGCCGGCATCACCCGCGACAAGACGCTGGCGAAAATGAGCGAAGACTTCTGGAACTCGGTCATTAACGTCAACCTCAATGCGCCGCAAGAGCTGACTCAGGCGCTGCTCGAAAACGGCAAGCTGCATGACAATGCCCGCGTGGTGCTGATCGCCTCCATCAGCGGTATTGCCGGGAACATGGGGCAGACCAACTATGCCGTGAGTAAAGCGGGCGTGATCGGTCTGGCCCAAGCCTGGGCACCGGCCCTGGCCGAGCGCGGCATCAGCATCAATGCGGTCGCACCGGGCTTTATCGAAACCCAGATGACCGCCGCCATCCCGCTGACCATCCGCGAAGCCGGGCGACGCATGAACTCCATGGGCCAGGGCGGCCTGCCGCTGGATGTGGCAGAGGCCGTAGCGTGGTTCGCCCAACCGGGCTCAGGAGCAGTGAGCGGGCAGACTCTGCGCGTTTGTGGACAAAGCCTGCTGGGTGCCTGACGGGCAAATCGCAGGCACAAAAAAGCCCGCCGAAGCGGGCTTAAGTACCAGATCAGACGCTGCGAGCAAAGCCACGCAGCGTCTGGTTCAGTTACACCATGATCTGGTTGTTCTGCAGTAGGGTCAGCAAGTCGGTCTGGGTGTCTGCCAAGGTTAGTATCTCGACAAACTTGGACTGATCGCCTGTACCGTCACGGTCAATACTGATCACCGTGTCGTTACCTTTCACCTCGACACTCAGGTAATCCAGAATGCCTTTGGCAGAATGGTCCAGCTTCAGGCCATCCGAGTCCTGATAGAACGACACCGGGCCGCTGTAATCCAACAGACCACTGATATCAATCAGGTCGGCATTGGCATCCGTTGCGATGTTGCCAACGTGGAAGCCGTAGACCGTGTCATGCCCATTGCCGCCAGTCCCATCAGCGTTGTCCAGCAGGCGGTACATCAAGGTGTCATTACCACCATTAGTTAGGTAGTACACATCGTTGCCACCACGGCCTTCGAACAAGTTGTTGGCTGCGTTATCAGTAAAAGTATCGGCCTGATCAGTACCAATCAGCCCCTCAATACTGATCAACTTGTCCTCACCTTGGCCTACGGCCACACCAGTGTGCAGGTTCGCGTTGATAGCATTGGTCGATTGGCTGTAATCCACCACGTCCATGCCACCGTCAGCACTCCAGCGCTGCGCGCCGTCGACGACCAGGTCCCAACCACCACCACCGCTGTAGGTGTCATTGCCTTCGGAGCCGAAGAAGGTATCGTTATAGCCGGTACCAACGATGCCTCCAGCACCGATTGTGTCGTTGCTGGCACCATCGCTCTCCGCAGTAAGCACATAAGCATCGTGCGCCTTTCCGGTGGTAAGTCCGCCCCAACTCTGGTTGACCGTACCATTGGTATAGCCACCCAGCTCTGCGACCGCGCCTACGTGGTTAGCAACGCCGTTTTCAATCCTCAGCAACTGCACCGAGTAAGTTTCACTGGCCTCCAGACCAAAGAAACTTACAAGCGCCATGCTATTGCTGGAACCTGATGCCTGCGGGTTGATCAGCTGTGTAGCGACCAACTCACCCTTGGAGTTATAGAGCTTGACGGTATTGCTGTAGAACGTGTTGATGCCGTTCTTATCCAGAATACGGATCTGCAAGCTGGTCCCGTCCGCGGCAATGTTGGTGTTTTTCACCAGCAAAGTCGGAGCAGCGTTATCCCGTGCAACTACATCACCGTCAGCTCCAGCCCGATACATCACCAGGTCCATGGAGCCGTCCCAGTCGTAGTCCAGAGCTACAGCGCCAGTAATATTGGCGAGCGGTGCATCTGTAAGCGCCTGCGCGGTTCCCGACCAAACACCATTGCCCTGGTTAAGGTACAGCGTTGGAGTACCGGCACTTCCCTGACGTGGAACCTCAATCACATCCATTTTACCGTCGTGGTTCCAGTCCACTGCCAGCGATGTACCGCCATCCATATTGTCGCCAAACCACAGCGCTTCCTGATCGGTAGCAAGCAGACCACCCGTACCATCATTCAGATAAATGCGGCTCTCATCGGAGTTCACCGCATTTTTTGCGCCACGGTTCAGGTACAGGTCAAGCCAGCCATCACCATTGAAGTCCGCCCAAGTCATGGAAATAGACAGGTTTCCATAATCGAGATACCCGTCGTTACGGAACACATCGGCGTAGTTCACATACTGACTGAATTCAGCACCATCGTTGTACATGATGGCTAGTCCACGACCGAGGTTACCAATAGCAGTAGTACCGTTGTAATTAGAGTGAGCCGTGATATCCACTGTACCGTCGTTGTTCAGGTCAACCGCACCTACCTCATGCAAGATTGCATGGTTCCAGGGCATCGCCCCACCTGGATGCCCTGCTGCACGCCCGGATGCCTGCTCATACGTCAGGTTGCCATTCTCGTTCTTGATGAAAGAGATCGAGTCAGCTTCGGAGTCAGCCAGCACAAAGTCCAGATATCCATCACCCTGACGGTCATAGGCGATTGCACCGCCCAGATGGTTTAACGTCCCTTGATACAAAGCCTTGGGCTGATAGGTACCATCCGCATTCTGCATCCAGTAAGCCGTATAGCCAGCATTGCCGTAGGAGCTGACCTGAGACATTACGTCAGCAAGGCCATCACGGTTTATATCCGCAAATACAGCGGAGTTAATGAAGCGCCCATAACCGGCTTCAATAACATTGGCTCCCGCCCCATTAGCAATCGTTGGCTGAGCCAGATAAACCGAGCTGTAGTCGGTCTGATTGTTGGCTGAATACACCCGCCCCGCGTTTGCCGTGTAAGCACCGGTCTCCGCCCTAGCACTCTGGAAAAACGACCAAGAGCCATTCTGGTTAATCGTCACAGACGCCGCATTCAGCCCATAGCCTTCTGCATCCGTTGTGCCCCCCCAGGTCTGCTCAATCAGAGTGCTCCCGGCCTGGCCAGATGTCACACCAACACTGGTGGTGGCACTCATACCCGAGCGGTTACCAGCTTCATCCCACACGACAAAAGCCAGGTTATGAGCCCCGCCAGGCAAAGTCGTATCCAAGCTCCAGCTGCCATCAGCGTTGGCCTTGGCATAACCGATAACGGTATCCAACCCTTCCTGATAGGTGCCGTTGCCATTCACATCACTCACCAGCGAGACAATTGCTCCAGCCTCCACGCGCCCGTACTTGGAACTGTCAAAGCTGAACACGGTGCTGCTGTTTACGATTTTTTCGACCTCAGGTGCAGCGGAGATTTTGTCCGGCGCATCCATGTCCACCACGACTCGGTAGCCAGCCTCATTGAAGCCAGTATCGGTGGAGACGTTCCCGGCATCGTCGATTAAGCGCAGATGGTAGGTCGTGGTCGTACTACGGCTCACCTCAGGCAACTGATAGGTCCACTGAGCAGCTCCGTGGGAAATCAGGGTTGTCCAGCTACGACCACCATCAAAGCTGATCTGTAGGTGCTCGTCCTGATTCAACAAACGGCTTAAGGTCCCCTGCAACGTGACAGTCTGATCCCGGGTAACCAAGTCATTATTCTGACTGTACACACTGTCGCTAAAGGGGCTCTGCAGACCGTGTGTCGTATCTGTAGCCAAGCTATCCGAGCTGCTAAGCCCCAGTGTGACCGGACCCGCAGTGTCTATTTCCAGCGTTCGGCTAACGCTGTCGCCGACATTCGCAACAGTGTTAATGACCCGAGCCTGCAACTGATAGATGCCATCAGGCACTTGGATATGCTGTAAATCAGCCGTCCATTTGGCGTCACTTACAGATGCGACCACCCAATTTTTGCCATCGAGACTAACTTCAACTCGCTCATCAGCTCCCAGTTCACGATCCACAGAACCATGGACCAGCAAGGTGTTGTCGTTGGTGATGAAGTCACTGTTGCTAATACCATTGTCATCACTGATCGCTTCGATGCTGATCTTCGCTTCAGGGCTGCTGGTATTCACAACAACTACTTGTTCGGCTTGATTACCGAAGTTACCGAGCCTATCCACTACCCGGGCGATATAGGTGAACCGGCCGTTATGTGAGGTCGGGTCGGACAACGACCAGGATGTATCAACCACCGAGGCAGTCATCCAGGTTTTTCCGCCATCATTCGACACCTGCACCTGTTCACCGGCACGCAACTTCTCACTCAGCGTACCGCTGACTGTCAGGCTGGTATCGCTGGTGATGAAATCACCAACAACACCGGTGTCGTCGCTGATCGAAGTGATGGCGATATCTGCCAGATCGCTGACCGCCTGCACGTTAATCGCATGCTCGTTACTGAAGCCACTGGTGTTACCCGCAGCATCTGTGGCCGTCACACTGAATACATGTATCCCAACAGGCAGGGCACTACCAGGCGTAAAGCTCCAAGCTCCGTTCTCATCGGCGTAAGTACTGCCAATTTCAATGCCCTTGTTATAGACACGGATCAAGGCTCCTGCCTCAGCGCCACTGCCTATGATTTCCGGGCAGTCATCATCAGTGTAATCACCATTACCGACAGGGCCGGTGTACCCACCTTGATCATCAATCACCTGATCAATGTGCGGTACAGACGGCGGCGTCAGATCGCTCACAGTGGTGATGGTCTCAGGCCCGGTATTACCACTGGTGTCAGTCGCTGTCAGCTGCCCTTTTTCCCCTTCTGGCAGAGGATTAGGCTGGAACTGCCAATTACCGTTCGCATCCGTAACGGTTGTCATTGTTCCGCCATCAGGCTTGACCAACGTAATAGTGCTGCCAGCCTCTGCCGAGCCCGTCAGCCCAGCCAGATTATTACTATCCACCACAGGTGCATCCGGCGCGATCAAGTCAGCCTTGCCTGTAGCCGTTTCACCACTGACGTTGCCGCTCGGGTCAGTCGCAGTGACCTTGCCTTCTTCGCCGTCAGTCAGCGGGTTCGGTTGCATCGCCCACTTGCCATTGGCGTCTGTCACAGTAGTAACGGTGCTGCCGTCCGGCTTGGTCAGGGTGATGGTGCTACCGGCTTCACCTGTACCGGTCAGACCACCCAGGTTGTTGCTCTCTACGATCGGAGCATCCGGAGCAATCACATCGGAGCCACCGGTGTTCACCGGTTTACTGATGTTGCCA
This sequence comes from Pseudomonas sp. TTU2014-080ASC, assembly GCF_001446935.1. GTDB lineage: Bacteria > Pseudomonadota > Gammaproteobacteria > Pseudomonadales > Pseudomonadaceae > Aquipseudomonas. Next base: position 1,232,226 of record NZ_LKKK01000001.1, read on the forward strand.
GCCTCGTCGGTCACGGTGACGTTGGCGCTTTCACCATCATCCAGTGGGTTCGGCTGAATCAACCAATGACCGTTTTCATCAACGGTTGTCGTCAGTGTGCTGCCGTCCGGCAGTTTGACCACGATGGTGCCACCTGCCTCGGCACTACCGCCAAGACCGGTTTCGTTATTGGTCTCGATCACAGGTGCATCCGGCGCGATCAAGTCAGCCTTGCCTGTAGCCGTTTCACCACTGACGTTGCCGCTCGGGTCAGTCGCAGTGACCTTGCCTTCTTCGCCGTCAGTCAGCGGGTTCGGTTGCATCGCCCACTTGCCATTGGCGTCAGTCACGGTGGTAACCGTGCTGCCGTCTGGCTTGGTCAGGGTGATGGTACTACCGGCTTCACCTGTACCGGTCAGGCCGCCCAGGTTGTTGCTCTCTACGATCGGAGCATCCGGAGCAATCACATCGGAGCCACCGGTGTTCACCGGTTTACTGATGTTGCCAGCCTCGTCGGTCACGGTGACGTTGGCGCTTTCACCATCATCCAGTGGGTTCGGCTGAATCAGCCAATGACCGTTTTCATCAACGGTTGTCGTCAGTGTGCTGCCGTCCGGCAGTTTGACCACGATGGTGCCACCTGCCTCGGCACTACCGCCAAGACCGGTTTCGTTATTGGTCTCGATCACCGGTGCATCCGGCGCGATCAGGTCAGCCTTGCCGGTAGCCGTTTCACCGCTGACGTTGCCGCTCGGGTCAGTCGCAGTGACCTTGCCTTCTTCGCCGTCAGCCAGTGGGTTCGGTTGCATCGCCCACTTGCCATTGGCGTCAGTCACGGTGGTAACCGTGCTGCCGTCTGGCTTGGTCAGGGTGATGGTGCTACCGACTTCACCTGTACCGGTCAGACCACCCAGGTTGTTGCTCTCAACAATCGGAGCATCCGGTGCGCTGAGGTCGGTCGTATCAGTTTCGGTCGGCTCACTGGTGTTGCCGTTTGGATCGGTGATGGTAACGCTACCCTTCTCGCCTTCGTCCAGCGGGTTCGGCTGGATTTCCCAGTGACCGTTCTCATCAACAATGGTGGTGACTGTCGATCCATCTGGACGCTCAACCACGATGGTGCCGCCAGCTTCACCACTACCGCCAAGGCCTGACTCGT
>NZ_LKKK01000002.1 GCF_001446935.1 Pseudomonas sp. TTU2014-080ASC
AGGCTCCAGTGAGATCTCATCTTGAGGCAAGTTTCCCGCTTAGATGCTTTCAGCGGTTATCTCTTCCGAACATAGCTACCCGGCAATGCCACTGGCGTGACAACCGGAACACCAGAGGTTCGTCCACTCCGGTCCTCTCGTACTAGGAGCAGCCCCTCTCAAATCTCAAACGTCCACGGCAGATAGGGACCGAACTGTCTCACGACGTTCTAAACCCAGCTCGCGTACCACTTTAAATGGCGAACAGCCATACCCTTGGGACCGGCTTCAGCCCCAGGATGTGATGAGCCGACATCGAGGTGCCAAACACCGCCGTCGATATGAACTCTTGGGCGGTATCAGCCTGTTATCCCCGGAGTACCTTTTATCCGTTGAGCGATGGCCCTTCCATACAGAACCACCGGATCACTAAGACCTACTTTCGTACCTGCTCGACGTGTCTGTCTCGCAGTCAAGCGCGCTTTTGCCTTTATACTCTACGACCGATTTCCGACCGGTCTGAGCGCACCTTCGTACTCCTCCGTTACTCTTTGGGAGGAGACCGCCCCAGTCAAACTACCCACCATACACTGTCCTCGATCCGGATAACGGACCAGAGTTAGAACCTCAAGGTTACCAGGGTGGTATTTCAAGGATGGCTCCACGCGAACTGGCGTCCACGCTTCAAAGCCTCCCACCTATCCTACACAAGTAAACTCAAAGTCCAGTGCAAAGCTATAGTAAAGGTTCACGGGGTCTTTCCGTCTAGCCGCGGATACACTGCATCTTCACAGCGATTTCAATTTCACTGAGTCTCGGGTGGAGACAGCGCCGCCATCGTTACGCCATTCGTGCAGGTCGGAACTTACCCGACAAGGAATTTCGCTACCTTAGGACCGTTATAGTTACGGCCGCCGTTTACCGGGGCTTCGATCAAGAGCTTCGCTTGCGCTAACCCCATCAATTAACCTTCCGGCACCGGGCAGGCGTCACACCCTATACGTCCACTTTCGTGTTTGCAGAGTGCTGTGTTTTTAATAAACAGTCGCAGCGGCCTGGTATCTTCGACCGGCATGGGCTTACGAAGTAAATTCTTCACCCTCACCGGCGCACCTTCTCCCGAAGTTACGGTGCCATTTTGCCTAGTTCCTTCACCCGAGTTCTCTCAAGCGCCTTGGTATTCTCTACCTAACCACCTGTGTCGGTTTGGGGTACGGTTCCTAATTACCTGAAGCTTAGAAGCTTTTCCTGGAAGCATGGCATCAACCACTTCGTCATCTAAAAGATAACTCGTCATCAGTTCTCGGCCTTGAACGCCCGGATTTACCTAAGCATTCAGCCTACAACCTTAAACACGGACAACCAACGCCGTGCTGGCCTAGCCTTCTCCGTCCCTCCATCGCAGTAATTAGAAGTACGGGAATATTAACCCGTTTCCCATCGACTACGCATTTCTGCCTCGCCTTAGGGGCCGACTCACCCTGCGTCGATTAACGTTGCGCAGGAAACCTTGGTCTTTCGGCGTGCGAGTTTTTCACTCGCATTGTCGTTACTCATGTCAGCATTCGCACTTCTGATACCTCCAGCAAGCTTCTCAACTCACCTTCACAGGCTTACAGAACGCTCCTCTACCGCTCAACTTACGTTGAACCCGTAGCTTCGGTGTATGGTTTGAGCCCCGTTACATCTTCCGCGCAGGCCGACTCGACTAGTGAGCTATTACGCTTTCTTTAAAGGATGGCTGCTTCTAAGCCAACCTCCTAGCTGTCTAAGCCTTCCCACATCGTTTCCCACTTAACCATAACTTTGGGACCTTAGCTGACGGTCTGGGTTGTTTCCCTTTTCACGACGGACGTTAGCACCCGCCGTGTGTCTCCCGTGCTGACACTTGCTGGTATTCGGAGTTTGCATCGGTTTGGTAAGTCGGGATGACCCCCTAGCCGAAACAGTGCTCTACCCCCAGCAGTGATACACGAGGCGCTACCTAAATAGCTTTCGAGGAGAACCAGCTATCTCCGAGCTTGATTAGCCTTTCACTCCGATCCACAGGTCATCCGCTAACTTTTCAACGGTAGTCGGTTCGGTCCTCCAGTCAGTGTTACCTAACCTTCAACCTGCCCATGGATAGATCGCCCGGTTTCGGGTCTATACCCAGCGACTAAACGCCCTATTAAGACTCGCTTTCGCTACGCCTCCCCTATTCGGTTAAGCTTGCCACTGAATATAAGTCGCTGACCCATTATACAAAAGGTACGCAGTCACCTAACAAAGTAGGCTCCCACTGCTTGTACGCATACGGTTTCAGGTTCTATTTCACTCCCCTCTCCGGGGTTCTTTTCGCCTTTCCCTCACGGTACTGGTTCACTATCGGTCAGTCAGTAGTATTTAGCCTTGGAGGATGGTCCCCCCATATTCAGACAAAGTTTCTCGTGCTCCGTCCTACTCGATTTCATTGATAAGAGATTTTCGTATACGGGGCTATCACCCACTATGGCGGCACTTTCCAGAGCCTTCTACTAATCTCAAATCAACTTAAGGGCTAGTCCCCGTTCGCTCGCCACTACTAAGGGAATCTCGGTTGATTTCTTTTCCTCAGGGTACTTAGATGTTTCAGTTCCCCTGGTTCGCCTCTTACACCTATGTATTCAGTGCAAGATACCCAGCTTATGCTGGGTGGGTTCCCCCATTCAGAGATCTCCGGATCAAAGTCTGTTTGCCGACTCCCCGGAGCTTATCGCAGGCTACAACGTCTTTCATCGCCTCTGACTGCCAAGGCATCCACCGTATGCGCTTCTTCACTTGACCATATAACCCCAAGCAATCTGGTTACTGTCTCAAACGTGAAGACGACATTCGCCGAAAATTTGCAATTGAGAACTACAAATTTTACCTTGACCAGATTAATTACCAGTGAAAGTAATTAATCAGTCACTTCTATCACATACCCAAATTTTTAAAGAACGATTCTTCTAGTCAAAGACCAGAAATCAACATTTCATGCCAAGCATAAATGTTCATTTCTGAACTCTAGTAGAGAGTGGTGGAGCCAAGCGGGATCGAACCGCTGACCTCCTGCGTGCAAGGCAGGCGCTCTCCCAGCTGAGCTATGGCCCCAATGTCTTGAAGCCTGCGCCCCATGAACATTGGTGGGTCTGGGCAGATTCGAACTGCCGACCTCACCCTTATCAGGGGTGCGCTCTAACCAACTGAGCTACAGACCCAATCGTCTTCTGCAATGAATCAAGCAATTCGTGTGGGAGCTTATGAGAAAGCTGATGTCGTCGATTAAGGAGGTGATCCAGCCGCAGGTTCCCCTACGGCTACCTTGTTACGACTTCACCCCAGTCATGAATCACACCGTGGTAACCGTCCTCCCGAAGGTTAGACTAGCTACTTCTGGTGCAACCCACTCCCATGGTGTGACGGGCGGTGTGTACAAGGCCCGGGAACGTATTCACCGTGACATTCTGATTCACGATTACTAGCGATTCCGACTTCACGCAGTCGAGTTGCAGACTGCGATCCGGACTACGATCGGTTTTATGGGATTAGCTCCACCTCGCGGCTTGGCAACCCTTTGTACCGACCATTGTAGCACGTGTGTAGCCCTGGCCGTAAGGGCCATGATGACTTGACGTCATCCCCACCTTCCTCCGGTTTGTCACCGGCAGTCTCCTTAGAGTTCCCACCCGAGGTGCTGGTAACTAAGGACAAGGGTTGCGCTCGTTACGGGACTTAACCCAACATCTCACGACACGAGCTGACGACAGCCATGCAGCACCTGTGTCAGAGTTCCCGAAGGCACCAATCTATCTCTAGAAAGTTCTCTGCATGTCAAGGCCAGGTAAGGTTCTTCGCGTTGCTTCGAATTAAACCACATGCTCCACCGCTTGTGCGGGCCCCCGTCAATTCATTTGAGTTTTAACCTTGCGGCCGTACTCCCCAGGCGGTCAACTTAATGCGTTAGCTGCGCCACTAAAATCTCAAGGATTCCAACGGCTAGTTGACATCGTTTACGGCGTGGACTACCAGGGTATCTAATCCTGTTTGCTCCCCACGCTTTCGCACCTCAGTGTCAGTATCAGTCCAGGTAGTCGCCTTCGCCACTGGTGTTCCTTCCTATATCTACGCATTTCACCGCTACACAGGAAATTCCACTACCCTCTACCGTACTCTAGCTCGGCAGTTATGAAAGCAGTTCCCAGGTTGAGCCCGGGGCTTTCACTTCCATCTTACCGAACCACCTACGCGCGCTTTACGCCCAGTAATTCCGATTAACGCTTGCACCCTTCGTATTACCGCGGCTGCTGGCACGAAGTTAGCCGGTGCTTATTCTGTCGGTAACGTCAAAACAGCAAAGTATTAATTTACTGCCCTTCCTCCCAACTTAAAGTGCTTTACAATCCGAAGACCTTCTTCACACACGCGGCATGGCTGGATCAGGCTTTCGCCCATTGTCCAATATTCCCCACTGCTGCCTCCCGTAGGAGTCTGGACCGTGTCTCAGTTCCAGTGTGACTGATCATCCTCTCAGACCAGTTACGGATCGTAGCCTTGGTGAGCCATTACCTCACCAACTAGCTAATCCGACCTAGGCTCATCTAATGGCGCGAGGTCCGAAGATCCCCCGCTTTCTCCCGTAGGACGTATGCGGTATTAGCGCCCGTTTCCGAACGTTATCCCCCACCACTAGGCAGATTCCTAGGCATTACTCACCCGTCCGCCGCTAAATCCAGGAGCAAGCTCCCTTCATCCGCTCGACTTGCATGTGTTAGGCCTGCCGCCAGCGTTCAATCTGAGCCATGATCAAACTCTTCAGTTCAATACTGCTTGGGTTTTGAGAAAACCCTAAACTTGGCTCAGCAATCGCAAAAAACTCTCGAATTCACGAGTGTTACTTGTGATGCTGATAATCATTTGACTAACAGTCTTAACTCACAAGCACCCACACGAATTGCTTGATTCAGTTGTTAAAGAACGTTTGGTTAAGTCTTTCGTCTCAACCGAGGCGCGCATTCTACAGCAGCCTCTTTCTCTGTCAAGTGATTTGTGAAAATTTCTTTTCAACTTCAACCACTTGCGCTTCCGGTCGCTTTTCGGCATCTCGTCAGCGGGAGGCGAATAATACAGGGTTTAAATACCCAGTCAAGGGGCATTTGCACCATTTCGGTTCACATGAATAGATATTGCTGAACCAATGCTGTTTATGGAGGTGCAGCACTCAGTTATGGCTCAGCTTTGAGCAGCCCCGGCAGTTGTGCTGCAAGCTTTTCATTATTGATAGGGGCACGAATAAAGCCCCTCTGACGCCCGTCCGGCCCTACCAGTACCAAATTGCCACTGTGGTCGACGGTGTAGTTCTCCTTGCTGGTATCAGCAGGGATAAAGGGAATGCTCACGGCGTTGGCAAGTTTCTGGGTATCTTCAAGCGAGCCGGTAAGCCCGATAAAACCCGCATCAAAAAAGCCCAGGTACTTCTTAAGTTGCTCCGGATTGTCCCGAGCAGGGTCAACGGTGACCAGGATAGTTTGCAGCTGTGCCTGGGTTTCGGCAGGTAGCTGCCCATTCAGTTGGCGTACCTGAGCAAGCGTCGCCGGGCAAATATCCGGGCAGAAGGTATAGCCAAAGAACAACAGGCTCCATTTGCCCTTGAGCTGATCCAGCTGAACGGACTGGCCGTCCTGATTGGTCATTGAAAGCGCTGGCAAGGCGCGACTTTGTGGCAGCAGCACGATACCTGCATCCAGCAGCACGGTCGGGTCAGCCTGACCTTTGCTGTTCATTACCTTGTTTACAGTGAGGCCAAGCACCAGGGCGACAATGGCAATGAGGACAAAAACGGTGGTCTGGGTTCGGCTCATGGCACCAACATTATTGGGAGTTAAGTAAGGTCTGCTGCAAGTGACGCCTTAAAGAATCATGTAGTGATCAACCAGCAGCGCGATAAACAATAAAAAAAGATACCAGATGCTGTATTTAAAGGTCTTGATGGCGGCATGTGGTCTGCTGTCACGGTATAGCACCCAAGCCCAGTACAAAAAGCGTCCACCTAGCACCAGCGCGCACAGCAAGTACAACAGCCCGCTCATATGTATAGCGAAAGGGAGCAAGGTGACGGCGAACATGACTAATGTATATAGAAGGATATGCACCTTGGTGTAGTGCTCGCCGTGGGTCACTGGCAGCATTGGTATATCCGCTTTGGCGTACTCCTCCTTACGATGAATGGCGAGCGCCCAGAAGTGGGGGGGCGTCCAGGCGAATATGATCAGCACTAGCAATAAGGGTTCAGCACTGAGATGCCCTGTGACTGCAACCCAGCCCAACAACGGCGGCGCGGCTCCGGCCAAACCACCGATAACGATGTTCTGCGGCGTCGCCCGCTTGAGAAAGCCTGTATAGAGCACTGCATAACCGAGCAACGAGGCCAGCGTCAGCCAAGCTGCCAACTCATTGGTAAACACCAGCAATACCGACATACCAGCAACAGCCAGCAGCATGGCAAAGCCCAACGCCACACTGGGCGGGATGCGTCCTGCAGTAACGGGGCGTTTATGTGTCCGGGCCATGATCGAGTCAATGCGCCGGTCGACCACGTGATTAACTGCAGCCGCTGCGCCTGCACACAGACCGATGCCCAGATTGCCAAAGATCAGCACTTGCCAAGCCACACCGGCTCGGGTTGCGAGGAACATCCCGACCAATGAGGTGATAAGCATCAATACCACCACTCGCGGCTTGGTCAGCTCGAGATAATCGCGCCAGGTTGCCTGAGATTCTTGTTGTGCACGGGTTAGAGTGGCCATTCGGGTTTTCCTCTAAAGATGTGCTTATTTGCCGGCCAACAACACAGGGCCGGGAGCGCGTTCACGGGACAGAGCTGGAGCCGCAACGAGACGGCGCAAGCGAAAGTTGATGAGCACGAGTGTCAACATCAGCGCTGCCCCGCCAAGGTTATGGGCCACTGCCACCATCAGCGGCAGGTGCAGCAGGACGTTGCTGATGCCCAGTCCAACCTGAGTCAGCAATGCAACAAGCAGCAATGTGCTCAAACGCATCGCACCATTGCGACGCAACTGCCACGCCAGGATCAGCAGCACCAGTGTGACCAGCACCGCGCCCATGCGATGAGTCATATGAATGGCGGTACGGGCATCACTGTCTAACTGCCCGCCCAAGTAGTTGGGGCCGATATGCTGAGTCAGGTGAAAACCGTTAGCGAAGTCCATGTTCGGCCACCACTCGCCATGGCAATAAGGCAGATCCACGCATGCCACTGCCGCGTAGTTGGCGCTGACCCAACCACCTAATGCGATTTGCCCGATGACCAGTAGCAATCCAGCTGCCGCCAAAGCTCGCACCGAACCCGGTGCCTGTGAGTGCGGGGGAAGCCGTCCAGAAAGACGCAATGTCAGCAGAAACAACAACCCCAGCGTGGCGAAACCTCCGAGCAAGTGCGCAGTCACCACCTGCGGCCAGAGTTTGAGCGTAACCGTCCACATGCCGAAGGCGGCCTGCACAATTACCAGCCCAAGGATGAGCAGCGGCAACTTGAGGGGCTGAGCAGGGTGGTTTCGCTGACGCAGGGTTTGTACGGCCAACCCGAGAATCACCAAACCTAACGTCCCGGCAAAGTAACGGTGAATCATTTCGTACCAGCCCTTAGCGACCTCTACCGGCGCGTCAGGAAAGCGCGCCTCGGCCAGCGTCTGCTTATGCTCACTCATCGGCACACCAAGAAACCCATAGCACCCCGGCCAGTCAGGGCAACCCAGGCCGGCATGGGTCAAGCGCGTGTAAGCCCCCAGCATAACCACCACGACAGCCAGGATCGTGGCAAACAGCGCGAGGCGAAATCCGGGTTTGCTCATGCTCGCTCCTATGCTGATTTATCAGCACGAATCAACCGATCTGGGAGATTTTCAACAGATGGCGCAGGTCATCGAGAACGTCTTTACCCTTGCTTTGGCTGCCGTAACGCAGGACTAGATTTCCCATCGGGTCAACAATCCACAACTGCGGCTCGGTTACGTCCGGAGCTGTCGCCTGGTAATCATCAGAGTGCAGCGAGTACAGCCCCAGCTGCGGGTATTCGCGCTGCAGCTGCGCCTCATAATCTGCGGACAGGGCCTGTGACATAGCCAGCGCGTGGGTGGCCCGGGAGGCGTCACGGTTGAGGCCAATATTGATCTGACGCGCCAGATAGACCAGCTGCTTACATTCCTGCTCGCAAGCCCCAGGAGCGGTGACCAGCAGTTGCCAGCGGCCATTCTCAGCCGTCTCCGCCCCCAGATCGCTCAGTGTCTGGCCATTGCCGATCAGTACGCCGTGATAGTTCCGGGTCTCAGGAATCCAGAATCGGCCGTGGTACATGGCGCTGGCCACCAGCATCGGGGCGATGACAATAGCCAGAATCAACAACAATTGCAGACGACCGCGCCAACGCTGCGGCGGTGTCACTTCAGGCAGGGTGATGGCTGGATTCATGACGATGCTCCCGGGCATTGAACAGCCCCAAGTAGATGAACAAACCAATCAAGGCCACGGCCATAGCAAACCATTGCACGGCGTAACCGGTGTGTTTATCAGGACTCATGGCCACCACAGGCCAGTCCGCACGCAGGGAAACAGGCCCCGGCAGCACACGAATTTCGTGGGCATAGCCACCACGACCTAACTGTTGCCAGAGCTTTTGAGCGTTTACCGTGCTGATAAGGCGCGGCCAGCTCTGAGTAGATTCGTGATCCTCCAGCTGCAAACCGACACCCGGCGGCACATACACCCAGCCTTGCACCTGCAGGTAATCATCTGGGGTGACGAACGCCGGGCGAATGCGCCGATCTGGCCATGGCAGCCAACCACGATTGAGCAGAACCCATAACCCGCTGGGCTGATCGTAAAAAGGCTGTAGCACCTCAACTCCAGCCCGACCATCGCGGATACGGTTATCCAGAAACAGGCTGTGGTGGGTATCGAAATAACCTTGCAGGCGTACCTGGCGATACCCCGGATCAGACTCGCACTCCAACGCACTCAGGGTGATCGGCACTGCCTGCTGCCTAGCCTCATGAGTGGCCAGTAACTGGCGCTTCTCTTCAGCCCGTGACAGTTGCCAGAACCCAAGCGCCAGCAGGCAGGGCAACAGCACCACCAACATGACCGTCGGCAGCACACCTGGACGAAAGGTGCGCCAACGCTGGCTGTCTATACTGCTGGTTGTGTTCATCTCCCTTCCCCCGGAGTGCCCCATGCTCAAGGTCACTATCGTTCTGCTCCTGCTGGCCACCGTAATTAGTCTGTTCAGTGGTCTGGTTTTTCTGGTCAGGGATGAAGGCCGCAGCACGCGGCTGGTAAATGCCCTGACCGTACGTGTAAGCCTGACTGCAGTGACCGTGGCGCTGATCGCTTGGGGTTTCTTCAGCGGTCAGTTAGTCAGCCACGTCACCTGGTAATCAGCTCACAGCACGTAAACAAAGACGAACAGCGCGATCCACACCACATCCACAAAGTGCCAGTACCAAGCCGCGGCTTCGAAACCAAAGTGCTGCTCCGGAGTGAAATGCCCACGGATAATGCGGATCAGCATGACGGTCAAAATCAGCGCCCCCAACGTCACGTGCGCGCCATGGAAACCAGTGAGCATAAAGAAGGTGGCACCGTAGATCCCCGATCCCAGTGTCAGCCCCAACTCGTTATAGGCATGGATATATTCTTCGATCTGCAACACCAGAAACGCAGCGCCCAGCAGAACGGTTAACGCCAGCCAAATCGTCAGAGGCTTACGATGGCCTTTGCGCAGGGCATGGTGAGCAAAGGTCAGGGTGAAGCTGGAAGTGACCAGCAGAATGGTGTTGATCAAAGGCAAGCCCCAGGCACCAATCACACCTTCAGGCGCCGGGAAAAGCTTTGGATCCGGGGTATTGAGCAGCGGCCAGGTGTACTCGAAGCCCGGCCAGAGCATGTTGCTGACACCTTTGTCGCCCTCGCCACCCAGCCAGGGACCGGCAAAAGTACGTATATAAAAGAGGGCTCCGAAGAAAGCAGCGAAGAACATCACCTCGGAAAAGATGAACCAGCTCATACCCCAACGAAACGAGCGATCCATCTGCGGGCTGTAAAGCCCAGAACGGCTCTCTTTGATGACATTACCGAACCAGCCGAACAGCATATATGCAATGAACAGCGCCCCGACGAAGAACACCAGCGGCCCATTGGACTCCTCGCGCCCGGCGGTCATGTCGTTAAACCAGGTGGCGACGCCAAACACGGTGATTAACAGCCCCAGGCTGGCAATGATTGGCCACTTACTTTGGGCAGGAACGTAATAGTTTGCGTGGGTTTCAGGACTCGACATTGTTGTTCTCCTTATGGAGTCGCCCGGTTAAGGGTCGCTTGTGCCACCGGCGGTTTGCGCGCGGTGATATCGAACAAGGTGTATGCCAGCGTCAGGTGACGAACATCTCCCGGCAGGTCTTTATCGACGATGAAACGCACCGGCATTTCGATGCGCTCACCGGGTTGCAATACCTGCTGGGTAAAACAGAAGCACTCAGTCTTGTGGAAAAATGCCGCGGCCTTAGAAGGTGCCACGCTGGGAATGGCCTGGGCGGTCATCGGCTGATCACTTGGGTTGCGGGCGATAAAGACCATCTCCATGGTCTGCCCCGGATGCACAACCAACTCATCCGCGACAGGATGAAACTCCCAAACCATATCGGCCGAGTTGGTCGCCAAAAACTGCACGCGAACCTGCCGCGACTCATCCACAACCGACTGCGATGTCTGATACGCACCGGACGTTTTGCCATTGATCCCGAAGGCCTGACACATCACGTCGTAAATAGGTACCAGAGCAAAGCCGAAGCCGAACATGCCCAGCACCACCAACAACAGGCGGGTGACCAGACGACGGTTCGACATGGCTTCGCTCATGGCAACGCTCCCTTACTTCACTTCAGGTGGCGTGGAGAAGGTGTGATACGGAGCGGGGGAAGGCACTGTCCATTCCAAACCATCTGCGCCATCCCACGGCTTGGCCGGCGCCGGTTTGCCGCCACGGATGCACTTGATGACGATAAACAGGAACAACAGCTGCGTCGCCCCGAACATAAAGGCCCCGATAGAGGACACCATGTTGAAGTTGGCGAACATCAGGTTGTAATCAGGAATCCGCCGCGGCATGCCCGCCAGCCCGACAAAATGCATCGGGAAGAAGGCCAGGTTCATGCCGACAAAGCTCATCCAGAAATGTAGCTTGGCCAGGGTTTCGTCATACATATGCCCGGTCCACTTCGGCAGCCAGTAGTAGGCCGAAGCAAAGATGCCGAAGATCGCTCCCGGCACCAGCACATAGTGGAAGTGCGCGACCACAAAGTAGGTGTCGTGGTACTGGAAGTCCGCCGGAGCAATGGCCAACATCAGTCCGGAGAAACCACCGATGGTGAACAAAATGACGAAGGCCACCGAGAACAGCATCGGCGCTTCAAACGTCATCGAGCCGCGCCACATGGTGCTGGCCCAGTTAAACACCTTCACCCCTGTCGGCACGGCAATCATCATGGTGGCGTACATAAAGAACAGTTCGCCGGTCAGCGGAATACCCACGGTGAACATGTGGTGCGCCCAGACCACAAATGACAGAAAGGCAATCGCACCGGTGGCATAGACCATCGAGGTGTAGCCAAACAGCGGCTTACGTGAAAATGCCGGGATGATCGCACTGACCGCACCGAAAGCCGGCAGGATCATGATGTACACCTCAGGGTGCCCGAAGAACCAGAACACATGCTGGAACAACACCGGGTCACCACCACCGGCTGCACTGAAGAAGCTGGTGCCGAAGTGAATATCCATCAGCATCATGGTCACGCAACCAGCCAGCACCGGCATCACCGCAATCAGCAAGAACGCGGTGATCAGCCAGGTCCAGACAAACAGCGGCATCTTCATCAACGTCATGCCGGGGGCTCGCAGATTAAGAATGGTGGCAATGACGTTGATTGCCCCCATGATCGAGCTGATCCCCATCAAGTGAATCGCGAAGATAAAGAAGGTCACCGACTCCGGCGCGTAGGTTGTGGACAACGGCGCATAGAAGGTCCAGCCGAAGTTCGGCCCGCCGCCTTCCATAAACAGAGTACTGACCAGCATCCCGAACGCTGCAGGCAGCAGCCAGAAGCTGAAGTTATTCATGCGCGGCAGAGCCATGTCCGGCGCACCGATCATCAGCGGGATCATCCAGTTGGCCAGCCCGACAAACGCAGGCATCACCGCACCGAAGACCATGATCAGCCCGTGCATGGTGGTCATCTGGTTGAAGAACTCCGGCTGCACGATCTGCAAACCTGGCTGGAACAGCTCAGCCCGGATCACCATCGCCATGCTGCCGCCGAGCAGGAACATAGCGAAGCTGAACCACAGGTACATGGTGCCGATGTCTTTGTGGTTAGTGGTCAGTACCCAGCGCATCAAACCTTTGGCCGGGCCATGGTGGTGGTCATGCCCTGCATGACCATGCTCTTTATGAGAGTCGATCACTGCACTCATGTCCTTACTCCTGAGCCTGTTTGAACGCGAGGATTTCTTTCGGCGTGACCATGTCACCCACCGCATTGCCCCAGGCATTGCGCTCATAGGTAATGATCGCGGCCAAGTCCACTTCCGAGAGCTGCTTGCCAAACGCAGCCATCGCAGTGCCTTGCTTGCCGTTGAAGACGATTTCGATATGCCCAGCCGCTGGTCCTTTAGCAATTGCCGAACCTTTAAGCGCAGGGAACATGGGCGGTAGCCCCTCACCGTTAGCCTGGTGGCAGGAGGCACAGGCCGTGTTGTAGGCCTTCTCACCGCGCGCCATCAGCTCTTCCAGCGTCCACTCTTTGCTGGTCAGCTCTTTTTCTGCTGCGGCTTTTTCTTTGCGCTCGGCGAGCCAAGCGGCGTAGTCCTCTTTGGACTTCACCTCTACAACCACCGGCATAAAACCGTGATCCTTACCGCATAGCTCGGTGCACTGGCCGCGGTAGATACCGGGCTCTTCCACACGGGTCCAGGACTCATTAATGAACCCCGGAATAGCATCCTTCTTCACCGCCAACGCAGGCACCCACCAAGAGTGAATGACATCGGCAGCGGTGATCAGGAAACGCACCTTGGTGCCAGCCGGTACCACCAGCGGTTCGTCGACCTCCAACAGGTAATGCTCACCTTTGTCGGCCTTGTTATTGATTTGATCTTTGGGCGTGGTCAGGTTGCTGAAGAACTCAACATCCTCACCCAGATACTTGTAATGCCATTTCCACTGGTAGCCGGTGATCTGAATGTCCAAGTCAGACTCACTGGTGTCGTAGATGGCAATCAGTGTCTTGGTGGCGGGGATCGCCATCAACACCAAGATCAGCAGAGGAATAACGGTCCAGAGAATCTCGACCGTAGTGCTCTCGTGGAAGTGGGCCGGTTCCTGCCCCACAGAACGGCGATGGACCAACATCGACCAGAACATCGCACCGAACACGATGACGCCGATGACAACGCAGATCCAGAAGATGGTCATGTGCAGATCAAAGACGGAGCGGCTTACCTCAGTGGCACCTGGCGTCATATTCACGCCCCAGCCGGCGTGCGCCGGGCTGAATACCAATAACAACAGGAAGCCCATCCAAACACGTGGATGTCGCATCATTTGCGGGTTCCCCTACATTGTTCTTGTTATCCCGCGAGCCAGTCATTGGCCAGTTCATCGCCCCCGCACAGGCAACGTAATGTGCGATGAACACCAGCGCCAAGACTGATTCGGAGTATTCAGGTACTGCCTTTCGCTAAGGAGTATAGACAGGGACTTCCACCTCGCAATGTCAGGTGAAAATCTGTGACTCACGTTCAGCCATTGCCTCCAGTCCGCTAAAAATGCAGTCTGTAGAAACATTGACCTAACACCTTATGCACCCAGAGCATAAGTGTTAAAACCTTATATAAATCCATTCTTAGGCAAGAAGCTTCGCCAGCACGGCTGCAATCGCTCTTGTCAGGTGATGAGCTGTGAATATTGCTGCGCTACACAACCTGATCAGGGAGGCTCAGGAACATGAGGCCCGGACTGGACGACTGGCCCACTACATTCACGCCAACCTTGATCAGGTGCATCAGGCGATTGCACTTCCCGAGCAGAATCCGGACGAGGCCCTGCTGAACTTCATCAGCAACTACGTGAATCAGGTTCCTCACCTGCTGCAAGCGGCCCATGAGGTCGCTGAAGGCGCAGGTATCAGCCCCTGGATAAAGCCAGTTCTGAAAATTACTGAGCAATTCTTTTTGCAGCCGCCGAAACTGATCGATGGCCGTGAGGGGCTGGAGATGCTAGTCAGTGCAGCCTATCTGGCCCTGCGCATGGTGGAAGAGGTCAACGACCGCTATATCTTCCACCTGGGCAAGCCGCTAATCCCGCTGGATCTGACTGTGGCCAATCTGGTGGTGCACCACTTAATTGGCGAGCCGTTTTCCAATCAGCTGGACAGCGCTGTTGAACACGCAGTCAGCGCTTTACTACCGGAAAATACCTTCAACCAGGACTCGGTGCAGACCTACCGCCAGCATCTGCACGCGCCCAATGTACTCACCGCCTGGCTTAGCTGGCCATGCTTTTCCAGGCAATGGGGGATCGAATTAGCGCTGGCCGAAAACACCAGCGAGCCTCGCCCCCAGGCTGAGCCAATTAGCCCTGCTGATAACGCGCCCGAGGCGTCGCCATCGGTAACGGTCCATCCCCGATCTCGCGAAACTCGCCCTTCTCGGCGTCATAAGCCTTAATTGCACTGCTCTCAATGTCATACACCCAGCCGTGGATATACAGATCGCCACGGGCCAGACGTGAAGCCACGGAAGGGTGTGTACGCAGGTGATCCAGCTGCGCCACCACGTTCTCCTCCGTAAGAATGCCGAGCACTTCATGCTCACCACAACTGCAGTTATCCGCCACCACCGTTTTGGCCACTTCGGCATGACGCAGCCAGGCCTTGACCGTTGGCATGCGCTCCAGCTCGGCGGGTTTAAGCACGGCTTTCATCGCCCCACAATCTGAGTGGCCGCAAATGATGATGTGCTGCACGCCCAGCGCCATCACGGCGAACTCAATCGCAGTGGACACGCCGCCGTTCATCTGACCATACGGAGGCACCACGTTGCCGACGTTACGGGTGACAAACAGATCGCCCGGATTACTCTGAGTAATCAGCTCAGGAACAATGCGCGAATCCGCGCAAGTAATAAACATAGCCTTGGGCGACTGTTGATGTGCCAGCTTTTTAAACAGCTCTTCCTGCTGGGGAAAAACATCCTGGCGAAAGCGCTGAAAGCCCTCAACGATACGCTGCAATGATTCTTCCGCACTGGGAAGCGAATCACTTTGTGGCTGCTGTTGCTTATCCATTGATAACCTCGCACTGGTACTCGTTTGCGCAGATGAATCTGCGACCCCTAAAAGGACAGCGAAGTCTGAAGCCAAGTCACAGTTTAGAAGGCCGTCACACTAACTTTTCACAGCAGTGACAATTGACTGCCCGGCGGACAGAACTTCGAGCAGTCCAGATTAAAGGCTTCGCCGCGATGCAACCCAAGACGTTTGGCGGCAAGGGCAAAGCGCTTGGAAAGCAGTTCGGCAAAAGCGCCTTCCCCGGTAAAGCGTTTGCCAAAGCTGCTGTCGTAGAGTTCTCCAGCGCGGCTCTGCCGGATCAAGCTGAGCACATGCTCAGCGCGCTGTGGAAAGTGCGCCTGCAGCCATGCTTCAAATAGCGGCGCCACTTCTCTGGGTAAGCGCAACAAAATGTAGTGCGCACTTGCAGCACCTGCATCCTGCGCCGCCTCGAGCAGGTGCTCCAGCTCCCGGTCGTTAATCATTGGAATCATCGGCGCACACAGCACGCCAACCGGAACCCGGTGTTCATGCAATACCCGGATCGCCCGCAACCTAGCGGCTGGCGCTGCGGCCCTGGGCTCAAGAATGCGCTTGAGATCGTCATCCAGCGTGGTCAGGCTGATCATCACCGACACCAGATTCTGCTGCGCCAACTCACTCAGCAGGTCCAGATCGCGCAGAATCAGCGAGCCCTTAGTCACTATCGTCACAGGATGGCGATAGTCCAGCAGCACCTTGAGCACGTCCCGGGTCAACTCATACTGGCGCTCCACGGGCTGATAAGGGTCGGTATTGGCTCCCAGATTAATAGGCGCGCACACGTAGCCAGGGCGGGACAACTCCTTAGCCAGCAGCTCGGCAGAGTTGGTCTTAGCGATCAGGCGGGTCTCAAAGTCCAGCCCTGGCGACATATCCCAATAGGCATGACTGGGTCGGGCATAGCAATACACACAGCCGTGCTCACATCCACGATAAGGATTCAGCGAACGGTCAAATGGCAAATCCGGTGACTGGTTGCGGGTGATGATGCTTTTAGCCGTCTCGTTACGCACCTCAGTCACGCAACTGACGACAGGCAGCTCCTGAGCCCAGCCATCATCGACCACCACAACATGCTGTGCGGCAAAACGATTATGCGGATTACTGGCCGTACCGCGCCCTTTGAGTGGAGTGTGAAGTGACATAGATTAGCTCCGCCGAATGACTGTATATTTATACAGCTATTCAGCATTCTTACCAACCTCAACCGCTCAACCGTTAAGCAACCCCAGCAATAACGGCAAGCTCAGCGCCGCCAGCAAGGTCTGCAGCGTAATAATCCCGGCCATCAACTGACTGTCGCCGCCTAACTGGCGAGTCAGTACATAGGCCGTTGGCGCAGTGGGCAGGGCAAAGAACAGCACCAGCAAGATGCTTTCCATCGGCGGCAACTGCATTACATAGGCAACTGCCCAGGCCAACCCCGGCATCAACAATAAGCGCACGCAACTGTTGGCCCCCAACGCAGACACTTCACCACCCAGCTGCTCTGGCCTTAGCGCCGCGCCAACACAGAGCAGTCCCAGCGGCAAGCTGGCTGCAGCAAGCAACCCCAGCAACCGATCCGTCCCACCCGGCAGAGGCAAATCGCTGAGGTTATAAAGTGTGCCCAGAACGCAAGCGAGGATCAGTGGGTTCTTCAAAATCGGCAGAGCTAAGCTGCGCACACTCACACCCTGCTCAGCACTCAACGCCCAGACCGACAGTACATTCACCGCTGGCACCATCAGCGCCAGCATCAATGCCGCCACCGCCAGCCCTTGCTGACCGAACAGGCTGCCCACCGCGGCCAAACCAAGGTAAGTGTTGAAGCGCAAAATGCCTTGGGTGAATGCACCAAAACGTCCCGCGGGCCAACCCCGCAAACGACGCATAAGCAACAGCCCGCCCCAAGCCAGCCCCAGCCCCAGCAACACCGCCAAGGCAAGGCGCGGCAATGCCGGATTGTTCAGAGGTGCAGTCGCCAGGCTGTTAAACAGCAGGGCCGGGAACAACACGAAATAGTTAATGCGCTCGGCCCCAGGCCAGAACGCTTCACTGGGAAACTCAATACGACGCAGGCAATAGCCACCAACAATCAACGCGAATAGCGGCCACAACGCGGTTAAAAGCTCGAACACACATTTCTCCAGAGCAGTCGGCCCGTTATGGGGGTAACGTAATGAACAGCCACGTGATGTTTTCGATTAAGCAGATCACGACACCGGAGGGACAACGGAATGCCCAACACCTATGAAGGCGGATGCCAGTGTGAAGCCGTTCGCTATCAATTTACAGGTGTGCTGCGGGATATCGCACATTGTCACTGCGCCACCTGCCGCCGAACAACAGGTGGAATCGTCACAACCTGGCTGACGACACAGCGCGCAGACTTCAGATGGCTTAAAGGCAAGCCCAAGTTGTATGCCTCATCGGCTACCTGTTCCCGTTATTTCTGTGGTGACTGCGGCGCTCAGCTGGCCCTATTCACAACACTCAGCCCCGACAGTCTCGATATTACGGTCGCGACACTGGATCACCCGGAGCAGGCTACGGCTGACCGGCATATTTGGGTACAAAGCCGTTTGCCCTGGATTCACCTAGACCCGCATTTGCCAGAAGAGCAACAAGAGCGAATCGAATAAACAGCAACTACAAACCACAATTTAATCGAAACCCAGAGCAATAAATTCACCCACAAAATATCAATATATAAATATTAACCCGCACATTTTATTTTAATTAAAAACACTCAATACCCAAAGTTTGAGAATTACCTTAGACGCTTCAACACCCATCCATCGCTATAACCCCGGATCGGGCTAATGCAACCGCATTAGCCACTACCGGAGGCATACATTTGAAATACTCATCTCAATGGCTGGCCAGTCTATTGGCAGCCGGCGCGCAAACTGCTCTGGCCAATGGATTTATAGAAGACAGCAAAATCGATTTAAACCTGCGTAACTTTTATTTCAATAACGACAACCGGGAAAGTCAGGACCAGATCGGCAAAAAAGCATACTCAGGACAAAACGAGGAGTGGGGCCAGGCCTTTATTCTGACCGCAAAGTCCGGATTTACTCAGGGTACCGTCGGTGTTGGCGTGGATGCGCTCGGCACATTCGGCATGCGTCTGGACGGCGGCGGCCGGGTTGGCAAGTCCGACCTTGAGCGCACGCCCGGCCAGCTGTTTCCGCTGGACAGCGACGGCTCGGCAGTGCAGAACTTCAGCCGTCTGGGCCTGACGGTAAAAGCCAAGATCGCGCAGACGGAGATTCGTCACGGCACCCTACAACCACGCTTACCGATATTGGTCAGCAATGACGGCCGCCTGCTCCCGCAGACGTTTGAAGGCACCCAACTGACCTCGCAGGACTTCGATAATCTGACCCTGACCGGCGGACTGATTGAGCAAGCGACAGGCCGCAGCTCCTCAGATCGTACCGGCCTAGCCGTCAGCGGCGGCAGCCAGGCAAGTAACCACTTGTGGTTCGGTGGTGCCGACTGGCAGGTCAAACCCGGCCTACAAGCCCAGTACTATTACGCCAATCTGGAGGATTACTACCGCCAGCATTTCCTCGGTCTCACCCGGCAATTGCCGATTTCCGAGGGGCAAAGTCTGAAGCTGGACCTGCGCTACTTCCGCACCACCTCAGACGGGGCCAACGCCTCAGCCAGTGGACGGGCGCAAGGCTACTTGGTCAACGGCTACAGTGACGACGGCCAGGGCGAGATCGACAACCACACCTGGAGCGCGGCACTGACGCATAACTATGGCGCACATAGCGTGCTGATGGGCTATCAACAGGTCTCGGACAAGAGCAACTTTGTTCAGGCTAACCAAGGTTCACTGGATGGAGACAAAGGTGCGGGCGGCGTCAGCGTTTATCTGCTCACCGACAGGCAGTTGCACAACTTCACCCGGGCCGGCGAACGCACCCGTTTTGCCGAATACAGTTACGACTTTGCAGGTGCCGGCGTGCCTGGGCTGAAAGCCAGCGTGGCCTACCTGAAAGGTACCAACATTCAGACCAGCCAACAGGGTCAGCGAAAGGAATGGGAACGCGACTTCCGCCTGGATTACACCATTCAAAGCGGCCCGCTGCAGGGCGTTAACCTGTCTTGGCGCAATGCCTCGCTGCGCAGCGAAACGGTCGCAGATACGGACCAGAACCGGTTTATCACCAGCTACAGCCTGCCGTTTTTCTAAACCTTGCACTGCCACTGGAACAAATGAACATGTCTAAGTGGCAGTTCTTATTTATCTCATTACTTTATTTTTACGCGCCTATAGTCAAGCCATAACAGCCCATATACTTATAGTATGAATAGTCACCACTCATTCCATTATTTATTAGCAACTCACTCCCACATAAAACTTTCCCGTCCTACAGCTATCACCCCCCTCGCCACGCTATTGCGCCGAGGGATTTTTAGCTAATTGCCATCAATTGCTTGCACTTACGCTCTGGACTGAAGCTAAAGTTTCAATTTCCCTACACAAGGAATAACGATGCCGCAGCACTTAACTGTTTGAAGAATTCCAGTTGCTTACATCCATCTACATCAGGACTATTCGCATGAAAGGGAAAATCGTACTCGAAGAGCATCTCAGCACCGAACTGAACAACAACCTGTGGGACTCTTCCGATGAGGCAGCACGAAACGGCAAAGCCTAGATGGCAGATACCGAGCGCCGCCTGCTCGACACTGAGCAACGCATCACCGACTTGGCCGCAGCAATGCTGCGCGCCTATTCAAACTTTAGTCTGTAACGGCCGGACAGCCCTGGTGTCCGGCTCACACCGCAGTATCGCAGCCTCCTTCTCAGCGGCCTTTGAAGGCACGCCAATGTGCTGACTCGTGCCTTGAATTGATCATTCCCCGATCAGCGTAGTCAAAGCCTGCGGGCACGTTTTTGGGAACGCCAGTAAGCTGTTCAGTTGAAGTTTGACTCAATCTCCAGTGCGAGTCAGACACTCGACTACCCTTACTCCACAAAGGCATTCCCTAAATAACTTGCCTGTGTCACATTTTGTCGCTGTCATGGCAATAAGCCTTGATTCCAAAAGGCTTTTTTACCGCACTGACAACGCATAACAGTTTCGACATGATGGGCAGGCTCAATAACGCCATTGAGTAGATTGCACGTCTTAATGATGGTCTTGGCTAAGGATATCGACACATGCCAGGTGCATTGCTGCGCACAGGTAACCTTCAGGAATTCAAGGCGCTGGGCGTCGATGGCCAACCGGTATACAGCGCCGCGTTGCAATTGCGCGAAGCCATCCGCCTCAAGATGGGCCGTGAAGCCGCCAGTTGTCTGGCCATTCCCCAGCCTAACGAAACCGGCGACCGCATCGACTGGTACGCACCTGAAGAAGGCGACGTAGTGCCATGGTCGGCCGCCACTGAAGAAGAGCGCAGCGACGCCTATAAACAGCTGGAAGCCATGCACGCGCAGCTGGGCAATACCAGCGTTAGCATGAAAGGCGACACGCAGAACCGCGAGAAGCAGATTTTCGGCCGTCTGCTGGAAAAGACCGTTCACTTCCCAGACAGCGACCATGTGTATCTGGTCAACGGCAAGCCGGTCATTACCTTCTGGGGCTTTACCGACCAGCCCGGCACTTATGATCACGATCCGCTACTGTGCCTGCGCCCTGCCGCACCGGTTGCCAAACCGTTGGACTTCACCCTGCCGCCAGAAGCACCTGCGGTAGCCCCAGCCGCAGCGCCGGTTGTGGCGGCTAAACGCCCGTGGTGGCGCTGGCTGTTGTGGCTGCTGCCATTACTGTTGCTGCTCCTGCTGCTGTTATTCCTGCTGCGCGCCTGCGCACCGAACGTACCGCTGCCGCTGGGCCTGGATCAGATCGACCTGCCGGGCCTGCCCGTCACCCGTGATGTGAATGTGCATGACGTTAACGTTCACGGTGTCGACGGCACTGTGATTGGCAATGGCGGCATCAGCGGCCAGGCTGTTGACGGACAACTGCCAGATGGGCAACTCCCTGAAGGACAAGTGCCCGACGGCCAGCAGCCGCAAGATCAGGCTCCTGCAGATGATGCCGCACAGCCTGAAGCCCCGGCAGAAGAGCCGAAAACAGACGAAGCCGGCAAAGACGAACAAACACCGCCAGGCGAAGAGGGCGCAGAACCGCAGCCGCCGGTTGACCCGGAAATGGGCCAGCCGAATCCGCGTCAGCAGCCGCCGGGTAAAGACGTACCGCAAGACCTGAGCATTCCGCCGCAAGCGCTGCAAACCGGTTCCACTGACTTCCTTAACGGCAGCTGGAAAGCCGGGGCCGGGATTCAGGACGCCAAAACCGGTAAGCCGATGCAGCTGGAATATGACTTCAAGGATGGCAAAGGTGAGGTCAAGATGCGCCGTGGCGATGGCGTGGTCTGCTCTGGATCAGTCAATGCGGCGATGCAAGGCGGCAAACTGGCGATCAACAATCAAGGCCAGGCCACGTGCAATGACGGCAGCACCTACAAACTGCCGGAAGTCACCTGCAGCCCGGACAGCCGCAGCGCTGCCGACTGCTCGGGCAGCTACGAAAACCAGCAATTCCCAATGTCCATGCGACAGGGCGAAAAGCAGTAGCACGGCCACAGGGTTAAGCCGGAGCGGGCCAACAGCCTGCCAGGCATATAAAAGGACGTCCCGGCGGGTTGCCTGAAGCAGCCCGCCAGCCAACGAACAAGGGCGGAAGAACAGCACTATGTTTCCAGAGAAAACGGATTACGAAGAGAAGATCACGCTGATCATGGGCAGCGGCGTCCAGTTTATGGACTTTGCCGTGACCCTTGATCTGCGCCGTGAATTGCCTGGGGAGTTCGTCCGCCAGCGCCAGGATGGCCCGCTGGCACGCCTGATGTACGACGATCGCAGCGAGCAGTTCTATCATCCGGCCGCGCCCGGTCAGGCGGTGAGCCCGGCCTACAGCGTGGCGGTGGATCAGTCCGTACGCCTGCTCAAAGATTTGTGGTTGCCGCTGCCCTTCTTTCGTTTCAGCCCGCCGCGTCGTTTCGATGACGGCCCGTCCAACTGGGCGCGCGTGCGCGTGGTCGAACTGCAGCCGGGGCAAGACCCGGACGGCCACACCCACCGCGTAACGCTGGCCTTCGACACCAAAGTATTCCCCAGCCGCAGCGACACCGCTTATCTGGCCCCGACCAACGATGACGTGCGCGCCGGTGCTGCCTTCGCCCTGGCCCATCAGGCCAACGAAATGGGTTGGTTCCTTGACCTCAACTGGGTCAACGACTGGCTGCGCGAAGTGTTCACCGAGCAAGCGCAACTGCCGCCACTGCGTCTGCAATTGGATGACATTGAGAACGAGTGCCTTGAGCTGTATCACCAGGCTCACTACCTCAACCTGCTGCATGTGCTCGGCACCGCGCTGGAAGTGCCGGAAATCAAAGTCGTCTCCAACCGCGACAGCGACCTGCACAAAGCCATCCCGGTGGACATGGTGCTGGACGTGGGCAACTCGCGCACCTGCGGCATCCTGATCGAAGACCATCCGCAGGAAAACGACGGTCTGAGCAAACGCTACGAACTGGAACTGCGCGACCTGACCATGCCCGAGCATGTCTACCCGGAACCGTTCGAGAGCCGCATCGAATTCGCCCAAGCGGTGTTCGGTAAAGATCACTTCTCCGTGCAGAGCGGCCGTCGCGAAGCCTTCCAGTGGCCAACCATCGCCCGTGTCGGCCGCGAAGCCGGACGTCTGGCCAGCCGCCGCCGTGGCACCGAAGGCTCCACCGGCCTGTCCAGCCCGAAACGCTACCTGTGGGATGAAGACAACTACGAGCCGGGCTGGCGCTTCAACTGCGCGTACGTCAAAACCGATACCGAACCGCACGCCACCGCCGCACCGGTCGCCAGCCTGATCAACGAAAAAGGCCAGGCGCTGTACAGCCTGCCGTTCGACGAGCGCATGCCGGTGTTCCACCCGCACTATTCGCGCAGCTCGCTGATGACCTTCATGCTCTGCGAAGTGCTGGCCCAAGCGCTGATGCAAATCAACAGCCCGTCACAGCGCCTGCGCATGAGCCACTCACGGGTACCGCGCCACCTGCGCTCGATCATCCTCACCGTGCCACCATCCATGCCCAAGCCGGAGCGGGAAATTTTTGCCAAGTGCATGGAGCAAGCTATCGGCCTGGTGTGGAAAGGCCTCGGCTGGCACCCGGAAGACGATGCGATCAACATCAAAGACCCGAAAAGCCGCGAAACCGGCTGGCCGTACTTGCCGGAAGTGCACGTGCAGTGGGACGAAGCCACCTGCGGCCAGGTCGTGTATCTGTTCAACGAAACCCAAAACAACTTTGCCGGCCGCCCGGAAGAGTTCTTCGCCGCCATGGCGCGTCCGGATCAGCCGCATAAAGACCGCCTGACCATCGCCTCCATCGACATTGGCGGCGGCACCACCGATCTGGTGATTACCGAATACCGCCTCGACGATGGCGTCGGCAGTAACGTCTACATCACCCCGTCGCAGCGTTTCCGTGACGGCTTCAAAGTAGCCGGTGACGACATCCTGCTCGATGTGATTCGCCTGTTTGTCCTGCCTGCGCTGAATAACGCGCTGACGCAAGCGGGTGTGGATAACCCCGATGCGATGCTTTCCAAGCTGATCGGCAACGAACCGCTGACCGTGCAGGATGCCGTCCTGCGTCAGCAACTGACCCTGCAAGTGTTCAGCCCGATTGGCCTGCGCCTGCTCAAAGCCTACGAGCAGTACGACCCACTCGATGCCGGCACCCTGGTCAACGGCACGTTCGGCGAGCTGCTCGGCGATGAGCGCCCGACCGATGCCGTGCTGGAATACGTCGGCGGTGCCGTGCGCCGCCAGCTGGGCAACGGCAGCAAACCGTTCAACCTGCTGGATGTGGAGCTGAACGTGTACCTGCGCCGCATCCATGAGGCCTTTATCACCGAGCGGATGAACATCAGCAAGACCATCAAAGCCCTGTGCGAAGTGGTCTACAGCTACCCCTGCGACGTGCTCCTGCTGACCGGCCGCCCATCGCGCCTGCCAGGCGTGCAGGCGCTGTTCCGCAAGCTGCTGCCGCTACCACCGGCTCGTATCCTGCCGCTGAACCAGTACCGCACCGGCGGCTGGTACCCGTTCAACAAGCTCGACCGCATCGAAGACCCGAAAACCACCGCCGCGGTCGGTGCCATGCTTTGCCTGCTCAGCCGCAGCCTGCGCCTGCCTAACTTCTTCTTCCGTTCGGCAGCGTTCAAACCGTATTCGACGCTGAAGCATCTGGGCCTGCTGGACAACAACAACGTGATCAAGGACGGCAACGTCTACTTCCGCGACATCGATCTGGATGACCCGAACTACGAGCTGCCTGATCAGACCTTTGAAATGCGCGGCACCATGCGCCTGGGCTTCCGCCAGCTAAGCGACGAGCGCTGGTCGGCGGCGCCGCTGTACATCCTCAGCATCGAAAACCAGAAACTGCGCGAGCAAGTCGCCTCGCAAGGTCTGGTGCTGAAGGTACGCCTGGGCATCAAACCGTCGCGCAACCCGGCAGAAGGCAGCGAGAGCTTCGAGTTCCTCGGTGCCGAGTCGGACAACGGCTCCGTCAGCCGTTCGCACATTCGTCTTCGACTCAACACCCTGTCCGATGCAGGCTTGGGTGAGTCGCACTATTGGCTCGACAGCGGGAGCGTGTTTCGCAAATGAGTAACTCGCCTGAGCAACTGACCCAACACTGGTCTGCCATCCACAACGGTGCCGGCGATGCGATTCGCTGGATCAACGACGTGCGCCGCACTGCGCCGCGTCTGGATAACGAAGCAGACGACCTGATCCTCAGCCTGCGCCGGGTGCGCAACACCGCCAATCGCCTCGGCGGTGTGTCCAACCTGCCGATGACCGTGGGCTTTTTCGGCCTGTCACAGGCGGGCAAGTCCTACCTGATTTCGACATTGGCCGCAGGCACAAACGGCAAGCTGGAAACCGATTTTGCCGGGCAGCGTCTGGACTTCCTCACCCACGTCAACCCGCCGGGTGGCGGCAAGGAAGCGACCGGTCTGGTGACCCGCTTCAGCCGTACGGCCAAGGCCGGCCCGGCGGATTACCCGCTGGAGCTGAAGCTATTTGGCGAAGTGGAAGTGGCCAAGGTGCTGGCTAACTCCTTCTTCAACGACTTCAATACCGAGAAGGTGCTCTACCGCCTCGACGAAAATGCCATCCGCCAGCAGCTCAAAGAGCTGAGCAAACGCCGCCAGCACAACCCGGTACCGGGCGTGAGCGAAGATGACGTGGTGGCCCTGTGGGATTACCTGCAAGACAACTTCCCGGCCTCAATTTTCGGCCTCAGCGGCTACTACTGGCCGACGGCCGTAGAGCTGGCACCGTGGCTGAGCCTTGAAGACCGCACCACGCTGTTCTCGATCTTCTGGGGCGAGATTAAGGAACTCAGCGAGGCCTACCTGAGCTTCGCTAAAACCCTTAATAAGCTGGGCAACGCCGACCGCGTGTTCGCGCCGCTAGACGCTCTGGTGCGCCAGACCGATAAAGGTCTGTCGCAAGCCGACAGTATCATGAACGTGGATATGCTCGAGCGCTTGGGCCGCAGCAGTGACCTGCCGATCAGCGTACGTCCGTCGAAACAGGGCGAGTTGCAGGCCCCGGTGGAACTGACACTGGCGCAGCTGGCGGCACTGACGGCGGAAATGGTCTTCCCGCTGGTGGAACCCACCAGCGACCCGCTGTTTGAGCAAGTCGATCTGCTCGACTTCCCCGGCTATCGCGGTCGTCTGTCGGTGGAGTCGCTGGACGACGTGCGCCGTGCGGTCAAAAGCGACGAAGCCAGTCCAGTGGCGCAGCTGATTCTGCGCGGTAAGGTCGCCTATCTGTTCGAGCGCTACACCGACAGCCAGGAAATGAACGTGCTGATCGTCTGCACGCCGTCCAACAAACAATCGGACGTGACCGCGGTCGGTCCGGTGCTGACCCGCTGGATCGAGAAAACCCAAGGCACCAAACCGGAAGAACGCGCCCTACGCAAACCGGGCCTGCTGTGGGCCATCACCATGTTCGACATGCGTATCAGCAGCGATCTGGACAAAGGTGAAGACCTGCTGCGTCTAGGCTGGGGCAGCGGCGGCATGATGAAAATGACCATGCTTGAACGCTTCGGTCAGTACACCTGGATGCAGGAGTGGACCGCCGGGCAGCCGTTCAACAACACCTTCCTGGTGCGCAAACCGCGCATGAAGGTGACCTTCCTCGATGTACAGGATGGCAACGAGCTCAGCCTCAATGCGTCAGCGGCCAACTCACTGGCGCTGATGCGCAGCACCTTCAGCGAAGACGAAACCGTCCAGCGCCACATCCGCAATCCTGAGCAAGCCTGGGATGCCATGCTCGAGCTGAACGACGGCGGCATGAGCGCCATCAGCCAGTACCTGCGCGGGGTTGCCCTGCGCGAAGTGAAACTGGGACGGATCAAAGAGCAACTGGATGAAGTCCTCCATCTGCTCGATAGCCGCCTCGGTCACTGGTTCCAAGATGAAGGTTCGGGCGAACTGGAGAAGAAGCGCAAAATCGCCCAGCAAATCTTCGAAGCCATTTGGCCGCGCCGCGTCCTCCTGGGCGAGCTGCTGCAAAAAATGCAGGTGCCGGACGACCTCTTGCGCGGTCTTTACCTGAACGCCGGTGAAGATGAAACGCCACCGCTCAGCACCAGCACTGATACCTCCAGCTCAGACTTCGGCGGCGCGCTGAATCTGGGTGACGACTTCGCCAGCGACGACGGCTTCAGCCTGTTCGGCGATGCTCCGGCCAAACCGTCTGCCAACGCTACACGTACCACCGGCAGCGATGCGCGCTTCGCTCAGGCAGTGCTGCGCGAGTGGATCAGCCACCTGCGTCATCTGCCCGAAGACGTCCGCCTGCTGACCTTCCTCGGCTTCAGCAAGCCTGCGGTGGAAGCACTGGTGGACGAGCTGGTCACCGCTGCCGACCGTCTCAACCTGCAAGACCGACTGCTCAAAGCGATTGTCAGCACCGAACAGATCGGCACCAAACGCGAGCAGTTGGCAGGCCGTCAGGTACTCACCGCGAAAACCGTGCTGGGCGACTTTGTGGGCTGGCTGGGCTTTATCGAAATGCCGCTGGCACAGCGCCCTGACAGCCGCATCGAAGCGGGCAAGAAGCTGTTTGAGGCACCGCCTGCCATTGAGCACGGCAAGCTGCCGGTGCTGGCACCGCAACCGCTGGAGCACAGCCGCAACTATGTCGGTGACTGGCTGGTGGCCCTGAGCAAAGTGGCCGCAGACAACGCCGGCCACAGCGCTGGCCGCGAAATCACCCCGGAACAGAACGAAGCGCTGGGCAAGGTGCTCGACACCCTGCACGCGAAGTGAGTGGAATAACCCATGCTTAGAATTGAACTCAAGGCCGCCCAAAGCGGCCAACCCGGCTACGGCGAACTGACCCTGCACGGCTGGGCGCAAGAGGGCGAAGGACTGGAGCTGACCATTCAGCGCAACCAGGACGGCCACTATCTGGCCGCAGGCGGCAGTTGGGACAGCAACCCGGTGTGGCACGCACTGGACGGCATGAGCCTGAATGACGAGGTACTCAACGGCGAAGTCGGCCCATGGCTGATCGACCCGCTGATGGCCAACCCGCAAAACGCCTACATGCTGCAACTGCGCAACCCGGACGGCAGCGATAAAGGCGTGGTGCGCATTGTCGGCACCATTCTCTCCTCGCAAGCGGCGGGCAGCTCCCAAAGTGGCGAAAAGCGCGCCGAGCGCCCGGCACCAGCGGTTACACCACCGCCCCCGCCATCCGAGCCAGAGCCAGAGCCGACGCCACTGCCTGAACCAGAACCGGAGCCTGTGCTGACCCTTGATCCGGAACCGGAGCCAGAGCCAATCGCTGCCGAACCGCGCCCACAGCCGACGCCTGTGCCGGAGAAAAAAGGCAGCAAGCTGGGGCTGATCATTGCCATCCTGCTTGTGCTCGCCGCACTGGCTGCCGCTGCCTGGTGGTTCTTCCTGCGTACTCCGGGTACGACGGCTCCGGCCGCCACCAGCGAAGCCAGCACCAGCGCAGCCGACACTGCACCGTGCAGTGTTGGCGCTCTGGGGCAGGACAAAGACGATCTGGTGTTTATCCAGAGCTGCCTGAAGTCCAACCCGTCCAGCGAGCAGGTACTGGCCGCCATCAATGCCGCCAAAGAAGCCAAACGCTGTGGCGTGGTGCAGCGCATTTATGCGCACAAAGCCCAGGCCGGTGATGCCGCCGTGGCCTTTGCTTACGCTCGCGAATACGACCCGGAACACTTCAAGAGCGGTGGCTGTGTTGAAGCCGCTGATGCCGAGACAGCGGCCTACTGGTACGAGATCGCAGTGAACAACGATCCGTCCAACCAGGAAGCCAAACAACGTATGGAGGCGCTGAGCAAATGAGTGCACGTCCCTTCGCATTGACTGTAATGGCCAGCCTGCTGCTCGGCAGCCTGGCCGCCCCGGCACTGGCGGATGAAAAACCGCTGCTGCAGGAAGGCAAAAAGACCCTGTACCAGCGCGTGCTGACCACACCGACCTGCCAGCTGACTGACAGCGCAGGCGGCAGCGGCGGCAAGGCACAACCGGCCTTCACCCGTTTTTACGTGTACCAGCGGGAAACCGCCGGCAATGCCGAGTGGCTGAAAGTCGGCCCGGACAGCTACGGCAAGACCGTCGGCTGGATCAAGGGCGACTGCGCGGTGGACTGGAAGATGCAGATGACCCTGGCCCTGACCAACCCGGCAGGCCGTGAGCCGCTGCTGTTCTTCAAGGACAAGGCCAAGCTGGAAGAACTGTTCGGCAAGGAAGACCCGGCACCGCTGCTGGCACCGATCCAGAAAAACATGAAAGACAAAGGCCGCGACCCGGCTGTGGTTGCCCGCGAGCCGGATTACGCGGTGGACTTGTCGAAAAACTTCTATCTGCTGCCGGTGCTGGACGCCGAAGAAACCTTCACCGAGAAAGGCTTTCAGGTGCGCCTGCTGAACGTCGCCTCGGTCAGCGCCAAGTCCGACGACAAAGCTAAGACCGACAAAGCCGCAGAAGCCAACACCCTCAAGGGCTTCAGCGCCGCGGTGGTGTTTGTGATCGACTCGACCATCTCCATGGGCCCGTACATCGACCGCACCCGTGAAGCGGTGCAGCGCATCTACGCCCAGATCGAAAAAGAGAAGCTGCTCAATCAGGTCAAATTCGGCCTGGTAGCCTTCCGCTCCAACACCGAAGCCGTGCCGAAGCTGGAATACACCAGCAAGATGTTCGTTGACCCGAGCACGGTGAAAGACGGAAAGGACTTCCTCGCCAAAGTCTCCCAGCTCAAAGAAGCCACGGTTTCCAGCAGCAGCTTTGATGAAGACCCATACGCCGGGATCATGCAGGCGCTGGACGAGGTGAAGTGGAACGAATTTGGTGCCCGCTACATTGTGTTGGTCACCGACGCCGGTGCCATTGATGGCGACAACAAGCTCTCCAGCACCGGCCTGAATGCCGAGCAAGTGCGTCTGGAAGCCCAGTATCGCGGCGTGGCCATCTACAGCCTGCACCTGAAAACCCCGAGTGGGGCGAAGAACCACGCTTCGGCGGAAGCGCAGTACACCAACCTGTCCACCAACGCCTTCCTCAACAAGCCGCTGTATTACCCGGTGGATGCCGGTAACGTCGACAGCTTTGGCAAGATGGTCGACAGCCTCGGCGACGCCATCACCGCCCAGGTGAAGGCCGCTTACCGTGGCGACATGGCTGCTGGTAGTGCGCTGGGTGCAGACGCGGAATACGCGAAGAAAGGTGCCAGCGAATCCGACAAGGCCATTGCCGAAGACGCCGCCCTGCTGGGCCACGCCATGCGCTTGGCGTATCTGGGTGAAAAGACGGGAGCCAGCGCGCCGCCGGTGTTCAAGGCCTGGATCAGCGACCGTGACTTTGTGCAGCAGAACGTACCGACCACCGATGTGCGCGTGCTGATGACCAAGAGCCAGCTCAGCGACCTCAGTGATGTGGTTAAGCAGATTGCCGACGCTGCCAACGAAGGCCTGATCTCGCCGACCGATATGTTCGAGCGCCTGCGCTCGGTGGCTGCGACCATGGGTAAAGACCCGAACCAGCTCAAGGACAAGAACATCAAGGTCTCCGATATGGGCCTGATGGCCGAGTACCTCGACGGCCTGCCGTACCTCAGTGAAGTGCTGAGCCTGGATGAAGAAACCTGGAAAGGCATGGAAGGTCTGGAGCAGGAGAAATTCATCCGCCGCCTCAACACCAAGCTCAAGTACTACCAGCGCTACAACGCCGATGCTGACCGCTGGGTGTCTCTGGCACAGGGCAGCGACCCGCGTGACCACGTTTATCCGGTCCCGCTGGAGGCATTGCCGTAAGCCATGTTGCAGATCGAGAACATGGGCATCCGCCGCGGTGCCGACTACCGCATCAGCCTGCCGCGCCTCAATCTGGGGCGCGGCGAAGTGGCCGCCATCACCGGCGCCAGCGGTTGCGGTAAAAGCACCCTGCTGGAGATGATCGGCCTGATCCTGCGTCCGGAAGAGCTGGGCCGCTTCCAGCTCGGCGACAGCAACGCACTGGACGTCGCTGCATTGGTGCAGGCCGATGAACAGGCGCGGTTGGCTGACATCCGTGCTCAGCGCCTCGGCTTCGTGTTGCAGACCGGTGGTTTGCTGCCGTTTTTAAGCGTGCGGCAAAACATCGAACTGCCACGGCGCATGCTCGGCCTGCCGAACAAAAGCGAGCTGGTGGAAGAAGCCATTGGCCGCCTGCGCCTGCAAGCGCTGCTGGATAAGCGCCCGGCGCAACTGTCCATCGGTGAACGCCAGCGTGCTTCGTTCGTGCGCGCCATCGCCCATGAGCCGGATTTGCTGCTGGCCGATGAGCCAACGGCGGCGCTCGATCCGCATCAGGCGCGCAACCTGTTCGAGCTGATTATCGAGATCGTCCAACGCTTCCAGATTGCGGCGCTGCTAGTGACCCACGACTGGGATCTGGTCCACGACTGCGGCATCCGCAATATCGTCGGCACCCTGCAAAACGGCAAAGGCACGGTGTTCCATGACAAAGGCTGATAAACGTCCCGGCCTCGCCCTGCTGGTCGAACTAGCCGCCCGCGACCTGTGGCACGACCGCAAGGTCTCGCTGTGCATCGTAGCCTCATTGGTGGCGGTGATCGCGCCGCTGTTGCTGCTGTTCGGCCTCAAATACGGTGTGGTCTCACAACTGAATAACGAACTGCTCAGCGACCCGCGCAATCTGGAAGTGCGCATGCTGGGCAATTACAACCTCGACAATCAGTGGTTCGAGCAACTGCGCGCCCAGCCCGGCGTCGGTTTTGTCGTGCCGCTGACCCGCTCGCTGAACACCACCGCCGACCTGATGCGCGACAACCAACACTTTGTCGCCAACGCCGAGGTGATCCCCAGCGTCAGCGGTGATCCGCTGATTGGCGCGCTGCCTGCTCCGGCGGCGCAGGATCAAGTGCTGCTCAGCGCCAGCGCGGCGGACAAGCTCGGCGTCAAAGCAGGTGATCAGCTGCGCCTATTGGTTCTGCGCAAGCTGGACGGCAACAACGAGCGCGGCAGCTACAACGTAACGGTGGGCGGCGTGCTGGAACACAGCCTGTTCACCCGCCCGGCGGTGCTGGTTCATCTGGACTTGCTGGTAGCCATGGAAAACTTCCGCGACGGCTACGCCGAGCCGCAGTTCGGCTTCGACAGCGGCAAGCCTGCGCCGGTACGCGAGCGTTTCGCCCGTGCACGCATCTATGCACAAGAGCTGGACGCTGTAGCACCCATCGCCAAATGGCTGGATGGCGAGCGCATCGAAAGCAGCACCCGCGCCGCTGAAATCGAATCAGTCAAAGCCATCAGCCATGTGCTGGGCCTGATCTTCGCCGTCATCGCCTGGACCGCCGTGGTCGGCTGCGTGGCCTCACTGGTGGGCGCGTTTCTGGCCAATATCGACCGCAAGCGCAAAGACCTCGCCCTGCTGCGCCTGCTCGGCTTTCAGCGTTCCGCCGCCGGGCTGTACATCATGATTCAAGCCGCGCTGCTCACCTGCCTGGCATTCGCCCTGGGCTTTGGCGCCTACCTGATCGGCAGCAGCGTGTTTAACCACGCCCTGGGCAGCAACCTGGCGGGCGACGGTTTTGTCTGCAAACTGGAAACTATTCATATTCTGCTGGCCTTCGCCAGCGCATTGCTGCTCGCCATTGTGGTGGCAGCTGTAGGAGGCTTTCGTGCAATTCATATCCAACCGGCTGAAAGCCTGCGTGACCTCTGACGCAGGCACTAAAGTGCGCGCCTGCACCTTGCTGGGCGGCGCACTGCTGGCCCTAAGCAGCCTGAGCGCACAGGCGGCGTGGGACGAGAAGTATTACAACCCGAAACCGGCTGACGGCGACGTCATCCTGCCGATGCCCTGCGATGGCTTTATGACCCTGCGCAAAGTGCAGGTGCCGGTGGCCAAACCGCTGGACGACTATGGTGTGACCCTCGGTCAGGACAGCGACGAGTGGGGCTATATCGAACAAGCCCGGCCCAGCTATATCGCCGGTAGTTTCACCGTAAGCAAGCCCGAACCGGGGCGCTATTACCTGTTGGCCAAGTACGAGCTAAGCGAACTGCAGTATCAGGCCGTCATGAACGACAGCTGCCCAACGCCATCGGCCAAAATGCGCTTGCCGCAAGTGGGTATCAGCTGGTTCGATGCCACTGCATTTGCTGACAAATACAGCCTGTGGTTGCGCAAAAACGCCGCCGACAAGCTGCCGAAAGAAGACGGCGCGGCGGGCTTTCTGCGTCTGCCCACTGAGGCCGAGTGGGAGTTCGCGGCCCGTGGCGGCATGGCGGTTTCTCAGGCGGAATTCCGCGACATTCGCTTCCCCACACCAGACGGCGGGCTGGGCGCTTACGCCTGGTTTGCTGGCTCCCAGTCAGCTAACGGCAAGCTGCAACTGACCGGCCTGCTTAAGCCCAACCCGCTGGGGCTGTACGACATTCTCGGTAACGTCGACGAAATGCTCTTCGAGCCGTTCCGCCTGAACAAGCTGGACCGCCAGCACGGTCAGGCCGGTGGCTATATCGTCCGTGGCGGCAATTACCTGACCCCACAGGCTGAACTGCGTACCGCGCTGCGTCAGGAGCAACCGTATTACGCCAGCGCGGGCGAGCAGAACAAGCTGAAAACCACTGGCGTGCGTCTGGCCATGGTGGCTCCGGTGCTGACCTCCCGCGACCGCATCAAAGAAGTCGAACAGGACTGGAAGAAGCTCGGCACACCCGCCGCCAGCAAAGTCACCGATAGCAAACCCGGAAGCGCCGACCCGGTCGCCGAAATCAGCAGCATCGCCAGCGGCGTACAGGATGACGAGCTGAAGAAGCAGCTGG
Source organism: Pseudomonas sp. TTU2014-080ASC (assembly GCF_001446935.1). Lineage (GTDB taxonomy): Bacteria > Pseudomonadota > Gammaproteobacteria > Pseudomonadales > Pseudomonadaceae > Aquipseudomonas. The sequence goes on from NZ_LKKK01000002.1 coordinate 33,842, forward strand.
AAAAGCTGCGTAACGACCTGCGTGCTAATACTCAGGCCCGGGACGAGCAGCGCGATCAGGCCATTCGTTCCGAGCTGCAACTGGGTGCCTTCCTCTGCACTAAGCTGAAAGACGACGGCCTGTTCCTCGACACCCTCGAAGGCAACTTCGAACGCAGCTGCGGGGCCAACAGCGAAGAGCCAGCCGCCCGTTGTGAGGCACGCAAAGAACAACTGGAAGGCCACCGCAAGGTGCTGGACTTCATGCTCAACTACTACGCCGATACCGTGGTCAGTGCAGGCCTGAACTACACTGCCGCAACCATCGAACCGCAGGTAGACGTAGTCGCCCAGCAAATGGCGGCGCGCAGCAAAAGCAACCTGCGTGACTATCTGAACAACCACTGGAAGAATCTCTCTGCCTACATGAAAAACGGCAAAGTGACCCGTAGTCAGTGGCTGGACTCGTGCAAATCTCTCTGATTAAGGACTGTGCAATGAACGCTGTAACGTTGCTGAAATCATCCAAAAAGCTGGCCACACTCGGCCTGCTGCTGGCCTTGGCTGGCTGTCAGACCACCGGTAGCAGCACCTCTGCACCGGCCGATCCGCGTCTGGCCAACAGCAGCTCCGCGCAGTTCTTCAGCAAGTCAGGCTTTCAGGCCTGCGCCGGTGGAGCCTTAGTCGGCATTCTGGCGTGCCAGCTGGGCAACCCCAGCGACAGAAATGCCTGCATGCTTGCTGCCGGTCTGGCCGGTTGCGGCGTAGGTATGGGTGCCAACTACTACCTGGACAACCAGCGCAGCAAGTACGCCAACGCCGAAGACCGTCTGGATGCCACCATCGCTGACGTACGCAAGGACAACCAGGAGCTGCAAGCGCTGAGTGATACCGCTCGCAACGTAATCGCCGACGATAAACGCAAAATTGAGCAAATTAAGAAGGATATCGCCAGCAACAAGCTGCAACGTACTCAGGCGCAACAACAAATTGCTGACATTGATGCCAACACCAGCTACCTGAAAAGGACTCTGGCTGACGTGCGCTCCAAGCAGCAGGAGTGGATCAAGGTCGCTGAAGCCGAGCGCAACAGCGGTGCCCGCACCGATACGCTGGATGCTGAAATCAACAAGATGCAGCAGCAGGTTGCTCAGCTGGAGTCGGAAATCGACCAGCTCTATCAGCAACGCTCCTCCATCCAACTGGGCTAAGGAATACCTGTCATGCTGATTCGCTCCCTCGTTCTGCTTGGCGCAACCACCGCACTGACCGGTTGCGCCGTCACGGCTGAACAATGCGACCCGCGCAACGCTGATGCGGGTTTTGCCACCAAGTTCGGCTGCAACACGCAGGGCGTCTACGCCCAACGCGTCGACGACAAGGAAAAAATCCTTCTCGACGAGCAGAAGACCAACCAGCTGTTCCGTGAGGTATACGCCTCCATCGAGCAGGAAAAGACTGCAGTCAAAGGCGACCTGCAAAGCCAGCAGCAGCAATACGCAGCGCTGAACAAATCGCTCAATGCCCTGCTGGCCGAGTTGAAAAACAAGGCCAAAGGCAACCAACAGATCGAAAACGAGATCGCAGCCATTGAAAAAGACATGGCCAACATGAACCTGCAAGACAACCCGGCCATGCTGGAAAAACAGCACAAGCTGCAACAGCTGCGCAGCAAAGTGTCCAGCCTGGAAAGCGACCTCGGTCTGCGTTAAGCCTCACCCCGCCAGCATGAGCTGGCGGGTGCCCCATACCTGCTACGGATAAGCCCTACCATGCAACGCATCTCTCGCCTGTCCACCGAAACCCGCAGCGCTGAAGAGGCGCTGCATGGCCATAGCGAGCTGACGCAGATTCTGCGCCGCCACCTGCCGCCGAGCACAGCGGCGCTGTTCGCCAAACCCAAGCAGGCTGACGGCAATATCGTTGAGTGGTATTCCGATCTGGGCGGCCAGCCAGTGCCGTTCAATCAGTTGGGCGAAACGGAACAACAGCAAGTCCGCCACCTGCTCGACGAACGCCTGAACTCCATCGAAGCGCTGGCCAAACAACTGGACGCGCAGGGCGGCGACGGTGCCCGTCAGGCGGCATTACTGCGCCAGGCAGCCAGCTACCCGGACACCTCCACCGTTTACTCACTCAACGGCCAGCCTCTGGTGACCTTTTGGGGCGGCGGCCAGCCGCCAATCCCACCTGTGTCGGCAACTGCTGCAGCCGCTGCGGCGGCCGGTGCTGCGCCGCTGGTTGAAGCCGTCGAGCAACCGCCACGCAAACGCCGCTGGTGGCCGTGGCTGCTGTTGGCGTTACTGCTGCTGGCCTTGCTCGCGGCCCTGTTGTGGTGGCTGTTCTGCCGCGACAAGCCCGAGCCTGAAGTGCCGGCGGCACCGCCGGTTGTCGAAGAGCCGGTTAAACCGGAAGAACCTAAAGCCGAACCGGAACCTGAGCCCGAACCAGTGGTTGAAGAGCCGAAGGTGGAGGAGCCCGTTGTTGAACCTGAACCGGTCGTCGAGCCTGAGCCCAAACCTGAGCCGAAGCCCGAACCCAAGCCGGAACCGAAACCCGAACCCAAGCCAGACCCAGCGGAGGTTCTGAAAAAACGCATCGATGGCATGGCTAAAGACTGCAAGGGCCTACAAAACCTGCAAAAGAACGAGCCACTGCTTAAAAGCAACCCGGCGCTGCGCAAACAGGTTGAGGACAACCTGCTGAAGAACTGTAAAACGCAGATGATCGAGCAGGCCAAAAACCTTTGCCCGGACGAACGCCCGAAAGAGCTGGCACCGGAAATGGTCATTGTCTTTGATGCCTCCGGCTCCATGGACATCAGCATGCTCGCGACGCAGAAAGAGATTGAGCAAGCCGCCATGATGCAAGGCGTGGCCAATATCGCCACTCAGCTGTTGCTGGGGGCCAATGCGCCGAACACCATGCAACGCATCTTCCGTGAACCCAAACGCATCACTACTGCACGGGAAGCCACCACCGCGGTGGTGCAACGCCTGCCCAGTGATGTGAATGCTGGTTTGGTGTTGGTGGAGGACTGTCCAGGCGCCCGCAGCGCCGGTTTCTACAGCCCAAGCCAGCGTGGCAGCTTACTCTCACGCCTGAACAGCATCCGCCCGGTGCAGGGCACACCGCTGGCTGACGGCATCGCTAAAGCCGGACAGATGCTCGATGGTGTCAACCGTGAATCCGTCATGCTGGTGGTGTCAGACGGTGGCGAGAGCTGTCACCAAGACCCATGCGCGGTGGCGCAATCATTGGCGCGCAGCAAACCGCACCTGAAGATCAACGTGGTGGATATTCTCGGCACCGGCGCAGGTAACTGCCTGGCAGCCGCAACGGGCGGGCAGGTATTCACTGCCCGTAATGCCGCTGATCTGCAGATGATGACCACACAGGCGGCGAAAGACGTACTGCCGCCGGCACATTGCAAGCCTTGATGGGTAAGACCTAGAGCCTCCCTGTGAGGCTGTAGGTACTCGCTTACTCGGGTAGCTGTAATCCGCCAGCAGCCTTGTGCAGCTCACGCAGGTGATCGCCTAACTCTTTCAGATTAGCTTCCACTGCACTGATCTCATCCCGCTGCTGTGCTGCCAACAGACTGCGCACATCATGATCCAGCTCGTCACTCAGACGCCGCAGGCGCTGTTGCCGCTCGCTGCTTTGCTCCTGCAATCGCTGCCATTCGGAGGCTTGCGGCAAACCATAGCCTGACTCCAGCAACTCGGCAGGACGACTGAGAAAGCCGCTTTGATCAAGAATCTGCCGCAGCTTGTCATCGGCCAGCTCAAAGCCGCTGCCGCTACGCTCTCGGGCGTTCAGATAGCGTTGTTTGAGGTCTTCCTGCGCCAGCAACAACTGTCGGCGTAACGCTGCCTGCTCCAGCAGTAACAAGGCTGCACCGCTGCGCAGGTCGGCCTTGCCAAACCAACGCTGACGCTCTTTGGCAGGCAGGTTGAGCCAGTCCTCGACCTTTTCCTGAGGCACGGCCATGCGCTCACGCAGGATGCTGAACATGGCCTGGTAACGGTCGCGGAACGAGTCGAAGCGATAGCCCAGACGCAGCGCCTTACGCGGATCATCCAACACACTCATATCCGCTAGCCCGCGTCCGGTCAGAACCTCCAGCAGGCCGTTGGGCAGGATGCTGTCCAGCGTCTGCAATTCGGGGCGCTCGACACCACCGCGCAACAGTTTGAGGTTCTCCACTGCGCAATTGTTGGAGAGGAACCAGTAATCGCCGTCGTAACTCCAGTGCAGTTCCATGGCCCGCTCGACCATCTGTTCGGTTTCGCTGCGGGTCAGCTTCAGCGGAACCGACGCCAGACCACGCAGTTCAATCTTGGTGTACTCCTCAATCACCTGATCCAGCGGCAACACGAACAGGCGTGAAGGGTAGGCTCCAGTCAGGCCGTCCCAGCTGGACAGCTGCACATCACCGACAAACGCCCGGTAGGACAGCACCAGATGGTGTTCCAGATCCAGCCGACAATCCGGCCCGCGCGGCCGCCCCGGCGCACACACCACAAGACGCAGCATGCTATGACCCCAGCGGCTGGCCCACTGATCGTTGCCTTCGGCCAGCAGGTAATCAACCTCATACACCCGCTCTGGGTCGAGCTTACCCAGCGGCTCACGGGCAAAATCACGCCCGGCGTTCATATAAGGCAGTCCGTCCGCGCAAGCACTCTGTGCTGGCGGTGACCAGCCGAAGTGCTTGCTCAGGTAACGCTGCATGCTGGGCCTGCGACAAGCGTAAGAGGGGTCGAGGAGGAAGTACTCCATATTCACCGCAAGGTACTCGCGGGGATTCGTCAGCTCGTACAGGTCCGGACTGCGCGCATCCTGATCGTTGTTCTGCTCGCGCGCTCCGCGGCGGCCCACGTACTGCTGCCAGCCGGCGAGATCGAGAAAGCGCGGGGCATCGCTGAGGGTAAAACGTCGGGCATCCTGCCCGCGGCAATCATCCGCCAAGCCAACCGGGCCTGTTGTCGCCATCTGCCTCTTACAGCGCATCAACAGCCTGCGCTCCTGAGTTGGCCACAAGCGCGAGCGGTCGTAGAGGTGAGTCAGTTCGTGCAAAACAGTAGCCAGCACTTCCCGGCGCAACGTGCCATGGGTACGGCCGGTATCGGCATCCGCCTGCAGTGGATCAAGCAACTTGGGTAGCAGACGGGCATTGAGTAGCAACGAGTGCAGTGAGTTCAGGCGACCGTAGGAATCAGCCGGCAACTCATCTGACCAAATAATGCTGACCTTACGATCCAGCCGCTCAACAAAACTTGGGGGCAGGGTAAATTGCGCCTGCTCAAGCAGTTGCTGACTGTAATCGCGCTGTTCGGGGGTTAGGCCAGTCTCATCAAGACTTAGCTGAAGGCGGGCTTGGGCACCAGCGCTGGCCAGCAGGGCAATCAGCGCCAGCCAGCGAAAAGGCGAGGGAATCACAATGCAAGAATGGCCTCTGCCAATGCCTGATCGTTGGCATTACGGGCTTCCGGCACACGCTCACGCAGCGTAACCAGCGCGGCCTCCAACTGCGCCCCGCGAATCTCGCCGTCAGAGGCAACAAAGCTGGCGGCATCTTCACGGGCAGCACGGATCACCTTCATGTCGCGTACCGACGTAGTTGTGTCCGAGGTGAAGTCCAGGCTGCGATCAAGCGCACGGATGATGATGTTACTGGTGGCCACCAGTGTCTGCGCCTGCACAGTTGCAGCGCCCATACACAAGCTGGACAGGGCAAGAGCTGAAATCAAAAAGCTGCGCATAAGTACTCCGCGGCTAGTCGAGGGATTGGCTTTAAACAGGACAACGGCTGGACACGCCAGCCGTTACAGCGTCACGGTATCACCCGATGACCACCGCAGGATTTACAGGGTCAGGATGGCCTGTGCCAGCTGCGCGTCACTGGCCTGCAGCTGCGGAGCGACCTGACGGATGTGCTGCAGTGCCGCTTCCAGATGCGCCCCGCGCAGCTGACCTTCACTGGCAACAAAGCTCGCAGCATCATCACGGGCTGCCAGCACGACTTTGTCGTCACCCCAGGAGGAAGAAATATCGCTGGTGACATTACCCGTACCGACCAGTGCACGACCGATTGCGTCAGTAGTGGCAACAAGGCTGGTGGCGGAGGCTGAAGTGGCTGCAGCAACAAGGGCTGCAAAGGACATAATACGAAGGACTTGCATGGGATAGCTCCTACAACATCAGGCAGAAACGAGGGCAGGTCTACAAGATTTTAGCACTTGAGACCACAACTAGCTGAGGTTGAGACTTTCAAAGCAGGGCTTAGTTTCCCAGTCACCTTGGGCAAAGCGCGTACACGGTCGTTCTAGAGGTCTTTACACCATCAGCGGGATCTTAATTTTTTTGAGATATTGATTTAAGGCAGTTTTGCTGTTGGAGTGCACACCTGAGACTAGCTCGACCATCTGGAACAGGATCTTCCGGATGGGTAAAACGGATAAAAAATGATAATTCTCGTTAGCTCAAAAATTGATCAGGGGAGCATCCAGGCTTCCCTCGGAACCCCCGAATACAGCTACTTTTTTCTTCTCAAGGAGTTTCTTCCAGCGCTTGAGCGTCTCGGGACTGTCCGCCAGGTCCAAGGCCGTGAAGAAATCGAAGAACTGACAGTTCAATACCGTGCCAGTGGTGAGCACGTTATTCTCATGAGCTTCAGCCCTCCCCACCAGACACCTATTGGACTGCCGTGCCCGACAGTCACTGTTTTCGCTTGGGAGTTCGACTCCTTACCTGCCACCAGGCCTGAGTCTGGTGATGAACAGGCCGCTTACTGGTACGCGCAACCCGAAAACGATTGGCGGCAAGTGCTGACCCATATCAGCGGCACCATTACGACAAGCCGCGAGGCTGCCAGCCTGGTGGCGCAGATTAACTCCGATCCTGGAAAGGTCGCGGCAATTCCTGCGTCCGTGTGGGATCGGTATCAAGGCCTCTGCCCTGAACAGGGTTGGTCTATCGGCGAAAACAACAGGCAACTTGAGTTCACCGGCACATTACTTGATAGCCGCAAGCTGCGCCTCAACCCCGAAGACTGCATAGAAAAGCCGCTTACAGAGTATTCCCGGCTCAACCGGGCACTGCTACGGGGCTGGTGGCATGAGTTGCACTTGCCAAAACAGCCACACGCAGCTGCTGCCCCGCAGCCAGAGCCCCTTAAAAAGCGCCCTGAACGGCAAAGGCTGAAACTCAGCGGCGTCGTCTATACAAGCGTGTTCTGCCCCCGTGACGGGCGCAAGAACTGGGAGCATCTGCTCAAGACGTTTTGCTGGGCATTTCGTGACCGTAAGGATGCAACCCTGATCCTTAAAATGGTTCACCACGACATTGAACTGTATCGGACAAAACTCCTGACATTGCTGGCACGCCTATCGCCATTCAAGTGCCGAATAGTGGTCGTGCATGGCTATCTTGATGAGGCCGAATATCAGCAACTTATCCGCGTAACGGATTACTACGTTAATTGTTCGTCCGGTGAAGGGTTGTGTATTCCGTTAATGGAGTTTCTGAGCAGCGGAAAACCGGCTATCGCGCCCCTGCATACGGCCATGGCGGACTACCTGGACGAGGACTTTGCGTTCATCGTCGACAGTAGCAGGCAGCTGAGCGAATGGCCGCACGACCCTACAGGACTGCACCTGACGCACTCGCGACGAATCAATACCGACTCACTACGACACGCTTACTGCCAGAGTTATGACCTGAACAGAAACAAAGAGCGCTATAAGCAAATGTCACGCGCGGCCCATCAGAAAATGGAAAACTTCTGTTCAGTAGAAACAGTAAGCCAGCAGTTAATGCAATTTTTTCAACCTATCTTGCAAGGGGCAGATAATTCAGCTGTTCAGGAGAACCACGCATGATCCTGCTGGTTTACTCCGAGGTTAATGCCCAATCCATCGCAAGCAGCCTCGGCCAGGCTGAATACAGCTATTACTTTGTATTGAAGGCATTCCTACCCACTCTGCGCACTCTGGGCGACGTACAGATCATTACTGATCCCAAACGGGAAGTTGATCGTATCTATGCACAGGCTCAAGCGCGTGGCGAAAAGTGCATTTTTCTTTCCTTCACATCACCGCAGAAAACCCCTCTGGGTTTGCGCTGTCCCACTATTCCGGTGCTCGCCTGGGAGTTTGAAGACATTCCCAACGAGCACTGGCAAGGGCAACGCCACCAGAACTGGTGCCATGTGCTCAGACGCTGCGGCCAGGCGATCACTCATTCTGAGATGACCGTAGAAGCGATTCGCGCTCAGCTGGGTCAAGACTATCCGGTTGTATCCATACCAGCCCCAGTCTGGGACAAGTACCACAGCCTGCGCGAGCGTCTGCCTGAGCAGAACCGCGCCAAGATCACTCTGCACGTCGAAGGGCTGTTAATAGACAGCGAAAGCCCGCTGTTTTCTACAGTCCTGCCCGACCAGAACGCAGTCATTCGCAATGTAGCCCAGGCACGTAAAGACCCCGGCGAAAACAGCGACTCAGAAGACTTGCCGACCTGGTGCAGCGAATCATCTTTGCGCATTACTTATCGTTATGCGCGTGAGTGGTACCACTTGGTTGGACGCCCCTGGCTGGCCGATCTGGGCAAAGACTTACATCGCCGGCTTAAACGACAGCCTGCGGTGCCCCTAACCGCTCCAATACCAACACCACCAGCAGCATGGCCTATTGGCAGTCATACGCTGGAGTTGTCTGGCGTGGTGTTCACCTCGCTATTCAACCCATGCGACGGGCGCAAAAACTGGATTGATATGCTCACAGCCTTTTGCACCGCACTACGCGATGCCGAAGACGCTACGCTGCTGTTCAAACTGACTGCCAATGATTACGTTGAAGCAGTACAGAACATGCTGCTCTGCATGGCCCGCCTGCCGCGTTTTTCCTGCCGGGTAATCCTCCTGAACGGTTACCTGCAGGAACAGGATTTTGAGGCGATGATCGAAGCCTCTGATTTTGTCGTCAACGCTTCATATGGTGAGGGGCAGTGCTTACCGCTGATGGAGTTTCTCTCCTGTGGCGTACCTGCCATCGCCCCCCGCAACTCGGCGATGCGCGATTACATGGATAGTGAAGTGGGGTTCATTGTCGATGGCTGGCGCGAACCCTGGCACTGGCCTCAGGACCCAAGGCAGGCCTTGCGTACGTGCCAGGAGCAAACCGACTGGTCTTCCCTGGCTAAAGCCTATCGCGATGCCTATCACTGTGCGCGCGAAGAGCCTGACCGCTACGCCCAACTTTCCCGAAACGCCATCGAGCGCATGCGCGGTCACTGTTCCGAGGCAGTGGCCCGCCAACGCCTGATGGCGGCACTCAACATTAAGGATGAAATGTGATGCTTCTGAGCAGACTTAGAGCCTGGCTGCTGGCCCGCCTCCAGCCAGACGCTGTTCGTTCTGAGGCCAGTGCAAGCACATCGGCCTATATAGACTCCCGCGACTGTGGCTTGAAAGATGCCATGTTGAGCGGCTGGTACCGGGAAAACGGTGAGTTGTTCAAGGGTTTCCAAATCACTCAGGACGATGTGGTTCTGGACGTTGGCTGCGGCCCCGGCGGGGCAACCATGTTTGCCGCCAATATTGGTGCGCATGTGATTTTCAGCGATGTCTTGCCTGAGAAAATCGAGGCATTGCGAGCCCGCGTTGCCACAACCCCGGCTCGTCAGGCGCAGGGGCTGGTCTCGGACAGCAATCCGTTGCCTCTGGAGGATGGCATTGCCACTCGGGTGGTTGCCATGGAAGTACTCGAGCATGTGCAAGACCCTGCGCAAGTTCTCAATGAACTGGTTCGGGTGGGTAAGCCTGGCGCACTGTATCTGCTGGCAGTACCCGATGCCCGTGGCGAGCATATGCAGAAATGCATCGCCCCTGAATCCTATTTTGAAGCGCCTAACCACATTCGCATCATAGAGCGCGATGAATTTGCCGGGCTTGTTACCGGAGCAGGCCTGATCATCGAGCAACAAACAACTTATGGCTTCTTCTGGACTATGTGGATGTTGTTCCACTGGAGTTGGGCAAAATCCCCGGCAGGACTTGCCCAAGACCCAGACAAAGATCTTCTCCATCCTCCGTATCCCGCACTGCTCAATGACTGGGCGAGAGCATGGAACGGTCTGATCGACATGCCAGAATCAGCCCCAGTCAAAGCAGCACTGGATGACCTACTACCGAAGAGTCAGGTGATCGTGGCGCGCAAACCCTATTAAATTGAGATCCAAAATGCTTGATGGATGGGCCAAGGCGGGACTGTATTTCCACCCCGACTAAGCACAATCGGGCACTGAACAATCCTGGCAACCTAGCGCTGCCGAAAACCTGAATCTGCACCGAGTTATGCCTAGAGATAAGTCGGCAGTCCGTTACCCGGGGGACACATGATAAAAAGAATTATTAGACGGCTTCTCGGCCGCAATACAGCGCCTGCGGAGCTACCCGTTCAACAGGAACAGTTGCAGGAATGCGATACCCATCTCAGCGGCTGGTTTCGCGAAGAAACGGGCGAGCTGTTTGAGGGTTTCCCTATCTGCGCCGAGGACTCAATCCTTGATATAGGCTGCGGCGGCGGTGGGTACGCCCACTTCTGTGGTAGCCGGGGCGCGGAGGTCATTGTCGCCGACATTGATGCAGACAAAGTTGCCGCTGCCGAAAGCCTGCTGAAAAGCACAGCCGCACGTTCAGTCATTCCGCTCGTCACCGATGCCAATCCAATTCCGCTTGAAGATGGCCGGGTCAACAGAGTTGTGGCAATGGAAGTGCTGGAGCACGTTGCTGACCCCGCCCAGTTCATGTCCGAATTAGTCCGTGTAGCCAAACCCGGCAGCCTGTTCCTGATTACAGTACCGGACACCGTAGGTGAAAACGTACAAAAGAAAATCGCTCCGCCGGTGTATTTCGAACACCCCAATCACATCCGCATTTTCGAACGCGATGAATTCGATCAGTTGATTCGCGATGCCGGCCTGATTATCGAACGCCGTACCGAATACGGCTTTTACTGGTCCGTGTGGTGGTTCTTCTTCTGGGCATGCAAACAAGACTTGAGCCCGCCATGGCACCCGCTGCTCAACAGCTGGACACATACGTGGAATACCCTGCTGAGCCTGCCTGACGGTGCACGCATTAAAAAAGCATTGGATGAAACAATGCCCAAAAGCCAGGTAATCGTGGCGCGTAAACCCTGACGGAGCACGTAATGAAAGGCCGAATCGGGGATATCGAGATCCTGCGCGGAATCGCTGTGCTCATGGTGGTCGTCCATCATGCGCACGGCAATCTGATCACGTGGAGTACGCCTGCGCTGGAGCGTTTCTACAGCTTTTTTGCCGGCTGGTCTGGTGTTGACTTGTTCTTTGCCATTTCCGGTTTTGTCATTGCCCGGGACTTAGTGCCTCGCCTTCAAAACGCACACAGCAAGACCAGCATCAAATCCGTAGTCTTCTCATTCTGGATGCGTCGTGCCTGGAGGCTGTTACCGTCAGCTTGGCTGTGGTTGTTGATAATTTTGCTGGCGGCTGCCGTGTTTAACGAAAGCGGCGTCTTCGGAAGTATTCGAACCAACCTGGAAGCAACAGTTGCGGGGGTTCTCCAGTTTGCCAACGTACGCTTCGCCCAGTCGTTCATGAACTGGCCGTATGGGGCAAGCTTTGTTTACTGGAGCTTGTCACTTGAAGAGCAGTTTTACCTGCTGCTTCCGCTATTAATCCTGCTTAGTCGACGTTACTTGGTTTATGTGCTGATCGCACTGGTACTGGCCCAGTTCTTCCTGGTGCGCACACCCATGCTCATGGTCTTCCGTACAGATGCGATTGCACTTGGCGTATTGATCGCACTGTGGAGCCGTCACCCGTCATTCCAGCGCTTACGCCCCACCTTCATGAGCAGTCGTCTGGCAGGGCTCATAATACTGGGTGCGACCCTGACAGCTATGTCTCTTCTGGGCTCCAGTCTGTTTCAGGATCTCAGTATCAAGGTTGGCCTGATTGCCCTGGGAGCGGCTTTGTTGGTTTGGATAGCTGCTCATGATCAGGGGTATCTGGGCGTAACCGGAGCTCTACGGACACTGCTTATCTGGGTAGGTGCACGCTCTTATGGCATCTATCTGATCCATATTCCCGTCTATTTCGTCATCCGCGAAACCTGGTATCGACTGATGGGAACGACAGAGCCCAGCCCCGACAACTTCTGGGTATTTGTAATCAGTGCTGCCGTGTTAATGATTGGCCTTTGCGAAATAAATTACCGCTTTGTTGAGACGCCCCTCAGGTTACGAGGGAAAGCCATAGCCGAGCGCATACAGAATAATTAAATGTAAAACCCTCGTTTACTGATTGGGTTCTTACACGAAAGAGATAGTCAGCATGAAAAACCAAAGTCCGTCAGCAGTATCGGCTCTATACAAGCATTCACCGCTGATAATTCTCTTTGCGCTGGTTACCTTTTTCTGGTGGCCGGCACTTGGGCACGAGCAGGTAATCCTGCACCAAGATGCGGGGCACTTCAGCCAGTCATTGCTCATATGGCACCATCAATCGCTCTTTAGTGGGCGAGAGCTGCTATGGGACAGCGGGATATATGGCGGACACCCGCTATTTGCAGAAAGCCAGGGTGGCTTTGCCAATCCACTGAATATTCTTTGTGCATTTTTATTTGATCCCTTATATGGGATGGGGGTGCTGCACTGGCTGAGTATGTTACTCAGTGGCCTCGGCGCATATTGTCTGGCTCAGTGCCTGGGTATTCGGGTATGGCCCGCCTTATTCGCAAGTCTGGCAGTAGTATTTTCAGGAAGCTGGATTGAGTTTCAGTACAACGCCACCGTTACAGGAGCACTAACCTGGCTACCGTGGTTTCTGGCGAGTGTTGAATATTGGCTGCAGAAACCAACGCTGAGACGCTCTGTCTTGATGGCCATAGCGGCCGCGCTAATGATTTTTGCCGGGTATCCACATATCGCCTACGGTGCGGCTATATATGTAGTCGTGCAACTAATCGCACTGGTCGCGCAGAGCAGTACCCGAAGAGAACTTTGGGCTGTGCGCCGGGACTTTATCCGCTTCGGTAGCGTAGCGGTTGTGTTGGCAATAGGCCTCGCTGCCGTTCAGCTCCTCCCGTTACTTGAGCTGATTAGTCAGTCGCACCGTAAAGATGGCGTCACATTGCCGTTTGCCGGCCTTATCCCCCTGAGCAGTTACTTTAAAAGTTTACTTATCTTTAATACTGACCCCAAAAATTCAACAATGGTCATTGGCAATCTCGGCTCAGGCCTGACTGCCATGCTTGCTGTAGCTATTATTTTTGCGAAAGTTAACCCACGGGTGTTCGCACATGTTTTAGCCGCTATTGCACTATTCAACCTCGGGATAGAATACCAGTCGCCTTTATTCAAGCTGGTCTATGAGTTAAAGCTTATACCGGGCCTGAATAGTTTCAGAATCATGCACCCGTTCTTCCCGCTGGCTATCATCGGGCTCGCCATTGCTGCAGCTTATGTACTGGATAACTTTGCAGCGATAACGCAACGAATCGCTCAAAGTAAAACACTACGCTTATGCGTTGGTGCTTACATGCTGCTGTGCATTGCACTGGTCATTTATTATTACGACCCAATTCTGTCCGTATTCAACCAGGTTGAAGCACTTATTTTCATGGCTCTGGCAGGCGCTCTGATCCTGTGCCGGAAAAATCGTCTGATCCCTGTGCTGGCTGTCGTCTTGTATGCAGCAGGCGTTCTGCTCTACCGAACAGCAATGTTCGACTTCTACGATCGCTCAGCCCTGACGCCACCGTCGACAATTGGAAGCGTGCACCAAGACCCTGACTACAAAGACTTCAAATCGACTGTTGTGCTTGATGCCGGTGTCTTTGCCATCATGCCTCCAAACGAGCCAAAGCTAGAAAAGCACTACCAGCGCTTCCTGAGTAGCCTTGCCCCATTTCCGACAATCACATTGGGCATAGCCTCGATTGATGGAACCCTGGGGTTACCATTGGCGCGCAGAATGCTCTCGCAAAAATACATTGAAGCGGAGATAACCGGGGGCTCATCGTCTGAGGCGGGGAGCCGTCTGATCGATGTACTAGGTGTCAAATACATACCGCTAAATACGCCGTCCACAACGCCCGGCCTGGAACTTCGTCACCATGACGAAAGCAATGGCATCTACCTCTATTACAACACCTATGCAAAACCTCGCCTGCAGCTTTATCCACAGGCAACATTTGTCGACTCAACCGAAACGGCCTTAGCCGAACTGACCCAGAGCAAACCAGGTACTTTGATCCTTGAGTCGAAAACCGCTGTGGATAACACCTCGGCGCAGCCTTGCCTCAAAGATGCTGCGACTGCAGAGTTTGAATTACTCAAGGCAACATCCATGCATTATCAGGTGCGCGTATCTTCAGAATGCCCGGTTTGGCTGTTCCTGGCTGACGCCAACTTTCCGGGCTGGCAAGCCTCTGTCGACGATAACCCCGCCGAGCTCTACAGCGCTCAGGTTCTGGGTAAAGCCGTGCATGTGCCCGCCGGAGAACACACAATCAAGATTGACTATGTGCCGAAGAGTTTTTACATCGGCCTGCTGGCTACTGTGCTCAGCCTCCTTATTGCCGGGCTTGCCTGGCTGCTTGCCAAACGTCGGAGTACTCAGGCATGAATCACGCACTTATCCTAGCTGCACTCACAGCAGTATCCATGGCATCCGGCCAGCTGTTGTTCAAGCTGGGAGCCCAGCGCTTGCAGGGAGAGAATCTGGGCCAACTGATCGGGTCGTTTCTATTCAACCCCTATTTGATGGGTGCCATTTTTTTATATGCCACAACCGTTCTGGTCTGGATCTATGTATTGAGAGTGTTACCGCTCTCAATCGCTTATCCATTGACGGCATTGTCTTACATCATCGTACCCATACTGTCCCTTTTCATATTGGGTGAGAAAGTCAGTACCAACACAATCATTGGTAGCACACTGATCATCGCCGGGGTGATGATCACCCATATGCAGAAGGCGTAGTAATGACGCCCCCGTAAGCAGCTCTTTCACTAATCCTGGCAAGCAGATTGGGTCATCCGCTCGAACTTTCACAATGCCAGGGTTGGCTTGCAGCGGGATTGATACACCGGGCCGCAAACCTTAGTAATAAAAGCCTGAATAAAAACTACAACAACCTGTATGGATCAAATATGACGCTCAAAGTGGCAGTAGTCCTCCCCTGCTTCAACGTCAGGTCACACATTCTGGGGGTAATTGAGAAAATTGGCCCTGAGGTTTCCAGCATCTATGTTGTGGATGACCAATGCCCGGAATCAACGGGGAGTTTTGTTGCTGAGCAGAACAAAGACACTCGGGTCAAGGTTATTAAAAACCCCAAGAACTTGGGTGTAGGTGGTGCGGTTATGGCCGGCTACCAGGCAGCAATCGCTGATGATGCGGACATCATTGTCAAGATTGACGGTGACGGCCAGATGGACCCGGCACTCCTGCCACAACTCATTGCACCAATCGTTGAGGGTAGGGCGGATTACTGTAAAGGCAATCGCTTCTATGATCTGGAGCATGTCAGGCAAATGCCCAAAGTACGTTTGTTTGGCAATGCCGCACTGTCGCTTATGTCAAAACTATCCACAGGCTACTGGGGACTATTTGACCCCACCAATGGCTACACCGCCATTCACGCCCGTGTCGCAGCTCATCTACCGCTACAGCGTATTAGTCAGCGCTATTTCTTTGAGACAGATATCCTTTTCCGCCTGAATACTTTGCGTGCAGTCGTCTGCGACGTGCCTATGCATGCCTGTTACGGCGACGAAGTCAGTGGGCTGAAAATCAGCAAAATCCTGCCGGAGTTTCTTCTCAAGCATACCCGCAACTTCATCAAGCGCTTCTTTTACAACTACATCCTGAGAGACATGTCCCTGGCCTCTCTTGAGCTCGTAGTAGGCTTAACGATGCTGCTATTCGGCACGATCTATGGCGGCATTCACTGGTATGAATCGTCGACCACGGGCACCCTGGCAAGCCCCGGAACTATCATGATTGCAAGCCTTCCAATTATTTCCGGCGTGCAGTTCATTCTGGCGTTTTTTGCCTACGATATTGCCCGCGAGCCCACAAACCCTATAGCCGGGCTGCTTTTTGATACCCGGAAAAAGCGGGCCATTTCACCGTGAAAAAACTCCTAGTTACAGGACAAAGCGGTTTCGTCGGCAGTCACTTGGTGCAGTACCTTGCTGATAGCAGCGTATGGCACGTTCTGCCGACACCGCCCTTCGATCTCTGCGATCCAGCCTCACTGGAGCATATGCTGGCGCACGACTGCCCCGACGCAGTTATCCACCTCGCCGGACAGACATTTGTGCCCGAGGCCTTTCGCGACCCGGCCAAGACCATACAAATCAACCTGCTCGGTACCCTGAACTTATTGCAGGCACTCAAGGCGCGCGGCTTCAACGGCACCTTCTTGTATGTCAGCTCGGGAGACGTTTACGGCCAAGTAGACGAAGCGCAGTTGCCCATCCGCGAATCCCTGCCGCCCGACCCACGCAATCCCTACGCGGTAAGCAAACTCTCGGCAGAATTGTTATGCAGGCAGTGGGGCCATAGTGAAGGCTGGAGAATGCTCATTGCGCGGCCTTTCAACCATGTCGGCAGCGGCCAGAACGAATCGTTTGTGCTGTCCAGTGTGGCGCGTCAATTGACCCGGGTGAAATTAGGCTTACAAGCCCCACAACTGCTCATCGGAGATATTGATGTAACACGCGACTTTCTTGATGTGCGCGATGTTATAGCCGCCTACATTTTGCTACTCGAAAGTGGCTGTAAAGGCGATATTTACAACGTATGCTCAGGCAAAGAGCGCTTACTTCGTGACTTGATTGTTGAAATGAGTCAGCTCGCCGGTGTTCAGGTCGAACTGGTACAAGACCCGGCGCGAATGCGTCGAGCTGAACAACGCCGAGTAATGGGCAACGCTGAGAAATTACAAGAAATGACCGGATGGAGAGCCGGTATTACTATTACGGAGACCCTTCAGAGCATGCTCTCTGACTGGGCCACGAGAGAACTAGAACAATGATGAAGAACGCTCTAATCACCGGAATTACAGGGCAAGACGGTGCCTATCTTGCCAAGCTGCTGTTGGAAAAGGGATATGAAGTTTACGGATTGGTGGCGCGCCGCAGCAGTGACACCCGCTGGCGCTTGCGCGAACTCAATATCGAATCCGATATCCAGTATCTAGATGGTGATTTGGCAGATGCCTGTTCGCTCCAACGTGCTCTACTTAAGTCACGCCCTGAAGAGATCTATAACCTGGGCGCACAAAGCTTTGTTGGCAGTTCCTGGGACCAACCGGTAACGACCGGCATCGTTGATGGCTTAGGCGTCACCCATCTGCTCGAGGCGATCCGCCAGCTTTCCCCCGAGACCCGTTTCTACCAAGCCTCCACCAGCGAGATGTTTGGTCTGATCCAGGCTGAGCGCCAGGATGAAAACACCCCGTTCTATCCACGCAGCCCTTATGGCGTAGCCAAAGTGTATGGCCACTGGATTACGGTCAACTACCGGGAAAGCTTTAACCTCCATGCCTCCAGCGGCATCCTGTTCAACCATGAGTCGCCCCTGCGCGGTATCGAATTCGTTACCCGCAAGGTCACGGATGCAGTCGCCCGAATCAAACTCGGCAAACAGAAAGAACTGCGCCTGGGCAATATTGACGCCAAGCGCGACTGGGGCTTTGCCGGCGACTACGTAGAAGCAATGTGGCTGATGCTGCAACAGGACAAGGCCGACGACTACGTAGTCGCCACGGGTGTCACCACCACCGTGCGCGATATGTGCCAACTGGCCTTTGAGCATGTAGGCCTGAACTACCTCGATCATGTGGTGATTGACCCTAAATTCTTCCGCCCTGCTGAAGTTGAGGTGCTTTTGGGCAACCCAGCCAAGGCACAGGCGAAACTGAACTGGCAGGCCAAAACCAGCCTTCGCCAACTGATTGAGATGATGGTCGAAGCCGACCTGCGCCGCGTCGGCAAGGAGTAAGCCGTGCACATCATTCCTGTGATTCTGTCCGGTGGCGCAGGGACCCGGCTGTGGCCAGTCTCCCGCGAAGGGCACCCCAAGCCATTCATGCGCATGCCGGATGGCGAGTCGTTACTGACCAAAACCTATCGCCGCGCTGGGGCTGTCGCATCCGAGCAGAGCGAAGTCATTACGGTGACCAACCGTGAGCATTACTTCGCCAGCCGCGACCACTACAAGGCGACCGGCCTTGGCAAGCAGCCTGCACGCTATATTCTCGAACCTGAGGGTCGCAATACGGCTCCGGCAATTGCCATTGCGGCCTTAAGCGTTGCTCAGCGTTACGGTGACGATGCCTTGCTGGTCGTAATGGCGGCCGATCACCTGATTAACGATATCGATGCTTTCAGGCACTCCACCCAGCAGGCTGCAGAGCTTGCTAAGGCAGGGTACCTAGTCACCTTCGGCATTCCACCCAGCGCCCCGGAAACGGGCTTTGGCTACATCGAGTCAGGCGAGCCGCTTGACCAGGCGGGCGCACGCCGTGTCTCACAGTTTGTTGAAAAACCAAACCTGGAAACAGCTCAGGAATATTTGCGCAGCGGCCGCTATTTGTGGAATTCCGGCATGTTCTGCTTTTCCGCCGGAACCCTTCTGCGCGAACTGAAACAGCATGCTCCCGATATTTTCGAACTTGCCCAGCAATGCCTTGAACAAAGTCCTGAACAGGACAGCAACGGCTTTATCGTTCAGGAACTGAACGCCGACAGCTTTGGCGCTCTGCCGGATATCTCTATCGACTATGCCTTGATGGAACGCTCCACACAGGTAGCCGTTGTGCCAGCCCAGTTTGACTGGAGTGATATTGGTTCCTGGGGAGCATTCTCGGAGCTGATTCCAGCCGACTCCAACAATAACCGGGTGAGCGGCGAAGCCGTTCTGCTGGATACACGCAATACACTTGTCTATGGCGAGGATCGGCTGGTTGCGACGGTAGGGTTGGATAACCTGATTATTGTAGATACCAGCGATGCCGTCCTGATCGCCCATGCGGATCGCGCGCAGGATGTCGGCAAAGTAGCCAAGCAACTGAAGCTGAATAAGCATGATGCCTATCGCCTGCACCGTACAGTCAACCGTCCCTGGGGCACCTACACCGTTCTTGAAGAAGGCCCACGCTTCAAGATCAAGCGGATTGTAGTGAAGCCTGGGGCGACCTTGTCGCTGCAAATGCACCATCACCGCAGCGAACACTGGATCGTCGTGCAGGGTATGGCCAAGGTCACCAACGGCGGGCCCGAGCCACAGCTGGTCAACACAAATGAATCCACCTATATCCCGGCAGGACACAAACACCGGCTGGAAAACCCAGGCGTTCTGGATCTGGTAATGATCGAAGTACAAAGCGGCGAGTATCTCGGTGAAGACGACATCGTACGTTTTGAGGATCAGTACGGCAGGATTTCCTGATGGGTAAGTGGTGGTTATACCGGGGCTTTGTTCTTAGCAGTGTCAAACGGGACTTTCAGGCCCGATACCGCAACTCTCTTCTGGGCCCCGTTTGGCCTCTGCTGCAGCCCCTTGCGATGATCGTCATATACACCCTGGTGTTCTCACAAGTCATGCAGGCCCGCCTACCGGGGCTGCATGATGGGCTGGCATATGGCATCTACATCTGCTGCGGGATTCTGACCTGGGGGCTTTTTGCCGAGGTCACGAACCGCTGCCTGAGCATGTTTCTCGATAATGCCAATTTGCTGAAGAAACTCAGTTTTCCCCGGTTATGCCTGCCGTTGATTGTGTTGCTAGGGGCGCTGCTCAACTTCGCAATTACCCTGGGGATATTTCTGCTGGTACTGGTCATCATCGGCCGTTTCCCTGGTGAGTCCGTCTTGGCATTGCCTCTGCTGATAGGCCTGCAACTGATCTTTGCTCTTGGGATAGGCATGACGCTGGGCGTGCTGAACGTATTCTTTCGCGATATCGGACAGCTCTTTGCCATAGCCTTGCAACTCTGGTTCTGGCTGACACCCATCGTCTATCCGGCAAACATCCTGCCTGCAAGTCTGCAACCTTGGCTGGCCCTCAACCCCATGACAGGGTTGATGCAGTCATATCAGGGAATCTTCCTGCACAACGCCTGGCCCGACTGGCAGGCATTGCTACCTATCGTCGTTACTGGCTTGCTCAGCTGTGCAGTTGCAGCCTGTATTTTCCGGTCTAAAGAGGCCGATATGCTGGATGAAATCTGATGGGCCGGGTACGCGTCGTAAACTTGGGCAAAGCCTACAAACAGTACACCTCCCGCTGGAGCCGCCTGCGAGAATGGCTGCTGCCGTTTGGTAAATCCCGACACCAGCAACATTGGGCATTGCGCAATATCAGCTTTGAGGTCCGACCTGGCGAAGCAATCGGTCTGATTGGTTCAAACGGTGCAGGTAAAAGCACTTTGCTCAAACTCATCACCGGTACCAGCCAGCCCACAGAAGGTTCAATCGAGTTCGAAGGCCGGGTCGCTGCTCTGCTCGAGCTAGGTATGGGCTTCCACCCGGATTTCACAGGCCGCCAGAACGCAATCATGGCGGGACAGTTGCAGGGCCTTGAACTGTCTGAAATACAGAGCCTGCTGCCGCAGATCGAGCAGTTCGCGGAAATTGGCCAGGCCATCGACCAACCTGTGCGCACTTACTCTAGCGGTATGCAGATGCGCCTTGCGTTCAGTGTTGCGACCGCCAAACGCCCGGATATTCTGATCATCGATGAAGCGCTCTCGGTCGGCGACGCTTACTTCCAGCACAAGAGTTTTGAACGTATCCGCCAGTTCCGCCGGGACGGCACCACGCTGTTGATCGTGTCTCATGACCGCTACGCCATTCAGTCGATCTGCGATCGGGCGATACTGCTGAATAATGGCTGCCTGGCGAAGGAGGGCAGCCCTCAGGTTGTTCTGGATTATTACAACGCGCTGATGGCAGACAGTGAAGGCGAGTCTATTCGCCAGGAACAGCTGGAATCAGGTTATGTACAAACCATCTCCGGCACGGCCGAGGCAGTGATCGAACACGTCGAGCTGCTTGATGAAAACGGTACGCCCATTCTCGACGCGGGCGTCGAACAGCCCGTCAGGTTAGCGATCGACGTAAGGGTCCAAGCGCCACTAAGTCGTCTTGGCGTAGGCATCCTGATCAAGGACCGCTTTGGTCAGGCCATGTACGGGATCAACACTCACCGTCTGAATCAAAGCCGAACCGACTTGAAGCCAGGGGAACGCCTGCGCTTTATTTTTGACTTCAACATGCGCCTGGGTCCGGGTCATTACTCAGTGTCGCTGTGCCTTTCTCAGGAAGACTCACACCTTTCAGGCAATTACGAATGGCGCGACTACGGCTTGGTCTTTCAGGTGATCAACCGCGATAAAGAGAACTTCGTAGGATGTGCCTGGCTGGACGCCAAAGTCAGTCAACAGCCTCTTGAGCCAGCTACCACAAGTGGAGACTGCACTTGAGCCGTCTTTTATTCGAATGCTCAAACGTTTTCCGATCCCCTGGAGTCAACTCAGGCATTCAGCGGGTCGTGCGCAACATCATCCGTAATCTGCCGTCTCAGTCAGACGCTGAATGTGTGCCGGTGATTTTCGCCAATAACCGTCTTTATCGGGTCAGACAGCTCCTCCCTGGCCCAGAGCAAAAGAAACTGCCAGCACGGGTGTATCGGTGGCTTGACCGGGCCAATCATGCATTCTGGGCGCTGCACAGCCGCTACGAGTCCCGCCTGAGCATCTGCCGCCGACACAATGGGCGGCGTTTCTTCTTCATCATCTGGCGCTTGCTCGGATTACCGCTGAGCATCTCGATGCGCCTGCTTTCGTTACTCGGATACAACGACCTGCGTCAGCGCGCTGAGCCGTTCGACTGCATTCCCGGGGATCAATTAATCCTGCTTGACTCCTCATGGCAGGAACAACATTTCGTCACCGTCGAACGCCTCAAACAGCAGGGCGTGGGCATCATTGCCGTGCTCTATGACCTCATACCCGTGACGCGCCCGGAATTCTTTGATCAGCGACTGCATGCCATTTACAACACTTGGTTCGACTGGGTCATTCACCAAGCTGACGGCTTTATGTCGATATCCCGCAGCGTGCGGGATGAACTGAAGGCTGTGCTGCAGGCACGCCTAGGTAAGGCCGATGCGGAGCGGCGCTGGCATGGTTATTTCCATTTGGGCTCAGAGCTGGATCTGCGCACAGAAGAGAGCACTCCAAACCCTGACCTGGTAGATGTTTTCAACAAACCCACGCAGGTTTATCTGGCCGTCAGCACCATTGAACCCCGCAAAAACCATGCGTACCTGATTGATGCGTTTGAACATGCCTGGGCAGCCGGAAGCCAGGCCAGCCTCTGCATCATCGGCCGCATCGGCTGGAAATGCGCAGAGCTGGTTGCCCGCATTCGTAACCATCCCGAGTACGGGCAGCGCCTGTTTATGTTCAACGAGGCAGACGACAATGACCTCGAATACGCCTATGCACATGCAGACAGCCTGGTTTTCTCCTCGCACGCCGAAGGTTTTGGCCTACCACTGGTAGAAGCCATGCAACGCGGGCTGCCAGCTATGGGCAGTGACCTGCCGGTCTTTCACGAAATAGGCGGCGATTGCATGGCCTATTTTGATCTGCGCAACCCCCAGAGCCTGGCTCAACTCGTGCAACGCTTTGAGGCCGAAGGTCGCTTCCCGGCTGCGATATCTCTGGATGAATGGCAGTGGATAAACTGGCAGGCCAGTACAGGACAGTTGGTCAATGGCGTACTTGCCGCTGCCAGCTGTTCAGCGGGGGAGCCTCGGCGTGCACATAGCACTTAACACCAGCATCCTTCGTGCACCACGTACTGGCATCGGCCAGTACATCGCCGGCTTGAGTGCAGAGCTTGCCAAACTGAGCGGCACTCAACTGAGTTTCTTTACCGGCATGCGCTGGGCATCACAGCTGCCGGCCAATGCACAGCCTGGCTATTCACGTCTGAGCGCACTGGCGAAATGTCTGCCAAACGCCTATGAATTGCGGCGCTGCCTGCAACAAGGTGCATTCAATCGGGGTGTCAAAAACTTACGACCGGCGCTCTATCACGAGCCCAGCCTGTGGCCCTTTGAGTTTGACGGGCCGATGATCATGACCCTCCACGACCTGACCCATGTGCATTACCCGCACACTCAGCCGGCGGATCGCCTGGCCGAAATTGAACGGCGTGTAGGCCCCGCACTGGAGCGGGCACAACTGATCATGACGGACTCGCAGTTTGTCGCCGATGAGCTCAGTGCACATTACTCAGTTGCCCCTGAGCGCATACGCGTTGCCCATCTGGGTTATGCACAACGCTTCCGCCCCAGAGCAACCGAACAGCTGCAGAACGTGGCATCCCGCTTCAGCCTCACGCCAAACCAGTACCTGATGTGCGTGGGCACACTGGAGCCACGCAAGAACCTGCCCTTGGCCCTTGAGGCTTATAACCTGCTTCCTGAGCCGATTCGGCAACGCTTTCCGCTGTTGATTGCCGGCATGGCAGGCTGGCAACAGGATTCACTCAGCAAGCCGCTGCAAGCAGCACTTAAAAGTGGGCAGGTACGCCTTCTGGGTTACCTGGAAGACGAGGAACTGGCCGAACTGCTGGCCGGCGCGCGCACGCTACTGTTCCCATCACTATATGAAGGCTTTGGCCTGCCCGTGCTGGAGGCGATGGCCAGCGGCGTACCTGTGATCCTGTCACCTCGCGCCTCCTTGCCCGAAGTCGCCGGTAACGCAGGAACCTACGCCGACCAATCGGCTGAAGACTGGCGCGATGCAATTCAGCGACTGATTGAAGACGACCATGAGTGGCAACTGAAACGAGACCTGGGTTTACAACAGGCCCAGCAATTTTCCTGGGCCAATTGCGCTCGTATTACCGCAGCAGCTTACCGGGAGACCTTGGGATAAAACATGCGAGTACTGCACCTGTTCAAAACCTATTTGCCCGAGACCGTCGGCGGTATCGAAAGCGTCATTCTGCAAATCTGCCAAAGTGGAATAGCCCAGGGGATTCACTCCGAAGTTCTGACCCTCAGTAGTACTCCATGCGCGGAACCAGTCCAGATTGCCGATCACAAGGTTCATCTGGTCAAACGTGATCTGAATCTGGCCTCCACAGGGCTCTCCTACAGACTTATTCCGAAGTTCAAAGAACTGGCAAAACAGTTTGATCTGATCCATTACCACTTCCCGTGGCCAATGATGGATTTGCTGCACTTCGCTGCGGCAACAGGCAAACCGTCAGTTGTGTCCTACCACTCCGACATTGTTCAGCAGAAGTACCTGCTTAAACTGTATCGCCCACTCATGCATCGCTTTCTCGACAGCGTTGACTACATTGTCACCGCGTCGCCCAACTACCTTGCCACCAGTGAGGTACTCCAGCGCTATAAGCAAAAGACTGCGGTTATCCCGTACGGTCTGGATAAAACTGCCTATCCACAGCCAAGCCCGGACACCCTGCAGAAATGGGAACAACGATTCGGCAAACGCTTTTTCCTGTTTGTAGGAGTAATGCGCTACTACAAAGGCCTGCATGTACTTCTTGAGGCTGCACGGGACAGTGACTATCCAATCGTGATCGTCGGGGCAGGACCTCTGGAGCAGGAGCTGAAAGAGCAAGCGCGTCAGCTCAATCTCTCGCATGTGCATTTCCTCGGCCGGGTCGACGAGGAAGATAAAGCGGCTTTACTCCAGCTGTGCAGCACTGTGGTGTTTCCCTCCCACCTGCGTTCCGAGGCTTTTGGGATCTCTCTGCTCGAAGGGGCCATGTATGGCAAACCCATGATCTCCTGCGAGATAGGAACAGGCACCAGTTATATCAACCTTCATGAGCAAACCGGGTTGGTCGTTGAACGTGATAACCCGCAGGCGTTTCGCGCTGCCATGGATCGCTTGTGGAACGAACCCGAACTGGCTCAAGCCATGGGACAACGTGCGGAGGAGCGCTACTGGCAAGTCTTTACCGCCCAGCGCATGGGCGAGCAGATTGCAGAGTTGTATCAGCAAGTCATCGAAAGTCACGCTAACGCCAAAAGGGCTTAGTCAGCTCCATCTGGCGTTGCGCTTGGCTGATCCCGGTATCTGACAACAGCCTCTGATCCAGACTGGCAAGCTGTCGCCGGCTCCGTACGTTATGCCTCCAGCACGCCACCACAGTCCTTACCCTCCGCCAGATGCGGCGAAACGCCAATGGCCGTGGCGCGCATACGACCATGCTGGCTGGCACAAAGCTGCTCTTCATATCCGCCTCACATCACTGATGACTGGATAACAAGAGTGCCCTCAACAGGCAGAACAATGCAGATACAGGCGTGTTTAATTGTTCAGGTGCACAACTGCCTAACAGAAAACTGTACTTGTCCCTTGAAACCTATCTGTTAGCAACAAAAAAGAAGCCCCAACGCGTAGAGCGTTGGAGCTTCAAAAAATCCCATTTACTGGGGGAGCAGAATTCGTGTCGAGACTTAGCGCCAGAAAGGCTTGCTCAACTCAGCCTGGCGCTGGGCTTCGGTAATACCGGCATCAGCGAGCAGGCGGGCGTCCAGATGAGCCAGTTGGCGGCGGCTGATTGCGCGACGGCGCCACTGTACGATTGCTGAAAAAATACGCAGCGACAGAGCGCTGGAGCCATTGTTGTGGCCATGGTCAAAAAACAGGTCGGAACTGAGGGTACGTTCCATGATGCTCATCCTTCCGCTTGTGGCGGTACTGTGTTGCGTTACGATGAGGCTATTATCCGCTGCGCGCGCCCTCACTCAGTAGTCACAGCTGAGTAGAATTGTCAGGCAATTAGTTAGGTAGCTTAACAACTGTTATGGTTTTAGGCACAGAAACTGTTATACCCATGAGTGATAATGCCTACAATAAAATATTAAACAGTGAAAACAACTGCTTAATATCTATATAGCAAGATATTACTACCGGTACAGTTCTAAATTGATTGTCTCTTACAACTGAGCTGTCAAACGCCTTCTTCAACCTAAAAAGCCAGAATCTGTCCTTACGGTCAGGATATATTTCGTAGCCGCTTTCAGGCTTTTCAGCCCCCTGTAGCTGCCTGCACGCGAAACATCGGGCCCCAGACTAAAACGGCCGAAAACACCTACGATGACGAGCCATTATTTATGGCTG
The DNA here is from genome assembly GCF_001446935.1 of Pseudomonas sp. TTU2014-080ASC. Classification (GTDB taxonomy): domain Bacteria; phylum Pseudomonadota; class Gammaproteobacteria; order Pseudomonadales; family Pseudomonadaceae; genus Aquipseudomonas. Next base: position 60,064 of record NZ_LKKK01000002.1, read on the forward strand.
TTCATGGAAGCAAACCCACGGCGGCGGATTCTGTACTGCTCAACCCAAGCTTGCAGCCGCACAAGAAGTAGCGAAGCAAACAAACTTCCACCGATAACTGACAGTACATACAAAGGACCGTCCTCAGTCGGAGTCAGCTTTAATAGCTTTTCACAGCAGAAAAACACCAGCACGTGGCTGATGAAAATGGGGTATGCCATCCGCCCAAGCAAATCATCCAAAGCCACCCAACGTACTCCTGAGGGCTTGCTATTCAGAGCGATCGTAATCAGTGGCAATGTGAGAGCAGCCCCCAGCAACAGCTCAGTCACCCACGGATTGCGAAACAGACCAAAGCTCGGCGCTATCACTAACAGCATCAACAAATACAGCAGAAAGTAGGCCTGCACTATCCGCCTGTAAAAGCCGTCTTCTCGTCTTCCGTATGCCAATCCGGCAAGGAAGAACACCAAAACACCGAAAATGAAGCGATAGCCAAAATTGTTGCTGTTAAACCAACCATCACCATGAAACAGCGCCGCAATCTGTACAAATGCAGCTAGGGCAATCAGCAACAGAAAACCCACCCGCCCAAGCAGCAGAATCAAGGGCAACAGCAAATAGAAATGGAACTCTGTTGATAACGACCAAGCCGGCGGAACGATCGGTGAAGGCAAGATTGCTTTGATAGCCAGAGGGTCAAAAACATAGTTAACCGGAAGCAGGGCAAGGTTTAGCACAACCTTTAACGGATCAATTGCCTGGTTGAGGAACAGTGCATATTGAGCCGGCCCCAGCAAACGCATCAACACAGCAGTCAAAATCACGATCAAAACATACTGCGGCATCAGTTTAAGCAGACGGTCCACGTAGAAGTCCCGCACCGGGCGCACGCTATGTTGCTGAAAACGGCCGTAACTACGCCCCATCAGATAACCGCTGATGAAATAGAACAGGATCACGGAGCTGACCCCTAGGTTCAGCGGCATGCCCAAGCCCCATATATGTGAAAGCAGCACGAGCAGAGCAAGAATAAATCGAAGAATTCCTAGCATGTCTGTCTCACAGTAAAAGGCTGGGCTTGTGTATGAGTAAACTAACGGTGCGTCCTGACAGGCACTTATCGTCCCGCAGAGTAATAGCTCAGGCGCTCCAGTAATTTGGCCTGCAACACCTGCTCATCTAACTCAGGCTGGGCCTGCACACCGTATGCATCCAACTGCTCAATCAGTGTACGGGTTCTCTGAGCCGCACAATGAGCAAGAACATGGTAATACGTGTCGAGCATGCAACTGGCAGGGAAACGGCTGTCCTCAGGCTCACCGATAAAAGCGAAGTTCTCCGCCTCAACCATCTGCCGGATATCGTGGACGTATTGAACGATCTCGTTGCGCCATAGCTGATAGCACTCGTCATCATCGCGTGCCGTAACCGTCGGCCAGGCAAAAATGATCTGTGCCCCTGTGTTGTCTCGCAATTCATTGAGACGCCGAAGGTTGTCTGCAAAAACAGGGTTAATCGTTGCAAACTCAAAAAGGCCAAACAAAAACTGGTCGCAAGCCAACCCCTGAGTCAGCGACTCCATGGGCAGCGGCGCGTCAATCAGTTCATTGCCCCGCGCATTTTGTTGTATTAGCTGAGCAAAACGCTGCTGCGACTCCTGATGGACTACACCCAGCTGAGGATTCCATCGTTCCAGTGCGTTAAGCCCAACCAAACGTTCAAGCGCCAATTTCACCGGCACACTCTGGTAGACAAAACGAACTCGCTCAGGCCAGGACAGCTCCTGATAATAGAAAGCGTTGCTGCCGCTGGTATCGAGAATGCTCTCCACGTAATCGGCAGGAGCCGAGCCATCTGCCCGGTAATGCAGCCACTCCAGCGGCAAAATTACTGTATCGCCCGGGTTTAGGTGGTTGGCTAAGCGCCGTATCTTGTGCTCTAACGGATACCCTGCATTATCCGAAAGAATCAGAACCGGACGTTTAAAGTGCTTTTCCAGCGCCCGTGCATCGATCGAGTGCACAGCATTGGAACCACTCTCAACGATGATCCGGTTCGGCATATCGTCAGTTGCCCCCAGCAAAAACTGGCGATAAGACTTACCCAGCGGGGCATCAACGATAGCTAATCGGTCAATCAGCAAAAAATACCCGACCCCAAGCAGAATAAAACTGAGCACGCAGACTGATAGAAATCGAGATGAGCGCATTAACCGGCCACTATTAAAAGTTGAAGTACAGAAAGTCCGAAGGGCTGTTCTGGATCTGCGCAACCAGTGCGTAAAAGAACGCAAAGCCAACCAGTGCAGCCGCCACCAGCCCTCTGTTAAAGCGCAATACGCCAGCTCGTGGAGTCAACCCGGCAATCTGCTGCGAGTTCGGAGCTAAGTACGCCAACAGTGCAACACAGATCAGGCTGATTACCGCCACTAGCGGCAGTAAGGGGCTATGAATCGAGCCAACGCCGGCGCCTCCAAGTCCGAACATGCTGGACAGCATCTTCAGTGCCTGCCCAAGATCCTCTGCCCGGAAGAACACCCAGGCGAAATTGACGAACAAGAAGGTCATACCCCAGCCCACCCAGCCAGGTAAGCGCAACCCCGCTTCTTGCCATGCCCGATGCAAGGCAATGGCAGCCCCGTGCATGGCTCCCCAGATCAGGAACGTCCAGCCTGCACCATGCCAGATGCCACCAATGACAAACGTCGCGAAAAGGTTGAAGTACACCCGCGGCAATGTCGCGCGCTTACCGCCGAGGGGAATATAGACATAATCCCGCAGCCAGCTCGACAAAGTGATATGCCAGCGCCGCCAGAAATCCTGGATGTTCTGAGCCTGATAAGGAGAGTTGAAGTTGAAGGGCAGGCGAATGTTAAACATCAGGCTCAGCCCAATGGCCATGTCGCTGTAGCCGGAGAAATCGAAATACAACTGAAAGCTGTAGAACAGACTGGTAGCCCACGCCTCAATAGCAGTGAGCGGCTGCTCGCTGGCGTAACCTGCGTTCGCCCACTGCCCCAGGTTGTCTGCAATCAGCACTTTCTTGATCAGCCCGATTGCAAAGATAAACAGCCCAAGCGAAAAGTTATCCAGATTGAAACGCAGTTGGGCAGAGCCCGAAAATTGCGGCATCAATGCCTTGTGATGCACGATCGGCCCGGCAATCAGGTGCGGAAAGAACGTCACAAAGAGGGTGTAGTTCACCACGCTGTAGTCCTTTACTCCGGTCCGGCTGCAATCCACCAGATAAGCGATCTGAGTAAAGGTGAAGAAGCTGATCCCCAACGGCAGTAACAAATTCAGCGTATTCAAATCGCTGGCAGTCAGACTATTGAAAGTGGTGATAAGAAAGTCGGTGTATTTGAAATAGATCAGTGCGCCCACGTTAAGCACAATACCGATCAGCAGTAATAAACGGCTACGCCTTGAGGGCCCATCGGCCAAAACCAAACGTGAAATCCAAGTTCCGAGCACATAGTTGACTGCTATCGATACGGCAATCAACAGCAAATACTTGGGTTCCCAGAAGCCGTAGAAAAACAGTGATGCAGCTGCCAGCCACAATCGTGGTAACCAAGGCCGGCCGGATTTGGCGAGTAGAAAGTAGCCGATCAGGGCGATAGGAAGAAAAACGTAAATAAACTCAGAAGTACTGAAAAGCATATACGGTATCGCGCCTTCAAATGAACTTCAGGACCGTAGCTCGCATTACTAAAAAACCCGGCATGTGCCGGGTTTTTTATCAACAGTATGTACGTCAGTCTACCGCCTTCACCATATCTTCGATGACTTTCTTCGCGTCACCGAAAACCATCATGGTTTTGTCCAGATAGAACAGCTCGTTATCCAGACCGGCATAGCCGCTGGCCATGGAGCGCTTGTTAACGATGACGGTCTTGGCTTTGTAGGCCTCGAGAATCGGCATACCTGCGATTGGCGATTTCGGGTCGTTCTTCGCGGCCGGGTTGACCACGTCGTTCGCACCCAGCACCAACACCACGTCAGCCTGACCAAACTCGCTGTTGATGTCTTCCATCTCGAACACCTGCTCGTACGGCACTTCAGCTTCTGCCAGCAGGACGTTCATGTGACCCGGCATACGACCGGCTACCGGGTGAATCGCATACTTCACAGTCACACCACGGTGAGTCAGCTTCTCAGCCAGTTCCATCAGTGCGTGCTGAGCACGGGCCACTGCCAGACCGTAGCCCGGAACGATGATCACGGTGTCAGCGTTGGTCAGCAGGAAGGCAGCATCGTCGCTCGAACCTGATTTAACCGGACGTGCTTCCTGAGCACCGGCCGGGCCGCCTGCATCAGCAGCGCCACCGAAACCACCGAGGATCACGTTGAAGAACGAACGGTTCATTGCCTTACACATGATGTAAGACAGGATCGCACCGGACGAGCCCACCAGCGAACCGGCGATGATCAGCATCGAGTTGTTCAGCGAGAAACCGATACCAGCCGCCGCCCAGCCCGAGTAGCTGTTGAGCATCGACACCACTACCGGCATGTCGGCACCGCCAATTGGGATGATGATCAGTACACCAATAATGAAGGCCAGCACAGTCAGCGCCACGAACGCACGCACGTCGCCGGTAACGGTGAAGTACACGCCCAGGCCAATGATCGCCAGACCGAACAGCAGGTTAACCAGATGCTGGCCCTTGAACACAACAGGCGCGCCCTGGAACAAGCGGAACTTGTACTTGCCCGACAGCTTGCCGAAGGCAATTACCGAACCGGAGAAGGTGATGGCACCGATCGCAGAGCCGAGGAAAAGCTCAACACGGTTAGCCGCCGGAATGGCATCGCCAATGTTGGCCACAATGCCCAGCGACTGCGGCTCAACCACAGCAGCAATAGCAATAAACACCGCAGCCAGACCGATCATGCTGTGCATGAAGGCAACCAGCTCAGGCATTTTGGTCATTTCAACGCGCTTAGCCATGATCGCGCCCGCGCCGCCACCGACCACCAACGCAGCCAGCACATAGCCCAGCCCCTGAGTCAGGCTCAGCGTGATGCCTTGCTTGGCAAACTCTTCGATCTTCAGTTGGATCAGACCTACAGTGGTGATCACCGCAATGGCCATACCGATCATGCCGAAAGCATTACCACGGCGAGAAGTCGTCGGGTGCGACAGGCCTTTGAGTGCCTGAATGAAGCAGACCGAAGCAACCAGATACAGGACAGTAATAAGGTTCATGCTCATCGGTTACTTCTCCGCGGACGCCTTAGGCGCCTTCTTCTTGAACATTTCCAGCATGCGGCGAGTTACCAGGAAGCCACCGAATACGTTTACAGCTGCAAGTGCCACGGCCAGTGTGCCCATGGCTTTGCCCAGCGGAGTCACGGTCAGAGCCGCTGCCAGAATGGCACCGACGATCACGATCGCGGAGACCGCGTTGGTAACCGCCATCAGCGGAGTGTGCAGCGCCGGGGTCACGTTCCAAACCACGTGGTAACCCACATAGATGGCCAGCACGAAGATGATCAGGTTGTAGATGCCGTCTGAAATCAGATCCATGTCCGTTCCCCTTAGCCGTTGTTACGAACGACCTGACCGTCGCGGCACATAAGGCATGCAGCAACGATGTCGTCTTCGAGGTTGAGGTGGTACTTGCCTTCGCCGTCGATGATCAGCTTGAGGAAGTCCAGCAGGTTGCGCGCATACAGAGCAGAAGCATCCGCAGGAACCAGAGCAGCCAGGTTGCTGTGGCCAACAATAGTCACACCGTGTTTAACCACGACTTTGTCAGCTTCAGTCAGCGGGCAGTTACCGCCCTGAGCAGCAGCCAGGTCGATAACCACGGAACCTGGTTTCATCTCAGCAACAGTGGCTTCGTGCAGCAGGGTCGGAGCCTTACGGCCTGGAATCAGTGCAGTAGTGATAACGATATCAGCCTGCTTGGCGCGCTCGTGCACAGCCTTGGCCTGACGTTCCATCCACGAGGCTGGCATCGGACGGGCATAGCCGCCAACACCTTCAGCGCACTCACGCTCTTCGTCAGTCTCGAACGGCACATCAACGAACTTGGCACCCAGGGATTCGATCTGCTCTTTCACCGCCGGACGCACGTCCGATGCCTCAATCACAGCCCCCAAACGCTTGGCCGTTGCAATCGCCTGCAGACCGGCCACGCCAGCGCCGAGAATCAGTACACGCGCAGCTTTCACCGTACCAGCAGCAGTCATCAGCATCGGCATAAAGCGCGGATAGTGATTGGCTGCCAGCATTACAGCCTTATAGCCGGCAATGTTGGCCTGCGAGGACAGAACGTCCAGGCTCTGCGCGCGGGAGGTGCGCGGGGCAGCCTCAAGTGCAAAGGCAGTAATGCCACGGGCGTTCATGCGGGCAATGGTTTCATTGCTGAACGGGTTGAGCATACCAACCAGCACCGCACCGGCCTTCATCAGACCCAGTTCGGCATCATCCGGTGCAACGACTTTCAGCACCAGGTCAGCAGCAAAGGCAGCAGCAGCATCAGCAATGGTCGCACCAACGGCGGCATAGGCACTGTCCGGAATGCTTGCGTTAACACCAGCACCGGTCTGTACAGTCACCTGATGGCCCTGGCCGATCAGCTTCTTGATGGTTTCGGGAGTTGCGGCGACGCGCGTCTCACCAACATGGGTTTCGAGAGGAACACCGATGTGCACTTCAAATCTCCTGCGTGATCTTTATTGTGAACCTGCGCACTACGGGTGGCACGCGGGCGTATTGGGAGGATCAGCACAATCCCAACCTGCAACATCGAGAAACAGACGGGGGCGGCATTTTGCAGGCGATAGAGCGAGCCTTCAAGGCGTTTTGGAGTAAAAGATTGCGTCAACTACAAGACAGAGCGGCCTAAAACTCGCCGAAAAATCCCTGTAAGCCGCTAAATACAAGGGCTCTTTGCTGACTACAAAAAAAAACAAAGCCATAAAAAAATCTGAAAAAAACAAACCCAACTCAATCCTTCGAATTTTCCTTAAACCTACTGAAAGCCGCTATCCAAGCGTACTTCGAGCTTTATTTGTGCAAAAAACGCAACACTAAACTCAGACCTTTAAACTAGAAATGTAGTGATATTCAACCGACACTACATTAAATAAAAACGGCTGGAGCCAGCTATTTTCAAGGCATACGAAAAATAGCCGGAGAGCCTGAGGGCACTCAGCAATGAACTAAAGTAAGAAAATTCGTTAGCAAGCTGTGTACTATTTCAGAACACCCGCCTCAACATAGCCGCGCGCCTCCTGCACCAGCCAGTCGCGCAGCCGCACTAACGCCGCCGATTCCAGCTTGCGTTCAGGGATCATCAGGTAATAGGACTTATCGGTAGGCATGGTCAGCGGAGCAGCGATCACCAGACGCCCTTCATCTAACTCACGACGGATCAGAAACGGAGGGATCAACGCGACGCCCATTTCATGCATGGCAGCCTGAGCCAGCATGGAGAACAGCTCATAACGCGGGCCACTCATATCCCGCGCCGTACTCAGCCCTTGAGCGTTAAACCACTGCCGCCAGGCGTAGGGTCGAGTCGACTGCTGAAGCAGCGGCAACGCAGCGATTTCTTCAACACTCAGGGCTGTGCGGCCTGCCAGCAACGCCGGACTGCATACCGGCATCATGTCTTCCCCCATGAGCAGATAGGCACGGGTACCGGGCCAATCGGCATCACCGAAGTACACCGCCGCATCCAGCTCGGTATCGGCAAACAGAAAAGGGCGCGTGCGGTTGGTCAGGTTAACGGTGATTTCCGGATGCAGACGCTGAAAGTTCTTCAACCGCGGCAACAGCCACTGCGTGCCGAAGGTAGGCACCACGGCCAATTCAATGGTCATTGCACCTTGCTGGCCCATCACCGCCAAAGTGTCACGCTCAACTGCATCCAACTGACTGGCAACCCGGCGGGCGTATGACAGCCCGGCTTCCGTCAATTGCACACCACGACGCGAGCGGCGGAACAACTCAATATTCAGAAATTCCTCAAGCCCGGCGATCTGCCGACAAACAGCACCCTGAGTCAGGCTCAATTCCTGCGCAGCTTTGGTGAAGCTTTGGTGACGGGCCGCAGATTCAAAGGCTATCAGGGCTGTTGTGCTGGGAATTTTACGGCGCATTTGTGCGTCACTCTCACTCTTAAAGGCAATTATTGCCGTCAAACGCTATCTCGAAGTGAGCTTTTCGCACAAGTCATTGAAGAATTCTCGATTGTCTGCGACATATTGCCCACATAGCATCTGTTCCCATCCAGACGGGCACGAGTCAGTAGTACGGAGCCCGTCTCTTCCACATCAAGAACACGAGGTTTTACGATGGCCAAGGCAAGCTTCAACTGGATTGATCCGCTGCTGCTCGATCAGCAACTGACTGAAGAAGAGCGCATGGTGCGCGACACTGCCCAGCAGTTTGCCGCTGACAAGCTGGCTCCCCGTGTGCAGGAAGCTTTCCGCAACGAGAAAACCGACCCGGCCATCTTCCGTGAAATGGGCGAAACCGGCCTGCTCGGCGCAACCATCCCGGAAATCTACGGCGGCAGCGGTCTGAACTACGTGTGCTATGGCCTGATCGCCCGTGAAGTGGAGCGTATCGACTCCGGCTACCGCTCCATGATGAGCGTGCAATCCTCCCTGGTGATGGTGCCTATCAACGAATTCGGTAACGAAGCCACCAAGCAGAAATACCTGCCGAAACTGGCCACCGGTGAATACATCGGCTGCTTCGGTCTGACCGAGCCTGACCACGGTTCCGACCCGGGCTCGATGATCACCCGTGCTCGCAAAGTCGAGGGCGGCTACCGCCTGACCGGCGCAAAAATGTGGATCACCAACTCGCCGATCGCAGACGTATTCGTGGTCTGGGCGAAAGATGATGAAGGCGAAATCCGCGGCTTCGTGCTGGAAAAAGGCTGGGAAGGTCTGAGCGCTCCGGCAATCCACGGCAAGGTCGGCCTGCGCGCCTCGATCACCGGCGAAATCGTCATGGACAACGTGTTCTGCCCGGAAGAAAACGCCTTCCCGGATATTCGCGGCCTTCGTGGTCCGTTCACCTGTCTGAACTCCGCTCGCTACGGCATCAGCTGGGGTGCACTGGGTGCAGCAGAAGACTGCTGGCACACTGCTCGCCAGTACACCCTGGACCGTAAGCAATTCGGTCGCCCTCTGGCACAAACCCAGCTGATCCAGAAGAAGCTGGCTGACATGCAGACCGAGATCACCCTGGCCCTGCAAGGCTGCCTGCGCCTGGGCCGCATGAAGGACGAAGGCACCGCTGCGGTGGAAATCACCTCAATCATGAAGCGCAACAGCTGCGGCAAGTCCCTGGAAATTGCCCGTATGGCCCGTGACATGCTGGGCGGCAACGGCATCAGCGATGAGTTCGGCGTAGCCCGCCACCTGGTCAACCTGGAAGTGGTCAACACTTACGAAGGTACCCACGACGTCCACGCGCTGATCCTCGGCCGTGCGCAAACTGGCCTGCAGGCTTTCTTCTAAGCCCTGACGCTCCAAGGGCACCTCTAAAAACGTAGGCGAGGCAGTCAGCGCGAGGCAAAAACAGGCGAAAAAGCGCAGTTTACGAATGGTAAATGAGCATTTTGAGCCTGTTTTTAACGCAGAGATGGCAACGCAGGTAGTTATTAGAGGTGCTCTCAAGTGGGGAAAGCCTGGCTTTCCCCAGCCATTCCACGTTCGCATGAGGTCTGCCATGTCTGGTGCTTTGTCTCATATCCGCGTTCTTGATCTTTCCCGCGTACTGGCCGGGCCCTGGGCCGGGCAGATCCTTGGTGATCTCGGCGCTGAGGTGATCAAAGTTGAGCGTCCCGGCAGCGGTGACGACACCCGTCATTGGGGCCCACCCTTTGTGAAAGATGCCGACGGTAACGATTCCCGTGAGGCGGCTTACTTCCAGAGTGCGAACCGCAATAAGCAATCCGTTACCGTCGACTTCACCCAACCGGAAGGGCAGCGCCTGATCCGTGAACTGGTACAGCACTGCGACGTACTGCTGGAAAACTTCAAGGTCGGCGGTCTTGCGGCTTACGGCCTCGACTATGCCAGCCTGAAGGCGATCAACCCACGCCTGATTTACTGTTCCGTGACCGGCTTCGGCCAGGACGGTCCTTATGCCAAGCGCGCCGGTTACGACTTCATGATTCAGGGTCTCGGCGGGCTGATGAGCCTGACCGGTAAGCCTGATGGCGAAGAAGGTGCAGGGCCGATGAAGGTCGGCGTAGCCCTTACCGATATTCTCACCGGCCTGTATGCCACCGTGGGCGTACTGGCTGCACTGAACCAGCGTGAACAATCTGGCCTGGGCCAACATATCGATGTAGCCCTACTGGATGTGCAGGTTGCCTGCCTGGCTAACCAGGCCATGAACTACCTGAACACAGGCGTCTCGCCGAAACGACTCGGTAACGCCCACCCGAATATTGTTCCATATCAGGATTTCCCCTCCGCTGATGGCAACTTCATCATCGCGGTGGGTAACGACGGGCAATTCCGCAAACTTTGCGAGGTTGCCGGCCTTCCGGCTTTGGCCGACGACCCGCGTTTTTCTACCAATAAGGCCCGCGTTGCCCATCGCTCCGAGCTGATCCCGCTACTGCGTCAGGCCACGGTGTTTAAAACCACGGCCGAGTGGGTAGGCCTGCTCGAAGAGGCTGGGGTACCGTGCGGACCGATCAATGATCTGGCCCAGGTATTTGCGGACCCACAGGTGCAGGCGCGCGGCTTGCGCATTGATCTGCCAAACAGTTTGGGCAGCACCACACCGTTGGTGGCCAGCCCTCTGCACCTGTCAGAAACCCCGGTTGAGTACCGCAATGCGCCGCCGCTGCTGGGCGAGCATACCGATCAGGTCCTGAGCCGGCATTTGGGCCTGAGCCCTGAGCAGATCAGCGCCTTGCGTACAACAGGCGTTGTTTAACGGCCTTTTTCCTGCACAATGTTTACTCCTCGACGCGGCCATCTGGCCGCGTTTTTTTGTCCTGCGATTCACTATTTTCCTGCGGATCTCTGCTTTCCGACTGTCGCCCACCAGTACTGATAATTTGAATTATTCGCAATTGGCTGATCTAATTCCTGCCACGGTTACCGCTGTCCGGTAACCTCCCAATGGCAATGGATTGACCACAATGGGCAACACCTCCTGCGACCTCGAACAGCTCATCAGTACCGCCACACAGATCGTGCCGCGCCTCAGCGGACAGATCGGTACAGCACAGTCTGATCAACTGGTCTGTGGCACCCAGGACAATCCTCAGCGCATCAGCAATCTGTACACCTGGTGGCAACACCAGCACCCGGAAGCGGGTCGGCATTACTGGTCAGTGCGCAGCTGGACACTGCTGATCTGGCAACCCATCTACTTCACCGTGCTGGCCGTACACATGAACGGCAAAGCGCCTTGCCTGAAAAACATCGGCCAGACAGTTTGTGATGGTTTTGTCGGTGGTTTCTGCCTGCCGGAGCACTGTCCACGCCAAGGTCAGAGCAAAGAGCTGATCGAGTTTGCCGCAGGACAAATCGTCGAATTTCTTAACGACCAGCTTACCGAATTCAATCAAGTCGCCAACATTTATCCGAAGCTGGCACGCTTGCTCGCAGCGGACTGCGTTGTTTCCGCGCTGCTGTTGGCCCATGAGCGCCTGTCACTGTCCCGCGAACACCTGATCGAGCTTGAAGCGCTGTGGATGAACGCTCTGAAACTCGCCCCCAGCAGCGGTCTTACCAGCGTGCAAACAACAGATGGTGAAGAGCACATATGCTTGCAACGCCAGGTCTGTTGCCAGCACTTTCGCCGTCACGATGGCGAGCTGTGCAGTACTTGCCCCAAGCTTAAAAAAGCGGAGCGTGATCTGCGTTTGCAAGCGGAGTTTCAGGCCGCATGCTGAAACTGCACGACATTGAAGTATTCCGCGACCATCGCAGCATTCTCAAACTGGATCAGCTGCACATTGCCAACGGGCAATTCACCGTCATTCTCGGCCATAACGGCTCAGGCAAATCGACCCTTATCAACCTGTTGGCCCGCCAGCTCGAACCGGACAGCGGGCATCTGCGACTGCACGACAAGCCACTGCACAGCTTCAACCACCGCGCCCTCGCCCAGCAGATCGCCTACTTACCGCAACGCCTGCCAGATGTGCCGGGGCTGACCGTACGCGAGCTGGTGCGTCTGGGCCGCTATCCATGGCGCGGGCTGTTCGGGCTGTGGCAGGAGGAAGACCACAAGCGAGTCGAAGAGGCCATGCAGCAGACCGATACGGCCCAATACGCCGAGCACTTGGCCGACAGCCTTTCAGGCGGTGAACGGCAGCGCGCTTGGATCGCCATGCTTTTGGCCCAGGCCGCGCCGATGATCCTGCTGGACGAACCGACCTCGGCGCTGGATCTGGGTCATCAGTATCAGTTGCTTGATCTGCTGCACCAGCTCAACCGTGAGCAGGGGCTCGGCGTTGTGGCGATCCTGCATGACATCAACCTCAGTTGCCGCTACGCCGACCGCATCATCGCGCTCAAACAGGGGCGCCTGTTTTTTGATGGCACGCCTGAGCAACTGCTGGATGAAAAACGCCTCAGCCAACTCTACGACATCGACATTCAACTCCTGCCGCAACCGGGCCAGGCGCTGCCGGTGGCTGCTGTCAGCTGATATGTCCGCACAAACCGCCTCCTTCAATCTCGCCCAGAGCCAACGCCGCCTGTGGCAACGTTACAGTCTGACATTGCTGCTGGGTGCTGCGCTTGTACTGCTGCATATCAATCTCGGTACCCATTTGCCCCTAACGCAGCAGTGGCGACTGCTGTTCACACCAGACAGCGGGGATTTCACAGCACTGCATTACCACTTGGCCGTGTTGCCACGTACTGCTGTAGCGCTTCTGGTCGGTGCTGCACTTGGGCTGGCGGGCAGTCTGCTGCAACAGATGACGCAGAACCGACTGGTATCGCCCATGACCATCGGCGCTTCCTCCGGTGCCTGGCTGAGCCTGCTGGTAGTGGGCACAGTGGCACCGCAATTCGCAGCTGAGCATGGTGAGTGGGCAGCCTTAGGCGGCGCACTGGGGGCGATTGCGCTGGTGTTGCTGATTGTCGGCCGCGGCGGCCTTTCCGGCCTGCCGCTGGTGCTGGCGGGAATGGCGTTGAACCTGCTGCTCGGGGCGATTGCCGGGGCGATCATGCTGATTTTCCATGAGCAGAGCCGCGGCCTGTTTGTCTGGGGAGCAGGTGATCTGACCCAGATCGACTGGGGCTGGGTGCAATGGCTGTGGCCGCGCCTGTTAGTTGGTCTGCTCACCTTGCTTCTGGCACCCCGCGCGCTGACCTTGCTGCAGCTGGGCGGGCAGGCCGCGCAAGGCCGTGGCATGAACCTGCTACCAGTATTGTTTGTGCTGTTTCTGCTGGCGGTGTGGCTCAGCTCGGTGGTCATCACTGCGGTGGGCATGATCGGATTTATTGGCCTGATTGCACCGAACCTGGCGCGCTGGCTCGGTGCCCGTACGGCGCGGGACGAGCTTTGCTACAGCCTGCTGCTGGGTATGTTGCTGCTGCTTGGCAGCGACGCCTTGGCGGTGATCCTCAACAGCTGGCTGTTCGAGCTGGTGCCAACCGGCGCAACCACTGCTCTGATTGGTGCTCCGGCGCTGCTGTGGCTTTCTCGCCGGCAACTGGCCGCCAAAGATCAGGGCGCACTGCAACTGCCTGCCGGAGCGACTCAACTGGCACCTCACAACGTGCTGATGATTATTGCTGCGCTGCTGCTATTGGCGTTGGTCAGTCTATGCCTGAGTCGCACGTTACAAGGTTGGGAGCTGGCCTGGCCGGCTGAACCGATGTGGTCATTGCGCTGGCCACGTGTACTGGCCGCAGCCAGTGCCGGTTGTGGCCTGGCGGTGTCCGGCCTGCTGCTGCAGCGTCTGCTACGCAACCCGCTGGCCAGCCCGGACCTGCTCGGCCTGACCGCCGGCGCGTCACTGGCTGTGCTGACGACCCTGATTCTGTTTGGCAGCTCGCTATTCTGGCTGTTCGCACCACTCGCTGCGTTTGCCGGCAGCCTCACCGTACTGGCCGTTTTGCTGCTTCTGGGCCGTCGCCACCAATACGCACCGGCGGTGATGGTGCTGATCGGTGTAGCGCTTAGCGCCTTGCTAACGACAGCCTTGCAGTTCGTGTTGAGCAAAGGCTCATCCGATGCACTGGCACTGCTCGGCTGGCTGTCCGGCTCGACGTATCGCATCAGTGGCACACAAGCGCTGTGGCTGCTCGCCGGAGTGGTTGTCCTGAGCACCCTGAGCCTGTTGCTGCAACGCGCTATTACCCTGATTTCGATTGATGACGGCGTAGCCCTGAGCCGTGGCCTGAACCTGAGGCGCGCACGCATGCTGCTGTTGCTATTGGCTTCACTGCTGTGCGCCTGGGTCACCAGCCTGCTCGGCCCCACGGCTTTCGTTGGGCTGCTGGCACCGCATATGGCGGCCATGCTGGGCGCACGCAAGGTGGTTCCACAACTGTGGTTGTCCATGGCCCTTGGCGGTCTGTTGATGGTGCTGGCGGATTGGCTCGGGCGAAACCTGATCTTCCCTCTGCAAATTCCGGTCGGGCTGGTTGCATCGGTGGTCTGCGGGCTGTATTTCGTCCTCCTGCTGATCAGGGCCCGCCGCACATGAGCCATCTAACCCGCCGCTCATTCACACAGGCCATGCTCGCCGCCACCGTGTTGCCATGGAGCCTGGCTAAAGCGGAAACAGCTCCACGCATCGTGTCCCTGAGCTGGGAGATGACCGAACATCTGCTAAAGCTTAATGTGCTGCCAGTTGGCGTGGCCGATGCGCAGGTGTATCGGGAATGGGTCGTGCACCCGCCACTGCCGACCAGTGTGCCCAATGTCGGCACCCGCACTGAGCCGAACCTGGAGCTTCTAGCGCAGCTGAGCCCCGAGCTGATTCTGATCACCCCGCTACTTGAAGACATCCGCTACAAGCTGGAAAAAATCGCACCGGTGATCAGCTATCAGGATTTCACTCAGGAGCAGGACAATCAGGTTCTGCAACGCAGCAATCTGCTCAGTTTGGCCATGCAAGTCGGACGGACAATAAAAGCAGAGGATGAGCTGCTGCGGATGGACCAGCACCTTTTGCTGCTGCGCCAGCAGTTATTGCAGCACTTCAATGGCCAGCCGCCGAACGTCACCGTTATTCGCTTTGCCTCACCGACCGTGGTGTATGTCATGGGCCCGAACTCCATGCCGGAGCACGCCTTGCAGCGCCTCGGGTTGAGTCCGGCATTGGCGGTGGAAAAAAGCCGCTGGGGAGCATTGCAGAAGCCAGTGACCGATTTGGGCCAGATCAACGCTGGTGTGGTGTTGTACATCGGCCCATTTACTCAACAGGAGCGGGTTTTCAGCACCGCACTGTGGCAGGGCATGCCATTTGTACGCAAAGGGCACTTGGCTGAGATGAAACCAGTGTGGACCCACGGCGGCATTTTCTGCATTGAGAATCTGGCCGCGGCCATTAGCGAGGCCCTGATGCAATTGCCGGCGGATACCGGACATTAGATCAGCCCCCTAGTTATTCGCGGCTTCAGTCGCGAATAACAGCAATAAAAAGGCGACGACATCCGCAGATGTCGCCGCCTTTGATTCCCTCAACCGCAGTGGGCGGAGATCAATACTTCCAGGTCACGGTCGCCATGGTGTTACGCGGCGCGGCGTAATAGGACTGATCCCAGTACAGGCTGGTCAGGTATTTCTCGTTGAACAGGTTATTAACGTTAAGCGCGACGTTCCAGTTCTCGTCAATGTCATAACTGGCCATTGCGTTAAACACCGCGTACGAATCCTGCTTGCTGATAATCTCCTGCCCGCTGGCGGTCTTGCCCTGCTCGCGGTAGATATCGCTCTGCCAGTTCATACTGCCGCCGACCTTCAAGCCCTGAACCTGCGGCACCTTATAACTGGTGCTGAGGTATACGAAGTTCTGCGGCGTGTAAGTCCGCGCCGCGCTGCCGTCCTTGTTTGTCAGGGAGAACAAATGGGTCCAACCCGCATTGACTTGCCAGCCGGTGAGCAACTCGCCCGCCACCGTCAATTCATAGCCTTCAGACTTAATATCAATGCCTCTGTAGCGGCTCATGCCGCCAATCCAGTCGGCATACTCGCCGTAGTTATCCTGCTTGGTGCGGAACAGCGAGAAGCTGGCATTCAGGCGCTTGTCGAACCACTCGCCCTTGATCCCACCTTCGATGCTGTCACCCTCAACCGGATCAAGCAGGCCGCCATTAACGTCGATCTTGAACTGCGGATTGAAGATTTCGGTATAACTGATGTATGCCGAATAGTTGGGGTGGAAGTCGTACACAAGGCCGTAATAAGGGCTGACCTTAGATTTCTCATAGTCATGCACATCGCCGGTCTGATTCCCTGAGCTGGTCATTTTGGTCCAGTTGGCCCCGGCAACCAGCTTCAACTCATCGGTCAGACTTAACGTCGTAGCACCATAGAACCCACGACGGTAGTTGATGAAGTCAGCACCACTGGTAACCGCACCAAAATTAGGCTCTGGGTAATCGCCATTGAAGTTCGGCGGCAAGAACTCAGTGGAGAACGCATCCCTTGAGGTCCAATGCACGTCATCCTTAGCCCAGTTGGTGCCTACAACCACTTCATGGTTGCGTCCCAACAGCTCAAAGGGGCCTTTGACGTAGAAGTCCGCCAGGATTTGCCGTTCTGCACGGGCAAACTGAGACGCGTAAGGCGTTTCTGTGGCGGGCGGCAGTCCCTTGGTCATGAACATTTTGCCGTCGCCCGTCGTCTCGTTGTAATTCAGCGTAGCCTTGCTCTGCCAGCCATTGCCCAAGTCACTGGCTAGCTCAACAAAGGTCTGTTTGTCGTCGGTATCCCAATAGCTCCAGTCCGGCGCGGTGCTGTGACTGCGGCTGAAATGATGCTTGGAACCATCGCTGTTATAGAGATTGACCGCTCCCCACATGATGCCATTAGGACGGTTGCGCTGTTGCGAGTGGCCGACGGTCAAGGTGTTGCTGTCATTGAGGTCAAATTCAAGGATGCCGCCGAATACATTCTTGGTATTCGAGTAACGATCCAGGTACGAATTGCCGTCCTCATCCATCGCAATAAAACGACCGCGGACGGTTCCGGCTTCATTCAATGCGCCCGACAGATCAAACTCACTACGACGGGTATCCCACGAGCCATAACCGAACTTGGCAGAAGCCTGGAACTCCTGAGTCGGGCGCTTGCGCACAAAGTTGACGGTCGCAGATGGATTGCCTGGGTTGGAGAGTAGGCCGTTGGCCCCTTTAAGTACGTCGATATGGTCGTATAACACAGTGTCGATATCGCCCATTTGCTCTTCAGAGCTAAATGGCAGGCCAACCCCATCGACCTGGAAGTTAGATACGTCTAAACCCCGTACCGTGAAATAGGTCCGGTTGGTTTCAACACGCTGCACATTCACGCCTGCCGCATCCAACGTGTTGTTCACATTGGTCAGGTTAAAGTCTTTCATCTGCTGGTTGGTCACCGTAACGATGGTCTGCGGTGTCTGCCGTGGGGCCAGATCCAGCTTGGTCGCTGTATTGCTCGACTCGATGGTGTAGGAATCGCCCCGTTCAGTGACTGTAGGTGCAGGAGACTCCTTGCCCACAATGTTGGCGCCTTCAAGGGACAAGGTTTCCCCGGCAGCCACTACCGGTGGCTCTTCAGCCCAAGCTTGTGGAGCGATAATGCCCAGCGCAAGGATCAGGGCACAGGGGCTGGATGCAGCATTGAGCGGTGTCAGACGGCCATGCTTAGTCGTTATTTTCATGTGAGTAACTTCGGCTTGTGGGTCAATCCATGGTGCTGCGCCCTATTTACGCAGCGGTTCTTTCCATCATGTCTGCTGTGGCCTTTCGGCTGCGGCAGACGAAATAACGGCAGGCTCAACCTGCCGCTGTAACAGGTATTTACTGACCTGCCCGGGCGGGCGCGTAAGGTGCCAGCGGGTTGGGCAGCGGATCAGCCAGAATGGTGCTGCCAGCCGGGTTGGCCAGGTCGACCATCTGCAAGTTGTTGCGCAGTTGCAGGCGGTTCAGGCACGAATGCAGGAAGTCCGGGGCGAAGAAGTCGTACGTGTCGAAGCGCTGCTGCAGCTCAGGATGGGCACGCTGGTACTCCAACACCGACTCGGCCACCGTGCGCCAGTAAAGCTGCTCACTCATGCAACCGTGCTCTTCGAGTAACTGGCTCATATGGCGGAATACCCCATCGAATACGTCGATGAAGATGCCGAGCAGCTTGTAGTTTTCCGGCACATCCACAGCCAGGCGCTCAAGGCCTTGCGGCATCTTCGCGTCTTTGTCGAGGATGGCTGACTCTTCGGCGATGTCCTTCATAAACACGCGCACCGGCACGTGATCCTTCAGCACCAGAATCAGGTTCTCGCCGTGGGGCATAAACACCAGCGAGTGCGCATAGAAGCAATGCACCAGCGGTTGCAGGAAGGCCTTGAGGTACTGACGCATCCACTGCACGGGTTCCAACCCGGAGCGGCGCATCAACTCCGGCAGCAGGGCGGCACCATCCGGGTCCGTATGCAGCAGAGCGGTCATGCTCATCAGACGCTCATCCGCCTCCAGCTGACCCAGCGGGTTTTCCCTCCACAGAGCCGAGAGCATCTTCTTGTACGGGCTGTCGCTTTCCAGCGCGGCTTCGTAATAGCGGTTGCGATAACCAACTGACGCCACTTCACGGAGGATGCGGAAACCGTAATCACGCAGCACCGGATCACTCTCAATCAGCTCGTACAGGTAGGCATTGATCGCCGGAGTGCCAGCCATGTAATAGGGCGACAGGCCGCGCATAAAGCCCATGTTGAGGACCGACAGGGAAGTCTTCACATAGCGCTTATGCGGTTGGGAAATATTGAAGTAAGTGCGTACCGACTGCTGGGCCAGGTATTGATCTTCACTGCGCCCCAGCGCGATGATCTTACGGTTGGCCACATCGGCGCTGAACATGATGCTCAGCTTGCTGAACCACTGCCACGGGTGAGTCGGCATAAAAATGTAGTCGGCCGGATCAACACCCAGATCCTTTATTTGCTGATGAAAGCGGGCAACTTGCTCGCGGCCCAGCTCTTCATCCATCAGACGCTGATGGTCCAGGCCCGGAATCGACGCAAAGTGCGCATTGCTGGTGTGCACCGCCAGCCAGATCACCGAGAAGGGCGAGCCAGCTTCCGGTGCAAAAGCCTGATAATCGAACGCATCAAAGCCGAGGCGGCCGTTATTGGCGACAAAGCCCGGATGGCCTTCAGTCATGCTGACTTCGAATTGCTGATACTCAGCATCGGCCAGTTGTGCACTGGTCAGATAATTGCGACTGATCTTGTAAGCCGCGCCGAACAGAGTGCTGCTGATCTCATCCAGATAGATCGGCAGCTTGTCCGCAGGTACACCGAGTGTGCGTTTGAAGTCGATGACAAAAGTCAGCGCATCCAGCTCTTGCTCGGCCTTGCCATCCAGCTCGCGGACGATACTGTCGGCACTCACCCACCAGTTACGCAGCTCCATCTGTTTGGCTTCGAACAGGTAGCGGCAGTTCTCGGTATTGGCTGGCAGCTGATAACGCGCCCAGCCTTCACGGGCGGACGCACCGATACGCTCTGGGGTGAAGAGTTGTTCGTGGGAATACTCGGCAATGGCCTTACGCACCAGGTGGCGGTTAACCCTGGCCCACACCTCAGGGTCCAGGTGGCTGACGACAGAATTGGGCTGATCCATGCGTGAAGACGTCATCTGAGTCTCTATCCTTCAAGTGTTTGAGCAAAATCGCTGGCGGTGCAGAACGACAGCTGGGCGGTTTTCCACGACAGTTGAATAACCGCACTGTCGACAAATCCGACCTGATGATTGAGGCGGTGCACCTTGGTATTACGGATATCCGGCTCCACCACCACGCGCTTGGCCTGGCAGTGATCGAACATGAAAGCCATCACCACCCGCAGCACATCGCGGGTGAAATTGCGGATCGGGGCGCTGCTGGGCGCAACGAAGAAGTGCATGCCGACATCGCCATCGGCCACCTCGTAACGCGTCGAGACTTCATCCAGACGCGGCTCGTAGCGCTCCACCACAAACGCTGGCTCGCCCCGATAAAAGCCCATGTAAGCGCGCATGGCACCGCTGGCCAATGCATCCGCATAAAACGCCCGGGTGGCTTCCGGCGTCATGTTCTGCATGTTCCAGAAGTGGGCGTAATCCATCTGATACCAGGGATGCAGAATGGCGATATCGGTATCCAGATTGAGATCGCGCAGGGCCAGATCGGGGTTCAGCGCCGGGCGCTGGCGGGCCGGATAAATCAGTTCAGTCATGACCTGCGCCTCCTTGCGCGGCAAGCAATGGTGAAGCGCTGTCTACTGAGTGCAGCTCAGCCTGCTCACTCAGCGGCTGTTGGCGGTCCAGATCAAACACGCAGCGATCAAACATCAGGGTCAGCAGCATGCCCACTGCGGCAATCACAAAGGTCATGGGAATACCCAGCAGACTCACCACATAACCTGCGCCGAATGACGACAGCAGCACCCCGAAATTCTGGAAAAAGTTGGCCACGCTGAAATCCCGAGCGTAGGACTCCGGTGTGCTGACCTTGAACAGCGTTACCTCCAGCTTTACCAACAGCTGGAAAATGGCCCAGCCGTACAGGACGCGGCCCAGCAAAATCAGCCACATCGACGGCGTGGCCTGCAGCAGCATGCCGACTGCCGCCAGCAGCAAATTGAACTGGCTGTGTTCAACCCACCACGGCGGGTTAAGCCAACGCCGTTTGAGCAACAGAGCGAACAGCGCCACGACACCGGGAATGGCGAACACAAAGCCGGTCAGCATCTGGTTGCTAATCTGAGTGGTGTTCTCCCAAAACAGGGTAAAGAACGGACGGATCAGGTAAGCACTGAAATCAAACAGCAGCATCAGCAGGCTCAGCTGCATCAGTTTTACCAGTGCCACGCGGGAGCGTTTGGGGACTACTTTGGCGCGGTTATCTTCATCCCGGTCGATCACCTTCACCACTTTGCCGCTGCGGATCAGATACAGGCACAACAACATCTGAATGAAGTCACCGGCAGCCATCAGCAGCAGGCAGAACTCCGGCCCCTGACGCTGCAGGCTGAGCCCACCCACGGCCGCGCCGAAGATCCCGGCAATGTGGATGATTACCGACAGCAGGCCGATGACCACAGCGTGATTGTCGGCCTTCTCCAGCCGCATCAGATACGGGAACATCAGCAGGTAGCTGGCCTTGACCATGTACATCAGCATGGTCAGCACCCAGAACATCAGCGCGGTCGGTGCCCAGATCGCCAGCAGGCACAGAACTCCGGCAGCGAACTGGGTGTAGACCACCAAGTGCATGGTTTCCACGTAGCGCGCTACATACGCCCACACCGGCAACATGCACATCACCGCAATTGAAATTGCCGCGATATAGGCTCCGGTGTGAACGGCATTGGTCAGGCCGTAGCGGGCTTCGAAGAACTGTGGATAAAAGGCGATCAAGATCGAATCGCTGATCACGCCGAAGGCCGACATGATCAGGATGGCGGTTCGTAGACTCACAGTAGCTCTGCCCTAACTGGCCAACGCAGTAAAGCCGTCACCCACGCGCGGGCTGAACTCCTGAAAGGCAATCCGTGGGTCGCAAGGGTAATGATCAACACCCGTCAGTTGATGCAGCAGACGGCCGTTGCGGTAGCAGGCCAACCCCAAGTCCGGGTTCGCCATGCCATGGCTTTGCAGGCCGACATTCTGTACGTAAATCTCACGCTCCTGATGGTCCACAGCCCAGGTTCGTGACGCCTGATAGCAGCCCTGCGCATCCCAGCGAATACGCTCACGAATGCCCTCAATGAACCCCGGCAACTGGTAGCCGTACCCGGTGGCAAAGATCAACCCATCGGTGACATGCTCGAACTCGTTACCGAGCTTCTGGTGCTTCATGCGCAGCGCCCACTGTCCGTCATCACGCTGTTCTGCGCTTTGCAGGCCGAGGTTGCTCAACAGTTTGACCGGCGGCAGCTTATGCAGGCTGCGCTCATCCAAGCTGTCGTAAATTTTGGAAATCAGCGACTGATTGATTCCCTTGAACACCCCTTGCTGGCTGCTTAGGGTTGAGGCTTTTTGCGCCTCAGGCAGGCCATAAAAATACTCAGCATATTCCGGTGTCAGCAGTTCTAGGGTCAGCTTGGCGGTTTCCATCTGGAAGAAGCGGTCCGAGCGGGTCACCCAGTTCAGGCTGTAACCATGCTCGGCCGAGCCTTGCAGCAGATCGTAGAAAATTTCCGCGCCGCTCTGGCCGCTGCCAATAACCGTGACGTTCTTACAGCGTTGCAGCTGAGCTTTGTGCTCCAGATAAAAACCGCTGTGAATCGCCTTGGCAGCATCGGCCGGTTGACTGAATACGCCGGGGAAGCGGGGCAGGCTGCCAATGCCAATCACCAGCTTGCGAGCCTGATAGGCGAACGGCGTACCGGTTTGCGCATGCACACCACACACCTGATAGACCTGTTCCTGTTCGTCATAGCTGATGTCCTGCACCTCATGAGCAAAGCGCACGTTGCTCAGTTGCGCGGCAACCCACTGGCAGTAGCGGTTGAACTCGTGGCGGTCGAGGTACCAGTTTTCGCGGATGAAGTAGCGATACAGGCGCCCGTGTTGCTTGGCGTAGTTGAGGTAGGTGTAGCGGCTTGTGGGATCGGCCAGAGTGACCATGTCAGCCATGAAGGGGTTTTGCAGCGTGGTGCCATCTAACAACATGCCTGGGTGCCAACTGAACTCCGTTTTTTTATCCAGGAATAAGCAGTTGAGGTTTTCCACAGGCTCAGCCATGCAAGCGAGACTGAGATTAAACGGGCCCAAACCAATAGCAATGAAGTCGTACATGACAAAGCGCGTCCTTGTGCAGCACTAGAGCAGGTGCATTACACGCTAAAGCTAAATGAAAATCATTGTCAACAAAAAGCGCGACCGACTCTCATCTCTCTGCCAAACGGTCAGCTTTCGGGATTTTCTCAGTAAAGGAATGGCTCTACCGTGCTAGATGCAGGCAGTTCTGACCAAGGAAGCTTCCGCGAGACAGGTCGCTGCTATAGCAGCACATCACTACGACGACGGAACCATCCCGTCAGAGAAAGGCGTTCGCGCTGGGTTAACAGCACTTCGTGATGCAGATCGGCGGACATAAACACCACTAACGTACCCGCTTCAGGCAGCACATCCAGAGGCTTATCGCCATCCAAATACAGGCGTAGCGCGCCACCGTCTTCGTCTTGCCAGTCCGGGTTTAGGTACAACACAGCCGTCACCGTACGCCGGTCATCATCGCGGAAACGGTCCACATGGCGCTTGTAGAACGAGCCCGGCGGATACAGGGCGAAGTGTCCTTCGAAGTCTTCCAGCCCCAGATACAGGCTCTGGTTAAGCTCGCAACGTAAGGCCTCCAGCCGGTCTAAAAACTCATCGGTGACGCTGGACTGACCGGGCTCAAGCCACTGGATATGATCACCACGCACCCCTTCGAGCACCTGCTGCTGATTGCCACGCCCCACACCAGCCGGGTTTAAAGCGCCCTTTTTTGCCCGATCACGGCACTCTTTCGCTAACTGCAGGGTCAGAGTTTGTGGAATAAACTGGGGTAATACTGACCAGCCTTGCTCAGCAAGGTCGTCAATAATGCGAGGCAGAGTGGTGCACGGGGAATTTGTCATACTGCCGATTTTATCAGTGCCACCTGCCACCTCGACAAGCACGTGTTCACCCCGGAAAATAATGGTTCCTCAGTGGAGTCCCCAATGCGTGCCATCACTCTTGCCCTGACCCTCCTGCTCAGTCTGCCTGCCTGGGCCGACGATGTTCTGCGCCTGTATCAGGCTGCCGGTTGGCCACAACAACGCACCCACTTCAGTGAGGCCCTGCAAAGCGCGCAGGAGCGCTACCGCAGCAGCCTGCCGCCTGCCGTGTTTCAGGCCCTGGTGAATAACAGCAACCAGCGCTTCAATCCCAGCGCTGTCGATCAGCGCGTGCAGCAGGGCCTGCGCGACAACCTGAGCAACCCAACAGCAGCGCTGCAGTTTTTTGAATCACCACTGGGACGCAAGATCGTCAGCGCCGAGCTGACGGCCACTCGCCGTGATCAATTGGCGCGCTATGCCAACGGCCTGCCACGCATCGAGGCAGATGCCACGCGCCGCCTGCAAATTCGCCACTTGGCTCAGGCCCTACCCGCGAGCCAGGCCGGAGCCGAAGTCAGCCTGGCCCTGGCTGGCATTGCTGCCGACAGCCTGAGCCAGATGCTGCCGGGCCTGCTCGGTGGCGACAGCACCCACATGCTGCTCAACAGCCAGCGTCAGCGTTTGGTTGAACAGATGAATGCGGATCTGGATAACACCCTGCTGTTTGTCTACCGCGACCTGAGTGATGCCGAGCTGGAAGAGTTCGTCAGCTTCGTCCAGTCCCCGGACGGTCAGGCCTACTATCAGGCCGCCTTGGCGGCACTGCGCAGTGGCTTAGCGGTAGGGCAAAGCGCTGCCAGCTTGGCTCCGGCACCAACCGGCATCTGATCTTGCGCTTTAGCGCAGGTGTTCACTGAGAAAACCGAAGAAACGCTCGCGAAACTCCGGCAGCTCATTGGACAAATGGTGGCGAGCCTCGCTCAGGCGCAAAATCTCAGGCTTAGCGAACTTATCCTGCAACACCTCCAGGTTGTGCTGCCAGGCCACCGTCATATCCTGCTCCCCCTGAACTATCAGCGGCCTGCGCTGGCTGCGCCCAGCTGACTCGATACGTGGCACCCAACGGCTCAGTGCGCCCACCCAGGCAGTAGGCAGCATGCGCGGCTGCAGCGGGTCGTGGTTGTGGACAAAGTCGATGAAGGCGGAATCGGTTGAATTGACGCTGAAACGCCGGGGAATCTCGCTGACAAAATTGCGCATGACGTGGTAGCTGAGCTTCGACCAGTTCCAGGCGCGGGGCCGCACCAGCGGAGCCATCAGGATGGTTTCGCCGACGTTTTCGGCTGGCTCGCCGTTAAGCAGGTAGTCGATCAGAATCGCTCCGCCGGTGCTCTGCCCGAACAGGTGCCATGGACGCGGTAGCTGCAGCTCGCCCGCCTGCGCCAACACAGCCTGCAAAACGGTCTGATATTCGGCAAAGTCATTAATGCTGGCGCGAGGACCGCTGGATAGGCCATGACCGGGCAAGTCGAAACTCAGCACGGCAAAGCCCAGTGCCAACGCCCACTCCACCACATGCCGGTACAGCCCACCGTGATCGTAATAGCCGTGCAGCACAATCAACGTAGCGCGGGGTTCTTCAGGCCACCAGGCCTGCACGGCGATCTGATAGTCCCCGGCCTGAATCTGCCCCATACGACTGGTGCGGGCCACGTTTTCACGGAAGCCATAGAAGCGCCGATAGCCTTGCTCAGCAGCTGTCAGATGACTGGCTGCGGCCAAGGGTCGCAGAGCAGAGATCAGCGATTCAGGTTGAAACGGCTCAGGCATAGGGATTCCACCAGCTCCAGGGCAAAAAAGGCTCCGTGCACGCGCGCACTGCGCAGATTAGGGTTATTTAGCTAAATCGTCAGCCATGGCAAGCTTAACGCTTGTCTGAAGATGGTCCGTTATGAATCCCCGCCCACGCAATATCCTTCTGGTCTTCATCCTGCTGCTCGCCTGGATTGTCACTATGGTGGCAGCCTACTGGTGGTACGAGGCTCGCTATATGCGCAGCTTTACCGATCAGACCACGCTGTTCAGCGGAGATACTCTCAGACTACCGGAAGAGCTGGCCGGTTCAGGCAAAATTCATTTCATTCACTTCTGGGATCCGAAATGCCCGTGCAATGTGGGTAATCAACAGCACCTCGGCGAGCTGCTTGAGCGCTTCAGCGGCCAGGATGTTGAGTTTTATGCGGTGCAAAAACCCGGAACACAAGGTCTTCTGCCCCAGAATCTGGCCGCACTGAAACACCTGGCTGCGTTTACCGGCACAGATCAGATTCCCGCCAGCCCAGCAGTTGCCATCTGGGACCGTAATGACCAGCTGGCCTACCTGGGCCCTTATAGCGAAGGCACTGTCTGCAGCTCCAGCAACAGCTTTGTCGAACCTATTCTCACTGCTCTGGTGGAAGGACGCACCGTGAGCGCCAGCAACAACCTAGCTGTTGGTTGTTTCTGCCAATGGTCGGGCGACTGAACTTCAGCTCCCGCCACTCGGTTATGGATTAGCACGCCACTCATGTCGCTACGGCCACACACTTAGACACTGTCCCAATGCAAAGCAACAACCTTTCCACAGCCGCACCGCTTTCAACCCTTCAGCTGCACTACCAAAAAGCCGACCGCATCATGCTGATTGTGTTGTGGCTGATGTTTTTCTATGCGCTAGGTCTGGCCGCCTGGCATGACACCTGGATGCAGGCCCTGATCGTCGGCGGAGGCACTGCGCTGGTGATGACTGCACTGCAGCAGCTGATCGCCGGTGAGCGCCTACTGCGCTGCGCCATTGCGGCAGGCTTTATGGTGATGTCGGCCCTGCACATCAACCAGGCCAGTGGCATGATCGAAATGCACTTCGGCATCTTTGTGCTGCTGGCATTCCTGCTGTACTACCGTGACTGGCTGCCGATTGTGGTGGCTGCTGCCGTCATTGCGGTGCATCACCTGAGCTTCTTTGCCCTGCAAACCCAGGGTTTTGATGTCAGCGTGGTCAGCGAAGGCTCCTGGCCGACGATTTTCCTGCATGCGTTTTATGTGGTGCTGGAGAGCGTGATCCTGATCTATCTGGCCCGCGAAACCCAGACCGAGGCCCGCGAAAGCTCGGCACTGATGGAAGTGGCCGCAGCCCTCAGCCAAAGCGACTCGGTTGACTTAAGCGCCCGCAGCGAAGCAGAGGGCGCCGTCAGTCAGCGTTTCAATCAGTTCCTTGCTGTACTCGACGAGTTGGTCGGCGCAGCGCTGCAAAACACCCAGAGCCTGCAAGAGCTGGGGCAGAAGCTGGCCACGGCCACAGCCGAAATGCGCAGTGGTGCAGACCAGCAGCTCGGTGAAATCAATCACATGAGTTCCGCGATGCTGGAGATGAGTGCGGCCATCGACGGGGTTGCCGAACATGCCCACAGCGCTGCGGATGCCACTCAGGCGGCCGCTAAGCATGCCTGTGACAGCAGCCTCTCAGTCAATCATGTCGGCAGCGAAATCAGCCGTCTGGCGACACAGATCGACACTACTGATGCTGAAGTTCAGGCACTGGTTGTTCAGTCTGAAGAGATTGGCAAAGTGCTGCTGGTCATTCGCGCCATCGCCGAACAGACCAACCTGCTGGCGCTCAATGCCGCTATTGAGGCCGCCCGTGCCGGTGAGCAGGGCAGAGGCTTTGCCGTGGTGGCAGATGAGGTGCGCAGCCTGGCGCAAAAAACCGCCAGTTCAACCTCTGAGATCCAAGGCATCATCAGCAGACTCCAGCAAAGCAGCCAGCAAGTGGCCGCAGCGATGGTCGACAGCCGCAACATTGTCGCCGGCTGCGTCAACGACAGCGAAAATACCGCTGGCCTGCTCACTGAGTTGGCAGAAGATATCCGCTCAATCAGCCAGATGAACGAACTGATCGCCAATGCGACCCAGGAACAAGCCATCGTCAGTAACGAAATCAGCCAGCACATCAGCGGTGTGCAGCACGTGGCTGAACTGAACCTCACCGAAGCCGCTGCACTGAGTCAGGAAGGCCAGCGCCTCAGCCAACTGGCCCAGCGCCTGGCTCAACTGACCCATCGCTTCCGCGTCAGCCGCTAAGCCTCTGACGCCGGGTCTGCGCCCAGCAGGCCCGGCGTTGTGAATCATCCCCTATCAATACCTGGAAGCAGGCTTTCGCTGCCGTCAGATTTGATCGATGCTAGCCGCCGGCTAATTCAATCAATAAGACGGAGCCCGCATGAAGCGCTTGCTACTGGTGCTGTTATCAGCCGTTCTGATCCTGCTTGTGGTGGTTCTTGCACGCACCTTTGCGCAGCCTGCTGCCGAATTCAACGCAAACCCAGTGGCCTTGCCTGACGGTTTGGACGCCCAACGTGCCGCGCAGAGCCTCTCCGCCGCGATTCGCCTGCAGACCATATCCCATCAGGTCGGCGCACCAGCCGCGCAACAGGCTGCCAGCGACAAGGCTTTCCGCGAACTTGAAGCCTGGTTGCAGGAGCGCTATCCACAGGTAGTCGCCACCACCGTGCGCGAGCAGGTACGCGCGCCGAGCATCCTGCTGCGCTGGCCGGGCAAGGATCGTCAGCTGCCGCCCGGTTTGCTAATGGCGCACAGTGACGTGGTGCCAGTTACGCCGGGCACCGAGAAAGACTGGAGCTATCCGCCGTTTTCAGGTGAGATCGCCGAAGGCTTTATTTGGGGGCGGGGTGCCATCGACAGCAAAGGCTCCATGGTGGCCATGCTGGAGGCGGTGGAAACCCTGATCAGTCAGGGCTTTCAGCCGCAGCGTGATGTGTTCCTGGCGTTCGGCCACGACGAAGAAATCGGTGGTCTGCAAGGCAACAAACGCATTGCCGCGTACCTGCAAAAGCAGGGCACGCGACTGGCCTGGGTCAGCGATGAAGGTGGGTTTGTCGTACGCGGACAGATTCCCGGAGTTAAGCAGGATGTCGCCGTTGTTGGCGTCGCAGAGAAGGGCTATCTCAGCCTGATTCTGCAAACCAGTGCAGCAGGCGGGCACTCGTCACAGCCTCCGGCCTTTAATGAAACCGCGGTGGGCCGTCTCAGCCGGGCTTTGCAGCGCCTGTCCGAAACGCCTTTCAAACGTGATTTTGATGGCCCGACCGGTGCGCTGCTGGAAAGCGTCACACCGGCACAGTCGTTCCCGTACCGGATGATATTTGCCAACCTCTGGCTGTTCGGACCGTTAGTGGCAGATCAGCTGGCTGCCACCCCGACCGGCGCGGCGCAGATGCAAACATCGATTGCACCGACCATGCTACGCGCCGGCGTAAAAGACAATGTGCTCGCGCCCAGCGCCCGTGCCACCGTGAATATCCGCATTCATCCGCGTGACAATCTGGATCAGGTGATGGCGCATGTTCGCAACACAATCAACGACGATCAGGTGCAGATCAAGATGCTGCCAGCGGCGCGCAATCCGTCGGCGGTTTCCGATATCAACGGTGAAACCTATAAGCGCTTTGCCGGGATCATCCGCCAGAGTTTCAGCAACACCCTGGTCAGCCCCAATCTCACCGTAGGTGCCACAGATGCACGTTATTACGAGCCGCTGACACAGAACGTATTCCGCTTCAGCCCGCTGCTGATGGAGAAGGAAGATCTGGGGCGCATGCACGCCACCAACGAACGCGTATCAGTCGAGAATCTGGCCAACGCCAGCGGCTTTTACTATCGGCTGCTGCAGAATTTGACGGAGTAAGCGGCGGCTTACTCAATCAGCAGGCGGACCATTTCCACCACCGAGGTGACGCTGAGTTTGTCCATGATGCGCGCCCGGTGGTTTTCAACGGTACGCGGGCTGATCCCGGCCAGCTCGGCAATTTCGCGGCTGGAGCGGCCCTCAACCACCCACAAGGCAATCTTGCGCTCCTGCGGTGTCAGCAAGGCCAGGCGCGCCTCACGGCTTTCGCGTTGCAGGCGCTGCTCGTAGCGTTCGCGGCTCAGCTGCAGGGCCGCGCCGACGCGCTCCAGCAGATGCTCACCGTGCACCGGCTTTTCCACATAATCGAAGGCACCCCGGCGCATGGCTTCGACTGCAGTCGGCACATCGGCATGGCCGGTAATGAAGATAAGCGGAGTCTCAACGCCGCTCTCCGTCAGATGGGCTTGCAAGCTCAGCCCATCGATTTCGGGCATGCGCAGGTCGGAGAGAATGCAGTGATCGGGTGCTGGGGTATAACGCTGCAAAAAATCAGCGGAGGAACTGAAGCTACTCACCTGCAATCCCGCAGAGCGCAGCAGCTCTGCATGTACATGCAGAATGAAATCTTCATCATCAATGAGAAAGACTTTGCCCTTGGACATCGTCATTGGCAGGTATCTTCTGATCGGAAATTGTGGCGCTCACGCAATCCATCAGGCTGTCAGGTCATGCCGCACAGACTTCAGGACAGCAGACTGACCACCGTGTAGCGACTGATGGTGGATTGTGCCACTACCGTCTGTGACAACGCAGCAAAATTGTTGCTGCGCAGCAGGCGGAATACCTCACCGGTAAATTCTCGGGCCCATTGCTGCTCATCCTGCCCGGTATTACGCGCAAGGAATGCCTGAACCTCACTCTGACGCTGACTGATCTGCTCACGCAGAGCACTGATGCGGTCCAGCGAGGTCACCACCTGATCAAGCACACGACGCAGATCGCGCGCACCTTCCAGCTGATTTGCCGCAGGCAGACGCAGCAACTGTTCTTCTTCACTGTTAACCAGCCCGGACGTTGCCTGGGCCAACTTGCCTTCACCGCGCACCCGCAGCTCGTCTTTGATCGCCAGCCAGTCGTTTTCACGGGCGGTGAACTTCAGTTCGCCGCCCACATCCAGCTCTGCGCGTAGGCCTGCCGGGCTGAGACCGTTGTTAAAGCGACGCAGAATCTGCTGCTCACTCAGGCCTTCGTCCAGCACCACCGCCAATGGCTCATTGAGTTTGCGGCCAGCGGTAAACAGCAGGGTTTCTTTACCGGCTTGCTGTATCCGCTCAATGGAGTCCAGCCCTTGCAGGCTGAAGCGGCTGCGCACCGGCTCATTCAGGGATAAGCGCAGGCGCGCATCCAGCGCCTGACCACTGCGCTGACTGCGCTCGGCGAGCAGCTCGCGCACCACCTGCATTTCCGCTTCCAGCTCTTCGCGGGCGGCCGGGCTGGAGTGGGCATTGCCCAGATCACGGCTCAGGCGCAACTTAAGCTGCCCCAGGCGCATTTCCAGCTCGCTGAGGTAGCCGTCTGCACTCTGCATGGAGGTCAGCTGCTGATTCAGTTGCAGGCTGAAGGAGGCGTTCTGGCGGTTGTTATACGGCTGCACCAAGGGCGTGCTAACCGGCTCGGCGCGAACGCTGCGCTGGATGCCGCCCTGAGCCACTGAGGCGCGCCGGGGTTGAGCGTCAATGGCGCTCGTAGCCGGCAGCTGCTTATCGACCTTAATCACCTTGTGCGTTCCTTACAGCAGGTTGAACAGCGACATGTCGTTGATCTTCAGGTAGGTCTTTTGCGTCGCACTCAGGGCCAGCTGATAGTTGTTGAGGTCGATCGTAGCCGCGGCGTAATCCAGCTCGGACAATTCGCCGGCGATTTTCTGGTTAACCAGTGATACATCCTCATTGCTTTCCTTGAGCAAAGACAATGCGTTCTGGCGTCCACCCAATTCGGTAATGGTGCCGGCAAGGCGGCCATGGCCGGCGTCCAGCTCATCGATCATGTCAGACAGGCGCTGTTGCAAGACCGGATCAGACGACTGAATGCCCGGTGTTCTCATGGTCGCAATCAGTTCGTGGAGCTGATTGAGAATATCGGCATTGTTGCCATAGATCGCCCTGATCGTGACGTTTTCTTCGACCAGTACACCATTGGCCACCGCTGCCTGCCGGGGCTTGTCATTACCGGTCATGCTGTAGGTCTGTGTGGCGTCATCATAAGTGATCGCCGGCGTGTCACTGAGCGTGCCGGAGAACAGATAACGGCCTTCTTCATCTCGGGCATTGGCAAAGCTGAAGATGGTGCTCTCCAGAACACTCAACTCACCTGCGATGGAGGCCAGATCTTCACCGGTGTTGGAGCCGTTGGATGCCCACAACAACAGGTCACGCACGCTGAGCATAGCGTCGGAGGTGGAGTTCAGGTTGATCTCTTGTGTCGACAGGCTGCCGGAGACGTTAGCGATGTTTTTGTTGTACTGCTCAAGAGCCGACTGCTCACGCTCCACGCGCAAGATACGCACGCTGGCAATCGGATCATCCGAAGGCACCATGATGCGTTGACCTGTAGCCATCTGCTGCATGAGTTTGCCCAGCTCGGCTGAATTGGTATTCATCGAGTTGTGCATCATCGCTGTGATCTGCGCGTTGGTTATCCGCATCATGAGTCGTATCTCGGTGGTGGCGCGCGTCAGAACGCGGCCAGCATGTCTTCAAAAAGTTGGTTGGCGGTGGTGATGACTTTCATGTTGGCCTGATAGGCCTGCTGATAGGTCATCAGGTTGACCGCTTCTTCATCCAGATTCACCGCGCTGACGCTGTCGCGCTGGGCCTGTGCCTGCTGGGTCACAGTGGTCGCAGACTTGAGATCAGCCTGGTTCTGGCGGCTGTCACTGGCTACGCGGCCAAGCAAACCAGCGTAGGCATCGTTGAGGCTAACCTGGCTGCCATTCAGGGTGATGGTGCGGTTCTTCAGCGCCAGCAGATTAAGCAGCACTTCGTTGTTGCCGGCTTCACCCGGCATAGACGAGAACGCCAGTTGTTCCGGTGTCAGTGCTTCGATGGAAAGCATCGCGGTGGTGCTGCTGGAGTCGTAACGCAGCAGCGCTTGTCCGCTGTTGCCGGTCAGGTCAAAACCGCCGGCCAGGGTGGCATTAAACATCTGCTCCAAGCCCGCGGCCATCGTATGCAGGGCCTGCTGATTAGGGCGCAGGCTCTGGTATTCAACGTCATACAGGCCGCCGAAAGCTCCGCTGAAGCTGTCCATGCGCACCTTGAAGCTGGTACCGGCAAACGTCAGGCTGATTTCCTGCTCACCGGACGCGGTCGGTGATACCGCCAGTTGACCGGAAGTCGGGCCGGCGACCAGAGGCTGACCATTGGCCATGGCGACAGTCAGCGAGCCGTCCGGGGTTTCATTAACGCGGACTTTGACGAACTGGCTCAGTTCGCCGATCAGGCTTTCGCGATGATCGCGCAGAGCAGTGGTATCGCCTTTGACCGACTCGGTCTCAACAATTTTCTTGTTGAGCATGGCGATGTTTTCGGTCAGGCCGTTAACCTGCGTGGCCATCGCCACACGCTGCTCTTGCAGAGCTTTGATCTGCCCGTCGATGTTGCCGTTGAGCACGTTGAAGCGCTGAGCGAGGTTACCCGCTTCGCTGATGACCTGTTGGCGCAGGGCAATCGAGTTGGGCGTCGCACTGGCTTCGCTGAGGGCAGAGAACAACTGATCCAGACCAATGCTGATGCTGGAGCCATCTCCGGCCATCAGGGTTTCCAGCGCGGTCAGGTACTGTTGGGCAGTGCTGTAGTACTCACTTTCAGTGGTCGCACGCCAGAGCTGCTGGCTATGGAATTCGTTGGTCATGCGGCGGATGCTGATGACTTCCACACCGCCACCCACACTCAGTCCGCCCTGCCCGGAAAGGGACGCAGTCAGGGTTTGCAGACGGCTGAAGCCCGGTGTGTTGACGTTGGCAATGTTCTGCCCAGTGCTGGACAGCGCCACCTGGTTGGCTCGCACACCGCTATAGGCGATCTGACTGAGGATGCTCACAACGGGATCTCCTAACGCTCAAGCCGAACCGGCTGAGCAAACGCTGGCAGGCGTGCAGCAACATCGCCCTCAGCAGGTAATTCATGGGTTACTGAATTCAAGGCGACAGAATCGGCCGCAGAATTAAGCGCTGGTTGCGTCGGCGTATGCAATTGCTGACTGGCAACGCTGCTCAGCAGAACGCCGCTGTCTGCACTCAGGGCACTGGCCAGGCGCTGGCGGGTCTCGGCACGCTGTACCGCAGCCTGCTCGCGACTGGCAGTGTCGGTATCATTCAGAGCCGAGAGAATTTTGCGCGCGTAATCGCGGGTTTCCTGATAGGGAATACGCTCGATCCAGGCATTCTGGCCAATAGCGTCGGTACGTGGATCACCGTGCGCGCCGATCCATTCATCCACCTTACCGGGTCCTGCGTTGTAGGCCGCCAGCGCCAGCGCGGGGTTGCCGTCGTAGCGCTCAAGCATGCGTTGCAGGTAGGCCGAGCCCAGTTTCATGTTGTAGTCAGCATCACTGACCAAACGCTGCTGATCGAACTCCATACCCAGTTCGGTAGCCATATCCCGAGCGGTGCCGGGCATCAGCTGCATCAGGCCAAGTGCGCCCTTAGGCGAGACGGCATCAATGCGGCCGCCGGACTCCTGATTAATCACCCGCTGCACCAGCGATTTGAAATTAACCGGCTCATTGGCGGCCTGAGCAGCAGGCCAGGGCGACTCGCTGCGGCTGCGCGTCCAGGTACTGCGCAATGGTTCCTGCAGGCTGCTCGCGGTACGCGCCGGCAGCTCAGCCTCTCGGGCAGCAAGGGCTGCAGCTTCAAGCTCGGCGAGGGAACCTCCACCTGTGGATAACTGCTGCACGAGCATGTCGGCAATGCCGGTCTGCTTGCGCTTGGCCATGGTATCGGCCAACGCCTGGTCGTAGAAGTCACGCATGCTGTCCAGCTCACGGCTGCGCATGGGATTGCCTTCACTGAGCACATCGCTGGCTTTACGCATCTGCTTGAGGATCTGTTGCAGGAACAACGCCTCAAACTGCTCGGCGGCCAGTTGCAGTTTCTGCTCACGGGCCCGACCAATGCTTTCTGCGCCAGCGCGGTGCGTGTTCAGGTGTTGGGTCAGGGAAACAATGCTCATGCTCAGATCACTATCAGTTCAGCGTTAAGGGCACCGGCACGCTCCAGCGCTTGCAGAATGCTCATCACATCATCCGGGGTCGCACCAAGGCTGTTGACCGTGTTGATGATGCTGTCCAGGCTCGCGCCTTCCGGCCAGCGGAACATGGCGTTGCGGTCCTGACTGACCTCCAGATCAGAGCGTGGCACCACCGCAGTCTGGCCTTGAGAGAACGCGTTGGGCTGGCTGACCTGCGGGTTTTCGCTGATGGTCACAGTCAGGTTGCCATGGCTGACGGCAGCGGCCTTAACCCGCACGCCTTCACCCACCACAACCGTGCCGGTACGGCTGTTGAACACCACCTTCGGGCGCTCGCGGCCTTCGGCTACTTCCAGCCCTTCGAGCATGGCCATAAAGCTGATGCGCTGGGTGCTGGTGAGCGGTGCCCGCACGGAAATCTTGGTCGCGTTCAGAGCGGTTGCGGTACCCATGCCGAAGCGCTGATTAACCGCTTCCACCACACGGGTGGCGGTCTGGAAGCTGGGCTCACGCAGGTTGAGCATGACATCCGGGCGCTCGCTGAAATCGCTGGGAATCATCCGCTCAACAGTGGCGCCATTTGGAATCCGCCCGCTATTGGCCGAGTTGATCGCCACACTGGAGCCGCTGGCACCGCTGGCGTTCAGGCCACCCACCACAATCGCGCCCTGGGCCAGTGCGTAAATCTCGCCGTCGACACCATGCAGCGGCGTCATCATCAATTGGCCACCGCGCAGGCTCTTGGCATCGCCCAGCGAAGCTACGGTCACATCCACGCTCTGGCCGGGACTGTAGGAGGGCGGAATATCAGCGGTGACGCTCACCGCTGCGACGTTTTTCAGCTTGGGATCGACGTTGTCCGGCAGGTTGATACCGAACTGTTTGATCATGTTGGCCACGGACTGGCTGGTGAACTTCACCTGGTTCTTATCACCGGTGCCATCCAGACCCACCACCAGACCATAACCGACCAGTTGGTTGCCGCGAATGCCTTCCACATCCACCAGATCCATCAGCGGCACGGCCATGGCTGTCAGCGGGCAGCTCAGCACACAGGCGAGAATAAAGCGTTGAAACATGGCGGGCCTCTTACAGGGGGAACAGCGGGCTGGTGAAGAAGCGGCTCAGCCAGCCTGCGCTGTTGCTGTCGTTGAGCACACCACGACCGGCATAGGAAATACGCGCGTTGGCGACGTTCTGCGAGGAGATGCGGTTGCCGCGACTGATGTCATCCATACGCACCAGACCTTCCAGGCGGATGAATTCATCGCCCTGATTCAGGCGCAGGGCTTTCTCGCCGCGAATCAGTAGCGTGCCGTTGGGCAACACCTGGTGCACGGTGACGGCAATGGCACCGCGCAAGGTATTTTGCTGCGAGCTTTTCGCCGAGCCGTTGAAGTCCCGCTCCGCCTCAGCCTGGGTGTTGAGCTGATCAAACTGCTTGTCCAGCACCGTTGGAATACCGATGCCAATGCTGGAGCTCTTGCCATAGCTGGTGCCTGCGCTCTTGCTCGACTGGGTGGACTCGTCCAGCACCACAGTGAGAATGTCGCCAACCCGTACGGCGCGTTTATCGCTGATCAGCGAGCCTGCATAACCGCTGCGGAACAAACCGCCGCTGACAGTAGGCGGCTGGCTGTAATCCAACTCCAGCGGCTCGTAGCGGCTGGAGTCTTCGTCGGGCAGCATCTCGTTGAAGCTGGCGCAACCGCTTAGCAGCACCAGCATGGACACACCGGACAGAGTCAGACGGCTCATTCAATTACACCGTCTGGTTGAGGAACTGCTGCATGCCGGATGCTGCATCCAGCACTTTGGCGTTGGCTTCATAGGCACGCTGGATGGAGATCATGTTGACCATGGCCTCAACCACTTCGACGTTGGAGCCTTCCAGTACACCCTGCTTGATCTGACCGAGGCCATCTTCGCCCGGCACACCTTCAACCGGCTCACCGCTGGCGACGGTTTCGCGGTACAGGTTGCCGCCCAGCGCTTCCAGCCCGGTCGGATTGGTGAAGTTGACCAGCATGATCTGGCCCAGCTCTGTCGGCAGGGTATCGCCCGGCAGAACAGCCGTAACGATGCCATCCGCACCGACGGTGAAGCGGCTGCTGCCAGCCGGCACTTCAATGCCCGGCACCAGCGGCAGGCCCTGAGTGTTAACCAACATGCCTTCGTTGTTCAGCTGCAACTGGCCGTTCTCGGTGTAATAGATATCGCCGTTAGGCGCTTCAACCTGAAAGAAGCCGCTGCCAACAATCGCCAGGTCCATCGGCTGACCGGTGGGCTCGATGTTGCCTTCGGTGAAGACTTTCTGCGTACCGGCAACCCGCACACCGCTGCCCAACTGAATGCCAGACGGCACGGTGTTGATCTGATCAGCCTGCGCGCCCGGCTGCTTTTCAATCGCGTAGAACAGATCTTCAAAGACCACGCGGTCGCTCTTGAAGCCTTTGGTGTTGACGTTGGCCAGGTTGTTGGCCACCGCACCCATGGCTTTGTCCTGAGCGGCCAGACCGGTCTTACTGACCCACAATGCTGAACTCATGTATTTCTCCTGTCTGCCCGCTTAGCTGCCACGGATCATGCGGTTGCCGGCTTCGGACAGATCCTCGGCCGCTTTCATCATTTTCACCTGGGTTTCAAACAGGCGGTTGAGGCTCATGGTGGCCATCAGCTGATCGATCGAGGAGACGTTACTCGACTCCAGATAACCGCTGACCAACACCGGGTTTTCTGCCTCTGCGGCTGGCTCGCCATCAATGGTGGTGAGCAGGCCGGCAGCATCCTTAGTGAGGTTGGCCGCAGGCACATCGACGATGCGGATGCGGTCCACTTCAGCCGTCAGGTAATCACCACGGGGCACCACTGAAACGGTGCCGTCGCGACCAATGCTCAGGTGGTCGTATTCCGGCAGCACAATAGGGCCACCTTCGCCCATCAGCGGGCGGCCATTGACGGTCAGGCGCAGCTGCGCATCCACCTGCAGAGATCCGTGACGGGTGTAGCGCTCCTGCCCCCCTTCACCTTCAATCACCAGCAGGCCGCCGCCCTGAAGGGCAACATCCAGTTCACGCCCAGTGGCCATCAGCGCGCCAGGGGTCAGGTCGATGCCATTGTTACGGGCAACAGCCATATGCCGGCTGTCATAACCGTGACCTTCAACAGCAACGGTTTCGGCCTGTTCCATATCCGCACGGAAACCTGGTGTGTTGACGTTAGCCAGGTTGTTGGCACGCACAGTGAGCGAACTCATGGTGCGGCTCGCGGCGCTCATTGCGGTGTAACCCAAACGGTCCATAACTCAGCCTCAGATCGCGCCGAACAGGCTTTGGATCAATTCTTTGTTGGTGGTCAGCACGCGGGTGTTGGCCTGGTAATTACGCTGGCCTTCCATCAGGCCCACCAGCTGCTCAGTCAGGTCGACGTTGGAGTTTTCCAACGCACCGCCGACCAACTCACCAAACGCACCAGCACCCGGAATGCCCACCAGCACCTGACCGGACTCGGCAGTCTCCTGCCAAGCGGTGCCATCAACGCTGCGCAGTCCGCCTGGGTTGGCAAAGTTGGCCAACGCTACCTGGCCCTGCAACATGCGCTGACCATTGCTGTAGTTGGCGTAGACCATGCCGTCCTTCTCAACCGAGAGGCCAGTCTGCTCGCCGGCGGCATAGCCGGAAGCGCGGTTGCTGGTGACAACAAAGTCAGAACCGTATTGGCTGGAGTTGCTGTAGTTGACCGCCACGTTCATTGGGTCAACACCCACCAGGTTGAAGACCACATTGACCGGGTTGGTCGGTGCGGCCAGAGCACCACCGGTGGTGAAACTGATCGGCTGCGGGCCGGTCGCCGGAGTCACATCGACGCCATCAGCAAAGTAATAGGCATTCCAGTTGTTCGGCGAGGTTTTGACGAAGTACTGGGTCAGGGTGTGTTCTTTACCCTGAGAGTCGAACACCTTGGTGGTGTAGGTGGAGTTGTAGGTATTGACGTCACTGGCATCAAACGGCAGAACCGGAGGCTGCTGATTGGAGTCCAGGTTCATGACGAAATCCAGGCTATCAGTCGCCTTGGCCGGCAGGTTGGCGCTTTGCAGCTGCATATCGCCCATCACCCCGACCAGCAGGTTGCCTGCCGCGTCTACGGTGTAACCTTGCAAGCGTTGACCAGCAGCGTTGACGATCAGGTTGTCCTTGTTGGCATTGAACACACCGGCGCGGGTGTAGCTGACCTCACCGGACGGTGTGCGGGTGATGTAAAAACCGCTGCCGGCAATCGCCAGATCCAGTGTGCGGCCGGTGGTCACCAGCGAGCCGTTTTGGCTGATGCTCTGAGTAGTCCCAAGCACTTCCACACCCATTGCCTGAGAGTCGGCATAGATGCTGCCGAATTCAGTACGGGAGGATTTAAAGCCCGTGGTGCCGGCGTTGGCGATGTTGTTACTGATGGTGTTGAGCTGTTCGTTGACGGCATTCAAACCGGTCAGGGCGACGTTAAAACTCATGGCATCAAAACCTTAAATAGACTGAAAACGGGATCAGAGCAGGCCGGCGACAGGTGTCGGGCCAAACTCAGTAATGTTGTAGAAGGGCACCGAACCAATTCCGGCAATTTCCAGAACTGGGCCTTCAGTGCTGACGCGCACCTGTTTCACCTTCCCGGCAAGTTCGGCAGAAGGGTATTCGCCGCTGTCACTTTTCACCGCCAGCTTGTAGGCACCCGGCGTCAGGCCGAGCTGACCGGCATCCAGCTCAAAGCGCACCTTGCCCGGCTCCTGCGAACCCAGGCTGATTTCGTGGCT
This sequence comes from Pseudomonas sp. TTU2014-080ASC, assembly GCF_001446935.1. GTDB lineage: Bacteria > Pseudomonadota > Gammaproteobacteria > Pseudomonadales > Pseudomonadaceae > Aquipseudomonas. The sequence goes on from NZ_LKKK01000002.1 coordinate 99,519, forward strand.
GACGCCGCGGCTGTCGGTCAGCACCAGCGACAAGGCACCGGCGGCGTGCTCCAGGTTGATAACACCCCGGACCGGCTCATCAGCCAGCTCAACGGCATCACTGGTGACGTTCACTTCCTGACCGACCAGGCCGGCCGCGGTAAGGGTTTGCAAGTTATCCAGCAGGACCAGATTGCTCTGAGTCATGCTGGCCATGTTCTCCAGACTCTTGACCTGACTCATGGCCGAGAACTGGTTGAGGAACTCGCTGCTGTCGACCGGATCAGTCGGGTCCTGATTCTTGATCTGAGCGACCATCAGGGTGATGAAGTTGTTCTCCATCTGCGCCGCATCGCTGACGTTAACGGCCTTTTTTACCGTCTCATCGACGCCATAAGCCGTGCTGCCCTGGGTATCGTTGTACACGCTGCTCATCAGCTTTCTCCCAGTTTCAGCAGGCCCTGCTGCATGCTTTTCAGGCGATTAAGTACTTCAACACCGGTTTCGAAGCTGCGGGTCGCCGACATCATGTCGGTCATTTCTTCGATCTGATTGATGTCGGCGTAAAACACGTAACCCTGGTTATCTGCCAACGGGTTACCTGGCTCATAGCGGCGGATTGGATCGCGCCCGGCGCTTACCACATCCAGTACCTGGACATGAGCGCCGCCCATACCCACGCTGCGGCTGAGCATGTCGTTCTGATAAACCGCTGCGAAGACAGGCTTGCGCGCCTGATACACATCCTCCGCTTTGGCGGCCGAGGAGTCGGCGTTGGCCAGGTTACTGGCCACAGTATTGAGGCGAACGGTCTGCGCGTTCATCGACGATCCGGCAATCCGGTAGATGGAATCAAAGGCCACGATCAACGTCCTTCAATGGCTTGTTTCAAGCCACGAAACTTCATGGAGAGAAAAGTCAGGCTGGTTTGAAAATCCATGCTGTTCTTGGAGAACTCAGCCTGCTCGACACTCAACTCAACGCTGTTGCCGTCTTGCGAGGGCTGAGTGGGAATGCGGTATTTCAGATCACTGCCGGCTGGGCCGAATGACGCCTGCGAATCAAGCCGCTGCATCTCCCTGGCAAAATCGATGTCGCGGGCCAGATAACCCGGCGTGTCTTCGTTGGCCAGGTTGGCTGCCAGAATCTCGCTGCGCTGCAGACGCAATTCGAGCGCGCGCGTGTGCGCCCCGACCACGTCATCAATCCGTATACTCATCCACCGTTACCCTTAAACCGGTTAGCATGGCGATGCCTTCAGCACAAAACGTGCCCATCGCCCCTATTAAGAGCATGTCATTGATTTTTAACGAATTTACCTGCAACTCAGGCCCTAAACGCACAGTTCCGTTTCCGTTTGCAGGCTGGCTTTCAGGCCGATGCGGAAGTATTGCTTCCGCATGCCTGTCAGCGTTTTTCCTCCTGCATCAGCCTCTGTACGCGGCGCAGACCGCCAGCACGCAAATCGAACGCAGCATTAGCAGCTACATCGACAAACAAGTGACTGAGCAGGCCCGCCAGCAGAGCTGGCAGCAGGTGCGCCACACGCTGCAAATCAACCACATCGGTAAACCTGAAACGCTGCCGCCCTGCACGCAGGCGCTGCGCCTTAGCGTCGAATCCGGCACTGAGCCCGACAGCCGTCAGCGCCTGCAACTGAGCTGCGCAGACACACCCGGCTGGAGCCACAGCGCCTTTGCCCAGGCGACGATCTACCTGATGGTGGTGCATGCTGCCAGCCAGATAGAGCGGGGCAACAACATCAGCCTCAACCAGTTGAAACTAGCCGAGGCCGAACTCAGCAAAATCCGCCGGGGCTACTTCCAGAGCATGGCCGAAGTCAGCAGCCAGGGCGCTAAACGGCGCATCCGTGCCGGCCAACTGATCACCCCGTCACTGCTCAGTGCAGCACTGATGATCCGCCGCGGTGAAGCAGTCACCATCCGCGCCAGTCATGACGGCATCAGCGCCGCGACTAAGGGCCAGGCAATGGCCAACGGACGGGCTGGTGAGGTTATCCGCGTGAGGAATCTTTCCAGTGAAAAAGTCATCGATGCGCAGGTCATCGAACCAGGCGTGGTGAGCAGCACTTTTCGCTGAGCATGCCGAAAGGTGCCGTTTTAAGCCTCTGCTGTAGTGCGGACATAAGCGCCAGAGACAAGTGCCAAAAAAAATTCACAACGCCATTTAAGTGTCGCCGGAAACTGGTCGCTTTACCTTTTCAGCAGGCAATTACAGCCAGCTCCAATCAAGCGTTCAGCACGAAGGAATATTCAAATGGCTCTGTCTATCCACACTAACTACTCCTCGCTGGTCACTCAGACCAACCTGGGCAAAACCAACAATGCGCTGGGCACCAACCAGCAGCGTCTGGGCACCGGTTTCCGTATCAACAGCGCAGCTGACGATGCTGCCGGCCTGCAGATCGCTACCCGTCTGAACGCTCAGTCCCGTGGTATGGAAGTTGCCATCCGTAACACCGGCGACGCCATCTCCATGCTGCAAACTGCAGAAGGTGCGTTCAATGAAATGACCGACATCCTGCAGCGTATGAAAGACCTGTCCACTCAGGCTGCTAACGGCACTAACAACGTTGCCAAAGACCTGGTCTCCATCCAGTCCGAATACGACCAGCTGGGTGTTGAAATCGCCAACATCATGGACAACACCAGCTACGCCGGCGACAAGCTGTTCAGCAAAGCAGCTGCAGGTAAATTCGGCGCAGCGGTCACCTTCCAGATCGGTGCTACCACCGCAGAAAAACTGACCCTGAACCTGAAAGACGTCAGCGGTGTAGACGTTTACCAAGGCCTGATCGACGCACTGGACGGCATCTCCGCAACGTTCACCGCCGGTAATGCCGACACGGCTGGCAGTGAAGTTTCCAGCATCGCCGGTGCCAACACCAACATCGACAAGGTTGCTACTGCCCTTGATGCAATCGGCACTATCCGCGCTCAGTTCGGTGCAACCATCAACCGTCTGAACCACACCGCCAACAACCTGGCGAACATGAAAGACAACACCGACATCGCCAAAGGCCGCATGATGGATGCTGACTTCGCTAAAGAAAGCGCCAACATGACCAAAAACAGCATGCTGATGCAGTCCGGCATCTCTATGCTGAAGCAAGCTGGTCAGATGCCAGGCATGGTTATGTCCCTGCTGGGCTAATCAGCTGCATCCGGGCGTTAATCGCCCACTTTAAAGAGCGCCCCGTTTTTGCGGGGCGTTTTTATTTGCTTTAAAATTGCCTGCCTCTCCCTCCGCGCCCGCGAATCCCGCGCCCGCATACCCATTTTTAGTGATGCCAATCACAAAACGGCACAAAAGTTCAAGGCTTGTATGTGCAATTTCTTGACGCCAAAATGCCACCAAACCGCCTGCGGAACTTTTCTAAACGACCACTGTCGCTCCGGCTAAGAGCCTATGAATACCTCGACCGAACGTTATTCCGAGTCAGCCGCTGGTGCATGCTGCCTCACGATCAAGACTGGCCGTAGTGACTGCTATGCGGTGTTCAATCCCACGCTCTTTCAGCTGACCCTGGTGCAGGGTGAGCGCAGCGAAAAAATTGAACTGGGCTTCTCCGGCAGCCGCCTGCTTGAACGCCTGCTGCAAGTGCCTGGCGAAGTGGTCTCCCGTGATGAACTGATGAGCTACGCTTGGGCAGACCGGGTTGTTGGTCAGGGCAGTTTGAATCAACAGATTTACACCCTGCGCCAGGTACTTGGTGATGAAAAGAACCGCGAAATAATCCAGACCCTGCCGCGCCGTGGCTACCAGATCAACCCTGGCTACCTGACTCCCTCGGCTAATGACAGCGAGCAAGCACAGGCGGACAACGACCCGCCCGTGCCAGCAGCCAAGCGCCCACTTCAGCGTCTTCGGCGCTTGATCGCCAGCTTGGCGGCCAGTGTAGCGGTGTGCAGCGCCGGGCTTTTCACCCTGCTGTCGAATGCCAGCCAACCTGCGGCGAGTTACACCAGCCAGGTCAAGCTGGAAAGCCTCGACATTCGCTATATCGAGCAGTCTCCACAGCGTCTCGAGCAACTGGTCTCAGCCACTCGCAGCCTCAGCGAACGCCTGGCCGAACTGAGTACTCAGCCCACCGCACTGACCTTCAGCTTGAGTCAGGACATTTATCAACTGGTGTGTCAGCCTGGCCAAGGTAAGGCCCACGTGCTGATGTTTCACGCCGGCCAACTCTCACACATCAAGGACGCCCAACTGCTGCGGTGTCTGTCTTGAGCCTGCAGCGCGGCACAAGTCGCGCCCACTGGCTGCTTGCAACCCTGGCGGGTCTGTTACTGCTGAGCATTTGTGCCGCCCAGCTGTGGCTGTACTACACCAGCGCGGAACTCAATGGCCGCCATCACGCCAGTGGCGAGGTGCAGTTGAGCAACGGGCAGGTGCTGCAGCTGACGCACAGCCTACATATTCACAACGGGCGCTTTTACAGCATGACCCGTCAGGGGCACGGCATTCTGGAAACATCAGGCGTGGTTGAGACAGGCTTTCTCGGCACTTACCGCCTGCGGGTGGAGCGGGGCGAAGTACACAGCCTCAACGAACAGAGTGATGATGGCATGGTCTTCAACCTGATGTACGCCAGCCACCCCGACTCGGTCATCCACCTGAGCCAGCTCAATGGCTGTCTTCTAGCTCGGGAAACCCAGCAGCTGTTCTGCCCGGAGAGCTGATCACTCAGCTTCCGGCGCGGACGTAAGCGCACTGCCTGTAACCCTGATTTAGCCCTGCGGCGGGAGCGGATTGCGCCCTTCGCCACCCTTGAGATCTGCGCGCAGCTGGCCTTCGCCAAACAACTCGCGGTAAAGGCCTTCGGCCTCGCGGGTCAGCACAAGCACTTCGATACGGCGGTTGGCACCGTTTTTAGGATCATCCGGCAGCAGCGGCATCACATCCGCCTGGGCAGCCACCTGCAGAATAGAAGAGGCCTGCAAGCCAGCCTTAACCAGCACATTGCGGGCACGCAAGGCGCGATCCCCGGACAGATTCCAGTTGTTATAGCCACCCACTACACCGCGATAAGGCGTGGCGTCAGTATGGCCGCTGATGATCAGAGGGTTTTCGACCTTGCTGAGAATGCCCGCAAGGCGCTGCAGCAGCATTTCAAAATGCGGGTCCAGACTCGCGCTGCCGCGGCTGAACATAAAGCGCTCACTGTCGTCCTTAATCAGAATTCGCAAGCCTTGCGGCACCACCTGCGCCTGAACATTCGACTCTGCATTGAGCTGCTTGGCCAACTGATCCATCAGCTGCACCAACACGCGCATTTGCTCAGGCTCAACAAAATACGGACTTACCTGCTCAAGAAACTCGAGCTGTTGCTCGGTCAGCTCCGGCATATCGACGCTGCGCTTCTCGTCGTTGCTGTCCTGAGGTGTTTCGGCGGTGTTGGACTGGTCAGAGCGGCGGGAAATCTGCACCGGGATGCCGTCCAGATCCAGCACCGTCTTGCTGACGCCATCAAAGATATCGGCACCGCCATCAACCACTGGATTGACCAGCGAACCTTCGGCCACAGTCACTACATCCAGCTTCGGCTGGACGATCCAGAGCACCATAAACAGCGCCATCATCGCCAAGGTGAAGTCGGCGAAGGCTACTTTCCAGGCACCACTGTGTTCCTCTTCGTGGCCTTTCTTACTGCGGCGTTTGACGATCACTTCATGGGCGTCACCCCCACGCTTCTTCATGCCGCGTCCCTTTCATCCTCATAGCGGTTAACCCAGGTTTCCAGCTGCCTGAAAGCAGGTTTTACGTCCTGTTCAATCAGCTTGCGGCCTGCGTCCACCGCCAACAGCGTGGGCTTACCGGCCACGTGGGCGACCAACGTTGTGCGCACGCACTCAAGGGCAGAAAGCTCTGTCTTGATGCGTTGGCTCATGGCGTTGGAAAGGGGCTCCATAACGCAATAGCACATGAAAATACCGATAAAGGTGCCCACCAGCGCCGCCGCCACATGAGCCCCCACCTCAGCCACTGAGCCGCCGATGCTGCCCATGGTGATGATGATGCCGAGAATCGCCGCGAGAATACCGAAGCCCGGCATGGCTTCACCGATTTTGTTCAGCGAACGAGCTGGCTGCAGCAGGATATGCTCCATCGCCTCAAGCTCCTGCTCAAGGAAACCTTCCAACTCATGGGCGCTGATCTTGCCCATGGCCATCAGACGGAAGTTGTCGGCAATAAACGCCATCAGGTTTTTCTCCTGACGGATCAGCGGATATTTAGCAAACAGATCGCTCTGCTCCGGCTCTTCGATGTGGCTGTCGAGCACCTTAAGGCCGCCAATTTCGACCATTTCCAACAGCTCATACAGCAGCATCAACAACTGCCGCTGAAACTCTTCGCCACGGCGCTTGTAAACAAACACGCCTTTAATCTGGGCGAGCATTTCAACCAGCACTTCTTTCGGGTTGCCGACGATCAGTGCCCCCAGACCCGCGCCCAGAATGATGACCATTTCTGCCGGCTGCCAGAGCATGCTCAGTTGACCATGCGCCATCAGATAACCGCCGATCACGCAGGCCACGATGATCATGATACCCAGTAATTTCTGCACCCTAGCCTCTCTCGTTCAGGTAACGGCTGGCCTTGGTAATTGCTTGCTTGCTCAGCTGGCAGACGCGGGCGTCGCTCAGCTCCAGCACCAAGGCAATTTCCTTCAGGCTCAGTTCATGTTGGTAGTAAAGGGTCAGCACCAGTTGCTCACGCTCACTCAGTTGGCTGAGTGCTTGGGCCAGCAGGCGCTCTTTGAGCACACGCTCTTCGACGTTGCTGCTGCCCTGGGCAACCGGGTCATGACCGCTACTCAGCAGCTCATCCAGGCTTTCGATGGCCTCACAGGCATCGGCCTGCAGGTATTCCTGATACTGCTTTTCACTCAGGCCAGTGCTGGCCAGAATTTCTTCGTCCTGAGGCATGCGCCCCAGTTTGCGCGCCAACTCGCGGATGGCGTCGCGGATACGGTGGGTCTGCTGCCGGACCTGACGCGGACGCCAGTCCTGACGGCGTAGCTCATCCAGAATCGCACCCCGAATGCGCAACGCAGCAAAGCGTCCGAACTGCTCATCCGGTGTACCGTAGCGCCGCAGACATTCCATCAACCCCATCAGACCGATTTGCTCCATGTCTTCACGGTCCAGCACGGCATTGGCCTGCAGGGCCAGCTGACTGACGATGCGTTTGACCAGCGGCAGGTACTTCAGCATCCACTTCTGCTCAGCATCCGGGGCGAGCAGGGCCACACCACCTTGTTCGGCGGCGTACCCTTGCTGATCCAGACCCGAGGCGAGCATACGGGCAGTCCTTACTGCACGATCAGCTTGCTGACCAGCACATGCTCGAACGGACGCTCAAGGTTCTTGCTGGTGAAGTCTTCGATCATGGCCGCTTCCAGACGGGCCTGCAGATCGGCGATGGGCATATTGCGCAGAGTCTCGTAATCCAGCGTCGAAAGGTTGGCAACCACCGAGTTGCGCACCATCGGGTCGAGCAGGGCGAGCTTCTTCTGGTCGGCTTCAATATCGGTTTGCAGCACCAGATCCAGCACGAAATAGTGCTCGCGGTCCTTACCCTTCAGGGTGACGATGATCTTTGGGACGGGAAAAAAACCATATTCTTTGGTCTGCTCCTGCGTCGGCTTACCTGCTGTACCTTCAGCACCGGCCACACCGGAGACTTGCAGCTCGCGCAGCATCATGTAGTTGGCAGCTGTTCCGCCCAGCACCACCAGGGTGTTGAGAATGAGCAGCAAGAGAACGATCCGCGGCATGGTCATGACGTAAGTGGGTCCATTAGCTGGGTTAAACGGTTACCAGCACATCGCTGGCAGAATCCTGTTGAGGTGCCTGTTCGCTGCTGTCCTGAGCTGCCAGTACAGGTTCTTCAGCAGCCATCGGCTGGAAGGCACCACGACCTTGCTGGCGGCCACCCTGGGCATCCGCCGAAACCTGCACGTTGACCTGTACAAAGTTCTGCGCCACCAACTCCTGGCGCAGGCGCTCGCTGGTCTGTTGCAGCAAGCGCGCAACGTCGGTATTCGCGGCGGACAGTTGAACAGTGATGCGGCCGCCTTCATGGCTGAGGAAGATTTCCAGGCTGCCCAGTTCAGGCGGATCAAGGCGAATCGTGGCGTTCTGCACACGCTGATTGATCTGCATCTCAACGCTGTCCCGAAGGCTTTGCAGCATCTGCTCGCCCCATTGCGCTTGCGGCGTCTGAAGCTTGAGTGTGTGTGTCAGCGGTGCAGCCCGGTTGCCACTGAACTCAGCCAGCGTGGCGGCTTCAGGTGCGTCCACAGCGGTACTGGTCAGTGAACTCAGGGACTCGCTTTGAGCCTGCTCCTGCGCAATCAGGCCTGTGGCAACAGCAGCCGCTGCTGTTGACGCTGGCATTACCGCCGCAGCGGGTATCTGCGCACTTGGCAGACTGGTAGCGGACGCAGTAGACGCGGCTTCAGCCTGAGCCTGTGCACCCGGGCGCTCAGCCAGTACCAGCGCAGCCAAAGTCGCTGCTGGGTTCAGTGCCTGCGGATGTTCCTGCTCAACACTGGCAGGCAAACCTGCCACTGGCACCTGAGCAGTCTCAGGCTGCAGCTCACGGGCCTGTAGCGACACTGCCTGTTGTTCCAGCATGCTGCTCAGCCAGCGCTCAGGGTCAGGCTGCGCTGCTTCCATCAGCTCAGAGGCAGGCGTAGTGTTGGTGCTCAGCAGCAGCGCCAGATCGCTGGGCAGCTCATCCGCACTGAGTGGTAACTCAAACACCGCGCCGGGCTGTGTATCGGCCATCTCCAGGGTGCTGGCAGCCACCGACTCATCGGCAACCGGGCCTGCGCCCTGAACGGCATTCGGGTTTATCAACGACAACACCTTGAACCACTCCTGCTTAAAACTGATCGACGCTCATGTAGGCATTACGCCCCTCGGCATATTCCAGATGCCGCAACAGCACTACGCGCAGCCGCTCGCACTCTTCAGCACCAGCGATGCGCACTTCGTTGTGCAGCTGCTTCAGGCGCAGGCGCGCGGCCTGCACCTCATCACTGAGCTGTGGCAGCTTTGCCAACAGCTCCAGGCAGGCGCGGATGCGCCCGTCAATCTCACCGATGCGCTCCCACTGCGCCTTGGCAAATGCGTCTGCCAGCTGTTCGTGCAGCGCGTTAAGCGCCCGCAACTCACTGTCTGGCGGCATTCACACCTTCCCAGCCTTCACGCAGAACGCTGAGCAGGCCGACCACTTCATCCAGACCTTCCAGTGACAGGCTCACGCTGACATCACTAAGCCGGTAGATGCAGTAGTCGTACAAGCGCGACAGGCTCTGCACGGTTTCACCACCAGCGTCGTAATCCAGCGCGCCATTGAGGCCGTTAAGAATGTTCAGGCACTTCTCCAGCGAGCGGCCTTTCTGTTGATAACGCTTGGCCTCAATGTGGCCTCGGGCGCGGGCCAGCTCATCAAGCAGGCCGTCAAACAGCACCAGCACCAGCTCGTAGGGCGAAGCCGCGGCTGCGCGCGACTCCAGATCAACAGAGCGGTAGCTGTCGTAACTTTCGTTGTGGTGATAACTCATCCGAACATCCCGGAGGTCTGCTCCATCGACGACATGGTCTGCATCAGACTGGTGTACTGGCGAAGGTAGCGGTTGTAATAGCTGTCGTACTGCTTCTGGATGGTGTCGTATTCATTATCCAGGCGGCGCAGCTGGGTATTGAGGTTGTCTTTACGCTTGGTCAGCACACCACCGGCACTGGAGGTGTACAGATTCAGGTTCTTGTCGAGGGTCTCGAGCAGGTTGCCCTTGTCGCTGAACAGCTTGTCGAATCCTTCCGGATTGGCAGCCACAGCTTTCTCAAACCGAGCGCTGTCGATGGTCAGCTTGCCGTAGCGGTCAGCGGCGATACCGAAGTCCACCAGGCTGCTGCCACCAAACGAGGTGCGGATCAGGTTGTTGAGCATGCTTTCGATGGCGCGCACGCTGCTGTCACCGGCCAGCACACCACGGCTCGAGCTCTCGCCACCGCTGGCAGTCAGGGTGTCGAAGGTGGTCATCAGCGTGTTGAATGCCGAGACGAAGCTCTGGGCTTTTTCCTTGGTCGCGTTCTGATCCTGGCCGATCTCGATGGACAGCGGCGTTTCACCAGTGGCATGAGCCTTGGTGAAGGTCAGGCTGACGCCATCAATGATGCTGTCGAAGGTATTCGTGGCGCTAGTCAGCTTGATGCCACCTTCGCCACCCAGATACACCTCAGCGTCTTTCGCTTCAGAGAGCTCACGCGAGTTAATCAGGGCTGTTTCCAGTGCAGAGTTGCCAGTGGCGGACAGGCTGATGGCCTGATCCGCGCCAGTTTTCTCACTGCTCAGGACCAGGTTGACCTGGCCGTTGCTACGCACCAGCGAGGCGGTGATGCCGGTATTGTCGGCTGAGTCGTTAATAGCGGCGGCCAGCTCGCTCATGCTGGTCACGCTGCTCAGATCAATGCTGAAGCTGCTGCCGTTCTGGCTGAGAGTCAGGCTGCCTGCGCCCATATCGCTGTCTTGCAGGCCTTCCAGGGCAATCTGGCTTTTGCTGGCAAGATTCTTGACGAAAAAATCATAGTTACCGCTGGCTGCGCTCGCGCCCACGGTGGCTGTGGCATAGCCCTCTTGGCTGAACTTGGCGCTGTTGATCAGCATGCTGCTGCCAGCACTCTTCAGGCCGCTTGCCGCCGACTTGAACGTCTTCAGAGCGGAATCCAGCGAGGTCAGGGCTTTGAGCTGAGCGTTGTAATTAGTCTCATTGCGCTCGGCCTTACTAAGCCGACCCTGAATTTGATACTGAGCCAGCTGAGTGGCCATGCTTTGCACGTATTCTGTAGTGATAGCCATTATCGGGCACCCGTTTTTCTATAGGTTTAGCAATAGCGGTGCCAACCAGCTGAAACGCCCTGTTGACGGGCTCTGGTGCAGGCATCACCTGAAATTGCACTTCCGCCAGAAGGCTATTTGCGGGAATGCGGAAGTAATACTTCCGCATCTTCAGCTGACGGACTCTCCTTAATGCAAGGCGACACAGTCCGGGCAAAAATTAAGCTCAGATGAGGCCGCAGGTTTGCACTGCGGCTTAGCGCTGGAATCAGCTGTGAGGGCTCAGCGCCTCAGCGCTGAAGGTGACGGTAAGTTGGGTTTCACCGGGTTTACTGGTGATGTTGAGCTGGCCGCCAATGCGTTCTATACGCATGCGCATGCTGTTCATGCCGATCCCACGACCTTGCTCACCGACACCCGCCGGGTCAAAGCCGCGGCCGTTGTCACGCACAGTCAGGCGCATACGCTGATCCTCGTCGAGCTGCAGGGTGATCTCCAGCTCACTGCATTGGCTGTGCTTGAGTACGTTGGTCAGCGCCTCTTCGAGAAACCGGGTCAGCGCCAGCAAACGCGCCGAACCCACCTCAAACGGCCACTGCTCCGGCAGCCGCCAGCGGGTGTTAACGTCCAACTCATCAAACAACGCTGAAAAGCGCCGGCGCAGCGGAGCAATCCACACCGTCGGGGTTGAATAATCCACTGCGGCAGCGGATGAACTGCCATCAATCACATGGCGCAGGTCGTTGCGCAACTCCTTGAGCATGGACAGAAACTGTGAGCGCTCCAGCGAGCGATTCTGCTCAGCCATGATGATTGAACGCATCAGTGAGCTGCCCATGCTGTCGTGCAAGTCATGAGTCATACGCAGACGCTCGTTGAGGCGGATATTCGTCCCCTCCAGCTCATGCTCACGACGCAGAATGCGGGTTAACTCTTCACGGGTCGTGTTCACCGCCTGTTGCAGTTCTTCGTTGAAGGTTTCGATGCGGCGCAGGCCCGAAACAAATCGCCAGGCCACAATTACAAACATCACCACCGACGAGATCGGCGCGGACAGCGCCTTAAGGTCCTGGAAGTGGCTGAGAAAACCCAAGTGCGCCAGCAGGTCATAAAAATTCAGCAACAGGAAAATCAGCAAGCACACACCAAGCAACATCTGGCCGGGCTGACGCGTGCGCAAGGCATAGATGGAATAGCCGAAGCAGATCAGGCTGAAAATGATCCGGTAGCTAATGGTGCAAACAAACTGCAGGACCACGATGTGCTCAGCCTGAATCAGTGCAATCACCAGCGCAACCAGCGCCGTCGAGCCCCACAATAAAGGCGTCAGCCTGGGGAAACGCAGACCGCCAAATGACCAGACAAACATGGCAAATGCGCTGGGGTAGCTGATCAACAGGATGAGGCTGATGCGGTCCCAGACTATCCCGGATTCAAACGGCCAGGGCGTGGTCAGGAACATGTTGAGCATGCCAAACGACCACAGCAACGAACTTAGGGCAAACCAGCCCAGCGCGTGCTCCTTGGGCCGCATCAGCCAGATCAGCAGAAACAAAGCGGCGATCATCAGCGAGATGATCACGTTAATGACCAGCGCATCGCGCTGCTGCCAGACATTACGCTCATGCACATCGAGCACGCTGTGCAGATCACCCAGAGTAAGCGTCCCCAACCCCGGCATCGGGTGGCGTTCACTGACCAGGCGGAACAGCAGCGTGTTTTCTCCGCGCAGCGTCGAGGCTGGCAAGACCCAGTATCGCGGCATGTTCCAACCGCGGCTCATCGGCGCCTGCAGAGATTCATCCTGCCAGAGCAATTCGCCGTTGTGATAAACCTGAGCGGCCATCACCATGCGGTCCACTGCCAGCGCTACAGGCTGATCCTGACACGCGTTGGTCCAAGCGACGCGATACCAAAGCCCGCCCGGTAAACCGAGCCACTGAGGCCTCCATACATCCGGCAGGCTGACCGGCTCCCATCCGCTTTGCGGCAACTCACCGGCATGCAGTTCAGAAGCCGCCTCGATGCGGGTGATCTGAGCCTGGCAGGCCCACACCGAGGCTGGCAACCACAGCAGCAGCAGCGCCAGCAGCAGGATCAGGCCAGAATGCCGCGCTGCCTGGCTTCGTTGACTGCGCGGGTGCGAGAAGATACTTCCAGCTTGCGGTAGATATGTTTGATATGACATTCGACGGTGTATCGGGAAATGTTCAACTGCTCGGCAATTTCCCGATTACTCAAGCCTTGGGAAACCAATTCAAGAATTTCACTCTCACGGCAGCTCAGCACTGCAGCTCCGGCGACAGGGGCAGGCTGGTTGGCGCGGGCCAATTCAGCACTGGGTAGCAGGGTCAGAATGCGCCGTGCAATAAACGGATCAATCGGCGCGCCCCCGCGCAGCACGCTGCGAATCGACAGGCTGACCTCAAGGTCGTCGCGCTCCTTGAGCACATAACCGGTAGCCCCTGCCCGCAAAGCTCCGAAAATCGACTCTTCAGTGGTCCAGGCTGAGATCACCAGAATGCACACATCAGGATTTTCCGCACGCAGCTCAGCGATCAACTCAATGCCGTTGCCATCCGGTAACCCCAGATCAACCAACGCCATCGCCAGCGGCTGAACACTGATGTGCTCACGCGCCTGTGCCAGTGAGGCCGCGAATGTGACTGACTCCCGGCCATAGCCCAACTCAGTCAGAACCCGCTCGAGACGCTCACGCATCAGGGTATCGTCTTCGACGACCAATACAGGTGCTGGGAGCCGTTGCTCAGCAGGCGGTACCGAAGCATTAAACATGATGGAGTGACCCAGTTTTTTTAAATTGTTTGCCTTCAAGTCTGGCATGGAAGGCAGGCCAATAGCCACTATCGAATCGTAATGGCTGCCTTAATCAGCACCAGCACAGCCTGTGCAGGACGTATTCAATCTCAATAGTGGCAAATTGACATAAAGTCTTTGCTTTTTATTTGACGCCAAACTACCGTTTGAATCGCCAACTCCATCAGCGGCTGCCTGCATTAGCTCAATCTTCAACTGGCGAACATAGCGCCGGTGCTACACATCACCACCAGGAACACCGTAATGCGAATGACCCTTGGTCTGCTGTTCGCAGTTGCTTGCGTCACAGATGTCACCCATGCGTACACCCCCGCAGACGTTACACACCCTCCCGCCGACCTGCGTTTTCAGGAAGCGCCGGGCATTGATCTGCGCAGCACCCTGATTCTCGGCGCGACCCGTCATTACCTGCCGCAACCTGTCTCCACAGACATGCCCACTGTCACCGGCAATCTGGAGTTTGATAATTACGGCAACCGCTTCGTTGGGGTAAACCGACTGGGCAGCACCCTGAATCTGAATAACCTGCTGGGCAAGAAGGACCAGCTCAGCCTGCGCAGCCCCGGCTCGGGCGAGGGCGGCCATTACTACCGGCTTGCCTACCACCTCACGGCAGGTCCGTGGGACACCCAGATTGGCGTGATGTGGGCCGACATGGCGTATGAGCTGAAAAAGGAACTGGCCGTGCTTGAGGCTGAAGGCGACGTCAGCACCCTCAGCGCCTTTGTCATTCAACCACTGATCAAGCGTGATGACTTCAACCTCAGCCTGCGTCTGCAGTACGACGATAAGCAGTTCGACGACCGCCTCGACCTGGCCTACATGCGCAGCGAGAAGGACAGCAAAAGCGTCAGTCTGACCCTGAATGCCGACAGCCGCGACGACTTCTTCGGCAGTGGTCGCAACTACTTCAGTCTTGGCTGGACCCAGGGCGATGTGGACATCCAGGGTAGCCCTTACACCGTCACCGGCTACACCGACGACGGTCGCTTCGGCGTGCTTCACGCAGGCCTCGCCCGCGTGCAGCAACTAGCGCCACGCCTGAGCCTGCATGGTCAGGTCAACGGTCAGTGGAGTCAGGACAATCTCGACGAGTCCGAGAAGCTGCAGATTGGCGGCGCACTTGGCGTAAACGCCTACCCGCAAAGTGAAGGGTTGGCCGACAGCGGTTGGCTAGCGAGCCTCGAGCTGCGCTACGCCCTGACCGAAAGCTGGCAAGCCGCTGTGTTTGCCGATCACGGCGAATCGCACCGCAATGCAGCCGGGCTTGACCCCAGCGAAGCGCTTCGCACTCAGCGCTCTGGAGCAGGTTTAGGCCTGCGCTGGAGCGCCTACAACTGGCATATCAATGCGGTTGCAGCGTGGAAGCTGGGCAATGCCGACGCCACCAGCGATAACGACAAAACACCGCGTGTGTGGACGCAGATTGTGCGTTACTTCTAGAACACTACACGGCCACAAAACCATCGTGGGTCATTCTTGTAGGGTGGGTAAGGCCGAAGGCTTACCCACCACAACGGTTGAAGGGCGAACCGCTTAACGCAGCTTTTCCATCATCTGGTAGTACCACATACCCGCTGCCAGCATCGGGTTTCCGAACACATCTCCCAGCGGCACTTTGATGTGCTTGCACGCAGCAAAGGTGTCGTAATGGCCCAGCGTGCCGGTCAGGGCGTTAGCCATGATCTCACCCATAATGTGAGTCGTCGCAATACCGTGGCCCGAGTAACCCTGGCAGTACCAAACGTTATCCGACAGTTTGCCCAGCTGCGGAATCCGGTTGATCACGATGCCCATTGCACAGCTCCACTGGAAGTCGATGGCAACGCCTTTCAATTGCGGGAAAGTCTGCTCGATCCCCGGACGCAGCTCAGCTGCGATATCACGGGAGTCGCGGCCTGAATAGTTACAGCCACCTCCGAACAGCAAGCGCTTGTCGGCGGTCAGGCGGTAGTAATCGAGCACGAAACGGCAGTCATACACCGCCAGATCCTGCGGGTTAATCTGCTCAGCCAGATCGCCCAGCGGCGCAGTGGTGACGATGCCGCCCATGGCCGGGAAGATCATGCCCTTGAGCTTCTTCTTTTCCAGCTTGTGGTAAACGTCGCCGGCCAGCATCACCTGCTTGGCGTTGATCCGCCCCTTAGCGGTCACCACAGCCGGTTTTGCACCGTGAACGATTTCCAGCACTTCGGAATTTTCGAAAATCAGCGCACCGAGGCTTGCTGCTGCCTTGGCCTCACCAATGCACAGATTCAGCGGGTGCAGGTGCATATTGCGGGTGTTCTTGATTGCCCCGCAGTACAACTCACTGCCCAAATGCTCACGAACGCCGCTGGCATCCAAGAGTGATACGTCCTGACTCATGCCACGACGAACAGCCTCTTCATAGGCTGCTTCCAGCTCTTTCATGTGGCTGTCTTTCATCGCTGCATGCAGGTGGCCGTGTTTCAGGTCGCACTGAATGCCGTACTTCTCGACACGGCTCTTGATAATCTCGTGACCGCGCCAACGCAGGTGCCAGATAAAGTCATCCACTTCCGCACCCAGCGTATTGCGCATCTGCTTACGCATGGCCTCATCACCGGACAAGCTACCCGTGACCTGACCACCGTTACGACCTGCCGCACCCCAACCGATTTTGTTGGTTTCGACGATTGCTACTTTCAACCCGCGCTCTGCCAGTTCAACGGCGGTGGCGACACCGGTAAAACCACCGCCGATGATGACTACATCAGCCTCAACGGTGCCTTCCAGTGTTGGGTAATCGGTTTCTTCATTAAGGGTTGCGCTGTAATAGGACGGACTGCGCACAGCGGCCGGCGTCACTTTTTTTATCGCGGCATTCATATCGGGATTCCTGATACGGGTAACGGTGACTGTCTGGCAAAGCCAGTACAGAACGGATAGCAGACAAGATCAGAAGCGATCGGAAGCATCCGGTGGCCGGGCATGGCGACAATGCCAAAGCGCCCAGAAAGCGAGAATGACCTGAAGCAAACGACCATCGTTCGGGATGGCGAAGCAAAAGCGCTCACAAGGGCGTGAGGCGGTCATAGGGATAAGAAACAGCGGCACTTGAGTACGCATGTTTTGGAGGTTCACACAGGCCGATGCATGCGTTAAATCTTGTTTTTTGTATGCTTGGTTAAGTAGCGGCTAAACATTAACCAACTACCTAGTTTCAATCTCAGACCACGTACGCCTTGGATTGCCCCTATGTCTAGCCAAGCATGGAGGGATGACACTGAACGCTAGAACCTCGCCAGATTAGACCATACTATCTGCAAGAATTTGAGCACTAACGTCCACAAATATATATAATCTAGTCTAATCACTACTCTGAAACTATATAAATATGCTGTCTTTACTCGATCTAATTCGACCTCACCAATACTTAAAGAATGGCTTTGTATTCTTGGGGCCATTATTTGCACACCAGTGGGACCTAGTAACTCTCACTAACGCAATGCTGGTTTTTCTGGCATTTTGCAGCATGGCCAGCGCCGTATATATTTTGAACGACATTATTGACATCGAGGCCGACCAAGCACACCCGGTGAAATGTTTTCGCCCTCTAGCCTCAAACAAAGTTTCACTTAGAACTGCCAAGTCCTTGATGGCGGTTCTAGTGACGGCATCGTTAGCACTATCACTGTTTGTTGACAGCTGGGTAACACTGTTTGTGCTCGCCTACTTCCTTATAAATATTTTGTACTCCTTAAAACTAAAGCATGTCGTAATTCTTGATGTTTTCCTGATCGCATCCGGTTTCATGCTTCGAATTCTGGCCGGCACTATTGGCCTCGGCATCCCTCCCTCTGCCTGGCTATTGCTGTGCGGTTTAATGGTTACACTGTTCTTGGGATTCACCAAACGGCGTGCCGAAATTTTGGTACTTGAGAACAATGCAAACGGGCATGGCGGTATGCCCCGGAAGGTGCTTGAGGATTACAGCCCCCAGATGCTTGAGCAAATGATTTCGGTTACTGCCGGCTGTACAATTATTTCCTATGGACTGTACACTGTTTCACCAAATACTGTAGAAATTCACGGCAATGACCACCTGATTTACACACTTCCTTTTGTAGTCTATGGCATTTTCCGTTATCTATTCTTGCTACACCGGCAGTTCAAAGGTAGCGATACTGCTAAGGACCTGCTCAGAGATCAGCACTTGTTCGTAACTGTTTTGGCCTGGGCGGCAACAACTGTCTGGGTGCTGTCATGACCTCAGCACTGCCCCATCTCGAAGGTTGGCGGTTTCGAACGCTAATTATCTCTATTATTTTGGCAGCCGCCGGCTATCTGGCCTTCTCACTTTGGGGGGGGTGGAATGATGTTGTAACTGCCTTCATACAAATTGGCACGCTGGGTACACTGATCACTTTATTCATGTCTCTAGTGAACTACGGACTCCGCTTTGGTCGCTGGAAACTCTACCTCTCTGTACTCGGGTATAATGTGCCATTGGGAGCCGGCCTACGCATCTACCTCAGCGGTTTTGCCTTGACAACAACTCCTGGTAAGGCAGGCGAAGCATTCCGAGGTGTACTACTTAAACGGTATGGGGTCCCATTCCCTACAACTTTCGCTACTTTCATAAGTGAACGACTGTCCGACCTAGTCGCTATCGTACTCCTCACTTTGCTCGGATTAGCCCAATACCCTAATGCACATGGCATCGTCATAGCAGGGGCGTTGGCTATTGTGGTTATGATGGCATGCCTGTCTAACCAATCATTACTAGACCAACTATACAACTGGGCACTAGGTCGCAAGTGCAAACTCTTGCCGCTAATTATTAATGTCCGAGCGATGCTGTCTGACACTCGGCAATGCCATCGCCCTAGGACACTGATAATTTCCACCATCCTAAGTTTAATAGCCTGGACTTCAGAGGCATTAGCTTTCTATTGGGCGCTGGACTGGCTGGGAACCGATGTACCACTGTCGTTCGCAATTTTCATTTATGCCGTCTCGATGCTGGCCGGTGCCCTTAGCTTCTTACCTGGCGGTTTAGGTAGTGCCGAGGCAGTAATGGTTACCCTCCTTAGTTTCGCAGGGGTGAGTATCCCAACTGCCATAGCCGCTACCGTATTTATACGCTTGGCCACACTCTGGCTTGCTGTGGCGATCGGTTTAGCTTGCTTGGCGCAAAGCAGGAATGAGGAAGTTTTATCAGAGAAGAGCTCATGAGCTATGCAGGATCTTGGAATCGCTTGCCTCGAGTGAGTCCTGAAGCGATACATTCACTCTTTCAACGCAACCTTGGCGTCCCAGAGCATTTGCCGAAGCCACTGCTGGCATATGGCAATGGACGTAGCTACGGCGACGTGTGCCTCACAGAGAGCGGCACCCTATTGATGACACGCGGTCTAGACCGCTTCATAGAATTTGACCCCCAGAATGGCGTTGTACGTTGTGAGGCGGGCATCACCTTAGGTGAGATCTTGGCCTTGACCGTTCCACAAGGCTGGTTTTTGCCGAGCACGCCAGGTACGCGATTTGCCACTTTAGGGGGAGCTGTCGCTAACGATGTGCATGGTAAGAACCACCACTCTCACGGCAGCTTTGGGCACCATGTGCTGGCATTAGAACTCTGGCGCAGCGATGGCAGCTCAATCGAGTGCCGTCCTAACGACGGAACCGGTTGGTTTGCCTCTACTGTCGGTGGTCTGGGCCTGACAGGCCTGATTCGCTGGGTTGAATTACAGCTAATGCCCATCAAAAATCCTTGGATGTGGGTGGAGACGCGTCGCTTCAACAACCTAGATGAGTTCTGGACGCTTAACCGCCAAGCTGAAACCTCTTGGCCCTATACCGTCGCTTGGATCGACTGCCTCTCAAAGGGCAACGCTCAAGGCCGCGGGATCTTAATGACAGGTCGACACGCAGCGACACAAACGGAACTTCCTACTTTCAAATATAGTAGCAAGCGGATTCCTGTTGATCTTCCATTCTCATTGGTAAACAGACTCACCCTACGCACCTTCAATTCTATTTACTATCGACAGTCAGTTAAACCACAAGGTGCACTTACCCACTACGTACCATACTTCTACCCGCTGGATTCAATTCGGGACTGGAACCGAATTTATGGACGGCAAGGGTTCTATCAGTATCAATGTGTGATCCCACCCAATGAATCTGAAGGCGCAATAGCCTCACTTTTAAACACTATTGCCAAGCACGGTGAAGGCTCATTTTTAGCCGTATTGAAGACATTCGGGAACAAACCTTCACTTGGCATGCTGTCTTTTCCTCGCCCAGGAACAACCCTTGCTTTGGACTTCCCCAATCGTGGCGAAAGAACTTTGCGACTACTAACAGAGCTAGATTTCATCGTAGCTGAAGCAGGGGGAACGCTCTATCCGGCCAAGGATGCCCGCATGCCTGCAAGCCTTTTCCAATCTGGCTTCCCACAATGGGAAGATTTCAGCAAATATGTCGACCCAAGCTTTTCTTCTCGATTTTGGCAACGTGTGGCCTTATGAACTCTCTAAAACGTGTCATCATTTTCGGGGCAACCTCTTCAATTGCCGAACAGACAGCGCGACTATTGGTTGCCCAGGGCGCCTCTATATATTGCATTGGGCGTAGTCCAAAAAAACTCAAAGCCTTGATAGATGATCTAAAAGTACGGGCCTCCACAGATCAATGCATTGACGGATGCGCAGCAAATCTGACCGACACCTCTCAGCATGCTCGACTCATCGAAACGGCTGAGCGCGTGCTGGGCGGTATCGATAGCGTATTAATTGCCCATGGCACTCTTCCAAATCAAAAGGCCTGTCAGACGGACACACTACTGACACGGCAAGAATTTGAAACTAATGCCCTAAGCGTTATTGATCTACTCACCCTTATAGCCAATTATTTTGAGCAACAGCAACATGGTGTCATCGCTGTAATCAGCTCTGTGGCAGGAGATCGAGGACGCCAAAGTAATTACGTCTATGGCGCGGCCAAAGGCATGGTCACACTGTTTCTTCAAGGCCTGCGCAACAGACTGTCTAAAGCTAACGTTGATGTAGTAACTATCAAGCCGGGCTTCGTAGACACCCCAATGACAGACGGACTCGACAAACGTGGACCGTTGTGGGCTAAGCCTAAAGATATCGCAACAGGAATTATCAAGGCCATGCGGACTGGTAAAGGGGAAGTTTATTTACCCTGGTTCTGGAAAGGAATAATGTTAGTCATCAGACATATCCCCGACTCTATATTCAAGCGAATGTCACTATGAGCTTACACCTTCAAAAAAGTAATCAAGCAGTGGCATTCTTTGATTTCGACGGAACGTTGACCACCGGCGACACTTTAATGCCGTTTCTTAAGTTCTTGGTTGGCGCCCCGGCATACTACACCAAACTACTCGGACTTAGCCCAACACTCACTGCGTACTTAGCTAGGTTAGTTCCCAACGATATCGCCAAGCAAATTTTGCTCAAAAAATACCTTGAGGGTTATGATATCAAAGAGCTATACATACAGGGAGAACTATTCTGTGAAACCGCGATTCCTAATATCCTTCGTCACGAAGGAATGGAGCGTCTAAAGTGGCACAAAGAGCAAGGTCATGAATGTATTTTACTAAGTGCCTCATTAGATATTTACCTAGAAGCATTTGTAAAAAAATTATCTTTAGACGGCTTAATTTGTTCAAAACTTCGCACCAATACAAAAAACCGTGTAAGTGGAGAACTAGATGGTGAGAACTGTTTTGGACATGCGAAAGCTCTAAAACTTAAACAATGGCTATCAAGCAGAGCCCCTTGTACCACATATGGGTACGGAGATAGTACTGGCGACCACCCCTTTTTGATGTTAGTTGACGAAGGATGGATACTTAAACGAGGTAAATTTGTACGACTTGATAAAATCTAAGAAATAAAATCACCATCTAAAAGTTCTACTTACCTACTATGAATTACAATCTAAACTCCAACACCGACACATACAGCGCATCGCTACTGGCAGTAGGACTATACTTCTTATACTCCCTATTAATCTCGATTAAGTTGTTCTTACAGTTCCCCATCGCAAGCATAACGCTCACATCACTATTGTTTTTAGCACTACTATTCATAACAGAGAGGATATTCAACTTTAGAGAACACCCTCTCTTACTAAATAAAATTTGTTCACATACCTTTGCACTGGCGCTCATAGCTTTTTCATGCTCAATCATCTATTCACAACCAAACACAAGCGGTTGGGCAATTTACATAAAAACATTTCCAATAGCCGAGTTAGAATCCGGCGCCAGCTTCCATCAGGATACGTCATACCATGTAGCTTTAATTAATAGCATGATGAATTTAGGATTCCCCAGCACAGGTCAGCACGGGACTCCTTTCAACATGTACCATATTCTGAGCCACACTGTTGACGCATTATTTTTAAAAATTAGTGGCCTCGATCCTTATGACAGTTATGGATTGTTTCATCAATTCAAAATATTTATCTTTATTTCAGCCATATTACTGCTCATTGGAAGAACAGTCAGAGGACTTCCCTCATGGGCATACATCGTGTCTGTCATCGCTATCCCACCGATCATTATTTCATCCTGGCATGGTATTGCTTCGCACGGGCTATGGCTAGGAACCTTAGTGCTTTTAACGGCAGCAACTTACCTATACGCTGTATACAACAAAGATACAGTCAAAAAGCGAGACTACATAAATTTATTCGTGATAATCGCTATAATATCTCTTTCAAAAATATCTGCAGGATTTATGCTGGCCACATTTACTGGAATCCTACTCTTACAAAAGGACTTCAGAAAAATTTCTGTATATATATTTGGGACCTGTCTTTTAATTTTTTTCTATTTCTATTCCTCACTTTTCCAAGCAGAAACCAGCACCCAAACATCATTATCAAATATAAACATTAATAGCTTTTTCGCATTTTTTTCGTTATCCGACAGACTCGCATGGCATGTTAGTTTATGGCATATATACTACCCAATATGCGCAAGTCTGGTCTGGATGTTCATATCCATTGTCACTAAAAACCATACTTACCTAAAGCTGAGCATTGCAAGCTCAATATCAATTTTGATTCTTTACTTAATCATCACAACTCAAGTCGGC
Organism: Pseudomonas sp. TTU2014-080ASC; assembly: GCF_001446935.1. GTDB lineage: Bacteria > Pseudomonadota > Gammaproteobacteria > Pseudomonadales > Pseudomonadaceae > Aquipseudomonas. Next base: position 122,312 of record NZ_LKKK01000002.1, read on the forward strand.
CTTAATGATTCTGAACAATGGTATTTTACTTTCAGCCTTGGCAGTACTATCACCATCATACTGTACATATCCATAGTTGAGTTTATATCAAAAATCAATAAAGCGCCATTACACTTCATTAGCCCAAGTTCCGCCATTGCTTTTGTTTTGATCGCAAGTTTAGTTATAATTCAAGAAATCCCTAGCGACAAAAAAAGCCTATTGACCAGCCCCCTGAGAAACATAATACAACACATCCTTTCAAGTAATACAATTGAAAGCAACTTCAAACCAAATGAAATACTGAGTATTAAAGACTTAAATCCCTACACCCCATTTAAAAGCCGAGAAATATTTAACAATTTGGAAGATAAAAACTGGATATACAAGCTTCAAAACAGTTTAAATCAAGCGCTTAACGAAAGCGCCCTTACCCGTCGAGACACATTAATGTTTATTCCTCGCAGCATTTACGATAGCGAAGTAGCTTCACTCGGCGGACCTAAATGGGCAAGCGGGCTTCTCGTGTATTCTTTGTTTGGAGTCCCACTTGCACATGGGGTTGAAAGCAATAATAGAACCTATGGCCTATCTAACTACACAGCCGAATCTATGAGAAAGGAAAGTATCTCCGAAAATGAGATACACAACCTGTGTAGTACAAAAAAAATTAAAGGATTGGTTCTTGTTACAAGTTTGATGAAAACAGATTACGAAATCAGATACTGCACCAAATAGTACTTGTGCGTTGCTAGGCGCGATGTACCGGAACGCTTCGGCCCATGATCGACCGTGAATCAACGCTTCCGTGATTGGAGGGAAGACGGGACGTTCGAACAACTGCTTGAACGGTTGTACATTCGCCTGAGTCAGGAAAGGTTGTTCGATCTGGATACATGGATGACCGACTCCACGGTGGTACGAGCAACCCGATCCTGTTCTGGCGACGGGGAAAATGGGGGCCAGAAGAGCCGGTAGAGCATGCACTGGGGCGCAGCAGGTATGGCCTGAGCACCAGATCCATATGGTTTGCGATGCCAACGGTGTGCCCCTAAGCATTTTGCTATCTGCGGGTCAGTCCAGCGACATTTCGAATGCTCAAGCTCTCTTGGATCAGATTCGCATACTAGGGAAACAAGGTCGGCCTCGTAAGCACTACCGCTGGTCGCTTGCAGACAAGTGCTAAGATGCCGAGAACTGCGCCAATACTATGAACGTTACCGGACGGAGCCTGTGATTCCGCAGCGAACCATGAAGCGCAAGCCAAAACCGTGACTACCTCGACTGTTCGAGCGCCCAAAATACCGGCAACGGAACATCATCGACTAATATTCGGCTGGCTGAAATAGAATCGCAGGATTGGCACTCATTACGACAAGCAGGCAAGAAGTTTTGCCGTCATGGTCACACTGGCCTGGACGCTGCGATGCCTACAGCAGTAGTTTGCGTCTAGGACCTAGCTTTAGCAGCAGTTATAACCTCGCAGCAGCTATTTCGCACATTACAGACGCACTTGCCCTTAATGCGCTTGTAAATATCTGCGGACCATCCGCAGACTCGACAGTTTGCCAAAATCAGTCCGTCTTCTTCGGAGTGGCCTTCGCTTTGCACGAAAACATCTGCACCATTGATGTTGAGGTGAACCGATATTTGAATTTTCGTACCGAATCCCAGTAACAAAATTATATATGAGGATGGCTACTACACATAGAGCATTATCGAAACGTCTTATTATCCTACTTGAGAAATCTGAAACTCAGTACAACAGCACCAAATCTGCTTCAGTACAACCTAAAAACTGTCGCGACACCAATTCTTAGTAAAATCCATAGCATCAGGAATCTAGCCAGTGGCTATAGTTAAATATTTAGATAAGGTATTTTTGACTTTGGTGGTGCCTGCAAACTCAGCGAAAAGTACACTTTCAATGCTTCGAATAAGCTTTCTCCGTAGTCATCAACTTAGTCATCTCGCTTACCGCAAAAGAGTGTAGTGTAAGCTTCAGTAATGAAGACAATGTTAAAGAGTCTTACTCGTCACTGACTTTGGCTGAGTTTGAAAGCAAGACAAGCCATTATGCCGAAATTCTTTATTACTCGAGCTCCGACAAATCTATCATGCATTCAATACATCATTGCGTACACATCGATATTGAATTCATAACGGACACGATGCTCGTATATATAACTACTAGCAAACCTTCCCCTTCAACTTGAAGAGCGCATAGGGCGCTGATTAATTTATGTAGATCTAAATCGCGTACTTTGCTTTTAGACGCTCAAAATCGCAGCTCAACTGCACTCAGGTTATAGGAAAAAACAGGAGATCAAATTGAACGGAATCATAAATAGTAGCCCCTCTGACCAATCAAAGACCGATAACGACTCCAGAAAGCATCAAGGTGAAGCGTCAGACGAAACTGTTACCAATAGAGTCAGAAAAATAGAGCAACTGCTGCAACAGAGCAATAACTATGTGTGCTACTTCTTAGCGATGGGTGGGCACACACGCAGCAGCTACTTGAGACTCAGAAAAAATCCGGGACTAGAAATCATCTGGACCGGCACGGGCCTGAAAAAGGGATGGTGCATCTTAGGTTTGTTGATGCACAGCCATGCCGGACTCATAAAGATAATTGAACCTACAATGCTCAGTGAAACTTTCGAGCAACTGGGCGACGGAGTCATGATTGGTATTTATGTGTTCACCCGGAAGTTTGAGGAGCAGTTTGTCGCATCAGCTAAGCAAGATTACCCCTCGCTGGTCGGAACTTTTGGGCTGGAAATGGAGGAAGATTTCGTGTGCTACACAGTCGACACGAGAGGCATTGGCTCAACTGGCAATCTGTATGAGGAAATCCAGCTCGGAGTAAAAACCCCCAGCCCTTTTACTCCATAAGATCGGTATCCCAGAATCTGCAGTAAGAGCGCCGGAGAAGTCCGACTGACCTATTAGTGGATATCACTCCAATAGATATTAAGCCTGCACATAAGGTGCCCGAAGACGATCCAGCACTCGCCCCACGGTGGGTCATCTGCTATGCAGAGTTGCCCACCTCACAAAACAGTGCCTGGTCAGCCCTGCCTATTTCTCCGGCTTGTAGCCCAGGCGGATGCCGCCCCAATGCCGGCCTTTGACCGTAATCGGCACCGACAGATCGTGCATCAGCTCGCCGGTGTCGCGGGTGTAGGTTTGCAACAACAGCGGCTGCTGATGGCTGCCGCAGCGAATGCCGGTGCGGTCGTTGAACAGGCGCTTACCCCGGCTGCGGGCGGTATCCACCGTGCGGTCGCCGGTTGGCGGGTGGTTAAAAGCCCGGTTGTGGGTCGGCACGTAGCCTTCTGCCGTCGTAGCGATGGCGAATACCAGCCCCTCATGCTGTTGCAGTAACGGCTCCTGGATGCCCGGCAGAACATGATCGGCGTAGTCATCGAAGCGCGTCTTGAACTTGGGCGGGAAAGTGTTGGGAATCGGCTGGTAATTGCGGTCAAACAGGTCACCCAGGCTGATGCGACCGTTCTCCACATCACACTCGAACTGCTCGCTGATCTGCTGTGCCGCTGTGCGGGCAAGGTCATAGACACGCTGGTGGTAGTCATCCAGCTTAACCCCGGCCAACTGCTCACTGACGCTCTCAGCCAGCTCGACCAGACGATCCGAGGAACTGCTCAACTGGCGGGTCTGCACTTCGCTGTCACTAACATCGCTGCGCAGCTGTCCGACTGCCACAGACAGCTCAGCCAGACGCTCATGATTGTGGCGGGTACCGCTATCGATCTGGCCAACCTGCGCAGCCACATCTTCAGCCAAGGTGGCGATGCCTTGAAGCTGTTCGCCAGTACGCTCGACCTGCTCGGCAGCCTGCGTCAGTTGTTCAGCCTGACGCTGCATATGCTCGACCACGGCACCACTTTGCTGGCGGATATCGTTAACGATCTGGGCGACTTCTTCGGTGGCGCTGCTGGTACGTCCCGCCAAGTTACGCACTTCATCCGCCACCACGGCAAAGCCACGGCCCATCTCACCAGCACGGGCAGCCTCAATGGCAGCGTTAAGGGCCAACAGGTTGGTCTGGCTGGCGATGGACTGAATCACCTGAGTGACCGTTTCAATCTGCTCGGTGCGGGTGCTTAGCCCGTCAATCAACTCACGGCTGGTTGCAGTCTGCGCACTGAGCTGCTGCATGGCGGTGATGGCTTCGCGCAAATCTTGCTGACCGCTGATACTGCTCTGGCGGACATTTTGCGCAGCGCCCAACGTCTGCTCTGCAAGCAGGGCGTTTTCGTGTTCGGTGTGGGTGATAGCTTCGGCGGCTTGGTTGATCTGCTCTGTCGCGCCCAGCTGTGATTGCAAACGCCCACTGAGTTGCAGGGCGGCGTGGGCGACTTCTGCCGCAGCCAACGCGTTGTGACAGGTGTGCCGGGATAAATTCTGGCTCAGCTCGTTAAAGGCATGTTGTGCATCTGCACCCGCAGATTGGGACGCCTGATCCTGACGTTGCCACGGACCCAGCCAAGGCCATAGCGCCAATAACAAAAATGAAGGCAGGCTGATAAACCAGGGCACGGCAACCGTATGATACAGCAGGGCCAACCCGGCAAGCCCCACAGCATGCAGCAGGCAGGCCTTGGGGTAGGTGACAAACGCAGAGCGCATGACAAACCTCATTATTATTGTTCTGTGCTGCTCGTTACGCTCAGGGCTCGCGCCTGTGGAAACGGAATGCAGTGATGATGGTGAGCGCGTAGCACCGAAAACCTGTGCAGGTGATCGGCTGCTGTCAGCAATTCTATAGTCCATCGCGGTGTCGCTCTTTGCGGCCAAATCGGGCAGAGAGCTGATTCGAGCATTCACCACACCGCCCGACCATGACACTTTAGTCGAGCCATAGCGCTACATAAGTAGCGAAAGCTCAGTCGTGCTCAGAGACGGTGACGACGCACAAACGTCTCATCACGCCAGCGCTTCCAGCGGCCATAGAGCGGCCCGTTGGCGGTGTAACCGCGCCATTCGAACATGGCCCCGTCATCGCCGGTATCAAGCAAGGTCAGGCGCTGTTTACCCGGTCTGTATGGTTTTAAAGGCAAACCACGCAGCGCAGCATTGAGGTTATTCGTCAGAACCGCAGCCTGCTCCACAGCCCGCACAGCATTCTTACGAACCCCGCTGAGGCTGGCGCAATCACCTACGGCGAATACAGGCGGATGGGTATAGCTTTGCAGGGTCGGAGCGACCAGCACGTAGCCTCTTTCGTCACAACCTAAGCCACTCAACGCGAGCCACGGTAACGCCTTGAGACCGCTGGCCAGAATCAGACGGGAACCACTCCAGACGTGCTCTTTTTCGCTATACAGGTCGCGCTCCTGTATGCGCGTTACCGGGCAGTCCTCACGCACATACACCCCGCGCATACGCAACTGCCCCAGCGCACGTAAACGCAGCGCCGGGGACTGCCGTTCAAGCAGATGCCCCGAGCACATCAGCATCAGTTGCGGCACTTGCTCAGCCAGGGCGAAGGCCAGCTCAACACCCGCCACGCCGGCACCGATGATCCCCAGCGGCTTGGGATCAGCCTGCCATTGTTGCCAGGTGTTGATAAAGGTATCGAAAGGCTTAACCGCTACCACCTGCATGGCATCGCCGGTTTGTTCGGGCGCTTTATTCTGTGCCCCGACATTCAGCGACAGCCACTTACCGCGCAGGGTGCAGCCATCGTCCAGCTGCACTTGCTGCTGGGCAGCGGAAAGGCTTTGTAACGGACTGACGATCAGATCGACCTTGGCCGCACGACACAGCGATTGCAGATCAATCTGCGCATCGGCGGCGCTGGCGCGGCCCGCAACAACGGCAGGGATCAACCCTGCATACCAGGCAAACGGGCTGGATGAAATCAACGCAATGCGCCCCGGTGGACGCTCAACCACAGCCCAGCGCCGCAATACACCGAGGTGTGCGTGACCGGCACCAATCAGCAAAAGATCATATTCAGTCAAACAGGTCATCCGTGGGCAGCACAGAACATGCTGCCCATGGTAATGACATACGCCGCCAGAAAGGAACCACCCACAACGTACCCGGTTCGTTTACCGGCGGTTACTGAATCAGCTTGGCACAGTGATGTGTTTGATCTGCTGGAACGCCGCCAATCCCCACGGCCCCAGCTCGCGGCCAATCCCACTGGCCTTGCCGCCGCCCCAGGAGGTCTGTGGATAAACCACCTGCATGGAATTGATCCACACATGCCCGGCTTCCAGCGCATTGGCTACACGCATGGCACGTTGTGCGTCGGCACTGACCACGGTGCCAGCCAGGGCAAAGGCACAGTCGTTGGCCTGACGCAGCGCATCGGCCTCATCGCTAAAGCGACGGGCGCACAACACCGGGCCGAAGATTTCTTCGTTCCACAGGCGGCTATCTGCAGGCACATCGGCATACAGGGTCGGCGCAACAAACCAACCTGCGCCAGACAAGGCTTGGCCACCTGTGCGGCAGTCCAGACCTTCCTGCTCAGCGATGGCGAAATACTCCTGCACCTTGTTCAGTTGCACCTGGCTGGTCATCGGCCCCATCTCGCAACCGTCTGCATCCGGTGCCGCAACCTTGAGGTTATGCATGGCCACCGCCAAACGATCCAGCAGCGCATCGGCAATCTCGTCCTGCACCAGCAGGCGCGAAGTGGCCGAGCACATTTGCCCGGCGTTCCAGCAAATACCGCCGATGATCCATTCCACCGCCTGATCCAGATCGGCGTCGGCAAATACCACAATCGGTGATTTACCACCCAGTTCCAGACTGACCGGCAGCGTGCGTTCGGCTGCTGCTTGCATCACCCTGCGCCCCACGGCATTGCTGCCGGTGAAAGAGACTTTGACGATCTGCGGATGGGTTGTCATGGCTGCGCCGACATCCGCCGCGCCGGGCAAGATATTCAGCACACCAGCAGGCAAGCCGATGGCCTGGGCCATTTCGCCCAGGGTCAGCTCGATCAGCGGCGTCAGCTCGGACGGCTTGAGCAACACACAGCAACCCGCGGCCAATGCCGGAGCGATCTTCCAGGCGCTGGTCACCAGCGGGAAGTTCCACGGCACGATCAAACTGACCACGCCCACCGGCTCGCGGCGGGCGTAAGAGCGGAAGGCGTCATCCGGCAGCGGCACTTCGGCGTTCTGCGCGGCATCCAGAGCGTCGGCCTGTTCAGCGTAATAAGCGAAGGTGGCGATGGCGTCGCCGATATCCACTTCAGCCTCATGCCGGGGTTTGCCACTGTTGCGCATTTGCAGGCTGATCAGCTCTTCACTGCGGGCACCGATCTGCTCGGCAAAGCCGCGCAGGTACACCGCACGCTGGCGGCCACTGAGCAGGCTCCATGCAGGGAAGGCCGCCTGTGCGGCCTGCACGGCACGGTCCACATCCGCTGGTGCGGCACAGGCCACGCTGGCGATCTGCTCGGCAGTTGCCGGGTTATACACAGGCAGTTGCGTACTGATGCTGGAAGCGCACCAGTCGCCATTGATAAACAGTTGGGAAGACATAGACGGAGACCTGCAAAAGCCAGCCCGAGCGGGCTGGCTTGACGTTACTTACGGATGGAAAGGCGCCTGCTCAAGCACCTCGATAATCAGCGGGCGATCCTGCGGCGCGTTGCGCAGCAGCTCCTGCAAATGCTGATGGTCGCGGGCACGTTCCGCTTCACAACCAAAGCCGCGGGCAATCGCGAGCAGATCAGGCGTGTAGATGTCCACACCCAGCGGGGTGATATCGCGGCGCTCCATGTAGCGTTTGATTTCGCCGTAGCCGCTGTTATTCCACAGCAACACGATGACGCCGACTTTGGCCTCAACCGCACTGGCCAACTCAGGCAAGGTGAACTGAATACCACCGTCGCCCATCAGGCTGATCACCGGGCGCGAAGGCTCGGCCAGCTTGGCACCAATCGCCGCCGGCAGGCCGTAACCCAAGGTGCCGTAACCGGTGGAGGCGTTGAACCAACGACGCGCTCCATCCATCTCGACCAGATGATTTCCGCTGTAAACGGTTTGCGTGGAATCACCGACAAAGCGCACATCTGGCAACGCATCAAGGATGCAATCGAACAGCTGGCGATAGTGCGTCCAGCCGGCGAAATCTTCGGCCAGCTGTTGCTGTACCGCTGCCGTACGTTGCACACCAAGGCCGTTCGGGTTGATGTCCTGCGGGCCCAGTTCGGCCAGCAACATGCGCATGGCCAAACGGGCATCGCCCTGAATCGCCAGATGCGGGGTGAAATTGCGCTGCAATTGCTGGCCGTCGATGTCGATACGAATCAGGCGGCCGGGCAGTTTGAAGTTGCCATCGAACACCACGTCGTAATCGGTTTCGCCCAGTTCAGTGCCAATCGCCAGCACCACATCCGCCTCCAGCGCCAGCTCACGCACCGGCACCAGCGACTGGTTACTGCCCAGCAGCAGCGGGTGGCCACCCGGCAGCAAACCTTTGGCATTGATGGTCAGGGCCGTTGGTGCATCCAGCGCAGCCGCCAGCGCACGGGCTTCGGACTCAGCCGCCACACAGCCACCGCCGAGCAACAACAGAGGCCGCTTGGCCTGCTTAAGCAGATCAGCCGCTTCACGGATCAACGTGCGATTCGGTGCCGGACGACGCACCGTCGGCTTGGGCGCCAACTGCATGTGCGAGGCATCGGCGGTGATGATGTCCAGCGGCAACTCGATATGCACCGGACGCGGACGCTCACCTTCAAACACGGTAAAGGCACGGGCCAACACCGCTGGCAGCTCTTCCACGCTCATCAGGGTATGGCTGAACGCGGAAACACCGGCGACCATCGCACGTTGGTTGGGCAGCTCATGCAGATAGCCTTTGCCCAAGCCGAGGCGCTCGCGCTCGTTGACGCTGGAAATCACCAGCATGGGAATCGAATCAGCGTAAGCCTGCCCCATCGCCGTGAGGATGTTGGTCATCCCGGGGCCAGTGATGATGAAGCAGACACCGGGCTTGCCCGTGACCCGCGCGTAACCGTCTGCCATAAAGCCTGCGCCCTGTTCGTGGCGCGGTGTGATGTGGCGGATGCGGCTTTCAGGCAGGCCGCGATACAGCTCCACCGTATGAACGCCGGGGATACCGAATGCGGTATCAACGCCCCAGGCCTGTAATTGCTGAACCAGAAACTCGCCGCATGTGCTCATGCAGTCACCTCCCTATTGAGTAAAAAGGCACCGCCATCAGGCGGTGCCATCCATTCAGGCTGTATGCGCGACGGGGGATTTGCGCGGAGACAACAGGCTGATCAGGACAAAACTGGTAACGCTCAGGGCCAGCCCCCAATAGATCGGGGTGTTGGCGTCCAGGCCATCGATAACCATGAACACCATCGCGCCGATGCTGCCCAGCGCCATGCTGACGATGGCTGCGAAGGTGGTTGCACGCTTCCAGTACACCGCACCCAGCAGCGGGATCAGCATGCCGCCCACCAGCAGGTTGTAGGCCATGGTCAGGGCACTGATCACATCGCTGACCACCAGTGCGATACCCAGCACCAGCACACCCAGCAGCAGGGTGAAGATACGGTTTACGTGCACGCCTTCATCGCTCTGCTTGCCACTGACCAGCGGCCACAGGTCTTGTGCTGCTGTGGTGGAGGCAGCCAGCAGGCCGGCGCTGGCAGTCGACATCAGCGCAGCCAGAGCCGCTGCAACCACCAGACCACGGATACCGTCCGGCAGGCTGGTCTGCACAATGCTGGCAAACGCGTCGTTGGCGTTGGCCAGATCCGGCAGCAGCACCTTAGCCGCCATGCCGATCAGTACCATGGCCAGACCGTAGAGCACACAGTAGATACCGGCAGTTGTACCGGCCACGCGGGCAACGGTCTCGCTGCGGGCGGTGAACACACGCTGCCAGATGTCCTGACCGATGAAGATGCCGAAGAAGTAGATCAGGAAGTAGGTGATGATGGTGTCCCAGCCGATCGCGGTGAAGTCGAACGCGCTGGCCGGCAGCGCCGCTACCAATGCATCCCAACCGCCGGCATCACTGATCGACAGTGGCATCAGTACGAAGACCAGGCCGATAGTCATGATCAGGAACTGCACGATGTCAGTCAGGGTCAGCGACCACATGCCGCCGATAGTGGAATACAGCACCACGATACCGCCGCCGAGTAGCACACACACCCAGAACGGTAGGCCCAGCAGCACACTCATCACGCTGCCCATACCGATGATGGACGTCGCACCGATCATCAGCGCATACACCAGCATGATCGCAGCGCTGGAATGGCGGGCAGTCGGGTTATAGCGACGCTCCAGCACTTGGGTCACGGTGTACACCTTCAGGCGCATCAGCGGCTTAGCCAGCAGCAAGCTGATACCGATGATGCCCAGCCCCAGCGCGGCACACAGCCAGATGCCGGAGACGCCATGGACATAACCCAAACGGACCGAGCCGATGGTGGAGGCACCGCCAAGCACGGTGGCCGCCATGGTGCCGGTATAGAACACCGGGCCCAGATTACGCCCGGCAACCAGATAATCTTCGCGGGTTTTAGCGCGGCGCATGCCGTACCAACCCAGCGCTAACATGGCAGCTACATAAAGCAAAATAACAATCAGGTCCGTGACCATGACAAATACCTCTTATTTTTGTAGAACATCTGCACTCAGTCGCATTGCATCTGAGTGCAGTGGCCGGGTCTGAGATCCGGCCACTTTCGTTTTTACCGGCTATTTCTCACACGCGACCACAGCGCACCCTTCGGGCCAAACACCGCAGCCGGCTCCGGGAACACACGCAACAACAGCAGATACAGTGCACAAGCCATGCCCATGGTCAGCGGCAGGCTGATATCAATCCCGCCAACCGACTCACCGAATGGGCCAACAAACTGTCCCGGCAGGTTGACGAAGCACAGGCCCACGGCTGCACTTGGAATCCAGGCGATCATGGCGCGCCAGTTCCAGCCATTGCTGAACCAGTAACGACCACCGCGCTCACCGCGGGTGAACACCTGCAAGTCATGGGAATCGTAGAAACCACGGCGGTCGAGCAGGCCGATGATCATGATCACAATCCACGGCGTGGTGCAGGTCACGATCAGCACGGCAAAGGTCGATACGCTCTGCACCAGATCCGCGACAAAGCGGCCGATAAAGATGAACGCAATCGCCGCCAGACCGATCAGCATCGTCGCCCGCACACGGCTCAGCACGCGCGGGAACATGCTCGACATATCCAACCCGGTGCCATACAGCGCCGTGGTGCCGGTGGACATGCCACCAATCACCGCCAGCAGGCACACCGGCAGGAAGTACCAGGCCGGAGAGATACTCAGCAAGCCACCGACATAGTTGTTCTGCTCGACATACTGCGGCGCCTGTACCGCCACGATGGTGGCCGTAGCCAGACCAAAGATGAACGGGATCAGCGTCGCGATCTGCGCGCCGAACACCGCCCCCATGATGCGCAGCTTGGAGGTTTCACGCGGGATATAACGCGACCAGTCGCCGAGGAATGCCCCGAAGGAAACAGGGTTACTCATGGCGATCAGCGCAGCGCCGAGGAACGAAGCCCAGAAGCCTGCATCGTCCATGCTGATGCTGCCGGCGTAGTCAAAATCGAATGCACCGGCGAAGGCAAAAATACCCAGCAGGAACAGCGCACTGGCACTGACTACAGCGATCTTGTTGACCCACAGCATGAAGCGGAAGCCATAGATACACACCGCCAGCACCAGCACAGCAAACAGGCCATAGGCAAAGCCCAAGGTCAGGTTGCTCTCCGGCAGGCCGAACAGGCGATGAGCACCGCCCACCAGCGCATCACCGGAACTCCACACTGAAAGCGAGAAGAACGCGACCGCCGTCAGCAGCGACAGGAATGAACCAACGATCCGGCCATGCACACCAAAGTGAGCGCTGGACGAAACCGCGTTGTTGGTGCCATTCAGCGCACCGAAGATGCCCATCGGCGCCAGAATCAGCGCACCGACTACCACACCCAGCAAGATGGCCATCAGGCCAGCCTGAAAGGACAGCCCGAATAGCACCGGGAAACTCCCCAGCACCGCCGTCGCAAAGGTATTGGCACCACCAAACACCAGCCTGAACAGATCAAGCGGCTTGGCATGCCGCTCGCTGGCCGGAATCTCCTCGATCCCGAACGTCTCAACCCGCGTTATCGGCTTAGCATTGTCAGCGTCACGCATGCTTTCTCTCCCGAGCCGCTCCTCCCGAGAAAATGGAACTTCATGAGCGGCTCTTTGTTGTTTTTATGGTCGGCTTATGGGGTGAATCAGCGTTTCTGCACGCCAGGCAGAACGCAGAGCATTTCGTACAGCAGGTTGGCACCGAGCAACGAGGTGTTGCCGGTGGTGTCGTAAGGCGGGGACACCTCAACCAGGTCGCAACCAATCAGGTCCAGACCTTCACAGCCACGGATGATTTCCATGCCCTGAATGGTGGTCAGGCCGCCGATTTCCGGGGTGCCGGTGCCCGGAGCCCAGGCTGGATCGATGCCGTCGATGTCGAAAGACAGGTAAACCGGGCCGCCGCCGACTTTCTCGCGCACTTCAGCCATCAGTGGTTCCAGCGACTTGTGCCAGCACTCTTCAGCCTGCACCACACGGAAGCCCTGCTTGCGGCTCCAGTTGAAGTCTTCAGCGGTGTAGCCCTGAGCACGCAGGCCGATCTGTACCACGCGGTCGCAGTCCAGCAGGCCTTCTTCCACAGCGCGGCGGAAGGTGGTGCCGTGGGCGATTTTCTCGCCGAACATGTGGTCGTTAACGTCGGCGTGAGCATCGACGTGAACCAGACCGATCTTGCCGTACTTCTTGTGCAGGGCACGCAGGATCGGCAGGGTGATGGTGTGGTCACCGCCCAAGGTCAGAGGCTTGATGCCCTGCTCGGCAATCACGTCATACGCTTCTTCGATGATGCGTACGGCTTCGAGCATATTGAAGGTGTTGATGGCTACGTCACCGATATCAGCCACATTCAGCGACTCGAACGGCGCAGCGCCGGTGGCCATGTTGTACGGGCGGATCATCACGGATTGAGCGCGGATTTCACGCGGGCCGAAGCGGGTGCCGGAGCGCAGGGATGTGCCGATATCCAGCGGAATGCCGACAAATGCAGCGTCGAGTTTGCGCCGCTCTTCATCGCTCTGGATATGGGGCAAACGCATCATGGTGGCGATGCCGCCGAAACGGGGCATTTCATTGCCGCCCAGGGGTTGGTGCAGGATCTTGTCCATGGGTGGGCCTCACGGTTAGTTATGGTTGTGGATTGATTCTTGGTCAGGACAAATTCGGGAAGAATCGCCAATACCAAATATTTAGTTCATGAATTTATGAAGTATCGCTGTGTTGCCCCATTCAGAGAGGCGTGTTCCAGAACGGTTGCACCTAATCAGGCAGGCCGGTAAAACTGACCTTGATGCCGGGTTGCACCCGTGTACTGCGGGATTTATGGATGAATTTAACGGACCGTGAGGTGCCTTCACCGAAGTTAAGACGACCTCACGGAAGCAAAGCTTTAATCCTCCTGACGACTGAAAAAGCGCCGCTTTATTCAGCGCTTTCCAAACCGATGAAACGACGAACGCGCTCGTTATCACCCTGACGAATCGCTTCCGGCGCAGCATCCAACTGCACATAGCCGCCTTCCATGAAGATCACCCGGTCAGAGATCGACATGGCGAAGTCCATTTCATGGGTCACGATCAGCATGGTCATGCCTTCGCGGGCCAGATCACGGATCACGTTAAGCACATCGCCTACCAACTCCGGATCAAGCGCTGAAGTTGGTTCGTCGAAGAGCATGATGTCTGGCTTCATCGCCAACGCCCGGGCAATCGCCACGCGCTGCTGCTGACCACCGGAAAGCTGGTGCGGATACTTGTCGGCATGAGCCAGCAGGCCCACCTTGTCGAGCAATGCCAGCGCCTGTTGGCGCAGGCTGACGCTGTCGCCAAGACCGTGATAACGGGGCGCCATGACCACGTTTTCAAGAATGGTGCGATGCGGAAACAGGTTGAAGCCCTGGAACACCATACCGATACGCAGGATGCCAGCGCGCTGGCGGTTGTTATCCGGGCGGTCACCGGCCTGAATAAAGCTCTCACCGAACAGCACGATTTCGCCCTGATCAATCGACTCCAGGCCATTGATGGTGCGGATCAGCGAGGTCTTGCCGGAACCTGATGGGCCGATGATGGAAATCACTTCACCCGAACGCACAGTCAGATCAATGCCCTTGAGCACCTGATGACTGCCGTAACTCTTGGTGATGCCATTAAGGCGCAGGGCATCCGGCGCACCGGTCTGTTCCGCTTGCTTCGGGCTGCTGGTGACCTGCGGCAGGGTGCTGCGCAAGTTCTCAACCAGCGCCACATCCAGTGTCTCCGGTTTGCGTCGGGAAATATCCAGATAGCGCTCCAGGTACTGCAAGCCCCAACCAAACAGGCTGACGATCAGCACGTAATAAACCGCCACGGCACCTAGGGTTTCCAGTACCAGAAAGTTTTGTGCATACAGGCGCTGGCCGACCATCAACAGTTCGGTCAGTGCAATCACTGACACCAGTGAGGTCAGCTTAACGATGGTCACGTATTCATTGGTCAGCGTCGGCAGTGCGATACGCAGTGCTTGTGGCACTACGATCAACCGCTGCGTACCCAAGGTGCGGATACCCAGCGCGCGGGCGGCTTCACGTTGACCCTTGGCCACGGAAATCAGACCGCCACGATGAATTTCAGCCATGTACGCTGCCTCGGTCAAAACCAAGGCCAGCAGACCGGCATAAAACGGATTGGACAGAATCGCCCCGCTGCCCGGCAGCAGTTGCGGCAAGTTATAGACGAAAATCAACAGCACCAGCAGCGGTACGCTGCGGAAGAACCACACATAAACAGAGGCCGGAGCGCTGTACCAACGGCTGGATGACTGTTTTGCGCTGGCCAGTGCAAAACCCAGAATCAGGCCGATAATCCAGGCCAGACTGCTGAGCTTCACTACGGTCCAGCTGGCGGCCCAGAAAGCCGGCATGGAAAACAGTGAAAAAAAGTAGCTCCATTCGAATTGCATACGCGTCACCTCATGCTTTCAGGCCGCCATCCCTGGCCACCAGTTGAACGCCGCCTAGTCAACTGAGAGCTTGCGCTGCTCGTCTGCGGCGTTCATTACGGGTCTTATCAGGCTTCTTCCAGGTTGTACTTCTTCAGCAGCTCGGCGTATTCGCCGCTGGCTTTGAACTCATCCAGCGCTTTCTGCAGGCCGTCGAGCAGTTGCTGGTTGCCCTTCTTCACATAGATACCCAGCACTTGCGGGTAGATCGCCGCCGGAGAGCTGATGACGATGCGGCCACGGGCCTTATCCACAATCATCTTGGAGGCCGCATCAATTTCCACATGCGCCTGAATGTGGCCGGACAGCAGTGCTTGAGAGGCTTCCGAGGTGGTCGGGTATTCATTCACCTTGATTGCACCGGCGCCTTTTTCTGCGCAGTAGCCCGCAGACAGATCATTCAGCTTTTTGATCCAGGTGGTGCCCTGTTGCATGCCCACTGTCTTGCCGCACAGGTCTTCCGGAACCGCTGGTTTATCAGTGGCGTCGCCGCGCACCATGATCGCCGCACCGGTCTGCGCATATGGGATCGCATCAGCCTGCTCCAGACGCTCAGGCAGGATGTACATGCCTGAGATGATGGTGTCGTAACGGTTGGCGTTCAGGCCCAGCACCAGGTTAGGGAAACGGGTGTCGTTGAAAGTCGCTTCAAGGCCCATGCGCTTGGCCAGCGCCGCCGACACTTCCGGATCGAAGCCTTTAACTTCTTCGCCTTCGTAGTATTCGAACGGCGGATAAGAGATTTCCATGCCGACTTTCAGCTCGTTAGCGCTGATGGTTTTCACCTCAGCAGCCTGAGCAGTACCGAACTGCACAAGGCCTGCAACAACGCAGGAGGCCAGAGTGGTGTTTCGAATGATTGTGTTGAGTTTCATTGTTGTTATCTCCTGATGGCTACGGTTCAGAGTGCGCTGGGTTGATTCTTCAAATGGCCGAAGCTGGAAGGGCGGCGGGCATGTTCGGGCAGGCTGAGTTCGCCCGCCTCAACACGGGCCTTGAGGTACTCATAGGTCTGCAGAGCCTGAGCCCACATGTGCTCGCCGATGCTGATGGTTTCGTAGTTCTTGCCGGTTTCAGCGAACTGCGGAAGCGGACGAATCTGAGTGTGGTAATCACAGGCGTAGAAGTACGGGAAGGAGTAACGCTCCTCGCCGACTTTGCGCACGCGGTGCGAAGTGGCAACGAAGGTGCCGCCGCTCATGACTTCCAGCATGTCGCCGATGTTCACCACAAAGGCGCCTTCAACCGGCGGTGCATCAATCCAGTCACCCAGATCGTTCATCACCTCAAGACCCGGCTTGTCGGCCAGCAGAATGGTGAAACACTCATAATCGGTGTGCGCACCAATGCCCGGCGCATCGTGGGCTTCGCCATCGAACGGGTAATGGATCAGACGCAGCTTGGACGGCGGGAACTTGGCCATCTCGTCAAAGGTGTTTTCTTCAATCCCCAGCGCCAGCGCAAAGCCACGGAACAGCACCTGGCCGAGGCCGTAAACGCGGGCGTAATAGGCTTGCACGGCCTCTTTGAAACCCGGCACTTCTGGCCAGTTATTCGGCCCCAGCAGCGGCGTTCCGGCGACGAACAGCGGGTTATCACGGGGCACTTCGAAGCCAATATCAAAGGCTTCTTTACGGTCCGGCTTGCCTTTTGAATAGCGCTCTTCGCCTTCCGGCACATAGCCTTTGTGGCTTTCCGATTTGCCGATGTAGTGGGCCATTTTCGCGTCCATATCTTGGGCGAAATAGTCCTCGGCAGCTTTGTGCAGACCTGCAATCAAGTGATCTTCAATGCCATGCCCACTGATATACAAAAAGCCAACATCACGGGCCGCTTTGCCCAGCTCTTCAGCCACCGCCTGACGGTCAGCCAGATCGGCGCTGAACAACCCGCTGATATTCACCACCGGGATTTCGGTAAAGGTTTTCGATGTGCTCATCACAGTGCTCTCAACGACTGCTAAAACGATGGAAGTGCTGGCGCTCGCAATTACCCATCCACTGATTCAGGCCCCACAGATCTGCGACCGGGACATCGGTGAAAGGCAAGTGGTGGAGGTAGCCGTCCGGGCCAAACTCAGGGGTCATGGTGGTGACCTCAAAGCCGCGGCGGGCCTGACTGGTCCAGATGTTTTCCCAGTGGCGCTGATGGAACAGGAGGTTCTCAGCGTGCTCAGGCGCGCCCGGATGTGGCACTTGCGGGCCTTGGTCGTAACCCACGCGGGCCTGGATGTGATCAACCCGCTCGATGAAGCTCGACAGATCGTCAGTCGGATCATCCAGCAGGCGTTCGCAGGTCACGATCCAGTGGCTGATATCGCTGGTCAGGCGCAGTTCGGGCACCTGACGGATAACGTCCAGCGTCACCCACGGGCTATACAGGGAGCGGCCACGGTGAATTTCGAAGCAGCACTCAAGGCCGCTTTCGTTGCCAAGCTCCACGGCGCGGCCGAAGAAATCCACCTGCTCGGCCAATGACCAACGGTCATTACCCGCCAGCACGTTGACCTTCTTCGGGCTCAGCTCAGCGGCCCACTGCAATTTGGCGGCAAGATCGTTGAGGTGCGTTTGCGGACTGTGGCTCTGCTGAGGCAGCACAGGCGTTGAAGTGAACAGTGTTGCGATGTAGGGAATGCGTTGCTCGCGCAAAACGCGGGCATTGGCGGTGCGTTGTGCGGATGATTCCGGGATACGTGCTTCTAATCCGTCAAAACCGGCGGCCAGTAGCTCATCTACGGCTTCATTCCAGGTTCCACGGTAGCCCCAAAGCGTACGGAAGAGTTCCAGTCGCATGGCCATCTCCTTTTCAGGTCGAAGGTCTGCGGCAGATTTGTAAGGAACGGTACGTGCCGTTCAGTGACGTCCGATAACATCCGGCGTCTCGTTCTAATGTGGTTTGATTCTTCTTGCTAACGCCGTCGAATTAAATTGCGTATCTGAAATAATCACTTCAGAAATATCTGAAGTAACGCTGAATGGCTGATGAATCGCAGGCTCCGGCGCGATACACTGCCGTCATCCCCATACCAAAATATTGTTATGTCTTCCGTTCTGCCCGACCTCAAACTGCTGCGAATCTTCACTGCCGTCGTCCGCCACCAGGGTTTTGCTGCTGCACAGCAGGAGCTGAACCTGTCCACATCCGCCATCAGCACCTACATGAGCCAGCTGGAAAATCAGCTGGGTATTGTGCTGTGCCATCGCGGTCGTGGCGGCTTCAGCCTGACCAGCAAAGGCGAGTTGTTCTATCAGGAATGTTTACGCCTGCTGGGAGAAATGGAGAGTTTCGAGCGCTATTCCGCCGCCCTTAAAGGCGAGCTGCGCGGCACCCTCAACCTCGGCGTACTGGATGCAGTGGTGGGGGATTCCGCTCTGCCACTAGCCGATGTCATCGGTGCATATAGCCAGGAGTATCCGGCGGTTCACCTTTATCTCTCGGTGCAAAGCCCGCACGAACTGCAAATGGCCGTGATGGAGAACCG
This sequence comes from Pseudomonas sp. TTU2014-080ASC, assembly GCF_001446935.1. Lineage (GTDB taxonomy): Bacteria > Pseudomonadota > Gammaproteobacteria > Pseudomonadales > Pseudomonadaceae > Aquipseudomonas. The sequence continues at coordinate 140,887 of NZ_LKKK01000002.1, forward strand.
TCTTGATCTGGCCATCGGCGCGTTCTTCACCCGCATGAACGGCCTGGTTTACCAGCCGCTTTACCGTGAGCAGCACTGGCTGTATTGCAGCGAACGGCACTCACTGTTTAAAGCACGCCGCATCCCCGCCGAAGTAATTACGCAGCAGCGCATGGTTGGTCGCGGTTATTGGAGCCAGGCCGAACTGGCGCGACACGGTTTCAAGCACAGCGCGGCGACGGTTGAGTCGATGGAAGCCCAACTGATTCTGGTGCTGTCCGGCGCCTATATCGGTTACCTGCCGGAACACTACGCACAGCACTGGGTTGATCAGGGCAAGTTACGCGTGCTGTCCCCGGCAACCTTCGGCTACCAAGCGCCGTTCTCCCTGATTCTGCGCCGTGGTCGTCTGCGTGAGCCGCTGATTCAGGCCTTCCGCGATCTGCTCAAAGTGCAGTTCAGCAAGTAATCGCAGCGGGGCGCGGCACGCGCCCCAATACACTGATATCCAGGCGCAACAAGCGCACGCAGCGCTCATCTCGCAGACTGGTCAACGGTATATCAGGCGGCGTTTGCATGATCAGACGCGTCAGGTTCAGCACCAGCGCCTCACGGCTAAATACGCCCTGACTGAGCATGTAATAGGCAGCGATCAATTCACGCAAACTCAGTGGCAACCGCCACTGCATGCGCAGCGCCGAACCAAAACCAGCAGAGCGACTGGCGAACGCGTCGCGGATTTCTTCTTCGCTCAGTTCACCGCCAGCATCGAGCCAATTCTGCAGGCTACGCAACAAGGCCAGTTCACCGATGTTATGCAGCAGACCTGCGGTGTAGCACAGCTCACCATCGAGCTTCAGGTCATCGGCCAGCCAATGGCTCAACTCGGCACTACCTTGCGCCTGCTGCCAAACCTCAAGCGCCAACGTTGACAGACGCTCATCACTGAGCCGGGCATTGCGCTGCAAGGCCATGCCCAAAACCAGATTAAGCGTACGCGCCTGCCCCAAACGGCTAAGGGCCTGAGCCAGTGTCTGGCATGGCGCACCATGGTGTTGTGCGGCGCTGTTGGCAGCCGCGATCAGACGGGCAGTGATTTGCGGATCGCGAATAAACAGCTGCTCTAATTCACGCAGGTCACATTCTTTGCTGTTGAGTCGCTGAATGACGGCGTCACGCACCTCCGTCAGCAGCGGTGCACCCTGACCGCCGAGCCGGGACGCCTCAAGGTGCAGGGACAGCGTCGCAGCCCTTGGAATCTTCTCCACACTCTTTTGCTGCACCGTGCCCAACAAACCGGACAAGCGCTGACGCAGCTGTTCTGCATTGAACGGTTTTGCCAGATAGGCCGAAGGGGCCAGCGGGCGGGCTGCACGTACGCTGCTAGCATCCAAGCGGTCGGTGATCAGAATAAACGGCAGCGATGAGGCCGGAGCCAACCGGCGCACCTCACGCAGTAAATCCAAGCCGTCCATCACCGGTAAATCACCATCAGCGATAACCAGCTTTGGCAACCGTCGCTTGCACTGCGTCAGTGCTGAACGCCCATCGGAAAACTTCTCGATACGCGCAGCAGGCCAAACATCCCGCACAAGCTGGACAAGCAAATCGGCTGTCCATAGGTCTGCATCAGCGATAACCACATCCGCAGTTTTAACCGGCGAAACCATAGAACCTCAGGAAGAACAATCGGCAAGCCCAGGTTCAAGAAGCCATATCCCGGACAAGTGAAGTGCAGAGGTGAAAGAAGGTCTTAAAACTCAAATATTATGAGTACCATGGTACCCATATAGCTAATAGGGTTTTGCTATTCACGTCATATGAATAACAAAAGAGCTCTTCCTCTAAGCGCAACCATTAGCTCGAAACCTGCGTATTTTACACCCGATATCAAGCAAAAGACCCGCCGAAGCGGGTCTTTTGTGTAGCGTTCAAGCCGCGAGGCTTATGCCAGTTCGTCGAAGCACTCAGCGACGATGGCAATGCCTTTTTCCAGTTGCGCGTCAGGGATGGTGACCGGCATCAGGAAGCGGATAACGTTGTAGTACGTACCGCACGACAGCAGGATCAGACCCTTCTCGCGGGCACGGGCAACGATTTTGCCAACCAGCTCAGCAGCCGGCTTGTGCACATCGCCGCCTTCGAACAGTTCGATGGCAACCATCGAGCCCAGACCACGTACGTCACCAATCACTTTGTGCTTGGCAGCGATGGCGTTCAGGCCAGCCTTCAGCTTCTCGCCCACTTCGTTGGAGCGCGCCAGCAGGTTTTCTTCTTCGAACACTTTCAGCACAGCCAGAGCAGCAGCACAGGCAATCGGGCTACCGGCGTAGGTGCCGCCCAGGCCGCCCGGAGCAATAGCGTCCATAATTTCGGCTTTACCGCACACACCGGAAATTGGGAAGCCGCCGCCGACCGATTTAGCGAAGGTGGTCAGGTCCGGAACGATGCCCAGTTGCTCAGTGGCGAAGAAGGTACCGGTACGGCCAGCGCCAGTCTGAACTTCGTCAGCAATCAGCAGGATGCCGTGCTGATCGCACAGGGCGCGCAGACGCTGCATGAAAGCCGGGGAGTTGACGTAGAAACCACCTTCGCCCTGAACCGGCTCGATGATGATGGCAGCGATGTCGCTCGGCTGCGCGTCGTTCTTGAAGATGCGCTCGATGCTGGCGATGGACTCGTCTTCGCTCACACCATGCAGCGGGCACGGAGCCTGAGCACGGTATACGCCAGCAGGCATCAGGCCCATACCGGCGGAGTAAGGCACAACCTTACCGGTCAGGGACAGGGTCATCATGGTGCGGCCATGGTAAGCGCCAGTGAAGGCAATCACGCCAGCACGACCAGTGGCAGCACGGGCGATTTTCACGGCGTTTTCTACGGCTTCGGAACCGGAGGTAACCAGCAGGGTTTTCTTGGCGAAGTTGCCCGGTACGCGCTTAGCGATTTCTTCGCACAGCTCGATGTACGGCTCATACGCCAGAACCTGGAAGCAGGTGTGGCTCAGCTTGGTCAGTTGCTCTTGAACAGCGGCAACCACTTTCGGGTGCAGGTGGCCAGTGTTCAGTACAGCGATACCGCCGGCGAAGTCGATGTATTCACGACCTTCAACGTCCCAAACGGTGGAGTTCTCGGCGCGCTCAGCGACAACCGGGTGGATCTGGCCGACACCGCGCGGTACAGCGGCCTGACGGCGTTGCAACAGGGATTCGTTGGTCTTGCTCATAACTTCCTCATTCGCCGGGATCGCCGGCGTCGATTAAGGATGTGGAACCCGCTGAGCCCTGGCAGCATTCGATGATCGACTGCCTCAACCCGCAAGTTGCCTTGGTTCTTTTTGGTGTTACTGCCCGGATGGCCGACTCTTAGGCTTCATCCGGGTTACTGCTAAATCCTGCAATTCAGGTCCGGTGAGCGTTACGCATCACCGAGACCCGAAGTGGCAATCAGATGCCCAGGCACAGGTATTTGATTTCGAGGTAATCCTCAATACCGTACTTGGAGCCTTCGCGGCCAAGGCCGGACGCCTTGATACCGCCGAACGGCGCTACTTCGTTGGAGATCAGGCCGGTGTTCACACCCACCATGCCGTACTCCAGCGCTTCCGCTACGCGGAATACGCGGCCCAGATCACGGGCGTAGAAGTAGGAAGCCAGACCGAACTCGGTGTCGTTGGACATCGCGATCACGTCGGCTTCGTCTTTGAAGCGGAACAGCGGCGCCAGCGGACCGAAGGTTTCTTCTTTGGCCACTGCAGCATCACGCGGCACATCGACCAGAATGGTCGGCTCAAAGAAGCTGCCACCCAGCGCGTGCGGCTTACCGCCAGCCAGAACGCGAGCGCCTTTGCTCAGCGCGTCGTCAATGTGCTCCTGCACCTTGGCTTTGGCTTTATCGTCGATCAGCGGGCCAGTGGTGATCCCGTCTTCCAGACCATTACCGATTTTCAGCTTGGCAACCGCTGCTGCCAGCTTCTCAGCAAATGCGTCGTACACGCCTTCTTGAACGTACAGGCGGTTAGCGCATACGCAGGTCTGACCGTTGTTGCGGTATTTGGAGATCAGCGCGCCTTCAACGGCTTTATCCAGATCGGCATCATCGAACACGATGAACGGCGCGTTACCGCCCAGTTCCAGCGATACTTTTTTGATGTCCTGAGCGCATTCAGCCATCAGCTGACGGCCAATCTCGGTGGAGCCTGTGAAGCTCAGCTTGCGCACGATCGGGTTGCTGGTCAGCTCGCCGCCAACTTCACCAGCGCTGCCAGTGACAACACTGAACACGCCTTTCGGGATACCAGCACGCTCAGCCAGCTCGGCCAGAGCCAGAGCGGAATAAGGGGTTTGCGATGCAGGCTTGAGCACCATGGTGCAGCCAGCAGCCAGAGCCGGGCCGGCTTTACGGGTGATCATCGCGGACGGGAAGTTCCACGGGGTGATCGCTGCGGTAACACCGATTGGCTGCTTGATTACGATCAAGCGCTTGTCTGGCTGATGGCCAGGAATTACGTCGCCGTAAATGCGTTTGGCTTCTTCTGCGAACCACTCAAAGAAGGAGGCCGCGTAGGCAATCTCACCCTTGGCTTCGCTCAGTGGCTTGCCCTGCTCAATGGTCATCAGACGAGCGAGGTCGTCCTGATTTTCCAGCATCAGTTCAAACCAACGACGCAGCTTGCCCGCACGCTCTTTAGCGGTCAGGGCGCGCCAAGCCGGCAGAGCTTTTTCTGCAGCTTCAATCGCGCGACGGGTTTCGGCGGTGCCCATCTTCGGCACGCTGCCGATAATTTCGCCGGTAGCAGGGTTGTTGACCTTGATGGTCTGGCCGTTGTCCGCATCCAGCCACTGGCCGTCGATATAAGCCTGCTGGCGGAACAGTTGAGGGTCTTTCAATTGCATGGCGGTCTCCTGAACCCCGGCGCCGGTGCAAGGCCTGTTAAATCGGCTGCGCGAGCGGCGGTGCGCCTGGTCTTGTTCTTGGTGGCTAAGCCCCGGCCGCGTGCGCCAATACAGTGCACAATATCTCAGCCAAAGCGTTTGAAATCTCAAACGAATCCTAGGGTCAATAGGGGGTAAAGGGCAATACTCCGTTCGAAAAAATTAACGCACAATTTGGCATATCAGACATCAGGTCCAATATCCTCAATTCGTATAAAGCCCGCAGAATCACAGACATAGAACCGTATCCGTGGACGCCCGCAAACGAGATGCGTATGATTGCCCCCCGCAACGCACTCGTAGCTCAGCTGGATAGAGTACTGCCCTCCGAAGGCAGGGGTCGTGGGTTCGAATCCCGCCGAGTGCGCCATCTATATAGCAGCCTTAGCCGCTGATCCCTCAGACTTATCTCCCCCCTAACCTCGTATCCTAAGCCTCATCTGAGCACTGCCCTCAGTTATATATTTTGGCCTCATTTAAGCTTGTGCCATTTTTGTGCCTAATCCGTGCCCTGGCATATTTCCGACTGTTGGAATCTATTAATGACTTGAGCACTAGCCAAGCTCCAGCTTTGCATCCAACCAAAAAGCCAAGGGTATTAATCATCTGCCCGCTATCGGCCAGAAGCAGTCATCGGCTATCAAGGAAATCCGCGACGATTAACCTTTTAGGTAGTTTCTTGGCAAAAGATTGGAAGCGTCATGGTGCCGGTGTCACGAAGTCGTCACGCATTCTAAACGCTGCGGAAGATCCGCTTTCGACAAGCGCGTCGAGCACATACAGAATCGCCTCCCGCAGACTGGGGGCGCGTTTGAGTTCCTGCGGACGTGAGTAGACATGTCTCTGGAGCAGGTTTTCGAGTATGAAAACGGTGTTGGACTCGGGCAGCATGTCAGCGTCATTTCCCCGTCTCAGCGCATTTGCGATGTTTACAAAAGCTCCTGGCATGGAGCGCTCTCCGATGTGGTAGAGAAAACGGGCGCAGCTATCCAGCACGATCGATACCGGCGGCAGAGCATTGAACAGCGACGTCTCCCCGTTTTCAGTAGCAGTTGGCTTTAAAGTCCTGGGTCAATGTAACGGCTTTGAGGCCAGTTGCTCGGCATAGGCGGCAGGGGTTAATCCACCAAGCCCTTTCTTCGGTCGCTCTTCGTTGTATTTCCGACGCCAAGCCTCAATTACCACCTTCGCATGCGGCAGACTGGTGAACCAGTGCTCGTTCAGGCACTCGTCACGAAAGCGCCCGTTAAATGACTTGATGTAGGCGTGTTGATTCGGCTTGCCTGGTTCAATTAGGAATAACTTCACACCTCGTTGATGAGCCCATGTCAATATGGCCCGACCGCAGAACTCCTTGCCGATATCTGTGCGAATGGCTTTGGGCTGCCCTCGCGACATGGCCAGACGATCTAGGATGCGCGTCAAAGAGTACCCGCCGATAGCACGCTCTGGCACGATGGCAACCGCCTCATGCGTGGCATCAACCACCACCGTCAGGCTCTTGATGACACGTCCCTCAGCCGTGCGATCAAACACAAAATCCATCGACCAGACCTGATTGGCAGCGCATGGGCGCCCCAGCGGCTGTCGATCCAGCATCGGGATCTTTTTGAGCTTGCGTCGCCTCACCTGCAAACGGGCTTCGGCATACAAGCGCTCAACCCGCTTGTGGTAAACCACCTCGCCAGACTGTCGTAGCTTCAAATAGATCATCGCTGCGCCATAACGGCGATGCCGATGGGCCAGGGCCACAATACGTTCACGCAGGCTTTGGTTGTGATCCGGTCTCGGCTGGTAGCGCAGTGCACTGGCGCTCATACGGATGACCTGAAGCTCTTGGCGCTCACTCAAGCCTCGAGCCGTCATGGTGCGCACCAGCTCTCGACGGGAGGGTGCGCTCACCACTTTTTTCGCAACGCTTCGCGGGTGACTTCGATCTCCAACATCGACTCAGGCGAGCATTTTCTTCAGGCGCGCGTTTTCGGTTTCGAGCTCCTTATGGCGCTTAGCATCCGAAACGCTCATCCCGCCAAACTTGCTGCGCCAGAGGTAGTAGCTGACCTCCGAAAAGCCGTGCCGACGGCACAAATCCTTGATCGGCAGCCCAGCTTCAGCTTCGCGCAGGAAGCCGGTGATTTGCTCTTCAGTGAAACGCTTCTTCATGTCCTATCTCCTAGTTACTGGGATTGGACTCTAAAGCGGCGCGCTACTCAAATATGGGAGGACGTCGGACGTCGACAGATTAGGAAGGCTTCATTACGCACAATCAAGACGGCGCGGAGATACCATTACAGAGCGTTGTGCTTGATGTATTAAGAGATTAGATAAAGCAGGCTTTGTCTTCGTTAAGGGTTTAACTCCTAAGCGAACAACGTGCTTGCGCGTGTACTTCAGATCGCCGCCCGAGGAAAACCGCTCGAAGGCGTTTTAGATGTGTCCAAATTCCAGTAACTACCGCTGTGTCATCGCGTGGTCTGATAAAAATACAACTTTATCGCTGTCCACGTTCGGGTGTGGCAATTTCGAAATCCTGTATCGGGATACTAGTAGTATTAGACCCGTTATTTGATGTTATATAGTGGCAACTTGCACGACAGTGCTAACCATAAAAATACTATCGGAACCAAAATGAAGAAGTCAGTGGTCAGTTCAGCTTTGCTGGCGATAGCGGTCCTTTCCTGTGTGCGCTATGCATTTGCCAACGTCCCGCCAATTGAATATGCCCCAGAACAAATTACAACTTATATAGGTTGTATGGAGGGGGCTATCACATCTGACTCTTGGTCTAGCACCAGTGCTGAACAATGTAGAAATCAGAGTCCAGCTGTGAAAGGATTTACAGGGATAGAATATGTTGGCGCGTCATTTACATTGGAGCAGTCAATTATTTATGCAGCGCAGCGAGAGCGTTTGGTAGATTTTGAAAGATCATTTGTTGGAGTTGTAGTTAATAACGTCATACCTAGCCTTATACAAGACATCAAAATAGATACTGCATACTCGCTGCAAAAAATCCAGGATGACTTATCGGTGCGATTTCGAGAAATATATTCTCGACCATATTCCGACTATCTGAATGGCATTAATAGCCTTGAGATTAAATCATCTAGCGGAATGAGCTTATATGAACTGCATGACCGTGAGCTTACCTTAGTGAAAAGCTGTTTAGCCAGAGCTGACCTTTCTGGAGAAATGTCGGAAGTAAAATTTTCAGCGCTTTATCATAACTGCCTCAGCAATATCACAACCAAAAATCATGATGGTTCGAGCAGTCTCTATAAAAGAGAGACCTTTGATAATTTAGCTCGCGATGCGTGGGGCAGGTATCAACAGTTACTATCAAATAGAGAAGTAGCTGCGGAAGCATCGGCTATTTCAAAAAGAAATGACTCTTTAACTTACAAGGTCGGAAACTTTATTTATCACTCATTCTTTTATCTCCTATTCGCTTTAGGTTTTGCTGTTGGGGTATATTTTACGTACAGTAATGCTCCATCTAAAGGCTCTGGCTCAAGTAAATCTTATAGTCGTAGAGACTACGATGATTCAGACGATATTTCGTCCTCACCACGAAGTAACGATCATCCAGCGAATTCTTTAATGGATTTTCAGCAGCGTTATATTGAGGTTGGCGGTAGAGCCGCAAGGAACGGCTGTGGGAGCTGCATCTATTGGTCTGGCGAACGTGTCCCACACCCCGTATCCGGTCGCAGTCAGTACGTTCTGAGTACGACCACGGGTAACTGTATGTCCAGCCATCCTGGTTCTAGGGCGAAAAATGTAGGCCATAAGCACGGCCAGTACTGTAAGCATTTTGAGAGTATTGCCTAGCGTTCAAAGTCTGGCGTTATCTTAGACACAGCACCTTAGCTGTTATTTCTTCACTCAATTCATGTACTACGGGCGGGTTCTACCCCGTTAACACGGACACTTTCGAGTAAGCTCATATCGAGCAGAAGGAGTGTTCATGAAACGCAAGAAATACAGTCCAGAATCCAAGCGGGATGCCGTTGCACTGGCTCGTCGTTCAGAGACCAGTTGCCGCCAAATTGCCCAAGAGATTGGAGTAGCCCCGAGCCTGCTAAACCGCTGGGTTCGAGAAGCATAACCTGGTATGGATAAAGCCTTCCTAGGAACGGGAAGTCCGCGGGATGAGGAGCTTTCCTGCCTCAAACGCGAACTGGCCCGAGTCACCAAGGAACGTGATTTTTAAGAGACGCGGCAGCGTACTTTGCCAAGGAGTCATCGAGCGGTACACGGTGATCCGGCGCTGCCGCAACGAGCACCCGGTACGCTTGATGTGCCGTTGCCTGAAGGTTTCTGCCAGTGGCTATTAAGCCTGGCAGGATCGTGATCCAAGCCCCGGCGCTCGAGAGAGTGCGCTCTTGGTGAAGCGCATTCGAGAGATTCACTAGGACAGTCGTGGTGTGATCGGAGCGCCACGTATGCACGAGGATCTGCTCGACGAGGGCGAAACCGTGAGCCTGAACCGCGTTGCTCGCCTAATGGCGGCTGAGCGAATTCAAGGCTGGCCATGCCGGAAGAGGTGTGGCTTTGGAAGAGTCGTCAGCGGCCATCCAGAAGGTGTGAAAAACCTGCTGGAGCGCGATCTCACTGCGCAGGAGCCGGAGCGCAAGTGGGTCACGGACATCACGGAAATAGCGACACTGGAAGGCAAACTCTTCCTATGCGTGGTGCTCGACTTGTACAGCAAGCTGGTGATCGGTTGGTCGATGCACCACCGCCAAGATCGGCTGATGGTGATTCGAGCGGTGGAGATGGCGATCTGGCAGCGCCAGGGTGACTGGCCAGTGATCCTGCATTCGGATCGCGGTAGCCAATTCACCAGTGCGGACTATCAGCGCTTTTTGAATCGCAACACGCTGATCTGCAGCATGAGTGCCGTCGGTCATTGCACCGACAACGCCGCCTGTGAGGGCTTCTTCGGTCAGCTCAAACGGGAGCGTGTTGCTCACCAGTCGTATCGGACTCGTGATGAGGCCCGGGCGGATTTATTCGATTACATCGAGCGGTTTCATAACCCACGTATGCGTCGTAGAGTCGCCCGGCAAGATCTGAAGTTTTCAGCCCTTTCAAACTGTCCGTGGAAATGGGGTAGAACCCGTTCATCAATCGTAAAGTCGTGCATCGTAGGCGCTCCAGTTTTAAGGGCCGCAGTATCCAGCGCACTGGTGCGTGTCATCGTTGGGTGCATGTGCAGGGTAAACATCTTCGCCCCCAACAAACGGCTTGAACTTTCATCCATTTAGTGTGGCCAAAACAAGAAAAGCCGCGTCATGCGGCTTTCATTGTAGCGAGACAGGCAGTGTGCGCCTAACGCTTGTTCAGCTTTGACGCCAAGTCTGATGGAGCAATATAGATGATCGCTCTTCCATCCTTCGAACAGAAGAATAGCTTTTGCTCAACCAGCTTTGTCAGGTGCCCCCTAGCCGTGTTGTCAGAGATTGAGTACGAATTCGCAATCTCTTTTACCGTGAATACCCGCCCTGGTTCTTTCACGGCCTTCTTGATCAAGTCCTTCTGAATAAAGGTCAGGGTACTGCCCCATGTGGTCCGTTCAAGCACCGCGGATATTTCCTCGAACTCCTTGGCTTTCTGGTTGAGGTAGCTTCCTAGCTCATTAAACGCCTTCTGGATCGTCTCCAGCTGGTGGTAGATGAAGTAGGTGAGGTCGTTGTCATCTGTCTCGGTATAGAGATATGCCAGCCCGTAGTCCCTTGGCCGCTCCTTCAAAACCTTGCTGATGGAGAGGTACTTGAAGAGATTGTATTCGCTCTTGAGCATGTACCAGTAAAACAGCGCTCTAGCGGTCCTGCCGTTTCCATCCCTGAAAGGGTGCTCATAGCCGATCATAAAGTGGAGCGTGATTGCTTTGATCACCGGGTGGATGAAAGTGCTTCCAGCCTCTCCGCTGTGGTCTTGGTTAGCGAAATCACACAGGGCCAGCAAGCGGTCATGCAGTAGATTGAAGTCTGGTGGCTGGTGAGCAATGTTGCCCCGGCCATCATCAATGAATATGTCATTCGCCTGCCTGAACTCACCGGGCACGACGCCGTTGCCAGTCGTGCCGCTAGTGGCGATCCGATGGAATTCGAGAATCATGTCTACGCTCAGATTCTCTGAACAACACTGCTCTGCATGCTTGATCAGCAAGTAGTTGTTCAGAATCATCCGTTCGTCTTCATCGACCGGCTCCCGCTCATCCTCCAGCATTTTTTTGGCGACTTCACGGGTAGTCGAAGCCCCCTCTAGCTGAGCGCTGGTGATGGCTTCCTCCATGATCAGCGAGGAAATCAGAAACCGATCTTGAATACTGTCACTGGCGGCGGTTCCACCAACTGCCCCAACCTTGCCCCCTGCGTTGGTTGTGATTTGGTAAAGCATTGCCTCCATAGAGGGGGGGGTGCAGTAGACAAACTGCTTCCCACGGACGTCAGACAAGCCAATGTCCTTGTACTGAGCCATCCGCTTGAACTTTACGACCTTCCACAGGACGGTGGCTTTGGCACTCGGTACCCGCCACTTGAATAGATTCCAGTGTAAATAACGCCCTTTAGGGTCCGTTACCTCGCACTTCCCCAGGAGTGGTAGCGTGGCCTCAAAGTCCTTGGCGGGATTGAATGGGGGTGGACTCTCGACTGTAGGCTTGGCCATCATGCGTCTCGATAGGTAGATCAGGGGATAGTCATGTGATTAAAGCACAAAACGCAAAAAATGAAATCTGCGTTTTAACCTTTTATCTTGCCTTTACGCGGCATGATTCTGAGGCGCGCTTTTTTGCAAACAACACATGAGACCCCATTTTTATTGGATGTAATCCAAATTATTTTAATTTTTCACTAGCTAGATTTCGATTTTTCGCTAAAATAATATATTGAGATTTGAAAAGCATATCTAGGTTTTTTCTAGTGAGTACTCAATCCTAGCTTTGGTTGTTATATGCACCGTCGACGTCTCCCCCGAATTTCTTTTTTTGTGCCAAACCTCAGATGCATAATGTTTTCTTAATGCATCTCTCTTCCACGAGCCAGATTCGCTAACCACCAATAATGACGGTACTTAGCGATCATTTAGAGCTCACCGCAACATCTGAAATACTTGTACCGCACAAGCCTCCGAAGGAGGGGGCGTGGGTTCGAATCCCGCCGAGTGCGCCATTTATATAGCAGCCATAGCCGCTGACAAATTCAAACAAAGCCCGCCAAGTGCGGGCTTTGTTGTTTCCAGACAGCACAAAGCACCGGACGCCCATAGCGTTTCCAGTGCTTTTCAGGGTGCAGCGTCAGGTTTCCGGCAATCAGGCCTGCTGGCGTGTAGCGGCCAGAACGATCTCGCGGATGCAAACGTTTTGCGGCTGTCCATACGCGTAGCCAATGGCGTTGGCTACGTCTTCGGCGGTGAGCACGGTGCCGCCCATGCTTTGTTTCCACTCTTGGTAACCGGCTTTGATGGTTTCATCGGTGGTGTGGCTGAGCAGTTCGGTTTCTACCGCGCCCGGTGCGATGGTGATGACGCGCACGTTGTGTGGGGCCACTTCTTCACGCAGGTTTTCAGAGATGCCGTGCACAGCAAACTTGGTGCCGACGTAGGCCACGTGATTCGGGAAGGTTTTACGCCCGGCCACAGAGCTGATGTTGATGATGGTGCCGCGATTGCGTTGAGTCATTCCTTCCAGCACAGCATGGATGCCATTCAGCAGGCCTTTGACGTTGACATCGAGCATGCGCTCCCACTCGTCAGGGTCTTGCCCACTCATCTGGCTCAGCAGCATCACGCCCGCGTTATTGATGATGGCATCGGCCGGGCCGAATTGAGCTTCAGCGGCCTGTACAGCAGCCAGCATGGCTTTGCGATCCGTCACATCGACTTGCTTGCACAGGGTATTGGGCAGGCCCAGTTTTTCCAGACGTTCGATGCGACGGGCCAGCAGCAGCAATGGATGCCCTTGCTGGGCGAAGAGACGTGCTGTGGCTTCGCCAATTCCCGAACTGGCGCCGGTGATAATAATCAGTGGTTTGCTCATGGCTCCCTCCATCATTGATTTTTCAGATGGCAGGCAGTTTAGCCATGCTGGAATAGCTCATAAAATGATTAATTCCTCTACCAGGCATCGGCCAAACCTATGGATATACGGCACCTGAAAGCGTTTATCGCGGTGTTTGAAGAGCGCAACATCACCACCGCAGCGCAACGCCTGTTCGTCAGCCAGCCCACACTGTCGGTCACCATCAAACAACTGGAAGAGGCGCTCGGTGTCTCGCTGTTTAAGCGTGTTGCTCGCGGCGTTGAGCTCAGCGAGGAGGCGAGGGCACTGTACCCGCAAGCCTCTGCATTGGTGGGTGAGGCTGAGGCCTTGAAGCACCGATTCCGGCGTGGAGAACAGCACCTGTCGCTGACGCTGGGGGTGGAGGCGGACATCAGCCCGCAACATGTCAGTGCCTTTCTGCAACTGGCGATAAACACTGTTCCCGATCTGCGTCTTAGTCTTCAGGATGGTTGCACTGGCGATGCCCGGCTGGCGGTCGAGGAGCAGCGCTGCGAAGACGAGTTGTTTCTACCCATTTGGGATGATCCGTTTGTTTGCGCCATTGCCGCCGGCACAGAGCCAGGACCAAACCCCAGCCTGTTCCCATGGATCATTTGCCCAGACCATCCGTCCCACCAACGCCTGATGCCGCTGTATGGCCATGCCATTACGCAGGCGGCACAAAGCAGCTCCCTGCACTTGTCATTAACCATGGTGGCGGCAGGGATTGGCGTCGCTGCGTTGCCGCTGTCGTTGGTTGAAACAGCAGCAGGTGTCACCACTCACCCGCTGAGCAACCCACTGCCAAGCCGACGCGTGGGCCTGTGTTTCAGCAGTAAAGCACTGGAGCACCCGGCTTTGCGTTTACTGCACAGTGCGCTGCGGGATCAGGCTTGCGTACCGGGGATGTGAAAGGTTCAGGCAGGTTGAGCCCACTGCGGGTTCCAAACCACTTCCCAGATGTGCCCGTCGGGGTCCTGAAAGTAGCCGGAGTAACCACCCCAGAAGGTGTCGTGAGCCGGTTTGAGAATCGTTGCTCCCGCCGCAGCGGCCTGCGCCATCACCTGATCCACCTCTGCTGCTGAGCCAACATTATGGCCAATGGTCATGTTTGTGGGAGCCACCGCACTGACAGGCAGGCCGGTGTCATGAGCAATGCTTGTGCGTGGCCACAATGCCAAACGCAAACCGGGTTGCAGTTGAATAAACACCACTGCGCCGTATTCAAATTGCTCACCGACAATGCCGTCAGTGGCCAGGCCTAATCCGTTGCGATAGAAGTTCAGCGCCTTTTCCAAGTCATCAACGCCCAGCGTCAGGACAGTAATACGAGCGTCCATTTCAACTCCTTACTCAGTCATTGGTGGACGGCTGCAAACGGCTACGAAACTGCCCCGGGCTTTCGCCGGTCCAGCGACGGAAGATACGGTGAAAAGCGCTTGGTTCCTGAAAACCAGCTTGAATGGCGATATCGGAAATGCTGATGTTGCTGTCACGCAGCAGCGTGAACACGATGGCGCGGCGAACTTCGTGTTTGATCTCTTGGTAAGTAAAGCCGTCCTTGGCCAAATACCTTCTGAGCACCTGTTCACTGAGTGCGAAACTGTGAGCCAGTTCCTTGAGAGTCGGCCACTCTGAACTGTTCTGACTACGCAGCCGACGAAATACCTTTGAAGCGGTACTGGCGTCATTGCGAAAGCGCACCACCAGCCATTGCGGGCAACTGCGCAGGAAGGTGCGCAAGGTTGTCTGATCCTGAATAACCGGCAGTTTCAGGTAGCTGGAATCGAAGGCGATCTCAGTACGTTCGCAGTCATACTCCACCAGCGGGCCCCATTGCCAGGGTGATGTCTCGGACGTAGGTGCCGCCGTGCTGAAACGTGAACGGTTAAGCGGAATACGCCGGCCGATCAGCCAGCACATCAGCCCGATGACGATGCTCAGATAGATCTCTTCCGCTGCGCCTTTAAGCGCCGGTTTCTGCATGGACGTTTCCAGGCAGATAACAGCCTGGCCATTGCGCTGCTCAAGGCTGGCGCGAATATCGCGGATAAAGAAACTCAGGTATTTGAAGCACTGTTCAAAAGCTTTGCCCAAGGTGCGCTCGTGAATCAGCGCACGGCAGATCAGCGCAAAACTGCCGGAAGGCAGCCCGTGAGAATCGAAACCAAAGAACTCATCGCGGAGTTCTTCATCCATCGCCAACCAGAAGCGGGTGACGGCAGCTGCCGACAGACGGGCGTTATCCAGCGCCAGCTCGGCAGGATCAATACCGGACTTCTGCAAGACCGCAGCAACCCGCTCCGGGGCATCCTGAATACCGTGAAGGGCCGCCTTTACCAGATAGGCTGCGACTGAATCCTGATCGCGCATGATCTTTTTACCCTTAACCAACTAGACCGGATGAAGCATGCGCAACATGCCGTCATGGCAAAAACTATACGTACATTGCGAAGGGTTTGGGCATAGCCACCGCCCTTGGCACCTCCCTAGACTTTCCACCCATGCGCAGTCTGCTTCCGGGCAAACCGTTAAAAATAAAAAGAATGACCATGACTGAAAAAATGCATTCCCGATTTGAGCACAACCGTGAGATTGCCTTACAGCTATTTGCCAACCAGGGATTCGCCCAGGTCAGCTTGCGCAAACTGGCAACCCACATGGGAATGTCTACAGCGGCGTTGTACAGCCACTGTAGCAGTAAAGAGGAATTGCTATTCGATGCTCTGGAAGAGCATTACGAAAATATTCTGACCATTGTCAACCGGGGAGTACGCAACAGCGCCCCACTACAACAACGCCTGCTGCAGATCACTCAGGCGATCGCAGAACAGTATCAACGCGCGCCGTGGTACTTCCAACTGGCCAACCGTGAACGGCATTGCCTTAAGACGGCTCATCGCCAACAGATCGAGCAGCTGCGGCAACTGATCAGCCTGCAATTGCAACAGCTGTGTGCGAACCCGATGAATAAACCAGCCCGCTGTACACATGCCATTGGCCAAGTCGCCCTGAACTTGCTGGAACAACTACCGGTCTGGGTGGATGAAACCAGCGTGAGTGCTGACAGGCAGCAACAACTGATCAAAGCCCTAATTCAGGGGTTCTTCACTCAGCTCCCAGAACTGCATGAAGAACCCGCTATACCCGAGGAACCACACTATGCCGAGTTACAACGCCGATCTGCGTGAAGCACGCTTTATTCTTCATGATGTTTTTGATGCAGCCAGCGTGTGGGCGCGACTGCCGGAGCTGGCTGAACGTATTGATGCCGATACCGCCAACGCAATTCTCGAAGAAGCAGCCAAAGTCACCGGCAGCCTGATCGCCCCGCTGAACCGCAGCGGCGATGAAGAAGGCGCACAGTGGATTAACGGCGAAGTACGCACGCCGGCAGGCTTCAAAGAAGCCTATGCCACCTACATTGAAGGCGGCTGGGTCGGCCTGGCAGGCAACCCGAATTACGGCGGTATGGGCATGCCAAAGATGCTTGCCGTTGCCTTTGAAGAAATGCTGTATGCCGCAGGTTCCAGCTTTGCCCTGTACTCGGCGCTAAGCTCCGGCGCCTGCCTGGCCATTGATGCCCACGCCAGTGAAGAGCTGAAAAACTGCTACCTGCCACCCATGTACGAAGGACGCTGGGCCGGTTCCATGTGCCTGACCGAGCCCCACGCGGGCACTGACCTGGGCATTATCCGCACCAAGGCTGAGCCGCAGGCTGACGGTTCCTACGCCATCAGCGGCACCAAGATTTTCATCACCGGCGGCGAGCAGGATCTGACCGAAAACATCATCCATCTGGTGCTGGCCAAGCTGCCGGATGCACCGGCTGGGCCAAAGGGTATTTCCCTGTTCCTGGTACCGAAGGTGATGGTCAATGCTGACGGTTCGCTGGGCGCGAAAAACGCCGTGTCCTGTGGCTCCATCGAACACAAAATGGGCATCAAAGCCTCCGCCACCTGCGTGATGAACTTTGACGGTGCCACTGGCTACCTGATCGGCGAGGTCAACAAAGGCCTGGCCGCCATGTTCACCATGATGAACTACGAGCGTCTGTCCATTGGCATTCAAGGCATTGGTTGCGCCGAAGCGTCGTATCAGGCGGCACGTGACTACGCCCGCGAGCGCCTGCAAAGCCGTGCCGCTACCGGCCCAGTGGCGAAAGAGAAGGCAGCAGACCCGATCATCGTCCACGCCGATGTGCGCCGCATGCTGCTGACCATGAAGGGCATGACGGAAGGCGGCCGCGCGTTTGCCTGTTACGTCGGCCAACAGCTCGATCTGGCCAAATACAGCGTCGATCCTGCAGAGAAAAAGCAGGCAGAAGCGCTAGTTGCCCTGCTGACGCCAGTGGCCAAAGCGTTCTTTACCGACAGCGGTTTTGAAAGCTGCGTACATGGCCAGCAGGTATTCGGCGGCCACGGTTACATCCGCGAATGGGGCCAGGAGCAACTGGTGCGTGATGTGCGCATTGCGCAGATCTACGAAGGCACCAACGGCATTCAGGCACTGGACCTGCTCGGCCGTAAAGTCGTGGCCAATGGTGGCGAAGCACTGCGCCTGTTCACCAACGAAGCCCGCTCATTCGCTGCTGAAAACAGCACACCGTACAACGCTGCGCTGCTGGATGCGCTGAATCGTCTGGAGTCGGTGAGTGAGTGGCTGCTGAACGAAGCCAAGGCTGATCCAAATGCTGTCGGCGCAGCTTCGGTGGAATACCTGCACCTGTTCGGCTACACCGCGTATGCGTATATGTGGGTGCGTATGGCTGCCAGTGCAGAGCGTCTGCGGGCTGACGACGAGGTGTTCTACGCAGGCAAACTGGCCACTGCGCAGTTCTTCTTTGCCCGCCTGTTGCCACGTAGCTTGAGTCTGGAAGCCAGCATCCGTGCCGGCAGTGACGCGCTGTATCAACTGGAGGCGGAGCAGTTCTGATGATCGCTGCGGTGGATAAGCACAGCCTTATCCACCCTACGCTTGACCCCTGCTCACCTGCCGTCGCGTAGGGTGGATGGTCGAAGCCATCCACCAGCGGATACCACGCTGCCTACAGAATCTGGCGCCTATAGACGCGGTTTTAGCTGCGCATCGCATTCGTGCTTAACGTGGCCGGGCGGCGATCGCTTCTATTTCAAACATCAGCTCAGGCAGGGCCAAGGCGCTGACCTGAACGATGGAGTCAGCCGGATAGGGCGGGCTAAAGTAACGCTTGCGCAATTCCACCACATCCGGGAAGTAGGCCATATCGGTAACGAAGATGGTGACTTTGAGCACCTGATCCAGACTCGACCCACCGGTTTCCAGTACCCGTTTCAGGTTCTCGAAGGCACATTCGGCCTGGGCCATAAAGTTACCCACACCGACTATCTCGCCCTGCGGGTTCATGGCCGCCTGACCGGAGACAAACAGCAAATCCCCAAAGGCAATCCCCGGCGACAGGGCGAACGGTTCAAATGGGTCTGGCAGGGGTTGTACGAGTTGCTTGGTCATTGATTAATCGCCTCAGGGGTAATGCGCTTCAAGCGGCGCCATAAGGTGGTCTGGCTGATACCCAGGTATTCCGCAGCCAGTGTCTTGTTGCCGCCGAACTGCTTGAGTGCTTTGACGATCTCTTCCTGTTCCACCTGATGCAGGTGGCCGCCTTCATCCACTTCGCTTTCACTGTTGAACAGCTCAGGTGCCACGCGCGGCATGGCTTCGACCAATGCCTCACAGCTCCCATAAATGCGCAGGGACACCACCAGACGCTCGATGATGTTTTCCAGCTGGCGCACGTTGCCCGGCCAGGTGTAGCGGCGGAAGATCGGGGTGATCCCGCGGGTCAGCTCCACGGCATCCACTTCCACCGCATAGCGCTGGGCTTCACGGCGGATCAGGTATTCGGTCAGCAGCGGCACGTCTTCCATGCGCTCACGCAACGGCGGCAGCACCACAACGAAGGTACTCAGGCGGTAGTAGAGGTCTTCGCGGAAACGCCCGGCGCGCACTTCGGCCTGTAAGTCAGCGTTGCACGCCACCACGAACTTGATGTTGAGGGCGATTGCCCGCCGCGCGCCTACTGGACGCACTTCACGCTCCTGCAATACGCGCAGCAGTTTGGCCTGCTGCGGCAGTGGCATGGAGTTGATTTCATCCAAGAAGAAGGTGCCGTTGTTGGCGCTCTCCAAAAGGCCCGACTTACCGCCGCTTTTGGCGCTGGTAAAGGCCCCTTCGGCATAACCGAACAATTCCGATTCAAACAGCTCGGCAGGGATCGCCGCGCAGTTGATGGCTACAAACGGGCCAGCACTGTTCTGGCTGGCGGCATGAATCTGCCGCGCTGCCAGCTCTTTACCGGTACCGGTTTCGCCACGCAGCAGCACCGTGCCGGGGGTAGAGCCGTACAGGTGCAGCTGGCTCTGTACTTCCAGCATGCGGCTGGATTGGTAAACCATGCGCCGCTGCTGGTCGCTGGGCTGGGCCATGGGTTGTGGATAAAACATATACAGCGAGCCAATGGGCTCGTTATCCACTTCAAATGGCAGCTTATTCAGGGTACATAGACGGTCGCCGAGCAATAGCCCTTCCGCACGCAGACTGTCGGCCTCCAGCACGCGAGAGTCCAACACGCCACTGAGGCGGCGACGTTTGGGCAGGGTAGGGATCAAGCTCTGCGCAGCGCTGTTCCAGGCCACCACCACACCGCTACGGTTGGTGAACACTTGCGGGTTGGGGTTTTGCTCTAACAGGAACTGCTCGGTAGCCGCCTGCTGGCGCTCACGCTTGTACGCACCGGCATGGCGGATCGCCTTGCGCAGCAAGTTACGGCACGACTCGCGGGAGTACATCAACACCGAGTTGAGCCCCCACTGATCAGCCAGGTCGCACACATAGCTGGAGCCGATCACCACACCAATGCCTTCCGCACGCAGACTATGGAAAATCTCATGGGCATGCTCTGCCGTGCTGTAGGTGCGGTGAATCAGCTCCATCCCACCGAACAGGCGCAACAGCTCGACATTGGCCTCCTGCCGCTCATAGTTGAGCAGCAGAGCCTTGTCGGTAATGCGTCGGGCAGTGAGGAAGGCCTGAATCAGGTCCGACTGTTCCACCTTGAGCGCCAGCACCGGCACTGGCAGGGTGTCCTGCAGGTAAAAGGCGTTAGCCCCGGCGCTGGCGAAGATATCGACCTCTTGCCGCTCAACCAGCTCACGGGCTGCACGCACGGCATCATTGAAGATGTTGTCAATGATGGTGATGCTGGCCAGTGATTCGAACTCTGGAATCAGGCTGTGAATCAACCGGCTGACTTTGGAGTTGCCGATAAAACAGATCCTGACTCGCTCCAGCTCCTCATTCGCAAATTCCACAGCGCTACCTCTTATTCTTATTCAGGCGGCCGGCTCATTTACGCTCTGAAAACCCAGGGTTCCTCCAGCTGTCTCCATTGCTCGTAAGCCCTGACTTTCTCTGCATAGGTCAGGGTCTCACCTATTTCGTCCAATCCCTTGAGTAACCGCTGTTGACGCCCCTCATCCAGATCGAAAACGAAACGCAGGTCCGCAACACGCAAGGTCCGATCACTCACATTGATGTGCGCCTGCACGCCCGGACTCTTTTCGGCCAGGTCGAACAAAGCATCGACGTGGTGTTGCTCAAGTTGTAACGGAAGTAACCCGTTGTTAAAGCAGTTGTTACGGAAGATATCGCCGAAACTGGGTGCAATAACCACACGCACACCAAAGTCCCTGAGCGCCCAGACCGCATGCTCCCTGCTGGAGCCGCAGCCAAAGTTGGCCTGAGCCAACACCACACTCCCTTGGTCGTACGGAGGTACATTCAAGATGCATGCCGGATTGGGTCTGCGGTTGACCAGCGGCGTGTCTATTTCGCCGGGATCAAGGTAGCGCTCGTCATCAAACAGGAAGTCGCCGAAACCGGACGACTCCAGGCTTTTCAGGTATTGCTTGGGCAGCAGCATGTCCGTATCGATATTGGTGCGATTGAACGGAATGATGATGCCTTCGTGCACTGTCAGCGGCTGCATGCTCACACGCTCCCCAAATCTGTAAGTTCACCCATAACCGCCGCAGCGGCAGCCATTGCCGGTGACATCAGATGAGTACGGCCACCCTTGCCCTGACGGCCTTCAAAGTTGCGGTTAGACGTAGCCGCGCAACGCTCGCCGGGGTTAAGGCGGTCAGCGTTCATGCCCAGGCACATGGAGCAACCCGGTGAGCGCCATTCAAAACCGGCGGCCTTGAAAATTCGGTCCAGCCCTTCGCGCTCAGCTTGCAAACGCACCAGACCAGAGCCCGGTACCACCAGCGCCTGTTTGACCCGTGGATGCACTTCACGGCCACGCAGCACCTCCGCCGCCGCGCGTAAATCTTCAATGCGCGCGTTGGTGCAAGAGCCGATAAAAATGCGGTCTACCGCAATGCCGCTCAGCGCTTGTCCGGCTTCCAGGCCCATATAGCGCAGGGCACGCTCCCAATCGGCGCGCTGCAAAGCGTCGCGGGCCTGATCAAGCGTGGGAATACGGCCGTTGATGGCGATCACCTGTTCCGGCGAGGTGCCCCAGGTGACTTGAATTCCGACCTGCGCAGCGTCGATCTCCAGCTCCTGATCGAAGACTGCATCAGCATCCGAATGCAGGGTGCGCCAGTGAGCCACCGCCGCCTCCCATTGCGCTCCGCTGGGTGCCATCGGCCGGCCTTTTACGTAAGCCTCGGTTTTGGCGTCATAAGCCACCAGTCCGACCCGCGCACCGGCTTCGATGCTCATGTTGCACAGCGTCATGCGCGCTTCCATGCTCAGCGCTTCAATCGCCTCACCACAGAATTCGATGGCGCAGCCAGTACCGCCGGCAGTGCCGATCATGCCGATGATGTACAAGGCCAGGTCTTTGGCCGTTACTCCTTCACTCAGGCGATTGATCACCCGAATGCGGAAATTCTTTTGCTTGCGGCTGCGCAGGGTTTGCGTGGCCAGTACATGTTCCACTTCGCTGCTGCCGATGCCATGGGCAAGGGCCGCCAACGCGCCGTGGGTGGCGGTGTGCGAGTCACCGCAAACCAGTGTCATGCCGGGCAAGGTCAGGCCTTGCTCCGGGCCAACCACATGGACGATGCCCTGGCGCACGTCGTTGAGTGGAAACAACGGCACACCAAACTCAATGCTGTTGCGTTCCAGCGCGGCGATCTGCTGGCGGGCAATCGCATCGCTGACACCTTCAACCCCTTGCTCTCGGCTCAGGGTCGGGACGTTGTGATCGGGGGTCGCAAGTGACGTATCCAGCCGCCAGGGTTTTCGCCCGGCCAGTCGCAGGTTGGAAAATGCCTGCGGTGAGGTCACCTCATGCAGCAGGTGCCTGTCGATATATAAAAGCGTGGAGCCATCCGGAAGTTCATCAATCCGGTGGCGCGCCCACAGCTTGTCGTAGAGTGTCTGCGCTCCCACGTGTGTGTCCTCTGTTCTTCAAGGCTTAATTCAGGTCCGTCCAGGGAATCCAGCGGTAAAGTTCTTGCCCGCTGGTATCAGGGACTTTGTACCCACAGTAGGTATCCAGCCGGCCTTCAGCTTTGGGCTGAATCAGGCAGTACGGCTTGTAACAATCTTCATCAATCTGTTGCTGATCCAGACGCGCCCGGGCCTGTGCCTGCTTGTGCAGTGCACTGTCGCCATGACGGCCTTCACGCACCGCAACACTGGCGCGAAAATGCTCCACCCAGGCCTGGGCATAAAGCTGGCAGGCCGCTGACTGGGTGCGGATAGGCGATGAATAGGTCGTGGTATTCATACGCTCGCTCGCACACCCGGCCAGCAGCCCCAGCAGCAGTACGCTCCCGGCACTACGCCAGCAACGCAAGGCACTGCTCCAGTGGGCGGACATCCACATACTTCAGTTGCAGGTCAAACAAGTTGGCCTTGTGTGCATCCTGATTGCGATCGCCCACAGCCTCTTCCGGCACCAGCACGCGCAGGTCGTTCTGCAAACCATCGACCGCTGTCGCCCGCACGCAACCACTGGTGGTCAGGCCGGTCACCATCACACCATCCACACCGGCTGCATCCAGCCGGGCTTTCAGGTCAGTGCCGAAGAAGGCGCTGGC
The DNA here is from genome assembly GCF_001446935.1 of Pseudomonas sp. TTU2014-080ASC. GTDB lineage: Bacteria > Pseudomonadota > Gammaproteobacteria > Pseudomonadales > Pseudomonadaceae > Aquipseudomonas. Next base: position 163,941 of record NZ_LKKK01000002.1, read on the forward strand.
CCAGTGCTTAACCAGCACCGGCTCATCCGCCAGCGGTGCCAGGCGCGGGTCGATCTCCACCAGCTTGCTGCCGGCTTCGAGGACGTTCAGGCTCGGCAGCTTCTCGCGGAAGACGCGGGCCTGCTCCGGATTGTCATACGCCACAGTGGTGAAGATCACTGGCCAGCCCCGCTGCCGGAAGGCAGCGAGGAGGCGCTGGTTCGCTTCGACCACCTGTGGGCAGTCGGAGGCCAGCGGGCTCAGGCTGGGGTCAGTAAACCCCAGGCTGAGATCCACCAGAATCAAGGCATATCGCTTGGCTGCTACCAACTCACGCGATTCCAATGCCATGGCTTAGCTCCAGACCGGAGTGGCAGGAGCGGGCAGGCCGGTTTCAGCCAGGCAGCGGGCTTTCAGTTCTTCCACCGTGCCACCACGGTTGAAGAGGGTGATCTCGCCACGGGCTTTGCTCAGCTCTGCACGCAGGGCTTCGGTTGCCGCCGCATTAACGCTGTCACCTTCAATCACCACACCATAACGGCGGGCACCTTCAACGCTGACCAGGCCGCGCTGTACGTCCTGCAGGACTTTTGCGGTGTCACGCTTGAACGGATCACCCCAGCCGCCGGCACCCCAGGTGTCGAACAGCAGCAGATCGCCGGCTTTAACCACGATGTTGTCGCACTTGGACGGCAGCATCTGACGGGTTCCATCGACACGGATCAGCTCTTTACGGCTGCGTGCGCCCGGCTCACCACCGTTAACGCCCCACGGGTAGGTCAACCAGCGGTCGTCGTGGATGGAAATCTCGCCATCGGCCAGCAGGCGATAGCTCACACGCAGGCCGTTACCGCCGCGATGGAAGCCCGCGCCGCCAGTGTCGGTGAGGGTTTCGTAGCTTTCGATACGCAGCGGGAAGTACGCCTCAACGAATTCGTTCGGCACGTTGGTAAAGCCCGGCCACAGCGAGTGACCGTCGGCACCGTCGCCAGCCGGACGGCCCGGGATACCACCGAAACCGATCTGGAACAGCTGGAACCATTCGCCGTTTTTGTCGTAACCGGAGTACATGAAGTGCGGGGAATCGGAGAAGCCCGCTGCGTTCATGGCTTCCGGCGTGCCCTGGCCCAGCAGGCCGCCCATCATGTCGAAGATACGACCAAGCGCGTGGGTACGGCAGGACAGTGCAGCCGGGAAGTTCGGCTTAAGCAGCGAGCCTTTCGGGATACGCACGTCAACCAGGTCGTAGAAACCGTCGTTGAGCAGAATCGCCGGGTCGAACAGGCTGATGGTCAGCGCGCCAAAGAAGATCTTGAACATCTCTTCGTTGACGTAGAAGTTCACCGAAGACGGTGCCTGCGGGTCAGTCCCTTCAAAGTCGAAGATAGCTTTCTCGCCTTCACGCCACAGGGCGCAACGCAGGGTGTACGGGCCAAGGCCAGCTCCGTCGTCACAAATGTAGTCTTCAAACACCTGGCGCTCTTCAGAGACCACGCGCTGAATCACTTCTTTCATGGCGCGACGGGTGCGGTCGAGCATTTCCTGCTGGGCGCTGTAGAACACATCGTCGCCGAAGCGCTCAGCCAGCTCCACACAGCGCTTACCGGCAGTACGGCAGGCAGCAACGATGGCGTTCAGGTCCGAACGGTTCCAGCGCGGCAGACGCACGTTGTGCAGGATGACGTCGAGCATGTCGCTGTTCATCACGCCTTTGCGGTACAGCTTGACCGGCGGAATGCGGATGCCTTCTTCCCAGATCGAGCTGGCGTTGGTCGGCAGCGAACCCGGAACCTTGCCGCCCACGTCGGACATATGACCGAACATGGCGGAGTAGTTGATCACGCGGCCGTCTTTGAAGATCGGCATCAGCACCAGCCAGTCCGGCAGGTGGCTGACCGCACCGTTGCACAGGTACGGGTCGTTGGTGAGGAAGATGTCGCCTTCTTCGATCTCGCCGGTGTAGTTCTCCAGGAAACCAGTGATGAAGGAGCCGAATTGGCCGACGATCATCTTGCCTTCACTGGTGGCAATCAGCGGGAAGGCGTCGCCCTGCTCGCGGATACCGGGGCTCATGGCGGTGCGGAAAAGCACAGCATCCATCTCGAAACGGGCGTTGCTCAGGGCGTTTTCGACGATGTCGATGGTGATGCTGTCGACCGGTACGCGCTTGAACGGGGTGTTATTAGTCTGCTTGATACGCGCAACCATGATGCTTACTCCTGCGGACGAATCAGCAGGTTGCCGACGCGGTCAACCGCCGCTTCGTAACCTGGGAACACAACAGTGGTGGAATCCATTTCCATAACGATGGCAGGGCCCGCAACGACCATGCCCGGAGCCAACTTGCTGCGGTCATAGAGGGTGGCGGTGTAGTCCTTGCCGGCGTAGTGGATCGGGCTTTCGCCGCTGACAGCATCAGCCAGCGCAGGCTGCTCGCCTTCGTACTGACGCTCAGTGATTTCCGGACGCGGAGCACGGGCAATGGCACGTAGGTTGATCAGCTCGTGGGAGTCTTCGAGGAAGAAGCTAAACAGCTGCTCGTGCTCTGCGTCGAAGGCACCAGTGATCACTTTCAGGCCGTCGCGGGCCAGGGCATCACGGTCGATTTCCAGGGTCAGTTGCAGGGCCTGGCCCTGATAGCGCACATCGGCCTGGAAGTTGAGCTGCTGGGATTCACGGGCAATGCCCTGAGCCGCCAGTGAGTCGCCGACCTGGCTGGCCAGCTGCTCAATGATTTGCAGCACTTCGTCCAGGGTCAGATCAGCCGTACGGCGGATGATCGAACGTGACGCTTCGTCTTTCACGCGGGTGGTCGCATCACCGTAGGCACACAGCACACCTGGGCCCGGCGGAATGATGACCGGCCATGCGTTCATCAGAATACCCATGGCGTTGGCGTGCAGCGGGCCTGCACCACCGAAACCGCAGAGGGCGAAGTCGCGTGGGTCGTAGCCTTGCTCAACACTGATCAGGCGCAGAGCACCATACATGTGTTCGTTGGCCAGACGGACGATACCTTCTGCCGCTTCGAACAGGGTAACGCCCATGGCGTCGGCGATTTTTTGTACAGCTTCAGTCGCCAGGTCATGACGGACCTGGAAGTCACCGCCAAGTTTTTGGATAGCCGGCAGGTAACCCAACACCACGTTGGCATCGGTCACAGTAGCCACTTCACCACCGCGGTTGTAGGCCGCAGGACCAGGTACAGCACCCGCACTTTCCGGGCCTACGCGCAGGGCACGGGTCAGTTCCGGCACGCTGGCCATGGAGCCACCACCGGCACCTACGGTACGTACGTCAACCGACGGAGCACGTACGGCAACGTCACCCACGCGGGTTTCACGGCGGATACGTGCTTGGTTGTTATCGATCAGGGCAACGTCAGTGGAGGTACCGCCCACGTCGAAGGTCAGCACGCGGCTGAAACCACCACGGGAACAGAACCAGATGGCACCCGCCACACCGCCGGCAGGGCCGGACAGCAGCAGGTTGACCGGTGTATTGGCCGCAGACTGGCTGGTGGCCAGACCGCCGTCCGAGCGCAGAATCGACAGCTGCGAGTGGCTGCCAATGCGCTGGTTCAACTCACCTTGCAGGTGGTTGATGTAATTCTCGACCTCAGGTCGTACGTAGCTGTTCACCACTGTTGTTTCGGTGCGCTCGTATTCCTGCATTTCAGGTACGACTTCAGAGGACAGGGAGACCGGAATACCCGGCATGACTTCATGGGCGATCTCGAGGATTTCGCGCTCATGCACGCCGTTTACATAGGCGTTAACCAGGCTGATGGTCAGGGCTTCGATGCCTTTTGCGGCCAGGCCTTTCAGGGCAGTGCGGATCTGTTCACGATCCAGCGGGCGCACAACCTCGCCATCTGCGCCAATGCGCTCGTTGGCTTCGATGGTCAGCTCCAGCGGCGCCAGCAGCTCACCTTTGTTCCAGATTACCCAGCCACCGAGGCCGCCCGGTACGAAGGAGCGGGCAATGTGCAGAACCTGCTTGTAGCCCTGGGTTGTGACCAGACCAACCTTCGCCCCACGGCGGGTCAGAATGGCGTTGGTGGCCACGGTTGTACCGTGCATCACCGCTTTGATTTGTGAAGGCTCAATGGCTGCGATCCCACAGATCCGCTCAATACCATTGAGTACAGCAATGGATGGGTTATGCGGCGTTGAAGGGACCTTGGCGGTGAAACTTTCGCCCGTCACATCATTAATCAACAGCAGGTCGGTAAAGGTGCCGCCTACGTCTACACCCAATCGAAAACTCATGGTTCCTCTCCAAGCGCTTCTTAGATTTGTATCGGCCGGGCTGCCTGAGGCAGCCCGGCGTCTTGCGCCTTAGCGAGCTACTTTTTCAAGCTCGCGCAGGTTTACATCGTCAGCAGTGATGCCCGGTGTGTTCATAGTGGTGCCATCGCCCAGCACGAACACAGTGCCATGACGACGCTGATAGTCGATGGTGAAGCCCGCTGCCGAAGCAATCGCGGTGTCACCGTCACCCAACTTGATGGTCTTGAGGTGGTAGTTCATCCACTTCCAGAACTCACCCTTACGGTCATAGGCCTCAGCCTGATAGAAGCGCGGGAACTGCGCATCCATGTACATGACCTTCTTGCCGTACGGGTGCTCTGGCGGAGTAACCGCTTCGATTACCCATACATCACGCGGCTCCCAGCCATCATTGGGGTTCCAGTGTGGGCCGTTATCCAGATCAACGATCGGGAATTCAGCGTTGCCTTTAGCTTTGGAGTCCCAGGCAGTCTGTGTGGAGTTGGCAACCACCAGCAGCTTACGCTTGCCAAGCAGTTTGTACTCCGGGTACCAGCTCGGGTGAGCGTTGAAGATTTCGATATCGTCGCTCAGCTGATCGGTGCCGCCAATCGGGTCCATCCAGGTACCGCCCGACAGACGACGGGTACGGCGCACGGACTTCACGTAAGCCCAGGAGTCTTCCAGCTTCGGCGAGTCGTAACGGATGGTGAACAGACCCAGACCGCGGATGTCGGACGGGTAAGTTGCGTACAGCAGGGTCTTGGTGAAGATGCTGCCATCACCCTCAACCGGGTTCTGTACCCCCAGACGGCCTTTCATTTGATAACGCAGGAAGCGCCACTCTTGCTTACGCTCCAGCCCGGATTTCGGGTCGATGAACAGGTACGCGAACTTCGGATAGTCCATCACGTTCTTGTTCGGCTGCGCGTAGTGGTGGTTCCAGATCAGCTTTTCAGCGGCATGAGGATCATCCGCTTTCACATCCGGGAACGGCATACCGGCGACCCAACCATCCACCTGGCGGGTGTCCGGGTTGAAGGTGGCTTTACCGGCATTAGCCTGGGTGGCCGCCATGTAATCCTTACCCAGCGTGATCGGCTGCGAAGCTTTGAGGTTGATCTGCAGACCTTCCTCACGAATCAGCTTCTGCATGCGCTCGGTCAGCAGGTCCTTGATGGCTGTACCTTCGAAGGTATCGGCCAGGTGCTGGTCGAGGTTGCTTGCATTGATTTTGCTGCCTGGGGTCAGCTCCGCCGCATAGGCGGTGAAGCTGGCCGACAGGCTCAGAGCCAGGGCACTGGCCAGACAGCTAAGACGCATTTTCATTGTTGTCATCTCCTGGTCTTAGAAGTTGTAAGTCACACGCAAGGACAGTTGGTCGTTGCCATTGAAGTAACCAAACAGGTTGGTGTTGTTGAACCCTTGCAGGGCGCGCTTCTGGCTTTCGTCATCAAAGAAGATGTCGGCCTCAGCACGGATCCGCCAGTTGTCGCCGTAAGCGAACTCAACCGCAGGAATCAGGAAGCTGCCGCCATAGGTCATGTCGGTGCCCACTGCGATGCTTGGGTTGATGCGGTCGTTGTCGTAGTTCATGCCCAGAATCGCGGTGGCGATGGTGGAGAACTCTTTGGTACGGCCGCTGAAGCCAGCGCTGTTGACCAGCTCGTCGTCGCGGTCGTAGTCGGTGATCCAGGTGTTAAACAGCTGAACCGAGAAGAAGGACGGACGGCTGGTGCCGAGGAACTTCTGCAGGGCCAGTTGCTTATCAAGACGTAGCATGGTCTTGACCACATCCTTCTCTTTGATGCCGCAGAAGCCTGGGAAGAAGGCGCAGCCACCTGCTTCGCCCGCTTGCAAGCCGAAGTTATACGGCGAGTCCGGAATGTAGGAGAACTCGGTGGAGAACACCGCGTCGATCGATTCCAGATAGCGGTTAGCAGAAATACCGAACACATCCACGAACGGATAAATCAGCTCACCCACCGTCGAGCCTGCGTCCGAGTTGTATTCACCCTTGTAGGCACCGGCGAATTTAGCGCCGCTGGCTGCATCACCCACGCCCAACGGGTTGTTCGGGTTCGGGTTGATCACCGGGTTAACCGACGGGCCATGGAACCAGGCCAGGGAGTATTCCCATTCGCCCGCCATCGACTTCCAGCGCAGACCGTAGGATGGATCATCCATGTCGGCATCTTTGTGGTCGAAGTTGTACGGCACGTCCGCACCGAAGGTGGCGGTACGGAAGGTAATCCCCTTGTTCGGGTTGTTGGCCCAGCGGCCGCCGTCGACGTCGAAGGAGTTACCACGATCGTAGGCGCTGTTCATGCGACCGGGGATGTAGATCATCTGCAGGGTGCCATCGAGTTCGTTGAACTCCTGCTGCAGGTTGACCATCCACAGCGGCTTGCGCACGTCTTCGTTTTCCGGCTCAAGGAACGAGCGGATACGCTGATCGTAGCCGTGGATCACGTCCATGGACTGGAAGAAGTCGGTCTCTCCCCAGACCACCTGCTGTTTACCCAGTTTGAGAATGGTGTTCGGGGTGACTTTGGTCTGCCACCACAACTCGCGCAGCTCCTCGCTGTTGTAGACGTCGTCCATCAGATTGACTTGCGACTTGTTACGGTCGCTGAACATATCCGATGCCGCGTTCTGATCCATGACTTCCTGAAGGTCTTTCAGGTAGTTGGTTTCGTGCTCGCGGTTAACCCGGCCTGAAACGTAGAACTGGGAGTCGCCGAACTCTTTGAACAGATTGAGCTTCAGCGTGGCACGGGCCATGGACATGTCGTAACGGTAGTCACCTTTACGTTCTGCCCCGACCAGAGCGTTTGCGTCGTCCCCATCCATCAGGTAAGGATTCTCAAGGTTCCAGGAGAAGTGGGTACGTGCGTAACCACTTACTTCCCAATTGTCGAAGAATCCATCTTCAGCATGCACGGTTGTGTGTGCACCCGCCGCCATCATGACTGCACAGGCCAACGGAGTTAAAAGCTTGGTTTTTCTTTTCATTATCAGCTCCAGTTATGCTCAGGTTGGAGAGCGTGCCCGGTGGTCTGGGCCTCTTTCGACGGGCTGTGTTCGAAGATGAACTTCGGCTTGAACACGAGCGCCAGCGAAGGCATGACAAACAGAGAAGTGAGTGCTGAAACCATCAGCCACAGCCCGATGAGCATGCCCATCTCTGCCTGAAAACGGAGGGAGGAGAACGACCAGAACAGTACGCCTGCGGCTAGGGTGAAGGCGGTCAGCAGCACGCCACGACCTGCCGAGCCGAGAGACTGCAGCACCGCATCCAGCGGATCAGCGTCCGGATGTTTCTCCAGGTATTCCTTGATCGAATCGACGATGTAGAAGGCGTAATCCACACCCAGGCCAATCCCCAGCGCCACCACCGGCAAGGTGCTGATGCTCATGCCGATGTCTTGCCAGGCCATGAAGGCGAACGTCACCACGTTGGAGATCGCCACCGGGATGATGAAGAACACGCCGCTGACCGAAGAGCGGTACACCACCAGGCAGCACACAACGACCACCAGGAAGGCCAGGGCAACCGCCTCAATCTGGTCACTGAGGAGGATTTCGTTAACCGCGGCGATGATGCCCAGCACACCACCCACCAGCTTCACCTCAGCGCCTTCCAGCGGATTTTCGGCAATGAACTGTTTGGCGTAGTGCGTAGCCTTACGCAGGGTGTCGCCTTTGTGGTCACGGAAGAACAGGGTTACAGCACCGTTCTTGAAGTGAACGTCGGTGAACTGGGCCAGATCGCCTGGGTCAGCACCTTGCATGTAGAAGCTGATCAGCTCGCCGTTTTCGACTTTGCTGCCGCCCAACTCACGGAAACGCGGGTTGCCTTCATAGAGGTTACGGCGGATGTCGACCACGATGTCAGCCATAGAAATGGCACCACCGATCTCTTCCTGACGCTCCATGTAGCGGGAGAAACGCATCATCCAATCGAGCACTTCCGGGCTCTTCATGGTGTCGTTGTCCTTGCCCTCAATCACCACGAACATCTGCTCGGAGCCAGGGTACAGACGGTTGATCAGCGCACTGTCTTTGTTGAAGGAGGAGTCTTGCCAGAGGATCGGCGAACCATCACTGGCATCACCAATAGTCAGGCGCGTGGCCTCAAAGACCAGACCGGAGACCACCACAATCACCAGCGGCGCTACCACGTAACGGGCACGGGTACGCACCACCCACTTGGCACCGGACAGGATCACGCGCATGAAGCCATCCAGGTTGAACGGATGCGCATAACCTTGCGGACGCTTGATGAAAGACAGCAGAGCAGGGGTCAGGAACACCGCAGAGACGGTGATGGTCATCACCCAGATGGCACCGACGATGGCCACTTTTTGCAGCAGCGGAATCGGCGTCAGGATCACGCAGAGGATGGCACCGGCGTCGGCATACAAGCCGAGCATGCTGGGGCGCCACAGTTCGCGCATGGTCTGCTCAGCCGCACGGCGGGCGTCAATCTGACCGTCGCCGGAGACCAGATCATCGAAGCGAGTGATCATCTGCACCGAGTGCGACAGCGCACGGGCGGTAATGATGAACGCCACCACGATCACCAACGGATCGAAGTTGTAGCCCAGCAGGTTGCCGATACCCAACGCCCAGATCGCCGACACAGTACCTGCCATAAACGGCAGGATGGTGCCGCGCCATGTGCGGCTGAAGACGAACAGCAGCAGCAACATAGCGCCCAGCGAGAGCAGGGACAGGCTGACGGTTTCTTCCAGGTAGTGAGCAACCCAGCCATACAGAATCGGCTCACCGACCAAATGCAGACTGACCTGTTCTTTTACCGGTGAGGCGTCCAGCAGGGCCTGGATTTGCGGGTAGATTTTGCTGTAGTCGACCAGGTGATCGTAGAAGTCCACCTGAATCAGCGCCGAGCTCAGTTCACGGTCCACATACAGGCCGTAAACCATCGGATTGTTCAGCACCGCCTGACGCAGCTCGATGATTTCCGCCTCAGATGTCGGCACGTTCGGCCACATCATCGGCTTGGTCTCAATCCCTTCACTGGAGGCGTTAACGCGCTTGAGCTTCTTCGACGCCAGCGAGGTGATCTGCATCGGGTTTACACCTTCGACCTTCTGCAAGTCGTAGGTGATGCGCCGCACTTCTTCGAGGATCTCCGGTTTGAAGATTTCCCCTTCACGCGCTTTGACCAGAATGGTGACGCGGTTACTGGCAGCAAAGCTGTCCTGATACTTCTGATGCACCTGCACATACGGGTGATCGTGCGGGACCATGTCACTGAAGCGGGTGCGGATATCCAGGCCACTCAGCGACGCGGCAAACGCGATGGTCGCCAGAGCAATGGCGATACACACCGCAATGCGGTTGCGGATAGACCACGCGGCCAGGCGCGCGGTGTAATTAATAACGCCAGTCATTACTGGTTCTCCTTGATCAACAACCGGAGGTCTTCTGCGCCCAACAGGCCAACCTGCTTACCGATCAGCAGTACGCCGCGATCGGTATTGAGCAGACGGCTGTGGTAGCTCTTGTCGAGCCCGGCAGGGCTCCAGCGTTGCCAGCCTTTGGCAGGAACAGCCTCACGGCTCTGATACAGGGCACCGCGGTCGCCGGTGACGATCCAGCGGCCCTCGTTAAAGGTCACGTCGTAGAGATGCTCTTCGGTAAAGGCGGGTACTTCGCGCCAGCTTTCGCCCGCGTTCTCGCTGAGGTAGAAGCCACCGCGGTTGCCCACGGCTACGCCCACCTGGCCGTTGAACTTCAGAGCACGCAGGCTCTCGCTGCCCAGCTCTTGCACCTGCCAGCTCTGGCCGTGATCGACGCTGTGCAGCAGGCGGCCAAACTCGGCAGCAATCCACAGGTCATCGTTGGCACCGGCAGTAATGCTGTTGAGGGTGACGTCTTCATCAATGCTCAGCTGCTGCCAGTTAGTGCCATCGGCATCGCCACGCAGCAGGCTGCCGATCTCACCGACCACCCAGAAGTGGTTGTCGATAAAGGTGACGTCCAGCAGCTTGGCCACGGTGTCTTCACCCAGCACTTGCTGCTCTTTCCAGCTGCCGTCGTCCTGCTTAACCCACAGACGACCCTGGTTACCGACCACCACCACAGTGCCTTGCGGAGAAACCGCAATACCTTGCAAGTTATCTCGGCCCGGCACCTCTTCGCGGCTCCAGCTCTCACCGTTATCCAGCGACTCCAGCAGTGCGCCGTTCTGGCCAACCGCCCAGATGTGCTGGCCGTAAACTTCGGCATCAAAGAATGCATCGCGGTTTTCCAGCAGCGGCTGGTTCAGCGGATGCGGATTAACAGTGGGTTGTACGAACAGTGCAGCGTAAGAAAGGCTGCCGATGATCATCCACGGCGACAAACGCCCAACCCAGCTCAGACAGGTATTAAGCATGCTGCACCCCCTGCGCAACCTGGCGCTGTAACCAGCGGAAGGAATGGCCACCCAGCGGTGTTTCAGTCAGCGCCTCCACACGCTTGACGGCATCAACCAGTGCCAGACTGTCGATACCGGTTTCAAAGCCCATGGCATTGAGCATCAACACCAGGTCTTCAGTGGCCAGATTGCCGGTTGCGCCCGGTGAGAACGGGCAGCCGCCCAGACCACCGATAGAGCTGTCGAACTCACGCACACCGGCCTGCAATGAGGCCAGTACGTTGGCCAGAGCCATGCCGCGGGTGTCGTGGAAATGGCAGGAGAGGCGGCCAGCTTCGCTGAACGCCTGCAACGGCGTCAGCACCTTGCGCACCGCCAGCGGGTTAGCGGCACCAATGGTGTCGGCAATGATCACTTTGTCGGCACCGGCATCGAACATGCGCTGAGTCAGGGAGATCACGCGCTCAGCCGGAGTAATACCTTCAAACGGACACTCGAATGCCACCGCCACATAGGCGCGCGCCTCAAGCCCGTCCTCACGCGCACGCTGCATCAGCTCCGTGCACACCGCAGTGGTCTCATCCAGACTCATGCGGATATTGCGCTGGTTCATGGTTTCAGTGGCTGACAGCACCACCGCCACAGACTTAACCCCAGCCGCCTTAGCCAGCTCGTAGCCTTTGGCATTGGGGATCAGCGCCGAATAAGCGACCTGATCTGCCATCGGCAGCTGACCGAACAACTCATCAGTGCCGGCCATCTGCGGGACCGCTTTTGGCGATACGAAACTGCCGACTTCAACGCTGCGAATACCGGTATTGAGCAGCATCTGGATCATCTCCAGACGCTGCGCCACGCTCAGGGTCTTACCCTGGCTTTGCAGGCCGTCACGCGGCCCGACTTCATTAACGATTACGCGCTCGACCATGGCTCAGCCCACCACTTTTGCAGTGCGCAGCTCAGCGATGCGCGAATCATCCAGACCCAGCAGCGACTTCAGAACTTCGTCGGTGTGCTGGCCCAGCAGTGGCGGCGGGGTGTATAGCTCTTCGTTATCCACAGAGAGCTTGATTGGGTTGCCCGGTGCGTTGACCTTGCCACCTTCTGGGTGCTCAAGCTCAACCACCATCTTGCGATGCAGCACCTGCGGGTCAGTCAGGGCCTGCTCGAAGTTATTAACCGGGGCACACGGCACCCGTACGGAACTCAACTTCTCTACCCAGTAAGCGGTTGTCTGAGTCGAGAACACATCGTTGAGGATGCCTTCAATCAGCGCCTTGTTGGCGAGACGTTCAGGCTGCGTCTTGAACTTAGGGTCCTTGAGCGCTTCGATATCGAACAGGCTGATCAGGTTGTCCCAGAAGCTGTCGAAAATCACCGCGATGATCACGAAACCATCGCTGGTCTTGAAGGTGTTGTACGGCACGTGAACAAAGTGGCCGTTGCCCAGCGGCGTCGGGTTCTGCCCGCTGAGGAAATACATGGTGGCCATGTAGTTGAGCATGCTGATCTGGCAATCCAGCATGGAGATATCAACGTGCTGGCCGTGGCCTTTACTGGTACGCGATTGCAGCGCCGCCAGAATGCCCATTACCGCAAACATACCGCCGCCCAGATCACCAATCGGGATACCGGCGCGGGTTGGTTTGTCGGCGTTTTCACCGGTGATCGACATACCGCCACCGATGCCCTGTACCACCTGATCAAACGCCGGACGCTGGAAGTTCGGGCCGTCCTGACCAAAGCCGGTCACGGAGCAGGTGATGATGCGCGGGTTGACTGCTTTGAGGTGCTCGAAGTCGATCTTCAGCTTCGCTGGTACACCGGCACTGAAGTTATCCAGCACCACATCAGCGTTGCGCACCAAGTCATAGAAAAGCTCAAGGCCTGACTCGCTCTTGAGATCAATGCACACGCTCTTCTTGTTACGGTTAAGGGTCAGGAAGTACGCGCCCATACCCTTCAGAGAATTGTTTGGGTCTTTCGCCAATAACGCGCGAGTCCCCTCACCTGCCAGCGGCTCCACCTTGATGGTTTCAGCACCGAGGTCTGCCAGGATCATGCCGGCGTAAGGACCGGACAGCATGTGGGTCAAGTCAATGACCCGAATCCCCTCTAACGGCTTGCTCATATTGTTTCTCTTATTGGTGAGACTGGTGGTTCTGAGCAAGCCATTGCAATTGCATTGCCAACTTTTCTTATTTCATTTAACCAACTGATTTATATGTATTTTTTATTTGTATGCGCGATAAAAAAGAGCGACCTGCAACAGGCTTCATTTCAAGCTGAAAAGGTGAATTTCAGAGTGAGTGCAAAAGCTGGAGAAACTAAGGAACGCGCCTGGCGTTATTTACAGAAGGCTCAGCGAAACAGCCTAAGCAGCGCTAAAAGGGCTACTGGATGAAGGGCACTTCAAACGCCAGTGAATGGGGTATATCTGTGAACATCTGAGGAAGGATGACGTCTCACCACAACAGCACAGCGCAGACCTTGGACAGACACTGCTAGCCCTACCTCCTACCTGAAGTAGCGTTACACACAACAAGGAATCCAACCGAGTGAGTCTGGTGCAACGCCTTCGTGGCTGGGCCAAAGCCCTCAAGCGGCAAGTCATGGTGCTTTGGTTCAGCTGCCGGCACCCTGAAACGCCCTGGCTGCCCAAACTCGTTGCGCTCTTTGTCGTGGCTTATGCCCTGAGCCCGATTGACCTGATCCCCGACTTTATCCCGCTGCTGGGCTATCTGGATGACGTGATCCTATTGCCTCTCGGCATTGCCCTGGTGATCCACCTGCTCCCTGCACACGTGCTTGAAGACTGCCGCCAGCAAGCAGCGCAATGGGAGCACAGCCGGGCAAAACGCCCTGTAAACCGAATCGCTGCGGCCATAATCATCCTGATCTGGCTTACGTTGCTCGGCGCACTCTGGGTTTGGCTTAGTCGCCAGCTTCAATAGTGGGTGGTGTTTGGCTAAATGCCGCGATGTGCTGAGGAATTAAAAAACGCTAACGATGTGCCATCTATCAGCAATAAAGACTCAATTGAACTTTGCATTAAGCAAAACTAATTTACCCGATCGCTATGGGAGTCTCTGGCCCCGCAGTTGAAGCCGTCCGCTGCTAGAGTCCCGCACACTGGCCAACTTTATAGAGCGCAAATCATGAGCAACGCATATGCAGAAACTAACCACGCACTGGCTGCGCTCTATCTCGAAAGAATCGGCTTTAACGGAGCGTTTTCGCCCACGCTGACTAACCTGCAAAAGCTGCTGTTCCAGCATGTCACCCATATCCCGTTCGGCAACACTGCATCCTTCCTTGGCGCAGGCGTACCGCTGGACACAGAACACCTGCAAAACAAACTGCTGGTGCAGCACCGGGAAGGCTACTGCTTCGAACAAAGCCTGCTGGCTCAGCAAGCCCTAAGCGCCCTGGGCTACAACGCTGTAAACCGCCTGGGCCGTGTGTACTTTATGGCCACGCCGGACCAAACACCGTCGCTATCCCACCTCGTCACTGTTGTGGACGTGGATGGCGAAGAGTACCTCTACGACCCTAACTTCGGCGGCATGAGCCCATCCGCGCCACTGTCCCTGAGCCGCATCGGCGAAATACAAGAAACACCCCACGAACCCTATCGCCTGATCCCCGTCAGCGAAAGCGGCCTCAACCCCGACACCCTCACCGGCATGCGCTACATGCTCCAGGCCTGCGTACTGGACGAGTGGATCAACCTCTACGCCTTCGATCCCGAGCAGCCAGTGGCAGCTAACGATGTAAAAGTCGCTAACTGGTACATCGCCACCTCACCCGATTCCCTCTTCACCCAACACCTGCTCATGGCCCTCGCCACCCCGGACTCACGCATCAACCTGATGGACAACAACGTAAAAATCCACAGCCCGGCAGGCACCACACAGCAGCTGCTGGAGACGGCGGAAGACTTTAAAGCGTTCCTCGAAGAAAGCCTGAAGATTGCCCCGGGGCATATCGATTACCAGGCGCTGGCAGGAAAAATTGCAGACCTGCTGAAATAAATTCGCGACCTGGATTGCATACACCCAGGTACACCCCAGCAACTAATACAGCGCGAACAGAAATAGGACCAGATGCTCCTCGCAGACCTTTGCGCCAACAGCGCAACAGTGCTGCATGAATCATTTCTGAACATTATCCCGTTATTAATTCGCAACTTTTCCGGATACAGAGGCTCCTAGAACTCCCGTGCGCGTTACCCCACGCGCCAAAAGAGTTTGGAGTACATGATGTTTAAGGTTCGCCTACTGAGCCGTTTCAGCCCCCGACAGCGCATGAACACGCTGTTTGGGCTAACGCTGACGGCGCTAGTGGTTTGCGCAGCGACAGCACTGATGCAACCCCAGGAAATTGAAGACTTGTCTGAAGACAACAGGCACGAGCTGCCCCATCTGCTGGATCAGTGGGAAGACGGAAATGTCATCGTCCTGCTCAGACACTTAGAGCGCTGCGATAAGGAAGACTACCCCTGCCTGCACGGCAACAAGGGTGTTACTTCAAGATCCTTATCTGTTGGCCACGGCCTGGCTCAGAGCTTCAGCCAGCTAGGCTTGGACAATGCCGATATCTACAACAGCCCGCTTACCCGGACAGCACAAACGGAATCGATCGTCTTTGGCGATGCAGGCATCGATAAAGATTGGTTGTACAAATGCCGGGAGTCCATGTTGGAAGATGCTCTAAAGACTAAAACCCCCGGTAAAAACCTGATCCTGGTTACCCACAGCAGTTGCATTTCAAGATTTGAGGAAGCGCTGGGATACGAAAGTGAGCGGCCTGAATACGGCACATCTCTGTTCTTTACCGAATCTGCTAAACCTGACGAGCTGGATGTATTGGGCTTTCTCGACGCAAACGACTGGACGGTTGCGCTGGAGGCTCTGGGGCGTAAAGCAGAAGACACTAACAATCGGTCATAACTGCTGTGATCAACCAATTCTGGATACCGGTTTAAACCGCTAGGTTTGGCTGCGGTGGCTTCTCGGCGAGTCGCCGGCAAAACGGCGAAACACCCGGCGAAATGCCGCCGGATCGGCATAACCGACCCGCGCCGCCACTTCTTCCACCGAGGCCGCGCTGGTTTCCAGAAGGTGTGAGGCGTGGGCAACGCGCAAACGCTGCACCAGTTCATTGGGCGTCATCCCCAGCCCGGCATGAATGCGCCGGGCAAGGGTCCGTGATGACACCGCTGCTACGCTGGCCAGCTCATTCAAGCTGATCTGCCGATGCAGGTTTTCGGTGACATAGCGCTCTACCTTCTGCAACGCCGGGTCCGACACGCGCAAGTGCTCAATCGCCATATATCGGGACTGTGAGGGTCTGTTATCGAGCAGCAGGTAGCGCGCCACCCATTGCGCCAGTGTTGGGCTGGCGATCCGCGCCATCACAGCCAGCATCAAATCGGCATGATCAAAAGCTGAGCCGGCCGTCAGCACATGAGGCGCTTCGACTACCATGCGCTCCGCTGTCAGAGACACCAGCGTTCAGGGGCTGGCCGCATTACCACCCGCATTTACGGCGTTGGGCAGTACAACGCTGGGGCCAGACGATACAACGCTGGATCAGATCGCCCTGGCCGCCTATCCGCAGGCTGGCGTTCTCCGCCATGTGCACACCGCCGGTAACTCCAGCGGCATTGTCGATGGAGCCGCCGCAGTGGCTGTTGCCTCCCATGACTATATCCGGGCCCATGGTTTAACCCCGCGTGCGCATATCCGGGCTGTCGCAACCGTAGGCAGCGAGCCACTGATCATGCTGACTGCGCCGGCTTCAGCCAGCCAGAAGGTGCTGAAAGCTGCCCGCATGCAAGCCAGCGACATTGATCTGTGGGAGATCAACGAAGCCTTCGCTGCGGTTGTATTGCAGACCATTCGCCGCCTCAACATCGACCCGGAGCGGGTCAACGTCAATGGCGGGGCCATTGCGCTGGGGCATCCGCTGGGTGCCACCGGAGCCATTCTGATCGGCACCGTTTTGGATGAGTTGGAACGACGCGACGCCTCAACCGCACTGGTGTCGATGTGCATCGGTGGCGGCCAGGGCATTGCCACTTTAATCGAGCGTCTATAGCGCAAGGAGACACATCATGTCCCTACACACACACGCAAGTCCTCTGCCTGTGCTGGCCAGCCTGGCGGCGCTGACCATGACATCGTCTTCCCTGTGGAATACTGGTACGCCCTCAATGGGCAGTTGCCAACCC
This sequence comes from Pseudomonas sp. TTU2014-080ASC, assembly GCF_001446935.1. Lineage (GTDB taxonomy): Bacteria > Pseudomonadota > Gammaproteobacteria > Pseudomonadales > Pseudomonadaceae > Aquipseudomonas. The sequence goes on from NZ_LKKK01000002.1 coordinate 180,814, forward strand.
TGCAATTGGTCACCTTCCCATGCGCCTGGCATGGACCTCAGCAGCAGTATCCATTGGCTGCTGCCGGCTATATCGCCAGTTTCGTTAAATCCAGCGACGGCTAAGCGCTTACGCAGGGCCCAGGGAAAATAAAAAAACCTGCCAGCTTCTGTCGGAAGACAGCGAGCGTGCTGGCAGGGAGGGAAAGCTTAAGTACGGGCAACCGCAGACGGTTGCAGCTGGCTGAGCAGAATCCCGGCGAACACCACAACCGCGCCTACGATCTGCCACAGCGTCAGCGCCTGCCCAAGCAGGAGGAAGCCGATACAGATGGCAGTTAACGGGCTCAGCAGAATAAATACCGACAGCTGAACCGGATCGAGTCGCGGCAACGCCTTGAACCACAGGTAATACGGCAATAGCGTGCCGAACAGGGTCAGGAATCCGTAGCCGGAGACCTCACGCCAGGTGGGCAGCGGCAGGGGAAACTCAAACAAGGCGGCGAACGGCAGCACCATCAGGCCTCCGAGAAACAGCTGCCAACCCACAAACGGCAGCGGCGCAATCTCCAGCTTCCAGCGTTTCATCAGCAACGTGCCCAAGCCCATGCTGGCGGAGGCCAGCAGTGCAGCAATCGCCGCCGGCATATCCCACTGCATGCGGCTTGGAGCAACCAAAACCATAGTTATGCCGAAGAAGCCCAATAACGCGCCGCAACTGATAATCCAGTTGGTCCGCTGGCGAAACAGCACCCAAGCCATCACCCAAACCAACAACGGTTGGGTACACACCAGCAATGCAGCCAAAGGACCAGCCAAACGCGATGCGCTATAGAACAGGCAGGCGTGCATCAGCCCCATGCACAGCAGGCTGATCAATAGCAGCGGCCGCCAGTGCTGCGGGCGCGGCCAATAGCGCAGCAGGCACAGCAAAATCAGTCCCGGCACCAGCAGACGAATCATCGCCGTGGTCAACGGGCGCTCAGTCCACAGCACTTCTGTGGTCAGCCAGTACGTAGTTCCCCAGAGAATCGGCGGGATGACCGCACACAACAGCAAACGGATCGACATGACAGATACTCACCCACACAGGCGGTATTGCGGGACCACTTGGTCCCGCAATTGATGGACGATCAGCAGGTCAGCTTCGGCATGACCTTTTCACCGAACATGCGAATGCTCGGGACGAAGTCCGGGATGCTGAAGAGAATGCCGTCGACACCGGTTTCTGCAGCAATGTCATCGATCTTGCTGGCAACAGTGGCGGGTGAGCCGTGGATAACCGGCATGCCCATAAAGGCCAGGTTGCCGTCTTCGAAGTTGCGCTCAAGGCCAGTCAGCATGCGGTCAGCGGTGCCGCCCGGGTTGGAGTCCAGCGCAGCACTGGCGAGGATGTTGGCAATCGCGCCCTGATCAGCACCGGCAACGATGGCTTCACACTGCGCCTGGGCTTCTGCGTCGGTCTCAGCCAGCACCAGCTGGAACAGTGCGTAGATACCAACCTTGCGACCGGTTTTACCGGCTTCGCTGCGCATCAGATCGCAGGCGTTTTTCAGTGCGGACTTCTCTGCCATGATGAAGCTGTGATCACCGTGCTGAGCGGTGAACGCCAGACCAGCCGGGGATTGGCCCGCGCACACGATTGGAATCTGACGGCCCGGACGCGGGTTGACCACGCAATCCTTCACATCGAAGAACGGGCTCTTGTAGGTGACGGATTCTTCCGTCCAGAACTTCTTAACCAGCGACAGATAATCTGCCGCGTACTCATAACGACGACCGTAGTAATCATCGCCCGGCCATACGCCCATTTGCGTGTACTCAGGGCGGTTCCAGCCGGTCACTACGTTCAGACCGCAACGACCGCCGCTGATGTCATCAATGGTTGCCACCATCCGCGCGACAACAGCCGGATGACGTGCCAAAACAGTCACAGTTGGGAACAGACCAATCTTGTCTGTCACTGCTGCCAAACCCGCCATCAGGGTGAAGGTTTCCAAGCAGGAATCCCAGTAGCCGGTCTCACCGCCAAAGCCTTTGAACTTCATCATCGACAAAACAAAATCGAGCCCCTGACGCTCCGCCTCCAGGGTGATTTGTTTGTTGTGCTCAAAGGTTGGCAGATACACCGGGCTGCCCTTGGAAGGGATGTAGCCATTACTGCCATTGGGGAGAAAAATACCGAACTTCATTAACGCACCCTCATTGTTATTAGCGGTAGTTTTTGGACTTATAAGCCGTATTGGAACGCGGGAATCTTTTCAGGCAGTACGCTGCGAATACAGGTAAAGCCTTTGATATAGGCCTGCAATAACTGCAAGGTGTGATCGATACGCTGGCGTGTTTTCAGTACTTCTTTATCCGCCTCAGTACTGCCGATAACGGCTTGCACATCGCGAATAACCAAGTGATCCGGCATGTAATTGGGGCGGAAGTTCTTAAAGGAAAACGTACGCAATTCGAGCACCGGATACAGACCACCGGCACCACCGGAAACACCACACAGCAATACCGGCTTATGCGCCAGCCACTCCAGGTCCAGATACAAAAACCAGTTCTTCAGCGCAGGTGTCGCCATGCCGTGCCATTCCGGGGAAATCAGGATCACCGCGTCTGCATCAGCCATGCTCTGGGCGTGGGCATAACGTGCGCCCTCCTGCCAGAGCGGCAAAGGCTCAGCGCCCAGATCATGCACCGTGACATCCTCTGCAGCGCTGATTGCCAACTCCTGCAGACGCGCCTTCAAGTAACCTGCCAGGCGCGCTGACTGGCTGTCTGGGGAATGACTGCCTGAAACAATCACGATTTCATTGGACGACATGAGCGGCGTATTTCCATTAAGTTAAAAATGACTTAATGGGATTCAGCAATTATCAGGCCACTCAGAAAAGTCCATTCAATTCATTAACTTACGCAAATAGTAAGAACAGTTAGCGCGCACTTTGAAATCGATATTGCAAAGTGAAAGAAGGCATCTGTATTACACGCCCCAGACCTTTGCAGCACTGCTGTGGCGCATTTGAATATGCGAGAATAATCCACTTATAACGTCCAACTGACAGAGATTTGTACATGACCTACAACGGGGATGACGCGGAAAGTTCGTTAGTCGATAAAGCCGTCAACGGCATTCTCGAAGGGATCATGGAAGGACGTTTTGCTCAGGGCCAGCGTCTGGTCGCAGCCGACCTTGCCGAGCAGTTCAATGTCAGCCGCGCGCCGATACGCGAAGCCTTACAAAAGCTGGCCGGTGATGGTGTTGTCGAACTGCTGCCAAACCGTGGCGCTCGCATTCGTCGCCTGAGCCTTGAAGACCTGGTCGAGTTCCTTGAGTTTTCCGAAGCGATCTTGGTGCTGGGTATTCGTCTGGCGGCCCCAAAACTCAAAGAGCAGGACAACTACGCGGTGCTGGTGGAGGCCTTTAACGAGATCGAAGCCACCGCCCAGGCCCGTGAGCCCTTTGCCTTTGTACGGGCGCTGTATCAATACCATGTGAAGCTGCACGGACTGGCGGGCAACGGCTTTCTTGAATTGTTTTACCGCCGCCCGGAGATTCGTTTCTATTCGCTGTTTCTGGCCAATATCGTGCCGGGGGAATCATGGGAACGGTATCTGGAAAACTACCGGCAGATTCACGAAACCCTGCTCGAAGGCGACCCCCATACGGCGGTAGTGACCTTCAGCTCACACCTGCGCTGGGTGGTGAGATTGATGCGGTCGCAGAATCCTGAGATTTAAGATCTGAGCGCGCCTTGTTGGGAAAACTTTGTGGAGTGTGTTGGGCGCTGCTCTTTCGGTCAGCAAGCAACTGAGTTGCTAGCGTCTGAGTGCTCAATCCAACGGTGGGTAAACTGCTCCGCAGTCTTACACCACCCTACAGCACGCAGGCGACTTGTAGGGTGGTGTAAGGCCGTCAGGCTTACCCACCACGGGCAGTTGATTCAATACAACACTTGCCTTTTTCACCGTCTTTAAAGCACCTTCCGATAAGACAAAAAGGCCGACCTGATCGACTGCAAACTGATCAGGCCGGCCTTTGTACTGCTACAGCGGTTTACTGCTCGACTTGTGTCACCACCGACAGATACGCATCGTCGTTCGGCTTGCCGGCATCCGGGTCTTCGTGGTCTTGGGCGATGATGCGCAGGACGTTGCGCAGCAGTTGCTCACGCTTAGCGTCACGCTGATCACGCACCGCAGCATCAGCCACGTAGCCATCCACGCAGCCTTCAGGCAGCACACCTTTGCTCACCAGCAAACGCTCCAGTGTATCCACACGGTCTGCCAGTACCGAGACTTCACCTACCAGCCCCATAAGCATGGCCAGCAGCTTGTCTTGCGCCGGGTCTTCAAAGAAGTAAGGGCGAGCGCCTTTGGCTTTTTTCGGCAATACAGCTTCAACTTGCTCAGTCATTATTTCCACGCTCCATACACATACCACTGACCACCACCGCCAAAGTCACCGCCCTGGAAGACATGGGTGTAACGCTGGCTGAGTTTTGCTTCAAAGGCGCTCGGCGCCAGGATTTCGAAAACCTTGTCCTTGCTGAAACCCGCTTCAACGCAATCGCTGAACGGATCGATCAGATGGCTGCCGCGCCAGAACGGTTCGTTGTTGTTGCGGGTATCCCAATCGAGCATGAAGGCATCGTAGGGCGGCAAGTCCTTGTAGGGCGGGGTTTCGCCATGAAGCATCACGCCGCCTTCGCGCAGAACGCGGTGGCATTCCTTGAAGATATTGCGCGCCGCTTTCTTCGAGGTTTCGTGGATCAGGATGCTGCCGTTGACCACGTCGAAGTGATCATCCGGGAAGTCCAGGAACTCAGCGTTCATCTGGATGAAGTGTACTTTCACGCCCAGCGATTCAGCACGGGCATGGGCATAGCGCAACACCGGAGCACCGACGTCAATGGCGTAGATTTCCGCATCCGGGTAGAACTCGGCCCAGGCCAATGTGGAGTGACCTACGGTGCAGCCCAAATCGAGGATGCGCTTAGGCTGGAAGTCCGGGTAGTTCTCCTTCAACCACTTAGCAGTGGAGGCACCGATGTCGTCGTTCAGCGGGCCCATACGGCCCATGGCGTAGACATACACCGCGCGGTCGTAGACAGCACCAGCCGCCACGTCGTCTTTGCAGAATTCAGAGTGATAACCGCCCGGCATGCAGTGAATGTCGATGGCAGTGTGATAATCCGGCGTTTTCAGTTCCGGATTCAGCTTGAGGCTACCCAGCTTCGGTTTGGCCTGAGCAGCGCTGGCTTTCTCAACCAGTTTCGGCAACTGGCGCTGCACCGGAATCTGTACCGAGTTCCACATCATTTCCTGACTGCAGCGCTGCAGGCTGCTCCAGAACTGGTAGTACTCCTGCTGTTTCATCAGACGGTCGATCTCAACCAGGCTCTGGGCCTTGCCCGAGGCTTTCAGTTGCGGCTCGACTTTCTCTTCGAAGACCTTTTTGTTGCCGGGGGATACGTTCTGGGCCAGATAGAGCTTGAAGCAGCGCACGAAATCCTGACGTGCTTCTTCATCGTGGGTCATCTGAACCAGTACGTCGTGACGATACTGCGAAGTGGTGTCATTTATTGTTTGCATTGTTTTTACCTCGTCTGCGAACCGCCATTGTCAAAATAGCCTGCCTATCGGAAGTACTCGCGGATCACTTGAGCCATATAGGCAGGCTCCTGATCCAGCACATACGCACCTGCTTTGAGCTCCAGCACCTGAGCATCCGGGCGCGCATCACACGCACGCTGGAAGTAGGGATAGAGCACATCAGCTTCACCGCAGATCATCAGCAGGGGGCATTGAACCTGCGCCAGATATGCCGGGAAGTCTTGGTTAAACACCGCTGCGTAGGCCTCGTGCCAGCGATCGCCGGCGATCAGCGTGTCGATCGCCTCGCGGGTCGCCAACGCCACTGATGGCGGATACGCAATGGGTTGTTGATCTAGGTGGGTTACACGCTGCCAGACCTCATTAAGGTGCGTGGCTTGGGCGTCGATAGTCAGCGGTTTGACCGCGCTGCTGCGCCACGCGCTGCGCTCTTGTTCGGTAAGTTGGACCGGGCCGATCATGGCCAACTTACGCACGCGCTGCGGATACTTGGCCGCCAGCTCGCAGGCCAGTGCCGCGCCGGTGTGGTGGCCGAACAGGTTGAACTGTTCGATGCCCAGCGCATCAATCGCCTGCAGCAGGCTATCGACGTAATACTCGGTCGTCGGTGCTTGCGACGGGCGATAAGAGCCACCAAAGCCGGGCGTATCCAGTGCATACAGCGGAGCCAGGTCTTCAAGCTGTTCCATCACAGCCTGATACATGGCCGATGAGCTGGCAGTCTGGTGCAGGAACACCGTCGGCACGGCACCGTTGCCGCTGACATAACGCAGGTGAATCTGCCCGTCAGCTACGTCTACGTAAGCCTTCTTAACTGTCATGGTCTTACTCCAGCCCCAACGAACCGGGGTTCATCAGACCTTTTTCATCCACCGCACGCTTCACCTTCTGCAGCAGCTGACCGGTGGCCGCGTTGCCGATGGACTCTTGGTACGGGTAATACTTGCCCAACTGCAAATGGCAGGCACCGAGTTTGTAGTACAGCTCGCGCAAGCCTTCGCGCAGCTTAAGCGCCACTTCACGGGTCTTCACATCAGCCGGGATCGCGCCCCATTCTTCACGGTATTCAGGCTCGATCAAATCAAGTCGGAACTCACCCAGTTCATCGAACCAATACAAGCTCGGCTCAATCACAAATTCGGCACCGGAGAAGCAGGTGAGGTAGGAGGACTTGATGTTGTAGGTCCTCATTAACTCAGCATGTTCAGCAAAATAACGCTCGGTGGTCAGCGCAGCATCGACAGCACGGGAGAGCGGGAAGAAACCATGTACCGGAATCCAAACTTCACCCTGGCTGCCCAGCAAAATCGTGCGCACTCCGCCGAACGGTTGAGCCCGGAAAGCCAGCGGAATCGCATTTCCAATCGGTGCGCCGCCGTTTCTGGTGACGATGTTTTCAGCAATCAGCAACATGCTGGCGGCGGCTTCTTCGGTCGGGCCATCCACCGCAATGTGCAGGGAATAGTTGATGTTGCTCAGAACCTTTTTGCCCTGAGTCGCCATCTTCACCGCGTTCTTAAGACCACTGAGCAGACTCTTACCTGAGCTGGCCACATCCGCCAGCACTGACAGGCCTTCTTTCAGGGTAAAACCTTTGTCTTCAAAACCGGCGTTGTAGAACGGATCGAAGCCGTAGCATTCGCTGGCGATACCTTCTCGGGCGATGGCCGTTTGCGCTTGCAGCATGGCCTCCAGGGTTTCAAAACCGTAGGAAGCACACAGGGTCGCCGGAGGCATCTTGATCAGACGCAGGCAGGCTTCGACTTTAACCCCGAACGCGCCGGTGTCGGCGGTGAATAGCCCAGTCAGGTCAGGGCCAAAGTGGCGGTAAAAACCATTGCTGTGACGGTGCGCCGACGATCCTGTCTGCAAAATCTGCCCGTCTGCCAACACCACCTTCAAACCCAGGCAGCTTTCTGCTGCGGTGTGATGGATACCCGAGCCATGGAACAGACTGTTTTGCGAAAGGGCACCGCCCACAGTGGCATACATACCGGAAAGCGGACCGTAGTAGGGCGTACGCAGCCCTTTAGCTTTTAGTGCCTCGTACAGGTCACTCCAGGTGCAGCCGGTCTGTACCCGTACGTACATATCCTGTTCATTGATTTCGAGAATCTGATTCATCCCGCGCATGTCGATCAGCACGCTGTTCTCACGGGTAGGCACATAGCCGCGGGTGTAGGACATACCGCCGCCACGCGGCACCAGTGCAATGTCATGCTCGTGGCAATAGGCGGCTGCCTTTGCCAGGGATTCGACTGAGGTGGGTTTTAGCACCGCTGCGGCAACAGCCTCAGGCTCAAAGCTCAAGTCTGTTGAAAAATAGAGACGGGAGGCTTCGTCAGTGAGTACTGACTCCTGCCCGAGGATGCTGCGCAAGTATTCGATATGGCGTGTTTCCAGCATGTGCCTGTTCCTAATCAGTCAACGTTCAGGTCAGGAGCCTCATTAACAGCGCTCTTAGATTGCATACAATTTATAACCAGCACATTAGCGCCAGTCAACGCTTTGCATGCAATATATCTACTAAAACCACTGAATAGCTTAAAAAACACTCAATCCGCACAGCAAAACGACCAGCAATCACAGATTGCCGGTCGTATTTTTGCATACAATATTTGCCATCCTTGGCGAGCACATCTAATAAATCAATATCGTTACTCGAATGCCTCGCGGGACAGCGGACCGTTGAACTGCTCAATCGCACCCGGCTCGATGTAGCGCTGCCAGTTGTCGAAGATCTCGCGCCCAGCCAGGAAGCCTTCGAAAATCGCGTGGTCGGTACGGCGCGGCGTCACGCAGTCGCCAACACGGTGAACATTCGGCAGCGCGTCTTTAAGGTCGAAATACAGCTGCTGCTGCGGCAGATGACGGATGCACAGGACGATGCTGTCGAAACCGCTCAGGGTTTCTTCGTCGGCGGTGTACAGGTTGAAGATATCCACATCGCCGCCACGAATCTGGCTGACCCAGGCGTTCAGGGTGTAAGTCAGGCCCTGAGCAAACAGGTTGGCGTACACAATCGGCTGATCCAGCGTCACGCCCAGCTTGTGGAACAGCGCGTTCCAGCGAGTCAGTACGTGCACCTGATGACCGTTCTCAACCAGCTTCTCGGTGATACCGGCGGAATAACGGGTGCCTTCATCGTCGATGACCAGCACGCGCTTGCCGAGTTTTTCCGGGTGATCCAACACGTCCAAGGCGGTGAAGACGTGATCGGCGTCGATACCCGGCACTTGATCCACCAGCGGGTTCACATCGGAGTAACCGCTGCGATCCGGCAGGGAACCGGTAGCCACAATCACGCCGTCCGGCGCCAGTGCTTTAACCGAATCCACAGTCGCAGTGTGATTCAGACGCACGGTGACACCGGCCTTGGCCATGTGCACTTTGAGGTCTTCGGTGATCCAGGCGAAGGAGTCACGACGTGGCATGCGAATCACGTAGTTAACCTGGCCGCCCAGCTCGTTGGATTTCTCCAGCAGGGTGACGCGGTGGCCACGCTTGGCCAGACCTTCAGCCGCCTTCATACCTGCAGGGCCGCCACCAACCACCACCCAGTGTTTCTGCGCCGGTGCCAGTTTTAGGGTCTGCACGCCGAACACTTCTTCACGACCGGTGCCTGGGTTGATCTGGCAGGTCATGGAGGTGCCTTGGAACAGACGCCCTACGCAACCTTGGTTACAACGCAGGCAGTGATAAATTTCATCTTCACGGCCTTCTTTGGTTTTCTTGGCAAATTCCGGGTCAGCGATCTGAGCACGGGTCATGGCCACCATGTCGGCGTCGCCACGGGCCAGAATCGCTTCCGCTTCGCCCGCGCTGCCGATACCGGATACCACGAACACCGGAATGTTGACCGAGCGCTTCAGGCGCGCAACCGGATCAGCCAGCCAGCCATTCGGTACGTCGTACGGCGGCATGATGTAAGTGGCGGACTGATAAACACCCGCGGTGGTCATCACATAATCGATGTCGCCGGTGGCTTCGACGGTTTGTGCGACTTTGATCCAGTCCTGCACTTCCATGCCGCCCGGAACCATTTCATCAGCACTCATACGGATGCCGACAACGAAGTCCTTGCCGACTTCTTCACGCACCGCACGGATCACTTCCAGCGGGAAGCGCATGCGGTTTTCGTAACTGCCGCCGTACTCATCAGTACGCTTGTTAAACAGCGGCGAAATGAACTGGTGTAGCAAATAGCTGTGGGCCAGATGCACTTCTACGCCGTCAAAGCCAGCCTCTTTCGAGTACCGCGCCGAGCGCACCCAGCCTTCGACGATTTCGTCCATGTCCGAGCGTTCCATGGCCTTGGCCATTTCACCGAACACCGGAGACTTAATGTTGGAGGACGACCACAGCACGCGGTAGTCGTCCATTGCATGGGTTTCACCCATCACGCCGAAGTGGTTGAGCTGGGCAATGATGTGCGAGCCGTATTCGTGCACGGCGTCAGTCAGCGCGCGGTCGCGCTCAACCATCTCAGGACGATAACCGTAGGAGTATCCCCGGCAGAAGGTGTTGGAGGTCGGATGGATCAGGCGGTTGCCGGTGATCATCAGGCCGATGCCACCTTTTGCACGAGCCACGTGATAGTGGATATCACGGTTGTTGGTCAGGCCGTCCGGTGAGTTGAACGACATGGCGTGCGCAGACTGCATGATGCGGTTGCGAACAGTGATATTGCCGATCTTCAGCGGCTCGAACAGGTGAGGATAACGCTCTACGGTCATGGTCTTTGTCTCATCAATCAGACAGGTAAATTTGTTTTTATCGGGTACTGCTAATCAGGGTCTCTCGCCACTGAAGGTCAAAGCCTTCGAGCTCGCCCTGTTCAATAAAGCGATTCGGGTCATCCAGAATTTCGCGACCGGCCAACATGGCCTCATAGATGCTGTCCTGCAGCGGACGCGGCAGACGCGCATCACCGATGCAATACAGCTTGTTCACGCGGCCTTGCAGCTGCTGATAGAGGTCGTCTACTGAGCGGTGGCCGGCGGCGATGATGAAGCTGTCGGCGTCCAGCACGGCTTCGTTCTGATCAGTAAACAGGTTGAAGATCTGTGCCTTGTTGCCGTCGATGCTACGCACCCAGCTGTTGAGGGTGTAACGCAGGCCTTTGGCGAACACGTGGCGGTAATTCACCGGCAGGTCCAGGGTCAGGGCCAGATTGGGTGACAGCGAGATAAAGCGGCTGATGATGTGCACATCATGGCCACGATCGAGCAGGTACTCAGCTGTGCCCAGCGCATAGCGGCCGCCGTCCTCATCGAACAGCACCACACGCTTGCCCAGCTGAGCGCCTTGCAGCACTTCAACCACGCTGAACACGTTGTCCTGTTCGGTGCCTGGCACACGATCCACCGCTGGGCGGGTCGAGGTGAAGGCAGTCTTAAGCGGTGTAGAACCGGTGGCGATGATCACGCCATCAGCCTTAGCCGCGACAATTTCATCTGCACTCAGGCGTGTGTTCAGGCTGATCTCGACACCAGCCTTACGCAGCTGACGCTCAAGGTCGCGGGGGATAAAGCCAAACTTGTGACGACGCGGCAGTTTTGCTGCCAGATTGATCTGGCCGCCCAGCTTGTCGCTGGCCTCTACCAGGCGTACGGAGTGACCACGACGGGCCAGCTCAAGGGCAGAACGCATACCCGCCGGGCCACCGCCCACAACCAACCATTTGGCGGCTACGCTGGCTGGCTTGAAGGTATGGCTACCAAAGCGTTGTTCGCGTCCGGCTGCCGGGTTAACCACACAAGAGATGGCATTTCCCGCCATCAAGCGAGCAATACAGGCCTGGTTACAGCGGATGCAGTGGTTGATCTCGTCTTCACGGCCTTGCAGCAGCTTATTCGCAAACTCTGGATCGGCAATCTGCGTGCGGGTCATGGCGATCATGTCCGCAGCGCCTTCAGCCACCAGTGACTCGGCTTTGGCCGGGTCGACAATGTGACCCACGATAAACACTGGGATATCACGAATGGCTTTAACCGCTTTGCGCAGGCGGGCGCCGTCTTCCACCAGCCAGTTTTCCGCGTAATCGCCTGGCGGAATCTGGTCTGCGTGAGCCGCGTAGGTTCCCGCAGTGGCGCTGACGTAATCAATCAGGCCGGTCTCAACCAGCTTGCAGGTCATTTCGGTGGCCACATCGGCCTTCATGCCATCGACGCTGCACTCGTCCATAGACACGCGAATGCCGACGACAAAATCCGGGCCGACGGCATCGCGCACCGCCTGCATGGTTTCAATCGGGAAGCGCACGATGTTATCCAGCGTGCCGCCGTATTCGTCGGTGCGTTTGTTGTAAACAAAAGAAAGAAATTGCTGGTGCAGGTAACCGTGGGAGTAGTGCAGCTCGACGCCATCAAAACCGGAGGCCTTGGCATTCATTGCGGTCTTGGCAAAGTACTCGGAGACTTCCTGCATCTGCTCACGGGTCATTTCCCGCGCCCACTCGTTATAAGCCGGGGACTTCATAGTGGAAGGGCCCCACAGCTCACGGTAATCGTCCAGTGCACCGCTGCGACCCTGCGGGCCAAAGTGGATGATCTGGGCAATGATGCGGCCGCCAAACTCATGCACCGCCCGCACCATCTCGGCGTCGCGCTCGATGATCTCTTCGCGGTTACCGCGGGCCAGCGAGCGATTTGGGCCAGTTGAGGTCGGGTGGGTGTGGCGGGCGCCGGTGACGATCAGGCCAATGCCGCCTTTAGCGCGCTCAGCCTGGTAATAGATATCGCGGTTGTTGGTCAGCCCTGCGCCTGAGTGGAAGCCTTTGGCGTGGGCCGTTTGCATGAGTCGGTTACGTACAGTGATGTTGCCAATGCGCAACGGTGAGAACAGATGGGGATAGGTGTTTTCACCCGGATTCTTATTGTTCTGTGTCATGTCGTGAACCTTGCTTTTGAGAAAAAAACGGGCCGTTACCGGCCCGGAAGCACATCAGCGGAGCACGTTTTCACCACTCATGAAGACAAAAACACGTTTGAAGCGACCGTCTTCGACGTACCAGAAGTTGCAGTTACGCAGACGGGTTTCATTACCTTGTGGGTCTTTCAGGTACACGTTGAAACGGGCACAGACTGTTTGAGTTTCCTCATCGGCTGCGGTCTCAAAGTCGCCGTGCCAGATCTCGTCGTAGTTGGAGAAGAGGTTGTCGAACATCTTTTCCACACCGGCCACACCCGGGTGGGTCAGGTTGTCGGTCTGGATGGTGAAAGCGACATCGTCGTGGAAGCAGGCCAGCACACCAGCCATGTTCTTGTTGTCGACGTTGGCAAAGTATTTCTGCTCAGCCAGTTCAATCAGTTGTGCGCGGGTCAAACGGGACATGCGTAATTCCTCTCAATCGAGCGTCAATCAAAGGCCAGTAAATGCGTGGTAAGCCGCATCATTGGGCGCTTGCGGAGCGGGATAGGCTTTGCGGCTCTGTTTCAAACCGAGCGACAACATCAACTCACAGAGCTTGTAGGAAACCTGGCCGGGGTTGATCACCGGGATCGGCAGGCGCTCGCTCAGGTAGGCGTGCGATTGGTGCATGGTGGTGGAGCCGAGCACGATCACGTCGGCGCCATCTTCTTCCATGGCTTTGCGCGCTTCGGCTTCCAGCTTGGCGAAGACAACCTCTTCTTTACCTGCCAACAGTTCTTTCAGATCCGGGCGGGTCTTGATTGAGCGCAGCGAAGCAACACGGGGCCACAGCTGATATTCGGTGAGGGTTTTTTCGTAGAGCGGGAACCATTCATCCCACATGGTGATGACGCTGAATTTCTTACCCAGCATGCAAGCCATGTGGAAGGCCGCCATACCCGGTGCAATCACCGGAATGTTCAGGCGCGAGCGCAGGGCAGCAAGCCCTGAATCACTGACGGTGTCGATACAAACGGCGTCGTAACCTTCTTCCTCGGCGCGGATGCCGGCCTGCACCACAGAGAAGTCCATCAACAGTACGTCGAAAGCAGAGTCGGCCAGGGAGGCGCCGCGCGCCACAGGTACGAATTCGGGGTGAAAACCAGGGAGAATCAGGTGAGATGGAAGCTGGCTGGCGCGATTATCAGCACCGGCTTGGTCCATAGGGATCGGGATGATGACCTTGATACGTTTCATCACGTAAGCATCCTGTCGGTTATTGTTTTTGTATGGGCTGATGCCGATTGCCCGTCACGACAGGAGCAAAGAACTTGCCAACTAAGCCAACATGTTGATTTTTATGAAGAAACAAAAAATGGCGGCACATTTGGCCGCGCTCTTCATTTCACTCTGAAACCTTGCGTCGCAAAGTGAATGCCCTAGGCCGGTTTGGTCTGCAGCCTCGGGCAATGTTTTAGCTGTCGGCCACCTCGGCCTGCGCCTGCGGGACAGGCGAATGCACATGCTGTTCGCGGCTGTCTCCGAAGGAGACCTTTTCCGAGCCGTCGGCGTTGAGCTGAAAAATTGCACACGGCTGGCCCTGCTCATTGAAGAACACCTGACCAATACCGGAGCCATTCCACAGACGTTCACCGGACTTACTGCGCGATGGGATGCGCGGTTTAACTTCCATATCGCGGCGCTTGGTCAGCCAGTTCAGCGGCGAACGTGGCGAGTAGAGCCAACGGTTAAGGCGGTCGAACCAGTCCAGCAAACGCCGCGGAAACTCGTTTTTGATGCCGCTGCTGGTGATCTGCCAGATTCTCGGGCCGCTCTGGCGATAGCGGATATGCACCTCATAGACGAACGAGTAATGCACATCGCCGGAGAGAATCACGTAATTACCCGGTGTGCGCGAGTGTCGGAAGATATTCAGCATCACCTGCGCCGCGCCGCGATGAGCCATCCAGTTTTCCGCATCCACCATCAGCGGGTGTCCGGCCCAAGTAAATATCCGCTGCACCGTTTCGATCAGCTTTACACCGAACATCGGTGCCGGGGACACGATAATGGCTGAAGGATGATCCAGGAGGTCTTGCTGAAATTCGCTGAGGCCTTCCCAGTCGATCAGTCCGGATGGCCGCTTGAGCTTGTACTCACTGCGCCAACGCCGAGTGCGGGTATCCAGCACCACTAACGCAGGAGTGGTTGGCAGCACGTAATGCCAGTTATGAAACTGATGAAAGCGCTGAATCAGGGTGTCCTGCTGTTCGCAGTCATAAAAGTTGCGCTCGTCACGCCCTTCGACCATCTCGCGAAATATCTTCAGCAGATCAGGAAAGGCCTCAGGCTTGTTGCCCCAGGCCTGACAAAGCATGTAGCCGATCAGACCGTTGCCAATAATGCGCCGGGAGAAGGGATGCCCGTAGGCTGTAAGCTCCCACTGCGCAGACAGGTTCCAGTCATCGGTGATGTCGTGATCGTCAAAGATCATCAGCGTCGGCATATGCGCCAGCGCCCGTGCCACTTTATCCAGGCCTTGGCGGAAAGCATCAATCCGCTCACGCTCTTTTTGGTAGCGCTGCTGCTCCTCCTCGGTCAGCGAGGGTTGCGAATAGTCCAACAGCGTCCAGGGCACAGGCGACCATACCAACAGGTACATAGCGAGCACTTCGGCGCAGGTCACCAGATGATTGTCGGCACTACTACTGGTAAAAATCGGCTTTTTTACCCCGCCGAAAAAACGCTTGGACAGGCCATCGTTGTTCTCGGTGTCCGGCAATAATTCGGGGCGGTCGTAGTAACCGGCAGGGTGCACGTACAGCTCATCGCTGTTATCCACAATCGCGCCGTGCAGGTGCTCGCCAAACAGCCCCAAACGCTCGATCACCTGATGAATCGCATAGAGCATGGGCCCGGCGACATCGTCGGCATAAATCTGGTCGCCACTCATCAGCAGCAGAGCTGGGCGCTGTTCGGCCTTATGCGGCTCGGCCAGCAAACGATCAACACACAGCAGGCCATCGGCTGATGCGTGATGCGGTTTACGACAGGAGCCGTGGAGCAGCTGATCAATGTGGCTGCGCAACACAAAGTTGGGTAGCTGATTACCGTCGTAGAGCAGATGAGGTGCCCACTCAGCAATGCCTTGCTCACCCACCTCCGGCAGGTTGATGAGCAGGTCGTAATGGATTTGCGCGTCCTCAGGCAGGGGCTCGTCCAGCTTAAGGTCGATCAGGTGAATAAAGGCCCGCTCACCGATCTGCACAATCTGGAGGCTGTCACCCTCCAGTGGATGGCGCTGCTCGTGGTTATCCACAAGCAGTTGCAAGGTCAGATTCAATGGCTCACGCCCGACCAGCCACAACACCAGCCGCTGCGCTTGCATCAGGCGCAACAGTGGACCGGAGAGTACAGGCGGCAAAGGAGCAGCGTTGTAATCAGAAAAGGACATGAACAGGCGGATCTCCACAACTGTGCGGGCGATAACGGATAGACGCCCATACACAGTCTGGGTTCAGAGTTGAGCGGCGTGTTGCAGTCGCTGCAGATCGACGATTTCGATCTCTGCGTAATTCAAGCGCAGGATACCCTGAGTCTCCAGTTCCCGGAGTATCTGATTGGTGGTCTGCCGGGAGATCGCCAGCATCAGCGCCAGTTGCTCCTGCGGCAGGCTGATCACCTGCTTGAGCTCTCCTTCGCCGTAATTACTGGCGATCGACAACAGCCGTCGGGCCAGGCGTACCGGTGCCGGGAGTAGGCTCATGTCTTCCAGATGGACGAAGGTCTGGCGCAGCTTCTGGCTCATCAGCAGGGCAAAGTCGCGCCAGTAGCGGGGCTCCTGATCGAGCAGGGCGAGCAACTTGCTCTGGCTTATCCACAGCAGTGTGGTGGCGCTGTCGGCAAATACATCATGGGTACGCGGTTGGCCGTCAAACAGGGAGATTTCGCCAAACCAGTAGGGCGGTTCAACGCGGGTTAGCAAGGCTTCTTTGCCGCTGCTACTGACCGCACCGACGCGCACGCCGCCTTCCACCACCGCATACAACCCACAGGGTTTGTCGCCACGGCGGAACAGCACCTGCCCGGCATCCAGATGCTGCACCTGAGCCGCCGCCAATAAGGCCTGCTGCAAATCCCCTGGCAAGCTGCTAAACCAGTTACCTTGAAGCATTCGCGCCTGATAACGCTGCCTGTCGTTCATCGCTGACTCACTGTTTGTCGGCTAGGCGACAGTGCCGGGCTGGCAGCTTGTTCATGCTGAAGACCTGTACCGCCTGAGGAGAATAATTATGAAAACTCTGGTTGATCATCTGTCGCAATACGCGGCTTACCACCGCGACCAACGCAATATCATCACCCACTTTATCGGCATTCCGATGATTGTGGTGGCTGTAGCCATCCTGCTTTCGCGTCCCGGCCTGGAAGTCGCGGGGCTGTGGCTTTCCCCTGCAGCGGCTGTGGTGGCCATTGCCAGCTTGTTTTACCTGCGTCTGGACCTGAAGCTCGGTGTGGTAATGGCACTGCTGCTGGTGCTGACCCTCTGGGTCGGCGCGGCGGCAGCCGGCCAGAGCACAACCGTCTGGCTGTCCAGCGGTATCGGTCTGTTTGTGGTGGGCTGGATCATCCAGTTTGTCGGTCACTATTACGAAGGTCGTAAACCCGCGTTCGTGGATGACGTCATGGGCCTTGCCATCGGGCCGCTGTTTGTCGTGGCTGAAGCAGGCTTTCTGCTGGGCCTGCGCAAAGAGGTGGAGCAGGTTGTGGTGGAGCGCTCCGGCCCAGTGTGCATCCGCGACAAGAGCGCTGCAGCCTGACGCTTTGACATCCATCCGTCACAAAAGAACCCGCCATGTGCGGGTTCTTTGATTTTGCAGAAATGCAGCGATCAGTTCTTCGCCATCCACTGATTGGTGAAAGAACGTGTATGGCGGTACACAGTCAGCGGCGCAAACGGGCGTCCTGAGGCACTTTGCAAGGTATTGCTCTGGCTGTTCAGGTCGACCAACGCTGCGCGCAGATAATCCCAGCGGGTGATCAGCTTGTTCAGCTCGGGGTTGTCTTTAACCGAGAGAGACTTCAGCTCCTGATCCACAGCCGGAACGATTTTGCGCTCATCCTGACCGAGGTAAGTATCCGGCTGCTCGCGCGCTGTTTCGAAGCTACCCAGATAGGCGCGGCTCATGTACTGCACGGAGAGATATTCAACCTGCGCCGCCAATTCGCTTTGACCCGGCTCGGCCAATTTACGCGCCTCGGACAGCACCGCCAGCAGCGCCAGGCTCAGGTCGGAAGGGTAACGCCAGGGCATGTCTTCCTCATTGGGACCGAATGAGATACCCAGCCGGATCTGCTTAACCAGTTCCTCATGGGCTTTGCTCAGGCTTTCACTGCCCTGAGGCAATTCTGCAACCGCCTTATTCAGTGCCCCGAGATCTGCTTCAAGAATCTCCAGCTGACGGGTCTGAAAGCCTTCCCCACGAAGCATCATCAGGCTGCTGGTGGCACGGCTGGCCTGCACCTGCACCATCTCCTGAGGTGTGATTGCCATGGCCGCATGCGCTGGCAGAAGCATGCCCAAGGCGGAGAGCAGTAGAAAAACACATGAACGAAACAAACGTGAGGGACGCATAGCAGGTGCTCCTTATTATTTTTGTGAGCCACTTAATACAAGCCATCCTTGTATATTTGCGTCCAAAAGGGTACTGCAGTGCCTGCCCGAAGAAAGCAGCCAAAAGAGTGATTTTGGCTGAAAGTTAGGGTCGTTTGTGCCGATTATGAGCACGAATAACCTTACGCTTTGTGGGAGAGCGGGAGAAATCGACACACGCGCAATCACTGCGCATGAACAGGAAGGGGCGCAGAGAACCCGCGCCCACGGCGTTACCTTCAGCCCAGCGCCAGCAACCTGCGCAGTTCAGCCAGCACGATCTGGCTGGTCGGGCGCACATCGCGCCAGACAAAGAACGCCTCAGCCGCCTGCTCCACCAACATCCCCAAACCATCCAGGGTGCGCGCCGCGCCGTGCTCAGTGGCCCAGCGGTTAAAGGCAGTCATGTCTTTGCCGTACATCATGTCGTAACACACGGTATGCCCCGGCTTGATAAGGCTCGGCGCAATCGGCGGCAACTCACCGGCCAGACTTGCTGAAGTACCGTTGATGATCAGGTCTACCGGGGCATCAATCCAGTCGAAGCCGCTCGCCACCACCGGGCCCAGATCGGCAAACTCACGGGCCAGTTGCTCGGCCTTTTCCACCGTACGGTTAGCAATCACCAGCGACTCAGGCTGCTCCGCCAGCAACGGCTGCAATACGCCACGCACCGCACCGCCAGCCCCCAGCAACAGAATGCGCTGGCCTTTTAGGGTGACCGCATTGTTGACCCGCAGATCACGAACCAGCCCGGCTCCATCGGTGTTGTCACCGAGCAAGCTGCCATCGCTGAGTTTCTTCAAAGTATTCACCGCACCGGCGCGTTGTGCGCGGGCAGTCAGGTTGCAGGCCAGAGTAAAAGCCTGTTCCTTGAAGGGAACCGTCACGTTAGCCCCAAGGCCGGTACGGAAGAACTCACGGGCAAAGCCGGGGAAATCCTCCAGCGGCGCCAACAGCGCTTCGTAGCTCAGATCTTCACCGGTCTGATCAGCAAACTGGCGGTGGATAAGCGGAGACTTGCTATGACCAATGGGGTTGCCGAAAACAGCGTAGCGATCCATGGAACATCCTTAAAAGCAAAACCTGAGACAGCAAAAGGAAACTTCTAAAAACGTAGGCGAGGCAGTCAAAGCAAGGCAAAAACAGGCGAAAAAGCGCAGTTTACAAGTGGTAAATGAGCATTTTGAGACTGTTTTTAACGCGGCGTTGGCAACGCAGGTAGTTTTTAGATGTGCCTAAACGGGGCCATCAGGCCCCGAATCAGTGCGGTGCAACTTAGCCCTGCAGTTTGAGCCAGTCACGGTCCTGAAGGAAATACTCCGTAAGGCGGGCTTCTTCGCTACCCGCCTCTGGCTTCCAGTCGTACCCCCAACGAACATGTGGCGGCAACGACATCAGAATCGACTCAGTACGGCCACCGGATTGCAGGCCGAACAGGGTGCCCCGGTCAAACACTAGGTTGAACTCGACGTAACGGCCACGGCGATAGGCCTGGAACTCGCGCTCACGCTCGCCATAAGGCGTCAGCTTGCGGCGCTGCACAATTGGCAGATAAGCCTTGATGTAGGCGTCACCAATAGCGCGCATAAAGGCAAAACTGGTGTCGAAGTCCCACTCATTCAGGTCATCGAAGAACAAACCGCCAATGCCACGCGGCTCACCACGGTGCTTGAGGTGGAAGTAGCGATCGCACCAGGCTTTAAATTTCGGGTAGACGTCATCGCCAAACGGCTTGCAGGCATCGAACGCCACCTGATGCCAGTACACGCAGTCTTCTTCATTGGCATAGTAGGGCGTCAGGTCGAAACCACCGCCGAACCACCAAACCGGCTCTTCACCTTCTTTCTCGGCGCTGAAAAAACGCACGTTGGCGTGGGAGGTCGGCACGTACGGGTTTTCCGGGTGGATAACCAACGACACGCCCATGGCCTGAAAACCACGGCCCGCCAGTTCCGGACGGTGCGCACTGGCCGACGGCGGCAGGCTGTCACCAAAGACATGGGAGAAGTTAACCCCGCCCTTTTCGATCAGCGAGCCGTTTTCGATCACACGGGTGCGGCCACCACCACCGGCAGGGCGCTCCCAGGACTCTTCAAAAAACTCAGCACCGCCATCCTCGGCTTGCAGGGCATTGCAGATACGGTCTTGCAGATCCAGCAGGTAGGCTTTAACAGCCTCAGTACGGTTACTCACGGCGGCACCTTGAAAAATCGGTAAGTGACTCGGTTGCAGGGCAAGCGAGTGACGAAATCGGCGGCAAGCATAGCATTTGCCGTCTGGCCCCAGCAGTTGACGTCCGTCAATGAAGGCGATTGGATAGACCTATGCCGCGCCCTTAAGCGCTTTTTTCGAACAGTTTGCACACGAAGGAATGACCATGGCCAAACGCATTCAATTCAGCCAACACGGCGGCCCGGAAGTACTTGAGTATGTTGATTACGAGCCGCGCGAACCGCAGCCAACCGAAGTACGGGTGCAGAACAAAGCCATCGGCCTGAACTTTATCGACACCTATTTCCGCAGTGGCCTGTATTCCACCGGTAGCCTGCCATCCGTACTGGGCAGCGAAGGTGCCGGTGTGGTCGAGGCCATCGGCTCCGCTGTGACCGACTTCAAAGTCGGTGACCGCGTCGCCTACGCCACTGGCCCGCAGGGCTCCTACAGCGACCTGCACGTCCTGCCCGCCGACAATCTGGTGAAGCTGCCGGACTCGGTGAGCTTCGAGCAGGCCGCAGCGGTCATGCTCAAAGGCCTGACTGTGCAGTACTTGCTGCGCCAGTGCTATGACCTCAAGGGTGGAGAGACCATTCTGTTCCACGCCGCCGCCGGTGGCGTCGGATCACTGGCTTGCCAGTGGGCCAAAGCGCTGGGCGTCAAGTTGATCGGCACGGTCAGCACCGATGAAAAAGCTGAACTCGCAAAACAGCTAGGTGCTTGGGCCACCATCAACTACAGCCACGAGAATGTCGCCCAGCGCGTGCTGGAACTGACTGACGGTAAGAAATGCCCGGTCGTCTATGACGGCGTTGGCAAGGACACGTGGGAAACCTCACTGGACTGCGTAGCACCACGCGGCCTGGTGGTCAGCTTCGGCAATGCTTCTGGTGCGGTGACCGGCGTCAATCTCGGCATTCTGACGCAGAAGGGCTCGCTGTTCGTCACCCGTCCGAATCTGGCCGGTTACGCCGACACCCCACAACGCCTGCGCAGCATGGCAGACGAACTGTTCGAAATGATCGGCAGCGGCAAACTGCACGTGGATATCAGCAACCGTTACGCACTGAAGGAAGCCGGTCTTGCCCAAAGCGCACTGAGCGCCCGGCAAACCACCGGCTCAACCATTCTTCTGCCGTAACCTGACGCCTGACCCTGCGGGGTCAGGACGGCCTGATCACATCCCCAGTCACCAGATCACGAATCAGGCTGGGGTTTTTACGCCCGCCCAGGCTGCCGCCAAGAACCATATCCAGCTGACGCGGGAAGTACTGCTCCACACGCAGGCGACTGCGGGCAGAAGGACGACCAGCTGGATTGGCTGAGGTCGATACGATCGGCCCGGTGTGGCGGCATAGCGCCTGTACCAGTGGGTGATCAGTTACACGCAGGGCCACGCTGTCGTGCTCACCAGTGATCCACTCCGGCAGCAGGTTCTGGTGCGGCACCAACCAAGTGTTCGGCCCCGGCCAGCTGTCTTCGAGGCGCTGAATCCAGGCATCCGGCAAACCATCAAGAACAAAGTCGAACTGATCGATATGCCCGGCCACCAGAATCACCCCCTTGTGCTCAGGGCGACTCTTCAGCGCCAGCAGCCGCTCCACAGCCAAACCATCCCACGGGTCACAGCCCAAACCCCACACCGCTTCGGTTGGATAGGCAATCACGCCACCGGCTCGAATCACTTGGGCTGCCTGTTGAATCTGCCAGTTGCTGGCCATTGCTTGCACTCCACAAAAACACCGGCGCAGTGTAACCAAGCTGTGCAGCCCGTCCCAGTTCGGTTTGCGGCTTTCTGACCGATCACGCAGCAGCGGTCAGCCTCAGAGGTTTCCCCGCAGCATCCACAAGCCCGCCTCACAGATCACACGCCCCTCCAACTCCAGCTCAGTCAATTGCACCAGTACTTCACTGAAATTGCTCTCCAATGTGAACGCCAATGCTTCACTGCTGTGGGGCGCTACGCGTAACAAGCTGAGGATAGGGTGTTCTGCAGGATCATTCAGCGGTAAGTCTGCTTGCGGATGAACAGTGGGTATTGCGCTGTGCCAACCACGCAGAGCCTGCATGATGTCTTCTATCGACTCTACCAGCGTCGCCCCTTCTCGAATCAGCTGATGGCAGCCTTTAGCGCCGGGGTGATGGATCGAACCCGGTATCGCGTACACCTCGCGCCCTTGCTCAGCCGCCAGACGCGCAGTGATCAACGAACCGCTGGCAGGGCTGGCTTCAACTACCAACACGCCCAATGACAGGCCACTGATGATTCGATTGCGACGGGGAAAGTTGCTCGCATGGGGCGCACAGTCCAAGGGCAATTCGGAGACCAAGGCACCACCGCTGCAGACAATCTCCTCGGCCAGCCGCTTGTGCCGCGCCGGGTAGATGCGCTGCAAACCGGTACCGAGCACTGCAACGGTCTTGCCGACTGCATCAAGCGCGCCCTGATGCGCAGCGCCGTCCACACCAAGCGCCAAGCCACTGGTGATGACAAAGCCGCCAGCTGCCAAGCTGCGAGCAAAGCTGTGCGCCGTATCCAGCCCCGGTTTGGATGCATTGCGGCTGCCGACCATGGCTAACTGCGGCATCTCCAAAATACCGGGATCACCCGCGACAAACAGTAGCGGCGGGGCGTCACTCAGTTCACCTAGCAACGCTGGATAGGCCGGATCATCGCGCACCAACAGATGATGCCGTTCCTGCTCCAACCACAGCAGCGCAGCGGCTGCCTGCTCACGTACCTGCGGACTGCGCCGCGCATCGCAACTCACTTGGGGCATGCCCAGCGCACGCCAGGCACTGGCTGGCGCACTCAGCGCGGCAGACGCACTATCGAATGCGGTAAATAACTTGCGAATCCGTTTGGGGCCCATTTCCGGCAGGCTGTGCAAACGTAAACGGGCTTCAAGTTCAGCGGGGGAAAGACAGGCGGCCTGCATATGATCATCCTTGACCTACGCCGTTAAACGGCAAAACATGCGGGCAATAAAAAGCCCCGCATTTACGGGGCTTTTCAGCTTAAAGCATTATGGATTGGTGACTTTATCCATAATCGCCAATTGGCGAGTGGCTCGCAAAACCAGCCCATAACTGAGCTTGTCGTAAGCGCGGAAGACCATCAGCAGCCCGGAGTTCTCATCCGGAATCTTCACCGCCTCACCCGTTACGCGATCGCGTACGGTCTCACCGGTTTTCATAATGGCCAGCACGTTACCTTCCTTCAGACCGTCACGCAGCCCCTTGTTGATGGTCACCACATCAAACTGGCCAACCTGAGTCACGCCACGCGGCACGTCCAGAATCAGGCCGTTGATCTCGCCTTGCGGCTCGCTCGGCATAAAGGTGGAATTAATCGGGCGCTCTTCGGTTGGGAACAGGCGGTCAGCCAGACGCACTTCCTGAGTTGAACGGGTCAGCTGCAGGGTGCCGACGTCGCCTTCAGTCGCAACAATTTCACCGGAACCGATGTCGTCCGCGTTGATCCCCAAAAACTCTTTGGTTTCAGGATCGATATAGGTTTTGCCCTGACGGAAGATGCCGTATATCGGAGCATTGGCATCAAACTGACCACGCGCATAAACGCGGTCACCGGCACCGCTGACCACGCGCTCGGCATTACCGGCAACAATGTACGGTGCACGCTCGAACTGCTCAGGGGTATCTACAATGCGGTTTACCAGCAGGAAGCTGTTGATGGCCTCAAGTGGAATAGTCGGAATCGCTTCAGCCATCGGCGTGCTGCGAACCTGAGGGGAAAGCTTGATGGTGCCACGGGAAGCACCGCGGTTAAGCATGAGGCGCGGCTGGCCATCGATGTAAACCAGACTAAGCTCATCACCAGGGTAGATCAGGTGAGGGTTTTTAACCTGAGGATTGGCGTGCCAGATTTCTGGCCACTTCCAGGGTTTGGTGAGAAATTTCCCCGAAATATCCCAGAGAGTGTCGCCCTTAACCACTGTATAACGGTCCGGGTGGCCGTCTTTGAGTTGCACTTCGGCCTGAACCAAGCCACTTGCGGCAAGTAGCAGCAAGGCCAGTAGTGATTTCCTCATGCGGTGAATCCCTTTATTATGTGTCTTCACGTTGATCGCCCTAGCGCCGCGATAATCAGTCGTGCTGCGGCGTGAAGCCGTTTTTTTGGTTGCTGCGTCCCATCTTAGCAGCGGATTTTGTCTATATTCCACAAGTGCATCACAAACGCCATGGCGATTCTTAATATCCTCGAATTTCCCGACCCTCGCTTGCGCACCATTGCCAAGCCTGTGGAGGTGGTCGATGACGCCTTGCGTCAACTGATCGATGACATGTTTGAAACCATGTACGCCGCTCCAGGCATTGGTCTGGCCGCGACACAGGTTAATGTACACAAACGTCTTGTGGTTATGGACCTCTCCGAAGACAAAAGCGAGCCTCGGGTGTTTATTAACCCTGAGTTCGAGCCGCTGACTGATGAGATGGACCAGTACCAAGAAGGCTGCCTGTCCGTACCGGGCTTCTACGAAAACGTCGACCGCCCGCAAAAAGTCAAAATCAAAGCCCTTGACCGCGATGGCCAGCCGTTCGAGCTGATCGCTGAAGGCCTGCTCGCCGTGTGCATCCAGCACGAGTGCGACCACCTCAACGGCAAGCTCTTTGTTGATTACCTGTCCAATCTGAAACGTGACCGGATCAAGAAGAAGCTGGAAAAACAACATCGCCTGAACGGCTGATGCCACACCCAAAGGCTTGCTGCGGCAAGCCTTTTTTCTATGCAAGAGACCCGAACATGACCGAGCCACTGCGCATTGTCTTTGCCGGCACTCCCGAGTTTGCCGCCGAGCACCTCAAGGCCTTGCTCGACACGCCACACCAGATCATTGCTGTTTACAGCCAGCCAGACCGCCCGGCCGGACGCGGTCAGAAGCTTACGCCCAGCCCGGTCAAACAGCTGGCCGTACAACACGACATTCCCGTGTACCAGCCGCTGACCCTGCGCGATCCTGACGCACAAGCGGAACTGGCAGCACTCAAACCGGATTTGATGGTGGTGGTCGCTTACGGCCTGATCCTGCCGCAGGTGGTGCTCGATACCCCGCGCTTGGGCTGCATCAACAGCCACGCTTCGCTGCTGCCACGCTGGCGCGGTGCCGCGCCCATCCAGCGCGCGGTGCAGGCCGGTGATGCCGAGTCCGGCGTGACCGTCATGCAGATGGAAGCCGGTCTCGACACCGGCCCGATGCTGCTCAAAGTCAGCACGCCGATCAGCGCAGAAGACACCGGCGGCACGCTGCATGATCGTCTCGCGACACTCGGCCCGAAGGCCGTGATCGAAGCCATCAGCGGCCTCGCCGACGGCAGCCTGAAAGGCGAAGTGCAGGACGACAGCCTCGCCACCTACGCACACAAACTGAACAAAGACGAAGCCCGTATCGACTGGACGCGTCCGGCCGTTGAGTTGGAACGTTTGGTCCGTGCCTTCCACCCCTGGCCGATCTGCCACAGCACCCTGCAAGGCGAAGCGCTGAAAATTCACGCGGCCGAAGTAGGTGAGGGCAAAGGCGTTCCCGGCACTATCCTCAGCGCGGACAAACAAGGCCTGACCGTGGCCTGTGGCGAAGGCGCACTGCGTCTGACTCGTCTGCAGCTGCCCGGCGGTAAGGCGCTGAATTTCTCTGATCTGTTTAACAGCCGCCGCGAGCAATTCGCACCGGGGCTGGTGCTGGGCGCATGAATCCGCGTCTAGCCGCTGCCCGCGCTCTGGCTACCGTACTCAACGGCAAGGCCTCGTTGGGCACCAGCCTGCCGCCGTTGCTGGACAAGGTAGAAGTCCGTGATCGCGGCCTGACTCAGGATCTGGCCTTTGGCACCGCCCGTTGGGAGCCGCGCCTGAGCCTGATCGCCGGCAAGCTGCTGCAAAAGCCCTTCAAGGCCGCCGACCGTGACGTCGAAGCACTGTTGCTGGTGGGTCTGTATCAACTGTTCTACACCCGCATCCCTGCCCACGCGGCAATTGGCGAAACCGTCGCCTGCATCGACAAGCTGAAGAAGACCTCGCTCAAGGGCCTGCTCAATGCAGTGCTGCGCAATGCCCAACGCGACGGTGAGCAGATCATTGCCGAACTGGAACGCGACCCGGTGCTGCACACCGCTCACCCGCGCTGGCTGCAAAAAGCCCTGAAAGCGCAGTGGCCGGAGCATTGGCAAGCCATCTGCGCCGCCAACAATGCTCACCCGCCGCTGATACTGCGGGTTAACCGCCTGCGTAACAGTCGTGATGAATACCTGGCCGAGCTGCATCAAACCGGTATCGAAGCCGAACCTTGCCAGTACAGCGCAGACGGCATCCGCCTGCTGCAGGCCTGCGATGTGACCACATTGCCGGGTTTCGCCGAAGGCCGCGTCAGCGTGCAGGACGAAGCCGCGCAACTGGCAGCAGGACTGTTGCAGTTAGCGCCCAACCAACGTGTACTGGACGCCTGCTGCGCCCCCGGCGGCAAGACCTGCCATATCCTCGAAAGCGAACCGAAACTCAAAGGTGTGGTCGCACTGGATCTGGAAGAGAAGCGCTTGCAGCGCGTCAGTGAAAACCTGCAACGCCTGAACCTCAGCGCCGAACTGATTGCCGCCGATGGCCGCGATATTGCGATGTGGTGGGATGGCGTGCCGTTCCAGCGGATTCTGCTGGATGCACCCTGTTCCGCTACCGGCGTAATCCGCCGTCACCCGGACATCAAACTGACCCGCCAGGCAGAAGATATTCCGGCGCTGGCACAGTTGCAGGGCGAGCTGCTCGACCAGATCTGGCAAACGCTCGAAGTCGGCGGCATTCTTGTGTATGCCACTTGCTCGGTGATGCCAGCGGAAAACAGCGACAACATTGCCGCGTTTTTGGCCCGGACGCCCGGCGCACGTGAGCTGGATATTGGCGGCCAGTTCGGCATAAAGGTGCCCCATGGACGACAATTATTCCCTCAGGTAGACGGCCATGATGGCTTCTACTATGCCAAGCTGATGAAAATCGCGGCCACGCCACGCGGCTAAGGAACAGACTGCATGAAGATCATCATTCTCGGTGCTGGCCAGGTTGGCGGCACCTTGGCGGAACACCTGGCCAGCGAGGCCAACGACATCACCGTGGTCGATACCGACGGTGATCGTCTGCGCGACCTGGGTGATCGCCTGGATATCCGAACGGTGCAGGGCAAGGGCTCGTTTCCCACCGTTCTGCGTCAGGCTGGGGCTGATGATGCCGACATGCTGGTGGCCGTCACCAACAGCGATGAAGTGAATATGATCGCCTGTCAGGTGGCCTACACCCTATTCCGCACCCCGACCAAAATCGCCCGCGTGCGTGAGTCAGCCTACCTGACCCGCAGCGGCCTGTTTGATAACGAAGCGATCCCGGTAGACGTGCTGATCAGCCCGGAGCAGGTGGTCACCAACTACATCAAGCGTCTGATCGAATACCCCGGTGCGCTGCAGGTGCTCGACTTCGCTGAAGGTAAAGCGCAACTGGTGGCGGTGCGCGCCTATTATGGCGGCCCACTGGTGGGCCAGCAGCTAAAACAGATCCGCGAACACATGCCCAACGTCGACACCCGCGTGGCGGCCATCTTCCGCCGTAACCGGGCGATCATGCCCAAGGGCGACACCATCATCGAAGCGGACGACGAAGTCTTCTTCATTGCTGCCAAGGCTCACATCCGCGCAGTGATGAGCGAAATGCGCCGCCTTGAAGACAGCTACAAAACCGTGGTGATTGCCGGTGGCGGGCAGATCGGCGAGCGTCTGGCTGAGGCCATCGAAAGCCGTTATCAGGTGAAGATCATCGAGATGAATCCGGCCCGCTGCCGCTACCTCTCGGAAACCCTCGACAGCACCATCGTGCTTCAGGGCAGTGCTTCTGATCGCGACCTGCTGGTAGAAGAGAACATCAGCGACGCCGATATCTTCCTCGCGCTGACCAACGACGACGAAGCCAACATCATGTCTTCCCTGCTGGCCAAGCGCCTGGGCGCGGGCAAGGTGATGACCCTGATTAACAATCCGGCTTATGTTGATTTGGTCCAAGGCGGCCAGATCGACATCGCTATCAGCCCACAGCTGGCCACCATCGGCACCCTGCTGACCCACGTACGCCGGGGCGATATCGAAAGCGTGCACTCGCTGCGTCGCGGTGCCGCTGAAGCCATCGAGGTGATCGCCCACGGTGACGCCAAATCAAGCAAGGTTGTCGGCCGCGCCATCGAACGCATCGACCTTCCACCGGGTACCACCATTGGTGCCATCATCCGCAATGATGAAGTGCTGATCGCCCACGACGATTCGGTGATCGAATCCGGCGACCACGTGATTTTGTTCCTTGTGGATAAAAAGTACATCCGCGACGCCGAACGCCTGTTCCAGGTCGGCCTGAGCTTCTTCTGATCTGGTTATTCCGAGGAGACAGGCATGAGCCGCGAAGCACTGGAAAAAATGCTGGCCAAAGGCATGGACAACTCTCTGCTGCGTTTTGGTCTGGGCAAAGCCTGCATGGATGAAGGCAACTTGGAGCTGGCGGCTGAGCACCTGCAGCGCTGTGTCGGCTTTGACGGTAAGTACTCAGCAGCGTGGAAGTTGTTGGGCCAGGCCCTGAACAAACTGGAGCGTTACGACGAGGCACGCAGTGCTTGGGAAAGCGGGCTGGCGGCAGCCAGGGAAAAGGGCGACAAGCAGTCAGAGAAAGAAATGACGGTGTTTCTCAAGCGCCTGGACAAACAGGCCCGCTGATTCGCGTCAGACGTAACGCAGGCCGACACCCAACGGCTCGGTACGCACCACTTCAAGTGTCAGGATAGGCGCTTCCATCGGCAGCCCCTGTACCTGACCACGGACATGTTCGCCAATCTTGAGCAGATCCTGAGCCTGATCCATCAAGACATAAACGCCGCATTCGGAAATATCCCGGGTAGTGACCATCAGCTCGCCATGAACGGGATGATCAATCTTTAACCGCATTTTTATTGGAGTTCGCGGGTGCTGGCGGGAGTTTGTCATGACTAACCCGGTGCAGTTGAGTTACACCAGACTAGTCGAGGCAGTGCCTGGCCGGCAAGACAGCAATTGCTAATTGCTATCAGTACCACTTAGCTTCGCCCTCTGGACGCTTCTTAAAGCGCTTCATGCTCCACATGTACTGGCTCGGGTACTCACGCACATAGCGCTCCACCACTTTGCTCATACCGGCCACAGATACTTCAGCATCTGTGCTGTACATCTCTTCCGGAGCGGCTTCGAGGATGACCTTGAAGCCAGAACCATCCGGCAGACGCAGGGCGTGTAGGAATACACCGCGGGCTTTACCACCGCTAAGCATGCCGGCAACAAACTTACTGGTCAGTGCCTGAGTGCCAAGGAAAGGAACAAATACTCCGGAAGAACGGCTCGGTTCCGGATCAGCCGGGATACCGACAGCACCGCCTTTACGCACCTCTTTGATCACACTGAGGATGCCTTCCTTGGTGGAGGGCGCAACACGGTTACCCATCTGTACACGTTGCTCGCGCAGCAGATCATCCACCGCTTTGAGTTTCGGCGGACGGTAGAAAATGATCGGTTTGCACTGTGAGCAGTAGAAGTGGTTGAGCACTTCCCAGTTACCCAAGTGGCTGGTGATACCAACAACGCCTTTGCCGCTGGCCAATGCTTCGTGCAGGACGTCCAGACCTTCGACCTCTTTGACCAGATCAATGGACTTCTGCGCCGGCCAGATCCAAGCGCAGGCGCTTTCGGTCAACGTCCGGCCAATATCTTTCAGCGCTCTGCCCAGCAGTTGCTGGTGCTCGGCCTCAGTCAATTCCGGGAAGCATTTGCGCAGGTTGATGCTGGCCACGTCGCGCGAGCGATTCGGCACCTTCCACATCAGCCAGCCAATCGCCGAGCCCACTGCCTGCACAGCGCGCCACGGCAACAATGCGAACAAACGCAGGAAGCCTACAACCAAGGCACCTTTGAGCTTATCCACAGATCACTCCTGCACATTCAAAAGGGCAGCATTGTAACCCTGCCGGTCAAAAACTGCTCAGCTGCACGCCAGAAGTGGATAGCGATCACAATCTGTTGTGTGGTCCATCACCATCCCTGTGGCCTGCATAAAGGCGTAGCAGATGGTAGGGCCAACGAAGGTGAAGCCGGCTTTTTTCAGCGCCTTACTCATAGCCTCAGCTTCAGGCGTCACAGCAGGCACGTGGGCCGGAAGGCTGAAATGGTTGATCTTGGGCTCGCTGCCGACGAATGACCATAAAAAGCCCGCCGGGTCGTGCAAACGCAGCCACGCCTGAGCGTTCTGACGGACGGCTTTGAGCTTGAGGCGATTGCGGATAATGCCGGGGTCCTGCATCAGGGTTTCGATATATTCATCACTCAGCGCTGCCAGGCGTTGTATATCGAAGCCAAACAGCACCTCGCGGTAGCGCTCACGTTTCTTCAGAACGGTGATCCAGGACAAACCCGCCTGAAAGCCCTCCAGCAACAGCATCTCGAATAATGCCTGTGGGTCACGCTGAGGCACGCCCCATTCCGTATCGTGATAAGCGATGTAAAGCGGATCTTCGTTACACCAGAAACAGCGCGGCATGCGGCTTTCCTTGTCCTTCGGTATACTGGCGGACTTTCTCAAGCCGCCAATGTACGGGTGAAATTTGTGAGCCAGACTACGCCTGCCGTGCGCACCTTCCAAGACTTGATCCTCGCCCTGCAAAATTACTGGGCTGAGCAGGGTTGCGTCGTGTTGCAACCTTACGACATGGAAGTAGGCGCGGGCACCTTCCACACCGCTACGTTTCTGCGCGCCATCGGCCCGGAAACCTGGAACGCCGCCTACGTGCAGCCATCGCGCCGTCCTGCTGACGGCCGCTACGGTGAAAACCCGAACCGCCTGCAGCACTACTATCAGTTCCAGGTGGTCCTGAAGCCGAACCCGGAAAACTTCCAGGAGTTGTACCTCGGCTCGCTGAAAGCCATTGGTATCGACCCGCTGGTCCACGACATCCGCTTCGTAGAAGACAACTGGGAATCGCCAACTCTTGGTGCCTGGGGTCTGGGTTGGGAAATCTGGCTCAACGGCATGGAAGTGACTCAGTTCACCTACTTCCAGCAAGTCGGCGGCATTGAGTGCTACCCGGTGACCGGCGAAATCACCTACGGACTTGAGCGTCTGGCCATGTACCTGCAGGGCGTTGATTCGGTCTACGACCTGATCTGGACCGACGGCCCGTTCGGCAAAGTGACTTACGGCGACGTGTTCCACCAGAACGAAGTGGAGCAGTCCACCTACAACTTCGAGCACGCTAACGTCGACAAACTGTTCGAGCTATTCGACTTCTACGAGTCCGAAGCCAACCGCCTGATCGAGCTGGAACTGCCGCTGCCGACTTACGAGATGGTGCTCAAGGCATCCCACACCTTCAACCTGCTGGACGCCCGTCGCGCCATTTCCGTGACTGCCCGTCAGCAGTACATCCTGCGTGTCCGTGCGCTGGCCCGTGCAGTGGCGCAAAGCTACCTGCAGGCACGCCGCAAGCTGGGCTTCCCACTGGCGGCCCCGGACCTGCGTGATGAAGTATTGGCCAAGCTGGAGGCAGCAGAATGAGTGCGCAAGATTTTCTGGTAGAGCTGGGCACCGAAGAGCTGCCACCCAAAGCCCTGAAATCCCTCGGTGAAGCCTTCCTCGGCGGCATCGAAAAAGGCCTGAAAACAGCAGGTCTGAACTACACCAAAGCCCGTGTTTATGCCGCACCTCGCCGTCTGGCCGTGCTGGTTGAACAACTGGCCACGCAACAGCCTGACCGCACCCTCAGCCTTGATGGCCCGCCCGTACAGGCAGCCTTCGACAAGGACGGTAACCCGACTCAGGCCGCTCTGGGCTTCGCTAAGAAGTGCGGTGTTGAGCTGAGCGAAGTCGACCAGAGCGGACCGAAGCTGAAGTTCAGCCAGACCATCAAAGGTCAGCCTGCTGCTAGTCTGCTGCCGCAGATTGTTGAAGACTCTCTGAACGACCTGCCGATTCCGAAGCGCATGCGTTGGGGTGCGCGCAAGACTGAATTCGTGCGTCCGAGCCAGTGGCTGGTGATGCTGTTCGGCAACGACGTGATCGATTGCGAGATTTTGGCGCAAAAGGCCGGCCGCACCTCCCGCGGTCACCGCTTCCACGCCAACCACGAAGTGAATATCACTGCACCGGCCAACTACGCCGAAGACCTGCGCAGCGCTTACGTGATTGCCGACTTCGCCGAGCGTCGCAAGCAGATCATCGCCCGCGTTGAGCAGCTGGCTGCCGAGCAGAACGGCAAGGCCATCGTGCCACCGGCGCTGCTGGACGAAGTCACCGCGCTGGTTGAGTGGCCGGTGCCGCTGGTGTGCACCTTCGAAGAGCGCTTCCTGGAAGTGCCGCAAGAAGCCCTGATCAGCACCATGCAGGACAACCAGAAGTACTTTTGCCTGCTGGACGCCAACAACAAGCTGCTGCCGCGCTTTATCACCGTGGCCAACATTGAAAGCAAAGACCCGAGCCAGATCGTTGAAGGTAACGAGAAGGTCGTGCGTCCGCGCCTGACCGACGCCGAGTTCTTCTTCAATCAAGACAAGAAGCAGAAGCTGGAAAGCTTCAACCAGCGTCTGGCCAATGTGGTGTTCCAGGCTCAGCTGGGCACGGTGTTTGAGAAGGCTCAACGTATTTCCGCACTGGCAGGCTTTATTGCCGGCAACATCGGGGGTGACGCTAAGCGAGCAGCCCGCGCTGGCATCCTCAGCAAATGCGATCTGGCCAGTGAAATGGTCGGCGAATTCCCGGAAATGCAGGGCATTGCCGGTTACTACTACGCCAAGCACGACGGTGAGCCGGAAGACGTAGCCCTGGCCCTGAACGAGCAGTACATGCCACGCGGTGCCGGTGCTGAACTGCCGGAAACCCTGACCGGTGCTGCTGTAGCGCTGGCAGATAAGCTGGACACCCTGGTGGGTATCTTCGGTATCGGCATGCTGCCAACCGGCAGCAAAGACCCGTACGCACTGCGCCGTGCTGCGTTGGGTGTACTGCGTATCCTGATCGAGAAGAAGCTGGACCTGAACATCGTCGCCGCCATTGAGTTCGCCATCGAGCAGTACGGCGCGAAAGTGAAGTCAGCAGGTCTGGCTGCTCAGGTGCAGGACTTTATCTTCGACCGCCTGCGTGCGCGCTATGAAGATGAAGGCGTGGACGTGTCGGTTTATCAGGCTGTGCGTGCCGTCAGCCCGAACTCGCCGCTGGACTTCGATCAGCGTGTGCAGGCTGTTCAGGTATTCCGCGCCCTGCCGCAAGCCGAAGCACTGGCTGCCGCTAACAAGCGTGTATCCAACCTGCTGAGCAAAGCCGAAGGCAGCGTACCGAGTGCGGTTGAAGCTCATCACTTCGACAACCCCAATGAGTTCACCCTCAACGCCGCCATCCAGAAGGCCGAACAAGCGGTTAAACCGCTGGCTGCGAGCCGTGAGTACAGCCAGGCGCTGACTCAGCTGGCCAGCCTGCGCGAGCCGGTGGATGCGTTCTTTGAAGGGGTGATGGTCAACGCAGAAGACCCAACCGTGCGTGCCAACCGCTACGCACTGCTGGCCAAACTGCGCGGCCTGTTCCTCGGTGTGGCCGATATTTCGGTACTCAGCTGAGGCCTGAACATAAAGTGGGCTTAGCGCAAGCGAGGCCCACTGTTTCTTCTTCCCGGCAGACAGCTACTGTCTGCCGGTTTCGGATTGGCCCATGAAACTGCTGATTCTTGATCGCGACGGTGTCATCAACCATGACTCCGACGATTACATTAAAAGCCTCGATGAGTGGATTCCCATTGAGGGCTCCATCGAGGCTATTGCCCGTCTTTCCAAGGCTGGCTGGACAGTGGCTGTGGCCACCAACCAATCCGGCATCGCCCGCGGTTATTACCCGCTCAGCACGTTGGAAGCTATGCACCAGCGACTGCGCGATCTGGTCGCGGAGGAAGGCGGCGATGTGGGTCTGATCGTCTATTGCCCGCACGGCCCGGATGATGGCTGCAACTGCCGCAAACCAAAGCCCGGCATGCTCGAACAGATTGCCGCGCACTATGGTGTGCAGCTTGAAGGGGTGTGGTTTGTCGGTGACAGCAGCGGCGATATCAAAGCCGCACAGGCTGCCGCCTGTCAGCCGGTGCTGGTCAAAACGGGCAAAGGTGAACGCACTCTGGCCAAACCATTGCCAGCGGGTACGCTGATCTTCGATGATCTGGCATCAGCCGCCGATCACCTACTTCACCAATAAGAATTGCAGGCGCTGCCTGTGACGGTAAACGCTCCCATGTCGATAGTGCAGACCCTCAGAACGATTGTTTTCTACATTTTGCTGGCCTCCAGCTCACTTATCTGGTGCACCATCAGCGTGTTTATCGCGCCCTTGTTGCCGTTCCGCGCCCGCTATCGCTTCATCAACCAAGCATGGTGCCGCTGCGCTGTGTGGCTAACCAAGGTGTTTGTCGGTATTCGCTATGAAGTGAAAGGCCTGGAGAACATCCCGCAGCAGCCCTGTGTGATTCTCGCCAATCACCAAAGCACTTGGGAAACCTTCTACCTGTCTGCGCTGTTCGAGCCGCTGAGCCAGGTGATCAAACGCGAGCTGCTGTACGTGCCATTCTTTGGCTGGGCCATGGCTATGCTCAAACCCATTGCGATTGACCGCAGCAACCCCAAGGCGGCACTCAAGCAACTGGCGAAGCAGGGCGATGAATGC
The DNA here is from genome assembly GCF_001446935.1 of Pseudomonas sp. TTU2014-080ASC. Taxonomy (GTDB): domain Bacteria; phylum Pseudomonadota; class Gammaproteobacteria; order Pseudomonadales; family Pseudomonadaceae; genus Aquipseudomonas. The sequence goes on from NZ_LKKK01000002.1 coordinate 215,873, forward strand.
CTGAAGCAGGGCTGCTGGGTATTGGTCTTCCCGGAAGGCACACGCTTGCCGCCGGGCCAACTGGGTAAGTTCAGCCGTGGCGGTGCATCGCTGGCAGTGAATGCCAACCTGCCAGTGCTGCCAATCGCCCACAACGCCGGTGAGTTCTGGCCGAAGGAAGGCTGGAGCAAGAAGCCGGGCACAATCCAAGTGGTGATTGGCCCGCTGATGCACGCTGAAGGCACCGGCCCACGGGCGATTGCCGAGCTGAATGATCGCGCTTATGAGTGGGTCCGTCAGGCCCAGATCGAAATGGGTTCGCTCTCCCCAGACAGTGCTGCACAGCCTACCGAGGCAGCCTGAACCATCGTTTAACCCGGCAGTCCTTTGCCAAGGTGCTGCCGGGGCGCTCCTTCTCTGCCAGCCATCGCCACTGAACTGCAATAACTAGGCGCCCGGCCCACAACAGAGCCCTGCATGCGCGTCAAACAGCCTCGCTGATAGCCTGTTGCACACGACTCAAGCTGACGCTGGCGTGACCGCTGAGCAACGCTGCAGCCTGCTGCGCATCTCCGTTACTTATCGCCTGAACGATGCTGCGGTGTTCGTCCAGCGACACTTCCAGATTATGTGGCAGCTGGCGAAAGCTGTGGCTACGCACCAATTTGAGTTGTACTACCAGTCGCCGGTACGTCTCGTACAGTGCTTCATTTCCAGTGAGCTGTGCGAGCAGATCGTGAAAACGGAAGTTAAGTTCGGTGTAGCCGCTGATATCGTGTTGCTGCACCGCCGCGTCCATAGCTTCGATGATTGCGCCCAAGCGCTCCCGCCCACTGTCCGTCAGCGACAGCGTCACCAATTCAGCAATCAACGCCTCCAAAGGCACCCGAATCTGATAGATCTGCCGCGCCTGCTCCAGCGCCAACTCGCGCACCCGTACGCCGCAGTTCTTCTCGAACTGCACTAAGCCGCGCTCTTCGAGCATGCGGAATGCCTCACGCACAGGCCCTCGGGAAATACCCAGCTCATTGGCAATGCTGGCCTCACGCAGCGGCATACCGGGCTGCAAAATACCGTCGATGATGCGTTGCTCCAACTCATTCTGAACCACCGTGGTCAGCGATTGGGTGCGTAGCAGGTTGAGGGCGTCCTGGGAGCTCATGGGGTCATCCTTTGGGTGGGGGCGAAATCGTACAACGAAAAAATGATTTTGAAAATTGTCAACAATTTGCAATATCAGCTTCGTAGCATCCGTCCTGTCCCTCATCCCTGAACAGGTACTTTTACATGCTACGCAAGATGGTTACCGGTGCCACCCTGGCACTCTCGTTATTGGGCAGCGCTGTCAGTGCCCAGGCAGAAAGCATCAAACTGGCTGTTACCGATCTGGTAGGCCTTGAAGAACTGCAGCGCGAATTTGGCCCGTTCAAGGCTGAACTGGAGCGTACCAGCGGTCTCGAAATCGAGTTCCTGCCGGTGACCAACCGCACCGCTGCGCTTGAGGCCCTGCGCTTCAAGAAGGTTGATTTTGTGTTGGCCGGCCCAGCTGAATACGTGGTGATGCAAAAGCGCGCCAACGCCAAAATCGTCACCGGTCTGTACCGCCCTAACTATTTCTCGCTGATCGTGGTGAAGGCTGACAGCCCGATCTATTCCCCGCTGGAACTCAAAGGCAAAAACATTGGCTTCGGTTCTGTTGGTTCTACCTCCCGTCATCTGGGCCCGATTCAACTGCTGAGCGATGCAGGTCTTGAGCCGGCTAAAGACACCAAAGCTGTCCACACCAACCTGCGCCTGGCTTGGGAAGGCCTGAAAAAAGACGACCTGCAAGCCGTTGGCATGGGCCGCTCAGACCTCGAAGGTTTCCTTGCCCAAGAGCCTGAAGACCAGCGCAACGCTTACCGCGTTCTGGCCCGTGGCGGCGACCTGCCTAATGACCTGCTGATGGCCGGTGAGCATGTGCCTGAGGCGACCGTAGAAACCCTCAAACGCGCCATTGTGGATAACTCTGACAGCCTGATTGCCAGCATCAGCCAGGGCGGCGAGCACACCACACGTTATGTCGGCATGCGTTTCCTGACCAGCATCGCTGATAAGGATTACAACGTGGTGCGCTCGATGTATCGCACAGCGGGCTACCCCGAATATTCCGACTTTATTGGTGAGTGATATGGCGATCGCCATAGCAACCGCCACGCCAGAGCCTATGGCTCTGCGCGTGCGCGGCCTGAGCAAACGCTACGAAGGTGCCGTCAGCCCGGTATGGTCGGGGATATCCTTTGATGTACCACACGGCCAACGCCTGGCAATCATCGGCGGCAACGGCGCAGGTAAAAGCACACTCCTGCGCTGCTGCATGCGCTTGATTGAGCCCAATGCCGGTCAGGTATTACTCGACGGTCTGGAGCTGACCCAGCTGCGTGGCGCAGCGCTGGCGAAAGCCCGTGCCCGGGTCGGCTTTGTGTTCCAGAAACACAATCTGGTGGGACGTTTGTCGGTGCTGACCAATGTGCTGCACGGCGGTATGGCACGCGCCAGTTCGCCACGCATGTGGTTTCAGGGATTGGCCAGCGCTGAGGATCGTGATTACGCCATGCACTGCCTGGAGCAGGTCAACTTGGCCCACTTGTGCAAGCGCCGTGCAGATGAGCTCTCCGGCGGCCAGTCACAGCGGGTTGCGATTGCCCGAGCGCTGATGCAAAAGCCGCGGATGATCTTTGCCGATGAACCCGTCGCCAGCCTTGATCCACAGGCCGGTGAAGATGTCATGCAGGTGTTCTCAGATCTGGCTCAGCAGCAGGGCATGACGCTGGTGTTCGTCACGCACCACCTGGATCACGCTCTGAACTATGCCGACCGCGTCATCGGTCTGCAGCAGGGCAACCTGCAACTCGATTCAGCCGCCATCCGGCTTAACGCTCACCAGCTGCGGGGGATGTATGCCGAAGCCGCTGCGTGAGATGCCGGACCGCTTCGAGCGCCCGTCGTGGGTCTCGCTGGCGCTGTTCCTGGGCTTTATCACGCTCTTCAGCTGGTCAGTAGCCGCTGCTGGCATTTCGGTCTCCGAGCTGCTCAGCGGCTTGCCTAACATGGGCCAGATCGCCTCTGAGATGGTGCCACCGGCTACGGATCGCATCGCACCGATGCTGCAATCGGTGCTGGTGACGTTTCAGATGGCGCTGGTGGGTACGGTGATCGGCATTGTCATCAGTCTGCCGCTGGGCGTGCTGATGTCACGCAACCACACCCCACACAAAGCTGTGCGTTCTTGCGTGAGGAGTTTGGTCAGTTTTATCCGCACCATCCCTGATCTGGCCTGGGCTCTGTTTTTTGTGGCCTCTGTGGGCCTCGGCCCGTTTGCCGGAACCCTGACACTGATCATGGACACCATCGGCTTCTGCGCTCGTTTTTTTGCCGAAGCGATTGAGGAGTCTGATGAAGGCCCCTCCGAAGCGCTCAGTGCTATTGGTGCTTCACCAGTGTCGGTGATCGCTTGCGCCACGCTGCCGAACATCATGCCCAGCCTGATCAACACCAGCCTGTTCGCGCTGGAAAAGTCCGTTCGCGCCTCCGTGGTGCTGGGGCTAGTTGGGGCAGGGGGGATTGGTTCGGAGCTGGCGACCTCGATGGAAATGTTCCGCTTCGATCAGGCGGCCACCATCATTCTGATGATTTTTGTTCTGGTGCTGGGCGTTGAGAAAGTCTCTTCCCACATCCGCCAGGCCCTCATGAAAAAGCGTCCGTGACGCCCCCAAATAAGTAAGGAAGTGTTATGTCTGCACCTGTCACCATTAACGGCAAATCTTATCAATGGCCCCAGCGTCCAACCGTGGTGGTCTGCATTGATGGCGGTGATCCGGCTTACCTTAAGCAATACTTGAGCGAAGGCATCATCCCCAACATCCAGCGTTTTATTGAGCAAGGCTTCGCTACCGTAGCCAAAGGCTCAATGCCGTCGTTCACCTGCCCCAACAATATGTCGATCATCACCGGCACCCCCACGGCTGAACACGGCATCAGCGGTAACTACTACCTGGACACCAGCACCTGGCAGCCAGTGGTGATGACCGGCCCTGAGCTGCTGCGCGGCCAGACCATCCTCGCGGGATTCGCGGAGCAGGGCGCCAAGGTGGTGAGCATCACCGCTAAAGACAAACTGCGTAAACAGTTGGGCAAGGGCCTGGATGTCAGCCAAGGCCACGTATCGTTCTCATCCGAGTTTGCTGATGCCTGCACATTGGAAGAAAACGGCATTGAAAACGTACTGGAATACGTCGGCATGCCTAAGCCGTCGATGTACTCCATGGAGCTATCGCTGTTCGTTCTTCAGGCAGGTTTAAAGCTGCTGCGTGTGCGTCGCCCGGATCTGCTGTTCCTCTCCCTCACGGATTACGTCCAACATAAATGCGCGCCTGATGACGACCAGGCCCGTCAGTTCTACCGTCAGTTGGACTCACTGTTCGGCGAGTTGGCAGAGCAAGATATCGTGCTTGGCCTGATTGCAGACCACGGCATGAACGACAAATGCAATGCGGCAGGCGAGCCTAACGTGATTTGGCTGCAAGACGTGCTGGATGAGGCATTTGGCGTAGGCGAAACCATTGTCGTGTGCCCGATCACCGATGCGTTTGTCGGCCACCACGGTTCGCTCGGCAGCTTCGTGCGGGTGTGGAGCAAAGGGCGCATCAGCGATGAGCAAATCATCCAGCGCATTCAAGGCCTTGATGGGGTTGATCTGGCTGTGGATAAACCAACAGCCTGCCGCCTATTCGAGTTGCCCGCTGACCGTGAAGCCGATGTGGTCGTGGTGGCTCGCCACGACTATGTGATCGGCACCACAGCCGCCGCGCACAACCTTGAAGGGTTGAACGGCCAGCGCCTGCGCACCCACGGTGGCATCAGTGAAACGGACATCCCGTTCATCCTCAACCGCCCCCTCAATGCACACTATCAACATGTGGCCGCCACCCAGGTGATCAACAGCTACCAGATCTTCGAGTTCGCCCTCAATGGCATCCTAGCCGACTGATCATCCGTGCAATCCTCCGGTTAAGGACACTGGGGGATTGCCGATCCGGTTTTGCTTATTTTGCAACATCGTGCAGTTGTAACTTCAAGGTCATCTTGGCTGTTTAGGCTCACGACACGACGTTTGTCCTGGCTGCAATACAAACAGGGTAACGCCACACCTCTTTAATCTGTAAAAGGACTTCTCAGATGACTAAAGCTGCTCCAAAGGCGCTTTCTCTGGCAGTATGCGCCGCCACTATTTTCACCTCATCCCACACGTTCGCCACAGGTAACCACCACGAAGGCAACCTCTTCAACCGCCAGGCGCGGGGTGATATCAGCGAATATGCCGGTGCGCGCCGACTTGATGCCGGCCTGACCAAAGCCCTTAAAAAATCCCTCTCTGACCACAAAGCCAAAAACGTAATTCTGTTGATTGGTGATGGCATGGGTGATTCTGAAATCACTCTGGCCCGTAACTATGCAGAGGGTGCCGGCGGATACTTCAAAGGCATCGACGCCCTGCCGCTAACCGGCCAATACACACACTATGCACTGGATAAAGATACCGGCTTACCTAACTACGTTACGGACTCGGCAGCTTCGGCTACCGCTTGGGCCAGCGGCGTTAAAACTTACAACGGTGCCATTGGGGTAGATATTCATGAACGGCCGCATAAGAGCCTGCTGGTGCTGGCTAAAGAGCGCGGTCTGGCGACCGGCAACGTCTCCACTGCAGAGATTCAGGATGCTACACCGGCAGCGATGTATGCCCATGTAACCAATCGCAGCTGCTACAGCCCGTCGTCCACCACAGCCACTTGCCCGACCAATGCCCTTGAGAACGGAGGCCAGGGCTCCATCAGCGAACAACTGCTCAATGTACGCCCAGATGTAACCTTGGGAGGCGGCGCGAAGAGCTTTGATGAGTCAGCCAAAGCAGGGCAGTGGGCTGGCAAAACATTGCGCGAACAAGCTGCGGCCCGTGGCTTCGTACTGGTTAACGACGCCGCATCCCTTAGCCAGGTGCACAGCGCCAACCAGAAGCAGCCCCTGCTCGGACTTTTCAGCACAGGCAATATGCCGACTCGCTGGCTCGGCCCTAAAGCCAGCTACAACGGCAACTCGGCAGCTGCTGTGACATGCGAGATTAACAAGGACCGTCGTTCGTCCATCCCAACGCTGGCTCAGATGACCGACAAGGCCATCGAGCTACTTAAGAACAACCGCAATGGCTTCTTCCTACAGGTTGAAGGTGCCTCCATCGACAAGCAAGACCACGCCGCTAACCCGTGCGGTCAGATCGGTGAAACCGTCGATCTCGACGAAGCCGTGCAGGTAGCCCTGGCCTTCGCCAAAGCCGATGGCAACACACTGGTGATCGTGACCGCCGACCACGCCCACTCTAGTCAGATTATTCCGGTGAAAGCTCAGGTCCCTGGTCTCAGTCAGACCCTGATCACTAAGGACAACGCCCCGATTGCAGTTAGCTACGGCACCTCCAACGACTCCTCACAGGAGCACACAGGTAGCCAGCTGCGTATTGCCGCCTATGGGCCCAAAGCTGCCAACGTCACCGGTCTGACCGATCAGACAGACCTGCACTTCACCATCCTCAATGCTTTGGACCTTAAATCACCAGAGCAGTGATGGTCGTTGTGACGCTCAAACGAAACCCCAGCTTGCTGGGGTTTCGTTTATCTGCATATTCACGCGTATTCGGCCCCCAGCAATGAGCTGATCGGCTGTCTAAACCAGCAACCGCCACCCGCTACTCTGTCGTATAGCTCTCAATTAATGCTTATTTACTGGACGTTAGTACACCAATCGTTAATCTAGAGGATAAGAATCTGTTCTCATCAAAATGATGTTGTCAGAGCAACTATAAAAATGATCGCTCATACACAAACACTTTTCGGCTCGATGGCGCTGGTTGCAGTGATCACGGGTATCTGCCTAATCCTCGCCGGCCAGTTCAACCGACGTGACGGCACTCTCACCATCGGTCTGGGCATGCTCTCCCATGCCTTGGCTTACATCTGTTTCACTCTGTTCGGTCAAGCTAGCTTGTGGGTCAGCTACGCCTTGGGCAACACACTACTGTCCACAGCCCTGGCCCTGTACTGCCTTAGCATTCCGTTAATCCGAGGACACCATCCGCCCTGGCGTCTGGTCCTGGCATTTCCAGTCCTGCAACTGCTGCTGCTCACCCTATTGATCGATACTCAGGCTCCCCGTCAGTTAGTAGCCTGCGCCGTCCTACTGTCGCAGTGCGCCATCATCATGAGATACAGCCTTCGCTACGCTCTGCCTAATGGCAGAGCGCATCGCGTGCTGATCATCGGCTGCCTGATCAGCCTTGCTGGCTTAGGTATTCGCGTAGTGGTCATCCTCAGCGGAGCACCGGTGGAGATGCACTACGACGTCAGCAACCTGAAGCAGACCATCTCGATTGCCATTGGCGCTGTGACCATCATCATGCTGTCCTTCGGATTGGTTCTGATGTCTCGGGAGCGCATTGAAGCCGACCTGCAAAAAACCGCCTTGCGTGACCCGTTAACGGGGACTGAGAACCGCATGTCCATCCTCCACAATCTGGAGGAGGAGGTCGCCAGAAGCCGACGCAGCGGCACGCCTCTATCGATTGCTATGCTCGACCTCGACTACTTCAAGCAGATCAATGACCGCTATGGCCATCTCGCTGGCGACCATGTTCTGCGCCACTGTGTACAGCACCTGCAGCAGAGACTACGTAGTACCGATAAGCTCGGGCGCTATGGCGGTGAAGAGTTTCTGCTGATTCTGCATGGCACCGATGCCCTTGGGGCTCTCGACCTCGTGGATGACCTGCGACAATCCCTGGCACGTAACCCGGCTCAGATAGGAGATACCCAGATTCCTATCAGTTTTAGCGCAGGCATTTGCAGCTTCACTCCCACGGAGGAGATAGACGTTACCAACATGCTGCTTCGGGCAGACACAGCACTCTACAAAGCCAAAAACTCCGGACGAAACACCCAAGTGCTGGCTGATACCATCTAAACAATCAGGCATAAAAAACGGGCCTCACGACCCGTTTTTTATACTCAACGCCAATGTTCCACATGGAACATCATCACTGCTGCACAACCTTAGCTGCATGCCGACGCAGCAGAAACGTCCTAAGCATCAAAACAACAGACATTGCCAACTGAAGTGCCAAAGCCCCCATCGCAATAAAGACACCATCACGTTCGTACACAATAGGCTGTCCCGCACTCTTTAACAGAGCCTCAGCCTGGACCTTTGAACTGTTCCAGATGTTGGTATAGAACAGCTGTACGTCATTGACGTGGAAGTATGCGCCCCAGGTTTCGTAATAGCCGCGATGGCTTTCCCCGACATAGCGGCTGTATTCATCCCAGAAACCATCCTGATTACTCAGCTTCCAGCTCGGCGCATCGAAGGCTGCCTGACGCGCAGCCCATAACTCACCTTCTTCCGACAGGTTATGCGCGAACACCAACACACCAGCAATCATCACTATTGGCAAAAGGCTTAACCTGCTCGCAATATCCGCTCGCAGCTTGTCAGCCAAAAGCGCAAACAAAGCGACCAACAACGCAATGCCATAGCAAACGAAACTGTGCGGCGTGACGATGCTGTAGGTGTACCCATGATTCGTATTCACCACTGGGAAGTACGCGACAGCGGCTACGAATGCCGCCGCACTAAGCCCCATAAACAGAGCCAAAACTGATATCGCTGTAGTACGCACAAATAACTCCATTGCTCGCAATATATTTGTGAAAAGTAAGGTGTTCCACGTGAAACATACCCGCTCTTAAATAAGACGGCTACAAACCTCAGCAAGTTAAAAGCAATCTACTGAGCATAAAAAACCCGGCTCTAAAGCCGGGCTTTTTAGCCACGCTACCGCTATCTAAGGATCAGAAGTCCAGGTTAGACACAGCCAACGCGTTGGTCTCGATAAAGTCACGACGTGGCTCTACCGCATCCCCCATCAGGGTGTTGAAGATCTGGTCTGCTGCAATCGCATCTTCGATCCGAACCTTGAGCATACGGCGGACTTCCGGGTCCATCGTGGTTTCCCACAATTGTTCCGGGTTCATCTCACCCAACCCCTTATAGCGCTGAATGCTGTGACGCTTGGTGCTTTCAGTCATCAACCACTCAAGTGCCTCTTTGAAAGTGCCGACATGCTTCTTACGCTCTCCGCGCTGCACAAATGCACCGTCTTCCAGCAGGTTATTCAGCTTACTGCCCAGGGTGGTTACCGTGCGGTAATCGTTACTGGCAAAGAAGTCGCGGTTAAAGGTGATGTAGCTCGAAACGCCGTGAGAAATCAGCTCGACCTCAGGCAACCACAGATGGCGCTCCTGGTCTTCGCGCAGGTTGGTTTTATAGACCAGCCCGGACTTCTCCATACCCTTGAGGCGAGCATCCAACTTACCTAACCAGGATTCCATAAGGGCTTTGTCAGCAAGTTGCTCAGGCTCAACGCGATCGAGGTAAACAAAGTGCTCGGTCAACTCAATCGGGTACAGACGCGACAGGCGCTTAAGCGTCTTCATCACACCACGGAATTCGTTAACCAGCGTTTCCAGAGCCTCACCTGACATACCCGGCGCGCTTTCATTCACATGCAGGCTGGCGTCTTCAAGAGCCGACTGGGTCATGTATTCTTCCATGGCCTCGTCGTCCTTGATGTATTGCTCCTGCTTGCCTTTCTTCACTTTATAGAGTGGCGGCTGAGCGATGTAGATGTAGCCACGCTCGATCAGCTCAGGCATCTGACGGAAGAAGAAGGTCAGGAGCAAGGTGCGGATGTGCGAACCGTCAACGTCAGCATCGGTCATGATGATGATGTTGTGATAACGCAATTTGTCGATGTTGTATTCCTCACGCCCGATACCACAGCCCAGTGCAGTAATCAGGGTGCCGACTTCCTGAGAGGAGAGCATCTTGTCGAAGCGGGCCTTCTCAACGTTAAGGATCTTACCCTTAAGCGGCAGAATGGCTTGAGTCCTGCGGTTGCGGCCCTGCTTGGCAGAACCGCCCGCGGAGTCACCCTCCACGATGTACAGTTCGGAAAGCGCTGGGTCTTTCTCCTGGCAGTCAGCCAATTTACCCGGTAGTCCTGCGATATCCAGTGCGCCCTTACGGCGAGTCATTTCACGGGCTTTACGGGCGGCTTCACGGGCACGCGCAGCGTCGATCATTTTGCCGACTACAGCCTTAGCTTCGTTGGGGTTCTCCAGCAGGAAGTCAGCAAAGTACTTGCCCATTTCCTGTTCAACTGCGGTTTTAACCTCAGAAGACACCAGCTTGTCTTTAGTCTGCGAGCTAAATTTCGGGTCCGGTACTTTCACCGAAATAATCGCTGTCAGGCCTTCACGGGCGTCATCGCCAGTGGTGGAAATCTTGTGCTTCTTGGCCAGACCTTCCTGCTCAATGTAGTTGTTCAGGTGGCGGGTGAGGGCAGAGCGGAAGCCCGCCAAGTGGGTGCCACCATCACGCTGTGGGATGTTGTTGGTGAAACACAGCAAGCTTTCGTTGAAGCTGTCGTTCCACTGCAACGCCACTTCAACACCCACGCCATCATCCCGCTGAACGCTGAAGTGGAAAACTTGGTTGATCGCAGTTTTGTTCTGATTCAAGTACTCAACGAAGGCACGCAGGCCCCCCTCATACTTGAACAGCTCTTCTTTACCGGTGCGCTCGTCACGCAGCAGGATACCAACACCTGAGTTGAGGAAGGACAACTCACGCAGACGCTTCGCAAGGATGTCCCAGCTGAAGTGAATGTTGGCGAAGGTTTCTTCTGACGGCTTGAAGTGAATCTGCGTACCAGTCGTCTCACTGTCACCAACCGGGGTGATTGGTGCCTGGGGAACGCCGTGATGGTAGGTCTGTTCCCAGATTTTTCCAGCACGGCGAATGGTCATCACCAGCTCTTTCGACAGGGCGTTAACTACAGACACACCCACGCCATGCAGGCCGCCGGAGACCTTATAGCTGTTGTCATCGAACTTACCGCCTGCGTGCAGAACGGTCATGATCACTTCTGCTGCCGAAACGCCTTCGTCTTTGTGGATATCGACGGGAATACCACGGCCGTTATCACGAACCGTGATGGATTCGTCCGGGTGGATGGTGATAACGATTTCACTGCAGTAGCCAGCCAGAGCTTCGTCAATCGAGTTATCGACCACCTCGAACACCATGTGATGCAGGCCGCTGCCATCGTCTGTATCGCCGATGTACATACCAGGTCGCTTGCGTACGGCATCCAGGCCCTTAAGGACCTTAATATTATTGGAGTCGTACGTTGGGTTGTCGCTCATGCCTTCACTCCCGGTGGTCGTGGGTCTGGGTGATACCACCATGTTCCACGTGGAACATGGTAACTGGCGTATCCGTGCGCCAGCCTTCCCTCAACAATTCATGATCTACACAGGTAATAAATACCTGGCAGTGCAAGTCTTCTAACAATCGGCACAAGGCACGACGGTGATGCTCATCCAGCTCAGACGGTAAGTCATCCACCAGATAGATGCATTGGCCGTGCTTGGCCTCATTCAACAAGTGCCCTTGCGCTATACGCAGAGCGCACACTACTAATTTCTGCTGCCCGCGTGAGAGAATCTCAGCCGCATTATGTTGGCCCAGTCTCAAACGCAGATCAGCACGCTGCGGCCCGGCTTGGGTATGCCCGATTTGTTGATCCCTCTGCAAGGTCGAGGAGAGCACATCACTTAATGCTCGATCCTTATCCCAACCGCGGTAATAACTTAGGGTCAGACCTTCAAGCTCTACGAGCTCGCTCAGCGTCTTTTCAAAAACAGGTTTAAGCGCCTGAATGTAAGCTCGCCTATAGCTATCAATCTCATCACTAGCCAGGCACAACTCACGGTCCCAGGCCGCTTGTGATGCGGCGTCAAGTGTACCATGTCGTAGCCATGAGTTCCGCTGACGCAGGGCCTTCTGTAAACGCTGCCACGCAGAGAGAAATCGTTGTTCCACGTGGAACACTCCCCAATCCAAAAATTGCCTGCGAATTTTTGGAGCCCCTTCAAGCAAACGAAAACTGTCCGGATTGATCAACTGAAGCGGAAGGGCTTCTGCCAGCTGGGAAGCGCTACGCGCATTCTGACCATCAATGCGAATTTGAAATTCCCCCTGACGATCACGCGAAATACCAAGATTAGCCTGACGACCATCCGCCATTTGCACTTGGCCAAACACCGTACAGGCGGGTTGTTCATGCTGAATGACAGGCATCAGTCGCGTGCTTCGAAACGAACGGGCCAGCCCCAACAGATGAATTGCTTCAAGCACGCTGGTTTTTCCGCTGCCGTTATCGCCGGAAAGGATGTTAATGCGCGGAGAAGGAGAGAGCGTTACAGGCTGCAAATTACGTACAGCGGTAATCGTGAAACGAGTAAGAGCCATTAACAACCAGACTGTGTGAAATGATAGTGAGGGTAAGCTAAAGACCGCCAAATAAAAAGGCGAGCCGCGCAGGGATAAACACCACCTGTTTGGCTCGCCTTTGAAGTTTACTGAACGTGATTATCCGTCACTCAGCACACCTCGAATCAACGCCTCAAATCACAGACGCATCGGCATCACTACATACGAAGAGTCATCATTGCCGGCCTCTTGCAACAGCGCACTGCTGTTAGCATCCGAGAGAATCAAACGTACTTGTTCGGTGGTCATCACGCTCAACACATCCAGCAGATAGCTGACGTTGAAGCCGATTTCCAACGCGCTTCCCTTGTAATCCACCGCAATTTCTTCTTCAGCCTCTTCCTGCTCTGGGTTGTTAGCCTGAATTTTCAACAGACCGGATTCCAGTTGCAGACGGATGCCGCGGTATTTTTCGTTGGAAAGAATCGCAGTACGACTAAAGGCTTCACGCAGCCCCTGGCGATCCGCAACCACCAGCTTGTCACCGCCGCGAGGCAGCACACGCTCGTAATCCGGGAATTTGCCGTCGACCAGCTTAGAGGTAAAGGTGAATTCGCCGGTAGTAGCACGGATGTGATGCTGTCCGAGAACAATGCTTACCATGCCGTCTTGCTCAGTCAGCAGACGCGCCAGTTCGAGAATACCCTTGCGCGGAACAATGACCTGATGGCGTTCAACCTGCTGAATATCAGCCTCCATCGAGCACATCGCCAAGCGGTGGCCGTCAGTGGAAACTGCACGAAGAATACCGGTTTGTACTTCAAGCAGCATACCGTTGAGGTAATAACGAACGTCCTGCTGGGCCATGGCAAAGCTTGTGCGTTCAATCAGACGACGCAATTTGCTTTGCACCAAATTAAAGGTCAGAGAACCTGGACCTTCCTCGACAGTAGGGAAATCGTTAGCAGGCAGTGTCGAAAGCGTGAAACGGCTACGGCCAGCCTTAAGCAGAAGCTTCTGATCATCAATGCGAATATCGATAAGCGCATCAGTCGGCAGGCTCTTACAGATATCCATCAGCTTACGAGCCGGAACAGTGATCTCACCGGATTCAGCCGGTTCTTCAAGAGTCACCCGCCCGACCAGCTCAACTTCCAGATCGGTACCGGTCAAAGACAGCTGCTGGCCTTCAACTACCAGCAGCACGTTAGACAGTACCGGCAAGGTCTGGCGGCGTTCCACGACGCCTGCGACCAGTTGCAGAGGTTTCAACAAGGCTTCGCGTTGAATAGTGAAATGCATGGTCTAGTCCCTTGCCTAGTGGAATTGCGTAATTAGGTTGTCAGTGTACGCAGTAGGTTCTTGTAATCTTCGCGAATATCCGCGTCAGATTCTTTAAGTTCAGCAATCTTACGGCATGCATGCAAGACCGTAGTATGGTCGCGACCGCCGAAAGCATCGCCGATCTCAGGCAAACTGTGGTTAGTCAGCTCTTTCGACAAGGCCATCGCCACCTGCCGTGGCCGTGCGACAGAACGTGAACGGCGCTTTGACAGCAGATCGGAAATCTTGATCTTGTAATACTCAGCCACAGTACGCTGAATATTATCGATGCTGACCAACTTATCCTGCAAAGCCAGCAAGTCCTTGAGCGACTCACGAATAAGCTCGATGGTAATGTCACGTCCCATGAAGTGCGAGTGGGCGATTACGCGCTTAAGCGCGCCCTCCAGTTCACGCACATTAGAACGAATACGTTGCGCAATAAAGAAAGCCGCATCATGAGGCAACTCAACTTTTGCCTGATCCGCCTTCTTCATCAAAATCGCAACGCGGGTTTCCAACTCTGGCGGCTCAACCGCCACCGTCAGGCCCCAACCAAAACGTGACTTCAGCCGCTCTTCAAGACCTTCAATTTCTTTCGGGTAGCGGTCACTGGTGAGAATTACCTGTTGGCCACCCTCAAGCAGGGCGTTAAAGGTGTGGAAAAACTCTTCCTGAGAACGCTCTTTTTTAGCGAAGAACTGAATATCGTCAATTAACAGAGCATCGACCGAACGGTAGAAACGTTTGAATTCGTTAATCGCGTTCAGTTGCAACGCCTTGACCATGTCCGCGACGAAACGCTCGGAATGTAGATAAACCACTTTCGCGTTCGGGTTTCTCTGCAGCAGATGGTTACCCACAGCATGCATCAAGTGGGTTTTACCCAAACCAACGCCACCATAAAGGAACAGCGGGTTGTAACCGTGCTTCGGGTTATCCGCCACTTGCCAGGCAGCAGCACGAGCCAATTGGTTGGATTTACCTTCAACAAAGTTATCAAAGGTAAAGGTGCGGTTCAGGTAGCTGGTGTGTTTCAGGCCACCTTCAACCTGAACTGTTCGCTCTGCGCGCACTGGCTGCGACGCAGCAGCAGAACCTGCCATAGAATCAAAGCTGGCGCGGGAAGGCTCGCTAGGCGACATATCCACAGGCGCGGGCTCTTCAACAGCAGGAGCTGTGATTACAGGTGCCGGTGCTGGCGTTGGAGTCACCACGTTGGGTGTTAATGCCGGACGCGGAACACTGCTGCGCTTACTGCCTATTAATAGAGAAAGTGAAGGCACCATCCCGCCACTACGCTCTGTGAGTAACTCGAGAAGACGACCAAGGTACTTCTCATTCACCCAATCAAGAACAAAGCGGTTAGGCGCGTACACGCGAAGTTCACCACCTTCTGCGTCTACCTGCAGCGGGCGAATCCAGGTGTTGAATTGTTGAGCCGGCAGCTCATCACGCAGAAGCTCGACGCACTGCTGCCAAAGTTCCACAGACACGGACATCCCCTAAATCAATAAGGCACAAGGCCAAAAACAGCAGCCATTGTAACGATCCAGAGCAAAGTTATCCACATGAAAACCCGATATGAGCCAAGGAAAATCAAAGCCTTAGTTAAAAACCTGGAGGCTCTCAATTAGAAAATATTCATTGTGGATAAATATCCCTCAGGTCACTTCATAAGACTGGGTATAAGCCCGTGAAAAATCTGCCTGTGGATAAAATATCGTTCCATCCTCAGCTATTCATCAGCTTCCACACATGCGCAGCACCTCTTTCTGACAGATTTACACATCCTTGAAAGCTGCATACTTACTGGCCTTTAGTGACTTATGCACAGCTGAACCGCAGTGCAATAGCTTCTAATTCTTCAAAAAAGCTTTAAATATTCCTTTTTTTAATATTTCTACTGATCGGGAAATAACTGGTTGGAAATTGACCTACACCTGTCCTTTCAAATAGAATCGCCGGTCTCTTAAAACGGGGGCCATTCCGGCCCGTAGTCGATCACCAGGTAACGCACCATGAAACGTACTTTCCAACCAAGCACTATCAAACGCGCTCGCACTCACGGTTTCCGTGCTCGCATGGCTACCAAAAACGGCCGTGCTGTCCTGTCGCGTCGTCGCGCCAAGGGCCGTAAGCGTCTTACCGTTTAATTATTCGGTCTTGTGGTGAGTCGAGACTTCGGTCGGGAAAAGCGTCTGCTCACTCCCCGACAATTCAAAGCGGTATTCGACTCCCCTAGCGGCAAAGCTCCGGGCAAGAATGTCCTGCTGCTTGCGCGCAACAATGAGCTTGATCATCCCCGTCTGGGGCTTGTGATCGGCAAGAAGAGCGTCAAGCTCTCTGTTGAGCGCAATCGCCTGAAACGCCAGATCCGCGAATCGTTCCGTCTGAATCAAGAAAACTTGAAAGGATGGGACATCGTGGTGATTGCGCGTAAAGGATTAGGTGATCTGGAAAACTCTGAGCTGGCCTATCAGTTCGGTAAACTCTGGAAACGCCTCGAGCGCAGCAAAGCCAAATCGGAGTCAGCCGCCACTTCCGGGGTGAACGACAGTCCCCATGCGTAAACTGGTTTTGCTTCCTATCCAGTTCTACCGATATGCCATCAGCCCCTTGATGGCCAGTCACTGTCGTTTCTACCCAAGCTGTTCTTGCTATGCGCAGGAAGCCATTGAACAACATGGCGTCCTGCGTGGTAGCTGGTTGAGTGTGCGTCGGCTCGGACGCTGCCACCCTTGGAATCCTGGTGGTTACGACCCGGTTCCTCCTGCAAAAAACTCCCGTTCCCCTTCGATGGCCGAATAATCATGGATATTCAACGTTCGATCCTGATCGTCGCCCTGGCAATCGTGTCCTATATGATGGTCCTTCAATGGAACCAGGATTACGGTCAAGCAGCGCTGCCGACAGATGTTGCCGCTAATAGCAGTACGACCATCCCCGGATTACCGGATACCCCGACTGCATCTTCATCGTCTGCAGCAGCTGACGATATTCCGAGCGCCAACACCACGGTTGAGGCCAGCACCGTTAGTGCTGTACCTGCCACCAATGATCAACTGATCCG
Source organism: Pseudomonas sp. TTU2014-080ASC (assembly GCF_001446935.1). GTDB lineage: Bacteria > Pseudomonadota > Gammaproteobacteria > Pseudomonadales > Pseudomonadaceae > Aquipseudomonas. The sequence continues at coordinate 232,674 of NZ_LKKK01000002.1, forward strand.
TGTACGCACTGATGTACTCGATCTGGCGATCGATCCACGCGGTGGTGACATCGTGCAACTGCGTTTGCCGCAGTACCCACGTCGTCAGGATCGCCCGGATGTGCCATTCCAGCTGTTTGATAACGGTGGTGAACGTCTGTATCTGGCTCAAAGCGGTCTGATCGGCAGCAATGCACCGGATAAATCCAGCGGCCGTTCCCTGTGGACAACTGAAAAGAGCAGCTATGAACTGGCGGAAGGTCAGGATCAACTCACAGTTGATCTGAAACTGTCCGAAGGTGACGTCAATTACACCAAGCGCTTTACCTTTAAGCGCGGCCTGAATGCTCAGTGCTCAAGCAAAGAACAGCAGCAGAAGAAACCAGGTTGTGTTGACCCGTCTGCGTATCAGGTAACTGTTAGTTATTTGATCGATAACCAGAGCGGCAGCACCTGGAGCGGCAACATGTTTGCCCAACTCAAGCGCGATGACAGTGGTGATCCATCATCAACCACTGCCACCGGCACTGCGACTTACCTCGGTGGTGCTGTCTGGACGCCGGAAGAACCGTACAAAAAAGTGTCGATGAAAGACATCGACAAGCAAACCTTTAAAGAATCTGTCCAAGGAGGTTGGGTTGCCTGGCTCCAACATTATTTCGTTACTGCCTGGATCCCAAGCAAAGACAACACCAACCAGATTCAGACCCGCAAAGACAGTCAGGGTAACTACATCGTCGGCTTTACCGGCCCGGCCCTTCAGGTTGCTGCCGGCGCTCAGGGTGAAACCAGCGCAATTCTGTATGCCGGCCCGAAACTTCAAGGACATCTGAAAACTCTGTCACCAGGTCTTGAACTGACCGTTGACTACGGTTTCCTGTGGTTCCTGGCTCAGCCGATTTTCTGGCTGCTGGAAGTTATCCACAGTCTGCTGGGTAACTGGGGCTGGTCTATCATTTTCCTGACAATCATTATCAAGTTGATCTTCTTCCCGCTCTCCGCAGCCAGCTATCGCTCGATGGCCCGTATGCGCGCCGTTGCTCCGAAACTGGCACAACTGAAAGAGCAATTTGGCGATGATCGCCAGAAGATGTCTCAGGCGATGATGGAGCTGTACAAGAAAGAGAAGATCAACCCGCTGGGTGGTTGCTTACCAATACTTGTGCAAATGCCGGTTTTCCTGGCCCTGTACTGGGTACTGCTGGAAAGCGTGGAAATGCGCCAAGCTCCATGGCTGCTGTGGATAACTGACCTGTCGATTAAGGATCCGTTCTTCATTCTGCCACTGATCATGGGGGCGACCATGTTCATCCAGCAGCATCTGAACCCAACACCTCCGGATCCAATGCAGGCACGGGTGATGAAGATGATGCCGATCATTTTCACCTTCTTCTTCCTGTGGTTCCCGGCTGGTCTGGTGCTGTACTGGGTCGTCAACAACGTCCTGTCGATTGCCCAGCAGTGGTACATTACCCGCAAGATCGAAGCCGCCAGCAACTCAGCTAACTGAGTGCTATACGCTTCTAAGCTGTAACAAACGCCCCTTAACCGGGGCGTTTTGCTATGTCTGATCAGGAGATAAAAGATGTCCACAGCCCTTGAAACCATTGCAGCGGTTGCCACTGCCCAAGGCCGTGGCGGTGTGGGCATTGTTCGCGTATCAGGCCCCAAAGCCTCTGAGCTGGCTAAAGCCATCTGCCAACGTGAGCTGAAACCCAGGTATGCACATTACGGCCCCTTCTACGCAGATCAGGAACTGGTTGTAGACGAAGGATTGGCGCTGTACTTCCCAGGCCCTCATTCATTCACCGGCGAAGATGTACTGGAACTGCAGGGCCATGGCGGCCCGGTCGTCCTGGATCTATTGCTGCGCCGCTGTGTACAACTTGGAGCACGCTTGGCCAGGCCAGGCGAATTCAGTGAGCGAGCCTTTCTCAACGACAAACTGGATCTGGCTCAAGCAGAAGCTATTGCCGACTTGATCGAGGCCAGTTCCGAACAAGCAGCACGAAATGCACTGCGCTCGTTGCAGGGTGAGTTCTCACGGCGTGTGCATAACTTGACTGAAAGGCTGATCAACTTACGCATCTATGTTGAGGCAGCCATTGATTTCCCCGAGGAGGAGATCGATTTCCTCGCGGATGGTCATGTCCTCAGCATGCTTGAAGCAGTGCGCAACGACTTGGCTTCAGTGCTGCGTGAGGCCGGGCAAGGCGCACTGTTGCGTGACGGCATGACGGTGGTGATTGCCGGTCGCCCCAATGCAGGTAAGTCCAGCCTGCTGAATGCACTGGCCGGTCGTGAGGCCGCCATCGTGACAGATATTGCCGGAACTACCCGCGATGTCCTGCGTGAACATATCCACATTGATGGGATGCCCCTGCATATTGTGGATACAGCAGGTTTGCGTGATACAGAAGACCATGTGGAACGAATTGGTGTAGAACGCGCGGTAAAAGCCATTGCGGAAGCCGATCGGATTCTGCTGGTTGTGGATACAACGGCCGAAGAGGCTGCAGATCCATTCGCCTTGTGGCCGGAGTTCCTCGAACAACGGCCAGCTCTCGACAAAGTGACCTTGATCCGTAATAAGGCGGACCTCTCAGGGGAACAAGTAAACCTGGAAACCAGTGAAGACGGGCATGTCACCATCAGCCTGTCCGCCCGCTCAACAGAAGGGCTGGATTTACTCAGGGAGCACCTCAAAGCCTGTATGGGTTATCAACAGACTTCTGAGAGTAGTTTCAGCGCGCGGCGTCGCCATCTGGATGCCCTACGCCAGGCCGGTTCCTACCTGGAGCATGGTTATGCACAGCTCACCCTGGCAGGTGCGGGCGAACTACTGGCCGAAGACCTGCGCATGGCCCAGCAGGCTTTGGGGGAAATTACCGGTGCATTCAGCTCTGATGACCTACTTGGGCGCATCTTTTCCAGTTTCTGTATCGGCAAGTAATACGTTTATCCACAGCACTGCTGCCATTTGATCTGACTGATCGGCAGCATGCTGTTATGTGTGCTTTCAATCTCCCCCCCTCATCGCTGTAAGCATTCCTCTCGCTAACCACTGCTCCAACAGTCTCATCTCCATGACCGGAATGGGAATGGGAATGGGAATGGGGCTTTCCTGCGTCTGTCAAAAGCAGATATCGACAATTCACAGGGGAAAATAAGCCCTGTGGAAAAGTAACACTGAACTCAGTCCATAACCCTGAGCCAAACCAGAGGATAAAACCACCTGTGGATAAGTTGATCATTGATACACACGATACTTACCGCATCCAAACAAGCAAATGGCAGGATCAGCACAGGGTTTTAAAATGCTGTACATAGCGTAAAACAAGGGCTGTATAAAACTATCCACAGAAAACGGCTGAGTAAGAATAAACATATAAACAAGCTCTTTTAAAAAATTGACCTTTTATTCTTTATTTGCCGGATACCTTGCGAACAGACCAGTTGGCTATTTTTTGTTCAGAAGGCTTCATTCACTAGAGGTAAGTGCCTATACTTGCGGTCTTCCCAGCTTTTCACTCCAAAAGCCCCCCAAAACTCTCAACAGGCACGAGGTGCGTGGTGGATTTCCCTTCCCGTTTTCAGGTGATCGTCATTGGTGGCGGTCATGCAGGCACTGAAGCCGCATTAGCGGCAGCACGCATGGGTGTGAAAACCCTGCTGCTGACACATAACGTGGAAACCTTGGGGCAAATGAGTTGCAACCCGGCGATTGGCGGTATTGGTAAAAGTCATCTGGTCAAAGAGATCGATGCGCTTGGCGGTGCCATGGCTCTCGCCACTGATCGCGGTGGTATCCAATTTCGCGTTTTGAATAGCCGCAAAGGCCCAGCTGTACGCGCTACGCGTGCACAGGCAGATCGCATTCTCTATAAAGCGGCCATCCGTGAAATTCTGGAGAACCAACCCAACCTGTGGATATTTCAGCAAGCCGCTGATGACCTGATTGTTGAGAATGGTGAAGTCAAAGGCGTTGTTACACAGATGGGGCTGCGCTTCTTAGCCGATTCTGTGGTTCTCACGACCGGTACGTTCCTCGGTGGACTTATCCACATCGGACTGCAGAATTACTCCGGTGGTCGTGCGGGCGATCCACCTTCTATCGCATTGGCTCATCGCTTACGCGAATTGCCACTGCGCGTTGGCCGCCTGAAAACCGGCACTCCTCCACGGATCGACGCCCGTTCTGTGGATTTCTCGGTGATGACCGAGCAGCCTGGCGATACACCGCGCCCAGTCATGTCATTCATGGGTAAGGCTGAACACCAGCCACGTCAGATCAGCTGCTGGATTACCCACACCAATGCACGCACACATGAAATCATCGCGGCGAACCTTGATCGCTCGCCCATGTATTCAGGCGTGATCGAAGGTGTAGGCCCACGCTATTGCCCGTCGATCGAAGACAAAATTCATCGTTTCGCAGAAAAGGACAGCCACCAGGTGTTCATTGAGCCGGAAGGCCTGACCACCAACGAGCTGTACCCAAACGGGATATCCACATCCTTGCCGTTTGATGTGCAGTTGCAAATTGTCCACAGCATCCGCGGTATGGAAAACGCGCACATCGTGCGTCCAGGCTATGCCATCGAGTATGACTACTTCGATCCCCGCGATCTGAAGTACAGCCTGGAAACCAAAGTGATTGCCGGTTTGTTCTTCGCCGGACAAATCAACGGCACAACCGGTTACGAAGAGGCCGGTGCACAAGGTTTGCTCGCCGGTTGCAACGCAGCGCTGCGTGCACAGGGCAAAGACAGCTGGTGTCCGCGCCGTGATGAAGCGTACATCGGTGTGCTTGTGGATGACCTGATTACCCTGGGTACACAAGAGCCTTACCGGATGTTCACATCCCGTGCCGAGTACCGCCTGATTCTGCGTGAAGACAACGCCGACCTGCGTCTGACCGAAAAAGGTCGGGAGCTGGGATTGGTGGACGACGAACGCTGGGCGGCCTTTGAAGCCAAGCGAGAAGGCATCATTCAGGAAGAACAGCGCCTGAAAAGCACCTGGGTTCGTCCAAATACAGAACAGGGGGATGCCATTGCACAGCGCTTTGGCACACCGCTTAGTCACGAATACAACTTGTTGAGTCTGCTGTCCCGACCGGAAATCGACTACTCCAGCCTAGTGTCAATCACCGGCGGCGCTGAAGTTGATCCGCAGGTCGCGGAGCAGGTCGAAATTAAAACCAAATATGCCGGTTACATTGATCGCCAACAGGATGAAATTACACGCTTGCGCGCGAGTGAAGGTACAAAACTGCCAGACGATATTGATTACGCAATGATTTCCGGATTGTCCAAAGAGATTCAGCACAAGCTCGGTAATGCTCGCCCGGAAACCCTGGGCCAGGCATCCCGTATTCCCGGTGTCACACCTGCTGCAATCTCGCTGTTACTGATTCACCTGAAAAAACGCACTGCCGGTCAGCAGTTGGAGCACAGCGTCTGATGTCGTTGGTTACAGAACGTCATTCTGCAGAATTGACGCAAGGGGCTCTGGAGTTGGGGATAACTCTGAGCCCGAAACAACATGAGCTGCTGTTGGCCTACTTGGGGCTGCTAATCAAGTGGAACAAGGCCTACAACCTGACTGCGGTACGCAATCCGGATGAAATGGTTTCGCGCCATCTGCTCGATAGCCTGAGCGTGGTCCCTTACGTCGAGGTGGCTGGGGATAACTGGCTGGACGTTGGTAGTGGCGGTGGGATGCCGGGTATTCCGCTGGCGATCATGTTTCCCGAGCGCCAATTCACCCTGCTGGACAGCAATGGCAAGAAAACTCGCTTCCTGACCCAGGTAAAACTGGAGCTGAAACTGGATAATCTGCAAGTTATCCACAGTCGGGTCGAAGAGTTCAGACCTGAGCAGCCGTTCAAGGGAATTTGCTCCCGGGCATTCAGCTCCCTGGAAGACTTCAGCAACTGGACGCGTCATCTCGGAGATATCCACACCCAGTGGCTGGCCATGAAAGGTGTGCATCCGGACGATGAACTGCAAGCCTTGCCGCATGATTTCAGTCTCAGTGCGACGCATGTCCTGAAGGTTCCCGGTTGCCAAGGGCAGCGGCATCTGCTGATACTGCGTCGCTCGGCTCAGGGGGAATAGCAGCATGGCCAAGGTATTTGCAATTGCCAATCAGAAAGGCGGTGTGGGTAAAACTACAACCTGCATCAATTTGGCTGCCTCTCTGGTAGCAACCAAGCGCCGCGTGCTGTTGATCGACCTTGATCCACAGGGCAACGCGACCATGGGCAGTGGTGTGGATAAACACAACCTGGAGCATTCGATCTACGACGTATTGATCGGAGAATGCAACCTGGTTGAAGCCATGCAGTTCTCTGAGCATGGCGGTTACCAACTGCTCCCGGCTAACCGTGACCTGACTGCCGCCGAAGTGTCCTTGCTGGAAATGGACATGAAAGAGCATCGCCTACGTGATGCCCTGGCGCCGATTCGCGAGAATTACGATTACATCCTCATCGACTGCCCCCCGGCGCTGTCCATGCTGACCATCAACGCGCTGACGGCTTCAGATGGTGTGATAATCCCGATGCAATGTGAGTATTACGCCCTGGAAGGTTTGTCAGATTTGGTTAACAGCATTCAGCGCATTGCCGAGTTGCTCAACCCGAATCTGAAGATCGAAGGTCTGTTGCGCACGATGTATGACCCGCGTATCAGCCTGACCAACGAAGTATCGGCACAGCTCAAACAGCATTTCGGTGACAAACTGTACGATGCTGTCATCCCGCGTAACGTGCGCCTGGCTGAAGCGCCAAGCTTCGGTATGCCAGCGCTGGTGTACGACAAATCATCCCGTGGGGCCATTGCCTATCTGGCGCTGGCCGGTGAGCTGGTACGCCGTCAGCGTGCCAAACCCCACAAAGCAACTGCATAAGGAAACTCAGATGGCTGTCAAAAAACGTGGACTTGGGCGGGGACTGGATGCGCTGCTGGGCGGCACTACCGTCAGCGCACTTCAGGAGGAAGCCGCCAAGGTCGACAGCCGCGAACTGCAATACCTGCCACTGGATCTGATTCAACGCGGCAAATACCAGCCGCGTCGGGATATGGATCCGGCTGCGCTTGAAGAGCTGGCCAGTTCAATCAAGACTCACGGCGTCATGCAGCCTATCGTGGTCCGCCCTATCGGTGGCGGACGTTACGAAATCATTGCCGGGGAACGCCGTTGGCGTGCAAGCCAACAGGCAGCTGTGGATAAGATTCCAGCCATGGTCCGGGAACTTTCGGATGAAAGCGCTATCGCAATGGCACTGATTGAGAACATCCAGCGTGAGGATCTCAATCCAGTCGAGGAAGCGATGGCACTGCAGCGGCTGCAACAGGAGTTTCAGCTGACACAGCAGCAGGTTGCCGATGCGGTTGGCAAGTCCCGGGTTACCATCAGCAATCTTCTGCGTCTGATTGCCCTGCCGGACGAAATCAAAACACTGCTTTCCCATGGCGATCTGGAAATGGGACATGCCCGCGCATTGCTCGGACTGCCTCTGGAACAACAGGTTGAAGGCGCGCGACATGTTGTCGCACGAGGCCTCACCGTACGCCAGACCGAAGCCTTGGTACGTCTGTGGCTCAATACCAAGGAAAAACCGGCAACCACCACCAAGGCTGATCCGGACATTTCTCGTCTGGAGCAGCGACTGGCAGAGCGGCTGGGCTCTCCGGTGCAAATCAAGCATGGCAACAAGGGTAAGGGCAAACTGGTGATCAGCTACAGTTCGCTGGATGAACTACAGGGCGTGTTGGCCCACATTCGCTGAAACAATTAGTTCTGTAGCACTAATCAGAAAAGACTACCGACCAGTTGAATGGGGGGGGAACCCCCCCTATACTTTGCGCGCTTTCGTCGGCACAAAATATGCCAAGTTATTGATTTCGTAGTGCCGACACCCGAAGTTCAGCTTTCAGGAATTTAAGATGGACGTTCGCACGCCGAATCGCTTGCCCTTCCATCGTTTGGCTGTATTTCCGGTGCTGCTGGTGCAACTGTGCGTAGTGCTGTTGTCGGCACTGGTTCTGTGGCAGTGGCAAAGCAGCGTTGCAGGATATTCAGGGTTGTGTGGAGGCCTTATTGCCTTCCTGCCCAATGTGTACTTTGCCCATAAGGCGTTCCGCTTCAGCGGAGCAAGGGCAGCCCAGGCAATCGTCCGGTCTTTTTATGCCGGCGAGGCGGGCAAATTGGTTTTAACGGCAGTGCTCTTTGCACTGACTTTTGCAGGAGTAAAACCACTGGAACCGCTGGCTGTATTCGGCGTGTTCTTTCTGACCCAAATGGTCAACTGGTTTTCCCCTTTGCTGATGAAAAGAAGACTTTCGAGACCTTAGGGCGTTTGAGGCAACCATGGCAGAAACAACCGCTTCGGGCTATATCCAGCACCACTTGCAGAACCTGACTTTCGGTCAGCATCCTACCAATGGCTGGAGCTTTGCTCACACTGCTCAAGAAGCACAGGAAATGGGCTTTTGGGCTTTTCACGTAGACACCCTGGGCTGGTCTGTTGCCATGGGTCTGATTTTCCTTTTCCTGTTCCGCATGGCGGCCAAGAAAGCAACTTCAGGTCAACCGGGTGGACTGCAGAATTTCGTAGAAGTTCTGGTCGGCTTCGTAGACGGCAGTGTTAAAGACAGCTTCCACGGCAAGAGCGCGGTAATTGCGCCACTGGCTCTGACTATCTTTGTCTGGGTCTTCCTGATGAACGCCATCGACCTGATTCCGGTTGACTGGATTCCTCAGCTGGCTGTGCTGATCTCCGGTGATTCGCACATTCCGTTCCGTGCAGTACCGACTACTGACCCGAACGCCACGCTGGCCATGGCTTTCTCGGTATTTGCCCTGATCATCTTCTACAGCATTAAAGTTAAAGGCATTGGCGGTTTCCTCGGCGAACTGACCCTGCACCCGTTCAGCAGCAAGAACATCTTTGTTCAGATCCTGCTGGTACCGGTTAACTTCCTGCTGGAGTTCGTAACTCTGATCGCCAAGCCGATTTCTCTGGCTCTGCGTCTGTTCGGCAACATGTATGCCGGTGAGCTCGTGTTTATCCTGATCGCTGTGATGTTTGGCAGTGGTCTGCTCTGGCTCAGCGGCCTGGGCGTTGTACTGCAGTGGGCATGGGCTGTGTTCCACATTCTGATCATTACCCTGCAGGCGTTCATCTTCATGATGTTGACCATCGTCTATCTGTCGATGGCGTGTGAAGATAGCCACTAATAGCACCCAGGTGCTTGCAGTGGACGCCCGCAAGGGCAAATAGATGTACCAATTTTGCTTGACCCTTAGAAAACTTAACCAGACGACGTAAAAAGTCGGGAGGAAAAATGGAAACTGTAGTTGGTTTGACTGCTATCGCTGTTGCACTGCTGATCGGCCTGGGTGCTCTGGGTACCGCCATTGGTTTCGGCCTGCTGGGCGGCAAATTCCTGGAAGGCGCTGCACGTCAGCCTGAAATGGTTCCGATGCTGCAAGTTAAAATGTTCATCGTTGCCGGTCTGCTCGACGCCGTAACCATGATCGGTGTTGGTATCGCACTGTTCTTCACCTTCGCTAACCCGTTCCTTGGTCAGATCGCAGGCTAATCACTCGATTTCGAGTGTATTGGTGTGATGGACAACGAACGAGCGAGGTGTTGGCGTGAACATTAATGCAACCCTGATTGGCCAGTCCGTTGCCTTCTTCATCTTCGTGCTGTTCTGCATGAAGTTCGTATGGCCTCCGGTCATTGCGGCTTTGCAGGAGCGTCAGAAGAAGATTGCAGACGGCTTGGACGCTGCTAACCGTGCAGCTCGTGACCTGGAGTTGGCCCAAGAGAAAGCGGGTCAGCAACTGCGCGAAGCTAAAACGCAAGCAGCTGAAATCATTGAGCAAGCCAAAAAGCGCGGTACCCAGATCGTCGACGAAGCCCGTGAACAGGCTCGTACCGAAGCTGATCGCGTGAAGGCTCAGGCTCTGGCCGAGATCGAGCAGGAACTGAACAGCGTCAAAGACGCGCTGCGCGCCCAAGTGGGTAGCCTGGCCGTTAGCGGTGCCGAGAAGATTCTGGGCGCATCTATCGACCAAAACGCGCATGCGGAGCTGGTTAACAAACTAGCGGCCGAAATTTAAGCGAGGGCGCGATCATGGCAGAATTGACCACGCTGGCCCGACCTTACGCTAAGGCTGCTTTCGAGTACGCCCAGGCTCACCAGCAGCTGGCCAATTGGTCAGCCATGCTCGGCCTGGCTGCTGCGGTGTCGCAAGACGACACCATGCAGGAAGTGCTTAAAGCTCCGCGTTTGACGAGAACAGACAAGGCCACCACCTTCAACGAGGTGTGTGGTGACAAGTTCGACGCCCAGGTACGTAACTTCATCCAGGTTCTGGCCGAAAACGATCGCGTGGCTTTGTTGCCGCAGATCGCTGAACTGTTCGAGCTGTACAAAGCCGAGCAGGAAAAAACGGTAGACGTGGATGTCATCAGTGCCTTCGCATTGAGCGATGAACAGCAAGACAAACTCGCCAAGGTTCTCAGTGCACGGCTCAGCCGAGAAGTGCGTCTGCACGCAGCGGAGGATGCCAGCCTTATTGGTGGCGTCGTAATCCGCGCCGGCGACCTGGTAATCGATGGCTCAGTTCGCGGCAAAATCGCGAAATTAGCCGAAGCATTGAAATCTTGAGTTTGAAGGGGCAGCAGAGCTATGCAGCAACTCAATCCTTCCGAAATTAGTGAAATCATCAAGGGGCGCATCGAGAAACTCGACGTCGCCTCTCAAGCCCGTAACGAAGGCACAGTGGTATCCGTCTCTGACGGTATCGTGCGCATTCACGGTCTCGCCGACGTAATGTACGGCGAAATGATCGAGTTCCCGGGCAGCGTCTACGGTATGGCACTGAACCTGGAGCAAGACTCCGTTGGTGCTGTTGTGCTGGGTTCTTACACCAGCCTGACCGAAGGCATGAGCGCCAAGTGCACCGGCCGCATCCTGGAAGTACCGGTTGGTCCGGAACTGCTGGGCCGCGTTGTTGACGCACTGGGTAACCCAATTGACGGCAAAGGCCCGCTGAACAACGTCGCTACCGACGCTGTTGAAAAGGTTGCGCCGGGCGTGATCTGGCGTAAGTCGGTCGACCAACCAGTTCAGACTGGTTACAAGTCGGTTGACGCCATGATCCCGGTTGGCCGTGGCCAGCGTGAGCTGATCATCGGTGACCGTCAGATCGGTAAAACCGCTCTGGCCATCGACGCCATCATCAACCAGAAAGACAGCGGCATTCGTTGCGTTTACGTAGCAATCGGTCAGAAGCAATCGACCATCGCTAACGTGGTACGCAAGCTGGAAGAAAACGGCGCACTGGCTAACACCATCGTTGTTGCAGCTTCCGCTTCCGAATCTGCTGCACTGCAGTTCATTGCACCGTACGCCGGTTGCACCATGGGCGAATACTTCCGCGACCGCGGTGAAGACGCGCTGATCGTTTATGACGATCTGTCCAAGCAGGCTGTGGCTTATCGCCAGATCTCCCTGCTGCTGCGTCGTCCACCAGGACGTGAAGCTTACCCAGGTGACGTGTTCTATCTCCACAGCCGTCTGCTGGAGCGCGCTTCCCGCGTTTCCGAAGAGTATGTTGAGAAGTTCACCAATGGCGCCGTAACTGGCAAAACTGGCTCGCTGACCGCTCTGCCGATCATCGAAACCCAGGCTGGTGACGTTTCCGCGTTCGTTCCGACCAACGTGATTTCCATCACCGACGGTCAGATCTTCCTGGAATCGGCCATGTTCAACTCGGGTATCCGTCCGGCCGTTAACGCCGGTATCTCGGTATCCCGTGTGGGTGGTGCTGCACAAACCAAGATCATCAAGAAGCTGTCCGGTGGTATCCGTACCGCTCTGGCTCAGTATCGTGAACTGGCTGCATTCGCCCAGTTTGCTTCTGACCTGGACGAAGCTACCCGTAAGCAACTTGAGCACGGTCAGCGCGTTACTGAGCTGATGAAGCAGAAGCAATACGCTCCGATGTCCATCGCGGACATGGCGCTGTCGCTGTATGCCGCCGAGCGTGGTTTCCTGCAGGACGTCGAAGTGGCCAAAGTTGGTCCGTTCGAACAGGCCCTGATCGCTTACTTCAACCGTGATCACGCCGCACTGATGGCGAAGATCAACGAGAAGGGTGACTTTAATGACGAAATCGACGCTGGTCTGAAAGCCGGTATCGAGAAGTTCAAGGCCACCCAAACCTGGTAAGCCGCAGTGGGGACCGCGAGGTCCCCGCTTGCTAACCCGATAGGTGTCAAATGGCAGGCGCAAAAGAGATTCGCAGCAAGATTGCGAGCATCAAAAGCACGCAGAAGATCACCAGCGCCATGGAGAAGGTGGCGGTCAGCAAAATGCGCAAAGCACAACAGCGCATGAGTGCAAGCCGTCCCTACGCGGAGCGTATCCGCCAGGTTATTGGTCATCTGGCCAACGCCAACCCGGAGTACCGCCACCCGTTCATGATTGAACGCCCTGTTAAGCGCGTCGGTTATGTTGTGGTGAGCTCGGACCGTGGTCTGTGTGGTGGTCTGAACACCAACCTGTTCAAGGCTCTGGTCAAGGACATGGCGAGCAATCGCGAGCAAGGCGTAGAGATTGATCTCTGCGTGATTGGCAGCAAAGGTGCGGCGTTCTTCCGTAACTTTGGTGGCAATATCGTTGCTGCGATCAGCCACCTGGGCGAGGAACCGTCGATCAATGATCTGATCGGTAGCGTCAAGGTAATGCTCGATGCCTACCTCGAAGGTCGCATCGATCGTTTGTCCGTTGTTTCAAACAAGTTCATCAACACCATGACGCAGAAGCCGACTGTGGAACAACTGGTTCCGCTGGTCGCTGATCCTGATCAGGATCTGAAGCATCACTGGGACTACCTGTATGAACCCGACGCCAAAGAGCTGCTGGACGGCTTGATGATCCGTTATGTGGAGTCGCAGGTTTACCAGGCGGTAGTTGAGAACAGTGCAGCTGAACAAGCGGCGCGGATGATCGCGATGAAGAACGCCACCGACAACGCTGGCGATCTGATCAAAGACTTGCAGTTGGTTTACAACAAGGCTCGTCAGGCAGCGATCACCCAGGAAATTTCGGAAATCGTCGGCGGCGCTGCCGCGGTTTAAGAACGGTTCAAATATTCAGAGGAACCAAAGATGAGTAGCGGACGTATCGTTCAAATCATCGGCGCCGTTATCGACGTGGAATTCCCGCGTGATCAGGTGCCAGCCGTATACGAGGCGCTGAAAGTAGTTGGCGCCGAAACCACTCTGGAAGTTCAGCAGCAGCTGGGCGACGGTGTGGTACGTTCCATTGCGATGGGTTCGACCGAAGGCCTCAAGCGCGGTCTGGACGTAACTCGCACCAACAAGGCCATCACCGTACCGGTCGGTAAAGCGACTCTGGGCCGGATCATGGACGTGTTGGGCAACCCAATTGACGAAGCCGGTCCGATCGGTGAAGAAGAGCAGTGGGAAATCCACCGCGCTGCACCGAGCTACGCTGACCAGGCTGGCGGCAACGAGCTGCTGGAAACAGGCATCAAGGTTATCGACCTGGTTTGCCCGTTCGCCAAGGGCGGTAAAGTAGGTCTGTTCGGTGGTGCCGGTGTGGGCAAAACCGTAAACATGATGGAACTGATCCGTAACATCGCCATCGAGCACAGTGGTTATTCCGTGTTCGCCGGTGTGGGTGAGCGTACTCGTGAGGGTAACGACTTCTACCACGAGATGAAGGACTCTAACGTTCTCGACAAAGTAGCGCTGGTCTACGGTCAGATGAACGAGCCACCAGGAAACCGTCTGCGCGTAGCGCTGACCGGTCTGACCATGGCTGAGAAATTCCGTGACGAAGGCCGTGATGTTCTGTTCTTCGTGGACAACATCTACCGTTACACCCTGGCCGGTACCGAAGTATCTGCACTGCTGGGCCGTATGCCTTCCGCGGTGGGTTATCAGCCGACTCTGGCCGAAGAAATGGGCGTTCTGCAAGAGCGTATTACTTCGACCAAAACTGGTTCGATTACTTCCATCCAGGCCGTATACGTACCTGCGGATGACTTGACTGACCCGAGCCCGGCGACCACCTTCGCCCACTTGGACGCAACAGTCGTACTGTCCCGTGACATCGCTTCCCTGGGTATCTACCCGGCGGTAGACCCACTGGATTCGACTTCCCGTCAGCTTGATCCGCTGGTTATCGGTCAGGAGCACTACGACACCGCTCGTGGCGTTCAGTACGTTCTGCAGCGCTACAAAGAGCTGAAGGACATCATTGCTATTCTGGGTATGGACGAACTGTCCGAAGAAGATAAGCAACTGGTATCCCGTGCTCGTAAGATCCAGCGCTTCCTGTCCCAGCCATTCTTCGTGGCAGAAGTCTTCACTGGTTCGCCAGGTAAGTACGTTTCCCTGAAGGACACCATCGCTGGTTTCAGCGGCATTCTGAAAGGTGACTACGATCACCTGCCAGAGCAGGCGTTCTACATGGTCGGCAGCATCGAAGAAGCTGTTGAGAAAGCGAAGAAACTGTAATCACCCGTGCGCCCGGTAACGGGCGCTTACGGTCTGGCTGAATGCCTGATGGTGATCAACGGACCGATACGTGAGGTTAGACATGGCTATGACAGTCCATTGCGACATCGTCAGCGCAGAAGGCGAAATCTTCTCCGGTCTGGTCGAGATGGTGATTGCGCACGGTAACCTGGGGGATCTCGGTATCTCTCCAGGCCACGCGCCGCTGATTACCGACCTCAAGCCGGGTCCGATTCGTCTGGTCAAACAAGGTGGCGAAACCGAGGTGTTCTACATCTCCGGTGGCTTCCTTGAAGTTCAGCCGAGTATGGTGAAAGTTCTCGCCGATACCGTGCAGCGTGCTGCCGATATCGATGAAGCTGCTGCTCAGGAAGCCCTCAAGGCTGCTGAGAAAGCGCTGAATGAGAAAGGCGCAGAGTTCGATTACGGCTCGGCGGCTGCTCATTTGGCTGAGGTCACAGCCCAGCTGCGGACCATTCAGCAACTGCGCAAGAAGTTCGGCGGTTAATTCCTCCGCTTCATCGCAAGCAAGTAAAAGGGTAGCCTTGGCTACCCTTTTTCTTTGCCTGCAATTTCATCTTTTTCTATAACGCGGTGTCGAACCGTGTTCTGGATACCAAAGGATTTGTTTATGTCGCTCGATATCGTCATTCTCGCCGCCGGACAAGGCACTCGCATGCGTTCGGCTTTGCCAAAAGTTCTTCACCCGGTTGCCGGGAAGTCGATGCTGGGGCATGTGATTGATACGGCGCGAAAACTGAATCCGAAGGGCATCCATGTGGTCATTGGGCACGGTGCGGAATTGGTGCGTGAACGCCTGGCGGCCGATGACCTGAACTTCGTCCTGCAAGCCCAGCAACTCGGAACAGGCCATGCCGTGGCTCAGGCCCTGCCAGCGCTGACAGCTGAGCGCGTTTTGATTCTGTACGGCGATGTGCCGCTGATTGAGACTGAAACCCTGGAGCGTTTGCTGCAGCAGGTCAGCGATCAACAGCTTGGGTTGCTGACCGTCAATTTGCAGGACCCGACAGGTTATGGCCGTATCGTCCGTGATGCGCAGGGCGTGGTTAAAGCCATCGTCGAGCACAAGGATGCCAGCGAAGAGCAGCGCCAGATTCGTGAAGGCAACACCGGCATTCTCGCCGTACCTGGTAAACGCCTGGGCGAGTGGTTGGGGCGTCTTTCCAACAGTAATGCTCAGGGTGAGTACTACCTGACGGATGTGATTGCGATGGCGGTTGCAGACGGCCTGGTAGTTGCAACCGAGCAGGCGCAGGACGAGATGGAGGTGTTGGGGGCGAATGACCGCATTCAGCTGTCTCAACTCGAACGCCACTATCAGTACCGCGCAGCCCGTCGCCTGATGACTCAGGGCGTGACGCTGATTGATCCGGCGCGCTTTGACCTGCGTGGCGAGGTTACGGTCGGCCGCGATGTGTCTATCGACGTGAACGTGATTCTTGAAGGTCGCGTGGTGATCGAGGATGGCGTACAGATCGGCCCTAACTGTGTGATTAAAGACTCGGTGCTGCGTGCCGGTGCCATCGTCAAAGCCAACAGCCACCTGGAAGGCGCAGAAATGGGCGAAGGCGCAGATTGCGGCCCGTTTGCCCGCTTGCGTCCGGGCTCTGTGCTCAAGGCTAAGGCCCATGTGGGTAACTTTGTTGAACTTAAAAACGCCGTGATGGGCGAGGGTGCCAAAGCTGGCCACCTGAGCTATCTGGGCGATGCCGAAATTGGTGCTCGTACTAATATCGGGGCTGGCACCATCACCTGTAACTATGACGGAGCCAACAAGTCCAAGACGGTCATGGGCGAAGACGTCTTTATCGGCTCGAACAGTGCACTGGTGGCACCTGTCACGTTGGGTGACCGGGCCACTACCGGTGCAGGCTCTGTCGTCACTACAGATGTACCGGCCGATACCTTGGCGGTAGGCCGTGCCAAGCAGCGCAATATCGACGGTTGGAAGCGACCGGTTAAGATTAAGCGGGACTGATCAACAGGCCTGTGGATAAAAGCCCTTTAAGCAGTAGGAGCCATAACCATGTTCGGAGTCACCGATTACGGCGCTTTTGTAGTGGCCTTTCTGATTTTGTTGGCGATTCCGGGGCCGGGCAATCTGGCGTTGATCTTATCCACAGGCAAGGGCGGTATCCGCGGCGGGATTGCCTCTACGTTCGGCGTGATTCTGGGCGATCAGGTGTTGATGTGGATGGCGGTCGCAGGTGTGGCTGCCTTACTCAAGGCTTATCCGGCGGCATTCCATATGGTGCAGTGGCTGGGTGCGGCTTATCTGGTCTGGCTGGGGATGAGGATGATCTTTGCCAAACCGGGGCAGGGTCCGAGCATCAATATTGAGGCGCGCCGCTACCTCTGGCAGACCCTGTTGATAACGCTATTCAACCCGAAAGCCATCATCTTCTACATGGCCTTCTTTCCGCTGTTTATCGACCCGAAAACCCATCAGGGAATCCTGACCTTTGGTTTTCTGGCCGTGACCATTGCCGTGCTGACATTTATCTACGGCCTGATAGTGGTGCTGCTGACCTACTTCCTGGCCGAGCGCCTGCGTTCAAATCCGACTGCCAGCCGCTGGCTGGAGCGATTGGCAGGCATCTGTCTGGTTGGTTTCGGAGTGAAACTTACTCTGCAATGAACTGCTCTGTGGATAACTCATCAGCACCTATGTTATCGCTGCATATGCCATTAATCGCTCTGCCGCTTGACTGACTCGGCATATTAGGTTTTGATTCGCTCCATTATCTTTCGAATCGAAACTTAAATGTCGAAACGGGACACTGCTCAACGCCGCCACACCATTCTCGCCTTGCTTGCTGAGCAAGGCGAAGTGAGTGTGGATGAACTGTCGAAAGCCTTTTCTACTTCTGAGGTTACGATCCGCAAGGATCTGGCTGCACTGGAAAAGAACGGCCTGTTGCTGCGTCGCTATGGCGGTGCCGTGTCCATGCCGCAGGAGCTGATTAGCGACAGCCAGCCTGTGTCCCACTACAAGCAGGCGATTGCCCGCGCCGGTGTAGGGCTGATTCGTGAGCATGCACGAATCATTATCGACAGCGGTACCACCACGGCGGCGATGATTCCTCAGCTCGGCTACAAGGCCGGGCTGGTGGTGATGACCAACTCCCTGAACGTCGCCCGCGCTATCTGCGAACTGGAACATGAGCCTGTGTTGTTAATGACAGGCGGAACCTGGGACCCTCATTCCGAGTCATTTCAGGGCCAAGTCGCGGAGCAGGTGCTGCGTTCCTACGATTTCGATCAATTGTTTATTGGCGCCGATGGCATCGACCTGAATCGCGGCACTACTACGTTCAATGAGTTGCTTGGCCTGAGCCGGGTGATGGCGGAAGTGGCGCGTGAAGTGGTGGTGATGGTCGAGAGTGACAAGATCGGCCGCAAGATTCCCAATCTGGAGCTGCCCTGGAGCAGCATCCATACCCTGATAACTGACGACCGCCTGAGTCATGAGGCGCGTGAACAACTGACTGCGCGAGGCATCAAGCTGATCTGCGCGGCGGTTGAATCCTGAGGAGAAGCATATGTGTGGCATCGTGGGCGCAGTCGCCGAACGTAATATCACCGCCATCCTGGTTGAAGGCCTGAAGCGCCTTGAATATCGCGGCTATGACAGTGCCGGTGTGGCTGTGCTGGACAATGACGGTGTACTGGATCGCCGCCGCCGTGTGGGTAAAGTCAGCGAGCTGGAAAACGCTCTGCTGGAGCAGCCGCTCAATGGCCGTCTGGGCATTGCTCACACCCGCTGGGCAACCCATGGTGCACCGACTGAGCATAACGCCCACCCGCATTTCTCCGGCAGCGAGCTGGCAGTTGTCCACAACGGCATCATCGAGAATCACGAAGAGCTACGTGCTGAGCTGAAAGCAAAAGGCTATGTGTTCAGTTCTGATACCGATACCGAAGTGATCGTGCACCTGCTGGACGATACTCTGAAAACTATCCACAACCTCAGTGATGCGTTGAAGGCTGTGGTTAAGCAGCTGCATGGCGCTTACGGGCTGGCGGTGATCAGCGCGAAACAACCGGATCGTCTGGTCGCTGCCCGCAGCGGCAGCCCACTGGTGATTGGTCTGGGCCTTGGGGAAAACTTCCTGGCTTCGGATCAGTTGGCTCTGCGTCAGGTGACTGACCGCTTTATGTATCTGGAAGAGGGCGACATCGCTGAAATCCAGCGTGAGCAGGTTCAGATCTGGGACTGTGACGGCAAGTTGGTTCAGCGTGAAACGGTGCAGTACCGCGACGGTGCTGAATCTGCAGAGAAGGGCGAATATCGCCATTACATGCTCAAAGAAATCCACGAGCAGCCGCTGGTGGTGCAGCGCACATTGGAAGGTCGTTTGGCTCAGCAGCAGGTGTTGGTGGAGGCCTTCGGCCCGCAGGCGCCGGAGCTGTTCGCCAAGGTGCGCAATGTACAGATCGTAGCCTGTGGCACCAGTTATCACGCGGGTATGGTGGCGCGTTACTGGTTGGAAGGTTTGGCCGGGATTCCGTGTCAGGTCGAAGTTGCCAGCGAATTCCGCTACCGCAAGGTAGTGGTGCAGCCAGACACTTTGTTCGTCACCATTTCCCAGTCTGGCGAAACCGCCGATACCCTGGCCGCCCTGCGCAACGCCAAGGAGTTGGGATTCCTCGGCTCACTGGCCATCTGCAACGTCGGTATCAGCTCACTGGTGCGTGAATCCGATCTGACTTTGTTGACTCAGGCTGGCCGTGAAATCGGTGTGGCTTCGACCAAAGCCTTCACCACCCAGTTGGTGGGCTTGCTGATGCTGACCCTGGCGTTGGGTCAGGTGCGCGGTACCCTGAGCAAAGCTGATGAAGCCGAGCTTGTGGATGAACTGCGCCGCTTGCCGACTCGTCTGGGGGAAGCACTGGCGATGGACAGCACGGTGGAAAAAATCTCCGAGCTGTTTGCTGAGAAGCATCACAGCCTGTTCCTCGGCCGCGGTGCTCAGTATCCGGTGGCGATGGAAGGTGCGCTGAAGCTCAAGGAAATCTCTTATATCCACGCCGAAGCCTATCCGGCTGGTGAACTCAAGCACGGCCCGCTGGCGCTTGTGGATAACGATATGCCGGTGGTAACCGTAGCACCTAACAACGAGCTGCTGGAAAAGCTCAAATCCAACCTGCAGGAGGTCCGTGCCCGTGGAGGTGAGCTGATTGTTTTTGCGGATGAAGACGCCAGCATGAACAACGGCGAAGGCACACACGTGGTGACCATGCCGCACATCCACGATGTACTGGCACCGATCCTCTACACCATTCCGCTGCAGCTGCTGTCTTACTACGTTGCAGTGCTCAAGGGCACCGACGTGGATCAGCCACGTAACCTGGCTAAGAGCGTGACGGTGGAGTAACCCGGAGTGTGGATAACAATGGGCCTTTTGCTGACTTGAAACGGCCTGTGGATAAGTTGTCCGGCTGACGGAAACAGTATCACCTCACAGCCCAACAGGCTCTGCTGCCAACAGAGCCTGTGCTGTAGGTGATCACTTGTTATTCCGGCATTTACCCTGCACCAGGTAGCGCACGGTGTTCAGATTGCCTTGCGAGTCTTCGTAGCTCATGTATTTGCTGACGTTGCCGCAGTAGTAGACGTTAGGGGTCATGTACACCATTTTGGCGATATCCAGCTTCATATCGTAGGTGTAATCCACTGGCTCGGGCGTGGCCTTGCCCGTTTTCTCGGCGTAGCGCTGAACTTGCTCCAGGCTTTGCTGAGCGATTTCATTCTCGATTTTTTCTGAAGAGTAAGAAGCCAGTGCGCTGGTGCTCTGAAACAGAATCAGTGCACTGATAAACATCATGGGTTTAAGCAGTTTCATGGTCGTTCCATCCTTGCTGAGATGGCTTAAGTTTATGGAGCGACGGCTGACCTGAAGATGACCCTTAAATTACGTTTATGAAATAAAAAAGGCGCTCAATTGAGCGCCTAATATTCACCATTACCAAAGGAGCAATAAAATTGCCTGGTGAATATTTAAGACCCCCGTCCTTCGCCAAGAATTAAGAGGGGCCTTAAATTCTTACTAATTGCTTAAAGAATGCTCAGTGGGTACTCCACGATCAGGCGGAATTCATCGAGGTCCGACTCATAAGCCGTTGCGCGGGTATTGGCCTGGCGGATACGGAAGGACGTGTCTTTAAATGAACCGCTCTGCACGATGTATTTGACTTCTATGTCCCGCTCCCAGCGCTTCTGATTGGTCAGCGGGTTGCCGTTTTCGTCGCGGCGCATATAGACGTAGTTGGCATTGGAGTAGTCAGCATCGGTGCCTTTGCCGTAGCGGGTCATGAATGACAAACCGGGGATGCCGTAGGGCTCCATATCCAGGTCGTAGCGCACCATCCAGGAGCGCTCTTTGGGTGAGTTGAAGTCGGTGTACTGAATGGAGTTGTCGAGGAAAATCGAGTCCGTCTGGTACAGGTAGTCGAAGTCATCGTCACCGTTGTTGCGTTGATGCGACACAGTTACGGTGTGGGCACCGAATTGCAGCCCGAGTTTGGCACTCCAAATATTGTTGTTGAGCTCGCCGAGCAGCTTCTTACCTTCGTCTTGGACGTTGTAGTAGTTGAAGCCAGCGATCAGGGTGAGTTCGTCAGTGAGAGGCTGGTTGAGGGCTGTGCCGAAGTAGTACTGATCCCAAGCATCCTTCAGCCGTGAACCATAGGCGCTGACACTGATATTGTCGTTAACATCGTAATCTCCGCCCAAGTAGGCGACCCAGGGAGAGTTCACGGTGCCTTCGTAGAAGGTGGTGAATTTTTCACTCATTGAGGTGGAGTTGGGCGTGCTCATGGCATGCAGGCGGCCACCTTGCAGGTGCAGCCTGTCCAGGCTGTTGTTCTCCAGGGTGAAACCTTTGAACGAGCTGGGCAGCAGGCGCGAGTCTCCGAAATGCACCACAGGCGTTGTGGGGAAGACGTCGCCGATCTTGAGCTCGGTATCAAAGGCTTTGGCCTTAACGGCACCGCCAACTTTTGTGTATTCGTTGCGGGTGTCGCCGTTGTTGTCGACAGGCATCATGCTGAATGAGCTTTGCCCGCCATTGCGCCCTTTGCCGGTATCCAGATTGATGCCGATCATGGCAAATGCATCCACCCCGAAACCAACTGTGCCGTGGGTGTAGCCGGACTTGAAGTTGGCGATGATGCCGTGGGCAAATGTCTCGGAATAACCTGCGCCGCCGGGCGCATCCGCGCCGTTGCGATCATCCCGGTTGAAATAAAAGGTGCGGTTGAGGATGTCGAAACTGCTGCCTTCGATAAAGCCTTGTTTCTTATCCTCTTCTGCATAACTTGAAGTGCTTAATGCACAGCATGCGGAAAAAATGGCGAGCGAGAGTTTTGTTATTGAATTCATAATTGCTCCGAGCACTGGCAGTTTTTATCGATATAGAGCAGTACTTGTTTCTAATAATTAATCACGTCAGCCGCTCTATAATTCATCGATAAAACTAACGGCAGGATTACGCTGCAATTACAATTTTGAAATCTCCTAGTTATTTACTAAGTGGGACAAATAAAGACGCCTGCTTCTATTTAAATAGAACTAAAGTTCAAGCCAGCACGCAAAACATTGGCATGCTGCGGGATCGCAGGGGCAGGTCTGGTTCAGGAGTTATCCACTGAGCGTGCCAGTTGTTCTGGGGAAAGGGCGAGACGGTTATCGCTGTGTATAAGTTCTAACAGCCAGTCGACGAAGCAGCGCACCCGCGCTGACAGATGCTTATTGCTTGGATAAAGAATGTTCACCGGCCGCGCCTTAAAACTCCACTGCGGCAGTACAGGAACCAGTTGGCCGGTGCGCACCCAGTTGGCCACGGCAAACGGTGCGCCAGGACAAATACCACCGCCGGCCATACAGGCAGCTATGGCCACATCCGGGTCATCGAACTGCAAGCCTTGCTGCGCCGGAATTTCGCATTGGTCTTCCCCATTGTGCAGGTGCCAGGCAAACGGATTGCGCTGGCCGCTGAACCAAGAGATACGCTGGTGCTGCTCCAGTGCCTGTGGATAAGCAGGCTTGCCCATGCGCTGCAGGTATTCTGCTGAGGCATACAGGCCCATCCGCACTTCGCCAATGTGTCGGGCGATCAGGCTGGAGTCTTCCAGCGCACCGCCGCGGATGGCGCAGTCGATGCCTTCTTCGAGAATATTGCTGATGCGATCGCTGCTACCCAAGCGGAGGTTAATGTGCGGGTAACGTGCCTGAAACTGATGCAAGTTTGGGGCAATGATCCAGCGCGCCATGGACACCAGCGCCTCTACCCGTAAGCGTCCTTTGGGTTCCTGCTTGGCACCTTTCAAAGCACCTTCAAGCTCTTCGATTTCCTGCAGGATGAGTTGGCACTTAGCGAAATAGGCGTGGCCATCGGCAGTCAGGCTGAGCGCGCGGGTGGTGCGATTGAGCAGGCGTACACCGAGGTGCGCTTCCAGGTCGGATATGCGCTGAGAAACCCTGGCTTTAGGGAGCATCAGTCTGTCTGCAGCGCGGGTAAAACTGCCCGCTTCTACCACACAGACAAAAGTGTTCATGGCGGCAAGTCTGTCCATAGATTGTTCAGCTTTCTTGAATTAACAGTCTCAGATATCGCTATTTATCACGGTTTTAATCTGAATCAACCTAACTCCGTCGAGTGAAACAGTGGCTGTCGGCCTGTGGATAAGCCTCACGCACGGTTTCACCCATGGATCGGTCCGGCTTTGGTCGGGCTCTGTGAGGAGTGTTGAAATGAAATGTGATCCTGAAACCGGCGTCTGCCTGGTTGCGGATGCTTCAGTACCCAAGCGTACTGTGGATAAGAAACTGGCTGTGCATTACATCGGGGATCCGATGTGCTCCTGGTGCTGGGGCATTTCCTCTGCGCTGAAAGCTACTGAAGCATTTTGTGCAGATGAAAACATACCCTTCAGCGTCAATGTCGGAGGCTTGCGGGTGGGGGGAGGCGATCCCTGGAATACGCAGTTCAAAGACTTTCTGCGCCACGAGTGGCAGCACATCAGTCAAGTCAGTGGGCAGCCGTTTGGCTACACCCTGCTGGAGCGTGACGAATTTAACTACGACACCGAGCCCGCATGCCGGGCGGTCGTCAGCGTACAGCTGTTGCAAGAGCGGGACCGATTACCGCTGGGTGTTGTGCTGGAGTTCTTCTCAGCGGTGCAACAGCACTTTTATGTCGATGGTGCTGATCCGCGAGATGTCGACTTTTATCAAGGCCCCTGCGCTCGCGTGGGGATTGATTTTGCCGCTTTTAAACAACTGTTCCGCTCTGAAACTGCCCAGCACGCAGTGCAGCGGGCATTCGAACAGCGCCGTCAGTGGGGTGTGAATTCCTTCCCGACTCTGCTTCTGGAAGTCGATGGCGAACACATTGTATTGGCCAAGGGTTACACCACGGACGAACAAGTCCTGACTGCACTTCAACGCAGGCTGACCGCTTAACCCCCCTGTGCTGCTGTTTTCCCACCTCTGGGCTCAGGTCCCAAGGAGTACTCCCATGCTAAGTATTGGCATCATCATTGGTTCTACCCGTTCAAGCCGCGTCAGCCCTCAGGTTGCGCACTACATCCACAAGTTGGCACAAGGCCGTTCCGGGGCCCGCTATGACATCGTCGATGTTCAGAGCTATGACTTGCCCATGTACGACGAGCCGATTCCGGCTGCATTCAGCAGCGATTACCAGACGCCGCAGGCGAAAGCATGGTCAGCGGCCATTGCTGCTCTGGATGGCTTTATTTTTATTAATCCTGAGTACAACCGCGGGGTTATCGCACCGCTGAAAAATGCTATCGACTACCTCTATCCCGAGTTTGTGAATAAGGCCGCCGGTATTGTCGGTTTCGGGTCTACCGGTGGCGCTTCATCCGGACGGGCGCTGCGGGAAATCCTCAACTCGCTGGAAGTAGCGACAGTGAAGGTGCAGCCGGGCTTCAACCTGTTCACTGACTTTAAAGACATGCGCGAATTCACCCCATCGGATGTGCATAACAACTCCATCCAGCACATGTTTGGTCAGCTCGAAAGCTGGGCCGGAGCTTTGAAGGAAGTCCGCGAGACAGCGTAATAAGCTGAGTCGAGGAGATAACAACAGCCTCAATTCACGGGATTGAGGCTGCTTTTGCATACAAGGAATTCAGTATGACGATTAAATCGATGCGCCTGAGGCTGGCCCTGCTGGTGCTGGTCAACAGCGCAGTCAGCCCGGTCTTTGCTCAGGCTGTGGATAAAATTGAACGTGATCAGTTGGGCATGGCCCGTCATATCGGCCCGGTGACATGGGCCCGGTGCACCGTTGAAATGAACAAGCCGGGTGCCCAGGCATACGAGCTGTCATACGACCGTTCCAACGAAATGCCCCAGTCCAAATTCGCCGAGCCGGAGCACTACAGCTTTGATGCCTCACACGGCATTCCGGGGACTTACCACGGCTTCAATACCGAATCGGTGCGCGGCAACATCGGCGGGCAGGGTACGCAGATAGACGCTTTGGGGCACTTTGCCTATCTGCCGGAGATCTGGGACGGCAAGGGCGAGTTTCCCAAGCACCTGCTGAAATACTACGGCGGCTGGACTCACGATGAAGTGAAGCCACGGGATGACGGCGGCCTGCAAGTGCTGGGCACCGACAAGATTCCGCCCATCATCACCTCCGCTGTGCTGCTGGATGCGTCGCGCTACCTGAACAAAGGCCAGCCGCTGAACGATGACCAGATCATCAGCCGTGCCGATATTGAAGGCATGCTCAAGGCTCAAGGGCTTGCCGAGCGCGGCATTCTGGCTGGGGATATGCTACTTATCCACACCGGCTGGGGTAAGAAGTGGACAGGCGATCCGGCGGTTTATTACACCCGCGGACCTGGTCTGGCTTACGACGCAGCACTGTATTTGCAGAGCAAGCAGATTGTTGCAGTAGCGCTGGATAACCCGTTCACCGACCCGGCTCCGCCAGGCATGCTCAATGGCACCGCCCAACCGGCTGGTACGCCGCAGGGACTGCCGTTTGCGATTCACCATAACAACCTGAGTCAGGCCGGGATTTATCAGATTCAGAATGCCAAGCTGGATGAACTGGCTGAGCACAACGTCTGGGAATCCTGCGCAATGGTGCTGCCGCTGAAGATCAAAGGCGGCGCGCAGGCACCGGTACGGCCGGTGGCGATTGGTCGTTCGGTGCTCTGATTCTGCATGCGCTTGTGGATAAGTTATACGTGGCGGATCTTAAGGTCACAGTCCCGCGTCGCAGCTTATCCACATGCAGCTAGAGAGCTTGAGTGAAAATATTAAAGGAGTACGACCTCAATGGAGTTTGAACAGAGTTCCTGTAACCGGGCATTTGTTGTAGCACTGAAAGATGCGTTGAATGTCATCAGCGGAAAGTGGAAGTTGGCGATTGTCTGCGTCCTGCTGGAAGGTGGCCGCCGTTTCAGTGATATCGAACGGCTTATTACCGGCATCACCCCGCGTATGGTGTCCCGGGAGTTGAAGGAGCTGGAAATCAACGGTGTGGTGAAGAAGAGCCTGAATCAGGAAAACGGCTCGGCCATTACCCGCTATGAACTGACCGAGTCCGGTGAGCAGCTGAAGGATGTGATCGTGCAGATGGTGGAGTGGGGGCAAAAGCACCGGCAGGCCAGCGCGGCACCTTGTGAAGTCCAGCTTCAGGAGTAATTAAAGCAACTTGTCCACATTCATTCAGAGCCAAATGTTGGTTTTTCTCTGTGGATAACTCGATGTAGGTTGCAAATCATCTCAAGGCCCGAGCTTTCTCTGGCAAAACCCGGATAATGGCGGCAATTTTTTGCGTGCTGAACCGGTAGCTGCCCCTATGGAAATCAAGGTCAACTTTCTCGACAACCTGCGACTTGAAGCCAAGTTCGACGACTTCACGGTGATCGCTGACCAGCCGATCCGTTACAAGGGCGACGGCTCAGCGCCGGGGCCGTTCGATTACTTCCTCGCGTCGTCTGCGCTGTGCGCGGCGTACTTTGTGAAGCTGTACTGCCAGACGCGGGACATCCCCACCGAAAACATTCGTCTGTCGCAGAACAACATCGTCGACCCCGAAGACCGCTACAAGCAGATCTTCAAAATTCAGGTCGAGCTGCCTGCGGATATCTCCGAGAAAGACCGTCAGGGCATTCTGCGTTCTATCGACCGTTGCACGGTGAAAAAGGTGGTGCAGACTGGCCCCGATTTCATCATCGAAGAGGTGGATAACCTCGACGCCGACGCTCAGGCATTGCTGGCGCTGGATACCTCTGGCACCAGCACTGTGATCCCCGGTAAAGACCTGCCGCTGGAAGAGACCATCGCCAATATGTCGGCAATTCTCGCCGGGCTGGGGATGAAGATCGAAATCGCCTCCTGGCGCAACATTGTGCCTAACGTCTGGTCCCTGCATATCCGCGATGCGCAGTCGCCGATGTGCTTCACCAACGGCAAGGGCGCGACCAAAGAAAGCGCGCTGGCGTCGGCGCTGGGCGAGTTTATCGAGCGTCTGAACTGCAACTTCTTCTACAACGATCAGTTCTGGGGCGAAGAGATCGCCAATGCGCCGTTCGTGCATTACCCGGACGAGCGCTGGTTCCAGCCGGGACGTAAAGACGAGCTGCCGAAAGAAATTCTCGATGCCTACACCCTGAAGATTTACAACCCGGACGGTGAGCTGCGCGGCTCGCACCTGTACGACACCAACTCCGGCAACATCGAGCGCGGCATCTGCTCGCTGCCGTATGTGCGCCAGTCCGATGGCGAAGTGGTGTACTTCCCCTCCAACCTGATCGAAAACCTTTACCTCAGCAATGGCATGAGCGCCGGTAATACGCTGGCTGAAGCGCAGGTGCAGTGCCTGTCGGAAATCTTCGAGCGTGCGGTTAAGCGCGAAATTCTCGAAGGCGAAATCGCCCTGCCGGATGTGCCGGACGAGGTGCTGGCCAAGTACCCCGGCATCGTCGCGGGCATCAAAGGACTCGAAGAGCAGGGCTTCCCGGTATTGGTGAAGGACGCGTCGCTGGGCGGTGAGTTCCCGGTGATGTGCGTGACCCTGATGAACCCGCGTACCGGCGGCGTGTTCGCCTCTTTCGGCGCCCATCCGCGCTTTGAAGTGGCGCTGGAGCGCAGCCTCACCGAATTGCTGCAAGGCCGCAGTTTCGAAGGCTTGAACGACCTGCCGCAACCGACGTTCCAAGGTCATGCGGTGATGGAGCCGAACAACTTTGTTGAGCACTTCATCGACTCCAGCGGCGTGGTGTCGTGGCGCTTCTTCAGCTCCAAGGCGGATTACGAATTCGTTGAGTGGGACTTCTCCAGCGATGGCGAAAACCCCAACGAGGAAGAGGCTGCAACCCTGTTTGGCATCCTCGAAGACATGGGCAAAGAAGCCTACATGGCGGTCTACGAACACCTTGGCGCTACGGCCTGCCGGATTCTGGTGCCGGGCTATTCGGAGATTTATCCGATCGAAGATTTGATCTGGGATAACACCAACAAGGCGCTGTTTTTCCGCGAAGACATCCTCAACCTGCACAGCCTCGATGACGAAGCCCTGCAAGCGCTGGTCGAGCGTCTGGAAGAGAGCGAGCTGGACGATTACACCGACATCAAAACCCTGATCGGCATTGAGTTCGACGACAACACCGCGTGGGGCCAACTGACCATCCTTGAGCTGAAGCTGCTGATTTATGTGGCCTTGCAGCGTTTTGAAGACGCTAAGGACCTGGTCGAAGCCTTCCTCCAGTACAACGACAACTCCGCCGAGCGCGGCCTGTTCTATCAGGCTATGAATGTGGTGCTGGAAGTGGTGATTGATGAAGACATGGAGCTGGAAGACTACGAAACCAACTTCCGCCGCATGTTCGGTAACGAGCGGATGGACGCGGTTATCGGTTCCGTCGAAGGCACTGTGCGCTTCTACGGCCTGACCCCGACCAGCATGAAGCTGGAAGGTTTGGACCGTCACCTGCGCTTGATCGACAGCTACAAGAAGCTGCATGCGGCACGGGCTAAAGCTGTTGGGCTGAATGTCGGGGCGTGAGTGTATTCATTCCACTTGGCGATTGTGGATAACCCGCTACTTTAGGTTATCCACAGCCAGCCGCTATTCCTGAACAGGCGGGAAGTGCTGCTGGACCAGCGAGCAGGCCTGACGGACGCTGTGCTCGACGGTTTCAAAGGACAGGCTGGCACCGATGAAGTAAATCCCCGATTGCCCCTGCAGCTGTTCAAGCTGTCTGAAGAAGCCGTTACTAAGCGCCTGACTGTCGGCATGAGGGAAGTAATCCCATTCCTGACGTAGCAGCAGGGCTTTGAATTCGCCGCCCTGATTGTGGATGTCCTCTGCCAGCGCAGCGTTCAGCTGTTCCGGCGTCGCGTTGCGGCAGGCTTGCTGCCAGCTGATATACACCGGCTTATCTGCTGATCGATTGGCCCATGCGGCGGTTCGGTGTGGCGGCGTTGGCTGCGCGTGTTCAGGGATCAAACTGAACGTCTCGGTCGGCAGCTTGCTGGCGCAGAACAGGTTGACCAAATAGCGCAGGCTGTTGACCTGACGGAACAGCTGCTGATGCTGCTCAGGCCAGTTCATCAGCTGGCTGAGCTGGTTGAGCGGCGCGCTGATCAGCAGGGCATCGAACTCGAAGTCGTGCTCTTCGTTGATGATCAGATGCAGTGGGCCGTTGTCGTCATTTGGCGTGATGGTGGTGATGCGCGCATTAAGGCGCACGTCGAAATCGGCGCTGACGGCCTCCCACAGTGACTGGTAGCCGCTGGGAAAGGTGAAGAACTCACCTAGCTGCAGCTGGCCATTCTCGACCTTGAGTAACCAACCGATGATTTGCATCAGGTACAGCGCCGGCGTGTCCTCATAATTGCCGTAACCAAAGCCCACCAGAATGCTCTGCGCTAACTGCGCAACCGGCATAAAGCCGTGGCGTTGAGCAAATTGGGCAAAGGGCCGGAACAGCTCTGAATGCGCTTGGCTTAGAGGCTGATCACAGACAAAGCGTTGCAGGGCAGACGCGTAATTATGGATAGCCTGCGCGGTTTCCTCTGCGTCGTGGCGGCTGAGCAGTAATTCCATTAGCGTGTGTTGCTGGTGCTGCTCAACAAACGTCAGCGGAACCGGATACGGCTGGTAGTCGATGCCGTAGTCATCAGCCAGCTTGAGTACGTGGGTGTAATCGGCACTGGCCAGGACTGCGCCTATTTCGACAATGCCATCAGCTGTTGGTAAGGAATGGACTTTGCCGCCGACACGGCTGTTTTGTTCGAACAGGGTGATCCGTCCATAACCCTGTTCACGCAGGCAGCAGGCTGCGCTGAGGCCCGCCGGACCTGCGCCGAGAATGGCGATCCGGGCGTATTGATCTCCCTTCCAGAGGGCGGGCCTCGGCATCCGTCAGGCCCTCTCCCAGAGAACATGTGCCTGCGAGCGGTTGAGCTGCTCAGCCAGTTCGCTGTACTGGGCTTCAATCAGGTTGCGCTTGACCTTCAGGGTTGGCGTGACCAGGCCTGAGTCCGGTGACCAGTCGCGGGTGGCGATGACCACACCGGCAATCTTTTCGTGGTTGAGGAGTTGCCGGTTGGTCTGTTCAACGAAGTCGGTGATGGTTTGGCGCAGGTCATCTTCGTTGTTTGGACGGTAGGCCTCAGTGAGGGTGACGATGGCCACCGGCTGGGGCATCCCGGAGCCAATCAGGCAGATTTGCTCAAAGCCTTTGAAGGCCGAAAGCTTGGCTTCGATTGGCGACGGCGCTACGTATTCGCCTTTCTCGGTTTTGAACAGTTCCTTGATGCGGCCGGTAATGCGCAGGAAACCATCGCTGTCGAGTTGGCCGAGATCTCCGGTGCGGTAATAGCCTTCCGCGTCGAGGGTTTCCTGGGTTTTTTCCGGCTCTTTGTAATAGCCCTGCATCAGTGTCGGGGACTTGAACAGAATTTCTCCTTCAGCACTGAGTTTTGCGCCGTTTTCCGGCATGGCTTTGCCAACTGTGCCGGGGCGGAAGGCACCCGGGCGACCGATAAAGCCGTAAGCGAAGTTTTCGGTCATGCCATAGCCTTCGCTGATCTGCAGGCCTATACGGGCATACCACTCCTGCAGAGCTGGCGACAGAGCGGCCGCGCCGGAAACGATCATGCGGGCCTGATCCAGCCCCAGCGCTTTACGCACTTTGCGCGCCACCAGGCTGCGCAGCAGGGGGATCGCCAGCAGGGTGTCGAGACGCGATTGGGGAATCCTGGCAAGGATGTTGTCCTGAAACTTCTTCCACAGGCGTGGCACCGAGAAGAAGATGGTTGGCCTGACTGCGCACAGATCGTGCTGGAAGGTTTTGAGTGACTGGGTGAAGTTGATCTGCATGCCCGAGTACAGGCTGCTGTTGGCCAGCAGCAGGCGTTCTGCCACGTGGGCCAGTGGCAGGAACGACAGGCTGCGGTCCCGGGCCGAGAGATTGAACACGGCCACGGCATGGTGGCCTACGTGGCGTGGTGCGCGGTAGCAATGCACCACGCCTTTAGGGTTGCCGGTGGTGCCGGAGGTGTAAATGATGGTCCAGACATCTTCATCGTCCGGGATCGGCTTACCGGTCATGGGTTGGTGAGTGGCGACCAAGTCCGGCAACTGGTGCTGCACATCTTGGGTCCGCACAAAGTCGCAATCGCTGCCGTGGTAAGAGAAGCCGATAGTGATCAGGGTCTTGGCAATGCTCGGCCTGAGGCGCTGCCACACGGGCTCGTCGAGCTTGCCGACGAAGATCGCCTTGGCTTCAGAGTGCTCTAACACATACGCCAGTGATTCCGGTGTCTGGTCAACGTACAGCGGCACACTGACCAGACCTGAAAGCTGCAGGGCAAGGTCGGAGATGATCCACTCAGCGCAGTTTTTCGAGAGGATTGCGACCTTATCACCCTGCTCAAGTCCCAGGCTTTTCAGGGCGCTGGCCAGCCGTCGCACCTGATCGTCGATGTTCGCCCAGCTGTACTGCAGCCACTGACCATCAACGGGTTGACGCAGGTAAATGGCATCGGGGGTTTGCTCTGCCCAGTGGTAGAGCATTTCGATGGGGGATTTACCTTTGACAAAGTCTTTCAGTTGCATAGGGTCCGTACTCATTTCTTATTGGGTTATGCGAGCGTCATCAGGCGCTCTGCTTCCTGCCACGCGCGGATAGCATCGGGAATGTCTGGGGCTGCACCGGTATGGCCCAGCGCCTGGTACAGATCGTGTGAGGGGACGACGCCTCGCCTGCTGAGAATGACGCCCTTGCTTTGCCCGGCGGCCATAACAGTCTCTCCACAGAGAAACTCGAACTTCATGTAGCTCCAGCGCTCGTCCCAACAGACCAAGGTGAAGCGCAGGCGGTAGCGGGCGAAGGGCTTTAAGGCTTTGCGGTAGTTGAGCATCGACGCGCCGAGAACGGGCCTCCAGCCCTTTTTCAGAGCCAGTTTGAGCAGCCCGGCGCGGGCCATATAGTCGATCAGGGCCAGGTCGAGGATGGTCAGGTAACGGCCGTTGTTCATGTGCCCGTTAATGTCCAGATCGTTTGGCCAGACGCGCAGATCCAGCTCAATGCTGTCGCCGATGCGGATCGCGGGTTTGAACCAGGTCCGAAGCAAGGTGATGAGCAGGCGCAAGTACAGATTCATCGGTGCATTCCCTCTGTGCTCAGGTTCAGGAGGTAACCGCCTGACGGCGCTGCAGGCGGCTCAGCAGATCGTTTGCCAGACGCTGCAGGTGCTGTTGCACGTCCGGGCTCAGGAACGCCTCTACAAAGTTATCGACGGGCAGGGTTTGCACGCAGGCAAAGTGCTGCTGCAAATCGGCCTTGTTCATCCGGCGGATTTCCAACTGCGCAGCTTCGGGCAGCCTCTGTAATGCAGTCAGATGCTCGACGGCGGTGGTGTTGAGCTGGTCGATCGGACAGAGCTCGTCGACCACGCCAATCTCCAGTGCCTGTAAGGGTTTGAGTAGTTCGCCAAGCATCAGTCGGGTGGTCATGTGCGGGCCGCTCAGGCGGCGCAGTGCCAGCTGGAAACACTCCGGCAGTACGACGCCTGCCTGAATTTCGCTGAAGCCGAAGTTCCAGGAGCCTTCGGCCATAATCCGGTAATCGCTGAAGAGGGCGATGAGTGCACCTGAGGCCATGCAGTGGCCGGAAATTGCAGCCACGATCGGTACCGGGCAGTGCACCATGCTGTGGGCCAGAACGAACACTTCCTGCCAGTAGCGCTCGACATAATCAGGCTTGGCCCTGAGCAGGGTGAACAGGTCTATACCCGAAGAAAACAAGCCCGGTTGGCCGCTGATAAGGATGCCGCGAACCCCGTTTTGCGGGGCTTCGCAGATGGCGCGGTTGAGTACCTGGAGCATCTCCAGGCTCATCAGGTTGGCCGGCGGGTTAGCGATTGAGAGCTCGAGGATGCTGCCGTTAAGGTGTTGGCGCTGTGCAATCATGAGTCACCTTCCTTGGTGTTTTTCTAATGGGCCGATGCTCCGTATTTATCCCTGAGGAGCACCGGCGAGTACCGCGCTGCTTTAGATGATGCCGTACTTGCGGCACCAGTCATTCACATCCTTAAAGCGCTTCTCGTTGAGTGCGCGGTTGTGCGCGGAGTTGCGGATGGCCTTGATGGCGTCCTGATCATCAGCCTTGATCGGGAAGTCAAAGGACGCAAAACGCGCGATTTCCGGCATGAAGGTGTATTCATCGACGAGGAACTGGTAGCCCATGCGGAAGAACCCACACATTTCTTCAACTTCAGCGGTCGGTGCGGTCTCGAAGAAGTTTTCCGCAATGTGTTTGGCGAAGGCGATGTGGCGCACTTCTTCCATATGGTGTTCACGGAACATCTTGCGCGTCAGTGGATCGATGCTGTCGTGCTGGGTTTGGTAGATCGAGTTGAGTTCGGCAAACCACTCAATCAGCAGGTTCCAGATTATGCCGTAGACCGGGTGACGGTTAGGCAATTGCTGCTCGAAGGTAGAGAATTGCGGGATGGTTTCCGGATTACTCCACATCTCCAGGTCGGCAACTTTGAGATAACGGCGGAACATCAGGGTGTGCACGATCTCTTCGCGGGAGAAGATCATCAGGTATTCGCGCACGTCAGGTGAGAGTACGTCGTTGTACTTGTTGACGTAGCCCACGTAGAGCTGGGGCAGGGCCTGTTCCAGCCAGATGAAGTAGGACACGTCGCGAGCCGTTTCCAGCCACAGACATTCCAGACGTTGTTCGGCGCTCATAGCGTCCCAGTAAGGGGTGCCATAAAGCCAGGCAGTTTCTTCAAGTTTGGGCAACTGTTTTTTGTCCACACCGGCGGACCAGTCGACCACTTCATTGAGTTTGAGCAACTTACGGTGCGAGGCATCAATCAGGGTGCCTACGACGTTGCTGCGTTTAACGGTGAGCTGAATGGGGTTTTCTATTGTTTTTGCTGTGACTTCCATGTGCTGCTCCATTAATCAGTCTATTGATTGTGTGTGCTGCTGTTGTGCCTAAGTGGCCACCTCCTGGTGATTGATGGGGTGATGAACTGAATCAGTTGTTCTGGGCGTTGATCAGGGCCCAGGTGTCTTCATCGGCTGCCGGTCCTGGCAGGGCGATGATCTCTTCCAGCGCAACCGGGCTGCCATCCTCTGCAATTGCCTGAATGCCGGTAATGTTTAGTTCTGTGCCCCGTTTTACCAAGCGAATACGACGGCCCTGTGGATGCGGCAGCCATTTTTCGCCCCACTCGGTCAGCACTAACAGCAGTGGAAACAACTGGCGGCCTTTTTCAGTCAGTTGGTATTCATAAACACGGCCATCTTCCGGGTTGGGCAGGCGCTCAAGAATCTTCTGCTCGGTTAAGCGTTGCAGGCGGTTGGTCAGCGTGCCGCTGGAAATACCCAGATGGTTTTGGAAGTCCTGGAAATGACGCATCCCGCAAAACGCATTGCGTAGAACCAGCAGGGTCCACCAGTCACCAATCAGGTCCAGACTCTTGGCAATCGGGCAGTTCATTTCTTCAAATGAGGTTCGGCGCATTAAGAATACTCTAAATAATGAAGTTATATTGTCGGCTCAGTTCTGATGACGCAATCGCAAAAAACAACTGGTCGACTAACGGTAAGAATGTTCCATATTGGCTGTTGCACGCGGAGCTGTGCCCGCGCTTACGACTTATCCACAGCGGCTGAAGCCGGGTAAACCGCTTCAGCCGTGCCGTACAGGCGTTTATGGATAGAACAGCAGTAAGCCAAACACCACAAACACCACCAGGTGCATGTAGCCCTGAATAGGCGAGGTGCGCTGGCCGTTAAAGCTCAGCAGGCTCAAGACCAGGGTGATGGCGAAGAGCACGGTTTCGGTCTGACTAATGCCCATGATCACCTGTTTGCCTGTGAGCAGGCCGATGATCAGCACCGCAGGCACTGTCAGCCCAACCGTAGAAACAAAGGCGCCGTGGCAGAGGTTGATGGCCCGTTGCATCTCGTTGTTCATAGCCGCTTTGATGGCGGTCATGGACTCCGGAGTAAACACGATGATTGCAATCAGTACGCCACCGAGGGCCAGAGGCAGGCCAGTCGCTTCAATGCCGTAATCCATCACCACCGCCAGATAATGGGCGAGCAGTACGATCGGCACGATCAGCGCCAGCAGTACGGCTGAACGCACGATCAGGCTGCGTACATCCCGTGGGGCCTGCTGTGCGGCAGTTGCATCGTCATCAGCTTGCTCCTGGATGCGGACGGCCATAGCGCCAGCAGGCGGCTGGATAAAGAAGCGCCGATGGCTGCTCATCTGCATCGACAGAAACACGCCATACAACACAATGGTCAGCGCGCTGATACCAACAGCCTGTTTGAAGGAAAACTCCCCGGCCACACTGGTGAAGTTAGGCAGCACCAGCGCCACACTGGTCAGCAGTACGATCATCGACAGATAGCTGCTGGTGCCCTGGGTGTTGTACTCCTGATCACCATTGCGGGCGGCACCGGCAATCAGGCAGATGCCCATGATCAGGTTCATGATGATCATCATCACGGCAAAAATGGAGTCACGGCCAATGGTGGGGTTTTCAGTCGGGCCGAGCAGCACCGAGGCAATCAGGATCACCTCGATACCCACAATCGACAGAGTCAGAATCAGCGTGCCGTAAGGCTCGCCCAGCTGCTCGGCGAGATGATCGGCCTCATGCACGACACCAAACGCCGCGGCCAGAATGGTCACGAACAGCAGACCGAATACCCAGCTTGCGGTGAAGGGTGTCAGTGGCGCGGCGAGGATGCTTTCGCCAAAAAATACAAACAGGCCGACCACCAGCCAAGCGCCAATAATGCGCAGCCAGGTGACTGGGGGAATCAGCGCTGCAGGACGCGTAGAGTGAGAAGCGTGCGCGTTGGTCATGATTACTTTCCTTGCATCACACAGTTTGAGTGGCCAGCGCTACAGGCTGCTAGAAGACAGGATAAGTTATCCACAGTGCAGCCGCTCTGTAATGGCTGAGCCGGAGACGAGACGTTAGGGATTTTCGGAGTTTGCGGGTTGGCCATGGTGTTCTTCCTCGAAGAATCAGGGCCGTCCCCGGTGAAATGCCGAACTGAGGTCGTCCTCAGTTGGTAAGCGAGTTGCTTGCGGGCGTGAATAATAGCACCAGGCTGTGCATAAGTGGCAAACGTGTAAGTGTCGCGCCGGCTCCAAAGTTACCCACAGGAGCACCGCGAACAGGCACCAGCAGCCGCACTAGCGGGCTGGTGCCCTTCTGTGGCTGGGTATTACGGCAGCTTGGCGATTACTTTGATTTCAAAGTCGAAGCCATAAAGCCAGGTCACGCCCACAGCGGTCAGGGTCGGGTGCGGTGCTTGGCCCCAATATTCCGGCACGATCTGCCAGATGCGTTCGAATGTGGCCTGTGGATCGACCATAAATACCGTTACGTCGACCACATCATCAAAGCTGCAACCGGCCTCCTTGAGGATTGCATTAAGGTTGTCGAAGGCGCGTCTTACCTGCGTTTCCAATTCAGTTTCAGGTGAACCATCCTCACGGCTGCCGACCTGGCCTGAGACAAACACAAAGCCGTTGCTGCGAATCGCCGGTGAGTAGCGGTTGCGCTCGTACAACGCTTGCCGGCCTGCTGGGAACACCACATCACGTACTGTCATCATGATCTCCATCTGGGCTTTTTCGGCCCGTTAATTGCGCGTTATTTGCGATGGAGGAACTGTAGAAACCCACGTCTTGTGGATAAACCAGCAACTTTGTTCATGACTGTTTGTAGAATCCAAACAATCAACCCGATCTGGAACGGACCATGGACCGCTTCGACGCAATGCAAGCTTTCGCCCGCGTGGTGGAAACCGGCAGCTTCACCAAAGCCGCCGAGAGCCTGCACATGAGCAAGACCAGCGTGACCCAGCTGGTGCAGCAACTGGAGGCGCGGCTGCGGGTGCGCCTGCTCAACCGCACCACCCGCAAGGTCAACGTCACCGCTGATGGTGCGGCGTATTACGAGCGGGTGATCCGCCTGCTGGATGATCTGGACGACGCCGAAACCAGCCTGTCCCACGCGGCTACCCAGCCTCGTGGACGCCTGCGTATTGATGTGCCCAGTCCGTTGGCGCGGCTGGTGCTGATCCCGGCGCTGCCTGACTTTTATGCACGCTACCCGGATATTCAGCTGGACATGGGTGTTAGCGACCGGGTTGTCGACATCATCAGCGAGAACGTCGACTGCGTGATACGCGGCGGTGAAATCCGCGAACAGTCCATGGTGGCTCGGCAGGTCGGGAGTTTGCAGCTCGGCGTGTATGCAGCGCCTGCCTATCTGCAACGCAGCGCCATCCCGGCGCATCCCAGTGAGGTGGAGCACAGCCCGCATCGGGTGGTGAATTTTGTCAGCTCGCGCACGCGTCAACCGATGTTTTACCGCCTCAGTCGTGCGGCTGAGCGGCTCAGTTTGCAAGGTCGTCAGGCGCTGACGGTGGATGACGGCAACGCCTATATCACTGCTTGTGTGGCCGGTTTGGGCATCGCTGCACTGCCGGACTATATGGTTCGCTCACATCTGGACAACGGCGAGCTGATGCAGCTGTTTACGGACTGGTCGCTGGAACCGATGCCGCTGTATTTGGCTTACCCGCCGAATCGCCATGTCAGCGCCAAGCTGCGTGTGTTTATTGACTGGGTGGTGGCGCTTTTAGCCGCGCGGCAGGGGTTCAATTCGGCTCCGGTGTGAGCTTTTCCAGCTGCGGGCACGCCCAATCCACAAAGGCTTTAACCCGTGGCGACAGTTGCAGGGAATGTGGATAAACCAGCTGAATCGGCAAATCCTCTGGCTCGAAATCCCTGAGGATTCGAATCAGTCGGCCATCCGCCAGCTCATCCGCCACTTGATAATGCATCAACCGGGCAATCCCCACGCCTTGCACGCAGGCCAGGTTGGCGGCGCGCACCTGCGAACACACTAAGCGCGGACTGATGTCCCCGGCCCATTCCTTTCCATCACAACGGTAATACCAGTGCCGCCCCTGAG
Organism: Pseudomonas sp. TTU2014-080ASC; assembly: GCF_001446935.1. Lineage (GTDB taxonomy): Bacteria > Pseudomonadota > Gammaproteobacteria > Pseudomonadales > Pseudomonadaceae > Aquipseudomonas. The sequence goes on from NZ_LKKK01000002.1 coordinate 270,785, forward strand.
AGCTGGTGCTGATGCAGGCGTGCTCGTTTAATTCAGACGGGTGCTCGATGGCCGCAGCACCACGCAGATAATCCGGGCTGGCGCAGGTAACCAAGCGGGTACGACTGACCTGTCGCGCCACCAGCCCTGAATCCGGCAAGTGGCCGATGCGCAGGGCCAGGTCGAGGCGCTCATCCAGCAGCGGCATGATCTGATCATTCAGGCTCAGCTCAATCCGTATTGCCGGGTGTTCTTTGAGAAAGCGGTTTACCAGCGGCGCGATATAGCGCGAGCCAAACTCCACCGGCGCGGTGATCCGCAATTGGCCGCGCACGCTGCCGTCGTGGCCTGCCAGACGCTGCTCCATCTCATCGAAGTCAGCCAGCATGCGCCGACCCCAGGCCAGATACTCCTTGCCCTCATCGGTCAGAGCCATGCTGCGGGTTGTGCGATTGAGCAAACGCACGCCCAGGTACTTTTCCAGCGCTGCCAGCGAGCGCACCAGCGAGGCCAGTGATTGGCCGCTGGCATCGGCGGCGGCGCTGAGGCTGCCGCTGTCGACGATGCGGACGAAATTGGCGATTGCTTTGAGCCGGTCCATAGTCCACTTCCGGATTAGTGCGATTGGCGCACAGGTGATGTCAGCTTCGGGGTATAGGTGAAACGTGCGCGGGCCGCGACACTGACCGGACAGACATTCCACCGGAGACCGCCATCATGAGCGCCCTGCAAAACCCCGCCAGGATCTTTGCATACGACCATATCGGGATTCGCGTCAGTGACAAACAGCGGGCACTGGATTTTTATCAGGCCTTGGGTTTTGTCGAAAGCGCGAGCTTCCCTCTTTACGAGGCCAACGAGATGCTCACCCCTGATGGGGTGCGAATCAACCTGATCTTCAACGGCACACGCTTGCCCGATGCCCACAACCCGTTGCTGGATGCACCGGTGAAGCTGCCGGGCATTACCCACCCGGCATTTGTGGTCGATGATCTTCAGGCGTTGGAGACGTGGCTGGGCGAGCAGGGCATCCGCATTACCGAAGGCCCACACCCGATCGGGCCACGGCGCATTGCCCTGTTTATCCGCGACCCCGATGGAAATGTTCTGGAGTTCAACCAACTCATCAATGGAGAACACCCATGAAACTGTACGACCTGGAACCTTCCGGTAACTGCTACAAAGTCCGCCTGTTCGCCGCGCTGGCCAATATCAATCTGGAGATTGTGCCGGTGGACTTTCTCGGTGGAGAACATAAGCGGGCACCGCTGCTGGACCTGAATCCGCTGGGTCAACTGCCGATTTTGGTGGATGGCAAGCAGGTGGTTTATGACTCGCACGCCATTCTGGTGTACTTGGCAGGTGCCCATGGTGGCCTGGCCTGGTGGCCGGCGCATCCGTTTGGCCAAGCCGAGATTGTTAAGTGGCTGTCCTTTGCGGGCAACGAAATCCAGCACAGCGTGTGTGCTGCTCGCTTGGTGCAGAAGTTTGGTTATGCACTGGATTACAACGCGGGTGTGGAAAACGCTCCGCGCGTGCTGTCTGTGCTCGATCAGCACCTGAAAACCAACGAATGGCTCGCCATTGGCCGCCCATCAATCGCTGATTGCGCGGTCTATCCCTACGTCGCGCTGGCCCATGAAGGCGGTGTGGATATCTCGGGCTACCCGCACATCGCTCAGTGGATAAACCGCATTGAAGCACTGCCGGGTTATTTGCCGAAGCCCTGATCTGAGCGGTTTAGCTCCCTCCACGAACGCCGCCACGTTCGTTGGCTGGGTCTGCTAGGCTGCTGTTTCTTCACGGACAACCAGCCTTTGCTATGCACCAACAGCTACTCGCCATTCTTGCCGCTGACCCGATGCGGATGGATGCCCTGCACCTCGTAAAAGCGCTCGGTCTGCCGGATTGTTGGGTGGCGGCCGGGTTTGTACGCAATGCGGTCTGGGATCACCTGCATCGTTTTCCCGGCAGCACGCCGCTGGCGGATATCGACGTGATTTGGTTCGACCCTGATCGGGCCAGTGCCGAAACTGACGCCCGATTCGAACAGGCATTGCAGCAGATGGACAGCCGCCACAACTGGTCGGTGAAAAATCAGGCCCGCATGCACTTGGGTAACGGCGATCAGCCCTACACCTGCGCGACCGACGCCATGCGCTATTGGCCAGAGACTGCCACCGCAGTTGCCGTTCGTTTGAGCACTGATGAGCAGATCGAAATCGCAGCGCCTTACGGCCTGGATGATCTGTTCAACCTGATCGTCCGCCCAACCGCGAAATTCGCCGCAGAAAAGCAGTCGATTTATACACAGCGCCAGCGTTCGAAGAACTGGGCGGCGGTATGGCCGCAGCTGCGTTTTTTAGAGTCGCCGCCTGACTTCTGAATGTAAAAAGCAGGCGCCTGTGCTTAGCTCAGGCGCCACTCCCTGCTTACTCTTCCAGCGCTGCCAGCACCATACGTACCCGCTCCACCGTCGCTGCGCTACAGCTTTGCATCGGTTCACGCAGCTCCGGGGTGATCAGCCCTTGCAGCGCCAGCGCGGCTTTGACTGCGGCGGGGTTGGGCTCGGCAAAGGCGGCCTGCATCCACGGCATCAGGTGGTAGAAGGTTTGCCGGGCAGCGCCCAGTTGTCCACTTTCAACCTGCTGCTGCATCTGTACATAAAGGTCGGCGCGGATGTGCGCGCTGGCGGAGATGGCACCGTGGCCGCCCAGGCACAGGTTGTTGAAGATGTGCAGGTCTTCCCCGGCAAGCACTTCGACGTCGCCATCGGCAATCAGCGTCATCGTCGTTTCCGCATCGCCGCCACAATCTTTGATCGCTTTGATATTCGGGTGACGGACGATGCGGCGCAGGGTCTCCCGCTCAATGCGGACGCCAGTGCGGTAAGGAATGTCGTAGACCACCAGCGGCACGCTGGCGGCATCGGCGACGGTGTTGAAGAAGGCTTCGATGCCTTGTTGAGAGGGACGGATGTAATAGGGCGCGGGTGTCAGCAGTCCGGCAATCGGGCGCTGCTGAATCTCCTGCTGGAAGGCCAGTAATTCGCGCAGGTTATTGCCCGCCAGCCCCATGATCACCTGCTGCCCCGGCACCTGCTGCAACACAGCATCCAGCACGGCCAGTTGCTCGGTGTGGCTCAGTGCGGCGGCTTCGCCGGTGGTGCCGCAGACGACGAAACCGGCAACGCCTTCAGCGGCCAGTTTGTTGACCAAGTTGCGCAGGGCAGGGAAGTCGATTTCACCCGAGCGAAACGGTGTGGCCAAAGCCACCCAGATACCACGAAAAGACATGTACGTACTCCTGTTGCTGACCGTCTGGTCGCCGTCAGGAGGGAGAGAACTCGAAAGAGAAGGTCGGTGAACCCAGCGCCATCTGTCCTGTCAGCCCATCTGACGGGACAGCGCGCCCCGGTCAAATGAGCGACTGTTTCTTGGATTTCTTGGCAACGACGACGCACGCGCAAACCTGGGCAAAGAAGCCCGGCTGTGCTGGCGAGTGGTCGTGGATGTGGAACATGGGATGTCCGTTGCGCAAGTTGTGCGGCAGATAGTGCTCAGCGATGGGTTTGGCTGTCAACCGGAACATTGGCGTCTGAGCACGTTATGCACAGGGCGAACCGACCAATGACGGCACCGTATGATGAATTGGGAGCATGATGGATGGCCAGCCAAAATCTCATTCAGAGGTCACAGGGACGAATGACTTACAGAGCCGCGAATCTGGGTGCTATGCAGGCCGTTGAGCATGGCTTTGGAGTGGTCAACGACCCCCGGCGACCTTCAGTGCTTATATGCCCTGAGCAACAGCATGCGGGGAATGTGGTGATCATTCGGGACGATGGCATTGGGCCTTTTCAGGCTGATGCGTTGTTCAGCTACGGCTACGCCAGCATTGGCGTGGTCACTGCCGACTGTGTGCCGATTCTTGTTGCATCGACTCAGGTGCCAGTTGTCGGTGCTATTCATGCGGGGTGGAAGGGCATCGTCAGTGGGATTGTCGAAAACTCACTGGCTGCGCTCGTCAATGAAGGTGTTGAGACTGACTCTCTGCGTCTGGCGATTGGCCCCTGTATTGGTCGCTGTTGTTACGAGATCAGCCAGTCAACGCTGGCGCTTATCGAGGAAACGCACGGCACCCATTGGGATGTCGCGACAAGGCCGTGGCATCTGCTTCAGCCGACTCAATCTGCTAACTGCATGCGACCTGCTGCCCAAGCCCGAAATGGCCTGATCTGGCTGGATTTGGTGAGTTACATCCGGCAGATATTGAGGGTGTCCGGGATCAGGGATGAGCAGGTCGAAGTGGTCGATGTGTGCACCTACTGTGGTAGCGAAAAGCTGGGCAGTTACCGCAGGCGACAACACTTCGAACTGCCCAGGGCGTTCCAATATTCATGGATTTCCAATCGACTAAGCTGATGAGCCAACGTAGTGGTTCATACATCGGCTTATGGCTTTTTCTGTCCGCACAAACGGAATCACCGTGTAAAATCCCGCGCCCCCAAAAGCAGGAGATAACACGTTGGCAATTCACTACTCCGCAAACCAAGAGAGTGTTGCATGCGGTCGCTCAGGAGCGAGCCTTGAGATGACGCAGGTTGAGGCCGAAGTTTCGTGCAAGCTGTGCCTCCGTTCCCTTGAGAAGAAGGCCGTTGAGCCAGTGCGCAAAACACCTAGCCTTGCTGAGCTGAGAGCGGCTGCCAAAGCCGAGAAGGCTGAGAAGGCTGTTGCGCCAGCGCCTGTTGCAAAACCAGCAAGCCGTGTAACCGTTGCGGCGGCGGCACCTGCCAGCCAGCAGCCGGTCAGTCAGTCCGCTAAATCTGCCCGTGCCGAATGGCAACAGCGTCTGGCCCAGCTGCCGGGTCGCAATCGCTTGCCGCGCGGTGCATCCCGTCAGTCGTTTGTCTGAATAACGGCTCAGAGCGTCTGCATTAGGTGGTAGCGGCGCTCTTTCTCACCTTGATGAACCCGTCGCGGTTAGTGCGGTTGTAGATACGTTCTACAAGCTGCCTGTGCCTGTGCGTAGGGCTGCTACAGGCTTTGGCGGAGTCTCTGCGGCCAACGGCGGGTTTTTAAACGTCAGCAGTCCAGGCTTTGTAAAAACTGGCTCACGGCGTTCAGGGTGTTATAGCCAAGATTTCCACCAAGGGTGCTGTTGTCATCACACAGCGTCAGTAGTGGGCTGCGTATCTCCAGAGTGGTCGGGTAGTTGGCTTGCAGCTTGGCATGGTTACGCAATACCCAGGCGGTTTTATCTCCGTGGTGTTTATGCAGGTCGTGGCTGTTTAGCAGGGCGTCTTTGGAGTGCAGGGTTGGCTCTGTGATGACGGCTTTGCAGGCACGTGGATAGGTGACTGCACAGCCGATGGCCATGGCTGCGCCGACGCACTGGCCAAACACAGCAAAGTCCCACACCTGAAAGTGGTCGAGAATATCCGTGAAGCTGGCCAGCGGTTCATCATCAATAAAGCTGTCGGGTAACAGCGAGGAAAGGCCCGCTGAACGCCCGTATCCGGGGCGGTCGTAGGCAATAACCCGGTGCTGGGTGGCTTCGGCCAGAGACTGGGGAAGCCCTGCCCATAGGCTGACACAACCCAGCGCGCCATGCAGCAGGATCAGTGGCGTCGGCTTGGCGTTGGCTGGTGTCCATGATTGAGCGAACAGGGGGCCGTAGCGACTTTCTATCCAGTGCTGTTGTGTGGATGTCACCATTTGTGCGCCTGTCAGGCCAGATTCCTAAAGAAAGGGGCTGCCACTGGCAGCCCCTTCCGTCCCGCTTTAACCATCCCTGGTTGCTCGTGATGAACCTGCTATCAGAAGCTCCAGTGCACCTTCACCGACGCGCCATGATCTGTCAGACCGCTGGCGAATTTGCCTTCGTAATCCAGCGAGACAGCGGCTGTTGGGGAGACATCGACTTGTGTGCCGAGGCCGACGACTGCGGTATCACGCGCCAGCGCTACACCTTTGACGGCGAACGCATCGCTACCATCGCGGAAGGCCAGAGTGCGATCCATGCGCTCGTCTTCAAAGGCGTGTTGCCAGGCCAGTGAGCCGCGCAGCAGAGCCGGGTTGTTGCCCAGGGTGTAGCCAGTTTGCGCACGCACCCCGAGGGTGCTGACGGTTTGGGTATCGGTTTCGCCCTTACCTTTAAGTGCAGCAGAGCCGCCGCGTTCGGTGAAGCCGTCGGCATCCAGATAGGTCACAGTCAGGCCGGCAAACGGCTCGATGTACTGCTTGTCTGGCTGGCCGATAACGTAGCCGATCTCACCGAACAGCTGAGTGGTGCTGACGTCGTAGTCGGCTTTCAGCTTCTGCTCAAGGCCAGTGATGCTGCGCTCGGTTTCTACGTCATGCAGGGTGTAAGAGAGGCCTGCCATGACGTTGAGCTGGCGCTGGGTGTCCAGAGCAAAGGCTTTACCGCCGTAGACGGTGGCGCTGTAGCTGCTGATCTCCGCATCACTGCGACGGTCACTGACGTTTGAGTCGGTGTCGGTATAGCCCAGGGAGCCGCCGAGGTACCAGCCGTTAGCGATCTCATTGTCGTAACCGACGAATACGCCACCGCTGTGCTGATCCAGATCGGCCGTGTTGCGATCGCCGTCCACGTCTTGCCAGTTACCAACCAACTGTACCCACGCTGGCTTATCAGTCGTCGCCGGAAGGCCGCTGCTGCCCAGTGTGCCGCCGACCTGAGCGGTCATTGCGACTGGGTTGAGGCCAGCATTGAGGGTGTTGCGCATGTTAGTCATCGGCAGAGTGGCTGCATGCCTTGAAACATCAGGCAGGCCAGACAGCACGCTGGCGTGCGCCTCACCTGAGAGGTTGTTAAACACTGAAGCAGGCGCACCTACCGGCAGGGTTTCAACAAAACCATAAACCTCATGGTTGGACGGCAGGCTTTCAACGCTGTTGGCTACGCCCCGCTGGTTAGCGGTTTCAGCCAGAGAGGCAAAAGTCATCGGTGTACCGCTATTGCCCGGATTGCTGCCACCCGGATTAGTGGTGTTGTCGCCTTTACCAGGTGTGTTACCTCCCGGATTAGGCGTGTTGCCACCGTTACCTGGGGTATTGCCGCCATTGCCCGGATTGTTACCACCGGTAGTGGTACGTGTCAGGGTCAGCTCAACCTGATTGCCGTTATAGGCAAGTGTTGGCGACAGGTAAGCGAAGTTGGCGGTGGCACCGGAGAACTCGCCGCTCAGGGTGTTAGCGCTGAGAATGGTGTAGGTGCGTGCGCTTTGCCAAGACCCATTGAGGGCGTTTACCTGCACGCTGGCATCATTGAGGATAGCTGTGCCGCTGACATTCACGTGACTGCTGCTGTTTGGCGTATCGCTGTCAAGGGCGGTGACGATGTAAGTACCAGCCGGATCAAAATACAAATTGGCCAGGTTCATGGTATTGCCATTGCTTGGGGAAAGCGCGCCGCCTGCATTGACACGTACGTAACTGGCATTACCGCTACCGGCCAGTCGGCCACCAGAGTTGATCGTAACGTCATGGACGATGGTTGCAGGTGCCAGGCTCAGCGAGCCTTGGTTAACGATGAACGCTTGGCTACTGTAATCGTTGCCCAGATACAGATCACCGAGACCGGTCTTCTCGATGGCTGTGTTGCTGTGCAGGGTGGCCCCATAAGAGGTAATTGTCTTGTCGGCATCGACATCGAAGATGATTTTGCCACCGGTTTTGCTCGGAAATGTGGTGACCGGGAATTGGTAGTCAAGATCGTTGAGGCCGGTTGCATTGTTTTTGATGATTAGCGTTGCAGTAGGATCAACAGAGATTACGCTGCCACTGTCACCCAGCGCCGCGAGTGGGGCAGCTAATGTGCCTTCTTCAACGTAGGTGCCGCCTTGATGGGTGTTGGTGCCGGCAAGCCTCAAGGTCCCCGCGCCACGTTTGTACAGAGCGCCCACGCCTGAAACGTTGTTGTTCAAGACATCGGTACCGCTGGTATCGATGCTGTTCATCTCCAGCCGCCCATTGTAGTCGGTGATAGAAATGTCACCTGTACCTAAGGAGTTATGCCGGGCGAAGAGTGAGCCTGAAAAAATCTCGGTGCCGCCGGTATACGTGCCGATGCCAAAAAGGGTGGCCCCGCCACCTGCTTTAATTCCCAGCTTGGCGGTGCCATCTTCAATCAGGCCATCAAAATCCCCCACACCACCATTAATGGTCAGTACAGCAGCTGTGGCGCCGTTATTGGTGATCACCCCCGCTTCGGTAGACGTGCTGGATATTCCACCTACCAGCGTATTGAAGCCATTTAGGTCCAGCGTGCCGCCCGTATCAGAGTTGTCAACTTTTTTGAAGTACAGGTTTGCGTTGCTGGACAGTGCATCTGTCGCCTGCAAGATGATGGAGGCGTTTTGATTCACATTTATTTTGCCGCTGACACTGTTTGCAGCCTTGGCATTTAGAATTGCGTTGTTGTGCAGGGAAAGACCCGAGCTATGAGTGCCGCTAATTGCATTGGTCACATTAGCGTTGAGGACGCTGGAGTCTCTGAAGTTTAAAAAACCGCTTAAAGCGGTTGCGCCACTTGCAACATCCAGATTGAGGATGCTGTTGTAGTTGAAGTCATAATTCTTGGAGTCAAAAAAACCTGCGGTGCTTACATCCAGAACTTCGTCCTGGCCACACGCAGTTGGACTGGCACAGCTCGCCGCCGCGTTGGCAGGTATAGAACTAACACCGAGGCCTAACGCCAGTGCAGCAGGTGCCAGCAGTGCCAGACGCGGACTGCGGCCGCTTTTCTTGCAGGTGCGCGCGTTTTCCGGAGCGGCGACCCAAGTCCCCAGCGCTTCGTTCCAGACGCTACGGTAAATTCTGTTCATTGTGTTCCCCTGAATAATATCAAAAATGCTGCGCTCAAGCTGCTCGCTAAGGCTGGGTTCGATGACCCGTGTTGTGCTCCGGAAGGCTCGTCTGTCTGTTGTGCAGACCTCGCTCAGAGAGAGGTGCAATGCAAACCCTGTCCGGATTTAGGCTGGCGGAGGATAGAAACCAGGTAGCCTTTGCGGTACTCCACCAAAAGCAATGGGGAATAAGGTGGGGTAGAGGGATTATCAGGAGGGTGCACCGAGGAGGGTGTTAACCCCCCCCTAAAAGAGGGGGGTATTGGCAGAATCTGGGGGTGGTAGGCTTAAACGTGGCAAACCTTAATTGCCAGTTGAGAGCTTGCTGGAGGCCCGGTGGATTGATGTTGGGGAGGAGGCCGGTTGCGTATTACCAGCAATAGCACGCTAAAACGTGCCAGTAAGGTCGGTTCATTGATCAGTCGTTATCAGCCGCCGCGCTCGTTCGAAACGTGGGTGAGCCGGCCGGAGCTTATCGCGCAGTTGCGTGAAGGTTATGGAAAAGTAACCGTTCTTGAAGGGCCACCAGGTGGTGGTAAAACTACCCTTCTGAGTACTCACTATGCAGAGCAGGCCTCAGCAGGTGAGTGTGTGCATTGGCTGAGTTTGTCCAGCAGTGATAATGATCCTGCTGTGTTACGGCGCAATCTGCTGAATGCATTTTCCCTGGAGTCAGCTGCTGCTGATGACGTTATGCCCGATATGCCGGAAGGCGTAATGGGGTTTGTTGACGGCATGGAGCTGATTTGCGACCCAATGGCACATGAGCTGCTTGAGTGGTTCGTCCTGAGTGTGCCTACAAACAGCTGCGTGTACCTATCGACCAGGCGTTTGCGTGGGCGTTTATTGGGCACGGCACGCATGCGTGGTCAGGTTACAGTCATTGGTCCGCAAGCCTTACGCATGGATGACCGGGAGGCAGCCGCGTTGCTCGGGCAGCCCTGGTCTGAACATGAAGTCAGCCTTCTGAACCGTTATGTGGATGGTTGGGCCGCTGGTTTACGCTTTATGCAGCGCTCTCCTGAGTCCTGTCAGCGCCTGCTGGCGAATGTGGAGCGCATGTCACCGTTGCCCCCGGAGATGTGTGACTATTTTGAGCAGGAAATTATTGCCAGCCTGCCGGAGTCCACGCTTTCCACGCTAATGGACCTCAGCGTACTGGAGCGGTTTATTCCTGAACTGGTCAGCCAGATACCCCAAGGTGCTTGTGATTGGGGACTGATTGACGAGCAAATTCGCTGTGGTCGCTTCATTCGCTATCTGGACGGCCAGTGGCATTGGGCCGAGTTACATCCGGCATTCGGGCTCTATCTGCGTCAGCGTTTGCGTTGTATGAAGCCGGCCCGTTTTGATGAACTCAAACTCTTCGTTGCATCTTGGTTTAAAGCCCACGGTTATACCGCGGAGGCTATCCGGCATGCAGTGCATATCAGTGAAACCGCAAAAGCTGCCCGCTTGATCGAAGATGTCGGGGCGATATCGGTGGATCTTTCAGACGGCCCGGATGTGGCCATGCAATACATTCCGGTCAGCCAAGCCGGCGAGTTGCCTTTGCTGTTTATTGCGCAGGTTTATCACCGTATCCGCAACGGCAAGCTGCGCCAGGCTCAGGCGTTGTTTGAAGAAGCCCTTGTTCAAACCGACGGTTTCAGCCGAATCAGTGAAAAGGCCGATGCAGAAACGGTTGAGGGCTGGGCGTTCTTGTATCAGGTCGTGTTCCTAGCGATAGATGACAGGTCACTACTGGAGTCGGGGAACCTGCAGCGCCTCGAAAATGAGATGAACCGCAGAATCGGCAAGGATCAAGTGCTTGCCATGAGCATGGCCTCGTTGGTGGCGTTCGGTTATCTGGATGCCTGGCGGTACAAAGAAGCCATGGCCTTTTGCAACCTTGGCCTGAATGTTGATGAGATTCGCTCTGAACGGAAAATCGCGATCTTTCTGCTTGTCCACAAGGCATGTTGCCTGCTCGCTACAGACCGGGTTGAGGCTGCACTGGCTGTCGCTCAAGAGGCCTGCAGACAAGCTGCCTTGGAAGGCACTTACGGCCTGTATGAGCGAATGTGTTCGCAGCTTCTGCTGGGTACTGTGCTTTACGAAAGCAATGAGCTTGAGACAGCAGCAAACACCCTGATTCCGGCTTTGGAGCAAATACGCGACACCAGTGGATGGGTGTATTTATATGCCGAAGCCTATGGGGCTGCGGTGGCCAGCATTGCGCTTGTGGAGTCTGACGCTGCAGCAGAGCGGCTGATACACGATGGTGAATTGTTTGCCCGTGAGCGTAATCTTCCGAGGCTGCTGAACCACCTTGCGGTCATCCGTTTGAGTGAGCTGATTCGTGCCCAGCGCTGGCGTGAGGCAATGGCTCTGCTTGAGTCCGAGCCCATAGCCGGTCAACTCAAGCTTGGCGGTCTTGACGCCTATGAGTTGTCGACCCGACTACCTGCGTTTCTGGCTGCGGCCCGCTTGATGCTGGGGCTGGAGCGCCCACGCGATGCGATGGATTATCTGGGGCTGTTCAAAACCATCGACCTCAAAGCGCTGGATTGTCGCCTGCGTTTTAACTATCACTTGCTGTCTATGCGTGCGGCGTACCTGATGCGTCGGTACACCCCGGCTTACGAGCATTTGCTGAGCACATTGAGCACGGGCCATGCCGCCGGATTATTGCGTCGCGTTTGCGAGGCTAGGGATTGGCTGCAGGCGTCTTACACATTGGCATGCAGCCAAGGCAAGAAGGTGCCGTCACACCTGTTTGAGTGGCTGGTGCAGGTGTTGGGAGAGTTTGATCATCCAGAGCCAGCCGCTGTTGCCAAGCTAATCCCTGGCAACTGCATGCTCAGCCCACGTGAGAGTGAAATCATCGCGTTGATCGCCGAAGGCTATATCAATAAGGAAATTGCCGCGAAACTGGGGATATCTGAAGGCACCGTGAAGGGACATCGTAAAAAGATTCACGAAAAACTCGGTGTCAGTAGTCGGTCGCAGGCCCTTATCCGGGCTCGAGAGCTGTTGATTATTTAAGCTGCGACTTTAGACGAGTGGTGGCCCTGAGCCATCGCATTTACACCTAGGATGCAGGCTCCATGGATCGGGGCCTGTATATGCCTGAATTGTTCCAACGCTACCGCGTAATCATCCTGACCCTGCTCATTGTGCTGGGGCTGTTTGTCAGCATGTGGCTGGCAGGGCGCTACGCTGAGCAGCGCGCGTGGCAGGAGCGCAGCGAGGAAGCCCAGGGTCAGTTACAGCTCTACGCCCAGTCCATCCACACCGTGTTGGAGCGGTTTCGCGCTTTGCCCAAGGTGCTGGCGCTGGACAGTGATATCCGCACCCTGTTGCAGGCCCAAGATGATCCGCTGCTGCGTGACACCCTCAACAGGCGTCTTGAACGACTCAATTCGGTGGCGGGCTCCAGCGTGCTGTACCTACTCGACCTTCAGGGCAAAGCGCTGGTGGCCAGTAACTGGCGGGACTGGAGCAGCTTTGTCGGCAACAGCTACGCCTTTCGCCCGTATTTCCAGAATGCCCTGCGCGATGGCCACGGCCAATACTTTGCAGTGGGCGTGACCACCGGTATTCCCGGCTACTTCCTTGCCCATGCCGTGAATGACTTGGACGGCAACGTCTTGGGCGTGCTGGTGGTCAAGCTGGAGCTGGAAGAACTGCAGCGTGAGTGGGTCAGCCAGCCCGGCGTGTTTATGGTCAGCGACAGCTACGGCGTGGCGATTCTCAGCAACCGTCCGGGCTGGCGTTTCCGCATGCTCAAGCCCCTGAGTGAGCAGGATCGTGAAGAGTTGGTCGGTGTACGCAAATACGCTGAGCAGGCCTTGCAGCCCTTATCGAGCCGCTTACTGCGTACCATTGCGCCAACCAGCCAGTGGCGTCGAGTAATGGGCCCGGATGGTGTGCAGGATTATCTCTGGCAACAGCAAGATCTGGGTGATGAGGGCTGGACCCTGCATTTACTGAGCGAGCCGGGCAATCTGCTCGATACCGTGCGCAGCTATCGTCTGGCTGCCGGCGGGCTGTGGATGACGCTGGCATTCCTGCTCCTGTATCTGGCTCAACGACGCAAAAATCAGCGTCTGCAGGCTGGCATCCGCGAACGTCTGGAGCATGAGGTGGCGCTGCGAACGCAGGAGCTGCGTGAAGCGCAGGACGGCCTCGTGCATGCCGCAAAACTGGCCGCGCTGGGGCAGATGTCCGCCGCTATGGCCCATGAAATCAACCAGCCGTTGACCGCCATGCGCATGCAACTGGGCAGCCTGCATCTGCTGTTGGCGTCTGGGCGGCAAGATGAGGTGGAAAAGGGCCTACAACGCATTGATGAGCTGTTGCAGCGCATCGCCGGTCTGACCGGCCACCTGAAAACCTTTGCCCGTAAAACCCCGGCAGGGCAGACCGAGCCTTTGCTGCTGGCCGATGTGCTGGAGCAGGCCCTGCAATTGCTGGCCCCGCGTTTGCGCAGTGAGCGGATACAGCTACACCGTGAAATCGACAACAGCGTGCGCGTAGAGGGCGATGCCATTCGCCTGGAGCATGTGCTGGTCAACCTGCTTAACAACGCAGTGGATGCCATGGCAGCAGTGGATAACCCACAACTGTGGATAACCCTCCGGGCTGTGGATGGTTGCTGCCGCCTGAGCATCGCTGACAACGGCGGTGGTCTGGACGCCCAAGCGTTAGCCCATGTATTCGAGCCGTTCTTCACCACCAAACCGGTGGGTGCAGGGCTGGGCCTGGGGCTGGCGGTGTCGTACGGCATCATGCGCGAACTGGGCGGTAGTCTGAGCGCGGCTAATGGTGAACAGGGCGCTGTGTTTACACTGAGTTTGGCGTTGGCTGAATAATCCCTGCTGGCAGGGGACACTGCCGCAACGGGACAAGGAGGTATTCATGCATATACAGGTCATCGTGGTTGATGACGAAGCCGTCATCCGCGACACCGTCCGGCAATGGCTGGAACTGTCCGGCTTTACCGTGCAGGCCTGCGCGACGGCACAGCAGGCGCTGGAGCTGATTGACCAAGACTATCCCGGCATTCTGATCAGCGACGTGCGCATGCCCGGCGTCGATGGCCTGCAACTGCTGGACGATGTGCTGCAACGCGACCGTGATCTGCCCGTCATTCTGATGACCGGCCACGGCGATGTACCGATGGCCGTGCAAGCCCTGCAACACGGTGCCTATGACTTTATTGAAAAACCCTTCCCGCCGGAGCGCCTGCTCGACAGCGTGCGCCGCGCTTTGGATAAGCGCCGTCTGGTCTGCGAGAACCGCCAGCTGCGTCAGCAGGTCGGTCAAAAGAACAGCATCGAAGCGCATCTGCTGGGAATCTCTAAGCCCATGCAGCATTTGCGTCGGCAAGTGCTGGAGCTGGCGGCTACATCGGTCAATGTGCTGCTGCAAGGCGAAACCGGCTGCGGTAAAGAGCTGGTCGCCCGCTGCCTGCACGACTTCAGCCCGCGTGCGAGTAAGGCATTTGTGGCCCTGAACTGCGCGGCGATTCCCGAGCAATTGTTTGAAAGTGAACTGTTCGGCCACGAAAGCGGGGCTTTTACAGGTGCACAAGGGCGGCGCATTGGCCGTATTGAGCATGCCGATGGCGGCACCCTGTTTCTGGATGAAGTGGAAAGCCTGCCGCTACCACAGCAGGCCAAACTGCTGCGTGTATTGCAGGAACAGTCGCTTGAACGCCTCGGCTCAAACCGCAGCATCAACGTAGATTTGCGCGTGGTTTGCGCAGCCAAGCCGGACCTGCTCGAAGAGGTGAAAGCCGGGCGCTTCCGTGAGGATTTGTACTACCGCCTGAACGTCGCCAGCTTGCGCTTACCGACCCTGCGTGAACGGCGTGAAGACATTCCACTGCTGTTCGAGCATTTTGTGCAGATCGCCGCTAAGCGCCATGGCCGCGACGTGGCTGCCTCAACGCCGGGGGAGTGGGCCAAGCTGCAAAGCCACGACTGGCCCGGCAACGTCCGCGAACTGATCAACGCCGCCGAACGCCACGCCCTGGGCCTGAGCAGCCGTGAAGCCGTCAGCATCAGCGGCCAGTCCCTGAGTGAGCAGATGGAAAACTTCGAAGCGCAGTGCCTGCACCAAGCCTTACAACAGGCCCAGGGCAACATCGCCGACGTCATGGAGCGCCTGCAGATTCCCCGCCGCACCCTCAACGAAAAGATGCAGCGCCATGGCCTGCAGCGCAGCCATTACCTGCCAGCCGGTGCCGCTGACGAGAGTGAGTAAGACCGTGGATACGCAGTGGTGGATGGCTTCGTCCATCCACCCTACAGGGATTGTTGGGGCGGGTAGGGTGGATAACGCTCTTTTTATCCACCAAGCGATGGTTCGTTTTAGGTGGTCTTCCAGATGGCTTGATAGGCGGAATCTTGCCGATCAGCCTGTTTTTCAACAGCGAAAATCCGCTCAATACGCGTCTCAATATTCCCGGTGATTCTCTGCAAGCCCCGTAATACAGGGCTTTCAGCCTCTGGCATGGCTTCTGCTATGACCTTGGTGCTCGGCCCTCGATGGCCAGCGCGTGAACAGATAAGAAAGACAAGAGCTGACACGATTTCATGGGTGCGACTGCACCTGCCTCTGCTTCTTTCCCGCCGCTGTTCTGCCAGTTTCGCTGGCCGCCGCTGACCGCCGTTGTGCCCGTAATCAGGATGCATAAAGCCATAACAACGACGGAGAAACTCCATGCGAATGACCAAGCGTTTCAGCCTTTTTGCTGCCGCCGCCGCACTGACCGCCAGCACTGCTGTACTGGCCGCCCCGACCTTTATCAACGTCCTTACCGGCGGTACCAGCGGGGTGTATTACCCGATCGGTGTAGCGCTGTCGCAGCTGTACAGCAACGGCATTGAAGGGTCGAAAACCTCGGTGCAGGCCACCAAAGCTTCTGTGGAAAACCTCAACCTGCTGCAGGCAGGTCGTGGTGAGCTGGCGTTTTCGCTGGGTGACTCTGTGGATGACGCCTGGAAGGGCGTGGCAGATGCCGGTTTTAAAGCGCCGCTGACCAAACTGCGTGCAGTGGCCGCAACCTACCCGAACTACATCCAGATCGTCGCCAGCAAAGAGTCCGGCATCAAAACCCTGGAAGACCTCAAAGGCAAGCGTATCTCCGTGGGCGCGCCGAAGTCCGGTACTGAGCTGAATGCCCGCGCTATCTTCAAGGCTGCTGGCCTGAGCTATGAAGACATGGGCCGTGTGGAGTTTATGCCGTATGCCGAGTCGGTCGAGCTGATCAAAAACCGTCAGCTGGACGCTACCCTGCAATCCTCCGGTCTGGGTATGGCAGCGATTCGCGATTTGGCGTCCATGGTGCCAATCACCTTTGTTGCCATTCCTGAAGAGGTGGTTACCAAGATCGGTAGCCCGGCGTATCAATCCAAAGTGATTCCGGCTGGCACCTACGACGGCCAGGATGAAGACGTGCCGACTGCCGCTATCACCAACCTGCTGGTGACTCATTCCGGCGTATCCGACGACGTGGTCTATCAGATGACCAAACTGATGTTTGAGAACCTGCCACGTCTGGCTAACTCCCACTCGGCAGCCAAGGACATTGCCCTGGAAAACGCCACGAAGAACCTGCCGATCCCGCTGCACCCCGGCGCTGAGCGCTTCTACAAAGAAGCAGGCGCTCTGTAATTCTGCCGGTATGGCGCAGGCTTTCGGGCGTGCGCCTTTTGCTCATTGAGCGATGTGTGTAGCAAGGGTGTAGACACCATGAGTGAAGATAAAGGCTTGCATGCCAGCCCGAGCCAGTGGCCGAAGGCGTTGTTTGTCGTTGCGTTGCTGTTTTCCATTTACCAGATCGTTACCGCCGCGTTTCATCCGGTCTCCAGCCAGGTGTTGCGGGCCGGTCACGTGGGCTTTTTGCTGCTGATGGTTTACCTCTGCTATCCGGCTAAAGGCTCGGATCGCCCTTGGCAGCCGCTAGCCTGGGTGCTGGGTTTGGCAGGCATGGCGACGGCGTTTTATCAGTGGTATTTCGAGGCTGACTTGGTGCAGCGCTCGGGGGATTTGACCCAGTCTGACCTGATCATGGGGATCATCCTGATTGTGCTGGTGTTTGAAGCGGCGCGTCGGGTGATGGGTGTTGCCCTGCCGCTGATCTGTGCGTTGTTCCTAGCGTACGGGCTGTTCGGTGAGTACTTGCCGGGTGATCTGGCGCACCGGGGTTATGGCTTCGATCAGATCGTCAATCAGCTGGCCTTCGGCACTGAAGGCTTCTATGGCACGCCGACTTACGTATCGGCTACTTACATCTTCCTGTTCATCCTGTTCGGTGCGTTTTTGGAGCAGGCCGGGATGATCAAACTGTTCACCGACTTTGCCATGGGCCTGTTCGGCCACAAGCTCGGCGGCCCGGCTAAGGTGTCGGTGGCCTCGTCGGCGCTGATGGGCACCATCACTGGCTCCGGTGTGGCCAACGTGGTGACCACTGGCCAGTTCACCATTCCGCTGATGAAGCGCTTCGGCTATCGCCCGGCCTTTGCTGGTGCGGTTGAGGCGACCTCAAGTATGGGCAGCCAGATCATGCCGCCGGTGATGGGCGCAGTGGCGTTCATCATGGCGGAAACCATCAACGTGCCGTACGTGGAAGTGGCCAAAGCTGCGCTGATTCCGGCGCTGCTGTACTTCGGTGCAGTGTTCTGGATGGTCCATCTGGAGGCCAAGAGCAACGACCTCAAAGGTCTGCCGAAAGACCAGTGCCCGAGCGCCTGGGCGGCGGTGAAGGAGCGTTGGTATCTGCTGATCCCGCTGCTGGTGCTGGTCTACCTGCTGTTCTCCGGGCGCACGCCAATGTTCTCCGGGACTGTGGGTTTAGCCCTGACTGCCATCGTGATCCTTGGCTCGGCGATCATTCTGCAGGTGTCGTCGATGTGGCTGCGGATGCTCTTCTGGGTGCTGCTCGGTGTGGTCTGTGCGGCGTTCTTCCAGCTCGGTATTGGTGTGGTGTTCGGCGTGATTGCCGCGCTGGTGGCGGCCTGCTGGTTCGTCAAAGGCGGCGGTGAAACCCTGCGCGCCTGTCTGCATGCGCTGGTAGAAGGGGCGCGTCATGCGATTCCGGTGGGTATCGCCTGTACGCTGGTGGGTGTGATCATCGGCGTGGTGTCGCTGACTGGCATCGCCACCACCTTTGCCGGTTACATCCTCGCTATTGGTCAGAACAACCTGTTCCTGTCGCTGGTGCTGACCATGCTCACTTGCCTGGTTTTGGGCATGGGCATTCCGACCATCCCCAACTACATCATCACCAGTGCCATCGCGGCACCGGCGCTGCTGGATCTGGGCGTGCCGCTGATTGTGTCGCACATGTTCGTGTTCTATTTCGGCCTGATGGCTGACCTGACCCCGCCGGTGGCGCTGGCTTGTTTCGCGGCGGCACCGATTGCCAAGGAGAACGGCTTCAAGATCAGCCTGTGGGCGGTGCGCATTGCTGCTGCCGGGTTTGTCGTGCCGTTTATGGCGGTCTACGACCCGGCGCTGATGATGCAGGGCGACAGCTGGACGGCGACGCTGTACATGCTGGTCAAAACCGCCTTTGCCATTGGCCTGTGGGGCATGGCGGTGGTGGGCTTCCTGAATGTGCGTCTGGCCTGGTGGGAGCGTTTGCTGGCATTTGCCGCTGGCGTGTCGCTGATTCTGGCGATGCCGGTCAGTGACGAGCTGGGCTTTGCTCTGGGTATTGCCCTGATTGCTCAGCACATCTGGCGTGCGCGCCGCGCTCAGCCGGTGTTTAGCTGATCATGCTGGGTCTGTGCCTGGGGTTGGCAGGTGTGGTGTGGGCAGAAGTGCCCGTGCCAGCCTTTACCCTGGCCTGGACCCACACGATCGAGAAAGTCCGCTGGGAAGAAGACTACCGCGTCACGCCACAAGGACTGCTGTTGGGCGAGGCGCGGGTTAAAGGTTCAGGTGCCGGCATGGAAATCCCGGACGGTGCCGTACTGCGCAACGGCAGCTGGCACTACCAGCGTCAGCTGCCGCCCTTGCAACCGCTGCGTGTCGGGCGAACCCCGGAGGCAGGGGATTACCAACTCTGTTATGACCAGCGCTGCCACGCCCTGAGCGAATGGCTCGGCCCGCCACAAGCGAGCCAGCCTGCGCTGGAACTGTGGAGTTGCGCGCTGTCAGCGCCTTAAGCTCTGCCATCTGACAAATCCTGCACTGAACGGATAACCCGCACCCTCACGGGAGTGTTTGCGCCGGGCGCTCTACCTATGCTCGTCAGATCAATCGTGGGGAGACGCGGGCCTTGCCTGCTGCTCCTGCAAAAGCCGAGCGTGGAACAAGATGAGTGTTTATCTGCATTGCCTTTCTCACACCCCGCTGATGGGGCATGTGGACCCTGCACAGGAAGTTCTCGACGAGGTGGATGGCGTGATCAGCGCCGCCCGCCAGCGCATTGCCGAGTTCGGTCCTGAGCTGGTCATCTTGTTCAGCCCGGACCATTACAACGGTTTCTTTTATGACGTAATGCCGTCGTTTTGCATTGGTATGGCGGCCCACGCCATTGGCGATTTCGGCACCCTGGCCGGCCCCTTGCTGGTGCCCCAGGCGTTGGCTGAGTCTTGCGCCGAGGCGGTGCTGGCCGCCGGTGTGGACAGTGCCGTGTCCTACCGCATGCAACTCGACCACGGGTCCGCTCAGCCGCTGGAGATGTTAGTCGGTGGCTTGCGGGAAGTACCGGTGATCCCGGTCTTCATCAACTCGGTGGCGACCCCGCTACCGGGTTTTCAACGTGCCCGTCTGCTGGGCGAGGCGATCGGCCGTTGGGCCAGCTCGCTGGATAAGAGGGTCCTGTTGATAGGCTCCGGAGGTTTATCGCACCAGCCTCCGGTTCCTGAACTGGCCAACGTCGAAGGCCTCATGGCAGACAGGCTCAAAGGCAGTGGTCGGCATTTGCCGGCCGACGAACGCGAAGCACGCACGCAGCGGGTGATCCTCGCTGCGCAGCGATTCGTGAAAGAACCGGAGTCGCTGTACCCACTCAACCCAGAGTGGGATCAGCGCTTCCTTTCCCTGCTTGAGCAGGGACAGATCAGCGAGCTGGACAGCATGAGCAATGCCGAGTTGTCGGTGTTAGCCGGTAAGTCCAGCCACGAAATCAAAACCTGGGTGGCCGCGTTTGCTGCTCTGTCGAGTTACGGAACATACCAGGCCCATGACCGTTATTACCGGCCAGTGCCTGAATGGATTGCCGGTTTTGGCTCGCTCAGCGCGCGACTTGTTTGAGAGGTGAGCATGACCCGCTTCAGCGAAGAAGACAGCAGCCGTTTTGTGCAGATCGAAGACAATGGCCGCTCGCTTAAGGTGCATTACAACGACATCGGCGATGGCGACAAGGTTGTGGTCATGCTTCACGGCTCTGGGCCGGGAGCTACCGGCTGGGCCAACTTCAACCGCAATATTGATGCGGTGGTGGATGCCGGTTACCGCGTGTTGCTGATCAATTTCCCCGGCTGGGGCAAGAGTGATGCGTTTGTCTGTGCCGAGTCGCGCTCGGACTTCAACGCCCGCGTGGTCAAGGCGGTGATTGACCAGCTGAACATCGACAAGATCACCCCAATCGGCAACTCCATGGGCGCTCATAGCGCGGTGGCCTTTACCCTCACTTATCCACAGAACGTCGATAAGCTGATCCTGATGGGCGGCGGCACTGGCGGTATAAGTGCCTTTGTGCCGATGCCGACTGAAGGCATCAAGCGCATCGGTGAGCTATACCGCGAACCAACGCTGGAAAACCTCAACCGCATGATGCAGGTGTTTGTCTACGACACCAGCGACCTCACCGAAGACTTGATGAAGGCGCGCTTGGCCAATATGACCGCCAACCCGGATCACAACGCCAACTTCGTCAAGAGCGCCCAGCTATTCCCGGCGCAATACCCGGATTTCGGCCCACTTTTGCCGCAGATCAAGGCACAAACGCTGATCATCTGGGGCCGCAATGACCGCTTTGTTCCTGTGGATGTGGGCTACCGCCTGAATGCCGGCATCCTCAACTCCGAACTGCATGTGTTCAACCAGTGTGGCCACTGGGCGCAGTGGGAACATGCAGAGCGTTTCAACCGTTTGGTGGTGGATTTCCTGCAGAACTAAGACTTAAGAAGTATCGGGACATCTCCGGGTCATTGATAGATTCGGAGGTGTCCAAAGGGTCTGCTGCCCAGACTCATTACAACCTGAAAAGCCGGAGAATAAAAATGAACGGCATCAACCCCTTCGAGTACGGCATGCCGCGCGAGGCTGCCAACTTCCAGGCCCTGACGCCCCTGAGTTTTATTGAGCGGGCGGCCACGGTGTATCCCGATCGTCTTGCCATCATCCACGGCCCACAGCGGCAAACGTGGGCGCAGACCTATGCACGTTGTATTCGTCTGGCCTCTGCGCTGCACCAGCGCGGTATTGCCCAAGGCGATACGGTGGCGTATCTGGCCCCCAACGGCCCGGCACTGTTTGAGGCGCATTTCGGTGTGCCGATGTGCGGTGCGGTGCTCAACGCCATCAACACCCGTCTCGACGCCGAAGCCATCGCCTTTATCCTCCAGCATGGTGAAGCCAAAGTGCTGGTTGTGGATAAAGAGTTCGGTGAGCTGGCCCAGCGTGTGATCAGCCATCTGCCGCAACCGCCGCTGGTGGTGGGCATTGATGATCCGCTGTACGAGCAGGGCCAGTTGATCGGCCAGATCGAGTACGAGGCGCTGCTGGCTGAAGGGGACGAAAACTATGCCTGGCCGATGCCGCAGGATGAGTGGCAGGCCATCAGCCTCAACTACACCTCCGGCACCACCGGCAACCCGAAAGGGGTGGTGTATCACCATCGCGGTGCGCATTTGAACGCGCTGTCCAACGCGATGAGCTGGGATATGACCCGCTTCCCGGTATACCTGTGGACGCTGCCGCTGTTCCATTGCAACGGTTGGTGCTTCCCGTGGGCGCTGGCGGCGTTTATCGGCACCAGCGTGACCCTGCGCCATGTCCGGGCTGAGCTGATCTATCCGCTGATTGCCGAGCATAAGGTCGATCACTTCTGCGCGGCACCGATTGTGCTGAATATGCTGGCCAATGCCCCGGATGAGCTGAAAGCACTCAAGCAGCATCCGGTGAAGGTGCTGACGGCAGGCGCAGCACCACCCGCTGCGGTGTTGGAGAACATGGAGGCTCAGGGCTTTATCGTCACCCACGGCTACGGCCTGACCGAAACCTACGGCCCCAGCGTGTTCTGCGAGTGGAAAGAGGAGTGGCGCGACGAGCCAGCCGAAGAGCGCGCCCGTCTGACATCGCGTCAGGGTGTGCGTGGGCCGTTGCTGGATCAGTTGATGGTGGCTGATCCGGAAACCCTTGAGCCGGTGCCGCAGGATGGCCAGACCATCGGCGAGATCATGATGCGTGGCAACGTGGTGATGAAGGGCTACCTGAAGAACCCGTCCGCCACTGCCGAGTCCTTCTCGGGCGGCTGGTTCCACTCCGGCGATCTCGCTGTGTGGCACGCCGACGGTTACGTGGAAATCAAAGACCGCTCCAAAGACATCATCATCTCCGGTGGTGAAAACATCTCTTCCATCGAGGTGGAAGACGCCCTGTACCGCCATCCCAAGGTGCTGGAAGCCTCGGTGGTGGCCATGCCGAGCGAGAAGTGGGGCGAGACGCCGTGTGCTTTTGTCACCGCCAAACCGGGCGTCGAACTGACCGCCGAAGAGCTGATCAGCTTCTGTCAGCAGCGTCTGGCGCGGTTTAAGGTGCCGGGCAAAATCGTTTTCAGCGAGTTGCCCAAGACCAGTACCGGTAAGGTGCAGAAGTTCGTCCTGCGTGAGCGGGCACGGCAATTGGCGGCTGAACAGTAATTTCTGCGCTACCGGGATAAAGCCGGTGCTCATGGGAGCGCCGGCTTTATCAGCCTGTTTCTAACATCGACCTCAATGCAAATTGTGCGGGCCTGAATCACGGGCCCGTCACAGTGAACCTTGAGGTGATGTGATGAGCGTGAACCAGGCAACTCTGGAGCAATTGGCTGCAGCGCTGCGTGAGGCAGAGCAGAGTGGTGTGGCCATTGCCCCCCTGCGCGAACAGATTGGTGAAGCAGCAGGCGAAGCGGCCTATGCCATTCAGCGTCTGAACGTGGCCCATGCCGTGGCGGCTGGCCGCCGTATCGTTGGCCGCAAGATCGGCCTGACCAACCCCAAAGTGCAAGCTCAGCTGGGCGTCGATCAGCCGGACTTCGGCACTCTGTTTGCCGACATGTGCTACGGCGACAACGAAACCGTGCCGTTCACGTCGGTGCTGCAACCGAAGATCGAAGCGGAAATCGCCCTGATCCTGAACAAAGACCTGCCCCGTGCCGACACCACCTTTGCCGATGTGATGGATGCGGCGGGTTATGTGGTGCCTGCGCTGGAAATCGTCGGCTCGCGCGTTGCCGGTTGGAACATCAAGTTTGTCGACACCGTGGCGGACAACGCCTCCAGCGGCTGCTTCGTCCTCGGCGGCCCGGCTGTGCCGTTTGCCGGTACCGACCTGCGCAAAGCCGCTATGAGCATGACCCGCAACGGCGAAGTCGCCTCCAGTGGCAGCGGTGCCGAATGCCTGGGTCACCCGCTCAATGCCGCCGTTTGGCTGGCGCGCACCATGGCGCGTCTGGGTGATCCGCTGCGTGCCGGCGACATCATCCTCACCGGCGCACTGGGGCCAATGGTTGGCGTCAGCGCAGGTGACCGTTTTGAGGCTGTGATCGAAGGCGTTGGCCAGGTTGCAGTGAATTTTTCGGCCGAGTAATCGGCAGCTCCACGTAAAGAGCGCATCAGCATGAAGAAACTGAAAGTCGCCATCATCGGTTCCGGCAACATCGGCACCGACCTGATGATCAAGATCATGCGTCATGGCAAGCACCTGGAAATGGGCGCCATGGTCGGCATCGACCCTAACTCCGACGGCCTGGCCCGTGCTGCGCGTCTGGGCGTTGCCACCACCCACGAAGGCGTGGTCGGCCTGACCAAGATGGACGTGTTCAAAGACATCGATTTCGTCTTCGATGCCACCAGCGCGTCTGCCCACGTCAAAAACGACGAATACCTGCGTTCGATCAAGCCGGGCATCCGCCTGATCGACCTGACTCCGGCTGCGATTGGCCCGTACTGCGTGCCGGTGGTCAACGGTGCTGAGCACGTCGATAAGCTCAACGTGAACATGGTCACCTGCGGTGGCCAGGCGACTATTCCGATGGTCGCAGCGGTTTCCCGCGTGGCTAAAGTCCACTACGCCGAGATCATCGCGTCGATCGCGTCGAAATCAGCAGGGCCGGGCACCCGCGCCAACATTGATGAGTTCACCGAAACCACCAGCAAGGCCATCGAGGTAATCGGCGGCGCAGCGAAGGGCAAGGCGATCATCATCATGAACCCGGCTGAACCGCCGCTGATCATGCGTGACACCGTGTTCGTACTGTCCGAAGCGGCTGATCAGGCAGCTGTGGAAGCTTCCATTCTGGAGATGGAAAAGGCCGTCAACGCCTATGTGCCGGGCTACCGCCTGAAGCAGAAAGTGCAGTTCGACGTGATCCCGGAAGATGCACCGCTGAACATCCCCGGCCACGGCAAGTTCTCCGGGCTGAAGACTTCCGTATTCCTCGAAGTGGAAGGCGCTGCCCACTACCTGCCAGCCTACGCCGGCAACCTGGACATCATGACCTCCGCCGGTATGGCCACCGCCGAGCGCATGGCCGAAAAAATGCTGAACGGCGAGGCCTGAGGACATGAGCATGACATTTGATCCCAGCAAAAAACTCTATATCTCCGACGTGACCCTGCGTGACGGCAGCCATGCCATTCGTCACCAGTATTCGATCCAGAACGTGCAGGACATCGCCCGCGCCCTGGACGAAGCCAAGGTCGACTCCATCGAAGTCACCCACGGTGACGGCCTGCAAGGCTCCAGCTTCAACTACGGCTTCGGCGCACATTCCGATCTGGAGTGGATCGAAGCGGCTGCCGACGTGATCAAGCACGCGAAAATCACCGTGCTGCTGATCCCCGGTATCGGCACTGTTCACGACCTGAAAGAAGCCTACAAAGCCGGTGCGCGCAGCGTTCGCGTCGCCACCCACTGCACCGAGGCGGATGTGTCCAAACAGCACATCGAGTTCGCCCGTGAACTGGGCATGGACACTGTCGGCTTCCTGATGATGAGCCACATGATCCCGGCTGAGCAGCTGGCCGCTCAAGGCAAGCTGATGGAGTCCTACGGCGCGCAGTGCATCTACATGGCCGACTCCGGTGGCGCGATGAACATGAACGACATCCGCGACCGTATGCGTGCGTTCAAGTCGGTGCTCAATGCTGAAACGCAGACCGGCATGCACGCGCACCACAACCTCAGCCTCGGTGTGGCCAACTCCATCGCTGCGGTGGAAGAAGGTTGCGACCGCATCGACGCCAGCCTTGCCGGCATGGGCGCTGGTGCCGGTAACGCACCGCTGGAAGTGTTTATCGCCGCTGCCGAACGCCTGGGCTGGAACCACGGCACTGATCTGTACCGCCTGATGGACGCTGCTGATGACCTGGTGCGTCCGCTGCAGGATCGCCCGGTTCGCGTAGACCGCGAAACCCTGGCCCTGGGCTATGCCGGTGTGTACTCCAGCTTCTTGCGTCATGCCGAAGTGGCGGCCGCCAAATATGGCCTGAAAACCATGGATATTCTTGTCGAGCTGGGCCGTCGCCGTATGGTGGGCGGGCAGGAAGACATGATTGTTGACGTTGCTCTGGATCTGCTCAAGCAGCGCGCTTGATGCATTGCTCTGTTTGCGCCGTGCTAGTCACGGCGCTTTTTTTTGCCTTGCGAAAAATGACGCCTGCGGTGCGCTACCCAATAACTAACAAGAGGTGCCCTAATGCTGTCGAACCTGTCGATGAAGAACAAACTGTTGTTCACCGTCTTACCCCTCACACTGCTTATCTACCTGGCCACCGTCACGCTGGTCTATCTCTCCAGCAGAAACTCCACTGAAAAGCTGGCTGAGGTCGCCATTGATGCGATTGCCAAGCAACAGGCCAGTGAAATAAGCACCTATTTCGACGTCCCACTTTACTCATTGCGCAATACCGCCGGCCTGTTTGGCAGCGAGATGATTGAAGGGGAACTGCCGGACCGGCGAATCGCTGATCAGATGATCGAGTCATTGATTGCAGGCTTGCCTGATGCGGCCGCAATCTGGTGGATTCCCCGCACCAATGAGGTGGATGGCAGTGTGCTCTGGCTGCGCACTGGCAATCGCCTTAACCCAGCCTTGGATGAGCACCGGCATGCTTTGGTCAGCGCGTTACGTAGCTCCCGTTCTGATCATGAACAAGCCATTCCATTGGTGCCGATTAACATGGGGAACACTGAGCAAAAAGTGATCGCCCTGACGGTCCCGGTCCTCAGTAATGGTGTGGTAACCGGTTCGATTGGGGTAGGCCTTGATGCCGGTAAGCTACAGGAGCGTGTCAGCAGCTTACGCCCGCTGGAGGTCGGTATTGCTGCGTTGATAGCTCATGACACGACATTGGTGGCGCATCCGGATGCAAGCCGCGTAGGCATGAAGCAGGCCGACAGCGAGCGCGATTTCTTGGGCGACAACGTTGATGTTGTGACCGATGCCGTGCGCACGGGTAAAAACATGACGCTGCGTTTTGAAGCGCCGGCTCTGTCGGAGGAAATTTTTATGCTGATTACTCCGGTGGCGATCGGCAAAACGGAGTTTGCTTGGTCGTTGGGGCTGGCATTTCCCAGTTCGGCCCTGTTGGGCGGCGTGACTACCCTGGCAATGCAGCTGTTGCTGCTCGGCACCTTCGCCTCAATCGCTTTGGCCGTAGCTGTTGTGGTTTTGGGGCGGGCGATTGCCCAGCCGCTGCGGGCGGTGGCCGATACGGTGAAGCAGCTGGCCAGTGGTGAGGCGGATTTGTGTTCACGCTTGCCGGCCAGTGGCAATGATGAACTAGGCACCTTGGCGCGTGAGTTCAACCACTTCCTCAGTGCAATGGCGGACTTGGTATTTGAAATCAAAGGCACCAGCAAATCGTTGCAAGACACCTCGGTCCAGCTTCAGGAGCAAAGCCGCACAGCCGGCCAGGTGGTCGACAACCAGCGCGATGAAGTAGGGCAACTGGCCACCGCCATGCAGCAAATGGCAGCCACCATCGAAGAAGTGGCCGCCAACGCCGGGCATGCGGCGCAGGTGACCGGAGCCGGAGATGACGCTGTAGCCCTCGGCCAAAGTAAGGTCTCCGGATTGGTGCAGGCGATCAACAAAGATGCTGAAACCCTTGAACATGTCTCCACACTGGCAGCGCAACTGGATGACGCCAGCCAGTCCATCGGCACCATTGTTGCGGTCATCAGCAACATTGCTGATCAGACCAACCTGCTGGCGCTGAACGCGGCGATCGAGTCGGCCAGGGCTGGGGAGCAGGGCCGTGGATTTGCCGTGGTCGCTGACGAGGTCAGGGCGCTGGCGCGGCGTACGCACACCTCCACCGAGGAGGTCTGCGCAAGCATCAACCTGATTCAGGAGCGCACCCGCACGGTGGTGGACATCATCGAACAGAGCCGCCGAACCTCGCAGAGCAATGTGCTGACCGCAAGTGAGGCCAGTGAGGCGCTGGACAGCCTGTCTCAGGTGATCAGCCAGGTTCGCGATATGAGTCAGCAGATCGCCACCGCGACCGAACAGCAGGCCACCACCAGTGATTTGCTCTCCCGCAGCTTGGTCAGCATTGCCGATTCAGCAGAAAGCGCCTCGCACAGCGCTGCTGACGTGAACCGCCGCAGTGATGACCTGGAGGCCAGTGCGGCACGACTCAACGCATTGGTGAGTCGTTTCAAGCTGTAAAAAATCAGGCCACCGATGCGCTTTCAGGCGCACCGGTGGCTGTGCGGATGCAGTATTCGGATAGCCGAATAACATACTGTTTTTAAAGGATTTTTCTGTTTATTCGCGAGCTTTTAAGCGCATTTGAGCGGCTTTTCGCATTGACGCTGATCATTAACTTGCACTCGGCGGATAAGGCGAGCAGTAGCTGGATAGTCCGTACGGGCATGGCCACCTAATGTCACCGTGCCTTCGCCGCCCGCTTTCCGGCGGCGATCAACGTGTGGATCTGTCTCATGTCGAATATCGCTACTAGTGAACTCAGCCTTGCGCAGGCGCAGACTCCTGGAATCGGTGCCCGAATAATGAAACTCATGGTGGCTTTGATGCCTTGGGTGATTATTGCGGCGCTCCTCTGGGCAGGTATTTTCATCCGTCCTCAACCCGTTGGCAGCACCATCACGCCAGCTGCGTTAGAGAGCCGTGACCAGTTTTACGGGCTGGCCAAGGTGCCGGGTGCCGATCTGCTGGCCGTAGGTTCCGGTGGCAAGGTGTTGAAGATCGCCGGTGACAGTAGCGTGACCCGTGTTAGCACGCCGGTAAAAAGCACCCTGCAAGACATCGCCACATGGGCTAACGGCAATGCCGTAGCAGTGGGCAATGACGGTGTTGTGCTCTACAGCGCCGACAAAGGTACGACCTGGCAACAGGCTCAGGATGTACCTCGTTCTGAAATCGCCAACAAACTTAACCGTGTACGTGCTTACGACGCCGGTCTGGCCATTGCCGCTGGTGAAATGGGCGCATTGCTGATCAGCCGCGACTACGGCCACAGCTGGCAGCGCCTGCGTGAAGAAGAGGACGTGGCGTGGAATGACGTGGCCCTGTTGGACGCAGACACGTTGCTGGTGGTGGGTGAATTCGGCCGAGTGATTCGCGGCAGCCTTAGCGGCAATGACTGGCAGGAAGTGGATGTGGGCATTGGCTCCTCGCTTATGGCCGTGACTTTCCGCAACGAGAGCAACGGCGTCGCCGTCGGTCTGGAAGGGATGGTGCTGGAGACCACTGACGGTGGCCTGAGCTGGATCGCGCGCGATTCAGGCCTGCGTGACCACCTGTTTGACGTGGCCTGGCAAGCCCAACAGCAGCGCTGGTTTGTAACCGGTGCCCTGGGGCGCTGGTCCGCCGGTAAAGGCGACAACTGGGAGAAAGGGATTCTCGATGAACGCAATCTGGCCTGGCATGTGCGCGCACTGCCGGTTGACGGCGGCCTGTGGCTGGCCGGCGCCAATATCGGCCATTGGGACGGAAAAACCTGGTCCCTGTTGCAGCCCTGACGCCCATTTTGCCTAACGCAAGCGAGAGTTTTCCATGATCGAACGTATTGCCGAATTTTGCATCCGGCGCCGCAATTGGGTGGCCAGCAGCCTGCTGTTGGTGACGCTGATTCTCGGCTGGTTTGCCCTGCACGTTGAAGTACGCACTGTCTTCGAAGACATGCTGCCAACGCGCCACGAGTACATCAAAACCCACAACGAGTTCAAAGACACCTTTGGCGGTTCAAACATGGTCACCATCATGTTCGAGGCCAAAGAGGGCGACATTTTCCAGAAGGAATTGCTGGATAAAGTCCGCACGGTGACCTTGGGCTTGCGTGAAGTCTCTGCAGTTAACCAGTACCAGATCACCTCGCTGGCCTCCAAGAAGCTCAAAGAAGTGCGCGCCAGCACCATGGGCATCGCCAGCGTGCCACTGATGTGGCCGGATCTGCCGGCTACGGCAGAGGAGATGGATGCGCTGAAACAGGCGGTGCTGCGTAACCCGCTGGTGTATGGCCCGTATGTATCCCGTGATCTGAAAGCTACGCTGGTGACGGTCGACTTTATCGACGAACAGGTGGAATACGGCACCGTATTCAAAGAAATACGCGCGCTGATTAACAGCGTCGAGGACGACAGTGTCAGCGTTCACATCGTCGGTGACCCGATCCTGTTCGGCTGGGTCGGCCATTACCTGCCGGAAACCGTGCAGCTGGTGGCCGCTGCGCTGACGTTGACCCTGTTCATGCTGTTTGTGTTGTTGCGGACCTGGCGTGGTGTGCTTCTGCCAATGCTGGCCGGTGCAGTGAGTGCGTCGTGGGCGCTGGGTATCTGCCGCCTGCTCGACATCAACTTCGAGCCGCTGGTGATTGTGGTGGCGATGTTGATCACCTCCCGAGCGGTCTCGCACTCGGTGCAGATCGTTAACCGCTTCGACGATGAGCTGGAAATCCTCCCGCCGGGCGCAGACACCGGCCGTATTGCCGCAAAAGTGGCGCTGGCTGATCTGTTCCGTCCAGGCATGCTGGGAGTGATCGCTGATGCTGCAGTGATGGCGGTGGTGGCCCTGAGCCCGATCCCGATGCTGCAAAAGCTGACCGTTCTGGCTTGCGTGTGGGTCGCCACGCTGACCATCAGTGCAGTGATCCTGACCCCGGTGATGCTCTCGTACATCCGCAAGCCGCACGGCTGGGTGCACCCGATCAACTGCATTCCTGCGCTGAGTAAAGTGCTGGATCTGGCCACGCGTGTCAGCTTGTCCCGTGGTCGTTATGTGGTTCTGGCCGGTTCACTGCTGGTGGTGATCTGCACTGGTCTTTATTCGCTGAACATGAAAATTGGTGATGCCAACCCTGGTTCGCCGATTCTGTGGCCAGAATCCACCTACAACGTCGACTCTGCTGCGATCAACGAGCGCTTCGAAGGCGTGGACCGCATGTTTGTGGTGCTCGGTGACGAAGACAACCGTGGTTTTGTGCGCAGCACCGAAGCCCTGCAGGCCATGAACGGTTTGCAGCGCTTTATGGAGGCACAGCCGGAAGTGGGTGGCTCGATCTCGTTGGCGGATGTGATCCCGCAAATGAACGCCAGCCTGCGCGAAGGTAACCCCCGTTATCTGGAAATCGGCAGCAGTGACGCGGTCAACGGCAGTCTGGTGGCTATGCTCGACTCCGTATCTGAGCCGGGCGACCTGTCGCGCTTTGCTGATGAGCAATACGCCAACGGCGCGGTCACTCTGATGTTCCGTGACCGCCAGGGCGAGACCATCCGCACTGCTGTGGCACGGGTTAAGGAATACATCGACAGCCATCCGCTGACCACTGGCCAGTGGCAACTGGCGGGCGGCCAGATTGGTGTGATGGCGGCGGTCAACGAAATCATCCTGGCCAGCCAGATTGAGGCTGTGGCCCTGGCGCTGATGGTGCTGGCGGTGATTTGTACCGTGGTTTACCGCGCCAGCATCGCCGGCATGGTGTTCATGGTGCCGGTGATCATTTCCAACATGGTCACCTACGCCTACATGACCTGGCAGGACATCGGCATGAGCATCAACACCGTGCCGGTTGCCGCCCTCGGCATTGGTCTGGGTGTGGATTACGCGTTCTACATCGCCGACCGCATCAAAGAAGAAGTCGCCCACGGCAAATCGCCGGAAGAGGCAGTGCGCATCTCGCTGCACACCGCAGGTATGGGCGTCATCGTGACTGCCAGCGTACTGATCGTAGCGACCCTGTTGTGGTGGCTGTCGTCCCTGCGCTTCCAGGCCGAGATGGGTCTGTTGATGGCGATCTGGCTCAGCGTTTCTGCATTCAGCTCGCTGTTTGTCATGCCAGCCCTGCTCTACGTGTTCCGCCCGCGCTTCATTTTTGGCGATGGGCAACCGGCGCCGGCCGCCGAAAAGCCGAACTCCTCGTTTCAGATGGCTTGAGACGACACAAAAACAACAGCAATCGATCAATCGCTGCCGCAACCTCTGGGGAGAATCACCATGAACAAGCTTATCCGGGGCACGCAACCGCAAGCCTCGTTTAAAAAGCTGGCTCTGGCTGTAGCACTGGGTGTGGTCACCACACCCGTGCTGGCTGAAACCTTTACGTACGATGGTTATCTGCGTCAGGAAATGTCCTGGAACATGAAGGACTGGGAAGACACGCCCGGTTACGATGACAAGGGCAAGCTTTCCATGATGCGCAGCACCGTCCGTGCAAACCTGCAGTGGAAACCAACTGACACCCTGTCCTTCGTCGCCAAGCTGCGCGGTGTTCGTGAAGTTGAAACCAACTTCCTCAAGCACCTGGAGAAAATGGGCGCGAACAACTACCACGAAGCGGATGGTCGCGGTGACATTACGGATCTCTACGACAAGAACGAGATTCGTGAGCTGTACGTAGATTTCCCGATGGGCGACCGCACCTGGGTTCGTCTGGGTAAGCAGCAGATCGCCTGGGGTGAGACTGACTTCTTCGCCGCCAACGACCTGGTTCACGGCTTCGACAACACCTGGCGTTCCTTCCTCGAGCCGGCGAACGAGGAGCTGCGTAAGACCAACATCATGGCCAAGTTCAACATCGATGTTCCCGAGTTGAACGGCGGTATCGAGATGTTTATCCGCCCGGGTCTGGACAGCAAAAAAGACATCGGTACCGAGATCGACATCTACGGCGGTCGCTGGTCCAGCCAGCCTTATGCCGGCGTCGACTTCCGCAACATCGACCCGTACAACTTCAACCATGAAGATGGCGACCGTCATGACGTTACCGGCGGTATTCGCTGGAATGGTCTGTGGGGCGACACCAACTACTCGCTTTCCTACCTGAAGACCTACTGGAACGCACCGATCATGAACGCTTCCAACAACCTGGCGTTGTTGGGTATGCCGGAGGTGCCAAGTGGTGCTGTGACCACTGACGGTGACCAAACCCGTGGTATAGCAGGCGAGATCATCTACCCGATCGTCGATGTGTTCGGCTTCACTGCCAGCCAATACTCCTCAGCTGTAGATGCAGTGTTCAGTACCGAACTGGCCTACATCAAAGACGCGCCGTACCAGTTCGAAGCGGCAACGCCAACGCTGATCAGCCAATACGTAGCGGCTGGTTTTGACGGTTACACCAAGAAAGACGTGCTGGCTCTGATGGTGCGTATGGATAAAAACCTGGCCTTTACCCAGAACCTGTTGGGTACTGAAAAGCCGGCGTTCTTCTCCGTGCAGCTGTTTGACAAGTGGGTTCAGAACTACGACGAAGACGACAACCTGCTGTACAGCGTAGGTTGGGGCGGCAAGGTCAAGGAGCACTCGGTCATGGGTACTGCGATCCTCGACATGAGCTACGCCAACGGCCGTATTCGCCCGAACCTGGTGGTCGGTGCAGACCTGAGCAACGGCGGTGGTTTCGTCGTTCCGTCGGTGACCTTCGAGCTGTCCAGCAAGCTGAAGTGGAAAGTCGAGTACGACCATTTCTGGGACACCGGTTACCACGACGACAAGTGTGAGCCAGGCAACCTGGCTACCTGCGAAAACACCAGCCTGTTCGGTTACCTGCATAACCGCGATCAGCTGTACACCAGCCTGACTTACCTGTTCTGAGTGATATCGGAGACTCAATCATGACTACATTTCGTCGTGCACTGCTGGCTGGCCTGATCGCCGCCAGCACTGTCGGTGCAGCACAGGCCGGTGAAGTTCCGGCGGGCACTGTGATCAATGCCGCCAACATCGACCAGCTGAAGAATGAAACCTTTGAAGGTCACACCATTTCCAGTCTGCTGACTGAAAAGTTGGAGTGGCGTATCCGCAACAACGGCATGCAAATGACCTTGGCTGCTTCCCAGGAAGTGCCGCTGGATCCGCGTTGGGTTGCGGCGTCTAAGGCCAACGAAGGCAAGACCAGCATCAACAAAGAAGCCTGCCGTGTTGATGGTTGGGGTGCCGGTGCGCCGTTCCCGACTATCGACGTAAATGACGCCCAGGCTGCGGAAAAAATCGTCTGGAACTTCCACTTGGGTCAGATCGTCGGTGACGTATCTCAGGTGCCGAGCTACACCCAACTGCTGATCGATGGCAAAAAGGGCGTTCACGCTGAACCGGTTGCCGAGTTCACCCGTTACGCCATGAAAGGCCGCCTGACCGGTGACAGCTCTGTGGAAGGTGATGGCAGCGAGCGTGGCCGCCAGCTGCTGTACTTCAAATCGCCTTCCGACATGAAGGGTCTGGGCACTTACACCGTGATGTATGACTCGGACAAAGTTAACAGCGTTTGGGCTTACATCCCGGCTGTGCGCCGTGTCCGTCAGCTCTCCGGCGGTGCATGGATGGACCCGGTAGGTTCCTCTGACCAACTGCAGGATGACCTGGAAATCTTTAACGCCCGTCCGTGCTGGTACCCGGAATACAAACTGCTGGGTAAGCGCAACATCCTGGCAGTGACTGCAAGCAAAACCGGTGCAGATATCTGGAACAAAGAGGGTAAAGACTACGCAACCCGTTATCCGGTAATGGACCCGAATCCGCCTTACTGGAACTTCATCGGCAACAGCTACGAAGTGCGTGAAGTGTATGTGGTCGAGGCGATCACGCCGTCGATCCACCCATACAGCAAGAAGGTTCTGTACATCGACACCAAGTTCCCGCGTATTCACTACGGTGAGGCTTACAACCGTAAGGGCGAGTTCTGGAAATTCATGGAATTCCATTCCTACTCCAACGTGAAGGATGGCGACATCCGCACCACCGCAGGTTCTGTGATCGACTTCCAGCGTAACCACGCGACCATTTCGATCATCGACACCACTGCATGGCGTACTAACTTCGACGCTAAGTCGACTCAGTTCTCCCTGCAGGCACTGCAAGCAGCAGGACGCTGATTGCCGCAACACCCCTTGTGTGACTCCGCCCGGGCCAGCAATGGCCTGGGCTCTTTCTATAAAAAGCCTGTTTACAGGTGTGTCAGACGGGTCGCTTGGCCTTGCGCCGTAGTCGCGATCCAAGGAGTGTCCTGTGTCAATGATGCAAGCAGCTCGTTTACATGAAATTGGCGGTCGCTTTGTCGTCGATCAAATTCCAGTTCCAACCCCTGGCCCGCATGATGTGCTGGTCAAAGTCGCTGCCAGCGGCATCATCCCAAATTTAAAAAACGTCACTACGCACTTTCCTGAGTGGTATCCGTTTCTGCCATTGCCGCAATTGCCGGCTATTTTCGGTCTTGATTCCGCCGGCACCGTAGCCGCAGTTGGCTCCGCCGTGACCACATTCAAGCCGGGTGACCGGGTTTATGTGAATCCGGGTGTGGGGTGTGGCGAATGCCGCCATTGCCGTGAAGGTGATGCACCGCGCTGCGAGTCTTACACCT
The DNA here is from genome assembly GCF_001446935.1 of Pseudomonas sp. TTU2014-080ASC. GTDB lineage: Bacteria > Pseudomonadota > Gammaproteobacteria > Pseudomonadales > Pseudomonadaceae > Aquipseudomonas. The sequence continues at coordinate 305,666 of NZ_LKKK01000002.1, forward strand.
TTATGGGTTACTTCGGTTTTGGCCCGGGTTCGCAGGAAGTCTTCAAACGTTATTCCTATGCCGGTTATGGCCAGTACATGACCGCACATACTCACAATCTGGTGCGTCTGCCGGATTGCCTGAGCTTTGCTGAAGCCACTCGGTTCGGTTACCTGGGCACTGCTTATTCGGCCATTCGCAAGGCTGAGCTGCGTCCTTCGCAAAACATTCTGATCCTCGGTGCCAGCGGTACGCTGGGCGTGGGCGCGACTTTGCTGGCGCTGGCATTTGGTGCCTCGCGCGTACTGGTTGTGGCCCGTGACAAAGAGGCGCTTGAGCGCCTGCAAGCACTCGACCCGCGTCGGGTGATTCCGGTTCAAATCGGCAACGGTTCGATTCAGGATCAGGTACGCGCATTGCTGCCTTGCGGTGTCGATTCCATGCTCGATACGTTGGGCGCGAAAGCGCCGACTGAGCTGTCGGTAGATGCCATGGGCGCTGTTGCCCGTGGTGGTCGCATCGTGCAGATCGGTGGTGTGGCCGGACCGATTCCAATTGATCCGCACCCATTTATGTGTGCCCAACTGCAATACATTGGCTCGCTGTGGTTTACCACCACGCAGGGAGAAGAGATGGCCAGCATGGTCGAGGCCGGCTTGCTGAACTTGTCTCAGCTGGAGTCTCGCGCTTATCCCCTTGAGCAGTTGAACGAAGCGCTTGAAGACATTCAGGCACACGGCAACGGCTTCACCAACTTCCACATTCTGCATCAATAAGTCAGGCGTGCGGTGGCTGTCAGAGGCCACTGCCGCTGCATCAAGGAGTACTGCATGTCGCGCGCAAAATGTGTAGTGACTGGTCACGACGCACAGGGCCGTTCCCGGGTCGTCAGTTCCGGGCCGGTACCTGGCGATGAATCTTTCGTACATACGCCAGGCTTCAGTGTGGCGGTGTACTGGCAAACCACAGCCAATGCTGAAGTCGGCAATGTGCAACCTAACCCGCTGGCTGAGCTGACCAGCATTTTGCCCCCGGCAGGCGGCACCAGTGCCATGTTCGTAACGTTCCCCCCGCACTCAGACCAGGTGCCTTCTGAGGAGCAGTTGAAAGCTGCTGCTGAGGAACTGGCGGTGCGTGTGCCGGGTATGGCGCAACGCTTTGAAGAGGATGAGCCAGGTTTCCATCGCACCGAAACCATTGACTACGGTGTGCTCATCGAAGGTGAGCTGACACTGTGCCTGGATGACGGTGTTACCAGCGTGCTCAAACCGGGTGATGTTGTGGTGCAAATGGGTACTCGCCATGCGTGGCGTAACACCGGTAACACACCGGCTCGGATGATGTTTGTAATGGTTGATGCCACCCGCCGCTGAGCATATTCAGCGAGGGTTTTTTCCGAAATAACGGCGAGGTGTCTGGAACGGGCATCTTGCCGATTATTGAGGTTGGCGCTGATGGCTCGGCAGGGTGTTTTTCCCCCATTAGCGGCATCTAACGGAAAAAATTGATCTGGATCAAAGTGGGCACGCTAAATGCTTGTTTTACCAATGTTTAGGGCACCCTGAGTCCACAGCAGCCAAAGTGCTGAGACTCTGTACGAAGTGAGCGTTATAGCGCTTGTCAGTATGCGACGCCTTGGGCGATGCCTTGCACTGAGTCGGGGCGCCAGAAAAGGCGCCGATCCAAACTGGCTCAGCTCGCTCTGCGATAACAAGAATGGCTTGTGGCATGAACCACAAGCCGCACAAGAAGAATCGTGAGATAGCGCGGCCTGGTTGCCTGCCAGGCCGTAGAGGGTTGTAAAAATGGAACAGTTGAGTTTCCGTCCGGTCACTCCGCCTGAGGCGGTGTTGGCGCGATTTGAAGTGTGCCGTACTCGTGATGTTGAAGAAGCGCGACACTGGGGCGAAAAAATCTTCTGCGAGAATCACATCTGCAACCTCGACAGCAAAAGTCCACTGAATACACGCATTTTCTACCGCAAGGTTGGTGGTATTGGCATCGGCCGAATGAGCTATGGCGCAAACGTCACGATTAAGCCTGACGTACTGGATACTTTTGCTCTGATTCAAATGCCCATTCGTGGTCAGGAGAAGATCGATATCGGCGGTCAGAGCGTGTTGTGCAACCCTCGCCAGGGGGCTGTCATCAATCCAGTGTCACGCTCGGTTTTCAATCATGAAGCGGACACAGAAAAGCTCATCATCCGAGTTGAGCGAAATCTGCTGGACCGCCACTGTCAGCAGCTGCTCGGGCGCACCCTGCGTCACACTGTTGAATTTGAACCCAATATGCCGCTTTACACCGAGGCCGGGGCCCGCTGGCTGCGCATGATCGGTTGGGTCTATGACTGCCTGTCTGTTGAGGACGAACTGTCACCGCTGATAGCTTCGCAAATGGAGAGTGGACTGATCACCATGCTGTTGACCAACCAACCGCACAGCTATTCGCAAGAGTTGTGTGCAGAAGGGCCTTCGTTGGCGCCATCGTTTGTGAAGCGGGTAGAACGTTACATTGAGGACCATGCTCACGAGCCGATTTCGATTGTCGATATGGCCGAACACGCAGGTGTCAGCAGCCGCTCGTTGTTCACCGGTTTCCGCCGTTATCGCAACACCTCACCAATGACCTATCTGAAGGAAATCCGTCTGCGTCGAGTCAACGAAGAGCTGCGCAAACTAAGCCCTGGATCCGATACGGTGACGGCGGTAGCGTTTCGTTGGGGCTTCAGTCACCTCGGTCATTTCACCACGGACTACAAGCGCCGCTTTGGTGAAAGTCCGTCGGAAACCCTGGCTAAGTAATATCCCTATATTGCGTGCATCTTTTTGCACTGGCGGGATAAGCCAAACGGTATATGGAGCGTCAGTGCGCTCGCACCTTCTTAGGATGACATCAACCGCGCCACATAGGGTGGCGCTTTCCTGTCAGCTAGGGAGAATAAAAAATGTCCGAGCAGCCAATTGTTCGCCGGCGGGTTGTCAAAACGGGTATCAGTGACGCCCGCACCAACAATGCTAAAACACAAAGTCAGTACCAGCCTTATAAAGATGCAGCCTGGGGCTTCATCAACCACTGGTACCCGGCTTTGTTCTCCCACGAGCTGCCGGAAGATGAGGTTGAGGGTATCCAGATTTGTGGTATCCCAATCGTACTGCGCCGTGTAAACGGTAAAGTTTTCGCGCTGAAAGACCAGTGTCTGCACCGTGGTGTGCGTCTGTCCGAGAAGCCAATGTGCTTCAACAAGAGCACCATTTCCTGCTGGTACCACGGCTTCACCTTCGACCTGGAAAGCGGTGAGCTGGTGACCATCGTTGCCAACCCGGACGACAAACTGGTCGGCACCACCGGCATCACTTCGTACCCGGTTCATGAAGTCAACGGCATGATCTTCGTCTTCGTTCGTGAAGATGACTTCCCGCTGGAAGACGTTCCGCCGTTGTCCCACGACCTGCCGTTCCGCTTCCCGGAAAACAACGAGAAGTTCCCTCATCCGCTGTGGCCGGACACCCCGAGCGTACTCGACGAAAACGCTCAGATCCGCGGTATTCACCGTACCGGTTACGGCAACTGGCGTATCGCCTGTGAGAACGGCTTCGACAACGCTCACATCCTGGTGCACAAAGACAACGCCATTGTTCACGCAATGGATTGGGTTCTGCCGCTGGGCATTCTGCCGGCCTCTGACGACTGCATTTCCGTTGTAGAAGACGAGAACGGCCCGAAAGGTCTGATGCAGTGGATGTTCACAGATAAGTGGAAGCCGGTTCTGGAAAACCCGAAACTGGACCTGAAAGTGGAAGGTGTGAAGGGTCGTTTCTACCGTACATCCGTTGTTCTGCCGGGCGTTCTGATGGTGGAAAACTGGCCGGAAGAGCACGTTGTACAGTACGAGTGGTACGTGCCGATCACTGACGACACCCACGAATACTGGGAAATCCTGGTACGCATCTGCCCGACCGAAGAAGACGTCAAGAAATTCGACTACCGCTTCAAGTACATGTACGAGCCGCTGTGCCTACACGGTTTCAACGACTGCGACCTGTATGCCCGTGAAGCCATGCAGAACTTCTACACCGACGGCACCGGCTGGGACGACGAGCAACTGGTTGCGACCGATATCTCGCCGATCACCTGGCGTAAGGTGGCATCGCGCTGGAACCGCGGTATCGCTAAACCGGGTCGCGGTGTACCGGGTTCCGTGAAGACCAGCAGTCTGATCTTCAAGGACACCGCAGACGGTCATCGCCCTGGTTACAAAGTGCGCAAGATCGAAGAGTGATCCTCCAGAACCAGCGTCCGGAAACGGGCGCTGGTTTTCTCTTTCCGGATACCCCTATGTCAACAGAGTCCCCAAGCGAAAGTCTGTTCGTATGGGTCGACGGTGTCCGCTTGCACTACCAAGTGCTGGGGCATGACACCGGACGCCCACCCATTATCTTTACCCACGGTGGTGGCCCGGGCAGCACAGCCTGGAGCAATTTCCGCCTAAGTGCTGCAACGTTTGCAGCCAATCATCGCTGTTACTTCCTCGATTTCCCCCAATTTGGTCGCTCCGACATGGTGCCGGTTCAAGGTCCACTGTGGAGTTGGCATGCTCGCAAATTGCTGGGCTTTATGGATGCCGTGAGCATCGCCAAAGCGCATCTGATCAATCAGTCATTCGGTGGCGGCGTGGCCCTGCGTCTGGCGGCTGATCACCCTGAGCGTGTGGCGCGCATCATCACCATCGGCTCACAGCCGGTCGATCAGGGCGTACTCGCACCGCTGCCGCTGTTCAGCAAGCATGCGGCCAACCTGATGGGTGATTACTACCTCGAAGGCGGCGGGCCGAGCCTGGACAAAATGCGCGTACTGCTGCAGCGCTACGAGCTGCATGACGACAGCCGTCTGGACGATGAAAACCTGCGCCTGCGCTTTCAGGCCAGCAATAACCCGGAGTACATCCAACTGCTGAAAACGCCAGGTGCGTTTGGCGAGTGGGAAAACCTGTTGCCCGTGCTGCCGCATATCCAAGCACCAGTGCTTCTGTGCTGGGGGCTGCATGACTGGTTTGGCAGTGTCGACGTGCCGATGATGATGCTCAACCGCCTGCGCAATGCTCAGCTGCATGTGTTTGGCAATGCGGCCCACCATCTGCAGACGGAGTGCCCGGATGAATTCAATCGTCTGGCTGTAAGTTTTATCGGAGCTGAGCAATGAGCCTGCCTGACGATCTGCACTATCTGGAGATGCAAGAACTGTCCTTGCTGATCCGTACCCGCAAGATTTCTCCGATTGAAGTGACCGAGGCCATGCTGGCGCGCATTGACGCGCTGGACGGCGAGCTGCACAGCTACGCCCGCGTCACACCAGAGCTGGCGCTGGAGCAGGCCCGTGAAGCCGAAGCCGAGCTGGCTAAAGGCATCTGCCGCAGCCCGTTCCACGGTATTCCGCTGGCCTACAAAGACCTGTTCGACACTGCCGGTGTGGTGACTGCCGCCGGTATGCCGGTGCACGCCAACCGCGTGCCGCAGCAAGACGCCACCGTGGTTGCACGGTTGCGTGAAGCCGGTGTGGTCATGCTCGGTAAACTGCAAATGACGGAAGGCGCGTTTGCCATTCATCATCCGACTATTGAGCCGCCAGTAAACCCGTGGGGTGCCAACCACTGGACTGGCGCATCCTCCAGCGGTTGTGGCGTGGCCACTGCGGCCGGCCTGTGCTTCGGCGCGCTGGGCAGTGACACCGGTGGCTCGATTCGCTTCCCTTGCGCGGCTAACGGCTTGACCGGACTGAAGCCAACGTGGGGACGGGTCAGCCGTTATGGCGCGTTTGAGATGGCGGCCAGCCTCGATCATGTCGGACCGATGACTCGCAGCGCCCGCGATACCTTGTTCCTGCTTTCGACCATTGCCGGACACGATCCGCTTGACCCGACCTCCATGCCCAGCGTGTGTTTGGAGATTCCCGGTATCGACGACAGCTTTAAAGGCCTGCGCATCGGTATCGACGAAAGCTGGTTAAGCGAAGGTGTAGACCCTGAAATCCAGCAGGCCCTGCAAGCGGTGATGCAACTGATTGCCGGAGCCGGTGGCCAGCTGATCCGCATCCGGATGCCGGACGCCCGGGCCGTCAGCAGTAATTGGGAAGCCCATTGTGGCGTGCAGACTGCTGTCGCCCATGCAGATACTTATCCACAGCGTGCCAGCGAGTACGGCCCGGCACTGAGTCGTCTGATCGACGGCGGCAGGGCGCTGAGCGGCATGGACTACCAGCGTATTTTGCTCGACGCGCAGCGTTTCACTGGTGAGATGGACGCACTGATGAATGAGCTGGATGTGGTACTTGCACCGGTACAGCCGTATGCCGCACCGACCCACGCCAAGCTGGCCAGCCTGGCCCTGGACCCTGAGGCCAACCGCCGCCTGATCCAATTCACCGCACCGTTCAACGTCAGTGGTCATCCGTGTCTGAGTCTGCCCATCGGGTTTACCCAGAGCGACATGCCCATCGGCGGCCAGTTCATCGCCCGTAAAGGCGGTGAGGCAGTCTTGTGCCGTGCCGGTATGGCGGTGCAAAAAATAAGCGACTGGCATCGCCGCCGTCCGGCGGCTTATCAGTGAGGTAACGCATGGCGGCTCTCTCCCGGTTCCCAGCACTGCAAGCAGCGCATCATGCCGTGGTAAAGGGGAGGGTGCGCCATGACTAACCGCCTTGAATTGCACGGTTATCAGTCTCTTCAGGTCTTGCGCTCTCGGGACCTGGAGGAGACTCGCAAACTGGTGGCGGATGTCTTTTGTGAACACCGCCTGCAGGCCGGCAGCAGCGAGCACCTGAACTACCAGCACAGCTACCTCAGCACCGGACGCCTGAGCTTCAGCCAGATTCGTTACGGTGCAGAGGTCAATATCCAGCCTGAAACGCTGGATAGCTTCTACCTGATTCAGCTGCCTGTGGCCGGGCATGACACCCTGCGAATCTGTGGGCGTGAACAGCACAGCGATCATCGTCACGGCAGTGTTCACGGCCCGGATGAAAGCCTGGAAATGAACTGGAGCAGTGACTGCCGCAAACTGGTGGTGCGCATAGAACGTGAAGCCCTCGAACTGCACGCCAGCAGTTTGTACGGACAGGTTATACAGCGGCCTCTGCGCTTCTATTCGGGAATGAACCTCGACCACCCTGCCTGCGCTGCCTGGCGCAACACTGCACGGCATATTTTCGGGGAATTGCAGCGTTCGCCCCAGCTGTTTGAGATGTCACTGATCCGCACGCAGTTCGAACAGACACTAATGACCGCCTTACTGTCATGGCAACCGCATAACCTGCTGGATGAATCGCAACAGATGGTTCCCCGCGTGTTGCCCCGTCACGTCAAACTGGCTGCTGATTACATGCAGGCCAACCCTGAAGACAACATCACTGTGGAATGCCTCGTCGCCATCAGCGGCGTCAGCGGCCGTACTCTGTTTGCCGGTTTTGCCAAGTTCATGGGCATGAGCCCCATGCGCTATCTACGCGACGTACGCCTGGACCGTGTTCACCAAGACCTGCTCGACCCCTGCAAACCCCGCAGCGTCACCCAAGTCGCCACCCGCTGGGGTTTTTACCAGCTCGGTCGTATGGCCAGCGACTACCGTAAACGCTTTGGCGAAAGCCCGAGAGAGACGCTGGCGCGAAGTGGTCTCAAGTACTGAGAGCGAGCGTTGACGGCTCGAGATTTGAAGGGGGCTCCATTGCTAACCGGAGTTATCGGGCCGTGCAAGCAAGCGTCAGCCGGCCCGATGAATCCGTGCATTGTGCAACCCTTAGAATCCAGGGTCGCTTTTAACAAAGGCAGCTCCCTCGATGTGATAGACCTGCGGCTCTTGTGAGAAGTATTTCTCCAAGCCCAGCATGAACATCTGATGGTCCTCACTCGCCTCGAAGCCCGGCGTGTGATCCTCCAGAGATTGCCAGCGCACGATCAGGTTGAATTGTTCTGGGGTTTCAATTCCCTGGGCCAGCATGTGCCCGCCGTAACCCTTTGCTCGGCTGAGCAACGGCGTGACTTGTTCGAACGCACGTCTGAACGCTTCAATCTGTTCTTTGTAAACGGGCAGTACAGCGATCTCATAAACCATGCTGTTCACCTGCTGTGGATGCAACGGCTGTGGGTTGCTGTGATGGCGTGACTGCAATCGCGATTTTTCCCCGGAGGCCGTTGTTTGGGCTTTCCAGGCGTGCATGGGCGAGCCCAAGGTCTTGAAGTGAGTAGACGGCACCGACATGCGGGCGCAACTGACCACGTTCAATCAATACGCTTAGCTCATCAAGCTTGCCGCGGTTTTGTCTGGTGAAGACGAAGTGATAACTGGCGTTCTTACCCCAAGCCTGAATCAGGTTCTGTGGTTGGGTAATGTCTACGATGCTGACCACCCGGCCGAGTTGCGCGAGGGCATCGGGGCTGCGGGATAATGTGTCGCCGCCGATAGTGTCAAAGATCACATCTACGCCTCGCCCATCCGTTTCCCGATTGATTGCCTCGACGTAGTCTTCCTTCTCATAGTCGATGACGACATCGGCACCCATGCTGCGTGCAAATTCAAAGTTTGTTTCACGAACAGTCGTAAAGACCCGGGCACCAATGGCCTTAGCCAACTGGATGGCCAGATGGCCTACGCCTCCTGCTCCGCCGTGAATCAGAATGCTTTCGCCCACTTTAAGCGACGCCCGTACGGTGAGTGCCTCCCATGCTGTTCCACCGGCCAGGCTCAGACTTGCCGCCTCGAGATGGCTCAACGCGGATGGCTTTTTACCGATGATGTTTTGTGATGCTACGTGGTACTCGGCATAACTTCCTGAGCCGTCAAATATCTGTGTCGTGTACCAGACTTCGTCGCCGGGAGCGAAGGCCGTAACGCCCGGGCCAACTTCAGCGACCACACCTGATACGTCGTGCCCGCTAATCGTGGGCAGGGCTACCAAGTCCGCATAGTCGCCACGGCGGACCTGATAATCCAGCGGGTTGATAGAGGTTGCATAAACCTGGACCAGCACTTGTCCCGCGCCCGGAACGGGCCTTGGTACATCGCTCAGTTCGAACGAATCGGGGCCGCCGAATGAGTTGAGAATCATCGCTTTCATGGTAAATCCTTATTTCTATAAAAAGGGATATCGAGAAATATCGATATAATAAAGTGGAAAAATAGCTTCACTTGTCTGTGTCGTTTGAAGGTCCTGTGCGGGTTAAAAAGAGGATCGGTCGTTACAGCGGTTGGGCGGTTGAACGCTACAGCTCTGAGCCAATGAGTTTGGCTAGGGCGCTGATGTTTGCTTCGTTACGTTTGTAATAGGTCCACTGACCAATACGTCTGACTTCGACCAACCCGGCGCGTTGCAGCGTTGCAAGATAATCCGAAACCGTCGACTGCGAGAGCCCGACGCCTTCTTGAATGCTACTTACACAAACGCCGACCGTGTGCACGTCTCCCTCATCCTGCGGGGGGAAGTTATTGGCCGGGTCCTTCAAACCTTTCAAAATTTTAAGGCGGGTAGGGTTTGATAGGGCTTTAAAAACGTCGAGTAATTCCATGGGCTCAATGTATCGGAATTTACCGATATGTCAATTTATTAATTTCTCCCGCTCAATTTGGCTTTGCGTTTAAGCCGTTCTTGCCTGCGCATCTCCCACCGCGTGTTTCTAGGGCGCTGCACAGTAGCTGCTCACGAGGGGGAGAGTGCGGGGACCCTGCGCCTCAATGCGCTTCACGCAATTTCCTGCACTTTGCGTATAGCCGCTGCATGATCTGAATATTGTCCCGCCACCCCTTGCTTCACATTGGCTGCACGGACGACATCGGGCCGTCCGTTCCACCACTATGGAGCGAAGCCTCGTGAGAACAATAACAATCGTTGGTGCCGGGCAGGCGGGTTTGCAGCTTGGCATTGGTTTGCTGCAACAGGGTTATATCGTCAATCTGATTTCCAACCGTACCGGCGAGCAGATCGCCGCTGGCCGGGTGCTGTCCAGCCAGTCGATGTACGACATGGCGTTGGGTTTTGAGCGTGAACTGGGGCTGGCGCTGTGGGATGACGTGTGCCCACCGACCGATGGCGTACATATGCGTGCCGGTAACAGTCAGGGCCTGATGGTGGATTGGCGCGCACGTATGCATGCGCCGGGGCAGTCGGTGGATCAGCGCATCAAGATGCCGCGCTGGATGGATGAATTTGTGCGTCAGGGTGGCAACCTGCTCATTGAAGAGGCCGATATCGACGCCTTGGAGCGTTACGCACAAAGCAGCGATCTGGTGATCGTGGCCAGCGGCAAAGGCGAGATCGGCAAGCTGTTTGAACGTGACAACGAGCGCAGCGTGTTTGATCGTCCGCTGCGCACCATTTCTCTCACTTATGTACACGACATGCTGCCGCGCAAGGATTTCAGTGCGCTGAACATCAGCATCAATCCGGGCATTGGTGAGTACGTCAACTTCCCCTGTATCACCCATACCGGGCCAGGCGACATCATCAACTTGGAGTGTGTGCCAGGCGGCCCGATGGACCGTTGGGATGAAGTCACCACTCCGGCAGAACACCTTGCGCTGGCCGTGGAGTTGATCCGTGAGTTCTTCCCGTGGGAAGCGCCGCGCTGCGAAAACCTGCGTCTTACTGATGACCTCGGCACTCTGGTCGGCCGTCTGACCCCGACTGTGCGTAAACCGATTGGCGTGCTGCCGTCTGGTCGTACCGTGCTGGGCATGGCGGATGTGCTGGTGCTGAATGACCCTGTCACCGGGCAGGGTTCGAACAACGCCAGTAAGTGCGCCAACGTCTACATGAAGTGCATCCTCGAGCAGGGTGTGGATGGCTTTGATGATGCGTGGAAACAAGCCACTTTCGAGCGTTATTGGGATTACGCGCAGTGGGTCACCAAGTTCACCAATACACATCTGCTGCCGCCCCCTGACTCGGCCCTGCGGGTATTCGCTGCTTGCGCTGCTGACCCGGCAATCGCAGCTACTGTGGCCAACGCATTTGACGATCCGCAGAGTCTCACGCCCTGGTACTACGACATGGCCGAAGCCGAGCGCTTTATCGCCAGTTTTTCCCTGGCCAAGGAGGCGTGAGATGGTCAATTTCAAACTCGCAGGTGCAGGCGTAACGGCGCTGTTGCTGGGCCTTTCAGTGCAACAGGCGCAGGCTACTCAGGGCACTTTTCCTCACGGATACGGGGTGAAATCTGAAGGTATGGGCGGCGTGGTGCTGGCGCTGCCGCAGGACTCGCTGGTGGGCGCGTCGAACCCGGCTGGCATGGTCTGGGTTGGCACCCGTGTGGATGCCGGTGTGGCCTTGCTGCAGGTGGATAATGGCATTGAGTTCGCCGGGGAAACCGTCAGCGGTGTGGAAGACAACGACCTCTACATCATTCCTCAGCTCGGTGCTAACCGCATGCTGGATGAGGTCAGCAGCATCGGTGTGTCCATCGTTGGTAACGGCGTGGGTACGGCTTATGGCAGCGACAGTAATGTCGGTGGTCTGGAGCGTCCCGGTTCGGAGTTCCAGCAAATGGTCGCCACCGTCAGCTATGCGCGCAAACTCAACGAGCGTCACAGCTATGGCATCGGTGTGATGCTGATCCGGCAGCAGCTGGATATCGACGGCACCGCCAGCATTGGCTTGCCCGAAGGCCGTGATGAGTCTTACGGCGCTGGCCTGCGCTTGGGTTATATGGGCAAGCTGACGGATGAGCTGACCCTGGGCCTGAGTTACGCCACCCGTGGCTACATGGGCAAGATGAAGCGCTTCGAGAATCTGCTGGCTGAAGGCGGCGACATGGATATGCCGTCCAACTACGGGATCGGCCTGAGCTACACCAAAGGCGACTGGACCGTAGCCGCCGATGTGCAGCGCATTCTCTGGAGCGATGTGAAATCCCTCGGCAACCCCGGCGTCAGCCGTGCTACCGGCGCACCGGGCGACAGCGATGGCCCAGGCTTCGGCTGGCGTGATCAGACGGTCTACCGCCTCGGTGTGGCCTATCAGGCGACACAGGATCTGACCTTGCGCGTGGGCTACAACGACGCCAACCAACTGCTCGACAGCCGTGACGGCTATCTGGGCATGCTGGCCCCAGCGGCTAACCATCAGCATGTGACCTTGGGTGCGACCTATCGCTTGGATGGCGGTAATGAGTTGTCCTTTGCCTACGCCCGTTCCTTTAAGGACAAGGTGGATGGCGACGGCAATGGCCCGGATGCCGTGAGCTCGCCCTACATGGGCCAGCACTGGCTGTCCTTTAGCTATGCCGTGGTGTTCTGAGGAGTGTGTGAATGATTGACCCCAAGGCTTTTCGTCAGGCCCTCAGCCACTTCGCCACCGGCGTCACGGTGGTTACCACGCGGGATGCCGCTGGCCAGCCGATTGGTGTTACTGCCAGCAGCTTTAACAGTGTCTCGTTGGAGCCGCCGCTGGTGCTCTGGAGCATTGGCCGCAAGGCCTATAGCTATCCGGCGTTTGCCGAAGCTGAACATTTCGCTGTGCATGTGCTGGGTGAGCATCAGCAAGAGTGGTCGAACCGCTTCGGCCGGGCCGGGGAGGACAAGTTCGGCGGGCTTAACTGGTGCGAAGGGATTGCTGCACTGCCACTGCTGGAAGGTTGTCCCGTGCGCTTCGAGTGTTTGGTTGAGCACCGTTACGAAGGCGGCGATCACATGATCCTGGTCGGCCGTGTGCTGCGTGTGACGGAAGCCGATTGTGCTGCTGCCCCGCTGCTGTTTCACCGTGGCCGCTATGCCGCGTTGGAGAGCGCTTCGGGTCTCTGATAGCACGCACTGTTTCACGGTAGTCACGGATGACTGCCGATTTTGCGCAAGTAATTGCGCTTTAGGGATAACCACGTTTCCCAATGGAGCGCAGGCCCTGCGTTGCCCTTCCTAACATCGAATCCATGCCTGGCCCCTCCGGGGCGCTGCCGACTCGTTGAGTCCGTGCGCTTCTGTTTGGCTGTACCTGCACTACGCAAGTCCCGTTTTTCGGTGGAACCCAGTTATGAATGAGCAACTACACAAAGTCACCCTGAACTTCGCCGATGGCGTAACCCATACCTTCAGTGTCGCCCAGGGCGCAAACATTCTGGATGCCGCAATCGCTGCGGAAATGCCGGTGCTGTATCAGTGTCGCTCTGGGGGCTGCTCAAGCTGTATCTGTAATTTGGCCGAGGGTGAAACCGCCACCATTGCGGGGGCGAGCTCATCACTGATTGCCAGTGAATTTGAAGCCGGACAGCGGCTGCTCTGCGTGTCGCAAGCCAACAGCGACTGCACCTTCAACATGGCCTACGGCAGCGAAGTGGGCTCTACCTCGGCCCATGAAGTGCACGCATTTGTGGACTCCGTTGAGCGTATTGCCAGCAACGTGATGCGTGTGACTTTGGAACTGGCGGACGGTGAGTGGATGGAGTTCCGCCCGGGGCAGTTCATGCAGATCGTGGTGCCGGGACTGGGCGTGCTGCGCAGTTATTCACCGTCCAGCACTCAGGTGAGTCTGCCGAAGATGGAGTTCCTGATCCGTCTGCTGCCCGGCGGAGCGATGTCCAATTACCTTGAAAACGAAGCCGATGTGGATCAGGTCCTGACCCTCAGCGGCCCGTATGGCGCGTTCTTCCTGCGTGAAGAACACAAGCGTGCTCCGCACATTTTTGTCGCCGGCGGCACTGGCCTTGCGCCAATCATGTCGATGATCGATACCCTGCGCCAACTGGGCGGACGCAAACCGCCGATTCTGCTGAGCTTCGGCTGTGCAGTGCCTGAGGCGCTGTTCTGCCTGGAAGACATCGAGCTGCGTAAGCAATGGCTGCCGACTCTGGAGGCGCGCATTTGTGTAGACCGCGGTGCAACTGGCGATATGCACTTGGGCAACCCGGTCAGCGCCTTGCGCGAAGGCGATGTCACCAGTCCGGACACGGTCGCTTACCTGTGCGGCCCGCAGCCCATGATCGATGGCGCTACTCAGCGTTTGATCGAGCTGGGTGTGAAGCCGGAAAACATCTTCGCCGAACAGTTTGTTGCCAGTAACTGAGGACCTGCCCATGAAACCGACGACTCAGCTTCCGTTTAGTGCCGAACAAAGCCAGTGGTATGAGCAGGCCCGTGCGCGCCTGAACCCTAAGCGTTTGCAAGAACTGTTGTTCAACCTGACCAACATTCACAGCCCCACCGGTGCGACCCGCGAAGCCAGCGAGTTTATGACTCAGCACATGCAGTCCATCGGCATGAAGTCGCGCTACTACCCAATGAACGACATCACCGGCAACGCGCTGGGTGAGTTCAAGGGCAGCGGTGGCGGTGCCACGCTGTTGCTGTACGCGCCGATCGACACGCACTTGGACCGTACACCGGGCGAAGAAGTCATCGTCGGTGATGGGCAGGAAGCTGACCTGCAGCCGTTCGCTCAGCAAGTGGATGACTGGGTTTTCGGTCTGGGTTCGTCCAACCCCAAAGCCATGATCGCCACCCTGACTGAAGTCGCCACCGCGCTGATTGAGGCCGGTGTACCGATCAAGGGGGATCTGCTGCTGGGCATGGCCGACGGCGGCATGCCGGTGGACATCAGCGAGCGTAACGCCGGCATGTCCAACGGGGTTATCCACATGCTCAACCGTGGCATGTATCCGGACTTCGCCATCATCATGAAGCCGTGGAACTGGGTTTACCACGAAGAGCCGGGCATGGCTTGGTTCAAGCTTAAGGTCAAAGGCACCCTCGGCTATGCCGGTGTGCCGCACAACATTCCGGGCTTCCGCAGCTCGGTGGTACCTGCTGCCACTGTGATTCAAGAACTGCAGCAGTGGATTCTGGATTACACCGAGCGCAACACCAGCGGCGTGATTCAGCCCCACGGCTGGATCGCCGGTGTGCGCGGCGGTCAGGTTGAGCGCCCGGCATTCCCCAGTGCGGTGACGGAAATCTTCTTCGATGTTCGGATTAACCCGCGTGTCAGCCCGGCCAGCGTTAAGGCGCAGTTCGCTGAGTTTGTTGAAGACCTCAAGGCGCGCTTCCCCGATCTGGATCTGGACTGGGAGCAATACGGCTCGGCACCGGGCGGCACCACTGACCCGGAGAACTGGATCATCCAGTCGTGCAAACGCGGTTGGGAGCACATCGAACAGCGACCACACGGCATGCCCGACATGCTCGCCGGGCAAACCGACGGTGCCGCTCTGCGCCGTTACGGCGTACCGACTGCGCGTATCGGCTGGCCGTGGCCTGCAACCGGTGCACCGCTGCCGGTGGCCGAAGGCCTGGGCGGCATGGGGGCGACCTATATCCCTGACCTGATGCCATGCGCCGAGAAAATCCTCTACGCAATGATCGACACCCTGACCCGTCCGCGTCAGGAGCTGGGCCTGTAAGCCCCGGAGCCAATAATGAGCAAACGTATCAAGATGATTTTCCCGGTTCCGATGAGCGAGGCGACCCGTCCGCTGGTGGAATCGCAACTGCCGCCGGAACTGGTGCGCGCTGATATCGACGTGAGCTTTGTTGGGGCAGGCCAGGTGATGACCCTGGCAGACAGCTACTACGACATGGCAATCATGGAAATGGCCGTGATTGAAGCCGGTATCAAGGCCGAACAGGAAGGCTACGACGCAGTGTGCATCAACACCGTCAGCGACTCCGGTCTCGCCGCGCTGCGCTCGCGCCTGTCGATCCCGGTACTGGCTCCTGGCATTGCCGCGTTCCACACCGCCTGCATGCTCGGCCAGAAATTCAGCATCCTGACCATGTGGCCGCGCTGGTACCCGCTGTACCGCAAAACCATCAAGGAATACGGCCTGGAGTCGCGTCTGGCTTCCGTGCGTTCGATTGATGTGCGCCCGGACACCGAAGCTCTGCTGCAAGGCAAAGAAGAAGTGGTCTTCGCCAAGCTGCTGGAGCAGGCCAAGCGCGCCATCGAAGAAGACGGTGCGGACGTGATCGTTCTCGGCTCCACCACCATGCACCAGTCCCACGCTTACCTGGCAGCCAACCTGCCGGTGCCGGTGCTCAATCCCGGTGTGATCGCCTACAAGCAGTGCGAAGTGCTGCTCGACCTCGGCCTGTGCCACAGCAAGGTCGCCTTCCCAAGCCCGGAACAGAACAAGGACGAAGCCTTTATCCGCTGAGGCTGCGTTGAGGAGTATTGAGATGAAAATGTTCGATTCGACCGAAACTCACGCCCCGAGCGACCTGACCATCGCCGAGGCGGTTGCTGCCTTCCGTGACGGCGTGCTGACCAGCGTTGAGCTGGTACACGCCTGCCTGGAGCGCTCCGAAGATGGCAAAGACCTCAACATCTACGTCACCTTGGATGGCGTTGGTGCGCTGCAAGCTGCACAGGCGGCTGACGCTGCGCGTAAAGCCGGTGAGCCGCAGAAGCCGCTGAGCGGCATTCCGATTGTGGTCAAAGACAACATCCACGCCGCAGGCCTGCAATGCACCGCAGGTTCACCGGCGTTTGCTGGGTTTGTCCCGACTGAAGATGCACCTACCGTACGCGCGCTGCGTGATGCCGGAGCGATCATCCTCGGCAAAACCAACATGCACGAACTGGCCTTTGGGGCGACCGGCTACAACGGCGCGTTCAATACCGGCCGTGATGTCGGCGTGCGTAACCCGTATGACAGCACCCGCATTGCCGGTGGTTCGTCCTCCGGTAGCGCAGCGGCACTGGGCGCACGTATGGCGCTGGCGGCACTGGGCACCGACACCGGCGGCTCCATGCGTATTCCGCCGGCGCTTAACGGCTGCGCCTCGCTGCGTCCGAGTCAGGGCCGTTACAGCGACCGTGGCGTGATCCCGATTGCCCGCAGCCGCGACACCGTCGGCCCGATGGCTTTGTGCATGGCTGACGTGGCGCTGCTCGACGGTCTGATCACTGAAGAGTACGCCCTGCCGTCCGTGACCCTGAGTAACCTGCGTCTGGGGGTGCCGAGCGAGTTCTGGCGCAACCTGGATGAAGATACCCGCGAGCTGGCCGAAGCTGCGCTGGAAAAACTGCGCCTGCACGGTGTGACCCTGGTGCAGATCGAAGACGCCGGCCTGCATGCGCTCAACGAGCCGGTCGGCTTCCCCGTGGTGATCTACGAAGCCTACGACTGCATGGTCGAGTACCTGCGCGAGTACGGTCATGACATGACCATCGAGCAAGTCGCTGAGAAGTTGCACAGCCCGGATGTCCGTTACATCTACGAGAACTGGGTTCTGCCGCGCAAGATGCCGGCCGGTGATGAGCTGGTCGATCTGACCCCGATCTACGAAGCCGCTCGTGACAGCGGCCGTCAGGCGATTCGCGAGCGCTATCAGGACCTCTTTGAACAGTACGACGTTGAAGCCCTGATCTTCCCGACCACCTGCGTAGTTGCGCCGCTGGCCAACGAAGAGGTGAACCTGCCAAGCAACTTCGAGCGCCTGATCCAGAACACCGAGCCGTCGGCCAGTGCCGGTTTGCCGGGTATCCAGCTGCCGATTGGCCTGGGCAACCGCAGCGGTCTGCCGGTGGGTATGGAACTGGATGGCCCGGCTTGGAGCGACCGTCGTCTGCTGGCCATCGGTCAACTGCTGGAAAGCATCTTCGGCCGCGTACCGCGCGCCTGAACGCCTGAAACCCACGAGGAGTTGAAATGAGCCAGAGCAGCGAGTGGCAAGACAAAGTCGTCATCGTTACCGGTGGCGCAAGCGGTATGGGCCGTGATGTCAGCCTGACCCTGGCCGCGCGTGGTGCCCGCGTGGTGATTGGCAACCGCAACGCTGAAGCGGGCGAAGCCGTGCTGCGCGAGATTCGTGCAGCCGGTGGCCAGGCCGTATTCCGCGCCACCGATGTGTCCAATCCGCAGGATTGCGAAGCGCTGGTGGCGCTGGCTGTGAGCACCTATGGCCGCCTTGATGCGGCCTTTAACAATGCCGGGTTGCAGCGTGCCTTTAACCCGATCCACGTCACACCGGATGTGGACCTGAGTGAGGTGATCGACATCAACCTCAAGGGCGTGCTGTACATGATGAAGTACGAAACCGCCGCCATGCTCGAAACCGGTGGTGGCGCGATCGTCAACAACGCCTCCATTTTCGGCCTTAAAGGCATGGCCGAGACGGCCTGCTACATCGCCTCTAAGCACGGCATCGTCGGCGCCACCAAAGCCGCGGCGCTGGACTATGCCCGTCATGGCATCCGTGTAAATGCCGTCTGCCCCGGCCCGATCAAAACCCCAAGCTACGACCGCGTAACCGGTGGCGATGACCACATGTACGACGACGGCGTGCCGATGCACCGCATCGGCCAGCCCCGCGAAGTCACCGACGCCGTGCTCTGGCTGCTTTCTGATCAGGCTTCCTATGTGACCGGCAGCATGCTGTCGGTAGACGGCGGCATGGTCGCGCAATAACGCGGTGATTTAAGGAGAACCCAAATGATCAACGCACTGAGTTATGTGGTGGTAGAAACCCCGCATCTTGATGCCTGGATGGAACAGGCTCGTCACCACATTGGCCTGCATGTTGAAGAGGTAGCAGCCGGGCAGTGTGTGCGCCTGCGGGCCGATGAAAAAATTCAGCGCCTGCTGGTCACTAAAGTTGCCGGTGAAGCCAGCATGGGCATGGGCTTCGAGCTGGCCGACGCTGACGCCCTGAGCTCCATGCGCGGCAAGCTGGAAGAGGCCGGTTACGCCACCACTGAAGGCACAGCCGAAGAGCTGAGCCTGCGCGGCGTGCAGGGCATGTTCCACTTCCGTGATCCGGACGGCCTGCGTATTGAGGTCTGCCATGGTCTGGGCGATGCGACGGAGCCTTTCCAGCCGGGCCGCCCGATTGGCGGCTTCCGCACCGGTGACATGGGCCTCGGCCATGTGGCACTGATTACTGAGCACTTCGATGAGCTAAGCCATCTGTACCGCAACATCTTCGGCTTCAAGGTCAGTGACCATACGCAGGCACCGTTCCGCGTTGAGTTCCTGCACTGCAACCCGCGTCACCACACTATCGGTCTGGCGCACACGGGCGGGCCGGCGAAGATTTATCACCTGATGCTCGAATACAACGATTTCGACGACGTTGGCCGCGCCTATGACATGGCGCTGGAAAAACCGGAGTCCATCGGCGTGACCCTCGGTCGCCACATCAACGACCACGTCACCTCGTTCTACTTGAAAAACCCTGACGGCTGGATGTTCGAGCTGGGCTGGGCCAGCCGTACGGTCGGCCCGGACTGGGAGGTTGAGGAGCTGCAGGGCATGAGCCTGTGGGGCCACGACCGCACCTGGCTACCCGATCATAAGCGTGAAGAAGCCCGACAAATCCTCAAGCGTCTGGCTGAGCAAGGCGTTCGCGCTCCAGTTGTTACCACCACCCAAACTGCCAAGGCTAAGCAATGAGTACTACAGCATCCCCGGAAATCGCCAAAAGCATCCAGATTGGCGAATGCACCCTTAACTATCACGACCAGGGCGAAGGTGATGTCATCCTGCTGATCCACGGTTCCGGTCCAGGTGTGACCGCGTGGGCCAACTGGCGCGGTGTGATCCCGACGTTGTCGCAGCGCGCCCGGATCATCGCGCCGGACATGCTCGGCTTCGGCTACACCAGCTGCCCGTCCGAGTGGAAACTCGACCCGGCGACCTGGGTTCAGTCCCTGGTTGGTCTGCTCGATGCGCTGAATATTGAGCGCGTCTCCATCGTCGGCAACTCCTTCGGCGGTGCGATTGCCCTGGCTTTCGCCAAAGCTCACCCGCAGCGCGTACAGCGTTTGGTGCTGATGGGCGCAGCCGGTCTGTCGTTCCCGCTCACCGACGGCCTGAACAAGGTCTGGGGCTATCAGCCATCGCTAGAAGCCATGCGCGAGCTGATGGAAGTGTTCGCCTACGATCACAGCATCATCAACGATGATCTCGTGCGTATGCGCTACGAAGCCAGCATCCGTGACGACGTGCAGACCCGTTTTGCCCAACTGTTCCCGGCACCGCGTCAGCAAGGCGTTGAGATGCTCGCACTGGCCGAAGACGACCTGCGCGCACTGCCGCACCAGACCCTGCTGATCCACGGCCGCGACGACAAAGTGATCCCGCTGGAGCTGTCCGAGCGCATGCTGCGCCTGATCCCGCACGCCCAACTGCACGCCTTCGGCGAATGCGGCCACTGGGTACAGATTGAAAAAGCCCAGGCATTCACCCGCCTGCTGGTTGAATTCCTGATTGAACAAGGAGCCTGAACATGAACCGCGACACCATTAAGGGCCGTTGGTCCATCCTCGCCTGGGAACAGCTGTACGACGACGGCCGCGTAGTGCTGCCGATGGGCACCGAGCTGGAAGGCTTTATCGAATACAGCGATTTCGGCATGTTCTGCGTCGTCGCCAAGAAAGACCGCCCGGCTTTCACCACCGGTGGTCAGTGGAACGCTGAAGACGCTGAAAAAGCAGCCGCCTACAGCAGCTACCTGACCTATGCCGGAGACTATGAAGTCAACGGCGACATCATCACCCACAAGGTGAATTACAGCATCTTCCCGAACTGGGTCGGTGGCAGCCAGCACCGCAAGGCTGTGTTCGATGGCGAGATCCTGCGCCTCGAAGCCCGTCTCGAAGAGGGCACCAGCGAAGCCCGCACCGCCCGCCTGAGCTGGAAGCGCGCTGCCGCTGCTGAATAAGCGACTTTAAGCCCCGGCGCGTCCACGCAATGCGCCGGGGCTTTTTCATTTCTGTGGCTTTTGTCCTGCCTGTTAGCCGCATGTCTAGCTGCTGAGCAGAGCGTAATGGAGTAACGTTAGTGTCCAGTTGTCAGGGTTGATTGGCTGTTCACCCTGCATACAGACCGGTTTCCCGTTATTTATCCCGACAGGACGCGCTTGCCCACAGGCGTGTTGCGCCGTTGTCGTGGCATTACAGCAAGGCGAATCATGCCCATTCGTTATGCACGCAGCCTTACAGGCCAAACCCGCACAGCTATTGCCAACCGCCATCTTGGTGTTGTTCTGGCGTTTATCGCCGGGGCGATCAATGCCGGTGGTTTTCTCGCGGTTCAGCAATACACCTCGCACATGACCGGGATTGTTTCCGGTATGGCCGACTACCTTGTTATCGGTGATTACACGCTGGTGTGGGCGGGCTTGGGCGCAGTCTTGGCCTTTTTGCTCGGGGCTGTCTGCACCTCACTGATGACCCACTACTCGCAGCGTCGTGGCCTGCAAAGCGAATACGCCTGGCCGCTGATGCTGGAGGCAGCTCTGCTGCTGTGCTTCGGCTTTCTCGGTGCACGCCTGGCAGAGATTGACGGCTTCTACGTGCCGCTGACGGTGCTGTTGCTGTGTTTCATCATGGGCCTGCAAAACGCCCTGATCACCAAGGTTTCCCGCGCCGAAATCCGTACCACCCACATCACCGGCATCGTCACCGACCTGGGGATTGAACTGGGCAAACTGTTTTACTGGAACCGTAGCCGCAACGACGAAGTACCCCGCGTTATCGCCGACAACCGCCGCCTGTGGCTGCTCAGCTTGCTGGGCTTTTACTTCTTCCTGGGTGGTGTGACTGGCGCGCTGGGCTTTAAGCACATGGGCTACATCTCCACCGTACCGCTGGCCATCGTGCTGGTGCTGCTGGCCAGCGTCCCGGTGCTGGATGACGCCCTGAATGTGCTGCGCAGGTGGTTTGGCAGTAAGGCAGGGTAGGTGGTGCTATCTGGCCAGTTGAGGCTGCTTGTTGCTGAATATGGGCATTTAAATGCTGTTCATGACGCTGATCCGTCAACCTGGCAAGAGGACGGATCAGCGAGGGGAGATTACAGTGAATCCCGCAAGCGCCCAGCTGCCTCCAGCAGCATCTGCTCAGTGCCATCCCAGCCCAGACAGGCATCGGTGATGGATACGCCGTAGCGCAGTTCGCCGCCGAGGCTCTGAGCGCCGTCGAACAGGTGGCTTTCGATCATCACTGCGCGCAGGGCTTTATCACCGGCCAGGCGCTGCTCAATCACGCTGTTCAGCACTTCGGGCTGGCGCAGCGGGTTTTTGCCACTGTTGGCGTGGCTGCAATCCACCATGATCTTCGCTTCGATGCCCTGCTTGGCCAGTTCGGCGCGGGCTGCTGCGACGCTCTGTGCATCGTAGTTCGGGCCGCTGTGGCCGCCACGCAGGACGATATGGCTGTCCGCGTTGCCTTCAGTCAGCACCAGGGCCGGATGGCCTTCAGTGTCTACGCCGAAGTGCTGGTGGGCGTGTGCGGCGCTGCGCATGGCGTCGATGGCGATGGACAGGCTGCCGTCGGTGCCATTCTTGAAGCCAACAGGCATGTCCAGGCCGCTGACCAGTTCGCGGTGCACTTGGGATTCGCTGGTGCGGGCGCCGATTGCGGCCCAGCTCAGCAGGTCATCGAAGTAACCGGCCACCAGCGGTTGCAGAATTTCTGTGGCCAGCGGCAGGCCCAGTTCGAGCATGCGCAGCATCAACTGGCGGGAGCAGCGCAGGCCTTCGGCCATATCGCCTGATCCGTCCAGTGCCGGGTCGTACACCATGCCTTTCCAGCCGACAGTGGTGCGCGGTTTTTCCACGTAGGCGCGCATCACCAGCAGAAGCTTGTCTTCCACGCGCTTGCTCAGCTCGGCGAGGCGTTCGGCGTATTCCAGAACAGCTTTTTCATCGTGCAGGGAGCAGGGGCCGACGACGACTAACAGGCGTGAGTCGCGGCCATCGAGAATGTCACGTACGGCGTTGCGGTGTTGCTGAATTTGCAGGGCGAGGGCGTCGCTCAGGGGCAGTTGTTCACGCAACTGGCAGGCGCTGGGCAGACGTGTGGTCTGGCGGCGTGGGGCAAGGGTGACCAGGTTCAGGTCTGGGCTGATGCGTGTATCGATGTTGGCTTGCAGGGCTACGGACATGGTGCTTTTCCTTAGCCGGGCGGCTTGGCCGCGCTCGGCATTCTATCTGGGGTGTCGGGGTGTTCGCGTCAGTGTGCGGCCGCAGTTCAGGCCGTTGGTAAATCGCCAGTCGTAGCGGTAATAAGCGTCATAGCGGTTGAACGTGTTCATTGTGTGATCCTCAAAAAAGGCCGTTATGCAGCCGGAAAAAAACAAACCCCCGGGCGGGTGGCCGACCGGGGGTTTCGAGAAACTGTCTGGTGGCGACCCTTTTTGCCAGGGCGCCTGCGGGGTATCAGGCGCGCTCGTGGCTAAACCAATACCCATAAAAGAAATAACCGGTCGCAGGCACATCTGACCGGGCAGCCGACAGCGCGATGCGGGACGCATCGAGGCAGGCAGGCGACAGGGACAGTGTGGACGACGACATGGAAATCTCCGTTGAATAGGCCCGAAGTTACTCCTTCAGGCGCGTTGATTCAACCCGAAGTTGATGACAGGCCAATGACAATAGCTAATCCTCAAAGCGGCCAGTCTGCTCGCGGTCATGGGTGTAGTGATGTTTCAGTGGGAGCGGTGGCAGCCAGGATTCGCGGCGTACCGTCCAAAGCTCGTAGGTGGGCTGGAACTGATCCGGCGCATCGAGCGAGCCTAGGTTGATCTCGACTTCATCAGCAACCCGACCAAACACCGATGATCCACAGTTCGGGCAGAAATAGCGGCCTGCATAGTCGCGGGTTTCGCCGGTAATGCTGACTGCGCTGTCGGGGAAAATGGCCGATGCATGGAACAGTGCGCCGTGGTGTTTGCGGCAGTCGAGGCAATGACAAAGGCCAACCCGGAAGGGGCGGCCAGATGCAACGTAACGAACCCGGCCGCAGAGGCAGCCACCGCTAAACTGTTCCATATTCATCTCCCTGATTGGGTGGATACGCGCAGAGGGGCGATCCACCCGGTGCGTCAGCGACTAACGCTCGGCCGCCGTGATCCACTTGCTGACCTGCGGTGGCTGGTAAGCACGGATAGCTTCGAGCAGGGCATCGATGCGTTTTTCCACGATCAGCATGGTGCGGTGCTCCGGCTTGACGAAGGCTTCGTTGACCATGTGATTGAGGAACAGTCCGAGCTGATCGTAGTAGCCGTTGATGTTGAGCAGCGAGCAGGGTTTGCGGTGGTGGCCCAATTGCGCCCAGGTCCAGACTTCGAACAACTCTTCCAGCGTACCGACGCCGCCGGGCATGGCGATAAAACCGTCGGCGAGTTCGGCCATCAGCGCTTTGCGCTGGTGCATGGAGTCCACCACGCGCAGATCATTGAGGCCGGTATGGCCGACTTCCTTCTCCCATAGCGAACGGGGAATGATGCCGATTACTTCACCGCCAGCTTCCAGTGCCGCATCCGCTACAGCGCCCATCAGACCGACCGAGGAGCCGCCGTAAACCAGTCCGATTTCCTCTTCAGCCAGAGCCCGGCCCAGTCGCTTGGCACCTTCCAGATAAACCGGGTCGTTGCCAGGGTTGGAGCCGCAAAAGACACACAGACGCATAGGTATTCCTCCTGAATTCACCTGCCAAAAAGCGGGCAGACCGGGGAATGTAGCAGTTGCCTGTGGCGGATAGGAGACCATTGATCCCGTCTGGAGGTATTCCGCTGTCTTCCACCTAAAGGCATTTTTTAAAACGACTGAGGGCTTTTCCTCAAAGGTGTGGATAATTTTCTGTCTGACTAGTGATGCCTAACTGCTGTTTCGGGTCCTGAGGTGATCTTCTCCGAATACCGACAAGCCTTGTCGCGAAATGTCAAAGTGCGCAACTTCTTGCGCAGCAGGCTGTGGATAAGTTTGTGAATAGATTTCTGAAAGCAATGCAAATAGAGGGCTGAAATCAACTGCGCAACTTTTTGCACAGTACTGCGCAAGAAGTTGCGCAGTTGCCGGCTCTGATTGGTTGTTTATTGATCAGTTAGAGTGGCTTTATTTTCATATCTTATTGATATGTATTGTATTTTTAATTGTTGGCACGGAAGTGGCTAACCATTCGGTCAGGATTAATTCCAATCCTACGAATTTTTAACCCAGGCAAGGAGAGCTCTCATGCCAACACCAGCGTATCTGTCCCTCGAAGGCACCAAACAAGGTCTGATCACTGCAGGCACCTTCACCGAAGATTCCGTCGGCAACATTTTCCAGGAAGGTCATGAGGACCAGATTCTGGTTCAGGCATTCAACCACCAGGTCATCATCCCGCGTGACCCGCAGTCCGGTCAGCCGACTGGCCAGCGCGTTCACAAGCCGCTGATGATCACCAAGGTGTTCGACAAATCCTCCCCGCTGATCTTCAACGCCCTGACCTCCGGTGAGCGTCTGAACAAGTGCCGTCTGGAGTGGTACCGCACTTCCTCCACCGGTACTCAGGAGCACTACTTCACCATCGAGCTGGAAGATGCCGTGATCGTTGACGTGCAGTCGCGCATGCCGAACTGCCAAGATCCGAACATGTCGCACTTCACTCACCTGGAAGACGTGTACTTCACCTACCGCAAAATCGTCTGGACCCACGAAGTATCCGGTACTTCCGGTTCTGACGACTGGCGTACTCCAATCTCCGCTTAATTGCTGCGAGATTGAGGATCACATCGACCAGGCTAGTCCTGGTCGTTGTGCTTTAAGCCTGCCTTAAGGTCGGCTGATTCATGGAATGAATTGCGAGGAACACGTATGTTCGCCCCTGCCAACCAGACCCACTTCAGCCTCACCATCGAAGGCGTTCGGCACGATCTGCAAGTGCTGGCCTTTACCGGTCGTGAAGCCATCAGCAAACCCTATGAGTTTGACCTGGAGCTGGTCAGCGAACGTCCCGACCTCGATCTGGAAAGCCTGCTGCATCAGCGCGCTTTTCTTCAACTCTGCCAGAGCGGCAACGGCATTCACGGGCTGATTTATCGCATCGCCCAAGGCGAGTCCGGCAAACGCCTGACCCGCTACAAACTGACCCTGCGTCCGCAGCTCAGTTACCTGGCGCACCGCCATAACCAACGCATCTTCCAGTTCCTGACGGTTGAAAAAATCATCAGCCAGATCCTCGAAGAGCATGGCATTCAGAGCGACGCCTACCAATTTATCCTCAGCTCGATTTACCCCGAGCGTGAGTACTGCGTGCAGTACGACGAAAGCGACCTGCACTTTATCCAGCGCCTGTGTGAAGAAGAAGGCATTCACTACCACTTCGAACACAGCAGCGACGGCCACAAACTGGTGTTTGGCGACGACCAGAGCGTGTTCAGCCAACTGCCAGCAACCGCCTACCAGCAAGACACCGGCCTGGTCGCTGACGAGCCGGTTATCAAGCGTTTTGGCGTGCGTATGGAAACCCGCACCAGCCGGGTGACCCGCCGCGATTACGACTTTGAAAAACCGACGTTCCAGCTCGAAGCTGCCTATAAAGGCGACGCCGAGCCGGACCTTGAAGACTACGATTATCCCGGCCGTTTTATCGACCGCGACCGGGGCAAACACCTCAGCCAACGCGCCCTTGAACGCCACCGCCACGACTACGAACTAGCCACTGGCGAGAGCGACCAACCGGTGCTGCTCAGCGGCCACTACCTGCCGCTGGCAGAGCACCCACGCGACAAGTGGAACGACCTCTGGCTGCTCACCGAAATCCATCACGAAGGCAAACAGCCGCAAGTGCTGGAAGAAGCCACACCCAGCGATGTGAAAAGCGCCGATGGCTTCCAGCAAGGCTACCGCAACCGCTTCTACGCCACGCCGTGGGCCGTGCCGTTCCGCCCGACTTTGGAACACCCGAAACCGCGTATCCTCGGCAGCCAAAGCGCCGTCGTCACCGGCCCGCAAGGTGAAGAAATTCACTGCGACAAATATGGTCGGGTCAAAGTGCAATTCCACTGGGACCGTGAAGGCCAAGCTAACGACAAAACCAGCTGCTGGCTACGCGTCTCCTCCGCTTGGGCGGGGGATCGCTACGGTGCAATCGCCATCCCGCGTATCGGCATGGAAGTGCTGGTCACCTTCCTTGAAGGCGACCCCGATCAACCATTGATTACCGGCTGCCTGCACCACGCCGCCCACGAAGTGCCGTACGACCTGCCTGCGCACAAAACCCGCAGCGTCTTCAAAACCCTCAGTTCACCGGGCGGTGGCGGCTATAACGAACTGCGCATCGAAGACAAAAAGGGTGCCGAACAGATCTACATCCACGCCCAGCGCGACTGGGATGAAAACATCGAGCACGACCAGAAAATCCGCATCGGCAACGAACGCCACGACACCGTCGAAGCCAACAGCTACAGCGAATTCAAAGCCGAAGAACACCGCACCACCCACGCGGACCGCAAAAGCGAAATCAAAGCCAACGACCACCTCATCGTCGGCAACAACCAGCACATCAAAATCGGCGACAGCCAACTGATCAACGCAGGCCAGGAAATTCACCTCTCTAGCGGCCAGAAAGTGGTTATGGAAGCGGGCAGCGAACTGACCCTCAAAGCAGCCGGCAGCTTTATCAAACTCGACGCCAGCGGTATCACTATGGTTGGCCCGGTTATCAAGGTGAACTCGGGTGGTGCACCGGGGGTGGGATCAGGAGCTGCAGCGATAGCG
Organism: Pseudomonas sp. TTU2014-080ASC; assembly: GCF_001446935.1. Classification (GTDB taxonomy): domain Bacteria; phylum Pseudomonadota; class Gammaproteobacteria; order Pseudomonadales; family Pseudomonadaceae; genus Aquipseudomonas. The sequence goes on from NZ_LKKK01000002.1 coordinate 333,103, forward strand.
CCGGGCGTGGCCAAACTGGCAGACGCCGATAAAGCCGGTGCACTGCTGACCCCCGCACAGATTCAGACCTTAAAACGTAACGCGCCATTCTGCGAAGAGTGCGAGAAGTGCAAGGACGGTCTCTGTGCAATCTGAACGACTGAAAGCCCGCGAGTGGCTGAACAATCAAACACTTAATGCGGACCGCCACCTTTACGTGGTTATGAGCAATGCCAGCGACGCCAACCCGCTACAGGCGTATTACCAACAAGATACGACTCTTGCGCCGCTGCCGATTTGGGATGGCACACCCTATGCCGACTGGCGCGAGGTGATGCCCTATTTGGGTGAGTTGACACCCGGCAGCGCGTTTCTTGACTGGATTGATAGCGAGAAGAACGATGACTGGGGTTGGCTGGCCTTATCGCCTTACCCAGTCGATACCGTTATGCCTTATCTGAAGGGTCTGACCCAAGTGCGAATGCCCGATGCGAGCGAGGTGTTCTTCCGCTTTTGGGACGGTCGCCATCTGCTGCCAATTCTCAAACATCTGGATGCTAAAGCAGCGGAGTTGTTGCCGGTGTTTGATCAATATCTGATCAATGGGCAAAGCCACAGCCTATCGTTACCGACTCTGACTCCGGCCCAGCATTACCCATGGTGGGAGGTGCCTGCGGAGCTGCTCAAGCAGCTAAATAAAGACGATCCCTCGACGCTGGTCGAGAACTTGATGCAGTGGCTGCGTGAGGATCACGCAGAGCTGTATTTCTCGTATCCCGAATACAACTTGAAGCTGAAAGCCGAACGATTCATTCGCAATAGCCAATACACGGAAGTCACGTTAGCCGGGCAGTTCAAAGCCCTTCTGGAACAGGAATTGAAGCAATGATCAGCAACTTCATGCAGGGCGCAATAATGCTCCATGGCCTCACCGCAGAAGAGCCGGATGCAGCCAAGATCATTAGTGAATTCAAGCGCAACTCCATGGAGCGCTACAAGGAGTTGTCTGAAGGCTTCTTTACTGGCTGGGTGATGGACGCGCAGCAGAAGTTCAAGATCGGTAATGAGGTTGAAACGCTCAAGGCGGATAAGGACTCTCGTGAAGTCAGTGCTTATGCGACGTGCCCCATCAACGGACGAATAAAGCTTCTGCACGCGTTTGATTCGGTCAATTTTGTTCCTATCAGCAACACCCCGTTTGAAGCGGTGGAATACGTTCCTTGGTACAGCCTCAAAGCGCCTCAGAAAATTTCAGGGACTCTTGACGAGAACGGTTTGGGGTTTATTGAGAACTGCGAGCCAAATCGTAAGTATTTCATTAGGTTTTACCCGAATGTTTCCGAGGCAGAAATCAATGCACTGTATGCCTCGTACGACGGTGTAATCGCGAAGCTTGAGGCTTGGTTGCAGAGCGAGTGGAACAGCACCATTTCTGCACAGTGGAAGCTGATGGCGCCGGTTGGTGATTTTGAGCGGCTTAAGCAAATTAACGACGCCTATATGCAAGGTGTCGAAAACGCATTGAAGTCACTATGGAACGATCTGAAATCTCTGTATGACATCATCAGTCACCCATTGGACAACGCTACGAAGCTGCTTGAGTTCATCTCCGAGATTGATTTGGAGAAGCTGAAGCAAGCCAAGGATGTTGTCGAAAAGCTGCTGCTTATCGTCAGTGATGAGCCACTGATGTTCCTCTACACATCGGCATTTGTAACCTGGCTGCAACTCCTGCCTCCGACCACTATTGCAGAGCTCACAAGCCAGATTCTCTCCACGTTGCTGCTGGATATTTTGTTAGGGATTGTCCTGTCAGGTGGCGCAGGTCTGGCTGTCCGCTACTCGGTTAAAGCAGTCAAGGCCGTAAAAGGTGGTTCTGCCGTATCACTGGCTAAGTCGATTCAAGGTTTGATCGACATCAGTGCCAGCCATGCGTTGAAGATCCATGCACAAACTGCAAAGCCATTAATTGCCAAGGGTGAAGTTGCTGTAAACAGCTCTCAGAAAGGCACAGTTGCAATAAATAGCCCTGCACAACAAATCAGCCGAGTTGAGCCTGACACCATCATTGTTGAGCGCAGCTACAAACAAAACACCAAGCTGTCCAAGGGAGAGAATGTCGATGACGCATCAGCTCCCGCCAAATCACCCAACGACAAGCCCGTCGACAACGCCGACAAGACCAAAACGGATAAATGCCCGGTCTCCATGGTTACCGGCGAGGAGCTGCTGACCCTCACCGATGGCGAGCTGGATGGTCTGCTGAGCTTTGAGTGGACGCGTCTGTACCGCACCAGCGCTGCTGAAATTGACCGTGGTCTGGGTTATGGCTGGAGCCACAGCCTGTCCCATCGCCTGGAGCAGGACGGCGAAGAACTGGTCTGGACCGACCATGAAAACCGCAGTGTGCGTTTCCCGACACCGGATCGCGAGCGCCCAGCCATTACCAATCGTCTGTCCCGTGCCGCCATTTATCTGGGGCGTGACCCCAGTGAAGTGATTGTTGCAGCTGCTGGCAAAGTCCCGCGTTTCTACCACTTCCGCCGGGATGCACAAGGCGGTTATCTGATCGCAATCAGCGACGCCTATGACAACCGTCTCAGCCTTACCCGCGATCTAATGGGCCGCGTACAGCGCTTGAGCAATAGCGCTGGTCGCGCTTTGAGGTTGCGCTACGAAGGCAAGCATATCGTTGCCGTCGACTACCAGATCATGCGCCCGGCGGATACCGAAGAAGACAGCTGGGAAACCGTCCAGACGTTGGTGCGCTATCGCTACAACGAAGCAGGGCAACTGCTCGAAACTGCCAACGCCGCTGGTGAAGGCGAGCGTTATCGCTACGACGAGCACAACGTCATCCTTGAGCGCGAATTGGCCGGTGGTGCCGCTTTCTACTGGGAGTGGGAAGGCCAGGGAAAAATGGTCCGCTGTGTCCGGCACTGGGCCAACTTCCAGCAGATGGAAGCACGCTACGAGTGGGACGCCAAAGGTGGCGTCACCGTCATCAACGCCGATGGCAGTGAACAGGTTTATGTCCACGACGACAACGCTCGTCTGGTCAAACAGGTCGATCCTGATGGCGCTACCACTGAAAAAGCTTACGACGAAAAAGGCCAGTTGATTGCCGAGCGCGACCCGCTCGGTGCGATCACTGAATACGCCTACGATGAGGCGGGCCGCCTCACGGCTATCGTCCCGGCAGAAGAGCCAGCCACCGCCTTTGAATATCAGGATGGGTATGTCAGTGCTGTAACCCGTGGCAAAGCCACCTGGAAGTACAAGCGCAACAAACAGGGCGATATCACCAGCCAGATCGACCCGGATGGCAACAAAACCCACTACAGCTACGACAAGCAGGGCCGCCTGCTCAGCATCCGCCACGCAGACGGCAGCCAGCACGAATTGGTGTGGAACAACCTCGGCCAACTGCTGGAAGAACACCTGCCCACCGGAGCGCAACGCCGCTACCGCTATGACGCGCTGGGCCGCCAGATCACCCGCCAGGACGAAACAGGTGCTATCACCCAATACCAATGGGATGCGATTGGTCGCCTGACCCAGATCACCTTGCCCGGCGGCGGCACGCGGGCTTTCACCTATAACGCCTACGGTAAAGTCACCTCCGAGCGCGACGAGCTAGGGCGTGTAACCCACTACGAATACGCCGACAAACTGCACCTCATGAGCCGCCGCATCAACCCGGACGGCAGTGAACTGCGCTACCGCTACGACAACGCTCGTCTGCTGCTCACCGAAATCGAGAACGAGCGTGGTGAGCGTTACTCACTGGACTACTACCCCAACGGCTTGATCCGCCAGGAAACCGCGTTCGACGGTCGCAGCAGTTCCTACGTCTATGACCTCAACGGCCACCTGATCGAAAAACACGAGCATGGTGACGACGGCAGCGAGCTGGTTACCCAATACCAGCGTGACAGCGCCGGGCGCCTGCTGGTCAAAACCCTCGCCGATGGTGAGCAGATTCACTACAGCTACGACGCTATGGGGCGTTTAAGCAACGTGGATGACGGCCAGTGGCCGCTGAGCTATCGCTATGACCTGCAAGACCGCCTGATCGAAGAGCATCAGGGCTGGGCCACTTTGCGTTACGAATATGGCGCCCTCGGCCAGCTCAGCCACTGCCGTCTGCCCGACGGCAGCAAGCTGGATTATCGCCATCAGCCCGGCGGCGCGTTGGCAGCCATCGACCTTAACGGCCAGTCACTGACCGTTCACCAGTTCAGTGCCAGTGGCCGTGAGCAGTATCGCCAGCAAGGTGCCCTGCTCAGCGAATACCAATACGACGAACAAGGCCGCCTCAAGGCCCACAGCCTGCGTCAGGACCAGCAAGCCATCCTTAACCGTCATTACCGCTACGACGCAAAAGGCAATCTGGCGGGTATCAACGATTCACGCAAAGGCAGCAAAAGCTACCACTACGACCCGCTGGACCGGTTGGTGGCGGTGCGTGGCGAAACCCCTGAAAGCTTTGTTCATGATCCTGCGGGCACACTGCTGGCGCAAAATAGTGGCGTGAGCAGCGAGCGCGTCAACGTCAAAGGCAACCGCCTGCTGATGCAGGGCGACCGTCACTATGACTACGACGCCTACGGCAACCTGATTCGCGAACGTCGCGGTGCCGGGCACAAACTGGTCACTGAATACCGCTACGACAACCAGCACCGCCTGATTGGCGTAAGCCTGCCCGACGGCAGTCAGGCCAGCTACCGTTACGACGCCTTTGGCCGCCGTATCGCCAAAGACGTGAACGGCAAGACCACCGAATTCCTCTGGCAAGGCGACCGTTTGATTGCCGAGAGCGGCCAAGATCACTACTGCAGCTACGTCTACGAACCAGGCAGCTTCCGTCCACTGGCCATGCTGCAAGGCGAAGGCAAAAACGCCGAGCCGTACTACTACCAACTCGACCACCTCGGCACTCCGCAAGAACTTACCAGCGCCTCCGGGCAAATCCTCTGGTCTGTGCAATACCGCGCCTATGGCAACGTCGCGAAGCTGGAGGTCGCGGAAGTCGACAACCCACTGCGCTTTCAGGGCCAGTACTTCGATGCGGAAACCGGGCTGCACTACAACCGCCACCGTTACTACAACCCGAACACCGGCAGCTACCTAACGCCCGATCCGATCAAACTGGCAGGTGGTTTGAACAACTACCAATACGTGCCTAACCCGACGGGGTGGGTGGATCCGTTGGGGTTGGCATGTGTGTCGGCATCATGCCCTGATGCAGAGTTTTCTCTTTCTCAAAATAAGATCGATGAAATCAAGAGTATACCGAAAGGGGAGCGACCAGAACCTAGCACCTACTTGCCCAAAACTTATATAGATACCCATTTAGAAAAATTCGAATCCGGTGCTACGCGATTTATGACATCTGATAGCTATAATAAGTACGGGATTGGGCAAAGAGATGGTACTTCATTTGTGATGCCTAGCTCAGAAGTTGATGAGCTAATAGCGAAAACCAAAGGGAATGCCTTTGAACTTGAAAAGGCACTTGGATTACCCAGTGGTTATTTTAAAGAGAACTCTATCCTCAAGATTGATATAGTTAATCCTAAACAATTAAATTTGCGTGTTCCATCAGGAAATGAGGCCGGCGCAAATGAATATTGGATTCCGGGTGGTAAGCTGCCTAATGGGAATTCAGAAGCCATAATTGATGTAAATGGAAAAGAAAAACCTATTCTGAATTTTACTAAGTTTTAGGTGGGTAATATGATTTTTAAAGATTTATTGGTGTGTAGAGAGCAGAGGTATTCCATAGGAGTCGAGGAGGTTACGGGGAAGTATTATTTGTCAATTCCTGTTAGTAATAGAATGATCGACTACGAAGAGTACTATGAGATTGATAATCATGAGTTCAATACTTTCATAGATAACCCACTTCTCGCACTTCCTTTGGTGGAGAAGTGCAGGAAAAGGGAGGTCGACTCTCGACTGCTTATCAAACCAGGTAGTGATCGGGGGGTGGCTGGGTAGTGGTAAAATACTGAAAGACTAAAGGGGACAGATTTATTTTTAGCGCCTAGCTGGGCCGAAAATAAATCTGTCCCCTTTTTATTAGATGTCCCAAGTGGGCCAGCTGCTCCGTGGTTCGGTGAGGTTGGAGGGGGAACCCAACATAAGCTCGAATTGACGATAAGTGACTATTTAGAAAGTGGTCATATAAAATTAATAGACCGCAAAGATCCAAATTAATGAGGTTTACATGTCTGGTGTGAAACGTAGTTATTTCAAGCAAGATTATTCATCGGGTTATCCTGCTGGAGAAAAAATATTCTATGAATGTACGAGCTGTGGTGATGTAATACCGTCGATGCCGGTGCATGCAATGGCTTGTAAGTGTAGGAATGTAATTGTTGACTCTGATGCGGGGCGAATCTCTGTCCGAGATGCTAGCGCTTTTAGAATATTCTCTGAATAAAATAGTGTAGAGTGTGTCTGGCCCTAAAATAAATAAAGAGTTAAAAGATGGCGGATTTGCTTGTTGGCTCCTGAAATTTAAAGGGGGCAGATTTATTTTTAGCTACTAGGGGCTGACAATAAATGTGTCCCTTTTTTGAATTATCCAGCACGGTTGACTGATTTGCCCTCGACCTTGGTCTGAGTTCCCTTTACTTACAGGCGCTCACGCATAAAAAAGCGCGCCATAGGGCGCGCAGGGAGTCGGGTAGAGCCGGTGTATGGAGCTGTAGTGAATGAGCCTGCGACTACGGTGACAACTGCGACGTAACAACGGAAAGACTTCAGGACATTCCATACGTCATGCCAGCCACAACAGAGCATCACCCACCAACTGCCAGCCCACACGCCGGTTAACCACTCGGAAACGGCCATGGCAGCAAGGGCGTGCTGCCGGCCAGGGGGAAATCAGGCGAACTGGGCGGATACTTCAGACCACAGGCTGACCGGGCGACCCTTGTTCTTGAAGAATTCGATCTCGCGCTTGATGCCTGAGCTGATATCCCAGCCCGGCAGGTCGAGGATGATCAGTTCCTCCATGGCTTCCATAAACACGGCGTCAACCGGGCCCCAGAGCTTGCCGATGGCAGCGCTGTCCTTACCTTTGAATGCAAGGTTGATCGGGTGGGACATGGAGACCTGGCTGAACACTGCATTGCCGGACTCGACGATGGCAGCGGCCACTTCGTTGCACTGGATAAAGCGCTCGTGCACGACGTTGGCGTCAGCGTGGCTGTAAGGGCAGGCGAGAAAAATCTTACGCATAACAAACCTCATTTACGTGAAAACCGGGGGCCGGAGCCCCCGGGTGAATCAGGCGGTGCGCAGGGCAGCCTGATCGGCAGGTGTTTCGACCTGCTCTTGTGCTTCGTAACGCAGTGCAGCCGGTACGGAAATCTTGACGGCAATCCACACCGCCAGCAGACCGCCGCCAATCTTGGCCAGCAGGATCGGCATGATCAGCGTCGGCTGGAAGTTGGCGGTGAAGGCCAGGTGGTCACCAATAGCCGCTTGAGCGCAGATGGCCATGGCCACGCACAGCACTTTGTCGCGGGCATTCATCTTCTTGAACATGTGGTACACGGCGATGACGTTGGCCAGCACCATGATGAAACCGGCTGCACCTGCGGAGCTCAGGCCGATCTGGCGGCCCAGCACTTCCATCGGCGCGCGGCAGTACTTGTTGAACAGGTAGCAGATCGGGAAGGTACCGGCGAGCATGATGCCGATGTAACCGGCGATCTCGATGGCGCGGAACAGTTCTTTCTCGTCCGCAAACATCGGGTCAAAGCCCCAACCGATGGTCTTGGAGAAGAAGCCGGTGAAGTGCTCAACGATGGCAAAGGACAGGATGATCTTGATGAAGGCATCCATCAGTTTGCCGAACACCAGGAAGCCCGCCACCATCATGTTGGCGCGGTAACGCAGACCGACTGCCAGCAGGAAGCAGAACAGGAACAGCGGAGCCAACAGTAACAGTGCACCGAGGAAGTCGAGGGTCAGCAAGTGGGCGGCTTCGCTGCTGGTGGAGACGATGTCACGCACTGGCAGGTTGAAGGCGGTGATCATCATCAGCGCCGCCAGCACCGCAAACGGGATGGCGATAAAACCGGCCATAGCGCCCAGCGCCAGGTATTTGTGGTCTTTGCGCTCGAGCATCATCAGGCCGACCGGGATCAGGTAAACCACCACTGCGCCGGAGGTGTAGCCCACCACCATGGCGGCGATCCACATATCGCGGTTGGTGGTCAGAGCGTCGGCCAGTTGGTAGCCGCCCATGTCCACGGCAATGATCGCCAGTGCAGCGATGGACACATCCGAACCCATGCTTGCGAACAGCGGGCCAAGGATGAGGGTGATCATTTTCGACAGATAAGGAATCGAGATCATGATCCCGGCCTGCGCCAGGAATACCGGGCCAATGGAATGGATCCCGTTGACGAACTCTTTGCCCAGCCCGCTTTGTGGTTTGAGTACGGAGGCAAAGGCCCCCACAACCGCCCCGATCATTATCAGATAGATAACGAAGTTTCCGAATTCAGCCATCGCTATACCCCAATTTGCTTGTCGCACGGCTTGCTGGCGCAAGGTGTTTTGTATGGCTGCCCTCAGGGGCGGCCTGTTATTAAGTGTTGTTGGCGTACCCACCGACTTTTTCGCGCTCACAACAACCGCTCGAATGCGTTTTACGCTTCAGGCGTCCTGCCTTGAGGGATGGGTGAATCAGAGTGCGTACGTGGGAAAACTAACCACTATGTGTGCCATTTTGAGGTTCTTATGTTGAATTGACTGATAATCGTGCATTATTCGGTCAATTAAGTAACCGGAGTTCCCGATACTCCTTGAAATGCGTAGCCTTCAGCCTGTCTCATGCGTGAACAGTGTCGGGCAATCAAACTGCACCGGTAATGGGCGTTTTAGACGCTGTGTGCACGCTCTTGTGGCAAAGGTGTGCGGCGGTAACATTTATGCACCATCGTGTTGTGTTGCGGTAACAACAATAAGGAACAGTCATGCGGCCAAACGAGAGAAGACAGCACATCCTTGAGCTGCTGCGTCAGCGCGAGCGGATTTCTGTAGAAGAACTTGCCCGTATCCTCAGCGCTTCACAGGAAACCATCCGGCGTGATTTGACTGGGCTGGCGGAAAACGGTCAGGTCAGCAAATTCCATGGCGGCGCGTCTCTGCCACCCAGTGGCGAGCATGAGAACGCCTTTCAGACCCGCATGAACGAATTCGCCACTGAGAAGCGCGCTGTGGCCCGCTATGCGGCCGGGCTCTACGCACCAGGCGACAGCATCTTGATCGACACCGGCACTACCACGCTGTTCTTTGCTAAGGAGCTGGCGCGTTTAAGCCGCATTACCGTGATCACCAACTCCCTGCAGATCGCCGCGAGCATAGGTGCCAGCGGCAACCGGGTGTTTGTCATCGGTGGCGAGTACCGCCCGGATTCTGCGCAGAACACCGGCGCGCTGGCGATGGAACAGATTGCCCGCTTTAACGCTGAGCATGCGGTGGTGACGATTGGCGCGCTGAATGCTGATGGCGCGTTCGACTTCTCCATTGAAGAAGCGGAAATCACCCGGGCGATGATTGCCCGTACCCGCTATCTGACGGTCATTGCTGACTCATCCAAGCTGGGTAAGCGTGCGTTATTTGAAGTGTTCCCGCTCGATCGCATTGATCGCCTGATCATCGACCGTAAGCCGCTGGGACCGCTGGCCGAGGCTCTGGAAAAAGCCAACGTGGAAGTGCATGAAGCGCCCGCTTTGGTGAAAGGGGCTCGATAGAGCCAAAGGAAATTTGTGGTGAGTTGACGGGGTTGGCTCGAGCTTGAGAAAGGGTTTTCCTGCTTGGCTGAGTTTTGGTGCAGCCCATCGAACTGTGTCACCAAGCACCTGTCAGGTGCATGCTTAATCCATCAGCGGTTGATGACATGCGCCAAACCTGAGAACGACACACTTTGCCCACTCAGGAGGGTGCCCGGAATTGCCGTGGAAGAGGTTGAGCGGCATGGATGCCGCGAGAGTCGCGTTGGGCCGGATGACTGGGCAAGCGTTTTTGGTTTTTTTGTCGCGACAAAAGAGACTCGCCGGAGAAGTGCGAAACCCTTTCTAAAAGTCTAACGAGGGTGGCCAAATTAACGCCTATCAGTCGATCTGCTAGCCCTATAAGAAATGCCGCGGCCCCAGAGGGATCGCGGCATTTTTCCTAACTGACTAGCCTTAAATGAACGGATGCTGTGTTTTAGGCGAGATCAGTATCGCCTTACTGCCGGATGCTTTCGCCAATCACGGCCTTGCCTGTTACGGCTTGCGCTTCTCCCGACATCAGCGATGCATAGTACGCCTCGCCCTTTTCAGCGTCGTACATGCCTTGCCAGCGGGCGATAACCAGCGCCGCCAGGGCGTTACCCACCACGTTCAGCGCGGTGCGGGCCATGTCCATGATGCGGTCGACACCGGCGATAAAGGCCAGACCTTCCAGCGGAATACCCACACTGCCAAGCGTCGCCAGCAGCACCACAAACGATACACCCGGCACACCGGCAATGCCTTTGGAGGTCACCATCAGGGTCAGCACCAGCAGCAGCTGCTGGCTCCAGGACAGGTCGATGCCGTACAGCTGAGCGATAAAGATGGCCGCGATGCTCTGGTACAGCGTGGAACCGTCGAGGTTGAAGGAGTAGCCGGTCGGCACCACGAATGAGCAGATGGATTTCGGTGCGCCGTACTTTTCCATCTTCTCGATCACCCGTGGCAGCACGGTTTCGGAGCTGGAGGTGGAGTAGGCGAGGATCAGCTCATCTTTCATGATGCGCATGATCTTGATCACCGAGAAACCAAACAGGCGCGCCACCAGGCCCAGCACCATAAAGGCGAAGAAGGCGATGGCGAAGTACACCAGCAGTACCAGCTTGGCCAGCGGCAGCAGTGAGGTGAAGCCGAAGTTAGCAACTGTCACGGCGATCAGCGCGAACACACCAATCGGCGCGTACAGCATGATCATGTGAGTGACCTTGAACATGGTCTCCGACACGCCCTGGAAGGTGCGTACCAGCGGGTCGCGTAGCTCAGGTTTGAGGCTCGATAAGCCCATGCCGAACATGACTGAGAAGAAGATGATCGGCAGCATGTCACCGCGCATCAGTGCCGCGAAGATGTTGGAGGGGATCAGGTTAATCAGGGTCGCGATAAATGCGTGATCGTGCTGCACTTCCGCCGCAGTGGCCTGGTACTTGGAGATATCGACGGTGCCCAGGGTGCTCATGTCGATGCCGGCCCCCGGTTGGAACAGGTTGGCCATAACCAGACCGACAACAATGGCGATGGTGGTGACCACTTCAAAGTAGAGGATGGTCTTCAGGCCGATGCTGCCCAGCTTCTTGGCGTCGCCGACTCCGGCAATGCCGACGATCAGCGATGAGATCACGATCGGCACGACGATCATCTTGATCAGACGGATGAAGATGTCACCGGCAGGCTGGAGGACGTTGCTGATCCACCAGGCTTTTTCTGAGCCGAAATGGTTCAGCAGCGCGCCGACTGCGACGCCTAAAATCAGGCCGATGACGATCTGCCAGGCGAGGCTCAGTTTTGCCTTCTTCATGTCATTACCCTTTCTTCATAGTGGGCATGGGTTTCGACCGGAAACGCGTGTAACAGAGCCATTGGCAACGTCACTGGGAATTGTGGGTTTCCGTCCGGAACCGCATGGGGGACACCTCGGATGTACAGCACCCGGGTCAGCGAAAGGCGGCCACTATTGCGAGGGGGGCAGGTGAAGGCTAATGCTTGAAGTGCATAACCCTATACCGATTGTGCATACAGCCTGTCGGCCTCGATGGTATTTGTAAGTCATTGAAAAATAAGGGTCGGAAAACCGAACAAAACAAATAAGTCCTGATATGGCTGCTTTCGAATGACGATTGGGCCGGCCAGGCATGACGTGTTCGGCATTCCGAATGCGAAAACAGCACAAATAATCAGGGAATTTTCTGCTGAAAAAACATGACGTACGGTCAGGGACGAGTGTGCCTTAAACGCATTTTCTTGAAAGTACGTACTTTTTTAGCGGTCGTTTGGTGGTGCAGGGCTGCGGAATGGGGCCGTCAGCCCTGGAGGTTTTTGCCCATCCTTGGGCTGCGGTGGTTCAGCGCCAGGAGCGGCAGCGGCTGACCGCTTCAGAGAAGGTTTCACGCCATTGCAGGGCTTCAGCTTCAGTGACTTTCGGGCGGAAGCTGGTGCTGGTGTTGCGCGGTGGCTTCAGGTCGACGCCGAGGCCGCGGCTGGCCAGAGCGGCGCAGCCAAAGGCGGTCAGTTCGTCGAAGCGCTGGGTCACCACGGTGCGTTGCAGGGCGTTGGAAAGGAACTGGGCAAAGTAGGGACTGCGTGCCAGACCACCATCAATCGACAGCTGGTCGGTGACGTTAAGGAAACCGTCCATTGCCGCAATCACTTCAGCGCTGCGCAGGGCTACTCCTTCGAGCAGCGCCTGGCACATATCCTCTTTGGTGGTGCCGCCGTTCATGCCAACCCACAGCGCTGCGGCGCTGCGATCCCAGTGCGGGCAGGCCAGGCCTGACAGAGCCGGGACGAAGGCCAGCTTGCGGCCGATGGCAGGCGGGTTGTCGAACCCGGCCAACTCACTGAAATCACTGAACAGGCCCAGTCGCCCGGCCCACTCCACGGCGGCGCTGGCGTCGTATACGCCTCCGTCCATGGCGTAGGTCGGCTTGCCGTCGATCTGCCAGGCGATGGTTGCCAGCAGGCCTTTTTCAGGGGCGCGGATGATGTTTTCACCCGTCAGGGTCAGAGCAAAGGCACCGGTGCCGAAGGTGATTTTGGCGTCGCCCGGATTACGGCAGCCGTGGCCGTACAGTGAGGCTTGCTGATCCACCAGCGAGGCGGTGACTGGCGTCGCGCCGATCTCACCGAAGTGGCCGACGGTATCGCGGATTTCCGGCAGGGTTTCCAGCGGCACGCCAAACAGTTCACACAGCTGCGGGTCCCACTGGCCGGTGGCCAGGTTCATCAGCGAGGTGCGCGATGCCGTGGTGATGTCGGTGGCAAACACGCCAGTCAGGCGGTCAAGGAAGTAAGCGTCGGTGGTGCCTAAGCGCAAGCGACCTTCTTTCAGGGCCTGTTTGGCAGCGGGCAGGTTGTTCACAATCCACGCCAGCTTGGAGGCTGAAAAGTATGGGTCCAGCGGCAGACCGGCACGCTCCAGAGTCAGGCTCTCGCCACCGGCTGCGCGCAGTTGTTCCACCTCGGCAGAGGTGCGGTTGTCCTGCCAGACGATTACTGGCGAAAGCGGCTCGCCGGTTTTCGCGTCCCAGGCCAGGCAACTTTCGCCCTGGTTAGCGATGCCGACGGCATCGACGCCGCCGGCGGCTTCCAGGCAGCGCTGAATATTGTTCAGCAGCTCCAGTGGGTCATGTTCAACCCAGCCCGGTTGCGGGTGGTGCTGCTGGTGCCGCAGCGCCAGCTGGATATCTGCGTTTCCGTTCTCTGACACCACCAGTACCCGGGTGCTGGTGGTGCCTTGGTCAAGGGCTGCAATGCGCACGTTATTACTCCTGTCGGCAGGCTTCGGTTAACGGCCGACAAAGTCGACTTCGAGTTGCTGGGTTCCCTGTGGAATGCTGAGGCTCTTGATCGGGATCAGCAGGCGGCGCTCAGGCAGGCAGGTGCGCATGCCCGACCAGATTTCCTTGCCATCAGCCTTCACTACCAGACGTCCGCTGGTGGCGCGGGCAACGCGCAGTTGCAGGTGTTTCAGGCCCTCCATCGTGGACGGGATCAGCACCTGCGGCACGCACAGTTTCAGGTTGTTGTTGCAGTACACGCTGACCGCGTCCGCGGTGCCCGGCAGCTCGCCGCGCAAGTCGGCGGCGATCAGTCCGCCGATACGACGGCCTTCGCGGAATGACCAGCCTGCGGTTTCAATCGGCCGCAACAGATTACCTGCAGCGAAGTACGAGGGATCGGAGCAGCGCCCGAACTGATCAATGCGCGGTCCGCCACTCATGGCGTCAATGCGCAGATCGCTCATGCGCACCAAACTGGATTCCGGGGTGAACTGGCCGGTCAGCAGAACCCCGTCGCACTCAAAGGTATTGATGCTGCCGTCGGCCATACGCACGCTGGCCCCTTCAACCCGGCCAGTGCCGTGGATCTTCACCAGCTCCGCGCCAAAGTGCATGGGTACTGCGCACAGGCGTGGGAACAGCGACAGCGGCCAGCGTGCGGTGGCGCGCTGGTTGCGTTCGATCATTGCCACCGGCTTGATTCCGGCTTTGCGGCAGCTCAGTACGGACGACAGACTGACCAGCTCGGTGCCGACAATCAGCGGGCGTTCAAACGGTTTCAGGCCCTTGAGGTACAGATAGGATTGCAGCGCGCCGGTATTGATCACGCCAACCGGGCGATCACCACCGAGCAGGCGCGCTGAGCGCGGCGTCTCGCGGGCACCGGTGGCGATCAGTACGCGGCGGGCCTTGATGCGGAAGGCTCCGTCGGGGTGAACGCCGTCGATCACACCGTGCGCCCCGAGTTTGGTCACGGAGTGCTTGAGGAAGATCTGCACACCGGCGTTCACCGCTTCCTTCACGTTGCGTTTCGCGTAATTCGGGCCGCTATAGACATGGCCGTATTCCCAGAAGCCAAAGGGCGGATGGCCGCAGTGGCGGGGAATGCCGCCGGCCTCTGCTTCACGCTCAATCACGACGACCCGCTCAATGCCCTGTTTGCGCAGCTCCATGGCCGCCGACAGGCCGGCTGGGCCGCCGCCGATGATGGCGACGTCGACGCTCTGAAGATCAATGGTTTTCATGGCAAACACCTGTAGCAAGCGGAACAGCGAGGTGGCTGCTGCTCATTTCGGCAACCTGCGCCCCGCAATAGAAACCCTGGCAGCGCCCCATACAGGCGCGGGTGCGGCGTTTCAGTCCGCCCAAATCGCCTGCTGCAAGCGGGCCTTGCAGGGCTTTCTCGATTTCACGCTGGGTGACCATTTCGCAGTGGCAGACGATCTCGCCGTGCCCCGGCTGCTGATAATCCCGTGGCAAGTGTTCGGCCAGGTTGGGCATGACTGGCCAGCGCAGGCTGTCGGCAGGCAACGCGGTGTGCTGGCCTTGGTAGAGACTGAAAACGTGTTGGGCAATACCCAGGGAGGCGGTCAGACCAGTGGAGCGGATGCCGCCCACGGTAATCCAGTTGCGTTCGGCCACGCGGCGGATGCGGTATTCCTTCTTGTCGCTGGCTGGGCGCAGGCCTGCGTAAGTGGCGGTGACCGGCATATTGGCCAGCGCCGGGATGCGATCCACCGCTGCGTCGATCAGCTGTTGCAGGGTGTCGCCCTCAAGGTCGGCATGCACACGGTCGTCCTGCTCTTCTGCGGTCGGGCCGACCAGCAGGTTGCCGAAGATGGTGCGGGTCAGCACGATGCCTTTGGTGCGCTCATTCGGCACCGGTAACACAATGGCGTTTAGCAGTTTCGAGGCCGCTTTATCGAAGACCACGAACTGGCCTTTGCGCGGGTGAATGCTGAAGCTGGCTTCGCCCAGCAGGCGCTCTTCCAGGGTGTCGCCATACAGCCCGGCACAGTTGATGACGGTGGTGGCACGGACGGTACCGGCGCTGGTCTCCAGGGTCCACTGCGAGCCGTCGAAGTTGCCATTGAGCACTTCGGCATTAAAGCGCGCCTGAGCGCCGGCCATCATCGCTTGCAGCAGGTAGCCCAGTGGTGCCGACCAAGGGTCGATCAGGTATTCGCCGGGTACTTCGACGGCGGCAATGGCCTGAGTGGACAGGTACGGCTCGCGGGAGCGGATATTCAGGCGGTCGATCAGCTTTACATCATCGACACCGTTGCTGTGGGCCTGCTGGACGATGCTTTCAAGCTTGCTCAGGTCGTCCTCATTCCAGGCCACCACCATTGCCCCGGTTTTCAGCAGCGGCAGGTTCAGCTTATGGTGAATCTCCAAGTATTCACGGTAGCCAGCCTGCATGCAGGCCAGCTCGACGCTGCCTGTTGGCGCATCAAAGCCGGTGTGAAGAATGGCGCTGTTGCCCTTGCTGGCGCCGGAGAGAATGTCCGGACTCTTTTCCAGCAGCAGCACCTTGGCCCCTTCCAGGGTGAAGCGTCGGACCATCGCACAGCCGACCACGCCGCCGCCAACCACAACAACATCGAAGCTGTCGTCACGTTTTGCGTTCAGATCGTTCATTACCTTGCCTGTTAAACGTCGGCCTTCAGACCGTATGGGCTTTTCGTGTGCAGAGCGCATGCCAGTGGGTAAAAAAGTGTGGATATGTGGTTTTCATCGTGGTGCAACGGGCGTTGTGGTGCGCGTTGGCTAATTTTGACACAGCAGACTTCTGCAAATATGCGGTGATCTGTTGGGTATTTGCCAATAAAGTTGATGATCTCAGGGTGATTCATGATGAGTAGGTGATGACGGCTTGCTCCACTAAAACAGGCGGTTATCGCCATTTACACGGCCTGCATAACTCTGGTTGTCACTGCGCTATGCCCGTAAATGCTCTATTTCGATGCATGAAGTGCTACTTTTTCACCCAAAAAGAGGACCTTATTGACTGACTTATTCATTAAACGGTCATCATTAATGACCGTTTAATGTGGCAATACAGAATCTAAACCACAGTGCTAAGCGCTGTTGTGCTCGCGGTCAGCGCGGTGCAGCAGTAGGCTGTCGCCTTACTCAGACCTCTGCGCTAAGTACAGTCCATGAAGACCCTCATCACCTACTACCTGGATATGCATAGCCCTGAGCAGATTCGTGGCAAGCCCTTGCCGGACGATCTGACGGTTGTGGAATGCAGGATCAAGCAATTTCAGCTTAATCGCTTCCTCTACCAATTGGTGGGAGAACCTTGGGAGTGGACGGACAAACTGAGCTGGTCAGATGCTCAGTGGCAAGCCAGGGTCGAACGTCCCGAACAGCGTACTTGGGTGGCTTATCACCAAGGGGCGATTGCCGGTTATTACGAGCTGCAGCAGGACGCTGATGGCAACGTGGAAATTCTCTATTTCGGTCTGGTTGAGCGCTTCTGCAGCCAGGGTTTTGGCGGCCCGCTGCTGACCCACGCCTTGGAGTCGGCCTGGGCCTGGCCGGGGACCCGGCGCGTGTGGGTACACACTTGCAATTACGACCACCCCAGTGCGTTGGCCAACTATCAGGCCAGAGGCTTGAAGCTGTATCGCGAAGTGGCCGGTGACGAGGGCTGAGCTGGCGATCTGACAGCCTGCCGCGGTGCGGTTTGACCTTATTGACTACATTAAGTTGAACGCTTCGTACCAGAAAGGGTCTGGTTAGACTCGGTATCGCTTCGGTTGCCTGCTCATTGCCGGCATGTTGTCCGTAGATATCACTTTCTTGCTTCTGCTTTCGCGGTGAAGGCCCGGTTGTTTACGTCGGGTGCAGATCGGCGCTGGCAGGGGCTGTACGAGTAGGGCAATCCGTCCTCGTGCGCGCTTTGCGTGCCAACGCTAAAGGAGCAACTCAACAATGGAGCAAATCCCTTCGTCTGACACGACAACCAAACCCAATACGGACACTCTGGATGGCATCCCCGCACCAAGCGGCAAGGCCAATCTGATCGACACGGATTACGTGATCGGGCAGGACAATATTCAGGGCCAGTTTTCGATCAATCTCGACATTCACGGCAAGGTCTTCATCATCTCGGCGCTCACGGTGCTGCTGTTTGTGCTGCTGACACTGGCCTTGCAGAACCAAGTTGAGCCGCTGTTCAGCGCGCTGCGCAACTGGATCACCCATCACATGGCCTGGTTCTTTATCAGCGCCGGGAACATTTTCGTACTGGTCTGCCTCGGCCTGATTCTGTCCCCGCTGGGCCGGGTACGTATCGGTGGCACCCATGCCACGCCGGATTTCAATTACCTGAGCTGGTTCGCCATGCTGTTTGCCGCCGGCATGGGCATTGGCCTGATGTTCTATGGTGTGGCTGAGCCGGTATCGCACTACAGCGCTGCGCTGGGTGGGGTAACGGTTGAGAACGGTGTGCGCACTGACTGGGCACCGCTGGGCGGTGCCGTGGGCGATGTCGCCGAAGCCAAGCGCCTGGCCATGGCTGCCACGATTTTCCATTGGGGCCTGCATCCGTGGGCGATTTACGCGATTGTCGGGCTGTCGCTGGCGATCTTCTCGTTTAACAAAGGCCTGCCGCTGGCGATCCGTTCGATCTTCTATCCGATCCTCGGGGAGCGGGTGTGGGGCTGGCCGGGCCATGTGATCGACATTCTGGCGGTGTTCGCCACGTTGTTTGGTCTGGTGACGTCATTGGGTGTCGGCGCTGAACAGGCCGCCGCGGGGATTGAGCAACTGTTCGGGATTCAAGCCACGGACACCAGTAAGGTCATCCTGATCATCGTGATCACGCTGGTGGCGCTTGGCTCAGTGGTGGCCGGGCTGGATAAAGGTGTGCGCATTCTTTCCGAGATCAACATCGGGCTGGCCTTTGCCCTGTTGGCGTTTGTGATCATCGCCGGACCGACGCTGGTGATCCTCTCAGGCGTGCTGGACAACCTTGGCGCCTACCTGAGTTACCTGCCGGCATTGTCTAATCCGATCGGGCGTGAGGATGCCAACTTCAGTCAGGGTTGGACTGCCTTCTACTGGGCTTGGTGGATCAGCTGGTCGCCGTTTGTGGGCATGTTTATCGCCCGTGTCAGCCGTGGCCGCAGTGTCCGTGAGTTCCTGATTGCGGTGTTGCTGGTGCCGTCGCTGGTGTCGGTGCTGTGGATGACCACCTTTGGCAGCACTGCATTTGAACAAGCCGCCGCTGGCCTGAGTGGCGTTACAGACGCTGCGCTTGAGCTGAAGCTGTTCGCCATGCTCAGCGAAATGCCGCTGAGTGCGATTACCTCGTTTGTGGCGATCATTCTGGTGGTGATGTTCTTTATCACATCATCTGACTCCGGCTCGCTGGTGATCGATACCATCACCGCAGGCGGTAAGGTCAACGCGCCGGTGGTGCAGCGGGTGTTCTGGGCCAGCATCGAAGGGGTGATTGCGATTGCCTTGTTGCTCGGTGGCGGGCTGATCGCCTTGCAGGCGATGGCGGTGTCGACCGGCTTACCGTTTACGCTGGTGCTGTTGGTGGGCTGTATTGCCATCGTTAAGGGGCTATTGAGCGAGCCTCGTTAAACACGCTCAAGCCAAAGCGGATAGGTGGGCATTTGGCCGGAGTGCCCAGACCTTGAGAAGGGTTTCGCCCTTTCCGGGCGAGCCACTTTTCTCTTGGGAAAAGTAGCCAAAACCGCTTGCCCCTGCATCCGGCCCTGCGGGTTCGTGCCCGGAATCACCGCTACAGAGGCACGCTGCGAAGGGCCATCCTTGGCCCATCGCATCTCTCGCGGCATCCTTGCCGCTCAACCTCTTCCACGGCAATTCCGCGCACCCTTCTGAAGGGGCATCGGCGTCGCACTTAAGCTTGGAGTGTTCACCCTGCATTGCTGGAGTTTTGGGTGCATCGTGACTCAACTCCAGAGTTGGCCGACCGGAGTTTGCACTGAGTAATGAGTCGCTACTTGCGCCTGTAACAACTCAGCTGTAGCCAGCGCATCTGTCAGCGCGTGGTGAGCCATATAGGGCGGTAAGTGGTAACGCTTACGGCTGTCATCCAGACGGATTGAGACCGGCTTACGTCCCAAAAGACGGTCGAACCAGTTGGGCTGGCGCTTGGGATAGAGCATGGCCTCGAGCTGCATGGTGTCGATCAACGGGAACTGCCAACCCTCGCCCAAATGCAGGCGTGCAGCCTGATCCAAAAACTGCCGCTCGATAGTGCGGTAATGCACCACCATCACGCGCCCGGCCATATAGTCTAAAAGCTCATCGAGGATCGCCGGCAGTGGCGGGGCATGGCGGATATCGCTGTGGGTGATGTGGTGGAAGGTCACCGACTCGCTGCTCAGCTCCGTATCGGGTTTAACCACCCAATAACGGCCTTCACCGCAGCGGATGCGTTGCAGATTAAATGGCACCAGACCGAGGCTGACGATGGCGTCGCGGCTGGCGTCCAGCCCGGTGGTTTCCACATCCAGCGCCAATAGCGGGACCTCCGCCAGCGGCGTATCTGCAGCGACAGCTCCTGCTTCATAAAAAGCGCGCAGGCGCGGCGTTTTGCATCCGGCGGCCAGCGCCTTGAAGCGCTCTGACCAGTCCAGTGTTTGCGTCGGCTGGCGTAACAGGCTGAGCATGCTCATTTCCCTGCGTGCGCCGGGTAGCGGAAGCGCAGGAATTTCTGCGCACGGTTGAGCACCTGAAAGGCTTCTTTGAGGTTGTGGCGCTCGGCGGCGGAGACTTTCTCCGGCTCGATGTAGTTATCCGGCTCGCGTCCCTCGCTGACATCCAGCGCCTGATGACGGATGCGCACCATGCTGAGGAACTCCAGGGCATAGCGCAGCTGCTCCAGCGCCTCCGGCTGCAGCAGCTTGGTCTTGCTGATGTCGTCGAGGCGCTCCAGTGAATTTTGCGCAGTGCTGCCGCAAGCCAGGGCGTGCACGCGGATCAGGTCCGTCAGTGGCGCAGTGCCGCGGCCTTTAAGGTTGATGATATGTTTCTGGCGGCCATCGGTTTCCATCACAAAGGTGCGGAAAATGCCTAACGGTGGCGTACGATTCAGCGCGTTGCGGGCCATGGCTGCGAGGAATGCGGGGCTCTGGCTGGCTTTGTCGGCGAGCAGGGCTTTGAGCTGATCGACCATGCGGGTCTTGCCAAATACGCCATCCAAATCGAAGAAAATGCTGCTGTTGAGCAGCGACTTGGCGTCTGGCTTTTCAATCCATTGGCTAAACAACTCGCGCCAGACCCGCAGCGGCTGTCGCCATTGTGGATTGCTGGCCATGATCCCGCCTTTGCAGTAGCTGTAACCGCAGGCTGCGAGGCCGTCGCACACGAATGCGGCCAGATTGCTGAAGTACTCGCCGTGCAGCGACGGATCGTAGCGGTCGCTGAGCACCAACGCGTTGTCCTGATCGCTGACCACCAGTTGTTCGTCCCGCGCCATGGAGCCGGCCACCATAAAGCAGTAGGGCACTGGCGGTGCGCCAAATTCCTGTTCGGCCAGCTCCAGCAAGCGCTGAGTAAAGGCGCGGCCGATACTCGACATGGCGCTGCCGATCATATGTGCAGTGGCCAGCTCACTGGCCATGCGCACAAAGCTGCCGCGCAACTCCGGGACCAGACTCTGCAAGCCTTCAACACTGCTCTGGTTGAAGATGGCATTGACCAGATACAGGCTGTTCTGCGACTCGTAGCGGATGATGTCGGAGAGGTTGAGCAGGCCCACGGTGCGCTGTTGGTGAAGGATCGGCAGGTGGTGGATGTTGTTACGCAGCATGCACAGCATGGCGCTGAACACGCTGTCACTGGCGCGGATGGTGGTCGGCTCGGGCGTCATTACGGCGCTGACTGGCGTCTGCCCGTCGAGCCCGGCGGCCAGCACGCGAGTGCGCAGGTCCCGATCGGTGAGGATGCCGACCATGCCCGCCGCTTCATCGTCGCTGTCAGTAATCACCAGTGAGGACACGCTCTGTTCGGTCATCACCTGCGCCGCCTGCTGCACTGGCGTGTCTTGCGCCACGCAAACGGCCGGGCGGGAAATCAGAGATTGGACTTTAAGCTGGGTCAGCTCGCTGCCTTTGCTCTGATTCTTCACCGCTGACTTAAGCCGCGACTGGCCGTCGGCCTCAACAAACTCGGCAAAGCCGTCGTGCTGCTCGCAGAGCTGGGTGAAGGTGGCCTCGGGGATGAAATACACCAAGCTGTCTTCAATGGCCGTCGCCGGAAAGCGCACCTTGTTACTGCGCAACAGGCCGACCTGGCCGAAGATGTCCCCTTCACTAAGGCGGTTGTACAGTTCGCCGCTGCGCCGGTAGATTTCCACAGCACCGCTGCGCAGATAGTGCAGATCGTGAATTGCGGCACCGTATCCAAGAATCTCGGTGCCCGCCTTGAAATAGGCGACCTCGACCTGAGCAGCAATGCTGTTCAAGGTGTCTTCGGGCAGGTTGTCGAATGGAGGAAAGCGCGCCAGATGGTCGCGGATTTCCACTATTTCGATCTGCATGGAGCCTCCTTGGCGTGGGGTACAAGGTAAAGAATAGTGTTGTGCGGGCATTCAGGTCAGTTAAGACCATTGTGCTGACTGACAGTGCCATCTGCGTACACCGGTACATAACAACAAGGACACGTATCCATGCAGGATTGGGGCTTATGGGCAGGTTTGTTGCTGGCGCTGGGGTTGGTTGTCGGTGGCATCGTGATCTACAACCGCCTGATCTTTAACCGGGTGCGGGTGGCCGAGGCGTGGAGTGGCATTGATGTGCAGCTCAAGCGTCGCGCCGACTTGATCCCGGCGCTGGTGGAGTGCGTGCGTCACTACATCAAACATGAAAACAGCACACTTACGGCGGTGGTCGCTGCCCGCAGCCGGGCGCTTGAGTTGGACGGTGCAACACCGCCACAGCGTGCGCCGGTGGAATCCAATCTGGGCAGCGATCTGCGCAATCTGTTGGTGCTGGTGGAGGCTTACCCGGAGTTAAAGGCCGACGAGCAGTTCCGCTCTCTGCAGCGCAATCTGGTCGAGGTGGAAGACCAGATCCAGATGGCGCGGCGTTATTACAACGGCGCTGTGCGTGAGTTGAATGTGCTGGTCGAGTCGGTGCCGAGCAATCTGCTGGCTAAAGCCTTTGCCTTCAAGCAGGCGGAGTTTTTCAGCCTCAGCGATCCGGCTCAGGCCGCCACGCCGAAAGTAGAGGTGTGAGATGCACGCCATATTTCTCCGCCTCGCTTTCTGTCTGCTGTGCCTGCCGCTACTGGCCAGCGCAGAGGAAACCATCAAAGATTTCGACGTCACTTTGCAGGTGCAGGCAGACGGCAAACTGCTGATCACCGAACGCATCCGCGTGCAGGCCGAGGGTCGGCAGATCAAGCGTGGTATCTACCGGGATGTGCCGGAAAGCTATGCCGAGCGTGGCGAGCTGATCCACCGTGCGCCGGTGACACTGATTTCAGTGGCCCGTGATGGCCAGAGCGAGCCGGTACGCAGTGAGCGCACAGGCTCATGGCGACGCTTTTATATCGGCTCGGCGGATCAGGAGCTGACGCCTGGCGAGTACACCTACGAGCTGAATTATCAGGTTGAGCAGGCGTTGTACTTCCACCCCGGTACTGACGAGCTGTACTGGAACGTCACTGGTAACGAGTGGAGCTTCCCCATCGAGCAGGTCTCAGCAGAAGTGCTGTTGCCGGAAGGCGTGGTGATCAACAACCTCAGTGCCTACACTGGCAGCACCGGGGACAAAGGCGATGCTTTTGAAATACTGGAGCGTGAAGACAACCGCGTGCGTGTGCGCACCACCCAGCCGTTGGCGGCCTATCAGGGGCTGACTATTGCTCTGGATTGGCCGCAGGGTGTGATTGCCCGGCCTTCATCAACCGAGGCATTGACGCTTTCACTCCGGGGCAACCTGGGGTTGGTTGTCGGGGCGCTGGCTCTGTTCGGCCTGGCCATCTTCTATCACCGCACCTGGAAGCGTGTAGGCCGTGATCCGGACAAGGGCTTGGTGGTGCCGCTGTTCCAACCGCCGCAGGGGATTGCCCCGGTGATGGCCGGGTATCTCTGGTTTCGCGGTTTCCGTAAACAGTTCACCGCCCCCAAAGCTATGAGCATCTGGCTGACGGAAATGGCCATCAGCAAGCAGCTGAGTCTGAGCGAGGAAAACAAGGGGAAACGCTTTACCTTGACTGCGGGCGAAGCGGCCAGTGACCTTCCAGACTATTCCCAGCAAATGCTTAACGCATTGTTTGGTGGCAAAAAGCCGGAGACTCAGTTGACGATAGGTAAAGCACATGTGCCGCGCCTGGAGGTAGCGCTGGACCGTTTGAAGAGCCATTTAATCCAGCATGCCGCCAAGTGGTACAAATCCAATACGGGCCGGTGGGTGGTGGGGGTGGTGTGGGCTGCGGTTGGCAGTTTGCTCACCCTGTTTCTCAGCGCTGGTGCACTGGATGTGAGTGAGGCAATGATTGGACTGGTCTGCGTCAGTGTTTTCCTTCCTGCTCCACTGGTACTGATGGTGTCATCGAAGAATGCGGCCGCTTGGCGTGATCGTATCGTGTTGGCCATCCTTGCTTTGATTTTCGGCTGGCCTGTATGTCTTGGCCTGTATATTTTGCTCACAACTGCAACTTTGCCCATCAATTTGCTGCTGATCAGCTACATGCTGCTGGTTGTGGTTTATCGTTTTCTCCTGCCCGCGCCGAGCCCAGAGGCTAGGGTGCTTTTAGATAAGTTGGAGGGCTACCGCGAATACCTGCGCCTTGGCGAAAGCGAGCTGCTGGAGCTGGCCGGTAATGTCCCGGCCATGAGCATTGCCCTGTACGAGCAGCACCTGCCGTACGCCATGGCGCTGGGCGTTGAGGACAAATGGACCGAGCGCTTCAGCAATGCCCTGAGCAAAGGCCTGCTGGGCCCCAACCATAACGCCTACCGTCCAAGCTGGTATCGCGGACGCATTCCGCTGGAGTCTCCATCGGCGCTGAGCAGTGCCCTCAGTGGTGGCCTGCTCAGCGCGGCTGCGCTGTCTTCCAGACCACCGAGCAACTCAGGTGGCGGGGGTTCCCGTGGCGGCGGCTCATCCGGTGGCGGACGCGGCGGTGGCGGCGGTGGCGGCTGGTAATCAGCGGCCCCAGTTGTGGCTGCTCTGTGCTACTGCATCGTGCGCATGCAGGCTCTCGGCATGCACCACCTTAATTTTGAAGGCGCTGTATTCAGGTGCTGTCAGCAGCGCCTGATGCAGGCGGCGGGCGGCGTCCTCACAGAACATCAGGTTTTGCCCGTTGGCCAACGCAAAGGCCTGCTCATCAGCACGCTTTACGGCGGTCTGCACCGCTGTGCCGAGGGCTTGTTCGGCGCGGTCGATCAGGGCTAATAGCGGGATTTCGTCCATTACCTCAGGCAAGCGCACCTGCAGGGTCGCTTCACTGCGTTGGCTGTGTGGGGTGGCGACAATTCCTTCGTTAGAGCCCAGCCACTGCAGCAGGCGCTCGTGGTCCAGCGGTCGTTCGCCAAAGTCCTTGCTGAACTGCTGCTGAATCAGCTGGCGGGCCAGCGCGGCGGAGCAGGGGCAGGTCGACGAATAGCTCAGTTTGAACAGTAGTTCCACGTGGAACCCCCTTGCTGACTGGCTTGCACGCAGGGTGAAGGGGTAACTCTTCCAGCCTGACAGAGCGCTAATCAGCGCCGGACGGCTGAATACCGCCTCGCCGCTCAGGCGGATATATGCCTGCTCAGACAGGCCGGCATGGCTGTCCAGAAAACCTTTCAGCACCTGTTTTAGCGCAGCCAGCGTTAGCGGTCGTTGTTCCAGAGTGTGCAGCCCCAGAAACAGCCGTGACATGTGGATGCCACGGGCTTTGCCATCGTCCAGGCTGACGCTAGCATCGACGGTGGCGTTGATCGGTTGCTCGGCTAGTGTGACCGGTAGAGTAATTCCTTCCATGCCGACCCAATCGAGGGTGTGTTCGAGGCTGCTGGATTGTGTGGCTATGTCAGGCAAGGCGGGTGCGTTCATCGGGATTCGGGCTCTTGGATTGCTTAACTGTTATGTTATAACAATAATATCGTGATCCCGAACACACAAATCCTGATGCGACTGAAGGCTCGCCGACCTTCCAGCGCCGCCGATGAGGAATACCCGCACATGAACCGTCCGCTCCCCGTAACCCTGCTCTCAGGCTTTCTCGGCGCAGGTAAAAGCACGCTGCTTAATGCCATCCTGAAAAACCGCGACGGTCTTAAAGTCGCGGTGATCGTCAACGATATGAGTGAGATCAACATCGACGGCAGCGAAGTGCAGCGTGATGTCAGCCTCAGCCGCTCCGAAGAAAAGCTGGTGGAAATGAGTAACGGCTGTATCTGCTGCACCCTGCGCGAAGACTTGCTGATCGAAGTGGCACGTCTGGCAGAAGAGGGTCGCTTCGATTACCTGCTGATCGAATCCACCGGCATCTCCGAACCGCTGCAAGTAGCGGAAACCTTCACCTTCCGCGATGAGCAGGGCCGCAGTCTGTCTGATCTGGCGCGGCTGGACACCATGGTCACGGTGGTAGATGGCGTGAATTTCCTGGCTGACTTCCAGGCTGCGGAAAGCCTGGCCAGCCGTGGCGAAAGTCTGGGCGAAGAAGACGAGCGCGCCATCAGCGATCTGCTGATTGAGCAGGTCGAGTTCGCTGATGTGCTGCTGGTCAGCAAGACTGATCTGATCAGCGCTCAGGAGCGCGAAGAGCTGATGGCGATCCTGCGTGGCCTCAACAGCGAGGCGGAAATTCTGCCGATGGTGATGGGCAACGTGGCGTTGGATAAGGTGCTCAACACCGGCCGCTTTGACTTCGAGCGTGCCGCCCAGGCACCGGGCTGGCTCAAGGAACTGCGTGGTGAGCACAACCCGGAAACCGAGGAGTACGGCATTGCCTCCACCGTCTACAAAGCACGCCGGCCGTTCCATCCGCAGCGTTTCTTCAACTTCATCAACCGCGAGTGGCGTAACGGTCGCTTGCTGCGCTCCAAAGGCTTCTTCTGGTTAGCCAGCCAGTACCAGAGCGCGGGCAGTTGGTCCCAAGCCGGTGGTCTGATGCGTCACGGTCACGCCGGGCGTTGGTGGCGTTTCGTACCGCAGAGCCAGTGGCCGCAGGACGATGAAGGCCTGCAACTGATCATGAAAAACTGGGACAAGCAGGTAGGCGATTGCCGTCAGGAGCTGGTCTTCATCGGCCAGAACATCGACTTCGCGTTACTGCGTGAGGAGTTGGATGCCTGCCTGCTGGACGATCTGGAAATGCGGGCCGGGCCCAGCGCCTGGACTGAGTTGGAAGACCCGTTCGGGATCACCGTGGAGGACGTTGCATGATGCTGGCGAAGGCGCTTGTTCCGAGCCCGCAACAAGTTGTCAGTGAGCGAATGGATGTGCTCGCTGAGATCCTGCGTGACGATGTGAATCTGGCCATCTGGCAGCGTCGTCTGCCGGTGCACATCAGTGAGTTTGCTGAAGCCTTGCTGGTGCAGGGCGATGCCTTGTCGGTGACGCGTCATATCGAGCTGGACGACCCGGAACAATTGGTAAGCCTCGCGGATTTGCTGCCTCAGTACAGCGATTTGCCGGGTCACGGCGCGTTTCTCACTGACCTCAGCTGGCTGGTTGGGGCCTATGCTTCTTTATTGGATGCCAGGCGTGTGGGCCTGCGCCTGCGAGCGCTGGATAAGGCCATGTGCTCGCGTTTCCATGTTGACCATGTTCCGGTGCGGCTGATCAGCAGTTACGCCGGCGTTGGCAGTGAGTGGCTGGCCGAAGGTGCTATGCCGCGCAGTGGTTTGGGTAATCCCGCAGCCGAGCCGGTGGATGCTGAGCTGATCAATAAAACCGCAGCAGGCCATGTGATGCTGGCCAAAGGGGAGCGCTGGGTAGGTAACGAGGGCGTGGGGATTATTCACCGCTCGCCGCAGCCGCCCGCCGGAACGCGCAGGTTGCTGCTGACCCTGGACTGGCTGGCCTAATACGCCATCCACACGCCCCGGCTCTGCTTCTCGCAGTAGGGCTTGAGGTAAGCGGCATCGCTGGCCACACCGTAATAGTGGATGTCCTGCTTGTACGGCGTACCGCTAATGCCCGCATTGCGGCACACGCCAAAGGCACCGATGGGGCATTGCTCGACAAACTCGACTTCAACTTTCTGGCCCTTGAGCTGCGGCGTGCAGAAGCCGGTGCGGAACATCGTCGGCGGGATGCTGCGGTTTTGCTGGCAGACTTTTACATCCAGCCGTTCCGCCTGGGTATGCACCACGCAGGCTTCGCCCCAGGCCAGACCAGATGAGGCCAGCAGTGTCAGTAGCAGGGCAATTCGCATGGGCATCTCCTAGGCAGGCTTGGCAGTCAGGATCATGGGGGTAGCCAGCGCGAAATGATGCGTCAAAACTCCCCGGGCAATCCAGCGTTAGAATGCAGCCTTCCGACACCTGCACAGTCGATGCCGATGCTGACTCAAATCCCCACCCATGTGATTGCCGGACCGCTCGGCGCAGGCAAGACCAGCCTGATCCGGCAACTGCTCAAACAACGCCCGGCCCACGAGCGCTGGGCCTTGCTGATTAACGAATTCGGCTTGGTTGGGCTCGATGCGGCGCTGCTCAGTACCGATGACGACGGCATCAGCCTCGGCGAAGTGGCCGGTGGCTGCCTGTGCTGCGTCAATGGCGTGCCGTTTCAGGTGGGCTTGGGCCGCCTGCTGCGTAAAGCTAAGCCGCACCGATTGTTTATCGAGCCCTCCGGACTTGGTCACCCGCTGCAATTGCAGGAGCAACTGCGTGATGTGCCGTGGCTGGATGTACTGGCGGTGCAACCGCTGTTGATGGTGCTCGATGCACAAGCACTTGCCGCAGGACAGAGCCTGCCTGATGCCCAGCAGGAAACGCTCGCCAGCGCCGCTTTGCTGGTGCTGAACAAAGCCGAGCAGCTGGATGAAAGCGCCCGCGCCAAGATCGCCGCACAGTTGCCGCAGACAGCCTTGCACTGGACCACTCAGGGCCGTGTGGAGCTGCAGCAACTGCCGGGCATTGCCACGCAGGCGCAAACCGTGGATGCAGCGCCCAGTTTGCCCGATGGCCCAACCCCGTTGGCGCAGCTCTGGTTGCAGGCCGATGAGCCGATCTGTCAGGTGCAGCAACAGCCTGAAGGCTGGAGCATCGGCTGGCGCTGGCATCCGTCACAACAGTTTGAGCTGATGCGCGTGCAGCACTGGCTGACCGGTTTGCCGTGGCAGCGCGCCAAGCTGGTGTTGCAGACCAACGCCGGCTGGCTGTCGGCCAATGCCCTGAGCGGGCAGGCCCTGCACTGGCAAAACAGCGAGTGGCGCAAGGACTCGCGCCTGGAGCTGATTTTCACTCAAGCGCAAGATGTGGCAGTTTTGCAGGCTGCGTTCAACGCTTGCCGTCTATAGCCTGTGCGTTTCGTAACGCTGGCCCACTGTTCTAGGTTTTCCGATGGATTTGCACGCTTGGTCCCACTCCTGTTCCGCTGGCTTCACCCTGCGCGGCTGGCATACGCCTCCAAGCGGTAAGCCTGTTCTGCATTTTCTCCATGGCAATGGTTACTGCGGCCGGGTTTACACGCCAATGCTCAAACTCCTGGCGGAGGATTTCGACCTCTGGCTGTGTGATGTGCAGGGCCACGGTGAGACGGATCACGGTGGACGTTTCCACGGTTGGAACCGCAATGCGGAAATGGCTGTAGAAGCCTTCAGCGCAGGCCGCAGCCGCTTTGGTGATGTACCGGCGTTCGCCGTTGGCCACAGCTTTGGCGGTGTACTCACCAGCCTGATTCTGGCTCGCCATCCTGAGTTGTTTCAGCGAGCGGTGCTGCTAGACCCAGTGCTGTTCAGCCGGGCGATGATCGGCGTTATGGCGGTGTCCGATGTGGTCGGCCTGAGCCGTCGCAATACCATGGCCAGCAAAGCCCGCAGCCGTCGCAGCCAGTGGCCGGACCGGGAGGCAGCGTATGCCGCGCTGCATGGTCGTGGCATGTTCCGCGGCTGGGATGAGGCAGCGTTTGACGCCTACATCCAGCACGCCCTGCGTGAGACCGAAAAAGGCGTCGAGCTGTGCTGCAGGCCGAGCCGCGAAGCTGACATTTTCAGCTCCTATCCGCGTCGTTTGTGGCCTTCATTGAGCAAGATCACCACACCGACGCTGCTCTTGTACGGTCAGCGTACCTTCCCGTTTGTCGCGCAGTCGGCTGTGCGCTGGACTGCTGCCAATCCCCACGCCAGTGCCCGCATTGTGCCGGGCGGGCACTGCTTTATGCAGGAGCTGCCCGCCGACAGCGCCGAACGGGTCCGGGCGTTTCTCCTGCTGAGTGGCAAGCGTCACAGCGATTATGGAACCCTCGTGACACAATCTGCTCCAACAGATTTATCTACGGGGTAACGGCTATGAAACGCTTACTACTCGCGACCTTGCTAATGCTGGCGGCACAGGTTCATGCGCAGGAATGGCTGGAGAACCCCGCCGTCGGCGCACTGTTTAAACAGGCCGGTGTGGACGGGACGTTTGTGCTGCATGAAGTCGGCAGCGATCAGCTCCAGGGCTATAACCAAACCCGCGCGCAAACCCGCTTTTACCCGGCTTCCACCTTCAAAATCCCCAACTCGCTGATCGGCATCGGCACTGGGGCAGTCAGCAGCGTGGATGAAGTGTTTCCCTGGGACGGTAAGCCGAAGTACCTCAAAAGCTGGGAACACGACATGAGTCTGCGCGAGGCATTCAAAGTCTCCAATTATCCGGTTTATCAGGTATTGGCCCGTCGCGTTGGGCTCAAACGCATGCAGGACCAGGTCGTGGCGCTGAACTATGGCAACGCCGAGGTGGGTGATCAGGTCGACACCTTCTGGCTGGACGGTCCGCTGATGATCAGCGCCATCGAACAGACGGAGTTTCTTGAGCGTCTGGTGCAGGACAAGCTGCCCTTTAGCTCGCAGGTCCAAGCCTCGGTGCGGGAAATCAGCCTGCTCGAAGAAGGCCCCAATTGGCGTTTGTACGCCAAGACCGGCTGGAGCACTGCGAGCAAGCCCGGCATCGGCTGGTGGGTCGGCTGGGTTGAGCAGGATGGGCGCTATTACACCTTCGCCCTGAACATGCCGATGGTTGATATCAAGGATGCGGGCAAGCGGATCGAGTTAGGTAAAGCCAGCCTGAAGAGCCTGGGGCTACTCTGACGCTTAGTGATTGGAGATGTTGCGCTGATCGGCACGATGACTTTCGCGCCATTTGGCCAGCTCAATCACGTTGCTGTCTTCCACAACCGGCTCGCGCATCGGGTGTGGGGCTAGTTCAATACGGCCCAGGTGGCGGCCAAACATGATGATGCTGCCCGCGTGACGCTGCTCCCCGGTGACGGTGAACTCAAAGCCATACACCCGCGCCAGACGCTTGCGCCCCTTGCTGTCCGCCTCAAACCCTATGCGGCGCAGCGCGACGTTGCCATCGAGTAGTTCCACATCCACTCGCGCACAGTGGTGTTTGACCAACTCCAGAGCGCGCTCACGCAAGCCGTGGGCGTGCCAGAGCCATGCGCAGAACGCAGTGAACAGCATCACAAGGAACATATCGAACAGGTCGAACATGATGGCTCCGGGAGCGTGGTGTGGCGAGTGCGTTCAGTTTAGTGCGCAACGCGTTACTAATCAGTCTAACGACTTGTAGCGCTCTTGCAGTTCAGCACGGATTTTGCGGCGTTGAATGGCCTGATTCTGTCGGCGAATACCATCGGGGGTGTCTGGAACCAGCTGCGGTACTGGGGCCGGTTTACCCTCATCATCCAGCGCCACCATGGTGAAGAAGCAGCTGTTGCTGTGGCGTACTGAGCGCTCGCGGATGTTTTCCGTGACCACTTTGATGCCGATTTCCATGGACGTGCGCCCGGTGTAGTTGACCGAAGCGAGAAAGGTCACCAGCTCACCGACATGAACCGGCTCGCGGAAGATCACTTGATCCACTGACAGCGTTACAACGTAGCGGCCTGCGTAACGGCTAGCGCAGGCATAAGCCACTTCATCGAGATACTTGAGCAGAGTGCCACCGTGAACCTTGCCAGAGAAATTGGCCATGTCCGGTGTCATCAATACGCTCATCGACAGTTGGCTGCTAAAGGGTTCCATAAACCGGGTTTCCGTATATCGCGTTGAAAGCCTATACATTACCGGTTGTGGAGGAAAATGGCCCGTGCGCTTTGTCTATCGACGTAATCGGGAATAACCGACCTGGCCGGAGGCACAGGGTTTCTGTGATCTCCGTTCAGGCCTGTTAGAGAGGCGTGATCAGGCGTGATGCAGGTACCAGCGCCAGTCTTGTTCGCCAACTTCGCCCATAAACTGGCGGAACTCGGCCCATTTGATCGACAGGAAGACCTTGAGGAACTCCTCGCCCAGCGCCTCTTTGGCCCAGCCCGATTGCTCCAGTGCGCGCAGTGCAGTGAGCCAGTCGGTCGGCAGGGTTTCCCGTGCCTGCTCGTAGCCGTTGCCGACAATCGGCTCGCCCGGATCAATCTGGTTTTTAATGCCGTGATGGATGCCGGACAGGATCGCCGCAGCCGCCAGATACGGGTTGGCGTCCGCGCCGCAGATGCGGTGTTCCACATGACGGCTCTTGGCCGGACCGCCCGGTACGCGGAACGACACGGTGCGGTTGTTGACGCCCCAGCTCTTGGCCAGCGGCGCGTAGCTGTTGGCCTGGAAGCGGCGGAAGGAGTTGGCGTTAGGGCAGAAGATCGCCAGTGCGTCGTTGAGCGTGGCCATCATGCCGCCGATGGCGTGACGCAGCAGCGGTGTGCCGTGAGGGTCTTCGCTGGCCATCAGGTTGTTGCCTGCGGCATCGGCCAGGCTGACGTGCATATGCAGGCCGCTGCCGGCCAGATCGCCGAACGGCTTGGCCATAAAGCAGGCTTGCAGGCCGTGTTTGTTGGCCACGCCTTTGACCAGGCGCTTGTAGCGGATGCCTTCGTCCACCGCCTGCAGCGCATCGAAGCGGTGTTCCAGAGTCAGCTCCAACTGACCCGGCGCGTATTCGGAAATCGCCGTACGTACCGGCAGGCCCTGCGCTTCGCAGGCTGCGTAGAGGTCGTCGAGGAACGGTTGCACCTGTTCCAGCTCATACACGCCGTACACCTGCGGTGCCTGCGGGCGCACGCCGTTGCACTGCACAGCAGGCTGTGGGCGGCCGTTGGCGTCGCGGTTTTTATCCAGCAGGTAGAACTCCAGCTCCACCGCCATCACCGGGTGGTAGCCGTCGGCCTTGAGCCGGTCGATGGCGCGGATCAGCACATGGCGTGGGTCCGCTACGGCTGCAGGCAGGCCTTGCTCGGGGTGCATGCTCACCTGCAATTGGCCGGTGGGCGTGTTGCGCCAGGGTTGCAGGGTCAGGCTGCCGGGCAGGGGATAGGTCCAGCAGTCGGCGTCGGCCACTTCCCAGACCAAACCGCTTTCTTCAACGTCTTCGCCCTGCATGGTCAGGGCCAGAATTGAGCTGGGTAGCGGGCGGCCGTTTTCGTAAATGGCCAGCAGCTCGTCACGGTGCAGCAGCTTGCCGCGGGGGATGCCGTTGGCGTCGATCAGCATCAGCTCGATGCTGCGCACCTCAGGGTGTTTGGCGAGGAAGTCGCGGGCTTCCTGAATATCGGCGAATTGCATGATGCGGTCTCTCGTTTGGCGGGTTGCCAGTGATTGAGTGGCGTCACAGTGGTGGATAACGCTTTGCGCTTATCCACCCTACGAAATTGTGGCGCGTGCCTTTGTAGGGTGGATGGACAAAGCCATCCACCAAGGTGCGACGCTTATTCCCGAGCGCCAGGAATGGCCAGCAATTCGCGCAGCGCTTCATCCAGGGTGTTGATCAGCTTATCCACATCATCGGCTGTGGTGCTCGGGCAGCACAGGGTCATGTTGTGGAATGGAGTGATCAGAATGCCGCGGTTGATCAGGTACAGGTGCAGGGCCATTTGCAGTTCGTCGTGGAACGCCGCTTCGGCTTCTGCACCGGTCTTTGGCGATACTGGGCAGAACTGGAATTCGCTGCGCGCGCCCAGTTCGGTCACCGACCAGCGCAGGTCGTGATTCAAGATCAACCGGCGGAAGCCATCGGCCAGACGCTTGGCTAGCGGCAGCATGTGGTCGTAAGCCGCCTGCGTCATCACCTGCTCCAGGTTGGCGCGCATGCAGTGCATGGCCAGGGCGTTGGCGGACAGCGTGGTGCCCATGCCGCTGTGGCCGTGACCGTGGCTGTTCTCGCTGGCGCGTTTGCGCGCTGCAGTCATGGCTTCGGCCATTTCTGCGCTGCAACCGAAGATGCCACATGGCACACCACCGGCGATTGGTTTGCCGACGACGAAGAAGTCCGGCTGCAGGTTCCACAGTTTGGTGCAGCCGCCGATATCGGTGGAGATGGTGTGGGTTTCGTCGATGATCAGCAGGCTGCCGTATTTACGCGTCAGCTCGCGGCACTTCTGCATAAAGCCCGGCTCCGGCAGCACCATGCCGATGTTGGTCATGGCCGGCTCGCACAGCAGGGCGCAGACGTCGCCTTTAGCCAGTGCGGCTTCCAGTGCTTCAACGTCGTTGAACGGGATTGAGCGGCTGTATTGGGTCAGGTCATAGGCCTGGCCGACCAAGCCACTACGCGGCACGGTCTCGCCGTCGCGGTAGCGCACCATCACATCATCCACGGTGCCGTGGTAGCAGCCATCAAATACCAGCAGAGTTTTGCGTTGGGTAATCTCCCGCGCCCAGCGCAGCACGTAGCGGTTGGAGTCGGTGGCGGTGGCAGTTACTTGCCAGAAGGGCAGGCCGAAGCGCTGGGCCAGCAGTTCACCGCAAACCACAGCATCTTCGCCCGGCAGCATGGTGGTCAGGCCGTTGTTGCCTTGCTCGGCGATGGCTTTGGCGATTGGGTCAGGCGAGTGGCCGAACATGGTGCCGGTATCGCCCAGGCAGAAGTCGATGTACTCGTGGCCGTCTACGTCATAAAAGCGTGCGCCTTTGGCGCGCTCGACGAATAGAGGGACTGGGGTCGACCAGTCGGCCATCCAGTGCATCGGCACGCCGCCATACAACGAGTTACGGGCGCGTTCGGCCAGTTCGACGGATTTAGGGTTGCGCTCAAGGAAACGCTGACGCTCGCGCTCGACGAAGGTGTCTACGGCGGCTTGGGAAATACCACTGGCGGTCATGTCGGATACCTGTTGTTTTTTCTTCACTCTATTTTGTGATCACAAAAAATACAAGTAGTGCTGTTAATGCTGCTTACTGGTAGTTTATTGCGAAAAATGTGATCACAAAGAAGGATTGCACGATGCAACAACCACAGGTCGCTCTGGTGAGCGGGGCGGGTAGTGAGAGCGGGATTGGCTTTGCCATCTGCCGCCGTCTTGGGCAGCAGGGCATGCGTATTTTGTTGACTGCCAGCAGTGATCGCATCGAACAACGTGCCGCCGAACTAGGGGCCGAAGGCATTGATGCCCGTGGCCGCCCAGCTGACTTGACTGATGAAGAGCAAGTGCAGGCGTTGTTTCAGTGGGCGGAGGCGCAATGGGGGCAGGTGGATGTATTGGTAAACAATGCCGGGATGGCCATGCAAGGCAGCCCGGAACCCTTCGCTGAATTGGCCACGATGGACTTGGC
Source organism: Pseudomonas sp. TTU2014-080ASC (assembly GCF_001446935.1). GTDB lineage: Bacteria > Pseudomonadota > Gammaproteobacteria > Pseudomonadales > Pseudomonadaceae > Aquipseudomonas. Next base: position 368,345 of record NZ_LKKK01000002.1, read on the forward strand.
GACCTGGAACCTGTCCATTGCCCGCAACCTCAGCACCGCCTTCCTGCTGACCCGCGCGGTGCTGCCGGGTATGCAGGCGCGTGGCTACGGCCGCATCGTCAATATCAGCTCCACCACCGGCACCCGTGGCAGCAACATTGGCGAGTCTGCCTACAGTGCGGCCAAGGCCGGAATGCTTGGTATGAGCATGGGCCTGGCGCTGGAGGTGGCCAAGCAAGGCATCACCGTGAACAGCGTTGCGCCGGGCTGGATTGCCACCGGCTCCTCCACCGAAGAAGAGATTCGGGCAGCTGAATACACGCCGATGGGCCGCGCCGGTCGCCCGGAAGAAATCGCCGCGGCGGTGGCTTTTCTCGCCTCCCGCGAAGCCAGCTACATCACTGGCGAAGTGATTGTCGTCGATGGCGGCAACTGCCTGATCGAAAACAAAGCACCCTGATCAATCTCCACAAGGACATACACCATGCGCGACTGCTCCCTGACCCTCGCCCAGCTTCCTGCTCCACCGCTACAAGGACGTTAAACAGTTATGGCCGACAATCTGCAAGAACAGCTCTACCAACGTATTCGCCAGGATTTGCTCGCCGGTCGCTTCCAGCCCGGCGAGCGCCTGAAAATCCGTGATCTCGCCGCCAGTCTGGGAACCAGCCCGATGCCCGTTCGCGCAGCCCTGCAACGGTTGGTCGCTGAGGGCGCATTAGAAGGCGAGCCGCAGCGCTCATTGCGCGTGCCGCCAATGACCCGCGAACGCTACGAACACATCTATCAGGTGCGCCTGAGCCTTGAAGGGCTTGCGGTTGAGCTGGCTGCGCCGCGCCTGAGCAGCGATGACATCAGCGCCCTGCGCGGCTATGTGCAGCAGATGGACCAGGCCATCGAACAGCGTCAGGTACAGGCCTATCTGGATGCCAACAGCCAGTTTCATTTGACCCTGTATCAGGCCTGCGGCAACCCGGTTTTGCTGCGCAGTATCGAGTCGCTGTGGTTACAGGTCGGGCCATTCTTTAACCGGCTGTTTACCGATGCCGATATGTCACTGCGCTTTAACGACTTCCACGAAGAAGCCCTGAGCGCGCTGGAGGCGGGGGATGGCAAGGCTGCGCGCAGTGCCATGGAGCAAGACATGAGCTACTTCGCCCGCTATCTGCTCAACTTGCTGGCGCTGGAAAAGAAAGCGCACTAACTGCCATAACAAAACGGGCAACCTTGCTGGTTGCCCGTTGTTAAATCAGCTTTCCAGCCAGACGTCCCGCGCCCAGTGCCAGACTGACTCCCAGCTTTCTTCGCTGAACTCTTCGGTCTCGGCTTCCCACAGCAGCACGGTGCCGTCTTCTTCCACCACGTAATAATTACCGTGGTCTTCACACAACGGCACCATTTCCCGTGGTACGCCAAGGGACCAGGCGGTGGCGGCGACTTCCGGCAGATAAGTGTGGGACTGCGGATCGCTGGCGGTGACCGGCTCAAGGCGGCCATACACCACATCGCTGACTTGCAGGAGAAATTCACGCAGGCCGTGAGGCAGGTGGATCAGGATCTGCTCCTGAATCTCTACCAGGGTTTCTTCATCCGGTAATTCCAGAGGCACTGGCACCGGTTCGTTGAGATCTCGCAACTGCTCGATGACGTCTTCCACGGGATAGCCTCTTGCTAGCAATCAATTCGGGGGCTTTATACCTGACTATAAAGCGGTCTAAAAGATGGCATAATGCCTTCAATTGTGCGACCTAGACAGCTCGCATGTCGACAAAGGGATTTTGTCATGAAGATTGATTTCGACAGCTTCATCGCACCGGAAAGTCCGGATACCGCCCTCCAGAGCCAAGATCAGGCTAATCCCCGCAAGCCGGTACGTTTCACCTTCAGCCATTGTGCGCTGTGGGCGGTGGCCATGCTTAGTCTTACGCTCAATTTCTACATGCTCTTTGATCATAGTGCTGCCCGGCAAATTCGCCTGATAGAGCAACACGTAAAGACGCTCGAGAAAGCCAGCTCACAGCAACAGCTGTCGCTGATTTATCAGGAAAAGCTCTTAGCCAGTCAGCACGCCGCACAGTTGGATAGTTTGTTTGAGCGCAAGGAATATCCAGACAGCAACGCCCAGCTCGGATTAATGCTACGTGAGCAGGAGCAGGACCTGCGGAACATCATGGCGACGCTCAAAGAAAGCATGAGCGAGATCTCCAACATGATTCCCGGGCCGCGTAATTGGGTCAGTCACTATGCAGAGCAACTCGATGGCATTGAGCGCAACAGCCGCAATCGCGATCAGGCCTTGCGTAAATGGGAAACACAGGCCCACTAGCTGATGTAAAAACGCCGCTTATCCACAGGACAGCGGCGTTTTTAAACCGTATCAGCCCGCTAAGGCTGAACGGCTATTAACCGGCGTGGAAGAAGGCCAGCTTGTTGCCATCCAGATCACGGATATATGCCAGGTACATGCCCGGCAGACGCTCGCCCGGCGCGCCCTCATCGGTGGCACCCAGCTCCAGAGCCTTGGCGTATACGCTGTCGACTACTTCGCGGGAGCTGGCGATCAGGCTGATCATGCTGCCGTTACCAACAGTCGCCGGTTCACCGTTCTGCGGGCCGCAAATGCCGAAGCTCGGTTCGGCCGCGCTCTTGCCGAACAGCACAACACGACCGAAATCCTGCTGCACAGTAGCCCCCAAGCCCGCCAGCAGCTCAGTGTAAAAAGCTTTGGCCTTTTCGATGTCGTTGGTGCCGAACAGGGTGTAAGCAATCATGCGGGTACTCCTCAAATAAAACCCGTTGGATAAAACGCAAAAAACCCGGGCAGGCCCGGGTTTTTCGATTGTAGCGCGAATCAGTTCTGACGGATGCCCGCCACCAGCCATGGTTGGTTCTCACCAACTGCACGCTCCAGGCGCCAGCTTTCGCTGAACTGCTCGCCCTGGTCGAAGCGCGAGGTTTTGGAGATGCCGGTGAAGGTCAGGGTAGCGACCGTCTTGTCGGCATTGTCATCCACGCCGTCCAGCTGCACGTCGAGGTTGTCGATGTAGGTGGACTGGAAGCCATCGCCCAGTTCGGCACGCTCGCGGCGCAGGAACTCGAGCATTTGCGGGGTGACGAACTCGGCGATCTTGTCCATCTCGTTCGCGTCCCAGTGCTGTTGCAGGCTCAGGAAGTGCTCACGACCGGCGTTGATAAAGTTCTGCTCGTTGAACCAGGCCGGGGCATTGATAACCGGCTTGATCAGCGCGCTGCTGCTGTTCGGGATGCTGTTGCCGAAGATATTGCTGGAGCCGCTGTTACTGCTCGGCATTTCACGCTGCATTGGCGCGCCACCTGCGGCAACCGGGCCAGCCTGCTGACGACGGGCGGCGAGGAAGCGGAACAGCAGGAAGGCGATCAGGCCGAAGATCAGGATATCCATGAACTGGATGCCTTCAAAGCCGTCACCCATAAACATGGAGGCCAGCAGGCCACCGGCAGCCAGACCGGCCAGAGGGCCTAACCAGCGTGAAGCACCGCTTGCGGCTGCAGGTTGACGGCCAGCAGTGGCTGGCGCAGCAGTCTGTTGGGCTGGCGCTTGCTGACGGGTCTGATGGCTCGGCGCGGAGCCGAAGGATTTGCCGCCGCCCATACGCTTGGCTTCGGCATCGAAACTCATGGTCAGGCCCAGCGTCATGAACATGGCCAGGGCAATACTAAGAAAACGTTGCATGCAGGCTGTCTCTTGGTGATTGGAACTACGCGGGTCATCTTGCGCTGTCTGTCTACCGCTGGCTAGCTGCAGAGTGTTTCCGGCTTTTGCTTGTTGTAGGCAAGCCTAGTCCGGTGTGGTGACAGTGTTTAATGACCTGTGGATAAAACGATGAGCGGAGCCGTTCAGTTCCGCTCATCGGGTGTCGGGAATGGCTTAGCGCCAGTTATACAGTTCTTTCTCGGAAATGCTCTGCATCTGGCTGGACAGCGCCTGGAAGGCTTGCATGGACGCCCAGATACGGCCGTTGAGGTCGTTTTCGGCGGCCAGTTCGGCCAGAACATTGCTGCTTTCGCGTTGCATGGCTTCCAGCACTTCGTCCGGGAAGCGCTTGAGCAGGGTGCCAGACTTCTTCAGCTCATCCAGCGCCAGTGCGTTGTGATAGATGTAATCGTCAGTCATGTCCTGGCTGGCGGCGCGGGTGGCTTCGGTCAGGATGGCTTGCAGGTCGGCCGGGAGGCTGTCGAAGGCTTTCTGGTTGATCAGCAGTTCCAGTACGGCTTGCGGCTCCTGCCAGCCGGGATAGTAGTAATACTTGGCGGCCTGCTGCAGGCCAAAGGCCTGGTCATTGAACGGGCTGACCCAGTCGGTGGCGTCGATGGTGCCGGTTTGCAGAGCGGTGAAGACTTCACCGCCGGGCAGGTTGACGCTGATCGCTCCGAGGCGCGAGAACACTTCGCCACCGAGCCCAGGTGTACGGATTTTCAGACCTTTGAGGTCAGCCAGGCTGTTGATCTCTTTGTTGAACCAGCCGCCCATCTGCATGCTGCTGTTGCCGACCGCCAGTGGCTTAACCCCAAACGGCGCGTAGGCTTCATCCCAGAGTGCCTGGCCGCCGCCTTTGCTCAGCCAAGCGTTCATCTCAAGCGTCGACAGGCCGAAGGGCACGGAGGTGAAGAACTGAGCGGCAGAGACTTTGCCTTTCCAGTAATAGGCTGCGCCGTGGCCCAGCTCGGCGGTGCCACGGGAGACAGCGTCGAATACTTCCATGGCCGGAACCAGTTCGCCTGCGGCGTAGACCTTGATGTTCAGGCGACCGTTACTCATGGTGTTAACGCGTTCGGCCAGGCGCTCCGCTGAGGTCCCCAGACCTGGGTAGTTCTTTGGCCAGGCAGTGACCATTTTCCAGTGGAAGGTCTGGTTGCTCTGAGCCTCACCGGCCTGCGCCGGGGCTTTTTCTTCTTTGCATCCGCTCAGGCCGAGTACGGCGAGCAGGGCGCTTGCGAGCAGCAGGTAACGGCGGTTCATGGAGGCTCCTTTATATTGTTGTAATCCGGGATCAGAGTGCCTGTAGCTTGGCGTAACTGAGCATTAGCCACTTACTGCCTTCACTTTCGAAATTGACCTGCACGCGGGCCTGAGCGCCGGAGCCCTCGAAGTTGAGGATGGTGCCTTCGCCAAACAGTGAATGACTGACTCGTTGCCCCAGGCTGAAACCAGTATCCGGTACGGCGCTGCCTGCGAACAGGTTGCTGTCGTTATTGCCACCGTTGCGGCTGACTGCACCGAACGGGCGGCTGACGCTGTTGGACAGGCGAACTTCCTGTATCAGTGCAGGCGGAATCTCGCGGACGAAGCGTGACACCTTGTTATAGGTTTCGCTGCCGTACAAACGGCGGGTTTCTGCATAGGTCAGTACCAGCTTGTGCATGGCGCGGGTAATGCCCACGTAGGCCAAGCGGCGTTCTTCTTCAAGACGGCCGGGCTCTTCCAGGCTCATCTTGTGCGGGAACAGGCCTTCTTCCATGCCGACCAGGAACACCAGCGGGAACTCCAGGCCCTTGGCGCTGTGCAGGGTCATCAGTTGGACGCTGTCTTCGTTCTCGGCGGCTTGGGTGTCACCGGCTTCCAGCGAGGCGTGGGTGAGGAAGGCTTGCAGCGGCGTCAGGTCGTCTTCTTCGTGGTTCTCGAAGTTGCGCGCGGCACTGACCAGTTCTTCAAGGTTATCCACACGGGCCTGGGCCTTTTCGCCTTTCTCGGCCTGGTGATAGGCGATCAGACCGCTCTGCTCGATAACGGTCTGGGTCATCAGGTGCAGCGGCATTTCGCGGGTTTTCGCGCTGAGGTTTTCGATCAGCTCAATAAACCCTGCCAGCGCGCCCGCAGCACGGCCCGGCAGGGCTTTGCCTGTCAGCATCTGCTCAATGGCGTGCCACATGGGCAGAGCATGCAGACGAGCGTACTCGCGGATCGATTCGACGGTCTTCTCACCAATGCCTCTGGTTGGCACGTTGATGATGCGCTCCAGCGCAGCGTCGTTCTCGCGGCCATCCAGCAGGCGCATGTAGGCCATGGCGTTTTTGATTTCGGCGCGATCGAAGAAGCGCTGGCCGCCGTAGATGCGGTAGGGAATTTTCTCCCGCAGCAGGGCCTCTTCCAGCACCCGTGATTGGGCGTTGGAGCGATACAGAATGGCGATTTCGCTGCGCTTGAGGCCGTCTTTGCGCAGGGCGTCTTCGATGGACTCGACCACGTAGCGGGCTTCGTCCTGCTCGTTGAAGGCGGCATACAGGCGCAGCGGCTCGCCGTCGCTGTCTTCGGTCCACAGCTCTTTGCCGAGGCGGCCCTGGTTGTTGGCGATTACAGCGTTAGCGGCTTTAAGGATGCCCGCAGTGGAGCGGTAGTTCTGCTCAAGGCGAATGACTTGCGCATCGGCAAAGTCATCGGAGAACTCGCGGATGTTCTCGATTTTGGCGCCACGCCAGCCGTAGATCGACTGATCGTCATCGCCCACTACCATCAGGCTGTCGCCGCCCTTGGCGAGCATGCGCAGCCAGGCGTATTGCACGGCGTTGGTGTCTTGGAACTCGTCCACCAGAATGTGGCGGAAGCGGCGCTGGTAGTGCTCCAGAAGGCCGCCGACATTGTTGCGCCAGAGGTCGAGGGCGCGCAGCAGCAGCTCGGCAAAGTCGATCACACCGGCGCGGGCGCAGGCTTCTTCGTAGGCCTGGTAGATCTTGACCATGGTGGCCTGGAACAGGTCACCGCCAGCCTGGATGTTCTGCGGGCGCAGGCCGTCATCTTTCTGTGCGTTGATAAACCACTGGGCCTGTTTTGGCGGCCAGCGCTGTTCATCCAGGCCCAGTTCGCGGATGACCCGTTTGATCAGGCGCTGCTGGTCGTCGGAGTCGAGAATCTGGAAGTTCTCGCTCAGCCCGGCTTCTTTCCAGTGTGCACGCAGCAGGCGGTGGGCCAGGCCGTGGAAGGTGCCGACCCACATGCCTGCCGGGTTGATGCCGAGCATCTGCTCGATGCGGTGACGCATCTCAGCAGCGGCTTTGTTGGTGAAGGTCACTGAGAGCACGGAATGTGGCGAGGCGTTTTCGATCTGGATCAGCCAGGCGATACGATGCACCAGCACGCGGGTTTTGCCTGAGCCTGCGCCAGCCAGTACCAGTTGCCGCCCAAGCGGGGCAGCAACGGCCTGAATTTGGGCGTCGTTTAGGGAGGCAAGAAGGAGTTCAGGGTTATTTTGCATGGCGGCATTTTAGGGAGGTGGGGCAGGCAGGGCAAACCGGTACTGCCGGAAGGGGGAATGGATGACTGGTAAGTCATCTGCGGTTATGAAAAAAGAGTCTGTAAAACAGACAAAAAGATAGGTATTTCTAGGGAAAATGTGCCGCCCTTTATCTTGGGATCAGTCTCCCCTTGACGTATGCTGCTGAGCGTTTAGGCAACCACGATTATAAAAAAACGCCTATGACTATTTCGACCAGACCTCCCGAGGCCTTAGCCGTGCAGGCGACTTCTGTGCTGGAAGTTGAGCGTAAGTATGTGCCGGACATTGCTGCCGAGCGCACTCGGATGCTGTATCAGGGCTCACAAGTTCCGACCTTATTCATGCTGCTCAGCTGTCTGGTGTGTACCGGGCTGCTGTGGGGCGTTGCGCATTCGACACTGTTATCCATTTGGGCGGTGTGGGTGGTTATTCTGGCCATGCTGCGCCTGGTTCAAGTGCGGGCGTTCAAGCGAGCGCTACCCAGCCAGCAGGCTGAGCGGCGCTGGCATCGCTTATTTCTGATTGGGGCCGGTGTGTCTGGCCTGACCTTGGGCTTTGCCGCCATTTTCATCGCCCCGGCTAACGACATCATGCTGCAGGCCTTGGTATACGGGCTGATTGCCGCGGCGGTGCTTTCTGCCAGCGTGGCGTATGCCATCAGCTTCGGAGCATTCCTGGCGTTTGCGCTGCCCTGCCTGTTACCGCCGATGGTCAATCTCCTGTCTGTGGGTAATTTGCAGCAGCAAAGCTGGGGCGTGTTGGGCAGCATTTTGATGTTTGCGCTGCTGGTGGTGGCTTGGCAGGTCAATCGTCTGGTTCAGGCCAGTTTGTCGCAACGCTTTCAGAATCAGTCGCTGATCAGCAACCTCGAATACGCCAAGTTGCAGGCGGAAACCCTGAACGCAAGCTTGGCCCATGAGGTGGGGCAACGTCGCCGTGCCGAGCGGGATTTGCGTGAGGCCCACGATGAGCTGGAGACGCGGGTTGAGGAACGCACCCGTGAGCTGGACCAGACCACCCGCGCGTTGAGCAAGAGCCGCACCCGTTTGAGCATGGCCATTGAGGCCAGCGGCCTTGGGCTGTGGGATTGGAATCTGCTGACTGATGAAGTGCATCACTCGCAGATCAAGGAGATATTCGGTCTGGAGCCCCATGAGGTTCAGGCCATGTTGCGAGATTTGAAGCCGCGCCTGCACCCGAATGACCTACCTCAGCTGCGCCAGGCCCTGATTGATCACATGAAGGGCGAGACCGACGGCTATCAGGTCGAATACCGGGTACGGCATGCCGACGGCCGCTGGGTCTGGATTGAAGACCGCGGCAAGGCGGTGGAGCGTGATGAGAATGGCCGGGTCTTGCGCATGCTTGGCACGCGCCGTGATATCAGTGCGCGCAAACAGCAGGAAGAGCAGCAGCAGTTGGCCGCGACGGTGTTTGAGGCCGCCAGCGAAGGCATCGTTATCCTCGATCCGAGCTATCACTTTATGTCGGTCAACCAGGCTTTCAGTCTGGTAACCGGCTACAGCCAGGACGATGTGCTGGGCAAAAGCGTGCTTGAGCTACTCGGCAGCAACGACAACCTGCGTCAGTACGCGCTGATTGGCGAGGAGTTGAAGAAGTTCGGCAGCTGGCAAGGTGAGCTGATTGAGACCCGTAAAAACGGGGAGCTGTATCCGCAGTGGCTGCAACTCAATGTGGTGCGCGACAGTTTGGGCAAAATCCGTCATATCGTCGGCTTCTTTGCGGACCTGACAGCTCGCCGCGACGCTGAAGAGCGCCTGCGCTACCTGTCGCACTATGACGAGCTGACCGGGCTGGCCAACCGCAGCCTGTTCAAGGAGCGCTTGCATGAAGCCGGGCAACGCTCACGCCAGAGCGGGCGCAGCATTGCCCTGCTGCATATTGATTTGGATCGCTTCAAGATTCTCAACGACAGCCTCGGTCATGAGGTGGCGGATCAGCTGCTGCGTCAGGTCAGTCGCCGTCTCAGCCAGGCGCTGCCGGAGGCGGACACGCTGGCGCGGCTGTCGGGCGATGAATTCGCGGTGATTATCGACTCCTACACCAACCTTTCCAGCTTGGCGCGGTTGGCCAGTCGCCTGCTGAGCAAGCTGCGCGTACCGATGACGGTGGGCGGTCATGAACTGGTGATCAGTGCGTCGCTGGGGATCAGCCTGATGCCGGATAACGCCCGGGAGATCCCCGCGCTGGTCAGCCAGGCGAATATGGCCATGCAGCACGCCAAGCATCTGGGCGGCAACACGCTGCAGTTTTTCACCGACAACCTGCAGGCTTGCACACTGGAGCGCCTGCAGCTGGAAACGCAGCTGCGCAAAGGCATTGCTGACGGTCAGTTGGAGGTCTTCTACCAGCCCAAGTTGTGCCTGGCCACTGACGGTATTTTTGCCGCTGAAGCACTGGTGCGCTGGCGTCACCCTGAACTGGGGCTGATGCCGCCGAGCGACTTTATCAGCCTGGCCGAAGAGACCGGCCTGATTGGCTCGATTGGCGAAATTGTACTGCGTCAGGCTTGCCAGCAGGCGCGTATCTGGCAGATGGAAGGGCCTGGGCCGGTGCGTGTTTCGGTCAACCTGTCGGTGCATCAGTTGCGTCAGGGCAACCTGTACAGTTTGGTCTGCCAGACTCTGGAAGAAACCCGCTTGCCGCCGCATTTGCTGGAGCTGGAGCTGACTGAAAGCCAGCTGCTGGATAACGTCGAAAGCGTGATCAGCACTTTCCGCCAGCTGCGGCAGTTGGGGGTCAAGCTGGCGATTGATGACTTCGGTACGGGGTACTCCTCGCTCAGCTATCTCAAACGCTTCCCGGTGGATTACGTGAAGATCGACCAGAGCTTTATCCGCGATCTGACCCCCGGCAGCGAGGATGCCGCAATCACCCGCGCCATTATTGCCATGGCCCATAGCCTGGAGCTGAAGGTAGTGGCTGAAGGGGTTGAAACGACTGAGCAGCTGGAGTTTCTGCGCAGTCAGCGCTGTGACGAAGTGCAGGGCTATCTGATCAGCAAACCGGTCAACGCCAAGCGCTTTGCCGAGATATTCAGTGAGCAGCTGGTGAGGTGCTGAGCGGCCTGTTAAGGATGCTTGTCTGATCCTGATCGGGCCGTTACTGTCGCGTTTTTATGATGGCCAGCCTGCACCATGTCGTTGAATCCTTCCTCGTCCGCCAGTGTCTTGCCGCGTAACACGGTGATTCTGCTGGCGTCGCTGTACTGCGCGCAGGGCTTGCCGTCTGGCCTGATCGCTCACTCCTTGCCTGTACTGTTGCGCCAGCATGGGGTTGATCTGGCGCTGATCGGCCTGCTCAAGCTGCTGGCCCTGCCATGGCTGCTCAAGGTGCTGTGGGCACCCTGGGTGGATCGCCTTGCTTCGCCGCGCCTGGGTCATCGTCGTGGCTGGATTCTGCCGCTGCAGCTAACGGTTATCAGCATTCTGGTCGTACTGGCGCTGATGAGCCCGGAGCTGCTCTTTGGCAGTTCGATTGCGTTGCTGATCGGCCTGTTGCTACTGATTAATCTCGCGGCTTCGACCCAGGACATCGCCACCGATGGCCTGGCCGTGCGCTTGCTGCCGGAGCGGTTGCGTGGTTTTGGCAACAGCCTGCAAGTCGGTGGCTACAAAGTCGGCATGCTGGTCAGTGGCAGCGGCTTGCTGTTGATGATGGAGCCCTTGGGCTGGCACCTGAGCATCGCGGTGGTGGCGCTGTTGCTGGTGTTAATGACGCTGCCGATCTGGCGCTTTGCGGAGCAGCGCGAGTTACCGTTTCAGGCTGTTCAAGCTGAGTCGGCTGTCGGGCCGTCGCTGTTGTGGCGGCATTACCGGGGCCTGCTTATGCAGCCTGGCATGCTGTTCTGGCTGCTGGTGCTGCTCAGTTTCAAACTGGGCGATGCCTTGGGCTCGCCGATGATCAAGCCGATGCTAGTGGATCAGGGCTGGAGCACGGGCGCGCTGGGGGAGCTGACCCTGCTCAGCAGCGTGGTGGGCATCGTAGGGGCGCTGATTGGCGGTCTGCTCTACAGCCGTTTGGGTGTATTCCGTTCGCTGATGCTGTTTGGCCTGCTCCAGGCCGCCGGTATTGCCGGGATGGCTTGGCTGGCCGGTTCGGCGGCGAGTGGCGTTCAGGTTTATACCGTGGCGCTGTTCGAACAGTTTGCCGATGGTATGTCCACAGTGGCGCTGTTCGCCGCGATGATGGGCCGCTGTCGTGCAGAACACGAGGGCGGTGACTTCACCCTGCAGGCCAGCGTGCAGATGTTGCTGGCCGGGTTGGTTGGTGCGGCCAGCGGTGTGCTGGCCAAAGCGTTGGGGTATGACGGGCTGTTTCTATTGGCGGGAGCGGCCGGGCTATTCGGGCTGGTTGTGGTTGCCCTGTATTTTCGCCGCTGGCCTGTTCAATCCGCAGCCTAGTCCAGCCACTGCCGGCCGTAGCGCTCGAGCAGGTTGCTGGCCTGCTCCGGGCCGTTGGTGCCAGCCGGGTAAGGGCGCGGGCTTTGGTAGTGCTGGTGCCAGCCGCTGATGATCGGGTCGACCCAGGCCCACGCTGCTTCCACCTCATCGCGGCGCATAAACAGAGTTGAGTCGCCTTCAATCACATCCAGCAGCAGGCGCTCGTAAGCGTCCCAGCGCCGCTGCTTCTGGAAGGCATCGGCGAGGTTCAGGTCCAATTCAACAGGCTGTAGGTGCATGCCTTTACCGGGGCTTTTGCCCATCAGTTGCAGGCTAATGCGCTCTTGCGGTTGCAGGCGAATCAGCAGGCGGTTGGCCTCGCTGCCGCCGAATAGCTGATGCGGCACCGGTTTGAACTGGATGACAATCTCCGAGGCTTTGCGCGCCATGCGCTTGCCGGTGCGCAGGTAGAAAGGCACGCCGGCCCAGCGCCAGTTGTCGATTTCAGCCTGCACGGCGACAAAGGTTTCGGTGTCGCTGTCGTTATCCACATTCTTTTCGAAGTAGTAGGCCGGCACTTCCTGCCCGCCGATTTTCCCGGCGGTGTATTGCCCGCGCACGGTTTTGTCCTGCACATCCAGGCCGCTGATAGGCTTGAGGGCTTCGAGGATTTTGACTTTTTCATTGCGCACCGATTCAGCATCGAAGCGCACCGGGGCTTCCATCGCTACCAGGCAGAGCAGTTGCAGCAGGTGGTTTTGCACCATGTCGCGCATTGCACCGGCGTGCTCGTAATAGCTGCCGCGGTTTTCCACACCGAGGGTTTCGCACACGCTGATCTGCACGTGTTCAATGTGACCGGCGCGCCAGACTGGCTCGAACAGGGCGTTGGCAAAGCGCAACGCCATCAGGTTCTGCACGGTCTCTTTGCCTAAATAATGATCAATGCGAAACACCCGAGATTCATCGAATACTGCGCCAATTGAGGCGTTAATGGCGCGGGCCGACTCCAGCGACTGGCCGATGGGTTTTTCCAGCACGATGCGCGCTTTCGGCCCGGCCAGCCCGGCGATTTTCAGGTGTGAGGCGATGTCTTCAAACAAGCCCGGCGAGGTGGCCAGATAGTAGATGCGAACGCGCTCCGGGTCATCGCCCAGGCGCTTGCTCAGGCGGCCGAAGTCGGCGCTTTGGCTGGCATCCATGGCGAAGTAGTCGAGGCGCTCGGCGAACCTCGCCCAGGTGTCATTGTCGAAGTCGTCACGGGCGACCTGAGCGCGACAATTGCGCTCGGCCATCGCCTGATATGCGCTGCGGCTGTGAGGGCTCCGGGCCAGGGCAAGAATGCGTGTTTCAGCATGCAGGCGGCCGGCACGATGCAGGTAGTAGAGCGCTGGAAGCAGTTTGTGCAAAGCCAGATCGCCGGTACCGCCAAACACCAGCATGTCGCAGGGGAAGATCAAAATGGTCACTCCGACTTGGTTTAGCCGTGCGGGGTTGGCGTCCTTGTAGTATAACTACAAAGTCACTACAGCCCGTTTTGCTCCGATCATAGCCGAGTCCACGCTCGTATGTGCCGAGCCAGATGGTTTCGTTAGCCAAGTAGAGTCTAAATCTGTGAATTTGTTGCAACACATCGCCCAGTCCCGTCATTTGCTTCGCAAGTCCGAGCTAAAGGTCGCCGACTTTGTTCTGCTTGATCCCGCATCGGTTATGCACAGCTCCATGGCTGAGCTGGCCCACAGCGTTGGCATCAGCGAGCCGACCATTGTGCGCTTCTGCCGGGCGATCGGTTGTACCGGTTTTCAGGACCTCAAGCTCAAGCTTGCGCAGAGTCTGGCCGCCGGTGCCAGCTTTGGTCAGTTTGCGATCCATGAAGATGATTCGGTTGCCGATTTCAGCCTGAAAATCTTTGACACCACCCTGCACACCTTGATGGAAGTGCGGGAGAAACTCGACACCCAGGCCCTGCAGCGCGCAATCAATGCCGTGAGCAACGCCCAGCGTGTGGAGTTTTACGGTTTTGGTGCTTCTGGTGCAGTGGCGGCAGACGCTCAGCATAAGTTCTTCCGCCTGCTGCTCAATGCGGCGGCCTACTCTGACCCGCACATGCAGGCGATGAGTGCGGTGACGTTGAAGCCCAGCGATGTGGCGATATGTATTTCCCAGTCCGGACGCTCCAAAGACTTGCTGACCACCGCCAATCTGGTGCGTGAGACGGGAGCTAACCTGATTACCCTGTGCCCGAGTCAGACCCCGCTGGCTGATCTGGCTACGGTGAACCTGGCCATTGATGTACAGGAAGACACCGAAATCTATACGCCGCTGACCTCGCGCATTGCCCACCTGGTTGTGATCGACGTGTTGGCGATGGGCGTGGCCATGGCGCGTGGGCCTGATCTGGTTAATCACCTTAAGAGTGTTAAGCGCAGTCTGCGCAGCTTGCGCCTGTCACCTAAGACAATGCGCGCCAGCGAAGACTGAAGTTATTCGCTTGTTGGCAGTTGAAACCGCTTCCACAGAGATCAAGGCCGTGGGAGCGCTTTCAACCGCGAATCTCCGCCAGGCTTGCCGCTGAATATTCACCTGACGTTCATCCATCTGCGCTTAAACCGTCATCTGGATTGGCGACTCTGTAGCTCCCCTTATCTGGCTTGGGAGTCTCACCGATGTCTGTCTATCTGGATCAAGAGCAGCCGAATGTGAACAGTGCGGCCCGCGAGCGCCGCAAGAAGTTGGATCAGCGCCGCATGGCCTTCCGCCGGGCGATCGAGAATTACACCGAGCAGCGCGAGTTGCAGCAGGCCTTGTCCGATTTCCCGGAACTGATTGTTACTGGCGTGATTGCCCAGCACTCACGGGCGCAGCGAAGCGCTCAGCCAGGCTATTGATCAGGCTGCGGTTGTCGCGCACGTAGTTGAAGAAGGCCTGCGCTACAGGTGACAGGTATTTGCTGCGCGGATGCGCCAGGCACCAGCTGCGATACAGCGGTAATTCAGCCACCGGCAATTCCCGCAGCGCGCCGCATTCCAGTTCGCGGCGCGCAGCGTGGCGCGGCAGCAAAGCCACGCCAAGACCTGCCAGTACGCCCTCAAGCTGGCCTTCCATGGACGCAATTTCCAGCGTGACGGGGAAGTGCGCGCGTTTCTGGTGACAGAACTCTTCGCAGGCTAGCCGCGTGGCTGAGCCGCTCTCACGCATCAGCAAAGGCCAGGCCGTCAGGTCCTGTAGGCTCAGGCGCTCCAGCTGACTCAACGGATGATCGGCAGGGGCGACGGCGATGATCGGGTTATTCAGGAACGGCAGGAATTCCAGGTCCATGTCTGTCGGCACCCGCGACAGGATCATCAGGTCATCGCGGTTGCTGCTCAGGCGCTTGACCACCTGAGCGTGGTTGGTGACTGACATCTTCAAGCTAACTTCGGGATATTCGTGGCGAAATTCGGCAAAAAGATGAGGAATAAAGTATTTAGCGCTGGATTCAATCGCCAAGCTCAGCTGGCCTTGCAGGCGTCCCTGCAAGTCGGCCAATTGCATGTCCAGGCTTTCCAGGCGGCCAAACACATCGTCACTGGCGCGCAGCAGGACTTCGGCAGTTTCGGTGAGGTAGAGCTTCTTGCCGACGTAATCAAAAAGTGGCTCGCCGATCAGCTCTTCCAACTGACGAATTTGCAAACTTACGGCGGGTTGTGTGAGTGACATCTCTTCTGCCGCGCGACTGTAGGACAGGTTACTGCACACCGAGCGAAATACTTGTAATTGACGAAAAGTCATACGCATCAATGACTTACGCATTTATTTTGCCTTTTTAGAAATGCCCCGTTCGGTCAACTATAAGTCCTTACTAATACTAAACCCAATAAATATTGATTTTTGTTAATCGAGACCTCGGCGTAGTTTTACCGGCATGCCTGCCACATTGATGGCAGACCCACGTAGGCCGGTTTTGCCGGTTACCTGTTCACGTGATCGAGGAAGCTGGCTCGTGATCAAGAAAATTTTGATTGCCAACCGCGGCGAGATTGCAGTCCGTATCGTTCGCGCTTGCGCCGAGATGGGGATTCGCTCGGTGGCCGTCTATTCAGATGCTGACCGCATGGCGCTGCACGTTAAGCGTGCAGATGAGGCGCACAGCATTGGTGAAGACCCGCTGGCCGGTTATCTGAACCCGCGTAAGCTGGTCAACCTGGCGGTGGAAACCGGCTGTGATGCCTTGCACCCCGGTTATGGCTTCCTCTCTGAAAACGCTGAACTGGCAGAGATTTGCGCCGAACGTGGGATCAAATTTATTGGCCCGAGCGCTGAAGTCATTCGCCGCATGGGCGACAAGACCGAAGCTCGCCGCAGCATGATCAAGGCCGGTGTGCCGGTAACGCCGGGCACCGAAGGCAACGTCGCCGATCTGGCAGAAGCCCTGCGTGAAGGTGATCGCATCGGTTATCCGGTGATGCTGAAGGCCACTTCCGGTGGCGGCGGCCGTGGTATCCGCCGTTGCAACAGCCGCGAAGAACTGGAACAGGCCTACCCGCGTGTAATCTCCGAAGCCACCAAGGCATTCGGCAGCGCCGAGGTTTTCCTGGAGAAGTGCATTGTTAATCCGAAGCACATCGAAGCGCAGGTTTTGGCTGACTCCTTTGGCAACACCGTGCACCTGTTCGAGCGCGACTGCTCGATCCAGCGCCGTAACCAGAAACTGATTGAAATTGCTCCAAGCCCACAGTTGACCCCCGAGCAGCGTGCCTATATCGGTGACCTCGCGGTGCGTGCAGCAAAAGCCGTGGGTTACGAGAACGCTGGTACTGTGGAGTTCCTCCTGGCTGATGGCGAGGTGTACTTCATGGAGATGAACACCCGCGTTCAAGTAGAGCACACCATTACCGAAGAAATCACCGGTATCGACATCGTCCGCGAGCAGATTCGCATTGCATCGGGCCTTGAGCTGTCGGTAAAGCAGGAAGACATCCAGTATCGCGGTTTCGCCCTGCAGTTCCGGATCAACGCGGAAGACCCGCGCAACGGCTTCCTGCCGAGCTTCGGCAAGATCACCCGTTACTACGCGCCGGGCGGTCCGGGCGTGCGTACCGATACGGCGATTTACACCGGCTACACCATTCCGCCGTATTACGACTCCATGTGCCTGAAGCTGATTGTTTGGGCGCTGACCTGGGAAGAGGCGTTGGCCCGTGGCTCGCGCGCGCTGGATGACATGCGCTTGCAGGGTGTGAAGACCACTGCGACCTATTACCAGCAGATTCTCGACAACGACGAGTTCAAGTCAGGGCAGTTCAACACCAGTTTCGTAGAAGAACATCCGGAACTGCTGAACTATTCGATCAAACGCAAGCCGGGCGAACTGGCCCTGGCCATCGCTGCTGCAATCGCCGCGCACGCCGGCCTGTGAGGAATTGAAAATGGCTAAGAAAATCACTGTCACCGATACCATCCTGCGCGACGCCCACCAGTCCCTGATCGCGACCCGCATGCGTCTGGAAGACATGCTGCCGATCTGCGACAAGCTCGACAAAGTCGGCTACTGGTCGCTGGAAGTCTGGGGCGGCGCGACCTTTGACGCCTGCGTACGCTTCCTTAAGGAAGACCCGTGGGAGCGTCTGCGTAAGCTCAAAGCAGCACTGCCGAACACCCGTCTGCAGATGCTGCTGCGCGGCCAGAACCTGCTGGGCTACCGCCATTACAGCGATGACGTAGTCCGTGCATTTGTTGCCAAGGCAGCGGTTAACGGTATCGACGTCTTCCGTATTTTCGACGCCATGAACGATGTGCGTAACCTGCGTGTGGCCATTGAGGCGGTGAAGGCTGCCGGTAAGCACGCTCAGGGCACCATCAGCTACACCACCAGCCCGGTGCACACCACTGAGGCGTTTGTGGAACAGGCCAAAGCCATGGCCATGATGGGCGTGGATTCCATCGCCATTAAAGACATGGCCGGTTTGCTGACACCGTTTGCTACTGCTGAGCTGGTTAAGGCGCTGAAAGATGCGGTGCATCTGCCGGTGTTTATCCACAGCCACGACACTGCCGGTATGGGCAGCATGTGCCAGCTCAAGGCGATTGAAGCCGGTGCTGATCACATCGACACAGCGATCTCCAGCTTCGCCTGGGGCACCAGCCATCCGGGCACTGAGTCGATGGTTGCAGCACTGCGCGGCACCGAATACGACACCGGTCTGGACCTGGCGCTGATTCAGGAAATCGGCATGTACTTCCACGCCGTGCGTAAGAAGTACCACCAGTTTGAAAGCGAGTTCACCGCGGTCGATACCCGCGTGCAGGTCAATCAGGTGCCGGGCGGCATGATGAGCAACCTGGCTAACCAGCTCAAAGAGCAGGGCGCACTGAATCGCATCAACGAAGTGTTCGCGGAAATTCCGCGTGTTCGTGAAGACCTCGGCTTCCCGCCGCTGGTTACGCCGACTTCGCAGATCGTCGGTACTCAAGCCGTGTTCAACGTACTGGCTGGCGAGCGCTACAAGACCATCACCAACGAGGTGAAGCTGTACCTGCAAGGCGGTTACGGCAAGGCGCCGGGCAAGGTCAACGAGCAACTGCGCAAGCAGGCCATCGGTAGCGAAGAGCTGATCGAAGTGCGTCCGGCTGATCTGCTCAAGCCTGAGCTGTCCCGTTTGCGTGAAGAAATCGGCAGCCTGGCCAAGAGCGAAGAAGATGTACTGACTTACGCCATGTTCCCGGACATTGGCCGCAAGTTCCTCGAAGAGCGCGCCTCCGGCACGCTGACTCCTGAAGTGCTGCTGCCGATCCCGGAAGCGGGCGCAAGCTCAGCTGTGGGCGGCGAGGGCGTACCGACCGAGTTCGTCATCGACGTGCACGGCGAAAGCTACCGTGTGGATATAACCGGTGTGGGTGTGAAAGGCGACGGCAAGCGTCACTTCTACCTGTCCATCGACGGTATGCCTGAAGAAGTGGTGTTTGAGCCGCTTAACGAGTTTGTCGGCGGTGCCGGTGGCAAGCGTAAGCAGGCCAGCGCGCCGGGCGATGTCAGCACCAGCATGCCGGGCAACATCGTTGATGTACTGGTTAAGGTCGGTGATGTGGTTAAGACCGGCCAAGCCGTGCTGATCAGCGAAGCGATGAAGATGGAGACAGAAATCCAGGCTCCGATCGCCGGGACTGTCACCGCCATTCACGTAGCCAAGGGTGACCGCGTCAACCCAGGCGAAGTGCTGATCGAAATCGAAGGTTAACCTCGAAGCCCCCGGCTGGTTGAACAGGCATTCAGACGGTTTAGGGGGCTTCTTTTTATTCCAACAGCCGCTGCCTCAGGCAGCGGTTGTGGCAGGCAGACCGGCAGGTGTGCAGGCCAGGAGCCTAGGGCTCCACGCTTTTAGGTTATGCCCCGGTTTGAGCGCCCGTCGTCCTTCCCCGGATTGGGTGTTCACAGCTGCAGGTAACAGCACAACGTGCAGTGGGGCATAACTTTTTCTTACTCCCTCGCGGGCAGGCTCAGAACAGCTTGCGGTACTGGATAAAACCCGACTTTTCAGCAATGCGCTCGTAGAGCAGCATGGCTTTGCTGTTGCTCTCGTGAGTCAGCCAGTAGGTGCGCGAGCAGCCGTGTTCTTTGGCTTGGGCGTAGACGTATTCGATCAGTTGGCGGCCCACGCCGTTGCTGCGGGTTTCTTTGCTGATGAACAGGTCTTGCAGGTAGCAGTAATCGCCTTGGGTCCAGGTTGAGCGGTGGTAAATCCACTGCACCAGGCCGATGGCTTTGCCTTCGTGCCATGCCAGAGCAGCGTTGACCGGCTCGTTCGGGTCAAGGAAGCGTTGCCAGGTGACTTCGCTGGTGGCAGCGTCAATTTCGGTCATGTAGAAGCGCTGGTAGCCGTGCCAGAGCGGCTTCCAGGCCTCAAGATCAGCGGCGCTGACGGGGCGGATTTCGACGGGTATACGAATTGCCATGCAGTGCTTCCTCGTCATCAGGGACGCGGGCAGCGCGGTGTTATCAGTCAGCGCGCTCGCCACACAGGTCCAGTGCAAACCAGTATTCGGTCTCGGCTTGAGTCAGTCCGGCACCGAGTAGAGCGAACAGTTTGCCAAGCGCTGCTTCGCGGGTCATCCCCCCAGCGGAAATCAGTCCGCAACTGGCCAGCTGGCTGCCAGCGGCATACACCCCGAATTCGACGTGGCCATGGGCGCACTGGCTGATGGCGGCGATTACCACGCCGTTGTCGTGGGCCTCGCGTAGTACAGCGAGCAGGTCCTGATTGTCAGACGGACCGGTGCCGCTGCCGAAGCACTCCAGCAGCAAACCCTCTACGCCAGTGCTTAGCAATGCACGCAGGTGGCTGGCCTGCAGGCCGGGATAGAAGGGCAGTACAGCGAGATTGACGGGCTGCCGTACCTGACGGTAATCCAGCTGAGCGGGGATTCTCTCGGCGCGCTCACTCTGACGTGGGCGTGGGAGAACCTGAAATGCGTCGAAGTCGTCACTGCTCAGTTTGCTGACCCGGGCACCATGCATCAGGCGCTGGTTGAAGTACAGGTGAACGCCGTTGCTGACGCCATCGGCGAGTGCGTTCAGTGCGCCGAACAGGTTGCCCCAGGCGTCGCTGTTGTCGGCACCCGCAGGCAGCATCGAGCCACTCAGCAAGACCGGCACCGGTAACCCCAGCAGCAGGAAGCTCAGGGCAGCGGCGCTGTAGGCCAGGGTGTCGGTACCATGCAGCAACAACACGCCGTCGCAGCCGTTTGCAACGCATTCGCGGATTGCCGCGGCCATGGCCAGCCAGTTGTGCTGGGTCATGTTGGCGCTGTCGATAGGTGGCAAGAGGGCGCGGAACTGCCAGCTCGGCAGAGTGAGGTTTTGCTTCGCCTGTTCGGCGCGCACTCGTTCTTCGAACCCAGACGCTGGGGCCAGGCCGTCCGCGCTCATCTGCATACCGATGGTGCCGCCGGTGTACAGCAGCAGAATGTTTTTGCAGCCCATTCCGGGTCTCCGCATTTGTATGCACTGAATATGAAAACAGGGGGCTAGGCCCCCTGTTTGTGTTGCGGCGTCGCTTCCGTTTAACGCTGGTGGACGCTGTCGCGCACCGCCGCCAGATCATCAGCAGAGGCTGATGGAGTCGGCCAGGAGCTGTTGTCCAGTTTCAGGTCGCTGAACTTGGACGCGTCAAATACCGGGCTTTTAATACCCGCTTTGATCTGAGCGTCGTAGTCATCCATCACCCGCAGGGCTTTCTTGAACAGCAGCACCACGGCGGTGAGGTTAGCCAGTGCCAACAGGCCCATGGTCAGGTCGGCAAAGCCGAACACGGTGGTCAGGTCTTGCAGCGAGCCCCACATGATCAGGCTGATCACCAGTACGCGGTAAACCACCAGCATGCCGCGGTTTTTGGTGAAGAAACTCAGCGCATTCTCGCCCAGGTAGTAGTTGTAAACCAAGGTGGTGAAGGCAAACAGTACCAGAGCCGAACTGACAAAGATCTTGCCCCAGTCGCCGACCTGCGAGGCCATGGCGTTTTGGGTCAGCAGCACGCCTTCCATTTCCATGCCCGGCTGATAGATGCCCGACAGCAGGATGATCAGCGCAGTGCTGGTGCAGACCAAGATGGTGTCGATAAATACGCTCAGCGACTGCACGATACCTTGAGCCGCCGGGTGCTTGACCTCCGCCACGGCAGCCACGTTCGGTGCGCTGCCCAGACCTGCTTCGTTAGAGAACAGGCCACGTTTAACACCCCAGACAATCGCCGCGCCCATGCCGCCTGCGAAGGCTGGCTCCAGGCCGAAGGCACTGCGCACGATCAGCATTAGAGTATCCGGCACCACATTCAGGTTCATGCCCAAAATCACCAGCGCCATGCCGATGTAGGAAATGCCCATGATCGGCACCATTACGTCGGCCATACCGGCAATGCGTTTGATGCCGCCGAAGATGATGGCGCCAATCACAGCCACCAGAATCAGGCCGCTGCCGAAGGTGGGGATGTTGAAGGTGTCATGCAGCGAAGTGGCAACGGTGTACGACTGCAAGGCGTTGAAGCCAAAGCCGAAGGTCACCAGCAGCAGCACCGAGAACAGTACGGCCATGCCACGGTTGCCCAGGCCCTGCTGAATGTAGAAGGCCGGACCGCCACGGTAGGTGCCGTCTGCCTGACGCTCTTTGTACAGCTGACCGAGGGTGCATTCGAAGTAACTGGTGGCCATGCCCAGCAGCGCCACTACCCACATCCAGAACACCGCGCCCGGTCCGCCGAGCATGATGGCGACCGCCACACCGGCAATGTTGCCTGCGCCAACGCGCCCGGCTACCGACAGCATCAGTGCCTGGAAGGAGCTGAGCTGGCCCGGCTGACGTTTGAACGCCTCGCCGAAGATGCGGAACATGTCGCCGAAGTAGCGGAACTGGACGAATTTCGAGCGGATGGTGAAGTACAGGCCAAGGCCTACCAGCACGACGATCAGCACCTTGCCCCAGAGGAGATCGTTGACGACCCCCATCGCGCTCAATATCTGCAAGTAAATGTCTTTAAGCATTGTGTCGCCTCGTCTTAGCAGGGCTCCTCTGAATGCGGTCTGGGCGGCTATCGCCAGGCTTTCAGAGTGCTCTCACTTATTTCTTATGTATGGGGTGCTCCACAGCGCGGGCACACAGACCGGGCATATTTGTTGACTGGCGTTCATCGTGCAATTTCGCGTGTGGAGGCGACATGGCGCGACCTGATGCTAAAATAGCGTCGCTCGCATCACATGGACGTCTGACATGTCTGCCCATTTAGGCACCAATCTCAAGCTACTTTGCAGTCACTACCGCTCTATTGCCGAGGTTTGCCGCAAGC
The DNA here is from genome assembly GCF_001446935.1 of Pseudomonas sp. TTU2014-080ASC. Classification (GTDB taxonomy): domain Bacteria; phylum Pseudomonadota; class Gammaproteobacteria; order Pseudomonadales; family Pseudomonadaceae; genus Aquipseudomonas. Next base: position 390,791 of record NZ_LKKK01000002.1, read on the forward strand.
TCGACATCAACCGCGCGCAATTCAACAAATACCTCAGTGGTCAAAGCCGTCCGATCGCGTACAACCTTAAGCGTATATGCGATTTCTTCGGTGTCGAGGCGTATGAGCTGGAGTTACCGGCGGAACAATTTGCCGAGCTGATTGGCGGTCAGCACGGACTGCGCGAGAACTACCGTTTGAGCAGTCCGGTGACGGAGCTGTTTGCGCCCTTGCCGGGTTACTGCAGCGACATGTCACGCTACTGCGGTTATTACTTCGAATACTCAAACTGCATGTCCGTACCGGGACAGATTTTGCTGTCGCTGGTGCATGTGCGCGAAGAGCGCGGCAGTTTTCTGTTCGAGCGGCAGGAGCGGCAGGAGCCTGCCGGGGCGGACAGCGCCAAGGCCGAAGAGTGGGTGCGTTGTCGCTATCTGGGAGCAGCGTACTTCCTGCAGGACCGCATCTTCCTGGTGGACTATGAGTCGCTGACTGGCAATGAGATCAGTCAGACCATTCTGATCCCCAGTTTCAAAAGTCGCATCAAGCGCCTGAATGGCCTGAAGACCGGCGTTTCCAGTGGAGACCGTCGTACTCCGGCCTGCACCCGCGTGGTGTGGGAATTCCTCGGCCAGCAGATTAACCGGGTCGCTGCGTATCGCCAGGTGATGCTCTATAGCCCGGACGATCCGCGGATTGATGACGACATCCGCCAGCGTCTGGGTGGTGCGACGGTACGCAACGGTTTATTTGAAATCGACTGAGCGGTGATCAGCGCTGAGCAGGTACGGGCATCTGTTCAGCCAGCGCCTGATCACGTGCATCGCTGCTGGCCTGCAGGCCTTCGCGCACGCCGTTCTGGTCTTGCTCGCTGCGGTTCTGCCCGAGTTTCCACTTGCCATCCAGGCGCTCGATGGGCAGGGCAAAGCCGACAATCGCACGCAGCATGCCGGCGATGTAATCGTCCGGGGCATCACTGACCGCCCACGGCTGTTCCCGATCGCTTTCATGCAGGTCGGTCAGGCCGCTGACCACTTTCAACAGGCGCTCGGCGTCCTCAAAAATCTCTACCTTGCCGCGCGCCTGAACATTGATGTAGTTCCAGGTCGGCACCACTTTGCCGTGTTCGGCCTTGGCGGCGTACCAGCTGGGTGTCACATAGGCTTCCGGGCCCTGAAAGATCACCAGCGCTTCGGCACCGGCTGCCAGATCCTTCCACTGCGGATTGGCCCGGGCGAAGTGGCCGTAAAGTGTGCCGTAAGGGCCTTCATCTTCAACCAGAAGCATCGGCAAGGGGGTGGCCAGCAGGCCGTGTTCGCCATGGCTGACAAGGCTGGGCAAGCGGCAGGCGCGCATCTGCTGGTGCAGGGCACTGAGTTCTTCCTGGCGAAACGCGGTGGGGATATACATGGGTGAGCTGCTCCGGGTGATGGCAGCATGCTAGACAGGAAGTGCAGATTTGGTAAGAGGGTTGTGCGATTTTATTTACGGAAAAGTAATTTTTGTTTGATAAAGGGAACGCTCGGCTGATTCAGGAGCGCCTAAGCGCTCCTGAATCCAAGGTTTAGCCCACCTGGAACGGCGTGCTGTCCTGAGTGGACTTAATGGTCCACTGGCCGCTCTGGCGGAAGGATTTAGCCGAGGCGTAGGTGTCTTCCATAAACTGGAAGTAAACGATCTGGCCGTTTTCGACTTTCGCCAGTACCGAGAACGGTGAAGTGAAGCGGTGGCCCAGTGCAACTGACGTGTAAGTGAACTGGCCAAATACCGCGACCTTTTCACCACTGCCGAAGATGTCAGTCACCTGGAAGTCATTCACGTCCCAGTACGTGCCGACGTTGGAGAAGGTGTCGACGAACACCTGGCGGCCTTTGCGGGTGCCTGTCCAGGGCTCGATCTGCTGAAGTTCGGGGTTTTCGAAGTTCAGCGAAGTGTAGGTGGCATCTTCAGCTACTAGCTGGCTGGCGGCATAGGCGACGCTGTCTTTACCTGAGTTGGCGAGGAACGCCCCGACGATGGCCACCGGGTCTTTACTTGCTTGGGCTTGTGCGATTTGTTCTTTATCAGCGGACATACTTTAAGCCTCTTCTGTATAGGTGCAGCGCCAACTACAGAAATAGCGCTTATGTTTAGTTTTCCTGAACAAGCAGGGACCCGTTAGACCGACACTACTGTCCTAAGTGCCGTATTCTGGACGTTTATCTCAGCGTACTTTCAGCCGGTATCCTTTCAGCCCATTCGAGTGCTTCAGTAACGGCAAATGGTTGGCGCAGCACTCCGTATTTCGTGCCATTGAGCGCCTTCAAACGATTAAAGACTGGCCAACGAAATCTTCACGATTTTTCGACTTTGGCTGAACAAGCGAGTCAGTAGATTCCCGGCTGAATCATTCAGTCTGGGGTCCGTTGTGTATCGTTCTCTTGTCGAAAAAATCACACCTTGGTTCAGCATCACGCTCAGCCGCAATGCGCTGACTATGCTGGTGGCGTTGTGGTTGATGCTGACCATGAACCTGCCGTTCTGGCGCACGGTCTGGAAGGGCGTCAGTGGCTGGGAGAACGACAGCCTGCTGTTTCTGCTCAGTTTGCCGGTGTTTGTCTGGATCTGGCTGTACATCCTGCTCAGTCTGCTGGCCTGGGGGCGCACGACCAAGATTGTGCTGGCGCTTGTGGTGCTGATCTCAGCTGCGGCCAGCTACTTTATGAACAGCTACGGCATCGTCATCGACTATTCGATGTTGATGAATGTGGTGCAGACCGATATAGCCGAGGCCAATGAGCTGCTGACCTGGCGGATGTTGGGATGGCTGCTGCTGTTTGCCGGGCTGCCTATCGTCCTGATCAGTCGTGTTCGTCTGCTTAACCGTGGCTGGAAGCGTGAAACCACACTCAAGTTCGGCTGCATGGCGCTGCTGCTGGTCTGCTTCTTTGGTGTGGTGATGAGCTTTTATCAGCCTTACGCCTCGCTGCTGCGCAATAACCGTGAAGTGCGTCTGATGCTGGTGCCGTCGAACGTGGTCGGGGCTGTCCATGGTTATCTGAAACGGGAGTTCAGTGCGCCTGCCAAGCTGGAAGTGGTTGGCGCGGATGCACACCGGGTTGCGCCAGCTACATTGGGCGCTAGACCCAAGGTGATGGTTGTCGTTGTTGGGGAAACCGCGCGGGCGGTCAACTTCGGCCTCAATGGCTACGAGCGTAATACCACGCCTGAGCTGGCAAAACGCGATGTCATCAACTTCACAAACGCCAGTTCGTGCGGTACGGCCACAGCCGTTTCGGTGCCGTGCATGTTCCAGGACGTAGGTCGGGAGAATTACAAGAGCAGCATGGCGCAGAACCGCGAAGGCCTGCTGGATGTGCTGCAGCGTGCTGGAGTGTCCGTACTCTGGCGCGATAACAACTCAGGCTGTAAAGGCGCCTGTGACCGGGTGCCGACCGAGGATGTGTCCCGCCTGGATGTCGATAGCCTGTGTACTAAAGCAGAGTGCCGTGACGAGGTGTTGCTGTACAAGCTCTCGGATTACCTCGACAAACTGGATCGTGATGCGGTGATTGTTCTGCACATGAAAGGCAGCCACGGCCCCGCTTACTACAAGCGCTACCCGACTGCCTTTGAGAAGTTGACCCCGGTGTGTGATCAGGTGCAGCTGGACCGCTGCGAGCGCCAGACCATCGTCAATGCATACGACAACAGCATGCTGTACACCGATTATGTGTTGGCCTCGACCATTGACCTGCTCAAAGAGAAGTCTGCAAAGCTGAATACGGCCATGTTGTACATGTCTGATCATGGTGAGTCGTTGGGGGAAAGTGGCATGTACCTGCACGGTGTTCCCTATGCGATTTCACCGTCAGAGCAAACCCATATTCCGATGGTGATGTGGCTCTCAGACGGCGTACAGCGCAGCAGCGGCATAAATGCCCAGTGCATGAAGCAGCAGAGCAGCAAAGATGTCTCGCAGGACAACCTGTTCCATTCTGTGCTGGGTTTTATGGGCGTGCAGACTTCTGTGTATAAGCAATCGCTGGATCTGTTCAGTCCATGTCAACTGGAGAACATTGTGCAGACAGGAAGCGGTGCTGAGGCGGAAGTTCAGGCCACAAACTGATCTTGGTAGGGGGGCGACAGAGATGTCCAGTGTGCCGATATCTGCCAGTGGAGCGCAGCTTGTACGGCACAATAAAAAAGGGATGGCATAAGCCATCCCTAAAAAATAGAGGCGGGGGGCCTCCGGTACCATCTAGCGAAATTAGCGGCTGCGGGCTGTGGCCTGCTGAGCCTGATGCTGTTCAGCGCGATGTGAGACATAGCGCGGCATTGCAATACCCGGCCACATACGACGTGGTGGAGTCAGCGCCATGAAGGTCGGCGGCAGGGTTGGCATGAATGCGTTGTTTTTCATGTGAGTTCTCCTGGCTTATGCCTTCAGTGGGACTAGACGCGGGGCGATCATGTTTTCAGGGCGCAGAATGTCATCCAGCGTGGCGTCATCCAGCAGTTTTTCTTCACGTACCAGTTCCAGCACACCACGGCCCGATTCGAGGGCGACTTTGGCGATGCGGGTGGCGTTTTCGTAACCGATGTACGGGTTCAGTGCGGTGATCAGGCCGATGGAGTTTTCCATCAGTTCACGGCAGCGATCTTCGTTGGCAGTGATGCCGTCGATGCACAGCTCGCGCAACATATCCATGGCGCGGGTCAGCAGGCGGATCGAGTCGAGGATCTTGTACGCGATCAGCGGCTCCATCACGTTCAGCTGCAGCTGGCCGCCCTCGGCTGCCATGGTCAGCGCGAGGTCGTTACCGATTACATCGAACGCAACCTGGTTAACGGCTTCCGGGATCACCGGATTGACCTTGCCTGGCATGATCGAGCTGCCCGGCTGACGCGCTGGCAGGTTGATCTCGTTGATGCCAGTACGTGGGCCGCTGGAGAGCAGGCGCAGGTCGTTACAGATCTTCGACAGCTTGACCGCAGTACGCTTGAGCATGCCGGAGAACAGCACGAAAGCACCCATGTCAGAGGTGGCTTCAATCAGGTCGGCAGCCGGTACAACCGGGTGGCCGCTGATGACTGCCAGGCGCTTAACAGCCAGATGCTGGTAAGCCGGGTCAGCGTTGATGCCGGTACCGATGGCGGTGCCGCCGAGGTTCACTTCGGTCAGCAGCTTCGGAGCGATCAGTTTCAGGTGCTGCAGGTCTTCACCGAGGGTAACGGCGAAGGCGCGGAATTCCTGGCCGAGAGTCATCGGCACAGCATCTTGCAGCTGGGTGCGGCCCATTTTCAGCACGTGGCCGAATTCCAGCCCTTTAGCAGCGAACGACTGGATCAGTTTGTCCAGCGCGTTGAGCAGGCTGTCGTGGCCCAGCAGCAGGCCGATGCGGATGGCGGTCGGGTAAGCGTCGTTAGTCGACTGCGCCATGTTCACATCGTTATTGGGGTGCAGGTACTGGTACTCGCCTTTCTCATGGCCCATGGCTTCCAGGGCAATGTTGGCGATCACCTCATTGGCGTTCATATTGGTGGAAGTACCTGCGCCACCCTGAATCATGTCGACGACGAACTGGTCGTGAAATTCGCCCTGAATAATGCGGGCGCAGGCAGTGCTGATCGCGGTGTGCTTGGCGGCGGACAAGTGGCCCAGCTCGCGGTTTGCGTCGGCTGCAGCCTGTTTGACCATGGCCAGACCGATGACCAGTTTCGGGTAGTGAGCCAGCGGTACGCCAGAGAGACGGAAGTTCTGCACAGCGCGTAGGGTCTGGATACCGTAATAAGCCTCAGCGGGTACTTCGAGGCTACCGAGCAAGTCTTTCTCGATGCGGTGTGATGCAACAAGGGACATGATTCATTAAATCTCGTGAAGGTGCGGGGGTAACCGCGATGTCCCGTAGATTAAGGCCTGTGGCCGACTACTGGCCAATGCTGATATCCGCTATCCTATGCACAATCGGCATAATGTTGATGTGACTCGACTTTGCACAGCAGGCCTGAAAACTGCCCGAAATGAGAAGGTCCCGGTGTCAGTCGTCGTTTCAGGGAAAAATCTCGAAATTGCGTGTAAAAACACGACTAAGTCTTGATTGGAGTGATCATGAATCTTGAGAGCAAATGGCTGGAAGACTTCGTTGCATTGGCGACAACGCGCAGTTTTTCGCAGGCCGCACAGAAAAGATTTGTGACTCAGCCAGCTTTCAGCCGGCGGATTCGCAGTCTGGAAGCGGCCCTTGGACTAACGCTTGTTGACCGTTCGCGAACACCTGTTGATCTGACCGAGTCCGGCCAGCTGTTTCTGGTGACAGCGCGCAGCATCGTTGAGCAACTGGGTGAGGTGGTTCGCCACCTGCATAACCTGGAAGGCCAGCAGGGTGAGGTTATGCAGATTGCGGCAGCGCACTCGCTGACGCTGGGCTTCTTCCCTGAGTGGATCGCCCGTCTGCGCCGTGAAGGTCTGCCGCTGACGACGCGTCTGGTCGCCGCTAACGTGGGGGAAGCGGTTCACTCTCTGCGCGAAGGTGCGTGTGACCTGATCCTTGCGTATTACGACCCGGATGCGGCCATGCAGCTCGATCCGGAGCTTTTTCCTTCTCTTCATCTGGGGCGCACTGAGATGCTGCCTATGTGCGCTGCGGATGAAAACGGCAAGCCGCTGTTCGACCTTAATAGTGGTCAGAGCGTGCCGCTGCTGGCCTACAGTGCGGGCGCGCTGCTGGGGCGCTCGGTTAACCAACTGCTCAGGCAGCGGGCGCTGCGTTCGACTACTGTTTATGAGACCGCCATGGCTGACAGCCTTAAATGCATGGCGTTGCAGGGCATGGGCGTTGCTTGGGTGCCACGTTTGTCGGCCACGGCTGAACTGGCAAGGGGCGAGTTGGTGGTGTGCGGTGATGAACAGTGGTTCCTGCCGTTAGAGATTCGTTTGTACCGCTGCGCGTTGGTGCGTAAGGCATCAGTGCGTTTGCTCTGGCGCAAGCTCGAAGGTGGGCTGGCTCCTGCTCCGGAGCAAAACCTGTGATGGGCTGAGCTGTTCATCATTGTGGTCTGTACAGCACTCGATCGTATGAAACCTGTCTGCGTGCAGTGCGGTCTGAGTTTTGCGTATTACTCTTTACAGAAAATACGGCCACTACCGCTCACACATTGAGCGTTGGCAATCAGGTGCTGGGGTGCAATTTCATTCTCTGTCTCCTGTTACGTTCATCCAATTTTCAGGGCGGGATCGCGCTGGTTGTGCCGTTTCAGCAACGGCTGGTGGCACAGCTCAGTGCAGCAGCTCGGCTGCATCCTGATTTGCCCGAACCTTTGAGAGGAGTTACCCGTATGAGCAATGCATTTATCGATGCGATCAAGACACGTCGTACCCAATATGCGCTGGGTAAAGAGTTGCCTCTGCCGCAGGCAGAGGTCACTGCGCTGATTCAGGAGGCGATCAAACTGTCACCGTCTTCGTTCAACTCGCAAAGCTCCCGTGCGGTGATTTTGTTCGGTGCCGAAAGTGATAGTTTTTGGGAGATCGTAAAAGATGAACTGCGCAAGATTGTGCCAGCTGATGCTTTCGCGGCCACCGAAGGCAAGATCAACAGCTTTGCTGCCGGTGCCGGTACTGTGTTGTTCTACGAGGATCAGGATGTGATTACCGGCTTGCAGAAGCAGTTTGCCCTGTATGCCGATAACTTCCCGGTTTGGTCTGAGCAGGGCAGCGGCATTGCCCAGTTCTCTGTTTGGTCGGCGCTGGCCAGCGCCGGTATCGGTGCCAGCCTGCAGCACTATAACCCGCTGCCAGATGCTGCTGTAGCGGCCAAGTGGAATATCCCGGCTAGTTGGAAGCTGCGTGCGCAGATGCCGTTCGGAGCGAATAAGGCGGGTTTTGCTGACAAGACCTTTATCGATGATAAAGAGCGCTTCCGCGTTTTCTCCTGAGTAGCGATCAGCAGGCCGTGAGGCTGGCTGTTTTGAATGAAAAACCCGCCTGTGTGTTGGCGGGTTTTTGTTTGTGGGATGGTGTCGTTCTTGCACTGCGGTTGCGCCTCTTACGGGCGCCTTACTTTTCTTTGCTTGCACAAAGAAAAGTAAGCAAAAGAAATGCGCCCAAGCATCCGGGTTTCGCTACGCGAAACTTCCCGCACTCCGGCACTGCTCCGGTGCCGTCGTCCAAGGGCCGTCCTGGCCCTGTACGACTCTCGCCGCATTCATGCGGCTCGTCCCCTGCGATCTGTGAGGGTCAACTCAATCCGTATTTTTTCACTTTATCGAACAGGGTGGTTTTGGCCATGCCCAGACTCTGGGCGGTCTGGCTCAGGTTGCCGCCGTTACGGCTAAGGCTGTCGGCCAGCAGGTTGCGCTCAAAGGCTTCCACGGCTTCGGCAAAAGTCGTTACGCCTGCATTGCTGACGGCACTGTCTTTGAAGGCGGGCAAGTTGAGGGCGAAGCGTTCGGCGACGTTGCGCAGTTCGCGTACGTTGCCCGGCCAGTCGTGGCTCATCAGAGTAGTCAGGGTCTGGCGGTCCAGCTCCGGGGCCGGACGGTCGAAGCGCAGGGCGGAGAGTTGCAGGAAGTGCTCGAACAGCAGCGGAATATCCTCACGGCGCTCGCGCAGCGGAGGCAGGTTCAGGGTCACGACATTGAGGCGGTAATACAGGTCACTGCGGAAGGTGCCAGCTTTGCCTTGCTGTTCGAGATCAGCCTTGGTCGCTGCAATAAAACGGCAGTCCACCGGGATGCTCTGGTTGGAGCCAAGCCGCTCCAGACTGTGCTCCTGCAGCACGCGCAGCAGTTTAATTTGCAGGTTGAGCGGCATGCTTTCGATTTCGTCGAGGAACAACGTGCCGCCGTTGGCATGCTCGATCTTGCCGATGCGGCGTTTGCTGGCACCGGTGAAGGCGTGAGCTTCGTGGCCGAAGATTTCGCTTTCAAACAGGCTCTCCGGCAGGCCGCCACAGTTGAGGGCTACAAACGGATTGCTCTGGCGTTTGCTGAAGTCGTGCAGGCAGCGGGCGACCAGTTCCTTGCCGGTACCGGTCTCTCCTTCGATCAGCACATTAGCTGAGGTGTCGGCGATATTGGCAATCAGCTCACGGAGTTTTTCCATCGCCGGTGAGATGCCAATCAGGCGCTGTTCCAGAGCCTGACGACCGGCCAGGCGGCGGCGCAGTTCGGAGACTTCCCGACTCAGGCCGCGTTGGTTCAGCGCACGCCGGGTGGCGTCTACCAAGCGTTCGGGAGAGAAGGGTTTTTCGATAAAGTCGTAGGCACCGTTACGCATGGCATTGACCGCCATGTTGATGTCGCCGTGGCCGGTAATCAGGATCACTGGCAGGCCTTCATCCAGCTGTTTGAGCTGCTTGAGCAGGTCGAGGCCGTCCATGCCTGGCAGGCGGATGTCGCTGATGACAATACCGGCGAAGTTCGCATCAAGGCGCTGCAGAGCTTCCTCTGCGCTACCGACGCCGATGCTGGGGATATCGTCCAGCGCCAGTGCCTGCTGGCAGCCGAGCAGGACGTGGGGATCGTCTTCAACGATCAGGACGCTCAGTTGCTCAGTCATGGGGTTCATCCTTGTGTCCGGTAATGATGGGCAGATTCAGCAGGAATGCGGTGCCGCCGCTCTCCGGGTGTTGCACACTGAGGTTGCCGCCGGCTGCTGCCGCCAAACTGGCGGACAGGGTGAGGCCGAGGCCGAGGCCTTTTTCTCCCGGTTTGGTGGTGAAAAAAGGCTCAAACAGGTGTGCGCGGATGTCGACCGGGATACCAATACCGTTGTCCTGTACGGTCAGCAGGTAGCGGCTATCTTGCTCACGCCCGGTCAGACACAGCTGTCGCTGATTTTGTTCAGTCATGGCGTCCAGCGCATTGGCGATCAGGTTGATCAGTATCTGTTCCAGTCGCGTCTGTTCAATGCCCAGAAGCATGTTTTCGCGACTGTACTGACAGTCCTTCTCCAACGTAAGGCCGTCGAAGGCGGGGTGCCCCTGAAGAAGTTTCAGAGCCGCATCGATGGCTTGCTCAAGATCAGCCTGGCCATGGTCGTCAGCACGGCGGGCAAAAGCGCGCAGGCTGCCGGTGATCTTGCCCATGCGGTCGACCAGCTCGCCGATGGTTTGCAGGTTGCTGCTGGCCACATCCAGCACGCCGCGCTGGAGGAAGCGGATGGTGTTGCCGGACAGGGTGCGCAGAGCCGCCAGCGGCTGGTTAAGTTCGTGGGCGATGGCGGTGGACATTTGCCCGATAACTGCCAGTTTCCCGGCCTGGATCAGGTCGTCCTGGGTCTGACGCAACGTGGTTTCAGCCTGTTGACGCTCACGCACTTCGGCTTGCAGGCGCAGGTTGCTGGCTTGCAGGTCGGCGGTACGTTCGGCAATTTTCCGCTCCAGTTCGTTGTTGGCCTGAATCAGTGCTTCGCGTGCCGCCAGGCGGGTGGCGATCATGCGTCGGCGTTGGTTGAGGGCAAGGCCCAGGAAGATCAGCAGTGCGCAGGCCACGCTGGCCAGCAGGCCATGGCTGAAGGCGGCACGCTGCACATCATTGACCGGACTGAGCAGGGTGATATGCCAAGCGGTGTCGACCAGCGGGCGCCTTTGCGACAGGTAGGTGATGTTGGCGGATTTGCCTTGTGACTTACTGTCTTCGGCAAAACTCACCAGCTCCGTTCCATCGGCCAGATGCTTACGGCTCAGGGGTTGCAGTTCTTCCAGCGCCCACCAGTGATATTGCAGGCTGCGCGCCAGGCGCTCGCGGGTTTCGGCGGGCAGCGGACGCACGGCCTTGAGCCAGCGGGCCTGGTTACTGGACAGGATAATGATGCCGTTTTCGTCACTGACATAGGCTTGCAGGCGCGCTTTTTCCCAGCGCTGTTCGAGGCCTTCCAGGCGTACTTTAACCACGGCAACGCCAATGACTTTGTCATTCTTTTTCAGTGCGTGAGCGAGGTAGTAACCGGGCTCACCGGCGGTGCTGCCAATCCCATAAAAACGGGCGGCACGTCCTTCAAGGGCGTCTTTGAAGTAGGCCCGGAAAGACAGATCCTCACCGAGATAGCTGGTCGCATCGCGCCAGTTGCTGGTAGCCAGTACGCGGCCCTGTGGGTTGAGGATGTAGATGGCCAGACTGCCGCTGCGCTGATTCAGGCCTTCCAGATACTCGTTAACCAGATGGCGGCGGTAGGTCGTCGGGGTGCTTAGTAGGCGCTCGACGTTGAACTCAAGCTCAAGCAGCGAAGGCAGGTAGGTGTATTTGCTGATCTCGCTTTCCACCGAGCGGGCATTCAGTTCCAGTTGGCGCTGGCCATTTTCGCTGAGGGCCTGGATGCCGAAGTATTCACTGACGGTATAACCGATATAGCCGCAGCCTACGATCAGGGCCAGCATCAGGCTGATCAGTGACAAACGACGGATACGGCGGGGTTTCACAGTGAGTTCCGTAGGTATGCAGTCAGGGGGAGCTGTAGGGTATTGCATGGTTCTAATCCCTTACAGGCTGAGATCCAGACTAGCCGATCACCGGGCATAGCGCCCGGTTCTCGAGTGTCGGCGGGGCGTAACGCTTAATGCGGCAGGATGTTGGCGAGGAATTGCTGGGCACGCTCGGAACGTGAACTGATGTCGCCGAAGAATTCGTCCTTGGCACAGTCCTCAACAATCTGTCCGGCATCCATAAAAATCACCCGGTCGGCGACCTTACGGGCAAAGCCCATTTCGTGGGTGACGCACATCATGGTCATGCCTTCGTGGGCGAGTTGTACCATCACATCCAGCACTTCGTTAACCATTTCAGGGTCCAGCGCTGAAGTCGGTTCGTCGAACAGCATGACGACCGGGTCCATGGCCAGTGCGCGGGCAATCGCTACACGTTGTTGCTGGCCACCGGAAAGCTGGCCGGGGAATTTGTTGGCGTGGTCTTTGAGGCCAACACGCTCAAGCAGTTCCAGGCCTTTTTTCGTGGCTTCTTCCTTGCTACGACCCAGTACTTTGATCTGCGCGATGGTCAGGTTCTCGGTGATGCTCAGGTGCGGGAACAGTTCGAAGTGCTGAAACACCATGCCGACGCGCGAACGCAGTTTTGGCAGGTCGGTTTTCGGGTCGGCAATCGAGGTGCCATCCACCACGATATCGCCTTTCTGGAACGGTTCCAGCGCGTTCACGCACTTGATCAGGGTGGATTTACCCGAGCCGGACGGTCCGCATACCACAACCACTTCGCCCTTTTTCACTTCGGTGCTGCAATCGGTCAGCACCTGGAAGTTTCCGTACCACTTGTAAATGTTCTTGATGGAAATCATACGGCTAACCTTTTTTGCAGATGCTTGACCAGCAGCGAGGCTGAGAAGCTGATGATGAAGTAGACGAGGCCGGCAAAAATCAGGAACTCATGGGGCTGGCCGATGATGTCGCCACGGGAGCGGGCAGCGTTGAGGAAGTCCATCAGGCCGACGGTGTAAACCAGCGAGGTGTCCTGAAACAGAATGATGCTCTGCTGCAACAGCAGCGGGCTCATCTTGCGGAAGGCCTGGGGCAGGATGATCAGGCGCATGGTCTGGCCGTAGGTCATGCCCAGCGCTTGTGCCGCGCCCATTTGCCCGCGTGGGATGGACTGGATACCGGCGCGGACGATCTCGCAGAAGTAGGCCGCCTCAAACATGATGAAGGCCACCAGGCAGGAGCTGAACGCCCCAACCGGTGTGTCTTCACCGGTGATCCAGCGCAGGATGAAGGGCACCGCAAAGTAGAACCAGGTGACCACCAGCAGCAGCGGGATCGAACGGAAGTAGTTGACGTAGGTGGCGGCGATATTCGATAGCAAGCTGTTGCTGGACATGCGCATCAGCGCCAGCAGGGTGCCGAGTACCACGCCGCCGAGCACGCCCATGACGGTGAGCTGCAGGGTCATCAGCATGCCTTCCCACAGCCCCGGCAGGGCAGGAATGATTGGGCTGAAGTCCATTATTTGCCTCCTACTGAGATCAAGCCGGGCACGCTGACTTTCTTCTCCAGCAGGCGCATGAGCAGCATCAGGCTCATGTTCAGGGTGAAGTAGATCAGGGTGGCTAGGGTGAAGGCTTCAAACAGGTTGGCGCTGAACTCGGCAGTTTGTTTGGTCTGCGCGAGCAGCTCCATCAGGCCGATCAGTGAGGCCACCGAGCTGTTCTTGAAGATGTTCAGAAATTCGCTGGTAAGCGGCGGAATAATGATCCGGTAAGCCTGTGGAAGCAGCACGTTCCAATAGGTCTGTGGCAGGGTGAAACCCATGGCGTAGGCAGCGGATGTTTGTCCTTTTGGCAGCGCCTGAATGCCGGTGCGCACCTGTTCGCAGACGCGGGCGGCGGTAAACAGGCCCAGACAAACAACAACGCTGAGGTAGGCCGAGGTGGCTGGGTTGAGGTCCTGTTTGAACCAGATTTCCAGCGGCTCCGGCAGCAGGTCAGGGACCAGGAAGTACCAGAGGAACAGTTGCACCAGCAGCGGTACGTTACGGAAGACTTCCACGTAGACCGTGGCGATTCCGGCAATCCAGCGATTCGGCAGGGTGCGCATGACACCGAGCAGCGAGCCAAGCAGCAGGGCAATAATCCAGCCTACCAGCGCAATGGCGACCGTCCAGCCCAGACCGGTGAGAAACCAGTCCAGATAGATTTCGCTGCCAATGCCGGTGGACTTGAAGAAAATGCCCCAGTCCCAGTTGTAGTTCATGCGGGTTTCCCCTTTGCGGCTTACGCACACGACACCTGTCCCGGATCAATATGGGCAAGTAACTGCGGCGCGTAGCGGTAGTTAAGCTGCACACGGCCAGGCAGCAGTTGCTCTGCTGTCGTGGCCATTAATACGCTTGAGTAGATTGGGTGGAGGCGACTCAGGCCTCCCGGATTCCCCGCACACGGCCCTCCTTATGAAAGGGCCGTGGCATCACCTTCAGATCTGTTCTGCAGACTTGTCGGTGGGGTTGGCGATCAGCTTTTTCAGTTGCTCGCTCATGGGGAAGTTCAGGTTCAGACCTTTAGGTGGAACAGGCTGCTGGAACCACTTGTTGTAGATGTCGTTGATCTCGCCGGAGGCGAAGGTGTCGCTGATGGCTTTATCCACAACGCGCTTAAAGTCGGCGTCGCCTTTACGCATCATGCAGCCATAGATCTCAAAGGATTGAGGCTCACCGACGATGTGCCAGTCATCCGGTTTCTTGGCCTTGGCCATTTCACCGGCGAGCAGGGCGTCATCCATCATGAAGGCCACTGCGCGATTAGATTCCAGCATCAGGAAGGCTTCGCCGTGGTCTTTGGCTGAGATCACGTTCATGCCCATTTTCTTCTCGGCATTCATGATCTTCAGGATGCGCTCGGAGGTGGTACCGGCGGTGGTTACCACGTTCTTGCCCTTGAGGTCGGCAAAGTCCTTGATCGGTGAGTTGGTGCGGGTCAGCAGGCGGGTGCCGACTTCAAAGATGCCAACGGAGAAATCAACCTGGCGCTGGCGTTCGACGTTGTTGGTGGTGGAGCCACACTCGAAATCGACAGTGCCGTTCTGCACCAGCGGAATTCGGGTTTGCGAGGTGATGAGGTTGTAACGGACTTTAAGGTCGGGAAGGTTGAGCTCTTTCTTCAGCTCCTCAACCACTTTCAGTTGCAGGTCGTGGGAATAGCCTTCCGGCTGCTGAGCGCTGCTGCCGTAGTAAGAGAAGGGAATAGAGGAGTCACGGTGGCCGAGGGTCACGACGCCGGATTCCTTGATCTTCTTCAGGGTTCCGGTGAGTTCGGCGGCGAAGGCCGGGCTGCAGATCAGACTGGCTGCCATGGCGGCGCCCAGGACGCTGGTAGTAATACGCATGAATTCTGTTCCTCGATGTTTTTCTTATAGGTGGCAGGCCACCGTGTTCGGAAGGATCAACACATTCCTGAAAACAGGAGGAGCAGGATGTATGCCAGTTGCTATTTGTGAATATAACTAATTGATAAATAAGGAATTTGTTCTATTTGCATGAGGTTGATGGTGTCGGTTCGTTCGGTCGGCCGAATGTGTTTTTCTACTTTGTTCGGGTTTCCGAATGGAGGCTTGCATGACCGTTCCGTTATCTGGAGCGCATGACTGGCGGGCAGTCTGGTCGGATATGCATGAGCAATTAATCAGTGTTGATAAATGTCGGGACGGAATATGTGCCAGATGTAGTTCGGTTGGTTAATGGGTTTAAAGCCCATCTTTTCATAAAGCCAGGGCGCTGTTGTGGTGGCCAGCATGATGCGGCGCAGCTCGGCTACACCGGGGCAATTGAGGATGCTTTCAGAGATCTAGCGGCCAAGCCCCCGGCCCTGAGATGACGGGTCGACAAAAACATCACACAAATAGGCAAACGTCGCCGTATCGGTCACCAGCCGGGCAAAACCTATCTGTTGTCCATGCTGATACAGGCCCATGCACAGGCTGTTTTCAATGCTCAGTTTGACGCGATCACGGCTAATGCCTTTGGCCCATGTCGATTGAGTGAGAAAGCCGTGGATGAAGTCCAGATCAAGCAGAGTTTTGTCTGAGCTGAGGCTGTAGCCCTGGGCCGTAAAGTGACTGTCAATGTTCTTCATTTCGAAATCCTTTCGAGAGAGGGGCGGCCATATGCGCCGGCTCAGCTTATGTCGAAAAGTTCCGTTGCTCTTGGTTTTTTCGCAAGCTGCAGGTGCTCATAAAATGCAAAACGCCCAGCGTTTGCGCTGGGCGTCTTATTACACGTTTCCGGCCGGGAGCCGGATGAGTTTATTTACCGGACTTGATGGTGTTCCACACGCGGGTACGGACACGTTCAATGTTCTGCGGCAGGCTTTTGAGTACATACAGACTCTTCTGGCCTTCTTCATCCGGGGATAGGTCTTTGTTGTCGCGGATGGCCGAGCTGACAAGCTGCATGCCGGGCTTGTTCGGGTTCGGGTAGCCGAGGAAGTCGCTGATTGGTGCAACTACGGTCGGGTCCATCAGGTTGTTGAGAAACTCGTGAGCTTCCGCCACGTTCTGGGCGCTTTTCGGAATGGCGAAGGAGTCATACCACAGCGGTGCACCTTCTTTCGGCAGACGCCAGTCGACCACTACACCGTTGCCGGCTTCTTTGGCTCGGTTGGCGAACTGGAAGAAGCTGCCCGAGTAGCCGACGGCCACGCAGATGTCGCCGTTGGCGATGTCGGTCATGTATTTAGCTGAGTGAAAGTAAGCCATGTACGGGCGGATCTTCAGCATCAGCTCGGCGGCTTTGTCGTAGTCCTTGGCTTCAGTGCTGTTCGGGTCCAGGCCCAAGTAGTGCAGGGCGACCGGGAGGATGTCGGTCGGTGAGTCAAGCATGGCCACGCCGCACTGCTTGAGCTTGGCCATGTTTTCTTCTTTAAAGACTAGGTCCCAGCTGTCTACCGGTGCATTTTCACCGAGCACGGCTTTGACCTTGTCCGGGTTGAAACCGATCAGAATGGTGCCGTACATATACGGGACCGAGTGTTCGTTGCCCGGGTCGTTGGTGGTCATCAGCTCCAGCAGGACCGGGTCCAGGTGTTGCCAGTTCGGCAGCTTGGACTTGTCCAGTTTTTGGTAAACGCCCGCTTTGATCTGCTGCTCAAGGAAGGTGTTGCTGGGCACTACCAGGTCATAGCCGGAGTTGCCGGTGAGCAGTTTTGCTTCAAGGGTTTCGTTGGATTCGTAAACGTCCCAGGTGACCTTGATGCCGGTGTTCTTCTGGAAGTTTTTCGGCACGTCTGGCTGGATGTAATCAGCCCAGTTATAGACGCGCAGTTCACGCTGGCTCTGTTGTGTTTCCGCCTGTGCTGTGGCGGCCAGCAATGTGGCTCCACAGATGGCAGTGGCGAGTAGGTTTTTGATTGTTAGCATTATGTTCCCCTCAGTGTGTGTGATGGGACGCTTATGCGCCCTCAAATCCTTCCAGAACATTCACGGCGTTGACGCCAATGGCCTCGACCGCGTACCCCCCTTCCATCACGAACAGCGTTGGTTTACCCAGCGCAGCAATACGCCGCCCCATCGCCAGGTAATCCGGGCTGTCGAGTTTGAACTGTGAAATCGGATCGTCTTTGAAGGTGTCTACGCCCAGGGACACCACGATTACGTCCGCATCGAATGCAGCAATACGCTGGCAAGCATCTTCAAGGGCTGCGCCCCAGACTGAATACGGGCTGCCCATTGGCAGCGGGTAGTTGAAGTTGTAGCCCTCACCGGCACCTTCGCCGCGCTCATCTTCAAAGCCCAAGAAGAACGGGAACTCTTCGGCCGGATCGCCGTGGATCGAGGCGAACAGCACGTCGTTGCGTGAGTAGAAAATGTCCTGCGTGCCGTTGCCGTGGTGGTAGTCAACATCGAGGATGGCCACACGCTTTTTGCCTTCATCAAGGAAGGCCTGAGCAGCGATGGCGGCGTTGTTTAGGTAGCAGTAGCCACCCATCAGGTCGCCCGCTGCGTGGTGTCCTGGTGGACGGCACAGGGCGAAGGCGCTGTGGGCACCGGCGCTGATTTCTGCCTGGGCGGTCAGGGCGACTTGCGCAGCGCTGTATGCTGCTTGCCAGGTGCCTGCGGTGATCGGTGCGCCACCGTCGAAACTGTAGTAACCGAGCTGGCCGTGCAGGTCGGTCGGGCACTTGTGGCGCAGGGTGCGGGCTGGCCAAGTGAAGGGGAGGAGATCGCCTTTGCCGTTTTGCTCCTGCCAGCGCGCCCAGGCGCCTTCGAAGAAGGCCAGGTACTCGCGGCTGTGGATGCGTTCGATGGGCGCGCGGCCGTAATCATTAGGGCCGCGAATCTCGCCGAGGTTTCGGTCTTTGACCCGTTGCAGGATGTGATCGGCCCGCTGTGGCTTCTCGAAGCAGGGCATCAGTTGGCCATCGATCAGCTCGCAGCTGCCGTGGTGCAGGTGATGATCGTCGCTGTAAATGGTCAGCATGCTGGTGACTCCAGAGTTTGTTGTTGTGGAGTCATTGTTCCCATCCTTAAGCGTGTGTTTGAACGCTGACAACGGCCAAAAGGGGATCGAAGTGGCCAAATTTTTCGGCCTTTGCGGGCATGGACGGTATCGGCATGGCTCTGATCTGTGGTTTTCACGCTCTGAAATGGCTGGGTGCAACACCGCTCCAGCGCTGGAAGGCGTGGCGGAAGCTGGCTGTTTCACTGAAGCCCAGGTGTTCCGCAATCCGGCAGATGGGCCAGTCTTCCTGACTCAACAAGGTTTTGGCCTGTTCGAAGCGCAGCTCGTCCAGTAACTCCTGATAATGCGTGCCCAGCTCCTGCAAATGGCGGCGCAAAGTGCGCGGTGAGCAGTGCATCTGTTGCGCTAGTTGTTCCAGCCCAGGCGGAGCGGTCAGCTGTTCGGCCAATAGCTGGCGGATACGCGAGAGCCAGGCCTGGCGGGTGGTGAATTCGGTGTTCTGCTTGCGGCAGCGCTCCAGCATCTCGCGGTGGGTGACGCCATCGGCCAGCGGTAGCGGCCGCTCCAACCAACTGGCGGGAAATGCGAAGGCGTTGCGCTGTGCATCGAATTGCAGCGGGCACGGAAAGGTCTGTGGATAACTTTCCCGGTAATGGGGCTCGCTGTAACAAAACTGGGCCTCACTCAGCGGCAGCGGTTGGCCAAGCAGGTCGTCACTGATCAGTTTTAGCGAGCCCAGGCACATTTCCACGTTGAACACTTCCAGTTCCGGGTTGTGCTGATAATGGCTGGCGTTGACCCAGGCCAGTTCGCCTTCGATCTGCATATCCAGCTTGAAATAGGTGCCGAGCAGTGCCGGGTACTGCAGCATCAGTTGCCAGGCGTCACCAAAGGTTGCACTTGAGAGGGCGGCGTAACCAATCAGGCCGTAGGCCGAAACATGCATGCGCTGTCCCAGTGCAAGGCCGAGATCGTTGCGCAGTTGTAAGGCATTGGCGCATACCTGCAATTCCTGAATGCGGGTGATGCGGGTATCAGAGCAGCGCAGATCGTCTGGGGCAATGTTGCTGCCGGCCAGAAGGTGTCGGGTCAGTTCAGCGTCAGCGTTGAAGATTTCGAGGATTTGCGAAACCACATGCAGAGTCGTCAGATGAGCGTGCAACATCGGTTCAACCACAGCTGTTCAGGTACATTCTTGTACGCAAGTTTTGTGCCGCGGGCATTGCGGTAGCAGCGTTCTCTGGATTGATCTGAGCAAATTTTGATCAGATTTGACTCGCCTGCTTGGGCAATGACGGTGACTGACCCCGCTCAGATAGGTCGATAAACGGTAGTAACAGCTGCACGGGGGCGTGGGGTTTACGGTATACTGCGCGGTCCCTGGCCGGCACGATCGGCCTGAATTCGCAAACAAGCCACGCCG
Source organism: Pseudomonas sp. TTU2014-080ASC (assembly GCF_001446935.1). Lineage (GTDB taxonomy): Bacteria > Pseudomonadota > Gammaproteobacteria > Pseudomonadales > Pseudomonadaceae > Aquipseudomonas. The sequence continues at coordinate 410,070 of NZ_LKKK01000002.1, forward strand.
GTGACCCAGCGTGGCTTGTTGGTTTTTGCCGCGCCTGAGGGCGCCATTCACTGAAGAGGCACGACGATGAGCGCACTGGTTGGCGTGATCATGGGCTCCAAGTCCGATTGGTCCACCCTTAGCCACACCGCCGAGATGCTGGACAAGCTGGGCATTCCCTATGAGGTCAAAGTGGTGTCTGCACACCGCACCCCGGACCTGCTATTCCAGTACGCCGAAGAGGCCGAAGGCCGCGGTATTGAGGTGATCATCGCCGGTGCCGGTGGTGCTGCGCACCTGCCAGGCATGTGCGCGGCCAAGACGCATCTGCCGGTGCTGGGCGTGCCGGTACAATCCGCCGTGCTGTCGGGCGTTGATTCGTTGCTGTCGATCGTGCAGATGCCGGCCGGTATTCCGGTGGCAACCCTGGCCATCGGCAAGGCGGGCGCGGTAAACGCAGCGCTGCTGTCGGCCAGCATTCTTGGTCACAAGCACCCGCAGTTCCATGAGCGTCTGAAGCAATTCCGCAAAGAGCAGACTGACACTGTTCTGGACAATCCAGACCCACGTGAGGCCTGAGTAGTATGAAGATTGGTGTAATCGGTGGCGGCCAGCTCGGCCGCATGCTGGCCCTGGCAGGCACGCCGCTGGGGATGAACTTTGCCTTCCTCGACCCGGCACCGGATGCCTGTGCTCAGGCGCTGGGCGAGCATCTCCGCGCCGATTACGGCGATCAGGATCATCTGCGCCAACTGGCCGATGAAGTTGATCTGGTGACCTTCGAGTTCGAAAGCGTCCCGGCTGAAACCGTCGCCTTCCTGTCGCAGTTCGTGCCGGTTTATCCGAGCGCCGAAGCGCTGCGCATCGCCCGTGACCGCTGGTTTGAGAAGTCCATGTTCAAAGACCTGGGCATCCCGACACCTGAGTTCGCGGACATTCAGTCCCAGGCGGATCTGGATGCTGCAGTCGCCAGTATTGGCCTGCCAGCAGTGATGAAGACCCGCACCCTGGGTTACGACGGCAAGGGCCAGAAAGTGCTGCGCAAGCCGGAAGACGTGACCGGTGCTTTCGCAGAACTGGGCAGCGTGCCGTGCATCCTCGAAGGTTTTGTGCCGTTTACCGGTGAGGTCTCGTTGGTGGCCGTGCGTGGCCGTGATGGCGAAACCCGCTTCTACCCGCTGGTGCATAACCGTCACGACAGCGGCATTCTCGGTCTGTCCATCGCCAGTACCGATCACCCTCTGCAGGCGCTGGCCGAAGATTACGTGGGCCGCGTACTGACCAAGCTGGACTATGTCGGCGTGCTGGCATTCGAATTCTTCGAAGTCGACGGTGGCCTGAAGGCCAACGAAATTGCTCCGCGTGTGCATAACTCCGGGCACTGGACGATCGAAGGTGCCGAGTGCAGCCAGTTCGAGAACCACCTGCGCGCTGTTGCGGGCCTGCCGCTGGGCTCCACCGCCAAAGTGGGCGAGAGCGCGATGATCAACTTTATCGGTGAAGTACCGCCGGTTGATCAGGTGATCTCCATTGAGGGTTGCCATCTGCACCACTACGGCAAGGCCTTTAAGGCGGGTCGTAAAGTTGGTCATGCCACTGTGCGTTGTGCCGACCGCGCGACTCTGGACCGTCAGGTCGCAGCTGTTGAGGCGCTTACACGCGGCTAATCATTTAGCCCCCAATAAGGCCCGATGCTCTTGGAGTGTCGGGCCTTTTTTGTGCCTGCACGCTCAAGTATGGATCAGTGCTTCCAGGGCAGTTCAGGCATTACCAAAGCAGACATTTCTTAACAGAGCGTGCCACAGCGTCTACGCTCAATAACGAGCGGCAGTGCAGAGCGCTGGGGCGTTGTTGCGCTGTTTCTGCTGGCAGAACAGAACCTGCCAGCCAATTGCCGGTCACATAAATGACCTTTTGCACGATTGTTCTATAGGGAGATTCACAATGGGCATTATTGGCACAATCTTTATCGGCCTGATCGTTGGCTTGATTGCGCGCTTCATCAAACCGGGTGACGACAGCATGGGCTGGATCATGACCATCCTGCTGGGCATCGCCGGCTCATTTGCCGCCACATACGGTGGTCAGGCGCTGGGCATTTATGAAGCTGGACAGGCTGCTGGATTTATCGGCGCAGTGATTGGTGCTGTGGTCTTGCTGGTAATCTACGGGATGGTTTCTAAGAAATAATTCCTCCCGCTGGTTGCGAGTACATCAATGCGCTATTTGCTGTTGAGTTTGCTGTTGAGCTGTTCCCTGGCCCAGGCCGAAATCCCGGAAACCGACTGGCTCGATCTGATGCCTGAGGCGGACCGCAAGGCGCTGGAGAACATGCCGGATATCACCCATAACGGGGCTGAGCTGGAAAGCAGTTTCTACAGCCCCAGCGGGCTGAGGCAGAAGGACAGCAACCTGCCAGAGGTGATGTACTCCACCCGCACGGTGCCCGCTTTTGACGGTAAAGAAGTGCGTCTGGGCGGGTATCCGGTGCCTTTGGAAACGGACAGTAAAGGCAACAGCACGCTGTTCTTCCTGGTGCCATACCCTGGCGCCTGCATCCATGTTCCACCGCCTCCACCGAACCAGCTGGTGCTGGTGCGCTATCCCCAAGGTATTGCCCTTGAGGATATCTACGCGCCGTTGTGGGTAAGCGGTACTATGAAGGTCGAGCAAATCAGCAATGAGCTGGCTGATGCTGCCTATGCGCTGGATGCCAAAGCGGTTAAAGCTGTTGAAGAAGGTGAGTGGTAGCCTGTCGATCCACCCTTATTGAAGGGTTTGCGGCGAGCCTTTGACATTGCCTTCAAGCAGTTCGGCAACGCTGTTGCCCATGGCGTCTGTGGCCTCAAGGTCAGCGCCTTTCTCACGTAAAGATTCAAGAATCTCGGTGCGCTGAAACAGTGCCGCGTACATTGCGGGGGTTTGTCCGGCGTTGTTGCGCTGGTCGGGGCTGCATTCTGCTTTGAGCAGTGTGCGGGCAATACGCAGTTCACCCTTGAAGATTGCGCCCATCAGTGCGGTATTGCCGCGCTTGTCTTCGGTGCAGGGGTTGGCTCCGGCTGCGAGCAGTTGATCGACTGCTTCGGCATGGCCGTTGTACGCGGCCAGAATCAGAGCGGTGTAGCCTTTCTCGTCCTGACGGTCGAGGTCGTAACCGGCCTGAATGAATTCGTTGAGGACTTCCTGATCACCTTGGCGGGCTGCATTGAACAGGTAGTCAGCAAGGCGTTGGGAAACGTCTGCCTGGTGAGGTTGAGCGGTGGGCTCGGCGGCATGGTTGATGCTGCTGAACAGGCTCAGAATCAGGATCAAAGGAATAACGCGAGTCATGGTCACTTTCCTCCTTAGATGAAACGGCCCGCCCTTATGGGGCGGGCCGTAACGTACATCAGTCTTGCAGTTTGGCAGCCAGAGCCTGAACGCGGCTCAGATCACCTTTAGCAACTTTGGTCAGGCCTTTGCCGTAGTCGGCATCAGCCTTGTAGAAGAACGACAGCATGTGATGCTTAGCTTCGTCTTCAGCACCGGCCAGCGCGCCACCCAGGGTTGCGATCAGGTCAGCTTTCTCTTTGCGGGAGAAGGAGCGGTAAAGCTCACCCGCTTGTTTGAAGTTCTGCTCTTTGTAGATCTTCTGCTGTTGGGTGGAACCTTCCAAAGGCAGCTGGCTGTAGCGGGCTACGGCCGGTTGTGGCTTAGGCTGCATACGGCTTGGCTCGTAGTTCACTTCACCTGTGCGGGCACCAGTGTTGTGTGCGCCGTCCTGGTTGTTGCTGTTTACTGCAACCTTAGGTTGGTTGATTGGCAGCAACTGATGGTTGGCACCCAAGCGGTACATCTGAGTATCGGCGTAGCTGAACATACGGCCTTGCAGCAGACGGTCTTCCGACGGCTCGATACCTGGAATGGTGTTGGCCGGCGCCATGGCAACCTGCTCGGTTTCCTGGAAGATGTTGGCCGGGTTCTTGTTCAGAACCATTGTGCCGACTTTCTTCTCTGGAACATCAGGCCAGATTTTGGTGGCGTCGAGCGGGTTGTACTCGAACTTGTCCAGGTCCTCAGGCTTGATGATCTGAACGTACAGGTCCCACTTCGGATAGTCACCGGCGTTGATCGCAGTGATCAGGTCGCGGCTCATGTGGTTGAAGTCTTTACCCTGAACGCGCTCAGCTTCTTTCGGGTCGTGGTTCTTCACGCCCTGCTGGCTCTTCCAGTTGAACTTCACGTAGTTGTACTCGCCCTGAGCGTTCACGAACTTGTAGGCGTGTACCGAGCTGCCGTCCATGTGACGGTAGGTCGCTGGGGTGCCGTAGTTGGAGAACAGCTGGGTCAGCGTACGAGTGGCTTCCGGCACGTGGCTGAAGAAGTCGAACAGGGTTTTGTCGGTGCCGTAGTTCTTGTCCGGGTCAGGCTTAAAGGCGTGAACCATGTCCGGGAACTTGATGGCGTCGCGGATAAAGAAGGTCGGGAAGTTGTTACCAACCAGGTCCCAGTTGCCGTCAGCGGTGTAGAACTTAGTGGCGAAGCCGCGTGGGTCGCGCAGGGTTTCAGGGCTGTGGTTGCCGTGAACAACGCTGGAGAAGCGCACGAACACCGGAGTGGTTTTGCCTGGGGTGAACAGGCTGGCAACGGTCAGGTCAGACAGGTCAGCGCTGGCGGTGAACTCACCATGTGCACCGGTACCACGGGCGTGAACAACGCGCTCAGGGATACGCTCACGGTCAAAGCGCTGGAGCTTTTGCAGCAGGTGAACGTCTTGCAGCAGAACCGGGCCGTTAGCGCCTGCGGTTTGGGAGTTTTGGTTGTCACCCACGGCAGCGCCGTTATCACGGGTCAGGTCGGCTGCGTGGACCGACATGGACATCACGCCAACTGCCAGTGCAGTCGCAGTGAGACGGAAAGGGGTAGTCAGAGACATTTGATTTACCTCGTGGCTTACAAAGCGCGTTGTAGCGCGATGGGGACAAGCCTACGCGGTATAACCCATTGATCTAAATTAGAAAGTTCCAACTCTCTGATAGGGAATAGTTATCTGACTAAATGGACAGGATCTTGTATGCGCGTTCGGGCAGCGGTTCCTTTCCCGCGCTTCGAGTCATCGAACGCTTCTGCTATTAAAACGATCGTGAGGAGCGTTTTCAGGCACCTTTCGGTAACCCTTAAGCTGACCCAAATCCCCCGTATTACCTGCCTTTACGCCCTGCCTAGGTAGATTTACTCACTCTTTTTGTGTTCCGGCTGTGGACAATTTGCCATCACTGCAAATTGATCAAGACGGGGACATGGCATGGGTAATCCAAAGGTGACGATAGGCCTGTTGGGGGTCAATCTGTTGCTTTGCGCCTTGCTGGCTGAAACCTGGTGGCAAGGGGCTGTCTGGGGGTTGGTTGTACTGGTGGTTGGCGCGCTGTTGTGCATGCGTAAATCCACTTCAGCCGAGCCACTGCAGGTGACTGATGGGATGCCGCAGGCAGATGAAAACGAGCGGCGTCTGGCCACGTTCAGCGGTCTGCTCGGCGGTGTGTTGCCGATGTGGGTGCAGCATCTGAATCTGGCCCGTGGGCAGATCAGTGACGGCATCCTCGGCCTCTCCAGTGGCTTCTCCAATGTCAGTCAGCGTCTGGTGGCTGGTGGTCAGCAGAGCGACCAGATGCAAAGCGGTCTGGCTATCGAGACCATTCAGCAGGCCGAGCAAGGGCTGCATCAGATCATTGAGGCACTGCAGAAAACCCAGTCTTACCGTGCCGCGCTACTCGATGAAGTCAACAGCGTTGCCAGTTACACCGATGACCTCAGCCGCATGGCTGAACAGGTCGGAAAGATCGCTGATCAGACCAATCTGCTGGCTCTGAATGCGGCCATTGAAGCGGCCCGAGCTGGTGACGCCGGTCGTGGTTTTTCGGTGGTGGCAGACGAGGTGCGCAAGCTTTCCCGTGAGTCCGGTGAGACCGGTAAGCACATCCGCGAAACGGTGGCGACGGTGACGGAAGCCATCGTTAAGGCGCAAAACATTTCCTCGACCTTTGCCGAGCGTGAGCAGCAGATCGTGCGCGACTCGGAAGCCCTGGCCGCACGTATTGTGGCTGACTTCAACGGCACTGCGCAGGCGTTGCAGGACTCCCTGAGCGAGCTGCAGCAGGAACGCGGTCTGCTTGAGTTCGACATCAATCAGCTGGTTATGCACCTGCAATTTCAGGATCGCGTCGACCAGATCGTTGGCCATATCACCGACGACATTCAGCGCCTGGCCCAAGCCGGTGAACAACTGAACAACCCTGACCAGCCTCTGCCGCAGCCTGATCTGTGGCTGCAACGCCTGGCCAGCACCTATACGACTCTTGAGCAGCAGGCGCTGCATCAGGGGCACGCATCTCAATCGGTGAACAACAGCTCGTCTGTCACCTTCTTCTAAGCCTGAGGTTTCCCATGAGCAAGACAATTCTGGTCATTGATGACTCGGCCAGCATGCGCCAGATGGTCGCCATGACCCTGCGCGGAGCAGGGTACGACGTGGTTGACGCAGTGGACGGCAAAGACGCGCTGAGCAAGCTCGACGGCCGCAAATTCAACCTGATCATCTCTGACGTGAACATGCCCAACATGGATGGCATCAGCTTCGTCAAAGCCGCCAAGCAACTGCCTGCTTACAAGTTCACACCAGTCATCATGCTGACGACTGAAGGCAGTGACGACAAGAAGCAGCAGGGCAAGGCCGCCGGTGTCCGCGCCTGGATCGTCAAGCCATTCCAGCCGCCAATGCTGCTGGATGCTGTCAGCAAGCTGGTGATGTAAGCCAATGTGCTCACAGCATCCAGAAACGGTATCGGCCTTGAATTTGGGTGGCTCGTTCACCATTGAACGGGCTGCCGAGTTGCGCGAGTTGCTGTTGCAACAGCCTGATTTCAGCACCCTGTGTCTGGCCGCCATCGCCGAAATCGACTGCGCCGGGCTGCAGCTGTTGCTGGCCCTCAAGCGTCAACACCCAGAGCTGGCACTGGTGAACCCCAGTGCGGCGGTGAGCGATCTGTTCAGCCGCTTGCAGCTCACTCATCTGCTCTCGGCCTGAGGTTGTCTATGGATATGCAAGCAGTGCGCAGCGTATTGCTGGATGAAGCCCGTGAGTTGCTGGCTGAACTGGAGCATTCGCTGTTAGCGGTGGAGGCCCAGGGCGCGGATGTTGATCTGATCAATGCGATCTTCCGTGCCGCCCACACGCTCAAAGGCTCGTCCGGGATGTTCAACCTGCATCTGGTGGTGGACTTCACTCACCTGATGGAGAGCCTGTTGGTGCGTGTGCGTGCCGGTCAGCAGGTGGTGGACGCGGAGCTGATCAGCCTGTTCCTGAAGTGCGGTGATTACCTTAGTCAGTTGTTTGATGAGGTGGCAGCGGGCCGTGATGACTACGACCCGGCACCCGAGCAGCGAGCGACGCTGATTGACGCGCTGCAGGGCTATCTGGGTGATGCGTTGGTAGCCAGCGCACAACCGCAGCAGCAGAGCGAAAGCGGCCTGCACTGGCGGGTAGTGATGCGGCCACAGCCGCAGGTGTTTATGCATGGTTTGGACCCGCTGCCCTTTGTCAGCTATCTGGCGGGCAAGGCCGAGTTATTGAGCCTTGAGGTGCTGCAGGATCAGCTGCCGACACTGGACGAAATGGATGCAGAAAGCTGCTACCTGGGCTTTGTTCTGGAACTGCGTGGCGCGCTTTCCCGCGAAGAGATTGAGTCGGCGCTGGAGTTTATTGCGGAAGACTGTGACATCCAGATCGAACAGTTGGATGCCGTGAGCGCCGCCGCAGCTGAGCTGTTGGCAGAAGCTGAACCCGAAGTTGCACAGGCCCAGGAAAATCTGCGCCAGCGTGCCCAGGAACAGGTGTTCATCAAGGTTGATGCGCGCAAGCTGGATCAGTTGATCGACTCCGTTGGTGAGTTGGTGACCCGCTCGGCCCGCAGTCGCAGCCTGGCAGAGAATGCGCCGCGTGAGGCGGTGAAAACGTTCATGGAAGAGGTCGACAGTTTCGTCGAGCAAATCCGTGATCGCGCTCTGAGCTTGCGCATGGCGCCGATCAATGAGGTATTCCAGCGCTTCCCTCGTGTTGTTCGCGATGTGGCCGGTGATTTGGGTAAACAGGTTTCGCTGAAAGTCACCGGGGCGGACACTGAGCTGGATAAGTCGATGATCGACCGCCTGGCCGACCCGCTGATGCACATTGTGCGCAATGCGCTGGATCACGGCATCGAGCCGGTTGAGCAGCGTTTGGCTGCGGGTAAGCCGGCCACCGGCACCCTGGCGCTGACGGCCTATCACGAGTCCGGTTGCGTGGTGCTGGAAATCACCGATGACGGCCGTGGTCTGGATGCGCAGAAGATTCACGCTAAAGCGGTGCAGCGTGGGCTGATCAACGCCGACACAGTGCTGGATGATCAGGCCTGCTATCGGCTGATCTTCGAGGCCGGGTTCTCCACTGCTGAAAAAGTCACTGACCTGTCCGGCCGCGGCGTCGGCATGGACGTGGTGCGCCGCAGTATTGAAGCACTGCGCGGGCACATCGAAATCAACTCGACGCTGGGGCTCGGCACCACCTTCCGTATACGGCTGCCGCTGACCCTGTCGATCATCGACGGCTTCCAGGTGATTGTCGGTGATGCGCACTTTGTCATCCCGCTGGATCAGGTGGTGGAGTGTCTGGAGCTGGGCGAGCAGCACGGTAACAACCAGATCATGAGTCTGCGTGGCTCGCCGCTGTCGTTCGTACGCCTGGCTGAGTTGTTCAATATTCCCAGCCACCCGGAGGCCCGTGAGTGTCTGGTGGTGGTGCAGTACGGCAGCCACCGTACCGGCCTCGTGGTTGACCGTTTTGCCGGTGAACTGCAAGCCGTGATTAAGCCGCTTAATCCACTACTGCGCGGCGTTCGTGGCTTGGGCGGCTCGACCATTCTCGGTGATGGCAGCGTCGCCATGATTCTCGATATCAACGCTTTGCTCGACGCCGACCGGCGCAGCGAGGCCTCTGCACGACAGGCGTGATTGCCTGCATATCCATTAACGATTTGGCTCCATCCTGTCGGAGAACGAACTAGCTATGAACTGGTATTTGAAGCTCAAACTGAAAAACAAACTGCTCGCGGCGTTTATCACCAGTGCGCTGTTGACCCTGGTGGTCGGTGTACTGGCCATCAACCGTATGCAGCATATGACCAACCTCTCTGAGGACATGTACAACAACCGCGTGGTGGCCATCGATGCCTTGGGCAAAGCGTCAATGTCGATGCTCACCCACTCCCGTGCGGTGGTCCTGTTGCCGGTCCTGAACGAAGCGGAACGCGCGAGTCGCCTTGAGCTGATGGGCGTTCTGGAGGCTGACATTGGCAAATATGTTGGGGTATTCGCCCAGACAGAAATTGGCGAAGAGGAGCGTAAGCTGTTCGAGCGTACGGAGTCGGTGTACGGGGAGTACATGCAATTCACTCAGCAAGCGTTGACCGCCCTTAAGGACGGCAATGAAGCGTTGCTGAGAGAGATCGCCTACGGGCCGATTCGCACCAAGGCCAATGAGCTCAGTGACGCGGTCGTCGAGTTGACGGCTTATAACGGTCGCCTCGCCGCTGAAGCGCATACAGAGTCTGAAGTGACTGCCAAGAATGCGCTGACCCTGATGATCGTGGTCATTGTCATCGCCGTACTGCTGGCCATCGTCATGGGGCTGCTGCTGGCGCGTTATGTCACCCGTCAGTTGGGCGGCGAGCCCGATTATGCGATGGAAACGGTGCGTAAAATTGCAGCGGGTGATCTGACCGTGGCGATTGAGGCCACGAACGAGAACAGCCTGCTCTCTGCCATGCGTGACATGAGCGCTCGCCTGACACAGGTCATCAGTGAAGTGCGCAGTGCCGCTGATGCGCTGGCGTCTGCTTCTGAGCAGGTGTCGTCCGCCTCGACCACGCTGAGCCAGAACTCCACCGAACAGGCCGCTAGTGTTGAGGAGACCAGTGCGTCGATTGAGCAGATCACCGCGACTGTGGCGCAAAACGCCGAAAACGCCCAGGTCACTGACAACATGGCAACCAAGTCTGCCAGCGAAGCCCGTGAAGGGGGCCGCACGGTGAAGGAAACGGTCAGCGCGATGAAAGACATCGCAGACAAAGTGAAGATCATCGATGCCATCGCCTATCAGACCAACCTGCTGGCACTGAACGCGGCAATTGAAGCTGCCCGCGCCGGTGATCACGGTAAAGGCTTTGCTGTGGTGGCCGCTGAGGTGCGCAAGCTGGCTGAGCGCAGCCAGGTGGCTGCTCAGGAGATTGGCGAATTGGCAGGCTCCAGCGTGCAGCTGGCCGCGAATGCCGGGCAGGTGCTGGATCAGATGGTCCCAGCGATCGGCCAGACAGCTGATCTGGTCAAAGAAATCACCGCCGCCTCGAAAGAGCAGCGCGTGGGACTGGATCAGATCAACGCTGCCATCGGCCAGCTGTCGCAGACTACCCAAACCAATGCGGCCGCCTCTGAAGAGCTGTCGGCCACCGCTGAAGAAATGAGTGCACAGGCCACGCAGTTGCAGCAGGTCATGACTTTCTTCCGCCTCAACAGCGAAAGCGCTATCGAAGACATGCCGGCAGTGCGTCAAAGCGTTCGCCGTGCTCCGGCAGCGGCTGCCATCGACGAAGCCTCATTCACTGATTTCTGAGGGTAAGCGCATGTCTGTAAACGCAGCGCCGGGCGCAAGTCCGGCTGCCGCGCCAAGTGAGGCGCGGGCTGGTCAGTACCTGATGTTCACCCTCGGTGAGGAGACGTTCGCCTGCCGTATCAACAGCATTCGCGAGATCATCGAGTGCCCGGTCATGACGGCCATTCCGCTGGCACCGGATTTCTTGCGAGGCGTCATCAACCTGCGCGGTTCGGTTGTGCCGGTGATTGATTTGTCGGCTCGTTTCGGGCGTGGCCAAACCCGGATCGGCGAGCGTACTTGCATCGTCATTCTGGAAATCGAATCAGCCGAAGGCGCGCAGTTGCTTGGCGTGATCGTCGACGGCGTGACGGCCGTGCTTGAGGTTGAAGCCGCGGATATCGAGCCTCGTCCTAACCTCGGTGGTGGTATCCGCAGCGAGTTTATCGCCGGGATGATCCGTCAGGGTGAACTCTTTGTACTGATGCTGGATATGGCCCGTGTGCTGTCCAGCGAAGAGCTGCAAAGTCTGGTGGCGCTGGAGCAGCCGCAGCAGGAGAGGTTCGCCGCAGTCTAAGGCGACAATTCCCCATGCTGGCAACTATCCGACTCAGTGACATTGCGTATCGCAAAATCCGGCAGTTTTTCTACCGGCACAGCGGTATTGATCTGCCGGAGACCAAGCGCCATTTGGTTGAAGGGCGCTTGCGCAACCGTGTCCTGAGTCTGGGTCTGAGTTGCTATGAGGACTACTTCAAGTTCGTGATGGCTGACGAACAGGCTCAGGAACGTCAGCTGTTGGTGGATATGCTGACCACCAACGAGACCTATTTCTTCCGCGAGCCTCAGCATTTCAAGCTGCTGGCGGAGCAGATCATCCCCAGTCTGCCGGCTGCTCCACGCATCTGGTGTGCAGCGGCCTCCAGTGGTGAAGAACCCTACAGCATCGCGATGTTGCTGGCTGACAAGCTGGGGCTGACCGGTGACTGGCAGATTATCGCCAGTGACCTGTCCCAGCGCACGTTGCAGCGGGCCTCTCAGGGGCTGTACCCGATGCAGCGTCTGGAGTTGTTTCCGCCGCGCTACCTGAAGGATTTTTGTAAACGCGGTGCTGGTGCTTACGAAGGCCAGATGCTGATCCGCCGTGAAATTCGCGAGCATGTGGAGTTGCGTCAACACAACCTGCTTGATCCTGCAGCCGGCTTGGGGCGTTTTGATGTGATCTTCCTGCGTAACGTCCTGATTTATTTCAATCAGGAAACCAAACAGCGGGTGCTGGACCGTTTGATACCGCAACTCAAGCCCGGCGGTTGGCTGGTGATTGGCCATGCTGAGTCACTGCATGGCATCAGTACGCCGCTGCGACAGGTCAAACCGTCTGTATTCCGTTTGCCATCTGCCGTTCAGAAGAACCTGGGGAAATCCGCATGATCAAGGTCATGATCGTTGATGATTCGGCGGTGGTTCGTTCGCTGCTGAGCGAGCAGCTGGGCAGTGAGCCGGATATTGAAATTGTCGCGACTGCGCCTGATCCATTGTTCGCCCAGAATAAATTGCGCAGTGTGCAGCCGGACGTCCTGATTGTGGACGTGGAAATGCCGCGCATGGATGGTCTGACCTTTCTGCGTCAGGTCATGGCCACAGCGCCGATTCCGACCATCGTGTTCTCTTCGCTGGCCGCCGCCGGTTCAGCCACGGCGCTGGATGCGCTGGATGCCGGTGCAGTAGCCATTCTGTGCAAGCCCAGTGCAGGTGTGGGTGATTACCTGCTCGAGCAGCGTCAGCAACTGGTGCAGACAGTACGCCAGGCGGCGGGCAGCACCTTGCGTGCCGTCGCGCCACGTCGTGTGCCGGTTGCAGCGGTAGCTCCAGCCCCGCGCGGGTTGACCCGTACCACTGACAAGATCATTGCCATCGGCACCTCGACCGGCGGCACCCAAGCGCTGGAGTATCTGCTGACGCAGATGCCACTGGACTGCACCGGTATGGTCATCGTCCAGCACATGCCGGCTAACTTCACCCGTCTGTTTGCCGAGCGTTTGAACAGTGCCTGTGCCATTGAAGTGCGCGAAGCCCGTGATGGCGATCGGGTGATGCCTGGACTGGCTTTGATTGCGCCGGGCGGTTTGCATCTGTCGGTGCAGCGCAGCGGCGCGCAATACCGGGTGCAAGTGCAGGATGGTCCGCCGGTGTCGCGGCACAAACCGTCTGTAGATGTGCTGTTCCGCTCCGTGGCCAAGGCCGCCGGGCGCAATGCGCTGGGGCTGATCATGACCGGCATGGGCGACGATGGTGCCCGCGGTCTGCGCTTGATGCACGAAACCGGTGCTACCACCTGGGCGCAGGATGAACAGAGTTGTGTGGTGTTCGGCATGCCCCGCGAGGCTATACGCATGGGAGCTGTTGAAAAGATTTACAGCCTGGAGGAGCTGCCAGCGCGACTGATCGAGTATTGCGCGCATGCACACTGACAGCCAGACCAGCTTTCGCCGAACGGGAGATGAGCATGCTTGACCAGTTGCCCGAGTTGGCCCCGGAAGTTCGCCAGCGCCCGGTGTTGGTGATTGATGACAGCCTGTTTCAGCGCGAGCTGATGTGCGCCCTGTTGCAGGACATGGGCATCAGCACCGTGTTGCAGGCGCAGGATGGCCAGGAGGCCCTGGAGATGCTGCGCCAGTGGGAGAGCATTCCGACCCTGATTGTTGATCTGGAAATGCCACGAATGGACGGCATCCAGCTCCTGCAATGTCTGGCTGATGAGCAGATTCATACACCGGTGATCATCGCAAGCGGCCGGGAAAGTGGCCTGATCAGCACCGTTGAAGGCATGTTGCAGGCCAATGGCATGCCACTGCTGGGGAGCCTCAGCAAACCGGTGTCCGGTACCGAGCTGCACCGGCTACTGGGCGTTCAAGGTCAGTTGGTTGCAAATGGTCGGCCGGCGCGTAGCCATGTGAGTCTGCCGACTGAGGGCGAGCTGCGTAAGGCGCTGGACGACAACCAGATTTATCCCAACTACCAACCTAAAATCGCTCTGCAAACCGGCCGTGTAATTGGCTACGAAGTGCTGGCCCGTTGGCAGAGCGAGCGCAGCGGGTTTGTTTCGCCTGTGGATTTCATTCCCCTGGCCTGCCGCAGCGGGTTGTTGGCGCAACTGACTTTTCAGCTGTTTGCTCAGGCGTTGGAGCATCAGCGGCAACTGCGCCAGTTCGGCGAAACGCCTTGTATGGCGATCAACCTGGATATCAGCTTGCTGGCAGAGCGCAGCTTCGCCGAGCAAATGATTCAGCAGGTTCGTCTGGCGGGTAGCTCGCCCGCGCAATGGATTCTGGAAGTAACCGAAAGCTCACTGATGAAAGACCCGGCAGCGACCCTGGCCTCTGTCGGCCGCCTGCGTCTGGCCGGCTTTGGTTTGTCGATTGACGATTACGGCACGGGTTTCTCGACCCTTAAACAACTGAGTCGTTTGCCGTTTACCGAGTTGAAAATAGATCAGGCTTTCGTCGCAGATGCGCACCGTAATGCCCGTGCGAAAGGTATCCTGCGCTCCGCGATTGAAATGGGGCGCAACCTCAATCTGCCCTGTGTGGCAGAAGGCATTGAAAATGAAGCCGATGCCAGGTTGTTGCTGCAACTGGGATGTTATGCCGGACAGGGCTACCTGTTTTCCCGGCCCATGAGCGTGGAGGCTTTACTGCCCTGGCATCGTGAGCATTTTTCCTACTCATCCCTGATTCAGTGGTTCGCCCGTTGATTCGCGTTACCTGGTGGTATGCCTGTGCCTTTCAAGCCTGTTCTTGCTCCGTTACTGGCGATTGTCGGTTTGCTGGTCGCCGCCATCCTGACGCTGAAAAGTAGCCGGGACCTGCAGCGAGAGGTCAACTTTCAGCGCTTGGACGCCTACCTGATCGTGGTCGAGAGCCTGATCAAGCGCTGGCAGGGCGCGCACTTGGGGAATGTGCAGGGGCTTAGTCAGTTGGGCCTGGTCGAGCGTTGGGCGGCTGAGCAACTGCGTCGTCCGTTGGGCGAGGCCTATCGCGAAGGCGATTACCAGCAACTGCGCCAGCTATACCTGCAGCAAGGCTATCAGGGGCATGCGCTGTTCGATGCGTCACTGCAACTGCGCGACGACTCCAATTACGGCGTGCGACAGTCGATCCGTATTCCCCAGGAAGCGTTGGATGTGCTCAGTGAGGCCGCCCGCGAGGGGCAGGCCATCTCGCGACCGTTTCCTTCACCGTTGCCGCTGCTGTATGGCAACCAGCCTCAGGGTACGCCCATGTACCTGGTCTGCGGTCAGTTATCCGGTGAGGCCCGCGAGGGCATCTTGTGTTTGCACTTTCCCCAGTCGCAAGGTATCGCCAACCTGTTGGATACCCTGAGTAACACCGGCACCAGTCATGTGTATGCGGTCGAAAAAAACGGTAAGGCGTTCGGTGAGTACGCCAGTGTGACCGATTTTGGTTTGGACGATATGTCCGAAGGCTACCGTGAAGACCTGGTGGTTCCCGGTGACCGGGTGATAGGCCGGATGCTGCGCTGGAGCGAGGAGCTGCAGCTGGGGCTGGTGGTCGAAACGCCGATGGAGGATTTGTATGTCGCCTATTTCAACAACCGGCGTCTGGCTCTGGGCCTGACCCTGATTGCGATCATGTTGATTATGGCGCTGAGCTGGATGGCTCAGCGTAACCGTCACCGGCTGGCCAGCCGCGAGGCGTTCTTCCATCAGGTGCTTGATCAGTTACCCACGCAGGTGCGCATCCGTAACCTGCAAGGGCAGATGATCATGGAGAACAACCTGGCTCGTACCGCGCCACCGTACACCTTGTCTGATCTTCCCCTTGAGGACGACAACGCAGCCCTGACCCCCGTCAACCGGGCTGCCTGGAAGTTGATGCGTGAGTTGCTCAATGGCTGCACACAGGCTTCGCGCAAGTTGCTGCAGGGCGAGTATCCGGCAAGCGATTTCCGGGCATGGCAGCTTGTGGGTTTCCCAATCTTTGGTCGGCGTGGCCAGCTAAAGGCACTGGGCAGCCTGGTGATCGATGAAACTCTGCCGGTGCGCAGCGAACGGGCTTTGCGTCAGCTGACCTCCAGCCTTGAGCATCAGGTGGCCGAGCGCACAGCAGAGTTAGCCCTGGCCCGGGATGCGGCAGAAGCGGCGGCTCAAGCTAAAGCAGATTTTCTGGCCAATATGAGTCATGAAATCCGCTCGCCGCTGAATGCCGTGGTCGGTCTCATCCACCTGGCAGAGCGCAACGAGCTTGAACCCGGCACTCGTAATTACCTGCGGCGCATTCTTAAATCGGCTCAACACCTACAAGAGCTGCTCAACAGCGTGCTCGATTTCAGCAAGCTGGAGGCGGGCAAGCTGCAACTGGAACAGGTGGCTTTCAAGCCTGCTCACCTGCTGGAAAGTGTCACCGACATGCTCTGGGAGAAGGCGCAGAACAAGCGCCTGGATTTGATTTGTGACCTTGATCCACGCCTGCCGGAAGAGCTGTATGGCGATCCACTGCGCATCTCGCAGATCCTCCTGAACTTTGCCGATAATGCCATCAAGTTCACAGCGGTGGGTGTGGTGGTCGTGCGCATTCGCCTTGAAGAGCAGCATGATGATTGCTGGCAAGTGTGCTTTGAAGTGCAAGACAGCGGTATCGGCATTCCTCAAGAGCGGCTGCAGGATATTTTTCAGCCGTTTGAACAGTTGGACAGTTCGACTTCCCGGCACTTTGGCGGCACCGGCCTTGGCCTGGCGATATCAGCTCAGCTGGCGCGTCTGATGGGCGGGAAATTGCAAGTACGCAGCGAGCCGCGGTTGGGCAGTCTGTTTGCTTTAACCCTGGAGCTGCAAACCCGGCCAGAAGCCACCGCACCATCTGCGCCACAGCCTCGGGCTCTGGTTGTCGACGGGCAGGCGGAGTCCCGTGAGGCGTTGAGCACACGGCTGCAGGGCCTCGGTCTGCAGGTCGACGAGGTGGCATCGTCCTGTCCGGCCAGCGAGCACCTGAAGCAGGCTAAAGCTGCAGGTAAGCCCTATGAACTGATGATTCTTGACTGGGATCTGCCCGGCATGAACCCGCTTGAGCTGCTTGGATGGGCGGAGGCTGAACAGGTGTTGGAAGCGACGCGTGTTGTACTGGTGTGCCCGAATGACGTCCGTCAGCAGCTGACGGACCAGCAACTGGGGCAGTTTGCTGCGGTGCTGGAAAAACCTGTGTCAGCAGAGCGCCTGAGCCAGCTGCTGCAAACCGGGCGGGCCGGAGAGGTCCACGTGTCATTGCACGGGCGGCATGTGTTGTTGGCGGAGAATGAGCGAATCAACCAGGAAGTCGCCTGCGAATTGCTGCAAGCGTTGGGTGTCCGCGTCAGCCTCGCCGTTAATGGCTATGAGGTACTCAGCTGCCTGGAAGCAGACAGCAGCATCGAGCTGATCCTGATGGATGTGCAGATGCCCGGACTGGATGGCTTGCAGGCCACTCAACGGTTGCGCCAGAGCCACCCGAACCTGCCGGTAATTGCCATTACCGCCAATAGCCTCAGCGGTGATCGTGAGCGTTGTCTGGCGGTGGGGATGAATGACTACCTATCCAAACCGATCAACCCGAATGATCTCGAGAAGGCATTGCGCTGCTGGCTGAACGTCGCTCGCTTGACCGTGCCACAGGCTGTAGCGGCCAAGCCCAAGCCTGCGCCGGTCAGCACGCTCAACCGTGAAGCAGCGTTGCAGCGTTTGTTGGGCAACCAGCGTCTGTATGAGTCCCTGCTACAGCGCTTCGTTAACGACTACAGCAATGCCGTTGAGTTGCTGCAGGAGGTGCTGGAACAGGGCGATGAGGCGGCTGCAGTGGAACTGTGCCATCGCTTCAAGTCCGTAGCATCTACGGTGGGCGCAGACCGGCTTGCCGCTTTGCTTGAGGGCTTGGAGAAAGAGTTGCGCAACGGTCGCCTGCTTAATCACAACACCGACGGCATCGCTGGGGAGCTCGCGCGGGTGATCAACGAAGTCAAAGTGCAAGCGCCGGTTTAAGCCTGACCTCATTACGGTCGCCTTAGCCAGGTGTTGATTTACGTCCGCGTTGCCGGACATCGCCAGTGGCCAGCTGAACCGCGCAGGCCCTGGATGTGAGGTCTGATTGATGCGCCAGCACCCCCGAATTACGTTCCGTTCACTGTTCAGAATCAAAGTCAGCCGGGCCGAAGATGACCAACTGATCGGCTATGTCGGTGATATCTCCGAAGGAGGCCTGCGTATGCTCGGTGACAGGCTGCTGGAGCCGGGAAGCGAACACCATTTGCGTTTGCGTATGCGTGACCGTCACGGTGAAATGCGCCATGTGGATATTCAGGTGACCTGTCAGTGGTCTGCTGAAAACACCCGCACCGGACATATTGAGTCCGGGCTGGCACTTAAAGGCGAGTCGGTAGCCTACAACCGCTTACTGGCGGATATGCGTTACAAGCCTGCGCGCTGAGCTCACGCTTATTCCCCTTGTCGCTCTCTTCCCTTATCTGGTCCCGGAGGCTCTGCTGCGGGCGTCGGGGGTGCTTACTAAATTAATGAAGTACCCCTCAAACTGTGAACTTTTTGTGACTCGCTTCTATCCGGCGCACAGGTAAGATTGCTCAGGCATTAGTTGCATTTAAGCATCATCGCAATTTTGAGTATTGGTATTTGAGTACCGTCAATGATTGCCTGCATTGCGGCAGGATGCTGCGGTGCACAGGCCATACAAGGAGGTAAATGTGGTGAATGATGTGACGCCCAGCAGCCGTACTGGCGCAGAGATTGATCTGCTGGCGCTGGCAGTGGCCTTATGGGGCAGCCGTTTTCTGATTTTGGGCGTAACCCTGGCCTGCGTGTTAGGGGCCTCGGTATACCTCTATACGGCATTGCCTTATTACCAGGTCACCAGTGTTCTGCAGCCGCCGGTGATGAAGGCCCTTGATGAGCTAAACGGCACCAAGCTCTTTACCCTGACTCCGCAAGAGGCGCTTAACCGGGTTGGGACTGCGGTGTCTTCATGGGAAAACCGTTTGGCCTTTGCTCTGGCTAATAAAGAGCGTCTGAGTATTTTCAGCGACTCTGACGGTTCATTCGAACAGGCTTTTGAGCGTTTTAGTGCTGAGGCCTTTAAAGTCAGCCAACCGGATCCGAGAAAAGACACGCCATTGTCGCCCTTTATCGGATTGTCTTTTACCTACCCTGTAACCATGGATGGGGCCAGTTATACCAACGATTTTATCCAGTTCGCGATGGCCCGGGAGCGGCAGAGGCTTGAGGATGATTTCAACGCAGTGGTGGCCAACCGGCTGGCTGTGCTTGAGCGTCAAATCAGCTCGTACAGGGCGTCTTACACCACCGAGAAAGAATCTCGCATCGCGGCGTTGCTGGAGAATGACTCCCTTAGGGCGGCCCGACTCAAGGATGAGCTTGCCGCGCTGCGGCAAATGCTGCTGACACGTCGCAATAACCGTATTGCGGCTTTGGACGAGAACATTGCCATCGCCAAAGCGCTGAATATCCACAAACCCACCCACCCGACATCTCTGGGCGATGCTGAGCGTGTGGCGCAAGGCAGCATCATTCGCACTGAGGTGAACACTCATGACACGCCGCTTTACTTCATGGGCACCGAAGCCCTTGAAGCCGAACGCAACACCTTGAGCAAGCGCCGATCTGATGATTTTACCGAGCCCCGGATTGCCGAAATCCAGAAAGAGCTGCGTCTGTTGCAAAGCAATCGTGAGGTTGAAGTGCTGAGCAGTCGTAAGAACGACGACCTGTTCCTCAAAAGACTGGCCCGCAGCCGGGAAGAACAAGCGCGTCTGCAAGCGTTGAGTGTTGATTTCAGCAACTTGCAGTTGGCCACGGTGGATCGCTTAGCCAGTCAGCCGCTTACACCTGTGGGGCCGAGAAGGTTGCTGGTGCTGGCGATCGCCGGAGTTCTGGGGGGCATGCTCGGGGTTATGCTGGCCTTGGTGCGGGCTTTCCTACGGCAAACTCCGCAAGCCAAGGTACTGATCAGCTTTGAGCCAAAACCCGAACTGGTCGATTTGCCCCGGGCTGTGGTCGGTTAAGTGTGGGCCACGTACCTGCCGGGCAGGTACGTGGGATCACCCCAGCGTACCAATGATGTTGACCCCCACCCGTTCTGGGATTTCGTTCTGGGACAGCACGTGTAAACCGGGGCTGAAGACCCGGGCGTAGCGGGCCAGCAACGGGCGCAGCTGCGGCATCACGGTGAGGATCGGTGGGTGGCCTTCCTTGCGCAGCTTCTCCTTCACCGCCGGCATGCTGTTCTGCAATTGGTTAAGCAGGTTTGGTTCTACCGGAATGTTGTCCAGGCTCACCGGGCCGGATTGCTGGGCAATGGCCAGGGCGCTGAGCAGGGTGTTTTCCAGAGCATTTTCCAGAATAAACACCGCCAGCTCCTGCCGGTCTCCGGCAATCCCGGCGACGATGGTGCGGCGCAGGGCGTAGCGCACATCGGAAGCGAGCAGCACCGGGTCTTTGGTCGCTTCGCTGGCCTCTAACAGGGTGGTGGCGATAGTGACGATATCTTTTAGCGATACCTGCTCCTGCAACAGATGGCGGTACACGCGGTGCTGTTGGGTGTAGGTCAGCTGCTGTTTAAGGCTTTCCGCCAGTTTTGGTGATTGCAGTTGCAGGCGTTGCATCAGATGGTCGACGTCTTCGTGCTTAAACACTTCCGGCAGGTTTTCGCGGATCACCTTATTCAGGTGGGTGGCGATCACACTAGCGCAGTCGATGACCTGATAACCGAGGTTTAGGGCACGGGATTTGTCTTCCGGCATGATCCACACCACTTGCATGTTGTAAGCCGGATCGATACCGAGAATGCCGTCAATTTCGCCGTACAGCTCCGGCGATGGAATGGCCATCAGGCGGTCAGCGTGCAGCTCGGCACCGTCAACGCGCTCGCCGCTGAGGTAGATGCTGTATTGCGAGGCCTTTAGGCGCAGGCTGTCACGGATCTGGATTTCCGGCAGGAGGAAGCCGAGGCTTTCCGACAGGGTCTGACGCACGCCGCGTACACGTTGCGTGAGCGGAGCACCGGAGGCTTCGTTGACCAGACCGACCAGCTTGTAGCCCAGTGAAACGGACAGCCGCTCCACCATCGGAATATCTTCCCAGGCCAGACTCTGCGCGCGCTCCTGCTCCATCGCCTTGCCGATAGCCTGCACTTCCTTAAGGCTTGCTGCCTCTGTCGGTGGCGCGTTGCGTGAGGATATCCAGCCAATCAGTCCCGCCAATGCAGCAAAGCCGAAGAAGGCCAGATGCGGCATGCCCGGTACGCTGCCAAGCACCACCAGAATGCCGGCTACGGTGTAGAGCAGACTCGGCGAGGCGAGCATCTGCTTTTGCACCTGCTCGGTGATCTCGGCGGACTCATTGACCCGGGTGACAATGATGGCGGCAGCCGTGGCCAGCAACAGTCCCGGAATTTGCGCAACCAGGCCGTCACCGATGGTCAGCAGGGCGTACTGGCGGAAGGCATCGCCTGCGCTCATGTCGTGGGCAAATACACCGATAGCAAAGCCGCCGAACATACTCACCAGCAGAATCAGAATGCCGGCGATGGCGTCGCCGCGAACGAACTTGGAAGCCCCGTCCATAGCGCCGTAAAAGTCGGCTTCCTTGGCCACTTCCTGGCGCCGCAGTTTGGCTTCTTCGGGGCCAATCAGACCGCCATTGAGGTCGGCATCAATCGCCATCTGCTTACCGGGCAGGGCGTCCAGGGTGAAGCGCGCACCGACTTCGGAAATCCGCTCGCCACCTTTGGTGATCACGATGAAGTTAACGATCATCAGGATCACGAACACCACCAGGCCGACGATAAAGTTGCCGCCGATTACCACTTCACCGAAGGCTTCGATCACCTTACCCGCCGCGCCAGTGCCGGTATGGCCTTCAAGCAGGACGATCCGTGTGGAGGCGACGTTCAGGCACAAGCGCAGCAGCGTGGTGACCAGAATCACCGTCGGGAACAGAGAAAAGTCCAGCGGGCTCTTAGCCGAGACGCTGACCAGCACAATCAACACCGCCAGGCTGATGTTGAAGGTGAACAGGATGTCCAGCAGCAGCGGTGGCAGCGGCAGGATGATCATCGCCAGAACGGAGAGGATCAGGATCGGTATACCGATGCGGCCGCTGCGGAAGGTCGGCGCGATTTGTTGCAGTAAGTTCATGCTCAGGCCCTGTTCGCCAGACTGTCGGGGATTGGGAGGTTGTCGCTCAGTACCGGTTTGCTTCTGCGCCCCTGACGCCAGGCCTTGAGCTGCAGAACGTAAGTCAGTACATGGGCCACTGCGGTATACAGCGGCGTGGGAATCTGTTGATTAACCTGGGTGGTGTAGTAGACCGCGCGCGCCAAAGGCGGCACTTCGATTACATCCAGGCTGTGCTTTGCAGCCATCTGTTTCATGAATTGCGCAGTCTCATCCACGCCTTTGGCCAGCACGAACGGCGCTTCGGCCTTTTTCGTGTCGTATTTCAGCGCCACGGCGTAATGGGTCGGGTTGGTGATGATCACATCAGCGTCTTTGATCACCTTGCTGATCTGCCGTTGCAGCATTTGCCGTTGCAGCTGCTTGATGCGTGCCTTCACTTCCGGGCGGCCTTCCTGGTTTTTGTGTTCTTCCTTGCGCTCCTGTTTGGTCATGCGCATTTTTTTCAGGAACAGAAAACGCTGCAGCGGGATGTCGATAAACGAGAACACCACGAAGATCACCAGCATCACCAGAATCAGGTCGAAGGCCAGGCCGAACGCAGCCTGCAAGGCTTGAGTGACGCTGCTGCGTTGCAGTGCCATGAATTCCGGTATGGCATTACGGATCAGCAGATAGCCGGCCAGCAGCACGACAAAAATCTTCAGGATCGACTTGAGCAGATCGGTCCAGTTTTGTGCCGAAAAAATCCGCCCCAGCCCGGTAATCGGATTGAGTTTGCTCAGCTGCGGGGTAAAGTTTTTCGAGGCAAACACCCATCCTCCGGGGAACAGTGACAGGGCGATCACCAGCAAGCTGGTCAGCAACAGCGGGGCGAGGAGCTTGATAAAGGCGATCACGTTGTAGCCGAGCAGGGTTGGCAGATCGTCGAGGCCGATCTCGCTGTGATCAAACTGGATGTACGAGAGACGGAAGATGTCGTTCAGACCCTCCAGAAACATCCCGGCGCTGAATTTGAGAATGAACAGCGTGGCGATCAGCGAGACGGTGGTGGCGACATCTTTGGAGCGGGCAACCTGGCCGTCCTGCTTGCTCTTACGCAGCTTCTGCTCGGAGGCCTCTTCGGTTTTTTCCTGACTGCTGTTCTGCTCAGCCACGGGCACCCTCCCGCAGGATCACGCCAATGTCATGCAACAGTTCGCGGCTCAGATGCAGGTAGTTCTCCGGCAGCGAAGGAAAGGTCAGATACAGGCACAGCAAGCCCATCAAAATGCTCAGAGGAAAACCCAGGGAGAACAGGTTCATCGCCGGGGAAATCCGGTTGAGCAGGCCAAAACAGAATTGCACCAAGGTCAGGCAGAACACGATGGGCAGGCTTACCAGCACTGCGGCGGCCAAGACCCAGGCGAAAGCGTCGATAAAGCTGCTCAGACTCAGGTAATGCAGCCCGCTGCCCACCGGCCAATAGGTGAAGCTCTGATACAGCACGCTGACCGTGACCAGATGGCCGTCGACAGCCAGAAACATCAGGATCAGGGCGAGGAAGTACACCTGATACAGAATCGATGACGAAGACACGCCGTTCAGCGGGTCGTTGAAGCGCGCCATGCTCATGCCCATCTGGGTTGAGATCACCTCACCGACCAGAGTGAAGACGGTGAACACCAGTTGCAGCATCAGCCCCAGAATCATGCCGAAAATGATCTGCTCCAGCGTGGTAAAAACGCCTTTCAGGGTCAGCGGATCAATCAGTGGCATCTCCGGCAGGGCAGCGCCCAGAGCTGCGGTCAGCGCCAGGGCCAGCAGCACGCGCAGGCGAATGGAGAGGGCCTTGTGGTTGAACAGCGGAGCCATGCTCATGACGGCCATGATCCGGCAGAACGGCCACCAGTAGGCTTGCAGATTGGTCAGGTAGGTGCTGGCGTGCAGCAAGGCGTCTTGGCTGGGCATGGGATCAGCCGACCAAATGGCCCGCCTGCTGGAAGGTTTCGATAAACAGCTCACTGAGCGTGCGCAGAATCCAGTGTCCGGCAAACAGCAACATGCCTAAGGTGATGAGCAGACGCGGCAGGAAGCTCAGCATCTGTTCGTTGATCTGCGTGGCAGCCTGGAAAATGCTCACAATCAGGCCGCCAAGCAGGCTCGGCACCACCAGAATGCAGACGATCAGCCCGGCGATATAAATGGCGTTGGCAATCAGCGCAGCAGCGTATTCAGGCGTCAGCATGATCGTTCTCTAGTAGGCCTGAATGCTGGTGCTTAGGGTGCCGACCAGCAGTGCCCAGCCGTCCACCAACACGAACACCATCAGCTTGAATGGCAGTGAGATCATCATTGGCGAGAGCATCATCATACCCATCGCCATCAGCACGCTGGCCACCACCAGATCGATCACCAGAAACGGCACAAAGATCATGAAGCCGAGCTGGAAGGCGGTCTTCAGCTCGCTCAGGACAAAGGCTGGCAGTAGCAGAGAAAAGTCCAGGTCTTTGAGGTCATCGGGCATGGTTTCACCAGCCAGATCGACCATGGTCTGCAGCGAGTTCTTGCTGGTTTGCGCCAGCATAAACTCACTGATGATGGATTTACCGGCCGCCAGCCCCTGCTCAAGGCTGATTTCATCGGCTTCAAACGGTTGGTAAGCCTCGGTGTACATCTCTTGCCACACCGGGCGCATCACCAGCAGGGTCAGGCACAGAGCAATGCCGATCAGAATCTGGTTGGGTGGGCTCTGTTGCAGACCAATGGCCTGACGCAGAATCGCCAGCACGATGATGAAGCGGGTGAAGCAGGTCATCATCATCAACATGGCCGGCAGAAAGCCCAGCAGCGTCATCACCAGCAGAATCTGCAGTTTGACACTCAGGGTCTGGCCGTTAGCCGTGTCATTGAAGTTGAACAAAGTGATGTCGCCGCCAGCAGCTTGGGCCAGCACCGGGCAGCACAGCCCCGCGAGCAACAGACCAATGCGCGACAGGCGACTCATGTTCATGCGCCCAGTTTGCTCAGGCCGTCGCCGGCCAGTTCGACCACGCGCAGGCCGTAATTGCCGTTCATCACGACCACTTCGGCGCGGGCGAACAGTGCGCCATTGACCTTCACGTCCAGCGGCTCGCCGGCCAGCTTGTCGAGTGCAATTACGCTGCCGGCATCCACGTCCATCAGCTCCTGCAGGGAGACTTCGGTGGAGGCGACTTCCAGGGTGACGTTGACCGGAATCTTGCCGAAGAAGCTCAGGTCCTGATGCGGCTGTAGCGGGGCAGCGCTTTCGCTCTGCTCGGTTTCCATCAGGCCGAGACTGCCTTCATTGATCAGGCTGTCGAAATCGTTATCGGAAATAGGGCTGCTCATGGGGTTTTCACGCTCTCAAGAGATGTCAGAAGCAGACTGCCGTCGTCTTCGAGGATGCTGCCGCGAAACAGCTTTTGCTGGTTGATCTGCACCTCGCAGCGCTCCAGCATGCGGACCGGCAGAATGTCACCGGGGCGCAGGTTCAAGACTTGCGACAGAGGCATTTGCAGGCTGGCCAACACGCAGTCCAGACGCACCGGCAGGTCGCGGATGCCGTTCAGGGCACTGCTGCTTTGTGGTGTCGGGGCCGGGCGGCTGAGGCGGCTGGTCAGCTCATCAACCAGATGGGTGTCCAGATAGATTAAGACCGAGGCCTGACCGCCGCTCAGATGGCTGGAGAATTTGAACTCGGCGATGTATTCCCACTCGGCCTGATCGTAGGCGTTGTCGTGGTTTTCCAGTTTGCCGAAGGTGTTGCCGGCCAGTACCGAGCGGGCGAACAGCTGAGTGATGTCGACACCCAGGCGGCCACGCAGGCGTTGCTCGGATGTGCTCACCGGAGGCTCTTCTGTGCCGGGCAGGCTGGTGCCACCGTAGTAACACTCCAGTGCTTCGGTCAGCAGCGAGCGGTCAATGGAAAAACCAACTTTGCCCATTGGTGAACGATAAACACACTCGGCTTCATCTTTAACTTGATCGTGAACTTCAACTTTCAGCAGTTCAAGATTGACCCGGAAGTTACGCAGAAAGTAATCGCTGATAATGCGCGGGTATTTACCCGACAACTCGCGGATATATTGCGGGATCTTATGGTAGTGCCGGCCCAGCTTTTGCGGTTTTAACCGGGTGAGACTTTCGGCGGGCACGCCATGATGGACTTTTTTAATGCCAGTCATGTTATTGGCGCATTCCTGAGTTATCTCGACGAGAGTCTTGCCGGGGTTCCGGCGAGCTTTTTGGGATGTGATGCGCGCAGCGCTGAGCGCGTTTGATAAAAACGCTCAGATTGCAGCAGATGGGTGCGGAGTCTAGGCGGGACGGGGGTGCAGATTAAATCAATAGATATCAAATACTGTTTTTGACAGGCGCTGGTGGGCGCTGACAGTAATTGATTCCAAGTAATTCGCCGTTGCAGTGAGCTGTTGGTAGCTTTGCCGGTCGTCGCTCATAAATGTTCTGTCGGACGCTCTTTAATTCTTCCTGCTAAACCAGTCGAGTTGAACTTACAAGGCGACCGATATCGAAGTGCCATTAAGGGCGGTGATGAAATTTTTTTGTCGGGCAGATATTAAGTACTAATCGCGGGCAAGAATTGCCGGCAGGCAGTTATCACAACGGGTGATTTACCTTGAAGCATGCTAGTCAATCGGTAAGTTACGCCAGCCGGGGAGTGTTCGAAGAACTTCCCGGCCCTCAATCTATAATTATTGTCGGCCAGGCCGATGCTCAGAGTGAGCAACTGCTGACGGGCAGCTTGGCCCGCCAGGGGCATTCGCTGCAGCGTTTTGCCAACTGCCTGGAACTTGATCCGGATGCTCTGCAGAACGCCAGTCTGGTGCTGGTGTTTGTCAGTGCCCTGGATGAGCGCACCCTGTATCCGCAAATGAGCGCATTGCTGCGCCAGGCTCGCCGTGTCGGCGTAGTGCCGGTGGTGGAATATGCCGATCAGGCTAAAGCGGCTGCACTGCTGGAATTGGGGTGTGTTGATTACCTGCTGGCTCCGTTCAGCGAGGTCCAACTCAGCGCGCTGCTGCGTCGTCAGGAGTCAGCCAGCAACGCCGATGAAGGCTTTGTTTCCTGCTCTCAGGCAGGCCGCCGCCTGTTGGCGATGGCTCAGCGCGTGGCGATGACCCGCGCGCCGATCCTGATCACTGGTGAAACCGGTACCGGCAAAGAGCTGATGGCGCGTTACATCCACCGTTTCAGCGCTAAAGACAACGCACCTTTTATTGCCGTGAATTGCGCGGCCATTCCTGAGCAGATGCTCGAGTCCATCCTCTTCGGCCACGAAAAAGGCGCCTTCACCGGTGCGGTCAGCGCCCAGCCGGGCAAGTTCGAACTGGCCAGCGGCGGCACCCTGTTACTGGACGAAATCGGCGAGCTGCCACTGGGTTTGCAGGCCAAGCTGCTGCGCGTGTTGCAGGAGCAGAAGGTCGAGCGCCTGGGCGGGCACCGTGAGATTCGCCTGGATACGCGCATTATTGCGGCCACCAACCGCGACCTGCAGCAGGAAGTTGCCGAAGGGCGCTTCCGTTCAGACCTGATGTTCCGTCTGGATGTGCTGCCGCTGCATATCAGTCCGCTGCGCGAGCGCAAAGACGATGTATTGCCGCTGGCTCAGCGCTTTATCCGTCAGTACGCGGCGCAAGAGGCACATCACGATCTGCTCACTGAAGATGCCTGCCGCGCGCTGCTGGCGTATGACTGGCCGGGCAATGTGCGTGAACTGGAGAACTGCCTGCAGCGTGCCTTGGTGCTGCGCAATGGCCTGTATATCCAGGCGCAGGATCTTGGGCTGCCACTTCCGCCGCCGTCCGCCGATGAGCCTGCCAGCGTGCCAGTCGTGCCGCCAATGCTGGTCGCCGAAGGAGGCAAAGCGGCTCTGCGCGCCAGTGGCAAGTGGGCTGAATATCAGCACGTACTCGACACCATCCGCCGCTTTGGCGGGCACAAAACCAAAGCTGCAGAAAGCCTGGGCATGACCCCACGGGCGCTGCGCTATCGCCTTAATGCCATGCGCGAGCAGGGCGTACAGATTCCCGTTTAACCGCCCTGGAGAGAACAGGATGGATGCAATCAGCAAGGTGCAGCAGAACATGCTGAGCCAGATGGAACAACTCAAGGGGATGAGTGCTAATGCCCCGGTGCAGCCTCCCCGGTTGTTTGCCGAAGAGCCGGGCTCTGTGGGGTTCTCTGCAGCGTTCAACTCGGTGGTGCGTTCGGTCGATGCTCAGCAGCATCAGTCCAGCAAGCTGATGGCCGATGTGGACAGCGGTAAGAGCGACAACCTGATGGGCGCGATGATCGAAAGCCAGAAGGCCAGTGTTTCGTTCAGTGCGCTGTTGCAGGTGCGCAACAAGCTGACCACCGCCTTCGATGACATCATGAGAATGCCGCTTTAAGCGGCAGCAGGGACTGATCTGTGCTGCAAGTAATTAAAGACAAACTGCCGCTTCAGGGCTTTAAACCCGACCCGCGCATGACGCTGATCGGGCTGGCCGGTGTGGCCGCTGCGATCGCCTTGGGCGTGGCCTACTACTTGTGGTCGGACAAGGGTGCATTCCGCCCGTTGTACGGCGCGGGTGAAGCTTATGCGGCAGCCGATGTGATGCAGGTACTGGACAGCAATGGCATCGGCTATCAGCTGCACCCGCAAAGCGGTCAGGTGCTGGTGCAGGAAGAACTGCTGGGCCAGGCACGTATGCTGCTGTCGAGCAACGGTGTGCAGGTTAAGGTGCCGTCGGGCTATGAGCTGTTTGATAAAGAAGAGCCGCTGGGTACCAGCCAGTTTGTTCAGGACGTGCGCCTCAAGCGCAGCCTTGAAGGTGAACTTGCCCGCACCGTGATGACGCTCAAAGGCGTTGAGTCAGCCCGAGTGCATCTGGCACTGCATGAAAGCAGCTCTTTTGTGGTGGGCAAACGTGAGCCTTCCAAGGCTTCGGTCATGCTGCGCATGGCGGCCGGACAAAAGCTGGAGCCGGAGCAGGTCAGTGCCATCATCAACCTGATGGCTGCGAGTGTGCCGCAGCTGGACCCAAATAATGTGCAGGTGGTCGACCAGTTCGGCACCTTGCTGTCCCGCGGTTTGGGGGGCGGCAATGCTCCGCAGCAGAACTGGAAAGTGGTGGATGACTTCCAGAACAAAGCATTGAGCAATGCCGAAGCCATTCTGGCTCCGATTGTGGGTGTCGGTAACTACCGCATCAGCGTGAACGCCGATATCGATTTCAGTCAGAAAGAAGAAACCCTGCAGTTCTACGGCGACAAGCCGCGCATCCGCAGCGAAGTGGTTCGTGATGAAAGCGTGTTGGATCAGCTGGCGTTGGGCGTCCCCGGTTCGCTGACTAACCGTCCGCCGCTGCCTAATTCGCAGGCTGAAGGCCAGGGGGCAGCACAAGAGAAGGGCGCCGATGGCGCTACCTCGCTGCGCAGCGAAGCCAATCGCCAGCTCGACTATGACCAGACCGTCACCCACGTGAAGCATGCACCGTTCAGCTTGCGTCAGCAGAGCATCGCGGTGGTGCTCAATGCATCGACAGCACCCGAAGGAGGCTGGACTGACGAGACACGTAAAGAGCTTGAAGCCATGATCAAAAGTGCTGTCGGCTTCAGTGCCGAGCGGGGAGATGTGCTGACTCTCAGCGTATTCCCGTTTACCGCAGCCGGCTTCGACATGGGTGACAACGAGCCGCTGCCTTGGTGGGAAAACAGCAAGATTCAGGAGTGGGCCAAGTTGGGCCTGCTCGCGCTAATCTGCCTGTTGTTGCTGTTTATGGTGGTGCGCCCGGCAATCCGCGCGCTTACACAGCGTAACCAGCCGGCTGAAGCACAACTGGTCAGCGACGCTGATGAGCCGCTGTCACTGACCGGAGAGGCTGCCGCTGCGCGCCTGCTGGCCGGTGAAGGCATTCCCGGCGCAACCATTCTGGGTGAGCTGAGCCCACTGGCAGAAATCTACCTGCCGGCTCCGGGCTCAGGCCTGGAAATGCAAATCGAACACCTGCAGATGCTGGCCAAGAATGACCCCGAGCGCGTCTCGGAAGTCCTCAAGCAATGGATAGGGCGAAATGAAAGAGACAACAACCCAGCCTAACGGCTCTGTTGCCAAGGAAATGCGTCTGCGTGCGAAGAACCGCAACATGACGCCCACCGAGCAGGCCGCGATCCTGATGCTGAGCATGGGCGACGAGATCTCCGCCGGTGTGCTCAAGCATTTCAGCCGCGAAGAGATCGTCAGCATCAGCCAGGCCATGGCGCGTCTGTCCAACGTCAAGCAGCCGATGGTTTCGGAAGTCATCGGTCGCTTCTTTGAGGACTACAAAGAGCAGAGCAGCATCAAAGGTGCATCGCGCAGCTACCTCTCAGGCATGCTCAGTAAGGCGTTGGGCAGCGAGATTACCCGCACCTTGCTGGACAGCATCTACGGTGAAGAAATCCGCACCAAGATGGCCAAGATGGAGTGGCTCGATCCTAAGCAGTTTGCTGCGCTGATCGCCAAAGAACACGCGCAGATGCAGGCTGTTTTCCTTGCTTTTCTGCCGCCGGGCATGGCCAGCGAAGTGCTTGAATGCATGCCGCGTGAGCGTCAGGACGAGCTGCTGTACCGTATCGCCAACCTCAGTGAAGTGAACAGCGATGTGATTGCCGAGCTTGAGCAGTTAATTGAGCGCAGCCTCAATGTGCTCAGCACCCAGGGGTCGCAAGTGCGCGGGGTCAAGCAGGCGGCGGACATCATGAACCGCTTCAAGGGCGACCGGAACCAGATGTTCGAGCTGCTGCGTGCCCACGACGAGACGTTGGTGGACCGCATCGAAGACGAGATGTACGACTTCTTCATCCTCTCCCGGCAGAACCAGGACGTGCTTCAGGCGCTGCTGGAAGCTGTGCCGATGGAAGAGTGGGTGGTGGCGCTCAAAGGGGCTGAGCCTGAGCTGGTGCGGGCGATTACCGGCGCCATGCCGAAGCGTCAGGCACAGCAGATGGAAAGCATTAACCGCCGTCAGGGCCCGGTACCGCTGAGCCGCGTAGAGCAGGTGCGCAAAGACATCATGGCGGTGGTGCGTGAGATGTCTGCTAACGGCGAGCTACAGGTCCAGCTGTTCCGCGAACAGACGGTGGAATGATATGGCCGTCAAAGTGATTCGCGGGGATACCCGCCAGTGGCGTCCGTACCGCTTTCCGCCGCGCAGCAGCCAGATCAGCAGTGACTGGAGTGGCGATCCGGCTGAGTTGCAGCAGGCAATCAGCAACGGCTTTCAGGAAGGCCTCGACAAGGGCTATCAGGAAGGATTGCAGCAAGGCGAAGAATCCGGGCGTCAGGTTGGCCTCAATCAGGGCCGCGAAGAAGGTCTGCGTATCGGTCGTGAAGAAGGCCGCCGCGAAGGTCGCCGTGAGTTTGAGCAGGCCGCACAGCCGCTCGACGGTATTGCTCAGCAGATGCAGCAATACCTGGCCGAGATGGAGCACAAACGTCGCGAAGAGCTGCTCGAGCTGGTGAAAAAGGTTTCGCAGCAGGTCATCCGCTGTGAGCTGACCCTGCATCCGACACAGCTGTTGAGCTTGGTGGAAGAAGCGCTGGCCAGCATGCCCGGTGAGGGTGATGACGTGCAGGTGTTGCTCAACCCAGAAGAGTATTCGCGGATTAAATCCATCGCCCCGGAGCGTGCCGAGAACTGGAAGTTGGTGGCTGATGAGCGTCTGGCGCTGGGTGAGTGCCGTGTTATCACCACCCAGGCTGAAGCAGATGTGGGCTGCCAGCAGCGTCTGGATGCTTGCATCGACACCCTGGCAGAACACCTGAGCCTGAGCGAAGCCTGACATGCTCGACTACAAACTCGACGAAGCGCTGCGCTCACTGGACAGCGTGCAGCTGGCCAAAGTGGCCGGGCGACTGGTGCGGGTTTCCGGGCTGCTGCTGGAAAGCCTCGGCTGCCAGCGCAGCACCGGCCAGCGTTGTCAGGTCGAACAGGCCGACGGTTCGCTGCTGGATGCACAGGTGGTGGGCTTCAACCGCGATATCACCTACCTGATGCCCTTCAAAAAGCCGGTGGGGCTTGCTGCGGGTTCACGGGTGTTCCCGGTTAAAGACGAAGCCCTGCTGCAGATCGACGAATCCTGGCTGGGCCGTGTGGTCAACGGCTTGGGCGAACCGCTGGATGAGCGCGGCAAACTCAGTGGGCGTGATCAGCTGCCGGCGACCTTGCCCAGCGTCAATCCGCTCAAACGCCGTCCGGTGGACGCGCCGCTGGACGTCGGCGTGCGCGCCATCAACTCCATGCTCACCCTCGGTAAAGGCCAGCGCGTCGGCCTGTTTGCCGGTAGCGGCGTGGGCAAGAGTGTGCTGTTGGGAATGATCACCCGGCAAACCAAGGCGGATGTGGTGGTGGTCGGTCTGATCGGCGAGCGTGGCCGCGAAGTGCAGGAATTCATCCTGCATTCTCTGGGAGAAGAAGGTCTGCGCAAAGCTGTGGTGGTGGTAGCCCCGGCCAATGAGTCGCCGCTGATGCGCCTCAAGGCCACTGAGCTGTGTCACAGCATCGCTGCGTACTTCCGCGATCAGGGCAAAGACGTACTGCTGCTGGTGGACTCCCTGACCCGCTACGCCATGGCCCAGCGGGAAATTGCCCTGGCGCTGGGAGAGCCGCCCGCCACCAAAGGTTATCCACCGTCGGTGTTCGGCATGCTGCCGGAACTGGTCGAGAGTGCCGGTAACGGCGAAAGTGGCAGCGGCAGTCTGAGTGCCATCTACACCGTGCTGGCCGAAGGGGACGATCAGCAGGACCCGATTGTGGACTGCGCCCGAGCCATTCTCGACGGCCATATCGTCCTGACCCGGCGTCTGGCGGAGGCAGGACATTATCCGGCGATTGATGTGTCAGCCTCGGTCAGCCGCTGCATGAGTCAGGTCACCGATGCGGCCCATCAGAGCGCCGCGCGCCAGTTCAAAGAGTTCTACAGCACCTATCAGAAGATCAAAGAGCTGATCCCGTTGGGCGGCTACACCCCGGGGATGGATGCCAAAACCGACCGTTCGGTGCAGCTCGCGCCGTTGCTGGATGGCTTTCTGCGGCAAGAAGTCGGTGCCAGCGCTGAGTTGGAAGAAAGTATTTCCAGCTTGCAGGCGTTGATCCGATGAAGGAGCAAATCGACGTCCTCAGACGGCTCGCCAGCCTGCGTAACAGCCAGGTGCAACAGATGCTCGGGCGGGTCCATTACCAGCAGAACCTCTGTCAGCGCTACCGCAACAACATCGCCGGTTTGAGCCGCTTGTGCACCTTTACTGTGCCCATGACCACGCCGCTGCAGCGTGACAACCAGCAGCGCTACAAAGCGACGCTGTACAAGATGGTGGAAATGCAGAGACGCGAGCTGGAACTGGCCGAGCTCAACCTCAAGCGTATTCAGGGTGAACTGCTCAGCGCCATGCGTAACGAGAAGGTCATTACCCAGTTGATGGACAGCAAGATCGAAGAATGGAACCTGTTGCTGGGGCAGCAAGAGCAAAAGATCCAGGACGGGCTAGCCGCGCAGGCTTGGTGGCGTAATCAAGCTGGCTGAAAGGATGGGGTAAAACCGGCTCGGGCTACGTAAAATCCGTGCTTGCTATGATCTAGGCCAATTAAATTCAGTTTTTTCACAGCGGATTTAATTTTTCTCCCCCGACAGTCGCCTTACCTCAATATCACCACCAGTTGGATCCCCGTTCATGGAAATCAGCAGGCACCTCAAGCCCAGCCTCAACCTGCCCAGCGAAGCGCCGGCACAGGTCGGCAGTGCGCGCCCGGTACAGCCCGGTAAGACTTCCCGTGAAGCCATCGGCTCCGAAGCACTGCATCTGGAAAAACTGCAGACGGCACTGAGTCAGCTGCCGGATGTGGACGAAGACAAAATCGCCACCCTCAAACTGGCCATGGCCCGCGGTGAGCTGTCTCTGGATGTGGCCGCACTGGCTGCAAGTATCTACACCTACCACAGTGGTAACGATGCGTGACTGATCGTGTACAGCAACTGCTGAGCGTCATTGCCCAGGATCTGCAAGATGATTGCACTGATTACCAGTGTTTGCATGACCTGATGCAAGCCCTGCATCAGCAGTTGGTGGATCGCAACAGCCAGCAGATTGATCTGCTGATTAACCAGATCAATCCGTTGATTGCGCAGTCGCGTCAGCGCGCCGAGCGTCGCTCCAAGGTTCTCTCCGCCTTTGGCCTCGGGGCTGGTGCGCAGGCCATGCATGCGCTGTTGGAGCGTTACCCACAGCCGCAGCGCGAGCAGTTGCATCAGGTTTGGGACTCGCTTGGCGAGCTGACCGTACAGTGTAAGAACCAGAACGAGCGTAACGGCAAGCTGCTGGCGATGCAGAGCGAGTTGCTGGAAAAACTGCTGGACGAACCCGGCAACGCCCATCTGTACAAGCCTGAGTACTAAAACAGGCTCAGTCCCGACGCGGTCATTCCGGGTCGGCTAGCAACAGGTTACCCTTGCGCCTCCTGTACACGGGAGTGGTCTCAGAAGGGCATCTGTATGCACAAAATTCTTGTCAGTCGCTGCCTGTTGGGGCATCCGGTCCGCTATGACGGCGGTGCACACGGTCCCTATTCCCTTCTACAGCAGTGGCAGGCCGAAGGCCGCATCATCCCTCTTTGTCCGGAAGTCGCTGGCGGCCTGCCGACGCCGCGTCCACCGGCAGAAATCCCAGGTGGGCAGGGCGCTCAGGTACTGGACGGGCAACTGCCGGTGCTGACGGTCGACGGCGACGACGTCAGTGCAGCTTTTGTTGCCGGTGCCCGGCAAGCGCTGGCGCTGGTGCAGAAGCACGGCATTCGCGTTGCGTTGCTCAAGGCGCGCAGCCCTTCCTGCGGTAACCATGAAACTTACGATGGCAGTTTCACCGGTACCCGCGTGGCGGGTGAGGGTGTCACTGCAGCCGCTTTACGCCGTGCCGGGGTGCAGGTGTTCAATGAAAGTGAACTGGATAGCATTCAAGAGGTCCTCAGTCAGTTGGACGCTAGCTATCCGTGAGCCGTCTGCTATTACTGGGACGGTTCACCTTTCCTATCTGGGAGTAATAACTATGAGATCGTTTTGCCTTGGGCTCGGATTGAGCGCTGCTGCCTTGTTCACAATGTCATCTGCCTGGGCAGAGATACCGCGTACGGCTGCACCAGAAGGTGCGTCGGTGTACTTCATTACGCCAAACGATGGTGCGACTGTGGATCAGACCTTTACGGTTAAATTCGGCCTCAAAGGTATGGGCGTTGCCCCGGCGGGTATCGATGTGCCGGAGACCGGCCATCATCACCTGCTGATCGACACTGAGACGCTCCCGGATATGAGCCAGACCCTGCCGGCTACTGACAACATCCGTCATTTCGGCAAAGGCCAGACAGAGGCTGAGCTGACCCTCAAACCGGGCAAACACACTTTGCAGCTGCTGCTGGGCGATAAAAACCACGTCCCGCACAACCCGCCGGTGCTGTCTGAGAAGATCACCGTAACGGTCAAATAAGACATCGCTGTTCAGCTGCGGAACTACAACGGCTGAAACAAAAATGCCCGTCATAAGACGGGCATTTTTTATTGCAGGATTGCTTAGAACAGAACGCGGGTGCGGATGGTCCCGTTTACGTCCTGCAGCTTCTGCAGTGCCAGATCGGAGTAGGCAGCATCAACGTCGATTACTACGTAACCCACTTTGTCGTTGGTTTGCAGGAACTGACCAGAGATGTTGATGCCGTTGTCGGCAAACACCTTGTTGATTTCGCTCATCACGCCCGGCACGTTCTTGTGGATGTGCAGCAGGCGGTGCTTGCCTGGGTGAGCCGGCAGGGCCACTTCCGGGAAGTTCACGGAGGAAACCGAAGTACCGTTGTCGCTGTATTTAACCAGCTTCTCAGCCACTTCCAGACCGATGTTGGCCTGCGCTTCGGCAGTGGAACCACCGATGTGCGGAGTCAGGATCACGCGATCCAGGCCGCGCAGCGGGCTTTCGAACTCTTCATCGTTGGACTTCGGCTCGACTGGGAACACGTCGATAGCCGCACCGATCAGGTGCTCGTCCTTGATCGCATTGGCCAGGTGATCCAGCTCAACCACAGTACCGCGGGCTGCGTTGATCAGGATGCCGCCTTTCTTCATGGCGCGGATTTCTTTCTCGCCGATCATCCACTGAGTGGACGGCAGCTCAGGCACGTGCAGGGAGACGATGTCCGCCATGCCCAGCAGGTCGTGCAGGTTGGCAACCTGAGTGGCGTTACCCAGCGGCAGCTTGGTCACGGTGTCGTAGAAGAACACCTGCATGCCCAGCGCTTCAGCCAGAACGGAAAGTTGAGTACCGATGGAGCCGTAACCGACGATACCCAGCTTTTTGCCACGGATTTCGAAGGAGTTGGCTGCGGATTTGATCCAGCCGCCGCGGTGGCAGGAGGCGTTCTTCTCCGGAATGCCGCGCAGCAGCAGAATGGCCTCGGCCAAAACCAGTTCGGCTACCGAACGGGTATTGGAGAACGGCGCGTTGAACACAGCAATACCGCGCTCGCGGGCTGCATTTAGGTCAACCTGGTTGGTGCCGATGCAGAAGCAACCCACAGCAACAAGCTTCTTCGCGCAGTCGAAAACTTCAGCGGTCAGCTGGGTACGGGAACGAATGCCAATAAAGTGCGCATCGGCGATCTTGGCTTTCAGCTCGTCGCCCGATAGTGCGCCCTTGAGGTACTCGATGTTGGTGTAACCAGCGGCCTTCAGGGTATCCACTGCATTTTGGTGGACGCCTTCCAGAAGAAGGAACTTGATCTTGCTCTTGTCGAGAGAGGTCTTGCTCATCGGAGTACCTGTTTGTCCCACATTTGGTGTCAGGGAAAAGTCAGCCGGATGCTGACAGCACCTGCGAATTGGCGGGAACGCACGATTCGCGGGGTGCGTATGCTAGCATACGAGCCCCGCGAAACACCTATCCTGGCAGATGAGAGATGCTCAGGGTGACCATGAATCGTATGAGAGTTCCAAAATGACCAACCCTGCCCTGATCGACGAGCTGAAGTCCCTGCTTGAGCCCGGCAAAGTACTGACTGACGCTGATTCCCTCGAAGCCTACGGCAAGGACTGGACCAAGCATTTTGCCCCGGCACCGGTGGCAATCGCCTTCCCGAAAAGCATTGAGCAGGTGCAGGCCATTGTGCGTTGGGCCAACCAGCACAAGGTGGCATTGGTGCCATCCGGTGGCCGTACTGGCCTGTCGGCCGGTGCTGTAGCCGCTAACGGCGAAGTCGTTGTCTCCTTCGATTACATGAACCAGATTCTGGCGTTCAACGAATATGACCGCACGGCGGTCTGCCAGCCGGGCGTGGTCACCAAGCAGCTGCAAATGTTTGCCGAAGACAAAGGCCTCTACTATCCGGTGGACTTTGCCTCCAGCGGTTCCAGCCAGATTGGCGGCAATATCGGCACCAACGCCGGCGGCATCAAGGTGATTCGCTACGGAATGACCCGTAACTGGGTGGCGGGCCTGAAAGTCGTCACTGGTAATGGTGACTTGCTGGAGCTGAACAAAGACCTGATCAAAAATGCTACCGGCTACGACATGCGTCAGTTGTTTATCGGCGCAGAAGGCACCTTGGGCTTTGTGGTTGAAGCCACCATGCGTCTGGACCGTGCGCCGAAGAACCTGACCGCGATGGTGCTGGGCACGCCGGACTTCGACTCGATCATGCCGGTGCTGCACGCCTTCCAGAACAAGCTGGACCTGACTGCATTCGAGTTTTTCTCTGATAAAGCGCTGGCCAAAGTAATGGCCCGTGGTGACGTACCGCCGGCATTCGAAACCGACTGCCCGTTCTACGCGCTGCTGGAGTTCGAAGCCACCACTGAAGAAGTCGCCGAAGCGGCGCTGGCTACCTTTGAACACTGCGTTGAGCAGGGCTGGGTGCTGGATGGCGTGATGAGCCAGAGCGAGCAGCAGCTGCAGAACCTGTGGAAGCTGCGTGAGTACATCTCCGAGACCATCAGCCACTGGACGCCGTACAAGAACGATATCTCCGTGACCGTCGGCAAGGTGCCGGCCTTCCTCAAGGACATCGACGATATCGTCGAAGCCAACTACCCGGACTTCGAAGTGGTCTGGTTCGGTCACATCGGCGACGGCAACCTACACCTGAACATCCTCAAGCCGGAAAACCTGAGCAAGGACGAGTTCTTCGCCAAGTGCGCTACGGTCAACAAGTGGGTGTTCGAGACCGTGCAGAAATACAACGGATCGATCAGCGCCGAGCACGGCATGGGCATGACCAAGCGCGATTACTTGGGTTACAGCCGCTCTGAAGCCGAGATCGCGTATATGAAGGCGATCAAGCAGGTGTTCGACCCGAATGGCATTATGAACCCTGGCAAAATCTTCCCGGTCTGATCTGCAAGCTGATGCGCCGGGCACTGAATCGCCCGGCGCTCAATCCGACAACAATAATGCCCATGAGACCTTCGGGTGGCTGGGCGTGGAGATGGCAGACATGAGTTATCAGCATCAGTATATCGATGGCACCCGTATCCATTTCCCGATGGGCAAGGTGGTGTGTATTGGCCGCAACTATGCGGAACACGCAAAGGAACTGAATAACGCAGTGCCGACCGAGCCGCTGTTGTTCATCAAGCCGGGCAGCTGCGTGGTGCCGCTGAGTGACGGCTTCCAGCTGCTGGCGGACCGTGGCGAAGTGCACTACGAGGCGGAGATCGCGGTGCTGATCGGCAAGCCGCTCTCGCGTAACCCCAACGCAGAGGAAGTGCTGGATGCTATTTCTGGCTTTGCTCCTGCCCTGGATCTGACACTGCGGGATCTGCAAAGCGAGCTGAAAGCCAAGGGTTATCCGTGGGAGCTGGCCAAGTCGTTTGATGGTGCCTGCGTGCTGGCGCCGTTCGTGCCGGGCGATGCAGTGGCTGATCTGACTGATATCGGCATCCGTCTGGAAATCAACGGCGAAGTTCGCCAAGACGGCAACAGCTGCGACATGATCAACCCGATTCTGCCGATGATTCAGCACATTGCTGCTCAATTCAGCCTGCAACCTGGTGATGTGATCCTCACCGGTACACCTGCTGGCGTTGGCCCGTTGCATGCGGGTGATGAATTGGTACTGGAGCTGCCCGGTCTTAGCCGTTTCAGCAGCCGCGCCCTGTAAGTTATATCCGGCCTGTCAGTCAGGCCGGAATCCAATCTTTCTTTGTCGAATGAGTAAATTCTTATATCTCTGCAGGGGTTTTCCTGCTGTAAGAATTTAGTGCTTTCGGCTGAGTATCCTGACGCTCTGTGCCTGCACAATACGACCTCAATGGTTTGGGGCGGGCTCCCTCCTAACAGCTGCATGGTTTTCTGTCTCAGGATTGCCACATCCGCGAATTAAGGT
The DNA here is from genome assembly GCF_001446935.1 of Pseudomonas sp. TTU2014-080ASC. Classification (GTDB taxonomy): domain Bacteria; phylum Pseudomonadota; class Gammaproteobacteria; order Pseudomonadales; family Pseudomonadaceae; genus Aquipseudomonas. The sequence goes on from NZ_LKKK01000002.1 coordinate 449,304, forward strand.
TGTCTTAAGCCGGCATTAAGGTTCGCTTCAGCAAGCCTGATTAGGCTTACCTCATCAACTTACTGATGAGGAGACACCATCATGAAACGTTTTGCACTTGTACTGCTGGCCCCGCTGTTCTCTACCGCTGTTCTGGCTGCGAATGGCTATTCAGGCCCAGGGGCTCAGCCAAGCACTGGCTATACTGGCCCGGGCGCTCAGATTCAAGTCACAACTGTGGCGCAAGCTCTGAAGGCGGGTGATGACACCCCGGTTGTTCTGCAAGGCCAGATCACCAAGCGTTTGAATGACGAGATGTATCAGTTCAAGGACGCCACCGGAACCATTGAGGTGGAGATTGATGATGAACTTTGGCCAGCTCAGGCCGTATCTGAGACTGCCACTGTAAGGCTGACCGGTGAAGTTGACCGTGATTTAGTTGGTCGCGAAATTGATGTTGAGTATCTGGAAGTCATTCAGTAACCACCATGTTTAATAGTGCCGGCCTGTAGTCATACAGGTCGGCTTTTATGTTGTTGCGTAAAAGAGACTGTACCTATGAGTATTCACCTGACATGGAGGCATCTGGGCTTTGGTCTGGGGCTTTTGCTTTTACTGTCTATTGTGCTGTTGGCCCAGGAATATCGGTTGTTTGACCGCGCTTGGTTCAATGTGCAGCAGGCATACGAGGCAGAAGATGTCGACCACACCATGGGGTTGGCAAATTATCAGGTTGAAATCGAAGGGTGGCCTCTGGGAAATCTTGAGAATGTCTCTGCGCTGACGTATGACCCTGACCGCAACACGCTGTTTACAGTCACCAACAAGAATCCTGAATTGATTGAGCTGTCTCTGGACGGGCAAATCCTGCGCTCCATCACCCTTGAAGGGTTCGGCGATGCTGAGGCTGTCGAATATGTGAGCCCGGGTGTGTACATCATCAGTGATGAGCGCCAGCAGCGCCTGATCAAAGTCCAGGTAACTGACAGCACCACCCGATTGGTGGCAGAGGACTTCCAACAGCTCTCTTTAACTGTCGGTGACATTGGTAACAAGGGCTTTGAAGGCTTGGCCTATGACCCGGCTAGCAAGCGCCTGTTTGCTGCTAAAGAACGCGATCCGATGCGCATTGTCGAGATCCATGGCTTTCCGCACGAAAAAAGTGAGCAGCCTTTTAAGCTTCAGGTCGAAAGCAATATCACCAGGGATGAGGGGCTGTTTGTCCGTGATCTCTCCAGTCTGCACTTTGATGCGCGCAGCGGCCACCTGCTGGCGCTGTCTGACGAGTCGCGCTTATTGCTCGAGCTGAGCCGTAAGGGTGAGGTCCTCAGCAGCCTGTCACTGTTAGGGGGCTCCAGTGGCTTGAAAGACAGCATCCCACAAGCTGAGGGTGTGGCCATGGATCATCAGGGCACTCTTTACATCACCAGCGAGCCAAACCTGTTCTACCGTTTTAAAAAGGTGGAGTAGAGCCAGAGTCAGTTTGAAGACCGCATCAGGCGTGCGGTCTTCCACTCAAAGCCCAAGGTCAGGCCTATGGCCGCGCAGGCCAGGCCGCCCGCCAGTCCCCACCAGACGCCCTCAGCACCCCAGCCAAGCGGGAACGTCAGCACCCAAGCCAGCGGCGCGCCCACTCCCCAATAGCAGAAGAAGCCGACCAGAAAGGTGGTCTTGGCATCTTTCAGGCCACGTATTGCGCCCATGGCGATGCTTTGTATGCCGTCAAACAGCTCAAACCAAGCGGCAACGGCCAGCATGGTGATAGCCAGAGCGACGACCTCACTGTAGTTGCTGTCTGACTTGTCGAGGAACAGGCCAATCACCCACTGCGGGGCAAACCAGAACAGGCAGGCGACCGTCAGCATGCAAATGGCTCCCAGGCTGATGGACAGCCTTCCGGCAAGGCGGGCTTCGGCTAACCGGCCGGCACCGTAATGCTGGCCGATACGGAAAGTCGCTGCATATGAAATGCCCACCGGAACCATGAATGCCACATAAACCGACATGATCGCGATCTGGTGTGCGGCCAGTTCATGGCTTCCCAGTGCGCCCATGCACAGGGCGGCAAAGGTAAACAGGCCGGCCTCCACGGCGTAGGTACCGCCGATGGGCAGACCGAGGCGTAATAACTCGCGGATGTCACTCACTTTCGGGCTGAACAGGCCACGGCTCAGCTGATACTCGCGATAGGCAGGGTGGCGGATGACATACCAGCCCAGCAGCAGTGCCATGCCTGTCATAACAATCGCCGTCACCAACCCGATCCCTGCCAGCCCCAGGTGAGGCAAGCCGAGCCAGCCTTTAATCAGTGCATAGTTCAGAACGAAGTTGGCAATCGCGCCGCCTACACTTATCGCCATCACAGGCCCGGGGTGTCCGATCGCGCTGGTAAAACCGCGCAACGTCATAAATGTCATGTAGCCGGGCAGGGCGAAAATCAGGGTCGATAGGAATTGAGTTGCGCCACTGATGTTCTGCTCCTGCTGGCCGGAGGCTTTCAACAGTGGCTCCAGATTCCACAGTAGAACGGCACATAGCGCCGCCAGTCCCCAGCCCAGCCACAGACCGGCTTGCGTCAGGCGTGTTACGCCTTTTATGTCACCGGCACCATGACGAATCGCCACAAGGCTGCCGACCGCAGCAATAACCCCGACACAGACAATCGACACGAAGTGATAGCTGGAGGAGCCCAGGCTGCCAGCCGCCAGTGCGTCCGGGCCAAGCATGCCCATCATCACTGTGTCGGTGAAGAGCATGATCACGTAAGCGAGTTGGGCGGCCACAAGCGGCAGCGCCAAGTGCAGGATGGCCCGCAGCTCGCGGTTAAGAAGAGTAGACATGATGAGTTTCGCTCAGAAGAACTGGCTTGCCAGAGAACGGCGGTAAGCCAAGAATGATCCTATTCTCACAGGCTTTGTCAGCTCGGACAAAAGGATAAAAACCATGCAATTCATGACTAATACTCATGGTTACATGTTATGAGAGAGCGATTGCCACCGCTCTACGCCCTGCGTGCGTTCGAATCGGCTGCACGGCATGCGTCATTTACCCGTGCGGCTGAAGAACTGGCATTGACCCAGAGTGCGATCAGTCGTCACGTGCGAACACTCGAAGAGTACTTCTCCTGCCGCTTGTTCGAGCGTCAGGGGCGCGCTTTGCAGCTGACGGAGTCGGGACGCATGTTGCTGCCGGGACTGATTGATGGATTTTCCTCCCTTGAGCGAGCCTGCAGCACACTGCGTACTGATGACGGCGTGCTGCGTCTTAAAGCACCGTCGACGCTGACCATGCGCTGGTTGCTGGCGCGGATCTCGCGTTATCGCCTGGCTTCATCTGCTGAGGTGCAGCTGACCAGTGCCTGGATGGATGTGGATACCGTCGATTTCCAGCACGAGCCCTTTGACTGCGCCGTTCTGCTCAGCGAAGGCAACTTCCCGGCGGAGTGGGACAGTTACGAACTGTTCAGGGAGTGGTTGATTCCGGTGTGCGCGCCCGAAGCATTGGGTGAAAAAACGTGGGATCTGCTCCGCCTAAAACGTGCCGAGCTGCTGCACCCGACACCCGACCGCCGCGACTGGCGGCAATGGCTGCAGGCGATGGGGTTGGCAGATCAGGTCTCTCTCAAGGGTGGTCAGGTGTTCGACACGCTGGAGCTGGGCATGGTCGCGGCGGCTCGTGGTTATGGCGTGTCGATCGGTGACCTGGTGATGGTGGCCGAGGATGTTGCTCAAGGGCGTATGGGGCTGCCATTGCCCACCGCAGTTCCCAGTGGTTGCAGTTATTACCTGGTGTGGCCAAAAGGGCGACGGGGCGCTGAGCGGGTCGAAGGTTTGCGGGATTTTTTACTTGCGGAAGTGGCTGCAATACGTTTGCCCGAAGTTGCCTTCGCAGAAGTGAGTTTGGGTTGAGTTCGTAAAAAATATTGGACTCTTTTCTGGTCGCTCGATAACCGATCCTTTGTGTTTTAGGCTTTTTATGGGCTTTTTCAGCCATCCTTAGGGCTGAGGTGGGCCGGGGCTTTGCTCGGATTTGTTTGACATATTAAACGGCAGTGGCAGACTGGCTGCACGGCTTCGGCTGGTGCGAAAGGGCTGTGAGCACCCTTTTTGGTCTTCATCAGAAGGCCGCTTTCAGGCACCGCCAGGCGAAAACAGGAAGGTACGACCCCGTCCCTCCTGCACAGCAATGGCAGGCCAAGCCTGCCCCAAGGTGATGTATGTCTAACAACAATACGAGCAAGCGCGCTGGCGCGCGGAAACCGGTAGTGCTGATGTCCATGGGAGCGCAGGAGCGCAAGGGACATGCTTACCAAGTCATGACTCATAAATACATAACCCCACTTGTTGAGATTTCCGGCTGCGTACCGCTTCTGGCGCCTACCTGCTGCGGAATTGATGATCTCGAACAGTATCTGGATATGGTAGATGGTGTTTATCTGACTGGCGCTGGCAGCAATATCGATCCGGTGCTGTACGGTCAGGAAAACAAAACCCCCGGCAAAGGCCAGGATCGTGATCGTGATGACTTCGACCTGCCACTGATCCGTGCTGCCCTGGCGCGCGGCCTGCCGCTGTTTGCCATCTGCCGCGGCATGCAGGAACTCAACGTTGCGCTGGGCGGTGATATCCACCAGAAGGTCTACGAGGTTCCGGGCTTCAATGATCACCGGGAAAATCCGGATGATCCGGTACCGGTTCAATATGCCGACAGCCACACCGTGCGCGCCGTGCCCGGCAGCTGGTTTGCTGAACTGATGGGCGAGGAGGCCTTCCCGGTGAACTCGCTGCATGGCCAGGGCCTGGATAAGCTGGGCGATGGCATCGAGCCTCTGGCGCACGCGGAAGATGGTTTGGTTGAGGCTATCCACCTGCCTCAGGCCAAAGCCTTTACCTTGGGTGTGCAATGGCACCCGGAGTGGCTGGCAACGCAGAACCCGCATTCGGTCAAAATCTTTACGGCATTCGGTGAAGCATGCCGTAAGCAGGCCCAAGGCGATCAGTAAGCGCCAATTTGATGATGGAAGGCGGCGCTGAATACACAGCGCCGCAGCGCCTTCGATAAAAAAGGCCCGCCGAAGCGGGCCTCCATTACACAGTCAATCTGCTGATAACTGCCATGGCAGGAGCCACAGGGTAAAACTGTGGAGCAAATCCTTTCTCAGAAGGATTTGCTGACCCCCACAACGACGGTGCCTGAGCAGATGTCGTCAAAGCCGTTGTAGTTGTAGCACTCGGTTTTGGACACGTCGGAATCAACGTAGCTGATGGACCAGTCAACGTTGAACATCGACTTGCTCAGGCCAATCTGCCATTCGTTGTAGCTGGAGCGCATTTTGCCGCTGCTGCTTTCCAGGGTGTCGTCTTTGAAGTCGATCTTGCCGTAGCGCACATCAAAACCGATGTCGTAGGGCAGGGTGGTTTCATAACCGACGAAGCTGTACAGGTAGCTCTGATTGTCGGCCAGGTCGTCGGCATAGTAGCCACCCACGTACACGCCATAAGCAGAGAACTTGGCGTAGGTTTCGTTGTAGTTCAGCGAACCTTCGCGTGGGTAGTCATATTTGTAGTGGGTCAGGTCGAGGCTGATGTCGTCAGTGATCTGCCAGTAGTAGCCGACGTAGTAGTCGATCTCCTGACGGGTTTTGCTGCCGTAACCGAAGTCCACGTTGGAGCTCCAGATACCGGCATACAGGCCGCTGGAGTGAGCCAGTGTCACGCCGCCCTGAATCGCCGGGTCGCCTTGAGTTTGCGACATGCCGCGTGAACGGTAATCGCTGTAGGCGCCAATGTTCACATCCAGGCTGAAGTCTTCGTTGATCTCGATGGCCTGACTCGCGCCCCACGGCAGCAACAACATACCGGCCATGCAGTGTTTCAACATACGATTCATACAATGCTCCTAGTCTACTCGTTGTGTGCCGACATCTTCCTGACACGTCCCGTATCAACAGGGATGCCGTGTTATTGATTCCCCTGGGGGGAATCTTTCAGCCTTACGACGCTTCATGCGCTGTTTTAAGGCGTGAGTCTGCCTGCCAGGTGTTGAGCGGGGTTGCCGTCAGCACCTGGTACCGCTTAGCTCTGGTGGTGCCGGGACAAGCCCGGCAATTTCTCTATTTGATGTACCAGCCCTACGGCTGATCGCTGTTGTAGCGGGTTACCTGCTTCACCTCGCGGTAACTGTCGAACCCCCATTGCCCAGGCTCGCGTCCGATCCCGCTCTGCTTGTAGCCCCCCCACGGAGCTTCGGTGAAGGTCGGTTGCGAACAGTTGATCCAGATAATCCCCGCACGCAGTCCGCGGGAGAAACGCTCAGCCCGCGGTACATCGCGGGACATGACTGCCGCTGCCAGACCAAACGGTGAGTCGTTGGACAGACGGCAGGCTTCTTCTTCGGTATCGAACGGACGAATGCACACTGCCGGGCCGAAGATTTCTTCGCACCAGATCCTGCTGTCCAGCGGTACGTCAGCAAAGATGGACGGCTCCAGGAAGTAGCCTTTTTTGATGAAGCTCTGGCGCGCATAGGCGCGAGCCATCGTCCGTCAATGTAGAGATGTTTATGGACGATTGGATTCATGGCGGTTCTTGTTAATCCTGGCTAGTTAACTTCAACAACAGACATCCGCCGGACTGGCTTCTGGGACTTAAGGCGCCGCAACATACGCTAATGATGCTGGGCTGTTCCCAATAGGGATGTGTTGCAAGCGACTGGAAAATGGTTTTTTTGTTCCAGAAGCGACGCGGGCTTAGGAGTGGCCACCGCATATGGCCGTTCTGAACCGCTTGAGCAGCTGACTGCTGAGCTTGTGCGGCAATACCTGCACTTCAGAGGACACAGCCGAGGCTGGGCAAAATCCAGTCGTGTGAGTAAGGTCGCTCTCACCATGACGAATTACCACACGCGACTGGCAGGACACACGTGCACTACCTCATTCGTTACCTCGAAAATCCGGCCCCGCTTAGCGCCGATTGGCATGCCAGCCAATGGAAGAATGCGGAGGTGATCAACATCAACCAGTTCCGCATTGAAAGCAGCGACCATCGCCCGGTCGTCGAAGCCAAAATGCTCTACAGCGAGCAGGGCATACACGGCATCTTCCGCGTACAGGATCGCTATGTACGCTGCGTGAAAACCCAGTTTCAGGACATGGTCTGCAACGACAGCTGCGTCGAGGTTTACTTCCATCCAAAGCCGGATGCAACAGAAGGCAACGGCTACATCAGCCTGGAAATGAGTGGCAACGGCACGCTGCTGAGTTACTACATCACTGACGCAGAGCGCGCCCCGGATGGTTTTAAAGCGTTCGTCAAACTCACGCCTGAGCAAGGCCAGCAAATCCAAATCCGCAGCACCCTGCCTGCCATGGTTGAGCCGGAAATCACCGAACCCACCGAATGGTGCCTGGAATTCTTTATGCCCTTCAGCTTGCTCGAAGAGTACGTCGGAGAACTCGGCCCCATCTCAGGCCAAACCTGGCGCAGCAACCTCTTCAAATGCGCCGACGAAACCTCCCACCCGCACTGGGCCAGCTGGCAGCCCGTGCCGGAACTGAACTTCCATATGCCGGAGACGTTTGGGTGGGTGAGGTTTGAGTGAAGTGAAGCGGGGCGCGTGGACAAGCCGCCCATGCGCCGCAGACGATGGATTAAACCCGGAACTGGCCGAGTAACTGATTTAACTGCTCCGCCAGCTTGGCCAGATTGCGTGCCGCCTCACTGGATTGCTGCGCGGCATGCACATTCTCATGGGTCAGGCCGGCTGCTTGAGTCACATTCTGGTTAATGTCCTCAACAACATGGCTTTGTTCCAGTGTGGCGCTGGCAATCGAGGTGTTGAGCCCGGTGAGATTGCGTAACGCATCAGTGATTTGTTGCAGGCTGGCTCCGGCTTGCGTTGCTTGCTCAATAGTCAGCTGCGAAGCATGACTGCTGTCGTTGATTACCTTAACCGCCGCCTCGGAATTGGCTTGCAGGCGCTCAATCATCTGCTGAATTTCGGCGGTGGACTTCTGTGTGCGTTGCGCCAGCAAGCGCACCTCATCGGCAACTACCGCAAAGCCACGGCCTTGCTCACCCGCCCGGGCCGCTTCAATTGCAGCGTTGAGTGCCAGCAAGTTGGTTTGCTCGGCGATTGAGCGAATTACCTCAAGCACGCTGCCAATCTGCGTGCTTTCCTGAGCCAGGCTTTGAATCACCTCGACTGCCTTGGTGATGGTCTCGGAAAGTTGATTGATCTGTTGCAGGCTGGTCTCGATATTGGCCTGGCCTTGCAACGCCTGCGCCTCAGCTGCGTGCACCTCAGAGGCAGCATGCTCAGCGCTTTTCGAGACATCCTGCACGGCATAGGTTACTTTGTTGATCGCCGTGGCGACCAATTCCATCTGCTCAGCCTGACGCTCGCTGTGGTGCTGGGTTTGCCCCGCAATCTGCCCGAGACTTTGCGCTGCAGAATCGAGCGTTTTAGCCGAGCTGAGAGACTGGCTGATGACGTTTCTGAACTTATTGGTGAAAGCATTGAAATGCGTGGCCAGCTCGGACACTTCATCGCGGCCATGGGTTTCCAGATTACGGGTTAGGTCACCGTCGCCGCTGGCGATATTGGCCATAGCGTTGACTGCTTGGCGCAAGGGGCGAGTGATGCTGTGTACGAGAAGTGTCATAAGCACACTCATCAGCAACACAATTCCCAGACCAACTAAAAGGCTTTGCAGAGCCCGGGATTGGAACTCGGCCTGGACGTCATCCACATAGATGCCTGAGCCAATTATCCAGCCCCACGGTTGAAACAACTCTACATAAGAAATCTTCGGCACAGGTTCGCTTGATCCGGGTTTAGGCCAACGGTAATTAACCTGGCCACTGCCCTGACATTTGCTGACACGCACCATTTCATTAAAGAGTGCGACGCCATCTGGGTCTTTGAAACCGGATAGGTTCTGGCCTTCCAGTTTGGGATTGGTCGGATGCATGACCATGACGGGCGTCAGATCATTGACCCAGAAATATTCCTGATCTTCATAACGCAAGTTGCGGACTGTTTCCAGCGCCTGCTTCTGTGCGTCTTCTCGGGATAGGGTGCCGGCACTTTCCAGGCTATGGAAGTGCTTCAGAATGCCTGTTGCGATTTGTACAACATGCTGAGTTTTTCACTCTTGGCCGAGTACAGGTTGGTGTGCATAGCGCTTAGCAGCAACGAGCCCTGAATGCCCAGCATGGCGATTGCAACGATAAGAATAAGCCACAAGCGACGGCTGATAGGCAGGCTGCGCAAGCTGTTCATACGGAAACCTTCCTTAAGATAACTGCACAAAAGTACGAGATTTGCCGCTTATAGCCTAGTTTGCTGAAAACACCCTGCTCGACTTTAGGATAATTGAATGGCTAAAAGCCTCATTGCAGAGCGTTTCGATGCAAATGGCAGCATTTTAAGGAAGGCTAATTTTCAGTATGCGTACATCTTCACGAGAAAAGCAGAAAATAGGACGGGTTTATTTTCTGGTGTGCGAGACGTGGATAAATAAATCCGTCCCCTTTTTTCTTAACGGACTTGGGCATGGACCCGCGTCGCTGAGAATTAACGCAATCACTCATAACTCAGGTCTGCGATCCGGGTGTTCTGCATCAAAGCCCTGAGTCGGGTGCGGCGGCAAGGGATGGTCTTTCATTAAATCTGGGAAGCGCAGATTCGGATTCTCATCCAGTTGTCTCCAGAGGTCGCTATAAAGTTTGTGCAAAACAGGATCAGGTTTGTACCCAAAGTTATTAATAGGTTCAGGCTTCTCTGAGAATGCACCAACCAAAGCGTAAAACGCTATGGAACTACCCATTGATGCTGCTCGTTGGTAATAAAACAAAGACCGTGGTTTGTTTCTTTTAGCTGTGTCATAGAAGCTTGCAGTTTTCTCAATTGCATCAGGATTATCTTGTGCACCTGCACATCGGTAGTATTTCTCCGCCATATCATCGTCTTGTTTATCCCTTGGTAGCGCAAAAGCAAAATATTGACCAAGTTGTACTTGCGCTAATGGGCTGCCTAATTGAGCTGCCTGAAACATATAAGAACTGGCCATACGATCTGACTTCAACATGCCTTTGCCTCGCTCTGCGGCCACGGCCCAGTTGTAATAACCCAGCGGCACTTTCAGCTCAACCATACGCTCGTAAAGCTCGAGCATTTTGTTGAGATCTTTTTCAACTCCGGGTTGGCCGGGCCAGCCAGTACGGTATAGACCTGCTAGGTTATGCATGGCCTTCCAGTGGTCTTTGGCTATGGCTTTTTCATAAAGCCCAACGATGGTGGGCCAATCTTTTACACCGCGTGCTTTTTCCAACGCACGGGCTTGTTTGAACCACTGATCCGCTTGTGGGTCCAGCGGTGGGTTATGGTCTTTTTCGTAAGCGCAGGTAAAGGTTGGGTAAGCCATGGCAGGGGCTCCATTCAATAAATATAAAAGTACAAGGGCCACACATGCAGCGGCATTAGTCCATAGCCTTGGCATACGGCGTCTCCACATCCCAAAAGCGAGTTAGGTGTGAAACTAAAGGCTGATTTCGGCCTTTGTTTTCCCAGTTTTTATCCATCACTTGATTCCATATTTTGAAGTTCTTCGCACCATCACATTGTCCCCTTCCATCATTTAAGGAGACTCCTGCATGCAACTTCCACAACTCTTCTCGCCAGTGTTTAGCCAGCTCTGCATCCGGTGCTGCAAGGCCCAGTTCAGAATCTGTATGCAAACTGCGGGTATTGATATTGGCGGAGCTAAGCAGGCTGAAGACATCGTCCACCACCAGCAGTTTGGAGTGTACGTAGATATCCCGGAAGTACGCTTGGTCGCCCTCAGCCAGAGTGCTGCCGGGGGCTGGTGTGCTGGTTGTGAGGGTGCCGATGACCACCTTTAGGCCTGGGATATCTTCCAAGGTGTAGGGCTTTTGGTCGTCGTCCTGATCATCCTTGGGTTTGTCGAGGTCGGGAATATCCTTTGCTTTGAGGCCACCCAAACGCTCTTCTATCTCAGGGGTTACACCTTTCTGCTCCAGTTCGCGGATTTGGCGTTGCAACTGCTCAATGCGGTTAAGCTGCCCCCGCCGCACATAAGGGTCGTTGTGCAGATTGGCTTGTGTGTACGCCAGCTGGCTGCGCTTGCGCAGCATTTCTTCAGCCAGGCTACGTTGCGCCTGGGGCATCAGTTGCTCCTGACCCAGCTCCTGCAACATCGCGTAGGTAGTACTGGAGAAACTGCTGCTATTGGGGTTATTGGTTACTACGAACAGGTATAGATCCCTGTCTCTACCCCTCTCGATATACTTCGCTGCCAGCTCACGCAACTGCGTGGCAAACGCCGGATATCGGAAGTACTGGTTTTCGAAGTAAGCGTAGTTACGCACATTACCCAAAGCCTTGTGGTACAGCTCCAGAATTGAGGTTTCTGCTCCTTCTTGCGGTTGTGTACGGCAAATTTGCGCCATGCTGCTGCCCGCAGCCTTGAAGTCGGTAGGCTTGATGGCTTGGCGCTCGGCAAGCAGGCTATCTGCGCCCTTGTTGAACCATTTTTTGATCCAGAAGGTTTCCCGATCCCAGGCGGTGCTGAAGTTGTGATTCAGGTCATGCAGTACTGGCCCTTGCACTTGCATGGACAGGTCCTGCCATGGGCCAAAGCCTGGGCTGCGCTTGGCCGCTTTGTCGTCGTACAGGTGGGCGCTGGTATCCCAGTAGTTGCGGTGCATGTTGTGGCCCATGACGAAGCCAACCGCGTTGGCGGTGTCTTCATAGTCAACCAGCACCATTTTCTGGTGGTGGCTGGCAAAGAAGATCAGCGCCAGCATGTGGCCAAAGGTGGTGTCTGGGGCTTCGCCTTTTATCAAGCGATAGAGGGTGGCCAGCCGACCTTTTTCTTTGACCATTTGCGGCCCGCGTATCACCGCATTCAGGGGTATTTCGCTGGAAAAGTCGCGGGTGCGGAACTCAACATTCTGCATGCGACCATCGTGCACGCGGTTAAACCATTCCCGCGTGTACTCTTCATCCTCTGGTGAGTATTGAGGTGCGCCGGAGCCGACAAGTTTGTTGTAGCCGCCCATGCCGTTCAGCTGATTTTCAATTCTAACCAGCGCTGCCTGCAGCTCTTTCTCCCGCTGCTCATAGCGGTATCCACTGGTGCCATAATACGGGAGCTCACCAGCGCGCAGCTTGGCCAGTTCATGCTGGTGCACCGTACGGCTGTTTTCCCAATGGGTGCGAGTTTCTATATCCCCTTTTGAGGCGGCACGACTTTTTGTTACGCCAGAGCCGACTGCCGTTCCACCAGAGCCGAACAAGCCATCACCGATCACTGTGTTTTCAACAAAATTGGCGACTGGGTTTTTCCAGATCAGCACCCGAACTTGGATACCGGCGCGGCCACAAGCATCCAGCAGCTCGCCGATGCGCTGGCTGTCAGGCTTAAAACGCATGGCTGGGTCAAAGCCCCAACTGATGATTTCGACACTTTTTCTCGCGTTTTGAATGGCATCGTGAACAGCGCCGAAGGCTGCTTCACCATTGATCAGCGGGGTTATGTGAATACCGGGGCGCGGTGGATACAGCGCCTTTCTGGCGAACCAATCCATGGTCAACGAGGCTGACTTTTCTGTCTTGGGTACTAGCTGAATCGTTTCTTTGCTGTAGTCGGTAGTCGTCATGTAATAGCTCCCTGCTCTTACTGGCTGTTCGGCTTGCCTGCCGGGTTCAAGGCTGCGCTGCGGTAGTCATCCGGCGTATCTAGCGGCTCAAGCTGTTCTGCCTGCGCCTGGTAATCCCGATAGCCTTTGCGGGCAAGTTGTTGGCTCGGCAAAGTTGGCTGGCTGCTCTCTTCTTTCGCCTCAATGTCAAAGCGGTGGCCATTCACCAATTCGACTGCGTAGGTTTGCGTGCCGGGGATGTGTTCGAATGTGATTAGCCCATCCGGGCCGGTTAGCCCCTCTTGGATAGGCGCTCCATCGGCAAACAATGTGTAAGGCTCATCTGCATAGCCCGGTAGCCCCGGTAGTGGGCTTACCACTGCGTTTAGTTTGTGTATGACATCCGGTGCCGGTTGCGAGATCGCGCGGTCTAGCAGGTCACCTGCCCGACTGAAATCGACCGGCAGCGGGATTAAAGGCAGAAAGCTGGCATTCCCGGAGCCTTTCCCCGGCGACCCGCCCGCATTCACCTTCACAATCGGGCCACTCATGGTGATGCCGCCGGGGTCGAGTTTGATAAAGCTGCCGCCTGCGGCGATGGTCAGTTCGGTGCCGGCTTCGATGACCATTTTTTGTCCGGCTTTGAGGTGGATTTCGCGGCCGGCTTTGGTCAGTTGGGCGGTGCCGAGTTTGATGTGCTGGCTGATGCCAACGGTGAGGTGGTCGTCGGGTTTTACTTCGACTTTACGGTCGGCGCGGACGGTGAGGTGTTCTTCGGCTTTTAGCTCGGTGAAGCTGTTGGCTTCGCCCAGGTCATGGCGTTCGTTGCCGACCCGAATCTTCTGGTCGTTCTCGACGTTTTCGTCCCAGTCGCGTTGGGCGTGCAGGTAGATTTGCTCCGCGCCCTTTTTGTCTTCAATACGAAATTCGTTGTAGCCACCACCGCCCGGTGTGCTGAGGGTTTTGAAGGTGCTGCGGGTTTTATTTGCAGGCAGTTCATACGGCGGCATGTGTTTGGCGTGGAACAGGCATCCAGTCACCAGCGGCTGGTCCGGGTCGCTTTCAAGGAAGGTCACCAGCACTTCCATGCCGATACGCGGTATCGCCACACCGCCGTAGCGGTCGCCTGCCCAGTTGGAGGCGACGCGCAGCCAGCAGCTGGTTTTGTCGTCGGCCTGGCCTTCGCGATCCCAGTGGAATTGCACTTTGATGCGGCCGTATTGGTCGCAGTGGATTTCTTCACCTTTGGGACCGGTGACAACGGCAGTCTGGCTGCCGAGCATGCGCGGTTTCGGGTGCTTTAGTGGCGGGCGGAACGGCACGTCCCACGGTGTGGCGGTAAAGCGGTTTCTATAACCCTGCTGGAAGCCGTCTGACTTATCGGTATGGCTGGTGACGGACTCCTCCAGCACTTGCGGCTGTTTACCTTCGTGCAGGACTTGGTGCAGCAGCCACAGGTCATTGTAGTCGGCGCGCGGGTGCTCGCTGAGTTCGAGGAAGTGCCCGCTAAGCAGCATCGGCTGGTCGCTGCGGCCTTCGGCAAGGCGATAGTCGCTGCGGTGACGTTCAAGGTTGCGCTTGCTCAGGTGCTTGCCGCGATCTCGCTCGCTGAAGCGACCGGGGTAATCGTAATCTTCCAGATCCGGTTGCTGCTTGTTGCTCTCTGGCTGATCGCCCTTGTATTCGGCATGCATGAGCACGCTGGGCTTCTCAAAATCGTAATCACGGCGGCTGACGCGGCTGGTGCGGGTCTCCACACGTACGCTGAAGTTTTTGACTACGCCCTCATCGGCGACTAGGCCGCTGTCTTGCTGGTACGCAGTCGGCTGGCCGAATGAGCTGAAGGAACTCTGGTCGTCGCCGAATATCAGCACGTGGCCGTCTTTGCTGTGCTGGAAGTGGTAGTGAATGCCTTCTTCCTCACACAGGCGCTGAATAAAGTGCAGGTCGGTTTCGTCGTACTGCACGCAGTATTCACGCTCAGGGTAGACGGTCGGGCCTAAGGTGAACTGGTAGGCTCCGGAAAGAATGCCGTGCTCTTCCAGCACTTGAGCAACGATCTGCGGGACGGTCAGGTGCTGGAAGATTCGCTGATTGGTGCGCAAACCGAGGTAAGAGAGTTGCGGGACGATACTCAAGCCATAACGATGCAAGCGCTTGCCGGACTCTCCAACTGAGGCCTGATAAATCAGGCCGTGGATGCCCAGCCCGTCAGGCGTAAAACCGAGAAACACCGGTTGGTGCAGCAGCTCGGCCAGGTCGATGTTGGGGTTTTCGCTGACCGCCTCAACCTCAATACGATAGGGCTGGCTGATGGCTTCGCGGCCCTGAAAGGCGAGCACTTGCAGATCGTGCTTGAGGCCGGGAATGTCCAGGCTGAAGTGGGTTTCGTTGGCTGGGTTGAACATAGCAATATCCTTTTAAGTCATCGTCCTTAAAGGCCGCGTTTAGCGACGCCCGAACCAGCGTTTCCAGCGCGAAGGTGCAGGTCGGCGGAACGTTTCAAGTAACTCGGCACAGGTAATCGTGCGTTGAGACTCTTCAAAGGCCAACGCGGTACGCAACGCAGGCCAGCAGTGTGACGGTAAGTGTTCAGGGCCGCGCAGTTGTTGATCTAACTCTGTGATCTTTGCCTGTTTGGCGCTCAGGCGACGGAAGGGATGCCTGCCGCTGGTTAGCTCATAAATAACGCAGGCAATCGCATATACATCAGTTGCCGGACTGATGGGCGCTCCTTCCAATAATTCCAATGCGGCATAGCGCGGCGTCCAAGCTGAAAAACGTTTGCGGCACAGGCGCGGTAGACCGGGCAATATGCCTTCAAGAGGCTGGCCAAGACCGTAATCAAAAAGGCGTAGACCGTCGTCGTTGAGGATCACGTTACTGGGCTTTATGTCGCCATGCAGTACGCCCAGGCTGTGCGAGTAATTAAGAGCATCGAGCAGGGCGCAGGTGATTTCCTGCGCGTCGCTCCAGTCCACCCCATCGGGGTTGGTGCTAAGTAACTGATCCAGCGTTAGACCCTTAAGCAGCTCCAGAGTCAGGTAGGCGCGCTGGCTTTCTATGTCTACTTCGAAGTTGAAGAGTCGGACTACGTTGGGATGACGCAGACGCGCAGTGAGCGCGTATTCGCTATAGAGCAGGGCATTGGCGTCGGGGTATTCGGCGAAGTCGTCGTTGAGGGTTTTCAGGGCGACGTAAGGCTCTGGGTCGCCAAACTGCTCACGCAGCAAATCACGCGCCCGGTAGACCGCTCCCATACCGCCAACACCGAGCAGGCGCTCAATCTTGTAGCGCCCGCTGAGTACTTCAGGTAAGTCCGTTGGGGCGGTTGCGGCTTTCTCCTTCACCGCCTCCGGTGCAGGTTCAGCCGCAGTCTTGGCCAGGGCGAAATAGGTGAGGTCGCTGGCGGGTGGCTGATGGGCATTAGTCGCTTCGGACAGAGATCGGTTCATCCTTGAATCCTCACTGGCGAACAACGACTGCGCTGAGATTGTCCCGCGCCGGCCCGTCCAGCACCTGTTCGAACAGGCGGTGCAGGGTCAGCTGTGGCGATGGCAGATTTAACGCTGCACTCAGCTGATCCACAGACAAACTGCCCCACAAGCCATCGCTACAGAGCATGAAGGTATCGCCAGGCAGGATATCCAGCTCCAGCAGTTCCAGTTTCAGCTCTTCAGCCGCTCCAATGGCGCGAGTGAGCGCCTGAGCTGAAGGGTGGCGGGCGGCGTCGCGGGGGCTCAGTTGCTGCTCATCGATCAACTGCTGTTGCAGCGTGTGATCGCGACTGAGCTGATAAAGCCGGCTGTTGCGCCACAGGTAACAGCGACTGTCGCCTGCCCACACGCATACGGCGCGGTTGTCTTCAATCAACAGGGCTACCACTGTGCTGCCGATTACCGGGTCAGGGTTTTCGGCAGTCACGGTCAACTCCTGGCCAAACAGGCGATTGAGCGTGTGCAGACGTTGACGCAGTTCGTCCAGGCGCTCCTGCAAGTTGCCGTTGCTGGGTTCTGCCAGCGTTTCAACAATCAGGCGGCTGGCGAGGGCACCGTTTTGGTGGCCGCCCATGCCATCGGCGACCACCCAAAGGCCCCGTTCTGGCAAATCCAGAACGGCGTCTTCATTGCGCTGGCGCACTTTGCCGGTGTCGCTGCGTGCGGCACTGCGCCAGCGTGTAGAAACTGCCGACATTACAACGCCGCCGGCAGTTTGAAGCTACGCAGCAGGCCCAGATCGAACGGGTTGGGCGAGCGTTGGCTGTGCAGCAGGTAGTTGGCACGCAGCCCGCCGAGATCAGCTTTGATCATCAGCACGTCGCGGCCACTGTGGTAATCCACCTGCATCAGGTCGATCAGGCGGAACAGCGACCATGGGCCGGTGTTCTTCTCGATCCCGACTTTACGCCCGGCGATTTCCTCCACAACCAATGTGGTGCGGCCTTCGTTAGCCGTGGCAGGCCAGCTGAAGGCAGTCTGCACAATCGGACCGTGGCGGTATTCCAGCGTTTTATCACCGAAGGTGAAATCAGCCCGGCTGAGGTTGGAGTCCAGTGAGTAAGGCTCCAGTTTGAACAACACCTTCGGCTCGTTCGGGTCTTCGGCGAAGAACATGCGGCGGATGGTCTGCGCGTTGCTCATTTGCAGCAGGAACTCGCGGGACAGCGGCAAGGTGCGGCCATCAACACGGCGCATCTGATACTGACCGGCACTGCCTCTGACAAATGGCTTGAGGTAGTTGTCGAAGAATCGATCAGCAATGCCCTGAGCCTTGAAGAACTCACGGAAATCAGCCACAGCCACATCGCTCGCGCTGTGTGCGGTGAACGGATAACGCTCTTTCAGCGATGTGGTGTAAGCGGCATATAGCTCGCTTCTGTAACGCTGATCCAGGTAGTGATAGGCATCGTTGAGCACCAGTGCCCAGGTGTCTTCGGCGAGTAGCGTCAGCCAGCCGTTCAGTGGCTGGGGTAGACGGGCTGCGCTGGAGCGGACCTGATTGATAGCATCGCGCTGACCGCTCATACGGGATTTGGCCAGTTCGAATGCCGCCTGATCAGGTGCACTGGCGTTAGCCAGACCGGTCAGCTGCATTTGCAGGGCATCCAGTGCCTGCAAGCTGGCAGCCAGCTCAGGGCCTGCGCCTCCGTTATCGTCCAGCAGGCGATGCAGTTGCTCGAAGCGACGTTCCAGTGACTTACGCGCAGTATCCGGCAGCTTGACCAGTTTCTCCTGAGCCTTTTCTGCAGCGGCAGCGGCCAGTTTAGCGGCCTTGCCGACTTTACCTTTAGCACCGCTCAGCGCTTCGGCTGCTGCGCCGGCGTCATCAGCCGCCTCGGCAAGGCCTTTGAAGCGGGTGTTGTCGCGGATTTCCACCAGCAGTTGCAGCAGCGGCGAGTTGGCCGCAGTCAGGCCGGCCAGTTGCTGGGCACCCTGAGTGGTGTTGCCAATTGGGTCCAGTGACAGCTTGGCGATGGCATCGGACCAGTAGTTGGCGTAGTCGCGGAAGTACAGCTGCTCCATCTCCACCAGCAAACGACTGAGGTCGTTGCTGCTGAGGGTTTCGCCTTCTCCCAAGACCCAGTTGTCACGCAGGATTTCACGCACCAGCTCAGCGCCCTGAGCAGTGAAAATCTTCTGGTAGCCAGCCTGGGTGTAGAAGCCCGGAATGCTGTAATCACTGCCTGCGAACAGGGCAGCTTGTGGACCGAGCTTTTGGCTCAGACGGTATTCCGGCAGGCTACGTGCCTGTTCGCGGAGCATGCGGTAGACCACATTGGCCAGGGATTCACTGCGCAGTACCTGACGGGCTTGCGCCACCAGTGGCTCGTTCAGCGAGTAAGGGGTAAATGACTCACTCAGCAGGCGCTCGAAATGCTCATTCAGGCCGCGTTGCCCGGCACTGTTACCGGAATAACGCAGGGACCAATCGGCTGCCATCCATTCTTGCAGGAAGGTTTTGTCGCGACGGTCTTCCAGGTTAAGCATCAGATAGGCGCGCAGGCTGTTGAGCAGGGTTTCACGGTCGTCCAGGTTGGCGCGGATTTGCGCCTCCAGTTGACGGCCTACGCGGCTCAGCAGCTGGTTTTCCAGCTCGGCGCGATAAGCGCGGTACAGGGTTGGGGCAACCTTTTCGCCCTGATACAGGCCGGTGCGATCCAGATACGACACATCGCCTACCGGAGGGAACACCTTAGTCGCTGCGTAGGTGTGATCCAGCGCAGGCAGAACGCGCAAGGTGTCGTCCTGCACGCTCAGTTGCTTGTGCTCCTGCGTGAGCTTCTGTGCCAGGTTGCGCAGTTGCTCCAGACGGCCGTTGTTGCTGGAGAAACCGTTGGCCCAGATCAGGCCGAATACCACCAAACACGCCAGGGCGATGGCGTACATGGCGCGCTGGCCCCAGTCGATGCGGCGCACTTCTTTTTTGTCCAGCCCGGCCAGATCAGCCTCAGGGAAGATCACCTGGCTCAGCAGATGGTGGATAAAGCGCGCTTTACCTGTGCGGAACACAGGCAGTGCACTGCTGGCCAGGCCAAGGTTGCGACCAATACCGCTGGTGCTTTCATCCAGTGTTTCTTTGAGCTGCGGCGCGCTGGTCAGGTAGAAGCCGCGCAGTTGGCTGGCGCGCTGGTAGCGGTTGCCGCTGAAGGCCAGTTCGATAAACAGGCACAGACGCTCACCGAGCAGGCCAAGCTGATGCGGGAAGTCGAGAATACGGCCACGGCGCTGAGTGTCACGCTCCTGGTGCATACGCAGGATGACCTGGCTGTTGAGGCGATGCAGCAGGGCCTCGAACTCGTTGCGCACTACTTGTACGTCGGTCGGGTTCTGGTTTTTGCGGAAGCTTGCCCCCAGCACCTGATCGCTTTCTTCACGTGACAGCTGATCGAAGAACTCTTCAAAACCGAGGACTTTGTCGGCTTTGCTCAGCACCAGATAAACCGGCACATCGACGCCCAGGCGCTGATGGATTTCCTGCAGACGCATGCGGGTCTGACGGGCCAGTTTCTCCAGCTCGACTTCGCTTTCGTTTTGCAGTTGATCAACCGGAATATTCACCAGCACGCCATTGAGTGGACGCGCCCGGCGTTTGCGCAACAGGCCAAGCAGAGTCTGCCAGGCGCTGCCGTCTACCGCCTGATCGGGCTGCGTCAGGTAGCGGCCTGCGGTGTCGATCAGCACTGCGTGATCAGCAAAATACCAGTCGGCATAACGGGTGCCGGAAACGTCTTTGGTCAGGCGTTGTTCTTCACCACGGTTAAGTGGGAAGTCGAGGCCGGAGAAGTCCAGCAGGCTGGTTTTGCCTGCGCCCTGAGGGCCGATCAGCAGGTACCAGGGCAGGTCATTACGCCAGCGTTCGCTGCGCCCGCGGTAGAAGCTGGAACGCTTGAGGGTATGTAGCGCCTGCTTGAAGCGCTGGCGCAGTTCCATCTGCTCATCATTGACCTGACCTTCACGGCGCAGGCGCTCCTGGGCAGCCTCGTCATCTTCTTCGGCCTTCTTGCGAGCCGTTGCCTTCCAGTTGGCGTAAACCATGCACAAGCCCCAGATCAGGACCAATGCACAGATCGTCAGCAGGCGGCTGACGGGGGATTCCCAGAACTTGTAATCATCAATAGCCAGCAGTGGGCCGGCAAACCAGATTAACAGAGCCAGAATGAGGACCAGGAATAGGCTCCAGACCCATGTTTTGCGGAAAAAAGCCGCTAATTTGCTGAAAAAGCTCTTCATTTTGCATCATCCATGATTGGTCCCGCAGTCGGGGCGAGTTGCTCGTACGGCTGCAGAATCGTTTCCCGCTGCTCGCCCAGTACCCAGGCAAATCCGCTGTACATCACAACCAGACAGATCAGGGTAAACAGAGCAACCAGCCACCATGGCACGATGCGTACGAGACGTCGGCGGGTGTCTTTCAGGCCTTGCCAGTGCGGTGAAACTTCGCGCGGGACATCACCGCGCATTTGCCGGATCTGCCGGTACAGGCTGTCGCGTACGGCCTCCAACTCCAGCATGCCGCGCGGCAGAACGCGGTACTTGCCTTCAAAACCCAGCGACAGGCACAGATACATCAGCTCCAGCATCGGCAGGTGTTTGACCGGGTTACGCGAGAGGCGCTCAAGTAGCTGGAAGAACTTTTCACCACCGAAGGTCTCGTTGTGGAAACTCGACAGCAGACTCATCTGCGACCATTCGCTTTCATTGCCCCAGGTGGTGGTGACTACCGCTTCATCGACCACCGTACACAGCACATAGCGGGCGGCCATGACCTGGCTGCTTTCAGCGCCTTCATGCAGGGCGCGGTGCTCGAACAGCTTCATGGATTTGGACAGGCGCTGGTTGAGGGCGTCCATGTCTTCACTTTCCAGACTGTGTTTGAGGCGCACCACTTCTGAGAGCAGATCGGCAGCAGCAGCGACCAGTGGGTTGAGGCTGACGTTAAAGCTCTCCGCCGGGCGCAGGCGCGCGGCATAGATCATGCGTTCTTCCAGCTGTTCGAATTTTGGCGGGGCAGCAAAGTCAGTCAGTGGACTCTGTGCGGCGGGTTCGCCATTACGGTTGAGGATGACGGTTTTATCGTCCTGCCCGTAGTCTCTATCCCTGTTGTTCATGTTCAGTTCCTGATCGCCCAGAATTTCAACTCAAGCCCGGAGAATTCCCCGGACACGTGGAAGGCAAAGCCGCCTGAGCGCTCCAGCTGTGCCAAATCCTCAGAGCTGAGCTCCAAGGCGAAGTAGGTTTTTCCGGAGTGGAAAGGAATCTGCCGCGGTGCCACTGGCAGCGGTTTGACCTTGATCCCCGGCAGGTGCAGGTTGACCAGCTGGCGGATGCGCTCGACAGGACCGACTTTGAGGTGAGCCGGCAGACGGCTACGCAGCTCTTCGGAGTCGCACTCGGCACTGGCGGCCAAGACGAACGAGGAAGTGCCCAGCAGTTTGTGGTCGTGCAGTGGTGCCACCTGAATGCCGTACTGACGCTGTTGCAACAGCATCTCGATGGCGTGCTGTTCCAGCACCATCGACAGCACCTGGCGGATCGCATCCATCAGTTTGCGGAAGCTCACACCCTGATCGCTGTGCAGATAGCGGTTGTCCAGGCCGGGGCGTTTGACCTCACTGGAGAAAGTTGCCAGCTCGCCGAGAAGGCCCAGCAGCTCACGGAAAATTTGCTCCGGGTGGACCTGTTCGATACCCAGGTAATGACGCAGCACCGGCTCGAAGCGGTTGATCAGCTGCAGCATCATAAAGTCGCCGACCTCCGCACCGCCGACCTTGCCGGTGGAGCGGATACGCTCAGCCAGGATGTCGCCACGGTGGGCCAGCATGCTGATCACTTCCTTGAGGCAACTCAGCAGGTAGCTGGAGGCCTGGAAGTTGACGAAGGTCGGGATGAATTCGGCATCCAGCGTAATAACGCCATCAGGCGTGGTGTCCAGTACGTCACACAGCTTCAGCTTCACATAGGCCTGATCGGTCTGTTGCTCACCGAGCAGCAGGCGGAAGTTCGGTCGTCCGCAACTGACTTGGCTGGAAGCGCTGTCGCCGGCGTTGGAGTCAGCCACTTCAGTATCGAAGGCAATAAAGCGCGCCAATACATCTTCCTGCTCGGGGCGGCGGCTTTCGATGTGGTTGCCGGTGATCAGAGGCAGCGCCAGGTATACCGGAGTATTGCCGGTGTTAGGCGGCACATCCAGGATCAACCCCGCGTGCTCCGTGGCGATATCGAAGAGTGTGCCGTCCGGCAAAATGCCGCTGGCTTTGCTGACCACGACCTTGCCCATGTTCAGATACTGGCGGTCGAATTCCAGCTCGAAAAAGCCCCATGCGTAGCTGGTCAGTTTCTGCGTGCGGGTTTTTAACTGATAGTCGTAAAACCGGTCGTTCTGCTGGAAATGCTGCGGTCTCAGCAGCATGCCTTCCTGCCAGATTACTTTATGCATGGCCATGGCTTATTCCTCGCCCTGAATCTTGATGCCTTGTGCATCGAGGGTCAGAACGCTTTGCGTGCGTTCTTGTTTGGCAACGGGAATGATCACGCGCCAATTGCTCTCAGGCAGATCACGGTATGCAGCCATCACGCCGACGTAGCGGCTGTCCTGATCTACCGAAAGCTTTAGCTCGCGCTCTTCACCGGGACGCAGCTCAAGCTCCTCAATAGCGACCATGTCCGGTGAGAGGATTTCTTTCGGGCGCTGGTACAGCGAGAAGAAGTCGGCTGTTTCAAATGAAACCGGGTGCTTCAGTTCGATCAGACGCACCACGATTGGGGACGGACGACCGTTGAGGTCAGGGTTCAACTCGACACTGCCCTTAAGCGTTAGGTCGAGTTTGGTCAGGCTCGAGTAGGGCGACAGCATCGAGCAGCCGCTGAGTACGAGCACAGAGGCCAGCAAGGCCATAGAGAGTAAGCGGGACATGAACATCATCCTTGAACTTCAGTGTTGAGTGTGGCGATCAGGCGAACCTGTTCTTCGTAGGTATGGGCAAAGTCGCGGGCGAAGATGCGGTCCGACCAGTCATCATCGCGCTGCAGGCTGCTGTACAGGCGCTGATAGGCGCGCCAGCGGCTGCCATCGGTGGCAATCAGTGGTTTGTTGCCTTCGCGCTCGAAACGCAGATTCAACTGTTCCGGTGACAGCTGCTCCAGCATGCTTTTCACTGCGGCGCGGCTGGCAGCCACCAACGCTACCTGATGCGCCTGCAAATCACGGAAGCTGCGGCTGATGCATTGCTCAGCCTTGAGTTGGCCGGTCTTGTTGCTGCGCAGCAGCGCATGCAGCGCTTCACTGCTGTCACTGGTGTGTTTGAGCGGGTTGTTGCTCGCACCCTGCACCGTGGTCAGGGCCAGACGCAGCTCGTTTTTCAGCTCACTGCGGGTACGCAGGGCTTGCTGCAAACTGCCAATGCTCTGCTTGAGCAGGCTGGCAGCATTAAGCGCGAGGGTTTCGCGGGCGTCGTCATCCAGATCATCCAGCTTCACACCCAACGCATCACCGAACTTCTCCCAGAAGGTCGGCGGCAGACGCTCTGGCTCCGGAGCCGGTTTCGGCTTGGGCGGCGTTGGCGGCACAATCAGCTCGGGGATCAGCAGGTTTTCTTCGTCGATCTGCGCGTAATCCTGCTGCTGCTTCTGCATATTTGAAGCAGGGCGTAGAACGGCAGTCAGATCATCAACTTCGGCGTACACACGCTCTTGTTGGTCGATGGCGTTGAGCGGATCGAGATCGAGAAATGCATCGTCCGGAATGATGCTGCCAGCGGGTTGAGCAAGCCCGATCTCACTTTCGAAAATCGCCGGGTCACGCACCAACCGTGCGCGCACTTCAAACTCGCCGATGCAGTAGGTGCTGCCATGTTCGATGCGATGCGGCTGATTCTTACGCAGGCTCGCGCCGCTGTCCTTGAGCTGAATGCCGTTACTGCTGGTGTCGGTGATATAGAACGCACCGTCGCGGTAACTGATTTCGGCATGATGGCTCGATACGACGCGCTTGCGGTCCGGGATCACCCAGTCACAATCCTCCGCCCGGCCAATAATGCCGCCAGCCTGCTTGAAGGTTTTGGTGGTCAAAAGCCCCGGCACAAACTGCTGGGCGCTCACCATATCGAAGACCAGTTCCATGGTTAGTTACTCCTTGCGCTTATTGCGAGCGCTTTACTGCTTGTGGGTCGCCAAGTGGGCGGTATTCGTCATCGTTGAATTTGTAATTACCGCTGCAACCGGCCAGCAGAAGTAGGGCGGTTAGCAGAGTTATGGCGTAATAAGGACTACGCATGAAATTCCTCCTTGAATAAGCAATAAAGTTATTTCCCTACGGGTGATGCCCGATTGGGGCTATCTGCGTTTGTGTCGTAATAGTGATCACTGAGGGATTTCCAGTGTTACTGGAGTTGGGCTGTTAACTACGCAGCGAAAACCATTGGTAACTAAATAGCCGTCTTCATGTTTTTCAGGTTGGCTAATACGAGAAAAGCTAAAAGAAAGTGAGCCTCCAACTCCGAGGCTACGAACGATTTTCTCTGTACCTGCCGTTGGCCCTTGTGGATCGGTAATTTCGGGGTTTTCACTGTAATAAGTCGGTGAATACCAGTCATTAACCCATTCCTTGGCATTTTCACCTATGTCATATAAACCAAGTGGATTGGCTGGTAGTTGAGTACCTACAGCTGTTCCAAATCTATCAAGGCGCTTGTAGAGAGGGTCATTATTCCCAATGAATTTTCCGTTATAAGTGGGATATAGCCATTTTTTTCCACGATTGCGGGCTGCATATTCGAATTGTGCATCGGTAGGTAAGTCAAAGGAGAGCCCTGTAATCTCTCCTAACCATAGGCAATAATCTTTAGCATCTTGCCAGCGATCTTCGGCGGGCTTTTTGATGTAAGTAAAGCCTGTAGGATCTTGTTGGTAGGGCTCTCTTGGGCGCTCTTCAATTTTTTCGCCCATTAAGTTAGTTTCACGTCGGACAACAGGACGCCCAGTTGCCAGCAAAAAAGTGTCGTACTCTTCCCAAGTTACTTCATATTTGCCAAGGGAGTAGTTACTTAGTGTGACTTCGTGAGCTTTATCTTCTTGGGCCGTTGGTGGAAAGTAAGGTCGCCATACGTTGTCTTCGCCTACGGCCCCCCAATCGCCCATGGTAAAAGTCCCACCCTCGATAAAGGCCAGGTGGTTTAATGTATGGCGCAATACTTCACGGACCTTTTGCCGGGTTTCGTAACTGGCCAGCGGTAGCTTTTCTGCCAGTTGTTGGTCGTAGGCATCCCGTGGCGGCTGGGTGTTTGGCTTACATGCAGCCCAAAGCATGCCGGCACTCAGCAGGACTATGGAGTACGAGGCCTTGTTCATTTCGGGATATCCAGTATGACAGGAGCATTACTATTTACCGAGCAGCGAAAGCCATTTCTAACTAGATGTTCAGCTCCTAAAACTTCCACTACTGGAGGCATACCTATTCGAGAGAAGCTGAAGGACAGGGAGCCCACTCCTAAGCTGCGTACTATCTTTTCTGTTCCCTCGTTCGGTCCCTTAGGATCAGTGATTGCTGGGTTCTCACTGTAATAGGTTGGCGAGAACCAGTCATTGACCCACTCCTTGGCGTTTTCCGCTATATCGAATAG
The DNA here is from genome assembly GCF_001446935.1 of Pseudomonas sp. TTU2014-080ASC. Classification (GTDB taxonomy): domain Bacteria; phylum Pseudomonadota; class Gammaproteobacteria; order Pseudomonadales; family Pseudomonadaceae; genus Aquipseudomonas. The sequence continues at coordinate 475,062 of NZ_LKKK01000002.1, forward strand.
GCCTAGCGGATTTGCAGGTAGCTGAGTACCAATAGGTGAGGTGGACTGTTCTAACCGATCAAAATACGGGTTGTCGTAATCTACATTCTGGCCGTTGTATGTTGGGTACAGCCATTTTTGTCCACGATTACGGGCAGCATATTCGTATTGAGCATCGGTAGGTAGGTCGAAGGCTTGACCGGTCATTTCCCCCAACCATAGACAATAGTCTTTTGCGTCCTGCCAACGGTCTTGGGCTGGTTTTTTGATGTAGTACGAACTTTCATGAGAACTCTCGTAGGGCTCCCTTGGGCTATCCGTAGATGCATACTTTCCGCCAGTGCCGCTAGCCCTATAAACAATTTTTCTACCCGTCGCTAGCAGAAAAGTGTCGTACTCATCCCAAGTGGTTTCGTATTTTCCTAGGGAATAATTACTTAGAGTCACTTGGTGAGCTTTTGTCTCCTCGGCAGCCGGTGGGAAGTAAGGTCGCCATATCCCGTCTTCACCGACTGACCCCCAGTCGCCCATGATAAATGTTCCGCCTTCTATGAAGACAAGATTAGCGATCGTGTTACCTAATAATTCACGAACTTTTTGACGGGTTTCATAACTAGCTTGTGGTAGTTTATCTGCTAGCTGCTGATCATAGCTGTCCCTCGGAGGCTGAGTCTCCGCCTTACACGCAGCCAATAATAAGGTTGGTATTAGCAAGGTTGAAAAGGCAGATAATTTAAGCATATTGAATTCCACTTAAAGAAACATGGCGACCGATAACTACTGGCTGATCAGCTACAGGTTTGGTTGGTCGTAAGCGAGCTTCAATTGCCTCTAGGCGGAAACCTTGATATGTACGCATAAACTCCAGTAAACGCAGTCGGTTAGATGAAAAGTCCGACTTCTTGCCTTTTGGATTCATGCGGGTAATAGCTTCTTCATAATCACGCCAACTTTGACTACTCTCCAGTATTGTCAAAACTGCACTCTCACGAGAGTTAGCTCCAGCTGTGTAATAATCAAAAGGTGTTAAAAAATAGTCATTGCAGACTAAGTCAAGCAATTTCCCTTTGACTTCTGGCGGGGCGTGACGCAACCAACTGGACTGTGTTTGTTGTGCATCTTTTAGAATGTTTTTAGCTGTTTCTATAGCCAGCTTTTCACGTTCATACAAAGCTTTATTTGTATCGTATATACCATCAATAATATTTACAATTTCCGATGCGGCCTTGGTTCCTAGAATGATTGCTGTTGTTTTCATTGGTGATCCGAATATAAGGCTATATACAGCGAGGTTGCATAGTTGCTCGAATGCTAGTGGATCAATACTTTTCACGTGGCGGAAATCAACCTCTAGCAATGCGTTATAAATACAGTGCAGCATGCTTGCGAACTCGCGAGCATCAACTTCTGCTCCGAACTCGCCCGAGGCACCTGCTCCGACAACCAAGCCTGCATGGACGTTGAAATAGAACTTACCTGTTATTGGACTCCACTTAAGTAATAAACGGGCCTCGGCCCCAAGACCTAGAGCGGCTCCAGCTCCTACGCCTAAAGTACAGAGTGCTTTCCACTCAGGTGATTGACTGGCGAGGGTGTCTTGCCATTCGACACTGCCTTCCAACTTGCCGTCTGCACGCACGCCTACAAAGGCGCTGGCTTCTGCTTTGGCTGGGCCTTCATCGGCTTTCATATATTTTTGTCCGCCCACACCTTTGAGGCGGGGGACGCCATCTTTCATATCCACTTGGATGTCAGCTGCCAGTACGGCGCTTGCACCGGCAAAGCCTTTGGCTTCAAGCTCTACCTTGCAGCGGAATTTCCCCAGTGAGGACTCTGCTTCCTGGCCGTTAGCGTCCAGGTATTTGATTTTCCACTCACTTGCTTCATCTGCAGGCCAGGTGGTGCTGGCAGTGGCTTTGCCCTCAAGCAGTGAGGCACTGATGTTGATCTTGCCTTCGATGTTGGCTGAGCGCTCGAAAGGACTGTAGCCCGCAGACAGGCTTGCTCCTACAGCAAAGCGCAGTGCTTGTGCTTGTGCATTCGCCTCTATCGGTTGCATCCCTTGGGCAGGTTGCCAGCTGATAGGATCGCTCTTCCACTCCCGTAAGCACCAGTCGGTAAAGTCTTCGGCAATTTTTAGTGATAGCTTCGGCTGCTTGAGGTCATCCTTGATTGCGTCAAGTAGCCTTCCGGGATTGACCTTGCCGGACGATGGATCAAACCAGCCTTTGCTTCGGGCTTGATCCTGCGATTCGATGGAGTAGCTGCGGTGCTTCTTAAAGGGCTTCCAGAAGCTGTCGCGGCGGATATACGCGTAATGCTTTTTGCCCTTTAGGCGACGGATCTCTGTGAGGCGCATGGGCTCTGAGGGTTCCGCTTCATCAATAATCCGCTCTTTTTCCAGTAGCTCTATAAAGCTGGCTTTAAAAGCGCGAATTTGCTCCTGAGTGCCCTGAAGTCCTGCGTAGAACTGCGTAATCAGCTGCTCAAGTTTGGCTTCTTCTTGTTCGAGGTCGCGTTGCATGGCTGCGGTGAGCGGTATGAAAAGTCGCTCATCGGCTTGGTGGAGCAGGTCGACATATTCATCGGAACACTGGCTGTTATCCGCTACCTGGCCGACAGTACGTGTCTGCCGTTGCTGTGACTCTTTGCCGGGTAGGGCAATATTCTGTCCTGGATAGATGCGATCGGCATGTTCGATTTGTGGGTTAAGACGCATCAGCGTCGCAACTGTGGTGTTGTTGGCGCTGGCAATTAGCCCCAGTGTGTCGCCGTTTTTTACCTGATGTTCCATATCTGCAATCTTCCTTATGCCAAACCGAACAGGCGGTTCTCCGCCTGGGTCAGGCGCTCGTTAGTGGGCAGGTTTTGATTGGCAAGTAAAGCTTCAAGCTCAGGCCCCTTGATGGCTTCGGGGAAACGCCAGGCCAACTCCATGTAGTGGGTGCACTGATGCTCCTGTGTAAAACCCAGACGTTGTGCCTGCCGTGCCAACTGACTTAGCTGTTCACGGGCATTGGAGCCTTCGCGTGTGGCAGCGCTCTGGCAGCTGAAGTGGTTTGCCATACGCTCGATAAAGCGCTTTTGCTCATCAGCTTGGAATAGGTCGAGTTGTTGCTGGGAGAGACTGAGCCATCCCTCCTCATCTGAGCGGCGTGTTAGACCGGTGGTTTCCACTGAAATGCTTAACCATTGCGAAGGCTCATATATGGACCAGCGCTGAATTGGTCCAGAGAAAGCCTGCAGCTCTGCATCGGTGAAGCTTTGTAGCAGTCTAGCTGTCCACTCAGGCGCGTAGTAACGGCAATAGGCGAGTTGCTGGGAGGGTAGGCGAACGCTGATAAGGCTGCGTAAGTGGTCTGCAAGCTCCATAAGACTTGCCTCACTCTTAACAACGACGCCATACGAGCACCACTCGTTCTGGGCCTCCCATAGACGTGTTGTCGCGGACGGTTTGATAAGACACGGGCTGACTTCAATGGCTGAGCTATGGCGGGTGCCTGCATACAGTTGTTGCACCACAGGACTGTCATCGTGGGTGTAAGCAAATACCATGGCGTCTATCAGAGCACCATCCAGAAGTATGTAGAGCTGTTCACTATCCGTTGGCAGGAATTGATGCTGTTCTACGTTCATACGAGTTGGGTGTTCTTGCCGCATGGGCAGACCTCCAGCGAGCAAGTTCCATCAGGTTGTTCGTGGCATTGGGCGCTAAGCAACAGGTTGTCCTGTGCGGCTGCTTGCAATCTTTCCGGGCTGTTAGCCAGAGCGATTTGCGGCACCTCTCCGGCCTTATCCGAATCCGCCGCACCCGGTATCACTGGCAGCAAAATCCCGATGCCTGCACCTTTGCCCGGTGCGCCACCGGAGTTGACGTTAACCGTTGCGCCGCTGAGGGTAATGCCGCTTGGGTCGAGTTTTATAAAGCTACCGCCGCCTTTGGCAGTGAGCTCCATGCCTGCATCGACGACGACTTTGCTGCCCGCGTAGTAGTGGATTTCGTTGCCGGTTTCGATGAATTGGCCGACGCCGACTTTGACGTGTTGGGTTTGCGCAACGGTGAGGTGGTCGCTGCTGCGGGTTTCGGTTTTGCGGTCGGCGTGGGTGGTGCGGTGTTCTTCGGCGTAGAACTCGCTGTAGCTGTTGGCCTCCACGGTGTCGTGGCGCTCGTTGCCGACGCGGATTTTCTGGTTGTTTTCGATGTTTTCATCCCAGTCGCGCTGGGCGTGGATAAAGATTTGCTCTGCGCCTTTTTTGTCTTCAATGCGCAGTTCGTTAAAGCCTCCGCCACCGGGTGAGCTCATGGTTTTGAACACGCTGCGGGTTTTGTTGACAGGCAGTTCGTAGGGCACTTCGTGGGCGGCGTGGAACAGGCAGCCGGTAATCAGCGGCTGGTCGGGGTCGCCTTCCATAAAGGTCACCAGCACTTCCATGCCGATGCGCGGAATGGTCACGGCTCCGTAGTGATCGCCCGCCCAGCTTGAGGCAACACGCAGCCAGCAGCTGGTTTTGTCGTCGGCCTGGCCTTCGCGGTCCCAGTGGAACTGGACTTTGACCCGGCCGTATTGGTCGCAGTGGATTTCTTCGCCCGCCGGACCGGTGACCACGGCGCTCTGGCTGCCGAGCACTTTGGGCTTCGGATGCAGCAGTTGCGGGCGGTAATTTACGTCCCAAGGAGTGGCAATAAAATGGTTGCGGTAGCCCTGCTGGAAGCCATCGTTATCATCCGTGTGGCTGGTGATGGATTCTTCCAGTACCTGCGGCTGTTTGCCTTGGTGGTGGATGGCGGTGAGCAGCCACAGTTGGTTCCACTCGTTGTGCGGGTGTTCGCTGAGGTTGAGGAAGTGGCCGCTGACCAACAGGGGTTGGTCGCTTTCACCTTCGGCTTGTTCGTAGTCGGCGCGGTGGCGTTCGAGGATGCGTGTGGATAAGTGCTTGCCGCGTGCACGTTCAACGAACTGGCCGGGGTAGTCGTAGTCTTCGAGGTCTGGCTGAAACTCGCTGTTGTAGGCCGCTTCCATCCGCAACTTGGGTTTTTCGAAGTTGTAGTCGCGGCGGGTGACACGGTTGGTGCGGGTTTCCATACGCATGCCGAAGCGCTTGATCACCGGCTTGTCGGCGACCAAGCCGCTGTCTTGCTGGTAGGCGGTTCCGGGCAGTTTGGGGAAACCGCTCTGGTCATCGGCGAAGATCAGGGTGTGGCCGTTTTCGCTGTGTTCGAAGTGGTAGTGAATACCTTCTTCTTCACACAGGCGCTGGATGAAGTGCAGGTCGCTCTCATCGTACTGCACGCAGTATTCGCGCTCGGGATAGATCGTGGGGCCGAACTGGAATTTGTGGGCGTCGGTCTGGATGCCGTGTTCTTGCAGAATCTGGCTGATGATCTGCGGCACCGTGAGCTGCTGGAAGATGCGTTGATTGATGCGATGAGCCAGGTAAGCCAATTGTGGTCTGAGGCTGATGTGATAGCGGGTCAGGCGTTTGCCGGAGTCACCTTGAGCAACGCGGTAGATGATGCCATGCACGCCTGCGCCGCCCGGCGCGAAGGCGAGGAATGCGCGCTGGTGCAGCAGGCTTTCCAGATCAAGATCCGGGCGGTTGCTGATCAGCTCCAGCTCGAATTCGTAGGGCTGGTTGATTGCTTCATGCCCGGTAAATTCGAGCACCTGTAAATCGTGGCTGACGCCTTCGATGGTCAGGCTGAAATGGGTCTGGTTGGCGACATTGAACATGGCTCTCTCCTTGGCCTTAAACATCAAGCAGGTTGATGTTCAGTCGTTGCATGCGGTACAGCAGGGTGCGGCGTGGCAGGCCCAGCTCGTTGGCGGCAAAGGTCTGGTTGCCGCCGTTTTTGCGCAGGCATTCAATCAGCATGTTGCGCTCTACGCGCTCGAGGCGTTCACGCAGCGTCATGTTGTTTGATGTGGGCTCGAGGTTTTGTGACAGGTTGAAGTGTTCCGGCAGCAGCTCGCCGTCTTCGCATAACAGCACTGCACGCTCGACCAGCCCTTTGAGTTCGCGCACATTGCCGGGGAAGTCATAGGCGGACAGCGCTTGAAGGGTCGCCTCTGCCCAGTCGCAGCGCTGGTGCTGCAGCAGTTCGCAGGTTTTGTCGGCGAAGTAGCGGGCTAGGGTGAGGATGTCCGGGCCCCGCTCGCGCAGAGGTGGCAGTTGAATGGGGAACTGGGCCAGGCGGTAATACAGGTCCTCACGGAAGACGCCTTGCTCGACGCGTTCGCGCAGGTTGTGATGAGTCGCCGCGATGATGCGTACGTCGACTTTGTGGGTAGTGTTTGAGCCCAGCGGCCTGATTTCGCCTTCCTGCAGTACACGCAATAATTTGGCTTGTAAGGTCAGTGGCATGTCGCCGATTTCATCGAGGAACAATGTGCCGCCGTTTGCGGCGTCGAACAGGCCTTGATGGTCTCGGTCGGCACCGCTGAATGCACCTTTGCGGTAGCCGAACAGCTCACTTTCCAGCAGGTTTTCCGGCAGTGAGGCGCAGTTCTGAATCACCAGTGGCTTGCTGCGGCGCATGCCGTATTCATGGATGGCGCGGGCGACCAGCTCCTTACCGGTTCCGGTTTCGCCGTTAAGCAGGACGCTGACGGGAATGTGCAGCACTTTGCTGATCATCTGATGCAGCGCGCGCATGGGCGCGCTGTCACCGATCATGCCGTAGCCTGAACCCGTGCTGCTTTGGGCGCGAACCGGTTCGCTAGTCGAGACGGGCCTGTTTTGCTGGCGCTGGAGGTGATGTAACTGGGCTATGACAAAGTTGCCCAGCTGAGTCAGCGAGTCGGCAAAGCCTCTCAACTCACGCTGGCTCTGGCTGGCAATCAGCAGGAGGCCAATTACGTGTTGCTGTTCATTATGCAGGGGTAGGCACAGCAGGCTTAGCCACGGTTTTTTTGCGTCTGGGAGGAAGTTGATGGTGTACAGACTACTGCTCAGTTCACTCAGGCAGAGCACTTGGTTCTGACAAAGGCAGAATTGCAGTAGCTGTTCATCGTTGTAATCGCTGGGCAGACTGGCGTCAGCTTTTGGGTGCAGCACACAGTTGTGCCATTCAGCGCTTAGGGTCAGGCGCGTGTGGGTTTCATCCAAGAGGTACAGCTGGCTCAGCTCGCAATCAGAGAGTTGGGCGCTGCTTTCGGCGAATGCGTCGAGCAGGGCGGCTCTGTTGCTCAGGCGTGCAAGCGCGGCAAAACACTGGAGCAATGCTTCAGCGTAATGCAGGGGTTGTGGGACCTGGCTGAACATCAGCGGCACGTTAAGTGAATTCACAGACCACCGTTCCTTCGCCATCCAGCGTGGCATGCACGTGCTGCAAGGTCTCGCCACTGGCCATCGAGTCAAGCAGACGATCGACAATCAGTGGTTGCAGGTGCTGGTCGATCAGGTGGTCGATCAGGCGTGCGCCGCTTTCGCTGTAGCTGCAGCGATCCGCAAGATTGGCCAGCAGCTCAGGGCTGTGGCTGAAGCTGAGCTGACGACGCTGCAAGCGCTCGCCGAAGCGGGACAGTTTGAGGGCGACCAGTTCATTCAGCACTTCACCGTTGATTGGGTAGTACGGCACTACGCGCATACGGCCAAGCAGTGCCGGTTTGAAGTGCTGGCTGAGTACTGGGCGGATGGACTGTTCGAGGTCTTCCGCTGACGGGCGCTGGCCGTTCTGACACAGGCTGCTGATACGGTCGCTGGCCAGGTTGCTGGTCATCAGAATCAGGGTGTTGCGGAAGTTGATCTCGCGCCCTTCGCCGTCATTGGCTACGCCTTTGTCGAAGATTTGGTAGAAGACGTTCATCACGTCCGGGTCGGCCTTTTCCACTTCATCCAGCAGTACAACGGAGTACGGTTTCTGCCGGACCGCTTCGGTCAGCATGCCGCCCTCGCCATAACCGACATATCCGGGCGGTGCGCCGATCAGGCGGGAAACAGTGTGCTTCTCCTGAAACTCGGACATGTTGATGGTGGTCAGGAAACGGTCACCGCCATACAGCAGGTCAGCCAGGGCGATGGCGGTTTCGGTTTTGCCGACGCCGCTGGGACCGACCAGCAGGAATACGCCCACTGGCGCATCGACACGGTTAAGGCCAGCAGCGGTGGCGCGCATGGCTTTGTCCAGCGCCTCTACAGCTTGCTCCTGGCCGCGTACGCGCTGGCGCAGGTCGTTGGCGAAACTCAGTACTTTGCTGTTGTGTTCGCGGGCCAGCTGGCTCAGGGGGACGCCGGTCCAGTGGCTGATCACTTCAGCAACTAGGCGCGGGCAAACCTCAAAGCTGACAAGGCGCTCGGTGGCTTGCGCACTGGCCAGCTGTGCTTGTAAGTCGCTGAGCTCTTTTTCCAGTTGCTCAAGCGAAGGCGCTGGTGCTTCACTGGCTTCGGCTTCGGCTTCGGCTTCGGCTTCGGCTTCGGCTTCGGCGGCAGGTTGGGCCTGGCGCACGGTTGCGCATTGCTTGCGCAGCTCCAGCAGACGTTTGGCCAGCTCGCTCTGGATATTCCAGCGGGTTTCGATTTGCTCAAGCTCGGCACGGGCTTGCTCAAGGCGAGTCTCCAGCTCGGCCAGTACTTCGTGATCTACTTTCAGGCCAGCTTGCTGATCGCGGGAGATTGCGTTGTGCTGACGCTCACCTTCGGCGATCTCGCCGCGCAGGCGCTCCAGTGCTTCCGGCGCGGCGGCGAGGCTGATGCGCACGCGGGCGCAGGCGGTATCGAGCACATCAACAGCTTTGTCGGGCAGTTGGCGGCCAGCCAGATAGCGGGCAGACAGTTCGGCCGCTGCGACAACCGCATCATCACGCAGGTAAATGCCGTGGCTCTTCTCATAAACGGGGGCCAGGCCGCGCAGAATGGTGATGGCTTCAGTGACAGTCGGCTCATGCAGTTGCACCGGCTGGAAGCGGCGGGCCAGTGCCGGGTCCTTCTCGAAGTACTTTTTGTACTCGCTCCAGGTGGTGGCAGCGATGGTGCGCAGTTCACCACGGGCCAGAGCCGGTTTGAGCAGGTTGGCGGCGTCGCCGCTACCTGCATCGCCGCCCGCGCCGATCAGCGTGTGGGCTTCGTCGATAAACAGGATGATGGGCTTCGGCGAGCCTTTAACTTCATCAATCACACCTTGCAGACGGCGCTCAAACTCGCCCTTGACGCTGGCACCGGCTTGCAGCAGACCAAGGTCCAGACAAAGCAGGTCGACGTCTTTCAGTGCATCCGGAACTTCACCGTGGGCGATGCGCAGGGCCAAACCTTCAACGATCGCAGTCTTACCGACACCAGCTTCACCCACCACAATCGGGTTGCTCTTACGGCGTCGGGCGAGGATGTCGATCATCTGGCGGATCGCGCCGTCACGGCAGAGCACCGGGTCCAGCTTGCCCTCGCGGGCCTGTTGGGTGAAGTTGTGGGTAAAACGCTTGAGGTTGGATTCGCCACCCGCAGCAGCCGGGCCGGATGCTGTCGGTGCTTGTTGCGACAGGGCGAATTCACGCAGGCGCTCGGCGTTTAGTTTGGCCAGCAGCGGTTGATAGTGACTGCCTGCGTAGCGAATCGGATTGCGCAGCAAGGCGAGAATCAGTGCGGCCTGATCAATCTGGCTTTGGCCCAACTCAAGGTTGGCCACCAGCAGGGCGTCCTGCAGCCACTGCACCAGTTCGGCAGCAAAGACCGGGTTACGCGATTCGCTGTGTTCGCCGCGAGGCTGCAGTGCGCGGGACAGTTCACCGGCATCCACTTCAGCATCTTGCAGGGCACGGACCAGTAAACCGTCAGGGCGCTCCAGCAGGCCCAACAGCAGATCTTCAACCAGAATTTTGCTGCCGCCGCGAATTACACAGCGCTCAGCTGCGGCTTCAAGGTCCTGTTTGGTTGCGGCGTCCAGAGCCTGAACCAGTTGTTGTAAATCGACGTTGATCATCTTCATCAATCCTTAATGGTGTTATCCAAAACTGCTAAATCTGTTCGGGCTGCTCAGGCAGCCGTGCGTGTATCCCTGTCGCCCCTGGCACTGCCGAGCGTAACGATGCCATCTGCGTTCTCAGTGCCCAGCCAGGTCGTCCAGCCGAGCAGGCACGGGTTTTCCGCGCCGAGGCACAGCTCGCGTATTTCTTCGTGGCGCAACTCCAGGCGGATGTCGTAATCCATCGGGTCGCGCAGGGTGAAGCGCACCAGTGCACACAGCGGCTGGTAACCGCTGCCGATCGGCAAAAATTCGTGAAAGCGATCCCAGTTCAGCTGTCGTACATGGATACGGAATTTGCCGCCGCGGTCCCGCACAAACTCGCCTAGCACAAGGTCTTCGCTCAACTGGCTGTTGTCCTGACCAAGCCGGTTACGCTGTTCGGCCAGAATCCCCACTTTGCGCTCCAGGCATTGCTCGATATTCAGATCGGCATGCTTGAAGTAATAACGCAGTACCGACTCAATCAGCGCTGCCGAGTGAGCACGCAGGCTTAGCAGACCGAGGTACGGCAGCAGGCGTTTCCAATTCAGCTCTTCTGCCTGACGGATGCTTTCACCACCCAGGCCGATCAGAGCAAACAGGTGCTCGGACAGCGGGTCAGTTGCTCCACTTTTGAAACGCCCGTAATAGCGGTACTTCTTCCAGATCGGCAGAAGCAGGCGCTGCAGGCGGTTATTGAACAGGTCGAGAAAATCCCGGGTCGGGTTGCCGTCTTCACTGTCCCCCAGTGCCTGCTCGCCATAGAAGGCGGGTAGGGGAGAGCCTGCCCCAAACAGGCTGACCAGATTGATGCGAAGGCGCGCCCGCAGCTCGCCGTGCTCTTCAAAGAACTGCAGGCGGTCGATGTCACTGCCAGGGAAGCCGAGGCTGGGGTTGGCGTGCAGCTCCAGGCGTTCGTAAAGGTGCTCGTCATCCTCATCGGGATGGGCGCGCTTGAGGTGATCCAGCGCCAGTTGCACACCCTGAAACAGACTGTACTCGCGAATCTCGCGGGTCAGCCGGTTCAGGCTGCGCTCAAAGCCAGGGCTATAGACCTGTGTCAGCACTGTACTCGGGATGCTCATAGCGTCACCCAGTATGAAACGGGCCACAGGTGTGTGCTTGAATCGCGTCTCATCATAGTTACAGCAACGGTTGTTGCCCCATCCTTGGAATCCACTGGTAAACCTCTCCTTTGGTGCTTTGTACGCGCAGCTCGTGATACGAGTTCAAACTGGCATACAGGGCAAAGAACTCATTGAGCACCGAAGCAAACAGGAACAGGTCACCCTCGCCGACGTAGCCCTCCGGGTTGATCGTCAGCTGCGTGCGCACCCCGCGAACAGGCAGACCACGATGCAGCCGGTCAACGTGCTGGTGGCTTATGCTTTTCATGCCGTCGAGCAGACGTTTGCTGACGCGGGCGGCATGCTGGTCGTAATAGCGCGGCAGGTCGTAGGTCTCGAGAATGACCTTGAGTGCATTTACGTCACTGAGCGACAGGTAGTTCAGCGACATATTGCTGATCAGCTTCCACAAGTAGTCACGGTGCAGCGGTGGTGCGTAACTTGGGGTGACCGAGCTGATATTGCGGAAGCTGAGAAACTCCGGCGTGTCTTCGCTCGGTACACAGATATCACCCAGGCCAAGTTGCTGAGGCAGGCCCTGATTGGTGCAGGTCAGCTCGACCGAAACGGTTTCGTGTTGGGCCAGATTACGCAAGCTGAAGCTCAGGTAGGTTTCAAGTCCACTACCAAACATGGATGGCTGCTGGCGAACGCTGTAGTGAGGCCGTGTTACGGGAACATCGAAGCTGGGGTCGTGCTCGAAGGATTCGAACTGGACATAATCTTCATAGCCTTTGCCACCTGGCGTCCAGCCAGTAACCCGGTCTACGGAGAACACGCCGCAATGGGCGGCATCCAGCTCGGCAGGTAGCAGCAGGTACTGGTCTTGTTTACCGTCAAGACGGATAGGGATGGCGTCGTGGCTGAACAGGTTGACCACCGGTGTGCAATACAAGCGCACGTTCTCCACGGTGGGGCGGACACGCTGAATGCCGGCTTGCTGGATATCGAAACGCAGTTCAAAGCCACGGGCTTGTTTGAGAGTTTCTTCGGGAACCTGGTTCAGCACGTCCAGCCCAGCTAATTCTACAAACAGGAACTTCTCTTGAAACGCGAAGTACTCCTGCAGGTAGCGATACCCGCGGAATGTATTGAGCGGATACGGGATCAACGCTTCATCTTCAGCAAAGCCCACTGGCTGAATCTTGTCTGTGGGCAGCTTCAAGGCTGGCAGCGGATCATGCAGGGCATCCTGCAGAGGCTTGCCATCTGCGTTGAGCAACACCAGTTGAAGACCATGCACATGGCGCAACAGCCCCAGATATAACATCTGACTGATATAGCGTTCACCGGCCAGATGCAGGCGTAATTGATTAAGGCCCAGATCACCCAGATGACCGTCAGCGGTCATCTCGAAACGCAGGTTAAGCAAGGCGCCACCGCCTTTGACCGAGTAATCCAGCGCACTGAGCGTCAGCGGATAGACGTCGGTGGCATAGGCTGTACGGAACTGGCAGGCCACTCCCTGAATCGGCTTGGACTCAACCGGCGTATTGCGCGGTACGTTAAGCGCACCACCAGGGCGTTTTAGCGGATCAAACTGCAGCATGCTGAACGCAGGCAGTGGCCGCATATAGTTCGGCCAGAGCAGGTTCATCAGCGAGTGCGTCAGCTCCGGCAGCTCATCATCCAGTTTTTGACGCAGGCGTCCGGTAAGAAACGCAAAGCCTTCCAGCAGGCGCTCGACATCCGGGTCGCGTCCAGCCTGGCCAAGGAACGGAGCCAGCGCCGGACTGCGCTCGGCAAAACGCTTGCCAAGCTGGCGCAGGGCGGTGAGTTCGCTCTGGTAGTAGTGGTTGAAAGACACTTAATAATACCTGCGTTTCGTTAACTGGGAGCTGTGGACCGCGGTGCTGAGTGCATCGCTATGCTCACGGAGAGAGCATCCATTTCTCTGCTTAGTCGGTGTAAAGCCAACTCGCTTAGGCGTTCGGCTGGAGCTTCTCTTAGCTACCATTGCCAATAATCACCGTCCCCGATCCACCCACAACCACATTGCCGTGGCTGCCCACACTTCCCAATACGGCTGCCGGTTTCCCGTTAATCAGCACATTGGGAATTACATTTCCGGCCATGGCACCGCCGCAGGCGCTTGGGTCGCCTTGGCGTGCGGCGGGCAGGCTGTCGAACAGCACATCGGGAGAGCCAGCCACGATTGGGTTGGTGCCGTGACCCGGTAACGGGCAAGCAGTTGGATCGGTGACGCGGGCTGCGGGTTTGCCTGACATGTCTGCTCTCCTTAGCTGACCTTAACCACTCCGCTGCCGTTGAGGCTGGCAGAGAAGCTGACGTGGTGTTTCATGCCGTCGATCTGCAACAGACCTTCAATGGCGAATGCCAGATTCAGCGGGTTGCTGTCGCGGGGCAGGGAGATCACCTGCACTTCACTTAAGCGAGGTTCATAGGCCTCGATAAAGCGTTCAATTGCGGTACGCGCCTGCTGCAACGAGTCGTGCAGTGACAGGCGCATATCGTTGAGATCGGGCAACCCGTAATCGGGCAGCGTTTGCACACTGCCCGCACGGGTACTGAGCATTTTTGACAGGTGGGCAGCCACCGACGCCATGACGGCTGCTTCATGGCTCCAGCCCTTGCGGGCGCTGGTTTCACCACCAAGGCGTTCGAACAGGCTGCCGTACGTCATGGATGCTTATTCCTTGTCCAGCTTGCCAACCAGGGACAGGGTGAAATCTGCGCCCATGTACTTGAAGTGCGGACGCACGTTGAGGTTGACGCGGTACCAGCCCGGCTCGCCTTCAACATCGCTGACCACAACCTGAGCGGCGCGCAGCGGACGACGGCTGCGAACTTCGGCGCTTGGGTTTTCCTGATCGGCTACGAACTGGCGAATCCACTTGTTCAGTTCCAGCTCAAGGTCGGTGCGCTCTTTCCACGAGCCGATCTGCTCGCGCTGCAGCACTTTCAGGTAGTGGGCCAGACGGTTGATGATGAACATGTATGGCAGCTGGGTGCCGAGTTTGTAGTTCAGTTCAGCAGTCTTGCCTTCTTCGCTGATGCCGAAGAACTTCGGCTTCTGCACCGAGCTTGCGGAGAAGAATGCGGCGTTGTCGCTGCCTTTACGCATGGTCAGGGCAATAAAGCCTTCTTCAGCCAGTTCGTACTCGCGGCGGTCAGAAACCAGAACCTCAGTCGGAATCTTGGTTTCGATTTCGCCCATGCTTTCGAAGTGGTGCAGTGGCAGGTCTTCAACCGCACCGCCGCTCTGCGGGCCGATGATGTTCGGACACCAGCGGAACTTGGCGAAGCTGTCGGTCAGACGGGTGGCGAAGGTGTAGGCGGTGTTGCCCCACAGGTAATGCTCGTGGCTGTTGGCGACGTTCTCTTTGTAGACGAACGTTTTCACCGGGTTGTCTTCCGGGTCGTACGGGTTACGCAGCAGGAAGCGCGGTACGGTCAGGCCAACATAGCGAGAGTCTTCTTGCTCGCGGAAGCTTTGCCATTTGGCGAACTGAGGGCCTTCGAAGTGATCCTTCAGGTCTTTCAGATCTGGCAGGCCAGTGAAGCTTTCCAGACCGAAGAATTTCGGGCCGGCCGCTGCAATGAACGGTGCGTGAGACATGCTGGCGACGCTGGCCACGTACTGCATGGTCTTCACGTCCGGTGCGCTCGGATCGAAGTAGTAGTTGGCGATCAGGGCGCCGACTGGCTGGCCACCGAACTGGCCGTATTCGGCGGTGTAGATGTGCTTGTACAGACCAGACTGAACGATCTCCGGGCTGTCTTCAAAGTCATCCAGCAGGTCCTGCTTGGAAGCGTTGAGGATTTCCAGCTTGATGTTTTCGCGGAAGTTGGTGCGATCTACCAGCAGCTTGAGGCCGCGCCAGGACGATTCGAGGGACTGGAACTCCTGATGGTGGAGAATCTCGTCCATCTGGCGGCTCAGTTTGGCGTCGATCTCCGCGATCATGCGGTCGACCATGGCCTTTTTAACTGGCTCGTTTTCGTTCTGTGGCTTCAGCAGCTCTTCGATGAAGGCCGACACGCCACGTTTGGCGATGTCATAGGCTTCGTCATCAGGCGTCAGTTTAGTTTCTGCAATGATGCGGTCGAGAATGCCCGCTTCGGCTGCGCTTTTGCTGGCAGCTGCGGTTGCGCTTTTGGTGCTCATTTAATGCGTCCTTGTCGGATGAGTATCAGGAATCCAGTTTGTCCTTGGCCGCCAGGCCAAGCTCGCCGAGGATGCGATCGCGGGAATCGTCGTCGGCCAGTACGCTCTCAATGGCTTTACGGAAGGCCGGGGCGTTGCCCAGAGGGCCTTTCAGGGCCACCAGTGCGTCACGCAGTTCCATCAGTTTTTTCAGCTCAGGAACTTGTTCAACCAGGTTGGCCGGGTTGAAGTCTTTCATCGAGTTGATGCGCAGCTGAACAGCCAGCTCTTCGTCTGTGGCTTCGTCTTGAAGGCGGTTTGGTACCGACAGGGTCAGGTTCAGTTCCTGCTTGGCGAGGACTTCGTCGAAGCTGTTTTTGTCGATGCTGATTGGCTTGCGGTCTTCGATCTTGCGATCGTCAGCGCGCTGGGTGAAGTCGCCTAATACCATCAGTTTCAGCGGCAGTTCGATTTCTTCCTGAGCGCCACCGGTGGCGGGTTTGAACGTTACGTTGATGCGTTCCTTTGGGGCTACCGAGCCTTCTTTGGCCATGGTCGTTCTCCATTACGGTTATGGCCCGAGGGCCTAGTCGAGCACCACTTCGAGGTCGAGGTGGCACAATCTTCGGTGAATCTCGTCTTTCTCTTCGCGCACGGCATTGTTCTGCGGCAGTAATTCGCAGCAGCTGTGTCGCAGGCGCAGGACTTCAAGGACGAGATCGGGTTCCCATTTGCTCAGGCCGTTGGCATGCAGCAACTGGTCGAGTGCTTCGAGCTGGGTTCTGGCCAGATCGTACTTCTTGGCGGCGTAGCACAGACGGGCGAGTGTCAGCTGCCAGAAAAAGCGCTCACGCTCGCCGCGGGCACTGGCCATTTCAGTTTTGATCTGTTGCACAGCAGCTTTGAGGCCGTCCTGGCGCAGGCAGGATATGGCTTCCTGCAGGGCGAGATCCCAGGCGGGGGCGCTGTCGGTATTTGCTGTCGCGAGTTTGTCTTCAGATTGACCTTGTACGTGCGGCATGACTTGTGTGATCAGCCAGGCTCGGGTCTGGTCATCGGCAAACGGGGTGCCGTCATGAAAGCGCAAGGTTTCCAGACCGGCCATGCGTTGCATGAATAGCGCCAGCTGGATTTCGACTTCACGCATGGCCTGTTCGGCATTAAGACCTTGTAGGCATTGCCAAACTAAGTGTTGCCCGTCGAGCCAGAAAGGCGCACGGGCAATGCTGGCCTCAAGGTCGACCAGCAAGTCGGCGTAATGCCCGCCGAGCAGGCGCTCCTGATAGCTTTTCAGCTTGTCGATGGGGATGCCGCGCAGGCTGGTGATCAGCTCGCTGTTACGCTCTGGAAGATTGTCGATGGGCAGCCACAGCAGGGTGCGCGCCAGACGCAGTGCGCGCAGATCGCTGGCTTTCTGTTTCAGCCAGTAAGCGCATAAGGGGCGAGCCTGGTCTTGCAGTTGGCGCAGGCTTTTGTGCGCATCGCGTTCAGAGTCAATGACGCTGGTGGGGGCCAGTATCTGGGTGGCGGCCTGTTTGACCTGGGCGATGGCGCTGCTGACGACAGTGGGCTCTGCTTGGGTCTGACTGGCGCGTTTGACCAGGTCTTCGAGGCGCCTGCTCAGGGGCAGTAGCAGAGGGGATTCATCGCCCAGTTGCTCGCTCAAGAAGGCTTCGAGCTGGCGGATTTGCTCAGTGACGCTACGAAAGAGGGGGAGGTGTTCGCCAATCGGGATGTGTTCTGCCAGCGTTTGCTCCAGGCGCGGAACCAGCCAAGTAATAGCTGCTGCTCGGGTACGTGGTTTGCCTGGATAAAGTTCGGCCCAGTGGTTAAGGCACAAGTAATGAATCAACGTCAGGCCAGCATGCAGACCGGTGAAGGACTCGCGTTGATACAGACCCCATGTCAGCCAGGTGGCGACGCGCAAATCTTTGGACTGATCAGTAAGCAGGGCTTCGCTGTTCTCGATGACTTTTTGCCAGTCGATAGCCGCGGTTTGATGGATTGATGAGGCCTTAGCGAGCTCGTTCTCAAGAGCTTCATATTCACCTGAATAGCGAACATCTTCTCCCGAAAAGGAGCCATCATTAATAGGGCGCTTGGCCAGCGCCAGATAATGGGCGCTGCGCTTACTTGAATAGGTCATTCCCTGACTCAATTTCTATTTTGGCAGACTTTCCGGACTGCTACGTGTTGCTAGGCCGTAATTGTTTACGGTGTGTGTAAATATTTCCGATTGGCGAATTCGGTCAATCCTATTCAATTTTTTTTGTAACAACAATCACCAAAAAGTCCGGGCTAGACGCATTTGCTGATTTATGTATCAATTTGTATCTTTTGCGTGACGATCTATCTACCGATCTTAATGCGCGGAAGCCCTGATAATCTGTCCTAGGAAATTTCTTGCGAAAAGTTAAGGACGACATTGATTTCAAATTGACATTAGTGCGTTTGGTTTAATGCGTTATTACGACGCAGGTTATAAACAGGACTGTATTAATGGATAACTTTGTTGTTGGCTGTTTAGTCCTCGAAGTTATGACTCCTTTATTCGCTCCAGATACAAGCTTTTAATATGTGCTGTTCCCCGGATGATAAGGTTTTGCAGTCATCTGCAGCGTTGGCATGTTCAATACAGAGCATGTTTTGCCAAGCCTCATGGGCAAACTGGGAGAGGCGCTGACTCTTGCTGATCCACGGGTTCCAGACTACCGCAGAGCGTGACCCCGAGCTGTGCAAATGGATGCGCCGCTGCCAGGCTTCGTCGACGATGGTCAGCCGGTCTGCTGTCTCCAGATAGACCCGGTCAGTCTCGCCGCTGAAGTGTTGTAAGCCGTCTTGTACTTGGCGTTTCCAACCATCCAAGCAGTCCAGATAGGGGCTGCCTTGTAGGCCATCTATCTGCACGTTGCGTATGTCGCTCACAGCAAAGTAACTGTGTAAGGCCTGACTGTAGGTGAGGTTTGTGTCACCCCGATTACAGGTCGTCAGGGCTATATGGAGACGTTCGTTCAGGTGCAGGTGGAGCTGCAGTAGGGCGTCATGTGGCCAGTCTGGTTGTGGGTTCAGGCGGATATCGAAGGTGAAGTCGAGGTGAATGCCGTCGTCTTTGGTTTGGATGCCTTGCAGTTGCCAATCGACCCCGCGCACAAAACCGTGAGCTGGGGCGCTATCAAGTTGCAGATGCATGGCCTGAACTGACGGTGGGTTTTGTCCTAGGTTGGCAAACCATGGCCAGCAGATCGGGATGCCGCCCCGCACAGGCTGACCGCGTTTGAAGCTGGCCAAATCGCTCAGCCAGATCAGCGGCCGTTCGCCTTCTATATAGGAGAGTACTTGAGCGCCTTGCTGGCTGATCAGTAGGGTGTTGCTGCCATAACGGACTCGCCAGCAGAGCAGTTCATCAAGTTGAATTTGTTCGACGCTTGAGTGGGGCATAGCGGACTCGCAGTCTGGCAGGAGTGGGTGATCATATAGAAACAAACGCCCGCAAGGGCGGGCGTTGTCTGGGTTAGTTGCCGTACACCTGTTGCGGCAGCCAGGTGATCAATGCGGGGAAGAGGTAGGCGATCACCAGTAGCAGGAGCTGCAGGGCAATAAATGGCACCACGCCCCGGTACATGGTTATGGTTGAAATACTGCGTGGAGTGACGCCTCGCAGGTAGAACAGCGAGAAACCCAGGGGCGGTGTGAGGAACGAGGTCTGCAGGTTGAGAGCAATCATCACGCCCAGCCATACCGGGTCTAGCCCCATTGCCAGCAACACGGGGCCGACGATGGGAACGACGACAAAGACGATCTCGATAAAGTCGAGAATAAAGCCCAGCAAGAAAATCACCAGCATGACCAGAAAGAAGGCGCCCATGACGCCGCCGGGCAGTTGCTGGAACAGCTCTTCAATCACGCTCTCACCGCCAAAACCACGGAACACTAGGGAGAACAGTGAGGCTCCGATCAGGATCATGAAGACCATGCAGCTGATGTCGGTGGTGCTGTGGGCGACGTTGCGCAATTGGCCGATGTTCAGCTGCCCTTTGCACAGCGCCAATAGGGTTGCGCCTACCGCGCCAATGGCGGCAGCTTCAGTGGGGGTGGCATAGCCTCCCAGTATGGAGCCCAGTACCGCGAAAATCAGCAGCAGTGGTGCTATCAAGGATGTCAGCAGTGAGGTCCAGCGCAGGCTGCCGAGTTCCTCTTTAGGAACGGCGGGCATTTTTTCCGGTTTGAGTAGCGTCATCCCGATCAGGTAGGCGATGTACAGGCCGATCAACAACAGGCCCGGCAGTAGCGCGCCCATAAACAGGTCGCCGACCGATACCGTTTTCGGGCTGAAGATGCCCATTTTCAGCTGCGCTTGTTGATACGCGCTGGACATCACATCACCGAGCAGGACCAGCACAATCGACGGCGGAATGATTTGGCCAAGGGTGCCGGTGGCGGCGAGCGTACCGGTTGCGATGGCCGGATCGTAGCCGCGTTTGAGCAGTGTTGGCAGGGCCAGCAGGCCCATGGTGACGACAGTGGCACCGACAATACCTGTGCTGGCTGCAAGCAGTGCGCCGACTAAGCACACCGAAATCATCAGGCCGCCGCGTAAGCTGCCAAATAGCCGCGACATGGATCCGAGCAGGTCTTCGGCAATGCGGCTCTTTTCCAGCATCACGCCCATAAACACGAACAGCGGCACCGCCAGCATGGTTTGGTTGTTCATGATGCCAAACAATCGGTTGGGCAAGGCGCTGAGGTAGGTAGCGTCAAAGGTGCCTGTGACGATGCCGAGACCGGCAAACAGCAGTGAAACGCCGGCCAACGTGAAGGCCACCGGATAGCCCGCCATAAGCACCAGGCAGACGCTGACGAACAGCAGGATCGCCATAACCTCAGCCATGTTTCACCTCCAGCTCCGGCGTAGGCAGGCGGCCTGTAAAGATGAAGACGGCTTTGATCAGGTTGGACAGCCCTTGCAGCAAAAGCCCAGCTACCAGCAGAAGAATGATGCTTTTTTGCAGGTAGACGAATTTGAGTCCGCCGGACTCACTGGAGCTTTCGCGGCTGGCCCAGGCATTACCGATGTAGTCCCAGCTGGCCCAGCCCAGAAAGAGGCATAGCGGCATTAGGAATACCAAGGTGCCGAGGATCTCTACCAGTGCCTGCTGGCGGCCGTTGAAACGCTGGTAAAAGATGTCTACCCGGACATGGGCATTACGCTGCAGAGCCCAGGCCGCGCAGCCCATAAACACCAGCGCGTGTGCGTAGAGCACGGCTTCCTGTAGCGCGGTAGCGCCAATGCCGAAGCTGTAACGCAGGATGACCACAAGCGTGGTGCCAAGTACCAGAAAAAGTGTCAGCCAGCTGCAGACTTTGGCAAAGCCAGCGTTGATCGAGTCAATCAGGTAGGCGATTCGCAGAGCAAATGAAGGCGGTGCGGACATCGTGGGCCCTATCGGAGGCGTCTGAGGATTGCCGATTCTAGGGGCGGCTCAGGTACGACAGCAATGCCAGCCTAGTACTAAGAAGCCTAGGCTGCAGATAGAGGCATGCAGCGCCTAAGGGCGCTGCGCGTGCCAGCATAGCTTGGGTCAGCGGCGTGGTGGGACCGGACGGGTGCGGCCGCTGCCGTCAATAGCCACGAAGACGAACACGGCTTCAGTGACTTTTCGCCATTCGCTGGAGAGTGGGTCATCGCTCCACACTTCGACCAGCATCTGGATCGAGCTGCGGCCGACGTTAAGTGCCTGTGTATAAAAGGACAGCTGGGAGCCGACGGCAACGGGCACCAGAAATGCCATGCGGTCGATAGCGACGGTGGCGACGCGGCCGCCTGCTACTTTGCTGGCCATGGCGGTGCCGGCCAGGTCCATCTGCGATACCAGCCAGCCGCCGTAAATGTCGCCGAAACCGTTGGTCTCGCGCGGCAGTGCGGTGATTTGCAGGGCGAGATCGCCTTGAGGGATTGGGTCTTCCTGTTCGAAATCTTGCATCAGAATGGCTCGTGGCGCAGTTGTTTTTATTGGCGCAAACGGATGGGTTTAGGCCGCATGATGAGATGTCGCGAGCGGACTGGGTCATCCGCAGAACTACAGGTGGCTGCAGCGCTGCCGAGTATAACCACTCGGGGTGGGCGGGGCGACTGTGGCACCTTGCCGCCTCCTTCAGCGCGGGCCTAGTGTCCGGCATATTCGCGAATACAGTCCACACTTATTCGAAGTCATTTAACTGTCACATTCATTAAATACAGTGTTCACATGGCCCTTTGATACTTGGCCCGTCTAACAACACTACACATCTGGAGTAAGGCATGAAACTCAAGCGTTTGATGGCGGCTATGACTTTTGTCGCCGCTGGCGTTACTACCGCCACTGCGGTTGCCGCTGTTGATCCGGCTCTGCCGAGCTACACCAAGACTTCCGGCGTATCGGGCAACCTGTCCAGCGTAGGTTCCGACTCGCTGGCCAACCTGATGACCCTGTGGGCAGAATCCTTTAAGAAGGAATACCCAAGCGTCAACATCCAAATTCAGGCTGCCGGTTCTTCTACTGCTCCGATCGCACTGATCGAAGGCACTGCTAACCTGGGCCCAATGAGCCGTCCGATGAAAGACTCGGAAATCCAGGCTTTTGAAGAGAAGTACGGCTACAAGCCGACTGCAATTCCGGTTGCGATCGATGCGCTGGCTGTTTTCGTACACAAAGACAACCCGATCAAGAGCCTCGACTTGGCTCAGGTTGATGCCATCTTCTCCAGCACCCGCCTGTGCGGTGCGCCATCCGATATCAAAACCTGGGGTGATCTGGGGCTGACCGGTGAGTGGGCTGCTAAACCGATTCAACTGTTCGGCCGTAACTCGGTATCCGGTACTTACGGTTACTTCAAAGAAGAAGCCCTGTGTAAGGGTGACTACAAAACCAACGTAAACGAGCAGCCTGGTTCGGCTTCTGTGGTGCAGTCGATCTCCAGCACCCTGAACGCTATCGGTTACTCGGGTATCGGTTACAGAACTTCCAGCGTTAAAGCTGTTCCGCTGTCCAAGAAAGGCGGTGAGGCTTTCGAAGCTAACGAAGATAACGCTCTGGCTGGCAAATTCCCGCTGGCACGTTTCTTCTACGTCTACGTGAACAAAGCGCCGAACAAGCCACTGAGCCCGCTGGATGCTGAGTTCGTTAAGCTGGTTCTGTCCAAGCAAGGCCAGGAAGTGGTTGTAAAAGATGGCTACATCCCACTGCCATCCAAAGTGGTTGAGAAGACCAAGAAAGAGCTGGGTCTGTAATCCAGTCACTTAACTGGTAGGGATGCCGGTTGCCTGAAACACCCGCCTTCGATGTATCGAATGGCGGGTTTTGCTTTGTCAGTGTTCTGTAACTTTTCTGTCATACAAAGCGACTACATTGCACTCAGCATAGCGACTGAACTCAATTTGGCGCACTCATGGCTGCGCAGAGACGCTCTTACCTATGAATGACTTGGCTAGTAAAACCATGACCGCCTCAAGCAAATCTCTCGGGCTGGACTTCAATACTCCGGCCTTGAAGCGCAAGCGTCGCTTGCGTGCCCTGAAAGATCGTATGGCTCGCTGGGCTGTATCCGTCGGGGGTATGGCTGTTTTGGGTGCGATTACCCTGATTTTCTTCTACCTGGCTTATGTTGTGCTGCCGATGTTTCAGGGGGCCAGTCTTGATAGCGGCAAAGCGGTAGAGGCACCTTGGCTCAAGAACTCCGGTGCGCCGCTGCTGATGAGCTTGGAGGAGCAGAATCAGGTAGGTATGCGCCTGGATCAGAGCGGCAAGGTCGAGTTCTTTAATGCTGAGAACATGGCATTGCTCAAGACGGTTAACCTGCCGATCCCAGAGCAGGTTTCAATCACCTCGATTGGTAAAGATCAGCCGGGCAGCAACCGTATTGCTTTGGGCCTGTCCAACGGTCAGGTGCTGGTGTTGCAGCATGAGTACAAGATCTCCTATCCCAATGATGTGAAGACCATCAGTCCAACCATCACATATCCCTTTGGTGAGACCCCGATTGCTCTGGACCCGCAAGGGCGCGGTTTGGACCACATTGCACTGAACCTCAACGGAGGCACGCTGATGTTGGCGGGCTCCGTGGATGCAGCGCTGGAGGTGGTGACACTGGGTCGCGAAGAGAATTTGATGACCGGTGAAGTGACAGTCAGCGAAGAGCGTGTATCCCTGCCGCAGCTGTCCGAGCCGATTAAAGAGTTGATCATCGACCCGCGGCAGATGTGGGTCTATGTGATCAACGGCCGCGCTACTGCCGATGTCTTCGACATGCGCACCAAGAGCCTCAATGGCCGCTACAAACTGCTCAAAGATGGCCAGACCGAAGTGACCCACGCCACGTCGCTGCTGGGCGGCATCTCGCTGATGGTCGGCGATAGCCGTGGCGGCATTCAGCAGTGGTTTATGGTCCGTGATGAGGATGGCAAGTCGTCCCTGAAGCTGATTCGCAGCTTTGAAATGGCCGGCAATCCGATTGTGCAGATCCTCCCGGAAGAGCGCCGTAAAGGGTTTGTCGCACTGGATGACAAAGGCAATCTGGGCCTTTTCCACAGCACTGCGCACCGCACGCTGTTGGTTGAATCAGTGGCCGATACTCAGGCGGTTGGCGGGTTGTCGCCGCGCGCCAATGTGCTGTTGGTTGAGAGCGCAGGCACGCTTCGTAGTATTGCGATTGATAACCCGCACCCGGAGATTTCCTGGTCGTCGTTGTGGGGCAAAGTTTGGTACGAAAACTACGACGAGCCGGCGTATGTTTGGCAATCCACCTCGGCCAGTACCGACAGTGAGCCGAAACTGAGCCTTGCGCCGCTGGCGTTCGGTACGCTCAAAGCAGCGTTCTACGCCATGCTGCTGGCTGCACCGCTGGCTATTGCCGCTGCGATTTACACGGCTTACTTCATGGCCCCGGCCATGCGCCGTAAGGTCAAACCGGTGATCGAGCTGATGGAGGCATTGCCGACCGTTATTCTGGGTTTCTTTGCCGGTCTGTTCCTTGCACCGTATGTTGAGGGGCACCTGCCGGGCATCTTCAGCCTGCTGATCTTCACTCCATTCGGCATTCTTTTGACCGGTTATATCTGGAGCCGTCTGCCAGAGCGTGTACGTCTGAGTGTGCCGGATGGTTGGGAATCGGCGTTGTTGATCCCCGTAATCCTGCTGGTCGGTTACATCTCACTGGCCATGAGCGGCCACCTGGAAAACTGGCTTTTCGACGGCAACATGCGCCTGTGGTTGAGCAATGATCTGGGTATTGCCTTCGATCAGCGCAATGCCTTGGTGGTCGGTCTGGCGATGGGCTTTGCGGTGATCCCGAATATTTACTCGATCGCTGAGGATGCTGTGTTCAGCGTGCCTAAGAGCCTGACTTTCGGCTCGCTGGCGCTGGGTGCTACACCATGGCAAACCCTGATTCGTGTGGTGATTCTGACAGCCAGCCCAGGCATCTTCTCCGCCGTGATGATCGGCATGGGCCGGGCGGTGGGTGAAACCATGATCGTTCTGATGGCCACCGGCAACACCGCGATTATGGACATGAACATCTTTGAGGGCCTGCGCACGCTGGCCGCCAACGTGGCGGTGGAGATGCCGGAGTCCGAGGTGGGTGGAACGCACTACCGCGTGTTGTTCCTGTCGGCGTTGGTGCTGCTGACCTTCACCTTTGTCATGAACACCCTGGCCGAGCTTGTACGTCAGCGTCTGCGCGTCAAGTACGCCTCGCTCTAAGGATTCGAAGGTATATGTCCGTGAAACAGCAGAATCTTAAAACCTGGTTCAAGAGCGGTTCACCGTGGATCTGGATGAACGCCGGTGCGGTCTCCATCGCGGTGATCATGACCCTGGGTCTGTTGATGGTGATCGCCGTGCGTGGCCTGGGGCACTTCTGGCCTGCCGACATTCTTGAGGCTGACTATCAGGTGCCGGGCCAGGCTACCAAGGTCATGGCGGGTGAGGTCATTCAGGCCGAGGAAGTACCACGTGCCCGCTTGGCCGCATCCGGTCTGCCGGTTGACGTCAAGGGCGGCGAGTTTATGACCCGCGAGCTGCTTAAGGTGGGTAACCGCGATGTGTACGGCGCGGACTTCACCTGGGTTGTCGGCGAATGGTTGAGCAATCCGCGTACTCCGCTCAATCTGGTAGCGTTTGAGCGCCGTGAGTGGGGCAATTTTTATGGCTACATCGTTAACGTCAAAGAGAACGGAAACGTCGTAGCTGAAGGTGATGCAGCCTGGTCGGAACTGACGCAGCGTATTGATCGGGTCAATCAGCTGAACCAAAAGTTGGTGCGTCTGGAGAAGAAGGACATTGGTGCGGTTAACGCTGCACTGGAACGCATCCGCCTCGCCGAGCGTAGCCTTGAGCTGAAAGGCCGTCTGGATGACGCAGCCCGTGCAGAGTTTCAGGCCGAGCGTGATCAGTGGCATCAGCACTACCAGTCTCTGGAAGGTGAGCTGCTGGCGCTGCGTGAGGCCTACAACCGTGACAGTGTGACGGTGAAAACCGCTGATGGCCGCGAAGTGAACTTCAGCCTCGGCCATGTGGTGCGTGCCTTCCAGCCGAACAACATGAGCTTTATGGAAAAGCTCGGCTTCTACTTCAGCAAACTGTGGGAGTTTGTCAGCGACGAGCCTCGCGAGGCCAACACTGAAGGCGGCATCTTCCCGGCGATTTTCGGTACGGTGATGATGACCCTGATCATGGCCGTGATCGTAACGCCGTTTGGTGTGATTGCTGCCATCTATCTGCGCGAATACGCCAAGCAGGGCCCGCTGACCCGTGTCATCCGTATTGCGGTGAACAACCTGGCGGGTGTCCCGGCGATTGTTTACGGCGTGTTTGGCCTGGGCTTCTTCGTCTATGTGCTGGGCGGCTCGCTCGACCGCATCTTCTTCCCAGAGGCTGCACCGGCGCCGACCTTTGGTACGCCGGGCCTGATGTGGGCCTCGTTGACCCTGGCCATCCTGACCCTGCCGGTGGTGATCGTGGCCACTGAAGAAGGCCTGTCACGGATTCCCCGTGCGGTGCGCGAAGGCTCCCTTGCACTGGGTGCAACCAAGGTTGAAACCCTGTGGCGCGTGGTGCTGCCGATGGCCAGCCCGGCGATGATGACCGGCCTGATCCTGGCGGTGGCCCGTGCTGCTGGTGAAGTGGCACCGCTGATGCTGGTGGGTGTGGTTAAGCTGGCACCTTCGCTGCCGTTGGATGGCAACTACCCGTATCTGCACCTGGATCAGAAGATCATGCACCTGGGCTTCCACATTTATGACGTCGGCTTCCAGAGCCCGAACGTAGAAGCCGCGCGCCCATTGGTGTACGCAACGGCGCTGCTGCTGGTGCTGGTCATCATCACGCTGAACTTCAGTGCGGTCTTTATCCGTAACCATCTGCGCGAAAAGTACAAAGCGCTGGATCATTAATTATCAGCCGCCCGGCCGTTTGCCGGGCCGCCCAAATGAATTGTTAACGAGGGAGCATTCCATGCAACTCGAAGCACAAACCCACGGTATCGACATCTCCGCACTGGGCCGCGAGCGCCAGGGGCTGGACCTGAGCAAGGAAAGCGTAGCCATCGACGTACCGGGCCTTAATCTGTACTACGGCGAAAAACAGGCGCTGTTCGACGTCAAGATGAGTATTCCGAAGCAGCGCGTCACCGCTTTCATCGGCCCGTCCGGCTGCGGTAAATCCACCTTGCTGCGTACCTTCAACCGCATGAACGACCTAGTTGATGGCTGCCGCGTAGAAGGCGAAATCAACATCGACGGCACCAACATCTACCGCAAGGGCGAAGATGTGGCCGAGCTGCGCCGCCGCGTCGGCATGGTGTTCCAGAAGCCGAACCCGTTCCCGAAAAGCATCTACGAAAACGTGGTCTACGGTCTGCGTATTCAGGGCATCAACCAGCGCCGTGTGCTGGATGAAGCGGTTGAGTGGTCGCTGAAAAGCGCTGCGCTGTGGGACGAGGTAAAAGACCGTCTGCACGACTCCGCTCTTGGCCTTTCCGGTGGTCAGCAGCAGCGTCTGGTGATCGCCCGCACCGTCGCGGTACAGCCGGAAGTGCTGTTGCTCGATGAGCCGTGCTCGGCACTCGACCCGATCTCCACCCTGAAAGTGGAAGAGCTGATCTACGAGCTGAAGTCCAAGTACACCATCGTTATCGTGACCCACAACATGCAGCAAGCGGCGCGGGTGTCTGACTACACCGCGTTCATGTACATGGGCAAGCTGATTGAGTTTGGCGACACAGATACGCTGTTCACCAATCCGGCCAAGAAGCAGACTGAAGACTACATCACCGGCCGTTACGGTTAACCGGCTATGCCGAATGGCGCTGCGCGTTGTCGGCGGGACTTGCCGTACTGAGTGTACTGTCCGCGTCCCGCCTCCTAGCTCAGCACCCTTCGGCAAAGGCCGGAGTTCCAAAGAATTGATAGAACTATCAACCAGTTTCGCAAGGGTTTGAACATGATCAACAAAGAGAACCTTACCCAGCACATCTCCCAGCAGTTCAACGCCGAGCTGGAGGAGGTGCGCAGCCATCTGCTGGCCATGGGCGGTCTGGTTGAAAAGCAGGTAAACGATGCGGTCACTGCGCTGATTGATGCCGACTCTGGTCTGGCTCAGCAGGTGCGTGAGATTGATGACCAGATCAATCAGATGGAGCGCAACATCGATGAGGAGTGCGTACGCATTCTGGCCCGTCGTCAGCCTGCGGCGTCTGACTTGCGTTTGATCATCAGTGTCTCCAAATCGGTGATCGATCTGGAGCGTATCGGTGACGAAGCCACCAAAATCGCCAAGCGTGCCATTCAGCTGTGTGAAGAAGGCGAAGCCCCGCGCGGTTACGTCGAAGTGCGTCATATTGGCGATCAGGTGCGCAAGATGGTGCAGGAGGCGCTGGATGCTTTTGCACGCTTTGACGCTGATCTGGCGCTATCTGTGGCGCAGTACGACAAAACGGTCGACCGCGAATACAAGACAGCGCTGCGTGAGCTGGTTACCTACATGATGGAAGACCCGCGCGCAATCTCCCGGGTCCTGAGCATCATCTGGGTACTGCGTTCTCTGGAGCGCATCGGCGACCATGCACGCAATATTGCCGAGCTGGTCATTTATCTGGTGCGCGGTACCGACGTTAAACACTTAGGTTTGGCGCGCATGAAGGAAGAAGTGCAGGGACCGGCGAAAAGCTAAGTCCTCGCGAGCGCTCTGGGCCGCAGGAATGCGCGGATTTAGCATTGAAGCGTATTTCTGTTGGCCAATGGCCACCTGCCGTGACTATGCTTATGCCCAGCGAAGCAGGAGTGGCTAATGAGCAAAGTCAGTGTGTTGGTGGTGGATGACGCCACCTTTATCCGTGACCTGGTAAAAAAAGGGTTACGTGATCATTTCCCCGGAATCCAGATTGACGAGGCAGTTAATGGCCGCAAGGCCCAGATGCTGCTGAGCCGTCAATCAGTCGATCTGATCCTGTGCGATTGGGAAATGCCGGAAATGTCCGGCCTGGAACTGCTCAGTTGGTGCCGTGGCCAGGAGATGCACAAAACTACGCCCTTTATCATGGTCACCAGTCGCGGTGATAAAGAAAATGTCGTCCAGGCAATTCAAGCGGGTGTTTCGGACTACATCGGCAAGCCGTTTTCCAACGAACAGCTGATTACCAAAGTCAAAAAAGCCCTGAGCCGCACCGGCAAGCTGCAGGCTATGGCCGCCAGTTCGGCACCTAAGGTGCTCAGCAACGGCGCGTTGGCCAATGATTCTTTGGCAGCGTTGACCGGCGGAAAGGCTGAAGTAATCAAAGCACCTGCTCCCGCGCCTGCTGCGGCAACGCCGAGGCCTCAACCTGTTGAACCTGTGAGCAGCGCGCCCGCTGCCGCGGCACCGTCGGGGCGTGGTCAGGGCCGCTTACGTTTGTCCTCCGGTGCCAATCTCACCTGCGTGATCAAAGCGTTGAGCCTCAAAGAGGCCCTGCTGATCATCAAGCGCGGCGACGTCCTGCCGCCTGTGCTGGACAGCGCTGTGCTCGATCTGGAACAAGGTGAGTCCGCTGAAACTGCCCGTCTCAACGGCTATCTACACGCGATTGCCGCGCTGGAACCGAAACCGGACAGTGAATGGCTGCAACTGACCTTCAAATTTGTCGATCAGGATCCGCAGAAGCTCGACTATCTGTCACGCCTGATTGCCCGCGGCAGTGCGCAGAAACACTTCACGCCTGGCGCCTGACACCTTGATATAACCTGGGCGCTGAAGGGACATGGCGAGATCGCGAATCGGCTGTTAATCTGCGCCTCCGGACACGTCAGAAGATCCGATCACGATGCTAGGGCGACTGATTCTTTTATGCAGCGCAATGAGCATGGCCGCTCACGCCGCTGCACTGACCATCTACAAATACACCGATGCCAACGGTGTGGTGACCTATTCCGATCAGGCTGCGCCAGGTGCGCAGGTCTTTGTGTTTCGCGACCGCATGGTCGAACGCCTGGATCAGCAGGTAAAGCTCGAAACCAAGAAGCATGTTGCTGGTGAAACCCTGCTGGTGCGTAACGATCTGTTCGCGCCAGTGCAGGTTGAGCTGCGTCTGGAAGATCTGGACAACATCAGCGGTGCTCCGGAGCGCCCGATTACCTGGGTGCTGCCGCCGCGCAGCAACATCCGTCTGGCCACACTGGCCCCGCGTGATGCAAGCAAACCCATGCGCTACAAACCGCGGCTGCGCTATGTGATGGGTGATCCGCGCCTGCAGCCGTCGCATCAGGTCTATCCACTGCCGTGGCGGGGAGGGCCGTTCCGCCTGACTCAAGGTGCCAACGGCAAATACAGCCATTTCACCCCCAAGGGCCGCTATGCGCTGGATATCGCCATGCCTGAAGGTACGCCGATCATTGCGGCCCGAGGCGGTGTGGTGGTTAAGACCGAGAATAATCAGAGTGGGCGCGGCAACAACCCATCCGGCAACTTTGTCCGGGTGTTACACGATGACGGCACTATGGGCGTCTACCTGCACCTGATGAGAGGCTCTGTAGCGGTGAAGGAGGGTGCGCGCATCAGCACCGGCACGCTGCTCGGTCGTTCCGGCAATACAGGCAACAGCACCGGCCCGCACCTGCACTTTGTAGTGCAGCGCAATGTGGGCTTTGCACTGGAGTCAATTCCGTTTGATTTCGCTCAGCCGGTCAACAGTTTGCCGAACTTCGCGGTGGCCACCGAGTAGGCCGGGCGGGCGCCCGGCCTGAACCGGTCAGCTCAGCTTGAGCACTTTGGCCAGCACCACTTTCGGGCCTTTCATCTTTTTCACGATGATGCGCAGGCCTTCCACTTCCAGCACTTCTTCCTCTTCCGGCATGCGGTTGAGGGAGTCGTAGATCAGGCCGGCCAGGGTTTCTGCCTCAACGTGATCGAGGTCAACGCCCAGCAGGCGCTCAACTTTGGCCAGCGGTGTGTCGCCACGCACCAGCAACTTACCCGGTTGATAGGCGAGGATGCCGCGCTCGGCTTTGCGGTGTTCGTCCTGAATATCGCCCACCAGCGCTTCCAGTACGTCTTCCATGGTCAGGTAGCCGATGACTTTGCCGTCAGCTTCTTCGACCAAAGCGAAGTGGGTGCTGCCCTGACGGAACTGTTCCAGCAGGTCGGACAGCGGCATATGCCGGTTGACCCGCTCAATCGGGTGCATCAGGTCGCTCAGGCTCAGGGCTGAAGGCAGCATTTCCAGCAGGGACAACTGCAGCAGCAGGTCTTTAATGTGCAACACGCCCACGTATTCGTGGTTGTCTTCGTCGTAAATCGGGTAGCGGCTGTATTTGTGCCGACGGAACACGCTGAAGACTTCATCTAGCTTGGCATTGAGTGGCAGTGAAATCAGGTCTTCCCGGGAGTTGGCCCAATCCACCACTTCCAGCTCGCCCAGCTCCACGGCCGAAGCCACAACGCGCATGTCCTGATCATTTGGGTCGCTTGCGCGGCTGGAGTGCAGGATCAGTTTCAGCTCATCGCGGCTGTAATGGTGATCATTTCCGCTGCCCGGTTCGCCCTGGCCAGCAATGCGCAATATAGCGTTGGCGCTGGCGTTGAGCAGGAAGATGGCCGGGTACATCAGCCAGTAGAACAGGTACAACGGCACGGCTGTCCACAGGGACAGTAGCTCTGGCTTGCGGATGGCCCAAGATTTGGGAGCCAACTCGCCGATCACAATGTGCAGGTAAGAAATGATGAAAAAGGCGGTAATGAAGGCCACGCCATGGATGACCTGCTGCGACTCAATGCCAATGGCTGCCATCAACGGCTCCAGCAGGTGCGCAAAGGCCGGCTCACCGACCCAGCCCAAGCCCAGCGATGCCAGGGTGATACCCAGTTGGCAGGCGGATAGGTAAGCGTCGAGCTGGTTATGCACGGTGCGCAGGATGTGGCCGCGCCAGCCATTTTCTGCGGCCAGGGCTTCCACCTTGGTGGCGCGGAGTTTGACCATGGCGAACTCAGCGGCCACGAAGAAGCCGTTGAGCAGTACAAGGAATAAGGCGAATAAAAGAAGGCCGAAGTCGGCGAAGTAGTTGCTTACGGTGACGCTAGAAGAGGGGTCCATAACGCAGTCAATTGGCCATAGGGCCTTTTAGGGTGGCGCTGCTGTGGCGATTTTTCAAGTGCGCGACCCGTTATAGGTCGCGCCGATTAACCTGCTGATTGGGGAAATGGCAGGTAAAGGTGCTGCCTTTGCCAAGTACGCTGGTGATCTCCATCTTTGCCCGGTGGCGCAGCAGCACGTGTTTCACAATGGCCAAACCGAGGCCGGTTCCGCCTGTATCGCTGGCCCGGCTGGAGTCGACCCGATAGAAACGTTCGGTCAGGCGTGGCAGGTGTTTCTCATCAATGCCGATGCCGCTGTCTTGAACGCTGAGGTGCGCGCCTTGCTCGTCACCCCACCAGCGCACACGGATTTCACCGGCGTCCGGGGTGTATTTCACGGCGTTGAAGATCAGGTTGGAAAACGCACTGCGCAATTCCGATTCGCTGCCTTTAAGGCGTATCTGAGCGTCAGCCTCCAGGCTGATGCGGTGATTGCGTTCAGCGGACAAGGCTTGGGCATCGCCTTTGATGCTGAGCAGGAGCAGATCGACCGCTACCGGCTGGTTATCCGACGGGTAATCGGTGGCCTCAAGTTTGGCCAGCAGTAACAGGTCATTGAGCAGGTTCTGCATGCGCCCGCCTTGCTGCTGCATCTGTTGCAGAGCCCTGAGCCAACGCGGGTTTACGTTCTCGACGTTATCCAGCAGCGTCTCCAAATAGCCGGCAATCACGGTCAGTGGGGTGCGCAGTTCGTGAGAGACGTTGGCCACGAAGTCTTTGCGCATCTGTTCCAGTTGATACAGGCGAGTAACGTCGCGCACCAGCATCAGATGCTCGCGGTTACCGTATTGGGTGATTTGATACTGCAGGCGAACGCGGTCGTTGATCGGCGAAGGCAACTCAAGTGGTTCGTTGTAGTTGTGCCCTTCGAAGTACTCAATAAAACGCGGGTCGCGGACAAGATTGGTAATCAGCTGGCCACCATCTTGTGGGGTCTTCAGGCCAAGCAGTTTTTCTGCGGCCAGGTTCCACCACTCCAGGTTGCCGTCGCGGTCCAGCATGACCACGGCATCACGCAGTGCGGCGGTGGACTCCTGAACCCGGTCGATCACCGCTTGCAGGCGATCCCGCACGCGCAGGTCGCGGCGCTGCAAGTGGTAAATGCTGTCGAAGACTTCGCCCCACAAACCATGACCTTCCGGCGGGGCCTCGTCGTTGGTTTTGCGGGTTCGCAGCCAATTGTGCAGGCGTAGCAGCTGTTTCAGGTGCCATGCCAGGTAGAGGGTAAGGCCGACAACCAGAGCCCAGGCGTATTGATCGGTTATCAAGCCCACCAACAGACAGGCTGCAATCAGCAGCAGGTAATGGCGGATCAAGGCTGCTCGCCAGTTCTGGTTCAATTCACACCCATTTGCCAGTCAATCCCTGTGCACCTCAACGTGTTATGAGGGCCGTTCAGCTTTTGGTCGAGAAGCGATAACCCGTGCCGCGTACAGTTTGCACCAGATTCTCATAAGCTTCGCCGAGCGCTTTGCGCAGGCGGCGGATATGCACGTCGACCGTCCGTTCTTCCACATAGACGTTGCCGCCCCAGACCTGGTCCAGTAGCTGCCCACGGGTGTAGGCACGTTCCTGGTGGGTCATGAAAAATTGCAGCAGGCGGTATTCGGTTGGGCCCATTTCGGCAGGTTTGCCGTCAATGGTGACACGATGGCTGACCGGGTCCAGCAGCAAACCACCGACTTCGATCGGGCCTTCGCTATCAGCCGGGCCGGCGCGACGCAGCACGGCCTTGAGGCGGGCAACCAGTTCGCGTGGGGAGAAAGGCTTGGTGATGTAGTCATCCGCGCCAACTTCCAGGCCCTGAATCTTATTGTCCTCTTCACCTTTGGCGGTGAGCATGATGATGGGAATATCGTTGGTCAGTTCGTCCCGCTTCAGGCGTCGGGCCAGCTCAATGCCGCTGGTGCCAGGCAGCATCCAGTCGAGCAGAATCAGGTCCGGCTTGCGGTCAACGATAATGGCATGCGCCTGCTGAGTATTCTCCGCCTCCAAGCACTCATACCCAGCCATCTCCAGGGCCACGGCGATCATTTCACGGATCGGTGCTTCGTCATCGACGATCAGGATGTTCTTGCCAACCATTAATCAAGCCTCAAGTCATCTTGCTGTTTGGTGAGCATTAGATAACGAAATTATTGCAGCTATGTGACAAGCGGGTTGTGGCAAGGCAGCAAGGCCCTGATTGCTACCGTAAGGCGTAGTCCACGATCAGGCCGATCAGAATGGCTAACCCTGCCCAGTGGTTATGCAGGAAGGCGTTGAAACACACCATCGGCTCGCGCTTGCGGGTGACGATAAACTCCCAGATAAAACAGGCCGCTGCGGCGACCAGGCCGAGATGGAAATACAGGCCCAGCTCGAAGCGTGATCCGGCCAGGATCAGGCAGACCAGCGCCAGAGTCTGCAAGGTGAGAATGATGATGCGGTCGGCATCGCCGAACAGAATCGCGGTGGATTTCACCCCGATCTTCAGGTCGTCATCGCGGTCAGCCATGGCGTAATACGTATCGTAGGCCACGGTCCACAGCAAATTGGCGATGTACAACAGCCACGCCTCAGGCGGCAGACTGCCGGTCTCTGCGGTGAAGGCCATGGGCATGCCCCAGGAGAATGCTGCACCAAGTACCACCTGTGGGTAATAGGTGTAACGCTTCATAAAGGGATAGCAGGCCGCCAGCGCCAGGCCACCAAACGAGAGCCAGATCGTGGTGCTGTTGGTAAACAGCACCAGAATGAAGCTCAGCACAATCAGAATGGCAAACAGCGTCAGTGCTTCTTTCGAGCTGACACGCCCGCTGGCCAGTGGGCGTCCCTTGGTGCGGGCGACATGGCCGTCCACCTTGCGATCGGCAAAGTCATTGATCACGCAACCGGCTGCACGCATCAGCAAAACGCCTGCGACAAAAATGAACAGGTTCTTAGCGCTGGGTACACCTTCCGCCGCCACCCACAGAGCCCACAGGGTTGGCCACAGCAGCAGGTAGATACCAATGGGTTTTTCCAAGCGCATCAGCTGCACAAAATCCCAAGCGCGGGGATGCAGACGATTGAGCGATTGCAGCAGGCGGGTATACATCGGTCAGCTCTCCAGACTAGGCCGGCGGATTATACGAGTGTTCAGTTTGCCGGGTCGTGCCCCAGCTCAAGCCAGAATTGTGGCAGAAAGACTTCCGCTACCAGCACGCCCAGCGCCGCACGGGTGAAGCAGGAGCGGCGGCCCCACAAGTTGTTTGTCCGGGCTTCGGCTGGTAGCCACTGGGACGGGTAACGGCAAACCTGGAGTACGCCGCGATCGAACGCCGGGTTGCTAAACAGCAGCTCACCCAGCGAGCGGGTGCCCAGTTCGTCCATTGCCATATCAGAGCTCTCCAGGGCCTGTCGCGCCGCCACGCTGCGGGCAAATACCCAAGGGCGCTGATGCCCGAGCAGGTACACCTCACGCACCCAGCCTTCACTGCCGGGTGCCACGCCGAGGGCTGAGCACTCGTCAGCCCGCAGTGTTTGCCAGCCTTCCTGCAGCGGCCTGACGCTGAAATGTCCACCTGTTTGACGCGTAAGTCGGCGGGTCAGCGAGTCTTCATTAAACAGCCAGTCATAGACGGTTGGATCGGGTTTTTGCTGCAACTCCGTGCAGCTCAGCCAGGAGGGTGTGGCAGATACTGGGTGGTTAGACACGAGCGCAAATCAATCTAAGGAAGAAGCCGGGAGTCTAGCATGCAGCAAACGCTACGGATCGCTTGTCTGCCAGCCTGGACGCGGGGCGCCCCCGACTTTGGTTGGCCCTCAAAGATTGCATTTATCGCCATACAGCTTGGCGCATGGGCATGGATGCGGTAGCTTTCCGCCGCTATAAAGGGGCCTTGATGAGGCGGATTTGGCCGGGCAACGGTGCGCAGGCATCCCGCAGACCGTGTGAGATTCATTCATACATAGAGAGGCGGAGGGCGTATCGGGCCAAATAGTGATTCCCGCAGTTCGCTCCTCCAAAGCAGAGCCCCTGTCGCGCTGTAAGTTAGCCTGAGGTTGATATGAAAAAGTGGCAATGTGTGGTCTGTGGACTGATTTACGACGAGAGCCTGGGATGGCCGGACGACGGCATTGCGCCTGGCACTGCTTGGCAAGATGTCCCGGAAGATTGGCTGTGCCCGGATTGTGGCGTAGGCAAATCGGATTTTGAAATGATCGAAATCGCCTGATCTTCTAATTCGCTCCGGCAAAACGGCGACCTTGAGTCGCCGTTTTGCATAATAGGCGGGCATACTTCTGACTGCGCAGGCAGCCTTTGCTCTGCCGGTGTAAGTTGATTCGATAGCGCAGCGGTCTCACCGCATCAAGAGAGCAACAGCATGACGCATCCATTGGTAATTGTTGGTACCGGCTTGGCCGGCTATAACCTGGCCCGCGAGTTCCGCAAGCTCGACAGCCAAACACCTTTGGTGCTGATCACAGCCGATGACGGCCGCTCTTACTCTAAACCGATGTTATCCACTGGTTTTTCCAAGAATAAGGATGCTGATGGTCTGAGCATGGCTGAGCCCGGGCAGATGGCCGAGCAGCTGAATGCCGAGATTCATACCCACACCCGCATCACTTCGATTGAGCCTGAACTCAATCGCCTGTGGATGGGGGATGTTTGCCTGACCTACAGGGATCTGGTGTTGGCTCTAGGGGCTGAAGTCATCCGTTTGCCTATTGCCGGAGAGGCAACTGACAGGGTGTTCTCGGTGAACGACCTGGAAGATTACGCACGTTTCCGTGAGGCGCTGGAGGGCAAGCAAAAGGTACTGTTGCTGGGGGCTGGCCTGATTGGCTGTGAGTTCGCTAATGACCTCATGTTGGGTGGCTATCAGGTTGAACTGGTAGCGCCAAGTGATCAGGTCATGCCTGGCCTGATCCACCCGGCTGCGGCTGCCGCCGTTCAAGGTGCACTGGAAAAAATGGGGGCACGCTTTCATCTCGGGCGAGTGTTGGCTTCCCTGAAAAAGGATGGCGCTGGCCTTGAGGCCGAGCTGTCTGACGGATCTCGTATCGCCTGTGATCTTGTGCTGTCTGCCGTCGGCTTGCGGCCCCGAATTGAACTGGCTGCGCATGCCGAGCTGAGTGTTAATCGGGGAATTGTGGTGGATCGGTTGTTGAAAACATCACACAACAATATCTATGCATTGGGTGATTGTGCTGAGGTCGATGGGATAAATCTGCTTTACGTGATGCCCTTGATGGCTTGCGTGCGGGCGCTGGCCCAGACATTGAGTGGCAACAATACAGAGGTCAAATACGGTCCGATGCCGGTTACCGTTAAAACCCCAGCATGCCCGCTTGTAGTTGCCATGCCCGCTGCTAACGCCGAGGGGAACTGGCGGGTTGAAGGGCAGGATGCCGACATCAAGGCTGTGTTCCATGGGCTGGATGAAGCGGTTCTCGGGTATGTGCTGACAGGGACGTGTGTGCTTGAAAAAGCGGCGCTGAATCGACAGCTACCGGCGGTTTTGGCGTAATGGACATTCATAATGTCGTAAATGCCATGTTTATGCTTCGTTTAATTGTCCGACAAGACTAGCGTTAATGTGCTCGCCCGTGCCATTCTCCACGCGTCTGCCGCAGGAGGTAGCAGTCGCGGCATTTGGTACCTGCTCGCTTAGAGCAGCCCGGACACAACAACAAAAACGTAAGAGGCACTTATGCGTAAACCGGAACTCGCCGCCGCTATCGCTGAGAAAGCGGATCTGACCAAAGATCAGGCAAATCGTGTACTCAATGCAGTACTCGACGAAATCACCAAAGCACTGCATCGTAAAGACAGCGTCACCCTGGTAGGGTTCGGTACATTCGTACAGCGCCACCGCGGTGCCCGCACCGGCAAAAACCCGCAAACCGGCCAACCGGTGAAGATCAAGGCCAGCAACACTGTTGCCTTCAAGCCTGGTAAGTCGCTGAAAGACGCGGTGAACTAAGAGCGCGT
Source organism: Pseudomonas sp. TTU2014-080ASC (assembly GCF_001446935.1). Taxonomy (GTDB): domain Bacteria; phylum Pseudomonadota; class Gammaproteobacteria; order Pseudomonadales; family Pseudomonadaceae; genus Aquipseudomonas. The sequence continues at coordinate 512,812 of NZ_LKKK01000002.1, forward strand.
TGCTCCGATTTCTGCGAAGCACTGTCTAGTCCTGAAATAGGTTTACACCTATTCAGGTAGGCCGACAGGCCTCAAAACGCTCGATGCACCGCATCGGGCGTTTTGTTTTTTCAGGACCATGAGAGGCCGTTCCGTGTTGTAGATCTGCACCGCCTCATCAACCATCTTCCTTGCCTGCGCCAGATTTTCAGGGTTGCTCAGCAACAGCTCTGTCTTGAGGATTCCGTTGATGCGCTCGGCTAGTGCGTTCTGGTAGCAGTCTATCCGTCAGTCATCAAGCACTGAACTCCGTGCCACTCATGCCGCGACTGGTAGAGCACCGAGCAGTCCTCGATACCTCGGTCCGTGTGATGGACTAGGGGCTGGTGACGCCGTCGTTTTTGCTGGGCCTGTCTAAAGGCTTATGCAACAGACACAGCATGTAGGCTTTCATGAACATGGTGATCAACGATCTTTCTGGAAAACGCGTCCGTTACCAGGCTTGGGTACAACGGGCCGCCAGCGGCGGGCTGGTAACTAATGTCCGCGACCCAGGCGTGCTCTGGGCCGGTAGCGACGATCTGAACTGGACCTGGTTCGAGTAAGTTGGGATGGCGATAGAGGCGATGAAAGCTTTGCGTGGTCTTGTGATACGCCCGCTGGGCAGTACCAGCAAGCGCCGCTCTCCCAAGATCTGAAACAAACGGTTTCGCCCGACATGGACCCGCCTATCAGGCTGGCAATACAGCAGATAGTGCAGCTTACGTGTCCCCCACTGAGGCTGCGCATCCGGACCTGCCAAACAAACTCAACGACCCGATCTGCACTGGCGTACTTTGCTGTCGTCGGTTCGGTTACGTTTGTAGTAAGCCTGACGACTGATGCCTAAAAACTGACAAGCCCTGGCAATGCTCGGTCTTTCGAATTTGCCTGCTTGGAGGTCAGCTCGCCTTTCTCGATCTGATCGACGACGGTCAATTTAAAAGACAGCGATTATTCTCGCTGTGTGCGTTTTACACCTTGCTCCATCTGACTCTCCGGAAACTCGGGATGGGAGATGTAAACCTTATTCAGGACGGGACAAAGGGGGCTTTCCTTTTCCGGGATAAATCCGCCAGCGGTATAGCCATCAACACGTTTGCAGCGATACCGCATGGTCGCTTGGAGTGCTTCGGCCTGTGGCAGTATGTGGGGATAAGGCAGGGATTTGTCAGGATGTTGCACCGTTCTTAATGTCTGGTGTAGTTGCCTGGGGATATCGTTACAATGCACCGGACTTTCAATTTCCAACATAAGAGCCATTCGTATGAAATTTCGCTTTCTTTTGTGGATGCTCGGCCGCCTCATGGCTAAGTCCAGCCGCAACAACCCTGCGCTGCAGGAGCAACTGGTCGGTAAGGACATGGTCTTCCAGTTGCATACGCTGGATGGCAAGGTTGCCCGTCATTTCGTCGTTAAAGATCAGCGTATTACCAGCAAGCGCGGCCCGGCTGAGTCCCCAGCATTCGCTCTTGGCTTCAAGGACTCGGATTATGGCTATGCCACCATGACGGCCAAGAACAAGCAGCTGGCCTTTATGCAGGGTATCCAGAACAAAGACATCCAGATTCAGGGTAATCCGGCTCTGGTGATCTGGTTCCAAGGTCTGACCAAGCATCTAATGCTGAAGAAGAAAAAGTCCGAGGACAAAAAGGCTGCCTGAGGGCCAGTCGGCAAGATTAGATGTAAAGGGTGGCCGTGGCAGTCGGCATTGGCTAGGCTGCAAACTCAGTCAATATGAGATTTTTCCATGCGCCCTTTGTTGATTGCGTTGTCTTTGCTTGTTTCTCCGGTGTGGGCTACTGAGCTTAAGCCTCAGGCTTTTCTTCCGGTCTTTGAATTAGCAGGTATCAACCTGCTTTGTGAGCAGAGTGCGCCGCTGGCGCAGCATGATCTGAGCGACAAGCAGCAAGCTGAAGTGGCTAAGCTGCTGGAGCCTCAGGAGCTGTGTCTTGATCTCGCCAGCGGTTTGGCGAAAACGCTTGACCAGACTCAGTTGCAGGAAGCTGAGCGCCTGCTTTCGAGTGATTTGGCCCAAAGTTTTTCTGCTGCTGAGAGGTCCGTCGGGGACAATATTGACGGGCTTGCTGCCTATCGGCAGAAGCTGGCCGCTGAGCCTCCGCGTTCGAACCGCGTGGAGTTGGTTCAGCGTTTGGACAAGGCCGCACGCACAACTGATCTGGCTACACTGCTGCGTTACGAGACTGGTAAGACCCGGGCTTACCTGATGGCCAAAGCACGGGGTACGGCTATTGATGAGGCCACGTTGAGTGAGCGCACCAAGGTTCAGGAAGAGCAGTTGCGCGAATCCAGCGCTGAGTCGGTGAAGTCTTTTATGTTGTATGCCTACAGGCAGAAGCCAACCGACCAGCTAGCCCAATATGTCGGACTCTATGAGCAGCCTGCGGTCGCTGCGATTCTGACGGGGACTGTTGAATTGCTGCCGCAACTGTTCGCTGAGCGGCGCAGCAAGTTGGAATAACGAGCATACAACAAAGGGCCTGAAGGCCCTTTGTTGTATCTGTTGCTTAATGCCCTGGACTGAACTGTGAGGCCAGTTCGCGCAGTGCGGCTTCTGCGTTAAGCACTTTGCTGACTGACTCGAGTGCTTTTTCACGACTGATGCCCAGGTTGTCGTACAGGCTCTGCGGAATTTCCGACTGCGGGCCACTGCCGATGCCATGGTTATTGAGCAGCCTTACTGCCAGGCAAGTCAGGTTAGGGAACAGCGCATGTTCGCCATCGTAGTCAGGGTGTTGCTGAAAACGCAGGGCGGTGGTCAGTTCTTCCGGCATATCCCAGTAGCGCATCAGCCAGGCGCCGATTTGCTCGCGGGTAATGCCCAGCAGATGTTGTTCGATATAGCTGTGATGCAGGTGCGGATTGGCTTCCAGATGACGGCAAATCAGTGAGAAGTGCGGCGGGAAGACATGTGCCAACACCAAGTAGCCGAAATTGTGTAGTAGCCCGGCCAGGTATGTCAGCCCTGCTTCCGGGCGGCAGGCGCGGGGAAGGGCTAAGGTAAGACCTTCAATGACAGCGGCTGTGTAAATGGCTTGCTGCCAGTATGGCGTCGATTGTTGTGGGCGGTCTTTGGGCAGGCCGAGCGATTTGTCCAGTGCCAGACCCAGCGCGAGGTTGATGACCAGATCAAAACCCAGCACGCGCACAATGGCATCTTCTACTGAGCGAATTTTGCCTGGAGCCGCATAGTACGGTGAGGCGGCCCAGCTAATCACTTGAGCGGCAAGTGCTGGATCGGTTTCGACTACGCTGGTGATGTCGTCGACTGTTGAATTTGGGTCGACCCGCAGTTTCATGATTTTGTGCGCAGTTTCGGCCAGCGGTGGTATTTCGATGGTTTGCTCCAGCCGTTGTTGAATGCGCCGCGCAGTGAAGGCCTGCACCGCTTGGCTGATCTCATCGCTGTCGTCGTCAGGTCGATCAAGGTTGAGGCGGATGTTGCTCACTGGCTCGCCAAAACTGGCAGCACTGGCTTTGTTCAGTAATGGTTTAAAGGCGTCTGTGGCGATCTTCAGCAGTACGCCGGGCTGGCCGGACTCAATATAAAGGCATGGATGCTGCAAGATGCTCTCGTCATACAGACAGGGCGAGCTGGTCAGCGCGGGAATCCCCGGCAGAACTTTGAGGGCATGTTTTTCCAGCATGCGCTCCAGGCGTTCGGCTTTGATGGCGGTCAGTTGGCGACCGGTCAGCTCGGTCAGGCGAGAGAGGTCCAGCAGCTGATCTTGGGTGTACATAACCAGCAGCGCGCCTATGGCGTCATCCAGCAGAATGGCCTGCAGGCGTTGGGTTTTTGGGTGTGTCAGGTCGTCCGGCAGAGCTTCATAAGCTACACCCAGCTTTTGGAGCAGTTGCTCAATAACTTTGGGCGGTTGTGACGGTGTATCAGGTGCGAGAGCGGGCTCTGTCATAGCGTTATCCAGCTTGTTGCGGCAGGCGTTTAAATAGGGGCAGCCTGGGCAGTGTGACATGCCCTGAAGTTGGGCTGATCTTACACCTGTCCATACTGCTGGCCATGGCGCAGCCAGCGTTCCAGCAGTGGGCTGACATGCTGTGGCCATTGCTCCAATAATGTTTGTGCAGCGTCACGTACCGCTGGCAGAAGGTCTGCGTCGCGCATCAGGTCCGCTACTTTGAATTGCAGTAGACCGGTTTGACGGGTACCAAGCATTTCTCCGGGGCCGCGCAGTTCGAGGTCCTTTTCTGCAATCACGAAGCCATCACAGGTTTCGCGCATGATCGCCAGGCGCTGCCGTCCAAGTTGTGATAATGGCGCGTGATAAAGCAACAAACAATGACTTACCGCACTGCCTCTGCCAACTCGTCCACGTAATTGGTGCAATTGTGCCAATCCGAGTCGCTCAGGGTTCTCAATGATCATCAGGCTGGCGTTGGGGACGTCGACGCCGACTTCAATCACCGTTGTGGCGACCAGCAGTTGTAAAGCTCCACTTTTGAATTGCTCCATCACTGCGGCTTTTTCGGCAGGTTTCATGCGGCCGTGGATCAGACCGACGTGTAGTCCCACTAGCGCCGCGCTGAGGTCGGCAAAGGTGGTCTCGGCCGCCTGGCAGGTGAGCTCTTCTGATTCTTCAATCAGGGTGCAGACCCAATACGCCTGGCGGCCTTCGTTGCAGGCCAGGCGAACTCGTTCAATCACTTCCAGGCGGCGGCTGTCGGCAATTACCAGGGTGTTGACCGGAGTGCGTCCGGGAGGCAGTTCATCCAGAATGGAGGTGTCTAGGTCTGCATAGGCGCTCATGGCCAGAGTGCGCGGAATCGGCGTCGCGGTCATGATCAACTGGTGTGGGCAGAGACGGCCATCAACGCCTTTCTGGCGCAGCGCCAGACGCTGCTGCACGCCGAAGCGGTGTTGTTCGTCGATGATGACCAGGGCCAAGCGTTTGAACTGCACCTCGTCCTGGAACAGTGCGTGGGTGCCAACAACCATTGGGGTTCCGCCGGCGATCTGCTCCAAGGCTGCAGCTCGAGCCTTGCCTTTAAGTTTTCCGGCTAGCCAGGCAACCTCCAAGCCAAGCGGCGCCAGCCATTTGCTGAAGTTGATGAAGTGCTGCTCGGCCAGAATTTCAGTAGGGGCCATCAGCGCAACTTGATAGCCCGCTTCGATGGCTTGCAGGGCTGCGAAGGCGGCGACGACGGTTTTGCCCGCACCGACATCGCCTTGAACCAGGCGTAGCATGGGTTCGTGCTGGCTCAGGTCATAGGCGATTTCGGCACCGACCCGCTGCTGAGCGCCGGTAGGCTTAAACCCCAGATTCTGCAAAAACAATCGCGGCAGTTTCTCGGCAGCTGGCAGGGCAGGAGCACGCAGCAATCGCACGCTGTCGCGTAGGCGCTGCATGGACAGCTGGTGGGTCAGCAGTTCTTCAAAGGCCAGGCGATGCTGCGCCCAGTGATGCCCTAGGGCCAGTTCCTCAATGTCGGCATCCGGTGGAGGGCGGTGCAGATAACGGATGGCTTCATCCAGGGGGCTGAGCTGATATTCGTCCGTCAGCACTTTAGGCAGCCAGTCCGGCAGGCTGTGTGGTCCGAGTCGTGCCAGTGCCTGCTCGCTTAGCTGGCGCAGACGCTGTTGGGTCAGCCCTTCTGTGCTGGGGTAGATTGGTGTCAGGGTCTGTTCTACGGGCGAGGCGTCCTGGCTGGAAAGCGCCCGGTATTCCGGGTGGTAGATTTCCAAGCCGGATGAGCCGGGCCGCACTTCGCCGTAACAGCGAATCTGTGTGCCGCGCTTAAGGCCTTCTTTTTGTGCCTGGCTGAAATGATAAAAGCGCAGGCTTAATGTTCCCGTACCGTCCTGCAGGCGAACCAGCAGGCTGCGGCGGCGACCCATTACGATATCAGCACCGGCGACTATGCCCTCTACAACCGCATCCTGCCCTGGGCGGAGTTCGCCGATAGGCACGATGCGGGTGCGGTCCTGGTAGCGCAGTGGCAGGTGGAACAGCACATCCTGCAAGTTTTCCAAGCCGACCTTGGCCAGTTTCTCTGCCAGTGCCGCACCAACACCTTTCAATGCAGTAACAGGCACCGATGCCAGTTCAGTCATGCAGCCTGCCTTAATTTCGAGGCTGACTTGGTTGGCTGACAGAGCACAGGCGAATCGAGTCGGCCAGTACTTCAATTGCATTTGGCCGCGGGAAGCTGGCTCGCCAGGCGATGGCCACCGTGCGGTACGGCACTGGCGCGCTGAGCGGGCGTACTTCGATCACGCCGGGGGCATAGTGGTGGCTGTGCACGGCAGACAGCGGCAAAATCGATACACCCAGGCCGGAAGCCACCATATGGCGGATAGTTTCCAGTGAGCTAGATTCGATGGTGGTGTGCTTGACGTTGTCCTCGCCACCTTTGCGAATGGTCGGACAAGCCTCCAGGACCTGATCACGGAAGCAATGACCTTCACCTAGCAAGAGTAGGCTCTTGTCGTTAAGCAGCTTGGGATCGATGGTCTCCATCTGGCACCAAGGGTGATCGGCAGGCATCAGGGCGAAGAAGGGTTCATCGTACAGTGGCTTGGTCAGTACATCGGCTTCGTGGAACGGCAAGGCGATGATGATCGCGTCCAGTTCGCCGTTGCGCAGTTTGTCACGCAGGACGTGGGTGAAGTTCTCTTCTATATAGAGAGGCATTTGCGGCGCAACGCGATGCAACTGCGGAATCAGGTGAGGGAACAGGTAAGGCCCTACGGTGTAGATCGCGCCGATCTTGAGCGGTGCCGCCATTTGGTTCTTGCCGGCCTGGGCCAGCTCGCGAATACCTTGAGCTTGTTCCAGAACTTTCTGAGCCTGAGTGACGATACCTTCTCCAACCGGAGTAAGGCGGACGGCACTTTTGCTGCGTTCGAAAATCAGAACACCTAGCTCGTCTTCCAGCTTCTTCACCCCGACTGACAGAGTCGGCTGACTCACATGGCAGCGCTCAGCGGCTCGGCCGAAGTGCTGTTCCTGAGCAAGGGTGACTATGTAGCGCAGTTCAGTAAGGGTCATAGTCTTTATCCATTGAAATGCTCTGTAGCATAGCCGCTGCATTCAACAGAACCAACCATTGATCCCTGCTCCTACTTCTATAGGCGTAGTTAGACGCTTTTCTTCTTAAGGTGAGGTATAGTGCCGCAGGCCTGTGGAATTGAAAAAAATTACCAAATATGTTCGCAGGCGAATAGAATTGCGCACACTTTGAGGGGCGTGGCCTGAACCGGGGCTATGCTCGAACAGTAAAATCAATAAAGCCGCCCCTTTACCCAAGGAGAACCGGCATGCCTGATGTGGTAACCGCCATGTCCCAGAACTGGGCTTTTGCAGTTTTTCTTTTAGGAGTCTGTGGACTCATCGCGTTTATGCTGGGCCTTTCCAGCCTGCTTGGAAGCAAGGCCTGGGGTCGCAGCAAGAACGATCCTTTCGAATCCGGCATGCTGCCGGTCGGCAGTGCGCGCCTGCGTCTGTCCGCCAAATTCTATCTGGTCGCGATGCTCTTCGTGATCTTCGACGTCGAAGCCCTCTATCTCTTCGCTTGGGCAGTCTCAGTACGCGAAAGCGGCTGGGCGGGCCTGATCGAAGCTACAGTCTTTATAGCAATTCTGTTGGCAGGTCTTGTCTACCTATGGCGTATCGGTGCGCTCGATTGGGCACCCGAGGGCCGTCGTGCTCGGCAGGCGAAGCTAAAACAATGAGGCTTTGGCGATGCAATACAAACTTACTCGGATCGATCCGGATGCGCCTAACGAGCAGTATCCGATCGGTGAGCGGGAGACTGTTTCTGACCCGTTATTAGAGGATCAGGTTCATAAGAACGTCTTCATGGGCAAACTAGAAGACGTGCTTAATGGCGCAGTCAATTGGGGGCGCAAAAACTCCCTGTGGCCGTATAACTTCGGTCTTTCCTGCTGCTATGTGGAAATGACCACGGCCTTTACGCCTTCGCATGACGTTGCCCGCTTCGGTGCTGAAGTTATTCGGGCATCGCCGCGTCAGGCCGACTTCATGGTCATTGCAGGGACCTGCTTCGTCAAAATGGCCCCTGTGATTCAGCGTCTGTATGACCAGATGCTCGAACCCAAGTGGGTGATCTCGATGGGCTCGTGCGCCAACTCCGGCGGCATGTACGACATCTATTCCGTGGTTCAGGGTGTCGACAAATTCTTGCCGGTAGACGTCTATATTCCCGGCTGCCCACCCCGTCCTGAGGCTTTCCTGCAAGGTTTGATGTTGCTGCAGGAATCTATTGGCAAGGAGCGTCGTCCGCTTTCCTGGGTCGTTGGCGATCAAGGCATTTACCGTGCTGAGATGCCGTCGCAGAAAGAGCAGCGCCGCGAACAGCGTATCGCCGTAACCAATCTGCGTAGCCCCGACGAAGTGTAAGTCCGGGCCCGATTGGGCCCGCCTACAGACGCCGTTGACCGATAGCGACCGAGATCATGACTGCAGACAGCATTCTGTCCATACCGCCATATAAGGCTGACGACCAAGATGTGGTTGTCGAACTGAATTCCCGTTTTGGCGCTGATGCCTTCACCGCCCAAAACACCCGCACTGGCATGCCCGTTTTGTGGGTTGCCCGTGAACGATTGGTTGAAGTACTGACCTTCCTGCGTAATGTGCCGCGCCCCTACGTCATGCTGTATGACCTGCATGGTGTGGATGAGCGCCTGCGCACCCAGCGCCGCGGCTTGCCGGGCGCCGATTTTACTGTGTTCTATCATCTGATGTCGCTGGAGCGTAACAGCGACGTGATGATCAAGGTCGCCCTGAGCGAGGGTGATCTGAACCTGCCGAGCGTCACCGGTATCTGGCCGAACGCCAACTGGTATGAGCGTGAGGTCTGGGACCTTTATGGCATCAATTTCACCGGTCACCCGCACCTGAGCCGGATCATGATGCCGCCGACCTGGGAAGGTCATCCGCTGCGTAAAGACTACCCGGCGCGTGCTACCGAGTTCGATCCGTTCAGCCTGACCCGTGCCAAGCAGGACCTGGAAGAAGAAGCCGCTCGCTTTAAGCCAGAAGACTGGGGCATGAAACGCGGCAACGAGCATGAGGACTATATGTTCCTCAACCTCGGCCCAAACCACCCTTCGGCACACGGTGCTTTCCGCATCATTCTGCAGCTCGACGGCGAAGAGATCGTCGATTGCGTGCCTGATATCGGTTATCACCACCGTGGTGCCGAGAAGATGGGTGAGCGCCAGAGCTGGCACAGCTTTATCCCATACACTGACCGTATCGACTACCTCGGCGGTGTGATGAACAACTTGCCGTATGTACTGGCGGTGGAAAAACTCGCGGGTATCAAGGTGCCGCAACGGGTCGACGTGATTCGCATCATGATGGCCGAGTTCTTCCGCATCACCAGTCACCTGTTGTTCCTCGGTACTTATATTCAGGACGTTGGCGCGATGACACCGGTGTTCTACACCTTCGTTGACCGTCAGCGGGCCTACAAAGTGATTGAGGCCATCACCGGCTTCCGCCTGCACCCAGCTTGGTACCGCATCGGTGGTGTGGCCCATGACCTGCCGCGTGGCTGGCAAGGTTTGGTGAAAGAATTTGTGGATTGGCTGCCGAAGCGTCTCGACGAGTACGAAAAGGCCGCACTGCGTAACAGTATTCTCAAGGCCCGTACTGTTGGTGTTGCCCAGTACAACACCAAGGAAGCCCTGGAGTGGGGTACCACCGGTGCTGGCTTGCGCGCTACCGGTTGCGATTTCGACCTGCGTAAGGCGCGCCCGTATTCCGGCTATGAGAACTTCGAATTCGAAGTGCCGTTGGCCGTTAATGGTGATGCCTATGACCGCTGCATGGTGCGTGTGGAAGAGATGCGCCAGAGCATCAAGATCATCGACCAGTGCATGCGCAACATGCCGGAAGGCCCGTACAAGGCGGATCACCCGCTGACCACGCCGCCGCCGAAAGAGCGCACGTTGCAGCACATCGAAACCCTGATTACTCACTTCCTGCAAGTCTCGTGGGGCCCGGTGATGCCGGCCAACGAGTCGTTCCAGATGATTGAGGCAACCAAGGGTATCAACAGTTACTACCTGACCAGCGACGGCAGCACCATGAGCTACCGCACGCGCATCCGTACGCCGAGCTTTGCGCACCTGCAACAGATCCCGTCGGTGATCCGCGGCAGCATGGTGGCGGACTTGATTGTGTACCTGGGCAGTATCGACTTTGTTATGGCTGACGTGGACCGCTGATTATGAGCACGTTGATTCAGACTGACCGTTTCGTCCTCAGCGATACCGAACGCTCGGCCATTGAGCACGAAATGCACCATTACGAGGACCCGCGCGCGGCGTCCATCGAAGCATTGAAAATCGTCCAGAAAGAGCGTGGCTGGGTGCCAGATGGCGCTGCCGACGCGATTGGCGAGATTCTTGGCATCCCGGCCAGCGATGTGGAAGGCGTAGCGACGTTCTACAGCCAGATTTTCCGCTCGCCGGTTGGGCGTCACATCATCCGCGTATGCGACAGCATGACCTGCTACATCGGTGGTCATGAGGGCGTACTGGACACCATCAAGCAGCAGTTGGGCATTGTCCCCGGGCAGACCACGGCTGACGGTCGTTTCACCCTGCTGCCCGTGTGCTGCCTGGGTAACTGCGACAAGGCTCCGGCGGTGATGATTGATGACGACACCTTCGGCAACCTGCAGCCGGAAGGCGTGGCCAAACTGCTGGAGTCCTACGTATGAGCAAGACGCTGACTTCCATTGGCCCGGCCAACCGGATTACCCGCACCGAAGAAACCCATCCGCTGACTTGGCGTCTGCGTGACGACGCCCAGCCAGTATGGCTTGAAGAGTACCGTTCCAAGAACGGCTACGCTGCTGCTCGCAAGGCCCTGACCGAAATGGCTCAGGCCGATATCGTCCAGACCGTGAAAGATTCAGGCCTGAAAGGTCGCGGTGGTGCAGGCTTCCCCACTGGCGTTAAGTGGGGCCTGATGCCTGCTGATGAGTCCATGAACATCCGCTACCTGCTGTGCAACGCGGATGAAATGGAGCCGAACACCTGGAAAGACCGCATGCTGATGGAGCAGCAGCCACACCTGCTGATCGAAGGCATGCTGATTTCCGCCCGTGCGCTGAAGGCTTATCGCGGCTACATCTTCCTGCGTGGCGAGTACGTTGATGCCGCCGCCAACCTCAACCGTGCCATTGAAGAAGCCAAGGCCGCTGGCCTGCTGGGCAAGAACATCTTCGGCAGCGGTTTTGATTTTGAACTGTTCGTACACACCGGCGCTGGTCGCTATATCTGTGGTGAAGAAACAGCGCTGATCAACTCGCTGGAAGGCCGCCGCGCCAACCCACGTGCCAAGCCGCCATTCCCGGCTGCTGTGGGTGTATGGGGCAAGCCGACCTGTGTGAACAACGTTGAAACCCTGTGCAACGTCCCGGCCATCGTCGGTAACGGTGTGGATTGGTACAAGAGCCTGGCCCGCCCGGAAAGCGAAGACCACGGCACCAAGCTGATGGGCTTCTCCGGCAAGGTGAAGAACCCCGGTCTGTGGGAGCTGCCGTTTGGTATTTCCGCCCGCGAGCTGTTTGAAGACTATGCCGGCGGTATGCGCGACGGTTACAAGCTGAAGTGCTGGCAGCCTGGTGGTGCCGGTACTGGCTTCCTCCTGCCTGAGCACTTGGATGCACTGATGTACGCCGGTGGTATCGGCAAGGTCGGCACCCGTATGGGCACTGGCCTGGCGCTGGCGGTAGACGACAGCATCAACATGGTCTCGCTGCTGCGCAACATGGAAGAGTTCTTCGCCCGTGAATCCTGCGGCTGGTGTACGCCGTGCCGTGACGGCTTGCCGTGGAGCGTGAAGATGCTCCGGGCGCTGGAGCGCAAGCAGGGTACTCGTGAGGACATTGACACCCTGTTGGGGCTGGTCAACTTCCTTGGCCCAGGCAAGACCTTCTGTGCTCACGCACCAGGTGCCGTCGAGCCGTTGGGCAGTGCGATCAAGTATTTCCGCTCGGAGTTCGAGGCTGGCGTGGCCAGCTCCGCAGCTCCGGCAGCGCCTGGGCAGTTTGTCCACGCGTAAAGATTAGCGCCAGGGAGGCCGCCAAAGCGGCCACCGGCACACCGTGATTCCATTAGCCAAGCCTGCTTCGGCGGGTAAAGAAGAAACCTGAACCATGGCCACTATCCACGTAGACGGCAAAGATTTCGAAGTCGATGGGGCGGACAACCTGCTACAGGCCTGTCTGTCTCTGGGGCTCGATATCCCTTACTTCTGCTGGCACCCGGCGCTCGGAAGCGTCGGCGCCTGCCGCCAGTGTGCGGTCAAACAGTACAACGACGAGAACGACACCCGTGGTCGCCTTGTTATGTCCTGTATGACGCCTGCCACTGACAACACCTGGATCTCCATCGACGACGAGGAAGCCAAGCAGTTCCGCGCCAGCGTCGTTGAATGGCTGATGACCAACCACCCGCACGACTGTCCGGTGTGCGAGGAGGGCGGTCACTGCCACCTGCAAGACATGACGGTGATGACCGGCCACAACCAGCGCCGTTATCGCTTCACCAAACGCACTCACCAGAACCAGGAACTCGGCCCGTTCATCGCACACGAGATGAACCGCTGCATCGCCTGCTATCGCTGCGTGCGTTATTACAAGGATTACGCCGGCGGCACCGATCTGGGTGTCTACGGTGCCCATGACAACGTGTACTTCGGTCGCGTTGAAGACGGCACGCTGGAAAGCGAGTTCTCCGGCAACCTGGTTGAGGTCTGCCCGACCGGTGTGTTCACCGACAAGACTCACTCTGAGCGCTACAACCGTAAGTGGGACATGCAGTTTGCCCCGAGCATCTGCCACGGTTGCTCCAGTGGCTGTAACACCAGCCCGGGCGAGCGTTATGGCGAAATCCGCCGTATCGAGAACCGCTTTAACGGTGACGTGAACCAGTACTTCCTGTGCGACCGTGGTCGTTTCGGCTATGGCTACGTTAACCGCAGCGACCGTCCGCGCCAGCCGCTGCTGCAAAGCGCGAACGGCAGCCAGCAGTTGGGTATCGACGCTGCGCTGGATAAAGCCGCCGAGCTGCTTAAAGGCAAGCGTGTGATCGGTATCGGCTCGCCGCGTGCCAGCCTGGAAAGCAACTTCGCCCTGCGTGAACTGGTCGGCGCTGCCAACTACTCCACCGGCATTGCCGCTGAAGAGCTGGCCAATATCCGCCTGATCCGCGACATCCTGCAGAACGGCCCGCTGCCGGTGCCGACCCTGCGTGAAGTGGAACTGCATGACGCCATCTTCGTCCTCGGCGAAGACCTGACCCAAACCGCTGCCCGCATGGCTCTGGCCCTGCGTCAGGCGGTAAAAGGCAAAGCCACCGAAATCGCCGCCTCTGCGCGGATTCAGGATTGGCACATGGCGGCAGTGAACAACGTCGCCCAAGGTGAACTGCACCCGATGTTTATTGCCAGCGTGGCGCCTACCCGTCTGGATGATGTGGCCGAAGCCTGTGTACATGCCGCGCCGCTTGATCTAGCCCGTATCGGCTTTGCCGTGGCCCACGCCATCGATCCGAGCGCTCCGGCGGTAACCGGTCTGGACGCTGAAGCCAACGAGCTGGTGCAGCTGATTGCCGAAGCGCTGCTTGAAGCCAAGCGTCCGCTGGTGGTTGCCGGTGCATCGCTGGGAGAGAAGAGCCTGATTGAGGCTGCTGCTAACATCGCCAGCGCCCTGAAGAATCGCGAAAAACAAGGTTCGATCAGCCTGGTTGTCCCTGAAGCCAACAGCATGGGTCTGGCCCTGCTGGCCGGTGATGACAGCCAGTCGCTGGACGACGCGCTGAACGCACTCAGCAGTGGTAATGCCGATGCTGTGGTGGTGCTGGAGAACGATCTGTACCGCCGCGCCGACAGTGCCAAGGTGGATGCGGCTCTGGCCGCGGCCAAGGTCGTCATCGTTGCTGACCATCAGCACACCGCCACCAGCGACAAAGCGCACCTGCTGCTCCCGGTGGCCAGCTTCGCTGAAGGCGACGGTACGCTGGTCAGTCTGGAAGGCCGCGCTCAGCGCTTCTTCCAGGTATTTGAGCCGAGCTACTACGACAGCAGCATTCTGGTCCGTGAAGGCTGGCGCTGGCTGCACGCCCTGCACAGCACCCTGCAAGGCAAGGCTGTGGACTGGACTCAGCTGGATCAAGTGACTGAAGCCTGTGCCGCCAGTAACACACTGTTGGCCCGTATCGGCGAGGCAGCGCCAAGCGCCTCGTTCCGTATCAAAGGCCTGAAACTGGCCCGTGAGCCGCACCGCTACAGTGGCCGCACCTCCATGCGCGCCAATATCAGCGTGCACGAACCGCGTCAGCCGCAGGATCAGGACTCGCCGTTTGCTTTCTCTATGGAAGGTTACGCGGGCACTAAAGAAGATCGCCAGCAGATTCCATTCGCCTGGTCGCCGGGTTGGAACTCACCGCAAGCCTGGAACAAGTTCCAGGACGAAGTCGGTGGCCATCTGCGTGCCGGTGATCCGGGTGTACGCCTGATCGAAGCCAAGGGTGACGTGCTGAGCTGGTTTGCAGTACCGGCAGCCTTCAATCCGGAGCAGGGCACGTTGCAGGTTGTACGCCTGCACCACCTGTTCGGCAGTGATGAAACCTCTGCATTGGCCAAGCCGATTCAGGAGCGCATGCCGCAGCCTTACGTGCTGCTGGCAACTGCCGAAGCTGAGCGACTGGGTGCCAAAGAAGGTGCACTGGTCAGCCTTAACGTAGCCGGTCAGACCCTGCGTCTGCCGCTGCAGGTCAGCGATGATCTGGCCATTGGCGTAGCGGGGCTGCCGGTTGGTCTGCCGGGTATTCCGGCACTGACGTCGCACGCTGTAGTCACGGGTCTGCAGGAGGTCGCGCAATGAGCTGGCTGACACCTGAAGTGGTCGATGTGCTGATTGCAGTGCTCAAAGCGCTGGTCATTCTGGTGGTTGTGGTGCTCTGCGGGGCACTGCTGAGCTTTGTCGAACGTCGTCTGTTGGGCTGGTGGCAGGACCGTTACGGTCCGAACCGCGTTGGCCCGTTCGGCATGTTCCAGCTCGGTGCGGACATGATCAAGATGTTCTTCAAGGAAGACTGGACGCCTCCATTCGCCGACAAGTTCATCTTTATCCTGGCGCCGATGATCGCCTTCGCGGCCATGCTGATGGCCTTTGCGATTATTCCGATCACGCCGACCTGGGGTGTGGCGGACCTGAACATCGGCATCTTGTTCTTCTTCGCCATGGCGGGCCTCTCCGTGTACGCGGTGCTGTTCGCCGGTTGGTCGAGTAACAACAAGTTCGCCCTGCTCGGTGCGCTGCGTGCGTCGGCCCAGACCGTGTCTTACGAGGTGTTCCTGGCCCTGGCCCTGATGGGCGTGGTGGCGCAGGTCGGCTCGTTCAACATGCGCGACATCGTTGAGTATCAGGCGCAGAACCTGTGGTTCATCATTCCGCAGTTCTTCGGCTTCTGTACCTTCTTTATCGCAGCGGTTGCGGTGACCCACCGTCACCCGTTTGACCAGCCGGAAGCGGAGCAGGAACTGGCCGACGGTTACCACATTGAATATGCCGGTATGAAATGGGGCATGTTCTTCGTCGGTGAATACGTCGCCATCGTTACTGTCTCGGCGCTGCTGGTAACCCTGTTCTTTGGTGGCTGGCACGGGCCGTTCGATCTGCTGCCGCAGATTCCGTTCTTCTGGTTCGCCCTGAAGACCTGCTTCTTCATCATGATCTTCATCTTGCTGCGTGCGTCGATCCCGCGCCCGCGCTATGACCAGGTCATGGCGTTCAGCTGGAAGTTCTGCCTGCCGCTGACCCTGATCAACCTGCTGGTGACCGGCGCCTTTGTGCTGGCCGCGGCCCAGTAAGGAGTAATCGCAATGTTCAAATACATCTGGGATGTGCTGGTCGGCACTGGAACCCAACTGCGCAGCCTGGTCATGGTCTTCAGCCATGGCTTCCGCAAGCGCGACACCCTGCAATACCCGGAAGAGCCGGTGTATCTGCCGCCGCGTTACCGTGGCCGTATCGTTCTGACCCGCGACCCTGACGGTGAAGAGCGCTGCGTGGCCTGTAACCTCTGTGCAGTGGCCTGCCCGGTGGGCTGTATCTCCCTGCAAAAGGCAGAGAAAGACGACGGTCGCTGGTATCCGGAGTTCTTCCGCATCAACTTCTCGCGCTGCATCTTCTGTGGTCTGTGTGAAGAAGCCTGTCCGACTACTGCGATCCAGCTCACGCCGGATTTCGAGATGGGTGAGTACAAGCGTCAGGATCTGGTGTACGAGAAGGAAGACCTGCTGATTTCCGGCCCGGGCAAAAACCCGGAATACAACTTCTACCGCGTCTCGGGTATGGCGATTGCTGGCAAGCCGAAAGGCGCTGCCCAGAGCGAAGCCGAACCGATCAACGTCAAAGGCCTGCTGCCCTAAGGAGCGTATCGTGGAATTTGCTTTCTACCTCGCCGCTGGTGTGGCGGTCGCGGCAACATTCCGGGTGATTACCTCGAGTAACCCGGTGCATGCCCTGTTGTACCTGATCATTTCCCTGCTGGCTGTGGCTATGACCTTCTTCGCCCTCGGTGCGCCGTTTGCCGGAGCGCTGGAAATCATCGTTTACGCTGGTGCCATTATGGTGCTGTTTGTGTTCGTGGTGATGATGCTCAACCTCGGCCATGCTGCCGTAGAGCAGGAGCGCAAATGGCTGACTCCGGGTATCTGGGCCGGGCCTGCGATTCTCTCGGCGCTGCTGTTGGGGCAATTGCTCTATGTGCTGTTCCAATCCCCGAGCGGTGCTGCTCTGGGTCTGGAAACGGTTGATGCGAAAGCGGTGGGTATTTCTCTGTTTGGCCCGTATCTGCTAGTAGTCGAACTGGCTTCCATGTTGCTGCTGGGTGCGCTGGTCAGCGCTTATCACCTGGGTCGCCACGATGCCAAGGAGCCAACTGCATGAATGCTATTCCTCTGGAGCACGGCCTGGCGCTGGCCGGCGTGCTGTTCAGCCTCGGCCTGATTGGCCTGATGGTGCGCCGCAACATCCTGTTCGTGCTGATGAGCCTGGAAATCATGATGAACGCTACTGCGCTGGCCTTTGTGGTCGCAGGCAGCCGCTGGGTTCAGCCGGATGGCCAGGTGATGTTCATTCTGGTGATTACCTTGGCGGCTGCTGAAGCTTCCATCGGTTTGGCGATTCTGTTGCAGCTCTATCGCCGCTTTAACACCCTCGATGTCGACGCTGCCAGCGAGATGCGCGGATGAACCTCTTATTCCTGACTTTAGTGTTTCCACTGATTGGCTGGTTCCTGCTGGCCTTCTCCCGTGGGCGTTTCTCCGAGAATCTGTCTGCGCTGATCGGCGTTGGCTCGGTGGGTTTGTCGGCGCTGGTTTCAGCCTGGCTGATCTTCCAGTTCAACACCAATCCGCCGGCAGATGGGGTATTCACCCAACAGCTGTGGCAGTGGATGAGCGTGGCCGGTTTTGCAACGACCTTCACCCTGTATCTGGATGGCCTGTCGCTGACCATGCTCGGCGTGGTGACCGGTGTGGGCTTCCTGATCCACATGTTCGCCAGCTGGTACATGCGCGGTGAAGAGGGCTACTCGCGCTTCTTCGCCTACACCAACCTGTTCATCTTCAGCATGTTGCTGCTGGTGCTGGGCGATAACCTGCTGGTGCTGTTCTTCGGCTGGGAAGGCGTGGGCTTGTGCTCGTACCTGCTGATCGGTTTCTACTTCAAGCACGTGCCGAACGGCAATGCGGCGCTGAAGGCCTTTATCGTCACCCGTATTGGTGACGTGTTCCTGATGATCGGCCTGTTCCTGCTGTTCCTCAACCTCGGCACCCTGAACATTCAGGAGCTGATGGTGCTGGCTCCGCAGAAGTACGTGGAAGGGGACACCTGGCTGTGGCTGGCGACCCTGATGCTGCTCGGCGGCGCTGTGGGTAAATCGGCGCAACTGCCGCTGCAAACCTGGCTGGCGGACGCGATGGCAGGCCCGACTCCGGTGTCGGCGCTGATCCACGCGGCGACCATGGTGACCGCGGGTGTGTACCTGATTGCCCGTACCAACGGCCTGTTCTTGCTGACTCCGGACATCCTTGAACTGGTCGGTATCGTCGGCGGTGTGACGCTGGTGCTGGCAGGCTTTGCCGCGCTGGTACAGACCGACATCAAACGCATTCTGGCCTACTCGACCATGAGCCAGATCGGCTACATGTTCCTTGCCCTGGGCGTAGGTGCATGGGATGCGGCGATCTTCCACTTGATGACCCACGCCTTCTTCAAGGCGCTGCTGTTCCTTGCTTCCGGTGCGGTGATCAACGCCTGCCACCACGAGCAGAACATCTTCAAAATGGGCGGCCTGTGGAAAAAACTGCCGTTGGCTTACGCCAGCTTTATCGTCGGTGGTGCTGCACTGGCCGCTTTGCCGTTGATTACTGCCGGTTTCTGGTCCAAGGATGAAATCCTCTGGGAAGCCTTCGCCAGTGGCCACCAAGAGCTGCTGTATGCAGGTCTGGCCGGAGCCTTCCTGACGTCGATCTACACCTTCCGCCTGATCTTCATCGCCTTCCACGGCGAGCAGAAGACCGAAGCCCACGCAGGTCATGGCATTGCCTACAACCTGCCGCTGATGGTGCTGATTGTGCTGTCGACTTTCGTCGGTGCGCTGATCACGCCGCCGCTGGCCGGTGTTCTGCCAGAAAGCGCAGGCCACGCCGGCGGCGACTTTAAGCACACGCTGGAAATCATCTCCGGTGTGGTGGCGGTGATCGGTATTGTGCTGGCGGCGTTATTGTTCCTCGGCAAACGCAGCTTTGCGACTGCTGTTGCGCAAAGCGGGCCGGGCCGTTTCCTGTCGGCTTGGTGGTTCGCTGCATGGGGCTTCGACTGGTTGTATGACAAGGTCTTTGTGCAGCCGTACCTGTTCTTCTGCCGCATCCTGCACATTGATCCGATCGACCGCACGATTGGTCTGGTGCCGCGTTTGGTTCGGGGCGGTAACGCGCTGGTGACCCGCAGTGAGACTGGCCAGGTGCGCTGGTATGCAACTTCGATCGTCGGGGGCGCCGTGCTGGTGCTCGCCGTCCTCCTGTTTCTGAACTAAGGAAAATAGCCCGTCATGATACTGCCCTGGCTAATCCTGATTCCCTTCATCGGCGGCTTCCTCTGCTGGTTCTGTGAGCATTTCAGCAAAACCATGCCCCGCTGGATCGCCTTGTTGACCATGGTCCTGCTGTTCGGTCTGGGCCTGTGGCTGTGGGCCACTGGCGATTTCAGCCTGGCTCCGGCACCTGAGACTGGCCCGGTCTGGGCGGCTGAATTCCAGCTGCCGTGGATCTCCCGTCTGGGCATCAGCATCCACTTGGCTCTCGATGGCCTGTCGCTGCTGATGATTGTCCTCACCGGCCTGCTCGGTGTGCTGTCGGTGCTGTGCTCGTGGAACGAGATCGACCGCCGCATCGGTTTCTTCCACCTCAACCTGATGTGGATTCTCGGCGGTGTGGTTGGTGTGTTCTTGGCCGTCGACCTGTTCCTGTTCTTCTTCTTCTGGGAAATGATGCTGGTGCCGATGTACTTCCTCATCGCGCTCTGGGGTCATAGCGGCAGTGCTGGCAAGACCCGCATCACTGCTGCCACCAAGTTCTTCATCTACACCCAGGCCAGCGGCCTGATCATGTTGGTGGCGATCCTGGCGCTGGTGTTCGTGCACTTTAACCAGACCGGTGTGTTGACCTTCAACTACGCTGACCTGCTGAAAACCGAACTGGCACCTGGCACTGAATACATCCTGATGCTGGGCTTCTTTATCGCATTTGCGGTGAAGTTCCCGGTGGTGCCATTCCACTCCTGGCTGCCGGATGCCCACGCACAGGCGCCGACTGCAGGTTCTGTGGACTTGGCCGGTATTCTGTTGAAGACCGCTGCCTACGGCCTGCTGCGTTTTGCTCTGCCGCTGTTCCCGAATGCTTCCGCTGAGTTCGCCCCGATTGCGCAGTGGCTGGGTGTGTTTGCCATTGGTTACGGTGCATTGCTGGCGTTCTCGCAGACTGACATCAAGCGTCTGGTGGCCTACTCCAGCGTGTCGCACATGGGCTTCGTGCTGATTGCCATTTACTCTGCCAGCGAAATTGCCCTGCAAGGCGCGGTGGTGCAGATGGTGGCCCACGGTCTTAGTGCTGCGTCGCTGTTTATCCTCAGCGGCCAGTTGTACGAGCGCCTGCACACCCGTGACATGCGTGAGATGGGCGGTATCTGGGCGCGTATGCCGTGGTTACCTGCTATCAGCCTGTTCTTTGCTGCTGCTGCACTGGGTCTGCCGGGTACCGGCAACTTCGTCGGCGAGTTCCTGATTCTGATCGGCAGCTTCGCCAGCGCGCCGTGGGTCACTGTACTGGCCGCTGTTGGTCTGGTGCTGGGTTCGGTGTACTCGCTGATCATGATTCACCGTGCTTACTTCGGTCAGCCGAAAGCTGAGTCCGCTCTGAAAGGCCTGAACTTCCGCGAGATGTCCATGGTCCTCGGGCTGGCTGTACTGCTGATTCTGCTTGGTGTTTATCCGCAACCGGTGCTCGATACCTCTGCTGCCAGCATGCAGGGCGTGCATCAGTGGATGGATAACGCCATCAATCAATCTGTTTTGGCACGGTAAGCTGCTCAATGGAAAGTCATGCTATGCAATTCACGACTCAACATTTCATCGCGCTGCTGCCGCTGCTGATCACTAGTGCCACGCTGGTACTGGTGATGCTGGCAATTGCCTGGAAGCGCAACCACAGCGTTACGTTCGCTCTGTCGGTAGTGGGCCTGAACTTGGCGCTGGTCTCGCTGCTACCTGCGCTGGGTGTAACGCCGATTGAAGTCACGCCACTGTTGTTGGTGGACAAGTTCGCCTGCTACTACATGGCGCTGGTGCTGGCGGCTACGCTGGCCTGCGTCACGCTGATTCACGCCTACCTCGGCGGTGATTCTGGCAAAGGCTATCCGGGCAACCGCGAAGAGCTGTACCTGCTGATGCTGCTGTCTGCTGCGGGCGGTCTGGTTCTGGTCAGTGCGCAACATCTGGCCGGTCTGTTCATTGGTCTGGAACTGCTGTCAGTGCCGACTTACGGCATGATCGCTTACGCCTTCTTCAATAAGCGTTCACTGGAAGCCGGTATCAAGTACATGGTGCTGTCGGCTGCCGGTTCGGCCTTCCTGTTGTTCGGTATGGCGTTGCTGTATGCCGACTCCGGCAACATGACCTTCGCCACCATCGGCGCCAAGCTGGCGGCTGATGGCCTGCCGAGCATGATTGTGCAGATTGGTGTCGGCATGATGCTGATTGGCCTTGCCTTCAAACTGTCGCTGGTGCCGTTCCACCTGTGGACGCCGGATGTGTATGAAGGCGCGCCTGCGCCTGTGGCAGCTTTCTTGGCTACAGCCAGCAAGGTCGCGGTATTCGCCGTACTGCTGCGTCTGTATCAGATGTCTCCTGCGGCAGCCGGTGGCTGGCTGACCGATGTGATGACCGTGATTGCGGTAGCTTCGATCCTGATCGGTAACCTGCTGGCGCTGTTGCAGAACAACCTCAAGCGTCTGCTGGGTTACTCTTCCATCGCTCACTTCGGTTACCTGTTGGTGGCGTTGATCGCCAGTAAAGGTCTGGCCGTTGAGGCGATTGGCGTGTACCTGGCTACCTATGTGCTGACCAGCCTGGGTGCGTTCGGTGTGATCACTCTGATGTCCACGCCGTACAGCGGCCGCGATGCGGATGCCCTGTTCGAGTACCGTGGTCTGTTCTGGCGTCGCCCGTACCTGACGGCAGTGCTGACCGTGATGATGCTGTCCCTGGCGGGTATTCCGCTGACTGCCGGTTTTATCGGTAAGTTCTATGTGATCGCCGCCGGTGTGCAGGCCCATGAGTGGCTGCTGTTGGGTTCGATGGTGATCGGTAGCGCCATCGGCGTGTTCTATTACCTGCGCGTCATGGTCACCATGTTCATGGTTGAACCGAACCTGCAGCGCCGTGACGCTGATCTGCACTGGGCACAGCGCGCTGGCGGCATCATGCTGCTGTTGGTCGCACTGCTGACCTTCCTGCTGGGTGTTTACCCGCAACCGTTGCTGGAGCTGGTACAGCTCGCGGTCATCGGTTCCTGATGTGAGTAATCTGATGCCGACTCACCACACCTTAATGATTGCCGGATGTGGTGATGTCGGCAGCCGCCTCGGTCAGCAGCTGCATGCTGCTGGCTGGCAGGTCTACGGCCTGCGCCGCGATACCCGCCTATTGCCTTCCGGCATTCTTCCCGTTGCAGGCGATCTGCAACAACCTAACTGTCCTGACGCCTGGCCTGAGGTCTCTCTGGATTATCTGGTTTATTGTGCAGCTGCCAGTCAACACGATGAAGTGGGCTACCGCAGAGCTTATGTCGAAGGCTTGCAGCATGTGCTGCGTTGGCTTGAACAGCATAAGCAACGTCCCAAGCGCATTCTGTTCGTATCCAGCAGCAGCGTGTTCGGCCAACAGGATGGCAGTTGGGTCGATGAGTCTTCTGAGGCCACTGCTGATGGGTATTCCGGTCGGGTTATGCGTGAGGCCGAGCAGCTTGTATTGGCCTGTGGCATCCCTGCTACTGTGGTGCGCCTGACGGGTATTTACGGGCCGGGCCGGGAGTGGCTGTTGCGACAGGTTAAGGAAGGCTATCGGGTAGCTGTTGAACCACCGCTGTATGGCAATCGCATCCATGCTGACGATGCCGCAGGACTACTCGCTCACGTGTTGCAGGTAGATGCTCAAGGGCAAACACTGGAGTCGTGCTACATCGGTGTGGATGACGAGCCCGCACCGTTACATGAGGTGGTCGACTGGCTGAGGGCGCGTTTGCAAGTCAGCCACTGGGCTGACGAAGCCAGCGTGCGCCGTGCCGGTAGCAAGCGTTGTAGCAATGCTCGGGCAAAGGCGCTGGGCTGGCGGCCAGCCTATCCGAGTTACCGGGAAGGTTACGCAGCAATTATCTCTGATAAGCCAATCTGAGGCTTACTGCAGGACCAACTTCCAGTACTGCGTGCCTTTGTGTAAGGACGCCATTTCATCAGCAGCCGCACGGTTGATGGCCTGATAAATCCGTAGGTTCTTGCCGTCACGTTCGAACAACCAGCTGTTTCCCTGATTGCCCAGTTGCAACCAGATTCCATCCGCGTCGCCATTCATTGCGGCGCAGTCTCCGGCCAGGCACAGCGCATAGCGCTCAGCTCCCGGCAGTCCTTTGACACTTCCGTCTGAGCCGAACAGCACCAAGCCGCCGCGACCCAAGCCCTCTTCAATTTTCCACGTGCCACCAAGGTAGGCGGTATAGAGCGCCTGAGTAAAAGTACCGCCTAGGGTTGAAGAGCTGGGGGATGTCAGGTTGAAGTGTTGTTCGGGCCAAGCTGCACTAGCTGCCTGTATCAGTTTGCCGCCGGATTGGCTGAGTTGTTCCTGATGGTCGGTATCGAATGAGACCTGAAAGGTGCCGTCCTCAGACTGAGCTAAGCGACCTTCATTTTGTTGATAGCCGTTGGTAAAAACGGCGCGTTGCAAGGCCGCATCGATCTGCCATTCGAGGTTGGGGCCATAGGCCAGCAAAGCTTCACGCAGGTTACCGCTGTCGACTGCTGCATCAATTGCGCGCTGGTTGATCCAGGTGCCGCTCGGGTCGCGGCTGCTGCTGGCGCAGCCTGTAAGAAGTACGCAACCGAGGACGGCGGCAAGTAAACGATGCATGGTCAATCCCGCTAATAAAGGCCTGCGCAAAGCATAGCGGGACGCTTGTCCGTGGTCGACACAGGTGTGAGCACGATATCGCGGCTGCCAGCGCTGTCTCACCAAAGTGGGAAACAGCGCTGGGGCAATCAGCGAGTGAGGGTAAAGTGCAGCGGGAAGTTCATGCTGACACTACCGCTGGCTACTAACTCCTTGGGCGGCTTAGGTACCGAGCTTATGCGGCGCAGCTGCATCAGGACGTCGCGGTTGAAGCTGGCGCGGGCTGTTGAGTCTTTGACCGTTGCCTGCAAGATCTCCCCGCTAGCCGTGATCTGAAAGCTCAATGTCACCATATGGCGATCACCTACACGGCCAAATCGACGCTCACGCTCCGGGTAGTGGATGCGCTTACTCAGATGGGCCTGTAGCTTGCTCATCCAAACATTGCGCAGACTCTCGTTGGCTTGCGCAGGGCGGCCAGGTGCGGCTTCAGCAGCTTTGGGAGCCGACGGCTGTGAGTTGGCCAGCGCCTCGCTCGGCGTTGGGGTTTCGACAGGCTTTTCGGGTACCGGCTGCGGTTTTGGCTGTGGCTTGGGCTCCGGTGGTTTAGGTCGGGGCTTCGGCTTCGGTTTGGGCTGCTCGATAACGATTTTTGGTTTGGGGGCCTCGACAACCTTCGGCAGTGGTTCAGGCTCGGGCTCAACGATAGGCTCCGGCGGAGCTGGCGGCGGTGGTGGGGCTAATGGCTGTAGCTCGACCAGCATTGCGGCCTCTGGCATATCCATAACAATGGGCTTGGGCTTCCAGTACAGTGCCCAGATAAACACACCGATATGCACCGCCAGCACCAGGATCAGGCTGGCACCCCAGTATAAGTCGCGTCTGCTGTTAGTCATTGCGCGCCGATCGTCTCAAGTCCTACCAAACCGATCTTCAGGTAGCCTGCTGTGCGCAGGCTATCCATGACGCTCATCAGATCCGCGTATTCAACACCCTTGTCGCCACGGACAAAGATGGTTTTTTCCTTATCAGCTTGGGTCAGCTTATCCAGAGCGCCGCCCAGCTGTTCCGCCGTGACCTGCTCTTCACCCAGAAACAGGCTCTTATCTTCCTTGATACTCAGGTAGATGGGCTTGTCAGGGCGCGGGGCAGGTTTGGCTGTTGAGGCCGGTAGGTCGATCTTTACATCGACCGTGGCCAGTGGCGCTGCGACCATGAAAATGATCAGCAGCACGAGCATTACGTCAATAAAGGGGGTGACGTTAATCTCGTGGTTTTCCTGGAGATCGTCACCGCTGTCATTCAGGTGCAGACCCATGGATTCATACCGCCCTTACGACCGGGGAGGTTTGCGGGCGATCGGCTGAAGCGGTATCCAGATCCCGGCTTACCATAAGCAGAACCTGTGCCGAAGCATCGCCGACCTGCGCTTTATAGCTGGCAATGGAGCGGGCGAATACGTTGTAGATGATCACCGCCGGAATCGCTGCAACCAAGCCGATAGCAGTGGCCAGCAAGGCTTCGGCAATGCCAGGAGCGACCACAGCGAGGTTAGTAGTCTGGGATTTGGCGATGCCAATGAAGCTGTTCATGATCCCCCAAACGGTACCGAACAGGCCGATAAAAGGCGCTGTGGAGCCGATGGTGGCGAGGACGCCAGTGCCTTTGGTCATGTCACGACCGCAGGCCGCAACCAGGCGCTCAAGTCGGAAGCTGACGCGTTCTTTAATGCCCTCTTTAAGCTTGCTGTTGGAGGACAGATGCAGCTCGTCGCGGGCATCTTCGATCAGCATCGTGGTAACGCTGTGTTTGTCGCGGGGCAGGTCTGCGGCCTGCTGCAGGGTGCGCGCAGTTTTCAGATCGTTCAGTTCGCGGCGCAGGCGGCGGCGGGCAGTGACCAATTCAATGGTCTTGGCCAGCCAGACTGTCCAGGTCAGCACCGAGGCCAAGAGCAGGCCGATCATGACGGCTTTCACCACGATATCGGCATTCTTGTACATGCCCCAAGGGGAGAGATCATGCAGGATCGGTTCTGGCTCGGCGCTAGCTACATCGGCAGGCTGATTGAGCAGGCTGAGCAGTTGGGCTGCCTGGGCGCTGTCCAGGCCATTCTCTTGAATAAATTGCTGTTGCGTGGCGTTGATCTGCTCTTCGCTCGCCTCTGCACCCAGTGCGTCAATTTTCTCGCGCAGAGCGGCCAGCTGAGCGTCTTGAGCAGCATGCTGTTCGGGCGAGAGAAGGTCTGGAGTTGTCGGAGTGCTTGGGGCGGAAAGATTGACTGCAGCTGGGGCTTGTGTGGCTTGAGAGGCTGTCGGTTGTTCAGCGAAGCTGCTCAGAGGAAAGAGCGCCAGCATAGCCAGACAAAATGGGCGAAGACGTTGCAAGGTGCGAGTCTTCTTTGATTGGAGTCTTGCTTGCAGTGAGAGCATAACGGCCAAACCTGAATGAGAAAGAGGGGCAGGCACCCGCCAGAGTGGCGAGACAGACAATGCGATTATTATTGCAAATAGTTCTCAATAAATAAATACGCATCAGAGCAAACTGATAGCGGATGGCGCTGTACGGCGTAATGGCGGGTGTGAAGCGGGGGAATTGCACAAGGGGAGGTGGGCGGAGCGGTGCTCCGCCCGAAGACTTATTCCAGAACCAGAATAGCGTCCATTTCAACCTGGGCGCCGCGTGGCAGTGCAGCAATGCCGATAGCTGCGCGGGCTGGATACGGCTGTTCGAAGTAGCGGCCCATCACTTCGTTCACTTTGGCGAAGTTGGACAGGTCGGTGAGGAAGATGTTGAGTTTGACGATGTCTTTGAACGAGCCGCCAGCGGCTTCGGCGACAGCTTTCAGGTTCTCGAAGACTTGTACGGTCTGCTCTTCAAAACCTTCCACCAGTTCCATGGTTTTTGGATCAAGTGGGATCTGGCCGGACATGTACACGGTGTTGCCGGCTTTGATGGCCTGGGAGTAGGTGCCGATGGCGGCAGGGGCCTTGTCGCTGTTGATAACGCTCTTGCTCATGGGGACTCCTGAAGGTTCAGACATAAACCGGCAGGCGCTGGCTGCGCCTGCAACGTAGACCACTTAGGTTGGGGGATTGCCCGGGCGCTGTCAAAGCTCAAGTGATTGATCTGACTTGAATATGCTTTGTCAGGCGCGTGCCCGGGTAATACGAATGATGCCGTGCAGGGTGCGCAGTTTTTTGATCACTCGGGCCAGGTGGACGCGGTCATGCACGCTGACTACCAGCTGAACAACGCTGGTGCGGCCATCGCGTTCGTCCATGCTGATCTTCTCGATGTTGCCATCGGCGGCATTGACGCTGCTGGCTAGCAGGGCGATCAGGCCTCGCTGGTGTTCCAGCTCTACGCGCAGTTCCACGTTGAACTCGCCGGTAACGTCCTTGGCCCAGGACAGTTGGACGCACTTCTCCGGGTTCTGGCGGATCTCACCAATGTTCTTACAGCTTTCCAGGTGCACCACCATGCCTTTGCCTGCTGACAGATGGCCGACAATTGGATCACCTGGAATCGGCGTGCAGCACTTGGCGTAGCTGAGAACCAGGCCTTCGGTGCCGCGAATAGCCAGCGGGCCTTCGCTGCTGGGCAGGGTTTCTTCGTTATCACTGAGCAGGCGGCGGGCGACCACATAAGCCATGCGGTTGCCCAGGCCGATGTCTTCCAGCAAATCTTCCGTAAGCTCCAGGCGGTATTCGCTGAGCACGGCGTCGATGCGCTCCACAGGCAGGGCGTCCAGATGGCTGTTGAAGCTGGCCAGTACCTTGTTCAGCAGGCGTTCGCCCAGGTTGATCGATTCGGAGCGGCGCTGTTGCTTGAGGGCATGGCGAATATGAGTGCGTGCCTTGCCGGTGACGACAAAGTTGAGCCAGGCCGGATTGGCGCGGGTGCCGGGCGCGGTGACGATCTCAACGGTGGAGCCGCTTTCCAGAGGTTGCGACAGCGGTGCCAGGCGGCGGTTGATGCGGCAGGCGATGCACGTGTTGCCAACATCTGTGTGCACTGCATAAGCGAAGTCGACCGCTGTAGAGCCTTTTGGCAGCTCCATGATGCGACCTTTTGGCGTGAATACGTAAACCTCGTCCGGGAACAGGTCGATCTTCACGCTCTCGATGAATTCCAGCGAGTTGCCGGCACGCTGCTGCATTTCCAGAACGCCTTTGACCCATTGGCGGGCACGAGCGTGGCTGCCTTTTGGCTGATCTTCGTTGGATTTGTATAGCCAGTGTGCGGCGATGCCGTTATTCGCCAGCTCTTCCATCTCGCGGGTGCGGATCTGGATTTCGATCGGTACACCGTGCATGCCAAACAGTGTGGTATGCAGAGACTGGTAGCCGTTTGCTTTGGGGATTGCTATGTAGTCCTTGAAACGGCCTGGCAGCGGCTTGTACAGGTTGTGCACGGCGCCAAGGGCGCGGTAGCAGGTGTCGACCTTGTCCACGACAATGCGGAACGCATAAACATCCATGATTTCATTGAATGCTTTGCGCTTGCCGCGCATCTTTTTATAGATGCTGTAGAGGTGCTTCTCACGCCCCATCACCTCACCCTGCATACCTTCGCGGTTGAGGCAGTTGATGATGGACTCTTCGATCTTATTGACGATTTCCTTGCGATTTCCACGGGCGCGCTTGACCGCAGCGCGGATTCGTTCGGAGCGCATCGGGTGCATGGCCTTGAAACCGAGATCTTCAAACTCGATGCGCATGCTGTGCATGCCCAGCCGGTTGGCAATCGGAGCGTAGATTTCCAGGGTTTCTTTGGCGATGCGGCGGCGCTTTTCGCCAGATAGCACTTCCAGGGTGCGCATGTTGTGCAGGCGGTCGGCCAGCTTGACCAAGATCACGCGGATGTCGCGGGCCATGGCCATGGCCATTTTCTGGAAGTTTTCAGCCTGAGCTTCGGCTTTGGTTTCGAAGTTCATCTGGGTCAGCTTGCTGACACCATCCACCAGCTCGGCGACGGACTCTCCGAACTGCGCGTTCAGAGCTTCCTTGGCGATGCCGGTGTCTTCGATCACGTCATGCAGCATGGCTGCCATCAAGCTCTGATGGTCCATATGCATGTCAGCGAGGATATTAGCTACCGCAAGCGGGTGGGTTACATACGGCTCGCCGCTGCGCCGGCGTTGGCCGTCGTGGGCTTGCTCGGCGTAGTAGTACGCCCGGCGGACCAAGTTGACTTGGTCGCCGTCCAGATAGGTCGAAAGTCTTTCGGCCAGATCATCTATGCTCGGCATGGGCGTTCCCCCTGCCGTGTCAGAGGACGATGTGCCTGAGAAATTCGACCAGGCATAGTCTTACAGCGACTCGTTGGCATCTTCCTCAAACGCAGCGAACAGTGGTTCTTCTTCAACGATGTCTTCCTGAGCAACGACGTCATAGTTGACCAGGCCTTCAGCGATTTCGCGCAGGGCTACAACGGTTGGTTTGTCGTTGTCCCATTCCACTTTGGGTTCTTTGCCGCCGGTGGCCAGCTGGCGGGCACGCTTGGTGGCAAGCATGACCAGCTCAAAGCGGTTATCGACGTTGTTCAGGCAATCTTCAACGGTAACGCGGGCCATGGTATTCCTCGATGCGACAATAATTAAGAGCAGAAAATGGGTGCCCGCTTAAGCGGGCGGACTGAATAGTCTAAAAAATCACCAGCAATTAGGGAAGCACTGATTGCCGGGCGGTGATCAGGACAGCAGTTCGCTGAGCAGGCCGGCGTGGCGCTGTTGCTGAGCCTTTTGCAGCAGCTGGTTGGCCCTGAAAATGGCTTTCAGGTCGCTCAAGGCGTGGCTGAAGTCATCGTTAATCACCAGATAATCGTATTCAACGTAGTGGCTCATCTCGCTGACCGCTTCGCGCATTCGCCGGTCAATGATTTCACCGCTGTCTTGGCCGCGGTTGGTCAGGCGGTGGCGCAGGGCCTCTTGCGTCGGTGGCAGGATGAAGATGGACTTTGCTTCCGGCATCAGGCGACGGACCTGCTGTGCTCCTTGCCAGTCGATTTCAAGAATCAGGTCATAGCCGGCCTTGAGAGTTTGTTCGACCCATTCCTGAGAGGTGCCATACAGATTGCCGAAGACTTCGGCATGCTCGAGAAACGCACTTCTGTTGAGCATTTCATTGAACTGCTCGTGATTGACGAAGTGATAGTTCACCCCGTCGACTTCACCCGGGCGCATGGCACGGGTAGTGTGCGAAACAGAGACGCGGATGCTCGCTTCGCTGTCGATCAACGCCTTGACCAGGCTGGTTTTGCCCGCGCCGGACGGGGCGGAAACGATGTAAAGAGTGCCAGTGGTGGTGGTCATAGGGTGTTCCAGGTCATGCCATTTATAGGGGGGCGCGCAGCCATCTCGGCTGTCTGCGCAGCTTATTCGATGTTCTGCACTTGTTCGCGCATTTGCTCAATCAGGACTTTGAGGTTAACTGCGGCTTGCGTGCTGCGGGTGTCGAAGGCTTTTGAGCCCAAAGTATTGGCCTCGCGGTTGAGTTCCTGCATGAGGAAGTCCAGACGACGACCCGCGGCACCGCCGCTTTTGAGGACGCGTCGCACCTCGGTGACGTGGGTGCTCAGACGGTCCAGTTCTTCGGCCACATCGCTTTTCTGAGCCAGTATCACCATCTCCTGTTCGAGGCGCTGCGGATCCAGGTCTACCTTCATTTCGGCGCAGCGGTCGAGGATCTTCTGGCGCTGTCCGGCGAGCATCTCCGGTACCAGTTCGCGCAGAGTAGCGACCTGCTCGAGAATGGCGTCGAGGCGGTCATTAAGCAGTTTTGCCAGTTCCGCCCCTTCGCGTTCGCGCCCGGCTTTCAGCTCGCTCAGGGCCTGATTGAAGGTATCTAGCGCCCGCTGGTTCAGCGCTTGTGGGTCGGCGGCGTCCGCTACCAGTACGCCAGGCCAGCCGAGCACTTCTAGGGGATTCAGCGGTGCAGGCTGTTTAATCAGGGCTGCGATGCTTTCGGCGGCCTGAATCAGTTGCTGAGCGCGCTGCTGGTCAACTTGAAGGGATTTGTCTGCCGTGCTGTCGGCAAAGCGTAAGGTGCATTCCACCTTGCCGCGGGATAGGCCATTGCGCAGCGCTTCACGCACAGCGCCTTCCAGATCACGGAAGGCTTCCGGCAGGCGCAAATGAGGTTCCAGATAGCGATGGTTGACCGATCGCAGCTCCCAGCTCAGGGTGCCGTTGGTGTCCGCGTGTTCGGTGCGGGCAAAGGCAGTCATGCTGTGGATCATGGGTAAACCTCGCGAAATGGTTAACGAAAGGCGCTGGATTGTAGCGCAGTGAATCGATAGCGCCCAATTCGGCATGGCTTCGTCATAATACGGCCCTATAATGCCCGACAGATTTTCCTTAAGAGTAGGTATCGCTAATGAAACGTCCAAGTGACCGTGCCGCCGATCAGTTGCGCCCGATCCGTATTACACGCAACTACACCAAGCACGCAGAGGGTTCGGTGCTGGTTGAATTCGGTGACACCAAAGTGATTTGTACGGTCAGTGTCGAATCAGGCGTTCCGCGCTTCCTGAAAGGTCAGGGACAGGGTTGGCTGACGGCCGAATATGGCATGTTGCCGCGTTCGACCGGTGATCGTAACCAGCGCGAGGCCAGCCGTGGCAAACAAGGTGGTCGTACTCTGGAAATCCAGCGTTTGATCGGTCGTTCACTGCGCGCTGCGCTGGATATGACCAAGTTGGGTGAAAACACCCTGTACGTCGATTGTGACGTGATTCAGGCCGATGGTGGCACCCGTACCGCATCCATCACTGGTGCAATGGTGGCTCTGGTTGATGCGCTGAAGGTGTTGAAAAAGCGTGGCGCACTGAAGGGTGAGCCGCTCAAGCAAATGATCGCAGCGGTTTCCGTAGGGATTTATCAGGGCGTACCGGTGCTGGATCTGGATTACCTTGAGGACTCGGCAGCCGAAACTGACCTGAACGTGGTGATGACCAGCGCAGGTGGTTTCATTGAAGTGCAGGGCACGGCAGAAGGGGCTCCGTTCCAGCCAGCCGAACTGAACGCAATGCTGGAGCTGGCTCAGAAGGGTATGGCTGATTTGTTCAGCGTGCAGCAGGCAGCACTGGCTGAGGCTCAGTAATTTCAAGGTATAGATGAGGGAGCACTCATGAGCGACGATCTTCAACTACCACAACCGACGCCAAACGCAGATGCGCGCCAGTGGGCAATGTTTTGCCACTTTGCTGCATTTGCTGGTCTGATTATCCCGTTCGGCAATATTGTCGGCCCTCTGCTGCTCTGGCAGCTCAAGAAGGACCTCGATCCGTTTGTGGATGCGCAAGGAAAGGAGGCGTTGAACTTCCAGATCACTGTCGCTCTGGCTGTTCTGGTTTCTTTCTGCCTGATGGTTGTGTTGATTGGTTTTCCGTTGTTGATGCTGATCAGCCTAACTGCTTTTGTTCTGACTGTAATTGCCGGTGTAAAGGCGAACGAGGGCAAGGAATATCGCTATCCCTTCACGTTGCGTCTGGTGAAGTAAGTCGCGACGTAAGGTCCTCAAAACAAAAAAACCGCAGCCAGGCTGCGGTTTTTTGTGCTTGGGACTTATCTTAGACGCTCAGCGTCCAGTCGTAATCCACAATCAGCGGTGCATGCTGCGAGAAACGTGGCTGACGCGGCATACGTGCGTTGCGTACGCTGCGACGCATACCCTGAGTCAGCAGCTGATAGTCGAAGCGATAGCCCAGATTGAGCATCTCCGCCTGTTCGCTATCAGGCCACCAGCTGAACAGGTCGCCCTCGCGGGTGACTTCGCGCAGGGCGTCGACATAACCCATGTTGCCAACCACTTCATCCATCCAGGCCCGCTCTGGTGCCAGGAATCCCGGAGACTGCTGGCAGTCACGCCAGTTCTTCACGTCC
The DNA here is from genome assembly GCF_001446935.1 of Pseudomonas sp. TTU2014-080ASC. Lineage (GTDB taxonomy): Bacteria > Pseudomonadota > Gammaproteobacteria > Pseudomonadales > Pseudomonadaceae > Aquipseudomonas. The sequence goes on from NZ_LKKK01000002.1 coordinate 545,463, forward strand.
AGTTTCTGGTGGGCGACGTAGAACGAGCCGCAGTAAATGTACTCGCGGCGCTTACGGCGCTGCTTATCCAGAAAATGGGTGAAGTCGTCCATGAACTTGAACTTCTGGTTCAGGTTCTCATCGCCGCTACGTCCCGATGGCATCAGAATTGTAGCAATACTCACTTTGTCAAAGTCGGCCTGCAGGTAGCGCCCATAGCGGTCGGCCATTTCAAAGCCTAAACCGCTAATTACCGCCTTGGGTTGCAAACGGGAATACAGGGCCACGCCACCAAGGCTTGGCACTTCTGCATCACAGGCATAAAGGAAATAGCCATCCAGTTGGAGGGCTTGGTCGTCCAGTTCAAAGGCGGAGGCGCGAGTGTCCTGCAGACAGATGACGTCGGCATTCTGTGCTTGCAGCCAGCTGAGAAGTCCTCGCTCGACTGCGGCATGAATACCATTCACGTTCACACTGATGATCCGCATAAATGGCCCCTAAAATCGCGTGCGTGTATGATACCCGAGCTCTCCTGCAATTGGTTAAATTCCTAGCAATTCCGTACCGTCCGAGACTTTTTCATGCAAGCCTACCAGCGTGATTTCATCCGTTTTGCCATTGAGCGTGGGGTACTGCGCTTTGGTCAGTTCACCCTCAAGTCCGGGCGTGTCAGCCCTTACTTCTTCAATGCAGGCCTGTTTGATAGTGGTCTGGCTTTGGCGCAGCTCGGGCGCTTTTATGCTGCCGCGGTTGTAGACAGCGGGATCGACTTCGACGTTCTGTTTGGCCCTGCATATAAAGGCATTCCTCTTGCCGCCACCACTGCGGTGGCTCTGGCTGAACATCATCAACGTGATCTGCCCTGGTGCTTCAATCGTAAAGAAGCTAAGGACCACGGCGAGGGTGGCACGCTGGTTGGGGCACCCTTGCAAGGGCGTGTATTGATCATAGATGACGTAATCACTGCCGGTACGGCTATTCGTGAGGTCATGCAAATTATCGATGGTCAGGGTGCTCAGGCATCGGGCGTTTTGATCGCGCTGAACCGTCAAGAACGCGGCAAAGGCGAGCTTTCTGCAATTCAGGAAGTTGAGCGTGATTTTAAAATGCCAGTAATTAGTATTGTGTCCTTGGAGCAGGTGCTGGAATATCTGGCTGGCGATGCTGAGCTCAAGCAGCATTTGCCTGCTGTTGAAGCCTACCGTGCGGAGTACGGTATCTGACCAGACCAACCAAGGTGATGCATTGATGCTGAGGAACGCCCTGACTTGTTGTTCGTTGTTAGTGAGTGTGTGGCTGCCGGCCACCGCTGCAGCTGTTGAGTTGTATCGCTACGTGGATGAGAAGGGTGTGACGGTGCTCAGCCGTCAGGGGGTTCCGCCTGAGGTGATCGGCAAAGGTTATGACGTGCTCAACGAGCAAGGGCGGGTCATCCGTGTGGTCCCGCCAGCCCCTACCGCTGAAGAGCTGGAAAAGCTCAAGGCGGATAAGGCGCGTGCTCGTTCGGATGAGCAATTGCTGCGTCTTTACAGCACCCCTGAAGACGTTGAGCGTGCCCGCGAGCGCAAGTTTGCCGAGATTGATGGGCTGCTGAGCATTGCCCGGGGAAACTTGCAGGGCTCTATTACCCAGCAAGGCAATTTGCAGGCTCAGGCCGCTGATCATGAACGCTCCGGGCGTGAGGTGCCAGCCAATCTCTTGCAGCAAATCGAGACACAGAAGCTTGAACAGAAGCGCCTGAATATCGATATCGAACGCTACGAGGCCGCACGGCAGGAGGCTGAGAAGAGTTTTACTGCCGACCGTGAGCGCCTTGGGGAGTTACTTCAGCAGATCCGCTGAGTCATTCCTGTGGCGCAGTATGTTCGTAGGCCACCAGCATGTCTTTCAGCCACTGCGGTAGCGGGCTACTGCGCCGCGTTTGGCTGTTGGCATGGACGTAAACCACCTCGCCGCTAGTCAGCAGTTCATCAGCCCGCCATATGCCCATGGCGAAGCTCATGCTTGAGCGTCCGAAGCGAGCGATGCGTATGCCCACTTCCAGCAGGTCATCGAAACAGGCTGGCGCGTGGTACTCCAGCACCGCTTTCTTAACAAAGAAATCCCCGCCATCGCGGCTGAGGTCGCTGGGGTATTTCAGGCCCAGGTCACGGAAGTATTCGGTAATGGCGACGTCTGCATAAGTCAGGTAATTGCCGTTGAAGACTATGTTTTGCGGGTCCACTTCGGACCAGCGCACGCGCAGGGGATAAAAGAAGCGGAAGTCGTTGCGAGAAGGTGTGCTCATGGCGGCTCGGCTGATGTGAAGGCGTAGGACCGAGCTTGGCCGTTCAGGCCGGGGCAGACAAGCTGCAGAGAGGCGGATCAGGCAGGCGAATCAGCCAACTGACTGATTCGCCCGGCCAGGATTAACGCTTGCGATTGCTGATCAGGGTACCGACACCAGTGTCGGTGAAGATTTCCAGCAGAATCGCATTCGGGACGCGGCCGTCGATGATCAGCGAGCTGCCAACGCCGCCCTGCACCGCTTCCAGTGCACAACGGATTTTCGGCAGCATGCCGCCGTAGATGGTGCCGTCGGCGATCAGTGCGTCGACCTGCTGCGTGCTCAGACCGGTGAGTACTTTGCCTTCTTTGTCCATCAGGCCGGCAATGTTGGTCAGCAGCATGAGCTTTTCAGCCTGCAACGCTTCGGCCACTTTGCCAGCTACCAAGTCGGCGTTGATGTTGTAGGACTCGCCGTCCGGGCCGACGCCGATGGGCGCGATCACCGGGATAAAGTCGCCCTGTACCAGCAGGTTGAGCAGGTCAGTATTGATGCTGACTACTTCGCCGACCTGGCCGATGTCGATGATTTCCGGCTTGGTCATTTCCGGGGTCTGACGGGTGACGGTCAGCTTTTTCGCGCGGATCAGCTGTGCGTCTTTACCGGTCAGGCCAATGGCGTTGCCGCCGTGGCTGTTGATCAGGTTGACGATGGATTTGTTGACCTGGCCGCCGAGGACCATTTCCACCACGTCCATGGTCTGTGCATCAGTCACACGCATGCCGTCGATAAAGTGGCTCTCGATGGACAAGCGCTTGAGCAAGTCACCGATCTGCGGGCCGCCGCCGTGGACGACTACGGGGTTGATGCCGACTGCTTTCATCAACACGATATCGCGGGCAAAGCCGGTCTTCAGCTCTTCGCTTTCCATGGCGTTGCCGCCGTACTTGATCACCAGCGTCTTGCCGACGTAGCGGCGGATATAGGGCAGTGCCTCGGACAATACCTTGGCGGTATGGGCAGCAGCCTCGCGTTCGATAGTCATTCAGGGCTCCAGTTGAGCGTTTGCTAATTAAAAAGGCAGTTTCAGGTCGGGTTCGACGCGGCGCAGCTGGGCGCGGAATACTTCCTTGATGCGCTCAAGTTCTTCTTCGCTTTCCGCTTCAAAACGCAGGACCAGCACTGGGGTTGTGTTGGATGCACGGACCAGGCCCCAACCTTTGGGGTAGTCAATGCGGATGCCGTCGATGTCGGTGAGCTTGCCGTCGCCCCAGACACCTTCACGCTGCAGGCTTTCAATAATGCTGAATTTGCTCTGCTCGGTGACCTGGATGTTGATTTCCGGCGTGGAAATATCATCCGGGAAGGCGCTGAAAATTTGGTCGGCGGTGCGGGTATCTATGCTGAGAATCTCGAGCAGACGGGCGGCGGAGTAAATGCCGTCATCGAAACCGTACCAGCGCTCTTTGATGAAGATATGACCGCTCATTTCTCCGGCCAGCAGGGCGCCGGTTTCTTTCATTTTCTTCTTCATCAGCGAGTGCCCGGTTTTCCACATTACCGGGCGGCCACCGTAGCCGCTGATCAGCGGGGTCAGGCGGCGAGTACATTTCACGTCAAACAGGATATCTGCGCCTGGGTTGCGGGAGACCACGTCTTTGGCGAAGAGCATCAACAGACGGTCCGGGAAGACGATCTTGCCGCTGTTGGTCACGACACCCAGGCGGTCGCCGTCGCCGTCGAAGGCCAGGCCAATGTCGGCGTTTTCTTCGCGTACCTTGTTGATCAGGTCTTCGAGGTTTTCCGGTTTGCCCGGGTCTGGGTGATGGTTCGGGAAGTTACCGTCTACTTCGCAGTACAGCGGGATGACGGTGCAGCCCAAAGCTTCGATAAGTTTCGGCGCGATTACACCGGCAACGCCGTTACCGCAGTCCACGACTACGCGCAGGGGTTTGGCCAGGGCAATGTCGTTGCGAATCTGCTGGAAGTAGCTATCCAGTACGTCGACTTGCTCAACCGATCCGGTACCACTGCTCAGGTCCTGATTCTCGATACGTTCGCGCAGAGCCTGAATTTGCTCGTTGGCCAGGGTGTCACCGGCGATGACGATCTTGAAGCCGTTGTAGTCGGACGGGTTATGGCTGCCGGTCAGCATCACCGCGGATTTACCGGTGAGAATGTGGGCGGCGTAATACAGAACCGGCGTTGGCACCATGCCGACATCGCTGACCACGCAGCCGCTGTCGGCCAGGCCTTGAATGAGTTGTTGCGCCAGTTCCGGGCCGGACAGGCGTCCGTCACGGCCAACTGCGACGCAGGGCTCGCCCTGAGCCAGACTCTGCGAGCCGATGGCGCGGCCGATCCAGTAGGCGGTATCAGCGCTCAGAGTTTTGCCGACGATGCCGCGAATGTCATAAGCACGGAAGATGTCAGCGGGCAGCTTTGGGGGCTGAGCTGCAGTCGCGGCTTGATTGAGTCCTAACAAATCCATGTCCTCGTCGAGAATGTCGATGTCCAAAATATCGGTGTCCTGGAACATTGGGTCGGCAATCGGAGTGCTGACGTCTGGTGCGGCAGGGGCTTGCACTGCTGCAGGTGCAGCGGCCGGTTTGCTGGTATCGGCGCTGCGTTTGGGCAGGCGTTGGATCGTCTTCGCCACTTCGCGCAGAGGTTCCAGGTTGAATTCAGGCAGCTTCACCCCTTTATTAGCGACTAGGGCTTGCAGCATTTGCCCGAGCTGTTCGGCTTCATGGGCAATGGCTTTGTGCGTGCGGGTATAAAGCAGATAGATCCCGATAAGCGCGCCGGACAGTGCCAGCAGTGCTGCGCACAGTAGTAGAAGAGGGGAGAGCATCGGGCTGATCAGCTGCGAGCCTGGGGTGAAGTTGAGCGTCCAGTTCGGGTTGCCAGTGGCGAAGACTTCGGGGTTGCCTTCGGCTTGGCCGCGTTGCATCAGTACTTGCGGGGCGCTGTTGGCAAATTTCTGCACCAGTTGAATCTGCCCGGCTTCGACTGGGATTGGCGGCAGCATGGCGATCAGGCGCTGCAGATCAACCGCCAGCAGCACACTGCCGAGAACCGGCCCGTCTTCCTGCGCGCGCAGCGCGGCGGCGCTGTAAACCAGCCAGCGCTGGCCTGATTTAAATGCTTCGGCCGGTGCGTTCTGGCCGTTTTCTACGCGGCGTAGCATGTCCAATGCAGCAAAGTTGATCGGTGCGGCGCGTGTTGCATCTTGGGCAGCTTGCCCGCGTAGGCTGATCTTGGCGTCGACAACGGCATTCCAATAAGTGAGCTCTTGCTCGGCTTGGCGGATTTGCGCGGCATCCTCACTTTGCAGGGCTTGCAGCAGCTGCGGATTGCGGGCCGCTGCGCGGGTGTCGGCGCTGAGCTGTTGCAATGACTTTTCCAGTGCCGCCGCCTGGCCGCTGCCCCAGGCTTGATTGAGCTGCTGAAGGTGGTGCTGATGGGCGCTGCTCAGCGGGCCGAACCAGAGTAGGGCTGCGCCTAACGCAACACCGAGCAGACTGAGCAGTGCTGCGGGCAGTAAACCTTTCAGGGACGGCCCGGATGTCTTGTCCTGTACAGGTTTGAGCGTCAGGTCGGCGCTGCTGGAAAGTTCGTCAGCTTCCTTGGCTGTGCGTTTGAAGAGTTTCATGTCGTCTCCTCTTTCTTATGTCCTGTACAGGTTTTGTTATCAGAGGGTACCGGAGTGGCCGAAGCCGCCCGCGCCGCGCTGGGTTTCGTCGAATTGCTCAACCAGTTCAAATTTGGCCTGCACTACCGGCACCAAGACCAGTTGGGCAATGCGCTCGCCGATGGTGATGGTGAAGGCGCTCTGGCCACGGTTCCAGCAGGAGACCATCAGTTCGCCCTGGTAGTCGGAGTCGATCAGACCGACCAAGTTGCCCAGAACGATGCCGTGCTTATGGCCCAGACCCGAGCGTGGCAGGATCATCGCGGCCAGGCCCGGATCGCCAATGTAAATCGACAGGCCGGTTGGAATCAGTACGGTCTGACCAGGTTCAAGGACGATTTCCTCCTTGAGCATGGCACGCAAATCCAGTCCTGCAGAGCCCGGAGTTGCATAGGCTGGCAGAGGGAATTCGGTGCCCAGGCGCGGGTCGAGAATCTTGGCTTGTAAGGCGTGCATAGTGGGCTCTGTCTTAACTTGAAAAGGGGTCAGCTGCGGTTCATGCGATCGGCAATGAAGTTCACCAACTGACGGGCGATCTTGCTCTTGCTGGTCTGGGCGAAGCTGGTTTGGCCGAGTTCGCGGTCAATGATGGTGATGGCGTTTTCTTCGCTGTTAAAGCCGATGGTTGGGTTGGCCACATCATTGGCGACGATCAGGTCGAGGTTTTTGTCTTTGAGTTTGCGCGAGGCGTACTCCAGCAGGTTCTCGGTCTCAGCCGCAAAACCCACGCTGAAAGGACGGTCCGGGCGGCCTGCGAGGGTGGCGAGGATATCCGGGTTGCGCACCATTTGCAGGAGCAGTCCGTCGCCGGTGCTGGGGTCTTTCTTCAGTTTGTGCTGGGCGACGACTTCCGGGCGGTAATCCGCTACAGCAGCGGCGGCGATGAGCAGGTCGCAGGGCATTGCAGCTTCGCAGGCAGCGAGCATGTCGCGGGCGCTGACGACATTGATGCGCTCAACCCGATCCGGTGTCGGCAGGTGTACCGGACCACTGATCAGAGTGACTTTGGCACCGGCTTCTGCAGCGGCTTCGGCCAGGGCAAAGCCCATTTTCCCGGAGCTGTGGTTGGTGATGTAACGCACTGGGTCAATGTTTTCTTGTGTAGGCCCTGCGGTAATCAGCACGTGTTTGCCGGTCAGCGCTTTGCCCTGGAAGCAATCGGCCGCGCATTGCGCCAGTTGTTCGGCCTCGAGCATGCGCCCCAGACCGACATCGCCGCAGGCCTGGCTGCCAGCTGCCGGGCCGAACAGGTGAAAGCCCCGTGAGCGCAGCAGCTCAGCATTAGCTTGAGTGGCTGGGTCTCGCCACATGGCCTGATTCATGGCCGGAGCCAATGCCACTGGGGCATCAGTGGCCAGCACCAGAGTGGTCAGCAGGTCATCGGCCACACCCTGCGCCAAGCGTGCCATCAGATCGGCGGTGGCCGGGGCGATGAGAATCATGTCCGCCCAGCGTGCCAAGTCGATGTGGCCCATGCCGGCTTCGGCAGCGGGGTCAAGCAGATCGAGATGGACCGGGTGGCCGGACAGCGCCTGCAGTGTCAGTGGGGTGATGAACTCTTGCCCAGCTTGGGTCATGACGACGCGGACGTCGGCGTCCTGGTCTTTGAGTCGGCGAATCAGCTCGGCACTTTTATAGGCAGCGATACCGCCGCCTACGCCCACAATAATGCGTTTCCGATACAGCCGCTGCATAGACCTGCCTTGTTTCGAAGATGGATGTGCGTCACGGCGTTGGCATTCCTCTGCGCGACTGCCGTGCAAAGGCCGCTACGATAGCACAGCAGCCGCCATGAAGCAGTGCTGCCGATGCCCTGCAAGACTGGTGCTGCGGCGTTGTTGTATGGCTTGAAACACAAGGAGGTGTGATGAGTATTCGTGATTGGCCAGCGGCGGAGCGGCCGCGGGAAAAACTCTTGGCGCAAGGCGCTGTGAGTCTGACGGATGCAGAGCTTTTAGCGATCTTTCTACGTACCGGTGTTGCCGGTTGCAGTGCGGTGGATTTGGCGCGGCAGCTGTTAAGCGAATTTGGCAGTTTGCGGGCGTTGTTGCAGGCGGACTTGCCTTCGTTTTCCGAGCATTTGGGCTTGGGCCCGGCCAAGTTCGCCCAGTTGCAGGCGGTGCTGGAGATGGGGCGACGGCATCTGGCCGAGCAGCTGCGCCGCGAGTCTGTGCTGGAGAGCCCGCAGGCGGTGCGGGATTATTTAAAGACGCTGCTGCGGCATGAGCCCCATGAAGTATTCGGTTGCCTGTTTCTGGACGCAAAACATCGCGTGTTAGCGTTTGAGGCGCTGTTCCACGGTTCAATCGATAGCGCCAGCGTTTATCCGCGGCAAGTGGTCAAGCGTGCGCTGTTCCATAATGCTGCGGCACTGATCCTAACCCACAATCATCCGTCCGGCGTCGCTGAGCCCAGTCAGGCCGATCGTGATTTGACCCGGCGCTTGAAGGATGCGTTGGCGCTGGTGGACGTGCGGGTGCTGGATCACTTTATCGTCGGCGACGGTGAGCCGCTGTCGATGGCTGAGCATGGTTGGGTGTGACCGAGCCCTGTGCTCAGGGCTCGGTCTCTGTATGGCTAGCGGCTGAGCTGCACTTTCGAGAAGTCGACGCGGCCAAATGGGCTCACTTCGTAGCCGCTGACCTTCTTGCTCAGCAGGGCGTAGGCGGTGGGGTGTGTCAGCGGCAGCCACAGGGCTTGTTCCTGGATGATGCGTTGCGCTTCCTTATATAAGCGGCTGCGTTCGGCCTGGTCGCTGTTGGCTTTGCCGTCGCTGATCAGCTTGTCCAGTGTAGGGTCGCAGTAGCGTGCAAAGTTCAGCCCGGACTCGACGGAGGAGCAGGCAAACTGCGGGGTGAGGAAGTTGTCCGGGTCACCGTTGTCACCGGCCCAGCCCATAAACAGCAGGTCGTGTTCGCCGGCTTTGGCGCGACGAATCAGCTCGCCCCATTCGATCACGCGGATTTCTGCCTTAATGCCGACTTCGGCCAGATCAGCCTGAAGCAACTGTGCGCCGAGGCTGGGGTTTGGGTTTAGCAGGCTGCCGCTGGGGCGAGTCCAGATGGTGGTGCTGAAACCTTCTGCCAGTCCGGCTTCTTTCAACAAGGCTTTGGCTTTTTCCGGATCATGGGCGTAGCCCGGCAGGTCAGTGTTGAAGCTCCAGGTATTGGCGGGATATGGACCGTTGGCTGCTTCCGCGCTGTTTTCGAAGACGGCTTGCAGGTAGCTGGCTTTGTCGAAGGCCAGATTGATGGCCTGACGCACTTGTGGTTTATCCAGTGGCGGATGTTGGCTGTTGATACCAACAAAGGCCGTCATAAAGGCTGCGGTGTGGGCGGCGTGCAGGTTGGCGTCATTTTTGATCGCCTGAATGTCCTGAGGCTTGGGCGACAGCGCAACCTGGCATTCGCCACGTCTCAACTTTTGCAGACGCACGTTGGCATCCGGGGTGATGGCGTAGATCAGGTTATCCACAGCCGGCTTGCCCGCAAAATAGCTGGAGTTGGCGCTGTAGCGGACTACGGCGTCCTTCTGGAAGCGCTTGAACACGAACGGGCCGGTGCCGACCGGTTGGCTGTTGAGCTGTTCCGGCTTGCCGGCTGCGAGCAGTTGATCGGCATATTCTGCGGAGTAAATCGAGGCGAAACCCATGCTTAGGGTGGCGAGAAAGGTGGCGTCCGGTCGGTTCAGGGTGATGCGCAGGCTGTGTTCGCCGGTTTTCTCAAGGGCTTTGATCAGGTTGGGCCATTGCATTGATTGGGCGTGTGGATAACCGCTGGCGGCCACAGCGTGCCACGGGTGGTCGCTGCTGAGCATGCGCTGGAAGCTGAACAACACGTCATCGGCATTGAGCAGGCGTTTGGGGCTGAAGTAGGGCGTAGTGTGAAAACTGACATCACTGCGCAGGGTGAAATCGTAGGTCAGCCCGTCTGCGCTGATGGCCCAGCGTTCGGCCAGGCTGGGAATCAATTTACCGCTGACAGCATCAAAGTCGACCAAACGATTCATCAGCACATCTGCAGACGCGTTGGTGGTGGTCAGCGAGTTGTACTGGACCACATCGAAACCATCCGGGCTCGCCTCCGTGCACACGCTCAGCGTATTGGCTTGGGCCAGGACGGGCAGAAGGATGGGGGCAATCAGTAACGGCAGTGCAGCAAGGCGCATGGGGGCTCCGGAACGTCGTGTCAGCGGGAATGGTTAACCCTAGGGCATTAATACCGGTTCAGGCAATGATGGGGCGCGACGAATGGTTAAAGGCGAAGGGCACTGTGCACTGCGCCATCAGCGTGTAAAATGCACCTCCTTTGGCGCTCGCGCAAAGTACAGATTGCCTTGTGGTGGCGGGGGCTTTCTGGTATAAAGCAGCGCTCTTTTGTAGGGGCCCGGTTCTTGCGCTTTCAGGTATGGCCGGTAAGACCCTCGAGATACGTGGCGTCGAGCGCCAATGACATTGAGTTTATGCGGCCAACCCATGCCGGGTTGGGCATGTGGTTTTAGAGGGCTGAGGCATGTCGAGAGTCTGTCAAGTTACCGGTAAGGGTCCGGTAACCGGGAACAACATTTCCCACGCAAACAACAAAACCCGTCGTCGTTTCCTGCCGAACCTGCAGCATCACCGCTTCTGGGTTGAGTCTGAGAAGCGTTTTGTACGTCTGCGCGTTTCCGCCAAGGGCATGCGTGTAATCGACAAGCGTGGTATTGACGCTGTTCTGGCCGAGCTGCGCGCTCGCGGCGAAAAGGTTTAAGGAGCTAAATCATGCGTGAATTGATCCGTTTGATCTCGAGTGCCGGTACTGGTCACTTCTACACTACCGACAAGAACAAGCGCACTACTCCAGACAAGATCGAAATCAAAAAGTACGATCCTGTTGTGCGTAAGCACGTGATCTACAAAGAAGGCAAAATCAAGTAATTGATTTGCTTCTCTTGAAAGAGCCCGCCTAGTGCGGGCTTTTTCATGTCTGCGATTTTATCTTGTCCCGTTTCTGAGTGTTTTTCACGCAAGAAAAAGCCCGCACGCGGCGGGCTAAAAAGGGGATCTGTAGAGTCAGTGCTTACTGGCTCTTCTGTTCAAAAATCACGTAAACCTTGCGGGTTGTCTCCAGCACTTCCCAGGTGCCGCTGAAGCCTGCTGGAATCACAAAGCGGTCGCCGGCGCGCAGGGTCTTGGCATTACCGTCTTTGTCGCGCAGGACTGATACGCCTTGCAGCATCTCGCAGTACTCGTGTTCTGTGTAGTTGATGGTCCAGTGACCCACTTCGCCTTCCCAGATACCGGTGCTGAACTGTCCGCACGGGCTTGAATAGTGATTGCGTACATTTTGCTCAGCGTCGCCTTTGAGGATTTTCTCGGGGGCTGGGCGATAGTGCTCGGCTGGGGTGGTGGCTTGAGCAAAGTCGATGATGCTGTCGATGTTCATAAGCAAGTCCGATAGAGGTACGCACTGCTGCGGCAGGCTTGTTGTGGTGGTCAGATGAACGGCCAGTCTATGTTTAATAATCCGCACATAACAAGGGGGATTCCGGGGCGAATGTAAAAAATATTGGAAGTATCAGAGGCTCTGGTTTAGTGTTGCGGCAAGAGTGGGTTGGCGTGAACCCATGCAAAATAATTTACAGCGCAAGCGGCAACCTGCGGCGCTATCACTGCTAATAGGGGATGTTCGTATGACTAGCCTGACACGTGCCGACTGGGAACAGCGTGCCAAGGACCTGAAATTCGAGGGCCGGGCCTTTATTCACGGTGAATACCGTGCAGCTGTTTCGGGCGACACTTTTGACTGCATCAGCCCGGTGGATGGACGTTTGCTGGGGAAAGTGGCTAGCTGCGATCAGGCCGATGCGGATCTGGCGGTTGTCGATGCCCGTGCGACTTTTGAGTCTGGTGTCTGGTCCCGCATGGCCCCGACCGAGCGCAAGAAGCGGATGATCCGACTGGCTGATCTGATCGAAGCCAACCGCGACGAGCTGGCGCTGCTGGAAACCCTCGACATGGGTAAGCCGATCAGCGATTCCCTGGCTGTTGATGTGCCGGCTGCTGCCCGCGCCATTCGTTGGAGCGGTGAGGCCATTGACAAAATTTACGACGAAGTTGCTGCAACACCTCACAACGAGCTGGGTCTGGTGACCCGCGAGCCTGTCGGCGTTGTCGCTGCCATCGTGCCGTGGAACTTCCCGCTGCTGATGACTTGCTGGAAACTCGGGCCAGCTCTTTCCACCGGTAACTCGGTGATCCTGAAACCTTCTGAGAAGTCTTCCCTGACCGGCCTGCGTCTGGCTCAACTGGCCATCGAAGCGGGTATTCCGGCTGGTGTTCTCAACGTCCTGCCTGGTTTCGGTCACACAGTCGGCAAGGCGTTGGCGCTGCATATGGATGTCGACACACTGGTGTTCACCGGTTCGACCAAAATCGCCAAGCAACTGATGATCTACGCTGGCGAATCCAACATGAAGCGCGTTTGGCTGGAAGCAGGCGGTAAGAGCCCGAACATCGTATTTGCCGATGCGCCGGATCTGAAGGCTGCTGCTGAGGCTGCTGCCAGTGCCATTGCCTTCAACCAAGGCGAGGTGTGTACCGCAGGTTCCCGTCTGCTGGTGGAAAACTCCATCAAGGACAAATTTGTGCCGATGGTGGTCGAGGCAATCAAGGCTTGGAAACCGGGCAATCCGCTGGACCCGGCCACTAATGTCGGTGCGCTGGTCGATACCACGCAGATGAACAACGTGCTGAGCTACATCAAGGCCGGTCACGATGACGGTGCCAAGCTGGTAGCTGGTGGTAACCGTGTGCTGGAAGAAACCGGCGGTACTTATGTAGAGCCGACCATCTTTGACGGCGTGACCAATGCAATGCGCATCGCCAAGGAAGAAATTTTTGGCCCGGTCCTGTCGGTGATCGGTTTTGACAACGTGGAAGAAGCGATCGCGATTGCCAACGACACCATCTACGGCTTGGCCGCTGGTATTTGGACCAGCGATCTGTCCAAGGCGCATCTGACTGCCAAGGCTGTGCGTGCCGGTAGCGTCTGGGTCAACCAATATGATGGCGGTGACATGACTGCGCCGTTCGGCGGCTTTAAGCAGTCGGGCAACGGTCGTGACAAGTCCCTGCACGCCTTCGACAAGTACACCGAGCTGAAGGCCACCTGGATCAAGCTGTAACGTGTATTGATAGGTCCGCCCTTCGGGGCCGGTTGAGGCAGCCTGGCGGCTGCTAATCGCCACACCTGCGGCCGGGTTTCCTCTGGAGATCCGGCCGCTTTGGTTTATCGGGTGTTCATAAGGGTTCTGGTAATGCGTTGGGGTACATACTTTGCAGTCTGCGCAGCAGTAATCAGTATCGGTTTGGCGCTTGGTGTGACCATGCCGCTGGTGTCATTGCGCCTGGAGGAGTGGGGCTACAGCTCCTTCGCCATTGGTGTAATGGCGGCCACGCCGGCGGTGGGTGTGTTGCTGGGGGCGAGCGTGGCTGGCCGGCTGGCCTCGTGGCTCGGTACGGTCAGGGTGATGCAGGCGTGCCTGCTGTTCGGGGCGGTTTCCGTGATCAGCATGGCGCTGATTCAGAATTACGCCGTGTGGTTGGTGCTGCGCCTGGTGCTGGGTATCGGTCTGACTGTTGTATTCGTTTTGGGCGAGAGCTGGATCAACCAGCTGGCAATTGAGAAGTGGCGCGGGCGCTTGGTGGCGCTGTACGGCACTGGCTATGCCCTGAGTTATCTGTGTGGCCCTTTGCTGCTGGCTGCAGTCGGTGCAGAAGGTGATCTGGGCTTTTGGGTTGGTGTGGGCCTGCTGATTGGCGGTTCACTCTTGCTGTTGGGGCGCACCGGTGCACCGACGGTCGAGGCGCACAGCGCTTCTGCGCGCAACTTGCTGGAGTTTTGTCAGCGCATTCCGGCGATTGCCTGGGCGGTTATGTTGTTTGCTGCATTTGAGGCGATGGTGCTGACCCTGATGCCGATTTATGGCTTGCGTCAGGGCTTCACGCAGGAAGTCGCGTTGTTCATGGTCAGCGTGGTGGTGGTTGGTGATGCTGCGCTGCAACTGCCGATTGGCTGGTTGGCGGATCAGATGTCTCGCCGTCGTCTGTTTCTTGGGTGTGGCGTGGTGCTGGTGCTGTCCAGTCTCGCGGTTCCGCTGACGCTGCATACGCCTTTGGTTTGGCCGGTGCTGGTGTTGTTTGGGGCGACGGCAGGCAGTCTGTTCACTATTTCGCTGATTCTGATTGGTGAGCGCTACCGTGACGATGAGCTGGTGCAGGCTAATGCGCATATCGCCCAGTTGTGGGGGATTGGCTGCCTGGTCGGGCCGCTGATTACCGGTGCCGCTACCCACTGGGTCAGCGGCCATGCGCTGCCGCTGATGATGGCGCTGGGCGCGGCCGGATTTGTTGTGCTGGCTTGGCGCGGTAAAGGCCTGCAGACGCAGAATTAAGCAGGTTAGTCGAGCAGTTGCCGGATGCATTGCCCCAGCAACTGGATCGACTGTTCCAGTTGCTGGGTTGGCTTGTTGGCGTAGTTGATACGCAGGCAATTTCGGAACTTACCGGCAGCGGAAAAGATGCTGCCGGGAGCGATGATCAGCTTGTGTGGTAGCAGCAGGCGGTTCAGGCGCTGGCTGTCGAAGTGTTCGGGCAGTTCCAGCCACAGAATGTAACCGCCTTCCGGCTGGCTGAAGCGGGTCTGCTCCGGAAGGTAGCGCCTGATCCAGTCGATCATCACGTTGCGGTTACGGGCGTATTGGCTGCGCATGCGCCGCAGATGCGGCTGGTAGTGGCCGCCGAGGAGGTAGTCTGCCAGGGCCTCCTGCGGCAGTTGTGCCGTCATGCCACTGGATATGTATTTCTGGTGCAGCACTTGCTGCAGATAACGGCCGGGGGCAATCCAGCCGATACGGATACCGGGTGCCAGGGTTTTCGAGACGGAGCTGCACAGCACCACGCGGCCATCTTCATCGAAGGATTTGATAGTGCGCGGCCTTGGGTAGCTGTACGCCAGATCGCCGTATACATCGTCTTCAATAATCGCCACATCGTAGCGCTGAGCTAAGGTCAGCAGCCGTCGCTTGTTGGCCTCGGGCATGATGTAGCCAAGCGGGTTGTTGCAGCTTGGGGTGAGCTGTATGACTTTGATCGGCCATTGCTCAAGCGCCAGTTCAAGGGCGTCCAGGCTGATACCGGTCAGAGGGTCAGTGGGCAGCTCGAGGGCTTTGATATCGAAGCCTTTCAGTGCCTGCATGACGCCGTGGAAGCTGGGCGAGTCGACGGCGACGATATCGCCGGCCTTACACAGCGAGCGGAAGGCAACTGACAAGGCTTCGTGGCAGCCGCTGGTGACGATGATTTCATCGGCCGGAATCTGGTTGCCAGAATCGACCATCAACCTCGACAGCTGTTCGCGCAGGGCCTGATGGCCTTTGAGGCTGCCGTAACCGAGGTCCTTGCTTTGCTGACGGCGGCTCAGGCGCGACAGGCTGCGCAGCAGGGGCTTGAGTGTTGGGCTGCTGATATCCGGCATACCCCGGCCGAGCTGCAGAATGCCGTCGTCCGGTGCCAGACTGACCAGATCCAGTACGTGTTCCCACTGAGAGATATCCACAGGCCGCTGGGCGGCCCGGCTGATTTGAGGCAGGCGCGCGGGTTGGCGGCTGAACGGCACGAAATAGCCGGATTTGGGTTTTGGTGAGACCAGGCCAAGGTCTTCAAGATGTCGGTAGGCTTGCTGCACCGTGCTTAGGCTGACGCCGTGCTCTTGGCTTAGCGCCCTGACCGAAGGCAGGCGCTCGCCGGGTCGATACAGGCCCTGTTCAATGCGTGTGCTCAACTGCTCAGCCAGATTGATATAGAGCGTCATCCTAAGCCTCTCCCGGAAGGGCTAACCATACAGATTGGCTTTAAAAGCTCAATTCAGATGAACTTATGCTGATCTGTATGTTTTTAATTGTTATTTGCTGAATCTGTAAGGCATTCAGCAGCACCTGCATCATGGACTTCAGCGTAAACAGGCGACAGGAGTTCAGGATGAAAGGTCAAACAGCAGGTCCGCAGGGCGATCCAGTAACTGTATTGGATAAGGTCGGGCCAGGAGCGAATCTGTATGGTTCTCAGGCTGGGGTTGGTAAGGGCTGGCTGCGCGTATTACAGCGGATTAAAACCCGGCGCGTGCTGAGCCAACTGACGGATGATGAGCTGAAGGATGTGGGCTTGAGCCGGAGCCAGGCCGCAGAAGAGGCCCGACGTCCGTTCTGGAAGTAGAGCCGGCGATTAAACCAGCTCTTTAAGACGGTGCCAGAGCATGCCCAGTGCCAACAGCGGTGAGCGCAGGTGTTTACCGCCGGGGAAGGTGATGTGCGGGACCTTGGCGAACAAATCAAAGCCACCGTTGAGCTGACCGCTGATGGCTTCTGCAAGCAGCTTGCCCGCCAGATGCGTGGCATTCACGCCATGCCCAGCGTAGGCCTGAGCAAAGTAGACGTTGGAATGCTGGGCAAGACGGCCGATTTGCGGCAAACGGTTGGCACCGATGCCGATCATGCCGCCCCACTGGAAGTCGATACGCTTGTTGGCCAGCTGCGGGAATACTTTGAGCATCTTGGGGCGCATATAGGCGGCAATGTCCGCCGGGTCACGTCCAGAATAATGGCAGGCACCGCCGAACAGCAGGCGGCGGTCAGCGGAAAGGCGGTAGTAGTCCAGCGCCACGCGCTGATCACACAGGGCCATGTTTTGCGGAATCAGTGACTTGGCTTCTTCTTCACTGAGCGGCTCGGTGGCGATTACGTAGCTACCAGCCGGAAGTACCTTGCCGCCAATGGTTGGGTCCAGATCATTCAGATAGGCGTTGCAGGCCAGTACCAGATTGGCTGCGCGCACCACGCCTTGAGCGGTATGCACACTGACTTGTGGGCCGTATTCAATGCGCGTGACGGCGGAGTCTTCAAAGAGTTGCACGCCCAGGCTTTGCGCGGCGGCGGCCTCGCCCAAGGCCAGGTTGAGTGGGTGCAGGTGGCCTGAACCCATGTCGATCATGCCGCCGACATACAGATTGGAGCCGACCACTTCGTGCATCTGCTCTGGTTGCAGCAGACGCATTTCATGGCGATAGCCGAGCTGTTTGAGTTCGGCCATGTCTTCGGCAAACCCTTCGAGGTGACTGGGCTTGTTGGCCAGGTCGCAGTAGCCCCAGGTCAGGTCGCAGTTGATGTTGAATTCATCCACGCGCTGGCGTACCAGCTCAACTGCTTCCAGGCCCATCAGCTTGATCTGACGGACGCCTTCGCTACCGAGGATGTTCTCAAACTGTTCAACCCCGTGACCGACGCCACGAATTAGCTGGCCGCCGTTGCGTCCGCTGGCACCCCAGCCAATTTTGCGGGCTTCAACCAACGCTACAGAGAGGCCTTTGCGCGCCAGCTCAATGGCTGTGTTCAGGCCCGAAAAACCACCACCGACAATGCAAACATCAGCGCGAACCTCTCCACGCAGGGGCGCAAATGCGAGCTGTTGGTTAGCGCTGGCGGCGTAATACGACGCAGCATGCTGGTGGGTGTGCACGGGCTGATGAACGCGGCCACTCATGTTTGAAATCCTGATTATTGTGTTGTGGAATTTTTACGAAGCATAAGCGCCGGAGTTACCGTGCGCCAAGCCTGTAGTCGTAAATGGAACGCAACCGGGCAGGTATGCGCCGCTCTGGAAGTGGGCTGCGCTAGAATGTCGGCTGATGTCTGAGGATGTGTTCCATGAGTTGTGTCAGCCGCAAAATTGATCGTCTGCGTTTGCAGATTCCCAGCTTCGCCTGCGTGCCCGGCTGTCACGATTGCTGCGGGCCGGTGACGGCTTCATCTGAGGAGATGTCACGTTTGCCGGCAAAGAGCGACGCCGAGCACGACGCTGCACTGGTGGAGTACAACTGCGTGCATCTTGGCCCAAACGGTTGTGAGGTGTACGACCAGCGCCCGCTGATTTGCCGTTTGTTCGGCACCACCGAAAGCCTGCCGTGTCCGCGCGGGCAACGTCCTGAAGAACTGACGGAGCCAGCCGTTGAACGGCAGGTGCATCAACTGATTGCCAGCACTCGCCAAGTATTGGTGTAAGCCTCAGTCTGCAATCGGCAGGCTTAGGGTTTCCTTCACTTCTTCCATCACGATATAGCTCTTCGACTCACGCACGTGCGGCAGCTTGAGCAGGATGTCGCCGAGCAGTTTGCGGTAGCTGGCCATCTCGTTGATGCGGGCTTTTACCAGATAGTCGAAATCGCCGGAGACCAGATGGCACTCTAGTACGTGCGGTAGCTTGAGCACGGCACGGCGGAATTCTTCAAAGGTGTCGCCGGACTTGTAGTCCAGGCTGATCTCGACAAACACCAGCAGGCTGGCTTTGAGGTTCTGCGGGTTGAGGCGGGCGTGGTAGCCCATGATGATGCCTTCGCGCTCCAAGCGGCGTACGCGCTCAGTGCAGGGCGTGGTGGACAGACCTACACGGTCACCGAGTTCGGTAAAGCTAATACGTCCGTCTTCCTGCAGGATGCGCAAGATATTGCGGTCAATCTTATCCAGTTCACGTTTGCTTTGATGTTGGGTGCGCAAGGTGGATCTCCCTCTGCGAAAGGCAATTGTGCCAAGAATTCTCGCCAAATATAGCTTCTTATATAGTGAATTGCACTGCGTAAGAGTTCCTATACTGCGCCCAACTGTAGTCTAGAAAAAAGTACAAAAGTGCTGATTGTGGTTTGAGGAGAGCGTCATGCGTGTTCTGGTTCTCGGTAGTGGTGTGATTGGCACGGCCAGTGCGTACTACTTGGCTCGGCAGGGTTTTGAGGTGGTTGTCGTGGATCGCCAGCAGGCGCCAGCCATGGAAACCAGCTTCGCCAACGCAGGTCAGGTTTCGCCTGGCTACGCCTCGCCTTGGGCAGCACCGGGTGTGCCGCTCAAAGCCATTAAGTGGCTGCTGGAGAAGCATGCACCGCTTGCGATCAAGGCCACTGGTGACATCGATCAGTACCTGTGGATGGCGCAAATGCTGCGTAACTGCACCGCCAGCCGCTATGCCGTAAACAAAGAACGTATGGTGCGCCTGTCCGAGTACAGTCGCGACTGCCTCGACGAACTGCGCGCTGAAACTGGCATCGCCTATGAGGGCCGCACCCTTGGCACCACCCAGCTGTTCCGCACTCAGGCGCAGTTGGATAGCGCTGCTAAAGATATCGCCGTGCTTGAGCAGTCCGGTGTGCCATACGAACTGCTGGACCGCGCCGGAATTGCCCGTGTTGAGCCTGCACTGGCGTCCGTGACCGATAAGCTGGCCGGCGCACTGCGTCTGCCTAATGATCAGACTGGCGACTGCCAAATGTTCACCACCAAACTGGCTGAGATGGCCCGTAATTTGGGCGTCGAATTCCGCTTTGGGCAGAACATCCAGCGTCTGGATGCGGTGGGCAACCGCATCAATGGCGTGTGGATCGACGGCAAGCTGGAAACGGCCGATCAGTACGTGCTGGCGCTGGGCAGCTACAGCCCGCAAATGCTCAAGCCACTGGGCATCAAAGCACCGGTTTACCCGCTTAAGGGTTACTCGTTGACCGTGCCGATCACTAACCCGGATATGGCACCGACTTCGACCATCCTCGATGAAACCTATAAAGTGGCGATCACCCGCTTTGACAACCGCATTCGTGTGGGCGGCATGGCGGAAATCGCAGGTTTCGATCTGAGCCTGAATCCACGTCGTCGTGAAACCCTGGAAATGATCACCGGCGATCTCTATCCGCAAGGTGGCGATCTGTCCCGTGCTGAGTTTTGGACCGGGCTGCGTCCGGCCACTCCGGACGGCACGCCGATTGTGGGGGCAACTGGCATCAGCAACCTGTACCTCAATACCGGCCACGGCACGTTGGGCTGGACCATGGCCTGTGGTTCAGGCCGTCTGTTGGCTGATCTGATGGCGAAAAAACGCCCGCAGATCAGCGCTGAAGGTCTGGATATTTCCCGATATAACCGTTCTGCGGAGACTCCGAAGCATGTCAGTTCAGCGCCTGCACACTGAAGCGCGTTACAGCGAAATTGTTATTCACAACAGTACCGTCTACCTGGCGGGGCAATTGGCGGATGACTACAACGGCGACATCGTGCAGCAAACTCAGGAAACCCTGGCCAGCATTGATCGTTTGCTGGCTGAGGTGGGCAGCGATAAGTCGAAAATCCTTTCCGTGACCATCTATCTGAAGGACATGGAGCGGGATTACGACGGCCTGAATCAGGTCTGGGATGCCTGGGTTGCTCCGGGCACGGCTCCGGCTCGAGCCTGTGTAGAAGCGAAGATGTACAAACCTGAAGTGTTGGTCGAAATGACCGTTGTGGCAGCGCAGTAAGCGCTGCCACCTGTTCCACCCCGACCGCCAGTATTTTTCAGATGTCTGCTGGCGGTCGTTTGATTAAAACGAGAATTCCATGCGTCCTGCCCGTGCACTCATCGATCTACAAGCCCTGCGACACAACTATCAACTGGCCCGCTCAAGCACTGGTGCCCGCGCCCTTGCGGTGATCAAGGCCGATGCCTATGGACACGGTGCCGTGCGTTGCGCCCAGGCCCTTCAGGATATTGCCGACGGTTATGCGGTGGCTTGTATTGAAGAGGCCCTGCAATTGCGCGCCGCCGGTATTCGCGGGCCGATTCTGTTGCTGGAAGGTTTTTTTGAAGCCGATGAGTTGTCATTGATCGAGCAGCATGACTTTTGGTGTGTGGTGCACACTGAGTGGCAACTGCAGGCCATCGAAAAGAGTTCGGTCAAAACCCCGCTGACCGTGTGGTTAAAAATGGACAGCGGCATGCACCGGGTCGGCTTCTATCCCGAGCAGTACGAAGCGGCGTACAGGCGACTGCAGGCGACTGGTAAGGTCGCCAAGATCGTTCTGATGAGCCACTTCTCCCGCGCCGATGAGCTGGATTGTCAGCGCAGCGAAGAGCAGGTGCGTGCCTTTGAACAGGTCCGCCAGGCACTTAATGCTGAAGTCAGCCTGCGAAATTCGCCCGCCATTTTGGGTTGGCCGCAGCTGTTTTCTCAGCAGCAGAACACTGATTGGGTCCGGCCGGGCCTGATGCTTTACGGGGCTACGCCATTCGAGGTTGAGCACCCGCTAGCCAGTCAGTTGCAGCCGGTGATGACTGTTGAATCAAAGATCATCAGTGTGCGCGAACTGCCGGCCGGCGAGCCGGTTGGCTACGGTGGCAAGTTTATTTGCGAGCGACCAACCCGGGTCGGCGTGGTTGCCATGGGCTATGCCGACGGCTACCCGCGCCACGCCCCGAACGGAGCGCCGGTAGCGGTGGATGGGCAGCTGACTCGCCTGATCGGACGGGTCTCAATGGACATGCTCACGGTGGATCTGACGGATTTGCCCCAGGCCGGCGTAGGCAGCCGGGTCGAACTGTGGGGTAAGCAGGTACTTGCAAGTGATCTTGCGCTGGCCGCACAGACCATTCCCTACCAGATTTTCTGCAACCTCAAACGTGTACCACTGCTCTACGTCGGTGCCTAGACGAGCGGCTGTGTAGCAGAGTCCTCCTTGGTGTTGTAAATACTGAACGCTGTTGCCATGATACGGCGACTTCATTCCGTTATTTCCCGAGGGGGATTACCACATTGGACGTCGGTGTTCGACTGCAATCCATACGCAAGCTTAAGGGCCTTTCCCAGCGTGAACTCGCCAAACGTGCGGGCGTCACTAACAGCACCATCTCCATGATCGAGAAGAACAGCGTCAGCCCTTCGATCAGTTCGCTGAAGAAGGTGCTTGGGGGAATCCCCATGTCGCTGGTCGAATTCTTCTCACTGGATATGGACCAGGAAACCCAGACCCAGGTCGTCTACCGGGCAGACGATCTGACTGATATTTGCAGCGGCGCCATCACCATGAAGTTGGTGGGCAAGGCGCATCCGAGCCGGGCCATTGCTTTCCTCGACGAAACCTACCCACCGGGAGCCGATACGGGCGATGAGATGTACACCCACGAGGGTGAGGAAGCCGGCATGCTGGTCGAAGGTAAATTGGAACTCACGGTGGGTTCAGAGGTATTTATTCTTGAGCCCGGTGATAGTTATTACTTCGAAAGCAGTAAGCCACACCGGTTTCGCAACCCGTTTGAGCTGCCTGCTCGGCTGATCAGCGCAACAACACCGGCTAACTTCTGAACCACGGCTGGTGTGCAGGTTTTTGCGTCTTCTGCCCGAAATCCAATAACCCTGCGACAATATGGGTTGTTTCGGGTTGGTGTTTGAACCTATATAATGTCCGCCGCTCGCGAAACCGTGGCCGCGAGCGTGACTAGCCACGATGAGGGTGTACCGTGAATCTGATGAAGAAAATGCTGGTGGCACCAGCTGCTGTATTGGCCCTGTGGGCAGTGACTGCTCAGGCCACGACTGATGAGGCGATTGCCGAACGTCTGAAGCCAGTTGGTGAAGTTTGCATCCAAGGCGAAGAGTGCAAAGGCGTTGGTGCCGTTGCCGTAGCTGCTGGTGGTGGCGCGCGTAGTGCTGACGACATCATCGCCAAGCATTGCAACGCTTGCCATAGCACTGGCCTGCTGGGCGCGCCGAAAATCGGCGACACTGCTGCCTGGAAAGACCGCGCTGATCACCAGGGTGGTCTGGACGGCATCCTCGCTAAAGCCATCTCCGGTATCAACGCCATGCCGCCAAAAGGCACCTGCGCTGACTGCTCCGATGATGAGCTGCGTGAAGCCATTCAGAAAATGTCTGGCCTGTAATCGCGCTGATCTCATAAAAAACCGCCTCTCGGGGCGGTTTTTTATTGCCTGTTGTTTAACATTCCGGCTGCCAGCGTGCTGGCAACTCAGTTGCGCTTGAGCATTGCGCGCATATTGGCCAGGGCATCGTTGCCACGGGCTGTTTTAACTTCTTGGGGTGCGTCTTCTAAACCTTCCCATTGCAGGTCTTCAGGTGGCAGCTCGTCTAGGAAGCGGCTCGGCAGGCAATCCATGATCTCGCCGTATTGCTTGCGCTTGGCGGCAAAGGTCATCACCAGATTCTGCCGGGCGCGGGTGATGCCGACATAGGCGAGGCGGCGTTCTTCTTCGATGGTGTCCGCTTCGATGCTGGAGCGGTGCGGGAGGATTTCCTCTTCCATGCCGATGATGAACACGTAGGGGAACTCCAGACCTTTGGATGCATGCAGGGTCAGCATCTGTACGCCGTCAGCACCTTCTTCTTCCTCTTGCTGACGCTCGAGCATGTCGCGCAGAACCAGCTTACCGATGGCGTCTTCGATGGTCATGTCGCCATCTTCGTCGCGCTCAAGGGTGTTCTTCAGGGCATCGACGAGGAACCAGACGTTGCTCATGCGCGCGTCAGCGACTTTGTCATTGGAGGCGTTCTGGCGCAGCCAGTTTTCGTAGTCGATATCCATGACCATGCTGCGGATGGCAGCAATCGGATCGTTCTGCGCGCACTCCTGGCGGATGCGGTCCATCCAGCGGGTGAAACGGTTCAGGCGGTCGGTGTAGCGGGCGTCCAGCACTTGGCTCAGCCCCATTTCTCCCGCCGCAGCGTACATGCTGATGTTTCGCTCGGAGGCGTAGTTGCCGAGCTTTTCCAGCGTCGCTGAACCGATTTCCCGGCGCGGCACGTTGATGACGCGTAGGAATGCGTTGTCGTCATCCGGGTTCACCAGCAGGCGGAAGTAGCTCATCAGGTCTTTCACTTCCTGACGGGCGAAGAAGCTGGTACCGCCGGACAGGCGATAGGGGATCTGATGGTGCTGCAACTTCAGCTCCATCAGCTTGGCCTGATAGTTACCCCGGTAAAGAATGGCGAAGTCACTGTAAGGCCGCTGCGTGCGCAAGTGCAGAGTGAGGATTTCGAGTGCCACCCGCTCACACTCGGCGTCTTCGTTGCGGCAACGGATTACGCGGATTTCATCGCCAACGCCCATCTCCGACCACAGTTGCTTCTCGAAGGCGTGTGGGTTGTTGGCGATCAGCACGTTGGCGCATTTTAGGATGCGGCTGGTGGAGCGGTAGTTTTGCTCCAGCATGACCACCTTCAGGGAGGGATAGTCCTCCTTGAGCAGCATCAGGTTCTCCGGCCGCGCACCGCGCCAGGCGTAGATTGACTGGTCATCGTCGCCCACCACGGTGAACTGGTTGCGCATGCCTACCAGTAGCTTCACCAGCAGGTACTGGCTGGCGTTGGTGTCCTGATATTCGTCCACAAGCAGATAGCGGATGCGGTTTTGCCACTTCTCTAGAATGTCCGCGTGTTCCTGAAACAGCTTTACCGGCAGCAGGATCAAATCGTCGAAGTCCACTGCGTTGTAAGCCTTCAGCGTGCGCTGATAGTGCAGGTAGACGATGGCCGCGGTTTGTTCTTTGGGGTTGCGCGCCTTGCTGATGGCCTCGTCGGGCAGGATCAGGTCGTTTTTCCAGGCTCCGATGTAGTTTTTGATTTCGTCGATGCCGTCGTCGCCGGAATACTCTTTCTGCATGATGTCCGAGAGCAGGGCTTTGATGTCGCCGTCATCGAAGATCGAGAAGCCGGGTTTGTAGCCCAGACGTGCGTATTCCTTGCGGATGATGTTCATCCCCAGGTTGTGGAAGGTAGAGACGGTCAGCCCGCGCCCTTCTGCACCTTTAAGCAGCGTGCCGACACGCTCCTTCATTTCCCGCGCCGCCTTATTGGTAAAGGTCATGGCAACAATGTGGCGGGCCGCTATACCGCAGTTTTGCACCAAATGGGCGATCTTGCGGGTAATTACGCTGGTTTTGCCGGAACCTGCGCCGGCGAGCACCAGAAGTGGGCCGCCGACATAGTTCACGGCTTCCTGCTGCCGGGGGTTCAGTCGGGACATGCAATCAATCGTCAAAGGGAGTGGTCGGATATTTTAACAGGCCGCGAGGTGATGCTGTGACTGGTTAATAAATGTGCCGCGCGTCACACTATCTTGGCCGTGTTGGGGTTGGTTTAATCTTGTAATCATTTACTCTGGATTGAATAAGGGTCGCTTGTAGTAGAGCAAGACAGGGCCGTATTCACCACGGAAGGTGGGAGAGTCGTCGGTTTAGACGCGTCCGGACGGGATACCGTTCCTTTTGCTGTGTTGGGGGGCTTTTTGGCGGCGTTAGTCCAACCGTTAGAGGTATGCCTACTAGCGGAATCACAAGGCTGGGATTCGCTGCTGAGCGAATATCTTGGCTCGTTTGGCGGTGCTTACAGATTTATTACTGCGCCTTCATGGCAAGCGGTTAGTCCGCTGTTTGATGCGGCCAGCCACGCTGTTGTGCTGGCCACAGAATTACAGTTGCCCACGTTGGGGCATTGTCCGTTACCGATTGTATTGCTGCTGGAGCACGAGCCGGAGATTGAGCCGGAAGGTGTGGCGGACTGGTTGGTGCGCGATCAGTTGAATCCTGAGGTTATCCGTCGGTGTCTGCGCTATGCCTGTGAGCGTGGCAGTCTTAATGAAACATTGAACCGCTTGGCTGAGCAGGATGTGTTGACCGGTGTGGCCAACCGTCAGGGGTTCCAGACATTGCTGGCTGTCCGGTTGGCGGAATTTGACGGGCGTGGCTTGGTGCTGGGGCATTTGGACCTGGACAACTTTCGCCACGTTAATGATGCGCTCGGTTATCGCGGTGGCGATAGTTTGATTCTGCAGGTGGTCAGCCGGATCAGCGCGTTACTGCATCCGGGGGAGCAGATCGCCCGACTTGGCAGCGACGAATTTGCCTTGCTGATCGATACTCGCCGCGATGCGCGTCGCGCCGAGGTGCTGGCCACGAAAGTCACCGAGGTGCTGGATGAGCCGTATTGGATTGACGGCGAGAGTCTGCTCATGGGCTGCAGTCTGGGACTGGCTAGCGCTAACAGTGATAGCACGGCAGATACGCTGATGTGGCACGCGCACATTGCCATGCAACAAGCTAAGACTCAGCAAGGCTGCACCTTTCATTTCTATGACGAGCGCTTTAATCGCAGCGCCCGTAGTCAGGTCGACCTAGAGGGCGAGCTGCGTCGGGCCCTGCGTCGTGATGAGCTCGAATTGCACTATCAGCCGCGCCTGTGTCTGGAGACCGAACGCATTGTCGGTCTTGAGGCTCTGGTGCGCTGGCGTCACAGCAAGCATGGTCTGTTGGGCCCGGATGAGTTTGTGCCGCTGGCCGAGGAAAGCGGGCTAATCGTGCCACTCGGCTATTGGGTTATCAGCCGGGCGTTGCGAGACATGCAGTGGTTGATCGCGCAGGGCCTTCCGCCATTGCACATGGCGATCAATCTGTCGTTTCGGCAGTTTCAGGACAGTCAGCTGCTGCCGACGTTGGAGCGGTTGATTAAAGAGCATGGTGTGGACGCTCGCTGGCTCGAATTTGAGCTGACGGAAACCGCAGTGATGCGCCGCAGTGAACAGGTTCAGCAGACAATGCTGGAGCTGGAGCACTTGGGTGTTCAGTTCTCGCTGGATGATTTTGGCACTGGGTTCTCTTCCTTCGTGCACCTCAATAGTCTGCCGATCACCTTGCTGAAGATCGATAAGAGTTTTGTCGGCGGGATGCTGGAGCGTGCAGAAAACCGTCAATTAGTGCGGGCTATGATCAATCTGGCACACAACCTTAGCTTGCAGGTGGTAGGCGAGGGCGTGGAGACCACCGAGCATCTGGCGTTGTTGCGGCAGTACGGCTGTGATCAGGCGCAAGGCTATCTGATCAGTAAAGGTCTGCCGCTGCCAGAACTGGTGCGCTTTCTGCTCGCTGAGCATCTGCGTCAGCCGATACCTACGACAGACTCCTCCCTTAACGGCGGCACTCCCTGCAGGTAGTGCCGCTGTTTCAGCGTCTTCTTACTGTGTTGATGTCTGGCGCTGTGCCAGTTTCTGCTCGCGATAGCTGATGGCCGCTGGCGGGACTGGTGTTACCCGGCCGGTTTCGAGCCAACGCTTGAGGCGGGTAGCGTCCGCCATGTGGGTGTATTTGCCGAAGGCATCAAGGACCACAAACGCGACTTGCCGCTGATTCATCACGGTATTCATCACCAGGCAGCGGCCTGCTTCGCCGGTGTAGCCGGTTTTACTCAGGTTGACCTTCCAGTCGGGCTTGCGCACCAGATTGTTGGTGTTGCGAAAGCCCAGTGTGTAATTGGGTTTGCGGAAGGCCTGGGTTTTCTCATCGGTGGTCGAGAATTGTTTGATCAGAGGATACTGGCTGGCTGCCTTAATCATGAGTACCAAGTCGCGGGCGTTGGAGACGTTGTGCTCGGACAGACCGGTCGGCTCGACAAAGTGCGTATGGTTCATGCTCAGGCTGCGCGCCTTGGCGTTCATGGCGTTAATAAAGGCAGCATGGCCGCCCGGATAGTGGTGCGCCAAGCTGGCGGCTGCGCGGTTTTCGGAGGCCATCAGGGCTAGCAGCAGCATGTCGCGGCGGCTCAGTTCGCTGCCGATTCGCACGCGGGAGAATACCCCTTGCATTTCTTTGGTATCGCGGATGGTGATGGGCAGCATATCGTCCATCGGCAGCTTTGCATCAAGCGTCACCATGGCAGTCATCAATTTGGTGACCGAAGCGATTGGCACCACGGTATCGGCATTGCGTTCGTACAGCACTTGGTTGGTGTTCAGGTCGACCAGTAGGGCGCTGCCAGCGGCCAGATCTTGCTGGGCGGGAGCGGCGTATACGGCTGGGCTTAAGCTGCTGCAGAGCAGAAGCAGACTCGCAAGGGCATGACGGATTTTCACGGGAGGAATTCACGACTAGTGGGAGGGGGCGGGATGTTGCGCAGTATACGTAAAACGCTGTGAAATCATGAGAGGGAGACATGAAAATGTCACCAACGGCCAATAGCTTAGAACTTTTATCTCAGGTTAATGAATGAACAACTCTGTCGAGGGGCACCAGCCTGAGCCGATCAGCCTGATAAGCGCGTTTTGGTTCTGGTTGAAACTGGGATTCATCAGTTTTGGTGGGCCGGCCGGGCAGATCGCAATCATGCATCAGGAGTTGGTCGAGAAGCGCCGTTGGCTTTCTGAGCGGCGTTTCTTGCATGCCCTCAACTACTGCATGTTGCTGCCCGGACCTGAGGCGCAACAGTTGGCTATTTATATCGGCTGGCTGATGCATCGCACCTGGGGGGGGATTATCGCCGGAGCGCTGTTTGTGCTGCCGTCACTGTTTATTCTCATCGCCCTGAGCTGGTTGTATATCGCTTATGGTGATGTGCCGCTGGTGGCCGGAATTTTCTACGGAATCAAGCCGGCAGTGACTGCCATCGTGTTGCAGGCCGCCTGGCGCATTGGCTCGCGCGCGCTGAAGAACAACTGGCTGTGGGGGATTGCCGGCGCTTCGTTTGTGGCGATCTTCGCGCTCAAGGTGCCATTCCCGATGATTGTGTTGGGGGCTGCGCTGGCCGGTTATATAGGTGGGCGTCTGCTGCCTGAGGCCTTCAGCGTGGGCGGTGGGCATGGCGAAGCCGGACGCGATTTCGGTTCGCCTGTTTTAGATGATCACTGCCTGCCTGAGCACACACGATTCCGTTGGTCGCGCCTGTTGTTGTTACTGCTGACAGGGGCTGTGTTGTGGTGTTTGCCGATGGCGCTGCTAACTGGCTTGTATGGCTGGGAAGGCACGCTGACGCAGATGGCCTGGTTTTTCACCAAGGCGGCGTTGCTGACATTTGGCGGTGCCTACGCGGTCCTGCCGTATCTGTATCAGGGCGCGATTGATCACTACGGCTGGCTGACGCCGCGGCAGATGATTGATGGACTGGCGTTGGGGGAAACCACGCCAGGGCCGCTGATTATGGTGGTGGCGTTTGTTGGCTTTATCGGTGCCTACCTGCATCCGGTGTTTGGTGACTCGGGCTTTATCAGCGGCGCAGTGGCGGCAGCGCTGGTGACCTGGTTTACCTTTCTGCCTTCTTTCTTATTCATTCTGGCAGGTGGTCCGTTAGTGGAATCAACCCGGGGCGAGCTGCGCTTTACTGCACCGCTGACCGGCATTACCGCTGCAGTGGTTGGGGTAATCGTCAATCTGGCGCTGTTTTTCGCCTATCACGTGCTGTGGCCGGAAGGCTTTAGCGGTGTCTTCGACTGGCCTGCTGCGCTAATCGCGTTGGTCTCTGCCGTGGCGCTGTTCAGGTTCAAGCGCGGGGTGATGGAAGTGTTGCTGGTGTCGGCACTGGCCGGACTGGCGGTTTATCTGTGGCAGGTCTGAGTGGATGTCGTTCATTCTGGTGGAGTGGATGCTGTTCTGGGGGGGCATAAAAAAGGCCACCCGAAGGTGGCCTTTTCTGTAGCGCGTTGGATTAGACGCTGTAGTACAGGTCGTATTCCAGCGGGTGTACGAAGGTGCGTACTTTGATTTCTTCTTCAGCCTTCAGCTCGATGTAGGCGTTGATGAAGTCGTCGGAGAATACGCCGCCTTTGGTCAGGAACGCGCGGTCCTTGTCCAGTTCTTCCAGGGCTTCTTTCAGGCTGCCGCACACTTGTGGGATCAGCTTGCCTTCTTCTGGTGGCAGGTCGTACAGGTTCTTGTCTGCAGCATCGCCAGGGTGGATTTTGTTCTGGATACCATCCAGACCCGCCATCAGCAGTGCAGCGAAGCACAGGTACGGGTTAGCTGCCGGGTCCGGGAAGCGAGCTTCGATACGGCGCGCTTTCGGGCTGGAAACGTATGGGATACGGATTGAAGCGGAACGGTTGCGGGCAGAGTAAGCCAGCATGACCGGAGCTTCGAAGCCAGGTACCAGACGCTTGTAGGAGTTGGTGGCTGGGTTGGTGAAGCCGTTCAGAGCCTTACCGTGCTTGATGATACCGCCGATGAAGTACAGGGCAGTGTCGGACAGGCCGGCATAGCCTTCACCGGAGAAGGTGTTCTTGCCATCTTTGGAGATGGACATGTGCACGTGCATGCCCGAACCGTTGTCACCGTACAGTGGCTTCGGCATGAAGGTTGCGGTTTTGCCGTAGGCATCGGCTACGTTGTGTACGCAGTACTTCAGGGTCTGAACTTCGTCAGCTTTCTTCACCAGGGTGTTGAACTGCACGCCGATTTCGTTCTGCCCAGCAGTGGCCACTTCGTGGTGGTGCACTTCTACGACCAGGCCCATTTCTTCCAGGGCGTTACACATGGCTGTACGGATTTCGTGGTCGTGGTCGACCGGCGGAACCGGGAAGTAGCCACCTTTAACGGATGGGCGATGGCCTTTGTTGCCGCCTTCTACGTCCTGGTCGGTCATCCAAGAGCCTTGTTCAGAGTAGATCTTGAACATGGAGCCAGAGATGTCGGACTTGAACTTAACTTGGTCGAAGATGAAGAACTCAGGCTCCGGACCTACGAATACGGTGTCACCGATACCGGTGGACTTCAGGTATTCCTCAGCGCGCTTGGCGATGGAGCGCGGGTCGCGGTCGTAGCCTTGCATGGTGCTCGGCTCGATGATGTCGCAGACCAGAATCAGGGTTGGCTCTTCGGTGAACGGATCGAGCACAGCAGTTTCATCAACTGGCAGCAGGATCATGTCGGAGGCTTCGATGCCTTTCCAGCCATGGATGGAGGAGCCGTCGAACATTTTGCCGACTTCAAAGAAGTCTTCGTCCAGCGCGTCACGGGCCGGCATGGTCACGTGGTGCTGCTTGCCTTTGGTGTCGGTGAAGCGCAGGTCAACCCACTTCACGTCATGTTCTTTAATCAGTTGAATCGACTTCGACATGCTGTTCTCCAGGTAGATTCGGGCTTAATTTTTGCCCTAAAAATTTGGTCTGGCCCGGCGGCATAGTCCACCGGAGGTTCCTGCCTCACAAGGGAGCAAATTGCATGCCAGTACTTGGGGCGAGCGCAAACCCGCGAGCTTGACGCATCGGGCAGGAAATGGCCAATTTTAGGGCTGTTTCATGCACTATTACTGGGCGGATATTCTATCTGTTGCTCTGAGTTGGTGCACACTTTTGGTGCGTTACTTTTTTGGTCAAATCATGAGCAATTTCCGCTATAATCCGCGCCCCTGATTTTTTGGCGTCTCCGGCGCGCACTGTTTTCATGAAACTGATCGTTAAAGTCTTCCCCGAAATCACCATCAAAAGCCGGCCTGTGCGCAAGCAGTTTATCCGGCAGTTGGCGAAGAACATTCGTTCGGTTCTGCGTGCTCTGGATCCCAAGGTCGATGTCAGCGGCACCTGGGACAACATGGTGGTCAGCACTCAGGTTGAAGACCCTAAAGCTCAGCAGGAAATCATCGAGCGTCTGCGCTGTACGCCGGGCATCGTGCACTTTCTGCAGGTGGATGAATATCCGCTGGGCGACTTTGATGATGTGGTCGCTAAGTGCAAACAGCATTACGCCGATTTGCTTCCGGGCAAGATGTTTGCCGTGCGCTGCAAGCGCGCCGGTAAGCATGATTTCAGCTCTCTGGATATCGAACGCTATGTGGGCAGCCAACTGCGTCAGCAGTGTGGTGCCGCTGGTATTGAGCTAAAGCAGCCGCAAGTGCTGGTGCGCATGGAAATCCGTGATCAGCGCCTGTTCGTGATTCACAGTCAGCATCAGGGTATTGGCGGCTATCCGCTGGGCTCGCTGGACCAGACGCTGGTGCTGATGTCCGGGGGCTTTGACTCCACCGTAGCGGCTTATCAAATGATGCGCCGTGGTCTGCTGACTCACTTCTGCTTCTTTAATCTGGGTGGCCGCGCTCACGAGCTGGGCGTGATGGAAGTGGCGCACTATCTGTGGAACAAATACGGCAGCTCGCACCGCGTTCTTTTTATCAGCGTGCCGTTCGAGGAAGTGGTGGGTGAGATCCTCACCAAGGTCGATGACAGCCAGATGGGCGTTATCCTCAAGCGCATGATGCTGCGTGGCGCGACCCGTATGGCCGAGCGCCTGAACATTGATGCGCTGGTGACCGGTGAGGCCATCTCTCAGGTATCCAGCCAGACCCTGCCGAACCTCTCGGTGATCGACTCGGCCACCGACATGCTGGTGCTGCGCCCGCTTCTGGCCAGCCACAAGCAAGACATTATTGATACCGCTACCGAGATCGGCACCGCCGATTTCGCCCGGCATATGCCGGAATACTGCGGTGTGATCTCGGTTAACCCGACCACCAAGGCGCGTGGTTACCGGATCGAGAAAGAAGAAACCCATTTCGACATGGCCATCCTTGAGCGCGCCCTTGAGCGTGCAACTCTGTTGCCGATCGACAAGGTCATCGACGAGCTGGGCAAGGACATTAGGATCGAAGAAGTGAATGAAGCGCTGGCCGGCCATGTGGTGATTGATATTCGCCACCCGGATGCGGTCGAAGACGATCCGCTGGATTTGGCCGATATTGAAGTTCAGAGCGTGCCGTTCTACGCGATCAACAACAAATTCAAGGAACTGGATAACACCCGCCAGTACCTGCTGTATTGCGACAAAGGTGTCATGAGCCGCCTGCATGCTCATCATTTGCTGAGCGAGGGGCATGCCAATGTGCGCGTTTATCGTCCGGCATAAGAGACCTGCCTGGAATGGCGGCAGCATCCGCCATCGCCCCCCCGACATGCAGGCGGCGTAAAAGCTGCCGCGACGCTGGTCTGTAGCACTCGAACAGGCCGCCTTTCGTCGCTGTGCTCGTGCACCGCCTGACCTATTCGCAATACCTCAATATTCGTCGCCTAGACTAAGCGGCACCCGAATCCTCTGATTAGAGATACAGACGTGATCGAGAATCTACGTAACATTGCCATCATTGCCCACGTTGACCACGGTAAAACTACCCTGGTTGATGCCCTCCTGCGCCAGTCCGGCACCCTGGAGCGTAACGAGCTCAACGACGAGCGCGTGATGGACAGCAACGATCAGGAAAAAGAGCGCGGCATTACCATTCTGGCTAAGAACACCGCTATCAAGTGGAATGACTACCGCATCAACATCGTCGACACCCCCGGCCACGCCGACTTCGGCGGTGAAGTAGAGCGCGTAATGTCGATGGTTGACTCCGTACTGCTGGTGGTTGACGCCCAGGACGGCCCGATGCCGCAAACTCGCTTCGTAACCAAGAAAGCGTTCGAAGCTGGCCTGAAGCCGATCGTTGTAATCAACAAGATCGACCGTCCGGGTGCACGCCCTGACTGGGTTATGGATCAAATCTTCGACCTGTTCGACAACCTGGGTGCAACCGACGAGCAACTGGACTTCCAGGTTGTTTACGCCTCGGCCCTGAACGGTATTGCCGGTCTTGATCACACTGACATGGCGGAAGACCTGACTCCGCTGTACCAAGCCATCGTTGAC
The DNA here is from genome assembly GCF_001446935.1 of Pseudomonas sp. TTU2014-080ASC. Taxonomy (GTDB): domain Bacteria; phylum Pseudomonadota; class Gammaproteobacteria; order Pseudomonadales; family Pseudomonadaceae; genus Aquipseudomonas. Next base: position 578,676 of record NZ_LKKK01000002.1, read on the forward strand.
CACGTACCAGCTCCGGACGTTGACGTGACTGGCCCGTTCCAGATGCAAATCTCTGCACTGGACTACAACAGCTTCCTCGGCGTTATCGGTGTTGGCCGTATCGCCCGCGGTACTGTTAAGCCGAACACCCCAGTTGTGGCCATCGACGTTGATGGTAAAAAGCGCAACGGCCGTATCCTCAAGCTGATGGGCCACCACGGTCTGCACCGTGTGGACGTTGAAGAAGCCTCCGCTGGCGACATCGTGTGCGTAAGCGGTATGGACGAGCTGTTCATCTCCGACACCCTGTGCGACATCAACCACGTTGAAGCGATGACTCCGCTGACCGTTGATGAGCCGACCGTTTCCATGACCTTCCAGGTCAACGATTCGCCATTCTGCGGTAAAGAAGGCAAGTTCGTGACCAGCCGTAACATCAAGGAGCGTCTGGACAAAGAGCTGCTGTACAACGTGGCCCTGCGTGTTGAAGAAGGCGACAGCGCTGACAAGTTCAAAGTATCCGGCCGTGGTGAGCTGCACCTGTCGGTACTGATCGAAACCATGCGTCGTGAAGGTTTCGAGATGGGCGTTGGTCGTCCGGAAGTAATCATCCGTGAAGTTAACGGCGTTAAGCACGAACCGTACGAGAACGTCACCATCGACATCCCTGAAGAAGCGCAGGGTAAAGTCATGGAAGAAATGGGTCTGCGTAAGGGTGACCTGACTAACATGGCGCCGGATGGCAAAGGCCGTGTGCGTCTGGAATACAACATCCCGGCCCGTGGTCTGATCGGTTTCCGTAACCAGTTCCTGACCCTGACCAACGGTGCAGGCATCCTGACCTCGATCTTCGACCGTTACGACGTGATGAAGTCCGGCCAGATGTCCGGCCGTCAGAACGGCGTTCTGGTTTCCATCGAAACCGGTAAGGCTCTTACCTACTCCCTGGAAACCCTGCAGGCTCGCGGCAAGCTGTTCATCGAGCACGGTCAGGAAATCTACAACGGTCAGATCGTTGGTCTGAACAGCCGTGACAACGACCTGGGCGTTAACCCAACCAAGGGCAAGAAGCTCGACAACATGCGTGCTTCCGGTAAAGACGAAGTGATCGCACTGGTTCCGCCAGTCCGCTTCACCCTGGAGCAGGCTCTGGAGTTCATCCAGGACGACGAGCTGTGCGAAGTAACGCCGAAGTCGATCCGTCTGCGTAAGAAGATCCTCGACGAAGGCGAGCGTACCCGCGCTGCCAAGAAAGCTAAGGCCTAATTAGTCCCGGCTTAAAAAAGCCCCCGCCAACGTGAGTTGCCGGGGGCTTTTTAGTGTCCGCAGGTTTTGCGCGGTGCAGTCTGTTTACATAAACCAGCGGTATTCGCGGGCGCTGACTTCGTCCATAAAGGCCAGGTGGTCGTGGTATTTGTTCTCGCAATAGACCATCACGAACTCATCGCCCAGCCCTTGCTTGATTACTGGGTGGTCGCGCATGGTGGCCACAGCGCTGAGCATGTCTTTGGGGAAGTCGATGCCGCTGCTGCGGTCTTCGTTGAGCGGGGCGATGGGCTCCTTAGCTGCATCCAGACCATGCTCCATACCGGTAAGAATGGCCGCCAGGACCAGATACGGGTTAGCGTCGGCACCGGCCAGGCGGTGTTCGATGCGCAGGTTACGGCCGTCGGATTCCGGGATGCGGATGCATGCATCACGGTCTTCAAAGCCCCAGCTGGCGCGGCTGGCGGCGTTAACCATGGCACCGTAGCGGCGGAAGGCGTTGTGGTTGGCAGCGAAGATCGGCATGCAGTGCGGCAGCAGGTCCAGGCATCCGGCCACCGCGTGGCGCAGCGGGCGCTGGTTGTCTGCGTCGAGCAGGTTGTTGCCGTCGTTGTCGTAAAGGCTGACGTGAACGTGCATGCCGCTGCCCGGTGCATTGAGATAAGGCTTGCTCATAAAGCTGGCGCGCTGCCCGTGCTTCAGGGCAGTACCGCGGGTGCTGCGGCAGAACAGAGCGGCCCAGTCAGCGGCGCGCAGGCCGTCGTCGCAGTGGCCAAAGTTGATTTCGAACTGGCCGGGGCCAAGCTCAGCGGTGATGACGTTGGCGTCTATGCCTTGGGCCTGGGCAGCGTCAACGATGTCGTGGAGCACGCTTGAGAAGCGCGACAGGCGCTCAATGTGCATGTTTGGCTGGTCGTCTTCATCTTCACAACGCGGATCGCGGGGGAATTGCGGCAGGCCGTCTTTGAGTTTGCGGTCGAACAGGTAGAACTCCAGCTCGAACGCCACCACAGGACGGATGCCACGCTTGGCCAGGCGCTCAAGTACGCGGGCCAGCACTTCACGAGGTTCGAACTCGATGGGCGCGGCGGTGCCGTCGGAGCTCATCAGCATTTGCCCCAGAGGCTGTTCTTCCCACGTTACCGGTTTAAGGGTTCCGGGGATCAGGCGGCGCGGTGCGTCCGGGTCGCCGTCGTTAAAGCAATAGTCGCCAATTGGATGCAGGCCGCCCTGTACACCGAGCAACACGCAGTTCTGCGGGACTTTCAGCGGGCTGCCGGCGGCTACTTTTTCCAGCATCTCGATGGGATAGCGCTTGCCATAGAAGTGGCCGGGAATATCCAGGCTGATGAGGTCGACATAGCGTACTTCGGGGTGCGCGGCACGGAAGGCTTTTACTTCGTCGAGCAGGCTGGAGAACGATGTTGTTATTGTCATACGTACTTCTTCCTGCGCGTGCTGGGTTAACTGAATACCCAGAGCACGCGCGTCGGTTTATCGGTTAGGTTGGCGTAGCGGAATTTGGCATACGGCGGCAGCTGGAAGCTGTCATTGGGGCCGAGGGTGACGGGCTCTTGGGCGTCGTCGAGCCAGATACTCAGTTGCCCTTCGAGGACAAAACCGCCTTGCTCGTCACGGTCATTCAGATGGCCATCGCCGCTGGTAGCGCCAGGAGCCAGATAGCTGTCGAGCATGGAGAAGCCCCCGGCGATGCTCGGCGAAGCCAGAACGTCGGTGATGCCGCCTGCGTAATACAGGGTGCGGCGTTCGTTCGGGCGGGTCACCCAGCGTACTTCACGGGGTTTGCTCAGGCTGTAGAAATAGGTAGTAGGCACGCCCAGCGCTTCACTGATGGCGGTCAGGTCTGCCACGGTGGGTTGCGACAGGCCACGCTCAACCTGGGAGAGGAAGCCGACCGAGCGTTCGATCTTGGCGGCAAGCTCGCCCAAAGTGAGGTTTTTGTGTTTGCGCAGGTCGCGAATAAGAATCGCGAGGCCTTCTACTTCTTCCTGTTCAGTCATGGAAACTCCTGGGTTAAATCACATCGCGGAGGCGATACCAGGCTTTGCCGACGGCCTCAATCGGTGCTGCGAGCAGGTCTCCACCGGGGAAGCGCGGGTTGGGTAGGCGCTCATACAGTTTGAGCAGTTCATCGTCGCCGAGGATAGCGTCGCTGATTGCTTTGGCCGCCGCCAGTGTCGGCAGTACGCCATGACCAGAGAAACCTTGCAGCCAGTACTTCTGGCCGCTGCGGCCCAGATGCGGGGTGCGGTACATGGTGCAGTCGATATGCCCGCCCCAGCCGTAATCAATCTGTACACCTTTGAGTTGCGGGAATACGCGCTCCAGATACGGACGGGTGGCGGCCGGAACGTCGTTGGGGATGCCGCCCAAGTAAGTGCAGCCGCCACCAAACAGCAGGCGGTTGTCTGGGGTGACACGGTAGTAATCGGGTACGAACTGGGTGTCGATGCTGCAGGTACCTTTCGGGAACAGCGATTGCGCCAGCTCCGGGTCCAGCGGTGCGGTGGCAACCTGGTAGGAGCCGACCGGCAGCAGGCGCTTGGCCAGATCGCGGTCGAGACGGTCGACGTAAGCGTTGCAGGCCATGACCAGCACGTCGCTGGTGATTTCACCCTGCTCGCAGCGAACCCGGTAACCGTTGCCGTTGTTCTGCCATTCCAGCGCTTTGGTTTGCTCAAAAATCTTGCCGCCTGCGGCCTCAATGGCGCCTGCCAGGCCCTGGGCGAGTTTGAGTGGGTTGAGGTGAGCACCACCAGCGTCGTGGATTGCTGCCAGATAGCGCGGGCTGGCAATCCACTGCGGCAATTCTTCTTTGGGGATAAAGCTCAGCTGTTGGTAATCGTATTTCTGCGCGGCTTCTTCGATGCTTTCCTGCAACTGGCGGACACGGCGCGGGAGGACGGCGCAATAGATGGCGCCAGTGCGGTAGTCGATGTCGAAACCGTGGCGCTGCGGCAGTTCGCTCATCTCTTTGGTCGCCCACATCATGCTGTCCCACAGCTGACGAGCGCCTTCAAGGCCTAAGGCTTTCTCGAACGGTGGCATATCGCAAGACCAACCCGGCAGCGCCTGGCCGCCATTGCGGCCTGATGCGGCCCAGGCGATTCGGCTGGCTTCGAGGATGATCACTTTTTTGCCCGCCAGGGCAAGACGCAAACCGGTGTGCAGACCGCTGAAGCCGCCGCCGATAATCAGCACGTCGCAGTGGAGGTTTTCTTGCAGGCGTGGTCGGAGCGGGATTTGACCGGGGTAGGTCCCGGCGTAGTAGGTGCCGATGTGCTGGGCGGATTGCTTGAACATACGTGCCTCATGAAATTATTTATTATTAATTTCATGAAAATATATGCCTAATTTTTCACAAAGCCAAGCTCAGGGCGCTAGCAAACCTGATTTCGCCCATTGTGTTTGGCTCGATAGAGCGCGCGGTCGGCCTTATCTAGCAGTTCGCTGGCGTCAGTGAACTGTTCTTCGGTGGAGGAGATACCAGCGCTGAGGGTGACGGAGAAATGCTGGCCTGCCGCAGTGAACTGCAGCTCGGCAAAACGCTGGCGGATTTCATCGATCACCATCCGTGCCTGGTCCGCGGAGCACTCCGGCAGCACCACGAGAAACTCTTCGCCACCATAGCGGCCGAGGCTGTCGACGCGACGTAAACGCTGGCGCAGCAGGTTGGCCAGGGCGCGGATGACGTTATCGCCAGCGGCGTGTCCGTAGGTGTCATTAACCTTTTTGAAGAAGTCGATATCGATCATGGCGACACTGGCGGGCTTTTGCGTTCGCTGTGCGCGCTCTTGCTCTAGCACGACCTGCTCTTTGATATCGGCGTGCTTGAGCAGTCCGGTCAGACTGTCCCGCGACATGGCGTTGCTGAGCAGGCGCGCGCGTTGGGCGCGGGAGAATACGGCGGCGACCAGGGCGTTGTCAGAGATGGGTTTGGTGACGAAATCGTCGCCGGCTTTGATCAACGCGCTCATCTGCCGGCTGATATCGGTTTCAGCTGACAAGTACACAATCGGCACACGCAGCCAGTCGTCATCCAGACGGATGATCTGCGCCAGTTCCGGGCCGGTGCAGCCGGGCATGCGGACATCCAGAAGGATCACTTCCGGGTTGAAGTCGCGCATGCAGGTGAAGATGTCTTGTGGCTGGTGAAGCATCTCCACCAGCATGTTGGAGCTGCGCAGAATCAGGCTGTAGCGGCTGGCCAGTTCGCGGTCATCATCAATAATAAGCACCCGATAAGGCTCGCCATGCTGCTGTGAAAAGCAGCGCTCAAGGCGGTTTTCCAGCTGTGGAATGTCCACCGGTTTGCGGAAAAAGCCCATAGCGCCAACTCGCACGGCTTGCAGGTAGGTGCTGAAATCGTCCTGTGTACTGATCACCAGCAGTGGCAGCGGTTCCTCCAGGCGTTCTTGCAGCGAAGCGGCGTAGTCCAGGCCGGTGCGGCTCTCTCCTGGCAGGTTGATGTCGACGATGAGGGCGTCGGGCAGGCGTTGCTCAAGGGCTTCGTCCAGCGCATCCATGGTGAAGAAATGCCTGGCCTGGTAACCGAAGCTGTTAAGCGTCAGGCACATGCTTTCGCCAATCTCTCGCTGGTCTTCAAGGATGTAAATACTGCGGGTGCTGGAGCCCCGCTGCGCACGGCTGGCCTGCGGGCTGGTGGCCGGGGCTTGCTCGGGTTGGTACTGCTGAGTGGTCATTACAACCAGGCTGCGGCTGAAGTCTTCCAGGCTGCTCTGTTCTTCGCGCAGGGTCTGCAACCAGAGCTCTGCTCGCTTTTCGAACACCCGGGCCTGTTCGCCCAGCGTTTTGAAGCCAAAGGTTCCCGCGCTCCCGGCGAGTTTGTGCAGTTGCGCGCTAATGGCCTGCAAGTTCTCTTGTAGCAACTGGGCGTTGCTGCAATGGGGCAGTTGCTCGGCCAGTGCACGCAAGGCCGGGAGTTCGTCGTTCAGGCGCAGCGTAAAGGCGTCGCTGAGTTGCAGCAGGCGCTGACGCAATTCGTCCTGAGACGTAGGGGGTTTATCCATGACTCTGAATCCAGATTTCCCGCACTTGGGCAGCCAACTGCATGGGATCGAATGGTTTAATGATGACGTCACGCGCGCCAAGGGTCTGGTAATAGGCAATCTCGGCGGGTTGAACTTTGGCGGTCATAAAGGCGACAGGCACATGTTGGATGTCCAACTGCGTGGCGATTTTTGACAGCGTTTGTGGGCCGTCCATGCCGGGCATCATGACGTCCAGCAGGATGAAGTCGGGAGCGAAATCCGCCAAGTGATCAAGCGCTTCCTGGCCGCTGGAGCAGGTCATCACTTCGTAGCCACCCACGGCTTCTAGTGCAAGCCGGGCTACCGCCTGAATGGAGAGGTCATCCTCGACGTGCAAAATGCGTTTTAACTCAGGCATACCACAAGTCCTTGTGTTGGTCGGTGGAAGGGTCCGAGGTCTTCAGTTCGAACCAGAAAGTGCTGCCTTGGTCGGGAGTGGAGTCAAAGCCAATCTCTCCACCCATTCGTTCGATGATTTCTTTGCAGATCGCCAGGCCCAGCCCGGTGCCGCCTTTCTGTCGGGTGTCGGTGGCATCCGCTTGGGAGAACTTGCTGAAAATCCGGTTGCGGAATTTTTCCGGAATGCCTGTTCCGTGGTCGCGGATGCTGACTCGGATGCGATTTCCGCGCTGCTCGGTGCTGAGTTCGACCACTTGCTGCGGTGGCGAGAATTTGGCCGCGTTCGACAGCAGGTTGGCGAGTACTTGCGCCAGTCGCAGTTTGTCGACAAGTACCTGAGCCTGGGTTGTCGGAGGCAATAAGGTTAAGCGTACCTGATAGGTTTGAGCGTAGGGTTGATTCTGGTCAATAGCTTCTTCCAGCAACGGCCACAGTTGCTGGTGCTGCAGGTTGAATTCCATCTTGCCTGCTACCAGTTTTTCCATGTCCAGCAGGTCGTTGATCAACAGGTTGAGGCGCTGGCTGTTGTCGTGAGCAATTTTCAGCATCTGCTCCATACCTGAGGGGATCTCGCCCAGCGCACCGCCGTTTATCAGACCCAACGAGCCGGAAATGGCGGTCAGCGGTGTGCGCAGCTCATGGCTGACGGTGGAGACGAATTCGCTTTTCATGCGTTCGATGCGTTTGCGCTCTTCAATATCGCGAATCACTGCAATAAAGCGGCGCGAGCCTTGGTGGCTGATCTGTGAGATCGCCAGCTCAACGGTGAAGGTCTCTCCGTTGCGGCGTTTGGCTGTGAGTTCGATTTCTTTGCCCAGTATCTGTTTGATGCCTTTGCGCAGGTACAGGTTGAGGTGGCGCGGGTGCAGGTTGATGCCCGCGTCAGCAATGAGCATGGTGATGCGGTGGCCGGAGACTTCCAGGTGGTTGTAGCCGAAGATGCGTTCGGCAGCATGGTTGAAGTTCTCGATGTAGCCTTGCTGGTCGATGGTAATGATGGCGTCGAGCACGTTATCCAGCAGGGTGCGCAGGTAGTCTTCACGCTCGCGGATGGCCATTTCTGCGGCAATGCGTTCGCTGAAGTCCTGGATTTGCGCAACAAAGTGAACTGGCTGGTTATTGCTGTCGCGAACCAGTGAGGCGCTGACCAGTACCCAGATGATCTGCTCAAGGCTGTCGATGTAGCGCTTTTCGCTCTGGAAACTGCTGATCTTGCCGTCTATGAGATCTTGCATGTCCTGCAAGTCGGTGCCCAGATCGTCTGGATGAGTAATGCTCTGGAAGTTCAGTTCGAGCAGGTGTTCGCGGGTGTAGCCGAGCATGTTGCATAGGGCATCGTTGACTTCCAGCCAGCTCCCATCCAGTGAGATCAGCGCCATGCCTTGGGGGGCAGTGTTGAAGGCGGTGCTGAAGCGTTGTTGGCTGACTTTGAGCTGGTCTTCCACTGCTTTGCGGTCACTGATGTCCCAGATAAACCCGGAAATCCACTGCAGCTCTCCTTGCAGGTCGTATTCGCCGCGGCCTTTCTCCCGTACCCAGACGCTATGGCCGTCGGCGTGGATGATTCGGTAGGTCAGTTCGAAGGAGTCCTGATGCTCCAGTGCGCTTTTGGCTTCCTGGGTCAGCTCGCGGTCATCAGGGTGGATCACGTCGACAAAGCTGCGCATGCGGTTGTTGACGAAGTCGGAAGCTGGGTAGCCGCTGATGGCCAGCACCTCTTCACTGAGGTAGCTCATGGTCCAGAATTGATCATTGCGGCAGCGGTAAACGGCTCCCGGCAGGTTGGCGACCAAGCCTCGGAAGCGGCTTTCGCTCTTTTGCAGGGCGCGGGTGGTCTGTTGCAGGTCGTTAATATCGCTGGCAATCCCCAGGTAGCCGTTGATCTTGCCGGTGGAGTCGTGCATGGCGCTGACCGTCAGGTTAACGGCGCGGCGTTCACCGTTCTTGCGCACATAGGTCCACTGCTGGGTTTCGGTGTCGCCTCTGTCTGGCATCAGGCTGAAGATCTGAAATCCGCTGATCTCCCGGCCTGTCTGAGCGCTGAGGATGGCGCTGCGGCTGCTGATTTCCTCCGGTAGATGGAACAGCAGCGGCGTGTGCTGGCCGATGACCTCAGCGCCGCGGTAGCCCAACAGGCGTTCGGCACCGGAGTTGAACAGGGTGATCAGGCCGGTGGTATCGGTGGTGATGATGCTGACACCGGTGGCAGAGTCCAGAACAGCTTGGAGGAACAGACGTGCTTCGCGGGTTTGTTCTTCGTGAAGCTGGCGCTCAAGGGTGGCACCAATCCAGCGTGCCAGCAGGCGCAGGAATTCTTCCTCGACATCATCGAACGGCGTGCCGCGTGGTGCTCCGGCGCCAAAGCTGATAGTGCCGTAGTGCTGCCCGGCGACCCAGACGTTGGTACCAATGTAGCTTTCCAGAGCAAAGTGGGCGTAAGCAGGATGGTTGGAGTAAGGGCTCTGGCTCATGTGGCTGATGCCCAGAACGTCGGTGTTCTGTACTAGCAGGCTGCAGTAGGTCTCGATCAGGGGGAAGATCTGGCCGTCGTGCAGGCTGTTGTCATCGGTAATCTGGGCCACAACGTGCAGCAGGTTGTTATCCAGCCGGGCGATCACCCCTTGGGGCATGGCGTAGAACGCTGCAGCCAGTTCCAGGGCGCGGGTCAGCAGGTTGTGGCTGTTGAGCTTGGGCAGCGCGGCAATTTCATTGAGTACGCGTAAGGCCTCTTGCTGGCGCTGCAGGCGTTGTTGCGCCAGTTCGCGCTGCTTGTCGCGGCGCAGGGCATCCAGCAGTTGCCCCAAGGTGCTGAGCAGTGGATGCAGCTGTTGGGCGAAGTCTGTCGGATAGCCGTCCGCGCGATTGGCTAAGGCCAGCATCCCGACCAGTTGGCCGTTGGCGTGGATCGGCAGCCCAGCAAAGGCCTCCAGAGGCGGGTGGGCCTCGGGGGTTCCGGCCCGGTGCGGATGTTTTGCCGGGTTGTTGCTGATCAGAGGCACGCCGTTGCGGATGACCTGACCAAACAGGCTGTACTGGTTGCGGAAGTCCAGCCCTTCCTCGGCCCTGCGCTTATAGTCGGCTGGCACCTCATCGCCGAGGTTGCTGATATTGATGGCAAAGGTGCGCATGTAGGGTGCGCCGCGATCGTCGTGGAGAATTTCGCCGATCAGGCCGAACTGGCTCTGGGTGAAGGTAAGGATGCTCTGTAACAAGGCATCGAAGGCTTCGCGCTGGTTGTGCGCATTGATGTAAGCGGCCTGAGCCTGGCTCATGATAGCCAGCATATTGCGCGCTTCTTCACTTTGTTTGTGGCGGATGCGCAGCTCATCGTTGTGTTTGCGCATCAGGTTTCGCGTGCTGTTGCGCGTGGCAATCAGTAGCAGAAGCAGCAACAGTTCGGTCGCAGCCCAAGCGAACAGCCACTTGGCAATGACCCAGCGCAGGCCACTGACGTGCTGGGTGTGAAGGGGAGTGATGTCGCGCCAGGTGATCGCGACAACTGAGCTTTCTGCTTTGGACGCTTCAGTACGGTAATCCGTCAGTGGCAGCTGGTTGAGCAGGTATTGGCGGCCGTCTTGTTCCTGTACGGCGTAGGTTTCTGCGTCGTCGGGATCGGGTAGCAGATGCTCGTTGTACCAATACTGAACTTGTGGCTGATCAAAGCCTTCGAGGTTCCAGTGCTCGCTGTCAGCGCGCAGGCCGCGCAGGACCTCTCCGCTGTCATAGGCCTTGAGCGTGCTCTGCTTGTACAGCAGGGCAATGCCTGATTCTGGATCGGTGTTAAGTGCTCGAAGGCCTGGGAGCATATCCAGGCTGATCTCAAGTGCGCCGACGGTCAGCAGTCCTTCACCATCGTTGACCTGCAGGGGTACCATGGCGCGTACGCTCAGGCCGCTGGGGGCAGCTGCCAGGCCGGTTTTGGGTTCAGATTTGTTCAGGACTTCCTGCAGCATGTGGCGCTGTGCGACGGGGAAGTCGCCGAACCATCTGGGCTCATGCACCCGCAGCAGTACTTCGGCACTGGTTGAAAGGTGCAGGTAGAGTTCGAACGGGCGGATGTCCTGCAGCTTGCGCCAGCGTGGTGCAAGACGCGAGTACAACTGGTTGCGGATGGCGCTGAGTGCCTGTGGGTCGGCCTTGCCGGTAGCGTGATTGGCGTTGGCTTGGCGGATCAGCTCGACCATCCAAGCGTCGGCGGCGATGGTCTCCGCGAGCAGTTTGGCCTGTTGTTGAAGCTCAAGCTGATTACTACGTAACGCCGCGTTGTGCAGCTGATGTTGGCGTTCAAGTTGCAAACGCCAGAGGTTCTCCCGTTCTCCCAGTGCGAGCGCACCCAGCACCGCAAACAGGATCGCCAGGCCAAGGCTGCCGAGGCCTGCGATCCAGTAGATGGTGTGGGGTTTGCCACTCACGCTCATAGGGTGTACTCCAGAGCGGGTACATGGAGTGTCATGGGTTAAGGGGTTTCCAGTGCGCGGGGTGAACACAACTGCTCAGGCGGTTGTGGGCGTGCAAAATAGTAACCTTGGGCATGATCACAACCCAATTGACTCAGCAGATCAACCTGAGCCTCTGTCTCTACCCCTTCGGCCAAGACGTCCAGACCCATGCTGTGGCCCAAGGCAATGACGGCGCGAGTGATGGAAATGTCGTCATGGTCATGGGGCAGGCCAGCGACAAAACTCTGATCCAGCTTGAGTTTGTGCACCGGCAGGCGCTTGAGCCTGGCCAGTGAGCTGTAGCCGGTGCCGAAGTCATCAATGGCCAAGCGCAAACCCAAGTCACGCAGGGCGAGCAGTTGGGTCAGCGCTGCGTTGGGGTTAATCATGATCGCGCTTTCGGTGACTTCCAGCTCCAGGTTGGACGGGTTGATTCCGGTCTGCTGGATCACGTCGGCAATACGCCGGTCGAGGCCGCCTTTGGAGAACAGCCGGCTGGAAATGTTCACCGCGACAAACTCCAGATTAAACCCCGCCTCATGCCAAGCCACCATCTGCTGGCAGCTCTGCACCAGAACCCAATCGTCAATGGCTGCGATCAGGCCTATCTCTTCGGCGACAGGAATAAACTCACATGGCGGTACGAGGCCGCGAAGCGGGTGCTGCCAGCGCACCAATGCTTCTACGCCAACCATTTTCTGAGTTGTAAGGCAGAAAAGCGGTTGGTAAAACACCCGCAGTTCGTCGTTATCCAGTGCGTGTCGCAGCGAGCTGGCCAACTCAACTCGCTGGCTGGCTAGTTCGGTCAGTTCTTGCGTGTAGAACGCGTAGTTTTCACGGCCGCTGTTTTTGGCCTTAAACAGCGCAGAGTCGGCGTTGCGCAGAATCTGGCTGGCATCCAGAGCGTCATCCGGATAAAGGGTGATACCCAAACTGGCGGTGATGAATAGCTCCTGGCCTTCCACCTCAAATGGCTGGCGCAGGCAATTGAGCAAGTGTTGAGCCATGACTGCAGCTTGCTCGGCGTTGTTGCAGTTCTCATACAGCACGCCGAATTCATCACCACCGAGCCGCGCGAGGGTCATGCGGTTGTTCAGGTTCTGGCTGAGGCGCTCACCCACTGCTTTGAGCAGCAAATCGCCGGGGTTATGACCCAGGCTTTCGTTGACGTGTTTGAAGTGGTCAAGGTCGATCAGCAGAACAGCGCCGCTGCGCTGTTCGGTAATAGAACGTTCCAATGCGTGCTCGACGCGCTCGGTGAACAGCAGGCGGTTGGGCAGGTTGCTCAGCGGGTCGTGGTGCGCCAGATAGTCCAGCTCACGTTGAGAGCGTTTCAGCGCACTGATGTCGGAGAACACCGCAACGTAATGGGTAACTTCCCCTTGGTTATCGCGGATCGCTCGGATGCTTTGCCATTGCGGGTAGATTTCCCCGCTTTTGCGCCGGTTCCAGATTTCTCCGCTCCAGGTGCCGTGCGTAGCCACACTCTTCCAGATGTTGTTGTAGAAGGTGCCGTCATGTCGGCCTGATTTGAGCAGGCTGGGGGACTTGCCGAGGATTTCTTCCAGACCATAGCCGGTGATGCGGATAAATGCCGGGTTGCAGCGCACAATCAATTTGTTGGCGTTGGTGACCAGTACACCTTCCTGGGTGACGTCATAAACCGCAGCCGCCATGCGCAGGGCTTCTTCGTCCTGGCGACGCTGAGTGATATCGCTGGCTGTGCCAATCAGGTGCTCCGGGCGCTGCTGGTTATCCAGAATCAGGCGGCCGCGAAACTGAATGATGCGGAAGCTGCCATTGGTGTGCAGCATCCGGTAACTGTACTCATAGGGCGTAATATTATTGGTCTTCAGGCGCTCAGTTAATTCGCGCTCAAAGGCCAGCTTGTCGTCGGCATGCAAACGCTCCAGCCAGAAATCCGGATTGGTTTCGGCAGGGACCTCCGACAGACCGAGCATGGCTGCAAGGCTGGGTGAGCAGTACACCTTGTTAGTCGGCAGGTCCCAGTCCCACATGGCATCATCTGCGGCTTCCAGTGCCTGTAGCAGGCGCTTTTCACTACGTTTGACGGCATCCATAGCTGTTTTGTACTGATCTTGGTGCCGACGTATGACGAGATACAGCAAGCACGCAGTAATCAGCACGAAAGACAGGCCCTTCAGAAGCTGGGTCTGGTGAATCTGGGCGGGTGACAAATTTAGAGCTGAAAGCAGTCCATCGCTGAATAAAACCCAGATACTGGCAATCACGATATAGCTCAGGATCAGACGCCAGGCATTGAACGACAAGTTCATGGGGTGGGTATCTTTTAGTCTTATAGATTTGACTGCAAATTATAGAGAATGTGATGGATAACATCATCTAAATGTGCGCTGGGTGCTGATTTATTATTTTGTCTGTTGGATAATGTTAAACGGTATGCGCTGAAAAAACTTGCATATCCTCCTATGTAATGAGGCTTCTCCTCCATGTGGCATAACGGTTTTCTCGACCTGTCGATCTGGCAATTGGTCGCCGTCACTCTGGTGATGACGCACATCACCATCGTCAGCGTTACGGTGTATTTGCACCGCTATTCAGCGCATCGCTCGCTGGAGCTGCATCCTGCTCTTAAGCATTTCTTCCGTTTCTGGTTGTGGCTGACCACGGCGCAGAACACCCGAGAGTGGACCGCGGTCCACCGTAAGCATCACGCCAAATGCGAAACGGTCGATGACCCGCACAGCCCGGTGGTTAAAGGTCTGAGTACGGTGCTGCGTAAAGGCGCAGAGCTGTATCGCGAAGAAGCAAAAAACGAAGACACCCTGCGCATCTATGGCAAGAACTGCCCGGATGATTGGGTCGAGCGCAATGTTTATTCGCGCTTTCCTATTGCAGGCGTAACGCTGATGGCAGTGATCGACCTGCTGCTGTTTGGTGCGTTGGGCATCACCGTTTGGGCGATCCAGATGATGTGGATTCCAGTCTGGGCTGCTGGTGTCATCAATGGCCTTGGCCACGCTGTCGGCTACCGCAATTTTGAGTGCCGTGACGCCGCTACTAACTTGTTGCCGTGGGGCATCTTGATTGGCGGTGAAGAGCTGCATAACAACCATCACACTTATCCGAACTCGGCCAAACTCTCCGTGCGCAAGTGGGAGTTCGATATGGGCTGGTTCTGGATCAAGCTGTTCAGCTTCTTAGGTCTGGCCAAGGTGCAGCGTGTTGCGCCGATTGCACACCGCGTCGAAGGCAAGCGCAGTCTGGATATGGATACGGCAATGGCCATCCTTAACAACCGTTTCCAGATCATGGCGCAGTATCGCAAGCTGGTTATCGCGCCTTTGGTTAAGCAAGAGCTGGCTAAGGCAGATGAGTCGGTGCGTCACCAATTCCGTCGCGCCAAACGCCTGCTTTCCCGTGAGCCTAGCCTGCTGCATGACGGCCACCACGCCCGTATCCAGAACATTCTGGAGCAGAGTCAGGCACTCAAAGTGATCTACGAAAAGCGTCTGGCCCTGCAACAAATCTGGGTCAAGACCAGTGCTAATGGCCACGACATGCTCGAAGCCATCAAGCATTGGGTCAGTGATGCTGAGGCCAGCGGCATTCACTCCCTTAAAGAGTTTGCCGAGCAGCTCAAAACCTACTCGCTGCGCCCTACAGCCGCAGTTTAATGCGTTGAGTTATCGACCAAGCCCGCCTTATGGCGGGCTTTGTTTTTATGGCCTCAATGGCGCATGGATTGAAGCTGCCTGCTGCTCAGGCCAAGATGTAACGATCACTTGTAAGCCGGGATTTGTTGAATGTTTGCCAAGTGGCCGTTGCTGAAGACGTTGCGTGGGTATGACCGTGACCAAGCTGGTCGAGACATGCTAGCCGCGGTGTTGGTGTGTCTGATGCTGGTGCCGCAGGCGCTGGCGTATGCGCAACTGGCTGGCCTGCCCGCTGTGACTGGGTTCTATGCAAGCATGCTGCCGCTGCTGGTTTATGCCTTGATTGGCGGCAGTCCGGGTGTGGCCTTGTCGTTTGGGCCGGTGGCTGTGCTGTCACTGATGACGGCTGCTGCGTTGTCGCCCCTTGCTGAGCCCGGCACTGTCGCTTATCTGGTGGCTGCAACCAGCTTGACCCTCATGGTGGGTATCTTGCTGCTGGCCATGGGCATACTGCGTTTGGGCTTTATCGCCAACTTCCTTAGCCATCCGGTGATCTCGGGGTTTGTCAGCGGCGCGGCAATACTTATCGCGGCCAGCCAGTTCAAGTACCTGCTGGGCGTGTCTGTCAGCGGGCTGACCCTGCTTGACGTGCTTCCTGCACTGTATCGGCAACTGCCAGTGATTCACCTGCCCACCTTGGTGCTGTCGGCTGTCAGCCTTGGCCTGCTGCTGTTGCTGCGTAATTTGCAGTGGTTCGGCCTTAAAAAGTCGCTGGTTCAGCGTGTCCGCCAGTTTGCCGCTTTGATTTTGATGATGCTGGCAATGGGGATTGGAGCCCTGTTGAAACTGGAGCAACTGGGTGTCGTGGTTGTGGGGCAAGTGGTGACAGGCATTCCGGGCTTCAGCCTGCCTAGTCTCGATCCTGGGCTGTTGCGTGAACTGCTACCGGCAGCGGTGCTGATCGCCTTAGTCGGGTTTGTTGAGTCCATCTCGATTGCCCAAAGCTTGGCTATGCGCAAACGCCAATCGATTGATCCTGATCTGGAGGTGGTCGGGCAGGGCGCAGCCAACATCGCCTCGGCCTTTAGCGGCGGCATGCCAGTGGCGGCCAGCTTCTCCCGCTCGGGGCTGGCGTTGCAGCAAAGCGTGGCGACCCCGCTGGTGGGCGCGTTTGCCGCAGCCTTGATGTTGGCAGCCGTGCTGGGATTAGCACCCATGCTGGAGCATCTGCCGCAGGCCGTGTTAGCGGTGACCATCGTGGTATCGGTCGTAGGCCTGATTGATATCGCAAGTCTGCGCCGGACCTGGCGCTACTCTCGGCAGGAAGGAGCCGCGCAGCTGGCGACCATTCTCGGTGTGCTGCTGCATGGCATGGAAACCGGGATTCTATTGGGGGTTGGGCTCTCGCTGGTGCTGTTTCTGTGGCGCACCAGCCGTCCGCACATGGCCGTTGTCGGGCAGGTGCCCGGTACTGAACACTTCAGAAACATTGAGCGTTATGAGGTGCTTGAGAGCGCAACGGTGCTGTCGGTTCGGGTGGATGAAAGCCTCTATTTTCCAAATGCCCGTTACCTTGAGGAGCGTATTGGGGCGCTGGTTTCAACCCGACCTCAGATCCGGCATCTGGTTTTAATGTGCTCAGGTGTTAACCAGATTGATGCCAGTGCTGTAGATGCGTTGGACGCCATCAGTGGGCGACTGCTCAGTGCCGGTATCCAACTGCACCTGGCGGAAGTGAAGGGCCCGGTGATGGATCGGCTGCAACGCTCAGACTTCTTACAAAACTTTGGCGGCCAAGTATTTGTCAGCCAGTACAAGGCACTGTGTTCCCTTGACCCGGTGTTTGCCGAGTCGGCAATCCATCACCACTAGCTGTAGAGGGTATTCGGGCGGCATGGCGATGGCTTTCAAAGCAATACGGCTATTTACAGACCATTACCGGTCGAGCAAC
Organism: Pseudomonas sp. TTU2014-080ASC; assembly: GCF_001446935.1. Taxonomy (GTDB): domain Bacteria; phylum Pseudomonadota; class Gammaproteobacteria; order Pseudomonadales; family Pseudomonadaceae; genus Aquipseudomonas. The sequence goes on from NZ_LKKK01000002.1 coordinate 595,420, forward strand.
TTTGTAAGATTGTTTGTCATTAAAAATTGAGAGGTTGGCAACCGAAACAGGCTGTAGGCAAGGCCCTGCGTGCGTTGTGGTGATTTGACGCTGACCTGTCTAAATCGCACATCTCCAACCATCGGTGAAACTCAGCGGCAAGTGTTGATATGGGTCAATGCGGTGATGGCTATCGGCCTTCATGGTCGGGTTAAGATAGTTACGCAAGCCAATACAACAACTGAGGAGATACCTATGCGCACCCTGAGCCTGATGGCCGGTTTGTGCCTGAGTGCCGGAGCTTGGGCCGCTGTTCCCGCCAGCGAGCCAGTCCAGCCAATTGCACCTGCTGAAATCACTGACCCGGCCAAAGTGGAACTCGGCAAGCAGCTGTTCTTTGATCCGCGCCTGTCCCGTTCGGGCTTCATTTCCTGTAACTCTTGCCACAACCTGTCCATGGGCGGTAGTGACAACCTGCCCACTTCGATTGGTCACAACTGGCAGGAAGGCCCGATCAACTCGCCGACCGTACTGAACTCCAGCCTCAACCTGGCGCAGTTCTGGGATGGTCGTGCGGCTGACCTGAAAGAGCAGGCCGCAGGCCCGATCGCCAACCCGAAAGAAATGGCTTTCACTCACATCTTGGCCATCGACGTGCTGCGTTCTATCCCGCAGTACCGCGAGTCCTTCAAGCAGGTCTACAAGGTTGATGAGATCACCCTCGATGCCGTAACCGACGCTATCGCTGAGTTTGAAAAGACCTTGGTCACGCCAAACTCACGTTTCGACAAGTGGCTCAAAGGCGACAAGAACGCCATCACTAAGGTCGAGCAAGAAGGTTACGACCTGTTCAAATCCATCGGCTGTGTGGCTTGCCACAACGGTCCGGCACTGGGTGGTAACTCCTTCCAGAAAATGGGTCTGGTTGAGCCGTACAAAACCGAAAACCCGGCTGAGGGTGTTGCAGGTCTGACCGGCAAAGACGCGGACCGCTTCAAGTTCAAGGTGCCGACCCTGCGTAACGTCGAGCTGACCTACCCCTACTTCCACGACGGCGCGTACTGGAAGCTGGAAGACTCGGTTGACGTGATGGCACGCCTGCAATTGGGCCGTAAGCTGAGCGACGACGAAATCGGCAAAATCACCGCTTTCCTGAAAACCCTGACCGGTGATCAGCCAAGCTTTGCTCTGCCGATCCTGCCGCCGTCTACCAACGACACACCAATCCCGAAACCATTTGAATAAGTAATGCAATAGAAAGCGCCCGGCTGATTAGTCGGGCGCTTTCTGGGCTGATTATTTAGTTAGATTATTTCTGGTGAGTGCTGAAGTTAGAAATAGTAGTGTTAATTTTTCTCAATATGGTGGTGTTGAATTTAGGTCGGTTCTACAAGAGGGGAATTTGTAGGGTTCTTTGGCTGTAATAATTGAGTGATGGTTATCTGGCGTGGTTAAGTATAAGGTGTGCGTTGTTAGTATTTTGACTAGTTAAGTCTGTACTCAAAGTTCTGGGTGTTTGTTATTGGTGCTTCGCTAATTTTGCCGAATACGTAGTCCAAGCAGTTTTTAAATCCCCATATGTCTATGTATTTGTATGTGCTTTTACTAACTTGCTTGTGAACATCTATTTCCCTTAAGGTTGAGTAGTTGTACCACTCGCGTACACTGCCGAAGCGGTGGTGCCAATCATGGCAGACCAAAGATCCTTGGACGATTAACATTCTGCAGGGCAAGTGGTAGAAAATATGTGCCACTCCCCATTTGATCCAAGGCCATATATTCTTGCTAGAAAAGTCATTCGGACATAGAGATCCGCAAAATCTTGCTAAGCAATTTTCGATATGACTGTCGCGAACTGTTTTATCTGCGGGGCGTAGTAGCCAAGTGTGTTCTGTAATTAAATGAAGTAGTGATGCCATTTGGTATATGATTACGAATGGTATAATGACTACTAGGGTAAATGGTAATGCTCCGTATATTGTCAAGGTAGTTAAAAGGAATGACATCCAGATGAGAGACATTGCGATTCGATAAGGCTGGATTCCGGTTAAATTAGAAGTTACTCTGCCTTTGAAGTAGCTTATGTGAAAGGTTGGGCTGAGTAGTAATTTAAATAGATTTTTGTATAGTTGTTGTCTTGTTTTTCCTGGAGTAAAGCCTAGTTTGTATATTGCGGAGAGATCTTTGTCTTTAAAGCTAGCGAAGTCTTTTCCGTGATGTTCGTAAACGTGGAATCTTCTGTAAGGCTCATATGGTTGTACAATGAATGCCGTAGATAAAATCTCGCAAATGATCTTGTTGGTTATTTTGTTCTTAAATAAATGGCCATGAACTCCGTGATGTATGATCGTAGCTACTATATAGCGTGCGCCAGATGCCGAAAATAAAATGCCTGTTAAGTATGTTGCTAGATAAATAAATATGTTGTCGATGTGTAAGGATGCTATCGTAAGCCCTAATCCAGTGATTACCCAGGCAATAGACCATATAATCATTTCTATCGAGCTTGATTTCCAGAGTTTCTGTCTTTCAATTATTTCTTTTCCTGTTAACCAAGACCAAATTCCTTGGAATGGCAGAAGTTCATATGATTTTCGTATCTCTGACGATGCCTTAAGGTTTTCTATATGCGCATCCATGCTATGCCTCTTTTGATTTTATATTAAATAAACAAGTGTGTAGAATATAAGTAAGCTGATCAAAACTGCTGTTACCATTTGCCGGACATAAATGGCAACAAGGACTGTTGTAATTGCTCCCCAGAAGTATGGGTTTTCAGGGAAGTTTCTTAGAGTATCCCCATTCATTAGAATTATTGGGCCGCAAATGGCTGTCAAAAGGCAGGGGGCTGAATAATCTAAGGCCTCGTGTAGTATTTTGGGTATTCTTACCGGAGTATTGGGTTCGAGAAAAATATATCTATTTATGAAGACAATAGTTGCGAGGGTTATTAGTAGAGGCCAGGTCATTTTTGTTCCTTCATAATGCGTGAGGCAAAGACGGAAATGATCATTCCGGAGCAGCCTGCAATAACAATTGCTCCCTCAAGGTTAATATATGCAAATAGCATTGATGTAAGAAGAGACCAGATGATGCCAATGAGTGTGCTTGTCTTTTTTGTCATTGGAACTATTATTGTTATAAATGTTGCAATGATGGAAAAATCAAGGTGATACTTGTTTAGGTCGGGTATGGAGTTTGCCATTGCTATGCCCATAAGGCTGAACGTAAACCATCCAATATAGAATGTGCAGCCTGCGCCAAGTAAATATTTAAATGAACTACTATCTCGTTGGTTTTTTTTACTGCTCAATGCAAATAATTCATCTGTCAGTAGGAAACCTATAAGTAGGCGCTTCTTTAAAGGTAAGCTTGATACCTTCTTTCTAAGATTTAGCCCGTAAATCAGATGTTGAGATGTAATAAAGAAGACTGATGCAATAATCGTAATGAAGCTTGCTCCTGTAATAAGTAGTCCAAGGGTTACTAATTGTGCGGCGCCGGCAAAGACAATGGCTGACATACCGACACTTTGCCAAAAGCTCAAGCCGGTTTGAATTGCCATAGATCCAGCAAGTATTCCCCATGGTATTACTGAAACACACAGAGGGAGCATTTCAATTACGCCGTCCAAAAAACCTTTTAACTTTGGCGTTGTAGGCTTCTGTATGGCTTCGTCTAATATTGTGTTGGCCATCGCTCTCTAATCAGTCTGAACAGTCATGAAGACTTAGACTAATTACGAGGGGATCAGGAGTATTGAATGAAATTGCTGTCTTGGTGGGTCATAATTACAGCAAGATTAGGGGGCAATCTTGAGGAGGCATCTAAAAACTACCCTAGCTGTCATCGCTGCGTTAATAACAGGCTCAAAATGCTCATTTACATCACGTAAACTGCGCTTTTTAGTCGCAACGCCCCCTCTCACCTTCGGGCCAGCCTGGGGCTGTTACTGCGTTACGCTTCGTTTCGTCTGTTTTTGCCTTGCGCTGACTGCCTCGCCTACGTTTTGGAGGTGCCCTTCAGTGGTGCTTCTCGGCGTACTTTGTATTGAGTAAAGCTAGCTCTATTAACGTGGCAATACCCCTCGGATGAACTCTCCTGGGGTGATACCGACCGAGCTTTTGAAGTGGCGTGTCAGGTGACTTTGGTCTGTAAAACCGCACAAGGCTGAAACGGTTGCAATGGATTGCCCCTTAAGCAGCAAATCTTTTGCTTTCCTCAGTTTGGCCTGAATGAGATAGGCATGCGGAGGTATGCCGACAGCCGATTTGAACTGCCGCAAGAAGTGCCACGGGCTCAATTCAGCTATTTCTGCGAGCTGCAAAAGCGAAAACTCCTTTTCCGGGCAGCTATCCAGCAGCTCTTTGACTGTAAGTATCCGCTGCTCGGCAGAGGGCAGTGTGGCTGGTGATAGGCGAGTCTTTCCGTAGCGCATCATCAGCCAGCTAAGTGATGAAACTAGTAAGGTTTCTTTTAATAAAGCATTTCTGGGCTGCGCAAGGAGTGTGAACATCATGAGTAGTTGTTGTGCCAAGCCCGGATCGTGTAGTACAGCATTAGGAAACCAGGGGATGCTTCCGTTGGAGTGATGAAGATCCTGTGAAATGGATTTGAACAGATCAGGATGAGGGTAAATGGCTCTGTAAGCCCAGCCGCCCTCTAGTTCTGCATGCCCGGTGTGAACATCGTCAGCGTTTACCAGAATTATGTCGCCTCTGGGGGCGACATGCTCAGCTCCTGATCGATAGAAGCGTTGTGCGCCTTCCTCAATCACACCAATGCAATAGGCTTCATGAACATGTCGGGGAAAGCGTTGGCGATAATAGCGAGCCTGAAGCATTTCGAGGCCTCCCAGATCACTGAGATGATGAAATTGGGCTTGCTCCTTTGGGGATTGCTTTATTGCCATGCAACGATGTCCTTCTCGTCTTGTACAAAATTGCGCATGCGGTTCTTAAGGCATTCCTTTGAGAAACACGGTTGGAGTGATTTGGAAATCGCTCTTTACTTATCGTGCTTGCCGGTAGCCGCGCTTAGGCTCTGAGAACCACTTTTTGAGTTGAGGGGATAAGTTCTGGAACAACATCTGACTGTTCAGGGCTGCGCACAAGACTCGACTCATCGTGTGGGGGGCTTGTACTTTTTACAGCTAATCCTTGCGACTCAGGGCAATTGTAACGCTCAGTTTTGGTGCTTTACTCGATATGTTTCAGGAGTGCGTTATATTTCATCTCTACAGCGTGAGCTTAGTACTGACGTATTTGCCTTTAGCTCTGCTGGTTGTGTCGATTTGGTCGCTTGAACCTAATGCCCGCAGGTCTCTGTCAGCAACTGGCTAGCGGTCAGTCAAGTTCCTCTTGCTGTTTCTTTCCCGGCTGATCTACCGCTCCTAGCGTATGCGGTCATCCGCTGGGAGGTAGTACAAAAACGCCCGGCTAATGCCGGGCGTTTTTGTTTAGCGTGCCTGCGGTGCAGGCTGCTGCTGGGTAATACAGTGGATATTGCCACCGCCCAACAGAATCTCCCGTCCCGGCACCATAACTACGCGGTGCTCGGGGAAGATGCGTTCGAGGATGGTGCGGGCTTCTTCGTCTTTCGGGTCGTCGAAGCTGGGGGCGATGATGCCGCCGTTGACGATCAGGAAGTTGACGTAGGAGCCAGCCAGGCGGATCGACGGATCGCGTTCCTGGGTGCCGTCGACCATATCAACGCCAGCACACTCTTCTTCGGTGGCGTGAAGCGGGCCGGGGATTGGCATTTTGTGAACGACCAGTTTGCGGCCTTTTGCGTCACGCACGGTTTCAAGCACCTGCATGGCGGCTTGGCAGCGTGGGTAGTTCGGGTCGTTCTGATCGTCGGTCCAAGCCAACAGGACTTCGCCGGGGCGCACGTAGCAGCAGAAGTTATCCACATGGCCGTCGGTTTCGTCGTTGTACAGGCCGTCCGGCAGCCAAATCACAGTGTCGATGCTCAGGTGATCGCGCAGGACTGCTTCGATCTCTTCGCGGGATAGGTGCGGGTTGCGATTGGCGTTGAGCAGGCATTCTTCGGTGGTGATTAGGGTGCCTTCGCCGTCGACGTGAATCGAGCCGCCTTCAAGGACGAAGCCTTCGGTGCGGTAGCGTTTGCAGTGTTCGATTTCGAGGATCTTGCGCGCCACTTGGTCGTCGCGCTGCCACGGCCAGTACAGGCCGCCGTTAAAGCCGCCCCAAGCGTTGAAGCCCCAATCCACGCCGCGCACTTCGCCTTGGTTATTGGTGACGAAGGTTGGGCCGGTGTCGCGCACCCAGGCGTCGTCGGTGGTGATTTCCACCACGCGGATGTTGTCGTGATCCAGGCGTGCACGGGCGTTTTCATACTGGGCCGCAGATGCGCAGATGGTTACCGGTTCGAACTCGGCGATGGCTTTGGCTACGGCAGTGAAAGCGGCCTGTGCAGGCTTGCCGCCGTTGCGCCAGTTGTCCGGGCGCTCAGGCCAGACCATCCAGGTTTGGCTGTGGGGTTCCCATTCCGCTGGCATGCGGAAGCCATCGGCGCGAGGTGTGCTGCTGAGTGTCATGGTTTGTCCTGCCTATTAAGCGAGAAGGCTGCTTAAAGCAGCCTTCCATGAACGGGATTATTCGCTGGCCAGTTTGCCGTCGAGGGTCAGTACCGGGCCGTACAGGTTCGGGCGACGGTCGCGGAACGAGCCCCAGGCACTGCGGATGTGCTCCAACTGATCCAGGTCGAAGCTGTGCACCAGGATGCCTTCTTCGGTCTCATTCAGCTCTTCGACTTTCTCGCCGAACTGGTTGGCAATGAAAGAGGAACCGTAGAAGTTGATGTGGTAGCCGTCTTGGTCTTCACGACCAATGCGGTTGCTGGCCACCAGCGGCATCAGGTTGGCACCTGCGTGGCCTTGTTGGACGCGCTGCCAGTGATCGCGGGAGCTGATAGTCGGGTCATGCGGCTCGCTGCCGATGGCGGTCGGGTAGAAGAGGATTTCCGCACCGAGCAGGGCCATGCTGCGGGCGCACTCCGGGAACCACTGATCCCAGCAGATGCCTACGCCGATTTTGGCGTAGCGGGTGTTCCACACTTTGAAGCCGGTGTCGCCCGGGTTGAAGTAGTACTTCTCGTGGTAGCCAGGGCCGTCCGGGATGTGGCTTTTCCGATAAATCCCGAGGTTGGTGCCGTCCGCGTCGATGATAGCGATGCTGTTGAAGCGGGCACGGCCAGCCAGTTCAAAGAAGCTGATCGGTAGAACGACTTGCAGCTCTTTAGCGATTTTCTGGAAGTGCAGGATGGCTGGGTTGCTCTCAACCGGAGTGGCCAGCTGCATGTAGTCCGGGTTCGGCTTCTGGCAGAAGTACGGAGTTTCGAAAAGCTCCTGAATCAGGATGATCTGGGCGCCTTTGGCCGCTGCCTGGCGTACCAGTTTCTCGGCGTTGGCGATATTCGCAGCGGTATCCCAGGAACAGGCCATTTGAGTGGCGGCGACAGTAACGGTACGGGTCATGTTTGGCACCTCAGGAGCGGTCGGGTTGTCGGGTGACACTAGCAGAGTCCGGTGAATGTGCGGTTGCACGCGGGACTTTGCAAGCGGATAGTCTATTTATATCCGATAAAAATCGGCTTTTGAAGTGTTTTTGAGTGACTAATACGAAAAATAATCGATTTTTATCGAATAAAAATCGGCATTTTATGATTGTGAAGGCGTAGCTTGACCGCTCCGGGCAGTGTCCAGAGGGTTATGGAAGAAGATATGAAGTGTGTGGGAATCAGGCGCTGTGGCGTTTGTGCAGTTCGAACTGCTCGCTGCCATCGTCCCAGCCCGCTTCCCAGGCAGCCAAGAGGATATCGGCTTGCGCTTCCAGGTTGCGTGGTTGTTTAGCGTGGCCAGTGAGACCAGCCATGTACCCCTGTTGGTAGGCTTTGTTGAGGCTTTCCAGGCTCCACTTTTCTAAGTGGTCATCATGGGGCATGTTGGTGGACTCTGAGTGTACGTTGGTTCTATTTTAAACCGTAATAAACACAATCATATTGCCACTAACCTCGCACTTCCAACCTTTCATCCACCGATCAAAAGTGTGGAAAACCCCAAAAAAGTGAGGACTAACTTGAGCGAGAGAGCGTGGGAGATGCCCGCCGACTGCAGCGCGGCGGGCTAGCTCGGGGGTTACACGGCCAAAGCGAGGATGCTGGCCTGGTAGGCCGCGACAAAACTGTCGAAGTCGCCGTGTTCACTGCTTTCCAGTGCGATCTGTTCGTCGATGGACTGGGCCACGCTGGCTTCAAACTGGGCAGTTTGCTCGACGCTCAGTGGCTGGCTGCGGAAATACTCGGCGTGCAGCTGGCTTTGCTTTAGGGCGAATTGAGTAAAACTCTGGCCTTGTTGCAGAGCTGCCAGCACTTGCGCCGAAGGCGTCAGGCTACTGTCGGCGACCTTGGCGTGTTGAGCGTTGAGGGCTTCGATGTGGGCCTGTCCGCCGTGGCTTTGGTCGAGGGTTTCGGCCAGTGGACGGATTTTTTCCAACAGTTCTTCGGCCCAGCTTTGCAGGCTGACTGACTCGCCATTGCGCTGCAGTAAAAGGCCTGGTCGGCGGCCTTCTTTAACAACACTCAGGAAGTTGCTGGTGCTCTGGCCGCACTCGCCATTTTGCAGCAGCGGGCTTTCTTCCAGCGCGCAGTAGAGCAGGAAGGCATCAAGGAAGCGGGCTTCGGTCAGGTCAATCCCCAGCGGCAGGAACGGGTTGATGTCCAGGCAGCGCACTTCAACGTACTGAACGCCGCGCGCCATCAGCGCCTGAATCGGGCGTTCACCACTGTAGGTGACGCGTTTCGGGCGGATGCTGGAGTAGTACTCGTTTTCAATCTGCAGGATGTTGGTGTTCAGTTGCTGCCACTGGCCATCCTTTTTCGTGCCCATGGCTACGTATTCCGGGTAAGGCGTGGCCACGGCGCGGCGCAGGCTATCGGTGTAGCTGGCCAGGTCGTTATAGCAGGGCGTCAGGCCGCTCTGGGCGGAGCTCTGATAGCCGAGATCGCTCATGCGCAGGCTGGTGGCGTAGGGAAGGTACAGGGTGTCGGCGTCCAGCTCCTGCAGCTGGTGCGGGCGGTCGCGCATAAAGCCTTTGTCCAGGGCCGGCGAGGCACCGAACAGATACATCAGCAACCAGCTGTAACGGCGGAAGTTGCGGATCAGGGCGATGTAGCGCGACGACTGATAGTCGCGGGCATTACGGGTGTTGCCTTCGGCCTGCTGTTGCAGGGTCCATAGTGCATCTGGCACGGAGAAGTTGTAGTGAATACCGGCAATGCACTGCATGGTTTTGCCGTAACGCAGAGCCAGGCCTTTGCGGTACACGTACTTCAGTTCGCCAATGTGGGAGGTGCCGTACTGAGCAATTGGGATGGTCTCTTCATCCGGCAACTCACAGGGCATGGACGGGCTCCACAGCAGTTCGTTGTCCAGCTTGGAGTAGACGAACCGGTGAATCTGTTCCAGATCAGCCAGGGTATCGGCCGGATTGGCTTCTGCCGGGGTGATGAACTCCAACAGCGATTCGGAATAGTCGGTGGTGATCTGTGGATGCGTCAGGGCTGAGCCCAGAGACTGCGGGTGCGGCGATAGGGCCAGTTGGCCGTTGCGGTCAACGCGCAGGCATTCGCGCTCGATGCCGTGCAGGCATTGGGAAAGCAGTGTGAGGTTGGCGCGCTCGCCAAGTTGATTCAGGCGGCGGGATAACAAGTCGCTCAAGTTTGCATTCCTTAACACGCATCGGTCGCCGAGATATGGGGATTACGACGGCGCTCTACAAGGGCCAATAGGAAACTTCTTACCAGATTAATGCAGTTTTTAATCAGCGTGCATCAGCAAAGGTAAATACAGGCGCCCTGTGCGAGGGTGGCCATGCTGAACAAGCGGCGCAGTGCCGCCTGTTCAGAGCCGATGGTTACTTCTTCAGCTGCTTGGCATTGGCGAACAGTGCCGCCATGCCGCCGGTCGCCGGAGCCGGTTTGTCCTGACGGGAGTGGCGCTCGCTGCGCGGCGTGTTGCCACCGCGATTGCCGCCTGTGCGTGGACCTTCGGTTTTCTCGCCCGGGGTGTCCCCCATACGCATGGACAGCGCAATGCGGTTGCGCGGGATGTCCACTTCCATGACCTTCACTTTGACCACATCACCGGCTTTGACGGCTTCGTGCGGGTCTTTGATGAACTTTTCCGACAGCGCGGAGATGTGTACCAGACCATCCTGATGTACGCCAATATCCACAAAGGCACCGAAGTTGGTGACGTTGGTGACGACGCCTTCGAGGATCATCCCCAGCTTGAGGTCGTTGAGGGTTTCAACGCCGTCCTGGAACTCAGCGGTTTTGAACTCGGGACGTGGGTCGCGCCCCGGCTTTTCCAGCTCGCTGAGGATGTCGCTGACGGTGACCAGACCGAACTGCTCGTCAGTGAACTGTTTCGGGTCCAGGCGCTTGAGGAAGCTGCTGTCGCCGATCAGCGAGCGGATGTCGCGGCCGGTGTCGGCGGCAATGCGTTGCACCAGCGGGTAGGTTTCCGGGTGAACCGCAGAGGCGTCCAACGGGTTGTTACCGTTCATGATGCGCAGGAAGCCTGCGGCCTGTTCGAAAGTCTTCTCACCCAGGCGCGGCACTTTCAACAGTTCGGCACGGCTGTTGAAGGCACCGTTGGCATCGCGGTAATTAACGATGTTTTGTGCCAGCGTGGCGTTCAGGCCGGAGATGCGGGTGAGCAGGGCGGCGGAGGCGGTGTTCACATCCACGCCCACGGCGTTTACGCAGTCCTCAACCACGGCATCCAGCGAGCGTGCCAGCTTGAGCTGGGACACGTCGTGCTGGTACTGGCCGACACCGATGGATTTTGGGTCGATCTTCACCAGTTCGGCCAGCGGGTCTTGCAGGCGGCGGCCAATGGAGACAGCACCGCGCAGGGATACGTCCAAATCCGGGAATTCTTTGGCGGCCAGCTCGGACGCCGAGTACACCGATGCGCCGGCTTCGCTGACCATGATCTTGGTCAGTTTCAGCTGTGGATACTTTTTGATCAGCTCGATGACCAGCTTGTCGCTCTCACGGCTGGCGGTGCCGTTGCCGATGGCGATCAGCTCGACGTTATGTTTGGCGCACAGCTTGGCCAGGATGTTGATGGTGCCGTCCCAGTCATTGCGTGGGGCGTGCGGGTAAACTGTGGTGGTTTCCAGCAGCTTGCCGGTGGCGTCTACTACGGCGATTTTGCAGCCGGTACGCAGGCCAGGGTCCAGCGCCAGTGTGGCCCGCGGGCCAGCCGGAGCGGCCAGCAGCAGGTCATTCAGGTTGCGGGCGAATACGCTGATGGCTTCATCTTCAGCGCCATCGCGCAGCTCACCGAGCAGGTCGGTTTCCAGATGGGTATAGAGCTTGACCTTCCAGGTCCAGCGCACCACTTCGCTCAGCCATTTGTCAGCCGCACGGCCTTGGTTGCTGATGCCGAAACGCTCGCCAATCATCACTTCGCACGGGTGCATGGTGCCTGGCTGCTCGTCGCCGACTTTCAGACTGACGCTGAGGATGCCTTCGTTGCGGCCACGGAAAATCGCCAGAGCACGGTGCGAAGGCGCGCCTTTGAGCTTTTCGTCATGCTCGAAGTAGTCGCGGAATTTCGCCCCTTCTTCCTCTTTACCAGCCACTACGCGGGCGCTGAGGGTGGCGTTGTCCTTGAGGAAACCGCGCAGGCTGGCCAGCAGGTTGGCGTCTTCGGCGAAGCGCTCCATGAGGATGTATTTGGCACCTTCGAGCACGGCCTTGATGTCGGCAAAGCCTTTCTCGGCGTCGATAAAACGCTCGGCTTCGCTTTCCGGGTTCAGGGTCGGATCGTTGAACAGTGCGTCGGCCAGCTCGCCAAGGCCTGCTTCCAGAGCAATTTGGCCTTTGGTGCGGCGCTTCTGCTTGAACGGCAGGTAAAGGTCTTCGAGGCGGGTTTTGGTGTCGGCGAGGTTGATTTCGCGGGTCAGCTCAGGGGTCAGTTTGCCCTGTTCTTCGATGCTGGCCAGAATGCTGGCGCGGCGCTCGTCCAGTTCGCGCAGGTAGCGCAGGCGCTCTTCCAGGGTACGCAGTTGGGTGTCATCCAGGCTGCCAGTGACTTCTTTTCGATAGCGGGCGATGAACGGTACGGTCGAGCCTTCATCCAGCAGGGCGACGGCGGCGGCAACCTGCTGCGGGCGAACGCCCAGTTCGGTGGCAATGCGATTGTTGATGCTATCCATATGTACGGCTATCCACACTCATGTAAGACACTCCCGAAAACTGCGGACTTCAGCGCTGTTTTCGAAAAGGCCCTGTGACGACAATACGGCACTGCACCGGCAGGCCGGACACGAAAGGGCCGCATTATAAACACTGCTCAGGCATGAGCCGGAAACCGGTGGGGAAAAATCTGCTAACAATGGCCTAGCCTTGGGCGGACTCACCTGGTCCATAATGCTGCCCATTGCACACCACCTGCGCATTCGTGCCTGTGGATGTCTGAACAAGGAGTTGTGAATGAGCAACACTGCACTGGCCGCTGAAGGCGAAAAAATCCTTATCGTTGATGACGATGCGCGTCTGCGCCGTCTGCTTGAGCGTTTTTTTGATGAACAGGGCTACCGCGTGCGTGCGGTGGAAAACGTCGAGCAGATGGATCGTCTGCTGGCCCGCGAGCTGTTTAACCTGGTGGTACTGGATCTGATGCTCCCCGGCGAAGACGGCCTGTCCGCCTGCCGCCGTTTGCGCGAGTCGAACAATCAAGTGCCAATCATTATGCTTACTGCCAAGGGTGATGAAGCCAGCCGTATTCAGGGGCTGGAGCTGGGCGCTGATGATTATCTGGCTAAGCCGTTCAATCCCCGTGAATTGCTGGCGCGGATTAAAGCCGTGCTGCGCCGTCAGGCTCCGGTTGTACCGGGCGCTCCGGGCAGTGAAGACGAAACCGTGAGTTTCGGTGAGTACCAGTTGTCACTGGCGACCCGCGAGCTGCGCAAGGGGGATGAAGTGCACATGCTCACCACCGGCGAATTCGCTGTGCTCAAAGCGCTGGTGCAGCATGCCCGCGAGCCGCTGACCCGCGACAAACTGATGAATCTGGCCCGTGGCCGTGAATGGGATGCGCTGGAGCGTTCCATCGACGTTCAGATTTCCCGTCTGCGCCGCCTGATCGAGCCGGACCCGTCCAAACCGCGCTACATCCAGACGGTCTGGGGCGTGGGCTACGTCTTTGTGCCGGACGGTAATAAGTAACCTAATGCAAACTCCGGTCTGGTTCCCGCAAAGCTTCTTCGCCCGCACGTTGTGGCTGGTGCTGATTGTCGTGCTGTTTTCCAAGGCGCTGACCTTGGTCTACCTGATGATCAATGAAGATGTGCTGGTGGACAGGCAATACAGCCACGGCGCGGCCCTGACCATCCGCGCATACTGGGCGGCGGATCCGCAAGACCGTGATGTGATTGGTCGTGCTGCCGGGTTGCAGTGGGTTGAGGCCGGGGATGTGCCGGAAACCGAGGAACACTGGCCGTACAGTGAAATCTTCGAAGAACAAATGCGCGCCGAGCTGGGAGCTGACACCGAAGTGCGGGTGCGCGCATTGAACCCGCCTGCGTTGTGGGTTCGGGCACCTTCACTGGGTGATGATTGGTTGCGAGTACCGCTGTATCCGCATCCGTTGCGAGGACAGAAAATCTGGAGTGTTCTGGGTTGGTTCCTCGGCATTGGTTTGCTCTCGACTGCGGCCGCATGGATTTTCGTGCGTCAGCTCAACGCCCCGCTCAAACGCCTTGTCTTTGCTGCTCGCCAGCTCGGTAAAGGCCGTAGTGTGCGCCTGCCGATCAGTGATACCCCCAGCGAAATGACTGAGGTGTACCGCGCCTTCAACCAAATGGCGGAGGACGTTGAACAGGCCGCCCGCGAGCGTGAGTTGATGCTGGCCGGTGTCTCCCACGATCTGCGCACTCCGCTGACGCGACTGCGTCTGTCCATGGAGTTTCTCGATACCGATTCAGAGCTGACAGAGGACATGGTTCGCGATATCGAAGACATGGATGCGATCCTTGATCAGTTCCTCGCCTTTGTCCGTGATGGCAGCAGTGAGCCGTTGGAAACCCTGGATGTTGGTGAGCTGATCCGTGAGGTGGCGGCACCCTATAACCAGAAGGGTGAAATCGTGCGTTTGTATCTGGAACCGGTGCCGGCCTTTCCGCTGCGTCGGATTTCCTTTAAGCGCTTGCTGGTCAACCTGATCGAGAACGCTCTGCGTTACGGTGGCGATCAGGTCGAAGTATTGGCCTCTGTTTCCGGTGACCACAGCGCGCCGTATGTGCTGATTAGCGTGCTGGACCGCGGCGCGGGGATCGATCCGGCCGAACTGGACAATATTTTCAATCCATTTATCCGTGGCGACCGCGCTCGCGGAGGTCAGGGAACCGGTTTGGGGCTGGCCATTGTAAAACGCATCGCCGCCCTTCACGGCGGCAGCGTAGAGCTGCGCAACCGGGTTGGGGGTGGTCTGGAAGCCCGGGTTTGTCTGCCTTTGGGGCTATTATTGCCGCGCGATGCCGCTTGATTCGAGGTAGCATGCGAACCTAAGTTGCTCGTCTATGCTTGTTCGGTAATACCGCTCGAGGTCAGCATGCCGGCAGTTTCAGCTTACCGTTCGCTATGGACATGGTTACTCCCGTTACCGTTGTTCCTGTTGATTACATGGATCTCACTGGCTACTCCCTTTAGTAATGGTGTGGCGCATTGGTATCTGTCGTTTGCGCTGGGGTTGCTACTGGTCATCTGGTGGGGGCCCCGGGTGTTGCCGGCGCTTTACCTCGGTGGCGTGCTCAGTGCGCTGTATGCCGGTCTGAACGGGCATTGGGCTGCTCTCAGCGCTCTGCCTGAAACACTCGCGCTGGGCTTAGCCTGGCTGCTTTTGCGTCTGCGCTCATTCGATCCAACCCTGCCGACCACCCGCCAGCTGGTGCGCTACATCCTATGGGGCGTCATGTTGCCGGGGCTGCTGATGTGCGCAGGATTTTTTCTGCTCGAGTGGGGCATGCAGCGAGCGGGTTTAGGCTCCCAGCCTGTGGCGTTATTGTCCTTGTGGCTGATGAGTTGCATGGCTGCTCTGGGCTTAGGAAGCATACTGCTGGCTTATCTTTCACCCCATCTGGCGCGCAGGGGCTGGCTGATGGGTATGGGTGGCAATGGTGGCAACAAGGTGCAGGAAATCCTGCGCACATCACCGCCCGTATCCGTGCTCTTGGTGATTGTGGTGGGGCTGCCGTGGTTACTGGCCAGTTCTCATCTGACGCTGAATCTCCCACTGATTGGCCTGATGATGCTGGTACTGGCGTTGGGCTGGGGGTTTTCCGGTGCGTTGTGTGGGGTTTTGCTTAGCCTGGGGATGATTATCAGCCTGCCGTTTTTGCGCGAGTGGGTGGAAGTTGCACCATGGACCGCTGCGCAGCGCATGGATCTGCATCTGGGCACGGTGCTTTTCATGACCGCGGCGCTGTTGGTGGGGCGCAGCCTCAGTGATCAGCGTCAGTCGCTGATGCGCAGTAATTCCATGCAAAAACAACTGTCCCTGGCCAACCTGGCTTTGGATGCCAGCCCGCTTGGCGTAGTGATCGCTGATGCCCGGCAAACCCAGCTGCCACTGATTTACTGTAACCCGGCATTTGAGCGCATGAGCGGTTATGCGAAGGCTGAAGTGCTGGGGCAGCGTTGGGACTTTCTCGTTTGTGAAGATCGCCAGCAGGAAGGCTTTGAGCGCCTGCGTCAGGCCATCGACGAAGGCGTGCCCTGCGATGTGGTGCTGCGTCTTTACCGCAAAGGCAGTCAGACGCTGTGGGCGCAGCTGACGCTGTCGCCGATCTATGACGAAATTGGTATCAGTCACTTTGTCATGATGCAGTCCGACGTCACCGCCCGCGAGCAACTGGCCGGTCAGGTACGCGCGCAGAGCGACGAATTGCTCAAGCAGAGCTACCTGTTCAGCCAGACCGAAAGCATTGCCGACTTAGGCGGCTGGGTGCTGAACCTGCCGTCCGGCAGCATGGATTGGAGTGCCGGTTGTTTCCGTATTTATGAGCTGGACCCCAGCCAAGGCACGCCCGATCTCAACGGCGCGTTGAGTTACATGGATGCCAGCAGTCGTGAACTGACCGAAGAAAAGCTCACTGAGTTATTGGCCGGAAATGGCAAGGACCAATTCGACTTTGAAATCCGCATCCTCACCGCTAAGGGCAAAGCGCGTTGGTTACGATTGCGCGGCATTACCGACTGGGACGGAAATGAACTGGTGCGCATCTATGGTGCGATTCAGGATATCAGTGCGCGCAAGTTTGCCGAGCAGCAGCTGCGCGAGCGGGATGAGCGCCTGCACATGTTCTTCGAGGCTCCGTTAATTGGCATGGCCATGACCAGCCCGAGCTTTGCCTGGGAAGAGGTCAATCAGCGTTTCTGCAGCATGCTTGGGCGCAGTCGCGAGAGTCTGATGGCCAGTTCCTGGGCGTCGCTGTCGGTGGATGAAGAGCTGGTGGTCGAACAGTCCCTGCTGGATCAGGTGTTTCGCGGTGAGCGTGAGGGCTTCGAGCTGGAAAAACGTTTCCGCCGTGCCGATGGCAGCTTGCTGCATACCCGCGTCAGCCTGCGAGCTGTGCGCCACAGCACCGGACGGGTGCGGATGTTCCTGTTATTGGTCGAGGACATCAGCGGTCGTCTTCAGGCCGAAGCGCGTTACCGTACGCTGGTGGAGAATGCCCCTGAGGCCATCATGCTGGTCGACGCCCAAGGACGCATGGTGGATTGCAATGAGAACACCCTGCGCTTGCTGCGTTACACCCGTGAGGCTATCACTACAAAGACGCTGTTTGATTTGAGCCCGGCCAAACAGGCCAATGGTCAGCCCTCCCATGAATACGGAATGGAGTATCTGGAACAGGCAGTGGCAGGCGGCGCGCCGGTGTTTGAGTGGATTCATCGTGACAGCACCGGGCGCAATATTCCCTGCGAAGTGCGCTTGGTCCGCATGCCCGGTGAGCCGGTACTGATTCGCGGCTCGGTGACGGATATCTCGGAGCGTCAGCACTATCAGCAGGAAATTGAACGTCTGGCCTACAGCGACGAACTTACCGGCCTGCCGAACCGCCGCCTGTTACTGGATCGTTTGCAGCACGCGATGCAGCGTGAGCTGCGTGAAGGCTCAATTGGCGCGCTGTTGTTTATCGATCTGGATCACTTCAAAACCGTTAACGACAGCCTGGGCCATCAGGTTGGAGATGGCCTGCTGCGCGAGGTGACGTTGCGTCTGGTCAGCGCCCTGAGGGCTCAGGACACGCTGGCACGCATGGGCGGGGATGAATTTGTAGTGTTGCTTGAGGGCCTCGACAAAGACCCTGAAGTGGCGGCTAAGTCTGCGGCCATCACCGCGAAGAAGCTGCTTAAGGCACTGGTCGATCGTAGCTGCTGGATCGACGGCCATGAACTGTCCATCAGTGCCAGTATCGGTATTGCTCTACACCCGCTGGGGCGGCAGGCGGCCTCTGATGTGTTGAAGCAGGCCGACACCGCCATGTACCAAGCCAAACAGAGCGGACGCAATGCGTTCCACTTCTTCGCCCCGGAGATGCAGGTGGTGATCGACCAGCGCCTGCAGATGCAAAACGAACTGCGTCTGGCCGTCCAGCGCGGCCAGTTGCGACTGATGTTCCAGCCGCAACTGGAGCTGCGCAACAATCGGATTTCCGGTGCTGAAGTCTTGCTGCGCTGGGGCCACCCGGAGCGGGGCGAGGTGATGCCGGGGGACTTTATTCCGTTGGCCGAAGAGACCGGGCTGATTGAAGAAATCGGCACTTGGGTGCTGGAGGAAGGCTGCGCGCAGTTGAAAAAGTGGCTGAGCCTACGTCCGGACTTTGTCCTTGCGATTAACCTCAGCCCTCGCGAATTACGGCAGGGCAGCTGTGTGACGCGTGTGCGTGAGTGTCTGCAACGGCACAATATTCCGCCGCAAGCCCTGGAGCTGGAAATCACCGAAGGGGTTTTAGTTGAGGATGTCGAGCAGTGCATCAGTAATATGCAGGCCCTCAAAGAGCTGGGTGTGCGTTTCTCGATTGACGACTTCGGCACCGGCTACTCGTCGCTGACCTACCTCAAACGCCTGCCGCTGGACCGCTTGAAGATTGACCGCAGTTTTATCTGGGACATGGATGCAGCAGACGGCAATGGCCTGATGATTGTGCAAACGATTCTGGTGATCGCCCGCAACCTCGGTTTGGAATGTGTGGCAGAGGGCATTGAAAGCGAGCAACAACTTGAGTGCCTGCGTGAGCAGGGTTGCGCATTGGGCCAAGGCTACTTCTTCAGCCGTCCGCTGACTGAAGAAGAGTTCACCCAATGGCTGCAAGAGCCGCGTACCAGCCCGGTGGCCTAACTCAGCCTTTGCCTTTGGTGCGGGTCATATGGGGGCCTGCATTCTTCTCCAAGTGCTGAATAATCAGACCGGCCACATCTTTGCCGGTGGTGGTTTCAATGCCTTCCAGCCCCGGCGATGAGTTGACCTCCATCACCAGCGGGCCGCGCTGGGAGCGCAGGATATCCACACCGGCAAGGCTCAGCCCCATGACCTTGGCCGCATGAATCGCGGTTCTGCGTTCTTCCGGGGTGATTTTGATCAGGCTGGCTGTGCCGCCGCGATGCAGGTTGGAACGAAACTCGCCGGGCTTGGCCTGGCGCTTCATGGCCGCAATCACTTTGTCTCCCACCACAAAGCAGCGGATATCCGCACCACCAGCTTCCTTGATGTATTCCTGCACCATGATGTTCTGCTTCAGGCCCATGAAGGCCTCAATCACCGATTCGGCCGCTTTGGCTGTTTCGCACAGCACCACGCCGATACCTTGGGTGCCCTCAAGCACTTTGATCACCAGCGGTGCGCCGTTGACCATCTGAATCAGGTCATCAATGTCATCCGGTGAGTGGGCAAAACCGGTGACAGGCATGCCAATGCCCTTGCGTGAGAGCAATTGCAGCGAGCGCAGCTTGTCCCGCGAGCGGGCAATGGCAACGGATTCATTGAGCGGAAACACGCCCATCATTTCGAACTGGCGCAGCACCGCGCAACCGTAAAAGGTCACAGATGCGCCAATACGTGGGATCACCGCATCAAAACCTTCCAGGGCTCGGCCACGGTAGTGAATCTGGGGGTTGTGGCTGGCGATATTCATGTAAGCGCGCAGCGTGTCGATCACAACCATCTCGTGGCCCCGGGCCTGACCGGCCTCAACCAAGCGGCGGGTGGAGTAGAGGCGGGGGTTGCGTGACAGTACAGCAATCTTCATTCGGCACCAGAAGGGTCGGCAAGTAAGGGTTTGGATTGCACGTAGGCGAGGGCAGGGTTCACCAGCAGGTTACCCGCGACCAGTGCTTTGGAGCCTAGCAGTACGCGGTAACGCATGGTTTTACGGCAGGCCAAGGTGAATTCTACCGGCCATTGCTGTTCTCCGAGCGCCAAATTGGTGCGTATTACATAGCGGGACTGGCTCTGACCATTAGAGCTTTTGATCGCTTTAACCGACACCAGCTGTGCTTCACAGCGATGCCGACGCTGGACCAATGTGCCTAGATGCGCAGTGAATCTCACCCATTGCTCGCCGTTGCGATCAAATACCTGAATGTCGGTCGCATGCAGGCTGGAGGTGCTGGCGCCGGTATCGATTTTCGCGCGCAGGCCGACCATCCCCAGATCAGGCAGGTTGATCCACTCACGTAAACCGATGACGTTGAAAGGGGGATTGGTCTTCACTGGTTCCATCCGATAGTCTCCGAAGCATTCTAGTAGGCACTTTTGACCGTTGCATCAGGCAAAATGTCTGCCATTGGATTGGCCGGATGGGCAGTGAATGAGCGACAAAGACGACAAAGTACGCCTGGATAAATGGTTGTGGGCCGCGCGCTTCTATAAGACCCGAGCTCTGGCTAAGGCGGCTATCGAAGGTGGCAAGGTGCATCACCGTGGTGAGCGCTGCAAGCCTGGTAAAGAACCTAAGGTCGGTGATGAATATGTCATTCGTACCGGGTTCGATGATCGCACCGTTGTGGTGCAAGCGCTGTCAGTGGTGCGACGCGGTGCACCAGAAGCGCAACTTCTGTACCGTGAAACTGAAGAGAGCATCCGCAAGCGTGAAGCAGCTGCCGAGCAACGTAAGGCGGGGGCGCTGGGTGTGCAAACCGACGGGCGGCCAACCAAAAAGCAGCGTCGGCAGATTCTGAACTTTCAGGATTTTCAGGGCTGAATAGAGCTCTCCAGCGGGCTGGCAAATGGCCTGTAAGTGCCTGCCCGTCTGCGTTTTGGGACGATTGATAGATTTTGCCCTGAGATCCAATAGCCAAGAGGCGCTTGGTCAACGGCGCTTTTGCGCCTAAAATCGCCCGCCTAGTTACATTCAGCGAATGTGGGCATGTCTGATTTTACTCAGCGTTTTTTGTTTGATGACAGCGACATCCGTGGCGAGCTGGTCACCCTCAGTGACAGTTATCAGCACGTCTTGGCCAAGCATCCTTATCCACAGCCGGTTGCCCAGTTGCTGGGCGAGCTGCTGGCCGCAGCGAGCTTATTGATCGGCACGTTGAAGTTCGATGGCCTGCTGATTTTGCAGACCCGTTCTTCCGGTGCTGTACCGATGCTGATGGTCGAATGCTCCAGCGACGGAGATGTGCGGGGGATTGCGCGTTATGACGCCGATCAGATTAGCGACACCGCCACCCTGCGCGAGTTGATGCCAGACGGTGTAATGGCCATGACCATCGACCCAAAATTGGGGCAACGCTACCAGGGCATTGTAGACCTTGATGGCGATACCCTGGCTGAATGCCTGACCACCTATTTCATGACCTCTGAGCAATTGCCAACGCGTTTCTGGCTGTGTGCAGATGGTATGCGTGCCCGCGGTTTCCTCCTGCAGCAATTGCCTGCAGATCGCATTAGCGATCCTGACGAGCGTGAAGCCAGCTGGCAACACGCCGTGGCACTGGCTGACACGCTGACCACTGAAGAGCTGCTCGGTCTGGATAACGAGACGCTGCTGCACCGCCTGTATCACGAAGAAGAGCTGCGCCTGTTCGATCAGCGTGCATTGCAGTTCCGCTGCAGCTGTTCCCGTGAGCGCTCGGGCCGCGCCCTGATCAGCCTGGGTCAAACCGATGCGCAAGCCTTGGTACGTGAGCATGGCGGCAGCGTGGAAATCGACTGTCAGTTCTGCAACCAGCGCTATCTGTTCGATGCGTCGGATGTCATGCAGCTATTTATAGATGGCAGTACCGAAGAGCCTTCGGATACACGCCACTGAAATTAGTAAGGCCAACCGTGCCGGAATGAATTGATCAGGGGAGGCACCCGCAACGTGCTTTTTTCTGGCATAATCCGGCGCACTTTTTTAAATGTAGTAGTGCTAGATATGCACTACAAACGTTCGCAAGACTCGGCCTAGTGGCCGACGGGGAACCTCATGACGCAAGCCAACAACGCCGTGTACACAGACATTAGCGCTGCCCAACTGGTCGAAGAAGCCCTTCGCCGCGGTGAGGGTGAACTGGCCGCCAATGGCGCGCTGGTAGTGCGTACCGGCCACCGTACTGGTCGTTCGCCGGCTGATCGCTTCATCGTGCAAGAGCCGAGCACCGAGGCGCAGATCGCCTGGGGCGCGATCAACCGTCCGTTCCCGGCCGACAAGTTCGACGCACTGTGGGATCGCGTTCAGGCGTTCTCCGATGCTCAAGACAGCTTCGTATCGTACGTGCACGTTGGTTCTGCTGAAGAGCATTACCTGCCGGTCAAAATGACCACTGCTACTGCTTGGCAGAACCTGTTCGGCCGTCAGCTGTTCATCAACCCAGCTCAGTACAACCCGAGCGGTAAAGATGAGTGGCAAGTGCTGAACGTCGCTAATTTCGAGTGTGTGCCTGAGCGTGACGGCACCAACTCTGACGGCTGCGTGATCATCAACTTCGCCGCCAAGAAAGTGCTGATCGCTGGCATGCGTTACGCCGGTGAAATGAAGAAAGCCATGTTCTCCGTGCAGAACTTCCTGCTGCCGGAAAAAGACGTACTGCCGATGCACTGCGCCGCCAACATCGGCGAAGAAGGCGACGTGACCCTGTTCTTCGGCCTGTCCGGCACTGGTAAAACCACACTGTCGGCTGACGAATCCCGCTACCTGATCGGTGACGACGAGCACGGTTGGGGCGAGGGCGTGGTGTTCAACATCGAAGGCGGTTGCTACGCCAAGTGCATCGACCTGTCTGAGAAGAACGAGCCGGTCATCTGGAAAGCCATTCAGTTCGGTACCGTTCTGGAAAACGTCGTACTCGACGAGCAGCGCATTCCAGATTACAGCGACGACAGCCTGACTCAGAACAGCCGCGCTGCTTACCCGCTGGAGTACGTTGAGAAGCGCAGCGAGAAGAACCTGGGCGGCGAGCCGAACGCGGTTATCTTCCTGACCTGCGACCTGACTGGCGTTCTGCCGCCGGTTTCGATTCTGAACAACGAACAGGCTGCTTATCACTTCCTGTCCGGCTACACCGCGCTGGTTGGCTCCACTGAAATGGGCAGCGGCGGCGGCATCAAGTCGACCTTCTCCACCTGCTTCGGCGCTCCGTTCTTCCCGCGTCCGGCTGGCGTATACGCTGAGCTGCTGATTAAGCGCATCAACGCGTTCGGCTCCAAGGTTTACCTGGTTAACACCGGTTGGACTGGCGGTGGCTATGGCGTCGGCAAGCGCTTCAACATCCCGACCACTCGCGGTGTGATCGCAGCTATTCAGAGCGGCGCGCTGATCGGCGCTGAAACCGAGCACCTGCCAATCATCAACCTGGACGTGCCGAAGGCTGTTCCGGGCGTTGAAACTAACCTGCTCAACCCGCGCAACACTTGGGCTGACAAGGCTGCTTACGACGAGGCCGCCAAAGGCCTGGCTAAGCTGTTCATCGACAACTTCCAGAAGTTCGATGTCAGCGACGCGATCAAAAAAGCCGGTCCGCAACTGTAAGTCGCGGCAGCTGCTGAATAAAAAAACCGCCGGTAACGGCGGTTTTTTTATGGGCGTTTGAGTGCGGTTCACGCTTGCGCAGGAGCGTTATATCCATGGTGGATAAGCTGTTTTGCAGCCTTACGCCACCCTATGGAGCGTGCGTCTGGCCCGGAGTTATGGGCAGAACATCCGCTGGTTAGTTCCGCAGAAGTGGCTGTCATGTACGGCAGCGCTCTGCATGCGGACGGTGGCTTCTGAGGTGATGATGAAGCCATTACGCCTGCCGCAAATGGCCTGGTAATCCGGGTTGCGCCGGGCGGCTTCGTTGAAGCTGGTCTGGGTGCGCTTGGTGTTGAAGGCGGATGCCGAGCTGAGCAGCTTTTCTGCCATGGGCACGATCAGGCGCATGCAGTACTGCACGCGGATTTTGAGCAGGTTGGCATCCTGAATCGAAACAGGCCCTTGTGCCGGGGAGCGGAACATCAGGTTGTCGTTAGGAATGGCTTCTGTGCCCAGCGCTTCGACTTCTTCTGCAAATTGATCGAAGGCCTCCATGTTCGGGCTGATACGCGTGATCATGACGAAGTTATCCACTTCGGATGAAGTGTGGGTCATGCGCGCATTCGGGTCATCAATCTGCGAGAACATCGGGTACATGCCACGAATCAGGCCGCGACGCATATCGGTGTACAGGGCATTGTTCATCGCGCCGATGCGGGCGGCTTGGAAGGTCGCGTAGTTCAAGCCGTTTTTAGCCGAATAAATGAACGCGATCTGCGCAGCGCCGAAGATCAGCAGGATCAGAACGGGGATGATGATCAGAAACTCGATCATTGCCTGGGCTGATTGACGACGCTTCATGGCCTTTACTCCTGCGCCTGAGGAAAGACGTTGAGTAGTTGTTCGGCACGCTCCAGCGCTTTGTCGGCATGAGGTGTCTGGTCGTTGAGATAGCGGCGCATTTCGGCTGCGGTCAGCGTTGCTTCACGTAGCTGTACTTGCAGCAGGTTGTGCCAGCTACGGGCATGTTGGGGGTCGCGGACCAGCGCGTCGCGGTAACTGGCCACAGCGGCCTGGTTATTGCCCTGACGGGCCTGGCTGTTGCCGAGTTGATAGCGGATGCCAGCATCAGTTGGCAGTTTCTTGGCCAAGCGCTCATACAGTTTGGTTGAGGTGGCGAAGTCACCCTGGGAATAGGCGGTATCTGCCTGGCGCTGCAGGTCGATGATCTGGTTTTTCGGTTGCAGGTTGGCGCAGCCGCTCGCCAGCAATGCGAGCAGGACGATGCTCAGGAGGCGCATGTGATCTGATCTCCGGGACTAATACGCAGGCGCTGGCATTCGCCAGCGGCCAGTTCGATTACGCTTTTGGCCTTCCAGCACAGACTCATGCGCCAGGGGGCCAGATTGGGGCGGATGGCAATAATCCGTTCATTGTCATCCAGATACAGGACGTCGATGGCGAAGCGCATAAAGAAGCAATGAACAGAGTTGCAGGGGCTGATCCAGATACCTTCGGCTGGGTTCAGGCCCGCACGTCCGAGCAGGCCTTTGAGGCGTGATGGCAGGCTGTCAGCCATTGTCAGCTCTAGGGGGGCGGATGTGCCGTCGGTACGGATCAACTGGTGTTTCATCAGGCTTCCCCGAGGAACTTAACCACGATCGGGAACAGCAGGATCACGAAGGTCAGCGGGAAGATGAAGGTGATCAGCGGGATGATCAGTTTGACCGGTGCCTGCATGGCGGTTTTCTCTGCGCGCTGGAAGCGTTCTTCCAGACGCTGCTGGGCTTGAATCTGCAGGGTGTTGCGCAGGCTGCTGCCCATTTTTTCCGCTTGAATCACTGAGCGCACGAAGGTGGACAGGTCTTTGAGGTTGACCCGCTCATCCATGCGGTTGAGTGCTTCGGCGCGGGGCAGACCGGAACGGATGTCACGCAGCACGATACGAAACTCGTTCTTCATGGCGCCGTCAGGGCCTTTGTCCACGGCCTGTTGCAATGCGCCGAGGAAGTTCAGACCGGCATCCACGCACATGGTCAGGTATTCGAGGAACACCGGCAGGTTGCGGACAATGTCGCGGTCGCGGCGTTTATGCATGTCGGTGATCCACATCCACGGCAGCGCTGCACCGAGAAACATCATCACCAGCACCACGGGCCAAATAATGCCGCTCTTGCCACTGGCCATCGGCAGGATGGAAATCAGTGGGAACAGCACCGCCATGGTGATGCACAGGGCGAGAAATTCTTCGGCCGTGAGCACATACAGGGCACCGGTTTTTTGCAGGCGCACGTCCAGTTTGTCCATCAAACGCGGTGGCATGTTGCTGCAAAAGTGATGGCTGACCAAACGCACCAGCGGCCAGATCGGACGAATCCACCCGGGCACCGGGTCCATGTAGGCGCGGTTTTCGTCAGGCAGTAGCGACAGCAGAGAGATGATCAGCAGCAGCGTGCAGGTGACGGTAACGCCGAGGCTGGCGCTGCTGAGCAGGACAAGGATCTCGTTCATGATTAGGCGTCGATCGTGGTGATTTTACGAATGAACAAGAAGCCCAGAACTTCCATGATGACCATGACGGTCAACACGATCAGGCCGTTGCGTGTGGTGTACAGCTGGCTCATGGCTTCCGGCTCAATCACGCTGAGAATGCCGGCGAGAAAGATCGGCAACATCGCCATGAACGTACCTTGCGCTTTCCCCTGAGCAGTCAGGCTGTCGATCTTGCCTTCCATCACCCGTTTACGGCGCAGCATGGCGGCCATGGAGTTGATGGTTTCTACCAGGTTGCCACCCACTTCACGGCTGATACGAATCGCCGAACTGGCCATGATGAAGGAGGGCAGCGGCAGACGTTGTTCCAGCTTGAGCAGGGCGTCTTCGAGGGTGATACCGAGGCGGATGTTTTTGATCAGCAGGCCGAACTCCTGATTCAGCGGAGCAGGTGATTGCTGCACCACGTTCTCCAGCGCCATGTTCAGGCTGGCACCGGATTGCAGGCTGCTGGAGAGCAGCATGAAGGCGTCGGGCAGCTGTTCTTCGAACTTCTTCAGGCGGGTTTTACGCATCTGATTGATGATCAGCTTCGGTACAAACAGCATCAGCACCGCACCGGCAATGGTGACCACCAGGATGTTGAACACCACATGCAGAAACAGCGGGACCAGCACCATCAGCATGGCGTTGACGATAAAGAACTGTTTACCGCTGGCGAAGATGAACATATCCGCCATTTCCAGTTCGGTACTGCGGGAGAACTGGCTGCGGTAGAAGGCCAGGTGATCGCTGACCTTGTCCGTGAGCAGCATGGCGGCGGCAAAACCCGCCACCGCCAGTAACAACGCGCAGAGATAGAGCAGCAACTCAGACATGGCGGGGGTCCGTACGGAAAATGTCCATGTTCACCGGAATGCCACGATCTCTCAGCTCTTCGTAGAACTCAGGGATCAGGCCGGTGGCCTGGTAGTAACCCTTAACCCGTCCGTTCTCATCGAAACCTTGCTGTTGGAAGCTGAAGATTTCGTTGAGTTGGATGGTGCTTTGTTCCATGCCGGTGATTTCGGTGATGCTGGTGATGCGACGGGAACCGTCACCGAAACGTGTTTGCTGGACGATGATCTGCACCGCCGAGGCGATCTGTTCACGGATCGCCTGTACCGGCAGGTCCATACCGGCCATCAGCACCATCACTTCAAGACGACGCAGCATGTCCCGTGGTGAGTTGGCGTGGCCGGTGGTCAGTGAGCCGTCGTGACCGGTGTTCATCGCCTGCAGCATGTCCAGGGCTTCACCGCCCCGGCACTCGCCGACCACGATACGGTCAGGTCGCATACGTAGACAGTTACGCACCAGGTCACGGATGGTGACCTGACCTTTGCCTTCCATGTTCGCCGGGCGGGCTTCCAGCGCCACCACGTGTGGTTGCACCAGTTTCAGTTCGGCGGCGTCTTCCACCGTCACCACCCGTTCTTCCATGGGGATGAAGTTGGAGAGGATGTTCAGCAGTGTGGTTTTACCGGAACCGGTACCACCGGATACCACGATGTTCATGCGCTGCTCTACCGCTGTGCGCAGGAACTCCACCATCGGTTCGTTGATCGAGCCGTACTTGAGCAGGTCGTCGGTGGTGAGCTTCTTTTCGGAGAACTTACGAATGGTCAGGCACGGGCCGCGTAAGGCCAGCGGCGGGATGATGGCGTTGACCCGTGAGCCGTCTTTAAGGCGGGCGTCGACCATCGGCGAGCTTTCGTCAATACGGCGACCCAACGGCGAGATGATCCGCTCGATGGTGGACAGAACCGCTGCGTTGGAGCTGAAGTTGATCGGTGTGCGTTCCAATCGGCCTGCGCGTTCAACATAAATATCGTTGTGGGCGTTGACCATGATCTCGCTGACGGTTTTGTCGGCCAGCAAGTCTTCCAATGGACCGAGGCCAACCGCTTCATCCAACACGATCTTGCGCAGCACATCGGTGCTGATGTTGGACGGCAGGCGTGTGACGACTTGTTCGATGATGCCGTCGATCAACTCGGACAGTGTTTCGCGGACTTCATCCGGGCCCAAATCATCCAGATTCATCCGGCGCAAATCGAGCGCACGGAACAATTCGGTGTGAATGAACTGCGACCACTCCATGTAGGGCAGCTCGTCCTCTGGCTCAAGTTCCAGCGTGTCGTGCTCATGGACTTCAGGCAGCTTTTCTTCGCTGACCTTCTGTTCCAGAGAATTCACGCGGATGTGGTAGCCGCCGATGGCGATGACATCGGTGGGGGCCAGCGGGCCGTGGCGATTGACGATCTGGCCGTTGACCCGTACTTCGTAGCCGCGGCTGACGTCTTCGACAAATAGCCCGGCAAGGCACTGCTCGATCCGGGCGTGGACAGGCGCGACTTTCCAGCCGCGCAGTCTGACCAGTCCGGTTCGTGCTTTGCCCAGCTCGCATGTGGCGCTGGCGCAGCTCAGTTTGTCGACTGGCTGACCATCCTTGTAAGTGACTTCTATCTCAAACATGGACGCCTCAGTCGATCAGCTCGATGTTGCTGTAGGATTTCTGGTACTTACGGATCATCTCGTCTTGCTGTTTCAGGGCTTCTTCATTAACCGAGCCTGGGCCGTTGGTCAGCAGGCGTGGGGTGATGAAGATCACCAGCTCGGTGCGCTTGCCCTGAGCACTTTTGTTACGGAACAGGCCACCGATCAGCGGCAGGTCTTTGAGGAAGGCGATACCTTCAACGGTGACTTGGCTGTCTTCGGATACCAGACCCGACAGCACCAGAGTTTCGCCGACTTTCAGCTGAACTTCGTTCTCGGTGCGGCGGGTTTTAAAGGCCGGATAGCCCTGCACCTGGTTGGCTTTGTCGACCTGGCTGATTTCCGCTTTCACGTGGGTGGAAACCATCTCACTGCCGTACAGCTGCGGGGCAATGTTGAGCAGCACACCGTAGTCTTTGTACTCAACGGACGGGCCGTTCATGCTGCTGGTAACCACCGGGACCTGACCACCCACGGTCAGTTCGGCTTTACCGCCGCTGCGAGCGCTCAGGCGTGGTGAGGCGAGGGTTAGGGCGGAGCCGTTTTTCTCCAGCAGGTTGATGCGGGAAGTCAGCTCACTGGCGATGCCCCAGTAAGCGTGTGAGCCTGCATCGCCAACGGTGGCGTTGAGGCCTTTGAAGGTATCCCCGGCGAACTGGCTGCGGTACAGGTTGTTGGTGCCGCCATCGGCGTTAAACGCCAGGCTCGGACCATTGATAGTGGTGCTCCAGTTAACGCCCAGCTCTTCCACTTCGTCTTTAGCGAACTCAGTGATGCGCACATCGAAGTAGATCATCGGCGCGAGGAATTCGGACATCTCCTGAGCTAGAACCAATACATCCGGGTAGCGCTCTTCGAGCAGACCGATACGGGCCATGTCGATTTCGTGCAGGTCGCCGTCAATCACGATCTGGCGACCTACCGGTTTGATCTTGATACCGGGAATATGGCTGAGCATGGCCTGCACTTCAGCCAGGATTTCTGCTGAGTCGACCTTGGTGGCTGCGCCACCTTGTTCTTCTGCCAGAACCAAGACGTTGTCATAGAACTTGGCGGCTTCTTTTACGCGGTTCAGGTACTCCGGGCTCAGACGACCTTCGAGCACAACCTGGCGGCCGACAGTGCGGATTTTCAGGCCCGGGATGTTGGACAGCATGGCTTTGAGTTCTGCCTGTTGGCGGTAACCGTTGGCTTTGGCGACGACCACGCTCATCTTGTGGCGGGTACCGTCATCGAACCAGAAGTGCACAGTGGTTTCGCCGTCTTTCTGCGCGGTTACGACCACTTCCTCGTTCTTCAGCATGGTAGCGCTGATGATCTCGACGTTACCCACGGCAACACGCTCGACGCCCGGTGCTTCAAGCACACTGACGTCGCCGTCATACAGGACGATGGAAGGTGGGAGGTCATAGGCCTGGGCACTCACTCCCCAGGCCGTGGCGCAGAAGAACCCCAAAGCTTTTTGAATATTCATTGTTGCCCCAGCGTATTACGCAGATAAATTGTGTCCCGTGCCGGTAGCCCGGCACGGTATTGCCTTGTTATTCCTGACGCAGGGTCTTAACCGGAAGAACCCCTTCTTTACCGGTACCGCCAGGGATGAACTGGATCATCCGGGCAGCTTCGGTGCGCTTATTGGCTGTTGTGTCAGTGGCTTTTGGCGGTTCCAGACCGATGGTTACGCCGCGGTACAGCACGTTGCCATTGGCATCGACAATCTTGCCGTCGACCAGCTTGCCGATCAGCTTGCCGTCCATGCCGTAGACCGAGTCACCACGCAGCACGCCGATGATGTTGCCGCTGGCGTCGCGCACCACTTGCACCATGTCTTTTTCGACACCGACTTCAGCGCCCTGAATGGTGTTACCGGAGAGGTCCTGAATCTGGCCATCTTTTACGGTACCGACCTTGCGGCCCTGGGCGTCGATGATGTCGTTGCCGGAAACAGTGCCAATGACATTGCCCTGGGCGTCACGGACGACGCGGGTGTTGTCAGCCACCGGGCGACCGTCTTTATCGAGCATGGTCTGCTCGACTTTGCCGATGACTTTGCCGCTGCTGTCGACGACCTGACCGTCTTTGACCGTGCCCAGGACTTTGCCGTTGGCATCCACCAGCTTGCCGTCTTTAACGGTGCCGATGATCTTGCCGTCCTTGTCACGGACGACTTCGCCCATTTCGCTGACCACTTTGTTGTTGGCGTCGAGAACAACAGTGCTCACTTCGCCCATCTTCTTGCCGTCCAGGCCGATGGCTTGTCCGTCACGGTAATGACCGACCAGGTTGCCCTTCTCGTCATGGATTTCATCACCCACGCGGTAGCCGGTGATGTTGCCGTTGGCATCACGTACAACCTGACGTTCACGGTTGGTTTCAGTGGTGGTGGCCGGCTGTACTTGTGAGGTGCTCATGTCGATGACACGGCCGTGCTCATCCAGTGCCACGTTCTTCTGGATACTGCCCAGGGTGCTGCCGTCCAGACCAACAGCTTTGCCGTCAACAATAGTGCCGATGGCATTGCCGGAGGCATCCACTACTTTGCCGTCGACTACGCGGCCAATGACGTTGCCCTGTGCATCACGCACTACGGTGGCTTTTTCGCGCATGCGCAGGATCGGGTCATCCGGCGACAAACCGCGAACGATACGTCCCATCACTTTGCCGTCCAGGCCAATTGCCTGACCGTCAACGATCTTGCCGATAATCTTGCCGTTGGCATCAACAATGTTGTCGCCGACGATGCGCCCCAGCAGGTTGCCTTCGGCATCCAGCACCACATCCACGGTTTCAACCGGTGGTGGATCAAGCAGGTTGGCCACAGTGAC
Organism: Pseudomonas sp. TTU2014-080ASC; assembly: GCF_001446935.1. Taxonomy (GTDB): domain Bacteria; phylum Pseudomonadota; class Gammaproteobacteria; order Pseudomonadales; family Pseudomonadaceae; genus Aquipseudomonas. Next base: position 626,294 of record NZ_LKKK01000002.1, read on the forward strand.
CTGGCCGAGGCTGGCATTGCTGGTGTCTTTCGGGTGACGCAGTACCGCTACCAGATCGCCTGACTTCTCTGCCAGCTCGACCCGTGCCACTTGTGCAGGGGTGAGCATCAGCGACAGGGTGGAGAAGTTCATGTTGAAGCCGTCTGGCGTGGTGCGGTCGTAAAAGTTCTCGTATTTACGGCCTTTGGAGTCTTCGCGGCCCGCTGCCAGTACGGCCACGTCTTCGAGGACCGTCATCACCACATCGTCGGCATAATTCGGCTGGGCCTGCAGGCCCACATCTGCTGCCGAGAAGGTGCCGAGCAGGTCGATGCGATCACCCGGACGCAGCATGCCGTCGAACGAGTTGATCTTGCTGACCTTGACGGTTTTAACCCGTTTACCCAGCTCGACGTTTTCCGAGAAGCGGGTAACGCCGTCACGCTCAACCGCATCCCAGGTAATCGGACGGCCCTTTTGCAGTTCCATCAGGGTCATGCGGCCTTCCAGGCGTGGCCAGTCTTCGGCCATCACTGCGTTGGAGGGCAAGTACTCGCGCGGAACATCCAATACGGCAACCAGCTCGCGTTTGATCGTCTGCGATTTGCCGATGTTGTTATTGGGGACAATCACCGACAACTTGACCTGGTTGGCCGGGCGGTAGGCGGCTTTGTACTGAGATTCTTTGGCCTTCAGATAGGCCCAGCCCAGTAGTGCTGCAAGCACGCCACACGCGATGGCGATGATCAGCAGTTTTTTTCCTGAAACAGATGACATGTTTCTCCCCATCAAGCAAAGGCGCCCAGGGCGCAGTTCGAGCTCTTATTAATGTGTGTATTGCCGTTTCGCGATTCTTAGGCTGGTGATCAGAGGATCTGCCAGTCACCGTTAGCCAGACGTCGTACCGTTTTGCCTCCATTGCAGTCAGCACTGCTGGAGTCGACATAGCTGCTGGGGTTCAGGAATAGCTGGTCCCCAAAACCAAACGTATTCAGCATTCCGCTGGTCGTACCCGTACTCCAGTTGTTCTTGGTCACCACGCAGGGTTTGTATTTGTTAGGTTCGGAGATCGGCAGTTGCGGGTTCTCGTATTCGAGGGTGACCAGTTCACCCTCGATTTTTTTGGTCTGTGAGAAATCCTGGGTACTTTCTTGAACACTGCCTTCGCTGTAGATGTAGCCGCTGGCTTCGCGGCCGGATATAAACGGCTTACCGTTTTCATCCAGGCTGATTACCGGACGTGTTGCCACACCCGTGAGATTGGTGGGCTGCGGGTCAAGGCGTTTACGTGATACGGCGTCGTAGTAGTTGTCGTTGTAGAAGTAGGCAAAGCCGACCACGGCACCGTTGCGGCTCAGGGCGTGCAGCTGTAATGGGTTGCCTTGGTCGTCAGCCCACTCTGATCCGGTGGTGTAACCCGGAATGACTTCATTCGTCTCAAGGTCGACGAATTCGCACTGACCCACATCAGGACCTTCAGTTTTGCGCCGGCACCAGGCGATTTCTTTGCCGTTTTCGTCAACCAGTTTGTCATTGCGGTCGAGTGTGCCAACGGCCTGGCCGGTGGAATCAAATACGGTCGTTATGACGGGCGGATAGTCAGCAACCGGGTTGTTGACCGGTACTTCCGGTGTGTCGTCACCGTCGTCGCCATCACCCTCGTCGCGGGTGGGCGTACCTGTCTGGAACTTGGGGCTGCCGTAGATCTGCACCTTGTTCATTTCACTGGACTGGATGCGGTAGCTGTCCTGAACATTGCCAAACAGTTCGGTGACATCGGTGGTGGCGGCCAACAGCGCTGCGCCGGTTACGCCCAGCACTACCAGGTATTCAGTCATGGACTGGCCAAGTTGCTTTTTCATCAACGATCCATCCTGTTGAGTAGCACTTGGGTTTTTTCTGCGTGACGCAGCAGGCCCACGGTCATCAGCTCGCGGCCTTTGGCGAAGTTAAGAACGGTGGCATTTTCCTGCTGGCTGCGCTGCTCCAGCTTCCAGCCCTGGTTGAGCAGTTCGGCTTCATACCAAGCGCGGGTAGCATGCATGGTGTCGTGGCTGAGGATCAGCACCATGCGGCCTTTGCGGATCTTGTCGTCGCTGCGCATGTCGCTGACCACCTCAGCATCCGGCGGAACCGGCATGCCGCTGCCAAGCTCAAGCGTCGCACCGCCGTTCTCGGGCGGATTGGTGATGGTCATGCGGCCATAACTGAAGCGGTCATTCTGTGCTTTGACCTGAACCATCATCATGCAGTCTTCGTTGATGTGCAGGATCTGGTCCCAGCCGTCGAACTCGGTGAAGTCGACGGCGTCAGCCCATTCGCCGGCGTAGAAGTCTTTAACGCCTGTTACCGAATTAGGCACACGGAATGCGCGGGCGTTGATCGGTGCGTGGTTCCACTGAATGTTTTCGCCGATGCTGCTGACGAGCATGTCGTCCATGCGTGGGAAATCGTCAAAGTCGCAGTCTGCCTGGGCTTGCAGGCAGATGCTCAGCGCCATCAGAGGCAAATAAGTGCGTATTAACTTATTCATCGAAGTAGCAGAAGCCAGTGGTGACGTTGCATTTAGGAGAGCTGTCATTGATCGGGGCGGTATCCACCGGTGCCAGATCCAGCGTGTTGAATGACGGCTCGAAGATGCCAATGATGGTTTGCACCGTTTCGAAGATCGGGTTTTCGTCAATCAAGGTGCCCAGAACAAAATCGTCTACTTTTTCGTCGAAGTGGCTGCCTTCTCCACCTTCAGTCTGAGCCACCCAGCCATCAGCCAGAACCGCTGAGCGGGCACCGACATTCAGCTGGTTAAAACGGTCACCAAACAGTGGCTGGTTGCCCAGCTGGCTGCTGCCGGTCATTGGTACTGGAATGTTCACGGCAGTGGTGTAGAAATTGCGGGTCGGGTGGGCGATCTGCATAAAGTCCTGATCACCGCGGCCGAAGCTGATGACGTTGAGAACATCAGCAACAAAGCCCATAACCTCGTTGTAGCCGTCGACAATCTCGTAAGCGATGGAAGGTGTCGCCCGGTTAGCGATAGCTGAGGACTCCGCCATATCGCCAGGGGCTGTCATGGGTTGTCCGCCATTGCCGTGGGTCCAGCGCCAGAAGTTGTTGGCCTGTGTAGCGGTCTGCGGGTCAATGTCTTGCGCATCAAATGCCTGTGGCATCTGGTTAAAACTGAGCACGCGACGTTCGGCGGTATTGAGGATGTCATCGTCGCTGCGAACAGCCAGGTAGCCATCTTGCAGATTCATCTGGCTGGGTATCGTCTCGCCCTCAACACCATTGCGTTGATACCAGACCGTGCGCTCCCAAGCGGTGTAGCGGGCTGCTTCCTGGGCCTTGTAGGACATGTCAGAAAGCTTGGCGACGACCGGAACCAACACAAACAGAATCAACAGGAAGCCAGCTGTCATGACCACGAATTCGGTCATGGCCTGACCGTATTGGTGGGTTTTGGTCTGTGGCGCGATCATTGTGGTATCGCCCCGATGATGCCGTCTTTAGCCTGATCCAGAACCTTGTCAGTGATGTCTTCGATCGGGCCTCTGGCAAAGGTATTGAGTGGTGCCGGCATCTTGTCGAGCAGGACATCGCGGCCGGGCTTGACCACGTTGTCGAAGGCCAGATCAATCAGGAAGCCGGCCACGTAGGATGGCGTGATGCTCATCATGCCCAGCAGCTCCTGAATATCGATCTTGCCCGAGGCAATAAACTCGATAAACCGGCTGGGTTCACGCAGGCGGGCATCCCAGAATGGGCTGTACTGGTTGGCTGATTCTTCGCGGCCGGAGGGCGGGGCAAAATAGGTTTCAGCGGAAGATACGGTCATCATCCGCTCGCCATCTCCCCACAAATCAATCAGTGGGTTGTCGTCCACACCGTTGGTTTCCAGGGCAAAGCGGCCTTGGCGAATATTCAGGCTGTCCTGGTTGTCGCTGGTACGAATGCTTTCCAGTGGTTTGGAGACGGCGACGGTGAATTCTTTACTCACACCGCTATCGGCATGGTCAGCCCCCAAGGTGAAGAACGAAGGGGAACCGCTGTAGCCGACGGTCACGTCTGAAGGCATATGCCCGTGAGAGGTGGGTACGATGGGCATGTGGGCCCAGCCCCAAGTGGTAGCGTGCACAGGGCGCATTGCATCGCCATAGGGCACATTCTTTTTGTACAGCATGGCATCGGCGGGTGTGCCCCACTGTGTGGGGAACAGCTTCTGATCCCCTTGGTTTGTAACCAACTGATGCGTACCGGCACCCAGAGGCAGGCCAAAGCCGAGACCGAATTCGCCGTCAAATAAGGTCAAGCAACCGGCCAAAGGCATACAGATTTCTACGGCCAGGGAAATATTGAATTCCGCACCCATGGAGCTGTAATCCAGGGACGACCAGCCGTATACCGGGATGGCCTTACTCGCGTTGGCGATGCTCAGGGGGTTGTAAACAAAGGCTGTGCCGCCGTTGTTGAACACACCGACTTCAAACCTGAAGCCCAGCTTGATGTTGATAAAGCCCAGATAGATCGGGATTTCCGGGATACCAAAACCAACAGTCGCATTGAAGTTACGCTTGCTCAGCCAGTCATTCCGGCTGCCGTTGAGTAGCGCGGCAAAATGCCGGGCAGAGTTGCGCGCATCAATGCTGCTCAAACTGTTGGGCGTTTTGTTGTGCATCTCCGGGGAGTTGTTGACCAGCATTGAGGCCGGTCCACCACCGAGAAAGTCCGAGACAATGCTGCCGGGGCTGGGGTCGCTTTCTTCCGTCTCCAGTTGCACAGGAGAGGGGCCGGGCGGTGTACCGGGTGTCGGAGCCGTGGGTTCGTTACTGGCCCCGGTTGCTGCATCAATCAGGCTCGACAGCGGCAGGTAGTCAGCGAAATAAGTGAGGATGAAATTCTGAATCAGGAACAGGTGCGACATGGTCGCCACTTCAAGCATGTCGTCTGTTCGGTGAGCCATCCGGTGCTGAGCGACAACCTCTTCAGGAACTGAAATCTGGGCTTCAAAGGTCGCAATGGAAAAGGCTTTCTGGAAAAAGCCCATGATCATGTTGAAGCTGGAAACCACACGCGGATAGATCGACACAATCGGTGTCGCAGCAGCCTGTACGCCCATGCCGATGATTTGATACGGCAATGTGACGATCGACAGGATGTCGCTGATCATCGGCTTGGGGGCCGGTGGCGCGACTGGAATCTGGTACGCCGGGAAGGAGTTCACCCAGCCTGGAATATTGGCGTAGCGCTTGGACCAGGACATCAACGCAACCACCTGCGCAACCGACAGCTCATTAGCGATGATGGCCCGGTTGGTGTAAGCGATCAGATTCTGGTGCCGGGCAAAGAGTTTTGCCTGCGAGTAAACGGCGGCGTCAGCAGCGTTTTCCAACTGCACACGGTCACGCGTGAGAACGCCCTGATTGAACATGACAATCAGGGCGATCAGCGTAATGCCAACAAAGAGCAGACCAAAGACCATGGCCTGCCCCTGCTGGAGCTTCCGGTTCATGACGCCGCGCATGACTTACTGGCGTTCTTCTTGCTGGAAGCTGCCGAGGTTGTGAGCCGTGGTACCGGCTGCTTGGGCGTCTGCGCCAGTTTGCAGGGCGCTTTGCTGCGCCTGACCGCCACCCAGCTCGGCGGCCATGTCACCCACCTGCTCACGAACGGTGCTACCGAACAGGTTGTAAACCACGATGGCGGAAATGGCGATCAGCGCCACGATGATGATGTATTCGGTCATGCCCTGACCTAACTGGCGTGCGCGCGACTTAAGCGACATGGAGCTCCCCTTTGACTCTTGTGAGTCTTATGTTGGCTAAGTGACAGATCATGCTTTGGCTCACAGGGCAGGCTGTGGGCAAAGCGCGTAAGCAACGCATGCCTTTCTCTTGTACGAACGGTCAGGTTGCCTAGTGGGGGGACATTAGCCGAGGGGCGGGGAGCAGTGCCCCGTTTGTTTGAATAGGTAGGAGGTTCTATGGTACAAAAAAATACTTATTTTCAGGTACTCGCTGATTTTTTGCCTGAATGAGTCGCATTTATGAGGAATTTTGCGACTTAGTTTGATTGGCGATGATGCCCGGTTTAGAGCGCTTTCAATGCCAGATAGGGTGGCGGGAAGGGCTTTGGGTGGCACTGACTCTTGTCAGTAAAATGGCCATGTTTTTTTGGCGCGTATATTTTTATTTGTGGCCGACTCACGCTGTTTGCGTGGCTGAAAATGTGTATTTCGTGACGAAATTTACTAAACGAGCGGACTGCTAAGGCTCCGCTTAGCTCTCTGTGATGCCCAGTGCTCTGTTATGGGCGGCAGTGTGGCCAGTTTCAGGAAAGCTGTTGTTGCTGAGTGTCTGCAGACGCTGCCTATAAAGTTTTTCAGGCGCCCAGCTAGCGATTCAAATTGAACTCTGCCAATAACAAGAAGGGGCCTCCAAATGACTGGCCAGGCTCCCTCGCATTCAGGGGTATTGCTGTGTCTTATACATGTTTAGTCGGAACAGATGGTGCTGTTCAAAGGATTGGCTCGCCTTTGAAAAACCGCCACCAAACCTTCACTTCTCTGGTCACCGGCCTGTTACTGAGTTTGGCCCTTATGCTGACCAGCTGGCCCGCTAAGGCAGAAGTACTGCTCACGTTAGAGTTTGGTGAGAAGCGAGTTGACCTTAGCCGTGAGCAACTGTTGTCATTGCCTCAGCATGAGATAAAAACCACCACTGTCTGGACCGATGGTGTCCGGCAGTTCAAAGGGCCCTTGGTGCGTGACGTTCTCGGCTTGCTCGATGCGCCTCTCAGCGATTCGGCCAACGCCAGGCTGATTGCACTCAATGAATATGAAGTAAAAGTGGCAGTGCAGGATTACCTGACCTGGGATGTCATTCTGGCGTGGGAGCAGGATGGGCAGGTCATGACGCGCCTTGATAAGGGGCCGTTGTGGGTGGTGTATCCACGTGACAAGCATGTCGAGCTACAGGACTCTCGCTTTGACCACCGTTGGGCATGGATGCTGCGGACTATTAGCATCGAGCCCTGAGGTATGGTCATGTCTGCATGCATTCTATGCATCGAAGATGAGTCGACTTTGCTGCGCGACCTGTGTGAAGAGTTGACCATTGCGGGCTACTCGGTGCTTGCGGCCAGTACGGTCGATGAGGCTTTGGCGCATCTGGAAAATACCCGGCCTGACCTGATTCTCAGCGATGTGATGCTGGGAGGAGAGGCGCACCGTGATGGCTACTTTATCCATGAATTTCTGCGAGAAAACCGCCCTGATCTGGCGGAAACCCCTTTCCTTTTTTTGACGGCGTTAGGCCATCGTAATGCGTTGCTTGAGGCCAAACGCAAAGGGGTGGATGACTATTTGGTTAAGCCTGTGGACTACGACATGCTGCTGGCTACTGTCGAAGCCCGACTGGCTCAGGTTACGCGTTTCAGGAGTCATGCGCAGCGGGAACGTCCTGATCTACTGCAACGCTTGAAAGGTGTTTTCGATCAGTTGCCAGGCGCTGCACTGCTGTGTGATCAGCACGGCCAGTTGCAGTACGCGACACCCAAGGCGCAACAGATAGCTACGGAAGAAAAACTCTGGCGCAGCAGTGTTGGCGGTACGCTGACTTGGCCGGTTCTGAAGGCGAGCGCCCACGAAAAAATTGCCTCTGCGTTGCAGGAGCTATGCAGCGCAGGTGCCCGCAAATTGCTGACACTGGAACGGAGCGACTGTTCTGCAGCGGTTGCTGCCAGCGTTGTGTGCCTTGAGGCTGAGGACAGTGCAGGGGCACGGTTGTTGGCGATCTTCCTGTCGTCGACACAAACCCGGCAAATGCCGGATGTGGGGGCGTTGCGGGAAATGTTCGGGTTGACGCCAACGGAGGCTAACGTGGCCTTGCTGTTGGCTCAGGGCAAACGATCCGAGGATGTGGCGCAAACGCTGGGCGTGTCGGCCACTACAGTGGCTTTCCACTTGCGCAACCTGTTTTCCAAAACCGGCGTTACCCGTCAATCGGAGCTAGTGGCGTTGATATTGTCCACCGGTTGGGCGATTCCCAGCTTGCCAGACAGTGCCCCTGAGCCCCGGGTCGGTAGCTGATGCCCAATCGTGTGCGGGTCCGAAATCTGGCGGGCTTTGCGGTGCTGGGGTTTGTGCTGATGCTGGGGTGGGCGCTGTATAAGCTGCTCGATCTGCAATCGGAAATCAGTACCGATGTGGGCGAAAACATGGTCTGGGCCATCAGCCAGAGCATTTACCAGAGCACCCAGCTGGCCCATGTTGCCCGGGTGGCTCCGGTCACGCCTGAGTCCCAGGCGGAACATGACCTGCACTTGGATCTGTTGAAGTCCAGCGTGCAGATGCTCAATCAAGGTCCGCAACTGCGCTACATGCAACGCAGCGGTGTGGATAAAGATATTCAGCAGATCCTCGCACGCCTGGAGCAGGTGCCGATTGCCTATACGGAAATCACCCGGGCGCTGCGCATGGTGAGCAACTCGGTCATGCTGGCTGAGCGTGAGGATGCCGGCCTGAGACGCGATGCTAACCGGCATCTGATTTTTCAGGTAATTGCGACAGTGGTGGGCATCCTGCTTGCCGGTGCTCTGCTGTGCTGGCAAATGTTAATGAGCCTGCGCATGGCCACTCGGGCCAAGGAAGAGCTGCAGATCCAGCACGTGCAAACCCAGCGCCTGCTTGAGGTGCTGCAGCAGGAGCGTTTGGTACGCTTGCGCTACCGGGATTTTGTGTCGCTGATGTCCCATCAGCTACGCACGCCGTTGGCGGTGATCGACTCCACGGCCCAGCGCCTGAAAAGGCAACTGAGTGAGCCTGTCTCGGAGGTTAGTCTTGAGGAGCGCTCGCAGCGTATCCGCAGTTCGGTCAATCACCTCAATCATCTGATCGGGCGAGTGCTGGAAGGCCTGCGCCTGGATGAAGGCGTGAGCAGCAGCGAAAGCGAGAGGCGTCTCGAATTGCAGGTGCATGATTGGGGGCGTTTGGTGGCATCTGCGCTGGAGCGTTTTGGCGACTTGCTGAACGAGCGCCCCGTACGCCTGAATTGGCCTGAAGGTACCACAGGTTTGCAGGTTGAATGTGATCAGACATGGACCATCGAGATCCTCTGCAACCTAATCTCCAATGCGCACAAGTACAGCCCGCCGGGTAGGGCGATTGAAATCACCATGAGCTTGCGCGAAGAGGTGTTCGAATGTGTCGTTCGTGACCATGGTTGTGGGGTAGAAGAGGCCGAAGCAGAACTGATTTTTGAGCGTTTCTACCGGGCAGGAAACAATCCCAACGTCGTGGGAATTGGTCTCGGCCTGCCTATTGCCAGGACCTTGGCCGAGTGGCATGGCGGCACACTTACTGTGGTAAATGCGGCAGATGGTGGTGCCATGTTTACCCTGACACTTCCTCAAAATAAGCACTGTTCTAAGGCTGAATAAGGCCGTTCAGGTTCAGATCATCACTTGCGTGCTGAGGCTGAAGGCAGTGCTGTCAGCCTCTGCATTTGCCGCCCGGACCAAACGCTTCAGTTCTTGTTGTAGCAGTTGTCAGCCAAGACCTGATACGACAGTTTGCGAACTTCGCCGTTCGAATTCTGATAAGTCATTACGGCTGTGACCGGTTGGCAGATCTGCTCGGTTTTAGGCAGTTTGATGGATAGCACGCGGGCGATGTCCAGTTTGGTGCCATAGCGATACTGATCGATCTGAGTGTCGTTCGCTTGAGCCAGGCCAACGAAGGCGAACAGAGAAAAAGCAAGAGTGAAAAGGCGCATGAGTGATTACCTGTTTGCAGTGCATGTTGTTTGCCCTGTTGACGAGGGCCGAATAACCCTATTCGGCGTCGCTTATGCGGTTGTTGTCAGGAGCAGGTGTAATGCTAAGAACATGCCTGTTTCAGGTGAAATTGCCTTTAGTGATCGTGCCCATTGCTGGAAACGATAGCTTGCTTATGATATTGCCTCAGTTCCTTTCCCCGGTCGCCAAGGCGGATGATCCGCTTGCCAGAGCCCACGCCACAATCTGCTGGCTCAGCGCATCAGTTGCATGACCAAATGCTTGCACCACGGACGCTATCTCGCTGTTGACCGCCGGTTTTATGCTGGTGAAGCGCTGGCTGGCTACGATGCTCTTGTCGCGGACATTGACCAGTTGCGCATCAAGCTGAATGTGCACCTGAACCTGGCCATCCTGATACTGACTGTTGAAGCGACGTAGGCTGCTGACCAGCTCCAGATCAGCCTGCAGATTCTGCTCATCGTTGCTCAGGGCCTGGATACGCCCGTCATCGCGGAACGCATCGAGCAAGCGGTTGCGCAGCAGTTTCGGTGTGCGCTCACTCCAGCGCACACCTTGATATGCATTGACCACACCAGCTTGCGGGAGCACCACGATCCGCGTGCCATCGAAGAGCTGCTCGCTGTCTGGTCTATTGATACGTAACGACCAGCTCACCGCCGGGCTTTGCACAGGCAGTGCTGATGCGGGTAGCAGGTAAATATCCAGAGGTTCGCTTTTCGGCAGAATTGAGCAGCCGCTGAACAGGCTTAAGCACAGCAGCAGAAGAAAGGGCTTCATGGTTGGAACTCCTTAATGCTGTCATTGCGCAGCAGGTATCCGGCAGGATCTTCTTCAAGGCGGCGGGAGAACGAGTTGAGGTTACCCAGGGTTTCGCGCAGCTCACTTATGGCTGGAGCCAACTCTCCCAAGCCCTGCATACCACCGTTGATAGCGGCGCTGTTGTCATTCAACAGATGCTCAATCAGCGTACTGCTGCGCTCCAGCGAGGCGAGGGTGCGCTGAGCGTTATCCATAGCGTCACGACCTTGTTGGCTGAGCAGCGAGTTGGCGTTACGCATCAATTCGGCAGCCTCTCGGCTTGCGCTGCTCATCTGCTGCAGGGCTGTGCGCAGCTCTTCGCGCTGGCTGGCTATGCTGGCAGTTGTTTGCTCGATGTTGGCCAGCGTGTGGTTGATGTGTTCGATGTTGGTATCGGAGAACAGATCATTGGCCCGGTTAAGCAGGCGGGTGACGGTCAGCACCAGGTCTTCACCGTTGGACATTAGGCGCGACAAGGGTGATGGGTCGGCCACGATCTCCGCAGGTTGGCCATCTTCGCCCTTCAGTTTGGGGCTGTGGGGCGTACCGCCGTGCAGCTGAATCAATGCCGCGCCGGTGATGCTGGTGATGGACAGGCGCGCACGGGTATCACGACGGAGCGGTGTGGAGGCCGAGACGCGGATGGCGGCGCGGACTTTGCGCGGGTCATTCTTGTCCAGCGACAGGCTCTGCACGTCGCCGACCTTGATGCCGCTGTACTGCACCACGCTGCCGGGCGTCAGCCCCGTGACGGCTTCATTGAAGATCACCACGTAGTCGTGCATTTCTTCATCCGAACTGGACTGATTCAGCCACAGGGCAAAGCCCAGTGCCGCCGCAAATACAACCACGGTAAACAGACCGATCAGGACATGATGGGCGCGGGGCTCCATTCAGCTTCTCCTTGATACGTTACTGGCGGCCAGCCCGGCGGCACGTCCGCGCGGGCCGTGAAAATACTCGTGAATCCACGCGTTGTCATAATCGGCGACCACCTCCAGACGATCCGCCACCAGCACCCGCTTCTCCGCCAGCACGGCAACGCGGTCACAGATGGTGTACAGAGTGTCCAGATCATGGGTCACCAGAAACACACTCAGGCCCAGCGCGTCGCGCAGGGTCAGAATTAGCTGATCGAATGCCGCCGCGCTGATCGGGTCCAGCCCGGCGGTGGGTTCATCCAGAAACAGGATGTCCGGCTCCAGCGCCAGAGCGCGGGCCAGCGCAGCCCGCTTGACCATGCCCCCAGAAAGTTCAGTGGGGTATTTATCACCGGCTTCGGGTGGCAAGCCGACCAAAGCCAATTTGACCAATGCAAGGTGTTCAGCGCTTGAGCGGCTGAGACCTGCGTGTTCAATCAGTGGCAGGGCGATGTTTTCAGTCACCGTCAGCGAGGTGAACAGGGCGCCGCGTTGATACAGCACGCCAAAGCGTCGCTCCAGTTCGGAGCGGCGCAGAGCGGGCAACTCAAGCAGTTCTTCGCCAAACACATGCACCGTGCCTGCGTTGGCCCGGCGCAGGCCGAGGATGCTGCGCAGTAGGACCGACTTGCCTGTGCCCGAGCCCCCCACCACGCCGAGAATCTCACCGCGATAAAGGTCCAGGTCTAGGTTCTGGTGCACGGTCTGGCTGCCGAAGCGATTGACCAGTTGGCGGACTTCAATAATTGCTTCTTTCGTCACCAGCCCATCTCCATCAGGAACAAAGCAGCCAGCGCGTCGAGCAGAATCACCACAAAAATCGATTGCACCACACTGCTGGTGGTGCGCTCACCGACCGACTGAGCACTGCCGGTGACTTTGAACCCTTCCAGGCAACCGATCACGGCAATCAGAAAGGCAAACAGCGGCGCTTTGCCAAGCCCGACATAGAAGTGCCGCAACTCAATGTCTTCCTGGAGCATGGCCAGGTACATGGCCGGTGAAATATCCAGACTCAGGGCGCTGACCACTGCGCCGCCCAGCAGGCCGCTGATCATGGCAATAAAGGTCAGAATCGGCAGGGCGATCAGCAGGGCGAAGACGCGCGGTAAAACCAGCAACTCCAAAGGATTCAGGCCGAGGGTGCGGATTGCGTCGATCTCTTCGTTGGCTTTCATCGAGCCGATCTGTGCCGTGAAGGCGCTGGCTGTACGCCCGGCCATCAGAATGGCAGTGAGCAGCACGCCGAACTCCCTTAGGAACGAGTAAGCGACTAAATCCACCGTGTAGATGCTGGCACCAAAGTCGGCCAGCACCGTTGCGCCGAGAAACGCCACCACTGCGCCCACCAGAAAGGTCAGCAACGCCACGATCGGCACAGCATTCAACCCACTCTGCTGGAGGTGTGCGACCAGTGATGTCATGCGCCAGCGCTGGGGTTTCAGGAGAATGGCGAACATCGCGCCCAGGGTCATGCCGATAAAGCCGATCAGGGCTACAGCCTGCTTCCATAACTCGTCAATCGACTCGCCGATCTGCCCGAGAATTTCCCGCCAGATCGGAACAGGTCTGGCGGGCGGCATCTCGCACTTGTCCGCCATCGCTGTACCTACTGCCAGCAACAAACCCCGTCGCTCTTTGCTAACGCTGTTATCGACTAATTCGGCCAGTCGCTTACTGCCAAGCAATTCCACCAACAGTGCCGCGCCTGCTGTATCCAAAGCACCGAGTTGGCTGAGATCGATTGCTGTGCTGGCACTCAGATGCTGGCGCTGCTCCTTGACCAGCGACTCCAGAGCGCAGTAGTGAGCAAGCGTCCAGTCACCGCCAATCTGCAAACGGGCGGATGAGGCTGCCGGGTTGGTATCGGCTGTTGTGATATAGGGGGCTGTCATGGCTGAACAGCTTACATCGCCCATCAATCATGCGCCCATACAATTGGCACAAGAATTCAGCTAGCAACTACTGTTACGCCGGCTGTTTGATTCTGTGCGGAATAAAGCAGATCAAGGTCGAGATCAGAACAGTGCACGCCAGCTTCCAACCATAGGCTGAGGGCTGCTGATTTGAACCTCATCCGGAGTTGCCTGTGAAACCGATAACTGTTCTGCGTGATACCACCCCTGTTCCTGTGCTGGATGCCTGCAAATGGACCCGGATTGAAGGTGAGCCCCACACCGTCAACTTGAATGCTTACACCTCGGAGGATGGCAGCAAGATTATGGGGACTTGGATCTGCACGCCAGGTAAGTGGCAAGTTGCGTATGAAAAGTGGGAGTACTGCCACTTTCAGGAGGGCTACTGCATCATCACCCCTGAAGGCCAGGAGCCGATTCATCTGCGGGCTGGCGATATCTTTATCGTCGAACCCGGGATGAAGGGCACCTGGGAAGTGGTGGAGACCGTACGCAAATACTTTGTATTCGCCTGAGACCGTTCAGGGCTTGAAGTTACGAATATCCTGCGCCCACTCGTCCAGCACTGGTTTGATGTCTTTCAGCGTGAGCTGTGTACTGTCGTTCTCCAGTTGCTGGCCGTGACCTTTGCGCACTACGCGGGTAACTGGTTTTCGGGTCGCTCCGTCCAGCGCTTCAACTTCAACATAGACGTTGGTGTCCAAATCGCGTGTGCCGGCCGCAGTACTGGCCGCCGCCGCAACCAACGCGATGGGAATCACTTCGTACACTTTGAGCCCTTCCGGCGTCAGCTCTACCGCGCTGATGGCCGTACGCACGATCAGGCTGTTGGCGTCCGGGTGATGGGCAATATTCATGGAACTGGCCAGCTCGCGCTGGATGGCTTGCTGGAAGTAGTTGGCAACTTCATCCAGGGTTTGCTGGCTAACCTGCTCATTCGGCTTCGGGGCCGGATAGAACACTGGCTTCTCTACATAAACAGATTGATAGCGCTGTGGTTGGAAATCAGGCGCAACCCAACGTAGTACGGGCACTCCGCTGGCCGACTGTGCAGGCCTGAGTTGGGAGTAATCACTGAGAAAGCCAGAGTACTGGTCCGGTGATGTGGTCTTGCTGGCGCAGCCAGTGAGAAACAGGGCAACCGATAAAGCAATGGCGGAAGGCAGGCGCGTCATTTCGGTGATCTCAGCAGTGAATGATTCACTAACTGTAGTTCAGCCCGGAATAGTCACACACATACTTAAGTGTTATCTCGCTGCGAAAAGCTAAGAGAATGTACGGCCACTTCAACGGGGGCGGTCAGGCTGCCTGTTTGGTCGCCTTTGGACGGCAATTTTAACCAGTCGGTAGTTACGGTGTTTGGCGCATGCCAGCGATAAAACGCCATGAGCCGAGGGTAAAAATGATCGTCACATATTGCCCTACGGCACGGCTGCTCTATCCCTCTCCTCTGGACTTGTACCCTATCAAACCAAAGCGAAAATGGGACAGATTGAACTACCCCTCGATATTTCGGACGCGCGATGAAAGCGATCCGTTCCGCGGACGCTGGTATACCATTACCCCTGAAAAACCAACGTCTTCAACGCACTGTCCGGATTGCTATCCGGGAACTCCGGTGGGTTCTCCAGGCGCTCGATAAACTTGAGTTGTGGGGCCTGTTCGTTCATTGCGTTGATCAGATAATCCGGGCCGATTTCAGGGTCGTTGCAGCAAGCCAGTACGATGCCGTTCTCGCTGAGTAGCTCAGGAAGGCGGCGCAGGACTTTGGGGTAGTCCTTGCTGAGGACAAAGCTGCCGCGCTGGAAGGAGGGCGGATCGATGATGATCAGGTCGTACGGGCCCGATTTTCGCAGTTTGCCCCATGAGTTGAACAGGTCGTGGCCGAGGAATGAGACCTTGCTCAGGTCATGATTATTCAGGCGGTGATTATCGCGGCCACGGGCCAGTGCTGATTTGGCCATGTCCAGATTGATCACCTGCTGAGCTCCACCGGCAATCGCTGCTATCGAGAAGCCACAGGTGTAAGCGAACAGGTTGAGGACGCGTTTGCAGGCTGATTGCTGCTGTACCCACTGGCGGCCAAGGCGCATGTCGAGGAACAGGCCTGTGTTCTGCTTTCTGCCCAGATCAAGCCGGTAGTGCAGGCCGTGTTCGCAAATGTCCCACTGTTCTTTGGGCTCGCCTAAAAGCCACTCGCTGGGGCTGTCCGGTAAATAGCGCAATTGCAGGATCAGGCTATGGGCCTGGCTGTCTCGCCAGATATCGCTGTCAGTCAGCTCCAACAGCATGCTTCGCAGGGCTGCAAGCTCTTCATCTGTCACCGGCTTGAACAGGGTTATCAACAACACGCCTTGCAGCCAGTCAGCGGTGATTTGCTCCAGTCCTGGCCAGCAGCGCCCTCGGCCGTGAAATAGCCGTCGGGTCTCGTTGGGGGCAGGGGTTAAGGCAGTGAGCAGGTGTTGTTGCAGTGTGAGCAGGCTGGCAGGGTTCATAGTGGTAAATCAGGTTTGCGGACGCCAATGTTAGCAGGTGCAGCAGGCGCTTATGTCGTATCCGGGCCGGCTGCGCAGTGAGGGTACATAAGCAAATTATCGCTTGAGGTCGGTGAAAGGTGCGTTCGAGACGGGGGCGTTGAAACTTATGGTCAGCAATGACCTCTCAGGTTCAGATATTTTTGGTCGATCAACCAAATGCTGGCCTGTGTTTTTTTTTACAGCACGCTAGAATGCGCGCCGTTGAGCACGGAGCTGTGTTTTTTGTAACGCCAGTCCTTGTTCGGCTGACAAGATTTTTCCAGCGACGTTAGAAAGCTGACGCAGCTGGGCTATAACTATTTTGCTTTTCGCAAGTCATGAGGTTGGGACATGAGCGACGAAGATCTGGAACACGACGAGTTAGACGGCGCTGACGAAGACGAAGGCGAAGAACTGGCGGCTGCTGCCGATGACGTTGATGGCGCTGATGACATCGATGGTGACGACGAAGTCGTGCCTGCTGCCAAGGCTAAGAAAGCTAAGGCCGTTGTTGATGTCGACGAGCTGCCGAGCGTTGAGGCCAAACAGAAGGATCGTGATGCACTTGCCCGTGCCATGGAGGAGTTCCTGTCCCGTGGTGGCAAGGTGCAGGAGATCGAGCCGAATGTTGTGGCTGATCCGCCCAAAAAGCCTGACAGCAAGTACGGCAGCCGCCCTATCTAAGCTGGCTTGAAAAAAACCCGCATACCCAATGGTTGCGGGTTTTTTTCTGTTCTGGCTGGTTAGCGCCAGCTCTGCAAAAGGGCTGGTAATTGGGCGAGGCTGCGGATTTCAGCATCGGGGCGATGCTCTGCGTCCCAGATTTTGCCTTGTGGGTTGAACCAGATGGCGCGCAACCCAGCTCCTTGAGCTCCGGCAATATCATCTATGGGATGGTCGCCGATGTGTACGCTCAATTCGGCTTTGCTGCCGCTGCGCTTCAGGGCTTCATTAAACGGGATTGGATCGGGTTTACCGATGCCTAACTCTTCCGCGCTTAGGGCGAACTGAAAATACGCGTCTATCCCGATTCGGCGCACGTCTGCGTTGCCATTGGTAATCACGCCCAGTTGGAACTGCTGTGAAAGTGCCTGCAATGTCGGCAGTGCATCGCTAAACAACTGAACGCGATTACGTGCTTCAAGGAAGGCTTCGAACGCTGCTTCGGCCAAGGTTTGAGCTTGAGAGGTGGCGTAACCCGCCTCACGCATGGCATGGGTCAAGGCTCGCCTGCGTAGCTCACTGATGCGGTGTTTCAGGCCTGGTTCCTCAGCCAGCAGAGCGCTGCGAATGGTCCAGTAGTCCTCAAATGAGAGTTCACCCAGGCGTGGTGCGTGGTTGGCCAGCCATTCGCGCAGGACGACCTCAGCTGTTTCAATCGCGGGTGCAACATCCCACAGAGTGTCATCAAGGTCGAAGGTGATCAGTTGAATGCTCATTCGCTGCTGCCTTTGCGCTTGGCCCGTGGGTGGGCCTGATCGTAAACCGCTGCCAGGTGTTGGAAGTCCAAGTGGGTATAAACCTGAGTCGTGGCAATGTCGGCATGGCCAAGGAGTTCTTGCACGGCACGTAGGTCTTGGGACGACTCCAGCATATGGCTGGCAAAGCTGTGGCGCAGCATGTGCGGGTGAAGGTGTTGCCCGAGTTCGCGAACGCCAGCCTGGCGCACGCGCAATTGTACGGCGCGAGGGCCTATGCGTCGGCCTTGCTGGCTGATAAAAACAGCACCATCGGCAGGTTTAGCCAACGCCCGCAGCGGTAACCAGCTCTCCATGGCTTGGCGTGCTTTACTGCCAACCGGCAGCTCGCGGGTTTTATTGCCTTTACCCAGTACGCGGACCAGGCCGGCAGGCAGGTCCAGATCCTCGATATTCAGATTGACCAGCTCTGACAGGCGCAGGCCTGATGAATAGAAGAGTTCAAGCATGGCTTGATCACGCAGGGCAATAAAGTCGTCTTCCAGTGCGCCGTCGAGCAATTGTGCGGTGCGATCGGTATCCAGCGTTTTGGGCAGGCGGCGCTCACCCTTGGGGGGCGTCAGGCCGCTGGCCGGATCACTTTTGCAATGCCCTTCACGGATTAGGTAGCGATACAGCCCGCGTGTGGCTGAAAGCAGGCGTGCCAGGCTGCGGCTGGATTGGCCCTGCATGTGCAGGCGACCGATCAGACGGCGCAACTGAGCGCTGTCCAGCTCACGCCAGTGCTGCATCTGCTCGCTCTGGCAGAAGCTCAGCACTTTGCTCAGGTCTTGGTTATAGCCGCTCAGGCTGTGGGGCGAGAGCTGACGCTCACTGCGCAGGTGTTCGAGGTAGGCGTCCAGTAGGTCTTGCATGGAAGCTCCTGCTAAGGGTGCAGCAGTAGCCGGGACGCTGCCGCCCCGGCTGTGGCTCAGCGTACTGAGCGAAGAGGTGTCGCGTAGCTGGGGACAACACGGGCCAGCACTTCGGCAATGTATCCGAGGAACAACGTACCAATGGAGCTCTTGTAGTGCTGTGGGTCAGCGCTGCCAATAGCCAAGACACCATGGCTACCTTGGTGGTTGATGTCGACGACGGCCACTGATCCGATCTGGCTGGCGTCTTCAGTGCCGAAAAGGAACTCCAGCTCGTGCTCACGCAGGCTGCCGCAAATGGTTTTGCCGCCGTTGAGTAAGCCGCCAATAGCTTGTTGAGCCTCTGCGCTGGTGACTGAGCGGCCGACCGGCAGTGGCGATTCACTGAAGAGAATGAGGCTTACGAAAGGCACCTGAAACTCTCGGCGCAGGCTGTCTTCAACGCAGCTGACCACTTCTTCCAGGCTGTTGGCATCCAGCAGATCGAGAATCAGTCTGCGGGTTTTTTCGAACAGGCGGTCGTTGTCGCGGGCCACGTCCATCAGTTGTGATAGCCGATGGCGCATCTCGATATTACGGTCGCGCAGCAGTTTGACCTGACGCTCCACCAGCGAGACTGTATCGCCGCGCTGGTGCGGAATACGCAATTCGGGGATCAGCTCGTCGTGGTCAATAAAGAACTCCGGATGCAGGCGCAGGTAAGCGGCTACGGTCTCGGAATCCAATACTTGAGGGGCATCCTGTTTGTCGGTCATAAGCGAACCTGTCCTTCGTACACGCGAACTGCCGGGCCGGTCATCATAACGGGCTGACCCGGACCTGCCCACTCGATGTTCAATTTGCCACCGGGCAACTCGATCTGCACGGGCGAGTCCATCCAGCCCTGACTGATAGCCGCGACGGCAGCGGCGCAGGCACCGGTGCCGCAGGCTTGAGTCTCACCAACGCCGCGCTCCCAAACACGCAGGCGCGCGTGGCGACGGTCCAGTACTTGTAAGAAACCGATGTTGGCCCGCTGCGGAAAGCGCGGGTGGTGTTCCAGTTTCGGGCCCAGGCTATGCACCGGCGCGCTGTCGACATCATCTACACGCAGCACACCATGGGGGTTGCCCATGGAGATGGCGGCCAGCTCAACCTGCTGCCCTTCGACGTCTACCGTGTAGTTAAGTGCTTGCTGTTGGGCCTGGAACGGTACCTGCTCCGGCTGCACACGCGGCGCGCCCATGTCCACGGTAATTTGGCCGTCAGGACGGACGTTCAGTTCGATGATGCCGCTTTTGGTCTCGACACGAATCTTCTTTTTCGCAGTCAGGCGCTTGTCCAGTACGAAACGGGCAAAGCAGCGCGCACCGTTGCCGCACTGCTCAACTTCCGAACCATCCGCATTAAAGATGCGGTAGCGGAAGTCCACATCTGGATTGCTCGGCGGCTCCACGATCAACAGTTGGTCGAAGCCAATACCGGTGTGGCGATCACCCCAGTGTTTGACGTTCTTCGGCTGGATATGCGCGTGCTGGCTGATCAGGTCAAGGACCATGAAGTCGTTGCCGAGGCCGTGCATTTTGGTAAAACGCAGAAGCATAGGCAGGTCCTTTAACTCGGCAGGCAGCTCTCGCCGGCGAACAGCTCGGTGAGGGTTTCGCGGCGGCGCACTTCAAAGGCCTCGTCGCCATCCACCATCACCTCTGCCGCACGGCCGCGAGTGTTGTAGTTGGAACTCATGACAAAACCATAGGCGCCAGCCGAACGAACAGCCAGCAGGTCCGCTTCGGCCAGTACCAGATCACGGTCCTTGGCGAGGAAGTCACCGGTTTCGCAGATCGGGCCGACGATGTCATAACGGCGGGCTTCGCCGTCGCGCGGCTGTACCGCAGACACATCCATCCAGGCTTGATACAGCGCCGGACGGATCAGGTCGTTCATGGCTGCATCGACAATGGCGAAGTCTTTGTGCTCGGTGTGTTTGAGGTATTCGACGCGGGTCAGCAATACGCCGGCGTTGGCGACGATATAGCGGCCCGGCTCAAACACCAGCGCCAGATCACGACCATCCAGACGCTGGCGGATCGCCTGCACGTAATCGCCTGCAACCGGTGGTTGCTCATCGCGGTACTGCACGCCAAGGCCGCCACCGAGGTCCAGGTGCTTGATGGTGATGCCGCGCTCGGCCAGGCGGTCGATCAGAACCAGTAAGCGGTCCAGTGCGTCGAGGAATGGCGGCAGGGTCGTCAGTTGCGAGCCGATATGGCAGTCAACACCGATGATGTTCAGGTTCGGCAGCTCGGCGGCGCGGGCGTATACGGCCTCGGCCTGCTCGATGTCGATGCCGAATTTGTTCTCTTTCAGCCCGGTGGAGATGTACGGGTGAGTACCGGCGTCCACGTCTGGGTTAACGCGCAGGGACACGGGGGCCTGCTTACCCATTTCGGCTGCAACCAGCTGCAGGCGCTCCAGCTCCTCACGGGACTCGACGTTAAAGCAGTGCACGCCCACTTCCAGCGCGCGGCGCATGTCGTCACGGCTCTTGCCCACACCGGAGAACACCACTTTGCCCGGATCGCCGCCGGCGCTGATGACGCGCTCCAGCTCACCACGGGAAACGATGTCGAAACCGGCACCCAGGCGCGCCAGTACATTCAGTACGCCGATGTTGGAGTTGGCTTTGACCGCAAAGCAGACCAAATGCGGCATGCCTTGCAGTGCATCGGTGTAACTGCGGTACTGCGCTTCGATGTGGGCGCGGGAATAAACGTAGGTGGGGGTGCCGAAACGCTGAGCAATCGCGGACAGGGCTACACCTTCCGCGAACAGTTCACCGTCGCGGTAGTTAAAAGCGTTCATGAAAGGTCCTTATTCGGCTTGCGCTTCAGCTGGTTTGCTTTCGTCAGGCAGGTACAGAGGACCTTTCTGGCCGCAACCTGCAAGCAGGGTGCTGACGGCAAGCATCGCGATAAAGGCTGTGAACAGGCGCTTCATGGTGAAATCCTTGAAAAAATGCGTAATTGCACCGGAGTATACCGAGCGCCAGACGCCTTGCCTATTCGCCAGGCATCCCGTCTGGCGCGGCTTTGCCTGTATTGTTACAGGTCTGTTCAGGGTAACTCCGGGATTTGGGAGTCAGGATGGAAGAGTCGGTCAACCTCAGCAGTTCGGTTTCGGTCGCGTATGTGCAGGGCCTGCTGGATTACCTTGCGCGGCAAGGGTTGGACATTGCTGAGCTGCTGGAGCAGGTGCGACTGAGTCCGCAGATCATCAGCCAGCGTGAGCGGCGCATTGCTGCCAGCACGTATCTGGACTTGGTCGAGCTGGGCGTAAAAGGTACTGCTGATGAGGACCTGGGGTTGCACATGGGGGAGGCGATCCGGCCTGGGCATTACGGTGTGCTTGGGTATCTGATTATGAGCTGTGCGACGCTGGCTGATGCGTTGCACCGTCAGGCGCGTTATGCCCGCTTGGTGGGCAGCTTGGGGCAGATTGATCTGGCCGATGAGCCGCCTCGAGAGGGCTGGGAGGCGCATGTCGTGCACAGCTGGCAGCCTTATCAGCCTCAGTTACAGCGGCAGTTGAGCGAAGAAACGCTGGCGGGCTGGGTGACGTTCGGGCGCTGGATCAGCGGTATCGATGCGTCACCCAGTGAAGTGCGCTTTCAGCACAGCGCACCCGCTGATACCCGAGTACATGAGCGGATTTTTCGCTGCCCAGTTTTGTTTGATCAGGCGGATAACGCCTTGGTTTACCCCAAACGCTTGCTCGCCGTGCCTTTGGGGCAGGCCGATGCGCAAGTGCGCCTAATGCTGGATGCCTACGCAGAACGCTTGCTCAATCAGCTTCAGCAAGGTAACAGCGTACTGGATCGCGCCCGCATGGAGCTGTCGCGCCTGTTGCCGGAGAACGGTGCAGATTTGCAGCAGGTGGCCGAACGCCTGGCCATGAGTCCGCGCACGCTGCAGCGTCGTCTGAGCGAGGCGGGCATGTCGTTCAATCAACTGGTTGAGGACACACGTCGGCAACTGGTACTGCATTACCTACGTGATCCGGCTCTGGATCTGGCTGAGATTGCGTTTCTAGTGGGGTTCAGTGAGCCGGGCTCTCTGGCCCGCGCCTTTCGTCGCTGGACTGGACAGGCTCCGGGGGAATATCGCCGTCAGCTGATGCCATCAGGGCATTTCTAAGATCTGCCTGCGTTTTTAAACAGGCTCGTGCGCGAGTCCGGCCAAAAGCTCATTTATGACCTGTAAGCTGCGTGTTCTCGTCTGTTCTTGTCTTACGCTGACTGCCTCGCCTACGTTTTTAAAAGTGCCCGCAAAAGGTGTTTATGTTTTGTGCCTTGCTTAACCGCTGACGGCAGGCTTTCATAGCGCGATATTTGGTTTTGTCGTGCTGATTTTTTTGAGGTAGCCGTAATGAGTTTGACTGAAGCCCGCTTTCACGATTTGGTCGATGCCACCCAGCAGGCGGTGGAAGATATTTTCGATGACAGCGATCTGGATCTGGATCTTGAAAACTCCGGCGGTATTTTGACTGTACGTTTTGAAAACGGCACACAACTGATTTTCAGCCGTCAGGCACCGCTGCGTCAGCTGTGGTTGGCGGCTCGCTCAGGCGGTTTCCACTTCGACTATGACGAGGAGTCCGAGCGCTGGATCTGCGACAGTAGCGATGAGGGCCTGGGCGAGATGCTGGCGCGTATTACCCTGGAGCAATCCGGTGATGAGCTCGACTTCGAGGACCTCTGAGGTTGAGCCGGTAGGATCGCCTTGTCGGCGACGCTGCTGCTTGAGTGATGAGGATATTTGTCTGGGTTGCGGGCGTACGTTGCAGGAAATTTTGCAGTGGTCGACTCTAGACAGCGGCGGACGTGCTCAGGTACAGGCAGCAGCCGAGGAACGACGCAAAGCGATTGAACAGGCACATAACCGGTAGGGTCTTGTTTATTTAAGTAGCTGTGGTAGGGTCGTTCCAAATTCTGCAAAAACCCCATCTTCGCGATGGGGTTTTTGCATTTATTGCGATCTATATAAGGAGATGTAATCACACCATGAGCAGCGCACCTTCCATCACAATCACCCGCCTGGACTTGCAGCGTCTTGAGCAGATGCTGGACGACCTGGACGATTTCGGGCCCAGCGCCGAAGCGCTGCAGGCGGAACTTGATCGCGCTGAAGTGGTTGGCCATGACGAAGTTCCGGCCGGTGTGGTTACCATGAACTCGCGTGTTCACTGCCGTGAAGAGAGCAGCGGCAAGGATTACAACCTGACCCTGGTTTACCCGCACGAAGTGGGCCCGGAAGGCACTGTGTCTGTGCTGGCTCCGGTCGGTACGGCGTTGCTGGGGCTGAGCGTAGGCCAGGAGATTGACTGGGCAACGCCGTCTGGCAAGGTCCTCAAGCTGCGCCTGCTGGCAGTTGAATATCAGCCAGAGGCTGCAGGCGAGTATTCCCGCAGCTGATTGCTCGGCGCTAGGATTTCTCCAGCGCCAGGTTTAAGGCCGCCTCCAGGCGGCTTTTGTAGCGCAGATAATGCACGCTCTGCACCGGCCCCTCGCCATACAGCGCTGACAGATCAAGGTCGGTGATATAGCAGGGGTAGCGGGCGTTATCGCGGCGTTGGGCCAAGATGTGGCGGGCTACAGCGCTGAACAGTTCGCTGGTGTATTCCAGTTCGGAAAACTCCCGGTGGTTGCAATACAGTGTGAGGTGCGCAGGCTTGCCATCCACCGCATCCACAATGGCTTGCACGTCATAAAACGGGTGACTCAACGGCGCTGAAGGTGCCTGACGTAGCTCCAGGCGCTGCGCCCGCTGGGCGCCGTCCGGGAATATCCGGTAATACTGCACCTCCAATGTCTCCCCGGCCTCGCTGTTATCCAGTGGCAGCAGCGCATTGCGTCGGTACAGCAGGGAGTTCAGGAAGCGTTGCAGTGGTGTCAACAGGCTCTGCTCGTCACGGAACGGCAGCGACTGTTGCCACAGTGAGTTGTGCTCATCCAGCACGCTGAGTTTGGCCTGATCCCCCGCCTCGTTAAGCCGGTAAAACACCTGGATGCTGTTGGCGCGTCCGGCTGGAAGGATCAGTCCCAGGTCTTCTCCTTGTAATGCACCTCTGTCCAGGTTGAGCGTGCTGTACTCGCTCTGGCCTTCACTGAGGTAATCGGTCAGCGCTTGCAAGTCTTTCAGGCTGGAGTGGCTGACCTGGCCCGGTTTGATGCTGAGCAGGTGATACTGCTGCTTGATTTGCAGCAGGTAGCGCGTGAATTGCTGGGTGCTGTAACTGTGCATGGCGTCGTGGAACAGTTCATCAACCCGCTCGGCAATCGCAGTGGCGCGGTTGCGACAAAAACACCTGACATTCAGTGTGGGCATCTGGCCGTCGGCTGGCAGGCTGTTGAGGTAGTCACGCAGGCATTCGAGCAGGGCATTGGGCCCGGAATAGCGGCTGACGTGCAGTTCGTTCCAACTGTTGAGCATGACTTGGTCGAGGGTCAGGATGAGGTTCTCCCGAACCCCCGAGTAGCTCAGGGCATCCGTGCGCTGAGTGGTCATGTGCACGTTCATCTGGCTGAACTGTTTGAGCGGGTCAATCCCGACGTTAACCAGTAACAGGACTTCGACCGGCTCGCTGGGGCGTAAGAGTGCGTTCTCGTCCGCAGGTGGCAGTGGCAGAGGAACGGTTTGCTGCAGGCTGAGGATCAGGTTCGACAGCTCGTAGTCGGTCAAGTCGCTGCTGCCGGGATGCAGTGACAGTCGGGTGCTGGCATCGATCACGCCGTTGCGATGGCACCAGGCAAGTAGCTCGGTCAGTTCGCGGCAGCGGCGCAGCGGAGCAAAGTTTTCCAGATCACGGGCACCCAGACTACCGCTGTAAAAGGCCCAGGTGGTGTCTTTGGGGGATTCCGGGCTGGGAATCTGGGCCAGCGTCAGGGTGTCTTCGCCAAGATCCGGGGCGATGCCTGGGTTAATAAATTCAACTTTGCCGGACTTGCGTTCGAAGGCGGCATACAGCCTGCGTCCGAGAATCCCCATATCGCGTGCGCTGATGCTGTTATTCAGACGCTGGGTGCGGGCGAACTGGGACAGAAAGCGGTAGCTGTAATTCAGCTCGTTCACCAGCATGCGACGCTCACTGCTGACCTGTCGTAGCTTCCACTGGCTGCGGCTGTCGAGCATGGCCAGCTGGCGGTTATCCCAGCCCCATTCGAGGGTGAGGCGCTCCAGTAGCAGGCGTTGCCAGCTTTTGTGCGAGCTGCGTGGCGGGCGGCTGAGTTTTTTGTCCACCTTCAGGTACAAGCAGCGGCGCACCAGCTCAAGGCGCTCATGCTCGCCGCGGGCTTTGAGGTATTCCTCCAGACGCCGGTAGATCACTACGTAAGGGTCCAGCTCATCAATGTTCAGTTGGTTGCTGAAGACCGCCTGCTTGAAGCGCAGTGACAGGCATTCGACGTTCGGTTGCTCGCTGGCATAGACCTCAGTCAGAAGCAGCTTGAGCACGGATTTATAGGGTGACTCAATGCCTTTGAACAGCTGCCACATGCCCGCGCCGATGAACTCTTCAGGCGGGATATGGGACAGGTTGCCAAGGTCGAGCACATCCTCGGCCCGGATAAACCGCTTAGCCAGCAAGGTTTCGGTGTAATGCTCGTAGCGATGTTCTTCGTAGGCGGGCACCAACCACCACAGTGGTGTGCGGCCCCCTAGCCAGATGGCGGTGCGGTAAAACTCATCCAGCAGCAGATAATGCTGGGTTGTGCCGCAGTCGTCCGAGGTCAGCTGTGTGTCGCGTATGCCTTGGGTGAAGCGCTTGGGGTCGATCAGAAAGAAATGCGCTTCCGCGCCCAGCGTAGCGGCCCAGCCTTCAAGGAGGTCGCATTTCTTACGCAGTTCACGCAGTTGCTGCTCATTCAGGTCGCTGGCGTGGCACAGCCACAGGTCCATATCGCTCTGTTCAGCCTGGGCCACGGTTCCCAAGCTGCCCATCAGAAACAGGCCATGAATCGGCAGCATCTGGTGGCCGCGGTAGGGTTTGTAGGAAAAGGAACGGCTGAATCGCTGTGCTTCGGCGAGCAAGTCATCATCCGGCTCAAAATGGCTGAGCCCAGCGGGAGTCAGGCTTGAGACATAACCAGGCAATAGCGGGTGATTAACGTGGAACAGCAGCGGTAGCAGTTTGAGCACCAACTGCTGGCGTGTGGAGAGTGCCTGTATGGCTCGTCCCAGTCGGCCTTGATTGACCTTTAAAAAGCGCGCGCGTAACTGCGTCAGCACTTTACGATCAATGCCGTCTTCGATGTCCGGGCGTATTTCGTCCATACGTCTCATTATTTGAGCTCTGCTCGACTACTGAATTCCAGGCAGGTACTTCTGTTGTTTCTGCCGGATCGTGTGTCCGGCTTGGTCCCGAATGCCGGGCGGTCGGCATTCGGGGGCGGTTATGCATCAGGCGCTGGCGGTGACCTTAAGAATGGTTAAAAGGCCTTGCGCGTGTTCTGCAGCGTCGAGGCCAAGGCTGGTCAGGTAGCCACCGTCGGGCTGACTGATCAGGCCTTTGTCATGCAGGCGTTGAGCTGCGGCAATTGCTGTTGCTGCGGCGGTGTGGTGAACCTTGATGCCTTCCTGTGTGCTGTCGAGGTTGAACAGGGCAAGAATTTCCAGTTCGGCAACCAAATCGGGGGTAAAGGCCATATGAACTCCAACTTATAAGTAAGTGAGCTGCGTTTGCCTGGCACTGCCGTGCGCGGTGCATGCTGGCAGTGTAGGGCACCTGACACTTTGTTGCCCCCTGATGCTGCCAGAAGTTTTCAAGATGCGGGGAAATATCCTGCGCGACTATTCGCCCTGCTCAGGTAATTGGGGCAATGCGCGCAGCCCTTGCTCGTAGCGGGCCAGATCAAAGGCGCGGTCGGCAGCCAACATCTGCTCGATTTCATCGGCCAACACCAAGGCCATCATTTCGATGATTTCTTCGCGCTCAATGCCGACCAGCGTCAGCTTGTTCATAACCGCCTGAACAAACGGCGGGTCGCCTGCTTCAAGTTGGTTCTCGATCGCCTGGCTCAGGGTGTCCTGGGCAAAGTCTTCGTCTTCCTGTTCGCTCATATCTGCTCCGTTGGCATTTAGCCCTGTGCAAAGTCTTGCAGGGCCTGACCGGTTAGGCGGTAAGTAGTCCACTCATCCTGCGGGCGAGCGCCGAACGATTCGTAAAACTCAATGGCGGGCGTGTTCCAGTCCAGCACGGACCATTCAAAGCGGCCACAGCCTTTGCTGACGGCAATTTGCGCCAGATGACGCAGCAACGCTTTGCCTGCTCCAGCGCCACGGCTTTGCGGGCTGACGTAAAGGTCTTCCAGATACAGGCCGTGTTTGCCCAGCCAGGTGGAGTAGTTGAAGAAGTAAACCGCGTAGCCAATCGGCTGGCCTTCATGTTCACAGATCAAGGCGTGAGCTGTGCTGCCTTCGGCGAACAGGCTGGATTCAATACCGGCTACATCGGTTTTCACCTCATGCTCGGCTTTTTCGTAAATCGCCAGTTCGGTAATGAAGCGGAGGATGAGTGCGGCGTCAGCACGGGTAGCAGGGCGGATGTGCAGGGACATAAGGTCTCCAGTGGAGCGTGGCCGGGTGACCACGCTCGGATCGCTTAATTAGCGGCTTGTCAGCAGTTCACGGCCACGTACAACGGCTTTGCGCACCTGATTCGGTGCGGTGCCGCCGATGTGGTCGCGGGCGTTGACTGATCCTTCCAGCGTCAGCACGGCGAATACGTCCTGCTCGATCTGATCACTGAACTGGCGCAGTTCGTCCAAGCTCATTTCGGCCAGGTCTTTGCCAGTGTCGACACCATATTTCACCGCGTGGCCGACGATTTCGTGGCAGTCACGGAACGGCAGGCCTTTGCGCACCAGGTAATCCGCCAGGTCGGTGGCGGTGGAGAAGCCGCGCAGGGCCGCTTCACGCATGATGGCGTGTTTCGGTTTGATGGCCGGAACCATGTCGGCAAAGGCGCGCAGGCTGTCGCGCAGGGTGTCGGCGGCATCGAACAGCGGCTCTTTGTCTTCCTGGTTGTCCTTGTTGTAGGCCAGCGGCTGGCCTTTCATCAGGGTCAGCAGGCCGGTCAGTGCGCCGAATACGCGACCAGTCTTGCCGCGAACCAGCTCCGGTACGTCCGGGTTCTTCTTCTGCGGCATGATCGAGGAGCCGGTGCAGAAACGGTCTGGCAGGTCGATGAACTGGAACTGGGCGCTGGTCCACAGCACCAGTTCTTCGGAGAAGCGCGACAGGTGCATCATCGCCACAGAAGCAGCGGCACAGAATTCAATGGCGAAATCGCGATCTGAAACGCCGTCCAGCGAGTTACCGCCGACTTGCTCGAAGCCCAGCAGCTCTGCTGTGATTTCACGCTGAATCGGGTAGGTGGTACCGGCCAGCGCGGCAGAGCCCAGTGGCATGCGGTTGGTGCGTTTGCGGCAGTCAACCAGACGCTCATAGTCGCGGCTGAGCATTTCGAACCAAGCCAGCAGATGGTGGCCAAAGGTTACCGGTTGAGCGGTTTGCAGGTGCGTGAAGCCCGGCATGATGGTGTCGGCTTCGCGTTCGGCCAGGTCCAGCAGGCCCTGTTGCAGGCGGGTGATCTCGGCCAGAATCAGGTCGATCTCATCACGCAGCCACAGGCGGATGTCGGTCGCGACCTGGTCATTACGGGAGCGGCCGGTGTGCAGTTTTTTGCCGGTGATGCCGATGCGGTCGGTCAGGCGTGCTTCGATATTCATGTGCACGTCTTCCAGATCAACGCGCCACTCAAATTGGCCGGCTTCGATTTCGCTCTGGATGGTTTTCAGCCCATCGATGATGGTGTCGCGCTCGCTGTCGGTCAGTACGCCGACTTTGGCCAGCATAGTGGCGTGGGCGATGGAGCCCATGATGTCGTGGCGGTACAGGCGCTTGTCGAACTCGACGGAAGCGGTGAAGCGGGCCACAAAGGCATCGACGGGTTCGCTGAAGCGTCCGCCCCAGGATTGATTGGTTTTTTCAGTGCTCATGGGTTTCGCTCGGCTGGTGCGCTAAAACGGGCTGGCCGCATTCCGCGACCGGCAGACAAAAAAGTGTGCCGATAATAACAGGCTGGCCAGTAAATTCGCCCTGCACATTACGTGCGGTCGGCGTCTGCAGCATTGAAAGGGCTGAATTCAGCCACTTTGTGGGCTTTTCACGCAGAACCTTAAAGGCATCACAGTTTAAGGAGGGCAAAGTGCCTGCTCTTCTTTACTATTGCTTAATTAATGGTCGTGAGCGGGATCGGCGCGTGGGGGCGCTATGGGAATGGCGGCATTCAGACTTCATAGCAGTAAGAAACCAGCAGCGGATGACGACTTCTTTGTGCCCGAGCTGTGTGAGCCGGAAGCTCTGCTGAGCATGCTCCTGTTGGCGGAGTTGTTGGTGCTGGTGCTGGTGCTGTCGGAGCCGATGCGACCTGGTTTTGACTGGGTGAAGCTGGCGCTGACATCGCTGTTTGTGCAATGGAACGTCTTACTTTCGGCCGCCACGCTGTGCCGGTTGCGCCCTTTACTGGCCCAGTTGCCCGCGCCTGTAGCCGGTGGTTTGTGTTGTGCGATTGTGGTTGCGCTGTGTCTGGGGTGTACGGCGGTCGCGGACTATTTTGAGCTGGGCGGGCCGTTGCCGCACCCGGGCGAGGTCAATCTCTATCTGCGTCATGGCTTGATCAGCCTGATCATGTCAGCACTGTTGCTGCGCTACTTCTATTTGCAGAGTCAATGGCGCAAGCAGAAACAGGCGGAACTCAACTCGCGTATCGAGGCCTTGCAGGCGCGAATCCGGCCACATTTTTTGTTTAACAGCCTGAACAGTATTGCCAGCCTTGTAGTGGTCGACCCGCACAAGGCCGAGCAAGCTGTATTGGACCTTTCGGACTTGTTCCGTGCCAGTTTGGCCAAGCCCGGCAGCCTGGTGGCGTGGCGTGAGGAAGTTGAACTGGCGCAACGTTATTTATCAATTGAGCGCTATCGTCTTGGAGAGCGTCTACAGTTGCAGTGGGAGATCGGCGAAGTGCCGGATGATCTGCCCATACCGCAATTGACCTTGCAGCCTTTACTGGAAAACGCAGTTGTTTATGGCATTCAGCCCCGGGTTGAGGGTGGACTGGTCAAAGTGGAGGGGCATTATCAGGGCGGAGAGCTGCATCTGTGCGTCAGCAGTCCGTACGAACAGGAGCAGCAGGTACAACCTTCGCGGGGAACCCGGCAGGCGTTAAAAAATATTGAGGCGCGATTGGTGGCACTTTTTGGAACAAAGGCCAGTCTTAGCGTAGAGCGCCGTGAAGGTCGCCATTTCACCTGTCTACGCTATCCTTGTGCAAGAACAAAGCAGGAAGCCCGTGCACTATGAATGTCCTGATTGTCGATGATGAACCGTTAGCGCGTGAGCGATTGAGCCGCATGGTCGGCGAAATCAATGGTTATCGCGTGCTTGAGCCCGCTGCAAGCAATGGCGAAGAGGCCTTGAGCCTGATCGACAGCTTGAAGCCGGATGTAGTGCTTTTGGATATCCGCATGCCTGGCCTGGATGGCCTGCAGGTTGCGGCGAAACTGTGTGAGCGCGAAGCGCCCCCGGCAGTGATTTTCTGTACGGCCTATGACGAGTTTGCCGTGGAAGCCTTTCAGGTGAGCGCGGTGGGGTATCTGGTCAAGCCGGTACGGCCGGAGAGTCTCGCAGAGGCGCTAAAGAAAGCTGAGCGGCCCAATCGGGTTCAGCTTGCGGCGTTAACCCGTCCCGCTGCAAGCGGAGGTGTGCCACGCAGTCATATCAGCGCCCGTACCCGTAAAGGTATTGAGCTGATCCCGCTGGAGCAGGTCATCTACTTTATTGCGGATCACAAGTACGTCACCCTGCGTCACACCGGCGGTGAAGTGCTTCTGGACGAGCCGCTGAAGGCGCTTGAAGATGAATTCGGCGAGCGTTTTGTGCGGATTCACCGCAATGCGCTGGTGGCCCGGGAGCGTATCGAGCGTCTGCAGCGTACGCCACTCGGGCATTTCCAGCTGTACCTCAAAGGCATGAACGATGAGGCCTTGGTTGTCAGTCGTCGTCATGTCGCCGGGGTGCGCAAACTGATGCAGTCGCTGTAAGTCGTTTTTGGGTCACGGCTCTGATGCCACCTGTTTTCCAGCCATTAGGCTGGCAGCAGGATGGCGGTCAGGGCAGGCCTGATTGCGGCTAGCCTGTTATCATCCGTGGCAGTTTGTTTTCTGGAATTGCCCATGTCTCGTGAAATCCGCATCGCAACCCGCAAAAGTGCGCTTGCTCTCTGGCAGGCTGAACACGTCAAAGCGCGCCTGGAACAGGCTCATCCGGGCCTGAGCGTTACTCTGGTTCCCATGGTCAGCCGCGGCGATAAGCTGCTGGATGCGCCGTTGGCAAAAATTGGTGGAAAAGGCCTGTTCGTTAAAGAACTGGAAACAGCCATGCTGGAAAACGAGGCCGACATCGCTGTGCATTCGATGAAGGATGTGCCGATGGATTTTCCTGAGGGACTGGGGCTTTATTGCATCTGCGAACGCGAAGACCCGCGTGATGCTTTCGTTTCCAACACCTATCAAAGCCTTGATGAGTTGCCTGCTGGCAGCATCGTCGGCACGTCCAGTTTGCGTCGTCAGGCACAGCTGCTGGCGCGCCGCCCAGATCTGACCATCCACTTTCTGCGCGGCAACGTGAATACCCGTCTGGCCAAGTTAGATGCGGGGGAATATGACGCGATTATTCTGGCGGCAGCCGGTTTGATCCGCTTGGGCTTCGAATCCCGAATCCGCTCTTCAATCAGTGTTGAAGACAGCCTGCCAGCTGGAGGCCAGGGCGCAGTTGGTATTGAGTGCCGTACTGCGGATACTGAGATTCATGCGCTGTTGGCTCCGCTGCATCACCGTGAGACGGCTCTGCGCGTCACGGCTGAGCGTGCCCTGAACAAGCACCTCAATGGTGGTTGTCAGGTGCCAATTGCCTGTTATGCCGTGCTGGAGAATGAGCAGTTGTGGCTGCGTGGTTTGGTCGGTCAGCCGGATGGCTCGCAGCTATTGCGTGCTGAGCAGCGCGCCGTTGCGACAGATGCTGAGCAGTTGGGGATTAGTGTGGCTGAGGCGCTGCTGGCACAGGGTGCCGGGCAAATCCTGCAAGCTGTTTATGGCGAGGCAGCGCGCGAGTGAATGGCTGGCGCTTGCTGCTGACCCGTCCGGCACAAGACTCTGCTGAGCTGGCGCAGACCCTGGCGTTGCAGGGGATTTACAGTAGCAGCCTGCCGCTATTGTCGATTGAGCCGCTGGCCGCACTTGAAGAACAACGCCACTTGCTGGCCGGTCTGGACGGTTATGCGGCAGTGATCGTGGTGAGCAAGCCCGCAGCAACGCTGGGGCTTGAATTGATCCGGCAGTGCTTGTCGGAAGTGCCAGCCGGACCTGTCTGGTTCACCGTTGGTGCTGCTACAGCAAGAATTCTGTCAGCCCAGCAGTTGCCAGTGCATTATCCCGCGCAAGGGGACGACAGCGAGGCGTTGCTGGCGTTGCCGCAGTTGCAGCAGGTTGTGGCCAGTCGCCCGAATCCGCGTGTTTTGATCATGCGTGGTGACACCGGGCGTGACTGGTTAGCAGAGACGCTGCGCAGTCAGGGCGTGCATGTGGATTACCTGCCGTTGTATCGTCGGGTTTTGCCGGTTTATGCGCCGGGCGAGTTAGCCCGACGAGTGCGTGAAGAGTCACTCAATGGGCTGGTTGTCAGCAGCGGGCAGGGTTTTACTCACCTGTGCGAGCTGGCGGCTGAAGCATGGCCTGAGTTGTCTCAGCTAACCTTGTTTGTACCGAGCCCGCGGGTCGCCGCTATGGCGAAATCTGCCGGTGCTCACCGTGTAGTGGATTGTCGTGGTGCCAGCGCCACGGCTTTGCTGGCAGCGCTGCAAACGCAGGCTGCCGCCGATCTCTGATGTAAAGGATGAACTCGTGAGCGAAGCAAGCACCCCGAAAGAGCAGTCCCTGGAACAACCTGTGGTTGAACAGGTCACGACTCCCGAACCCGTTGCTGCAAAGCCCGCCGCAAGTGGCAAAGGACTTGCCGCCATGGCGCTGTTGATTGCCCTTGGCGGAGCAGCTGCAGGCGGATGGAGTGCCTGGCAGACCTATCAGGGCGGTACCCACACGCAACAGCAGCTGTCCCAGATTGGAGAAGTTCAGGCTCAGCTTTCAACCCTGAGTCAGAGTGTTCAGGGGGCCGAGCAGCAGCGTCAGACCTTGCAGCAGCGTCTTGATCAGTTGCCTTCAAGCGCTGAACTGGAAACCCAGCGGCGGTTGGTGAGTCGTTTGCAAGGCGATCAACAGTTGCTCAATGAGCGCCTTGAAACCGTTCTGGGGGCCAGCCGTCAGGAGTGGCGAATTGCTGAGGCTGAGCACCTGCTGCGCCTGGCCAGTTTGCGCCTCTCCGCGTTGCAGGACATTCCCAGTGCAACAGCGTTGGTAAAGGCTGCTGACGACATCATCACTGAGCTGGATGATCCGGCCGCGTATGCCGCGCGGGAGCAATTGGCGAAAAGCCTGGTGGCTCTGCGTTCAACCCATAATCCAGATCGTCTGGGGCTGTTCCTGCAGATCAGTGCCCTGCGCGAGCAGGCCGCCCAGTTGAATGCGCTGGCTCCGGTGTTTGACGGTGAAGGTGGCGCATTGCGTGAATGGGCACAGGAGCCTGGCGGCGAGCAGCAATGGTGGCAGCGTGCGCTGGAAACCCTGTCCGAGTACTTCCGTCTTGATTTTGATGCTGATCGCAACATCAAGCCGATGCTGGCCGGGCAGGAGTTGGGGCAGGTGCGATTGGCTCTGAACCTGGCACTGGAGCAGGCACAGTGGGGCGCTTTGCATGGACAGGCCGGAGTTTTCCGCCAGGCAATGGATCAGGCACGTGGCACGCTGGATACCTATTTCGATGCGGATCACCCTAACAGCCGTACGCTGCGCACGCAGATTGTCGAACTGTCGCAGCGCCCTATTGAGGTCTCGGCTCCTGATCTGACGCCGGCCCTGAATGCTGTTCAGGCCTATATCGAAGCCAAGCTGAGCGCTCGTGCTCAGGCAATTGCGCCTGCTGTCAGCGCGCCTGAACAAGCGGCTCCTGAGCAGCAGGAGGCACAGTAATGAAACGATTGCTGTGGGTCCTGCTGGCGCTGTTGGTTATTACCGCTGTGGCGAGTCTGCTGATGTTTGGCGTGCCTGTCGCTGGCCAAAAAGGTTATGTACTGATTGCTTTTGAAAGCTTTCGCTATGAGTCGACCCTGTGGAGCTTTGTGCTCCTGCTGCTGGGAATCTGGCTGCTGGTTTACGTGGTTCGTCTGAGCCTGCGTGTGCTGATTGCCTCGGGGGGGCTGGTCAACCCCTGGTCGCGCTTACACAACAACCGACGGGCGCGTATTGCAGCCCGTCGTGGTTACGTTGAGCTGGTTGAGGGGCACTATCCTTCTGCCCTTCGCCATCTTAAACGTGCGGCTAAAACCGGTGATGAGCCGTTGGCGTACTACTTGGGCGCAGCCAGGGCAGCACACAATCTGGGGCGCCATGAAGAGTCGGATGAATTGCTCGAAACGGCGCTGAATCAGCATCCTCAGGCCGAGCTGGCAATTGCCCTGCAACATGCAGAAATGCAGCAGGAGCGTGGGGAGTCTGGACAGGCCTTGGAAACCTTGCAGGCCATGCAGTCGCGTTTCCCCCACCATCAGCAGGTGTTGCGGCAACTCAAACAGGTCTATCTGCAACGTGAGGACTGGTCCGGTTTGGTCGGCCTGTTGCCTGAGTTGAGCAAAGCCAGTGTGCTGGGCAGCGCGGAGCTGGGTGTGCTTGAGCAGATGGCTTGGCGTGGGCGTTTGCTGCAAAGCGTTGAG
Source organism: Pseudomonas sp. TTU2014-080ASC (assembly GCF_001446935.1). Taxonomy (GTDB): domain Bacteria; phylum Pseudomonadota; class Gammaproteobacteria; order Pseudomonadales; family Pseudomonadaceae; genus Aquipseudomonas. Next base: position 661,461 of record NZ_LKKK01000002.1, read on the forward strand.
CATGCTGCTGGTACAGCGGAGTCCACGCCAAAAGCCCTGCAAGAGGTGTGGAATGCCATGCCTTCTACGCTGCACAAAAGCCCAGAGATTCTTGCTGTTTATGCCGATCAATTGCGTAAAGCGGGCGCAGATGCACAGGCAGAGGAGTTGTTGCGTCATGCCATGAAGCAGCACTACGACACCACATTGGCGCGGATGTACGGTCTGCTACAAGGCAGTGATACGGGCAAGCAGCTGAAGACAGCGGAGGGTTGGCTTAAGGAGCATCCCGAAGACGCCGGCTTACTTCTGACCCTGGGGCGTTTGTGTCTGCGCAATCAGTTGTGGGGAAAGGCGCGGGATTATCTGGAGTCGAGCCTGCGCTTTCAGCGTCATCCTGAAACCTGTGCGGAGCTGGCTCAGCTGTTAGCGCAGCAGGGCGAGCTGGAAAGAAGTAATGAGTTGTATCAGGAAGGGCTGGGGCTAATTGATGCTCGGTTGTCACAGCAGCTGGTCGTTGCTGCCCCCTGATTTTCCAAACTGCTAGCGAATCGGCACAGTCTATGTGTGCCGGTTCGCAGTCATCAAACTAGCGGCTCCGTTCGTCGGCATTTTCCGGCTTCTCCGGCGTTTAGCCCCTGTAAACGCTGCGATGTGGAAGGTTTTTATTTGCTGTCGGTCGACTGTATTTCCATTCACTTACCGTTGATCTAGAGCTGTAGAAACCTCTACTGCCCTCATAGCAAGTGCTTGTTAGGTTATGGGATACGCGTGCTTTATGTTTCAAACGGTCGTATGAATTTAGGCTTGGGCTGATATTGATGCTGGCATGCACCAAGCCTACTCTCGGGTTGGCTTACATTGAAAAACCGCATAGACGCGCGGGGACGGGCCCTTGATCATCAGTGGTATTTAACGTGCCACGAGTAAGTGCCTGAGAAACATAAAGGGAGAGGTGCAGCACTATGCTTGAGAGATGTCGCAACGCTCAGGAGCGCTGGGGTGGTGTCAGCAAGATCATCGACCGCTGGTTGGGTGAGCGTAAAGAACTGATCAGCGCTTACGTGGATATCAGTGGCTCGGGGCGTGAGCTCAGTTGCAATGATCAGCAGCTTCAGCGCTTCTGCGAAGTGCTCGTTGATTACGTATCCGCAGGGCATTTTGGGGTGTACGAACAACTGACCAACGAGGCGAAGGCGTTTGGGGACCTGCGCGGTCTTGAACTGGCCAAGCAAATCTACCCGCGCTTGCAGGCCATTACCGAAGCATCTCTCGCGTTCAATGACCTTTGCGATAACGGCGACTGCCGTGATGCCAGCTGTCTCAGCGATGAACTGAAGCGCCTTGGGCAGTTGCTGCGCGAGCGTTTTGAATTGGAAGACTGCCTGATCGAAGTGCTGCATAACGATCACAAAAATCACGCTGTGGCAGCCGTTTAAAATCCTGCTTCAGTCTCTGGTGTCGATCAGCTCCAGGTCGAACACCAGAGGCGTGTAGGGCTCAATCACATCACCCGCACCTTCTTCGCCATAGGCCAGCGCTGACGGAATAATGATTTTCCAGTGCGAGCCAACCGGCATCTGAATCAGCACCTTCTGCCAGCCTGCGATGACACTTTCCAAGCTGAACCATTGTGGCGTTTGTGTTTCATCGAACTGACTGCCGTCAGGCAGCAGGCCAATGTAGCGCACTCGTACTTTGCTGTTGGGCGATGGTTTGGGACCGTTACCGGTGCGCAATTGCCAGAGCAAGATTCCATCAGACAGTACGGTTACGCCGGGTCTGCCTTTTTCCAGGGCGAGAAAGCGGCGCTCGGCTGCTTGCGCTAGATCTATTTGGAGTGACGGCTGTGCCAGGCTGGCTTCATGCTCATTGAGAAGGGCTTCGATGCGGTTGCGACTCAACGCCAGAGGCTCATTTTCATACGCTTGACGTAAACCCTCGATGAGGGCGTTAAGCTCCAGTCCGGGGACCTCATCACGCAGGCGATCGCCCAGTTTTACACCTAAGCTGTATGCCAGATCGTGCGAATTTTCAGTGCCTTGCGCCAAGGGCGTCAGCAGGCAAAGAAACAGCATATAAATACGTGGCATGGAGGTTCTCCGTCTGAAGTTGCGGCGATTATGCCAGTCAGGCGGACAAGCTCAATGCATGAGGTGGAAAGGGAGGGGGAAGGCGGTCTAGTATGGACGCCATCTTCACACGCCCGGAGGCGAGCCATGTCGTCAGTCAAAAACGCAAAGAAGAAGTCTGTGAGCACACCACTGCATCTGTTACAGCAACTTTCCAGTAGCCTCCTCGAGCATCTTGAAGATGCTTGCAGCCGTGCACTGGTAGATGCAGAAAAACTGCTAACCAAACTGGAAAAGCAGCGCGGTAAAGCACAGGAAAAACTGCACAAGGCCCGTACTAAAATTCAGGCTGCGGCCAGTGCCGGTAAGACTAAGGCTCAGGCTAAGGCTAAAGACGCCGCTGCTGAGCTGGAACAGCTGCTGGACACCCTCAAGGCTCGTCAGACTGAAACACGTGATTACATTGCAAGCCTCAAGCGTGATGCCCAAGAAAGCCTCAAGCTAGCCCAGGGGGTTGGCAAGGTGAAGGAAGCCGCAGCTAAAGCGCTGGATAACCGCAAACCAGCTGCTGCCAAAACTGCCGCCAAGCCAGCGGCTAAACCTGCTGTAGCCAAAGTTGCCGCCAAGCCAGCGGCTAAACCTGCTGTAGCCAAAGTTGCCGCCAAGCCAGCGGCTAAACCTGCTGTAGCCAAAGTTGCCGCCAAGCCAGCGGCTAAACCTGCTGTAGCCAAAGTTGCCGCCAAGCCAGCGGCTAAACCTGCTGCTGCCAAAGCTGCTGCCAAGCCAGCGGCTAAACCTGCTGCTGCAAAAGCTGCCGCCAAGCCAGCGGCTAAGCCTGCTGCTGCGAAAGCTGCTGCCAAGCCAGCGGCTAAACCTGCTGCTGCAAAAGCTGCTGCCAAGCCAGCGGCTAAACCTGCTGCTGCAAAAGCTGCCGCCAAGCCAGCGGCTAAACCTGCTGCTGCAAAAGCTGCCGCCAAGCCGGCCGCTAAGCCTGCTGTTGCCAAAACTGCTGCCAAGCCAGCGGCTAAACCTGCTGTTGCCAAAACTGCTGCCAAGCCAGCGGCTAAACCTGCTGCTGCCAAAGCTGCTGCCAAGCCGGCCGCTAAGCCTGCTGCTGCGAAAGCTGCTGCCAAGCCAGCGGCTAAACCAGCTGCAGCCAAAGTTGCCGCTAAGCCTGCTGTCGCCAAGCCAGCGGCTAAGTCTGCTGTTGCCAAAACTGCTGCCAAGCCAGCGGCTAAACCTGCTGCTGCCAAAGCGGTAGCTAAGCCAGCGGTCAAACCGGTAGCTGCAAAACCGGCGGCACCTGCAGCTGCGGCTAAACCTGTAGAAAACAAAGCGGTTGATGCTAAGCCCGCAGCTACCGAAGCTGTTGCACCGGTAACCAATAGCAGCACTGCACCTACTTCGGGTGTTTAAATAGTCAGCGTTGCCGCCGCGCTTCTAAGCAGTTGTACGGCGGTAGGGTTGAGAGGCTCGGGTGCTATTTTTCCGAGCCAGTCTTGCGGCGTCGTGTCGGGCTCATTCAGCCACTGCTGAGCGAGTTCGCCCAGGCGCCGTAATTGTTCGTACTCAGCTTCAAGTTCTAACTGTTTAACCTGTTCGCGCAGTGGCAGCAGAAGCGTGTCCTGTTGGGCAGGCTGACGCCAATTCTGTCTAAGCTGGCGTAGTGGTCGCACCACCTGTTCGTGCCAGTCACGCGTGTGTGCCTGCAGCGCCGTGAGCCGTTCAGGGCAGCAACGTACACGTTTTATTTCCAGCCAGATGGCACATATCAGCACGCAAACGTCAGCACCCTGAGCCTGAAGTTGCAGGCAGGCGTGCTCCGCGCCGGGTTTCTGGTACAAAGCGATGGCGAATGGCCGCAGGTCTGTTGTCATTGTGCTTTCCGCGTAAGTAAAAAAGGACTCTGGTAGACTCCGCCGCCATTATGATCCGACTACAAAATCTCACACTACAGCGCGGTCCTCAGCGTCTCTTGCAAGACGCCGAGATGACTTTGCATCCCGGCCACAAAGCCGGTCTGATCGGTGCCAACGGTGCCGGTAAATCTAGCCTTTTTGCCCTGCTGCGCGGTGAGTTGGTCGCCGATGCGGGGGACTGCCTGATTCCTGCTGACTGGCGAGTTTCGCATATGCGTCAGGAGATCGAGGCGGTTGAGCGCATCGCGGTTGATTATGTGCTTGATGGCGATGTGCGTCTGCGCCGGGTGCAGGCTGATCTGGCCGACGCCGAAGCTGTCCACGATGGTGCTGCAGTGGCCCGTTTGCACATAGAGCTAGATACGCTGGACGGTTACAGCGCCGATGCCCGTGCGCGTAAGCTGTTGGCCGGTCTTGGCTTTGACAGCGCGCAAATGGATCGTCGCGTTGGCGATTTCTCCGGTGGTTGGCGGATGCGTCTTAACCTGGCCCAGGCATTGATGTGTCCGTCGGATCTTCTCCTGCTCGATGAACCCACCAACCACCTGGATCTGGACGCGATCCTGTGGCTGGAAAGCTGGTTGAAAGGTTATCCCGGTACTTTGCTGCTGATTTCACATGACCGCGATTTTCTGGATGCTGTAGTGGACCACGTTGCCCATCTTGATCAGCAAAAGCTCACGCTCTATCGCGGTGGCTATTCAGCATTTGAGCGCACCCGCGCCGAGCGTCTGGCGCAACAGCAACAGGCCTACGAGAAGCAGCAGGCGCAGCGTGCGCACATGGAAAAGTACATCGCCCGCTTTAAAGCGCAGGCGACCAAGGCCCGCCAAGCCCAGAGTCGGATCAAGGCCCTGGAGCGTATGGAGGAGCTGTCCGCTGCTCACGTTGATTCACCGTTCGATTTCCGCTTCCGCGAAGCCGATAAAATCTCCAGTCCTCTGTTAAGCCTGAGTGAAGGCCGCCTCGGCTATGGCGACAAAGTGGTGCTGGAGAAGGTCAAGCTGAGCTTGGCACCTGGCGCTCGGATTGGTTTGCTGGGGCCCAACGGTGCCGGTAAATCGACTCTGATCAAAAACCTCTCCAACGAGTTGAAGCCCCTTGCCGGAGAATTGCAGCGCGGCGAGAACTTGGTAGTTGGCTACTTTGCTCAGCATCAGTTGGATGCGCTCGATGATCACGCCAGTCCACTGCTGCACCTGCAACGGTTGGCCCCGACTGAGCGTGAGCAGACGCTGCGTGATTTTCTCGGTGGCTTTGACTTCCGTGGACCGCGTTGCGACGAGCCCGTGCAGAATTTTTCCGGTGGTGAGAAGGCCCGGTTGGCGCTGGCACTGATTGCCTGGGGCAAGCCGAACTTGTTGCTGCTTGACGAACCGACCAACCACCTGGATCTGGAAATGCGTCTGGCCCTGACCATGGCCTTGCAGGAATTCAGCGGCGCTGTGGTGGTGGTCTCTCACGATCGACATTTACTTAAAAGTACTACGGACGAGTTTCTGCTGGTGGCGGATGGCCGCGTGCAGCCGTTCGATGGTGATTTGGATGACTACGCGCGCTGGCTGGTGGATTACCGCGCTCGTCAGCAGCAGCCGACGGCTCCTTCCGAAAGTGCCCCAGACAAGTCTGATAAACGCGTACAGCGTCAGGCTGCCGCTGCGTTGCGCCAGCAACTGGCACCGTACAAGCGTGAGACGGAAAAGCTGGAGAAGGAGCTGGGGCAGGTTCAGGAAAAGCTTGCTGGAGTTGAAGCAAAGCTGGGGGACAGTGATCTGTATGACCCTGCCCGGAAGGACGAGCTACGGGACTTGCTAGCTGAGCAAGCTACGCTGAAAGGACGAGAAGGCGATCTTGAGGAGCGCTGGATGGTGGCGCTGGAAGCTCTGGAAACCTTGCAGGCCGAACTGGAGGCAGCCGATTGAATCTGACTTTGCCGTCTCTTGAATGGCTGCTGACCTGGCGCGAGCCATTGCTTCGCGCTGGGCAGGTAATTCTGATCCTGTTCCTTGCATGGTTGTGCCAACGCATTCTGACTCGTGCAATCAGTCGACTTGCTGAGCGTTACCCGCAGCTACCGCCGGAGTTGATGATGCCCGTGCGCGGTCTGGTGCGTTGGCTGATTCTTGGCAGTGCATTCATGTTGGTGCTGGAGCGGCTTGGGGTTTCTGCTCAGGTTTTGTGGACGGCGCTGACTGGCTTTGCGGCAGTCGCTGCGGTGGCGTTTTTTGCCATTTGGAGCGTGCTCTCGAACATGTTCTGTTCGCTGCTGATCTTCGCCCTTGGGCCGTTTCGCATTGGTGAATATGTCGAGGTGATGGAGAGCGCCGACAAACCGGGTGTCTGCGGCCGTGTGATTGCTATCAATCTGTTCTATACCACTTTGGAAGATGCCACCGGCGATGCGCCGGGTGCCTTGCTGCAAATTCCCAACAGTCTGTTTTTTCAAAAAGCCGTGCGCCGTTGGCGCAGTGGCGATCAACCCAAACCGCGTAACAAAGAGGTTTAAATACATATGGAATGGCTGGCTAACCCGGAGATCTGGGTTGCTTTTCTGACGTTGACTGCTCTGGAAATTGTTCTGGGGATCGACAACATCATCTTCATCTCGATCTTGGTCAGCCGTCTGCCCAAGGCTCAGCAGCCGAAGGCGCGTTTCTTCGGACTTGCGCTGGCTATGGGTACGCGGATCCTGCTGCTGCTGTCGATTAGTTGGGTGATGCGTCTGACGACCGACCTGTTCACGGTTTTGGGGCAGGGCATTTCTGGTCGTGACCTTATCCTGTTCTTCGGTGGCCTGTTCCTGCTGTTCAAGAGTACGGCGGAGATCTACCACAGCCTGGAAGGTGAAGAGGAAGGCCCGCAGGCTGGGGGCAAGACATATGGCTTTATGGGCATCATCGTGCAGATCGCCATTATCGACATCATCTTCTCGCTGGATTCGGTGATCACTGCTGTAGGTATGGTCAACAACGTGCCGGTGATGGTGGCTGCGATTGTGATCTCGGTTCTGGTGATGATGCTGTGCGCCGGTACCATCAGTAACTTCATCGACAAGCATCCAAGCCTGAAAATGCTGGCGCTGTCGTTCCTGATCGTGGTGGGTACCGTGCTGATTGCCGAGTCGTTCGATGTGCATGTGCCGAAGGGCTATGTGTACTTCGCCATGGCCTTCTCCTTGGCTGTTGAGGCGATCAACATCCGCATGCGCACCTTGCGTGCCCGTGCCAGGAAAGAAGAGCTGGCACCGGTGCAACTGCGTAAAGGCTCGCCGGACTGATTACAGTCTGTGCGTTGTTGCAAGACAGGGGTAGGCTAAGGCCTACCCCTTTTTTGTGTGTTCGTAAGTGGAGTTGATCAGCATGGCAATTGAGACATGGCTGGCGTTTTTTGTGGCCTGTTGGGTAATCAGTTTGTCGCCAGGTGCGGGTGCGATTGCATCGATGTCGGCTGGTTTGCAGTACGGATTTCTACGTGGTTACTGGAATGCGCTGGGCCTGCAAATAGCGTTGGCTGTGCAAATCGCCATTGTGGCTGCAGGCCTGGGGGCGGTGCTGTCGGCCTCTGAACTGGCCTTCAGCCTAATCAAGTGGTTTGGTGTGGCGTACCTGATGTACCTCGGCTATGTACAGTGGAAAGCCCAGCCCAGTGAAATGTCGGCTGATACTGAGCGTCCCATTGGCCGCCCGCTGACGCTGGTAATGCGTGGTTTTCTGGTGAATATCAGCAACCCCAAGGCCATCGTTTTCATGCTCGCGGTATTGCCGCAATTTATTGATCCGAAGGCACCGTTGCTGATGCAGTACCTGATCATGGGGGTGACCATGATCACCGTCGACCTGATCGTGATGGCCGGTTACACCGGGCTGGCTGCGCGGGTGTTGGGCGCTCTACGCTCGCCGCGTCAGCAGCGACTGCTTAACCGAACCTTTGGTGGCCTGTTTGTTGGGGCAGCGGCCTTGTTGGCCACTGTGCGCCGCGCCGGTTGAGTGTTGACGGTGGACGCCTGAAGGTTTCTGTCGTCGTCTATTTGTAACCAATTATTGCCGGATTGGGGTGTGGGCGCTCATAATCGAACGCTAAACATTCCTATCTGGTACTAATTCCTAATGAATGCCCTTTCACGAATCTGCAGCTGGCTGCTGATCCCGGCTCTGGCGTTGTGCTGCCTGAGTGCTACCGCCGAGTCTCGCGATGATGCGGCTCGGGCCCTGCATTTGCTGGGTTATCTGAGTGTCGACTATCCCGCGACTGTCGCGGATGGGCAGGTGGTTGATGCGGGTGAATACAACGAGCAGGTTGAGTTTCTCAACGTGCTAAAGGGGCTGATCAGCGGATTGCCGCCGCAACCCGAGCGGGTGACGCTGGAGCAGGGCGTCGTTGAGCTGCATCAGGCCGTGGCGCAACGCCAGGATGGCGCTCAAGTCGCCTTACGCGCCCGTCAGCTGGCGGCGATTTTGGCTTCGGCCTATGGCGTTTCTCAGACCCCCGCGATCACCCCTGATCCTGCCCGTGGAGCCACGCTGTTTGCTGAGAATTGCAGCGTGTGCCATGGCCCCAACGGCGCTGGTGACGGCCCGGCGGGCATGGGCATGGAGCCTGCGCCCGCCAATCTGCGCGATCCGGCGCGTATGGATCACCTGAGTCTGTATGACATGTTCAATACCATCGGACTGGGGATTGAGGGCACGGACATGGCTTCGTTCGCCGACCAGTTGGACGAGCGCCAGCGCTGGGATATCGCCAGTTACATTGCCGGTTTTACGGCGAATGCTGGCCTTAAGGGGGAGCCGATCGCGCTGAGTGAGTTGGCCAGCCTGACGCCAGCGCAAGTGGCCGAGCAGCGTGGCGATGATGCGGCCGCGCTGTTTCGTGCTCAGCGTGCGCAGCCAGTGGCACAAAAGCGTGCACCCAAGCAGCTGATTGAGCATACCCGTCAGACCCTTGAGCAAAGCCTGGCGGCTTACCGGGCCGGCGATTCGGCGCAGGCCTATGACCTTTCAGTCGGGGCCTATCTGGAGGGCTTTGAGCTGGTCGAAAGTGCGCTCGATAACGTCGATGCTGATCAGCGCAAGAGCACCGAGCGGGCGTTGATGGCCTATCGTCAGGCGTTACAAGACAGTCTGCCGCCCGAAGAGGCCGCCCAGCGTTTGGAGCATGCTGCGCTCGAGTTGGAAAAGTCCGCCAAGTTGCTGGACACAGATGGTATGTCCGCCTCGCTGAGTTTTATTTCCAGCCTGCTGATCCTGCTGCGGGAGGGGCTCGAGGCGATTCTTGTGCTGGCGGCGATTCTGGCGTTCCTGCGTAATACCGAGCAGCACCATGCGGTACGCAGCGTACATGTGGGCTGGGGCTTGGCGCTGGTGGCCGGTGTCGCTACATGGGCGCTGGCGGCTTACTTGATTGATGTCAGTGGTGCGCAGCGCGAGCTGCTGGAGGGTGTTACAGCGCTGTTCGCCAGTGTCATGGTGCTGTGGCTGGGTGTGTGGATGCATGACCGTCGTCATGCAGCAGCCTGGCAGGATTACATTAAAAGCAGCCTGGTCAGTGGCGGTGGGCGTTTGGGTTTTGCCGTGCTGGCCTTCTTCTCGGTTTACCGCGAGCTGTTCGAGGTCGTCCTCTTCTACGAAACACTTTGGCTGCAGGCAGGTCCGCAAGGCCATAGCATGGTTCTGGCCGGGGCGGCGGCAGCGCTGGTTCTGTTGCTGGGGCTGGCCTGGGTAATTCTGCGTGGTTCGCGCAAGTTGCCCCTGGCTACCTTCTTTGGGCTCAATGCTGTGCTGCTCTGCGTGCTTTCGGTGGTATTTGCCGGGCATGGCATAGCGGCCCTGCAGGAGGCGGGTGTGCTGGGTACCCGACCGGTCGCTTTCTTTGAGTTCGACTGGCTGGGCATTCACGATGATGCGTACACCTTGTCTGCTCAGGCACTGGTACTGCTCGCCATTGTCGTGTTGTACGGACGTAGCTGGCTGTCGGCGCGACGCAAGGCTGCTGTCAGCGTCTAAAGGCTGAGACGGCCGGCATGGAGTAACATGCCGGCTTTTGCCGAGTTAGAACCATGCGAGTCTGGATTGATGCAGATGCCTGCCCTAAGGCGGCGAAGGATCAGGTGGTCAAATTTGCCCTGAAACGTGGTTTTGAAGTGGTGCTGGTGGCGGGGCAGTCGCAGATCAAACCTGCATTCAACTGTGTGCGGCTAATTGTTGTGCCGAGCGGGCCGGATGCTGCCGATGATTATCTGGTTGAACATGCCGTACCCGGTGAACTGGCGATCTGCAGCGATATTCCTCTGGCGGATCGCTTGGTGAAGAAGGGCGTGGCTGCATTGGACCCTCGCGGGCGCGAGTTTGATGAGCGCAACATGGCTGACAAGCTGGCGACTCGCAACCTGTTCACTGAGTTGCGTGAGCTGGGCCAGGTGGGTGGCGGTCAGGCTCCGTACAGTGACCGTGATAAGCAGGCGTTCGCCAACGGTCTGGATCGCATTCTCACCCGCCTGCTGCGCGAGCAGGCTGGGCGTTCATAACTTAACCGCAGAGATACGTGCCGGTGCCGACGGCGACCAGCGTGCCGTCATCGCTATGCAGTTCACTGCGCACCACAGCAACTTTGTTGCCACTGCGTAACAGCACGGCACTGGCGGTAAACAGCTGACCCCGCCCCGGACGCAGATAGTCCACGCGCAAATCGATGGTGCCCAGCTTGGAGAGGCGGGTCATGCGCTCGCTGGGGGACAGGTGCTGGTGTTTATCGAAGGCTCCGATCAGCGCCATAGCGCCACCGGCGACATCCAGCAGGGAGCTGATGGCACCGCCGTGGAGAATGCCGTGGACAAAGTTACCGATCAGCTCAGGCTTCATCGGCAGGGTCATCGTCACTTTTTCAGCGCTCAACTCGCCCATTTGGATACCCAGCGCCTGGTTGAAGGGAATACGCTGGAAAAAATTGATCACAGCTTCGCGCTGTTCCGGGGAAAGTTCGAACGGTTGCTTGGTCATAGCGGCCCTGCCTCAAGTTAATGGTGCAAACTGCCGCACTCCATGCGGTCTGACCAGAGGCCAGACCGGAGTAGCCTAAGCATTGTCACGATAGCCTTGCTAGCCAGGCATGACCGCCTGGCTGCAGCGCTCGAGAGCTGCTCAGTGGGCAGGCGGGGCGCACAGTTCGAGAACGCGATCGACCAGCTTGTTGATACCTGAAGCCGCCTCGCTGATGGACTGAGCCAGCATGTAGGCCGGTGTGGTAACCAGCTTGCGTTGCGTGTCTTCGATAATTTCGGAGACTTCACATTCTTCGTGCTGAGCACCCATTTGAGTCAGGGCCGCAGCGGTATCTGCATCCTTGCCGATGGTGCAGATGACGCCAGAGCCGTAAATCTTCGCGGCCAAGGCCGGCGCAATGCACATCAAGCCGACGGGCTTGCCTGCACTGGCAAAGGACTGCACCGCCTGCAGTACATCCGCTTGTACGGAGCAGTTAGCACCGCTGGTGGCGAAGTCAGAGAGGTTCTTGGCCGCGCCGAAGCCGCCCGGCAGGATCACTGCGTCAAAGTCCTGGGCATGCAGCTCTTTGACATCCTTGATGTTGCCGCGGGCAATCCGGGCCGACTCCACCAGTACGTTGCGCGTGCCGTTCATCTCATCACCGCTGTAGTGATCCACCACATGCAGCTGAGGGATATTCGGCGCAAAGCACTGCACCTGAGCGCCACGCTGGTCCAGGCGCAGCAGGGTAATCACGCTTTCGTGGATTTCTGCGCCGTCGTAGACGCCGCAGCCGGAAAGAATCACCGCGACTTTTTTGTTCATCACTATCTCCTGATAAATGCAGGGCGAGGGTGCATCGCCTTATAACGAATCTGTCGCCAAACGCTACCTGGCTTGGCACAGTTGGCCATGAGGCCGGACAAACATTGAATTAAGCTTAATTAAGTAATCCTAGCTGCAAGCCGGTTCTCGCGATACGGCATAACAACAATTGAACAGTCATTTACATGACGCCGGATGTACGTATGCATTTCGGGGAGAAACATGGACTACATACTCTATGCGGTACCGTTCTTCTTTGTGTTGATTGCCCTTGAGTTGCTGGCTGATCGGTGGCGGGGCGTCAGCACCTATCGTTTTTCCGATTCGATCAACAGCCTGAGCGCTGGCGTGTTGTCTACAACGCTGGGCTTGCTGACCAAAGTGGTAGGGCTGATCACCTATACCCTGGCGTGGGAATACATCGGGATATTTGAGTTGTCGGCAGACAGTCTCTGGGTCTGGCTGTTTGCTTTTGTCTTTTATGACTTCTGCTACTACTGGAACCACCGCATGGGGCATGAGCGCAATGTGCTCTGGGCGGCCCATTCGGTGCATCACCAGAGTGAGGACTACAACCTCAGCACCGCGTTGCGGCAAACCAGCAGTGGCTTTCTGTTCAGCTGGATCTTTTACCTGCCGATGGCCGTAGTCGGTGTACCGCCACTGGTATTCCTGACCGTTGCGGCGATGAACCTGCTCTATCAGTTCTGGGTACATACGCGGCATATCCCCAAGCTGGGCTGGTTGGAATGGGTACTGATTACGCCCTCTAACCACCGTGTTCATCACGCGCAAAATCCACGCTATATGGATCGCAATTACGGTGGTGTGTTCATCGTCTGGGATCGTGTTTTCGGCACCTTTCAGGAGGAGTTGGATGATGAGCCGGCCATCTTCGGTGTGACTACACCGCTGGCCAGCTGGAACCCACTGTGGGCCAATATCCAGTTCTATGTGGTGTTGTGGCGCGATGCAGTACGCGCTGCGTCCTGGTGGGACAAGGTGCGTATCTGGTTTATGCCGACGGGCTGGCGACCGGCTGATGTGGCAGCGAAATATCCAGTTGAGAAACCCGATCTGAGCCGTTTCGTGAAGTTCGACGTGCCGCTAACGCTGGCTCAAAAGGTCTATGCAGGCGTCCAGTTCGCGCTGTATGTCGTCCTAGGCAGCGCATTGTTAGGGCTTGGCGATGCACTGACGCTGGAGCAGGCGCTGGTGGGGTCGGTGTGGATGGCGTTCGGCCTGTACTGCATCGGTATCTGGCTGGAGAACCGACCGTTGGCTAAGACCCTTGAGCTGCTGCGTCTGCTATTTAATGCAGGATTTCTCTGGTTGGCGATCGTGACACAAATCATTCCACACAGCGCATTGCTGTGGTGGGCGCTACTGAGTTACAGCCTGATCAGTCTGATTGCCCTTTATTGGACACCCCGTCCAGTTGAGGCACGTACTGCCTGAGACAAGACTTCTCATACTTTGGTGCGCTGCCTGTCCAGCAATGGCAGGCAGCGCTCGCCGGCAGTGGTACTATGGCAAGTGATCCGGACCTGGGCTCTGTACGAAAAGCGCCTGCATATTCCAGGCAGCGTTTCCTGCACAGCCAAGTTTGACCATTTTCCGTTTTCTGCCCGACCCGCCAAGTTCTTTGTAACTGCTTTATATGCGCTGGCAGTCGGTACAGCTGCGAAGTGCTGTAATCATTTGGTCATAATGTCCGCTTATAACTTTCCTGCTCGCCTGTCATACAGGCTACGGAGTCTGCTGTGAGCGTTACCCCTGCCAATCGCCTGTTTCCCGGTACCCGTCTGCGCCGCAACCGCCGCGATGATTTCTCCCGCCGCCTGGTCCGTGAAAACCGCCTGAGCACTGATGATCTGATCCTGCCGGTGTTTGTTCTGGATGGTGAAAACCGCCGCGAGAGCATTCCGTCCATGCCGGGCGTGGAGCGCTTGTCCATCGATCTGTTGCTCAAAGAAGCCGAGCATTGGGTTGCACTAGGCATTCCTGCATTGGCGCTGTTCCCGGTGACGCCGCTGGAGAAGAAATCCCTGCAGGGTGAAGAGGCCTGGAACCCGGATGGTATCGCTCAGCGTGCGATCCGTGCTCTGCGCGCCAAATTCCCTGAACTGGGCATCATCAGCGACGTAGCCCTGGACCCGTTCACTACTCACGGGCAGGACGGCATCCTCGATGAAAACGGCTATGTTCAGAACGACATCACCGTCGATGCGCTGGTCAAGCAGGCTCTGTCCCATGCCGAGGCCGGTGCGCAGGTTGTAGCACCGTCGGACATGATGGATGGCCGTATTCAGGCAATCCGCGAAGCGCTGGAGCTGGCCGATCACACCAATGTGCGGATCATGGCTTACTCCGCCAAATATGCCAGCGCCTATTACGGCCCGTTCCGTGATGCAGTCGGCTCGGCGGCTAACCTGGGCAAGGGCAGCAAAAACACCTATCAGATGGACCCGGCCAACGGTAACGAAGCCCTGCACGAAGTGGCAGCGGACTTGGCCGAAGGCGCGGATATGGTCATGGTCAAACCGGGCATGCCGTATCTGGATATCGTTTGGCGCGTGAAGGATGAGTACAAAGTACCGACCTTTGCCTATCAGGTCAGCGGCGAGTACGCCATGCACATGGCTGCCATTCAGAACGGCTGGCTGAGCGAAGCGGTGATTCTTGAATCACTGACGGCCTTCAAACGTGCCGGCGCTGATGGCATTCTGACTTACTTCGCCGTACGTGCAGCAGAACTCTTGAAACAAGGGCAATAACTCACCAGGAGCATCCATGAATACCGAAGGACTCACGAATACTGAGTTGCAGGACAGCACCGTTGCAGCCCCGGAGGAGGTTGTGGTTGAGACACCCTGTGTCGAAACATCCGCTCCGGTTGTGGCTGCGCCAGTGCCTAGCCTGGATGACAGCAGCCTGTACATCCATCGCGAGCTGTCGCAGCTGCAATTCAATATCCGCGTGCTGGAACAGGCGCTGGATGAGTCCTATCCGCTTCTGGAGCGACTGAAGTTCCTGCTGATCTTTTCCAGCAACCTGGATGAGTTTTTCGAAATTCGCGTTGCCGGACTGAAAAAGCAGATCAACTTTGCCCGTGAGCAGGCTGGTGCGGATGGCTTACAACCCCACCAGGCCCTGGCCCGTATCTCCGAGTTGGTGCATGAACAGGTTGAACGTCAGTACGCGATTCTCAACGACAACCTGTTCCCGGAGATGGCCAAGCACAACATCAACTTCATCCGCCGGCGTTTCTGGACCCCCAAACTGAAAACGTGGGTGCGTCGCTACTTCCGCGATGAAATTGCACCGATCATCACGCCGATCGGCCTTGACCCGACGCACCCGTTCCCGCTGTTGGTTAACAAGAGCCTGAACTTTATTGTTGAGCTTGAAGGGGTTGATGCGTTTGGCCGTGATTCCGGTCTGGCGATCATCCCTGCACCACGCTTGCTGCCGCGCATCATCAAGGTGCCGGAAGAGGTTGGTGGGGCCGGCGATAATTACGTATTTCTGTCTTCAATGATTCATGCCCACGCAGACGACCTGTTCCAGGGCATGAAGGTGAAGGGCTGCTATCAGTTCCGTCTGACCCGTAACGCTGACTTGTCAGTGGATACCGAGGATGTTGAGGACTTGGCCCGTGCGTTGCGCGGCGAACTGCTCAGTCGTCGTTATGGTGATGCGGTGCGTCTGGAGGTTGTCGACAGCTGCCCGAAACCACTGGTGGATTACCTGCTCAAGCAATTCGGCTTGAGCGAGAGCGAGCTGTACCGGGTAAACGGCCCGGTGAACCTGATTCGCCTGTTCAGCATCACCGGGCTCGAAAGCCATCCGGAGCTGCAGTACACCCCGTTTACGCCAGTGATCCCCAAACTGCTGCAAAATGCAGAGAACATCTTCAACGTGATCAGCAAACAGGATGTCCTGCTGCTGCATCCGTTTGAGTCCTTCACGCCAGTGGTTGACCTGCTCCGTCAGGCCGCCAAAGACCCACACGTGTTGGCCATCAAACAGACGCTGTACCGTTCCGGGGCTAACTCGGAAATCGTTGATGCACTGGTTGAGGCAGCCCGCAACGGTAAGGAAGTAACAGCGGTCATTGAGCTGCGCGCGCGCTTTGATGAAGAGTCCAACCTGCAATTGGCCAGCCGCTTGCAGGCTGCGGGTGCTGTAGTGATTTACGGTGTGGTGGGCTTTAAGACCCACGCCAAGATGATGCTGATCCTGCGCCGCGAGAACGGCGATATCGTCCGTTATGCGCACCTGGGAACTGGCAACTACCATGCCGGCAACGCCCGCCTGTATACCGACTACAGCCTGCTTACCGCCGATGTGGCGCTGGGGGAGGATGTGGCCAAACTGTTCAGCCAGTTGATCGGTATGGGTAAAACCCTGCGCATGAAAAAGCTGCTGCATGCGCCGTTTACCCTGAAGAAAACCCTGCTGGATATGATCGCCAAAGAGACGGCTCTGGCGTCTGAGGGCAAGTCCGCACACATCATTGCCAAATTCAACTCCCTGACCGATCCGAAGGTGATCAAGGCGCTCTACAAAGCCAGTCAGAGTGGGGTGAAAATCGATCTGGTGGTGCGTGGTATGTGCTGTCTTCGTCCGGGCATTCCGGGGGTTTCGCACAATATTCAGGTACGTTCGATCATCGGGCGATTCCTTGAGCACACGCGGGTGTTCTACTTCCAGAATGACGGCGAGGAAAAAATCTACCTCTCCAGTGCTGACTGGATGGAACGCAACCTCGATAAGCGCGTGGAAACCTGCTTCCCGGTTGAGGGCAAGAAGCTAATCCTGCGGGTCAAGAAGGAGCTGGAAAGCTACCTGACCGACAACACCCAGGCCTGGCTGCTGCAGCCTGATGGCCGCTACGTGCGTTGTTCGCCAAGTGGTAACCAAAACCCGCGCAGTGCACAGGCGGGGTTGCTGGAGAAGCTGACCGCGCCACAGATCAGCGTTCGCTGAGTCTCAGTTTGTTCTGCGTGATGCAAAACCGGCAGCCTTAGGCTGCCGGTTTTGTTTTAGCTGATGCGCAGATCAAGATTGATGCGTCTGAGCCATTCAGCTTCAGCCTCGAAGTCAGCCTGAGTCAGCGGATTCTTCTCGAGCCAGCCGCTTGGGAAGATGATTTCCAGGCTGTGTTCGCCGGCTTTGAGTTTCACCTCGGGCATTTCCTGATTGCCTCGGATGTGGTGGAACAAAATGGCAAAGCGCAGTAGCACGCAAAGACGAATCAGTGCAGTGCCTTCTTCGGCGAACACGGCGAACTTGTCTTTAGGTATGTTGCGGCGATGGCCACGAACCAGCAGTGCAAGCATCTCCTGATCACGGCGGGAGAAACCGGCCAGGTCGGAGTGCTCAACCAGATACGCGCCATGTTTGTGATAGTGATAGTGGGCTATGTCCAGCCCGACTTCATGCACCTTCGCGGCCCAGCGCAGCATGTCACTGTGCCATTCCTCTTCCAGTTGCCAGTCTTTAGCTACCTTCCTCAGGGCTGAAAGGGCTTTGGCTTCGACTCGAGCCGCCTGATCCTGATCAACGTGGTAGCGCTCCATAAAGGAGTGCAGGGTGCGTTCGCGCACATCTTCATGTTGGTAGCGGCCCAGCAGGTCATACAGCACGCCTTCGCGCAGCGCGCCTTCTGAGTGACTCATTTGCTGGATGTCGCAGGCATCAAAGATGGCTTCAAGGATGGCCAGGCCGGACGGGAAAATTGCCCGGCGATCCGGTTTGATTCCATCCAGATCAAGCTTTTCAACATCCCCTACTTTGAACAGCTTGCGCTTGAGCCAGGCCAGCCCCTCGCTGTTGACTTCACCATTGCTCAGACCTGCTGCCTTAATGGCCAGGCCAACGGCTTTAATCGTGCCAGAGGCACCGACGGCTTCGTCCCAGCTGATACGGCGCAAAGCATTCTCGATCCCCATCAGCTCCAGGCGAGCGGCGGTGTAGGCCTGAGCATAGCGGGCAGCGGTGATCTTGCCGTCTTTAAAGAAACGTTGGGTGTAACTCACGCAGCCCATTTGCAGGCTTTCGCGCATCAGCGGTTCAAACAGCTGGCCGATGATGAATTCGGTACTGCCGCCGCCAATGTCGGCCACAAGGCGTTTATTGGGCGTGTCGGCGATGCTGTGGGACACGCCCAGATAAATCAGGCGGGCTTCTTCACGTCCGGAAATGACTTCAACCTGATGGCCGAGAATCTCTTCCGCCCGGCGGATAAAAGTGGCGCGGTTATGCGCTTCGCGCAGAGCGTTGGTGGCTACCACCCGCACAGCACCTTCGGGCAGTCCGGCGATCATCTGGGCAAAACGGCGCAAGCAGTCTAGGCCGCGGGTCATGGCCTCTTCGTTGAGCTGGTGCTGTTCATCAAGGCCTGCGGCCAGCTGAACCTTTTCTCCGAGGCGCTCGAGGATACGGATCTCGCCGTAGTCGGCTTTGGCCAGGACCATGTGGAAGCTGTTTGAGCCTAGGTCGATGGCTGCAATCAGAGGAAAGGATTCGGCAGATTTATGCGGCATAACAGATTATTCTCGAAGCTGAACCGCGCCATCCTGCCACGATAGGGCAGCCTAGCCAACGCATTCTGATGCCGCAGGGGTACACCTCAGTGAAGTTCACAAGTGTGACAGTTTCAAGTCGCCCCGGCTGTCTGAAAGCCTGAAGTCAGCCCGACATTAACGTCTTTCTTGATAGTCTTTATAGATAAGCTCAATGGTGACTGCCTTCCTGTACGGGGGTAAGACGGCTATCATGTCGGTCATCTTTTGCTTCCGTAAACGGAGATTTTTCCATGAGCGAATTCATCACCAATGTCAGCGACGCCAGCTTCGAGCAGGATGTTATTCAGGCTGACGGTCCGGTTCTGGTCGATTACTGGGCTGAATGGTGCGGGCCTTGCAAAATGATCGCGCCGGTGCTGGATGAGATCGCTCAGGCTTACCAAGGCAAACTCAAAGTCTGCAAACTGAACATTGATGAGAACCAGGAAACCCCGCCGAAGTTTGGCGTACGTGGCATCCCGACTCTGATGCTGTTCAAGAATGGCAATGTTGAAGCTACCAAAGTTGGTGCACTGTCCAAGTCGCAGCTGGCTGCGTTCATCGACGCCAACATCTGATCTGCTTCTTAAAAGCCCCGCTTCATGCGGGGTTTTTATTTGAAGATACTAGACGCGATAAATATTCAAGTGTTACATTCGCAGCCGCTGCATTTTCTATGTAGCCCTCTGCAAGCCGTCGCCGGCAACTTCTACTCGATCTATCGATAATAAAGCAGGCGTCCAGCCGTTCTCAGCGGCACGGCTTATCAAGCTGAATAGCTTATTTCCCTCCTTACAATGATTACGTCATTCCTATGAATCTGACCGAACTCAAGCAAAAGCCGATCACAGAACTGCTGGAACTCGCCGAGCAACTTGGCCTGGAAAACATGGCCCGTTCGCGCAAGCAGGACGTGATTTTCTCCCTGCTGAAAAAACATGCGAAAAGCGGTGAGGAAATCTCCGGTGATGGCGTGCTGGAGATACTCCAGGACGGTTTCGGCTTCCTCCGCTCCGCGGATGCCTCGTATCTTGCTGGCCCTGATGATATCTACGTATCGCCGAGCCAGATCCGTCGTTTTAACCTGCGTACGGGCGACACGATTGTCGGCAAGATCCGTCCGCCGAAGGAAGGCGAGCGTTATTTCGCGCTGCTTAAAGTTGACTCGATCAACTTTGACCGTCCGGAAAACGCAAAGAACAAGATTCTGTTCGAGAACCTGACGCCGCTGTTCCCCAATGAGCGCCTGCTCATGGAAGCCGGTAACGGTTCCACTGAGGACATCACCGGTCGTGTGATTGACCTCTGTGCCCCGATCGGTAAAGGCCAGCGCGGCCTGATCGTGGCACCGCCGAAAGCGGGTAAAACCATCATGCTGCAGAACATTGCAGCGAACATTGCCCGTAATAATCCTGAGTGCCACCTGATCGTTCTGCTGATCGACGAGCGCCCTGAAGAAGTGACCGAGATGCAGCGCACCGTGCGCGGCGAAGTGGTTGCCTCGACTTTCGACGAACCGCCAACCCGCCACGTGCAAGTGGCTGAAATGGTGATCGAGAAAGCCAAGCGCCTGGTTGAGCACAAGAAAGACGTGGTCATTCTGCTCGACTCCATCACCCGTCTGGCGCGTGCCTACAACACCGTGATCCCGAGCTCCGGCAAGGTGTTGACTGGTGGTGTGGATGCTCATGCGCTGGAGAAGCCGAAGCGTTTCTTCGGTGCTGCCCGTAACATCGAAGAAGGCGGCTCGCTGACCATCATCGCCACCGCGCTGGTTGAAACCGGTTCGAAGATGGATGAAGTGATTTACGAAGAGTTCAAAGGCACCGGTAACATGGAGCTGCCGCTGGACCGTCGTATCGCTGAGAAGCGCGTATTCCCGGCCATCAACATCAACCGCGCCGGTACCCGTCGTGAAGAGTTGCTGACTGCCGAAGACGAGCTGCAGCGCATGTGGATTCTGCGCAAGCTGCTGCATCCGATGGATGAAATTGCTGCGATCGAGTTCCTCATCGACAAGCTCAAAGCTACGAAGACCAACGACGAGTTCTTCCAGTCGATGAAGCGCAAGTAACAGCTTCATGCTGTTGAAAGCCTCCCGTGGCAGCGCCCGGGAGGCTTTTTTATTTCTGAAGATTGGTAAAGCTGTCTTTCATATAAGCCTTCCGGCGATATGCTGTTGGGGAATCTCCCAGCTAAGCGGTAAACTTTACAGTCCGCTCGCCATCACGAGACCCCCAGCATGCAGTATCGCGACCTGCGCGACTTCATCCGCGAATTGGAAAAACGCGGTGAACTCAAGCGCGTTCAGACACCGGTTTCGCCGGTGCTGGAAATGACCGAAATCTGTGACCGCACCCTGCGCAAAGGCGGGCCGGCACTGCTGTTTGAAAACCCTACGGGTTATGACGTGCCGGTGCTCGGCAACCTGTTCGGCACACCCAAGCGCGTGGCGCTGGGTATGGGCGCTGAAGAAGTATCGGAGCTGCGCGAAATCGGCAAGCTGCTGGCCTTTCTCAAGGAGCCGGAGCCGCCCAAGGGCTTGAAAGACGCCTGGAGCAAGCTGCCGATCTTCAAAAAGGTCATCAACATGGCGCCGAAGGTCCTGAAGGATGCGCCGTGTCAGGAAGTGATCGAAGAAGGCGATGATGTCGACCTGAGCAAACTGCCGGTGCAAACCTGCTGGCCGGGCGACGTTGGTCCGCTGATCACTTGGGGCCTGACCATCACCAAAGGGCCGAACAAAGAGCGGCAGAACCTTGGTATCTACCGCCAACAGGTGATTGGCCGCAACAAGGTCATCATGCGCTGGCTCAGCCACCGTGGCGGTGCGCTGGATTACCGTGAGTGGTGCGAGAAATTCCCCGGTAAGCCGTACCCGGTTGCGGTTGCGCTGGGCGCGGACCCGGCGACCATTCTCGGCGCGGTGACGCCGGTCCCGGACAGTCTCTCCGAATATGCGTTTGCTGGTTTGCTGCGCGGCCACAAGACCGAGTTGATCAAGGCCCGCGGCAGTGATCTGCAAGTGCCGGCCAGTGCTGAAATCGTCCTTGAAGGTGTTATTCACCAAGGCGAGATGGCCGATGAAGGCCCGTACGGCGATCACACCGGATACTACAACGAAGTGGACCGCTTCCCGGTGTTTACCGTGGAGCGCATCACCCGCCGGCAAAAGCCGATTTACCACAGCACCTATACGGGCCGTCCGCCAGATGAACCGGCGATTCTCGGTGTGGCGCTGAATGAAGTGTTCGTGCCGATCCTGCAGAAGCAGTTCCCGGAGATCACCGATTTCTACTTGCCGCCGGAAGGCTGCTCCTACCGCATGGCCGTTGTGACCATGAAGAAGCAGTACCCTGGCCACGCCAAGCGCGTGATGCTCGGCGTGTGGTCGTTCCTGCGGCAGTTTATGTACACCAAGTTCGTTATCGTGACCGATGACGATATCAATGCGCGTGACTGGAATGATGTGATCTGGGCGATCACTACGCGCATGGACCCTAAGCGCGATACGGTGATGATCGACAACACGCCGATCGACTACCTGGACTTCGCGTCGCCGATTTCCGGTTTGGGTTCCAAGATGGGCCTGGATGCCACCCACAAGTGGCCAGGTGAGACCAGCCGCGAATGGGGACGGGCAATCGTCCAGGATGAAGCGGTTAAGCAGCGCGTTGATGCGTTGTGGTCTGAATTGGGAATCGATTAATGAAGGTCACCCTGAATCCTTCAGGTGCGGTACTTGAAGTACAACCCCGCGAACGCATCCTCGATGCAGCCCGCAGGTTGGGTTATGACTGTCCGCAAAGCTGTCGCAATGGTAACTGCCATATCTGCGCTGCGTTGCTGGTTGAAGGTAAGGTGTTGCAAGACGGCGTCGAACTGGAGCAGGGCGAGCTGTTCACCTGTCTGGCTGAGCCGCTGGAAGATTGTGTGCTGCATTGGGATGGTGTGCTGGCGCCGGGCGAATTGCCGGTGCGGGACATGGCCTGTCAGGTGCTGGCCTGTGATGACGTTGGCGGTGATGTATTTCGCGTGCGTTTGCAGGCTCCGGCTGGCAAACGTGTGCGCTATCACGCCGGGCAATATCTGCTGTTAGAGCGCCGCGAGGATTACTCGGCGTTTTCACTGGCGTCAGCCCCGCACAGTGGCCGCGAGCTGGAGCTGCATGTGCTGGCCCGGGAAGACTCGGCCATCTCCTTGATCGAGCAGTTGCGCAGTACGCCGATTGTGCGGGTGAAAATGCCGTTTGGTGATACCCACCTGGCTGAATTGCCGGACGGGCCGCTGGTGCTGCTGGCAGCCGGAACCGGCATGGGCCAGATGCAGAGCCTGATCGAACATTGCCGCGCAACGGGCTTTGCCCATCCGGTGCACTTGTACTGGGGGGCTCGCCATCCCGGCGACTTTTATGAGGTTGAGCACTGGGAACAGTGGCAGCAGACGCCCAATCTGTTCCTGCATAAGGTTGTCAGTGATGAATGCGGCTGGACGGGGCGTTGCGGCTTGTTGTATGAGGCAGTGACTCAGGACTTTCCTGACCTTAAGCCTTTGCACGTCTACGCCAGTGGCTCGCCGGCGATGGTCTATGCCACGCTGGATGCGCTGGTGGATGCGGGGATGGACGCCCACCAGATGCGTGCCGACGTATTCGCCTACGCGCCACGCAGCTGATCAGTGAGTCGGTTCCTGGTCGACCAGATCCGGGAACCCCTCTCTAAGCTCTTGCGCCACCCATTCCAGAAAGTACGCCATGTCATCGCTGACCGGTCCGGCCGGTAACAGCGCCTGATAACTTTCCAGCGGTATTTGTTCGGCTACTGGCCTAACCAGTACGCCGCAAGCCAGCTCCTGATGAACTAACACCTCGTTAGCCAGGGCAATTCCATGGCCTTTTTCGGCCATGCTCAGGGCGTGGTCGTTACTGATGTAAAGCAAGTCCGAAGTGACGCGGATGGGTGAGCGGTTAGCTGCGAACCACGCATTCCACCATTCGCCGTCATCGACATGGATGAGTTTGTGCCTGAGCAGATCTTCACAGCTTGTAACTGGACCGTGTTCAGTCAGATAGCCGGGTGAGCACACCGGAAAGACGTTTGGATGCAGTAACGTTGTGTAGTTGTGGCCGTATTGACCAGGCATGCCGTAAACGATCCCGAGATCGGCGTTCTTTCCATCAACTTCAGTGAATGTGGCATGTGGATCAACTGCTATTTTCAGGCCTGGACGCAGCTGCTGCAGGGCTTCAAGTCGAGGCATAAGCCAACGCTTGGCGAAGGCAGGCACGGCCATGATCTTTAACCAACGTGCGGTCCCACCCGGTGTCAGTTCATTACTGGCGTCGGCGATCTGTTGCAGGGCGTTGGCGACTTTTACGTAATAGCGTTGGCCGGCAGGTGTCAGGGTTACTCCGCGTGGCGTGCGTTGGAATAGCTGCACGCCGAGCCAGTCTTCCAGCAATTTGACGTGACGTCCGATAGCCGGCTGCGTCACATGAAGCGACTTAGAAGCCTCAACGTAGCTGCCCAGACGTGCGGCGGCCTCAAATGCGCGGATGGCATTGAGCGGCGGTAGGCGTAATGAAGGCATCCGGCTGTCTCTTACTGGCTATTAAATTTTCTAACACCGACTGTAAGAAAATTCATCTTTAGGCTCAACCGCATTTCTCCGAATATCGCCCCCTAGCAGCTCAAAACAAATCAGCCGACCTAACAGTCAGGCGCTGCGCTTCGATGCTTCTCTATGTCCTGCCAGAACAACGATAAAACTCCCGGCCAGCTGCGTGCAGTGCTCGGGTAGGAACCGGAGGTATTACATGAGTGCCCAGCACAGTCAGCAGGGGATAGCGGTTTCGATCCGCTCCGTACGCAAGGTTTACGGTGATCCTGCAACCGGGCCTGTCGCGCTTAAATGCGTTGATCTGGATATCCGCGATAACGAATTCTTTACCCTGCTTGGTCCATCCGGCTGCGGCAAGACCACGCTGCTGCGTATGATTGCCGGCTTTGAATTCCCTACAGCCGGTGAAATCTGTCTGTATGGTGAGAACATTGCTGACCGTCCGCCCTATGAGCGCCCGGTCAATACCGTGTTTCAGCACTACGCGCTGTTCCCGCACATGACCATCGCGGAAAACCTGGCGTTTGGTCTCGAATCCCACCCGATGGGGCAGCGAATGAGCAAGGCTCAGATCGCTGAGCGTGTGGCCGAAATGCTGGCGCTGGTGCAGATGGAACGCTTTGCTGCGCGTCGCCCCAGTGCGCTTTCCGGTGGTCAGCAACAGCGTGTGGCGCTGGCCCGTGCGCTGGCTCCACACCCGAAGGTGCTGCTGCTGGACGAGCCGCTGTCAGCGCTGGATCTCAAGTTGCGTCAGGCGATGCGCGAAGAGCTTAAGTCGATCCAGGCCAAGACCGGTATCACATTCATCTTCGTCACCCATGATCAGGAAGAAGCCCTGACCATGTCCGACCGCATTGCCGTGCTCTCTGAAGGCGAAGTGCAGCAGGTCGGCCGTCCGGATGACATCTACGAAAACCCGCGCAATCGTTTCGTCGCGGACTTTATCGGTGAAACCAACTTTATCTCCGCGACCCTTATCTCGGTGGCCGGTGAGCAGGCGCAATACCGCATTGCCGGTGGCGCCATGATTGAGGCGCGCGTTGTTGATGGGCTTCAGGCTGGCAGCCCGGTGACATTGTCGATTCGTCCGGAACGCCTGCAGCTGGTCAGTGAAGACACCCCGAATGCGTTGCCATGTCAGGTGCATGCGCAGATCTACATGGGCACCGACCTGCACTATCAAGTCGAGCTGGCGGATGGTCTGCGGGTAACGGTGCGTACGCCCAACAGTGCAGGCCAGCGTCAGCGCCTGGTGGAAGGTCAACGTGCCGGTCTGCTGTTCGAGAAGGGTAGTGCCAGCGTTCTGCTGGACTGAGCCAAGCGGGGTACAACATGCAACAGAACAACCTTGCCGGTGCTAACGCTCTCGAGCGGCGTCGGGCGTTGAGCAGTCTGCTTGGCGTGTCGCCGGCATTGATCGCAATCGGCCTGTTCCTGATCGTGCCGATCTTCATTGTCATCGGCTACTCGCTGATGCAGGCCAACCCGTATGGCGGTGTGAATCCGGTATTCAGCCTGGAGGCCTATGTCTCACTGCTGTTCGAGCGCCAGTTGGATGACAGCCTGGCGTTTGCCGATTCCTATGTGGTTATCACCTTGCGTTCCGTCGGTATCGCCGCTGCGACCACCGTCATTACGCTGCTGATTGGGTTTCCGGTGGCAGTCTGGTTGGCGATGCAGCCGCCAAGCCGTCGCGGCTTTCTGATCTTCCTGATTACCGTACCGTTCTGGGCCAACCTGCTGATCCGCACTTATGCCTGGATTCTGCTGCTGCGTGGCTCAGGTGTGGTCAACAGCAGTTTGATGGGGCTGGGCATCATCAATGAGCCCCTCAACATGCTGTACACCAATGGAGCGGTGTTGCTGGGGCTGGTTTACACCTATGCGCCGTTCGTGGTTCTGCCTATTTACGCCACGCTGGAGAAGATGGATGTGCGTTTGTTGGAGGCCGCCCAAGACCTCTACGCCGGGCGGATGCGTACCCTGCGCAAAGTGGTGTTACCGATTGCCAAGCCGGGAATCATGGCCGGGGCAATCCTCACATTCGTGCCGTGCCTGGGGGCGATGATCGCACCGGAGCTGTTGGGTGGCGGTACCGAGATGATGCTCGGCAACCTGATTTTCCGGCAGTTCAGCGATGCCCGTAACTGGCCGTTTGGGGCTGCGCTGGCGCTGGTGCTGATGGCAGCGGTGATGCTGATGTTGATGTTCTATGCAATGCGCGCGGAACGTCAGCGCATTGCTCAGGGAGGTGCATGATGCTGTCTCTGCTGCGTAAACGCCGCGTGGGCGTGCAGGACTTTCCCGGTTTTGGCGGGCTGAGCTTCCTGTTCTATTTGTACCTGTATGCACCGATCGTGGTGCTGGTGGTGTTGTCGTTCAACGCTAACCACTCGGCCACGGTGTGGACGGGCTTTAGCCTCGACTGGTACCGCGCTGCCTTTGAAAATCAGGCACTGCGTCAGGCCGCCGGTAACAGCCTGCTGATCGCGGTGTGCGCCAGCATGATCGCCACTGCGATTGCCACGCTGGCAGCGCTGAGCACTTCTCGTGGAGCCAAATTCAAGGGCATGCGTTTGTCCATGGGCGCGATCATGCTGCCACTGGTGCTGCCGGAAATTGTCGTTGGTGTAGCCACTCTGGCGTTGTTCTCCACCCTTGGTCTGTCACTGGGCTACGGCAACCTGATCATCGCGCACACGGTGTTTTGCATTCCCTTTGCTTACCTGCCGATCCGCGCACGTTTGAATGACATGGACCTGTCGCTGGAACACGCAGCTGCTGACCTATACGCAGGCCCGTGGCGTACTTTCCGCAAGGTCACGTTGCCATTGCTGATGCCGGGAATTGTTTCGGGACTGATGCTGGCCTTCATTGTGTCGCTGGATAACTTCGTGATCTCGATGATGGTTTCCCAGGCGGGTACCACCACGCTGCCCATCTTCATTTTCGGCATGTTGCGTATGGGCGTAACGCCGGATGTGAATGCGGTCTCGACGCTGATCCTCGGGGTCTCCGTTCTGTTTGTCACCTTGTCTTATCTGCTCAGCAAGAAGAAAGCCTGAGCCCTTACTGGAGTTGAAAATGAGCAAACTGTTTGCTGTTGTCGGGGCATCTCTGGCCTTGGGTCTGGCCGCTGGTGTGCAGGCCGATGAGAAACTCAATGTGGTGAGCTGGAGCGGCTACTTCTCGCCGGAAATCCTGCAGAAGTTCCAGAAGGAAACCGGGATCAAAGTCACCGTGGATTCTTACGACTCCAACGAAACCCTACTGGCCAAACTCAAGCAGGGCGGCGCGGGCTATGACGTGGCGATCCCTTCGCACCAGTTCATCCCTATCCTGGTGCAGGAAAAACTGCTGGAGTCCTTTGATCCGGCCAGCCAGCCTTACTACGCCAATCTGGAAGACAACCTGAAAAAGCCTGAGTGGGACCCACAAGGCAGCTATTCCGTGCCGTTCATTTGGGGCACCACCGGCGTAGTTCTGGACACTGCCAAGTACAGCGGCCCGACCGACAGCTACTCGCTGCTGTTCCAGCCACCCGCTGAGCTCAAAGGCAAGGTCAACATGTTCGACTCCAGCAGCGATGTGATCGACACCGCCAGCATCTATCTGGATATCCCGCTGTGCAGCGAAGATCCCAAGCAGTTGCAGCAAGTGCTAAATTTGCTCAAGGAGCAGAAGCCGTTTGTGAAGACCTACAGCTCCAAGGCCGGCTCTATTCGCGAGAACTTGGTGGCGGGTGAGATTGACCTGTCGATGTTCTGGGGCGGCTCTTCCATGCGCGCCCGTGAGATGAAGCCAACCCTTAAGTACGTCTACCCGAAAGAAGGTGTATTGGCTTGGGTCGACAATCTGGTGATCCCAACTGGCGCGCGCAATATCGAGAACGCCAAGACCTTTATCGCCTTCCTCAGCCAGCCTGAGAACGCGGCCATGACGCAGAACTTCCTCAAGCATCAGAGCCCGGTGAAAGGTGTGGAGTCGTTCCTGGATGAAGGTTTGAAGAATGCGCCTGAGCTGACCATTCCGGAAGGCACCAAAGTTGTGTTCAGCAAAACCTGCGGCGAAGGTGCGATCCGCCTGGCCGACCGTGTCTGGACCAACTTGATGCGCTAATCGGGGCAGCCCGAACGCTGTACCGGCTTCGCTCTGGCGGGGCCGGTTTATCTGTTCAATAACGCTTGATGAGTTTCGGCGCGGGCTTTTGCGTCCCGCGTAAGGCGCATCGTGCCTCCTGACGATCCTTTGGCAAGGTAATGCCCCATGAGTCAGAGCAACAATTATCGTGAAATCGTCCAGCTTGAAGCTCACCAGCTGGCAGAGCGTATTCGCTTGCAGCAGGTGTCATGCCGCGAAGTGATGCAGGCCTATTTGGCCCAAATTGAGCGCTTAAACCCTAAGGTTAACGCTATCGTCAGCCTACAGCCGGAAGAAACCTTGCTGGCTCAGGCGGATGAGCGCGATGCCGAACTGGCGCGCGGTGAATACCGTGGCTGGATGCACGGTTTGCCCCATGCGATTAAAGACCTGTCACTGACCCAGGGTATCCGCACCACCCTTGGCTCACCGCTGTACCGCGACTATGTGCCAGAGCGCGACGGCATTATGGTTGAGCGGATCAAGGCGGCCGGAGCCATCATCATCGGTAAGACCAATACTCCGGAGTATGGCCTTGGCTCCCACAGCTACAACCCGATTTTCGGCGTGACCGGCTGTGCCTACGCCCCGGGAATGAGCGCTGGCGGGAGCAGCGGCGGTGCCGGTGCAGCGCTGGCACTGCAAATGGTGCCGGTGGCTGATGGCAGCGACATGATGGGGTCGCTGCGTAATCCGGCGGCCTTTAACAACATCATTGGCTTCCGTCCGTCTCAGGGGCGTGTGCCGTTTGATGACAGCGCAGATTTGTTTGTTGATCAGCTGGGTTACGAAGGCCCAATGGGACGCAGCGTGCGCGATGTCAGCATGCTCCTGTCGGTACAGGCTGGGGCCGATGTGCGGGCACCTCTGTCGATTGCCGAGTCGGGCGAGCAGTTTGCGGGTGATCTGCAACGTGATTTCAAAGGTGCGCGTCTGGGCTGGCTGGGTGACCTTAACGGCTATCTGGCGATGGAGCCGGGGGTGCTGGATCTGTGCCGCAAGTCCTTTGCTGATTTCGAGGCCATTGGTTGCGAGGTTGAGGCCTGTGACATGGGCTTCCCTGCTGAACGACTGTGGGATACCTGGCTGACGTTGCGCCATTGGTTGGTCGCCGGTTCCCTGGGGGGGCACTACGCTGATCCGGCTCGCCGCGAGCTGCTGAAGCCTGAAGCTATCTGGGAAGTTGAGAATGGCCTGCGTCTGTCGGCAATGGATGTGTTCAAAGCTTCAGCCGCGCGCAGTGACTGGTATCGGGCGATCAGCAAACTGTTCGAACGCTATGACTTCCTGCTTCTGCCCAGCGCCCAAGTGTTCCCGTTTGATAAGAACATCGACTGGCCGAAACAGATTGCCGGGCGCAACATGGATACCTACCACCGCTGGATGGAAGTTGTGATCCCCGGCACTTTGTCTGGCTGCCCGGTGGCGAACGTACCGGTTGGCTTCAATGAACAGCGATTGCCTATGGGCATGCAGATCATCGGCCGTCATCAGGCAGACATGGCGGTGCTGCAAATGGCTTATGCCTATGAGCAGGCCACGCAGTGGTATCAGCGCTGCCCACCTGCGTTGCTGGCGCAGGGTTGATATTTTCGCGACTGAGGTCGCTCCTGCGGGATGAGTGTAGGAGTGGCTTTGGCCGCTAATGGCGGCTGAAGCCACTCTCTAGAGCAGTTCGCGCTCTAGCGAACGCTGACC
Organism: Pseudomonas sp. TTU2014-080ASC; assembly: GCF_001446935.1. Taxonomy (GTDB): domain Bacteria; phylum Pseudomonadota; class Gammaproteobacteria; order Pseudomonadales; family Pseudomonadaceae; genus Aquipseudomonas. The sequence goes on from NZ_LKKK01000002.1 coordinate 691,265, forward strand.
ACCAGTTTGCCCACAGCTTTGCGTTGACCCAAGGTGTTGATGGCTTTGGCAGCTTCAGCCAGAGGGAAGGTTTGCGACACCAGCGGCTTGATCTTGCCTTCGGCATGCCAGGCAAACAGTTGCTGGAAGTTAGCGGCGTTATCTTGTGGCTGACGCTGAGCGAACGAGCCCCAGAATACGCCTACCAGAGAGGCACCTTTAAGCAATGGCAGGTTGGCTGGCAGGGAGGGGATACCGCCACCGGCAGCAAAGCCAACAACGAGGAAGCGGCCATTCCATCCAATCGATCGGAAGGCTTCCTCGAATAGGTCACCACCGACCGGGTCGTAAATTACGTCCACCCCTTTACCGCCAGTCAGGCGTTTGAGTTCTTCCTTCAGGCTGCTGTCTTTGTAGTTGATCAGCTCATCGGCACCGGCAGCTTTAGCTACTTCGAGCTTTTCCGCGCTGCTGGCGGCAGCAATCACCTTCGCCCCCATCGCCTTGCCGATCTCTACTGCAGCCAGCCCGACGCCACCAGACGCACCCAACACCAGCAGGGTCTCACCAGCTTGTAGATTGGCCCGCTGTTTCAGTGCATGCATGGAGGTGCCGTAGGTCATGCTGAATGCGGCGGCGCTGGTGAAATCCAGCTTGTCCGGCATTGGCAGCACGTTGTAAGCCGGCACTGCAACTTGTTCGGCAAAGCTGCCCCAGCCGGTCAGGGCCATGACCCTGTCACCGACTTTCAGATGGCTGACTTTTTCGCCGACTGCTGCAATAACACCAGAGGCTTCGCCGCCCGGTGAAAACGGGAAGGGTGGCTTGAACTGGTACTTGCCCTCAATGATCAGGGTATCCGGGAAGTTGACGCCCGCAGCATGAACATCAATGAGCACTTCGTTGGCTTTGGCAATGGGGCTGGCGATTTCTTCCAGAACCAGTGTATCGGCAGGACCAAAGGCTTTGCACAGCACGGCTTTCATCGGGCGTATCCTCCTCTGTTGATACAGGCCAGTGTAGGTTTGACCGGTGCGGGGTCAATGAGCATGCCTGTTCCTGATGGCTGTGTATAAGCCTGACGCCCGGTGCTGGCCATGCAATGGCTATGCTAGGCTCTGCACCCAATGTATCTATGCTTGCCCGGCGTTGTTCAGACGGGCGTGCAACCTGCCGAGGAAATTGTCCGTGAAAGCCCTGATGATGTTGCTGTTGGCCCTTTCTCTGCCTGCACTGGCTGTCGCCCAGGAGGCTGACAAAACGGTTCCCAAGGTTTCCTATGTGACGCTGGTGCCAGCCTTTGTTGGCAACTTCGGTAATGGTCCGCGCATGAAGTTCTACAAGGCGGATCTCTCTTTGCGCGTGCCCAATGCAGAGGCCGAGGCGAAGGTGAAGCACCACGAGCCGCTTATCCGCAATCAGTTGGTGATGCTCTTCTCGCAGCAGACCGAGGAGAGCATGTCTACTCCGGGTGCCCGTGAAGCCCTACGGGCCGAGGCCCTCAAACAAGTACAGAGTGTGCTGGCCCAGGAAGAGGGTCAGCCGCTGGTTCAGGACCTGCTGTTCAATAACCTTATTGTTCAGTAAGGGCTGAGCAATCAGGCCATCTGTGCGATGGTTTTGCGGAAGCGGGTAAGTGCAGCAATGAAGAACAACGCACCGACGCCTGCGATGGCCAGCAGTTGTGGCCACACAATCGACAGTCCAGCGCCGCGATAGAGAATCGACTGGGCCAGCGCGACAAAGTGTGTGGTTGGTGCCGCTAACATCAGATGTTGCACCACTTCCGGCATGCTCTCCCTTGGTGTGGTGCCGCCGGAAAGAATCTGCAACGGCAGCAGCACCAGAATGATCAGCAGGCCCAGCTGTGGCATTGAGCGGGCCACGGTGCCGAAAAAGATCCCCATCGAGGTGGTGGCAAACAGGTGCAGCGCAGCACCGAACAGGAACAGCGCAACCGAGCCTTCAATCGGCACCTTTAACCAGCCCTGTACGACGACCAGCAGTGACAGTGCGGCGGCGCACAGTACCACCAGCCCCATCGACCAAACCTTGGCCAGCATGATCTCGAACGGCGTAACCGGCATCACCAGCAGGTGTTCGACGGTGCCGTGCTCGCGCTCGCGGATCAGCGCTGCGCCGGTGAGAATGATCGAGAGCATGGTGATCTGGTTGATCACCTCCATCACCGAGCCAAACCAGGCCCGGGTCAGATTCGGGTTGAAGGCCACCCGCACGGCCAGTTCGGCCTGCTGGGGCAGGGTTGCCCGATAGCTGCGAACAAATTCGGCGATTTCATCTGCCGCAATGCTCTGGATGTAGCCCGCGCCGGTAAAGGCTGAGCTGACCTGGGTGGCATCCACATTCAGTTGTGCGGCAGGTGAGCGTCCGGCCAGCAAGTCGCGCTGAAAATTTGGCGGAATATTCAGGGTAAAAGTGTACTGCCCCGAATCCATACCACGATCCATCTCGCTTAGGTCGATGCGCTGCGGTGGACGGAAATAGGGGGGCTGGAAGGCATGAATAATGCGTTCGGAAAGCTGTGAGCGATCCTCATCGACGACGGCCAGTGAGGCGTTGTGCAGGCTTTCCGGCATGCTGCTAGCAGATGAGTAAACCCCCATGCTGAACGACCAGATAATCAGCAGCAGCAAGGCGTAATCCCGTTGCAGACTGCGCAGCTCTTTCAGGCCAAGATTGAAGATATTGAGTAGCTTGCGCATCTCAGACCTCCTGCTTTTTCAGCAGGCTGACACACACTGCCAACAGTAACGGGATGGTCAGCAGCAAGGGGATAAAGTAGCCGTACAGGTCGGCCAGCCCTAGCGCCTTGGAGAACACGCCCCGGCTGATCACCAGAAAGTGCGAGGTGGGGTAAATCTGTCCGATCAGCGCGCCAAAACCTTCCAGTGTTGCCACCGGATAGATCAGGCCGGAAAACTGGATGGCAGGCAGCAGGGTGATGATCGCCGTGCCGAATACAGCGGCAATCTGACTTTTGGTAAAGGTCGACATCAGCAATCCCATTGCTGTGGCGCAGATGATGTAGAGCAGGCCGCCGACCAGCAGAGTGAAAACACTGCCTTTGAGCGGCACGTTGAACACGGTGATGGCCAAGATCACCAACAGGACAAAGTTGATCATGCCCAGCCCCACATAGGGCAACTGCTTGCCCAGCAGAAATTCCAAGCGGGTCACCGGTGTGACGTACAGATTGATGATGGACCCCAGCTCCTTTTCCCGTACCACGCCCAAGGCAGTGAGCATCGCCGGGATCAGCATCAACAGCATGGGAATGACCGCCGGGACCATGGCTTTGAGGCTTTCCACATCCGGGTTGTAGCGATAGCGCACTTCAATCCCGGCCAGGCTGGCGGCGCTGCCGGTGGTTGAGGTGCGGGCAAGTTCCTGCAAGTAGCTTGCATGAATGCCCTGCACGTAGCCTTTGATGGTTTCAGCGCGAGTCGGCATGGCGCCATCAACCCACACACCGATTTGCGGAACATCACCGCGTTTGAGGTCGCGGCCAAAGTTGGGTGGGATCTCCACGGCCAGGCTGATACTGCCGTCACGCAGGCGTCGGTCCAGCTCTTCGTAGCTGTGCAGCGGTGGCTGTTCGATGAAATAGCGCGAGCCGGAAAGTGACAGGGTGTAGGCCTGACTGGTGGTGGTCTGGTCGCGATCAAGGACAGCAAAGCTCAGGTCTTCGACATCCATGCTGATGCCGTAGCCGATGATAAACAGCAGCAGTACTGTGCCGAGCAAGGCCATGGTGCCGCGGATGGGGTCGCGGCGCAGCTCCAGGGATTCGCGCAGGGCATAGCTGAACAGGCGGCGCAGGCTGAAACGCTGGCGCAGGATAGCGCTGTGGCTACTCGCCTGCTGGGCTGGCGGAGCGTTTGCCTCAGGTTTTCCGGCCAGCCCGGCGGCTTCTTCCAGATAGGCGATAAAGGTCGCCTCAAGAGTTGGCAGGCCGCGCTTGTTCATCAGCTCCTGCGGCGTGTCACTGTCCAGCACTTTGCCAGCGTGCATCAAAGAGATACGGTCGCAGCGCTGGGCTTCGTTCATAAAGTGGGTGGAAATGAAAATGGTGACGCCATCTTTGCGCGACAGGTCCAGCATCAACTGCCAAAACGCGTCCCGCGCTACCGGATCGACCCCGGAGGTGGGTTCATCGAGGATCAGGATTTCCGGCTTGTGGATAACCGCTACGGCCAGTGACAGACGCTGACGAATGCCAAGCGGCAGGCTGCCGGGGAGCATGTCCATGACATCCGCCAGATCAAAGCGGCGGGCCATTTCTTCGATGCGTGCCTCCAGTTCATTACTGGGGATATGGAACAGGCGGGCATGCAAATCCAAGTTCTGGCGCACACTCAGCTCGCCGTACAGGGAGAACGCCTGGGACATATAGCCAACCCGCTGGCGGGTGCTCATGTCATTCGGGTTAATGCTCTGGCCAAACAGCAACGACTCACCCTCGCTGGCCGACTGCAAGCCAGTGAGCATTTTCATGGTGGTGCTTTTGCCACAGCCGTTTGAGCCGAGGAAGCCGAAGATTTCGCCGCGCTCAATGCGGAAGTTAACGCGATCCACCGCGACAAAATCACCGAAACGGCAGGTCAGGTCGCGGGCCTCAATGGCGATGTCGCCGCTGCCTGCGTTCTGCCTGGGTGTTATCTCCAGAGCACGGTGATCGCGGCGCTTTTCCTCTGGCAGCAGGGCGATGAAGGCGGCCTCAAGGTCATTGCAGCCGGTGTGTTGCAGCAATTCGGCGGGGCTGCCTTCAGCCAGGATACGGCCGTTGTCCATGGCTACCAGATGGTCAAAGCGGGCGGCTTCATCCATATACGCCGTGGCGACCAGCACCCCCATCTGCGGGCGCTGCTGGCGGATACGCTGAATCAGGCGCCAGAACTGATCGCGGGAGAGCGGATCAACCCCTGTGGTAGGCTCGTCCAAAATCAGCAGGTCTGGGTCGTGGATCAATGCACAGCACAGCCCCAGCTTCTGCTTCATGCCGCCAGAGAGCTTGCCCGCAGGGCGCTCACCAAATGCGCTCATGCCGGTGCTGTGCAGCAGATCGGCAATTCGCCGGCTGCGCTCTTGCGCATCAAGGCCGAAAAGACGGCCGAAGAAGTGTAGGTTTTCCAGCACCGACAGCGTCGGGTACAGGTTTTTACCCAGGCCTTGTGGCATGTACGCGATCTGCGGGCAAACCAGCCGACGGTGCCGCCGGCTGCGCATATCGCCGCCAAGGACTTCAACCTGGCCCGTCTGGATTTTACGGGCACCGGCAATCAGCGCCAGCAGACTGGATTTGCCCACACCGTCCGGCCCGATCAGGCCGACCATGCGCTGCGCCGGAACCGTCAGGCTGATCTCAGCCAAGGCCTGGGTGTTGCCGTAGCGCAGAGAAACCTTGTCCAGCCGGGCTATCGGGGCTGGTGCTGTGGTCATTGCGGAACCTTGATCGACAGGTGTTCAGGCCATTCTTGTTCGGGGTCCAGCTTCAGGTAGGCCATTCCCGGTACGCCGGTTTTGACGTAAGCCAAGTGGCGTTGCAACAGCTCCGGGTCGATGCGTGCCTTGACCCTGAACATGAGTTTTTCCCGCTCACTGGCCGTCTCCACGGTTTTCGGGGTGAACTGCGCCACGCTGGCGACAAAACTGACCTTGGCCGGAATCACGTATTGCGGTGCGGCGTCGATCACCAGCCGCGCTTCGCTACCCAGTGCAACTTGGCCAGCCACCCGCTCGGGTAGGAAGAAGGTCATGTACACGTCTGACAGGTCGACCAGGTTAACCACCTTGCCACCAGCGCCGAGCACTTCACCAGGCTGGGCAATGCGGTATTGCACCCGACCGGCGCGAGGGGTTTTAAGCTCACTGTCGTCGATATCTGCTTGCAGGCGTTCGACGATGGCTTTGGCTGCCTCAATGGCGGAGCTGGCTTCTTCTGCTTGGGCATGGGCAGCTGCGATACCAGCACTTGCAGAAGCCACTTGGGCGTGGGCTGCGGCCAGAGCCGCTTGAGCGCTTTGCAGGCGGGCCAGATCATCATCCAGCGTTTGCTGCGGCAGCGCATTACGCTTTACCAGCGTGGCGCTGCGGCTGTGACGTTTCTGCGCGGCATTCAGCTCAGCCTGGCGCTGTTGCACGATGGCTTGTGCCGTGGCTTTTTCGCTTTCGCGTAACTGCACCTGTGCGGCGGCCGTGCGCGCAGCACTCTCAGCCTGACGCACTTGTGCCTGGGCCTGCTGGAGCTGGGCGTTGAGGCTTTGGGTGTCCATGCGGGCGACCAGTTGGCCGGCCTCCAGCATCTGGCCTTCTTCAACCTCAATGCTGGCGATTCTGCCGCCCAATTTGTTTGCAATATCGACTTCAGTGGCTTCGATTCGCCCGTTGCCGCTGGTGAATCCATCACCGAGCCCGGTGGGACGTAGTTCGTACCAGAGGCCTGCGGCAGCTCCGATTACGACAAGTAAAACAAGGCTACGTAACACGGGTTTGTTGAGTTTGCTCATGGGACAGCCGGTTCCAGATCGTTTAAATCAGTGTGCCACTTGGACTTGATATCCAGGCTGACATTGGTCAAACGATCGTACCAAAATGCCCGTCGGGAGGGGTCAACGCATCAAGAGAATGGCCTGCCACTGCTCCTCTGTTACTGGCATCACCGAGAGGCGCGTGCCTTTCTGCACCAGCGGCAGCTCAATCAGAGCTGTTTGCGCTTTCAGGTGAGCAAGCGGAATGACCCGTTTGAAGGCTTCAACAAAGCCGACATCAATCGCGCTCCAAGGATTTTTTTCGGCGTTGGCCTTGGCGTCGAAGTAATGGCTATCGGGTTGTAACGCTGTCGGATCGGGATAGTGTTCCGAAACGATACGCCCGATACCCGCAATGCCCGGTTCCGGGCAGCTGGAGTGATAGAAGAAGAACTGATCTCCGGGCTGCATGCTACGTACAAAGTTGCGTGCCTGGTAGTTGCGAACCCCATCCCAACGCGCTTGCTTGAGTTGTTGTAAATCGTGAATAGAAAGTTCGTCGGGTTCTGATTTCATTAACCAAAAAGGCATGAACTTTGCTCCTGAAATCGGGTCATTAAGGCGCGGTAAATCACGCTACCGCCGGGGCCAATAAAAACTATGCGACGCGGACTCACCGCGCTGAGCAACACAGGGATAACAGCTGTATGAAACGCAAACCAGATTTGCTTTGGGTGTTAGTGTTGGTGTTTGGGCTTGGGGTCGTTACAACGGGTTATACCGAGGGCATTTGGGAGTACAAAGCCGATTCTCCCTCGATTCAACTGAACGTCGCGCAGTAGCCATTTTAAAGCAGGAGTCTTTGGCTCCTGCTTAATACCAGCCTTTATCAGTCACTGTGCCGTTTAAGGGCACATCCCAGCTAGCCATGTTTAAACGCTCAACCTGTTGGCATTCATGGGCCAGGCCCAGCAGGGTTGGTTTGATCCATTGAGTGCGTCGGCTGCGGTAGGCCAAGCTGCGATCGTAGAACCCTCCGCCCATACCCAGGCGCCCACCGAAGCGGTCGAATCCCACCAATGGTAGTAGCACCAGGTCCAGTGCCCAGATGTTGCGCTGATGCGCCGGGTTGCGCCGGGGTTCTGAAATGCCGAAACGGTTTTTGATCAGTTTTTCACCGGGCCGGATTCGCTGGAACACCATTCTGGTGCGAGGCCAGGGACTGAGCACCGGTAAGTAGGTTGCTTTACCGCGCTTTTGGGCGGCGCGTAACAACAGGCGCGGATCAATCTCACCATCGTTGGGTAGGTAAAGGGCAATGTGACGGGCTCGGTGAAAAACCGGTTGATGCGCCAGTTGCCTATACAGGTTTTGAGCAGCCTTGCGTTGTGCAGCAGCCGGAAGCGCGCGGCGTGCGGCGCGGAGCTGGCGGCGTAACTGGGGGCGGCTGAGAGAGGTGCTGTCGTACATCGTTAAGAAAGGACTCCCCGACGTGCCGCTGTCGGTTTAGCCCTTGAACCCGAAAGTTCAAGGTGGAGGTTGCAGGAGGCGTTAAGGCTTTCCGTCAGGCGGACATGCACACCGGCCTCAACATACAACCCCCGGGTTTGTGCGTATCGGCTCAGGGACATCACCAACTGGCGCACACTACAGGGAGCGCTGTGGAGTATATCCCAAACCTAAGGTGTACAGGCGTCTTATTTATACATCGGGGTCGCGTTCCAGAGCCTTGTCGACCCGGTCAATAAGGTCACGCACCTGCTCACGGTTGGCATCGGCCTGCTCATCGAGGTTTTGCTGTTTGTGCAGTAAGTCATGGGTAATGTTCAGAGCCGCCATGACGGCGATGCGGTCAGCACCGATTACTTTTCCACTTGAACGGATCTCCCGCATTTTGCCGTCCAGATAACGTGCGGCACCTTGCAGGTTGGCGCGTTCATCTTCCGGGCAAGCAATACAATATTCTTTGTCCAGAATACGGACAGTCAGGGTATTTGGCTGAGTCATCAATCCTGCTCCAGTGCTTTAAGGCGCGAAATCATGGATTCGACCTTGTGCCGGGCCATTTCGTTCTTTTCAATGAGGTGGGCGCGCTCTTCGCGCCAGCTTTTTTCGCTTGCCAGAAGCAACCTGTTTTGGGCCTTGAGCTGCTCCACACGCTGGATCAGGAGTTCCAGTTTTTGCGTGAGAGTCTGCAGATCGGCGTCGTCCATGGGTCTCTTCTCGTGAAAATTAAAGCGGACTAACAGAGGAAAATAGCGTCTTTCAATGAGCTATGACAGTGCAATGTGCGGCTTTACTGTCATATTCCACTATATCGTTGCTGGTGAACTCTCTTGGGTGCTCTCTAGCTCAGGTCTTTCGGTAACTTTTGCCCAAATGTGAGCTCATCCGTCTGTTGCAGATAGCGTCATGCAATACGTAATGAGGTCATGAAAGGCACCTGATATGAAACCGTATAGTGCAGATGAGGGTGTTAGAGCCTTTGTCAGGCATTTTGATAGCACCGACGAGCGCCTTTAATGGTCTTGCTGCGTCTGCCGGTGCTAGGATACAAGGCCCTCATTTTAGACATCGCGCAGCTTAGCGCCTAGCACTTATGCCCATTCAGAACTCCCCGTACACCGCCTTTGCAACACTGCTTTCCAGCAGTGGTTACACCGTCTCTCCTGCTGAACTGCATGGCCTGCTGCTTGGACGCAGTTGCGCTGGTGCAGGCTTTGATGCCGAACCGTGGCTGCAGGAGGCGACCGAGTTGCTTGGCTCGGAGCTGCAGGACAACGTGCGTCAGGCACTGATTGGCTTGCAGGAAATGGTCAAAGGCGAGTTAAACAGTACGGACGTAACACTGGTCCTTCTGCTGCCTGGCGATGATGCCGCCCTGGCTGAGCGCACGACGGCGCTGGGACAGTGGTGCCAGGGTTTCCTCGCCGGTTTCGGCCTGACTGCCCGCGACAGCGCTCTTAGCGCCGAGGCGATGGAAGTGTTGCAGGACCTCTCGGCTATTGCCCAGATTCAAGATGCGCTGGACGAGTCTGAGGATGGTGAGAATGACTATATGGAGGTAATGGAATACCTGCGTGTTGCACCGCTGCTGTTGTTCAGCGAGTGCGGCAAAGCTGCGCCTGTAGAAGCAAAACCGTCGTTGCACTGATCGACAGCCACTGGAAAAGGACAAGTCCAAGATGACCAGCATTCCAAAAGCCGAATATGCCCGTCGCCGCAAAGCGTTGATGGAGCAAATGGAGCCTAACAGTATTGCCATTCTGCCGGCCGCGCCGGTGTATATCCGCAATCGCGATGTGGAGCACACCTATCGACAGGACAGCGACTTTCAATACTTGTCGGGCTTCCCTGAGCCGGAAGCGGTCATTGTTCTCATTCCGGGCCGTGAACACGGTGAGTACATTTTGTTCTGCCGCGAGCGTGATCCGCTGCGTGAGCTATGGGACGGCCTGCGTGCCGGACAGGAAGGTGCGATCAGCCAGTACGGTGCGGACGATGCCTTCCCGATCAGTGATATCGATGACATCCTGCCGGGCCTGATCGAAGGGCGCGAGCGCGTTTACTCGGCCATGGGCACCAACCATGAGTTCGACCGCCAACTGATGGAGTGGATCAATGTGATCCGTTCTAAAGCGCGTCAGGGTGCTACGCCGCCTAACGAATTCATCACCTTGGAGCACCTGCTGCACGACATGCGCCTGTACAAGTCGGCAGCGGAGGTGAAGGTGATGAAGGCCGCGGCTGAAATCTCAGCACGCGCTCACGTGCGTGCTATGCAGGCAAGCCGCGCTGGGCTGTACGAATATCATCTGGAAGCTGAGCTGGACTACGAGTTCCGCAAGGGCGGGGCGAAGATGCCGGCTTACGGTTCCATCGTCGCAGCAGGTAAGAACGCCTGCATCCTGCATTACCGCGAGAACGATGCACCGCTGAAAGATGGTGATCTGGTACTGATCGACGCAGGCTGTGAGATCGACTGCTACGCCAGCGATATCACCCGGACTTTCCCGGTTAACGGCAAGTTTTCCCCTGAGCAGAAGGCGATCTACGAGCTGGTGCTGGCTTCGCAGGAAGCAGCGTTTAAAGAGATTGCACCGGGCAAACACTGGAACCAGGCGCACGAGGCGACTGTACGTGTGATCACCAGTGGTCTGGTCGAGCTGGGCTTGCTCAAAGGTAACGTCGATGAGCTGATCGCCAGCGAAGCCTACCGCGACTTCTACATGCATCGCGCCGGTCACTGGCTGGGGCTGGATGTGCACGATGTCGGTGAGTACAAGGTCGGCGGCGAATGGCGTGAACTGGAAGTCGGCATGGCAATGACCGTTGAACCGGGCATCTACATTGCGGCGGATAACCAGAATGTCGCCAAGAAATGGCGCGGTATTGGCGTGCGTATTGAGGATGATGTGATCGTGACCAAGACCGGCTGCGAGATCATCACCGGTGGTGTACCGAAAACCGTTGCCGAAATCGAAGCGCTGATGGCTGCGGCGCGCAGCGAGGCGGCCTGACCTATGCAGCGCGTGGATATTGCGATTATCGGTGGGGGACTGGTCGGTGCCAGTCTGGCGTTGGCTTTGCAGAGCGAGGCCAAACAGCGTGGCTGGACGATCTGCCTGATCGAGCCGTTCACCCCCGGCGCGGGCTATCAGCCCAGCTACGATGCGCGATCCACTGCGCTGTCTTACGGCTCGCAACAGATTTATCAACGGCTTGGCCTGTGGCAGGCGATCAGCCAGCGCGCCGAGCCGATTACCCAGATACACGTCTCTGACCGTGGCCGTTTTGCCGCAGCCCGCATGAATGCGGAGGAAGAGGGCGTGCCCGCGCTGGGCTACGTGGTGGAAAACGCCTGGCTTGGTGAATGCCTGTGGAACGGGCTGGATCAGGAAGTGGTGAGCTGGCGCAGCCCGGCGCAAGTCAGTCGCATGCAGGCCCTTGCCGACGGTTATCGCCTGACGTTAGAAAACGGCAGCGAGCTTGAGTGCAATCTGGCGATTCTGGCTGAGGGCGGACGCTCCGGTCTGCGTGAACAGCTGGGTATCAATATCAGTGTCTCGCCCTACGGGCAAAGTGCGCTGATCGCTAACATCACGCCACAGCTGCCCCATGAAGGGCTGGCGTTTGAGCGCTTCACCGACGAAGGCCCGATGGCCATGCTGCCGGTGACTGATAACCGCTGTGCGTTGGTCTGGACCCGTGCCACCGCCGAAGCAGAGCGTCTGCACGCGCTGGAGGAACGGCCGTTCCTTGAAGAGTTGCAGCAGGCGTTTGGTTATCGCTTGGGCCAGTTACGTCAGGTTGGCACACGCCATCTGTATCCGTTGGCGCTGACATCGGCCACAGAACAGATACGCCCGCATCTTGTGGTATTGGGCAACGCTGCACATGCCCTGCATCCGATTGCCGGGCAAGGTTACAACCTGTCGCTGCGCGACACCCTGGTGCTGGCTGAAACCCTGCTTGGCAGCGATGCACCGCTGGGTGATTTAAATACGTTGCAGCGTTATGTCGACAGCCAGCTGCTGGATCAGCAGCTAACGGTGGGCTTCTCCGATAAGGTCACGCGCCTGTTCAGCACCGGCCAGCCACTGCTGGTTGCCGGGCGCAACCTGGGCCTCATAGGCCTTGACCTGTTGCCGCCAGCCAAGCGTTGGTTTGCCCGTCAGGCCATGGGCCTTGGCGTGCGCGCGGAATCTTAAGCGTGTCGGCTAAGTTAGCGCGCAAGGCGCGCATGCTGCGTTGGATCATGAACCTTTATCCACCCTATCTGGGGGCTGGAGTTTGGGTGCGGCACATCAGCGCGGATTTCAGTGAGATAAAGGTAGAAATGCCGCTGCGCTGGTATAACCGCAACTATGTGCGCACCCACTTTGGCGGCAGCCTGTATGCCATGACCGATCCATTTTTCATGTTGATGGTGATGGAGCGGCTCGGGCGCGATTACATCGTCTGGGACAAGGCTGCCAGCATTGATTTCGTCGCGCCGGGCAAAGGCACGGTGTACGCCGATTTTCGCATTGATGAAGCGCTGCTGGATGACATCCGCCAGCGCACCGCAGGTGGCGAAAAGTATCTGCCTGAACTACAGGTTGAAGTGCTGGATGCTGCCGGTGATGTGGTGGCACGGGTGCACAAAACCCTTTATGTGCGGCTCAAGCCGCAGGCTCGGCAGGCGGGATAAGGAAGGATTATGCAAGCTGATCTGATCATCGTCGGTGCAGGAATGGTAGGCAGCGCGCTGGCGCTGGCCCTGCAGAACAAGGGACTGGACGTTCTGCTGCTCGATGGCAGCTCGCTTGAAGTGGCACCGTTTCAGGCGGGCGCTTTTGAGCCGCGTGTCAGTGCATTGTCCATGGCCAGTCAGCGCGTTCTTGAACGTCTGGGTGCGTGGCAGGGTATCGAAGCCCGGCGCGCCTGCCCATATAGCGAAATGCAGGTCTGGGACGGCTCTGGGACCGGGCAGATTCATTTCAGTGCGTCCAGCGTACACGCTGATGTGCTTGGCCATATCGTCGAAAACCGTGTGGTGCAGGATGCGCTCTTGGAGCGCCTGCACGACAGTGATGTCGGGCTGCTGGCCAACTCCCGTCTTGAGCATTTGCGTCACTCCGGTGATGGCTGGCTGCTGACCTTGAATGATGGTCGCGAATTGCGTACCAAGCTGGTGATTGCAGCTGATGGTGCTAACTCCGCCGTACGCCGTCTGGCTGGCTGTGAAACCCGTGAATGGGATTATCTGCATCACGCCATTGTTACCAGCGTGCGATGCAGCAAGCCACATCAGGCCACGGCCTGGCAACGCTTTACTGATCACGGCCCGCTGGCCTTCCTGCCTTTAGAGGGCGCTGAGGGCGAGCATTGGTGCTCGATCGTCTGGTCGGTGACGCCGGAAGAGTCTGAGCGTTTGATGGCGTTAGACGATGCCGCCTTCTGTGCAGAGCTGGGTGAAGCTTTTGAATATCGCCTGGGCGAGGTGCTGCATGCTGATGCGCGCCTGTGTATTCCGCTGCGTCAGCGCCATGCTAAGCGTTACGTGGAACCGGGGCTGGCGTTGATCGGTGATGCTGCGCACACCATTCACCCGCTGGCCGGGCAGGGGGTCAATCTGGGCTTTCTTGATGTAGCGGTGTTGGCTGAGGTGCTGTTGCACGCGGCCGAGCGTGGTGAAGATCTGAATGACGTGAAAGTGCTGAGTCGTTTCGAGCGCCGCCGCATGCCACACAATCTGGCGATGATGGCGGCAATGGAAGGCTTCGAGCGCCTGTTCCAAGCCGATCAACTGCCACTGCGCTGGCTGCGCAACACCGGCCTTAAATGGGTCGATGAAATGCCGCAGGCCAAGGCGCTTTTTGTGCGTCAGGCGCTGGGGTTGTCCGGCGATCTTCCGGAGTTGGCGCGGGCCTGATCGGGCAGCGAGCAGTCCCCCGATTTCATCCCTCCTGGTTATTTCAGTCCACAAAAAAAGCCCGGCTAATGCCGGGCTTCAAGTATGCAGGCACAACCTGCACACAGGCACATACGAGTAGCAATCAGCTCATACCCAGCCAATTTGGCAAGGCCAGCGAGATAGCTGGAATGTAAGTGATCACAATCAGGAAACTGATCAGCATCATCAGCCATGGCCAGGCTGCCTTGATTACGCTGGTTAACGGCATTCCCGTCACCGCTGAGGTCACAAACAGGTTCAGGCCAACTGGCGGTGTGATCAGGCCGATTTCCATGTTCACCACCATGATAATGCCCAGGTGGATCGGGTCGATGCCCAGTTGCATGGCAATCGGGAACAGGATCGGCGCCAGGATCAGAATGATCGCCGAGGGCTCCATAAAGGCACCGGCAATCAGCAGCACGATGTTCACCACCAGCAGGAACTGCCAGGGCTGCAAGCCCATTTCTACTACCCAGGCGGTAATGGTCTGCGGGATTTGCTCGGTGGTCAGCACGTGGGCGAACAGCATGGCGTTGGCGATGATGAACATCAGCATGATGCTCAGCTTGCCGGACTCCAGCAGTACGCGTGGACAATCGCTGATCTTCAGGTCTTTGTAGACGAATAGGGCGACAAACGCTGAGTACACCGCTGCCACGGCTGCAGCTTCAGTCGGGGTGAACATGCCGGTGTAGATACCACCGAGAATGATCACCATCAGCAGCAGGCCCCAGATGGCTTTGCGTGCAGCGCTCAGGAACTCACGCAGGCTGGCGCGTGGCATGGCTGGCAAATTCATTTTGCGCGCCACGACGTAGATCGCGACCATCAGTACCAGGCCCAGCAGCAGGCCAGGGATGACGCCCGCCATAAACAGCTTGCCGACAGACTGCTCGGTTGCTGCGGCGTAGACCACCATCACGATCGATGGCGGAATTAGGATGCCTAATGTACCGGCGTTACACACGATACCGGCACCGAAGGCCTGTGGATAACCCGAGCGTACCATCCCGGCAATAGCAATCGAGCCTACAGCCGCAACAGTGGCCGGAGACGAGCCGGACAGTGCCGCGAACAGCATGCAGGCCAGTACTGCCGAAATAGCCAGACCGCCGCGAATATGACCGACGCAGGCGTTGGCAAAGTCGATCAGGCGACGGGCCACGCCGCCGGTGGTCATGAAGGCACCGGACAACAGGAAGAACGGAATCGCCAGCAGGGTGTAGTGCTCGGACGTTTCGAACAGCTTGATCGCCAGTGAACGCACCGAGTCCGGGCTGAACAGCATGATGGTCATGGAGCCGGCCAGGCCGAGCGAAACCGCAATCGGCACGCCGATGAACATCAACAAAAACAGCAGCAGGAAGAGGAACAGAATGGTCATTACTTGTGCTCCTCGTGTTCATTGATTTTCAGGGCATCAGCGGCTTCATCCGCGAGTCCCAGACCGGTTTGCTGGTTGCGTAGGATGCGCACAAAAATTTCAGCAAAGCGGATAAATACCAAGGCAAATCCAAATGGCACGATGGCCGTGATGTGCCACTGCATGACGCCAAAATGGCCAAGGTCTTCAGCGCCGATGCCTGCGATAAAGAGGGTCTTTACCCAGTCGTAGCTGGCGACGCTAATCAGGCCGGCGTAACCGAGGCAGGCCAGGCAGGCGATGATGCCGATAATGCGTTGCACCGGTTTGCTCGCCAGTTTCACCAGCGCGTCTACGCCGATATGGCCTGCGGTGCGCACGCCATAGGCCAGGCCAAAGAAAATCAGCCAGGCAAATAAGGCTTTGGTCAGTGCTGTGCTCCAGGTCATGGACTGAGCCATGTCGAGGATGAAGTCACCGATATTCAGGAAGAAGTCACTGGTGCTCTCCCAGCGGTCAGCCAGGTTGTAGAACAGCGTGTACAGGTTGTTGAGGATTACGTAGGTGAACGTAACCAATGTCATGGTTGCCAGCAGAAAGGCGATAAAACCTTCCTCGAAGTGGTCCCAGACGCGCCGCAGGGCATTCATCGTGTGAGTCTCCGGTGAGTGTGCAGTACATCCAGGCCCGTAGGCCTGGATGTCAGTAACGCAGGGCGTCTTACTGCTGGTTGGCTGCGTCAGCCGCTTTGATCAGGTCGGCGCCGATCTCGCCTTCAAACTTCTTCCACACAGGCTTCATAGCATCGCGCCACTTGCTGCGTTCTTCAGGAGTCAGTTCGATGATCTCGGTTGTTTTGGCTTCCAAGATGCGCTGCTTGTCGCCCTGGTTGAGGTCGTCAGCCTGCTTGTTCACCTCAGCAGTGACTTCCACGATGATTTTGTCCAGCTCAGTGCGGACATCTTCAGGCAGACCTTCCCAGAACTTGGTGTTGGTGATCAGCATGTAGTCCAGCAGACCGTGGTTGGTCTCGGTGATGTATTTCTGCACTTCATGCATCTTCTGGCTGTAGATGTTGGAGTACGGGTTTTCAGCACCGTTAACTACGCCAGTTTGCAGGCCCTGGTAAACCTCGGCAAAGCTCATTTTGCGCGGGTTGGCACGCACGGCTTTGAACTGCTCTTCCAGAACAGCAGAGGCCTGTACGCGGAACTTCTGGCCGCGTGCATCTTTCGGTTCGCGGATCGGCTTGTTGGCCGACAGCTGCTTCAGGCCGTTATGCCAGTACGCCAGACCGGTGATGTTTTTCGACTCCATCGATTTCAGCAGCGACTGACCTTCCGGGCTCAGCTGGAAGCGGTCAACTGCGGCCATGTCGTTAAACAGGAACGGCAGGTCGAAAATCTGGATTTGCTTGGTGTAGTGCTCAAACTTGGCTAGCGACGGAGCGATCAGTTGAACGTCGCCCAGTAGCAGCGCCTCCATCTCTTTGCCATCGCCAAACAGCGAGGAGTTTGGATAGACCTCAACTTTGACTTTGCCCGGCAGGCGTTCTTCAGCGAGCTTTTTGAACAAAAGCGCGCCCTGGCCTTTAGGCGTGTGCTCGGCCACAACGTGGGAGAACTTGATGGTGATCGGGTCAGCAGCTTGTGCCATACCTGCTACCAGCAGGGAGAG
Source organism: Pseudomonas sp. TTU2014-080ASC (assembly GCF_001446935.1). GTDB lineage: Bacteria > Pseudomonadota > Gammaproteobacteria > Pseudomonadales > Pseudomonadaceae > Aquipseudomonas. Next base: position 708,213 of record NZ_LKKK01000002.1, read on the forward strand.
TGCGCACGTAAGTGCTTTGGCAGTGAGTTTGAACATGGAGCGATACCTCTTGTTTTTGTGTGATAGAGCATCGTGTTTCACTGGATTGCGAAGCACGTACAGACAATGTCTTGCCCTACAACACTGGCGAGTGTTCGACAGAAGGCTTTCTTCAGCGTAGTGCTTCCTAGCGCCGTCGTCTCAGCAACCGTCATGCCAGCACGCTCAGAGGTGGGGAATTTGTACGCAATTTCGTTGTACAAGCACCTGCCTGAACGTTCAGACAGGCGTGAGTAACATAAAAGCGTTCTTGAGTTTGGCGGATTTCCGCCATCTACTCGTGACTGTCTGGCGGATTTCCGCCTGACTCAGAGAAGCTGAGGCCGTGCTTACGTAATTTGTCGTGCAGGGTCTTGCGTGGCAGGCCGAGCGCTTCGGCCAAGCTGCGCAGAGAGTTGTGGTTACGACCCATCTCAGCGCTGATCAGGCTGCGCTCGAATGCTTCAACCTGAGCATTAAGGCCGCCGCTGCTTTCTTCAGTCGGGCCTGACCCTTCGTCACCCAGTTCAAAGCCCAGTCCTAGGGCAAAGCGTTCCGCAGCGTTTTGAAGTTCACGCACATTGCCCGGCCAGTTATGCCGTAGCAGAGTGGCGCGCTGGGCGGGCGACAGGTGGCGCTCCGGCAGGCTGTGGCGTTTGCTGACAGAGTCGGTGAAGTGCTGGAACAACAGCAGGGCGTCTTCACCGCGATCGCGCAGCGGAGGAATACGCAGCGGCGCAACATTCAGTCGGTAATACAGGTCGGCGCGGAAGCGGCCCTGATCGGCGGCCTGGCGCAGATCTTCCTTGGTCGCGGCAATAACACGGATATCCAGCGGGATCAGCTGGTTGCCGCCAAGGCGTTCAACCACGCGCTCTTGCAGCAGGCGCAGCAGTTTGACCTGCACCTCTAGGCTCATGCTTTCGATTTCATCCAGGAATAGGGTGCCGCCGTTGGCAAACTCAAACTTGCCGATGCGGCGCTTTTGCGCACCGGTGAACGCGCCCTGTTCGTGACCGAACAGCTCGCTTTCGACGACCGATTCGGCCAGTGCGCCGGCGTTGATTGCAACGAAAGGGCCGTCGCGGCGGCTGGACATGTCGTGCAGGGCTCGGGCAACCACTTCCTTACCGGCTCCGGTTTCGCCAAGAATCAACACATCGCTGTTGATGGCTGACAGCGCTCCGATCTGTTCACGCAGGCGTTGCATGGATTGTGATTGGCCAACCAGGCGGGCGCTCAGTGTCTGCTTATCGGCCAGGGCCAGACGCAGGCTGCGGTTATCCAGCACCAGACGGCGTAGGTTAAGGGCGCGGCGCACGCTATCGATCAGGTCTTCGCTGGCAAAGGGCTTTTCCAGAAAGTCATGAGCACCGGCGCGCATGGCTTGTACCGCCAAGGGCACATCGCCGTGTCCGGTAATCAATAGCACGGGCAGTTCGGCGTCCTGTTCCTGCAGTTGTTGCAGCAGTTGCAGGCCATCAATACCCGGCATGCGGATGTCGCTGATGACCACGCCTGGCCAGTCGCGGGTGATGCGGCTGGCGGCGTTGCGGGCGTCGGCCAATGTGGTGACGTTAAAGCCGGCCAGATCCAGTGTTTGCCCCAGCGCCTGGCGCAGGTGCGGATCATCATCGATCAGCAGTACCTGAGTGCGGGTGTCGATCATGCTCATACAACAAAGTCCTCTGCCGACTGGGGTTTGATGCCTTGCTCGCCTGCCCGCAGGCGCAAGGTCAGCTGTGCGCCGCCGCTGGGGTGGTTGGCGAACAGTAGCTCGCCGCCCAGTGCGCGCATCAGCGTATCGCAAATGGCCAGACCCAGGCCGAGGCCCTGGGCGCTGGTTTTGGTGGTGAAGAAGGGTTCACGGGCGCGCTGCAGGGCTTCTTCGCTGAAGCCGGGGCCGTTGTCGCGCAGGATCAGGTCAACGCCTGTTTCGGTGATCTCGGCGCTAATCATCAAGCGCCGCGGCTGTGGCACTTCGCTGAGGGCGTCTAGGGCGTTGCTCAGCAGGTTGGACAGCACCTGACGCAGGCGCGTCTCACCTGCCTGCACCCACAGCGTGGCTTCGGGCAGATCGCGGATCAGCTCCACGTCCATGGCCCGGCGGCGCTTGGCCAGCAAGGCCAGGGAGTCGTCGATAGCTGGTTGTAAGGCCATGGTTTCCGGGGCATGGCGGTCGCGGCGGGCAAAGGCGCGCAGGTGGGCAATGATGGAGGCCATGCGCTCGGTCAGTTTGCTGATCAGCTTGAGGTTGGCGCGGGCATCTTCGGTGCGGCCATGGTCCAGCAGCACGCCGCTGTTGTCGGCGTAGCTGCGGATGGCGGCCAGGGGTTGATTGAGTTCGTGGCTGATGCTGGCACTCATGGTGCCAAGGGCTGAGAGCTTGCTGGCCTGGACCAGTTCATCCTGAGCGCGCACCAACTCTTGCTGGGCTTGCTCGCGCTCCAGTACTTCCTGCTTTAGGCGACTATTGAGGCGTTCGAGGTCTTCGGTGCGCTCCAGGACGCGTTTCTCCAGTTCTGCGCGGGCTTGGCTGGAGAGGGCAATGCGATCCAGGTAATGGCGACGGCGTTGCATCAGCAGGCCGAGCAAGAGCATCAGCAACAACAGTACACCGCCGCCGACCACCAATACGGTGTGTACAGGACGGTCGAGTAGGGTGCGCGGGGTGAGGATGCTGACGGTCCAGCCGGTTTCCTTGAGTTCACGATCCAGACGAATCCAGTGCTTGGGGTTTAGCGTGAGCAGCGGCGGGTTCTGGGTTGGATAAGGGCGGTTGGCTGAAATGGCGGCGCGCTCGACCTTGTCCAGTGGGCGGGTGGCGGTAAACCGCCACTTGCTGTTGGAGGTGAGGATCACGACGCCATTGGCATCGGTCACCATTAGCTGTTCTGGGGTATTGCCCCACAGTGATTCGGTGTTGTTGAAGTCGACTTTGACGACTATCGCACCCAAGTTGTGATCGTTCTCACGCACCGCAGAGGCGAAGTAGTAACCGCGCCTGCCAGAGGTTGTGCCCAGACCAAAGAAGCGCCCGGGCCGGCCTTCAATGGCTTCGCGGAAATACGGGCGAAATGCGAAGTTGCGATCAACAAACGAGTCTTCCCGGTTCCAGTTAGAGGCTGCCAGCGTGTTGCCGTCCGGGTCCATCAGGTAGATCACGTCGGCCCCGGTTTGCTCGCGGATCTGGTCGAGCAGATGGTTGGAGTGCTCCCGCAAAGCTGGGTCTGCCGGGTTTTGCAGGGTCTGGCGCAGAGCCGGAAGGTCGCCAAGTATCGGGGGCAGCACGTCATAGCGGCGCAGGGTGCCGAGCAGGTTGGCCACGTAAAGGTCCAGTGTCTGCGTGTTCTGGTCGAACAGCGCATTGCGGTAATAACGCTCAGCCAGCTGATGCAGGGGAATCAGCAGGGGCGAAAGAAGCAGAAACAGGATGACCAGACTGCGCCAGCGCGGGCGATGGGGTGGTCGGTTATGTGGCATGGCTGTTCTCGTTAAGCGCGTACTGAAATGCTGTTATGCAATATGCGGGCAAATTTTGTATTCAGAGTGGATATTCGTCCGGTCAAGCCTGAGCGTGTACGGTGGTTCTGATTTTGTGTGCGCTAAGCCAGAGTGACGGGGATGCCCTCAGGAGGTATTCAGAAGTTGTCTCAATTAACAGTCCGTATACGGTTATTGATTCTGGCTTTGGTGCCTCTGTCTGTGTTGATTGTGGTGATTGAACTGGCGCTGTCCAATGCCAGTAAGCTCAAAGATAGTTTTGATGGACTGTTCAGTGACCGTATGCGCCCGATCAGCCAGTTAAAAGTGGTGTCGGATGCATATGCGGTGAGTATGGTCGATGCGCTGCATAAGTACCGTTCTGGCGTATTTACTGAAGGTCAGCTGGGCGATGAGATAAGCACGGTGCTAGGCGTCATCCAGAGCATCGCTGAGCAGATCAACCTGCTGGCGCTCAACGCTGCGATTGAAGCTGCGCGAGCTTGGCGAGCAACACACAGAAGGCCTCGGAGTCGATTCGCAGCATGATCGACAGCCTACAGAGTGGGGCGCGCAGTGCAGTCAGCGCCATGCAGGAATCCCGCGAGCAGGCGCAGATAAGTGTCAGTCATGACCGCGAGGCGGGTGAGGTGCTCGCCCACAATGCTCAGGCAGTGGTGGGCATTGCTGACGGCAATGTGCAGATTTCAACGGTGAGCGAAGAGCAAGCTGCGCTGGCTAATGAAATCAGCCAAAACATCAGCAGCCTCAATGACAGCATCGGTGAGGTTGTCAGCGGGGGCGAGCAGAGTGCCATTGCCAGCCAAGAGCTGGCGCGTTTGGCCAGTGGCTTACAACAGCAGGTCACGCGCTTTACTGTCTAAGGGTGGCACTCAGGCGGCCCGCTCACAGCAATCTGTGAACGGGCCGGGGCTTAGGCGAAAACGTCAGCATCTTTGAAGCTGACGGCAGCCTGATCTTTGGCTGACAGCTGTGGCGCTTCAGTAAACGGCCAGTTGATGGCTAGATCAGGATCATCCCAGCGGATGCTGCGCTCGTGTTCCGGCGCGTAATAGTCGGTGGTCTTGTAGAGGAACTCGGCATAGTCGCTGAGTACCACAAAGCCATGGGCGAAACCTTCCGGGACCCACAGCTGACGTTTGTTTTCGGCGGAAAGGATTTCGCCGACCCACTGGCCAAACGTCGGTGAGCTGCGACGCAGATCAACCGCCACATCAAACACCTCACCCGCGGTCACACGTACCAGTTTGCCTTGCGCTTGTTGCAGTTGGTAATGCAGGCCACGCAGTACGCCACGGGCGGAGCGGGAGTGGTTGTCCTGGACGAACTCACGTTTGACTCCGGTGGCTGCTTCGAAGGCTTTGGCGTTGAAGCTTTCAAAGAAGAAACCGCGCTCATCGCCGAACACTTTTGGCTCGATGATGAACACTTCAGGAATTGCGGTGGCAATGGCGCGCATGGCTGATCCTTACTATTTCGGGCACTGATATGCAGATGACTCTAGGGTGAGAGTTTCGCTGATCCGGCATCGGCAAGCCACCGCGGGGTGTCTGGATGGATGGTCGGTCAGGGAAATTAAGGTGGGGAATGCATAACCATTTGGTTGGATATTTGCCAGTTTGCGGGATAGGCTTCAGCCATCTCTGGCTCGGGTTTAGTCCGTGAACATCGACAACCGCATCAAATTCCGTCATCTGCAGTGCTTTCTCGAAGTGGCCCGGCAAGGCAGTTTGGCCCGGGCTGCCGATGTTTTGGCTATTAGCCAGCCCGCTGTCTCCAAAACTCTCAAAGAACTGGAAGAGGTGCTGGATGCGCGCCTGTTTGAGCGCAGCAAGCAGGGCGTAACGCCAACGGCGGCCGGGCTGGCCTTTCTGCGTTACGCTGGCCCCAGCGTGCAGGCCTTGCGTGAAGGTGTGCGCAGTCTGCGCAGTGGTGAGCATGAAGCCGGTCAGCTGCGTTTGGGGGTACTGTCCACGGTAGAAAGCTCACTGATTCCGGATGTCGTTCGGCGTTTGCATGAGCGCCATCCGGCGCTGGTGATCAGCGTGGCGACCGGGCAAAGCACGGATCTGCTGGATAAGCTTCGTGCCGGGGATCTGGATTTGGTGGTCGGGCGGGTCAGTGACAGCCCGCGTATCGAGGGGCTGACCTTTGAGCATTTGTATAGCGAATCGATGATTCTAGTGGTGCGCCCTGGGCATCCGCTGTTGCGCAAGCCGCTGCGCGATGCTGCAGCGCTGGCGGACTATCCGGTGGTGGTGCCACTGGCCGGCACCATCATCCGCCGCTACGCCAACAGCCTCTTTGTGCAGTGCGGGATTGGCTTGCCGTCGCAGCGGTTGGAGACCATATCTGTGGCTTTAAGTCGCCGCTATGTGCAGTCTTGTGATGCGGTCTGGGTCGCGCCGCTGGACGCCGTTCGTCAGGACCTGCAGCGCAGTGAGTTGTTCGAGCTGGATATTGGTCTGCGTGAACCGGGTGGCTCTGTTGGCATCTGCAGCAACCCTTCAGCCCTGATGTCACTGGCGGCGCAGTGGTGTTGCGAGGCGCTGCGTGAGGCGGCCAAAGATTATCGGGATACACTTGATCCATAACCAATTGGTTATGGTTGTGGCCGATCTTTTCAATTTTAAGTTGCCTGCATCTGCATAAGACTGCGTGTCTCTGCCTGTGCCTGCAGGTGCGCAAAATAATCCGAAGAGGAGATCGACATGTCCGATGCGCCGCATCGCCGCTTTATCGCACGTGACCGTAACTGGCACCCGAAAGCCCTGACCCCAGACTACAAAACCTCTGTAGCCCGTTCGCCGAGTCAGGCGCTGGTCACTATTCCGCAGTCGATCTCTGAGACCACCGGCCCGGATTTCTCGCACCTGAAAATGGGTGTGCACGACAACGACCTGCTGCTCAACTTCAACACCGGCGCACTGCCGATTGGCGAGCGCATCATTGTTCACGGCCGCGTAGTCGATCAGTTCGGCAAGCCGGTTCCGAACACTCTGGTTGAAATGTGGCAAGCCAACGCCGGTGGCCGCTACCGTCACAAGAACGACCGCTACCTGGCACCGCTGGACCCGAACTTCGGCGGTGTAGGCCGTGCTCTGACCGACAGCGAAGGCCGCTACCACTTCCGCACCATCAAGCCGGGTCCGTACCCATGGCGCAATGGTCCGAACGACTGGCGTCCGGCACACATCCACTTCTCTATCAGTGGCCCGGCGATCTGCACCAAACTGATCACCCAGCTGTACTTTGAAGGTGATCCGCTGATCCCGATCTGCCCGATCGTTAAAGCGGTGAACGACCCGGAAGCTGTAAAGACCATGATCGCCCGTCTCGATCTGACTGCGAACAATCCGATGGATTGCCTGGCTTACCGTTTCGACATCGTCCTGCGTGGCGAGCGTCAGACATTCTTCGAGAACAAATAAGGAGGCGACCATGACTGAAGTTAAGCTGCTGCGTGAGACCACCTCCCAGACTGCGGGCCCGTACGTTCACATCGGCCTGGCTCTGGCCGCCGCTGGTAACCCGACCCGCGAACAGGAAATCTGGAATGTGATGGCCAAGCCGGAAGCACCGGGCGAGCACATCACCGTTATCGGCCGTGTATTCGATGGCAACGGCCATCTGGTGCGCGACTCGTTCCTGGAGCTGTGGCAAGCCAACCACGAAGGCGTGTATGACGAGGAATACAACCTCGACAAGCCGTTCAATGGTTTTGCCCGCACCGCGACCACCTTTGAGGCGGGCAGCGAGTGGACTGTGCACACGGTTAAGCCGGGCGTGACCCTGGCTGCTGATGGTCGTCCGCAAGCGCCGCACATCAACGTTTCGCTGTTTGCCCGTGGTATCAACATCAACCTGGCGACGCGCATCTACTTCGAAGACGAAGCAGAAGCCAACGCAGCTGACCCGGTGTTGAACTTCATCGAACAACCGGAGCGTCGCCAGACCCTGATCGCCAAGCGCGAAGTGGTCGACGGCAAGACCATCTACCGCTTCGACATCCGCATTCAGGGTGAAGGCGAGACGGTGTTCTTTGACTTCTGAGTTGTACCGGCAAGCCAGCGCTGTGATCGAGCAGCGCGGTTTGCTTCTGGATGCTGCGCAGCAACGCGCTCTGCATCGGCTGGCCGACTGGTTGCAGGCACGCCTGCTGCCGCCTGGCTGGCTTCGCCGCACACCACGCGGCGCCTATTTTTACGGGGAGGTCGGGCGTGGCAAAAGCCTGTTGCTCGACAGCCTCTTCGCGTTTGCTCCCGTGCCTGAAAAACGCCGTGTGCATGTGCATGCGCTGTTGCAGGAAGTTCAGCAGCGTTCGCTGGGCTATTTGGGGCAAGCCGATCCGCTGATCAAAGTGGCGGAAGATCTGGCGGCCGAAGCCCGCCTGCTGTTCTTCGATGAATTCCATGTCCATGACATTGGAGACGCCATTCTGCTCGGACGCTTACTGGAGCAGTTGCTTAAGCACGACTGCATCTTGCTGTTCAGCTCCAACTTTGAGCCGTCCGGGTTGTGCCAGAACCCGCTGTACCACAGTCGCTTCAAACCGTTCGCGACGATGCTCAGCAAACAGTGTCTGGTTCTGCGTATGGATGACGGTTGCGATTATCGCCCGCTCAGCACGCAGCACTGGGGGCGCTATCTGCAAGGGCCGGCAAGCCTACTGGAGGCACAGTTGAAGGAACTGCCTGCACACAGCGCGATTGAGCTGGGCCGCCGCACGGTATCGGTTTGTGGCATGGATGAAACCCGGCTGTGGCTGGACTTCAGTGAGCTGTGTCAGCAGCCGTTGGCCAGCGCTGATTACCTGCTGTTGTGCCAGCGCTTCCGCTTGATTGTTGTCTCGGCGATGCCTGCGATGGCCTCGCTGACGCTTGATGAGCAGCAGCGCTGGGTGAATTTTGTCGATATCGCCTACGACGCCAACACAGAACTCTGGCTTCAGGCTGACGAAAGCCTGGCGGTGATCTGTGCAGACAGTAGCCATGGCGATTTTGCCCGCACCCGCAGCCGCCTTGCGCAGCTGCAGCCTCAGGTAGCAATGGTCGAAACCTGAAGGTTTGAGATAAGCGGGGTTTGCGATTGCCGAACATGAGTTCGATAATCGCCTGGTTATTTATGTTTCCTTCTGGAGTTCTCATGAGCGATACCCGTCCGTCGACTTCCATGCTGGCACCGCCGCCGTATGTATCGCCGGCCAAGCGCATTGAAGAGTTCGCCGGTGACCCTAACTTTATGGCCTCGCTGGCCCGTGGCCTGGCGGTGATCAATGCGTTTCAGGAGCGCAAACGGCAACTGACCATTGCCCAGATCAGCCACCGCACCGAAATCCCCCGCGCGGCGGTGCGTCGTTGCCTGTACACCCTGATGAAGCTGGGTTACGCCACCACCGACGGGCGCACTTATTCGCTGTTGCCTAAGGTGCTGACGTTGGGCCACGCCTACCTGTCTTCGACGCCGCTGGCGGTGTCAGCTCAGCCGTATCTGGACCGTCTCAGCGAGAAGCTGCACGAGGCCTGCAGCTTGGCCACACTTGAAGGTGAGCAGATTCTGTATATCGCCCGTTCCGCGATTCCGCAGCGTCTGATCTCGGTCGATCTGAGTGTGGGCAGCCGCCTGCCTGCGTATTGCACATCCATGGGGCGCGTGCTGCTGGCAGCGATGGATGATGACCAGCTGCACGACTATCTGGCTCACGCTGAGCTGCTGCCGAAAACCAGTCGCACCCTGTCTACTCACGATGAGCTGTGGGAGTGCCTGCAAAAAGTCCGTCAGCAAGGCTGGTGCATTGTTGATCAGGAGCTGGAGCAAGGCCTGCGTTCGCTGGCTGTGCCGGTGTATGACTCGGCAGGCCATGTGCTGGCCGCCATGAACATCAGTACCCACGCTGGCCGGGTGCCCGCCAGTGAGCTGGAAAAGCGTTACCTGCCGATGATGCTTAACGCCAGTCGTGAGCTCAGCAGTCAGTTGTTCCGCGCCCCGTAGTCCCGTTTAACGATCCCTTTGCAGTGTCTGGGCGGCCGTCTGTTGCAAAGGGATTACCGGTCTAATCCGTTAGTCTACTATCGTTCGATAATCGAACAGTAAGGCGATTATCGGATTGTTCCGGCTCCGGCTCCGGCCTAATCTCAGCGCACTGCCACCCTGCCTGGTGGCTTCTGTCACTGGAGAGAGAACCACACGATGGCCGACATCATTTCCCTCGGCGAAGCCATTTCGCGCTACGTCAACGACGGCGACAAGGTAGCCCTTGAAGGGTTTACCCACCTGATCCCGACTGCCGCTTCCCACGAAATCATCCGTCAGGGCAAGAAAAACCTGCACCTGGTGCGGATGACACCGGACCTGGTCTATGACCTGCTGATCGGTGCGGGTTGCGTGCGTAAGCTGACCTTCTCTTGGGGCGGTAACCCGGGTGTTGGTTCACTGCACCGCCTGCGTGACGCGGTTGAGAAGCAGTGGCCGCAGCCGCTGGAAATCGACGAGCACAGCCACGCTGACTTGGCCAACTCCTACGTTGCCGGTGCTTCCGGCCTGCCGTTTGCTGTTCTGCGTGCTTACGCCGGTTCTGACCTGCCGAAGGTCAACCCGAACATCAAGTTCATCAACTGCCCGTTCACCGGTGAGCAACTGGCTGCCGTACCGAGCGTGCGTCCTGATGTGACTGTGATTCACGCACAGAAAGCCGACCGTAAAGGCAACGTGCTGATCCAGGGCATCCTGGGTGTGCAGAAAGAAGCCGCTCTGGCTGCTAAGCGTTGCATCGTGACTGTTGAAGAAATCGTCGACGACCTCAACGCCCCGATGAACGCCTGCGTACTGCCGACTTGGGCACTGACTGCTGTCTGCCTGGTGCCGGGTGGCGCGCATCCGTCTTACGCCCATGGTTATTACGAGCGTGACAACGTGTTCTATCAGGCATGGGACCCAATTGCCCGTGACCGCGACACCTTCAATGCGTGGATCGACACTTACATCCGTGGCACTGCTGATTTTGCAGAGTTCCAGGCCAAGCTGCAGGAGGCCAAATAATGAGCGCCTACACCACTAACGAAATGATGACTGTGGCGGCTGCCCGTCGTCTGACCAACACTGACGTGACCTTCGTAGGTATCGGTCTGCCATCCAAGGCGGCCAACCTGGCCCGTCTGACCCACGCACCTGACGTGACCCTGATTTACGAATCTGGCCCGATCGGTGCCAAGCCGAACGTACTGCCGCTGTCCATCGGCGATGGCGAGTTGGCTGAAACGGCTGACACCGTAGTTCCGACTGGCGAAATCTTCCGCTACTGGCTGCAGGGCGGCCGCATCGATATCGGTTTCTTGGGGGCTGCTCAGGTCGATAAATTCGGCAACATCAACACCACCGTCATCGGCGACTACAACGCACCGAAAGTGCGTCTGCCGGGTGCCGGTGGCGCGCCTGAAATCGCAGGTTCTGCGAAGAAGGTGTTCATCATCCTCAAGCAAGGTCATCGCACCTTCGTGGATAAGCTGGCGTTCATTACTTCCGTTGGTCACGGCGAAGGCGGCGATCACCGTCAGCGTCTGGGCCTGCCGGGTGCTGGTCCGGTGGCGATCATTACCGACCTGTGCATCATGGAACCGGAAGAGGGCAGCAACGAGTTCATCGTCACCTCGATCCACCCGGGCGTTACCCGCGAGCAGATCATCGAGAACACCGGCTGGGCCATCCGTTTTGCTGACGTTGTGGCTGAAACCGCTGTACCGGAAGCCCATGAGCTGGAAGCCCTGCGTGCTCTCGAAGAGCGCACCGCAATTGCCCACGGCCAGAAGAGTGGTGACGAGTAATGACCCGCGAAGTGTATATCTGCGACGCAGTACGTACGCCCATCGGCCGCTTTGGCGGCGCGCTGTCGGCGGTACGTGCTGACGACCTGGCTGCAATCCCGCTGAAGGCGCTGCTTGAGCGCAACCCACAGCTGGACCCGGCAGCCATTGAAGAAGTGTTTATGGGCAGCGCTAACCAGGCTGGTGAAGACAACCGCAACGTGGCCCGTATGGCGCTGTTGCTGGCTGGCATTCCGGCCAGTGTTCCGGGCGTGACCCTGAACCGTCTGTGCGCTTCCGGTCTGGATGCGGTGGGTACTGCCTTCCGCGCCATCGCTTCTGGCGAAATGGATCTGGCGATTGCCGGCGGAGTGGAGTCCATGTCCCGTGCGCCGTACGTCATGGGCAAGGCTGAAACTGCTTTCGGTCGTACCCAGAAGATTGAAGACACCACCATCGGCTGGCGCTTCATCAACCCGAAAATGAAAGAGCTGTATGGCGTTGATGCCATGCCGCAAACCGCTGACAACGTGGCTGATGATTTCAATATCAGCCGCGCTGATCAGGACGCTTTCGCCATTCGCAGCCAGCAGAAAGCCGGCCGTGCTCAGGCTGAAGGTTTCTTCGCGGAAGAGATCGTGCCGGTTGTGATCAAGGGCAAGAAGGGCGACACCATCGTCGACACCGACGAACACCCGCGCCCGGATACCACCCTTGAAGCGCTGACCAAGCTCAAGCCGGTCAACGGCCCGGACAAAACCGTCACCGCAGGCAACGCTTCCGGCGTTAACGACGGTGCCGCGGCGATGATCCTGGCATCCAAAGAAGCCGTGGAAAAGTACGGTCTGACTCCACGCGCCAAAGTGCTGGGCATGGCCAGTGCCGGTGTCGCGCCGCGCATCATGGGTTACGGCCCGGTGCCGGCAGTTCGCAAGCTCAACGAGCGTCTGGGCATCAAGATCGAAGACTACGACGTCATCGAGTTGAACGAAGCCTTTGCTGCTCAGGGCCTGGCGTGCATGCGCGACCTCGGCTTGGCTGATGATGCTGCCAGCGTTAACCCGAATGGCGGTGCAATTGCGCTGGGTCACCCGCTGGGTATGAGCGGTGCGCGTCTGGTGCTGACCGCAGTTCATCAGCTGGAAAAAACCGGCGGCAAGTTAGGGCTGGCGACTATGTGTATCGGCGTAGGTCAGGGTCTTGCTCTGGCGGTTGAACGCGTCTGATCAGAATAGTCTCAAAAACCCGGCAGGCCACGTCTGCCGGGTTTTTGAGCAGGAACGAAGGTGTGTGGTGAATGTCCGAATCAGGTTATTGCCACGGAGTCTGAAAATGACAACAACTCACTACACCGCCGAACAAAAGCGTTCACGTATCTTTTCTATTGTCGGCGCATCATCCGGCAACCTAGTCGAATGGTTCGACTTCTACGTCTATGCATTCTGTGCGATTTATTTCGCTTCTTCTTTCTTTCCTTCCGACGATCCCACAGTTCAGTTGCTGAACACTGCTGGCGTATTTGCCGCGGGCTTTCTGATGCGTCCGATCGGCGGATGGATTTTCGGCCGCCTTGCTGATCGCAAGGGCCGCAAACATTCCATGGTGATTTCGGTGATGCTGATGTGTGTCGGCTCACTGGTGATTGCCTGCCTGCCGACTTACAACGAGATAGGCGCTTGGGCACCGTTCTTCCTGCTGCTGGCGCGTCTTCTGCAAGGTCTCTCGGTGGGCGGCGAATACGGCACCACTGCAACCTACATGAGTGAAGTGGCCCTGCGCGGTCAGCGCGGTTTCTTTGCTTCGTTCCAGTACGTGACCTTGATCGGTGGCCAGCTGTTGGCGGTGTTGCTGATTGTCATCCTGCAACAGTTACTCAGTGAGGAGCAGATGCACGACTGGGGCTGGCGCATTCCGTTTGTCGTCGGTGCGCTGGCGGCAGTTGTGTCGCTGTTTCTGCGCCGCTCGCTGGTGGAAACCAGCAAACCGCAGGAACGTGAAAGCAAAGATGCCGGCAGTGTTAAAGGCCTGTTCCGCAACCACTGGAGCGCCTTTGTTACTGTGCTGGGTTACACCGCCGGTGGCTCGCTGATCTTCTACACCTTCACCACCTACATGCAGAAGTACTTGGTCAACAGCGCGGGCATGGACAAGTCCACCGCCAGCTTCGTGATGACCGGTGTGCTGTTCGTTTACATGTGCATGCAGCCGTTGTTCGGCATGCTCTCTGACCGTATCGGCCGGCGTAACTCTATGCTGCTGTTTGGCGCGCTGGGGGCTCTGTGTACGGTGCCGCTGATGCATGCGCTGAAAGCAGTGGACAGCCCGTTCATGGCCTTTGTGCTGATTACCATCGCCTTGGCTATCGTCAGTCTGTACACCTCCATCAGTGGCTTGGTGAAGGCTGAGATGTTTCCGCCCCATGTGCGTGCGCTGGGTGTTGGGCTGGCGTACGCCGTAGCCAATGCAATGTTTGGCGGAACCGCCGAATATGTCGCCCTGGGCTTGAAGAGCCTGGGCATGGAAGACACGTTTTACTGGTATGTGACCGCCATGATGGTGATCGCATTTCTGTTTAGTTTGCGTCTGCCTAAGCAGGCGGATTATCTCCACAACGATCATTAAAGGTTTTTCATGATGCAGGGAACGGGGAATCAACTGTTCGAACGCTACTTCAGCAGCCAGACCATGAGCGCGGTGTTTTCCGATGCCGGTCGCGTGCAGGGCATGCTGGATTTCGAAGCCGCATTGGCGCGTGCCGAAGCCCGTGTGGGGCTGATTCCTCAAACCGCTGTTGCGCCGATTGAGGCAGCCTGCAAAGCCGAATTGTTCGACTATCAGGCACTGGCTGTGGCGATTGCCACCGCTGGCAACTCGGCGATCCCGCTGGTCAAGGCGCTGGGCAAACGCATTGCTGCCAGCGATGCCGAGGCCGAGCGCTACGTGCACCTCGGCGCGACCAGCCAGGACGCCATGGACAGCGGCCTGATCCTGCAAGTCCGCCAAGCTATTGAATTGATCGAGGCTGATCTGGCTCAGCTGGCTAACGCGTTGGCTGAGCAGGCCAGCCGCCACGCAGCCACTGTGCTGCCGGGGCGCACCTGGCTGCAGCACGCAACGCCGGTCACCCTGGGCATGAAGCTGGCCGGTGTGTTGGGTGCTGTTACCCGCCATCGTCAGCGGCTGGCTGAGCTGAAGCCCCGCGTGCTGGTCCTGCAATTCGGCGGCGCTGCCGGTACGTTGGCGGCGCTGGGTGAACAGGGCTGGGCTGTGAGTGAAGCGCTGGCCGCTGAACTTAACCTCGGCCTGCCTGAGCAGCCGTGGCACACCCAGCGTGATCGTCTGGTGGAGTTCGCCAACCTGCTTGGCCTGATTGCCGGAACCCTGGGCAAGCTCGGTCGTGATCTGAGCCTGCTGATGCAGACCGATGTGGGCGAAGTGTTTGAGCCGTCCGCACCGGGCAAAGGGGGTTCCTCCACTATGCCGCATAAGCGCAATCCGGTCGGTGCCGCAGTATTGATCGGTGCCGCCACCCGCGCGCCGGGCTTGGTCTCCACCATGCTCGCCGGTATGCCGCAAGAGCACGAACGCAGTCTGGGCCTATGGCACGCCGAGTGGGAAACCCTGCCGGAGCTGTGCCGCCTGGTCGCCGGTGCCCTGCAACAGGCGCTGATCGCCGTACCGGGGCTGGAAGTGGACAGCGCGCGCATGCTCAGCAACCTCGACCTGACCAAGGGCCTGGTGCTGGCTGAGGCGGTGAGCATTGCCCTGGCTCAGCGCATTGGTCGCGATGCCTCGCACCACCTGGTCGAAACCTGCTGCCGTCAGGCAATTGCCGAAGGCCGTCACTTGCGTGCGGTGCTGGGCGATAACGCTGAAGTCAGCGCGCAACTCAATAGCGATGAGCTGGATCGTCTGCTCGATCCGGCCCATTACCTCGGACAAGCTGAGCGTTGGGTCGCCCGCGCTGTAGCTGAACATGAAAAATTCTGAAGGAGAATTATCGTGGCAACTCTGCAACTGGCTGATGGCGTGTTGAACTATCAAATCGACGGCCCGGCCGACGCTCCGGTACTGGTAATGTCCAACTCACTGGGCACCAGCCTGGGCATGTGGGATGTGCAAATCCCGGAACTGAGCAAATCCTTCCGCGTGGTGCGTTACGACACCCGTGGTCACGGCGGGTCTTCTGTGACTGAAGGCCCTTACACCATCGAACAGCTGGGCCGCGACGTGCTGGCGCTGCTGGACGAGTTGAAAGTAGAGCGCGCAGCATTCTGCGGTCTGTCCATGGGCGGCCTGATCGGCCAGTGGCTGGGCATCAACGCACCGAAGCGCTTCACCCACCTGGTGCTGTGCAACACCGCAGCCAAAATCGGCAACGCCGAAGGCTGGAACAGCCGCATCGACACCGTAAACGCCGGTGGCGCCAAAGCCATGGCTGACCTGCGTGACGGCTCCATCGCCCGTTGGTTCACCCCGGAATATTCCGCAGCCAACCCGGCTGTGGCAGACCGCATCGTGTCGATGCTGGCTAACACCAACCCGGCCGGTTACGTCGCCAACTGCGCTGCGGTACGTGACGGTGACTTCCGTGAGCAACTGGGCCAGATCGAAGCCAAGACCCTGATCATCTGCGGTACCGGCGACGCTGTGACCACCCCGGAAGATGGTCGCTTTATGCAGCAACGTATTGCTGGCGCGCAGCAGGTCGACTTCCACGCCGCGCACCTGTCCAACGTCGAAGCGGGTGATGCTTTCACCGACGCGCTGATCAGCTTCCTCAAGTCGTAAGTTTTACCCGTGCAGCGTCTGTGGGCGCTGCACCATTGATAGATAGGTGCCAGAAATGGACGAGAAAGAACGTTACGAAGCCGGCATGCAGGTACGCCGTGCGGTACTGGGTGATGCCCATGTGGATCGCAGCCTGAAGAGCCTGACCCCGTTCAATGAAGAGTTCCAGGAAATGATCACCCGTCATGCCTGGGGCGATATCTGGACCCGTCCGGGCCTGCCGCGTCACACCCGCAGCCTGATCACCATCGCCATGCTGATCGGCATGAACCGCGAGGGCGAACTCAAGCTTCACCTGCGCGCCGCCAAGAACAACGGTGTGACCCGTGATGAGATCAAAGAAGTGCTGATGCAGAGTGCGATCTACTGCGGCATCCCTGCCGCCAACGCCACCTTCCACCTGGCTGAGTCGGTGTGGGATGAGGTCGGTGTTGAGTCGCTGCAGAACAAGGCTGAGTAAGCGCTCGTTCCCTCGTATGAGGAATAAAAAACCGGCCATTCAGGCCGGTTTTTTTGTCGCCATTGTGTCGAGGCTAAAGCCGTTCCTGCGCGGTGTGAGGAGCGACTTCAGTCGGTGAATGGGCACTCAGCGGTGTTGGTGTTGAATAATTTGCGCCAGGCTGCGTGAGACAGTGCGCAGGTTGTTGCTGGCATGCTCTGTGCGGGAGACGTTCTCCTGATTGTTTGCGGCAATACTGACCAGGTCAGTCAGGTTGCGCGAGATGTCTTCGGCCACCAGTGTTTGTTCTTCAGCTGCAGTGGCGATCTGCATGTTCATGTCGCGAATGGTTTGTACCGAGTCGGTCACGCCATTGAGAATTTTGCCTGCATGCTGGACCTGCTCAACCCCTTTGATGCTGCTTTGCTTACCGCTTTCAATGGCTTTCACCGCACTCTCAGCTCCGCGTTGCACAGCGCTGATGATGACGTTGATTTCAGCCGTCGATTGCGCGGTGCGTTGCGCCAGATTGCGAACTTCATCTGCTACCACTGCAAAGCCGCGACCACTTTCGCCCGCGCGTGCAGCTTCGATGGCGGCGTTAAGAGCCAGCAGGTTGGTTTGTTCGGCAATGCTGTGGATAACAGCCAGCACTTCGCTGATGCGGCCGCTGTCGTCTTCCAGTTGCAGGATGACTTCCGTGGTGCGGCTGATTTCATCGCGGGTGTTGATGATGCTGTTGACCAGCGCAATCATCGCCTGCTCACCTTCCTGTGTGGCGCGCTCGGCATCGTCGGCAGCCTGGGCGGCGCGTACGGTATGCCCGGCAACTTCCTGGGCGGCAGCGGTCATTTCTTCCATGGCAGTGGCGACCTGATCGGTACGCAGTCCTTGTTCGTGAACACCTTGGGTCATCTGTGAAGCAATTACATTCAGTTCGTCGCTGGAGAGATCCAGTTCGCTGGTGTTCTTGCTCAGGTTGGCAAAGGTCTCGGAGAGGAAGTCGCTGAGGCTGTTGCTGGCTCCGGCCAGATCACCCAGTTCATCGCCACGTTTGCCGGTGATGCGTTCAGAGAAGTTGCCCTGGCTCAGTTGCACCAATGCTTTGGTGACGCGTGACAGGGGAACCATCAGTTGGCTGGTCAGCCACCACAGGCAGGCGAGGAAGTTGAGCAGGGTAAAGGCAATCAGAAACAGGCTGCCGCTGATCCAGGTCCGGGTGACCTGTTGGTCGGTGATTTCAATCTGCTTGTCGGCATTTTCGATGATGCTGTCGAGCAGATTACTGATGTGCTGGCTGCCGTCGCGAGCAATTTCGTCGACCCGGCTCGAGGCACCGTGGGCGTTGTTGCGGAACTGTTCGCCAAGCTCTTTGTGCTCTGCACGCAGTTCGGTCAGTTCGTCTTCAATTGAGCTGTCCAGTTTCATGCGAGCCAGTTCGCTGAGGTAGTGCTGGACTTTCTTTTCCTCGGCAGCGAAGCGTTCTGCACTTTCCGCCGATGCGCTGTATGTGTGGGTCAGAGAGGCCAGTTCGTTGAGTTGTAACTGGTACGACATGGCGGCCTGAGAAATGTAGCGCGATGCATTAAGCGCATCGATGCTCATTGCCTTGTAGCTGTGAGTGTGGCTGGTCAGGAAACCGAAAAAGGTCAGGGCGGTGATCAGCAGTACCAGCAAGCTGGTGCCACAGAGCATCAGTATTTTGGTGCGCAGGGACAGGTTGGCGAGCATGAAGCTAATCCATCTGAAATTTTGGCAGTGCAGCAACATTGTGGGTGCAGACCGGGCAAAGCCGGTCTGCGGTTGCTGTGTGTATTTTTGTGTGACAGCACGGGTTGCCCGGGTACGGGCCGACCCACAAGCCTGTGCCGTAGGTTGGGCTCAGGCAAAGGCGCAGAAAGGGTGTCTGCTGCCTAAACAATTGGTGCACTGGTCTGACGCCAGGCTATTTTGAGGCCGGTTCCGAAAGGTGTCGGACAGGCAGAGGCTCGGTGTGGTGAGCGCTCAAAGAGCCTCGCCGGATTGCTCCGGCGAGGTTCATACGACTTAGAAGTCGTTGTTCAGGTCGATACCTGATTTGCCCGGAGCCAGGATGTTGTTCGGGTCCAGTGCGCGCTTGAGGGTGTGCTCAAGTTTACGCTTAACCGTACCGTAGCTCTGTGCAACACGATCCTGGAAGTGCGGGTTAACACGGTATACCGCGTAGCCGCGCTTCTCGAACTCGTCCAGCAGTTCGTTGAAGCAGGCGTCAGCGCGCTTCAGCTCTTCTGGGTTGGTGCGGTCAAACAGCACGTCGATCACGTGGTGCATGTCACGCCAGCCCACAATGAACTCACCGACGTAGTCCAGGCCGTGCTTGTTCAGGATCTGCTTAGCCAGGGCGAACTGCTTGTCGCACTCGCTGCCACGCGCCTGACTCACCGGGGCGAACCACATGGAGCCACCGCCCCCACGCCAGTTGTACAGACCGAACTCTTGCAGGTTCGGGATGCCTTTCATCATCTCGGAGCGATACTTGAACGGCTGAGTGCCGCCCAGCTCTTTCTCGGTGTACAGCTTGCCTTTGCCCAGCTGAGCCAACGCGCCTTTAACGATCTTCAGGTTAACGTCAACTTGCTCCTGAGTACCGTACAGGGCGGCGTAGACGTTCCAGGCACCGAGGTTTTTGTCATCACGGATTTTCTGTACCACCTCGTCCGGCGTCGCACCCGGCTCGGAGATGTAATCGGAACGGCGTACGCCCGATGTAGCCGCTTCCCAAAGCGTGCCAGCAATCACCACGGAGTTCGGGATGATGTTGGCGATACGCAGCGGACGGATGAACTCAACAATCTCGTTGATATCGGCTTCTTTCGGGAATTTGATTTCCAGCGGCATGATCACCGGAGGTTTCGGCATCAGCCAGAAGCCCATCTTGGTGCAGATACCGTAGTTGGCCTGAGTGAACATGCCGTCCAGTGTCGGGCCGTAACCCCACTTGAACACTTGCCAGGCGTTGTCGCCTTTCACGCCGCCCATACCGGTGCGATACACGTCACCGTTGGCCAGAACCACTTCCATACCGCACTGCATCAGGAAGTGTTCGCCGTACGGGGTGTAACCCACGCCGCGGTCCATGGTGTTGCCCAGCGGACCTGCGATGGCCGATGGCGCGGAGAAGGACAGCATCAGCGGCAGGTTGTTTTCCTGGATGTAATCGTACAGCTGGCCGTAGGTTACGCCCGGCTCAACAAGAGCAGTGCACAGCTCTGGGTCGATGTTGAGGATCTTGTTCATCTTCTTCAGGTCAAGAATGACCTGACCGCGCTGGCCTGGGGCCGCGGAACCGTAACCGAAGTTACGGCCGGTGGAGATGGTCCATACCGGGATTTTGTGCTCGTTACAGATCTTAACCACACCTTGAACGTGCTCCACGCTCAGGGCAGTGACTGCCGCCGAAGGCGTGTGGTTTTCGTTCTCGGTGGACATCATGATCTTGTTGTACGGGACGAGTTGCTCGTTCTTAACCAGTACGTTTTCATCGCCCACCAGCTTACGGAACTTGGCCACAGCCTGTTCGAAGTTGGCAGCGTCTACGCCCTTAGGCAGCAGTTGGGTGTTTTGCTCGGTCATACGTTATGACTCCTTCCGGACTCGATCGAGAACGAAACGAAATGGCCGCGAAGCGGCTTGTTTTGATTGCTGATACGTGGCGCATTGCCTGCATCGGTGCGACCAGCTGAAGCCAATACGTGGCCCAGGGTGGCAGCCCACTGATCGGCTGCGTCGGCACGCTTGGCGTTGATGGCCAGATCAAGGTTCAGGCGTTGCTCGCCCTGACGCTGTTCACGCAGGGTGAAGCCAGCACCGCAGCTGCTCAGCTGATGGCCGAGGCGCAGTGCACAGCTGTCGTTGGCATCGGCGCTGAGCAGTTCATGGCGAGAGCCTTTGCTGTCAGCCGCATGCAGACCGACCCACTGAACACGGGCACCGGCACTGCGCGCCAGATCCAGAATCAGCGTGGCGCTGGCATCATCAACCAGGCCGATAATGCGCTGCGGTTGATCGCTGGCCAATTGAGCGGCCAGCGCCTGCATGTAGGCTGCATCCAGATCCGTACGCTGAACCTGGATAGTGCTCTGGCCGTTGCGTGCGCCCAGCAGAAAGGCGGCTTCTGCCTCATTGCCGCTGACCAACGCCAGCGACGGACGAGCCGAATCACGCAGCAGACCAGAGGCCATAGAGAGGCCCGAGGCGCTCAGTGCGGCAACGGACAGACCACTGACGGCAGCCCCTTTGAGAAGAGTACGACGTGCGACGTTCATAGCGTCACTCCTCAAGGTTTGGCTACAGCAGCCGGAGCCGGAGACTTCTGGATGTACTCGCCAACCTGCTGCAGCGACTTGTCGTCGATGTACGAAGCAGTGAAGGCAGGCATCGCGCGGAAGCCGTTACGAACGATCGCCTGAATGTACTCAGGTGGCAGTTGGCGGCCTTTGATCACAGGGCCTACGCCCGCTTCGTGGCAGTGGCCGCACACTTTCGCGTACAGGTTTTCGCCGCTTTTCCAGACGCCATCGCCATCAGCAGAGGCGGTGGTGCTCATCAGAGCCATTGGCAGTGCAAGGCAGGCTGCGATGGCACTGCCACGCAACGCGCTTTTCTTCAGTTGGAACATATGGTGCTCCTGGTTTTTATAGGACACGGTTTAGAAGGGGTAATGGCGCGGCTTGTGTTGCACCGAAATCCAGTGATCCGTAGTGAACTCTTCGATAGCCCAGTCGCCGTTGAAGCGGCCCAGGCCGGAGTTCTTCTCACCACCAAACGGAGCGTTCGGCTCGTCGTTTACCGGGATGTCGTTGATGTGAGTCATGCCTGCGTGGATACGACGGGCGAACTGCACACCGCGGTCCAGGTTCTGAGTGAACACAGCGCTGGACAGGCCGTACTCGCTCATATTGGCCAGCTCAAGTGCGTGGGCTTCGTCGCGGGCGCACTGAATGCCTACCAACGGGCCGAAGATTTCTTCGCGAGCAATTTCCATGTCGGCAGTCACGTCAGCGAAGACGTGCGGCGGCATGACGTTGCCTTGTGGCTCAGCTTCAACCAGAACCTTGGCACCTTCAGCTTTGGCGGTGGCGATCTTCTCTTTCAGACCATCCAGCTGCTTGCTGTTAATCACCGGGCCAACCACAGTTTTCGGATCGCTCGGATCGCCGTACTGCAGTGCTTTTACGCGAGTGGCATAACGCTCACAGAACTCGGCATACAGCGGCTGCTCAACGATGATGCGGTTAATCGCCATGCAGATCTGACCCTGGTGCAGGAACTTGCCCACAACAGCAGCGTTAACGGCTTGGTCCAGATCAGCGTCAGCCAGAACTACGAACGGGCTGTTACCGCCCAGCTCTAGTGCCACGTGCTTGAGGTGTTCACCGCCGCTGGCAATGCGACCGATGTTGCGGCCAACCTGAGTCGAACCGGTGAAGGAGATAAAGCCAGGAACCGGGTGCTCAACAAAGGCATCACCGATTTCAGCACCGGAACCTACGACGACGCTCACAACACCTTTCGGCAGACCAGCTTCTTCGAAGATACGGGCCAACAGCAGACCGCCGGTAACCGGGGTGTCGCTGGCAGGCTTGATCACAACAGCGTTGCCCAATGCCAGAGCCGGGGAGGTAGAACGGGCAGTCAGGTGCAGTGGGAAGTTCCACGGACTGATTACGCCGATTACGCCCAGGGCTTCACGGTAAACGCGGTTTTCTTTACCCGGTACGTTGGACGCCATGATGCGACCGTGTACACGGCTTGCCAGGCTAGCTGACTCCAGAGTGATTGCACGGGCTGCGCCCCACTCGATTTCAGCTTTGATACGGGTGCTGCCTGATTCACGAATGATCCATTCAACGATTTCTTCGTGACGCTGGTCGAAGATCTCGACTGCCTTGACCATGATCGCAGCACGTTGTGCAGGACCGGTTTCAGCCCATTCCAGTTGAGCTTTGCGGGCACCTTCGTAGGCCTCGTTGAGGTCTTCACGGGTAGCCAGCTGAATGTTCAGCAGTACATCGTTGTTGAATGGGTTGAGTACGTTCAGCGTACGGCTGGAAGAACCAGCACGCAGCTGACCTGCAATAGGTTGCAGCTCAAGGTTTTCATAGGCAGCAGGGCGTAGGGACATGGAGTTACTCCTCCGTTCTTTCTAATTCAAAGTAGCCTGTTAAGAACCGCTTCAATACAAAGTGCTAAGTGGTAGGCAGTACTTGTTGGATGACGGCAATAACTGACACTTCGTTCCTGAAATGGGACCAAAGGTCGCAGCTACAGTGCTTCCGTCGGCCCTGTATCAAGAAGCATGCCTGTTCCAGAATGGGCTGCGCGAAATTGCCGCAGGGCAGTGTTTGCAGGGCTTACAGGCTGCTCGCCTGAAAACAGGTGAGCAGGTGATGGCAGGCGGGGTGCGGGAAATTATTGAGAATTTTTTACGGCCAGATGAAAAGCCTGCGAAAATTCAGTGATTACGTTCGTTAATCGGACGCATTGATGACCATTCGCCAGAGTTTCATTGACCCACATCATTACCTGCCCAACTATTGCCGCCGTATTTCAGGCTTGAGAACAGAAACCCTATGCCGCGTTCTACTCCCCCGGATTCCGGCCCTGAAGAAGACTTCATCGCGCGCTTGCTCAGTCGCAAAAAGCGTTTGCTGGTTAATCGCAGCAGTCAGTTTCAGGACAGCGGATTCCCCAATGCTGAGCACCTTGCAGAGACGGTGACCTTTGCACCGCAAGATGGTTTTATCTGGTTGTGCGGCCAGCGCATGATGTTGCTGCAGGGCTCCGCATTTGGAGCGATGCGCCGTGAGCTGATCAAGTCCATGGGTAAGGACAAAGCGCGCGGTTTATTAACCCGTCTGGGGTGGCAGGCAGGCGCCCGGGACGCGGCGCAGGTGGCTGAACAGTGGCCTGAAGGTGATCATGCTGCTCTGTACAGTGCAGGCCCGCGCCTGCATATGCTCGAAGGCATGGTCAATGTCGAGGCCGTGCGCTTTGAAATTGATAACAGCATCGGGCATTTCTACTCAGAGTTTCTCTGGCACAACTCCCTTGAAGCGGATGAGCACCTGGCGACTTATGGCCTGAGTGATGAGGCGGTGTGCTGGATGTCCATCGGCTATGCCAGTGGTTATGCCTCATCGTTGTCCGGGCGTTTGATCGTGTTCCGTGAGCTGGAGTGTTGCGGCTGTGGTCAGGCGGCCTGCCGCATCGTTGGTAAACCCGCTAATCAGTGGGATGACGTTTCTGCCGAACTGGCCTATCTGGATGCCGAAGCGTTTCTCAGCGAAAGCAACCATCCGATGCCTGAAGACGATGGCCTGCTGGCGTCAGAGTATGAAGTCGACCTGTCGGCAGAGATGGTTGGCGGCTCCTCCGGCTTTATTGCCGCGCGGCAATTGTTGGAAAAGGTCGCGCCGACACAGGCAACCGTGCTGCTTACCGGTGAGTCGGGCGTGGGTAAAGAGTTCTTTGCCCAAACCCTGCATCAGCACAGCCGACGCAGTGACAGGCCGTGGGTGGCACTGAACTGCGCCAACCTGCCGGAGAACCTTGTTGAAGCCGAGTTGTTTGGCGTTGAACGCGGGGCCTTTACCGGTGCTGAGCGCTCGCGTCCGGGACGCTTCGAGCGGGCCGATGGCGGCACACTGTTTCTAGATGAAATCGGCAGCCTCAGTGCCAGCGCCCAAAGCAAGATTCTGCGTGCCCTGCAGGAAGGCGAATTTGAGCGTGTGGGCGGCAATACCTCGATCAAGGTCGATGTACGTGTGATCGCCGCGACCCACGTCGACTTGCGTGCTGAAGTGGCGGCGGGGCGATTCCGCGAAGACTTGTTCTATCGCCTCAATGTCTATCCGATCCATCTGCCACCACTGCGTGAGCGCCGCGAAGATATTCAGCCATTGATGAGCTACTTCTTGCGGCGTTTCACTCAGCGTTATGAGAAAAGCATTCCCGGCTTTACCACGCGTTTGGTCAATGTGTTGTTGACCCACACCTTCCCCGGCAACATCCGCGAGCTGCAAAACCTCATCGAGCGTGGTGTGATCACCTGCGATGAGGGCGAGGCGATGGACGTCAAGCACATCACCTTGGGAAATAAAGAGAGCTTCCTGACGCCGACAGGCTTAACTGCGTCGGGCCGCTTGCAGCCAGCCGCTGTTGCCGAGACGGTTGCCTCTGCGGCGGTGCCGGATGCTGAGTTGGGTCGGGATGAGTTGTTCGGCGCAGAGACCGCGCTGGACAATCTGCGTGCTTTCGTCAGCGGCCAGCGCCGCGAACTGGGTACCACGCTGGAGGATGTCGAGACCATGCTGATTCGCCTGGCGTTGGAAAAATCCGACGGC
Source organism: Pseudomonas sp. TTU2014-080ASC (assembly GCF_001446935.1). Taxonomy (GTDB): domain Bacteria; phylum Pseudomonadota; class Gammaproteobacteria; order Pseudomonadales; family Pseudomonadaceae; genus Aquipseudomonas. The sequence goes on from NZ_LKKK01000002.1 coordinate 733,148, forward strand.
AACATCACTGCCGCCGCTCAGATGCTCGGCATGAGCCGGGCGCAGGTGAGTTATCGCATCAAGTCGCAGAAGTAGGTGGTTCGCGACGCCGCCTTTGTCGCATGAAAAAGCCCCTGTCAGCTCGCGCTGACAGGGGCTTTTTGATTCACCGGTCGCTTAGAGCGGGGTGGTGAATTTGAACCAGTAGGTCTGGCCTTCGGCGCGGTTGCGTACGCCGGTTTCTTCTTGCCATTTGGCGCTGAACAGCCAGCCGTCTTTGCTTGCGTATTGGAACGCAGGGCCGATCGACAGGGTGCGGCCGCGGTTGCCGCCGGTGGCGTCTACAGCAGCTGCGGAGGCGCAGTTGGAGTAGCTGCACTTGTCATCGCTGATTTGGGTGTAGGCGTGGCCGCCGACGCCCACTACCCAGCCATTACCCAAGCCCCAGCCCAGGGTGTAGTCCAGGTGCAGCTCCTGACCGGAGGTGTAGTTGGTGTCTTTGTTTTCGAAGTTGTAGTCGTACATCAGACGCATATCGGCGTTAAAGCCGTTCGGGTCGATGTGGCTCAGTGCGAACACGCCCTGCACGGTGTAGTAGTTGTTGCCGAGGTTGATGATGTCGTCTTTGTCATAGCTGCCGGTAGGCAGAACGAAGTCAACGCCGGTTGCGATGTGCAGCTTCTCACTCAGGTGGAAACCAACAACCGGGCCCAGGTGCATGTCACCGATGCCGCGTTTGTGGTCGTGCGGGCCGCCATTTTTGATGTTCAGGCGCATGTCGTTCAGTGGCAGCAGGGCGTGGAAGCCCAGGTCGCCGCCAAGGACTTTCTGCTCGGTTACCCAAACAAAACGCGGCACGATGCTGGTGACTCGCAGGTCGATTTCAGCGGCTTTGTTGCCGGCGTTGTCGCGTAAGGTATCAGCGGTGTAGTTACCCGCGAAGATCTGACCATAAGTGCCAGCCGGAGGCAGGATGCCCATGCCGTAGATTTCGATGCCCATCGGCCAGGAGGACAGACCGCCCTCGGTGGCGTTGGCACTACCGATAGCGGTAGTGGCGAGCAGGGTGGCAGCAGCAAGCTTCTTCAGGTGCACGGAGGCAGAAGTGGTTTTTTTAGTAAAACGCATGTGTAAGGCCCATTTGTTTTTTATAAGCGGCGGGCTTACTTACAAGGATCGCGCCAAGTGCAATAAAACTGAAACCATGCGCTAGAACGCGGGGTTGCGACGTTTTGTCTCGGGCTGCGCAGGCATTCGAGAGGGCTGCTTGCGGATTCTGTTAATGAAATTCTTCGCTGTTTACATCTATCGACACTGATTCAGTGTTAGGGCGCTGTTGGCGGAAGGCATTGGCGGTCTGTCCGCTGATGCGTTTGAAAAAACGTGAAAAGTAGGCCGGATCAACAAAGCCCAATGCATCGGCAATCTGCGCGATGGACATGGTGGTGTAGATCAGGTTGCGTTTGGCCTCCAACAGCAGGCGCTGGTGGATCAGTTGCAGTGCACTGTGTCCGGCGAATTGGCGGCACAGGTTGTTCAGGTAGGTGCTCGACAGGCCAATTTGGTGGGCATAGCGTTCCACAGACCAATGCTCGCGGTAATGTTTTTCGATCAGGTTGAGGAACGCCACCATATAGTCGCGGCCCCGATCATCACCGCTGGTGACGGTGCTTGTGCGCTTGCGCTGGCGTGCCAACCACACGGCTAAAGCGTTCACCATGGCTTGTAATAATGTGTCCCGGGCCATGTCAGTGCCTTCATATTCACTCTGCAATACGGCGAACAGCGTATCCAGATGACGTGCTGACTCCCGTACGGGATAGCAGGCGGCGGTACTGAGCTTGGGGTCCAGATCGGCTTCAAGTTGTGTCACCAGAGGCGCGGCGAGTGTCAGCACATAACCGTCGATATCGTCGGCAAACTGAAAGCCGTGTACGAACATTGCCGGTACCACCTGAATGGAGGGTTCGCGGATTTCCCGGCGGATGCCCTCGATCTCGACCTGGCACACGCCATGGCGAAAGTAAAACAGCTGATACAGCGCGGCATGCTGGTGTGACTGGATCTCCCAGTGGTGTTTGCTGCTGCGGCTGGAAATGGTTTCGCAGTGGATCAAATCGGGGGTCGGCCAGTCCTGATTTTCGCCATACAGTTTGAAAACCGGTACTGGCGATTTGGTCTTATCCATTAGTCGTATAGGCCTCGCGTGGCTGCCGTGCTAGCAGCATGTTTTATTTCGATAATCGCACGAAGTTTCGAAAAGTACATTTTATTGCCCGATTTTAACCTTAACAGGGCAATGCTTTTGGCAAAAATGCAGGGGCTTATAAAAAACCCCAGCCGTAAGCATTGATTGTGACGGCTAAATCAAAGCGGGAAAGTACATAATGAAGACTCAGGTTGCGATTATCGGTGCCGGTCCGTCCGGCCTTCTGCTTGGTCAGCTGCTGCACAAAGCTGGCATCGACAACGTCATTCTGGAGCGTCAGACCGGGGACTACGTCCTTGGCCGTATCCGTGCAGGCGTATTGGAGCAAGGCACTGTGGATATGCTGCGTGAAGCGGGCGTATCTGGGCGTATGGACGCAGAAGGTCTGGTCCATGACGGTGTTGAGCTGCTGGTGGGCGGCAAGCGCGTACGCGTTGACCTCAAAGAGCTGACTGGCGGCAAGACTGTAATGGTCTACGGTCAGACTGAAGTGACTCGTGACCTGATGGAAGCCCGTGCTGCTGCCGGTCTGACTACTATCTATTCCGCTGAGAACGTCAAACCTCACGACATGAAGGCTGATAAGCCTTACGTCACCTACGAGAAAGACGGCGAAACCTTCCGCCTGGACTGCGACTACATCGCAGGCTGCGATGGTTTCCACGGTATTTCCCGTCAGAGCATTCCGGCTGAACTGCTGACTCACTACGAGCGCGTTTATCCGTTCGGCTGGCTGGGGCTGCTGTCCGACACGCCTCCGTGCAACCACGAACTGATTTACGCACACCACGAAGATGGCTTTGTGCTGTGCAGCCAGCGCTCGACCACCCGCAGCCGTTACTACCTGCAAGTACCGCTGACTGACAAGGTTGAGGACTGGTCCGATGAGCGTTTCTGGGACACCCTGAAATCCCGTCTGCCGCAATCCGTTGTGGATAATCTGCAGACTGGTCCGTCCCTGGAGAAGAGCATTGCGCCGCTGCGCAGCTATGTAGTTGAGCCGATGCAGTACGGCAAACTGTTCCTCGTCGGCGATGCTGCGCACATCGTGCCGCCAACAGGCGCTAAAGGCCTGAACTTGGCTGCGTCTGACGTGTGCTATCTGTACCGTATCCTGGTTAAGGTCTACACTGACGGCCGTACCGACCTGCTGGATAAATATTCTGAACTGGCACTCCGTCGCATATGGAAAGGCGAGCGCTTCAGCTGGTTCATGACAAATCTGCTGCATGACTTTGATGGCCATAAGGACGCTTGGGATCAGAAGATGCAGCAAGCCGACCGTGAGTATTACCTGAACTCCCATGCCGGTTTGGTCAACATCGCTGAGAACTACGTAGGCCTACCCTACGAAGAGATCGAGTGATTCATGTGGCTGTCGACTCAAAAGGCCGGCAGCCAGTTAATTTCATTTGCGAATCAGAGGAATCCCCATGATCCGTCAATGTCTGGCAGCTTCCCTGCTGGTACTGAGCAGCACCTCCCTGATGGCAGCTGAGTGCTCCATCGATATTCAAAGCACTGACCAAATGCGTTTCAGCACTGACAACATCGTTGTCGACAAGTCCTGCAAGCAGTTCACTGTAAACCTTCAGCACACTGGCACCATGCCGTCCAACGTGATGGGCCACAACTGGGTGCTGACCACTGCTGCTGATATGCAGGGTGCGATGATGGAAGGTATGAGCGCTGGCGTGGCTAACAACTACGTTAAAGTTGACGATGCCCGCGTTATCGCTCACACCAAAGTTATCGGTGGTGGTGAGAAGGACTCCGTGACCTTCGATACCAGCAAACTGAAAGAAGGCGAAAGCTATGCCTTCTTCTGCAGCTTCCCAGGCCATTCGGCTCTGATGAAGGGCACCCTGGCGTTCAAATAAGCGCCAGAGTTCTGTTCTCCAGGACAGAGTTTTCACACTTGAGGTAAGTCCGCTTACCTCAAGTTGTGTCCCCCCGTTATTTCCCTCCTGTTTCGTGTTACTCCCTTCTTTGCACTTTCTTTTGCATGCGTAGCTCTCTGTCTGCGTCAGTGCTCAGTGCTACTGAATTTTTCCGGAATTGATTGAAATCAAGGTCGTCTGCCTAGCTTCGGTAAAGATGCAGTCGTTTGACGGGTATCTCTCGGAGACGCTATGCAGATCAGCGATAAACGCAAGGCGATGGCAGTGCCTGCTGTGCTGCGTTTGGGCTTTCGTCCGTTCTTTCTCTTGGGCACTTTACTGGCGCTAGTGGCGGTGCCGCTGTGGGTTGCTGAACTCAATGGCATGCCGCTGCTGCCCGTGCCTGTCGGTGGCTGGTTGGCGTGGCATCGGCATGAGCTGGTGTTCGGCTTCGCCGGGGCCATCATTGCCGGTTTTCTGTTGACGGCGGTACAGACTTGGACCGGCCAGGCGAGTGTGTCTGGCCGGCCATTGGCGGTGCTGGTGCTGATCTGGTTGCTGGCGCGACTGGCCTGGTGGATGGAAACCAGTTGGTTGTTGCTGGCGTTCAATGCGCTGTTTCTTCTGGCAGTGGCCGCAACGATGGGGCGCCTGCTCTGGCGTGTGCGGCAGGTTCGCAACTATCCCACCGTTGTCCTGCTGCTGTTGCTCTGTGCCGCTGATGTACTGACTTTGCTGGGTGTGCAGGATGGCAACGAGGCCTGGCAGCGACAGGGCACGCAGGCGGCCATCTGGTTGGTGGCAGGGATGATGAGCTTGATCGGCGGGCGAGTGATTCCCTTCTTTACTCAGCGTGGCCTTTCCCGCCCGGCTCAGGTTAAAGCCTGGCCTTGGCTGGATTGGTCGCTGTTAGCCGGCAGTGTGCTGGTTGCCGTGCTCACGGCCAGTGGTCTTTTACTTGATGCGAATTGGTGGGCAGGGCTGCTCTTCGCAGGCCTGAGTCTGGGCCACGGAATGCGCTTGGTGCGTTGGTTTGATGGCGGGCTGCTGCGGGTGCCTTTGCTGTGGTCGCTGCATATTGCCTATGCCTGGATGGTGGTGGCCTGTGTTGGTCTGGCTGCCTGGCATTTCGGTGCGCCGCTGGTGCCGAGCCAAGCGCTGCATGGGCTTACAGTTGGAGCCATGGGCGGGCTTATTCTGGCAATGCTGGCGCGGGTTTCATTGGGGCATACCGGACGTCCGCTGCAACTGCCTCGCGCCTTCGCTCTGGCGTTTGTCTTGCTGAATCTGGCTGCTGTGGCACGGGTGTTTGGTGTGTCGCTGGTGTATCAGCCGGCGCTGTGGCTGGCGACTGCAGGTTGGGTGTTGGCGTTTCTGCAGTTTGTCATCTGCTATGGGCCGATGCTGTGCAGGAGCCGGGCGGACGGGCATCCGGGGTAAACGAATCGGGCTTGTACAAGGAGTGACGTATTGACCTACCTGCTGCTGAATATCATCCACCTGGCTGCGGCCGCGTTCTTTATCGGTGGCGTGTTCTTTGAGGTGATGATTCTCTCCCGCGCTGCACGACAACTGGATGCTGCAACCCGTGAGCGTTTATCCAAAGCCGTCGGGCAGCGGGCACGCAAGGTGATGCATTGGGTCGTGTTGGCCTTGTACGGCGCAGGTGTTGGACTGGCCTGGCATTACCGGGGTGTTCTGAAGGATCCGTTTACCAGCAGTATTGGCCTGTTGATGAGCCTGAAGATTGTGCTGGCGCTGAGCATCCTCGGGCATTTTCTGCTGGTGGTCTTTCTGATGCGTACAGGGCGGTCAACGCCCGCCCGCTCGCGGATGATCCACCTCAGTGTGTTGTCGCAAATGTTGCTGATTCTGTTTTTGGCCAAGGCCATGTTTATGCTGCAGCTCTAACGCTTTCAGCACTTACGTGGCTTAGGTTTGTAGAGAAACAGCAAGGTGGTAAACACACTGACCACGCCCAGCCCGATATAGGCGCAGGCGAATGCGTCCATGACCGTGGCTTGAGGCCAGGCCCCTTCAGACGGGTTGAACAGGGTCAGGAAGGCACCGGCTATCGAAACCGCCAGGCCAATAGCCAGTTGGATGGTGACCGACATCAGGCTGGTACCGCTGCTGGCCTGTTGGCTGTCCAGATCAGTCAGGGTGAAGGTGCTCAGGGCCGTGAACTGGATGTACATCGACATGCCGATCAGCGAGAGCAGCAAGAGCAGCCATGCCAGGTGTGTATCCGTCGTAATCAGGGACATGGCGGCAATCATGAAGCCCTGAACAAAGGTGTTACAGGCCAGCACTTTGCGGTAGCCGAAATGCTTGATCAGCCATGTCAGCAACGGTTTGCTGGCCATGCCGGCCAAGGTCAGCGGGATCATGCTCATGCCTGCTACTGACGGCGAATAGCCCAGCCCGACTTGCATCATCAGTGGCGTCAAAAAGGGCATGGCCGAACTGCCCAGGCGTGACAGCAGGTTGCCGAGAATACCGATGCTGAAGCTGGGTACTTTGAACAACGTCAGGCTGAACAGTGGATGCTTTTTGCGCGAGGCGTGCAGGTAATACAACACCAGCGCCACCACGCCGCTGATCATCATCCAGTAGGGTTGAAGGAAGCTTGGGTGAGCCAGGCTCTCCAGAGTGAAGATGACCGACAGTGTGAGCGCGCCAAACAAGGCGAAGCCGACAAAGTCGAAGCCCCAGGATTTTTCCGGGCGCAGGTTGGGCATTAAACGGTAACTGGCAATTGCACCGATCAGGCCAATGGGCAGGTTAATTGCGAAGATCCACCGCCAGTTGGCGTACTCCACCAGCCAGCCGCCTACCGTCGGGCCAATCAGTGGGCCGACCAGGCCGGGCAGGGTGACGAAACCCATAATCCTGACCAGCTCGCTGCGCGGGTAAGCGCGCAGCACCACTAAGCGTCCCACGGGCATCATCATCGCGCCACCGGTGGCCTGAATCACCCGCGACACCAGCAGGCTGTTGTAGGTGTCGGCAAAGGTGCATAGCAGCGAGCCGGTGCAGAACAGCAATATGGCGCCGAAAAATACCCGCCGTGTACCGTATTTGTCGGCCAGCCAACCCGAAGCGGGAATCAGAATGGCGACGGTAATCAGATAGGCCAGCACAAGGCCGTGCATGCGCAGCGGGTCTTCGCCCAGTTCGTGGGCGATTGCCGGCAGTGCCGTGTTAAGAATGGTGCCATCCAATGCCTGCATGAAAAACGCAACAGCGACCAACCAAGGCAGCATTCGGGCGGTGCGAGGATCAAGAATGGAATGAGCAGTCACGTCTAACCTGTGTGCGGCAGTGGAAAAGAAAAAAGGCCACACGGGTGAGTGTGGCCGTAGAGCGTCAGTAGCCCGAGCTTGGAGCAGGTGTCGCGCTGGGTGCTTCTTTGAATTTAGCCAGTAATCCCTTCGCTGCACTGTTAAGCAGTGAGGTATCGACACCGACGGCGACGAACTGCGCGCCCAGGCTCAGGTAGTGCTTAGCCCGTTGCTCGTTGGCGCACAGGATACCTGCTGCCTTACCGGCTTTGCGAATGCGCGCAATAGCATCATCAATCACCGCGCAGACTTCCGGGTGGTCAACCTGCCCGGCAAAGCCCATGGAGGCGGACAGGTCAGACGGGCCGATAAACACGCCGTCAACGCCCGGTGTGGCGGCAATAGCATCCAGGTTGGTGATGGCCTCGACGGTTTCCACCTGAACTAGCAGGCACACCTGCTCGTTGGCTTCCTGAATGTAATTGCTGAAACGGTGCCAGCGCGATGAGCGGGAAATGCCGCTGCCCATGCCGCGAATGCCCTCTGGCGGATAACGCATGGCGCGTACTGCATCCTGCGCTTGTTCGGCGGTGTCGATCATCGGCAGCAGCAGGGTTTGTGCGCCGATATCCAGATACTGTTTAACCAGCACCGGGTCGGCCACCGGCAAGCGCACCACTGGGTGCGAGTCGACGCTGCCCGGCACCGCATGCACGGCGCTGCTGATGGCTTGCAGCTGCGTCAGGGTGCTGCGCACATCGTTGGGTACGTGCTCATTGTCGATCAGCAGCCAGTCGTAGCCCACGCCGCCCATAATCTCAGCGGCATAGCTGTCGGCAAGGCCCAGCCACAAACCAATCTGCGGTTTGCCTTCGGCCAGCGCCTGCTTGAACGGGTTGTGTAAACGTGGAGTGCTCATGAACAGCCTCCTTAAACAAAGCGGAACGAGATGCTGCCCAGTGGGCCGTAATCTGCATGGAAATGGTCACCGGCAACACCGCCAACCGGACGGGTGAAGGAGCCTGCCAGCACCACTTGCCCGGCTTCCAGGCCTTCGCCATAAGGGGCCAGTTTGTTCGCCAGCCAGGCCACACCAGTTGCCGGATGATTGAGCACGGCAGCGGCCACGCCGGACTCTTCGATCACCGAGTTCTTGTACAGCAGGGCGCTGACCCAGCGCAGGTCGACGGCATCCGGCTTGACCGGACGACCACCGAGGACGATGCCGGCGTTGGCGGCGTTGTCGGAAATGGTGTCGAACACTTTGCGCGGCGCTTTGGTGTAACGGTCGAACTGCTCAATGCGCGAGTCGATGATTTCCAGTGCCGGAACCACGTAATCCGTTGCGGCCAGTACATCGAAGATGGTGACGTTCGGGCCTTTCAGCGGCTTAGCCAGAATAAAGGCCAGCTCCACTTCAACTCGCGGGGCGATAAAGCGGGAGACCGGAATGTCGCTGCCCTGGTTGAAGAACATATCGTCCAGCAGGGTGCCGAAATCGGGCTCGTTGATCTGGCTGCTGATCTGCATGGCGCGGGAGGTCAGGCCGATCTTGTGGCCTTTGATCACGCGGCCTTCAGCCAGCTTGAGCTTCACCCACTCGCGGGAGATGGCGTAGCCGTCTTCGATGGTCATCTCCGGGTAACGCTTGGAGAAGTGTTCGGTCTGGGTGCGATCTTGTTCGGCGCGGTGCAGTTCAGCGGCCAGTTCGGTGATCAGGGCTTGGTCGAGCATGGGGGAATCCTTATTACAAAACGCTGATCAAATCAGGCGTTGAGAAATTCGATAGCGGCGCTGTTGAAGCGCTCGGCCTGTTCGTAATGCGCCCAGATACGGCACTCAGGGATTTCGATCAGGGTGGCGTTAGGCGCCAGCTCAGCGATCTTGCGGGCGTTATCCACAAACATGTGTTGGATGCTCACCGCAGCGGTAACCAGCACCGGGGTTTGCAGGGCGCGCCACTGATCGTGAGTGAGGAACTGCTCAGGCTGCGCCGAGGACATCATGTTGGCCATGCGTGTTTGCAGGTTGTCGCACTCGTAGCAATCCAGACGGGCGCTGACCAAGTCGGGAATCAGGCTCTTTTCCGGGTTGTAGAACAGCGCGGAGACGATCTTCTCGACGTTTTCCCAGGTCAGGTTTTCAGTAGCTGCACCGCGACGCTCTTTAACGCCGGAGATGAATTTGCCGACTTCTTCCTCGTTCACCACGATGGCGCCGGGGGAGACCATCACCACTTTATTGACCCGCTCCGGGTGGTGGTGAGCCATGTGAATGGCAATCGCCGAGCCCAGTGCCACACCAATAAAGGACGCCTTGTCGATATTCATGGCATCCATAAAGTCGCGCACGTGGGTGCGGTACACGCTTGGGGTGTACGGATAGTCCGGCGCTTCGGTCAGGCCGTTGCCCATCATGTCCACGGCAATCACGCGGAAGTGTTCAGACAGTACGGCAATGTTGGCGCAGAAGTATTCCAGGCTGCCGGTCGCACCGTGCAGCAGGATCACCACTGGCGCATCGGCTTTGCCTGCTTCCAGGTAGCGGGTGCTGACGCCTTTAACGTCGATCCAGGCCAGTTGATGTGGGGTGCGGAACAGGTGTTTCCAGATGCTTTGGTAATTGTTCATAAGGTGTCTCGCAAGGCGTGGCCGACGCGTGTGACAACACAGGCGACGGCACTTGATCTGTTCTGATGCGTGCCGGACTCAGCGCTTGAGGAAGTTGATGCTCAGTTCATTAAAGGCATCGGGTTGCTCAAACTGCGCCCAGTGATCGCAGCCGGTCATTTCCAGCAGTTCGACGTTCGGCGCAGTTTCGGCAATGGCGTAGGCGTTGCGCAGGAACATATTCGGCGCATCAACAGCGGCAATGCTCAGCATCGGTTGTTTCAGGCTGCGCCACTGTTCGGGTTTTAGGTCCTGGCCACCGAGGCTGAAGGCCAGCAGGCGCGGCATGGCGTCCTGCATGCGTGGGTCTTGGTAGATGTCCAGGCGGATGGCGATCAGGTCGTCGATCAGGTCTTCAGGCTTGAGCATCAGGCCGCTCATGGCTGCCTTGACGGTTTCCCAGGTTGGAGTCGTGGCAGCGGCACTGCGGCGTTTGCGTACGCCTTCGGCCACGCGGCGTTCTTCTTCGGCATCGACAATAATGCCGGCCGGTGCGATCAGGATCAGTTTATTGATGCGCTCAGGTACGTTGTATGCCACCTGCGCGGCCACCCAGGAGCCCAGCGAAACACCCACCAAGGATGCGCTCTGGACGCCAACAGCATCCATAAAGCCTTGCACGTGCTCAGCGTAGTTAGGGATCAGATAATCATAGGCAGGTTTATCGGTCGCGCCGCAGCCGAGCATGTCGATACCAAACACATGGAAGTGTTCGGCATAGGCCGCATAGTTGGCGCAGAAGTTTTCCAGGCTGCCGGCGGTGCCGTGCAGAAAGATAACCACTGGTGCGCCGGGTTTGCCCGCTTCCAGATAGCGGGTGTTAACGCCGTTGACGTCAACCATATTGAGGCGGTGCGGGGTGCGGAACAGATACTTCCAGATGCTTTTGTAATTGTTCATAGCTGACCTTGAAGCTAAGGGTAGCGCGCCCCGCATGCAGATAAGGGCGCGAATTACCTGAGGAAAACTGATGCTGATTAGGGCATGTTCCGACAGTAGCCAAGGGGGTCAGGCGGAGGCAACGAAAACCGTATTTTATGTGCACTAAGTGCACAATTAGTTGAGGTCTTCGGCCTCTTCGAACAGGTTATTGGTGTTGCCGTACTCGAACTGTTTCCAGCACGCCTCAATTTGCCCGACGGCATCTTTGAGCATCGGCAGATAGCGCTTGGCGGCGTCTTGAATGGTCATGGCCTTGGCCACGTACACAAGGCTCAAACAAGCAGCTACTTTTTCCCCGTTGAATACGGGCAGGGCGATGGCTGCAATACGCTTTTCAGACTGCCAGTGAGCGTAGTTTTCACCGTAGCCAGTTTTGCGTGTGTGCTCGATCAGGCGGCGGATGTAAGTCTCGTCGCGGGCCAATGCGCCTTCCTCGTCTTCGCGGGCGCGCAGCAGGTCCAGAATCGCTTCACGCTCATCGTCCGGGCAGAAGCTGATGTAGGCGCGTCCAACGGAGGTGTAGAGCATGGGCAGGCGTCTGCCGATCATGGCCTGGTTAAATGAAAGTCGGCTGAATTTATGGGTGGTTTCGCGGACCAGCATGGCGTCCACGTCCAGCGTGCACAGGTCAGTTGGCCAATGCACTTTCTGCAGCAGGCTTCCCAGCACCGGTGAGGCAAGGGAGGAAATCCACTGTTCGTCGCGGAAACCTTCGCTCAGTTCGCGCACTTTCAGGGTCAACTGATACAGGCTGTCTTCTGAACTGTGGCGCTTGACGTAACCCTCGTGCTGCAGGGTTTCCAGCAGGCGTCTGACCGTGGTGCGGTGTAGCCCAGTTTCCTGACTCAGTTGGTTAATACTGGCTGAGCCACTGGCGCGACTCATGGCATGCAAAACGGCCAGGCCGCGAATCAATCCGCGAACGGATTTGTACTCAGTTTCTTTTTCTTCTTGTGTCATCACGCATACTCAAAGCTATGTGCATCTAGTGCACAACTGACGGCTTTCTCATTGCTGCTGTTTTTTTCTTGTTTCTATACTCCGGCCAGACCTTAAAAGTGGCTTGGCCGGTGATGATACACCTCAGTAAAACATCGACCGACACCGTGTAACTGATACGGCTCAGTCGGTAACGCCAAATCCTTTTCCTGTAACGCATTACAACCAAAGGCGCTTCACCTGACGGTGAGCTCCGGGGCCGTTATTGCCCTGGGAAAACAGCGGCGCGCCTCACTCTGGCGGAGAACAATAATGACCCAGACCCCACAAAAGCCTAACGAGATAAGCTATCAGGCGGAAGTCGTTGTGCTGGGTGCCGGCCCGGTTGGGCTGGCTATTGCAAACTACCTCGGACAAATGGGTGTCGAGGTTCTGGTGATCGAGAAACTCGATACCCTGATCGACTACCCACGTGCTATCGGCATCGACGATGAGTCGCTGCGTACCATTCAGTCCTTTGGTTTGGTCGAGCAGGTATTACCGCACACAACGCCGTGGCACGCCATGCGTTTTCTGACACCCAAGGGTCGTTGCTTTGCCGACATTCAGCCGATGACCGATGAATTCGGTTGGTCGCGCCGCAACGCGTTCATCCAGCCTCAGGTGGATGGCGTGATGTACAAAGGCCTTGGGCGCTTCCCGAATGTGCGCTGCCTGTTCTCCCGCGATATGTACGCATTTTCTCAGGACGCCACAGGTGTCGACTTGAGCTTGCGTAAGGCCGATGGCACTGAAGAGCGTGTACGCGCCAGCTACCTGGTTGCCTGTGATGGTGGCAACAGCTACGTGCGCCGCACCCTGAATATTTCCTTCGACGGCAAGACCGCACCGAACCAGTGGATCGTGGTCGACATCGCCAACGACCCGCTGGGTACGCCGAACATTTACCTGTGTGCCGACCCGGTGCGTCCGTATGTGTCGGCAGCACTGCCGCACGGTGTGCGCCGCTTCGAATTTATGGTGATGCCGGGTGAAACCGAAGAGCAACTGAGCCGCCCGGAAAACATGCGTAAGCTGCTGTCGCAGGTGTTGCCGGAGCCGGACAAAGTCGAGCTGATCCGCCAGCGTGTGTACAGCCACAACGCCCGTCTGGCCGGGCGCTTCCGCATCGACCGGATTCTTCTGGCAGGCGACGCCGCACACATCATGCCGGTCTGGCAGGGCCAGGGTTACAACAGCGGCATGCGTGATGCCAGCAACCTGGCGTGGAAACTCGCGCTGGTGGTCAAAGGCTTGGCCGATCCAGCCCTGCTCGACACCTACGAAGCTGAGCGTCGTGATCATGCCAAGGCGATGATTGATCTGTCTGTGCTGGCCGGTAACGTGCTCAATCCGCCGAAGCGCTGGTACGCCACGCTGCGTGACGGTATCTCCTGGCTGCTCAATTACGTGCCGCCGGTGAAGCGTTATTTCCTCGAAATGCGCTTTAAGCCGATGCCGAAATACACCCAAGGTGTGGTTGTGGCCGACAGCATTAAGGACTCCCCAGCCGGACGCATGTTTATTCAGCCAAAAGTGGAGCTGGAAGATGGCCGTCAGGTGCTGCTGGATGAAGTGATTGGCAGCAACTTTGCGATCATTGCCTGGGGCAGCAATCCGAAGTGGGGCCTGAAGCCTGAGCAGATCGCTGCCTACGAACAACTGGGTGTGAAATTCATTCAGGTGTTGCCGGCTGTTCAGCTTAAGGCTGAGCGCGAGGTGATCGATGGCGTGATCACTGTCGGTGATTACACCAACCGTCTGAAGACTTGGTTCGGTCTGTACCCGGCGTCTGTGGTCATCCTGCGTCCGGATCGTTTTGTCGCTGCGGCAACCATCCCGCAGACCTTGGAAAAGGCCGCTGCTCAAGTGCTGTATGCACTGCGCGCCACGCCGGTGATCGCCAGCGTACAAGCGTCAGCCGGCAAGGTGGCCTGAGATGACTGCGCTGTTGGAATGCCTCTCGCACACACCGCTGGTGGGCTTTGTTGACCCGGCCCGTGCGGTGCTGGATGAAGTGGATGATGTGATCTCAGCGGCCCGTAAGCGGGTCGCCGAGTTTGATCCGGAGCTGGTGGTGCTGTTCACCCCGGATCACTACAACGGTTTTTTCTACGACGTAATGCCGTCGTTTTGCATCGGTATGGCGGCCCACGCTATTGGCGATTTCGGCACCCTGGCCGGGCCGCTGAACGTGCCCCAGGAGCTGGCGGAGTCCTGCGCGCAGGCTGTCTTGGACGCAGGCGTTGACTCGGCTGTGTCCTACCGTATGCAACTCGACCACGGAGCTGCTCAGCCACTGGAACTGCTGTTCGGTGGGCTGAGAGAAGTGCCGGTGATCCCGGTCTTCATCAACTCGGTAGCCACCCCGCTGCCGAGCTTTCAGCGTGCCCGTCTGCTGGGCGAAGCGATTGGCCGTTGGGCACAGTCGCTGAACCAGCGGGTCCTGTTCATCGCATCTGGCGGGCTTTCCCATCAGCCTCCGGTGCCTGAACTGGCCAAAGTCGATGGGTTGATGGCCGACAGGCTAAAAGGCAGTGGCCGGTATTTGCCGGCCGATGAGCGCGAAGCACGCACGCAGCGGGTGATCCTCGCGGCGCAGCGATTCGTGCACGACCAGAACTCGCTGCACCCACTCAACCCTGAGTGGGATCAGCAGTTCCTCGACATTCTCAGCGACGGCCGCATGGCCGAGCTGGACAGCATGGGCAATGCCGAGCTATCCGCACTCGCGGGCAAATCCACCCATGAAGTCAAAACCTGGGTTGCAGCCAGTTCTGCGCTGCAAGCCTTTGGCCCGTATCAGGCCAGTAATCGCTATTACCGCGAAATTCCCGAGTGGATTGCCGGCTTCGGTGCGCTCAGCGCCCGGCCGTGCACGAGCGGGCAATGATCAAGCATTCAGTAGGGAAGGCACGCCTATGACCCGTTTCAACGAAGAAGACAGCAGCCGCTTTGTACAGATCGAAGATGCAGGCCGCTCTTTGAAGGTGCACTACAACGACCTCGGCGACGGTGACAAGGTTGTGGTCATGCTCCACGGCTCAGGCCCAGGTGCAACCGGCTGGGCCAACTTCAACCGCAACATCGACCCGGTGGTGGATGCCGGTTTCCGCGTGCTGCTGATCAACTGCCCCGGCTGGGGCAAGAGCGACTCGGTGCTGTGCGCTGAGTCCCGCTCCGACTTTAACGCCCGCGTGGTTAAGGCTGTTATCGATCATTTACAGATCGACAAAATCAGCCTGCTCGGTAATTCCATGGGCGGCCACAGCGCAGTGGCGTTTGCCCTGACGTACCCGGAGAACGTCGACAAACTGGTGTTGATGGGCGGTGGTACAGGTGGCGTCAGCCCCTTTGTGCCGATGCCGACTGAGGGCATCAAGCTGATCGGTGCGCTGTACCGCGAGCCGACTCTGGAAAACCTCAACCGCATGATGAACGTGTTCGTCTACGACAGCAGCGACCTGACTGAAGACCTGATGAAGGCCCGTCTGGAAAACCTGCTGGCGCGCCCGGATCACCTGGAAAACTTTGTGAAGAGCCTGCTGGCGCACCCGGTGCAGTTCCCGGACTTTGGTGCGCGACTGGCCACCATTCAAGCCGAAACCCTGATCGTCTGGGGCCGTAATGACCGCTTTGTTCCGGTCGATACCGGCTATCGCCTGAACGCCGGCATCCTTAATTCGCAGCTGCACGTCTTCAACCAGTGCGGGCACTGGGCGCAGTGGGAACACGCGGAAAAATTCAACCGGCTGGTGCTGGACTTCCTCACCCACTGATGCCGCTACGGCCTTCTGAGAGGTACTCATGAGCGTTTCTTTTGACACCCTGGAGCAGTTGGCTGCGGCCCTGCGCAAGGCAGAACGTAGCGGTGAAGGCATCGAGCCTTTACGCGATCAGATTGGTCTGGACGGTGCTGAAGCAGCTTATGCCATTCAGCGCATAAACGTCGCCCACGCTGAGGCCTCTGGCCGTCGTGTGGTCGGTCGCAAAATCGGCCTGACCAATAAGAAAGTGCAGGCGCAGTTGGGCGTGGATCAACCGGACTTCGGCACCCTGTTTGCCGACATGTGCTACGGCGACAACGACACCGTGCCGTTTGGCCGCGTGATGCAGCCGAAGATCGAGGCGGAAATTGCGCTGGTGCTGGAAAAAGACCTGCCGCGTATCGACACCACTTACCTCGACGTACTCGATGCCACTGGTTGGGTGCTGCCGTCGCTGGAGATCGTCGGTTCGCGCATCAAAGACTGGAACATCAAATTCGTCGACACCGTGGCGGACAACGCTTCCAGCGGTTGCTTTGTACTCGGCGGCCCGGCGCGTCGCATTGCTGATGTTGATCTGCGTAAAGCGGTCATGAGCATGACCCGCAACGGTGAAGTGGTATCCAGCGGCAGCGGTGCTGAATGCTTGGGCCATCCGCTCAATGCAGCGGCCTGGCTGGCCTCAACCATGGCCCGTTTGGGGACGCCGCTGAAAGCCGGTGATGTGATTCTGACCGGCGCACTCGGCCCAATGGTGGCGGTGGCTGCCGGTGATCATTTTGAAGCGGTAATTGAAGGCATTGGCCAGGTTGGCGTGCAGTTCAGCGCTGAATAAATCATGCCTTGCGTGCACTTAAGGTACTAACGATGAAAAAACTAAAAGCCGCCATCATCGGGCCGGGCAATATCGGCACCGACCTGATGATCAAGATTATGCGCAACGCCAAGTTCCTCGAAGTGGCCGCCATGGTCGGTATCGACCCTAATTCCGACGGCCTGGCCCGCGCTGCGCGCATGGGCGTTGCCACTACAGCTGAAGGCGTACAAGGGCTGATCAATCTGCCCGAGTTCGCTGATATCGATTTCGTGTTCGATGCCACCAGCGCTGGCGCCCACGTGAAAAACGACGCGCAGCTGCGTGCAGCCAAGCCAGGCATCCGCCTGATCGACCTGACCCCGGCAGCCATTGGCCCGTACTGCGTGCCGGTGGTTAACGGCGCTGAGCACATCGACAAGCTCAACGTGAACATGGTCACCTGCGGTGGCCAGGCGACCATCCCGATGGTCGCAGCGGTTTCCCGCGTGGCTAAAGTCCACTACGCCGAGATCATCGCGTCTATCGCCTCCAAATCAGCAGGCCCAGGCACCCGCGCCAACATTGATGAGTTCACCGAAACCACCAGCAAGGCCATCGAGGTAATCGGCGGCGCAGCGAAGGGCAAGGCGATCATCATCATGAACCCGGCTGAACCGCCGCTGATTATGCGTGACACCGTGTTCGTGCTCTCTGAAGCGGCCGACCAAGCCGCTGTTGAAGCCTCCGTGCTGGAAATGGAAAAAGCCGTTAACGCCTATGTGCCGGGCTATCGCCTGAAGCAGAAGGTGCAGTTCGACGTGATCCCTGAAGATGCACCGCTGAACATTCCGGGCCACGGTAAGTTCTCCGGCCTGAAAACCTCCGTGTTCCTCGAAGTCGAAGGCGCGGCGCACTACCTGCCAGCCTACGCGGGTAACCTGGACATCATGACCTCTGCCGCGCTAGCTACCGCCGAGCGCATGGCTGAATCCATGATCAACGGCTGAGGACAGCACCATGACCTTTGATCCAAGCAAAAAGCTCTACATCTCCGACGTGACCCTGCGTGACGGCAGCCATGCCATCCGCCACCAGTACTCGATCCAGAACGTGCAGGACATTGCCCGCGCCCTGGACAAGGCGCGTGTTGATTCCATCGAAGTCACCCACGGTGATGGCCTGCAAGGCTCCAGCTTCAACTACGGCTTTGGTGCACACTCTGATTTGGAGTGGATTGAAGCCGCTGCGGATGTCATCGAAAACGCCAAAATCACCGTACTGCTGCTGCCGGGTATCGGCACGGTTCACGACCTTAAAGCGGCCTACGATGCCGGTGCGCGCAGCGTGCGCGTCGCCACTCACTGCACCGAGGCGGATGTGTCCAAGCAGCACATCGAATACGCCCGCAGCCTGGGCATGGACACCGTCGGCTTCCTGATGATGAGCCACATGATCCCGGCGGAAAAACTCGCCGAGCAAGGCAAGCTGATGGAGTCCTACGGTGCCCAGTGCATCTACATGGCCGACTCCGGCGGCGCGATGAACATGAACGACATCCGCGACCGTATGCGTGCATTCAAGGCCGTGCTTAACCCGGAAACTCAGACTGGTATGCACGCGCACCACAACCTGAGCCTCGGCGTAGCCAACTCCATCGTTGCGGTGGAAGAGGGATGCGACCGTATCGACGCCAGCCTCGCCGGTATGGGCGCCGGTGCCGGTAACGCACCGCTGGAAGTGTTTATCGCAGCCGCCGAGCGCATGGGCTGGAACCATGGCACGGACCTGTATGCACTGATGGACGCGGCTGATGACCTGGTGCGTCCGCTGCAAGATCGCCCGGTCCGTGTGGACCGCGAAACCCTCGGCCTCGGCTACGCGGGTGTCTATTCCAGCTTCCTGCGTCACGCCGAAGTGGCTGCGCAGAAATACGGTTTGTCGACCCTCGACATCCTCGTTGAGCTGGGCAAGCGCCGCATGGTTGGCGGCCAGGAAGACATGATTGTGGATGTCGCGCTGGACCTGCTTAAGCGCTGACACCACCGCTGTGCCTGAATTTGCCGTGGTTCGCCACGGCTTTTTTTTATGTGTTGAATGCGACTGGAGATGACCATGCAATTGCACAATCAGGATCTGTTCCGCCAACAGGCCTATATCGACGGACAGTGGGTGGATGCTGACAACGGCCAGACGATTGCCGTGAACAACCCGGCCACGGGTGAAATCCTCGGCAGCGTGCCGAAAATGGGCCGTGATGAAACCCGCCGCGCGATTGATGCCGCTGAGCGTGCCCTGCCAGCCTGGCGTGACCTGACCGCGAAAGACCGCGCCAACCGCCTGCGCAAGTGGTTTGAACTGATGATGGCTAATCAGGAAGACCTGGCTCGTCTGATGACCATGGAGCAGGGCAAACCGCTCATCGAATCCCGCGGCGAAATTGCCTATGCTGCGTCCTTCCTTGAGTGGTTCGGTGAAGAAGCCAAGCGTGTATATGGCGACACCATTCCTGGCCACCAGCAGGACAAGCGCATCATTGTGCTCAAGCAGCCGATTGGTGTGACCGCTGCGATTACGCCGTGGAACTTCCCCTCCGCGATGATCACCCGCAAAGCCGGTCCGGCACTGGCAGCGGGTTGCACAATGGTGCTCAAACCTGCCTCGCAAACCCCGTATTCCGCGCTGGCACTGGCTGCACTGGCTGAGCAGGCGGGTATTCCAGCAGGCGTATTTAGTGTGGTCACCGGTAGCGCTGGTGAAGTCGGTGGTGAGCTGACCGGTAACCCGAAAGTACGCAAACTGACCTTTACTGGCTCCACTGAAATCGGTCGTCAACTGATGGCTGAGTGCGCGCAGGACATCAAAAAAGTCTCGCTGGAGCTGGGCGGCAACGCGCCGTTTATTGTCTTCGACGATGCTGATCTTGATGCGGCTGTTGAAGGCGCACTCATCTCCAAATTCCGCAACAATGGCCAGACTTGCGTATGTGCTAACCGCCTGTACATTCAGGACGGTGTCTACGATGCCTTCGTTGAGAAGCTGGTAGCAGCGGTCAACAAACTGCAGCTCGGTAATGGTCTGGAAGCAGGCATCACCACCGGCCCGCTGATTGATGCCAAAGCTGTCGCCAAGGTTCAGGAGCACATTGAAGATGCCGTGAGCAAAGGCGCACGTATCGTCAGTGGTGGTAAGCCGAGCGCACTGGCTGGCACCTTCTTCGAACCGACTATTCTGGTGGACGTGCCGACCTCTGCGCTCGTCTCCAAAGACGAAACCTTCGGTCCGCTGGCGCCGCTGTTCCGCTTTAAAGACGAAGCCGAAGTCATCGCCATGTCCAACGACACCGAATACGGTCTAGCCTCCTACTTCTATGCACGTGATCTGGGCCGCGTATTCCGCGTAGCTGAGGCGCTGGAGTACGGCATGGTCGGCATCAACACCGGCGTGATCTCCAACGAAGTCGCACCGTTCGGTGGCATCAAAGCCTCCGGCCTGGGACGTGAAGGCTCCAAGTACGGCATCGAAGACTATTTGGAAATCAAATACCTCTGCTTGTCGCTGTAAGGCGTAGCCCGGCTACACCGAAGCCCGCACTCAGTTGCGGGCTTTTTTATGGGCGGCACTCAGGCAACGGCATGCCAACACACGCAGCCGGGTAGATACCGTTTCGTAGGGCGGGTTAGTCGTAAAGTGGCGCAACCCGCCGCATGCTGGCGGCCACAACTCAGCGCTCAAAATGGGCTGCGTTATGCGTGGCCCGCGCCCCGGATTACGCCGGTGGGCCAGCTAAGCCCGCATGGCCATTTCAGTTGCGTAGCGGATGCGTTTACATCCCTACATGGCCAGTCTGGCCGCCGTATAGACGTAAAAAAGCCCGCAGCGTGGTGCGGGCTTTTTTTCACGTTGCCTGGTTAGGCTGTGGCAGGTTTGGCGTTTGCCTCAGCGGCTTCAGCAGCTTCTGCTTCTTTGCGCTTGGCTTCGTTCTCATCGGAGACGCGCTGCAGCTCAGGACGTAGGTAACGCAGGCTGATGCCCAGAACAATGATGGCCAGGATTACGCTGGTGGCCGAGACACTGATCAGCGAGTAACCCAGTTTGGCTTGGTCTTCGAACACGTGCTCAGTGATGTACGCAACCAGTGGCGGCGACAGAGTCGGTGCCAGGGTACCTACCACCAGAATGAACATGCCCATGACACGGCCGCGCAGGTGAGTCGGGGCCATCAGCTGGATGGTGGCGCTGACGTAGAACACCGAGTTGAGCAGGATCACGTCCAGTGCCGCATAGGCAATCACGAACACCTTGAAGTCATCGGTGGTGAATGCAACGCCGATAGCAGGCAGGGCCAGCACCAGGATGAAGGCGTAGAAGCGGATGTGGGCATCTTGGTAGCCGCGCTTGTACATCCAGTCAATGATGATGCCTTTGAGCAGCATGGTGCAGGCACCAACTGCGTACAGGATACTCAGGGCCGGGGCGTACTCTTTCGGCGTCAGGCCGAAGTGACGGGTGATGTAAGTCGGAACCCAAGACAGAGAAGCCAGTGCCGCTACGGTGGTGCAGGAGAAGCCCAGCAGGAGCAATCCGTACAGCAATTTACGCTGCTTGATGTAGTCCTTGAATTTGATCTCACCGACCTGTTCTGTCACCGCTTTGGCGCGCTCAGTCAGGCCGTTCATGCCGCGACGAATAGGCTCGCGGAAAGTAAATACCAATAGGGCAAGCAGTACACCAGGTGCACCAAGCAGGATCAGTGCTGAGCGCCAAGCACTCATTTCACCGACTACCGGGAAGGCCATGGTGCCCACGCTGGCGGTGTAGGCAATAACCCAGCCGCCCACGCCGAATGCGAATGCGTTGCCGAGTTTTGGGCCCATGCCGAAGATCGACATGGCAGTTGTCATACGGTGGCGCGGAACCCGATCGGCAATCATCGAGTAAGCCGCAGGCATCAGCGAAGCTTCAGCGGCACCGACGACTACACGGCTGGCAAACAGCGATGGGAAGGTCTTCGACAGACCTGCACAAACGGTAGCTGCCGACCACACGGCGAAACCGCCGAACAGCACTTTACGGCGTGAGAGACGGTCGCATGCCCAGCCCAGAGGGAAGGCGAAAAGCCCGTGGGCGATAGCAAACGCAGGGCCGATGATCAGGCTCATCTGCACGTCTGTAAAACCCATTTCCTTTTGGATTGGTACCACCAGCATGTTCAGTGCCAGGCGGTCGAGAATGGACATGACATAGAACATCAGCAGGACCAGAACCATCCACCATGGTTCGATGTTGTCCCAGATGCTTGCCAGCGATCTGTTTTGATTACGCATACATCACCGTTCTTTTAGTTGTATTGGTGGGGTGTTCGCCGCAATGGGCCGCACGCCGAAAAAGTCCCGTGGCTGCTCCCTTTTGGTGCGCGACAAGCCGTCTTTGCACCAGGTCGGTCCGGGTGCTCGAATACTAGTCATGAGTTTTTCTGGGAGGTACGGAAAAATAGTCATTCGTGCACTAAATGCACACATTGGGTGCTGGTTGTTGCTGCACGTTTAAGCGCATCGCTAGAGTTGGTGCACTGGGCACTGTACGAACGGTGCCTTCTGACTTTCCCCAACAATAAGATTTTGTAAGGCGGCCCTATGTTTCTGCAGCAGATCGCTCAGCACATTACAGACACTCAGTTTGAGCAGCTTCCGGAAGACGTTGTGCATGCGGCGAAATTGCGTTTGATCGATGCACTGAGCTGCTCTGTCGGCGGTTATAAGGCGCCGAGTAACGACGCATTTATGAATCTGTATCGCAGCTGGGGTGGTGCGGCTCAAGCCACCGTTCTGGGCTATGGCGAGAAGCTGCCGCTGGCGCAGGCAGCACTGATGAACTGCCTGACAGGGCGTTCTTTCGACTTTGAAGTGTGTGGGCCGTCCCCGGAAGGCATCAACCGCGGCAAGATGGTTGGCCATGTCTGCAGCACTACAGACCCGACGGCCTTGTCGGTGGCTGAATACCTGAATGCGGACGGCAAAGAACTGATCGTTGCCGTCGTGCTCGGCGGTGATATTGGTGCGCGTCTGGCGGTATCCGAAGAGTTTAACTTCGACAAGTGCTTTGAGGTGTGCGGCACGGCCAACGCCTTTGGTGCGCTGGCGGTTGTCGCGCGGCTGATGAAGCTCGATCAGGCTGCCATCGTTAATGCTTACGGCATCCTTCTGCACATGATGTCCGGTTCGTATCAGTCGCTGTGGGACGGTGCCGATACCTTCAAATTACCGGGTGCGCTGGCTGCCTATAACGCGGTGACTGCGGTGCAGTTGAGCCAGTCCGGTTTTGGTGGCGTGAAAGATGCCCTGACCAGCCCGTTGGGCTACTACAACCTGTTCTCGGTGAACTACAACCCGGAACATTTGGTGGTGGATTTGGGCAAGACCTACTACGTCAAAGGCATGCACAAGATTCATCCGTCCTGCTACGGCAACCACAACCCGATCGAATGTGCGCTGGATATTGTCCGTGAGCATGAGTTTGCGGCAGCGGATATCGAGCAAATCACCATGGACGTGCCGCCTCATCGTCTGGTGCATTTCCTCAATCAGACGATGTCGGCAGATGACACCCAGGCCCGTTCGCTGTTCAGCATTCCGTATGCGGTGTCCAACGTCATGATCAACCGCAGTGTTGAGATTGAGCATTACACCCATGAGCAGGTCTACAACCCGGAAGTTATGGCGCTGACTGAGAAGGTCAAAATGTTGCCTGCAACCGATCTGACTAACCACCTGACGCGTTTGGCTGTGCACCTGAAGGATGGGCGCGTACTGCGTGCTGAGCGCAATCAGTTGCCGCTGGGCTGGGCTGAAAATCCGGTAGGCGAAGCGCAGGTGATCGAGAAGTTCTGGCGCAACATCAACTTCGCCGGAACCGTGGATAAAGCCCGTGCCGAGCAAGCACTTGCGGCGCTGATGGATCTGGAAAACCAGACCGATGTGCAGGCCATTGCCAACAACCTTTGCTGATTAAGACGAATGCCGTGCCGGCGACCGCTGTTGATCTGTTGGCCTGCTTAAATGATGGATGGTTGAAGTGCCATCCATCATTGGATTGAGCATTTGCGGCTTCATCGCAGTGTGTCGCTTCATGCCCGCTACACAGGGCTGTGGGCTGAATCTCCGGCCCAATAAAAAAGCCCCACACCGTTACCGGTGTGGGGCTTTTTGTGCTGACTGAAACTCAGCTTTCGAAGGCTTCCAGGTTGGCTTTTACGCCAGCGCGGATGCGCTCTTGCCACTCTTCGCGGGAGCAGAAGCCAGGTGATTCTTTGGCTTTGGCTTCAGTACGGGCATAGATTTCTTCAACCGATTCGTTGACCAGGTCGATGTCCCACCAAGTTGGCTGGGTCACGTACCACGGGGACGGTGTGTAGCACTCGATGCGGTTACCTTCTGGGTCGCCGATGTAGATGCTCCAGGTGTTGCCGTGGTCTTTCTGCTGCAGGATCGGTACGCCGGCCTTGTGGAATTCCACGGCCATTTTCTTCAGATCTTCGAGGGTGTCGTAGACGAAGGAGATTTGCTGCATGCCAGGGTGGCCTTCGCGGCGCAGGTTGGCGAATGCAATCTGGTGATGCTCTTCCGGATCGCCGGTCATGAACACTACGCGGGCACCGTCACCACGGCCATTGCCGGTATCTGATACCACGAAGCCAAACCAGCGGGTGTAGAACTGACCCAGTGCATCCGGATCGAAAGCAGGGACACCAATGTGGCGGAAGCGGCCTTGGGGAAGTGCCATGGTAGTTAACCTCTTGTTAGGGATTTGCAGGTTTAGCCTTCGTGAGCATTTTTAGTGCACTTAACGCTCACTTTTTTATTTTTACTTGCACAGATTAAAGCTGCGCAAAAAGTTGCCTGACGTAGAGATTGCTGCACCGTCAGGTTGCAGCATATCCCGCACTTTTCAGTGCCATCTCAGGCAGATAGAGCCACCATCTGCTGGTGCTTCAGGTAAGCGCTCAGGCGTTGCTCTTACATGAATGCTGCGGTGTAGACGTGTTAGATGGTTTCACATAGCCTCAGGTACGGGCTCAGAACAGCATCGGCAACACTTCCAGCATCCGCTTGCGGCAGAACGGCTCTTTCTGGAGTGTATTGATAGCAGCTCGAGCTGGTCGGGGGGATTAATTCTTGTTCTGATGTGCACTTGGTGCACTCAAAATCAAGTTTCAATTGAATGAAATTGCACCGATTTTGATACTGACGCCCTAGCTCGGTGCAATGGACTGAAAGCAACCAAGAAGGAGGAACGCCAACCGAGGCATGAATACAAAAATAAGAGAAGTACTATGTCCTGCATTAAGAAGTTCCCAGGAAACGTTTCGCTCCTTTCGTGTGCTGTAACCTCCCTGCTGTGCACCTCCTTCGTTCAGCCCGTACTGGCCTCCGGGTTTCTGGACGACTCCCAGGTTTCTCTGCGTTTGCGCAACCTCTATTACGACAACGATTTCCGCTCCGGTCATGCTGCCGGTGGCTCTCGTCTGACTGAGTGGGGTCAGGGTTTCATGCTTAACGCGCGCTCGGGTTATACCGAGGGCACCGTTGGTTTCGGCGCTGATTTGACTGCCTTCTACGGCCTGAAGCTGGATTCGGGTGGTAAGGCGGGTGATCCAAACTCATCGCGTCAGCCAGCTATTCTGTTCCCGCGCGAGACTGATAACAGCTCGGTGGATGACTTTTCTTGGGCTTACGTGAATCCCAAGATTCGCTTCTCCAAAACCGAGATCGTGTACGGCGCACATCAGCCGCGCATGCCGATCATCCAGGCATCGACCGGCAGTATTGCTCCGCAACTGTTTGAAGGCACCATGATCACCTCCCGCGAGGTTGATGATCTGACCATCGTTGCCGGTATGTTCGAGAAGTCTAAAGGCCGTGCTTCCAGCGACGGTATTTCGATGAGCATTAACGCCGCCAACCCGGGTCGTAATGGCTACCGGTCGCCAGCTAACGTAGATAAATACGGCGCGCAAATTCCAGGCACGCCGCAGGACAGCAACAAGTTCTGGTTCTTTGGCAGTGAATACGCCGTCGATCCGAGCCTGACCCTGCGCTACTACTACGCGCAGATGGATGACTTCTACTCACAGCACATGATCGGTGCGCTGACTCAGTGGAAAGTGGGCGATGGCGTCTTGTCCGGTGACTTCCGTCACTACGACAGCTCGGGCCATGGCAAAAACCGCAGCTTCGACGGGCAGATGGAAGGCTACCTGGTCAGCGGTTTCTACGCCAACGACGTAACCCTGGGTGAAGTGGACAACCAACTGACTAGCGCCCTGTTCAGCTACAAGTACGGTGCGCACACCTTTGGTGCCGGTTACCAACACAGTGAAGGCGATAGCGACTTCGTTTGGCCGAACCAAGGCGACGGCTCTATCGCGCCGATCACCTCTGACATCCAGGTCAACAAATTTGCTCGTGCCGGTGAGCGCACTTGGCAGGTTCGCTATGGCTATGACTTCACCGCACTGGGCGTTCCAGGTCTGAACTTCAACTGGATCTACCTCAAAGGCAGCAATGCCCTGTCGGCTGCTGGTCCGAAGAAAGAGCAGGTACAGATCGTTTCCATGACCTATGCGGTTCAGGAAAGTGCACTTAAAGGCCTGTTCTTCCGCTTGGATCGCGGTGCGCTGAAAACCGAGTTCCCAGGCGCGCGTGACATGACCGAGACACGCCTGACCACCGAGTACGTCATTCCGCTCAAGTAATTCGCCTGTGCTGCGCAGGTGCACACCCGTGCACCTGTTGCGGGTAATACCGCCTGATAAAAATAACTACGGAGTATTCGTATGTCTGGCAAACCAATACCGCCGCTGCATCAGTCCTGGTGGCAGCGTGTTGAACCCTGGTGGATGGTCGGCGTACTGCTGCTGTTCTATGTCATCTCGATTCTGGATCGTCTGGTCATCAACATGCTGGTGATCCCGATCCAGAAGGATTTGGGCTTAACTGACTTCCAGATCAGTCTGCTGCTCGGCCCTGCATTCGCTATCTGCTTTGGTCTGTGCGGTTACCCGCTGGGCTGGATGACGGATCGTTTCTCCCGTCGTGGCGTAATTTTTGGCGGCATCGTGTTCTGGTCCGCTGCGACCATCATGACTGGCCTGTCGAAAACCTTCCCGTTCCTGTTCGCCTCGCGTATGGGGGTAGGCGCGGGTGAAGCGGCACTGCAACCAGCGGCTTATTCGCTGATTGCTGACAAGTTCCCGAAAGAGCGCATGACCACCGCGCTGTCGATCTTCGGCATGGGCCCTAAAGTCGGTACCGCGTTTGCCTTCGCGGTCGGTGGCTGGGTGATTGCCTACTCGGCTTCGCACGATGGCATGGTATTGCCGATTGTGGGTGAGCTGACCTCCTGGCGTCTGGCGATGGTGCTGATCGGTGTGCCTGGCATTCTGCTGGCGCTGCTGGCCTTCACCTTTAAAGAGCCTGCGCGTAAGAACCACGTTAAACCGGCTACAGACGGCGTCAACGTGTTCAAGTACATGGGCCAGAACAAGCCGCTGTTCATCAGCCTGCTGCTGGGCTTCGCCATGGCGGCGGTAGCGGCTGCAAGTCTGGTCAGCTGGGTGCCGACTTACATCACCCGTGAGTTTGGTTGGACGCCGAAAGAGTACGCGCCAATCATGGGCATCATTAACGTGATCAGTGCCTCGAGCATTCTGTTCAAGGGTGTGATCATCGACTGGCTGTACAAGCGTGGTGTGCGTGATGCGCACGTACGTTTCTACACCTGGTTGCTGGCGATCACTCCGCCACTGGCAATCGTTTCCTTCAGCATGAGCAACCCGTACTGGTTCATGGCGATGTACGCCGTGGTTGATGTGGTGCTGGTATCGTTCCTGCTCTACATTGCTGCGACCATTCAGCTGCTGATGCCGAACAACATGCGTGGTCAGACCACTGCGATCTTCATGTTCGTGACCGCCACTGTAGCTGCCGGTCTGGCGCCGACTATCGTTGCGTCGTTCACTGACTTCGTGTTCGGTGACCAACAAGCACTCGGTAAGTCGCTGATGATCGTGACCACCTCGGCCAGTATTGTTGCGTTCTTTGTTCTGCGTTACTCCCTGCGTCACCTGCGCCCAGCGCTGGAGCAGCAGGAGCGTGACAACGATGCACACAACAAGAAGATTGCTGATGCTCAAGCCAACCCGGCCTGATACTCAGTAAGCTAAACAAGAGCCCGCCTGGCTATGCCACGCGGGCTTTTGTGCGCTTAGCCGGTATAGTGTTTGCTGTTTTTGATGTGAGATAGAGGCTGTATGCACCGATTACCTTCGCTCAATGCCATCCGCAGTTTTGTGGCAGCTGCACGTGCTCAAAGTTTCACCGTGGCGGCGCAGGAGCTGCATGTGACACAAGGCGCAGTCAGCCGGATGGTGCAGGCGCTGGAGCAGGAGTTAGGTGTCCAGCTGTTCAACCGCAATGGCCGCTTTATCACCCTGACGCAGGCCGGGCAGTCTTACTACGAAGATGTCAGCCAGGCGCTTCAACTGATCGAAGATGCGACTCGCAAACTGCATCAGGAACAGGCCAATGTTGCTTTGCAACTGGTGGTCAATTCAGGCTTTGCCATTCGCTGGCTGATGCCGCGCCTGCCGTCTTTTCAGAAACAATATCCTCACATTGATGTGCACATTCTTGGCGGTGAGGCTGAGGTTGCACAGGCGGCTGATAAAGCCAATCTGATGATTCGCTACGGCACCGGTAACTGGCCGGGCGTGGTGTGTGATTTTCTGCCTGTGGGTAACCTGATGGGCGTTGTCTGTTCACCCTCGCTGAAAGCCTCGCGTGAGCTTAATAACCCTGCGGATCTGTTGACGGGGCCGCTGCTGACCCATACGCCGAGCAGTGGCTTTTGGGCGGAGTATTTCGAGCATTACGACTTGCCGGCCCCCGACCTCGGTGTGGCACCGCGTTTCTATCAGTTGATGTTATTAGCAGAGGCGGCCATGGCTGGGCTGGGCTTTGCGCTGGTGCCGCTGTTTCTGTTTCAGAACGAGCTGGAAAGCGGCCGGCTGGTGCTGGCTGTACCGCATACATTCGACTCGGCCCGAGGTTATTGCACCACCCATGCACCGGGTGCCGACAGTGATTACAAGGTGCGGGTGTTTAAAGAGTGGCTGATGCAGCAGGCGGAAGACTGCCGCCTGCAAACCGAGGCGGTTTGGCGCAGGTCTGAGTAACTGAGGATCGCTTTGGTGGATAAGGCTTGGCCTTATCTCCCTGCCTGATACGCGGCATTCAATTGTAAAAACCCAGGCGGCAGGCATAAAAAAGCCCCCTGAAAAGGGGGCAAGGTGTGAAGCACTGAGCACTCAATTGGCGAGCAGTTTCTGCAGTACCCGCTTGGCGGCAGCAATATCCGATTCCGGGATGCCGGCAAGTTGCTCGTGGGTAAATTCGGTAGCGCGGGCAACCAGTGCCTGACGCTTTTCCAGGCCGCTTGCAGTCAGGGAATATTCCCCGGCGTTGGCCTGAACAAAACCCTGTTTGATCAGCTCATTCAGCGCATCTTCAATCGCGCCGCGCCCCAGCAGCGTTTCGTGCTCAATGGCATCCTGCGCGGCGGCACCGGCTGAGAGCAGATTGAGCAGGCGCGAGGTGGCGCGGGTCACACCCAGTTCTTCACGGTGAGCCTGGAACAGGTGCGACAGATGCTGGCTGGTGTTGCTCAGCAGGCTGGTGAACAGCATGTCGTCATTGCCACTTTGGGTACTGCTGACGGCTTGCGACTGACTCAGCTGCGGATGGTTCTGGGTGACAGCATATTGGCCTTGGGCGAACAGCAGCGGTTCACCGCTAAAGCGTGCGTAATGCTCAACCTGACCCAACAGAATCCAGTGATCACCGCCTTCATAGACTTTCACCAGACGGCACTGGAAGTGCGCAATCGCGCCATCAATCAGCGGCGCATTGCCGGCACCTGCGGTCCAGGGCACCAGATTGAAACGTTCTTCATGGGCGGAGCCAAACAGCTGGGAAACTTCAACCTGATCGGCTGCCAGCACGCTGACGGCAAAGTGGCTGGCTTCCATAAAGGTGGCGGCGCTGGAGGATTCACAGCGGACCGACCACAACACCAGTGCCGGGTTGAGCGATACAGCTGCAAACGAGTTGGCGGCCATCCCGACGCGTTTGTCACCATGCTGTGCAGTGATGACCGAAACGCCCGTTGGATACTGACCGAGTGTGCGGCGGAAGGCGCGTGAATCCTCAAGCGGATTGCCTTGTTCAAGCAGGCGTGAATCAGCTTCGGGGGCAACAGAATGTGGCATAACAGAAATCCTTGCCCGGACCTGCGTCAGGGCTGTTTTTATAGATTGTCTGCGCAAGCGCTGACGCTTCGGCGCGGTGGTGCGTTGCGTGGACGCACCACCGCAAGGGCTGGCTTACTTGTAGTAGGCCAATGTGCCGAAGTCGCAGAAGGGCGCGGGCTCCATGCCGAACATGGTTTTGATGTACTGCCCGGCAGCTAGCTCGCGGCCAGCAGAACCGTGGTTACGGGCGGCCATCAGGTCGCGGAAAACAATTTGCAGGACGTTGTTCGAAGCGGAGGCAGCAGCGCCTGCGATCGGCCACAGTTGAGCGATGGTCTCGAAGCAGGTGGCGTTGGCATCGGCGGACTCGAAACGGACGCGCATGCGCTCAAGCGGCGTAGCTTCTTCACCGCGGCAAGCGGTTTCGAACAGCTGTTTCCAGTTGTTCAGGTGACGCTCACGCACACCATTAACCTTGGTCAGCGCGTCCGCCAGTTTCAGGTGCAGGAACGGGTTCTGAGCGATCGGAGCACCGGTGCCCTGACGGGTCAGACGTACACGGGACTGCTCGATAAAGGTATCGATGCCGCAGGTTGCTGTACCAATCACTGTGTTAGTGGCAGTGGAGTTGAAAATTCCCAGGAACGACATCCAGTACAGAGGGCGGTTATTCACTTCCCAGCCTGGGTTAGCGTCGTTGTAAGTGTCGACCAGTTCGTGGATGCGGTAGTCCGGAACGAACACGTCTTTAACTGTCAGGGCCTTACTGCCAGTCCCTTTGAGGCCGGAAACGTCCCAGCTGTTGTGGTCGATGGTCAGGTCACTGACCGGTACTACGAAGTTGCGCGCGCCGCCGCCGAGGATGACCCACTGCGCGTGATCAACACCGCTGGAGAAGGTCCATACGCCGTTAAGCAGGTAGCCGCCTTCAACTTTTTCTGGCTTGCCGATTGGGGCGTAGGAGCTGGAGGCTCGGGTGTCCGGGCCAGTTGCCCAGAACTCGTCCTGCATGCGCTTGCTCATCAGGGCGATTTCGAATGCGTGGCAGTTCAGCTGGCCGGCAATCCAAGCTGCGGAGCTGTCTGCTGCACCGATTTTCATGATGCCTTCAAAGAACGACGCCGGATCAATTTCCAGGCCGCCGTATTGCAGCGGAGTGAAGGTGCGGAATACGCCTGCATCGACCATGGCCTGAACGGTTTTGTCCGGCACTCGGCCATTGGCTTCAGACTCGAAGCGGCCCTCGGCGATGACGGGGACTACTGCTTCGACAGCTTCAACAAAAGCGCGACCGGCAGTCAGCGCGCGCTCGCGGTATTCCTTCCAGCAGGCTTGGCGTGGATTGTCGTTGGTAGCAGTCGGTTGCAGGGACGCAGTTGGCATGATTCAGCACCTCACATTGTTGTTGTGGGGGCAGAATTTATGGGCCGCTGAGCAGTCACTCAAACCATATTTATGGCGTGTTTATGAGAAAAACTCATTCATTGGGTATGGCCTGTAAGTGCCGGTACAGAGAGGCAGGTGCGTTCTTGAAGAATTAATGGATGAGTTGAAAGAGGGGGGCACAAGGCCAAGTTGCCCACTGCCTGTGACGGGCAGTGAGACGGCGGACTCGCCAGCTATACGCCGAGTCCGCCATTGATCTTAGTGATGACGCTTGTGCTTCTTTTTGCCGTGCTTGTGGCCACGGTTGTAGTGATGATGGTCATCACGGCTGTTGTCTTTGGCGATCTCATTGGCCAGCGCGCCACCAGCTGCACCGCCAAGGCCTGCACCAATGGTTGAGCCAGTGCTGCCACCGACCTTGCCGCCGACAACAGAACCACCCGCGGCGCCCAGGCCACCGCCCAGAGCAGCTTCAGTTTTGTTGCCATCGCGGGCAGTGATCACACCGCCTGCAGCACCGCCTAAGCCAGCACCAATGGCCGCACCGGTGCTGCCGCCTACTTGCTGGCCGATCACATTACCCAGCACTCCACCCACACCGCTGCCTAGGGCTACTTTGCCAGTGTCGCCGGCGAAGGCCATCGGGGCGGCCAGGGCGCTGAACAACATTGCAGAAATTAACGTACGCATACGGCAATCCTTCTCAGATAAATGAGCACGCGGTGCTTTGGAGCTACCGCTCCGGGCTGCTTCAAGTGCGGCCCAGTTAAAGCCTTAGAGCACGTATCTTCGGAAAATTCCGTACCGCCGGTGAAATTTTTTAGGCCTTTGGTGTGAGGCCCGATCTAGACGATTCGGGCCGTTGCAGCAGCGTGCGACAGGCGGATTGCCACGAACTTGGAGGTTGGGGTAAAGCTGCCGGTGCCGTAGCTTTCAAGCGGTACCAGCGGGTTGGCCTCCGGGTAATAGGCGGCAGCCTGGCCTCCGGGAATATCGAAGGCGAGCAAGGTAAAGCCGGTTACTTTGCGCTCAATGCCGTCATTCCAGATGGCTTCAACATCCACTTTCTGTCCGGGTTTGTAGCCCAGACGGAGAATGTCGGCCTCGTTGGCGAACAGTACGTCGCGTTGCCCGGAAACGCCACGGTAACGGTCGTTCAGGCCATACACGGTGGTGTTGTACTGGTCGTGGGAACGCAGGGTTTGCAGGATCAGATCAGGCTTTTGGCCGGTCTGACGAACCTGCTCAGGCAGCAGGTCATTCGGCAGCTGGTTAGGTTTGAAGTTGGCCTTGCCTGTAGCCGTCTTCCAGTTGCGCGCACCCGCTGAGTTACCGAGGTAGAACCCGCCAGGGTGTTTCACCCGCTCGTTGAAGTCGGTAAAGCCGGGAATGGTGTCGGCAATCAGTTCGCGGATACGGCTGTAATCGGCAATCAGCTCATCCCAGTTAACCGGGTGATTGCCCAGTGTGGCTTTAGCGATGCCGGCAATGATCGCAGGCTCCGAGCGCATCTGCTTTGACAGCGGCTGAAGCTGGCCGTAGGACGCGTGAATCATGCTGAATGAGTCTTCCACGGTTACGGCCTGCGGGCCGCTGGCCTGCATATCAATATCGGTACGTCCAAGACACGGCAGGATCAACGCATCGGTGCCCGGTGTCAGGTGGCTGCGGTTGAGCTTGGTGCTGATCTGCACGGTCAGTGCGCAGTTGCTAAGGGCTTTGTGGCTGCGCGGGCTGTCTGGTGTGGCTTGGGCAAAGTTGCCGCCCAGGCCGATAAACACTTTGGCCTGACCGTCGAGCATGGCGTTGATGGCTTCCACCACGTTGTGGCCATGCCGGCGCGGCACCTGAAACTTGAAGCGTTGTTCCAGCGCCTCAAGGAACGCCAGCGGTGGCCGTTCGTTGATGCCCATGGTGCGATCACCCTGCACGTTGCTGTGCCCACGTACCGGGCACAGGCCCGCGCCGGGCCGACCGACGTTGCCGCGCAACAGCTGTAGGTTAACGATCTCCTGAATGGTCGCCACGGAGTGATGGTGCTGGGTAATACCCATGGCCCAGCAGATGATCACGCGCTCGGCGCGGCGATAAAGCAGGGCTGCGTGTTTAAGCTCATCCAGGGTCAGGCCGGATTGTTCCACCAGCGAGTCCCACGAGGTGTCATCCAGCAGGGCCAGATAGTCATCCACGCCGTCGGTGTGCCCGGCAATAAAGTCCAGATCGAACACCGGCGCTTCGCCGTTGGCCAACGCTTCGCGGTGCCACTGCAATAGGTACTTGGCGATGCCGCGAATCGCCGCCATATCACCGCCCAACGCAGGGCGGAAGAAGGCGGTGTTGAGTGGCTCGGAGCCGTTGGTGAGCATTTCCAGCGCATTTTGTGGGTGTTGGAAACGCTCAAGTCCTCGCTCCTTGAGCGGGTTGAAACAGACCACCTGAGCACCGCGCTGAACCGCTTCACGCAGCGGTTCCAGCATGCGCGGATGGTTGGTGCCGGGGTTCTGTCCGAGCACGAAAATCGCGTCGCTGTGCTCGAAATCATCAAACGTCACGGTGCCCTTACCGACGCCAACGCTTTGGCCTAGCGCCACACCGCTGGCCTCGTGGCACATGTTCGAGCAATCCGGAAAGTTGTTCGTGCCAAAGGCGCGGACAAACAGCTGATACAGATAGGCGGCTTCATTGCTGGCCCGGCCAGAGGTGTAAAACTCAGCTTGATTGGGGCTTTCCAGCGCGTTCAGGTGTTGGGCGATCAGGGCAAAGGCATCGTCCCAGCTGATGGGACGATAGCGGTCTGTGGCGCGGTCATAGCGCATCGGCTCGGTCAGGCGGCCCTGATACTCAAGCCAGTAGTCGGACTGCTCGCGCAGTTGGCTGACGCTGTAGCGGGCGAAGAAGGCATCGTCTACGCGGCGTTTGGTGGCTTCCCAGTTGACCGCTTTGGCACCGTTTTCACAGAACTTGATATGGCCGTCTTCCGGCGAGTCACCCCAGGCGCAACCGGGGCAGTCGAAGCCGCCGTGCTGGTTGGTTTTGAGCAGGGCGCGCAGGTTTTTGAACGGCTGCTTACTGTCCAGCCAGAACTGCGTGACGCTGCGCAGTGCTCCCCAGCCGGCTGCCGGGCCAGAGTAAGGTTGATAGCGGGGCTTGTTGGTTTGCAGGCTCATGGGCGCATGACTCCCTGTGCAACTGGGCTGTAGACCCGGGGCGCACTGTGTTTAGGCAAATGAATAAGGTTGAGATTATGTTGCCGCGCCCATTGCACGCTGAGGCTGGTAGGGGCGGAGAGGCTGACCAGGGTGCCGATATTGGCCCGCAGCGCCTTGTGGATAAGTTCCAGGCTGCAGCGGCTGGTAACCACTGCGAACCCTGAATCTGTTGTTGTGCCGGTGCGTTGCAGGGCACCGATCAGTTTGTCCAGGGCGTTGTGGCGGCCAATGTCTTCTCGGCACAGGCGGATATCGCCCTGTTCATCAACAAACAATGCGGCATGTACGGCACCGCTGTATTGGGCCAGGGTTTGCGCGTCTTCAATGCGCTCACGCAAACCGCTCAGGTGGGCGGCAGGCGGTAAGTTGGACGGTCTTAGCGGCGTGATCTGCGGCAGCGCCTGCTCTAGCGCCTCCACTCCGCACAGGCCGCAGCCGGTATTGCCAGCCAGGGTTCGGCGCTGTTCTTTGAGGGCCCAAAACGCCCGACTGCTGACCTCAACTTCAGCCGCATAAGCATGTTCAGTGGCTGTCAGGGTGACATCATAGATGTCGTCGATTGAGGCGGTCAGGCCGCTGCTGAGGCTGAATCCATAGACAAAGTCTTCCAGATCCGATGGTGTGACCATCATCACGCTATGGCTGAGGCCGTTGTAGCTAATGGCCAGCGCACACTCTTCTGCAAGTGCAGTGGTTTCGGCTTGCTCAGGGTTTTCCAGAGCAGCGTAACTGTAGCTTGGCGCGGGCAGTTTAGCGGGTACGTGCGTAGCGCTTGCGTGGCGTGGCATAAGGTGGTCACTTCGCAGCTTGCAGGTGATGCTGCAAGCCTAGAGTGCCGCTTAGGGTGCGTCTAATTGTCGCTTCTGATTTTGTGATCGAGGGTATCTATTAAGGTGCTGTATCAGTCGCTACTTGGCGATTATGCCTTGGCGAAATTGCGGCCTTCTTCGAAACAGGCCGCTGCCAGGGCTGAGCGGGGATCGCTTTTGCGGATGATCAGGCCGAGCGGCGAAAGGGTGTGGGCGTCTTCGATAGGTATGAGTGCCTGATGCCGGGTGATCTCATGTAGGCCGCTGTTCATGGGCATTATGGCGCAGCACAGACCGGCGTTTACGGCTTGCAGAAGCTGGTGCACGGCGTCTGTTTCCAGCTTAGGCGAAGGGCTCAGCCCGCGTGAGCGGAAGTTGTGATCAATGGACTGACGAAAATGCATGCCGCTGGTCAGGAGCCCCAGCGGCAGCTCGGTCAGTCGGTCCCAGGTCATGGACTGCTGTTCAAACTGGAAGTGGCGCTGGTCATACAGCAGGCCCATACGTGTGTCGGCCAGTTCGATGCTGTCGAAATGCTCGCGATCAAGCCGATCCAGATAAGAGATACCCAGATCTAACTGATTGCTTTGCAGTCCTTCGAGGATTCGCTCACTGCTTAGAGAGAACAGGCGGAAGTTCAGGCCGCTGTGCTCATGGGCAAAAGCCTGAACCAGTGTCATCGGGTCGATTCCGGCCAGCGGCACCACGCCCAGACGCAAGGTGCCGATCAGTTGGCCGCGACAGGCTGCAGCCTCCGCATGCAGGCCGTCATGGGCGGCCATCACGCTGCGCGCCCAGGCCAGAATGCGCTCGCCTTCGGGGCTAAATCCTTCAAAGCGCTGGCCGCGGCGTACCAGTTCAAAGCCCAGCTCTTCTTCCAGTTGGCGCAGCCGCATGGACAGCGTCGGTTGGGTAATGTGGCAACGGGCGGCGGCCTGGCCAAAATGCCGGGTTTCATCCAGCGCGATGAGAAACTTCAGTTGCTTGATATCCATCCCGACACCTTGCCAAGTACGCAAAGGAGGGGATTCTAGCAGTGCTTCGGCTGAGCAGGCAGACACCACCGCCCGTTGCAGGCGGTGGTGTCTGTAGGTCAGTGTTGCTGACTCGGATAGGCACGGCTGAGCATCGGGTTTTCGTGCTCTTCGCTGATGGCTTTGCGGATAGCTCTGACGTCACTGGTGCTGACTTCAGCTGCCTTGTTGCCCCAGCTAGTGCGGATGAAGGAGGCCAGTTGCGCTGCCTCTTCATCGCTCAGACGCCAGCCGAAATCAGGCATGACCAGATCAGACGGAGCCTGTTTCGTGGATGGCAATCGGCTGCCGTTGAGAATCACCCGAATCATTGAACTGGGATCGCCACTGAGCACGGAAGGGTTCCCGGCAAGCCGTGGGAATACCCCGCTGGCCCCCAGACCATCGGTGCGGTGGCAGGCTGCGCAGTTGTCCACGTAAAGCTCGCTGCCGCGATTGGGCTGGCCCCCGGCACGCAGGGTGGTGGCGGTTTCATCACTAGCTTTGAATAGCTCGGCGGCATCTTCCGTAGCGGGGAGTGATTTCAGGTATTGGGCTATGGCCAGCAGGTCTGTATCCGTGAAGTGTTGACCGCTGTGCTGGATCACATCATTCATGGCTCCTATAGATGAAAAGTGGTCATTGCGACCATTTTTCAGGGTTTCAATGATGTCTTCCTCGCTCCAAGTGCCCAGCCCGTCTCCAGTGTTGCCGCGCAGGTTGATCGCCACCCAGCCGTCGATTACCTGCCCGCCGGACAGATAGGCCGGATCGCTGTCATCCAGTGCTTTCTCCTGTAATGTCAGAGCGCGTGGCGTGTGGCAGCTACCGCAATGACCCAGCCCCTGAACCAGGTAGGCGCCTCGTTCTAGCTGGGCATCCTCTATTTCACCTGAGGTTGGGGTGGCTGCGACTTCAGGAGCAAACAGCGTTCGCCAGATGCTCAGTGGCCAGCGCATGGAGAGGGGCCAGGGTATGTCTGTCTCACGGTTGCTCTGGGCAACCGGTTCAACACCTTTCATGAAGTAGGCATAGAGGGCTTTGATGTCCTCATCCGTCACTTTTGCATACGACGGGTAAGGCATGGCCGGATACAGGGTGTAGCCGTCTTTTGCGATGCCGTGACGGACCGCTTTATCGAAATCTTCCAGTGAAAAGTTACCGATACCGGTGGCCGGATCAGGGGTGATGTTGGTCGAGTAAACCGTACCGATCGGTGTGGCCATCGGTAGGCCGCCTGCGTATGGTTTTCCGCCTTTTGCGGTGTGGCAGGCCACGCAGTCGCCGGCTCTGGAAAGGTATTCGCCTTTGCTGATCAGGTCCGGGTTAGTGAGTTCATTTGCCCACAAAACAGGGGCAAACAGCAGGCTGGCCACAACCAGCGAGTTGCGAACATTCATCATGGTGCTGTTCCTCACGCGTGGACCAATGGGCCGGGAGACTTCAGGTACTGCTCGCGAATCGCTTTCGCGGACCAGTAAGCCAGTGCCCCCACCATGCCGGTCGGGTTGTAGCCGTTGTTTTGCGGGAACGCGCACGCGCCCATCACAAACACGTTGGAGACATCCCAAGATTGCAGGTAGCGGTTTACCGCGCTGGTTTTGGGGTTGTCGCCCATGATCGCGCCACCGCAGGTGTGGGTACTCTGATAGCGCGTGGTGTTGTAATGCTCGCCGGGCTTTTTGGCATCGGCGGTGATGGCCAGCGGGTTGAGGCTGCGGGCCATTTCTTCGAGTTTGCCGACCATGTACTGGTTGGCTTTGATCTCGTTTTCTTTCCAGTCGAAGGTCATCCGTAGCAGCGGGCGGCCGTAGGCATCTTTGTAAGTCGGGTCGAGGTCCAGGTAGCAGTCCTGATAGGCCATGTTGGCCCCTTGAACCTCCCAGTAAAACTGATGGCGGAAGCTATCTTGCGCGGCCTTCTTCCAGGCACTGCCCCATTTCGGGCTGCCCGGTGGGAGGCTGATGCCGCGCACAGGTCCGCTGCCGGGCTGGCGTGCCCACAAAACGCTGCCTCCCAGATAGCCGAGCCTGGCGTTGTCGATCTGGTTGCCGTTGAAGTCATCAATCACCTGACCGGCTCCGCCAATCCCGATAAAGGGGTTGCCCTGCACGCTCTTGTCAAAGAACAGGGTCATCCGGGTCAGGTTTTGGTAGGTGTAGTTCTTGCCGACCACGCCTTCGCCGGTAAGCGGGTCGTAAGGTTTGCCGATGCCGGACAGCAACATCAGGTGGACGTTCAGGTATGAGAACGCAGCCAGAATGACCAGATCGGCAGGCTGTACCTGCTCATGCCCGGAGGCATCCAGATAGGTGACGCCAGTGGCCTTTCTACGGTCGCTGTCCAGGTTGACTTTGAGGACCTGAGAATTGGGCCGTAGCTCAAAGTTACTGCGCTGGCGCAGCACTGGCAGGATGCAGGCATTGGGGCTGGCCTTGGAGTAGTTCAGGCAGCCGTAGTCACTGCAAAATCCGCAAAAGTTGCAGGGGCCGAGCTGGCAGCCGTAAGGGTTTTTATAGGCTGCCGAAGCATTTGCAGCCGGGATCGGATACGGGTGATAGCCGAACTCTTTGGCAGCTTTGGCGAAGGCTTTGCCGCCGAGGTAGTCGGGGTTTGCGGCCAGCGGGAAATGCCTGCTGCGCGAACCCTCGAACGGGTTGCCACCGGCAATCGGCTGGCCGTTGATGATGCCGGCCTGACCGGACGTGCCGCAGACCTGCTCAAAGTGATCGAAATGCGGCTCAAGCTCCTCGTAGGTCACCGGGAAGTCCTGAATCGTCATCTCTTTGGGGATAAAGCCTTTGCCGTAACGGCTTTCGTAATTGGAACGCAGGTTGAGGTCTTCCGGCAGGGCGCGGAAGTGGCAGCCCGACCAGTGCGTGCCTGCGCCGCCCACACCGTCGCCCGGCTTAAAGGAGCCCATCTGCCGGTACGGAACAGCAACCTGGGACAGGTTATGGCGGATGGTCAGGGTCTCTTTGCTCAGGCTTTGCAGGTATTTGCGGTGCACGGAACCGGCAAGTTCATCATTGACTTTGGGGTACACAAAGTCCGGGTAAGTGTCGCGGTCAGCACCGCGCTCCAGCGCTACAACCTTGAGCCCTGCATCAGTCAGTTCCTTGGCCAGAATGGCGCCGGTCCAGCCCATGCCAACGATTACCGCATCGACTTTTTCTTTAATCGCCATATCAGCCTCTCCGACCGGACATGCTTACAGGGGGAAGCGGATAAGGTTTGGAAGTCTGATCAACCCAATCCATGAAGTCAGCGCGTACGCCGGGGTAGCCCACCATTCTCCAGCCGACCATGTCCTTATTGCCGCCGTATTGGGGATCGGAGAAGAACCCGTAGAAGGTTTCGTTGAGCAAGTGGCTGAAGAACACCTTGGCCGGTACGCCTTCGGTTTTGATCTCGCCTGCTTCCAGTTTCTTCAGGATGCTGTCCTGCTCGTCGTTGCTCAGCTCGCTGAAACGCTTACCGGCGAACGTCTGCTTGCACCATGCGTCCAGCCCGGCAATGCCGACCCGCAAAATATCGCGCGGCGGCAATTTGCCCTGATAGCCGAACTCCGGTCCCGCTTCCTGGAAGGGCCCCTGCAAGTACCAGATATCACCGGCTGCGTAGCCGCTTTGCATATGCCGGTCGATGAACTCTGGAACACCTGCTTCAACGGCTCCGGGCCCCAGCTCATCACTGGGAATCAGGCGGGCGCAGGCCGCATGGATAAAGGACCATTCAAGGTCGTTGAAAAACACGGGTGTATAAGGCGATGGCGGGGTGGATTCTGCTACCGGTCTAGCCGGTTCACTCGTGGCTGCTGAAACAAGCCCCGGAACCTGGCTGGCCACTACGCTGA
Source organism: Pseudomonas sp. TTU2014-080ASC (assembly GCF_001446935.1). GTDB lineage: Bacteria > Pseudomonadota > Gammaproteobacteria > Pseudomonadales > Pseudomonadaceae > Aquipseudomonas. The sequence continues at coordinate 773,231 of NZ_LKKK01000002.1, forward strand.
GTGGAATCAGCGTCAGGGTGTTTTTAAAAAACGTCCTTCTGGACGCGCACGGTTTTCCTTCGTCTTCTTGGTTCACGGTGGACCTCTCAGGCTTGGGTCTAATGGTTTCTGCTGAACCGCTCCGATTCCTTCGGAGACTGTTTCCTTGACGCAATTAACATGGTCAGAGCTTGGTGGCTGTTGGTTGAAGGTGCTCGTCTGGACTCCTTTTCAGAACTCTTATTTCGCTTTAGATGCAGGTGGCACAGGCGTTTGTGAGGTGTGCACACTTGGACGGATTCAGGGGGAAAGCGGGGCGGAAGGAGCAGCTATCAGGGCCTGCCCTGCAAGAGAAATGGGGTCAGGTAAACAGGTTGGGTTTCTGGCGAACCTCGATTACGTACTCTCCGGGAAAACGCAGTACCGCACGCCGGTAGTGTGGGTCGGTGTATTCAGGTCGGATCAGTACATCCACATCTGCCTGCCTGGCCTTTTCCATAACGGCATCAAGGTCATCCACATCAAAGTCGGTTTTGATGTTGGTGTAGGGGTAAACCAGCTGCTCCCACAATCTGGCTGTAATGCCTATGACGTTGACATTGCCCAGTGAGGATTCGATTTGGACCCTACGGAATGCGCCTTGGGCAATGCCGATTTCTTCTGATGGGTAATACGCATCACTGACACGTTCGCCGTCGGTTGCCTCCAGAAAACTGCTGATAAATGTGGCGGCACTTTCGTAGCTCAGGTAGTAGCGCGTGTTGGACACCGAGTCGCGGATCGGGATCTCCGGGGCTTCACCTGCGTAGGAGTAGAACTGCAAACGTACACTGCCTGGCCACTCGAGCATGGCTTCGGAGTTGCTGCCGACCATCCAACGACGCAATACCTTGGCCCCGGCGCGCTGTGCGGCTTCAAGTGCTTTATCCATATCCACCACAGCAAAACCGACGCTTTCTTTCCCCATCGGGAATGGCGGAGCGTTGTCTTTATAGGCCTGAGCTGAAATGGCTCCTACGCGGGTGTGGAGATCAGTGAATTGCATTTCAGCAGGAACCGGGGCCAGGTTCAGATTGCTGATTGGGGCGGACGTCCCGTCGAAGACCGTGCTGAACTTTTCAACGAATACCGGAAGTTGGTCCGGGAACATCAGTACATGAGGGAGGGCATATTGAGAGCCGAGGCCGGCAGCTCTGCTTTTTCCAGACATGATAAATCTCCTTTTTATCAGCTCCGGGCTCAGGAACAGCGCCTTGATTTCAGGTTCTGAATCGGCTCGAAAGGCTGGCGGTTTCCATCGCATTTGCCTGTCAGATCTTTCCTAAGTCCGCAGTAAACGCCGTGACTGACGAGCTGTTCAAGGGTTTTGACCTGCTGTTATGGCGAAATAATTGTTCGAAATCTTCGACCGATAAAACCTCTGGACTGCCTCGCCGGCCATGGTTGGCAAGGGTTTGGTGGTGGTGGGCACAGAGTGGCGGAAATTTAAGAGTTTTCGGACTAGACTTCTTCTTCCGGGTGCTCCGGTCAATTTCCAAGGATTAAGAGGAAACCTTATGAGTCTGTTCTCATTCGTTAAAGAAGCAGGTACCAAGCTGTGGGAGTCACTGGTTGGCCAAGAGGCACAGGCTGCCGAGTCGCTGACCGAGCACGTGAAGCAGGTTGGTCTGGGTAACCCGAACATTCAGGTCACTGTGGAAGGCGAGAAAGTGATCGCCAAGGGTGAAGTGGCCACTCAGGAGGAGAAGGAAAAAATTCTGCTGGCATTGGGTAACGTGGCGGGTGTGTCTGAAGTGGACGACCAGATCACAGTGGCCTCTCCGGCTGCTGCCGCGCGCTTTGTCACCGTGAAGAAGGGCGACACCCTGAGCGCGATTGCCAAGGCTGAGTACGGCAATGCCAATCTGTACCCGAAAATTTTTGAGGCTAATAAGCCGATGCTGACTCACCCGGACAAAATCTATCCGGGGCAGGTGCTGCGTATTCCGGAATAACTGGAATCCGGACAGGCGGCCGCAAAGGCCGCCTGTTTAGCTGTCTTACAAACCGCTTACCAACTGGCGGTAGTCCTCTACTGCGTCAAATTCTTCCGTCTCTTTCATCGCGCCGCGGCTGTCAGGCTGACGGACTGCGAGCAGGTGGGCCACGCCGAATCTTCCCGCACTGCGCAGAATAGGCAGGCTGTCATCAATAAACAGACTGCGAGCCGGGTCAAACGGGAAGTCCTGTTGCAGGGCATGCCAGAACTGCTGCTCCTCTTTCGGAAAACCGTAGTCGTGGGAGCTGATCAGGCGGTCGAAATAGGGTGCTAGCTCAACCCGCTCCATCTTCAGCGACAGCGAATCGCGGTGCGCATTGGTGATCAGCACAACCTTTTTTCCGGCATTGCGGATAGCTGCGAGGAAAGTGTCTGCGTCCGGGCGCAGGGCGATCAGGTGGGCCACTTCGCGCTTGAGATCACGGATCGACAAATTCAGCTCGCGGCTCCAGAAGTCGGTGCAATACCAGCTCAGCTTGCCTGCATGTTCGCGAAACAACGGGATCAGCTCGGCATCCGCCAGCTCGCGGCTAATGCCGTGGTGTTCGGCGTAACGCTGGGGTAGGTGTTCCAGCCAGAAATGGTTGTCAAAGTGCAGGTCCAGCAGTGTGCCGTCCATATCCAGCAGGACGGTATCAATTTCATTCCAGGGCAAGGCAGGCATTCAGGCGATCTTCACAGAGGCGCAGGGCGCGGTATCGGGGCTTTGGCAGATCATCAGTAGCACCAGAGCCGGGTGCAAGTCCCGGTGCGAGAAATCTTTCGAACAGACCGTATGACGACTTCGTGCAATATCTGACGCAGATAATAGGATTAGCCGCGTTATGATAGCCCGTTAAGTCATCCTCAGGAGCAGCACCATGCGCCAGAAGCCCACAGTTCTCGCCCGCGAGATTGTAGCCAGCAGCCGTTTATTCCGTGTGGAACAGCTGCAGCTGCGTTTCAGCAACGGGGTTGAGCGTACTTATGAGCGCTTGGTGGGCAAAGGCACCGGTTATGGTGCGGTGATGGTTGTGGCCATGGCAGATGCCGAGCATGCACTGCTGGTCGAGGAGTATTGCGGCGGCACCGATGATTACCAACTGTCGCTGCCCAAAGGCTTGATCGAGCCGGGTGAAGAGGTGCTGGAAGCCGCGAATCGCGAGCTAAAGGAAGAGGCCGGGTTTGGTGCGCATAACCTGGAGTTTCTCGCTGAACTGAGCCTGTCACCGGGTTACATGAGCCAGAAAATTCAGGTGGTGCTGGCCTGGGACCTCTATGAAGAACGCTTGCCGGGCGATGAGCCTGAGCCGATGGGCTTGGACAAGATAAACCTGCGCGAGCTGTCCAGTTTGGTGGAGCACCCGCAGTTCACCGAAGGGCGCGCATTGGCAGCTCTGTATCTGGCCCGCGACCTATTGATCAAGCGCGGGAGTTTCAGCCTGTGAGTGAAGTGTTGAACAAGGAGCAGATCGCCGCGCTGGTCGCGTTGGCCCGCAAAGCAGGTGCTGCCACCCTGCCGTTCTGGCGCGCTGATGTTGAGGTAATGAACAAGGCTGACGCATCGCCGGTCACGGCAGCCGATATGGCCGCCCACCATATTTTGGATGCAGGTCTGCGTGAGCTGTTCCCGGATGTGCCGGTGTTGTCGGAAGAAGCCGCTGATATTGCCCTCAGCCAACGTCAGCAATGGCAGCGATGGTGGCTGGTCGACCCGCTGGACGGCACCAAGGAGTTTATCTCTGGCTCTGACGAGTTCACCGTGAATATTGCCCTGATCGAGCGCGGCAGGGTGGTGTTCGGCGTGGTCGGGATTCCGGCTACCGGTCGCTGCTATTACGGTGGCGCTGGTTTGGGCGCGTTTGCTTGTGAAGAGGGCGGTGAGCCGCAGGCGATCCAAGTACGTGAGGCTCCGGCAGAAGCCTTTACGCTGGTCGCCAGTAAGCGCCATTCAAGTCCTGAACAAGAGCGTCTGTTGCAAGGTCTGGCTGAACGCTTTGGCGAGTTGAAACTGGCCAATGTCGGCAGCTCATTGAAGTTCTGCTTGCTGGCCGAAGGCAAGGCGGATTGTTATCCACGTCTGGCACCGACATCGCAGTGGGACACCGCTGCAGCTCAAGGGGTGCTGGAAGGGGCTGGCGGTGAAGTGCTGACCCTGCAGGGCGAGGCACTGACCTACGAAGCCCGCGAATCTATGCTTAATCCCTACTTTCTGGCACTGCCGGCATCGGCTGCATGGCGCACGGACCTGATTGCTCTGGCCCGTCATTTGGGCTGAGTGGTCGGTTTGACTGTGCCAATTCTCGACTGAAGTCACCTCTGTAAAGATCGCTGCCTTAGCAGGGGCGATCTTTGCGTCTGAATACCTAGTTTTGACTGGCCATCTTCTTAATTGAAGGGCAGCTGTGCGCAGGCTTACTGCCGCAGAGCGGCAGCTCATGCATGGTTGCGGACGCCGCAAGGATTTTCCTCAGCCTAAGCAACAAAAAACATCCTTTCGCAGGTCTGGGTGGACTGGCCAGAATCTGGCCTATACCTCCGCCGTAGACGCGTCTGAGCTGTTCTCACGCACGCCGCAGGGCGTTGGTTGATCTGTTGTCAGCTCAGCTATTACTGCCCAATTCCGTTAGATGAATCTTCTATTAAGAGAGGTCGGTAAGGGCTAGAGCGAGTCAATCCACTGACAATCATAATAAAGGGACGTGCTATGAAAATTAGGCTATTGAGCTTTTGTATCGGCTTGGTTCTGCCCTACATCAGCGTGCTGTCGGGTATCTATTACTTCAGGTTCAGTAAGGACTTTATCCTCGGTTTTCCGCCTTTGTACTTCTGGGTCTTTCTTTGGTTCTTCCTTGCCTCAGCTTGTATTTCTGTGGCTTGGCAAATCGACAAAAAAGACTACGCCGATCAGTAACGGACAGAGGTGACGAATCATGGCCGCTTTAATCTTCTTTACGATCATCGCCTTTTCTTTGGCTATGGCGTTTTATGTCAACCGTCAGGCGAAAAAGGCCGATGTGGCTGACTTTCTTGTGGGTGGTCGCTCTTTTGGCGTGATCATTCTGTTCTTTCTCGCGGTGGGCGAAATTTACAGTGTTGCCACTGTGATAGGCCTGCCCGGCAGCATTTATGCCAAGGGTGTTAACTACGGCATCTGGTTTATGGCCTTTCTGCTGCTGATCTATCCGGTGGGCTATTACCTGGCACCGCGCATTTGGCGGGCGGGTAAGCAGTACGATGCGATGACTGCTCCGGATCTGTTCAAAGGCCGCTTTGCTTCACGGCCGCTGGAGCTGGTTGTGGCATTGCTGTATTTGCTGTTTCTGGTGCCGTGGGCGCAGATGCAGTTTCAGGGCCTGATCGTAGCGCTCAATGCCTTGGGCTATGAGATTCCACCCAGCATTGCAGTCATCATCGCCGGTGGCATTGCTTACCTGTATGTGTCCATCTCGGGGGTTAAGGCGCCTGCGATGATTGCGGTACTCAAAGACATTCTGCTGTTTGGCGCGATCATCGGTGTGGGCTTGGCGGCGTTTCACAAGCTTGGCGGTGTTGGGCCGCTGTTCGAGGCAGCAAGGGATAAGGGGGCTTCAATCGCCTATGGCAGCGATGCGGAAGTGGTGTTCTCAATGTCCACCATCGTCTTCCAGTCGCTAGCGTTCTATTGCCTGCCGTTTATGATCACCATCTTGTTTACCAGTAAGTCTGAGGCGGGGATCAAACGGGCCAAGCGCTTTATGCCGCTGTATATGCTGATGTTCCCCTTTCTGATCGCCGCTGCGTATTACGCAATGGTCGCTCTGCCTGAGCTGCCAAGCCCTAACCATGCGTTTATCGCAACAGCAATTGATGTGCTGCCGTCCTGGGCCATTGGTTTTGTGGCGGCGGGTGCGGCGCTGTCCGGGCTGATTCTGATTTCGGTGATTTCCCTGACCGTGGGCGGCATCTTTACCCGCAATATCGTCAGCAACGTGCCATTGGCTTCGCAAAAGCGTCTGTCACAGATGGTGATCATCGCTTACCTGATTATCTCCATGATTCTGACTGTGGTTCTGCCGAGTCTGATGCTCAATCTTATGAACACGGCTTATGCCGGGTTTGGTCAGATGCTGCCGGGACTGCTGGCCATTCTGTTCTTCAAGCGCGCGACGACGGCGGGGGTGTTGGCCGGGTTGCTGGTTGGTGTTGCGGCAGTATTTGCCATGTACTTCGGCGAGCTGAGCGTTTACTCGCTCAATATCGGCCTGGTCGCTGTGCTGCTCAATGCCACAACGGTGTTTGTGGTGAGCCTGCTGACCCAGCCGGGCAATGCCCGTGTCAGCGCCAACGCTGCCTGATGCTGGTAGGTAAGGCTATTTAAGGGCTGGTTAAGCCAGCCTTGGGTGCCGACTGATCCGCATAATTGATAGGCGAAACAAAAATGCCGTAGCCCTCAGTCAGGGCTACGGCATTTTCATTAATTGGACTGCTGCTTATCAGTCGATCATGTCGCTGTAGCGGCTGTCTGTGCCATACACCAGCGGCTGCTCGAAGCCCGGCACTTTGATCTGCTCCTGAGTGATCTCAATTTGCTTGTCATCGATCATGTCGTTGCCGAAGTTGTAGATCACATTCAGCTGGCCTTTCAGCGCTTGTTCGTCATACGCCTGAGCGGCCGCACGGGTGACTTCGCGACGTTTCACGTAATCAGCAAAGACCGCTTCGCCATGACGCTTGCGCAGCATGCGTTCGGCCACGTGCGGAGCCAGGACCACGGCGCTGGCGTTGTTGCCGCCAAAGCCCTTGGAGTTGATGAAGCAGGCTTCCAGTTGCTGTGGCTGCAAGCTGCGGTCCTGAGTGGAGATGCTCAGGTGATCTTGGAATACGTCATCGGCCACGGCATCGATTGTTTTGATACCGGGAATAACTCCGTATTTGAAGGTGCCCAGAGCGGAGATCAGTTGGTCGCCACTGGCGGTGGCCAGCGAGTGACCGACAAATGCCTTGGCCGCCGTTACCGGCCAGGCGTTGATGTTGAAAGCACTGGCAACCCGGTCGAGGATTTCCGATTCGGTCACACGGTTGGCCGGGGTGCTGGAGCCGTGGGCGTGGACAAAGCTGCGCTCACGTACGGCGTCGATGCCCAGCAGTTGCACGGCGCTGGCTACAGCTTTGGCTACGGTCAGGTAGTTGCCTGGTCCCGGGGCGGAAATGGATTTCTTAAAGCCGTCAGCATTGATGAATACGTCAGTGACTGCGCCGTGGATATCCGCGCCCAGCTGCAGAGCCAGTTCGTCGTCCATCAACACCACAAACTGGCAGGCTTCGGCCAAGGTGAAACCGCAGTTCTCGCCGAACGGGCGGCTGGCACGGCGGAAATCCACCTCGTCTTTGCCTTCGATCTGGCGCAGGCCATCTTCAGTGGCCAGTGCGCCCATGGCGCCGTAGCCTTCGATGCATTCCTGCGTCAGCGGTGCTTCGCTGTTGCCGACAATGACCAGGCGGGCCTTACCGCTGGCAATCTGCTCGATACCTTTCTGCAGGTTGTACAGGAAGGTGGCGCAGGCACCGGTGATGCTGCCAGTGGTGCCGACACTGCCGAGTACGTAGGCGTTGATAAAGTCGGCGGGCATGGTGTTCAGGCCCAGCGCGAGTTGTTTGGCGGTAACGCGGCCGCCCTTGAGGCGCGACTGCATCATGCCGGCGTAGCCGTTGTCGTCCAGCTGGCTCATGACGCTACCGGCGAATACTGCGATTTGGTCAGGCGGCAGCTGCTGGGCGATCTGTTGCCACTCAATGCCCACCGAGCGCAGGGCGTCAGTCACGCCAACCACGGTCATAGCCAGGCCGCGCGGGTGGAAGCGTGAGTTGTAATGTTCTGTTGGCTCAAAGCCTGTCGGCAGCTGACCGGCAGATTTCACTGCCAGGGGGCGGTAGCTGTTGACCTTGAAGTCGCAGCTGTCATGCAGGGTAACTTGCACTTCACTGGCGTTGAGTTCTTGCACAGACCAGTTTTCAGGCAGTGGCTCTGGCAGCTGTTTGCGTTGAGTCACGAAGCTGATGCTGCTGCCTTCACTGGGGCTGATGCTGATGTTTTTCTGCCAGAAGGCTGCATCAGGGTCCAGGTGCTGGGCTTCGATGCGGCGCACCAGAGTGCCTGCCAGAATTTGCTCGGCGTAGCGGCTCTCAATCTCAGCGAGGCTAAGCGGTTGGTCATTCTGATCGCGGTACTGGCCATCAACCACGGTCACCAGTTTCATCATCTGAGCCAGACCGCCCAAAGTTTGTTGGCGCGCATGGCTGTCCATGGACTCCAGCACTGTGCGGCGGAAACCGTGGTGGAACGAACTGCGTCCTGCAGCGTTATAACCACCAAAACCAACAATTACAGGTAGGCGAGAAGTCACTCGATCACTCCTTCAGAAAATGGCGCCACTCAAGCTCAGTTGAATCTGTAGCAGCTTGTTTCAGCTCTGGGACGCATTACATCAGGACCTCGGTCCTCAATGCAGCGTACGCATTGGCATTTGGATGACTATGCAGACGAAGTTGATGACCCATAAGTCACGGCTGCGACGAAGGTAGAAGTTCCCGGGAAACGCTCAGCTGGTACGGTTTCGTCAGATTTGCTGGAGAAAGACAATGCACAACGTAAACCCTTACGAATTTGGTATGCCACGCGAAGCCGCTAACTTTCAGGCGCTGAGTCCTTTGAGTTTCCTCGAGCGTGCGGCCAGTGTTTACCCACAGCGTCTGGCTGTGGTGAATGGTGCGCTGCGTCAGACTTGGGGACAGACCTACACGCGCTGCATCCGTCTGGCTTCTGCGTTGTCTAAGCGTGGCATTGGCCTGGGTGATACCGTTGCAGTTGTTGCCCCAAACGGCCCGGCCATGTTTGAGGCGCACTTTGGGATTCCGATGTGCGGTGCGGTCCTTAATGCAATCAACACTCGTCTGGATGCCGAGGCAATCGCCTTCATCCTGCAGCACGGCGAAGCCAAAGTCGTGCTCGTAGACAAGGAATTTGGTGAGCTGGTTCAGCGTGCAACCAGCCATTTGCCCAAGCGTCCGTTGATCGTCGGCATTGATGACCCTGAATTCCAGGGCGGCCAGCTGATCGGTCAGATGACCTATGAGGATTTGGTTGAAGAGGGTGATGCCGACTACCCGTGGCAGATGCCAGCCGACGAATGGCAAGCTATTTCCCTCAATTACACCTCTGGTACCACCGGTAATCCGAAGGGCGTTGTTTATCACCACCGTGGCGCGCACTTGAACTCACTGTCTAATGGTCTGTGCTGGGACATGAACCGCTTCCCGGTGTACCTGTGGACGCTGCCGATGTTCCACTGCAACGGCTGGTGCTTCCCGTGGGCAATGGCGGCTTACGTGGGCGTGAACGTGTGCCTGCGTCATGTCCGAGCTGATGCGATTTATGCGGCGATTGCCGAGCATAAGGTTGACCACTTCTGTGGCGCGCCAATTGTGCTGAATATGCTGGCCAACGCTGACGACAGCCTGAAAGCTCTGAAAACCCAGCCGGTCAAAGTGCTGACTGCCGGTGCTGCGCCACCTGCGTCGGTGATTGAGGCCATGGAAGCGCTGGACTTTAAAGTCACCCACGTTTACGGCCTGACTGAAACCTACGGCCCGAGCGTGGCCTGCGAGTGGAAGAGCGAGTGGGATGCTGAAACTCCGGAGAAGCGTGCCCGCCTGAAATCCCGTCAGGGTGTGCGTGCGGCGTTGCTGGAAGGGCTGATGGTGGCCGATCCGGATACGCTGCAGCCGGTGCCGAAGGATGGTCAGACCATCGGCGAGATCATGATGCGTGGCAACATCGTGATGAAGGGTTATCTGAAGAACCCAACAGCCACAGCTGAAGCCTTTGAGGGCGGTTGGTTCCATTCCGGCGACCTGGCTGTATGGCACGAGGATGGTTATGTCGAGATCAAGGATCGCTCGAAAGACATCATCATTTCCGGCGGCGAGAACATTTCCTCAATTGAGGTTGAGGACGCGCTCTACCGTCATCCGTCAATTCTCGAAGCGGCTGTTGTAGCAATGCCGCACCCACGCTGGGGAGAGACGCCTTGCGCGTTTGTCACCTGCAAGCCAGGTACGGAGCTGACAGAGAAAGAAGTCATTGAGTTCTGTCAGCAGCACATCGCCCGCTACAAAGTGCCGGGTTGTGTGGTCTTTACCGAACTGCCGAAAACCAGCACAGGCAAGGTGCAGAAGTTCGTGCTGCGTGACCGTGCCAGAGAACTATCGCAGCAGGCCTTTGTAGCCTGATATCAGAGCCTTCCACGGCAGGGGCTGAAACAGTTTGTGATGGCACGTGTGTTGTTAAACGAAATGCTATTCACTACTATTTAGCCCCTGATTTTTTGATGGAGGCACTCTAGATGTCGGCAAGCAAGCGTCTGTTGGCTGCACTTACCCTGACCACTTTGGCAGGTACTGTTCAGGCCTCCGAAGAAGTTGTGGTGTACTCCTCGCGCATTGACGAGTTGATCAAGCCCGTCTTCGATCTGTACACCGAAAAGACCGGTGTGAAGGTCAAGTTCATTACTGATAAAGAAGCCCCGCTGATTGCGCGCCTGAAAGCAGAAGGGGAAAACACCCCGGCTGACATCCTGATTACCGTCGATGCCGGTAACCTCTGGCAGGCCGAGCAGGAAGGTGTTCTGCGTCCGCTTAAGTCTGAAGTAATCGAAGCCAACATCCCCGCGCAGTACCGCTCCAGCACTAACAGCTGGACAGGCCTGTCGCTGCGTGCACGTACCATCTTCTACTCGACCGAGCGCGTGCAGCCGAGTGAGCTGTCCACTTATGAAGCGCTGGCGGATGCCAACTGGGAAGGTCGCCTGTGCCTGCGTACCAGTAAGAAGGTGTACAACCAGTCGCTGACCGCCACGCTGATTGAAACTCACGGTGCTGAGAAGACCGAAGAGATCATCAAAGGCTGGATCAACAACTTGGCTACCGACGTATTTGCTGATGACACCCAACTGCTGCAGGCCATTGATGCCGGTCAGTGTGATGTGGGCATTACCAACACTTACTACTATGGCCGCCTGCACAAGCAGAATCCGGACCTGAAAGTGAAGCCGTTCTGGGCCAACCAGGGTGACCGAGGTACACACGTGAACCTGGCTGGGGCCGGTGTTACCAAGCATGCACCGCATGCCGAGGCTGCACAGAAGCTGCTGGAGTGGATGACAACCCCTGAGGCGCAGAGCGTATTTGCCGGCGTGAACCAGGAGTTCCCGGCCAATCAAAGCGTGCCGTTCTCGGATGAGGTTAAATCCTGGGGCGAATTCAAGGCTGACAGCATTGCCATTGAAGTGGCCGGTAAGCGTCAGGCTGAGGCCATCATGCTGATGGATCGGGCTGGCTGGAACTGATTTAGCTTCGAGGTTGGTCCCCTGGCAGGCGTGCGCCGCGTTTTCGTACAGAACCTGGCATGAACCAACCGTTATACTCAGCGCCCCGGCATGTCCGGGGCGTTGTGTTTTTGCAGCTCAGTGACCGTCTTTAGGAGTTTGCGTGGCCCATCCTGCTCAGCGTCGTTGGTATCCCTTCGCCTTCACCGCGGCGTTGTTGGTTCTATTGCCGATCAGTGTGCTTTTGTTCAGTTGGCACGACATCGACCCTAAAATCTGGACCCACCTGTGGGAAACCCAGATGCCCCGGTTATTGGGCAATACCATCACCTTGCTGGTGGGGGTCGGCATTGGCGTTACTCTGCTGGGCGTGAGCCTGGCCTGGCTGACCAGTCTCTGCGAGTTCCCCGGCAGGCGCTGGCTGGACTGGGCGCTTATGCTGCCGTTCGCCATTCCGGCCTACGTGTTGGCCTTTGTGTTTGTTGGCCTGTTGGACTTTTCAGGCCCGGTGCAAACCCTGATGCGAGAGTTGTTCGGCAGCGGGATTCGCTTCCCCAGGGTACGTTCCACCGGCGGTGTGATCATCGTGCTGGTGCTGGTTTTCTATCCCTACGTCTACCTACTGGCGCGTAACGCCTTTCTGGCTCAGGGCAAGGGGTTAATGGAAGCCGCGCGGGTGCTTGGGCTCAATCCCTGGAGGGCGTTCTGGCGTGTGGCGCTGCCGATGGCGCGTCCGGCCATCGGTGCCGGGCTTGCATTGGCAATGATGGAAACGCTGGCGGATTTCGGTGCTGTTGCAGTCTTTAATTTCGACACCTTTACCAATGCCATCTACAAAACCTGGTATGGCTTTTACAGCCTGAGCAGCGCCGCGCAGTTAGCAAGCCTGTTGCTGCTGGCGGTCATGCTGGTGCTCTACGGCGAGCGACGCGCCCGCGGTGCAGTGCGACCGGCCAATGAGCGGCCGCGCGGTAAGGCGCTGTATCACCTACGTGGCGTCAAAGCCTGGGCCGCCACTGGCTGGTGCAGCCTGGTGTTTGCCTGTGGCTTTGTGATTCCACTGCTGCAGCTGGTGGTGTGGTTTTGGCAACGCGGCCGCTTTGATCTGGATGAGCGCTATCAGGAACTGATCCTGCACACCCTGTACTTGGGCGCGATGGCGGCATTGATCACCGTCAGTGTGGCGCTGCTTCTGGCGTTTTGCCGCCGTCTTACACCTACCCGGACGATGAGCTCGACCGTTGGCATCGCCAATCTGGGCTACGCCTTGCCGGGTTCGATGCTGGCGGTGGCCATTATGCTGGTATTCAGCTACCTCGACCGTGAGTTGGTGATTCCGCTTTCCAGCTGGCTGGGCGGTGCCGGTAAACCGTTGCTGTTGGGCAGTCTGGGGGCGTTGATCCTGGCTTATCTGATCCGCTTTATGGCGGTGGCGTATGGGCCGCTTGAAAACAGCCTGGCGCGGATTCGCCCATCACTGCCGGAGGCCTCGCGTAGCTTGGGGGTTGGCGGCGCGGGACTGTTCTTTAAGGTTTATCTGCCTTTGCTGGTGCCGGGCGTGCTGACCGCTGCCTTGCTGGTGTTTGTCGATGTGCTTAAGGAAATGCCGGCTACCTTGCTGATGCGACCGTTTGGCTGGGACACCCTGGCCGTTCGGGTATTTGAAATGACCAGTGAGGGGGAGTGGGCTAGGGCTTCATTGCCCGCGCTGACCTTGGTTCTAGTGGGGCTTTTGCCGGTAATTTTGCTGATCCGCCGTTCGGCACGTCGGGTTGGATAGGGCAGGTGGCGGATGACCGCCATCTGACTAGCCGGTACAATGCGCGCCATTCGAAGCGGCCTGTGTTTCGGAAAACTTGTGGAGCAGATTGATCTTAAATTGCTCAACCGTACGGCCGCCGTAAAGCCAAGCCCGCAAGGAGATACTTATGGGACAGCGAACAGCACTCTATAACCTGCACATGGTTATGGGTGCGAAGATGGTCGACTTCGGCGGATGGGATATGCCGTTGCACTATGGGTCGCAGGTTGAGGAGCACCATCAGGTTCGTCGTGATTGTGGCGTGTTTGACGTCTCCCACATGACCGTTGTGGATGTCATCGGCGCTCAGGCTAAAGCCTATCTGCAGTACCTGTTGGCTAACGATGTCGGGCGGCTGCAAGAAACCGGCAAAGCACTATACAGCGCCCTGCTCAACGAGCAGGGCTGCGTGATTGATGATCTGATCGTTTACCTCACTGATTTTGGCTACCGCTTGGTATCCAATGCTTCTACCCGAGATAAAGACCTGGCCTGGATGCGTCTACACAGTGTCGATTTCGAGGTTGAGCTACGTGAGCGGCGGGATCTCGCCATCTTGGCTATTCAGGGCCCTCAGGCGCGGGTTAAAACAGCTGAGCTGGTAACCCAGAGTCAGTCCGCATTGATCCAGACGCTGAAGCCTTTTGAAGGCCGCGCCGACGGCGAGTGGTTTATCGCTCGTACCGGGTATACCGGTGAAGATGGTCTGGAGATCATGCTGCCTGCGAGTGAGGTTGAAGACTTCTTCAACGAACTGGTTGGTGCTGGAATCCCCACTATCGGCCTGGGGGCCCGCGACACACTGCGTCTTGAGGCTGGGATGAATCTCTACGGCCAGGATATGGATGAGCGGGTCACGCCCTTGCAGTCGAACATGGCCTGGACGATCGCCTGGGAGCCGCAAGACCGCGACTTTATTGGCCGCGAAGCCCTGCTTGAACAGCAGGCGTCCGGTGTAGACACCAAGCTGGTCGGCCTTGTGCTTGAGGAGCGCGGCGTACTGCGCGCCCATCAGGTGGTGCGGGTCGAAGGCATTGGTGAGGGGGAAATCACCAGCGGCAGTTTTTCGCCTACGCTAGGTAAATCCATTGCATTGGCGCGTTTGCCGTTGGCCACTGAGGAGCGGGCCGAAGTGGAGATTCGCGGTAAGTGGTTCCCTGTTCGCGTGGTCAAGCCGACATTTGTCCGGCATGGTAAAACCCTTGTGTGAGCGAATGCACAAAGTCAGTGGCGTAAGCGTGGCCATTAGTGACATGCTTGGGCCACGCCTCTGCTGATCTGCCTTGCTGTCAGCAGGTTGCCAGAGGCTTTGCAAAGGCTACGGCCTGGTAAATTTCTATGACGGCGCCGTGGCCGTCTGCAAGATAAGGAGCGACACATGAGCAATATTCCAGCCGAACTGCGTTATGCCGCCAGCCATGAATGGGCGCGCCTTGAAGCTGATGGCACTGTAACCGTTGGCATTTCCGACCACGCTCAGGAAGCGCTGGGCGACGTGGTATTTATCGAGCTGCCAGAAGTTGGCAAAAGCCTGAACGCAGGTCAGGAAGCCGGTGTGGTTGAGTCGGTTAAAGCCGCATCCGATATCTACGCTCCGGTAGGCGGCGAAGTGATCGCGATCAACGAAGCACTGGCTGACAGCCCGGAAAGCGTCAACAACGATCCGTACGGCAGCTGGTTCTTCAAATTGAAGCCGACTGATGCCGGCGAGCTGGACAAGCTGCTGGATGCAGACGCTTACAAGGTCGCTGCTGAAAACGACTGATTGAGCTTTACAGACAAAGCCCCGCGATGCGGGGCTTTGTTGTTTATGGGGAGTGCTTAGTCCGCTGCGCAGCCTCTGGATGGCAGGCTCTCCAGAGCCCGCTTGATCAGCTGCGCACTGCGGTTGCTGTGCAGAATACCTGTGTGGCTTTCGTCCAACAGGTAAATGCGTTCAGCTTCATCCTGGGCAGCCGGGAGCAGCTCGCTGGCCAGCGGCACCGCGCCGTCATTGGGTTGCGGTAGTAATGATCGGTTGCCGCCATAGCTGATCAGCTGCCATTGGCGGATATGTCTGGCTAGCGGCTGGCTGAACAGGTTGCGCAGAAACGGGCTGTCGGGTGACAGGTCGCGCCACAACGGAATATCCAGTGGCACATCATGCACGCCGTGGGCCGCCATGGGGTGCCCGCCCCAAGGCGTTGAGAGGGTGATGAACAGGCAAACTTGCTGGCTGTAGTCTGCATTCAGGCGTTGTAAGGCCCGGCGCGTAACCAACCCGCCCATACTGTGGGCCATCAGGTGCATGCGTTTGGGATGATGGCGCAACTGCAAATCACGGATGGCCATGCTCAACATGTAGGCGTTGTTGTCCAGCGGCAGGCCGCCGGGGTAATGAAACAGCACTGGTTGATAGCGTGAGCGGTCCAGCTGTTCGGCCAGCCATGACCAGTCTTTGGGCGATGAGTTGATGCCGTGCACCATCAGCACAGGCTCTTTGCGCGCGTCCCAAGGCCCCAGCAGATACAAGCCATAGCCCAGCTCATTGATAAAACTGACCGGCTGCCAGGTGCCCATGCGGGTTCGCTGCGCATCGAAGCGCCAGTCATCCAGGGTTACGGTTTGCAGGTAATTACGCTGGAAACGGGGGTGCTCCTGATAGACCACTTGCAAGCTCAGGTCGAGTTCTGGGGCTTGCCCCAGCGCGTCAGCAGGCAGATTTAGCTCGTTCAGATGGCCCAGTTGTTCGCGTTCTTCTCGGCTGGGCTGAACGGTCAGTGGGGTACTTTTGGCTTCGATAATCCACTGCCGGGGTTCGTCTGGGTCAATGACGAAATTGCCATTGAGGTCATCAAACGCCACTAACTGGTAAGCGCCGGGCGGCGTGATGAAGTAGAACACTTCTCCGGGCGAAGCAATCCGGTAGGCCACCAGATGACTCTGATTGTCCAGTAATGCCACCAGTGCGCTGTGCTGGTCGACGCTGTGCTGCAACTGGCCGCTGACTAGCACCAATTGCTGATGCGCCAGCTGCATCTCATGGTCTAGCTTGATCAGGCTGCACCCACTGCTGAGGAGTAGCGTGGCTGTCAGCAGTAGGTGTTTGAGAGGCATTGGAGCAGTCTCCACACCGGCTATTGGGGAGCGACCAGCAGCACCACACCATCCTGCCCGGTTACTTTCACGGTCTGCCCGGCTGGCGCATCGGCACCGGAGACCAACCATAGGGTGTCGCCTGCCTTAATCTTGCCGCGCCCGTCGACAATCGCTTCGTGCAGCACGAAGCTACGCCCGATCAGCTCGCTGCCGCGCTGGTTCAGACCAGGTTGGCTGGGGTTGCTCTTGACGTTGCGCTGTCGTCTCCACCAGAGCACAGCTGTAGTGATTGAGAAGAGAGCAAACACCAAGAATTGAGCGGCCCAGCCGAGTTGTGGAAAGATAAAACTGAGCAGGCTGGTGCAGGCAGCGGCCAGGCCGATCCAGAGCAGATAACCGCCCGCACCGAACACCTCAATAATCAGCAGCACAATGCCCAGTGCGAGCCAGTCCCAGTAAGTCAGCTGTTGCAGGTAGCTCAACATGGCTTAGCTCTTTTTGTCATCGAATGTGGCTTTAACAATCTCACCAATGCCGCCCACTGCACCGATCACCTGGCTGGCTTCCAGCGGCATCAGGATGACTTTGCTGTTATTGGCGGCGGCGAGCTGTCCCAGTGCCTCAACATATTTTTGTGCGACGAAGTAATTGACCGCCTGCACGTTGCCGCTGGCGATAGCTTCGGACACCACGCGAGTTGCTTCCGCTTCGGCCTGAGCCGCACGCTCGCGGGCTTCCGCTTCAAGGAACGCCGCCTGGCGTTGGCCTTCGGCTTTGAGAATATCGCCCTGTTTCTGACCCTCAGCGGTAAGAATAGCGGCCGCCCGCAGGCCTTCCGCCTCCAGGATTTGTGCGCGCTTGATTCGCTCGGCTTTCATCTGCCCGGACATGGCGGCCATCAGGTCTTCAGGTGGGCTGATGTCTTTGATCTCGATGCGGGTGATCTTGATGCCCCACGGTGCGGTGGCTTCGTCCACGGTTTTCAGCAGGCGTTCGTTGATTGCGTCGCGCTGTCCGAGCATGGCGTCCAACTCCATGGAGCCGAGCACGGTGCGGATATTGGTCATGACCAGGTTACGGATCGCATGTTCGAGGTTGTTTACCTCGTACGCAGCCTGCGCGGTATTGATGATCTGGAAGAAGCAGATGGCGTCAATCTGTACCGTAGCGTTATCCGCCGTGATCACTTCCTGCGGTGGAATATCCAGCACGTTTTCCATCACGTTGAGCTTGCGCCCGATGCGGTCCATGACCGGCACAATGATGTTCAGTCCGGGTTTGAGCGTGGTGGTGTAGCGGCCAAAGCGCTCCACGGTCCACTCGTTGCCTTGAGGCACGACCTTGAAACCCATAAATACGATGGCAATGGCCAACGCGACAAACAGGAAGATGACACTACCGACGTCCATTCGATTGCTCCCAGCTGATGTTTACAAGGTTGGAGTGTTGGTCCGGACTATAAACACAAATGGCGCCGAACAGGCAGTTAAGACGATGCGATTTCAGCGCGCCGTGTTAAGGGCGCTGATGAGCTGAACATCGCGCTCGTATACATCCGGGTAGTAAGTCAGGGTTCCGTTCTGGTCGGCTTCTGCTGTCCAGTACGTCATTAGAATCACGGCTGGTTGCTGCAGACGGTACTGCAAGGTTTTGCCGCTTTCGATGTGCTTAGTCACAGTGACGAGTTCGTCTGGGCTAAGCAGCCAGTTGAAGAAGTTATCAACATTCTCCACCCGCACACAGCCGGAACTGAAGGCCCGTGGCGCTTTGCTGAACAGGCTCTGGCTCGGGGTGTCATGCAGGTAAACCGCAAACGGGTTGTCAAAGCGGAAGGCCACGCGGCCCAGCGGGTTCTGGCTCCCAGCTGCCTGGCGCAGCATGATATTGCCGGGGTTATGCCAATCCACGTCATGTGGATCAAGCGCTGTGCCATCACGGTCAAGCACGCTTAGGCCGTGACGGGACAGGTAGCTGATGTCCTCCCTGATCGCGGGAAGTTTGTCCTTACGCAGGATGGTGGGCGGTACGGTCCAGGTTGGGTTGAGGCTCAGACGATTAAGGCGTGACAGCAGCAGTGGTGTTTGCCGGTCGCTGCGCCCGACCTGGGTGCGGGTTCGCCATTGAATCTGGTCGTCCTTGAGGATCAGCAGCTCGCTGGCGGGAATGTTGATCACAACTTTGCTGATGCTCAAGTCATCTGCCTGCCAGCGCAGGCGCTCAAGGTTGGCTCGCAGCTGGTCAAGACGCTGCTGCGCGGGAATATTCAGCTCCCGAATGCTGGCAGGGCCCAGTACACCATCCGGGTTCAGGCCGTGGGCGCTCTGAAAATGTTCGAGGGCTTGCTGGGTCGCGCTGTCATAACGGTTATCGGTGTGTTCCGGGCTGATGGTCAGATAGCCTTCGGCCTCAAGGCGCGAGCGCAAGACTGGCAGGCGTTCGTCCATGCCATTGGCTTTAAGCAACTTACCTTGGCCAATGCTCGGCCACTGGCTCAGCGGCCGTTGGCGCTGGCTGGCGTAGACCTTGCGCAGGTTTAGGTAACGGCTGCTGGTGGGGCGAGCCTCGTCAAAGGCCTTGGCCGGTGCTGCGAGGTTGGCGATGGCCAGAGACAGCGTGGCCAGTTCAGCATCGGCCGGAGGTAGGCTGGCAGTCCTCCACAGGGCTTCGGTTTTGGGCACACTGATACGCCCCCTACGCAGGTGCAGCAAGGCTTGTAAGTAAGCGTGGCTGGTGAGGATGTCGGCGCAGTCCGCTCGGCCCTGCGCGTGTTGCGAGCTCAGTGGATACGGGTAATCGGCTGGATTGAGGCCGTCATCAACCAACCGGGCAAGTTGCTCAGTCAGTTGTTGCAGCTGGGTGCCGTCTTGCCAGGCGGATACACCATTTTGCTGGTTGTAGAACGCCTGTAGTCGCGTCAGTGCGGCAGTATCAAGACTGGCTGGTAAAGGCCCGCAGTGCGTACCCAGGTCACTCAGAACCGGGCGCAAATCCTGTTGGGGAGCGACTTGCAAGGTGTCTGCATTAGCGACCAATGGAAGTAAAGAAGTCGCGATCGTTAGGTAAAATGCTGCAATTTTGAACAATTTGATACTCCGATCCTTGGCCGCATACCGCTATTGCCGGTAGGGTAAGCAGAATCAGTATAGCCGGACCAGCGCGGAGTCGACTTCTTGTGCGCCCGCACACTTGGTTTATGGGGAAAGTTTGTATGTTTTCACAGTTGCGCAGCTTACTGCTCGTAAGTCTGTTGGGTTTAAGCACGCCGTTAATGGCTGCGACCACTGACGCGTTGCAGCGCGATTTACTGCGTATTGCACCGGGCCTGAATCAGCAGGCGCTGCGCCATGCGCTGGCCGCCATGCAGTGCGCGGTCAATAACGGGGCCGGCCCGGCTCGTCGTCTGGCAGTGATTGATTATTCCCGACCTTCTACCGAGCGCCGGCTGTGGATTTTTGATCTGCAACGCAAGCGCCTGCTACTGCGTGATTACGTGGCCCATGGGCGGATGTCGGGAGAGAATTTTGCTGAGAGCTTTTCCAATCGTCTCAACAGCAATCAGAGCAGCCTGGGGCTGTTCCGCACGGCGGAGAGTTACAGCGGCAAGCACGGCTACTCGCTACGTATGGATGGCCTTGAGCCTGGCTTGAACGATTTGGCCCGCGAGCGCGCGATTGTGATCCACGGTGCGGACTACGTCAGTCCCAGTCTGGTTAAAAGTCAGGGGCGTATCGGTCGTAGCCTGGGTTGCCCGGCCGTCAGGCCAGAAGTGGCGCGGATGGTGGTGGATCAGCTTAAGGGCGGGCAGTTTCTGTTCGCTTGGCACAACGACCCTCGCTGGCTGCAGGGCTCGGATTATCTGAATTGCAAACCGCAGCGAGTGGCGCAGGTGATGTCCCGGTTGGGCGGTGCCCAGCGCTGGCACGCTGGAATTACGCAGCGCTGATCAGCGCTGCTCACTCTGCGGTGTCACCCGCAGCACTTCCTCAATGGTGGTCAAGCCGCTGGCGATTTTTTGCGCTCCGGACAGGCGCAGGCTGCGCATACCGTCTTTGAAGGCATGACGGCGCAGGGCGACCAGATCGGTATCAGCGGTGATCAACGGCTTGATTGCATCGTTCATCAGCATGATCTCGTAAACCCCGGCCCGGCCACGGTAGCCGGTATCGCGGCATTCCAGGCAGCCCACGGCGCGCTGGGCCTGCGTTGGCAGCGGCGCATTCCAAGGTTTGGTCAGGCTCTGCCAGTCGTCTTCATCCAGCGTGTGCGGGACTTTGCAGTGCGGGCACAGCGTTCGCACCAGTCGCTGGGCCATCACGCCAAGCAGTGTGGCTTTGAGCAGGTAGTGAGGGACGCCCAGTTCGAGCAGGCGGGTAATCGCGCTCGGCGCATCGTTGGTGTGCAGGGTGGATAGCACCAAGTGCCCGGTGAGAGCAGCCTGAATCGCCATTTCAGCGGTTTCCAGATCGCGGATCTCACCGATCATGATGATGTCCGGGTCCTGACGCATCAGTGCGCGCACGCCACTGGCAAAGGTCAGGTCGATATTGCTCTGCACTTGCATCTGGTTGAAGGCACCTTCGATCATCTCGATCGGATCTTCGATGGTGCAGACGTTGACCTCGGAGGTCGCCAGTTGCTTGAGTGTGGTGTACAGCGTGGTGGTCTTACCTGAGCCAGTCGGGCCGGTGACCAGAATGATGCCGTTGGGCTGGCAGGTCATGCTTTGCCAGCGCTTCATGTCATCAGCGGAGAAGCCCAACTGATCGAAGCTCTTGAGCAGCACTTCCGGGTCGAAAATCCGCATCACCATTTTCTCGCCGAAGGCGGTCGGCAATGTGGACAAACGCAGTTCTACTTCGCCGCCATCCGGGGTTTTGGTTTTGATCCGGCCATCTTGCGGCTTGCGTTTTTCCGCCACGTTCATCCGGCCTAAACTCTTCAGGCGGCTGACAATGGCCAGGGTCACTTGCGGCGGGAATTGATAGACCGTGTGCAGTACACCGTCGATACGAAAACGCACGCTGCCCTGTTCGCGGCGCGGCTCGATGTGGATATCACTGGCGCGTTGCTGGAAGGCGTACTGAAACAGCCAGTCGACGATATTGACGATATGCGCGTCGTTGGCGTCCGGTTCCTGATCTTGTGCGCCGAGGCTGAGCAACTGCTCGAAGTTGCCGACACTGCTCATCTTCATGTCGGTGGCCGAGGCTCCACTGACCGAGCGGGCCAGTCGATAGAACTCGACGGTAAAACGCTGAATGTCGCATGGGTTGGCGATGACGCGCTTGATCGGGCGCTTTAGAACATGCACCAGATCCTGCTCCCAGGCGCGCATTAGCGGCTGGCAGCTGGCGATGGTGACGCACTCTCGGTCCACTGCGACGGCGAGAATCTTGTGGCGCTGGGCAAAGGCGTAGGACATCAGCGGGGTGACGGCCGCGACGTCGATTTTCAACGGGTCAATGCGCAGATACGGCTGACCATGGTGCTCTGCCAGCCATTGGGTCAGGCATTCCAGATCGAGTTTTTTACCCGGATGTTTAAGGTCGTCCAGCTGTTGCGCTGCCAAAAACTCCAGCGGGTGTTGCTGGTTGTTCACCGCGCTGCGGCGGATGGCCAGGCAATGCTCGGCGCTGTCCTGATGGGTACGGCCTTGGGCAACCAAGTCCCTTAGCACATCGCCCAGATCAAGCAGGCGATCCTGAGTAGACGGCGCGAGTGTGGACATGGGGCTCCTTGGGTTGCCGTTGGCTAGCCGACTGGAGTCGGCTTTTATCGAATACGTTCAATCTTGCACAGCCGTCCGGCCCTACTGCAAGCCCCTTGCGCGATCAGGGTTTTTGCAGAGTTTTCACGCCGTCGGCTGTGCCGAGAAGCAGCAGGTCTGCCGGGCGGGCTGCGAACAGGCCGTTGGTAACGACGCCGACGATGGCATTGATCTGGGTTTCCAGCTCAACCGGATTAACGATGGACATGTTGTGCACATCGAGAATGACGTTGCCGTTATCGGTGATCACACCTTCGCGGTAGACCGGGTCACCGCCTAGTTTCACCAGCTGGCGGGCAACGTGGCTGCGGGCCATCGGGATGACTTCAACTGGCAGCGGGAAGTTGCCCAGTACCGGAACCAGCTTGCTGGCGTCGGCGATGCAGATGAAGGTTTTGGCCACCGCTGCAACGATCTTCTCGCGGGTCAGGGCTGCGCCGCCGCCCTTGATCAGGTTCAGATGCTCGTCACTTTCGTCGGCACCGTCGATGTAGAACTCAAGATCGCTGACGCTGTTCAGTTCATACACCGGGATGCCGTGGCCTTTCAGGCGGGCAGCGGTGGCTTCGGAGCTGGCTACGGCGCCATCGAATTCCATTTTGTGTTTGGCCAGTGCATCAATAAAGAAGTTGGCAGTGGAGCCGGTGCCAACTCCAATCACACTCTTGGCGTCGAGGTGGGGAAGAATGTAGTCGACGGCAGCCTGGGCAACGGCTTGCTTGAGTTGATCCTGGTTCATTCGCGGGCCTGGGTAATGTGGGGAGTAAAATATGAATTATACCCCGTTGCCCGGTGTTAGTGCTTTTGCTGGATAAATGCCGCTGTATCTTATGGTCGCACCCGGCAAGCGTGGAGTAGACTCCCGAACTCCCTGTACTACACCTGCGATCCCGCCATGCTTGAAGAAAATGTGAAGAACATCCTCACTTCCCGCGTCTATGACGTGGCAGTGGAAACCCCTCTGCAACCTGCCAACCAACTTTCCGAACGCCTGGGCAATCAGATTCTGCTCAAGCGTGAAGACCTGCAGCCGGTGTTCTCGTTCAAGATTAGGGGCGCGTACAACAAGCTGGCCCAGCTGTCTGCCGAAGAGCAGGCGCGCGGTGTGGTGACTGCATCCGCCGGCAACCATGCCCAAGGTCTGGCGCTGGCTGCGAAGAAGCTGGGCGTAAAAGCCACTATTGTGATGCCCAAAACCACTCCGGAAATTAAGGTGCACGGCGTCCGTTCCCGTGGCGGCAAGGTTGTGCTGCACGGCGACAGTTTCCCTGAGGCGTTGGCTTATTCCCTGAAGTTGGTGGACGACAAGGGTTACATCTATATCCACCCTTACGATGACCCGCACACCATTGCCGGTCAGGGCACCATTGCCATGGAAATTTTGCGTCAGCAGCAGGGGCAGATTGACGCGATTTTCGTACCCGTCGGCGGCGGGGGCTTGATTGCGGGTATTGCGGCTTACGTGAAATACCTGCGCCCTGAAATCAAGGTGATCGGCGTTGAACCGGATGATTCCAACTGCCTGCAGGCTGCGATGGCAGCGGGCGAGCGCGTGGTTCTGCCGCAGGTTGGCCTGTTCGCAGATGGCGTTGCTGTGGCGCAGATCGGCGAGCACACCTTCAATATCTGCAAGGACTATGTAGATGAGGTGATTACTGTCAGCACCGATGAAATTTGCGCGGCGATCAAGGACATCTACGACGACACCCGCTCCATCACCGAGCCGGCCGGCGCACTCAGCGTGGCAGGGATTAAGCGCTATGTGCAGCGTGAAGGGTGCACTAAGCAGGTTTTGGTCGGTATCGACTCCGGTGCCAACATCAACTTCGACCGCCTGCGCCATGTGGCTGAACGAGCAGAGTTGGGTGAGCAGCGCGAAGCCATTATCGCTGTCACCATTCCTGAGCATCCAGGCAGCTTCAAGAGCTTCTGCGAGGCGCTGGGTAAGCGTCAGATTACCGAGTTCAACTACCGCTTCCACGAGAACGGTTCGGCACACATCTTTGTTGGCGTGCAGACTCACCCTGAGAACGATCCACGCGAGGCCCTGGTCAAAGGGCTGCAGGATAAGGGCTTCCCGGTGCTGGACCTGACCGATAACGAGCTGGCTAAACTGCACATTCGCCACATGGTTGGCGGGCATGCTGCCGCGGTGCCGGACGAGTGCGTATACCGCTTCGAATTCCCGGAGCGTCCGGGCGCGCTGTTCAACTTCTTGCAGAAGCTGGGCGGACGCTGGAATATCTCCATGTTCCACTATCGCAACCATGGTGCAGCTGACGGTCGCGTTGTGGCGGGTTTGCAAGTGCCGCATGAGGAGCGTCATCTGCTGCCAGCTGCGCTGGATGCTATTGGTTACCCCTATTGGGATGAGAGCGATAACCCGGCTTACAAACTATTCCTCGGCTAACCCTGACAACTAACAGGAACCTTGTAATGGAACACTACCAACTGCTGAAAATTGCCCACAGTGCACCGGGCATGCTGTTGTTACTGGGCCTCATCGCCCATGTATTCATGCTGTGGAAAGCATCGCGCAGTGGCGACAGTGCTGTGTTGCAGCGCAAGCTCAAGCGTACTCGTCTGATCAGCCTGCCGGTGTTTGCGCTGCTGGCGCTGAGTTTGCCGGTCAGTGGTTGGTGGATGGTTAACCTGGTGGGCTTCCCGCTGGGGCAAACCTGGTTGCTGGGCAGCAGCATTCTGTTTGCGGTACTGGTTGTGGTCGGGCTGCTGCTGGCCGGGCGTTTGAGCGCCTGGCAGGCTCTGGGTGATACGCCGGCACCGGTTGGTCTGAAGCGCCTCGCTCTGATTTATGCAGTGCTGTTGGTCGTGCTGCTGATCGCCATCATGGGGTTGATGGGCGCTAAGCCGCTCTGAGGTTTCAGCTCAAACAAAAACGCCGCCTGAGGAGGCGGCGTTTTTGTTTGTATCGCAAGGGGGAAGTCAGTCACGCAGGGACATGATCGTCCAGCCGCGTTTCTCCGCTTCGGCACGCAGTTTGGCGTCCGGGTCCACCGCAAACGGATTAGTGACCTGTTCGAGCAGTGGCAGATCGTTGATCGAATCACTGTAGAAGTAGCTGTCTTGCAGGTTATGGCCGGTTTCATCGAGCCAGCGTTGCAGGCGCACCACTTTGCCGCCCTGGAAACATGGAACATCTGTGGTGCGGCCGGTGTAACGGCCATCCTGCATTTCGCACTCGGTGGCCAGTAGGTGATCAACGCCCAGGCGCTCGGCAATCGGTCCGGTTACGAAACGGTTGGTGGCGGTGATGATTACCAGCTTGTCGCCGGCGGCGCGGTGCTCGGCTAGCAGGGCTTCACCTTTGGCCAGGATGATCGGCTCGATGCGGTCACGCATGAACTCGCGGTGCCACTGTGCCAGCTGCTCCATGTCGGTACGGCCCAGCAGCTCAAGGCTGAAGTTCAGGTAGTCAGCGATGTTCAGCGTGCCGGCCTGATAGGCCTCAAAGAACTGATCATTGCGTGCCTTGTGTGCGGCACGATCGAGAATGCCGCGTTCGCACATGTAATCGCCCCATGCGTGGTCGCTGTCGCCGCCCAGCAGGGTATTGTCCAGATCAAATAAAGCCAAACGCACAGAACACCTACTTATATACAGATGAACAAAGGCCGTCAGGATAGCCGCTTTTACAGGTCATTCCCATTACAGGCTGTGCGTGCATTGCTGCTGTGGCGACCTTTATGGAACAATGCCGAAACATGCGTTTACGAGGTTTAGCGCCGTGATCGATCCTGATGGTTTTCGTCCGAATGTCGGCATCATTCTGACCAATGATGTTGGCCAGGTGCTGTGGGCGCGGCGCATCAATCAGGATGCCTGGCAGTTCCCGCAAGGTGGTATCAACGATAACGAGACGCCGGAAGAGGCGTTGTACCGTGAGTTGAACGAAGAAGTGGGGCTGGAAGAGCAGGATGTTGAAATTCTTGCCTGCACCCGGGGTTGGTTGAGATATCGTTTGCCCCAACGTCTGGTTCGCACCCATAGCCAGCCGTTATGCATCGGCCAGAAACAGAAGTGGTTTCTGCTGCGCCTGACAGGCACTGAAGATCGGGTTCGCATGGATCTGACCGGTAAACCGGAATTTGATGGCTGGCGCTGGGTCAGTTACTGGTACCCGCTGGGACAGGTCGTCACATTCAAGCGCGAGGTCTATCGTCGCGCCCTCAAGGAACTCGCCCCGCGCCTGATGGTGCGGGACTGATACAGGCCAAAGCCAATAATGCTTAATACGCTGCGCAAGATTGTCCAGGAAGTAAACGCCGCCAAGGACCTCAAGACGGCGTTGGGCATTATCGTGCAAAGGGTTCGCGCAGCCATGGGCACTCAGGTGTGCTCGGTCTACCTGCTCGATCCGGAGTCTCACCGCTTCGTTCTGATGGCCACCGAAGGCCTGAATAAGCGCGCCATCGGCAAAGTCAGCATGGCCCCTAACGAGGGGCTTGTCGGCTTGGTCGGCACCCGCGAGGAGCCGCTGAACCTCGAACATGCGTCAGAACACCCCCGCTATCGCTACTTCGCCGAAACCGGCGAGGAGCGTTACGCCTCCTTCCTCGGTGCGCCGATCATCCACCATCGCCGTGTGATGGGCGTGTTAGTTGTACAGCAGAAAGAGCGCCGCCAGTTTGATGAGGGCGAAGAAGCCTTTCTGGTGACTATGAGTGCCCAGCTCGCGGGGGTTATTGCCCACGCTGAAGCAACCGGCTCGATCCGTGGCCTTGGTCGTCAGGGCAAAGGCATTCAGGAAGCCAAGTTTGTCGGTGTGCCAGGTTCGCCCGGTGCGGCTGTAGGTACTGCAGTGGTGGTACTGCCGCCAGCTGATCTGGACGTGGTGCCGGATAAGCAGATTGATGATGTTGAAGCCGAACTGAAGCTATTCAGTGGCGCGCTGGAGAGTGTTCGTGATGATATGCGCGCACTTTCGGCGAAGATGGCTGCGCAGTTACGCCCAGAAGAGCGCGCGTTGTTCGATGTTTACCTGATGATGCTGGAAGACGCCGCCCTTGGTAACGAGGTGGTCAAGGTCATCCGCACTGGCCAGTGGGCTCAAGGTGCGTTGCGTCAGGTGGTGACTGAGCACGTTAACCGCTTCGAACTGATGGATGATGCCTATCTGCGTGAGCGTGCCAGTGATGTGCGGGATCTGGGCCGCCGCCTGCTGGCCTATTTGCAGCAGGCTCACCAGCAAGCGCTGGTGTATCCGGACAACTGCATTTTGGTCAGCGAAGAGCTGTCCCCGTCGATGTTGGGCGAGGTGCCGGAAGGCAAGTTAGTCGGCTTGGTTTCTGTGCAGGGTTCGGGGAACTCCCACGTCGCAATTTTTGCCCGCGCCATGGGTATTCCGACAGTTATGGGTGTGGTGGATCTGCCTTACTCCAAGGTGGATGGCATCCAGCTGATCGTCGACGGTTATCACGGTGATGTGTACACCAACCCCAGTGAGATCATGCGTAAGCAGTACGCTGAGGTGGTGGAAGAGGAACGCCAGTTGGCGCGTGGCCTCGATGCACTGCGCCTGTTACCGTGCGAAACCCCGGACGGCCACCGCATGCCGCTGTGGGTCAACACTGGGCTGCTGGCAGACGTGAGACGCGCCCAAGAGCGCGGTGCTGAGGGGGTGGGGCTTTACCGCACCGAAGTGCCGTTCATGGGCAAAGAGCGCTTCCCCAGTGAGAAAGAACAGTTGGCGATTTATCGCGAACAGCTGGAGGCCTTCCACCCGTTGCCGGTGACCATGCGTAGCCTGGATATCGGTGGTGACAAGGCGCTGAGCTATTTCCCGATCAAGGAAGACAACCCGTTCCTCGGCTGGCGCGGTATCCGCGTGACTCTCGACCACCCGGAAATCTTCCTGGTTCAGGCCCGGGCCATGCTCAAGGCCAGTGAGGGACTGAACAACCTGCGCATCCTGCTGCCGATGATTTCCGGAACTCAAGAGCTTGAAGAAGCCTTGCACCTGATTCACCGTGCCTGGGGTGAGGTGCGTGACGAAGGTACGGATGTGCCGCTGCCGCCAATCGGCGTGATGATCGAAATCCCCGCAGCGGTGTATCAGATACACGAACTGGCCCGGCAAGTGGACTTTTTGTCGGTCGGCTCCAACGACCTGACTCAATACTTGCTGGCGGTCGACCGTAACAACCCTCGGGTTGCCGACTTGTATGACTTCCTCCATCCGGCGGTGCTGCAGGCACTGTGCAAGATCGTTGAAGGCGGCCACGCCGAAGGCAAGCCTGTGACCATTTGCGGTGAGATGGCGGGCGATCCGGCCTGTGCTTTGCTGCTGATGGCGATGGGCTTCGACGGGCTGTCGATGAACGCCACCAACCTGCCGAAGGTGAAGTGGTTGCTGCGTCAGGTTTCCATGGAGAAGGCCAAAGAGCTGCTGGGGCAGGTCATGGCCATCGATAACCCGCAAGTCATCCGCAGTACGCTGCAACTGGCACTGCGTAATCTCGGGCTGGAACGCATTATCAATCCGGCTTCGGATATTCAGGGCTGATCGCGGCGATCAGTCCCCGGCCTGTCGTTTAAACTGCACCTCTCCCAGAAACGCTCCGTTAGGGCCGAAACTGCGCTCATGCAGTTCCCGGCTACCGTCGGCATGTACTTTCAACACCGTGCTGGCGCGGGTGCCGTAGCCCGGTGTGGCGATAAAGACGCTGGATAGAAGGCGCTCCATCTCCAGGCTGACGCCGGTTTGCGGCAGTGCAGCATCCTCTGGGCGTTGTGAGTCCTGTAGCAACTGAAACAGGCGCTGCGTATCGGCTTCTGGCAAGGCTTCCTGCAATGCTTGCTTGGCTCGCAGCAGTTTGGGCCATGGCGTATCCAGATCAGCATTGGACACCCCGTAAATACCCGGCTGTAGGCGGCTGATCAGCTGGGTACGCGAGTTCATGTGCCAGAGTTCATCACGATTACCCACCAGCAGATTGAAGCCGCCGTAGTGTTGCAGCGGATCGGCTAGCGTCTGCAGAAAATACTCTGGCGTTAGTTGGCTGCGTAAAAACGCAACGGGCAATTCGCCTCTGGAGTGCTGGCCTTGGGGCAAGTCCAGGTCACGGATATTGGTCAGTGCGGCGAAGCGGCCATCAGGGCCAATGCCGAGCCAAGTGCCTCCCGCTTGCAGATCTCGTCCGGCGATCACGCCCTCTGCATCTGGCCATGGCGCGGCGGGCTGGCTTGGGCGGGGGAAAAACTCATCGCGGTTGGCGGCGACGATAAGCGGTTGCGCCTGGCCGGGTTGCCAGGCAAAGACGATCAGGCACATCAGCACGACTCACTGGGGCTATTGGTGTGGCCGGGCTTCATGCTGCGGCCAAGACTGCCGGCACTTTACGCAAACCCAGAGGCTGCGTACATCCGCCGGAAGTGGAGTGGCGGATGTCGATCCGTTACCATGCCGCATCAAATGCGGGGGGTGGTTATGGAACTGTTGTTGTATTTGCTGCTGGGAGCAGCTGCCGGAACATTGGCCGGGTTGTTCGGCGTCGGCGGCGGCATCATTATCGTGCCGGTGCTAGTGCTGAGCTTTACTGCTCAGGGCGTTCCAACCGAGGTGCTGACCCATCTTGCAGTCGGTACATCGCTGGCCACGATCATCTTCACCTCCATAAATTCCGTGCTCGAACACCACCGTAAAGGTGCTGTCTTGTGGCCTGTTTTCGCATGGATGACTGTCGGTATCTTGCTTGGTGCCGGTGTCGGAGCAGCGACTGCAGCCGCTATTAAAGGTCCGATGCTGCAGAAGATCATCGGTGTCTTCGCCATCATTATCGCCATCCAGATGGCGTTGGATTTGAAACCCAAGGCCAGTCGGGATGTCCCAGGCAAACCGGGCTTGGTTGGTGCCGGTGGTGTGATTGGTTGGGCCTCGGCCATTTTTGGTATCGGTGGAGGCTCGCTGACTGTTCCGTTTCTGAGCTGGCGCAGTGTGCCGATGCAGAAGGCAGTGGCCACGTCGGCGGCTTGCGGTCTGCCGATTGCTGTCGCCAGTGCGCTGAGTTTTGTCTGGCTGGGCTGGGGTAAGCCGGAGTTGCCACAGTGGAGCGTTGGCTTTGTGTATTTGCCAGCACTGGTGGGGATTGCCGTTCCGAGCATGTTTTTTGCCCGTTTTGGGGCACGCTTGGCACATAAGTTGTCGCCCAAGCTACTCAAGCGCCTGTTTGCCCTGCTGTTATTCAGCGTGGGCCTTAGCTTCCTGATTTGAGGTATTGAAATGCTGCCTTATCCACAGATCGACCCTGTAGCGTTGTCGCTGGGGCCGCTGCAAATTCACTGGTACGGCCTGATGTACCTGATTGGTATTGGTGGTGCTTGGTTGCTGGCGTCGCGTCGTCTCGCCCGCTTTGACCCGAGCTGGAATAAGGAAAAGCTCTCTGATCTGGTGTTCTGGGTGGCGCTGGGGGTGATTCTCGGTGGCCGTCTGGGTTATGTGCTGTTTTACGATCTGGCAGCGTATATCGCTGAACCGGCCAAGGTTTTGCGTATTTGGGAAGGTGGGATGTCCTTCCACGGCGGCTTGATCGGTGTGCTGCTGGCGTCTTGGCTGTTTGCCAAGCGTAACAACAAGGGTTTCTTCGAGCTGATGGACTTTATCGCGCCGCTGGTGCCAATTGGGCTGGGTGCTGGCCGTATCGGTAACTTCATCAACGGCGAGTTGTGGGGCAAGGTCAGTGATGTTCCATGGGCGATGGTGTTCCCCACCGGAGGGCCGCTGGCGCGTCATCCGTCGCAGCTGTACCAGTTTGCACTGGAAGGTGTCGCGCTGTTCCTGATTCTTTGGTTCTACTCGCGCAAACCACGGCCGACTATGGCTGTCTCCGGTGTGTTTGCCCTGTGCTATGGCATCTTCCGTTTTATCGTTGAGTTCGTCCGCGTGCCGGATGCTCAGCTGGGATATCTGGCGTTCAACTGGCTGACCATGGGCCAGGTGTTGTGTCTGCCTATGATTGTTGGCGGTATCGGCCTGATTGTGTACGCCTACCGTAAAAACGCTTACGTCCAAGGAGTCGCGTAATGAAACAGTATCTCGACTTGATGCGTCTGGTTCGTGAGACCGGCACGTTCAAGAGCGACCGCACTGGTACTGGCACTTACAGCGTGTTTGCCCATCAGATGCGCTTTAACTTGGCCGATGGCTTCCCGCTGGTGACCACCAAGAAGTGCCACCTGAAATCCATCATTCATGAGCTGCTGTGGTTCCTGAAGGGCGATACCAATATCAAGTACCTGAAGGAAAACGGTGTGCGCATCTGGGACGAGTGGGCCGATGAAAACGGCGATCTCGGTCCGGTTTACGGCTATCAGTGGCGCAGCTGGCCAGCACCTAATGGCGAGTCGATCGACCAGATCAGCAAACTGATCCAGATGATCAAAACCAATCCTGACTCCCGTCGCCTAATCGTGTCAGCGTGGAACCCTGCGCTGGTGGATCAGATGGCGCTGCCGCCTTGCCATGCGCTGTTCCAGTTCTACGTGGCGGACGGCAAGTTGAGCTGTCAGCTTTATCAGCGCTCGGCGGACATCTTCCTCGGCGTGCCGTTCAACATCGCCAGTTATGCGTTACTGACCCTGATGATTGCTCAGGTGTGCGGTCTGCAGCCGGGGGACTTTATTTGGACCGGCGGTGACTGCCACCTGTACGCCAACCATATCGAGCAGACCGATTTGCAGCTGACTCGCGAACCGCTGCCGTTGCCGACGATGAAGCTGAATCCAGAGGTTAAAGACTTGTTTGACTTCCGCTTTGAAGACTTCGAGCTGGTGGGTTATGAGGCCCATCCGCATATCGCGGCGCCTGTTGCCGTCTGATTGCAGCGGTATTGAAAAGGGCGGAATCGCTGGGCGGTTCCGCCCTTTTTGTTTTTGAGCGGTTGTCAGTCTGCGGGACGAAATTGCCTGTGATGAGCAGCCCCAGCTCGGCTGATTTAAGTCAGGCCCCCCCGCAGCATGTACGGCCTCATCACGGCTAAGTCTACTTCTGCTCCTTTTCGACGGTGGCTTGATATTGGAGAGGAGCAATGGGGAACCAGCAGTAGGGGGGGGCAGAGGTGGTGGCGTGAGCACTTTTTCCACCAATAGAAGCAGAAAACCGCTCAGTAGAGCGCTGATAAGAGAGGTGAGAAACTTGATTGACTGTTTACGCACTTG
This sequence comes from Pseudomonas sp. TTU2014-080ASC, assembly GCF_001446935.1. Taxonomy (GTDB): domain Bacteria; phylum Pseudomonadota; class Gammaproteobacteria; order Pseudomonadales; family Pseudomonadaceae; genus Aquipseudomonas. Next base: position 805,411 of record NZ_LKKK01000002.1, read on the forward strand.
GGGTATCCCGATTGATTTAAGGGACACCCACTTAATGGCCACTTTTCGTGTGTCATCGTCACGCACAAAAATTTAATGGGTTCCCAATCTCGGGACTCAGGAGATTGATATGCACACTTAAGGGTGTGTCATCAGCTCTTCAGAAAAATTTTAAGCAGTCTGCTCCGCGTGGATGAAGGTTGCGCTGAGTTGCTCCAACAATGCCTGGCGTTCGCTGTCTTGCAGCTGGGCTCTGGGGTTTAGGGATGACCATTCCGGGTGGGCGCGGGCTTTGTTAAGGGCTTCGGGCAGTTTGCCTTCGCGCCAGTTTTGCTCCTGCGGCATGTCTACCTTGATGGCTTCATAGGCTGCGTGACCGCGTGCTTCCAATGCCTGCAACAGTTGCTGCTGGCGCACGGCGAGCAGGCGCAGTACGGCGTCGTCCACGGTCAGTTCGCGTTGGCCTTTGAGTTTGCCTTTGAGGCGCGAGCCATAGTTGCGCAAGGTTTGTGCGCTGCCGCCAATGATCGCACCCAGTGCTGCGGCTGCGCCTAGGGTGACGCCGCCCACCAGCAGATCAATACCGACGCCAGTGGCCGCTCCGGCAGCCATACCGCCGCCGACTTTGATGCCGAGCTGTTTGAGGGTTTCCGGGTTGAACAGGTCGTTGCCCCAGCGACCATCGAGCAGCGGCAGGTCGCCTGCCTTGGCGTCTTCTTTGCGGAAAGCGTATAGACGCAGCAAGGCTTCCACACACTGCTGCTCGCGCTTGCGGATGCTTTGGTGCAGGTCGCTGATCGCGCTCTGCTCAAGGTTGCCTTCGGTTGCGACGCTACGGCGGCACGCGGCGACGTCCATCAACAGTTCGGCGATCAGGCGGGTGCCGCTGTCGCGGCGCATCTGCCGCTGGGCTTGATGATCGTCGATCAGGCGCTGCAACTGCGGACGAGCCTTTTCCAGCAGTAGGGCAAGGCTGTCGTACAGGCGACGCTCGCCATCCACAGGTGGTGCCACGCTGTCGAAGCCAACCAGGGCATGCAGGCCGATACGCGCCAGCGCCTCGCGCCATTCCTGTTCACGGTGCTGATGGCCGCTGACAAAGTTGAGCACCGGCAGCAGTGGGCGGCCACACATGGTCAGTACGGCCAGCTCGTCGCGGTACTTGGCCAGCACCGGCTCGCGGGCATCGATTACGTACAGGCCAGCGTCTGAAGTCAGCAGTTGGCGCAGGACTTTTGCCTCCTGCTCGAAGCGTTGCCTCGCTTCACTGCCTGCGAGGAAACGCTCCAGCCGCGCCGGGCCGTCCAGTCTTTCGCCGGGACGATCCAGTTGCTCCAGATAGTCGAGCAGGGCGATGGCGTCTTCTAACCCCGGCGTGTCGTACAGCTCAAGCAGGGCCTCGCCATCCACTGACAGCCGCGCGCCCTCCACATGTCGTGTTGTGCTGGGACGATGGGAGACTTTGCCGAAGCCGACATCACGGGTCAGAGTTCGTAGCAGCGAGGTTTTGCCGACGTTGGTGTGGCCGACCACGGCCAGTTTCAGGGCTTCAATCATGGCCGGACTCCAACCAGGTTAGCGGCGCGCTGTCGCTATGGGGCAGGCCGAGCTGATCCAGCGCCTGATGCCAGTCACCAAGGCGCTGACTGTCGAGGGCTTCGCCCTGCGGTGGTTGCAGCAGCCAGACCCGCGTTGCCGAGGCGTTGCGGGCCAGTTCGCCAATCAGCGCGAGCGTGCCACGGTCCGGCGAGCGTCGCGGGTCGCAGGTGATCAGCAGGCGCTTGGCTGGGAAACGGGCGAGTTGATCCAGTAACTGGCGGCGCTGCTCACGGCTGTCGATGACGCCGGCATCACTGATGCCTTTCGGCAGAGCGGGCGGCCATGGGCGTTGCGGGTCCAGCTCGATCGCTACGATCAGTGAGCCGTCGCTAGCCTGATCATGCTGACCAGCCTGAGGTTGATACAGCTGGCCCGGATCGGCGTCACATACGCCCAGGCGTTCGCTGCTCGGTTGCAGGCGTTCGCGCAGCAGGCTATAGCCGGGTAGGCTGAGGTCCAACTGCAGATTGGTGGTGCCGCGCCGCCAGCGCCAGGCACACAGCAGACTCAATAGCAGGCGTGGCAGCAGGCCGTAGATGATCAAGACGCCCACCAGCCAGTGCGCCCAGATTTGCCGCGCGCCTTCGTTGCTGATTGGGTTGTCGCCGCTGGCGCGGATCAGCTCGGCATCCGGCAGGGTGAAGCCAACCAGGGCAGGCAGCTGGCCGATGCTATGAGTCAGGGCGATAAATGTGTCGCTGCTGAGCAGGGTACTTTCCCAGACAAAACCATAGCGCCGTGTGGCCAGCAGGATCAGCAGGGTGATCAGTGCTGACAGCGAAGTGACCAGCCAGAAAGCGTGGCTCAGCAGGCCGACGCCCCAGCGTCCAACACGCTGGCGTTGCAGGAGCAGCATCAGTGCCGGCGCCAGTTGTGCAGCCTGAGCATCGCGGGCCAGCTTTTCGCTGAGCCACAACCATAGCCGGCCCAAGGCATTGCTACTGTCACGGGCGAACAGGCCCAACGCCCATGCCAGCAGCATCAGCCAGTTGAGGCCAAGCAGGCTGCCCAGCGCCCAGAACACATTAACCGGCCGCTGGCCGTCGCCCAGTGCAGCAACGGCAAGACCGCTGCCAGTGATGATTGCCACCAGCAGCAAAAGCATGCCGGCCAGCCTGGCACCTTGCAGCCAATGCAGGAGTCCTTGCTGTTGGCCGTCACGCTGAGCAAGAAAAAGGGCGCGGGTCTGAATGCGTTCAGTCAGGTCGCCGCCTTGCACTTGGGCATGGCGGTTGGCTTCGCTGTCTTCAAGCAGGCCAGCCTGCTCTTCACGCAGGCGAATGGCTTCAGTCAGCCAGAGCGAGGTGAGCTCGGAGCGCTTGGTGTCAGTCAAATTTCCTCCTGAGACATCTGTACCGCCGGATGAATTTTGTCCGGGCATACGAGTCTGTTAAGCGGCAAACATAGCAAAAAGCGCTATATCACTCATGTCTGCCGTGTTTGTAATGAATGTTTTTTGAGTCAGGGAAGGGGGAGGGACAGATGGCTAAACGAGGAATGTTGCCGTTGGTGTTGATGCTAGGGATGTGTGGCGCATCAGCGGAAGATTTGTCGTCAGATTCACTGTTGCAACGCTATGGCGTGCAACCCGATGAGCTGCCTGCAACAACTGTAGTGGAGTCTGTTGAAAACACACCGCGCTTCAACATCCAGCCAGAGTCGCCACCGGTGACGTTTGGCAGTACTGACACGCCACTGGAGAAAACCGGGAATCCATCCATTGATGCGATGCAGGAGCGTGACCGCAGGCTTTGCCAGGATCTCAAACAGCGATCGATTGAAAAGAACGGCTATTCACGCCTGACTTGCCCGTAAGTACGGTGCTGTGTGCAGCACCGTACGTTATTGCCCTCAGTGCTGCTGGCGTAGGCGCACAGCAATATCTGGCTGGTCGATGAACAGTCCGTCTATGCCTGCATCAAGGAAGCGTTTGATCTCTGTGTTGATATCGCCACGGTCTTGCGGGGCATCGCCTTTGCGCAGGTCGGTTGGCAGAAAGTTATTTTCTGCACGGAAGGTGTACGGGTGCACTTTAAGCCGGGCGGCGTGGGCGTCCCGGACCAGTGTGGTCGGTGAGCCCAGATTGCCGTTGGCGTCACGCGGGATGACTTGTCCTTTTTCAGGTCCTATTCCAGCCGCGTAGCGGGCGATGTTGCGCAGACCAGCCGGTGTAACCATCTGTGCATAAGTCAGTTTGCTGCCGGAGCTCAGCTGGTCAAACGGCTGTCCTTGGGCTTCGAGCAGTTGGATCAGCGGAATTTTGGTCTGTGTGCTCAGGAACTTCAGGTTGTCCACTTCAAAGGACTGGATGTAAACCGGAGCTTTTGGTGTGTCGTAACCGTTCTTGCGCAGAACCTTGAGCAGAGGGCGCTCAAGTGCCAGACCAAGTTGCTGGAAGTGGGTCGGGTGCTTGGTCTCAATGTACAGGCCGATGCTGCGGCGCTGGCTGATCTCCAGGCTTTTCACCAGATTGATGATTTCCTGCAGTGTCGGGATCTCGAATGTGCCATCCAAGCGTGCATTGCCGGGACGGATAGTCGGGATGCGCTCAATGGCGCGCAGGGTTTTCAGCTCCGCCAGCGTGAAGTCTTCACTGAACCAACCAGTAAGGTTTTGTCCGTCGATATTCTGGGTGCGCTTACGGTCGGCAAACTCAGGGTGATTGGAGACGTCAGTAGTCAGTCCCAGCTCGTTGTCATGTCGAGCCAGTAGAACACCGTCCTTGCTCATGACCAGATCCGGCTCGATGTAGTCCGAGCCCTGCAACACGGCCAGTGCGTAGGAGGCCAGTGTGTGCTCCGGAACATAACCACTGGCACCGCGGTGACCGATGATCAGAGGTTTCTGTTCAGTGTGTTGTGTCCCCGTGCTGGCGCTGGGGTGCTGATTGGCCCATCGGATGGCTTTATTGACTGGGTCAGCCAGTGCGCTTGCCGAAGCCGTGAACAGGAACAAACATAGAGCGGAGCGGGCGAGGTGTTTCATAAAAGCGAATCCTTGCTTGGTGGCTATCAGGCAGTGTGCAGACAGAAGGTGACGTCACAATGACAGTTTGGCAATGGCGTCATGCCGATGTGCGGGGATGAACGAAAGGTAGGCTGCGAGCTGAACAAGCCCTCTGATATGCTTGCCCGCATGAACAAGACACTCCCTCTCTCTCTTATCGCCGCCCTCGCCGAAAACCGTGTGATTGGCCGCGACAATCAGTTGCCATGGCATTTGCCGGCGGACCTCAAACACTTTAAGGCGCTGACTCTCGGCAAGCCGATCATCATGGGCCGCAAAACCTGGGATTCTCTCGGTCGGCCGCTGCCGGGTCGGTTGAATCTGGTAGTCACTCGCCAAGCGGGTCTGCAGCTTGAAGGCGCGGAGGTCTTCACCTCGCTGGATGCTGCCGTACAACGCGCTCAGGAATGGGGGCTGGCAGAGGATTCCGAAGAAGTGATGTTGATCGGTGGCGCGCAACTCTACGAGCTTGGCTTGTCTCAGGCTGACCGCTTGTATCTGACCCGTGTGCTGCTGAGTCCGCAGGGAGATGCCTTTTTCCCCGAGGTGCCGGAGCAGGACTGGCATCTGGCTTCCGCCATTGAACATGCTGCTGATGTGGAAACACCGGGCTACGTGTTCGAAGTCTGGGAACGTCGCTAACCTACTTCTCTGCCAAACCTCAGGAGACACCACGTGCGCGCTCATATTGATAGGCTCAGACTCCTGTATTGGCGCTTACGTGCCCGCTGGCATCTGCAGTGTAACGATGTGCATGGTGCCATGCACCGGGCTTGGGCGTATGTGCACGCCAGTCATGTCAGCGGCGACTATTACGAGTTTGGCGTATATCAAGGCTCTAGCTTGGTGAGTGCCTAGCTGTCTTACCGGCAGTGCCGCAAACATCTGGACTATTCGACCGACTTGCCGTTCGAACGCAGAGGCTCGGTGAGTACCTTCATGTCAAGTCGTCCCAGCTTCTACGGTTTCGATACCTTTCCCGGGATGCCGCAGAATGACGAGGGCGATGACACCTTGGCCAGCGGTTCCTTCAGGGCAGGCATCGAAATCGCCACGGCGCGTTGCCGAGCGGTCGGCCTCCAGGCCCCGGAGCTGCAGTTGGTGCCAGGTCTGTTCGCCGACAACGCTGACAGAATTGGCGATCGCCCGGCGGCGATCGTCCACCTAGATTGTGATTTACATGCTTCGACACGTGACGCCCTGTGCTTGATTGGCCCACGCTTGGTCCAGGGCTCGGTGCTGCCGTGCGACGACTATGACCTGTTCCGAGCCGACAACCAGGCTGGCCAGCGACGTGCCTTGCGGGAGTTCACCGAGGCCAGCGGCATTCAGCTTGAAACCTGGTTTGCCTATGGTGCAGCGTCGCGGGCCTTCCTCTGTCATGTGAACCCCACATAACCGCTTCGAGTGTACCGTGCGGTATTGACAGCCTCTTCGTCCTCTACTCGTTGTGCGAGGGCGTGCTCGCCCTGCTTTTGGCACTGCGCTGGAGGCCTACATATAGCGTGTCCAGGAATGGGCGCTGACAGAGGAGCCGTGATTGTTGGCGCGCAACTCTATGAGCTTGGCTTGTCCCTGGCTGACCGTTTGTATCCGCCCCGTGTGCTGCTGAGCCCGCTGGCGGATGCCTTTTTCCCCGAGGTGCCGGAGCAGGGCTGGCATCTGGCCTCAGCCATTGAACATGCTGCTGATGTGGAAACGCCGGGCTTGAGGTTTGGGAGTGTAAGTAATCGCCTGCTGCAGTGTCGCGCAGCAGTTTCTGCCAGGACTATGGACCCTTAACCTAACAAGACTGATGTTCATGTTTCTTCCTGGTTGATTGACGTGTTTAGCTCATCTTTTAAGTTGTTTATTCAGTTGTTTAACGCCGAACTTAGTGTTTTATTTTGTGGCTCTTATTTGTGTACTTAAGTGCATGTGGATTGGTGAGTGATTGGCTCTTTTGTTCATGTTTGTCTGTTTATTTATACGGCCTTGAATATGTATTTGCAGCGAGAATAAGCTGGATGCTTAAATCCATTCGGTAGATTCAAACCACCGGCGTATACCGTTAAAAGGAGTTGACGTGATGAACCGTGTATTGAAACTTTCAGTAGTTATGCTACTGCCGATTATTTCTATCATGAGCTTAAGTACTACAGCATGTGCTGCAGATTTGGGAGAAACCCCCGGGACTTATACCAATTATCGATTTCTCAGTACTTCAGGAGTGAATGTTAATCAGGGTTTTGATTCGGTAAAGTTCGCGATTACTGTGGATAAAGATCCTGGCTACAGCTCCAGTGTTTATTGGTCCAATCAGTTCACTTTAGTTGGAACTGCCTCCGGTGCTTATGCCGGATTGCAGAGTAATGGCGGTAGTGCGCGGACATTTCTCTTCTCCGCCTGGGATACCACCGAAGCCAGACCTGGCAGTGCCAACAGCTACTGTGTGACGTTCTCGGGTGAAGGTGAGGGCAGAAGTTGCCGTCTGCATCTGGACTGGCAGGAGGGGCACACCTACCAGTTTACGCTGGCTTACTCGGAGGACTCCTGGCTGACCGCCACGGTGACCGACCTGAGCAGCAACACTTCGTTTGTCCTGGGAAGTATCAAGACCTCTGCCCGGCGCATTTCGGCAAACGGTATGGTCAACTGGGCTGAGTACTTTGAATGGAACAGCCCGAAGGCCACCTGCCGTAGCCAACCGTACAGTAAAGCCACGTTTGCTGTGCCGCAGGGAACGCAGGGCAATAATACGATTACGGCCAGTATCAGCAGCGTCAGTAACTCCACAACCTGTTCAGATATCTCCAGGGTGACTCAGATCAGTGCTGGAAGTGTGCAGGAGAATGCTCTGGGGCAGTCTGTTCGCGGGGCGATTACTAACGCCGGCGCGTGCCTGGATATCAAGTCTGGGCTGGCTGAGGGGAATGCTGTGATCACCTATAGCTGTAATAACGGCAAAAACCAGGGCTGGGTGAGAAGCGGTACTGATAACAAACTCGTCACTGCCGATAATTTATGCCTGGATGGTTCCAGTGGTATCAAAGTGATCAGCTGTAAGAATGCTCAGAATAATTACAGTGACTGGTCAGTGGAAAATGGATTGATCCGTAATATCGGCAATAACAGGTGTATTACTGCAGTGGGCCGCGGCTCCGACACGACGTTGGAAGCCTGTGTCGGTTCAGATAATCAGAAATGGCAGGTTGTGCCGCTGTGATAGGGGCAGGAAAGGCAGTCGATGAAGACTGCTTTTCCTGCCAGCCTGAACTGCCAGGGCCCGAGTGGAGGATTGCTGAGATCAGCCTTTCCGATAGCACCAATGCCACGGTTCAAAGTTGTATCCATAAGGATTTCCTCGTGGAAACGACAGGTAAAAACCGAAGCTTGCTGCGTTATCCGTGAGCCAGGCGAAGGCTGGGGATTGTTCAAACTCTGTTTCAAGCAGGGCGTAACCAGCAGTGCCAACATCAACTGCGTTCCCGGTGTGATGCTCGCTGCAACCGGGGAGTGCCGAGACCGAAAGAACCTCCGTAATGGACTGACCGGCCGCGAGCTTGCGACGAATCAGTTCGGCCTGCCGCTGCACGCTGCGAAACGCCGACACGATAAACAGCGAAATACCTGAGTTCAGGGCTGCTGCGTGCATTTCTTTCCAAGCCTTGGCTGCTTCGGGGCTTAGCCTGTGCTCCCGTCCATCAGCATTTGTTGCGGCGGTGACTAGCTGTTCAGCTTCCTCGTACTCAAGCACTTGGCGACACAGGAAAAAGTCATCTGGAACACCGAACTCCTGAGCAAAGTGATGAAGGCGTGCAGAGTTCATCGGGTACCTCGGCTGCAGATTGAGTAGAAATCGAACTGTTCAGGCTCAGTCCTCACGTAATGCCTCGATCAGGCTTTTATTAAACCCTGCCGGATCCTCCATCTGTGGCGCATGGCCCATGCCGGGGCGTTCGATCAGGCGTGAGCCCGGAATCATGGCGTTTTGTAGTGGCCGATCTTCGCTTTGACCTCAGCTGGCGCTATATCACTGCCAATTGCCGTGGGGCGACATCACCGATCATCAGGATCGTAGGTGCCTCGAGAGCAGGCAGTTCGTAGTACACCGGTTGGGTGAAAATCATGCTGTAGATCATCGCCGAGTTCTACGCGAGAAGACGGTGGCCTGGGCCTTTGTTCAGAGCGGCCAGCATGGAAGCGGTGGAATGAGCAATCTTCTCGGCTCGCTTTAACTGCACAGAGGTCACTCTAGGAAGGTTGTTCACCTACGGACTGGGTAAGTGGACGGGAGTTCTTAGCGGTTTCTGTGCGCAGACAGGCGGGTGTTGTACGGCGTATTGCAGATTGGAACAGTGCATAAGTGCAATTGTCCGATCAGCCATCGACTTTTCATCGTGCTGCGGCCCGTAATTTGCTTTGATGTGTGCTCTTTCATCAAAGGAATGATGGCATGGCAAACCCTCCTCAAGCGTTTGCGCAATCACGACGGGCGTCGTTGATTGCCGCGATTTTTATGATGGCGACTTCAGCCATCGGCCCCGGATTTCTAACCCAAACAGCCACGTTCACCGCAACTCTCGGTGCGGCATTTGCGTTTGGCATTCTGGCCTCGATCCTGATCGACTTTGTGGTGCAGCTGAATGTCTGGCGCATCGTCACCCTGAGCCGCATGCGTGCCGCCGAACTGGCCAACCGTGCTGTGCCTGGCAGTGGTTATTTACTCGCCGTGCTGGTGATATTCGGCGGGCTGGTATTCAGCATCGGTAATATCGCCGGAGCTGGTTTGGGGCTTAATGCACTGGTCGGTCTGGACCCGCTATGGGGCGGTGCGCTGAGCGCCTTATTGGCAATTGGCATATTCACTTCGCACCGGGCAGGCATTGCCATGGATCGCATCATGATGGCTCTGGGGCTGGTTAAGGTCGGCCTGATTGCCTTCGCCGCCTTTGCCTCTCATCCGCCACTAGGCGAGGCGCTGCGCCAGACGGTGTGGCCAGAGTTTGTGGATTTTGCGGCGATCACCACCATTGTCGGAGGCACAGTTGGTGGCTACATCACCTATGCCGGTGCGCATCGCTTGCTGGATCGCGGCACGGTAGGCGTGGAAAACATTGAGGCGGTATCCAAGGCGGCGCTGACAGGCATTCTGGTGACCGGCGTTGTGCGTTATGTGCTGTTTCTCGCCATTCTGGGCGTGGTCGCCAGTGGTGTGGTGATTGATGTCTCCAGCCAGGCTGCCAACCCAGCTGCACAGGCATTCGGCGCAACGGCAGGCAAGATCGGCTTGATGGCGTTCGGGCTGGTGCTGTGGGCGGCAGGCATCAGCAGTGTGATCGGCGCGTCTTACACGTCGATGTCGTTTATTACCGTGTTCTCGGTAAACATCACCGAGCGTGGACGTCATCTGACAACAGTCGGCTTCATTCTGATCGCACTGGTTGCCTATCTGGCGCTCGGCAAACCACCAGCGGCACTGTTGGTGTTTGCGGGCGGTTTTAACGGTCTGATCCTGCCACTAGGCCTGAGCATCTTTATGTATGTGGGCTGGCGGCGAGCTGATCTTCTCGATGGCTACCACTACCCGCGCTGGTTGCTGGTGCTGGGCGTGATGACCTGCGTGTTGTCTTGGTATATGGCGTTTAAATCAGCCGGAGCGATATTTGCGTTTGTGATTGGGAGTTGATTCGCTTAATACAATGGCATTGCGAACTTAACTGGCGTCCTGGTCAGGCTCTGTACAGAAGGTTGCCAAGCAGAGGTCAGACAAGGCGAAATCGCTCGAAGAAGCTCAGCTCTAATGCAGCAAATGAGGACTCTGAGAGCGATTTCAACGCGCTATTACCGTCAATATTTATGTCCGACGATATAACTTATAAACATCAGTGCCATACCGATGCAAAGGCAGAGATTACCGAATAGCTCATATTTCCATTCATTCTGGCGCTCGTCGTAATGGTCGATGAGTTTTAACAGAAAGTAGGCCGCTACCAATGTGCAGCTTATTACAAGAAGGATCAACTCATTACCTGAATACACAATGTAGTGCGTTTTCTTGTTCCAGCCGATTTTTGTATATGAGAAAGATATTTTCTGGGCGTAAAGGGCATACGCTGAAAATGCAAAAAGTATGGTGGAGGTAACCGCTGCGAATGCTCTTTGCTTTGCTGTTAATTTGTTAGGTTTGTACGTTTTATTTGGGCTGTTAACCGACTTTTTCATGTGACATGCCAATAATTCTTGTCCCTATGAGAGCCTGCTTCAGCCGTAGCAGAAGCAGGCACAACTGTTAAAGCTCTGGCAACTGGCCAATCCGCCCAATCATTTCCGTAACGATTTGCAGATCAAGTTGGAATTGTTCCAGCGTTTTGAATTCGCCATCGGTATGGCCTGTGTATTTTTCGTCCGGGCGCGCTAGGCCGAATTGCACTCCGTTAGGCAGCTCGTGCACCGAGGTGGCGCCGGATGAGCTGCCGAACTCCGAAGGCAACCCCAGGTTTTCACTGGCCACACTCAGAAGCGCTTTGACCCATTCACCGTTCGGGTTGCGGTACATCGGCTCGGCGATTTTGTAATCCAGAGCCAGCACCACGCCGCTTTGCTGTTGCCATTGCTTGAGTTTGTCTGCGATCTCCTGTTGCAACTGCTCCGGTGTTTTGCCTTTAGGTACGCGCAGGTTCACCGCCAGTTTCAGGCTTTTATCGTCCAGCCCCACATAGGTCAGGGATGCAGTCAGCGGGCCCATAAAGTCGTCGCTAAAAGCCACTCCCAGCTTATTTCCAAAGTAATCCAGGCCCCAGTTGTCGGCGGCATAACGGGCGGCATCGGTGATGTGGTTGTGTTTAAGCGCCACTTTCGGCTCCAGCCCGGCGAGCAGGTCGAGCATGCGCGCCACCGGGTTTACTCCGGTTTGCGGTTTGGAGGAGTGAGCGGATACGCCAGTGACGGTGAGGTGTACCTGCTTGTTGATAACTTCAGCACTGACGCTGAAATCGCCGCCATTACGACTCGCATAGTCTTTACCGGCTGCTTGCAGTTGGGCTGCCAGTTGTTCTGGTTGATCAGTGACAAAGGTGGCGACAGATTTAGACGGAATCTGATTGGTCGCCAGCCCACCTGTGAGGGCAATGATTTCTGCGCCTTTGCCTGTCGCCGGGCGGCGGGCAAACTCGGCCATTACCGTGCCGTAGCCTTTCTCGGCAATCACCACCGGGTAGCTGCCATCAAGGGCTAGGTTGTAGTCCGGCATTGGGTTGCGGGCAAAGTAGTAGGGGATGGCATCGCCGGTCGTTTCTTCGGTGGTATCAATCAGCAGCTTGAAGCTGCGGGCCAGCGGTAGCTGCTCATCCTTGATCACCTTCATCGCATACAGCGCCACGACGATGCCGTTTTTATCGTCCTGAGTGCCGCGCCCATACAGACGGTCACCAATCTGCGTCACCTTGTAGGGATCAAGCTTGGTGCCATCTTCCAGCACCCAGTTGGCCGGGTTAGCCGGCACTACATCGGCATGCACATGCAGGCCAACAACCTCCTTACCGGTGCCGGGCAGAGAGACTTCATAAACCCGGTTATCAATATTGCGGAAGCTCAGGCCCAGAGATTGGGCCAGCTGCTCAATGTGTTTGGCAATGCGGTGAAACTCGGGGTTCTCATGCTGCTCCACACCCTCAACCCGTGCAGTGGGAATTGCCACCAGTTGGGTCAACTGCTCCAGCGCCGCCGCGCTGTATTTGACCCGAGCGTACAGGCCGAGCAGGCGGTAAATCTCATGCTGCTGATCTGTGGTTAATGACTGCTTATTCAGGTAGGCGTTGATGCTGCTGGCTAGCTGTACATCTTTACTCAGATTCAGTTGGCTGACCTGATTCAGAAAGGCTTTGAAGTCAGTAGGCGAGCTGGCCTTAACGCCCTGAATAATCGCAGCGCTTTGCTCGGGCGTCAGATTGGCGTAGGCGGTGGAGAGGGTGAAAAACGAGCTGAACAGTAGGGCAGTCAGAGCCAGCGGTTTGAAGCGCAGTTCCATAGAGGCATTCCTTTGCAGAGGTGGGGGGTCGTGAAAGACACAAGAGTGAACTTACCACTTGAGCGGCGATGGTTGCGGGGTTTTCTCCGAATTTTTAAGAATAGAGTTAGTAGGGTATGAACGTGGGCTGTGTAGGAAATATATGCCAGCCAAGGCGATAGTCTGAATAGACAAACGTTCAAAACACAGCTCAGGCCATAATCGTAAGAGGCCTGAGCTGCTTTTACTTACAGATAGGAATTAACAGTATCAATCAATTTTTCTGAATATGAGTAGATGTCATCTACTGAGTTTATAGGAATACGCGTTTCATTTTTTTCTACGTCAAATATTCCTAGATATTTCTGGCTGCGATTGAAATGTAAACGACAGATTGGTTTGCGATTGTTGTCGTCAAGTAGTACGCCACAGTAGCTTTGATTGTCACGAATCGCTACTCGCTTAACGTCTACGGCGCTTCTTACAATGGCTTTAACAATCATAAAGCCTTCTATTTCTTCCTCAGTGGTGACAATTTTCTCGCAGCCTGCCTGCTCAGTCTCAACAGGAGTAAGGTCAATATTTTCCACTAGGGGAATTGATACGGTTGCAGTACCGCTGATTGCTGACTTTAAACGATCATTAGCTTGGTCGTTTAAAAACTGGGTAGAAGCCTTTCGAGTCAACTAAGAGAATAGTTCTCGAACTTTTTGTGTAACTACTCCTTCGTATACTCGAGATGCTACAAACCTAATGAAATCTTCATCTGGGTTTGTTAGTAGGCGTGTAAGAAGTTTTTTAATTTGGCTAACGTATTTAAGTTCGCCAGCTGCATTCACGATGGATTCGACATCAAATGCAGTTTTAGTCAGTTTCAGCAGTTCAGGAACCACGTGTTCATCGATGTCTAGAAGATCTAGTTCTAAAAATGGCCGCTCATCCATTTTGTTCGGTGCATCGAGATCAGTGAAGAATTTATAGACTCTGCCGTTTGTCAGTATGGCTATACGAGCATTGGTAACGTGGAAGTACCGAAAAAGTTGGCTGGCATGATTTAGAGAGAGCTGCTCGCCAAGTTTTTTACACTCGATGAGTATCTGGATGTCGCCGTCCTTTAAGATTGCATAATCGATCTTTTCGCCCTTTTTCGTTCCAATATCGCAGACGTATTCAGGGATTACTTCAGACGGATCGAACACATCATATCCAAGCACCGCGTGTATGAATGGCATGATAAGTGCGTTCTTGGTGGCTTCTTCTGTCTGAATTGAGGCACTCTGTTGGCGAACTTTGACAGATAAGCTGTTCAGTTTTTCAGCAAATTCCATTGCAGCATCCTCAGTTATAAAAATGCACCATCGTACATATTGATGTCATTTTGATATGTGGGATGTCAACAGCTACACGAAGGGGAGTGGAATAACGTAACGGAGTGTGAAGTCGTTATTTTTGAGGAGAGCTGTCTAACTTGGATGTTTCACTGCATGATGGTTACATCGTCTCTCAAATAAATAAACCCGGCCTAAGCCGGGTTTCTTATTCACGCTACTAAACCAGCCTTAGCCGTCCAGAAACGCCTTATTACGTACCGCACCTTTATCCGCGCTGGTGGCCAGCAGGGCGTAGGCTTTGAGGGCGGTGGTGACTTTACGTGGACGCTGTTCGGCTGGTTTCCAGCCTTTTTTGTCCTGCTCAACACGGCGGGCGGCGAGTTCTTCGTCACTGATCAGCAGGTTGATGCTGCGGTTCGGGATGTCGATCAGCACTTTGTCGCCGTCCTGCACCAGGCCGATTGCACCGCCAGCAGCTGCTTCTGGTGAGGCGTGGCCGATGGACAGGCCAGATGTGCCGCCGGAGAAGCGGCCGTCAGTCAGCAGAGCGCAGGCTTTGCCGAGACCTTTGGACTTCAGGTAGGAGGTCGGGTAGAGCATTTCCTGCATGCCCGGGCCGCCTTTCGGGCCTTCGTAGCGGATGATGACGATGTCGCCTTCTTTCACTTCGTCCGCGAGGATGCCGCGTACGGCGCTGTCCTGGCTTTCGTAGATTTTGGCGTTGCCTTCGAAAACGAGGATGGACTCGTCCACGCCGGCGGTTTTCACCACGCAGCCGTCGAGGGCGATGTTGCCGTACAGCACGGCCAGGCCGCCTTCTTTGGAGTAGGCGTGCTCGACAGAGCGGATGCAGCCGTTCTCGCGGTCAGCGTCCAGCGTTTCCCAGCGGGTGCTCTGGCTGAAAGCGGTTTGCGTCGGGATGCCGGCCGGGCCTGCGCGGAAGAAGGTGTGTACGGCTTCGTCGTTGGTTTGGGTGATGTCGAACTTGGCAATGGCATCGGCCATGGTGCGGCTGTGTACGGTACTGACATCAGTGTGCAGCAGGCCGCCACGGGCCAGTTCGCCGAGGATGGAGATGATGCCACCGGCGCGGTGCACGTCTTCCATGTGGTACTTCTGGATGTTCGGCGCCACTTTGCACAGCTGCGGAACCTTGCGGGACAGACGGTCGATATCGCGCAGGTCGAATGGCACTTCAGCCTCTTGGGCAGCAGCCAGCAGGTGCAGGATGGTGTTGGTGGAACCGCCCATGGCGATGTCCAGAGTCATGGCGTTTTCGAACGCCTTGAAGTTGGCGATGTTGCGTGGCAGAACGGATTCGTCGCCTTCGCCGTAGTAGCGCTTGCACAGTTCAACGATGGTGCGGCCTGCTTGCAGGAACAGCTGTTCGCGGTCGCTATGGGTGGCCAGCATCGAGCCGTTGCCCGGCAGGGACAAGCCCAGCGCCTCGGTCAGGCAGTTCATGGAGTTGGCGGTGAACATGCCGGAGCAGCTGCCGCACGTCGGGCAGGCGCTGCGCTCGTATTCGGCGACTTTTTCATCGCTGGCGCTGCTGTCGGCGGCGATCACCATGGCGTCAACCAAGTCCAGACCGTGGCTGGCCAGTTTGGTTTTACCGGCTTCCATCGGGCCGCCGGATACGAAGATCACCGGGATGTTCAGGCGCAGGGCAGCCATCAGCATGCCGGGGGTGATTTTGTCGCAGTTGGAGATACAGACGATGGCGTCAGCGCAGTGGGCGTTGACCATGTATTCCACAGAGTCGGCGATGATTTCGCGGCTCGGCAGGGAGTACAGCATGCCGTCGTGGCCCATGGCGATGCCGTCGTCGACTGCGATGGTGTTGAATTCTTTTGCCACGCCGCCAGCTTTTTCGATCTCGCGGGCAACCAGTTGGCCCAGGTCTTTCAGGTGCACGTGGCCCGGTACGAACTGGGTGAAGGAGTTGGCTACGGCGATGATCGGTTTTTTGAAGTCTTCGTCCTTCATCCCGGTTGCACGCCACAGGGCGCGGGCACCGGCCATGTTGCGGCCTTGGGTGGAGGTCTTGGAACGATAATCTGGCATGGCTTTAAATCCTGCAAAGGCTAATCAGGTCACGCGCTCAGGCGTTGGCGCGGTACAGGCACGGTTTGACGGTGCGTATGTTGAGCCGGGTTCGGGCCTAAGGCAATGCATGTGTGCATCGGTCGGGCCGGGGCAAGGCGTGGCGCGGGGTGGGCGCTGGCGTGGCCGGGCTGCATGTCCGCCTGGGATGGGGCAGGGATTGGGAAGTTTAATCCTTATTGGGTTGAGGTCGAAAGGGCAAGTGACGAACATGGACGCACTCTTCTGTGCGCCTTGGTTCGGGTTACTACTTAATCATTTACTCGCAATGCTCACAGGCTTTTAAGAATCAGTTCTTTGAAAGCTGTAGCAACAGCATTGAGCGGTTTATTGCGCCTATGCACTAAATAGTCGGCACGTCCTGTACGGTATTGGAACGGACCTAAGCGCCGGACTTGCCCGGCCTCGAGCATTTCCCGCAGCATGAAGTCCCAACCCAGTGCTACGCCTTGGCCCCGTGCACAGGCATTCAGGGTCAGGGTGACCTGATTGTAGATCAGCATATTAGACGGCGGAGTGTAGGGGCACTCGAAGTGCTTGAACCAGTCAGCCCAGTTCATCCAACGCCATTGCTCCGGATCAAGCTGGATCAGGCGGAGTTTCAGCAGATCAGCGGG
Source organism: Pseudomonas sp. TTU2014-080ASC (assembly GCF_001446935.1). Lineage (GTDB taxonomy): Bacteria > Pseudomonadota > Gammaproteobacteria > Pseudomonadales > Pseudomonadaceae > Aquipseudomonas. The sequence goes on from NZ_LKKK01000002.1 coordinate 822,036, forward strand.
GTTCTCGATGTCGGGGCATGTGAATTGCGGGCCGCAGATGGGGTAAACCACTTCGTCAAACAGCTTGGATTTTTCCAGTCCCGGCCAATCGCCATCACCATAAAGAATGCCGAAATCAAAATCCGCGCAGCGGCTGAAATCCATATCGTTGGTCGACATGATGTTGACCGTGACGCCCGGCATAACCTGATTGAACAGCTCAATGCGTGGCACCAGCCAGTAGTGGGCGACCGCTTGAGTACAAATCACGCTGACCGAATTGCCGGCATGGGATTGGCGGATGCGCGCCACGCTTTGTTTGAGGGCAAGCAGCAGAGGCTGGGAAGCAGCCAGCAGCTCACTTCCGGCAGGGGTTAGGCGCAGGCCATTTCTCGCTCGCTCAAATAGGGGAAACCCGAGGCTGTCCTCCAGGTTACGCACCTGCTTGCTCACCGCGCTCTGGGTGACGCAAAGCTCTCTGGCAGCTTGAGTGAAGCTGAGTAAACGCCCTACTGATTCAAAGTAGGTCAAGGAATGTAGTGGCGGTAGACCAGATGGATTTGTAATCATGGGAGGCTCTGTAACGCGTATTTGGGCGATTGGACTGCCTGTTGTTTAGGTTAGGGTATTCCAAATCGTCATGCATGTATGCCGTAATATCGTTTGTCCGACTCTACTGGCAAGACCTAATGTCACGTCATGCACGTGGAGTCGATTTATGCAGACAATAAAAAAATTTCCAAAAATTGATGGTGATCTGGGCTGGTACGAAACCTCCCCCGGTAAAGATGAAGTGTTTGGTGAACGCCTCAAAGGTGTCCAGCACGCCGATATCACCATTATCGGTGCAGGTTATACCGGTCTCTCCCTGGCTCACCGACTAGCAGAACTGAACCCTGATGCACGCATCGCGTTGGTCGATGCACTGCGTGTAGGGCAAGGCACCTCGGGGCGCAATGCTGGTTTCATCATCGACCTGCCGCACAATCTGGATGCAGGTAAGCCGGATATTGAGCACGACCAAATGCTCTATCGGCTCAACACTTTTTCCATCTCGCGCCTGCGGGAGTTCAAAGAGCGTCATTCGATTGATTGCAACTGGCACCATGCGGGTAAATACATGGCCGCGCATGAGACCAGCAACCTCGAAGGGCTCGACAGCTTTGTCACAACCCTGCGCAACAACCGCTTCAAGTACGAAGACCTTTCAAGCGCTGAGCTCAAGCGCCGCTTGGGGACTGAGTATTATCAGCGGGCGATCTATACCCCAGACAACATTTTGATGAACCCCTCATCACTGGTACGTGGTGTGGCTAAGGCCCTGCCGGCCAATGTGCGGGTGTTCGAGCAAAGTCCGATTATCGCGTGTGAATATGGTTCGACCCATGTAGTGCGTAGCGTAGGTGGCGAAATTCGCAGCCGCTGCCTGATCCAGACCACTAACTCGTTCAGCGAGGAATTTGGTCAGGTACAAAACCGACTGGCGCCAGTGTTCACCTACGCCAGCCTCACCGAGCCGCTCAGCGACAGTGATTATCAGGCCTGCTTCAACGGTGTGGAGCCATGGGGCCTGACCTCTGCACACCCGGCTGGCACCACTGTGCGCCTGACCAACGACCGGCGGATATTCATCCGCAACGTGCTGGATTTTGAGCCGCAGCTGAGCAGTAACGTGCATGGTCTGGACGCAGCGTGGCAGCAACATCGTCGCTCTTTTGAACGACGCTTTCCCAAGCTCGCCCACATGGTTTTCCAGTACACCTGGGGCGGCATGCTGTGCATGACGTTGAATCACCAATCGGTATTTATGGACTGCGGTGACGAGCTTTATGTTGTCGGCGGTTGTAATGGCGTAGGCGTGGCCAAGGGCACTTACCTGGGCTACTACATGGCCGACTACATCAATCAGAAATCCAGTGCCGAACTGGATTTCATCCTCGCGCACAGCCAGCCCAGCTGGGTGCCGCCGGATCCACTGCGCACTATCGGTGCCCGGATTCGCCTCAAATATGAATCCCGTAACGCAGGGGGCGACATCTGATGAGCATTACCCGCTATCAAGAATCAGCACGCATGTCGCAGGTTGTGTGCTTTGGCTCCCATATTGAGACCGCCGGGCAAGTGGCCCACGACACCTCAGAAGGTATCAAAGGCCAAACCCAGCAGGCACTCGACGCAATCGACGCACTGCTGGCAGAAGTCGGCGCAAGAAAGGAGGACCTGACCCGAATTCAGATTTGGCTGGCTGATATGGATGATTTCAGCGCCATGAATGAAGTCTACGAACAATGGCTCAATGGCGTGGCTAAACCGGTACGCGCCTGTGTAGGTAGCCAACTGGTCAGCGGTGGCTACCTGATCGAGGTTCAAGCCTTCGCCTACCGCACTTAATAAACCCAGACGCTGTAAAAGTGCCGCCCCATAACGGGCGGTCTGTTGTACACCGATAACAATGACAAGAGGTTGTAGTATGAAACTCAATGCCTGCATTTTTGCACTGATGACCACCGCTTTGGCAGCTTTGCCTGCCCATGCGCTGACCCTGAAACTGGCTGGTCAATATGGCAACGACTCCGACGACACTCGCGACATGCTAGTGCTCAAGAAAGAGTTCGAAGATAAGACCGATAGCGACGTTAAGGTCCGCATTTTTCCGGCCAACCAACTGGGTGACTACACCCAAGTGTACGAGGAGCTACGCCGCGGCAGCATCGAGATGGCGCTGATCACCATTCCGAGTCAGTTCGACCGCAATTTGGAGCTGCCGTACATTCCTTACCTGGCCAAAGACTGGAACGAAGCCCGTCGCATCTATTCCAACGACAGCTTCCTGTTCAAGGAAATGGCTCAACTCAACGAGAAGCTGGGCGTCAAACTGCTGGCCTTCCAACCAGCCGGTTTTGGCGGTCTGGGCATGAACAAGGTGCCTGCTAGCGGCCTGCAAGACCCTGCCAGCGACAAGAGCGATGTGCTGATTCGCGTTCCCCCGCTGGCCGTATTCGCTGAGCCGATCAAAGATGTGGGCTTCAAAAGCGTTTCTATCCCATGGTCCGACACCTACTCGGCTATTCAGACTGGTGTAGCGGACGGCTGGACCGGCGGCTCGTCGATCCTGAACTACGAAACCATGCGTGATGCCATCAAATACTATTGGCCAATCAACAACTGGTTTGACGTTCGCGCCTGGCTGGTGAGCGAGAAGGCCTGGAACAAATTGTCTGAAGAGCAACGCGTGGAGCTGCAATCTATCACCGTTCGCCTGGCCACTGAGCGTATGAACGCTAACGAAGAAGTTGAGAAGGAATACACCCGTAAACTGGCTGAACACGGCGTGAAAATCCTGGAAGTAACACCTGAGCAACTCGACGCTTATTCCAAGCACGCTAAAGAAGTGACCTGGCCGAAACTAGAGAAAATCTATGGCGCAGAAACCATGAAAAAGCTGGCTGAATAATTTTCCTCAGGAGGGGCGTTCGCGCCCCTTCGCTAGGGTGTCACGTTTATGAATAAGTTCGGCGTGTGTCTTGCCTGGGTCGAAGACCATATTGTCTTGCTGGCCACCATTGGCGTTTTGTCTTCCATTACGTTGTCGGCTGCCTGCCGCTATCTATTTTCCTACGATTTGAACGGTGCCGAAGAAGTGCTTGGCCTGTTCAGTGCCTGGATGTTCTTTATCGGCGCTATCCGCGCCAGCCGTACACGCACTCAAATCACAGCCGACATTCTCGGGGTGATCTTCAAAGGCGGCGTTATGGGCTTTCTGATTCGCCTGACGCGCATTTTGTTGGGTTTGGCGATCTGTTCCACCATGGCCTGGTGGTCGGTCGAGTTCATCACCTGGGAAATGGAAAACGGTGGCAAAACTCCAGCCTTAGGCATCCCGATTCTGTTTGGCAAGCTGGCGCTGTTTTTATCCTTCATCGGCATGGCGGGTTATTGCCTGCGTGATCTTGCCTCTCTGTTTATGAAGCGCTAGGGGACTGAGCATGATTTTTATCGCACTGGCGTTAGTTTTCGTCGGCATCATCCTGGGCTTACCGATTCCCTTCGTGTTCCTCGGTAGCACCATTTTCCTGATTATGACGTTGGGTTATGGCCCGGACTTCCTCATGCCGTACGGCTACAGCATGATGGGCAACCCGGTCATTCTGGCCATTCCGCTGTTTATCATCGCGGGCGGCATCATCAACCGTAGCCATATTGCCGACAAACTGGTGGGCATTGTCGACCGCATGGTCGGCGGTATCAAAGGCTCTTTGGCGGTCGTCTCGATATTCTCTTGCGCTTTGTTCGGCTCAATAACGGGCAGCGGTGCAGCAACCATCGCCGGTGTCGGCAGCGTGATGTTCAAGAAGCTCGATGACCGAGGTTATCCAAAAGGCTTCTCCGCCGCGCTGATAGGAAGCTCGTCTGTTCTGGGTATGCTGATTCCGCCCAGTGCCATCATGATTTTGTACGCGTGGATTGCTAATCAATCAGTACTGGCAGCTTTTTTATCGACCGTTATACCTGGGTTGATTTTGGCCGTATTACTGTCGATCTTTTCCCTGATCTACCTGCGCAAAGACCCCAACGTCAAAGTTATCGAAAAAAGCGGCAACGTCAGCTATCAGCCACGTAAACGTCTGAGTTTGTTCAGCTGGATCAGCCGTGACAGTGCCGTACCCGCGTTGCTGATGCCACTGCTGATTCTGGGCTCGATCTATGGCGGTATCCTGACGCCAACCGAGGCGGCTGCCCTGGGTGTGGTCTACGCCATTCCGGTGGGTATGTGGATCTACCGTCAGCTTCAGGTTAAAGACATCAAGGAAGTACTGATCGACTCAGCCACCACCACTGGCTCGCTGATGATCATGCTGTTCTCCGTGATGCTGCTCAGTCGCATGTACGTGATGGAAGATGTACCGGGCACGATCATTGAATTCCTGATGCAAATCTCGGAAAACAAACTGGTCCTGCTGCTGATCCTCAACCTGTTCATGCTTATCGTTGCAGCGATCATGGACGACGTCAGCGCTGTGCTGTTGTGCACCCCGATCCTGTTCCCGATCAGTCAGCAAATGGGTATTGATCCGGTGCATTTTGCTGCCATCCTTGGGGTCAACCTCGGCATGGGCAACATCACTCCGCCCACTGCACCACTGTTGTTCCTCAGTGGACAAATGAGTGGAGCCGACACAGCAGAGATGCTCAAACCAGCGGCCCTGATGATTCTGTTTGCCTGGTTGCCGACCTTGCTGATCACCACGTACGTGCCAGAGCTGTCGACCTGGTTGCCGGGTCTGCTGCTGTAGTAGCTACAGCGAGCGACACTGAAGTATGGGGCTACTTGCCTATGTGGTAAGCGCTCCATACGGGCCGGTGTGTTGTCCCGGTCATAGCGCTTTCACCTTTGAGTCTTAAAGCTCTGCATTATGAATCCGCCAACGCACGCCGGTGACGCCCGGCTCTACGCTCAAGCGGCCGATGCAGGTTTCCAGTTTTTGGTCGCTGCGTTGATCGGCTTCCAGTAGCGCGCTGACTTTGCAGCGTTCGCCGTTGTCGGTTTCTTTGCTGTCCAGGCGCAGCAGGCGCAGGCCGCTTTGTTCGGCGGCGCGGGTGAGCTGGCTGCGGATGTGGGCTTCGTAGTCGACCAGGCAGGTGACGCTGACGGCGTATTGTTGCTCTTCCTCGGACTCGACTTGCGGCTGGCGGTTGATCATGCGCACGACTGGGCGCAGGGCGACGTTGGCCATCAGGATCAGGCCGGTCACGGTGGCCGCTTCGAGCAGAAAACCTGCGCCCGCCAGTATGCCGACGGCTGCTGAGCACCAGAGGGTGGCGGCGGTGTTCAGGCCGCTGATTTGTAAGCCGTCGCGCATGATCACACCAGCGCCCAAGAAGCCGATGCCGGAGACGATTTGCGCAGCGACCCGTGTCGGGCTGCTGTCGCCATCTACCAGCCCGGCGAATACGGTGAAGCTGGCGGCGCCAAGGCACACCAGCGCATTGGTGCGCAGCACGGAGAGACGCTGACGCCACTGGCGTTCTACGCCGATCAGGGCGCCAAGCATCAGGGCAGCAAGCAAGTTTATGGCGAACAGGAATTCACCCATGGAAATCTCCTTTTTCAGGCGGCTACAGCGTGAAGCAGCTGACTGCAGCCATGGTGAGGCAGCACTGGTAGAAATCATTCCAGCGCAGGCCTTGGGGAAGTAAAGCAAAGGTGCGCAGTTGCTGAGCGCAAAGTGGGCGGGCTAGCCCGCAAGGGTAGGCAGCCCTGCCGCTAAGGGCAAGGCTGTGACTGCTGTATCGGCTTTCCGTTCAGGTGGTGTTCAGGCTGAATCGGAAAAGTCTTAAGTTTGCTCCTGTGTTTCCGCCCCTCTCAGTCGCTCAGAACGACGGCGCAGCAGTTCCATGGTCACCAGCAAGGCGATGGACATCACAATCAGCAACGTCGCCACAGCAAGGATGCTTGGGTTGATCTGTTCACGCAGGCCGGAAAACATCTGCCGGGGGATGGTGCGTTGTTCCGGTCCGGCCATAAACAGGATCACCACCACTTCGTCAAACGAGGTGATAAATGCGAATAGCGCGCCGGAGATCACACCGGGCCGAATCAGCGGCAGGATCACATCAAAGAAAGCCCGCAGCGGACGCGCACCGAGGTTTAGCGCAGCGCGCACCAGCGAATAGTCGAAGCCAGCCAGTGTCGCGGTCACGGTGATGATCACAAACGGTGTGCCGAGTACGGCGTGAGCGAGGATGATGCCGAGGTAATTACCCGACAGGCCCAGGTCCGAATAGAAGAAGAACATCCCGGCAGCGGTGATGATCAGTGGCACGATCATCGGCGACAGCAGCAACGCGGTGATCAGTCGACGCGCAGGCATTTCCGCACGGGCCAGACCGACTGCGGCGCAGGTGCCGAGCACTGTCGCAATCAGTGTGGAGAAGATGCCGATGATGAAGCTGTTCTTGATCGACAGCAGCCAGGCGCTGTCGGTGAACACTTCCCGGTACCAGCGCAGCGAGTAGGCCTCCGGTTGTAAGGTGAGCATGCCTTCGGTAAAGCTGAAGAAGGGTTCGCTGTTAAACGACAGCGGCACGATCACCAGAATCGGCAGGATGAGAAACAGTAGAACCAGCCACGAGCAGAGTCGCAGCAGCCAGCTGCCCAGTCGGTGCCCCACGCTGTAATAAACGGTCGAGCTGCTCATGTTCACCCCAGTTTGATATTGCTGGTGCCGACAAAGCGGTCGTACACCCAGTACAGAATCAGGATCAGGCCCAGCAGCAGTGAACCCAGCGCGGCGGCCAGTTCCCAGTTGTTCGAGCGCTGCATGTGGAAGGCGATGATGTTGCTGATCATCTGCCCATCGGTGCCGCCGACCAGCGCCGGGGTGATGTAGTAACCAATGGAGATGATGAACACCAACAGCGCCCCGGCACTTAAGCCCGGCAGCGTCATCGGCAGGTAGATGCGGGCGAACGCGGGCAGTGGCTTAGCGCCCATGGACAGCGCAGCGCGGGTGTAGCTTGGGTCAATGCTGCGCATCACGCTGTACAGCGGCAGGATCATGAACGGCAGCAGGATGTGGGTCATCGCCAGAATGGTGGCGAATGAGGTGTAGAGCATTTCCACCGGCTCTGCGACCACGCCCATGCTGATCAGGAAGCTGTTCACCACACCGTTGGTTTGCAACAGCGCGATCCAGGCCGTGGTGCGTACCAGCAGCGAGGTCCAGAACGGCAGCAGAACCAACACCATCAGCAGGTTGGCGCGGTTACTCGGCAGGTGCGCCAGGTAATAGGCCAGCGGATAACCGATCAGGGCGCAGAGCAGGGTGATGATCAGTGCCATGTACAGCGTCTTGCCGTACAGCTTCAGGTAGATCTGGGTGGAGCGGCTTTCGATCTCGCCCTCGTGGGTCATTTCCAGATCGAGGGCGGTCAGGTAATTGTCGTAAGTGTACGGACGGCCGGAGCGCTCGATGGCGCGCCACAGGTTGACCTCGCTCCAATTGCGATGGGCTTTGAGCAAGGCACCGGCGCCTTTCTCCGGCAGCTCTTCGGCTTTCAGTTTGCCGATCTGTCGGGCGCTGGCTTTGACCACGCTGGACATGCCGCTGTAGGCGCGGTTGATCTCCTCGGCGAGCTTGCCGGACTGGCGGCTTTTATTCAGGGCATGTAGCTCGCTGGCGAAGGTGCCTAGCACCTGTTGGTCCGGCGTGCTTTCGCCGTCCCATTCGCTGAGTTGTTCCAGCGTTTGCGGAATCAATTCGATCAGTGTCGGGTGGTACACGCTGCGCCACAGCATGGTGCCGATCGGGGCCACGAAGGTGACGATCACAAACAGCAGCAGCGGCAAAACAAAGGCCAGTGCCACAAGGCGTTTGCGCCTGTGCGTCTGGGCGGCCTGACGGGCTTCGGATGTGCTAAGGGACGGCGACAAGACAGAACTCCAGTCAGCAAATCAGGAGGCGGGGGCTGGTGCCCCCGCAAGAGGTTTCAGGCGATTACTTCTTCAGCAGCCACTCGTTGAATTTCTCACCGAGGGTTTCGCCGTAGTCAGCCCAGAACTCGGAGTTGGCGTTCAGGCCGACATCCAGGTGCGAGGTTGGCAGGTTGGCGACCACATCTTTTTCCAGCAGCGGCATGGACGATTTGCGGGTCGGGCCGTAGGCCACGTCTGCCATACCGGCCAGTGGCTTGGACTCGGTGCTGTAGCTCACGAACTTCATGGCCAAGTCTTTTTTCGGCGTGCCTTTCATCACCGACCACACATCCATGTCGTACAGGTGACCGTCCCAAACGATTACGAACGGTTTGTTCTCACGGCGTATGGCGTCATAGAAACGCCCGTTAGCCGATTGCACGATCACTGCGCCGCCATCGTTGAGCAGTTGCGGGGCTTGCGACCAAGAGTCGAACCAGACGATGTCTTTCTTGATGGTGTCGAGTTTGGCAAAGGCGCGGGCCTGACCTTCGTCGGTTGCCAGCACTTCGTAGACTTTGTCTTTAGCGACGCCGTCGGCCATCAGTGCCCATTCCAGTGCTACTTGCGGACGCTTCTGGAAGGCGCGTTTGCCGGGGATTTTGTTCAGGTCGAAGACGTCTGCAACGCTCTGCGGCACAGCCGAGCCTATGGTGTTTTTGTTGTAGGCGAACACTACCGAGAAGATGTCGGTGGCCACGGCGCATTCGCTGGCCAGCGCTTCCGGGAAGAAGTCTTCGGCAGCTGGTTTGCCGTCGATGCCTGCGGGCAGTTTGCTGTGGTCGATGACTTCCAGCAGGCCTTCTGAGCAGGCGCGCTCCAGGTCGATGGCTTCAATGCTGACCACGTCCCAGGTGATGCGGCCGGATTCAACCTGCGCCTTCATCTCGGCGATGCCGCCCGAGTAGCTGTCCATAAGAATTTTAGTGCCGGTGTCCTTTATAAAAGGATCAACCATGTGCTGCTTGTGCGCAGCGCCGTAAGCGCCACCGAATGAGATGACCGTCAGACTTTCCTCAGCCACGGCTCCCGTGCATACAGCGCTGAGGGCGGCGGCCAGTGCATAGCGGGAGAAACGTTGTGTCAGTGCTGCCATGTCGATGCTCCATTTCGCTTTTTTAGTGGTGTCAGACTTACTGCTTACGAACCCGGATGATCGAGCGCATGACTGTGCTCGGGCAGCCAGGCCAGGGTTACCTCTTGTTCGGGCTGGAAGTGCGGGGCGGAACTGTCGTTAAGGTATTTCACGACCAGTTCAGTGCCGCACGGGCTGGTGAAGTGATAGCGGATGTATTCACCAACGTAGTGACGAATCACGAAGCGCGCTTTGATGCGGTTGCCTTCGTCGCCCAGTTTGTCGGTGAAGGTGAGTTTTTCCGGGCGGATGCACACGCTGGTGGCAAGACCTGCTTCGTGGCGGTTAACGCGGCGGGCGCGCACACTTTCGCCGCCTTTCAGACGCACTTGGCAGTAGTGTTCTTCAACGCTTTCAATCGTGCCTTCGAGGGTGTTGCTCTCGCCGATAAAGTCGGCAACAAACAGGTTGGCCGGCTGCTCGTAGAGCACGTGCGGCGCGTCGCACTGCTGCACCACGCCGTTGTTGAACACGGCGATGCGGTCGCTCATGGTCAGGGCTTCAGTCTGGTCATGGGTCACGTAGATCACGGTAAAACCGAGCTGCTGGTGCAGGCGTTTGATCTCGTACTGCATCTGCTCGCGCAGCTTTTTATCCAGCGCGCCGAGGGGCTCGTCCATCAGCACAATGTCGGGTGCAAAGATCAGCGCACGGGCCAGGGCTACACGCTGCCGTTGGCCGCCGGAAAGCTGCGCCGGGTAACGCCCACCGAAGTCTTTCAGCTCAATCAGGTTGAGGTATTCGTCGACCTTGGCGCGGATCTCAGCCTTGGGCAATTTGCGCAGTTGCAGCGGGTAAGCCAAGTTCTCGCGGATGGTCATGTGCGGGAACAGTGCGTACTGCTGAAACACCATGCCGATGTTGCGATCGTAGGGCGCGATGCTGGTGACGTTGCGGCTGTTGATAAGAATCTCGCCGCTGGTTACATCTTCAAAACCGGCGAGCATCATCAGGCAGGTGGTCTTGCCGGAGCCGGATGGCCCGAGCAGGGTGATGAATTCTCCTTTGGCTACATTCAGGTTGAAGTCTTTAACTACCAGCGTCTTGTGATCGTAGGTCTTCTTGACGTTGGTGAACTGCAGAAACGCTTTTTCCTCAGCCATACCTCTCCCCAATGCTTACGACTCAGATAACCCAGGCGGGTATCTGCCTGCATGAATGCGCTGTCCCATCCCCGTTGTGGTGACGGCCTATGCTTGAAAGTAGTACAGCAAGCTGTGTGCCAGTCATGGGATTGAGCTTGGGATGCTTTAGATCAAGGGGTTAGCCAGTGCCGGTTGCGTAACGGCATGGTGCTGTTGTGGATGGAAGTAACACATCGGGGAACATGTTGCTTCTGCACCTGTGGAGTGCGAACGCACAATTCTGGGGCGGCGCTAATACCCTCGGAGGGATGTTGGCGGAGTGGGCGGGGGGGCTACATGAATGTGCCGCAGCAGGCTGCCGCGATGTCGCACGGCAGCCTGTGAATAGTGCGTAGAAGGTTAGGCCTGACCTGCCAGCTCCCGCAGTTTGGCCAGCTCGTCAGCGTTCAGGCTGACACCTTCCACCAGCGCTTTGGCGCGGTTCTGATGGCGGTTTTGGCCGGGCATGCGCTCCTGCCCCACGCCCTGCATGCGCTCAACCAATGTTTCGCAGCGGTTGGCGAAGGCTTCGCCGGAGGACTTGCTCGGATCAATCACGATCAGCAACTGGCCGGTCCACGGTGTCTGTGCGCCGGGGTGTTTGCTCCAGTCGAATTCGAAGGAGAAGTTACCGCCGGTGAGACCCGCCGCCAGCAGCTCCACCATCATCGACAGGGCCGAGCCTTTGTAGCCGCCGAAGGTGAGCAGGGCGCCGCCATCCAGCACTTCTCGCGGATCATTGGTCGGCTGGCCGTCACGGTCCACGCCGGTGCCCGGTGCCAGTTCTTTGCCCGCACGCGCTGCCAGTTGCACGTCACCGTGAGCGATGGCGCTGGTGGCCATGTCGAACACCAGCGGTTCGCCGCCTGCACGTGGCGCGGCAAAGGCAATCGGGTTAGTGCCGAACAGTGGCTTGCGTGCGCCGTGGGGCACTACGCAGGTCATGCTGTTGACCACAGACAGGGCGATCAGACCTTCTTCGGCAAACGGCTCCACATCTGGCCACAGTGCGGCGAAGTGGTGGCTGTTGTGGATGGCCAGCAGGGCAATACCGTTCTGCCGGGCTTTCTCCACCAGTAATGGGCGGGCTGCAGCCAGTGCCGGTTGGGCGAAACCGCCGCCGGCATCGACGTTGATATAGGACGCTGCGGCATCGCTCACCACCGGCTCAGCCTGGCCGTTGACCCAGCCGCTGCCCAGCGACGACAGATAACCGGGGATGCGGAACACGCCGTGGCTGTGAGCGCCATCGCGTTGTGCGGAGGCGCAGTTGTGCGCCAAAACCTCGGCCACCCGCTGGCTGGTGCCGTGGCGGACAAAGATTTGCGCGAGCAGGGTTTGCAGGTCTTCAAACGGGATTTTGGCCAGGGACATGAACGACACCTTGGTGGGATTACGGAATGAGTTTTTGCAAGTTTACTGTCAGATATTGACTTACTGGCAGAAAACCATCAATTTCCTTTCCATTCTTACAAGAGCATTGCCATGAACCTTTCCCTCAAACAGCGTCTGGAAAAGAGCCTGACGTCGAGAACGGCGTCGAGTCGGGCAATTGCAACCTACATGTTGGCTAACCTCAACGAGCTGGCATTTTCCAATGCCGCCGAGGTGGCCGCCAAAGTCGGTGTGAGTGAATCCACGGTCGGACGTTTTTGCCGGGCACTGGGTTATCCACACCTCAAAGCTTTGAAAGAAGACTTGCGTGATGATTTGGGCGACAGCCCCTGGCTGATTGGGGACCGTCTCAAGGCGTTCCGTCGCAGCACAGCGGATGAAACCAGGGGCAGTGGACTCGAGCGTGAAATTGCAGCGCTGGTGCGAGTGCATGAGCATCAGCACTCGGCTCAGTGGAAGGGCATTGTCCAGCGCCTGGCACAACGCCCGAAGGTGTTTGCGGCGGGCTTTCAGACTGAGCGCGGTATCGCATCGTCCTTTGTGCACCTGTTGCAGTACCTGCGTGACGGCGTGCAGCTGGTGGACGGTGCAGCCGGCCACTATGCCGACGTGCTGCTCAGCGCGCCTGAGCAGACTGCGCTGGTAGTGTTCGAAGCGCGGCGCTATTCGCGGCACGCCCTGGAGCTGTGCCAACAGGCTCAGGCCCGTGGCATTGCGGTCACGCTGATCACCGACGATTACTGCGACTGGGCCGAGCAGCATGCCGATGAAGTGCTGCGCGTGCCGACTGATTTCAACCTGTTCTGGGAATCGGCAGCGGCCATGCTGTCGCTGGTTCACCTGCTGATCAACGATGTATTCAGGCTGCTGGGCCCGGAAGTCGATCAGCGCCTGGAGTCGGTTGCCCGTTTACACAATGCGTTTGTTGGTTACACCTCGTCCCTTAAAGAAAATAATTAGGAAAACACCATGAAGCGATTAATCAGTACGACTCTTGCGTCTTTGGGTCTGTTTGTTGCGGCAGCAGGCGTGCAAGCCGACACCATTCGTATCGCCACTGAAGGTGCTTACCCACCCTTCAACTACGTGGATTCCAACAACCAACTGCGTGGCATGGACGTGGACATTGCCAATGCCCTGTGCGCCAAAATGGGGGCTGAGTGCACGCTGGTTGCGCAGGATTGGGATGGCATTATTCCAGCGCTGCTGGCGAAGAAGTACGACGCGATTGTTGCTTCCATGGTGATCACCGAAGAGCGTCAGAAGAAGGTTGCCTTCACTGATCGTTACTACAGCACTCGTCTGGCCATGGCTGTAGGCAAAGATTCGACTCTGAGCGACACCAAGCCTGAGACCTTCAAAGGGCTGGTGGTCGGTGCGCAGTCTTCCTCCACTCAAGGTGTTTACGCTGAAGACGTACTGGCTCCGGCTGGCGCTGAAATCAAACTCTATCCAACTCCGGAAGACGCCCACATGGACCTGGCCAGCGGCCGTCTGGACGCTGTGGTTCACGACAAATTCCCGCTGCTGGACTGGCTGAAGGATGGTGGTAAAGACTGCTGCCGCCTGCTCGGTGATGTCGACGGCACCGACGATCAGGTTGGTATCGCTGTACGTCAGGAAGACAACGAGCTGCGCGAGCGCCTGAACAAGGCCCTGGCAGAAATCATTGCTGACGGCACCTATGCGGAAATCGTTAAGCGTTACTTCGACGCTGACATTTACTAATCCGCGTTTTTTGCGGCGTGCGGTTAACCCCGTGCGCCGCACTGCTCTGAGTGTTTAAACATGCTTGAACAACTGGCACTGCTTTCTCTGGGCGAAGGCGGGTGGGGCATGGCCTTGCTTGCCGGTGCCATGGTGACCATTTCCCTGGCCTTAGCCTGCGTCCCGTTTGGTTTGCCATTGGGCCTGCTGGTGGCTGTTGCCAGCCGCTCGAACAATCCGCTGGCCCGCGCTTGGGCGGCGACATTCTCTACCGTATTCCGTGGCTTGCCGGAGCTGCTGACACTGCTGATCGTCTATTACGGCTGTCAGATCGGCGTGCAAAAAATTCTGGCTCACTTCGGTTATCAGACCGATATCACCATCAACGCATTTCTCGCAGCGATGGTGGCTTTCAGCATGGTGCTGGCGGCGTTCTCCAGTGAGGTCTGGCTGGCTGCATTTAAGGTGGTCGGCAAAGGCCAGATGGAGGCTGCGCAGGCGCTGGGCCTGTCGCGCACGACCACCTTCTTCAAAGTGACCTTGCCGCAGCTGACCCGCGTCGCGCTGCCAGGCCTGTCCAATAACTGGCTGACCCTGCTCAAGGATACGTCGCTGGTCTCGACCATCTCGCTGGTGGACATCATGCGCCAGACCAACCTGGCGGTCAGCGCGACCAAAGAGCCCGTGTTGTTCTACCTCTGCGCCTGCTTGATGTACCTGTTCTTTGCTGCTGTCTCAGGGCGCATCTTCGCCTTTGCGGAAAAACGCTACGCACGCGGATTCGGAGGAACCCACTGATGAGCCTGGAAGCCGTGCTGCATTTTTTTGTCGACCCGGAATTGTTCGACCGCTACGGCCCGCGCATGCTCGACGGGCTGTGGGTCACGATCAAACTGGTAGGCATTTCGTTCACCTTGGGCATGGTGTTGGGGCTGCTTATCGCCCTGGCGCGCAATAGTCGCTGGCGTGTACTGAGTAACGCCTGTGCCTTTTATATCTACGTGCTGCGTGGCACGCCGATTCTGGCTCAGCTGTTCCTGCTGTATTACGGCGCGGCAGCGTTTCGTGATGTGTGGCAGGAGCTTGGGCTGTGGTGGTTCTTCCGCGATGCGTGGAACTGCACCTTGCTGACCTTCACCCTAAATACTGCGGCCTATCAGGCTGAAGTATTCCGCGGCAGCTTGCTGGCGATTGCGCCGGGGCAATACGAAGCAGCCCGCGCCCTGCACCTGAGCCGCAAGGACACCTTGCTTAAAGTAGTGCTGCCGCAGTCGATGCTGGTGGCGGTCGGCCCGCTGGGCAACGAGCTGATTCTGCTGATCAAGGCCAGCGCGATTGCTTCACTGGTCACCATCTACGACCTGATGGGCGTGGCCAAGCTGGGTTTCTCCCGCACCTTCGACTTCCAGATCTACCTGTGGGCGGCGGTGCTTTATCTGATCATCGTCGAGATCGTCCGGCGCTCGGTACGTCTGCTTGAGCGGCGTCTGGCGAGGCATCTGGCATGAGTGCGAATCTTCAGGAACCGCTAATGGATTTTCAGATTGTTGTACTCGGTGCGGGCATTGTCGGTGTATCCACAGCCCTGCATCTGCAGGAGCGTGGCTATAACGTCTGTTTGCTCGACCGTGACGATCCGGGCAACGGCACCAGTCACGGCAATGCCGGGTTAATCGAACGCTCCAGTGTTGTGCCTTATGCCTTCCCCCGGGATGCCATGCGCCTGCTGCGTTATGGCCTCAACCAGCAGCCGGATGTGCGTTACAACCCGCTGTATGTACCGCGTATCGCCAAGTGGCTGCTGAATTACTGGCAACACTCGGCTCCCGGCCCGCTGCAGGTGGCGACTAATGCCATGCTGCCGCTGGTGGAGCGCAGCGTGATTGAACATGACCGTCTGATTCAGCAGGCCGGTCTGGAACACTTGATTGAATCCCGAGGCTGGATCGATCTGTACCGCGATCCGGCTGCCCTATTGGCTGCGCAGCAGGACGCTGTGGCACTCACGCCGTACGGCCTTAAATTCAGCCTGCTGGATGCTGAGCAATTGCACGCCCTTGAACCGCAGCTGAGCAGCGCAGCTGTGGGCGGTGTGCACTGGCAGGACCCGAAAACTGTGCGAGATCCGGGCGCTCTGGTGCGTGGCTATGCCGAGTTGTTCACGCGTCGCGGTGGCACCTTCCTGCGTGGCGATGCCAACAGCCTGCGCGCTTCAGTGGCGGGCTGGCAGGTTAACGCCGGTACACGGGTGTTGCAGGTTGAGCAGGCGGTGATCGCTCTCGGCCCGCAGTCCGGCGAACTGTGCAAACGCTTCGGCTACGACATTCCGCTGGTGGTCAAACGTGGCTATCACCTGCACTTTGCCCCGGTTGAAGGCAGCCCGCTGACCCATTCGATCTGTGACAGTCAGGGCGGCTATGTGCTGGCTCCTATGGCGCGGGGTATTCGCCTGACCACCGGCATTGAGTTTGATCACCCGGATGCGCCGGCCAACGAAATCCAGCTGCGCCGTACTGAAGCGCTGGCGCGCAAGCTGATGCCGCTGGGCCAGCGTCTGGACGCTGAACCCTGGTTGGGCAAGCGCCCGTGCCTGCCGGACATGCGCCCGGTGATTGGCCGTGCCTCGCGCCATCAGGGGTTGTGGTTCAACTTCGGCCACGCTCACCACGGACTGACACTTGGCCCGGTAAGCGGTCGCTTGCTGGCCCAGATGATTAACGGTGAAGCGCCGTTTACCCCCACTGCGCCTTACAGCGCTGACCGTTTTAGTTAAGCGCGCCGTGTGCGCGCCGAGAACCGAGGACCATCATGACCAGCCGTCCCCTTAATCAAACCGCCGCGGCTCTGGCTGTCGAGCTACGCGGGCTGCACAAATCCTATGGTGAGTGCCAGGTGCTCAAAGGCGTCGACTTGCAGGTGCGCGAAGGTGAACGCATCGTTCTGTGCGGACCTTCAGGCTCGGGTAAGTCGACCCTGATCCGCTGCATTAATCGCATTGAGCAGATCAGTGCCGGGCAGATTCTTATCCAGGGGCAGGATCCGGACAAAGACAACAAAGTTCTGCGCAACGTCGGCATGGTGTTTCAGCACTTCAACCTGTTTCCGCATATGAGCGTGCTGGATAACTGCACTTTGGCACCGATGTCTGTGCGCGGCCTGAGCCGCAATCAGGCTGAAGAATTGGCAATGCATTACCTGAGCAAAGTCGGCATCGACAGCCAGGCTCAGAAGTTTCCCAGCCAGCTCTCAGGTGGCCAGCAGCAGCGCGTAGCGATTGCCCGGGCGCTGTGCATGGAACCGAAGATCATGCTGTTCGACGAGCCCACCAGTGCGCTGGACCCGGAAATGGTCGGTGAAGTGCTGGATGTTATGGTCAAACTGGCCGATAGCGGCATGACCATGATGTGCGTCACGCATGAGATGGGTTTCGCCCGCCAAGTGGCGCAGCGTGTGTTGTTTCTGGAAGGTGGACAGATTGTCGAAGACAGCCCGCCGGAAGAGTTCTTCACCGCTCCGAAAAGCCCGCGTGCGCAGGCGTTTCTGGCGAAGATTCTGCATTGATGCATGCGGTCGCCGGGCGGCGACCGCAGTGTTTGCTGCTAATCAGGCGTTAGGCAGCAAACGGCAGGTGAGGCTCTTGATGTAGCGGGTTTCCGGAATGGCCGGGTGCACCGGATGGTCTGGGCCTTGGGCACCGCGCTCGAGCAGTTGGATATTGCGGTCCAGATGGCGGGCGCTGGTCAGCAGGATGTTCTGCAGGTCATCTTCCGGCAGGTGCATGGAGCAGCTGGCGCTGACCAGGATGCCGTCCTTGTTGAGCAGGCGCATGGCTTGCTCATTCAGGCGACGGTAGGCGGCTTCGCCGTTCTTCAGGTCCTTCTTGCGCTTGATGAAGGCAGGTGGGTCGGCAACGATCACGTCGAAGCGCTCTTCGGCGGCTTTCAACTGGCGTAGGGCTTCAAACACATCACCTTCAACGCAGGCGACTTTATCGGTCAGGCCGTTCAGGGCAGCGTTGCGCTCAACGCCGTCCAGCGCGAAGCCGGAGGCGTCGACGCACATCACATCGCTGGCACCGAATGCGGCAGCTTGCACACCCCAGCCACCGATGTAGCTGAACAGGTCAAGAACGCGCTTGCCCTTAACGTAGGGTGCCAGACGTGCACGGTTCATGCGGTGGTCATAGAACCAGCCGGTTTTCTGGCCTTCGATGACTGGTGCTTCAAACTTCACGCCGTTCTCTTCCAGCGCTACCCACTCCGGCACCACACCAAAAGCGGTTTCCACATAGCGGTTGAGGCCTTCGGCGTCGCGGGCTGCGGAGTCATTCTTGAACAGGATACCGCTGGGCTTGCACACCTGAATCAGGGCGTTGAGCACGTCGTCTTTGTGTCGTTCCATGGTGGCGGAGGCCAGCTGCACGACCAGAATGTCGAAGAAACGGTCGACAACCAGGCCCGGCAGTAGGTCGGAATCACCGTACACCAGGCGATAGCACGGCTGATCAAACAGACGCTCGCGCAGGGACAGGCAGACGTTCAGACGGTGAACCAGCAGGGATTTATCCAGCACGTGCTTGGTGTCGCGGGACAACACGCGGGCGCAGATCAGGTTGTTCGGGCTGACTGCAACAATACCCAGCGCTTTGCCGCCTGCTGCCTCAAGAATCGCCTGATCGCCGGCGGCAAAGCCGTTCAGGGGCGTTGCGGCCACATCAATCTCGTTGCTGTAGACCCACAAATGGCCGGCGCGAAGGCGTCGATCTGCGTTGGCTTTCAGGCGCAGGCTGGGCAGGGACATGCTGGGTAACTCCGAAGGGCAAAGTGCGTGATTATAGCGGGTTGGAGATGCTCCGGTGCAGACAAACCATCTGGACGTAGTGGCTTATTTGGTTAGACTGGCGGTTTCATATCGCCTGGTCGTCTGACATGTCACAAGAGCTTTCCGCCGAGTATATTCAGCAGGTGCTACAGGGAATTAGTGTGCCGCCGCAGCCGCAAATCATGGTGGATTTGCAGATGGAACAAGTCATGCCTAATCCTGACTTGCAAGCCATCGCCAAACTGATCAGCCAAGACCCGGGCTTGTCCGGGGCGCTGTTGAAGCTGGTCAACTCGCCGACATTCGGCCTGAGCAATCGCATTGCATCGATCCAGCAAGCGGTCAATTTGCTGGGCTGCAACACCGTAATCAACCTGATCAATGCTCAGTCGATTCGTGGCGAACTGACCGATGAGGCCATCGTCACCCTTAATCGTTTCTGGGATTCAGCTCAGGACGTGGCCATGGCCAGCCTGAGCCTGGCCAAGCGCATTGGCTACCACTCACCGGATGAGGCGTACACGTTAGGCCTGTTCCACAACTGTGGTATTCCGCTGATGATCAAGCGCTTCCCAGACTACATGACCGTGCTGGAAGAGGCTTACGCCAGCGCCAGTGATGAGCGGCGCGTGGTGGACACTGAGAACCGCCTGCTCAATACCAACCATGCGGTTGTCGGTTATTACACCGCCAAGTCCTGGCGTTTGCCGCTACACCTGTGTGAAGCCATTGCCAGCCATCACAACGCCCTGGCGATTTTCACCGACGAGACCAGCCGTGACGGGCAGCTGAAAACGCTGCTGGCCATCCTGAAAATGGCCGAGAACACCTGTGCCAGCCATCGCGTGCTGGGTAATCAGGAGGAGGATCACGAGTGGCAGAGCATCGAACAGTTGGTGCTGGAGTACGTCGGACTGTCCCAGTACGACTTTGAAAACCTGCGTGAGAGTATCCGCGATCTGGGGATGCGCTAGCCCGGTCGAGCAGGGTTTCCTGCTAAGGTGAGGCCCTGTTTAATCGTTGAATTACCGCCATGCCAGAACTACCTGAAGTTGAAACAACCCGTCGGGGCATTGAGCCGCATTTGAAGGGCCAGCGTGTCAGTCGCGTGGTTGTCCGCAATAGCCGCCTGCGTTGGCCAATCCCTGAAGATCTGGATGTGCGCCTGTCTGGTCAGCACATCGTCTCGGTGGAGCGGCGGGCAAAATATCTTCTTATTAAGGCTGAAAGTGGCTGCCTGATCGCTCATCTGGGTATGTCCGGCAGTTTGCGGCTGGTTCAGAGCGGTTTGCCGGCGGCCAAACATGAACATGTGGATATTGAGCTGGAATCCGGGATGGCCCTGCGTTACACCGATCCGCGTCGGTTCGGGGCCATGCTCTGGAGCAGCAACCCTTATGAGCACGAGCTGCTGAGCAAACTCGGGCCTGAGCCTTTGACCGATGCCTTTGACGGCGAGCGCCTGTTCCAGATGTCCCGGGGGCGGGTGATGGCGATCAAACCGTTCATCATGGATAACGCGGTTGTGGTCGGCGTCGGTAACATTTACGCCACCGAAGCCCTGTTTGCGGCGGGGATTGATCCGCGTCGTGAGGCCGGATCGGTGTCACGGGCGCGCTATTTGAAGCTGGCCGAACACATCAAACGCATTCTGGCCATTGCGATTGAGCGCGGTGGCACTACCTTGCGCGATTTTGTTGGCGGGGACGGACAGCCAGGCTACTTCCAGCAGGAGCTGTTCGTGTATGGTCGCGCAGGGGAGTTTTGCAAAACCTGTGGCAGCACATTGCGTGAAGTCAAACTTGGCCAGCGAGCCAGTGTGTATTGCCCGCGTTGTCAGCGTTAATCGCTTAACCGGTAATAGTGCAGTTCGCCGGGCTAGGGCAGGCGAATAAATAGAAAAACCAGTAACAGGCCTGTCTGCAACAGGGCTGATAAGAATAACCAGAGGTAGAGATGTCTGCTAATTACCTGCCCCGCAACCGTTTGGTTGAGGGTATTGGCCGCTTGGTCATGAAACTTATGGGCTGGCGCATCGAAGGTGAACTGCCAAAACTCGACAAGTTCATTGTTATTGGTGCGCATCACACGTCTAACTGGGACTTCGTATTATTTATCGCGGCGAAGTTTATCCTGCGTCTTAATGCGCGCTGGTTTGGTAAGCACACTATCTTCCGCTGGCCATTTACCGGCATCTTGCAACGCTGGGGCGGCATACCGATTCGCCGTGAACGTCAGGGCAACACGGTTGAGCAAGCTGTTCAGGCCTTTGCCGAGCACAAACAGTTTGTTTTGATTCTCTCTCCTGAAGGTACGCGTAAGAAAGTCGAACGCTGGAAAATGGGCTTCTACCATATTGCGATGGGGGCGGGTGTCCCGTTTGTTTTAGGGGCGCTGGATTATCAAAACAAGCGTATTGTTTTGGGGCCGGCGTTTTACCCGACGGGTAATGTTGAAGCTGACTTCAAAGAAATATTCAGTTTTTACCGGGCGTATGTGCCGAAGAAACCTGAATATGCGTTTCATGGTGAGTAACAGCTCACAGGCTGTTATTTACGCGAGCGCTGTTATAGTTAAACTTCATGCCGTCTGCTATTCGTCTAATAACACTTAAAAGGACTGCTCCATGAACCTGTTTCGCACAACCGCTGCTGCTCTGGCGTTGACCACTGGCCTGCTGGCGCTGCCGGTTCAGGCAAATACTGTGTCTAGTAATGTGAGTGGCGACCCTGTTTACCAGGTTGAAACGCCTAAAGCCTTTGCGATGACAGCTGACCTGCTGATTGCCCGTCCGCTGCTGATCGCCGCTACTGCCATCGGTGCCGGGCTGTTTGTGGTGACGCTGCCGTTCTCTGCCGGTGGTGGCAACATCAAAGAAGCGGCCAACGCATTTGTTGTTGAACCGGGCGAAGCTGCATTCGTGCGTTGCCTGGGCTGCACTACTTCGGGCTACAAGCGCGACTGATCTGACAGTCGCAAGCCTGTTTGCGCGAGGTTTTCAAAGCGTTTTGAGAGGCCCTTTACTCAGGTAAAGGCGGCGCTCACGTTTTGAAGCCTCGCTTCGGCACGTCTGGAGACTGGCTGTCTCCTGCTCTGCTTGTGTTCTCCTCAGCCCTCTTCTCTATAGTGGTTCGACTCGCCGTGTGGATCGTATTACTGGTCGCTTTAGCCGTTAGTTTCTGGTTCAGCGAGAGCTGGGTGCAGCTGTGTGCTGGTCTGGCGCTGTTTCTGTTTGGTATGCAGTGTCTGGAAGAAGGCTTGCGGCAGTTGGCGGGCGGCAAGCTGGAGCAGCTGCTGGCTAAAAGCACGGCCACGCCGTTCAAAGGCATGATGTTCGGTGTGTTCGGCACCTTTCTGTTGCAGTCCAGCACGTTGGTCTCCCTGCTGACCATTGCCTTTATCAGTACCGGACTGATCCAGCTGGCGGGCGGTATTGCCATTCTTCTGGGGGCCAACCTCGGCGCTACCAGCGGTATTTGGCTGCTGGCGATGGCCGGACAGAATTTCAGCCTGAGCCCGCTGGCCTTACCACTGCTGGTGCTGGGCGTAGTGGCGGGGTTCAACGGGCCGAAGAGTAAGGCGGCTGGCCGTATCGTGCTGGGTATCGCCTTCATCTTCCTGGGTATCGATCAGATCAAAGAGGGTTTCACCAGTTTCGGTGAAGGCTTTGATATGACCGAATACCAGCTGCCAGGCCTGCTCGGCAGTTTGCTGTTCGCCAGTATCGGCATGTTGCTGACCGTGGTGCTGCAGTCTAGCCATGCCACGCTGATGTTGACGCTGGCCGCGCTGGCTGGCGGGCAAGTTGGGCTGGATCAGGGGCTGGCGCTGGCCATCGGGGCTAATGTTGGCAGTAGCATAAGCACCGCCTTTGTCGGCGCCATGGGCGGCAATCGCAGCGGCCAGCGGTTGGCGTTGGCTCATGTGCTGTTCAATGTGTTGACCGGCGTGTTGGCCTTCATCTTGTTGAGCCCGCTGACCTGGCTAGTGCAGGCGCTTGCAGAGCCGTTGGGGCTTGCGGACAACAGCCTGATTCAACTGGCGATGTTTCACACCTTATTCAATGGCATGGGCGTTGCGCTGTTTTGGCCCTGGCAGAAACAGTTGGCGGAGCGCTTGGTGCGCTGGCTGCCTGATCCGGTTGAGCCTGCGGTACTGATTAGCGAAATCGCCATGCCGGAGGAAAAGGCCGCGCCTGCATTGCCAGTCACTTCGGCTCGTTATCTGGATGAAAACGCCTTAGCCAGTGCAGACACCGCTGCTCATGCGGTGGTCCAGGAGCTGCAGCATCTCGGACGCCTGAGCCTGGAAGTGATCTGCCACGCGCTGTACCTGCCAATCGAGCTGCTTAACCGTGATCACCCGGACCGCAGCGCACTGGCCGCAGCGCCTGAGCACCACGCGCTGGATGCCGAGCAACTGTATCAGCGTCATATCAAAGGCGTGTACGGCGATCTGCTCGGCTTTATGGGGCGTCTGGAAGTGAATCTGGATGAGGAACACCAGCGCTTTTGGGTCAGTTGCCAGCTAGCCGCACTGCAACTGGTGGACGCGGTGAAGGACGCCAAGCATTTGCAGAAGAACCTCAGCCGCTATCTGCGCGAAGAGCCCGGCGCGCCGCGCCAGGCTTATGTTGAGCTGCGTTGTCACTTACTCAGCGTGCTGCATGAAGTGCGCGAGCTGGGGCGTATGGATTTGCCCGAACAGGCCTGGAATGAGCGCCTGGATCTGTTCGATGAGATGGCGGCAGACTTCGACAGCCGTTTCCGCCAGCGCCTGTTCGCTGAGGTGCGTGAGCAGCGTCTGAACGGGCAGCAGGCTAGTTCACTGATGAATGATCTGGGTTACGCCAGTCGCATTACTCAGAGCCTGCGTAACGTGCTGATGCTCAGCCAGGGCGAGGGCAACGAGCTGTTTCGCTCGCTGCGCCAGATGCTTAATGAAAGCGGCCCGCTGATCGAGCTCGACTAGGTTCTGTACGAAAAGTGCCTGCGCTCGATGATGCTTCGTTTAAAAACGGTTCGGGATGCTCATTTACCACTTGTAATCTCGGATGCGAGCCCAGTCCGTTCCTCATCGTTTTTTGCCTCGCCTGATCTTCGCTCGGAGACTTTTCGTATAGAACCTGCCCCTACTGCGGTTCGGCCAGCCCGATCCCCCTTGGATCGCTGGCCGCTTCCAGTGCCTGAGTGCGCTTGTTCCAGCGCAAAACCTGCTGGTTACCATAAGGCCGGCTGGTGGCTTTCAGTTGGTGGCCAAGTTGTTCCAGCTGTTGAATCTGTGCCGGGCTGAAAGCGCCGGGCTCGTATTCAATCACGTCCGGCTTGTACTGATGGTGGTAGCGGGCAACGGCGGGCCAGCGTTGGATCGGCTGGTTGTCCAGGTACTCCAGCATCGCCAGCAGCACCATGCTGGGGATGCGGCTACCACCGGGTGTGCCGAAGCTGACAAATTCCTCTGGGCTTTCAATAAAACTCGGGCTCATGCTCGACAGCGGACGTTTACCTGCGGCAATGCTATTGGCCTGGCTGCCACTGAGACCGTAGGTGTTGCTGCCCTGGATGTCGGCGGCAAAATCGTCCATTTCATTGTTCAACAGCACGCCGGTGCCCGGCACGGTGAAGGCCGCACCAAATGGCAGGTTCACGGACAGTGTGGCGGCTACTGCATTGCCGTCAGCGTCCAGCACTGTGAAGTGGGTGGTGTGATCGCCTTCATGCCAGTCCGGTGCCGCTGGCAGGCTGGCGCTGGGTGTGGCTTTATTCGGATCAATGTTGCTGAGCAGGGTCTTGATATGGGCCGGTGCTAGCAATTGCTGAACCGGGTTGCGGACATAGTCAGGGTCCCCCAGCAGGCCGCGGTCACGGTAAGCGCGGCGCAGGGTTTCCACTACCAGATGGGTACGCTGGACTTGTGTGCCTTGTTGCCACGGCAGTTGTTGCAGCATCAGCAGGCTCTGGGCGATGGCTACGCCGCCGGCTGAGGGCGGTGGGGCGCTGATCAGCTCGCGTTTGTTGTTGAGTTGCACACGCAGCGGCTGGCGCTCTGCAATTCGGTATTTGGCCAGATCCTGCAGCGTCCAGATACCGCCAGCAGCCCGCACGGCGTTGACCATTTTTTGAGCAACAGGTCCGGCATAGAAGCCATTCCGGCCCTGATCGCCGAGCTGCTCCAGCGTGCGCGCCAGTTCCGGTTGGCGGAACAGGGCAAGCTCCTGCGGGACTTCGCCATTATCGAGGAAGAGGCGGGCGGTCTCCTTGTCTTTACGCATGGCCTCAAGCCGCCACTGCGCCCGTTCTATGTACACCCGGTCGATACTCACGCCGCTGCGCGCCAGACGAATTGCCGGTGCCAGGGAGTCGCGCAGGGGCAGGCGGCCGTAGTGTTGCGCTAACTCCACCAGTCCGGCAGGAAGTCCCGGAATTGCGGCGGCGAGTGCGCCGTTTAGCGATAGCTCCGGTACCACCTTGCCATCCATCTGATACATCGCTGCATGTGCCGCCGCTGGCGCACGTTCGCGTGCGTCGATAAAACGGTAGTCGGGCTTATCACCGCCCTTACGCAGAAGGAAGAAACCGCCGCCACCAATACCTGAACCGTAAGGCTCAACCACGGCCAGTGCGGCACTGACTGATACGGCGGCATCAAAGGCATTGCCGCCCAGAGCGATGGTTTCAAGCCCTGCAACGGTGGCCGCCGGGTGGGCGCTGGCAATGGCGGTTTTCGGCGGGTAAGTCGCTGCGTGCAGGTCAAGGGCGCAAAACAGCAGGACGGTGGCAATAAAACGGCGGGACAGATGACGCATACGTCAGACCTCTACGTAGCGGGGCTGGAGGGTGGCGGGAGGTGTCTGGCAGAAATTGCAGACACCTACAGCATAGCCCGCTCTGGGGCTGATCAGGCCTTGCCGGTGATGATCAGGTATTTCTGCATCAGCTCGTCGCGGCTTTCGACGTTGTTAGCGTCGAGGGGAATGCAGTCAACCGGGCATACCTGCTGGCACTGAGGTTCGTCATAGTGGCCGACACATTCGGTGCAGAGGTTGGGGTCGATCTCGTAGATTTCCTCGCCTTGGGAGATCGCCGAGTTCGGGCATTCAGGTTCGCAGACGTCGCAGTTGATGCAGTCGTCGGTGATGATCAGGGACATGAAATAACCACTCCTGCTGCTGCCAGAGGCGCAGCCTTTCGCGTGCAGATAATCGAGGACGCAAATTGTGCCGCATCGGAGCCGCGCATGCACGCGGCCCGCGATATGCGTCCCTGAAAACAGCTGGCTGCATTCAGGGGCTGCCAGATGAAGCTTAGCGCTTGAAACGTTCGGTCAGCGCTGCGGCGACGGCAGGGTGGACGAAGTTAGAGATATCTCCGCCCAGCGCTGCGATTTCCCGCACCAGCGTTGAGGAAATAAACGAATACTTTTCTGACGGGGTCAGGAACATGCTTTCTACGTCCGGTGCCAGTTGGCGGTTCATGTTGGCCAGCTGAAATTCGTATTCGAAGTCGGATACTGCCCGCAGGCCGCGCACGAATACATTGGCACCCTGTTCCTTGGCAAAGTCGGCCAACAGGTTGGAAAAACCCATGACTTCGACATTTGGCAGGTGGCTGGTGACTTCCTGGGCCAGCGCAACCCGTTGTTCAAGGGTGAACAGCGGGTTTTTCTTGGGGCTGGCGGCTACTGCGATAATCACGCTGTCGAAGAGACGCGCGGCGCGTTCGACCAGGTCGCCGTGACCTTTGGTAATGGGGTCGAAGGTGCCTGGGTATAGCACTCGATTCATCGTGATGTCCTGGCAGGTTCCGTTGGGGAGACGGATGGTAGCGTAGCGTTTTGCGCGGGCCAAGAGAACCGTGATGCATGGGCACTGCCCAGCGGTCCAGATAGACGCGCTGAGCAGCCTTTAATCAGGCGGTTTTAAGGCGTTCGGCGAGTTTCGTCGCCAGTTTGGCAGTGAGGCCGTAGATCGACAGTTGTGGGTTGGCACCAATACTGGTGGGGAACAGCGAACCGTCGTGGATCGAAAGGTTGCTCAGATGATGATGGCGGCCAAGGCTGTCGGTCACGGCATGCTTCGGGTCTTCACCCATCGCGCAGCCGCCCATCACGTGGGCGCTGCCCAGGCGGGTGCGGTACAGCTCAAGGCTGAGGCTGTCGATCAGGGATTTGGCTTCGCTAAGGGTTTTCACATAACCGGCATCAGCATGCAGCGGTAACACTTGTTTGGCTCCAGCGGCGAACTGAATCTCGGCCATGGAGTGGAAGGCGCGACGCATGCCGTCCCAGGTGTAGTCGGTCATCTGGTAATCCAGAACTGGTGTACCGTCGCCGCGCAGCTCTACGGTGCCTTCCGCGCTGTCCGGGTGGAAGCCGTCGCGCATCAACGCCAGCATCATGTTGGTGTTGGGCAGTTGTTCCATGCGCAGCGCGTTCTCCACGCCAAACTGGCCGAGCAGGGTGGCGGCTAGGGCCGGATGCAGTGGCGGCACTTCCAGTTTGTAGGACATACGCCCGGTGGTGCCGTCGTCCCATAGGAAGTGCGGGGAATAGATGGACTGCGGTGCGCCGTAGAACGGGTTGATCTTCTCTTCAAACAACGCCGCGGAGAAGTTCACTGTATGCAGGAAGGTGCGTTTGCCGGCGCGTTTGTACGGGTCCGGTGCGCCGGAACGCATCAGCAGTGCCGGACTGTTGATACCACCACCGGCGAGCACGTAATGGCGCGCCTTAACGTGTATTTTGTGGCCAGTTGGAGCGACGCTGCGGTCGTCCATGGCAACGCATTCCAGAGCGTTGACCTTGTCCCCTTCGATGATGAGGTTTTCCGCACGGGCCAGATACAGCAGTTCGCCGTTCTTCTCCAGTGTGGCTGGAATGGTGGTAACCAGCATGGATTGTTTAGCATTGACCGGACAGCCCATGCCGCAGTAACCCAAGTTCCAGCAGCCGCGTACGTTGCGTGGAATAACCGCCCATTTGTAGCCGAGCTTCTCGCAGCCGGCGCGCAGTACGTCGTTGTTCGGGTTAGGCGGCATGATCCAGGGGGCAACGCCCAGGCGTTTTTCCACCTGCTGGAACCACGGTGCCATCTCTGCCTCGCTGTGGCCGATAACGCCGTGTTCTTTGGCCCAGTGTTCCAGCGTCGGGGCGGGCGTGC
The DNA here is from genome assembly GCF_001446935.1 of Pseudomonas sp. TTU2014-080ASC. GTDB lineage: Bacteria > Pseudomonadota > Gammaproteobacteria > Pseudomonadales > Pseudomonadaceae > Aquipseudomonas. The sequence continues at coordinate 849,830 of NZ_LKKK01000002.1, forward strand.
GGAAGCTGGAGGTCCAGTTGATCAGTGTGGTGCCACCTACGGCGCGGCCCTGCATGATGGTGATCGCGCCGTCTTTACTCATGCGGCCGATGCCTTCCTGATACAGGCTGGTGTAGGCCTTGCCTTCGTGCATTTTGAAGTCGTCGCTGGTTTTCAGCGGGCCTTCTTCAATGATCAGCACTTTGAAACCTGCTGCGCTGAGGATTTCCGCCGTGGTGCCGCCGCCTGCGCCGCTGCCGATAACGGCAACGTCAGCTTCCAGAACGAGATCGCTGGTCAGGCTTGATCCGTCATAGGTTTTCCAGCCACGTGCGAGGCCTTCTTTGAAAATATCAGGTACCGGCATTGCTCTGTCCTCGTGGTACGGCCGCAGCAGAAATGGGCGGCTTCACCGGAATACGTGTGGTGTGCGTTGCTCAGAAGCGGGGTGGACCGGGATAACCGCAATGGGCCCAGGCGTCCGGGTTGCTGTACCAGCTCATCAGGATCAGTTGCAGGATCGAGGAGTGACCCATTTTCAGCAGGCTGATTGAGCTGTTTTCCCAGCGCTTGAGAAAGTGCACGACGTCATCTGAGGATGCGTTCTGCCAGCTTCCCCAAATACCGGTCAGCGGGCCACGGGTGATGGGCAGGGCCAGCACGTCGAATAGCTGCACCGTCAGTTTGAGCATTTCCGGAGACAGGTGATTGAGGCTGTAGTCGAGGTATTCCAGGGTGGTCTCGACGGCCTGTGTCATCTTCTCGGCAGGCACCGCACCGGCCAGCACGGCAGGTATCAGAGCGTGGAATAGCGGCAGGTCGGATTCGCGCAGTACGGCGTAACCTGCTTTAGGTGTCTCCGATGAGCAACCGGTCAGGGTGGCGGTCAGCCCGGCGGTGCCAAGAAAGGCGGTGCCGAGCAGGCCGACTTTAAGCAGGCCGCGGCGGGACAGCTGGAGTGATTCGGGTTCGGTCTTCATATTATTAATTTCACCGAGTCGTGCTGTTGCCCCGGCAGGCCGGGGCGGGATCAGTCAGCGTACAAACAGTTTGTAGACCAGCTTGTGCAGCAGGCTGCCGTAAGGCGGGTAAATCATCTTGGCAGCGTTGTAGCTCTGTTTGATAAACACACCTTTGGCCTTGCTGAAGGTCAGGAAGCCTTCATGGCCGTGGTAATGACCCATGCCGGACGGGCCAACGCCGCCGAATGGCATATCGTCCTGGGCTACGTGCAGCAGGGTGTCGTTCAGGCACACGCCGCCGGAGTGGGTTTCGTGCAGGACGCGCTGCTGTTCCTGCTTGTCGTAGCCGAAGTAGTAGAGCGCCAGCGGACGGTCGCGCTCGGAGATATAGGCGAAGGCGTCTTCGATTTTGTCGTAAGGGATGATGGGCAGCAGCGGGCCGAAGATTTCCTCCTGCATGATGCGCATATCGTCGTTTACGTTCAGCAGAACAGTCTGCGGTAGGCGACGGCCCTGGCCTTCAGGGAACAACTGGATCAGCGTTGCGCCTTTGCTTTCGGCGTCCTGCAGGTAGCTTTGCAGGCGTGCGTGCTGGCGGTCGTTGATGATGGCGGTGTAGTCCGGGTTATCCGTAAGTTTCGGGAAGAAGGAGGCAACCGCCTTGCGGTAGGCCTCGACAAACCCGTCTACGCGATCGCGCGGACATAGTACGTAATCAGGCGCTACGCAGGTTTGCCCGGCGTTCAGGGTCTTGCCGAAGGCAATGCGCTCTGCAGCGTGATCCAGCGGCACGTCGGCGCTGACAATCGCCGGGGACTTGCCGCCCAGCTCCAGGGTGACCGGGGTCAGGTTGTCCGCTGCGGCACGCATCACGTGCTTGCCGATGCTGGTAGCGCCGGTGAACAGCAGGTGGTCGAACGGCAGTTTGGAGAAGGCTACGCCCACGTCGGCTTCGCCTTGAACCACGCTGACCAGGTCTTCCGGGAAGATTTTGCCCAGCATGTCTTTGATCAGCTGCGAGGTAGCCGGAGTGGATTCACTCATTTTGATCATCACCCGGTTGCCGGCAGCCAGCGCGCCGGTCAGCGGGCCGATAGCCAGAAACAGTGGGTAATTCCACGGCACGATCACGCCGACCACACCCAGCGGTTGGTAGATGACCTTGGCCTGAGCAGGCATGAACTGCATGCCCACACTGCGCTTGGAAGGCTTCATCCACTTCTTGATGCGTTTGCTGGCGTAGTGAATGCCATGCAGGCTGGGCATCAGTTCGGCGAGCAGGGTTTCGTCGGCGCTGCGGTTGCTGAAGTCCGTGGAAATGGCGTCGATCAGCGCCTGGCGCTCATTGCGCAATTGGTCGCGCAGCATGTTCAGCCATTGAATCCGCTGCTCTGCGGACGGCATCGGGTTGGCCTGAAATGCCTTGCGCTGAAGAGCAAAGGCGCTCTGCATCTGGCTAATCTGCTGTTGGCTTTGCTGCAGGCTTTGTTCCAGGTACGTAGCTTCGGCAACCATGGTGATGCTCCTCAACGTTCCGGCAGGGCAGTTTGTCAGGCAGGTGACATGACTGCATATAAGGGATGCTGGATTTTTAGAGTAATTACTCTAGTGTGTCAATTAGCATGCCTGTGCAAGTGGCGCTCTACAGCCCAACGAAAAGTTAGTGTGTCGGCGAATCTCATTGATTGGTAACACAAGGTGTTTGCGGGCGTGTACCTTTGCCGGGCTTTAAATCTGGAATGAATCTTTTTATGGCTGCACCACAGAAAACCCGCGATCGCATCATCCAGGAAAGCCTGGCGCTGTTTAATGCCCAGGGTGAGCGCAACGTCACCACCAATCACATTGCCGCGCATCTGGGGATTTCACCGGGCAATCTGTATTACCACTTCCGTAACAAACAGATGATCATCTCTGAGCTGTTCAGTCTGCTTGAGAAGCAGGTGGATGCATTTTTGCGTCGCCCGGAAGGGCGCGAGCTCACTGTAGACGACAAGACCTTCTATCTCGAGGCAGTACTGGCCGCGATGTGGCATTACCGCTTTTTTCACCGTGATCTTGAGCACTTGCTGGAAAGTGATGATGAGATGGCGGAGCGCTATCGGCTGTTTGCCAAGCGCTGTCTGCAGCAGGCGCAGGAGATTTATCAGGGCTTTGTTGATGCCGGGATTCTGCACATGACGGCCGAGCAGATCGAAGCGCTGACCCTGAACAGCTGGATCATCATGGCTTCGTGGATTCGCTTCCTCAGTACGTCCCGCGGCAGCCTTGGCGATTTGAATGAGGACATGCTGCGCCGCGGCGTTTATCAGATTCTGGCGCTGGAAAGTGGCTATGTGACTGAGCAGGCCCGTGATGCGGTAGAGGCCCTGAAAAAACGCCTCTATGTACCGTTGGATCAGGTGATCTGATCAGCGTGTCAGCCACTCGGGAATGCGTTTTTCCAAATAGTACTCAGGCTGTTTCAGCGAGCCGCCGATAAAACCAACGTGGCCGCCACGGGCATGGCGTTCAAACTCAATGCAGGGCGCGAGTTCATCTGCCTGAGGCAGGCTGTGGCGGAACACGAAGGGGTCATCCTCAGACTGAATCAGCAGCGTCGGGGTTTCGATTCTGCGCAGGAAAAAACGGCTGGAAGCGCGCCGGTAATAATCCGCTGCGTCAGCGTAGCCATGTAGCGGCGCGGTGAAGCGCCCGTCGAAATCCCAGAAGGTGCGCATGCCGGTGAGCGGACCGAGTTGTTGCAATGCAAGCAGATGATCGTTTTGACCGATGCGGGCGAAGAGCTGTTGTTTGTCCCGCACGTAGGCGGTCAGCTCCTTCATAAAATGTGCCTGATAGATTTTTGAAAAGCCCTGATCGATCCGTTGCGCACACTCGTCCAGTCTGAACGGCACGCTGACTGCCACCGCGCCTTGCAAGCCTGAGTCAGCACCTTGTTCGCCCAGATACTTGAGTAGCACATTGCCGCCCAGCGAGTAGCCCACCGCATACAGCGGCGCCAGCGGGCGTTTGGCTTGCAGGTGACGAATCACATGCAGCACATCTTCACTCACGCCGGAGTGATAGCCACGTGGCAGCAAATTTGGCTCCCCTGAACATCCCCGCCAGTTCAGCGCAACGCTAGCCCAGTTGCGCTGCGCCAGCTGCTGTTGCAGGCCGAGAATGTAATGGGAACTGGATGAGCCGGTGAGGCCGTGCAGCAGCAACACCAGCGGCGCTTCAGCATCGTGCGGGCCGTGCCAGTCCATATCGAGAAAATCGCCATCCTCCAGCCACAGTCGTTCGCGCTGGCGCTGCAATTGCGGCGGCGTTCGGCAAAAAGAAGCCCAGAGCGTCTGCAAATGTGGGTTGGACAGGTAGCGGGCGGGTTGAAAGGCTGGCATCAGCAAGCGGCTCGTTTGAGGACATGCTCGGCTCAGTCACAGCCAAAGACATCCCGGGTATAGACTTTGTTGGCTACATCATCCAGCGCAGCGCTGTGACGGTTGCACAGAATGAGATCAGACTGCTCTTTAAACAGGCTCAGATCATTGACCACCCTGGCACCGGCAAATTCGCCGTAATTGAGGGTCGGTTCGAAAATGATCAACTCCACGCTCTCTGTACGCAAGTGCTGCATGATGTCCTGAATGCTGGATGCACGGAAGTTATCCGAGCCGGATTTCATGATCAGCCGGTAAATCCCGACTGTCCGGGGTTTGCGCTTGAGGATTTGTTCCGCCACGAAGTTTTTGCGTGTGGCATTGGAGTCGACGATGGCGCGGATCAGGTCGTGAGGCACGCTGTCATAGTTGGCCAGCAACTGGCGGGTATCTTTCGGCAGGCAGTAACCGCCGTAGCCAAATGAAGGGTTGTTGTAGTGGCTACCGATGCGCGGGTCAAAACACACACCTTCGATGATCTGCCGGGTATTCAGACCGTGGCTGATGGCGTAGGAATCCAGCTCATTGAAATAGGCTACGCGCATGGCCAGATAGGCGTTTGCAAACAGCTTGATGGCTTCGGCTTCAGTTGAGTCGGTCAGCAGCACCGGCGTGTCGGGGGCGTTGCTGGCGGCAAGCAGCAGTTGGGCAATTTTCTTAGCTCGCTGCGAGCGTTCGCCGACCACAATCCGGGACGGATGCAGGGTGTCATAGAAGGCGCTGCCTTCACGCAGAAATTCCGGGGAGAAGATCAGCCGGTCGCAATCGAGCTCAGTACGCATGCGTTGGGTGTAGCCCACTGGCACGGTCGACTTGATCACCATCAGGGCCTGCGGATTAATGGCCATCACGTCATGAATGACCGCCTCGATTGAGCGCGTGTTGAAGGCATTGGTTTGTGGGTCGTAATCGGTGGGAGTGGCGATGAAGATGTAATCGGCGTCTCGATAGGCGCTCTGCTTGTCCAGCGTGGCGCGCAGATTCAGTGACTGATGGCTGAGGTAATCCTGCAGGTCAGGATCAGTGACTGGCGATTGCTGTTGGTTCAGGGCTTCAACTTTGGCAGGGTCGATATCCAGTGCCACCACCTCATGTTGCCGAGCCAGTAGTACGGCGTTGGCCAGACCCACGTAACCGATACCGACAATTGCAATCTTCATGCATGAGTCCTTGCGTTAGGTGGAGCGTTTAAGTGTCCTTACTGCCGCTTTGCGTGCGCCAAAAAAGCGAAAGCGCCGCTGCTTGGCAATCTCCAACTCAAGATCCACCTGTTTGCCGGTGCAATCCGTCAGCCCTTTGGCCTGCACCTGAATGGAAAAGGTTGCAGGCAGATCGCGGAAGTCCCTGAAATAGTCGCTGATAGTTCCCAGCATGGTACGACGGGTTTCGAAGGGAATATCGCGGATGCTCGTTTCAAGAAGATGACGCTTGGTTTTCACATAGCAGCTGTTGATCAGACCCTGGATTCTGACGTCTTTGATGCTGTGGTATGTCGTGCGCTCATCATCTGCATGGTTGATAGGGTTGACGAAGCTATTGGGGTATTCGGCGGCTCGTACGCCCGCCTCGATGGGGAGGCGCGTGTACAGATCAATGTCTTCACCACCCCATCCGCGAAAGGCCTCGTCATATCCGTTACAGGCCTCGAATGCCTGCCGGGTGCAGAGAAAAGTACCGGCAATTTCCGGCAGGTACTTGCCGTTATGTTTGGAGGGCAGGTAAAAGTGCTGGCTGTCAGCGTGCGCGGCCATCCACCCGAGCCAGCCCTTATCCACCAGAATGTCGGCATCAATAAAGCACAGCCAAGGCGATGTGGACTGGGCCGCGCCGAGATTGCGGGCGCGGGGCAGGCAGAAGCCAGGGTCGTCAGTCACCCGCACTACCTTGACCTGTGGATAATTAGCCTCAACCCAGTCAGCGGTTGCGTCGGGGCAGTTGTAATCCACAACAATTATTTCCGCCGGATTGAGTCTGACTAATGCCGGCAGTGTTTGTTTTAAATGGTGCAGGCGGCCTTTGCAGGTGGTTACGAAGGCTATGGGGAACATAATCAATCTCGGACATTAATAATGAGAGTTCTGGTCACCGGCGGCGCAGGTTTTATAGGTTCACATTTATGTCGTCGCCTACTTGAAGACGGACATGATGTGATATCGGTAGACAACTATTACACCGGTACGCGCCAAAATATTCAGGACTTGCTGACGAACTCGCGTTTTGAAGCAATACGCCATGATGTGACCTTTCCCTTATATGTTGAAGTGGATCGCATCTACAACTTTGCTTGCCCAGCGTCGCCCATTCATTACCAGCGTGATCCGGTACAGACCATTAAAACCAGCGTCATGGGCGCAATCAATCTGCTTGGCCTGGCCAAACGCACCGGTGCCCGAATCCTGCAGGCCTCAACCTCTGAGGTGTATGGCGATCCTGAATGCCACCCGCAAACGGAAGATTACTGGGGACGAGTCAATCCAATTGGAATCCGCAGTTGTTATGACGAGGGGAAGCGCAGCGCTGAAACCTTGTTCTTCGACTATCACCGGCAACACAACCTCGCCATTAAAGTGATCCGGATTTTTAATACGTACGGTCCGGGTATGCAGTTGAATGACGGGCGGGTGATCAGCAACTTTATTGTTCAGGCATTGCGTGGTGAAGAGATCACCATTTATGGCGACGGATCGCAAACGCGTTCGTTCTGTTTTGTATCCGATCTGATCAATGGAATCAGTGCGATGATGGACAGTCCGGAAGATTTTACCGGGCCGGTCAATCTCGGGAGTCCGAACGAATCCAGCATCGCTGAAATAGCTGAGACGATTGTGGAGTTGTGTGGGTCGTCATCCCGGGTAACTTATAAGCCATTACCTCAGGACGATCCGCGTCAGCGTCAGCCTGACATCAGCCTCGCCAAGGAGCGTTTGGGCTGGCAGCCAACGGTGAGCCTGCAGGATGGCCTGCGAGAGACCATCCAGTATTTCCGCAGGGTGCTAGAGCAGGGCTGAAGGGCTCAGCCGCGCTCCCACAGCGAGTAGTAGACCTGCCCGGCATGCTTCTCCCGGTGCAGACGCCAGTTGCCGGGCAGGCCGAGTGTGGAGGGTGGGGTTTCGCTTTCGCAATAAATCCACGCGTTCTCGGCTAGCCAGGCTCGTTCCTCCAGCAGACTGCATGCCGGAGTCAGCAGGTTCTGATGGAAGGGCGGATCAAGAAACACCAAATCAAACGGTGTTGCCGGCTGGTTTTGCAGATAGCTCAGCGCATCGGTTTGCAGCACCTGTCCGGCCGAGCAGTTCAGGGTTTGCAGGTGGCCGCGCAGCGAGGCCACTGACTGTGGATTCATATCCAACGCAAGAGCCGAACTGGCACCGCGGGAAAGCGCCTCAAGGTATAGCGCGCCGCTGCCGGTAAAGCAGTCCAGCACGCGGGCTCCCTCGATGTACGGAGCTAGCCAGTTGAACAGGGTCTCCCGTACCCGGTCCGGCGTAGGGCGCAAGCCCGGGCCTTCCGGGAAGCTGAAACGGCGCGAACGCCACTCCCCGGCTATGATTCTCAGTTGGCCGGAGCCGCCATGGGGCTGGGCGGCGCGTTGGGGTCTTGCAAGCTTGCTCATCAATGCTCCGGTATGGCTGAAGGCTGGGGAACTGGGCGGTCTGTAGGCGCTGGCAGCTCCTTCTGCTCAACAGTCGGGCCGGCGGTGACAATCACCAGCGCGTCTGGGTTCAGGTGTTTGGCCATGGCAGTTTTAACTTGCTCAATGTTCAGGGCCTGTACGTCGCGTACAAAGTCTTCCAGATACGTCAGCGGCAGGTTGTAGAAGCCCATCGAGCCCAGTTGGCCGACAATGGCTGAGTTGCTGGCGGTAGACAGCGGGAAGCTGCCGGCCAGCTCACGCTTGGCCTTATCCAGTTCTTCCTGCGTCGGGCCGTTTTTGATGAAGTCGGCCAGCAAGTCTTTGACCAGCTGCAGCGATCCGTCGGTCAGCTCGGCGCGGGTCTGCATGCCGATGGTGAACGGCCCACGAGCCTGCATGGTGCTGAAGCCAGAATAGATGCCATAGGTCAGACCGCGTTTTTCACGCACCTCGGTCATCAGGCGAGTGCCGAAGCCGCCGCCTCCGAATACCTGATTGCCCAGATAGAGCGCAGCATAGTCCGGATCCAGGCGATCGATGCCCATCTGCGCAATGGTGATATGCGTCTGGTTGGACGGGAACTCGATATGCACGGTGCCCGGCTCCGGTTCTTTCGGTTGGGCGATTGCCGGAAGGGCAGGGCCTTTAGGCAGCGCCGCAGACACACGTTCGGCCAACGCTTCAGCATCGCTGCGGGACAGATCGCCTACCAGTGCAATCACTGCGTTCTCTGCAGTGTAGGCCTTCTGGTGGAAGGCCTGCAGCTGGGCGCGGGTAATGCCGGGAATGGATTGCTCAGAGCCTTCGCTCGGGTGGCCGTAAGGGTGCGAACCGTACAGGCGTTCATACAACGCCAGGCTGGCGAGTTTTCCGGGGTTCTGCTTCTGGTACTCAAAGCCAGCCATCAGCTGGTTTTTGATGCGTGCCAGGGAGTCTTCAGGGAAGGTTGGCTGGCCAATCACTTCCGTGAACAGTTGCAGGGCCGGCTCACGCTGCTCCTGAGCGCTCAGGCTGCGCAGGCTGGCGATAGCCATGTCGCGGAACGAACCGTTGCCGAAATCGGCACCGAGGTCCTCAAAACCTGCCGCAATAGCGCTGACGTCCTTGCCGGGCACGCCTTCGTTAAGCATGGCGTTGGTCAGCATGGCCAGGCCCGGAGTGCCTTCGTCGCGGCTGCTGCCGGCGGCGAAAGTTACCTGCAGGTCGAACATCGGCAGCTCGCGAGCTTCCACGAACAGCACTTTGCTGCCTTCGCTGGTTTTCCAGCTCTGGATATTAAGATCGCGGCGGCTGGGAGCTTTGTCACCAAGGGCTGCCAGTGATTCGATTTTCGTCGATTCGGCAACCGGTTCCGGTTGTGGCTTATCGCCGTCCAGGCGGTTGTTAAAGGTGGCCAGCAAGGCCAGCACAATCAAAAGCGCCAGGCCAATCAGGGCGTAGCGCAGGCCAGTACGCTTAGTCATTGCGCTTCTCCTCGGGCAGAACATAGGCGACGCTCAGGCGGTCGCGGGTGAAGAAGGTTTTAGCCGCTTGTTGGATATCTTCCGGCGTTACGGCCTCCAGATCGGCCAGCTCCTGATCCATCAGTTTCCAAGACAAGCCGACACTTTCCAGCTGGCCGATGGTGCTGGCCTGGCTGGTGATGGAATCGCGCTCGTAGACCAGGCCGGCAATGACCTGGGCGCGTACGCGGGCCAGCTCTTCAGCGGTCGGTGGGGTGTCTTGCAGGTTCTTCAGTTCGCGCCACAAGCCTGCTTCAACGTCGGCCAGGGTTTTACCGGTTTGTACGTTAGGGGTTGCGCTCAACGTGAACAGGGTGTCACCTCGGGTGAAACCGTTGTACCAGGCAGATGCACCTGCAACCAGCTCTTCACCCCGCTCCAGTCGGCTGGCCAGACGAGCACTGTAACCGCCGTCCAACAATGCAGCGACAAGGCGCAGGGCGTGTACCTGGCGCGATTGTTCAGCGGTGCTCACGCTCGGCGTATTGAAGGCCATGATCAGGCTGGGAAGCTGAGTCTTCAAATGCAGGGTGATGCGGCGCTCGCCGGGTGCGGCTAGTTCAAGCGGTGCTTTGGCGGTTGGGATGGCTCGCTTGGGGATCGGGCCGAAGTAGCGTTGGGCGAGCTCTTTTACTTCGTCTACGGTCACGTCACCGACAATCACCAGTGTGGCATTGTTGGGCGCGTACCAGCTTTCGTACCAATGGCGCAGGTCTTCCACCGTCATGCGGTTGAGGTCCGCCATCCAACCGATGGTGGGGATGCGGTAGCCGCTGGCCGGATAGGCGATGGTCTGGAAGCGCTCATAAGCCAGAGAGTTTGGCTTGTCGTCAGTGCGCAGACGGCGCTCTTCCTTAATGACCTCGATTTCCTTGGCGAACTCGTCAGCCGGAATCTTCAGGCCGGCCAGACGGTCTGCCTCCAGCTCAAGCGCAACCGGCAGGCGATCTCGTGCCAGCACCTGATAATAGGCGGTGTAGTCGTCGCTGGTGAACGCGTTTTCCTGAGCCCCGAGTTCGCGCAAAATCAGCGACGCCTCACCTGGCCCGACTTTCTGGCTGCCTTTGAACATCATGTGCTCAAGGGCGTGGGAAAGACCGGTCTGACCGGGCGACTCATAGCTGGAGCCGACCTTGTACCAGAGCTGGCTGACCACTACCGGGGCGCGGTGGTCTTCACGGACAATCACCTTTAAACCGTTATCCAGACTGAATTCGTGAGTGGGTTGCGGGGCGGCAGCAAAAGCCGAAAGCGGCAGGCAGAGAATACTCAGCAGTAGCGCAGTGGTACGTTTTGAAATCATTGGCATGACTTTAAGACCTGTCGGACGGACCCGCGTGTACTTAGCGTCAGCGGGTGCGGAGATGCTAGGATACGCATCCGTTTTACTGGCGGCCACGCCTGCTATGGTTTCTGAGGGTTTCAATAAGGCTCTGTCGAGCTGGAACTTCGCGAATCCGACCCATTAACCTTGTGCAGCGCGGCGCAAATTTGAGATAGCCATCCTCCATGTTTGGTTCCAACGACGATAAAAAGACCCAGAACCCGTCAAATGTGGGTTCTCCGGAAAAGCCGGCCGAGAAAAAAGGCCTGTTCAGCTGGTTTCGCAAAAAGCCCGAAGCGGCTCCGGTTGCGCCTTCAGAGCCGGAAGTGCAACCAGTAGAAACAGTTCAACCCGCTGCCACTGAAAGTGCGCCTGCTCCGGTTGCAACGCCTGTTGAAACGCCGGTTGCAGCGGAGCCCGCTCCTGTCGCACCGGTTCAGAGCCCTGCTCCGGTCGTTGTCAGTGCTGAGTTGTCTGCTGCCGAAACCAGTCTAGCCGCCGAACCGGCTACCGCTGTGTCCCCCGCAGCCGCACCTGTTGTGGCTGAAGTGCAGCCGCAAGCACCGGCGGTTGAAGTCGCCACGGTGGTTGAAGCTTCTGCTCCCGAGCCCGAGCCCGAAGCTGTCCCGGCTGCCGTTGCTGAACCTGTGCCGGCAGAGCCGGTAAAAAAGGAAGAAAAGCGTCTGGGCTTCTTCGAACGCCTCAAACAAGGCCTGTCGAAGACCAGCAGCAGCATCGGCGAAGGCATGGCCAGCCTGTTCCTGGGCAAGAAAGCCATTGACGATGACCTGCTCGAAGAGATCGAAACCCGCTTGCTGACTGCCGATGTGGGCGTGGAAGCCACCACTGAAATTGTGCAGAACCTCACAAAGCGTGTCGCCCGCAAAGAGTTGGCCGACAGCGGTGCCTTGTACAAAGCACTTCAGGAAGAACTCGCTTCCCTGCTGCGCCCGGTTGAGCAGCCGCTGCAAATCGACAGCAGCAAGCAGCCTTATGTGATTCTTGTCGTCGGTGTGAACGGCGCGGGCAAGACCACCACCATCGGCAAGCTGGCGAAGAAGCTCCAGCAGGAAGGCAAGAAAGTTATGCTGGCTGCAGGTGATACCTTCCGTGCTGCTGCCGTGGAGCAGTTGCAGGTGTGGGGTGAGCGCAACCAGATTGCGGTTATTGCCCAGCACACCGGTGCCGACTCGGCCTCGGTGATTTTCGATGCGGTAAATGCGGCCAAATCCCGTGGTGTGGATGTTCTGATCGCCGACACGGCGGGGCGTCTGCACACCAAAGATAATCTGATGGAAGAGCTGAAGAAGGTTCGCCGGGTAATCGGCAAGCTGGATGAGACAGCTCCCCATGAAGTGCTGCTGGTGCTGGATGCCGGCACCGGGCAGAACGCAGTCAATCAGGCCAAACAGTTCAACCAGACGGTGAACCTCACTGGCCTGGCGCTGACCAAGCTGGACGGCACCGCCAAAGGCGGCGTTATCTTCGCGCTGGCCAAGCAGTTCGCCTTGCCAATCCGTTATATCGGTGTTGGCGAGGGCATCGACGATCTGCGTACCTTTGAGGCAGATGCATTTGTACAGGCGCTGTTTGCGGAGAAATAGCGATGATCAGGTTCGAGCAGGTCGGTAAACGCTACCCAAATGGACACATCGGGCTGCACGAGCTGAGTTTTCGCGTGCGCCGCGGTGAGTTCCTGTTTGTGACAGGCCACTCAGGCGCAGGCAAAAGTACCTTGCTGCGCCTGCTACTGGCGATGGAGCGGCCAAGTAGCGGCAAGCTGCTGCTGGCTGGTCAGGATCTGTCGCACATCACCAACGCACAGATTCCTTTTCTTCGCCGGCAGATTGGCGTGGTGTTTCAGAACCACCAGCTGCTGTTCGACCGCAGTGTGTTCGACAACGTAGCCCTACCGTTGCAGATCCTCGGTCTGAACAAAGATGAAATCGGCAAGCGCGTCGGCAATGCCCTTGAGCGGGTTTCTCTGGCTGACAAAGCCGCACAGTTCCCTGGCGATTTATCCACAGGTCAGCAACAGCGCGTTGGTATCGCCCGTGCTGTGGTGCATCAGCCTGCATTGTTATTGGCGGACGAACCGACCGGTAACCTCGATCCGCGCTTGGCGGCAGAAATCATGGGCGTTTTTGAAGATATCAATCGTCTCGGCACAACTGTGCTGATCGCCAGTCACGACCTCGCCTTGATCGCCCGCATGCGCCACCGCATGCTGACCTTGCAACGTGGCCGTCTAATTGGAGACGGGGAGGCTGGAGAATGAGTGCAACCCGTATGCCGCCACCGCAGCCTTCGCAACGCGTAGGTGGGGCTCCGAAAAAGGCGGATGAGCCGGTCACCACTCTGGACGATGGCCTGCCATTCCGTGATCAGCTGGCCGCCTGGGTCGAAAGCCACCGCGCCAGCGTGGTCGACAGCCTGCGCCGTCTGGCCAAACAGCCGATCGGCAGTTTTTTCACTTGCTTGGTGATGGCCGTTGCCCTGAGCTTGCCGATGGGCTTGTCGCTGCTGCTGGATAACATCGAGCGCCTTGGCGTCTCGTGGGAGCGCGCGGCACAGATTTCCCTGTATACCAAGATCGATACCACTGACGCTCAAGGCGAGTCCCTGCGCGAAGAGATCGCCGCGCTGGATGACGTGGCTGAAGCCGAATGGATCAGCCGAGATCAGGCTCTGGCCGAGTTCCAGCAGCAGACCGGGCTGGGGGAGGCGCTTAAAGAGCTGCCGGATAACCCGCTTCCGGGTGTCATCGTGGTTACGCCGAAAGAGGTTGATCGTGAAGCGCTGGAGGCGCTGCGTGCGCGCCTGGCCGAAATGCCCCGTGTGCAACAGGCGCAGCTGGACCTTCTGTGGGTTGAGCGGTTAGGCGCAATGCTGAAGTTGGGTGACAGATTCGTCTTTGGTCTGGCGCTGCTGCTGATCTCGGCGTTGCTACTGGTGATTGGTAACACCATTCGTCTGCACATTGAGAACCGCCGCACCGAGATTGAAGTCATTAAGCTGGTCGGCGGCACCGATAGCTATGTGCGCCGTCCCTTCCTATATATGGGTGCTCTGTATGGAATGGGGGCTGGGGTTTTCTCGTGGATGCTGCTGGCTTACGGACTGAATTGGCTCAATGATGCGGTCGTGCGCTTAGCCGGGCTCTACGGCAGTAACTTCGCCCTGGACGGTGTGCCGCTGTCTGATGGTGCTTCACTTCTGATAGGAGCGATCCTGTTGGGCTATATCGGCGCATGGCTGGCCGTGGCAAGGCACTTGAGAGAGTTGGCCCCTCGGTAGTAAGTTATTGTTCTGAGTGATGTTGACTATGTGTAAGGGAACTTGTAATGCCACACAAAGTCTCATTGCACGGTGCTAGACTGCATCGAAATCTGTAGTACTGGAGGATTCAAATGTCCACTTCTTTGCAACCTGTTCATGCTCTGGTTCCGGGTGCCAACCTGGAGGCATACGTGCATGCGGTAAACGGCATCCCGCTGTTGACCCCTGAGCAGGAGCGTGAACTGGCTGATCGTCTCTTCTACAAACAGGATCTGGAAGCCGCGCGCCAAATGGTGCTGGCTCACCTGCGTTTTGTTGTGCATATCGCCCGCAGCTACTCCGGTTATGGTCTGGCCCAGTCTGACCTGATCCAGGAAGGCAACGTCGGCCTGATGAAGGCGGTCAAACGCTTTAACCCCGAAATGGGTGTGCGCCTGGTTTCGTTCGCGGTGCACTGGATTCGTGCCGAGATTCACGAGTTTATCCTGCGTAACTGGCGGATCGTTAAAGTGGCGACCACCAAGGCTCAGCGCAAACTGTTCTTCAACCTGCGCAGCCAGAAGAAGCGTCTGGCTTGGCTGAACAATGATGAAGTTAACGCGGTAGCGGAAAGCCTCGGTGTTGAACCTCACGAAGTCCGTGAGATGGAAAGCCGCCTGAGCGGTCATGACATGGCCTTCGACCCGGCTGCTGACGCCGACGACGAAAGCGCCGTTCAGTCCCCCGCTTATTATCTGGAAGACCAGCGTTACGATCCGGCACGCCAGCTGGAGGATTCGGACTGGAGCGATAGCTCTACTGCCAACCTTCATGAGGCGCTGGAAGGTCTTGATGAGCGCAGTCGCGATATTCTTTATCAGCGCTGGCTGGCGGAAGAAAAGGCAACGCTGCATGATCTGGCGGCCAAGTACAACGTGTCAGCCGAACGCATCCGGCAGTTGGAAAAGAACGCCATGAACAAGCTCAAGGGCGCAATTGCCGCCTGAGCAAAGGTTTCATAAAAAAACCGCACCCAGGTGCGGTTTTTTTATGCCTGTGATTTGCCGCTTTTACCGGCTGATATTGCTTGTAGCTATTGGTAGTCTGCTTTGCAGGCTGGAATGAAAACTACAACAAGAACTGCCGGAGACTCCTATGTCCACGACCGTAGTACGCCTTTACCTTGTGGCGGTGATGCTTGGCATCGCTTATATCCTGTTGATTCCCATGCAACCCTATCCGCTTAGCTGGCTGCTGAAGATGGCACCGATGCTGATCTTCGCCGGGATTATGTGGCAGACCTTCCCCGGAGCGGCCGGGCGTTGGCTGGCGCTGGGCTACGTTGCAGCTTCTGCCGGTGATTTTTTTCTGGACTACGGCAACCGCGACGGGCTGTTCCGCCAAGCGCTGATTTCATTCCTGGTCAATCAGGTGGCTTTTGTCGTTGCCTTCCTGCTGCTGTCACGTGGTCGCAGTTGGCGCTGGCTGTGGAGTGTGCCGGTGATCGCCTATAGCCTGCTGCTAGCGGTGTGGATGGTGCCGGCGGCAAAGGGACTGGAGATTCCGGTGGGCATCTATTTAGCCTGCCTGTTGGGAATGGCACTTTGCGCAGCCAGAGTCGAAACCAAACCCGGGGCACTGTGGCTGGGAGCTATGTTGTTTGTCGTGGCCGATTCGTTGATCGGCCTGAACAAGTTCGTCTATCACTTCGAACATGCAGTGTTGGTGATCGTGACCTGCTACTTCACCGGCCAGTCGCTGATTGCCTGGGGACTTCTGCGTCTCAGGGCCTCGGCAGCCACTGCGGCCACCACTGCGGGGGCTCAGTCGACATCTGGTTAAGGTAGTGACTCCCGCCTAGTTGCCGTACCTGCTGACGAATCCAGTTGGCGCGGCGCTGGATATAAGCGTCGGGTTTGCCAGCGCTCCAGCGGATTGGATTGGGCAGTACGGCGGCAAGTTGGCTGGCTTGCTGGTTGTTCAGATAAGCCGCGCCGATGCCGAAGTGGTGTTTGGCCGCAGCTTCAGCACCGAAGATGCCTTCACCCCATTCAACGCTGTTGAGATACACCTCGAGGATGCGCTCTTTGGGCCAGAGCAGCTCGATCAGGCCGGTAAACCAGACTTCAAGCCCTTTGCGCAGCCAACTGCGGCCTGACCAGAGGAACAGATTCTTAGCAACTTGCTGGCTGAGGGTACTGGCACCGCGGATGGAGCCGCCTTGCTGGTTATGTGCCAGGGCGGCTTTGATGGCCGCTACGTCAAAGCCCCAATGGCTGGCGAATTTCTGATCTTCACCGGCGATAACTGACATCTTCAAGTGATCGGGCAGGGTTTCCCAAGGCTTCCACGTGCGCTGCAGGTCAATGGGCTCACCGCTGCTCCATGATTCGATTTTGCGCTCGATCATCACGCCGGTGACAGGTGGCGGCACCCAGCGCAATAGCAGTACAAGAAGCGCTGAGCCCAGGGCGAGCCAGAGCAAGAGCTTGAGGAAACGTCGGGCAAATTTGAGAATCATTCGTATTACTTGGTTAATCCAGGATTGTTCGTCATTATAACCAGCCTCTGTCGGACCATCGTTGTTGCAGCATGGGAGCCGGCGCTATGTTTGCTTACTGGAGGTTGGAATGGCGCGTCTTTGGTTGTTGCTGGCGGCTGTCGCAGGTTGTTCCGGGGTAGGGCTAGGGGCGTACGGTGCGCATGGTCTTAAACGTGTGCTGACGCCGGAGTATTTGGCGATCTTTCAAACCGCTACGCAGTATCAGCTGATTCACGCGCTTGCCCTGTTTGGTGTCAGCCTGCTGGCCACTCAGCGCGGCGGGCGCTTGGTGAGTGCGGCTGGCGGGCTGTTCACGGTAGGGATTGTGCTGTTCTGCGGTAGCCTGTACGTGTTGACCCTGACGGGCACGCGTTCTATGGGCATGGTAGCCCCGATTGGCGGGCTGTCATTTATGTTGGGCTGGCTGATGTTAGGCCTGGCGGCGCTGAAGAAATCCTGAGCCTGCTCTGAATCAAGACCTATAAGGGGCGACACTGCTGGCCTTGGTCATCCTTGGCGATCAGGCTAGAATGCCGTCCCTTTCTTAAGTTACGACCGATCTGTCATGCAAATTCAGTTAAATGGCGAAGCCTATGAGCTGCCAGACGGCGAGACAGTTGCGTCTTTATTGGTGCGTCTGGAGCTGACCGGCCGCCGCGTTGCGGTAGAGCTCAATCTGGATATCGTGCCGCGTAGTGAGCACGCCACCACCGTTTTACGTGAAGGCGATCAAGTGGAGGTCGTACACGCGATCGGTGGAGGTTGAGGCCGCCCCCTTGCGTTGTCACTGTCCATTTTTAGCCTGGAGGAATTTCCGATGAGCCAGCTCCCTGCCGACAAGCCTTTTACCCTAGCGGGCCGCACCTACCAATCCCGCCTGCTGGTTGGTACCGGCAAGTACAAAGATCTTGAAGAAACCCGTTTGGCCATTGAGGCGTCTGGTGCCGAGATCGTCACTGTTGCGGTGCGCCGTACCAATATCGGCCAGAACCCTGGCGAGCCGAACCTGCTGGATGTGATTAGCCCGGATCGCTACACCATCCTGCCGAACACTGCTGGGTGCTACGACGCCGTTGAGGCTGTGCGCACCTGCCGTTTGGCCCGTGAGCTGCTGGACGGCCACAAGTTGGTGAAGTTGGAAGTGCTGGCGGATCAGAAGACCCTGTTCCCCAATGTGATCGAAACCCTCAAGGCCGCTGAAGTGCTGATCAAAGACGGCTTCGATGTGATGGTGTACACCAGCGATGACCCGATCATCGCTCGTGAACTGGCTGCCATGGGTTGTATCGCAGTCATGCCACTGGCTGGTCTTATCGGTACCGGCCTGGGCATCTGCAACCCGTATAACCTGCGCATCATCTTGGAAGAGGCGACCGTGCCGGTTCTGGTCGATGCCGGTGTAGGTACAGCTTCCGATGCCACCATTGCTATGGAGCTGGGCTGCGAGGCTGTGCTAATGAACAGCGCCATTGCTCATGCGCAAAACCCGGTGATGATGGGGGAAGCCATGAAGCATGCGATCATTGCTGGTCGTCTGGCCTATCTGGCTGGCCGTATGCCGAAGAAACTCTATGCCAGCGCCTCCTCGCCGCTGGATGGCCTGATCAAGTAACGAGCACTCAATGACTGATTCACAGCAGCAGCCAGAACAGGCTGAAGACACTTCCAAGCACCGCACGATCAAAAGCTTCGTGATGCGCGCCGGTCGTATGACAGAAGGTCAGCAGCGCGGCCTTGATCAGGGCTGGCCGAAGTTTGGCCTAAAGCTTGAAGACGGGCTGCAAGACTTCGATGCCGTTTTTGGCCGCAGTGCGCCGCGTACTTTCGAAATCGGCTTTGGCATGGGGCATTCGACGCTGGAAATGGCGGCTGCCGCGCCGGAGCAGGATTTTATCGGTGTTGAAGTTCACCGACCGGGCGTTGGTGCGCTGCTCAACGGTCTGATGACGCAGAACCTGACCAATACCCGCATCTACAGCTGTGATGCGCTGGAAGTTCTGCGCAACTGTGTGGCTGATGCCAGCCTGGATCGGGTATTGCTGTTCTTCCCGGATCCTTGGCACAAGTCCCGTCACCACAAACGCCGCATTGTTCAGCCGTCTTTTGCCGAGCTGGTGCGGCAGAAGCTTAAGGTGGGTGGTGTGCTGCATATGGCCACTGACTGGGAACCCTATGCCGAGTACATGCTGGAAGTGATGAATGTAGCTCCGGGTTACCAGAATTTGGCTGAAGACGGACAGTACGTACCGCGCCCTGCGGAGCGTCCGGTGACCAAGTTTGAGCGTCGTGGCGAGCGTCTTGGCCATGGCGTCTGGGACTTGAAGTTCAAGCGTATTGATTGATCGAGGCTGACCCCACGGATGGGGCGGCGTTTCAAAACAGGGATGCATTAGATCGGACTCATCCGACGCTGCGTTACCAACGCCTCACCCTAACAATAACTAAGCCCGGTCCTTGATGACGGGCACAGAGACTGCGATCTGGGCTATTCAGGTCGCAAGGAGTGCGTTGTGTTTAAGAAACTGTCTTTCCTGTTACTTGCGATGTTGTCGATGCCAGCAGGCGCGGCGGTGTCTGCGGATCAGGCTGCGCGGCTGGATCGGGACTTGACGCCGTTGGGCGGTGAGCGTGCCGGCAATGCTGCAGGCACGATTCCGGACTGGCAGGGTGGGCTGGGCGAGCCGCCAGCCAATTACCAGAGCGGGATGCATCATCCGGACCCTTATAGCGCGGATATGCAGCTGTACCGGGTTGATCGGGGCAATCTGGAGCTGTATCGCGAGCAATTACCGACGGGTGTGCAGCGCTTGCTGGAAGACAATCCCGACTTCTACCTGCGCGTTTTTCCGACCCGTCGCAGCGCGGCGGCTCCACAGCGAATCTATGACGCCACCCGCTTCAATGCGCTGAGCGGCGAGCTTATTTCCGGTGGTAATGGCGTAGCCGGTGTGGCCTCTGGCATCCCGTTTCCGCTGCCCGCCAATGGCCTTGAAGCCATCTGGAACCACATCCTGCGTTACAGGGGCGAGCAGATCAGCTTCGTCACCAACCAGGCTGCGGTTATGAGTAATGGCGGCTACAACCTGCTCAAGCTGGAGCGGCAGATTTACTTCGTGTACGGCCGCGAAGGTATGACGCCGAAGGACCTTAATAACACCCTGTTTCTCTACAAGTACCGAGTCGCGGCACCGGCTAAGGTGGCGGGTTCTGCGTTGGTAGTTGAAGA
Source organism: Pseudomonas sp. TTU2014-080ASC (assembly GCF_001446935.1). GTDB lineage: Bacteria > Pseudomonadota > Gammaproteobacteria > Pseudomonadales > Pseudomonadaceae > Aquipseudomonas. The sequence goes on from NZ_LKKK01000002.1 coordinate 869,682, forward strand.
GACCCTGGATCAAATCCTGTCGATCCGCAAAGCCTGGCGTTACAACCGTGGCGAGCGCCGGGTGCGTCGTCTGCCGATGTTGGCTTACGAGTCTCTGCAACCAGACACCAACGGTATGGCGACGGCGGATGTCGTCGACTCCTACAACGGTGCGCCGGACCGCTATGAATGGACGCTGGTGGGCAAGCAGGAAATGCTGGTGCCGTACAACAGCTATGCCGTGCATCAAAAGGGCATTCCCTACGAGCAGATTTTGCAGGCCCGTAACGTCAATCCTGAGCTGCTGCGTTACGAGCTGCATCGTGTTTGGGTGGTCGAGGCAAAGCTGCGTAAAGGTTTCACACACCTCTACGGCAAGCGTCGATTCTATCTGGATGAAGACAGCTGGCAGATTCTCGCAGTCGATCTGTACGACAAGAACGGAGAGCTGACAGGTCTGCAAGAGAGCCACCCGATCAGCTACTACGATGTGCCGATGTTCGGCAGCACCCTTGAGACGCTCTATGACCTCAAGGGTAAGCGCTATTTTGTCGACGGTCTGGATAACAACGAGCCGATGTACAACTTCAACGTCAAGCTCGGTCCGCGTGACTTCACGCCTCAGGCACTGCGCCGCGAAGGTAATTGATTCAGCGGCGGGCCGTGATGCTATGCATGCGGTCTCCTGGCTGATGACCGGACTCGATGGTTGATGCAGGGCAAGGTGTTGGTAGCTTGAAGGAGCTAAAGTACCAATACCTTGCCTACACCATTGGAATGTCAGCCATGAGCATGATGAAAGCCGCTGTTTTTGTTGAGCCCGGACGTATTGAGCTGGTGGATAAGCCCATCCCACCGGTAGGGCCTAACGATGCACTGGTGCGAATCACCACAACCACCATTTGCGGCACCGATGTGCACATCCTCAAAGGCGAATATCCGGTGGCCAAAGGGCTGACCGTCGGACACGAGCCGGTGGGCATCATTGAAAAGCTCGGCAGCAACGTGAAGGGGTATCAGGAAGGGCAGCGGGTGATCGCCGGAGCGATCTGTCCAAGCTTCACCTCCTACGCCTGCCAAGACGGCGTCTCATCACAAGACGGCGGTTGCAGCTGCCATGGCTATAAGCCGATGGGCGGCTGGCGCTTCGGCAATAGCATCGACGGCACCCAGGCGGAATACGTGCTGGTGCCGGATGCCCAGGCTAACTTGGCACTGGTGCCAGACGGTCTGACTGATGAGCAGGTGCTGATGTGCCCTGACATCATGTCCACTGGCTTCTCCGGCGCGGAAGCCGCCAATATCAAGATTGGTGATGTGGTGGCGGTGTTCGCCCAAGGGCCGATTGGCTTGTGCGCCACGGCCGGAGCCAAGCTGCGCGGTGCGAGCACCATCATCGTGGTGGATGGTGTTGATCAGCGTTTGGAGATTGCCCGCACTATGGGCGCGGACATTACCCTCAACTTCAACAAAGTGGATGTGGTCGAAGAGATCCTGCGCCTCACTGGCGGTCGCGGTGTGGATGCGTCGATTGAGGCGCTGGGTCTGCAATCCACCTTCGAGAGTGCGCTGCGGGTGCTAAAACCAGGCGGCACGTTATCCAGCCTTGGTGTGTATTCGACGGATCTGGTGATCCCGCTGAGCGCCTTCCATGCCGGTTTGGGCGACCACAAAATCGTCACCTCACTGTGTCCGGGCGGTAAAGAGCGTATGCGTCGCCTGATGAGTGTGGTGGCGTCCGGGCGCATGGACTTCTCCGCGCTGGTCACCCACCAGTTTGCGCTGGACGATATCGTCGAAGCCTACGACATGTTTGCTAACCAGCGCGATGGCGTGTTGAAAGTGGCGATCAAACCGTTTCACTAACTAGGGCAATGCCCGCTGACGGGGTAATCGGCTGTGTTCTTTCGATAGGAGCACGAGTTGAGGGGCATTGGTGGATAAGCTGCTGCGCAGCCTTATTGCACCCTACGGAGCTGCAGCTTGCACAGTAAAGCAGTCTGCGCTTCTTACGCTTAACGTGTGGGCGCCACCATTGCCCCTTCAGGAGGGTGACCAGAATTACCGTGGAAGAGGTTGAGCGGCATGGATGCCGCGAGAGGTGCGATGGACCAAGGATGGCCCTTCGCAGCGTGCCTCTGGAACGGTGATTCTGGGCACGAACCCGCAGCGAAGCGCAGGGCCGGATGCAGGGGCGAGATTTTTTGGTTTCTTTTGTATCAACTGACAAAAGAAACTCGCCCGAGAAGGGCGAAACCGTTCTAAAGATCTGACGTGGAGGGGCAAGTAACCGCATCTTGGCTTGAAAGATGCTGGCTTAGTCGTAGCCAGGATTAGCCAGTCTGCCGGCGTAATCCCGGTTTGCACGGGCGGGGCTCAGCTCCGATCCGCCAGAATCCCCACAATAAAAAACACCAGAATCAGCACCGGTGCCAACGTGTAGTTATTGAAGTGTCCCAACGCCTGCGCCAGATACGGCGTAGCAAACACGATCAGCATGCCGTACCCCACGGCACACAGCAGTACAAAAATCAGCGTGCGGAACACAAAGTTCATGCTCGCAGTATTGCGCTGTACCCAGGCATTGATGCTTGGGGCGATCAGCACCAACAGGGTGGCGATAATGGCCAGGGAAATGTCATGCAGGTGGCTACGGCTCCAGCGCGACAGGGTGGCGATAAGGTCGAGTAGCAGATCCATCCGGGTTCCTTATTCTTCTGGTTAAGGGCTCAGGGTAGAAAGTATTGAAGCAGGTCGTTGAGAAACAGTTGCCCTTCGCGGGTAGCTTGCAAGCGGGCTGTGTCCTTGTGCAGCAAGCCGCGCTGTTCGGCGTCACGACGGCCCTGATCCAGCAGTTCCAGGGGCAGACCGGTGCGCTGGCTGAATAGTTCACTGGCCACGCCGTCACTCAGGCGCAGGGCGTTCATCAAAAACTCAAAAGGCAGCTCGTCTGTAGTCAGCTCACGTTCGCCGGCAGTGAATGACTTGCTCAGGTCGAGGTAGTCCTTCGGCAGCCGGGTTTTCCAGTTACGGATGATGCGCCCATCTGCACAGCTGAGTTTGCCGTGGGCGCCAGCGCCGATGCCGAGGAAATCACCAAAGGTCCAGTAATTCAGGTTGTGCCGTGCGGCCTTATCGGACTGGGCGTAGGCAGAGACTTCGTACTGACGGTAGCCTTCGGCCGCCAGCAGCGCCTGCCCAGCCTCCTGAATGTCCCAGAGAATGTCGTCTTCCGGCACTTCTGGTGGCTGGTTCCAAAATACTGTATTGGGTTCGACAGTCAGTTGATACCAAGACAGATGCGTCGGCGCTTGTGCGATGGCGGTGCGCAGGTCGCTGAGGGCATCTTCAATGGACTGATCCGGCAGGCCGTGCATCAGGTCCAGGTTGAAGTTATCGAAGCCTGCCGCGCGGGCCATATCGGCGGCACGCACGGCTTCATTGCCGTCATGAATACGGCCCAGCGCTTTGAGTTTTTCTGCCTGAAAACTTTGCACGCCAATGGACAGGCGATTGATGCCCAGCGTGCGGTAATCACGGAACTTGGCCTGTTCGAAAGTGCCTGGATTAGCTTCCAGGGTGATCTCGATGTCATCGGCAAAGCTCAGGCGCTTTTGTACGCCCTGTAACAGACGGTCCAGGGCGCTGGCAGAGAACAGGCTGGGTGTCCCGCCGCCAAAGAAAATTGACCGTAGCGGGCGTTGTTGGGCCAGATGCAGGTCGGTATCCAGATCGCTCAACAGCGCGTCGACGTATTCCTGTTCAGGCAGGTTTGGCCCGGCTGCGTGGGAGTTGAAGTCGCAGTACGGGCACTTCTTCACGCACCAGGGAATGTGGATATACAGCGCGAGCGGCGGCAGCTCGAACAGTGAGCTGCTGCGTGTACTCATGCCAGCCCCAGACGTTGCTTGAGCAGGGCCATGGCGCGGGCGCGGTGGCTGATCTGGTTCTTCTCGGCAGCGGGCAGTTCAGCACTGGAGCAGTTGCGCTCAGGCACCCAGAACAGCGGGTCGTAACCGAAGCCATGCTCGCCTTGCGCTGCATGCAGGATGCGGCCGTGCCAGAGGCCTTCACAGATGATCGGCAGCGGATCGTCGGCGTGGCGGACCAGCGCAAGGCAGCATACGAATTGCGCGCCACGCTCGGCATCCGGCACGTCTTTGAGCACGTCCAGCAGCTTGGCGTTGTTGGCGGCATCGCCTTTGCCATCGGCATAGCGGGCGGAGTAGATGCCGGGTGCGCCGCCGAGGAAGTCGACAGCAAGTCCTGAGTCATCGGCCAGCGCTGGCAGGCCGGACAGGCGTGAGGCATTACGCGCCTTGAGAATGGCGTTTTCGATAAAGGACAGGCCGGTTTCTTCCGGTTCTTCCAGGGAGAATTCCGCCACCGAGCGCACGCGCACGCTGTCACCGAGCATGGCTTGCAGCTCTTTGAGTTTGCCGGCGTTGTGGCTGGCCAGCACCAGTTCGTTAAAGGGCATCATGGCTCGGGGAACACTTCCTGATTGAATTCCAGGCGGTGCGTTTCGCTGCCGCCTGCGCTGAAGTTAACGGTAAAACGCAGCATTTCCTGTTGGGTGATGGTGAACTGGGCCAAGTAGTAGATGGCATCGCCTTCAGTCACCTGACGGAATGTCAGCACCTGCTCGCGGCCAACCAAGTCCTTGGCAATCCCAGAGACATTGGCTGTGCTGGGTTTGCCTGCTTTGAGCACGGCAATATTGAGCACACCTTGGTTCTTGCTGCGCACCAGATTCTTGGCAGCAGCCACGTCCGGCTGCAGAAAGCTGGAGTTGAACGCGCTGTAGTGCACATCGAGATCATCGAAGCTCTTTTTGCGTTCGGCCAGCACCGGCAGGCTCAGGCACAGGGCCATTAGCATTACGGCAAAGCGTTTCATGAGCATCCTCCTAGCGGGCTGAATGCGCCCGACTGATCAGTTGGCAATCTGTACATCACGGGCAGTTGTACCGCTGATACGGTAAATGCCGATTTCCCCGAGCAGGTTTGGCCACAAGCGACTGGCCCAGCCGTGTTTGTGGTCACGGTCTACGGCCAGGCGGTCGAGGATTTTCGCGTCCTGGTCGTGGCACAGGTTTTCGAAATCCTCGAACGTACAGAAGTGGATGTTCGGGGTGTTGAACCAGGTATACGGCAGGAAGTCCGAAACCGGCATGCGACCTTTTGTCGTCAGGTACCAGCGGCAGCGCCAGTGACCGAAGTTGGGGAAGGTGATGATGCAGGTTTTGCCCACCCGCAGCATTTCTGCCAGGACTTTGTCCGGGTAATGCAGGGCTTGTAGGGACTGGGTCATGACCACCACGTCAAAGGTGTCGCTGGCAAAGTTGCCAAGGCCTTTGTCGAGGTCTTGTTCGATGACGTTGACGCCCTTGGCTACACATTGGGCAATTTTGTCCGGGTCGATTTCCAGCCCGTAACCGCTGACTTGCTTGTGTTCACTGAGCCAGGCCAGCAGCTCGCCGTTACCGCAGCCTAGGTCAAGGACGCGGCTGCCGGCGGGTATCCATTCTTGAATGATTTCCAGATCCGCACGCATGGCTTACACCTTAATCCGTTGCATATAACTGTTGAACGCTTGCAGATAGCGGGGGATCGGCATCAGGAAGGCATCATGGCCCTGCGGTGCGTCGATCTCCAGATAGCAGACGTTCTTACGTGCAGCCGTCAGTGCGTCGACGATTTCCCGCGAGCGGGCTGGCGAAAAGCGCCAGTCGGTGGTGAAAGACATGACACAGAAATCCGCCTTCACACCAGCCAGGGTCTTGGCCAGATCACCGCCATAAGCCGCAGCCGGATCGAAGTAGTCCAGCGCCTTGGTCATCAGCACGTAGGTATTGGCGTCAAAGCGGGTGGAGAACTCTTCGCCCTGATAACGCAGATAACTTTCGACCTGGAACTCGACGCTATAGAAGTCGTAGTTGAGCTTGTCGGTCTTTAGCTCGCGCCCGAATTTCTCGCCCATGGCGTCATCAGACAGATAGGTGATGTGCCCGACCATGCGTGCCAGCATCAGGCCGCGCTTGGGGATCACGCCTTTTTCCTGGAAGCGGCCTTCGTTGAAGTCCGGGTCGGTGAGAATGGCCTGACGGGCGACTTCGTTAAAGGCGATGTTCTGTGCCGACAGCTTAGGTGCTGAGGCAATCGCCAGACAGTGGCGCACACGCTCCGGGTAGCTGATGGTCCATTGCAGCGCCTGCATGCCGCCAAGGCTGCCGCCAACAACCGCGGCCCATTGCTCAATACCGAGGTGATCGGCCAAGCGTGCCTGGCTGTGAACCCAGTCTTCTACTGTCATGACTGGGAACTCAGCCCCAAACGGCTTGCCGGTGGCCGGGTTAATGCTGGCCGGGCCGGTGGAGCCATTACAGCCGCCCAGGTTGTTCAGGCAGACGACAAAAAATTTGTTGGTATCAATGGCCTTGCCGGGGCCAATGCAGCTGTCCCACCAGCCCGGTTTGCGGTCATCAGCACTGTGGTAACCCGCCGCATGGTGGTGCCCCGAAAGGGCGTGGCAAATCAGTACGGCGTTGCTGCGTGCAGCATTCAGTTCGCCGTAGGTTTCAATCATCAGTTGGTATTCGGACAGGCTGCGTCCGCAAGCCAGCGCAAGCGGCTCAGCAAAATGCACAACCTGTGGAGTTACCAGGCCAACAGAATCGTGTGGAAAGGCAGTCGGCATCGACCTGCTCGCATCAGAAAGGTTGAAAAGGAGAAGGACGCAGTCTAAAGAGCACGGCAGCCCCCGGCAAGCGCAGGGGAGGCGGGCTTTGCGATCAGGCGGGGATGGCTATTCAGCAACCTTGCTACGGATGGCTCCGGGCAGGGTGACCACTTTGCCCTGACGCTGGATCGGTGCCGGGCGGCGCAGGGCACGCAGAATATCCCCGGCCAGCGCCAGTTGCTGCTCCAGTTCACTGCTGTATTGCACCAGGCGCTGGCAGCGTTCGCGGGTGCTGAGTGTCTCTTGTGCAACGCCTTTGAGGCGCGACATGTGGTTTTCCAGTAATTGCTTGTTTTCAAGGTTGTGCTGCAGCAGCGGCATCAGGGCGTCTTCGGTCCACTGGGCGATGTCCTGATTGAGGCGCTGATACAGGTTCACCACTTCTCTGACCAGGGTCGCAAAGAACAGCTTGCTCAGGCGATGTTGCTCGGTAAGTACGGTGCGCAGCTGTAGGCGGAAGCGATCTGCTTTGTCGCGCAGGTGTTCCAGTTCGCGTTGATAGCGCTGGGCATTGAAGTGCGGTGCATCGACGCTGTTGAGCGAGCTGACGTCGTTGTAGTGGCGATAGATGGCTGTGACCATTTTGTTAGCCATCTGCGCTTCGTGACTCAGGTTACTCAGGTCTGCCTCAAGGCTGGCGAAGAAGCCGCGAATGGCCTTGTTGATGCCCAGGGTGGTCCAACTGCTGGCCAGTGCCTTACGCAGTTCAACCATATGCAGATTCAGGCGCTCGCCACGGGTGGCGTGCTTGAGCATCTCGCCCTGACGTCTGAGCAGGCGCTGATTGGTTCTCAGGCCAAGCAGGCGCTTGTGGTGAAGCGTGTGGTCTTGTTTGGTGCGCGCGGTCAGGTCTGTCAGCAGTTGGCCGTTGTCCTGCTGGCTATTGCTCAGCAGCGCCAGTTGTTCGTTGACCTTTTGCAGGCGCAAGCCCAGTGCGTGCTGGCTGCCCTGCAATAAGGTGATCACTTGATTGACCACCCGCTGCTCCAGCAGCTGTTCTTTGCGCGCAATGATGCGTGTGGACAGCAGATTTTCCAGCTCGGGCAATTGGCTGCGGCTGAGCAGATTCAGGTCGTTACGGGCCTTGGCCAGCATGGCCTGCTTGGCTGAGAGCGGGACGACATCTTCAAAGCGGATACCCAGCTGTTTGGCGGTGTTGTGCTGCATTTTGTAGATGGCGTTCTGCACAAAGGCTTCGCCGGACAGGTCATCCCACAGCACGTCGATCTTGTTGAGCACGGCAAACAGGTTGGCCTGGGTGATGTCATCCAACTGCCGGATATGCTGCTGCCATACCGCCATATCACTGGCGGTGACGCCGGTGTCGGCTGCGAGGATAAAGATGATGGCCTGGGCGCTGGGCAACATCGACAGGGTCAGCTCGGGTTCGCTGCCCAGGGCGTTAAGACCGGGTGTATCCAGTATGCGTAGGCCATTGCGCAGCAGCGGGTGATCAATATTGATAAGGGCATGACGCCAGGCCGGGACCAGTACTTCACCAGATTTGTTGGCGCTCTCCAGCATGTCCTGCTGGAAACCGAGGGCGAGGGCTTGCTCCAGCGGCATAGTTTTGGTGCGAGCCAGCTGGCTCAGGGCCTGGACCATTCCCTCTGGGTCTTTCGGGTCCAGTGAGATGTTGACCCAGTGCCGCGGGACTTTTTTGAATTGGGTGATGTTGGCGTCACTGGAACGGGTTTCGATGGGCAGTAGGCGAATGTAGGCACGTTCGGCGTGGGCATCAAAGAACAGCTCGGTCGGGCACATGGTGGTACGCCCGATATTGGAGGGCAGTACGCGCTGACCGTAAGAGGAGAACAGCAGGCTGTTGATCAGCTCGGTTTTGCCACGGGAGTATTCGCCGACAAAGGCCAAGGTGATGTGATCGCTACGGATTAGCTTGAGTGCCCGATCCAGCTTTTCTTCCAGGGCGGGCGAACTCAGACGGTTGTTGACCAGCCAGCTGCGGTAACGGGTGATCTCGCGCATGAGGTCGCGCTTCCAGGTCACGTAACTGCTGACCTGCTGACTAAGACGCTCCAGACTCATGGTGTATCCCCCTTGGCAATCGGGTGTGCGACGTTCCGGCTTTGGTTGAGCCGGTTATGAACTTGGGTTCGTCGCCAGGCGGCGCATGCCGTCTGTAATGGTCCGAGAGAATTCCTAATTAGAATCCGTTTGTCCATAGAGTAGTGGCTATTTGATCTTATTTTTGCCGATAGCGCGCACAGTATGGACTAACAACCGAGATCCAGCTCGGCGGGACGAGATTTGGGTTGCTTGATGCGCACGCGTTTCTGTCGGCTTTGCTGGCCGCTCTCCAGTGTCACCTGGCTTTTGCTGACACCGAACACACCAGCCAGAAACCCCAGCAGGTGGGCATTGGCTTTGCCATCGACAGGAGGTGCGGTCAGGCGGATCTTCAGGCGTTCACCGTGCAGCCCGGCAAACTCGTCACGGCTTGCTTTGGGCTGCAGGTGGCAATCGAGGATGAGGTCGTCCCCATCCCAGCGGTAGTAGCTCATTAGATCGCCAGGCTCAGGCCTTTGAGCATGTTGGTCATGACGGCCAGATTGCGGATCACCAGCATGTCGATCAGGTTGAGGATCAGGAAGGCCACGATCGGCGAAAGATCCAATCCACCCATGTTGGGCAGGATACGGCGGATCGGCGCCAGCAGTGGCTCGCAGATTTGGTTGATCAGCATCGCGGTTGGGTTATGCGAGCCTTGAGCGACCCAAGACAGAATCACGCTGATGATCAGGGCAAAGAAGAACACCTTGAGGAACAGCGCAGTCACGCCGATGATCGACCAGATCAGCAGTTGTACCGGATTGACCAGACCGTAGCCGGACAGCATCAGGGTCAGTGCCATTAGCACCAGCTGCACGACGATGGCCAGGATCAGCGAGGCCAGGTCGAGGCCGCCCACGCTTGGGATGATTTTGCGCAATGGACGCAGCAGAGGGTGAGTGGCTTTGACGATGAACTGGCTGACCGGGTTGTAGAAATCAGCCCGCACCAGTTGCAGGATAAAGCGCAGCAGTACAATCAGCAGGTATAGGCTGCCGATGGTTTGCAGGATGTAAACAGCAGCGGTATCTAATCCGTTCATTAACCCAGTCCTTATTTACCCAGTTCTTCTGCCAGTTCGGCGGAGCGGTGAGCCGCAGCGTTTAGCGCTTTTTCCACCAGTGTTTCAAAGCCGTTGGCCTGGAATGTCTTGATAGCCGCTTCGGTGGTGCCCGCCGGGGAAGTCACACGGCGGCGCAGTTCACTGGCATCGACATCGCTGGAGACCGCCATGCGTGCCGCACCGAGGGCGGTTTGCAGGGTCAGTTGGGCCGCAGTTTCACGGGGCAGGCCGAGTTTTTCACCGGCTGCGGTCATGGCCTCGATCAGCAGGAAGAAGTAAGCCGGGCCTGAGCCAGATACGGCGGTAACTGCGTCGATCTGTTCTTCGTTTTCCAGCCATAGGGCAACACCGACCGCGCTGAGCAGCTCTTGCGCCTGATCGCGTTGTTCGGCAGAAACCTGGGCATTGGCGTACAGGCCGCTGACGCCTTCGCGCAGCAGCGCTGGAGTATTGGGCATGCAGCGCACGATAGCGCGCGGTCCCAGCCAGCTTTCCAGGCTGGCGCAGCTGATGCCTGCGGCAATCGATACCACCAGTTGTCCTGCGCTGAGGTGGGGGGCCAGATCCAGGCATACGTCTTTCATCACCTGGGGTTTGACCGACAGCACGATGACGTCTGCGCCTTGAATCGCTTCGGTATTCGATTCGAACGTGGCAATGCCATGCTCAGCGGTGATTTTGCTGCGTTGTTCTGCGCCGCGGTCGCTGGCGCGGATGGCGCTGGCTTCAGTGCCTTGGGCGCGTAACCCGCCAATCAGGCTGGCGGCCATGTTTCCTGCGCCGACAAAGGCAATGCGTGGAGTGGTCATAGCGGTTTCCTTTAAAACGCTGCTTGCTAATGCAATCAGCTACTGTAATCACGTGCACCAAACAAAGCGGTTCCAATCCGAACCCAGGTGGCCCCTTCAGCAATGGCCGCCTCCAGATCATGGCTCATGCCCATGGACAAGGTGTCCAGTGGCAGGTTCAGCGTCTCTTGCAGTCTACGCAGTTTGGCAAACGCTTCGCGTTGTAGCACAGGGTCATCGGTTGGCTCTGGGATCGCCATCAGTCCGCGCAGGCGCAGGTTAGGCAGTTGTGTAACAGCATGTGCCAGTGTGTAGATTTCATCAGGTGAGCAACCGGACTTGCTGTCTTCTGCGCTGACATTCACTTGCAGGCAGATGTTCAGTGCAGGTAGCCCGGCTGGACGCTGAGCCGACAGACGTTCGGCGATCTTCAGGCGATCGACTGAGTGCACCCAGTCGAAATGTTCGGCAATAGGCCGGGTTTTGTTGGACTGGATCGGGCCAATGAAGTGCCAAACCAAAGGCAGGTCATTGAGCTGTTGCTGCTTCTCGAGTGCTTCTTGCAGGTAGTTCTCACCAAAGTCGCGAAGGCCCGCTCTAAAGGCCTCGCGGATCGCCTCTGCAGGTTTGGTCTTGCTCACGGCAAGCAGGCCAACTGCTGATTTTTCACGGTTCGCGGCCTGTGCTGCGGCATCAATCCGCACGCCGACCTTTGCAATATTCTCTGCTATCGTGGACATTATTTGCGCCCGCCGCTTGGGTTTCGCGGCATTCTACCTGCTTGTTTGCCATTAGGGAGTCCCATGGATATCACTGAGTTGCTGGCCTTCAGTGCCAAGCAAGGTGCATCGGACCTGCATCTTTCCGCCGGCCTGCCACCGATGATCCGCGTTGACGGCGATGTCCGTCGCATCAATTTGCCTGCCATGGATCACAAGCAGGTGCACGCGCTGATTTACGACATCATGAACGATAAACAGCGTAAGGATTACGAAGAGTTCCTGGAGACTGACTTCTCTTTCGAAGTCCCTGGTGTTGCCCGTTTCCGGGTTAACGCCTTTAACCAGAATCGTGGTGCTGGCGCAGTATTCCGTACCATTCCGTCCAAAGTTCTGAGCATGGACGATCTGGGCATGGGCGAGATCTTCCGCAAGATCGCCGATGTACCGCGTGGGCTGGTGCTGGTCACCGGGCCGACCGGTTCGGGTAAATCGACCACCTTGGCGGCGATGCTCGATTACATCAATAACAACAAGTATCACCATATTCTGACCGTCGAAGACCCAATCGAATTCGTTCACGAGTCGAAGAAGTGCCTGGTCAACCAGCGTGAAGTGCACCGCGATACCCTCGGCTTTACCGAAGCCCTACGCTCGGCGCTGCGTGAAGACCCGGACATCATCCTCGTGGGTGAGATGCGTGACCTTGAAACCATCCGCCTGGCGCTAACCGCTGCGGAAACCGGTCACTTGGTATTCGGTACCTTGCACACCACCTCGGCGGCGAAGACTATCGACCGTGTGGTTGACGTGTTCCCGGCGGAAGAGAAGTCCATGGTTCGCTCCATGCTTTCTGAATCCTTACAGGCGGTGGTTTCGCAGACGCTGTTGAAGAAAATCGGCGGTGGTCGGGTGGCCGCTCACGAAATCATGATCGGCACACCAGCCATTCGTAACCTGATCCGTGAGGACAAGGTGGCGCAGATGTATTCCGCGATCCAGACGGGTGGCTCGCTGGGCATGCAGACCCTGGATGCCTGCCTTAAAGGCCTGGTTGCGAAGGGTGTGGTCAGTCGTGATGCGGCCCGCGAGAAGGCCAAAACGCCGGAAAACTTCTAAATACCCTCCCGCCATTGCTGTAAGGCGGGTTTGTTTTGGCTATGTACCGTGCGCGTAGCCCGAGTTTGCTTGAATGTGCGGTTTTGGTGGGGGAGCCAAGATGGAATTCGAAAAACTGTTGCGCCTGATGGTGGAAAAAAACGCATCCGACCTGTTCATCACAGCCGGTGTGCCGCCGTCCATGAAGGTCAACGGCAAGCTGGTCCCGATCACCAAAACGCCGATGTCGCCAGAGCAGACGCGGGAAACCGTGTTTTCGGTGATGAACGAACAGCAGCGTCGGGATTTTGCACAGCATCACGAATGCAACTTCGCTATCAGCGCGCGTGGCATTGGGCGTTTCCGGGTCAGCGCGTTCTACCAGCGCAACTTGGCCGGTATGGTACTGCGCCGCATCGAAACCAAGATCCCGACCCTAGAAGAGCTGAAACTGCCGGATGTGCTGAAGAACCTGGCCATGACCAAGCGCGGCTTGGTGCTGTTTGTAGGGGCCACAGGCACGGGTAAGTCGACCTCGCTGGCGGCTATGATCGGCTACCGCAACCGCAACAGCAGCGGTCATATCATCAGCATTGAGGACCCGATCGAGTTTATCCATCAGCACCAGAGCTGCATCGTCACTCAGCGTGAAGTGGGTATCGATACCGAGTCTTTCGATGTGGCCCTGAAGAACACCCTGCGTCAGGCCCCGGACGTCATTCTGATCGGCGAGGTGCGTACCCGCGAGACCATGGATCACGCCGTTGCGTTTGCCGAAACCGGCCACCTGTGTCTGGCCACCCTGCACGCCAACAACGCCAACCAAGCGTTGGATCGCATCATCAACTTCTTCCCGGCTGATCGTCAGGGGCAGGTGTGGATGGATTTATCTCTGAACCTCAAGGCCATTGTGGCCCAGCAACTGGTACCAACGCCTGATGGTAAGGGCCGTCGCGCCGTAATTGAGGTGCTGATCAATACGCCGCTGGTGGCTGACCTGATCCGAAAAGGCGAAGTGCACGAGCTGAAGTCGCTGATGAAGCGCTCCACCGAGCACGGTATGCAGACATTCGACCAGGCGCTGTACAACCTCTACACCCAAGGCGAGATCACCTACGAAGATGCATTGCTGCATGCTGACTCGTCCAACGATCTGCGCCTGATGATCAAGCTGGGCTCAGATACTGCGACGGAAAACCAGCAAGCAATGACCAACCTGACCCAAGGTCTGTCCTTGGAAGAGGACGATCCGACAGGCCGACGCTTCCGCTAGCAGGCAGTTGCGATGTTCTGTTGCGGGCTTAGACACTATGCTTAGGTAGGAATATTCTGAGCAATTGTGTTTAACGGAGGGTTACTCATGCAGCAGGACACGCACAGTAAGGTCATTGGTTACCTGTTATGGATTTTCGGTTTTCTCGGTTCTCACCGTTTTTACTACGGCAAACCAGTAACCGGGACCATTTGGTTCTTTACGCTTGGGTTGTTTTTTATCGGTTGGATCATTGACCTGTTTCTGATTCCAGCGATGGACCGTGAGGCGGATAAGCGCTTCACCAGTGGCGAGACTGACTACAACGTAGCCTGGATTCTCCTCACCTTTCTAGGGGTGTTCGGCGTTCATCGTATGTACATGGGCAAGTGGATAACTGGCTTGCTCTATCTGTGCACCGGCGGTTTGCTGTTTGTGGGTGTGCTGTATGACTTCTGGACACTAAACAGCCAGATTTCAGAGAAAAACAACGCCATGCGCTGATCGTGTAGATAACAACAAAAAGCCCGCCAATTGGCGGGCTTTTTGTTTGCTGGGCGATCAGGCCTGATAGCTGATGCGGCCGTTGACCAGGGTATAGCGCACAGCACCCGGCAGGCAGTGGCCGATAAAGGGGCAGTTGCCACCTTTGGAATACCAGGTTTCTCCGGCCAGCGTGGATGCTTGCGGATCAAATAGCAGCACGTCAGCAGGCTCTCCGACGGCCAGACGACCCAGTGGTAAACGCAAGGCGTCCGCCGGGCCACTGCTGAGGCGCGCGAGCAGGGTGGGCAGATCAAGCAGGCCGTCCTGTACCAGCGTCAGCGCCAAGGGCAGCAGCAGCTGCACGCTGCTCATCCCGGCTTCGGTCTGACCGAACGGAGCCAGCTTGGCATCCCGCTCATGGGGCTGGTGATGGCTGGCAATCGCGCTGATCACGCCGCTTTTAACCGCAGCGCGCAGACCTTCGCGATCTGCTTGGGTGCGCAGGGGCGGCTGGACGTGATATAGGCTGGAAAAGTTCAGCAGAGCCTCATCAGTGAGGATCAGCTGGTACATCGCTACGTCAGCTGTGACTGGCAGGCCGCGTGCCTGAGCCTCGGCAATCAACTGCGCGCCCCGGGCGCTGGTCAGTTGGCTGAAGTGTGCGCGCACGCCGGTCTGCTCCACCAGCAGCAGGTCACGGGCCAGTGCAATGGTTTCAGCCTCTTCCGGGATGCCGGGCAGGCCGAGGAAACTTGCGGTCGCGCCTTCATGAGCCAGACCACCCTCAGCCAGATCGTGATCCTGCGACTGGAACACAACAGTCAGGTCAAAAGTGGCTGCGTATTCCAGCGCGCGGCGCAGGTTGCGGTTGTTGCGGAAGTTGTTCAGACCGTTGGTAAAGGCCACGCAGCCTGCGTCCCGCAGCGCAACCAGCTCAGCCAGTTGCTCACCTTCAAGACCTTTGCTCAGTGCGCCAAGCGGCAGGACCTTGGTGTGGCCCGCTTCTCGGGCGCGATCAAGAATCAGCTCGGCTACAGCGGTAGTGTCCAGTACCGGGCGGGTAAGCGGTGGACAGCACAGGCTGGTCACGCCGCCCGCTGCAGCGGCCAGGGTTTCAGTGCTGATCGAGCCTTTGCGGCTGTAGCCCGGTTCGCGCAGAGAAACATTCAGGTCAACCAAGCCGGGGGCGGCAACCAAACCCTGGGCGTCAATGGTCTGTACCGCTTCAAAACCAGCCGGGGCTTGGCCGATGCTGAGAATTTTGCCGTCGGCAATGTAAAGATCGGCCTGCTGATCGAAACCGCTGTGCGGGTCGATGACGCGGGCACCGAGGATACGGGTAGGCATCAGTTCTGCTCCTCGGAATCTTGATTAAGTTGTCGCTGCGCGGTTTGGCCGCTCATGGCCATGGACAGCACAGCCATGCGGATGGCAATGCCGTAAGTGACCTGATTGAGAATGACCGACTGCGGGCCATCGGCCACGGCGGATTCAATTTCGACGCCGCGGTTGATCGGGCCCGGGTGCATCACCAGAGCATCCGGCTTGGCCAGTTTCAGGCGTTCTTCAGTCAGACCGAACAGGCGGTAGAACTCGCCCTCGCTAGGCAGCAGGCCGCCGGTCATGCGTTCGCGCTGCAAGCGCAGCATGATCACTACGTCGACATCTTTCAGGCCAGCGGCCATGTCGCTGTAGACGCTCACGCCATACTGCTCAATGCCGACAGGCAGCAGGGTTTTCGGTGCAATAACGCGGATATCCGGGCAGCCCAGAGTTTTCAGAGCCAGCATGTTGGAGCGGGCAACGCGGGAGTGCAGGATGTCACCGACAATGGCTACCGACAGGTTTTCGAAGCCACCTTTGTGGCGGCGAATGGTGAGCATGTCGAGCATGCCCTGAGTCGGGTGCGCGTGACGGCCGTCTCCGCCGTTGATGATGGCCAGGTTGGGGCACACGTGTTCGGCGATAAAGTGCGCTGCGCCTGAGTCGGCATGGCGCACAACAAAGATGTCGGCGGCCATGGCTTCAAGGTTGCGCAGAGTGTCGAACAGGGTTTCACCCTTGCTGGTAGAGCTGGTCGATACGTTTAGGCTGATTACGTCAGCGGACAGACGCTGAGCGGCCAGTTCAAAGGTGGTGCGGGTGCGGGTCGAGTTCTCGAAGAACACGTTGCACACCGTTTTGCCGCGTAGCAGCGGCACTTTTTTCACAGCTCTGGCGCCGACTTCCAGGAAGGAGTCAGCGGTGTCCAGGATTTCAGTCAGCAGCTCGCGGGGCAGTCCGTCGAGGGACAAAAAATGGCGGAGCTGACCTTGGTCATTCAGTTGCAGCGGGCGCTTGTCGGCGAGTGGCGTCATCGCGGGGAATCTCAGTTGGCGAGCGTTTGCAGCTCGAGGGTCAGCGGCGTTGGGCCGGACAATTTTACCCGCTGATTGGCCTCAAGGGACAGGGTTGCACCTACTACATCGGGTCGCACCGGCAATTCGCGGGCATCCAGGTCAAGCAGGGTGACGAGGGTGACGCTGGCCGGGCGGCCGTAGTCGAACAGCTCGTTCAAGGCGGCGCGGATGGTACGCCCGCTCATAAGCACGTCATCAATCAGGACCAGGTGTTGGCCTTCGATCTCAAAGGGCAGGTCGGACGGTTTTACCTGCGGATGCAGGCCGTTCTGCGTGAAATCGTCGCGGTAAAACGAGACATCCAACGTGCCCAGCGGTGCCTGGATATCCAGTTCGGTCAGTAGCGCCTGAGCCACCCATACGCCGCCGGTACGAATACCGATAAAGTTCGGCTCGCTGATGGCGCGCTTGTTCAGGTGGCGGGTCAAGGCCGCGGCCATTTGCGGAAGCAGTTCGGCCGGGTTGGGTAAGCTCATGCAGTTCTCCTGATTTGCTGTGCGCAGCACTGGCCGCGTGGGTTCAGCCGTAATGGTGTTCAAGCCAGCCTTGTAACAACAGGGCGGCGGCCAGCGCATCGACCGGCCGCTCGCGGTAGCCGCTGTTCTGACCCTGGCGCAGGCGTTGGCCCTTGGCTTCGAAAGTGGTCAGGCGTTCGTCATGGGTATGGACCGGCAGGTTGTAGCGACCGTTGAGGCGGCGGGCGAACTTCTCGGCGCGTTCGCTCATTTCACTACGGGTACCGTCCATGTTCAGTGGCAGACCAACGACAATTGCATCAGGTTGCCATTCTTTGATCAGCGCTTCGACTTTTTGCCAGTCGGGTACGCCGTTCTGTGCCTTTAGAATGCACAGTTCGCGGGCCTGGCCGGTAATCACCTGGCCGACCGCGACGCCGATCTGTTTGGTGCCGTAGTCAAAGCCCAGCAGCAGGCGCACGGGTTTTTCTTGTGCTGTGCTCATCAAGCGTGTCCAGCCTGGGATGTGAGTAAGCTGAGGTTGACGCCCAGTTGGGCGGCTGAGGCGTTGAGGCGCTGGTCGTAAGGCAGCTCAAATATGATCGAGTTGTCGACTGGGCACGTCAGCCATGTGTTTTCGACCAGTTCAGCTTCAAGTTGTCCGGCATCCCAACCGGCATATCCCAGAGCAATCAGGTATTTGTCCGGGCCTTCACCGCTGGCAATCGAGAACAGAACATCCTGCGAAGTGGTCAGGCTCAGTTCGCCCAGGTCAAGTGTGGACTGGAAGATCTGACCCCGAGGATGGAGCACAAAGCCTCGATCGGTCTGGACTGGTCCGCCGCTGTAGATCGGCAGGCTATGGCAGAGCGCGGGGACGTCTTCGTCGGGGCGTAGTTGTTCGAGCACATCCGCCAGGTTGAGCCCGTTGGGCTTATTGATCACCAGTCCCATGGCGCCATGTTCGTTGTGATCAACCAGGTATGTAACGGTTTGCGCGAAATTCGGATCGGCCATATGTGGCATGGCAATCAGAAGGTGGTTCTTGAGGTAGCTTGGATTGGCGTCTTTCATGGGCGCTAGTGTCGGGCTTCCGGCGGGTGTCTTCAAGCATTGGCTGCCCGGATGCTGCTTACTGCCGTGACATCAGTTGCTTTGCAGACGGTCGCCCCGTTCGAAGCGCCAGGTGCGGATGATCTCGAGGCGGTCAATGTCGGCCAGATCGCCGGTAAACGGCGCAAATGGGGCCGCCAGACGGACGATGCGCAGTGCTGCCTGGTCCAACAGCGGTTGCCCGGAAGACTCCAGTACCTGCACCTCATACAGGGTGCCGTCACGGTTGATCGAGACCAGCAGGCGCAGGCTGCCGTATATCTGTTTGCGACGGGCTTCGTCGGGGTAGTTCAGGTTGCCAATGCGTTCAACTTTTTTGCGCCATTCGTCCTTATACCAGGCACCTTTGTCGCGCATGGTTGAGGCGGCATTCAGACGGTGAATTTTTGGGCGTTTGGCGTATTGCTGTACTTCCATCGCCAGCTCGGCTTCAAGGCTGGCAATTTCTGAGGAAAGTTGGGCGCTATCAAACACCGGAGCGGGACGCGGTGTAGGCGTAGGTTTGGTTTCTTCCCGCTTGACCGGGGTCTTCTGCGGTTGAGGTGTGCGGGTGGCAATGGCGGCTTTGGGCGCTTGCGGTTTGACCGCAGGTGGAGGCTCCGGTGTGGCCGGTGGCGTGACCTTTTTCACCTGAGTGTCCTGGAACAGCGCTTGTTCGGTGGTCTTTGGTGCCGCCTTGTGCTCCAGGGTGCCGCTGCCTTGCTGGTTTTCTTGGGCGAGGAAGTCGGCGTCTTTCGGCTTTTCTTCGCTCTTGAAAGTGGAAAGGGTGATTTCAAGTGTTTTGCTGATCTGGCTCGGGTCGGCCAGTGTAAAGCCGAGCCCGAGGATCAGGACCACGTGCAGCAGCGCGGCGATGAATAGGGTAAAGCCCAGGCGATCTGCCGGCTGGATACCAGTCTTGGCAACTTCTGATTGTCGGGCTTTTGGTTTCATCGCTTGTGGCGTTTGTCGAAGTTGTCGCGCAGTCTGCCGACGGCGCGGGCAAATGTCTACGCAGCGCTGCGTTCGGCGAGCTTTTCCGCGATCTTGTCCATAAGGCGTTCACCGATCCGGGTATCGTAGGCAGCGTCAATCTCGCGGATGCAGGTCGGGCTGGTGACGTTGATCTCGGTGAGGTGGTCGCCGATCACATCCAGCCCCACAAAAATCAGTCCTTTCTCCCGTAGTGTCGGGCCGACTGCAGCGGCGATTTCCTTATCGCGTTCGGTCAGTGGGCGGGCTTCGCCACGACCACCGGCGGCCAGGTTGCCCCGGGTTTCACCGGCAGCTGGAATCCGTGCCAAGCAGTAAGGAACCGGCTCGCCATCAATCATCAGGATGCGTTTGTCACCGTCTTTGATCGCCGGAAGGTACGCCTGCGCCATGATCTGCTGCTGGCCGTGGTTGGTCAGGGTTTCCAGAATGACGGAGAGGTTTGGATCACCTTCGCGGTGGCGGAATATCAAAGAACCGCCCATTCCATCGAGCGGTTTGAGAATGATGTCACGTTGTTCGCGTGCAAAGTCTCTCAGAATGTCGGCCCGGCGGCTGACAACTGTGGTCGGTGTGTACTGGCTGAATTGAGTGGCGAAGTATTTTTCGTTGCAGTCACGCAGGCTTTGCGGACGGTTCACCACGAGAACGCCCGCTTGTTCAGCTTGCTCCAGGAGGTAGGTGGAGTAGATGAATTCGTTGTCAAAGGGCGGATCTTTGCGCATCAGGATCACATCCAGCTCGCTCAGCGCAATGTTCTGTTCATCTTCCAGCTCAAACCAATGATCTGGGTCATTGAACACGCGAAGCGGGGAGGCTTTAGCACGGGCTTCTCCCTTAAACTGGAAGAGGTCCTTCTGTTCCATGTAGAAAAGGGACCAACCGCGAGCCTGGGCTGCTAAAAGCATGGCCAGAGAGCTGTCCTTTTTAAAGGTGATCTGGCTGATGGGATCCATGACAATACCGAGGCGGACGCTCATGGCGAGATTCTCCGTGTAATAGTTGCAGCTTAGGCTGGGTATGACTAAAAGGTGCGTCAGGGTGGCGCTGGTGGGGCGGGTGGTCAAGGGGAAAGCTGCCTGCATCCACCATATAGATTGCATCTGGAGAGTGTGCTACAAAGGCCGGACGATTGGGGTACAGCCCATCGGTGACAGGGCCGCAGCAGCACTGATATAACTGAAAATAAAGATTCACCGAGGCGATGGTAGGGCAAACATGGAACAGCATTCCGAAGGGTTGAGAGTCATGGTGATCGACGATTCGAAAACGATTCGCCGAACTGCCGAAACTCTGCTGAAAAAGGTTGGCTGCGATGTGGTTACCGCAGTCGACGGCTTTGATGCTTTGGCAAAAATTGCAGATACCCATCCAAATATCATTTTTGTCGACATCATGATGCCGCGTCTCGATGGCTATCAGACGTGTGCGCTGATTAAGAACAACAGTTCTTTCAAAACCACTCCCGTGATCATGCTCTCCTCAAAGGATGGCCTGTTCGACAAGGCCAAAGGGCGGATTGTCGGCTCTGATCAGTACCTGACTAAACCATTCAGCAAAGAAGAGCTGCTCGGCGCAATCAAGGCCCACGTGCCTGACTTCACGCCTGTTGAGCAAGCATCCTGACGCTGGGCTGTTTAGCAGAGCGTTCCATACAAGCATTAGGACACACTATGGCTCGAATTCTCGTAGTTGATGACTCACCGACTGAAATGTACAAACTGACCGCCATGCTGGAAAAGCACGGTCATGAAGTGCTCAAGGCCGAAAATGGCGCGGACGGTGTAGCGCTGGCGCGTCAGGAAAAACCTGATGCAGTGCTGATGGATATCGTGATGCCGGGCCTCAATGGCTTTCAGGCGACCCGTCAGCTGACCAAGGACGCCGAGACCAGTCACATTCCGGTGATTATCGTCACCACCAAAGATCAGGAAACCGACAAGGTTTGGGGGAAACGTCAGGGGGCCAAGGACTATCTGACCAAACCGGTTGAAGAAGATACTCTGATTCAAACCCTGAACGCGGTTTTGGCCGGTTAACCGGTGACTGTCCGCAATTAGAAAAACATAAGGCCTAAGACGGCATGTCGGACGCGCAAACACCATTTCAGATATTGCAGGGAATCGACAGCCTTTGTCGCTCTCTGGCTGCCGGCTTGCCTTCGCAGCAGGCCATCGTGCAGACATGGAGCGGCATCGGATTTCGCATGGGGGAGCGTTATTTCGTAGCGCCCATGGGGGAAATCGGAGAGGTTCTGCACGAGCCTCGCTATACCCTATTGCCGGGGGTTAAAACCTGGGTCAAAGGGGTTGCCAACGTGCGTGGTCGCTTGCTGCCGGTTATGGATCTATGCGGTTTTTTTGGCAGCGAGCTGTCTCCCTTGCGTAAAAAGCGCCGTGTACTGGTTGTCGATCATCAGGAGGTTTTTGCCGGCCTGACAGTCGATGAAGTCTTCGGCATGCAGCACTTTCTGGTGGATACATTCTCAGAACAATTACCACCTCTGGAGGCGTCAATCGCCCCCTTTATCCACGGTGTATTTCAACGGGAACAACCTTGGTTGGTGTTCAGCCCTCATGCGCTGGCGCAAAACCCGGAGTTTCTCGACGTGGCGTTTTAAACATATTCGGCTGGGTCGGTTTACCGACCTTTTGGCGTTAGTGGGAACCGAAGAGAGGGTCCAGGCGGGGGCCATAAAATGAAAAAAATCAAAGTCGGTAATTTGTTTGCAGATACGCGTAACAGTACGTTGATTGCAGGACTGTTTATTGTCCTGATCGTTTCGATTGTATTGCTGTTCGCCAACTTTGCTTACCTCAATACACAGTCCAACTACGACACGGAGTACATCGGCCACGCCGGTGAGCTGCGTGTACTCTCGCAGCGTATCGCTAAGAACTCCACAGAGGCGGCAGCCGGTAAGTCTGAGGCGTTCAAGTTGCTGCGTGAGGCCCGCAACGACTTTATGAAGCGCTGGGGCGCGCTGACTGATGGCGACACTGAGAGCGGTGTGCCCGCCGCGCCAGCAGCTCTCAAGGCTGAGATGGATGCGGTGCAGCAGGACTGGGACGTGCTGCGGCAGAATACCGATGCCATTCTGGCCAACGAACAGACCGTACTCTCACTGCACCAAGTAGCTGCCACGCTGGCTGAGACCATTCCGCAGCTGCAGGTAGAGTACGAAGAAGTTGTCGACATCCTGCTGGAAAGCGGTGCGCCTTCCGGGCAGGTTGCGGTTGCTCAGCGTCAGTCTCTGCTGGCCGAACGTATTCTGGGTTCAGTGAACAAGGTGCTGGCGGGTGACGAAGACTCTGTGCAGGCGGCGGATACCTTTGGCCGTGATGCCAGCCTGTTTGGTCGCGTACTGAACGCGATGATCAACGGCAACGCAGCCATGGAAATCTCCAAGGTTAGCGATGGCGAGGCCCGTGAGCGTCTGGCTGAAATCTCTGAGTTGTTCGAGTTCGTATCCGGCTCGGTGGATGAGATCCTTGAGACTTCGCCGGAACTGTTCCAGGTGCGTGAGTCGGCCAACATCATCTTCACCGTCTCGCAAACCCTTCTGGACAAAGCGTCGGTGCTGGCTAAAGGTTTCGAAGATCTGGCTTCCGGACGTGCGTTCAACACCATTGCCGGTTATGTCCTGGGCCTGCTGGCGCTGGCTTCGATCATCCTGATTGGCTGGGTGATCATGCGTGAAACCAACCGCCGACTCGCCGAAACGGCCGAGAAAAACGAGCGTAACCAGACTGCGATTCTGCGTCTGCTCGACGAAATCGCCGACCTCGCGGACGGTGACCTGACGGTGACTGCAACCGTAACCGAGGACTTCACCGGCGCGATTGCAGACTCCATCAACTACTCCATCGACCAGCTGCGTGATCTGGTAGCGACCATTAACCTGACCGCCGTTCAGGTAGCTGGTGCTGCTCAGGAAACCCAGGCCACAGCGATGCACCTGGCTGAGGCTTCCGAGCACCAAGCGCAGGAAATTGCCGGTGCGTCGGCTGCGATCAACGAAATGGCCGTGTCGATTGACCAGGTATCGGCGAACGCCTCTGAATCCTCAGCGGTAGCGGAGCGTTCCGTAGCCATCGCCAACAAGGGTAACGAGGTTGTACACAACACCATTACCGGCATGGATAACATCCGTGAGCAGATTCAGGACACCTCCAAGCGGATCAAGCGCCTTGGTGAATCGTCTCAGGAGATCGGTGACATCGTTAGCCTGATTAACGACATTGCTGACCAAACCAACATTCTTGCACTTAACGCTGCGATCCAGGCATCCATGGCCGGTGACGCGGGCCGGGGCTTCGCCGTGGTAGCGGACGAAGTACAGCGCCTTGCGGAACGTTCCTCGGCTGCGACCAAGCAGATCGAGGCCCTGGTTAAAACGATTCAGACTGACACCAACGAAGCCGTTATCTCGATGGAGCAGACCACCACCGAAGTGGTACGTGGTGCACGTCTGGCTCAGGATGCGGGTGTGGCGCTGGAAGAAATTGAGAAGGTATCCAAAACCCTGGCTGCCTTGATTCAGAACATCTCCAACGCTGCACGCCAGCAGGCGTCTTCGGCAGGCCACATTTCCAACACCATGAACGTGATTCAGGAAATTACCTCGCAGACTTCGTCGGGTACCACAGCGACTGCGCGTAGCATTGGTAATCTCGCGAAGATGGCCTCGGAAATGCGTAAGTCGGTATCCGGCTTTACCTTGCCCGACGGCGAACAGGCATAAAGCACGCTGCGGCAGGTTGAAAGACCTGCCGTACGGAATTAACGGCCGTGAGCGAGGGGCAGGAGATGCAGTCAGGCGTTTGGGCCTTGCAGCCTCTGGCAGATATGAGTGTCGCGGAATTTCGCGACTGGCAGGAGTTACTTGAGACACGCACAGGCGTTGTCCTCAATGAACAGCGCCGCTCATTTTTGCAGACCAACCTGAGTGCGCGCATGCGCGAACTGGGGGTTGAGGGGTATGGGGCCTACTACCAGCAAGTCACCGACGGCCCGCGAGGTGCTGTCGAGTGGTCGACTTTGCTGGACCGTCTGACCGTTCAGGAAACCCGTTTCTTTCGTCATCGGCCTTCATTCGACGTGCTTGAAGCGTATCTGCGTGAGCGGCTTGCGCAGGGGCTGAAGCAGCCGTTGGCACTGTGGAGTGTCGGCTGCGCCAGTGGCGAAGAGCCTTACTCGCTGGCCATCAGTGCTGCGGAAGTTTTGCGCACAAGTGAATTCGAAGGGCAATTCGGCGTAACCGGGACTGATATCAGTCTCAATGCATTGAGCAAAGCGCGTGAGGGGCTGTTCAGTTCCCGGCGTTTTGAACACATGGATGCCGAGTTGAGTAAGCGTTACTTCCAGACTCAGGAAGATGGTCGCCTCAAGGTATTACCCAGCCTGGCCAGCCGTGTGTGCTGTGCTCGCCTGAATGTGCTGGAGCTTAACAAGGCCCCCATGTCCGGTATGGACGTAATTTTCTGTCAGAACTTGCTGATCTATTTTCGTCGTTGGCGTCGCCGCGAAATCCTCAACCACCTGGCCGAGCGTTTGGCTCCGGGTGGATTGCTGGTCGTGGGTGTAGGTGAGGTAGCCGGGTGGCAGCACCCGTTACTGACTCCGGTGGCCAATGAGCATGTTCTGGCGTTTACCCGTCAGGGATAAGGCAGAAGAGCCAAGATATGAGTGGAGTGTCTATGGGTGATCGGCACGATTATGTCGCTCTTGAGTGGGTCAAGGGTGAAATCGCGGAAACCCTGAAACAGGCGCGTCAAGCCCTGGAGGCGTTCGTTGAGAACCCTCAGGATGTTACTCGCATGCGTTTTTGCCAGACCTATGTTCATCAGGTTCTTGGCACCCTGCAAATGGTCGAGTTCCATGGTGCTGCGTTGCTCGCCGAAGAGATGGAGCAACTGACGGGCGCTCTGATCGAAGGCAAAGCCGCTAACCATGCCGAGGCACTTGAGGTGCTGATGCAGGCTATCCTGCAATTGCCGGTGTATTTGGACAGGATTCAGACCGCGCGTCGCGACCTGCCAATGGTGGTGCTGCCGCTGCTGAACGACCTGCGCGCTGCCCGTGGGGAAAAACTGCTTTCTGAAACCAGCCTGTTTGCACCGGATATGTCTTCCCGTGCGCCTGCGCTGACCAATGAAACCATCGCAACATTAAGCACAGCAGAACTGCCTGCGCTGTTGCGCAAGTTGCGGCAAATGCTGCAGATGGCCTTGGTTGGTATCCTGCGTAATCAGGATGTACCGACCAATCTGAGCTACATGGCGCGGGTGTTGGCGCGGCTGGAGGCACTGTGCAAAGGCTCTCCGTTGGGAGCGCTTTGGCCCATCGCAGCCGGCGTTGTTGAAGGCCTGGCCGATGGCAGTGTGAATAACAGCAGTTCGGTGCGCACTCTGCTGCGGCAGGTGGATAAAGAACTCAAGCGTCTGCTCGATCAAGGTGCCGCTGGCTTCAATCAGGCTGCGCCGGAAGACCTGACAAAGAATCTGCTGTTCTACATAGCTAAATCCACCAGCCAGTCCCCGCGTATTCGCAGTCTTAAGGAACAATATCGCCTCGATGATGCGCTGCCGGAAACGCAGGTGGTTGAAGAGGAGCGTGCCCGTCTGGCAGGCCCGGACCGTGATGCAATGCGCTCTGTGGTTACTGCATTGTGTGAAGAACTGGTGCGGGTCAAAGACAGTCTGGACTTGTTCGTGCGCAGTGATCGCAGCCGAGTCAGTGAGTTGCAGCAACTGGCCGCGCCGCTAAAACAGATCGCCGATACGCTCGCTGTGCTGGGCTTTGCACAGCCACGCAAGGTGATCGCTGAACAAATTGAGGTGGTAAACAACCTGGTCAAAGGCTTGGGCGAGCCGAACGATGCCGTGCTGATGGATGTGGCAGGGGCGCTGCTGTATGTAGAAGCGACGCTGGCAGGTATGGTGGGGCCGTCTCAGGACACCACTGAAGACAGCCACCTGCCGACCACCGACGTGGCGCAAATTCATCAGGTTGTGATCAAGGAAGCCCGTAACGGGCTGGAGCAGGCCAAGGACTCGATCATCGAGTTCATTGCCTCGCAATGGAACCATGAGCACCTGGCCCGTGTGCCCGAGCTGCTCACCCAGGCCCGTGGTGGTCTGGCGATGATTCCGCTGCCGCGCGCCGCCGAGTTGCTCTCCGCTTGCACTCGCTATATTCAGGAGCAGTTGTTGGCCCGTAAGGCTGTGCCGAACTGGCAGAGCCTGGACATGCTGGCGGATGCTATCACCAGCGTTGAGTACTACCTGGAGCGTCTCTCCGAAGATCATGGCTCGCAGGGTGATGTAATTCTTGATGTGGCTGAGGAAAGCCTCGCCAATCTGGGCTATCCACCGAACACTCCCCTGGCACTGGCTGACGCTAAAGAACTTGTAGGGCAGGCACTGCCAGTTGCAGCGCCCGACGATTATCTTGCCAGTGAGCCAACCCAAACGCTGCCAGCAGAGGAACAAGATGCTGCGACAGTAGTGGAGTCGACAGAGCCGGTTTTGTCGCTGGCTGATGACCTTGAGCTGCAACACGAAGCGGAAGTTTCGGGCGAGACCAGCTTGCCCGAGCTGGAGCTGGTGGACTTTGATTTTGCCGAGCTTGAAGTTGTGGATGAGCCTGTGTCTGGCGGCGATGAGCTGTCGGCCAGCGAGGTGATTCTGGGTGAAGAGCTGGTTGCGTTCGACACCCTGGAGCTGGAAGAGCCTGTGGTGTGGGATGACGCTGAAATAGCCGCACTGGAGCTGCCAGAAGTCGAGTTACCCAGCGCCCCTATCGTGGTTGAAGCACCAGCGGTTGATCTCGACAAGCCGCTGAGCATGGCTGATGTCATGGCTGCACCGGTGCAGGCGATTAATCCGCCTGCTGTTGATGCACCACCGAGTTTGCTCCCGCCACCGGCTGATGAAGAGCCGGTTGATGAAGAACTGCTAGAAGTCTTTATCGAAGAAGTGGGAGAAGTGCTCGAGACCATTGGCGAGTTTTTCCCCCAATGGTGTGCCGACAGCGATAACAAAGAAGCCCTGACTGAAGTCCGCCGCGCTTTCCATACCCTCAAAGGGAGTGGCCGCATGGTGCGGGCGTTGATCATCGGCGAACTGGCATGGTCGATTGAGAACCTGCTCAACCGTGTTCTGGATCGCACCATTGAGCCGTCTGCCGAGGTGCAGCAAGTGGCGGCAGATGTGCTAGCCCTGATGCCGGACCTACTCGAAGAGTTCGCCAACAAGGCTCAGCGCCAGCGCGATGATGTCGATCATCTGGCCGCGACAGCCCATGCACTGGCCAAAGGGCAGAAAGTCACGTCGATAGCCGTCGTTGCTGACGCCCCTGTTGAGGCGCCGCTGCCGGAACAGTCCGAAGAGCCGTCCATTTCGACTGACGAGGAGCCCCTTGATCCGCAGTTGCTGGAAATCTTCCGCAACGAAGCAGAGATGCATCTGGATACGCTGGTGGCCTACTTGGCCAATTGCGCCCAAGAGCTGCCACAGCCCGTCAGTGACGATTTGCAACGTGCGCTGCACACCCTCAAGGGCAGTGCCTCAATGGCCGGGATTAGCCCGGTTGCGGAAATTGCCGCACCGCTGGAGCGATTGGTCAAAGAGTTCAAAACCAACCTGATCCAAGTTGATCTGGCTGAGGCAGAGCTGCTCAGTGATGCTGAAAAACTGATCCGCCAAGGTGTCGAGCAGTTGGCAAGCCAACCTCTGCAAGCCCTGCCTGGCGCCGCTGCTTTCCTTGAACGGGTGCAAGCGTTGCACCACGATCGCCTCGAGCTGGCTGAGAACAACCGTCTTGAGGATAAAGGCGCTAAGCGCGATCCACAGATGATCAGCATCTTCCTGGCCGAAGGCATGGACATCCTGCTGGATGCGGAAGATTTGCTGCGCCGCTGGCGTGAACACCCAAGCCAGCGTCAGGAGCTCAATTCGCTACTGGATGAACTCACCACGCTGGGACGCGGTGCGGAGATGGCGGAACTGCCGCAGATTGAAGAACTCTGCGAAGCACTGCTGGATCTGTATGGCGCAGTCGACGAAGGCAGCCTGGCGGTCAGCGAGCCATTCTTTAATGAAGTTGAGCAGGCCCATGAGGCTCTGATCAGCATGATGGACCAAGTGGCTGCAGCGCTTGAGGTTACTGCTGCGCCGGAACGCGTGGCGGCCTTGCGTGATTTGCTGAATCAGGCGCTGCCACCTGAAGCCATCGGTCTTCTCAGTGATGACGGCCAGAGCATGCAGGTCCTTGATCTGGATGAACTCAGTGCTGCGTTGGATCAGTCTGAAGAGACACTACCAGCCGACACCGAGCTGAACCTTGAACTTCAGCCTAATGACGAGCTGCTCGCGGAGCCGGTGGCCGATGAGTTGCAGCTGCCTGGGCTGGACAGTGAGGCGGCAGATGCGATTCTCGACCCAGTCGCAGAAGTCGCAGAAGTCGCAGAGCCTGAGGCTTTTGTAGCCGCTGAAAGCACCAGCGAAGCATCCAGCGTTCAGGTCCTGGATACGCTGGATGAGGAGATGGTCGCCATCTTCCTCGAAGAGGCTGTTGATATCCTTGATAGCGCCGGTCAGTCGCTTGAACGCTGGTTGGCCGATCCAGAAAGTAAGCCGTCACTGTCGGCATTGCAGCGTGATCTGCACACCCTCAAGGGTGGGGCGCGGATGGCTGAGATTCGTCCGATTGGTGATTTGGCCCATGAGCTTGAGTCACTCTATGAAGGTTTGGTGGACGGCCGTTATAGCTACTCACCAGCGCTGAGCGGCCTGCTGCAGAGAAGCCACGATTGCCTGGCGCAGCAGCTTGAACAGCTGCAAGCGCGAGAGCCGATGCCACAACCTGAAGCGCTGATCGAAGCCATTCGTAATTTCCGTCAGCATGGTTTTGCCGCAGATGCCGTTGCGCCCGAAGAAATTCCAGCTGTAATCGAGGAGGTCATTGAGGCGCAGCCCGAAGTCGTACTCGACCTAGCAGACGAAATCGCGCCTGAGCCGTTGGTTGAAGTCGAAGCACTGGAATTGAATCCGGCAGAGGTTGAAGCCCCTGCTCCGGCTGAGGTCGAAGAGCCTTCACTGCCAGAGATTGAGCCTGTAACGCTGAGTGAGGCTGTTACACCTGTTGCGCAGGCTGCGGCAGTGGATGATCGCGATCCTGAGTTGGTTGAAATCTTCCTCGAAGAGGGTTTCGACATCATCGACAGCGCCTCGGCTGCGCTGCAGCGCTGGATGGGCAATGTCGACAACAGTGTCGAGCTGGAAGCCCTACAGCGTGATCTGCACACCCTCAAAGGTGGTGCGCGGATGGCCGAAGTTCGCGAAATCGGCGATCTCGCCCACGAACTTGAGTACCTCTATGAGGGCCTCGGACAGGGTAGCCTCAAAGCTGATGACAGCCTGTTCAGCCTCCTGCAAACCTGCCACGACAGCCTGTTTGGCATGCTTGAGGCGGTGCGTGATCATCAGGTGGTACCGAGTGGCGATGCCCTGATTGCCGCGATAAAGACCCTGCGTACGAATCCAGGCCAACAGCTGTCAGTGCCGACCTCGGTTGCCCTGACGCCGCATGTCGAAGCCGTCGATTCGGAAACAGAAGCCGACATTCTGGATATCTTCCTGGAAGAGGCGGATGACCTGCTCGAAGCGATGGATGCGAGCATGGTGCGCTGGGACGCAGACCGCGACCAGAGTGCGTCACTGGAAGAACTCCAACGTGTATTGCATACCCTCAAAGGGGGCGCGCGTCTGGCCGGACAGAAGCGTCTGGGCGATCTGACCCACGATCTTGAGCAGCATCTGAACGATGCCCAGAGCAGCGGCCTGAATTGGAATGAAAGTCTGTTTGCGGATACTCAATCGGCGATTGAGGGCATCCGTCAGACGCTCGATGAGTTGCGCCAGCGCCTGACAGAGGTTCCGCTTGCAACGGTCGATGCTGAAGAACCCGTCGCGGCCGTTCAGCCTATGCTACAGTTGGCAACGCCTATCGTGGCGGCCAGCCAAGTGCCGCAACAGCAGGCTGAAACCAAGGTTCTGCCGTTTGTGCGTAAGGCGCAGGAGGCGGCGCTTGAGATAGCCGCGCGCCGCGCGCCTCAAGAGCTGGTACGGGTGCCTGCAGAACTGCTGGAAGAGTTGGTCAACCTGGCCGGTGAAACCTCGATTTTCCGGGGGCGGGTCGAGCAGCAGGTGAGTGACTTTGCATTCACCCTGAGTGAGATGGAAGCCACCATCGACCGCGTGCGGGATCAGTTGCGTCGCCTCGATACCGAAACTCAGGCGCAGATTCTCAGCCGTATTCAAGCTGAGGCTGAGCGCGCGGGCTATGAAGAATTTGACCCGCTGGAGATGGACCGCCACTCGCAGTTGCAGCAGCTGTCGCGCTCGCTGTTTGAGTCGGCGTCCGACTTGTTGGACCTGAAGGAAACCTTGGCTGCCCGTAGCCGCGATGCGGAGACGCTGTTGCTGCAACAGGCACGGGTTAACTCCGAATTGCAGGAAGGCTTGATGCGTACACGCATGGTGCCTTTCGATCGTCTGGTCCCGCGTCTGCGCCGGATTGTGCGGCAGGTTTCCAGCGAACTGGGTAAACAGGTCGAATTCCACATCGGCAACGCCGAAGGCGAGATGGACCGTACCGTGCTTGAGCGCATTGTCGCGCCGCTGGAGCATATGCTGCGTAACGCGGTTGACCACGGTGTTGAGTCTGTCGAGGCGCGTCGTGCAGCGGGTAAACCGGAGCACGGCACCATCCGTTTGGACTTGGGCCGGGAGGGCGGGGACATCGTTCTGACGTTGTCAGATGACGGTGCCGGTATTCGTCTGGACGCGGTGCGCCAGAAAGCCATTCAGCGTGGACTGATGGATGCCGACTCAGACCTGACCGATCACGAAATACTGCAGTTCATCCTTGAGGCGGGCTTCTCCACCGCTGAGAAAATTACCCAGATATCCGGGCGTGGCGTCGGGATGGACGTAGCCAATTCTGAGGTGAAGCAGCTCGGCGGTTCCATGAGCATTGCCTCAACGCCTGGCAGCGGAACTACCTTTACCGTGCGCCTGCCGTTTACCGTGTCGGTAAACCGGGCGTTGATGGTGCTGTCCGGGGAAGACCTATACGCCATCCCGCTGAATACCATCGAAGGTATCGTGCGCGTGTCGCCGTACGAGTTGGAGGCTTACTACGCTCCGGATGCACCGCGCTTTGAGTACGCCGGTCAGGCCTATGAACTGCGTTATCTGGGGGATCTGCTGAACAACGGGCAGCATCCGAAACTGGTGGGGCAGAGCCTGCCGTTGCCGGTGATCCTGGTGCGCTCGAAGGAGCACGTGGTTGCCGTGCAAGTGGACTCCCTGGCGGGCTCACGGGAAATCGTGGTGAAGGGACTTGGCCCGCAGTTCGCCGGTGTACCGGGAATTTCCGGGGCGACTATTCTCGGGGATGGCCGTGTGGTGGTGATTCTTGACCTGCTGGCGACTATCCGTGCCCAGCATGCCCGTCAGTTGCCGCGCCAAGGGCGTCAGGCCGCACAGGTTGCAGAGGCCGAAACCGGACGTCCGACGTTGGTTATGGTGGTCGATGACTCGGTTACGGTGCGTAAGGTTACAACTCGCCTTCTGGAGCGCAACGGCATGAACGTGCTGACGGCTAAAGATGGTGTGGACGCCATTGCCCAGCTGCAGGAAA
Source organism: Pseudomonas sp. TTU2014-080ASC (assembly GCF_001446935.1). Lineage (GTDB taxonomy): Bacteria > Pseudomonadota > Gammaproteobacteria > Pseudomonadales > Pseudomonadaceae > Aquipseudomonas. Next base: position 901,525 of record NZ_LKKK01000002.1, read on the forward strand.
CCAAGCCGGACATCATGCTGCTGGATATCGAGATGCCGCGCATGGATGGCTTCGAAGTGGCCACGCTGGTGCGCCACGACGAAAATCTGAAGGACCTGCCAATCATCATGATTACCTCGCGTACCGGTGATAAGCACCGTGAGCGGGCCATGAGCCTTGGCGTCAACGAGTACCTTGGCAAGCCGTATCAGGAAGCCCTGTTGCTTGAAACCATTCAAGGATTGGTTAAACAGCCATGACAGAAAAAACGGCAGCTCGAATAGCAGTTATTGCCGATACCTCGCTGCAACGTCATGTGTTGCAGCAGGCTCTGACCGGCAATGGCTACGAAGTAGTCATGAACAGCGATCCGGCCCGTCTGGATGAAGCGGCGCTGAATGCCTGTGAGACAGATTTGTGGCTGGTCGATCTGGCTCAGTCAGAGGATTCGCCTCTGGTTGACAGTCTGCTGGAAACCACCGATGCGCCGGTGTTGTTTGGCGAAGGCCACGCGCCGGAGCGGCATTCCGAGAACTACCCGCGTTGGGAACGCAGCCTGTTCGGTAAGGTGAAGAAACTGGTGGGGGATCCGGCGCAAGCGGTCGGCCCTGCACTGGAGGAGCTGCTGGCAGACGCCCAGCGCCCGAGCCGCGTAGACCTTCCTGATGCGTTGGCACAAACCCCACTGGTGGCTGGTGAGCCGGCCCGGCAGGTGTGGCTGTTGGCTGCATCCTTAGGCGGTCCGGCTGCGGTGAAGGCGTTCCTTGACTCGCTGCCGGGCGGACTGCCGATTGGTTTTATCTACGCACAGCATATCGATCCGAGTTTTGAAGCGGCGCTGCCGCAGGCCGTTGGACGGCACAGCCAGTGGCACGTCAATCCGGTGCGTGATGGCGACGCCGTGCGTTATGGCGAAGTGGTGGTGGTGCCAATCCGCAATGAGCTGAGCTTCACTGAAGACGGCTTAATGCGGGTGACCGATCGCAGCTGGCCGGAGCCTTACAGCCCGTCTATTGATCAGATGATGCTTAACCTGGCACAGCAGTTCGGGGCTAATGCCGGTGTGATTGCTTTCAGCGGTATGGGCAGTGATGGCAGTGCGGCGGCGGCTTACGTTGAGCGTCAGGGCGGGCTGATCTGGACCCAGCGCGCAGACAGCTGCGCTTGCCCGAGCATGCCAGACAGCTTGCGTGAGGGCGGTTATAGCAGCTTCAGCGGTGATCCACGTGAGTTGGCCGAAGCGCTGGTCAGTCATCTGGCCGCGCAGTGCAGTTAATCAGGGCCAGTAGCCCGACAGGATATTGTCATGAGTGAAGCGGTTGCGACTCAAAACACTTCCAACAGCCTGACTGGCTTGTTGATCCCGTTGACCGACCGTACGCTGGTGCTGCCCAACGTCGCGGTGGCAGAGCTGATTCCTTACCGGGCGGTACAGGCTACCGAAGGTCTGCCCGGCTGGTTTCTGGGGCAGGTTGCCTGGCGTGATCTGCGTCTGCCTCTGCTGTCATTTGAAAATGCCTCGGGTGGCCAGAGCCAAGTTGGTCCGACATCACGGGTAGCCGTGATCAATGCCCTGGGCGGCCGTGATACGGTGAAATTCATTGCCCTGTTGGTGCAGGGGATTCCGCGCTCGGTGAAGTTGACACCGGAATTACCACACTCCGATGCACCCCTGACGGCCCTAGAGCTAGCTGCCGTGCAAGTGGGAGATACAGTGGCTAAGATTCCTGACCTGCTCGGGCTGGAACAAAAGCTGGCGGATGCCGGGCTGATCTGAACTGTAGGCAATGGGCGATTAGAAATCGCCCCACAGCTGCTGAGCCACGCTTAGAGCCACCACCGGCGCTGTTTCGGTACGCAGCACACGGGGGCCGAGCCGGGCGGCGAGAAAGCCCTGTTCCTGTGCCTGTTTGACTTCCGCATCACTCAAGCCACCTTCGGGGCCGATCAGGAAGGCTAATGAATGTGGTTTGGCGTGGCTGGCCCAAGGCTCAGCGACTGGATGCAGAACCAGTTTCAGATCGGCCTCTACCTGTTTAAGCCAATCGGCCAAACTGATCGGTGGGTGGATCAGTGGAACGGTCGAGCGTCCACATTGTTCACAGGCACTGATTGCGACCTGACGCCAGTGGGCCAGACGCTTATCGGCGCGCTCATCTTTCAGGCGCACCTCGCAGCGCTCGCTGACAATCAGACTGATTTCATTGGCACCCAGTTCGGTCGCTTTCTGGATCGCCCAGTCCATTCGTTCCCCCCGTGACAGGCCCTGGCCGAGATGCACGCGCAGCGGCGAGTCGGGTTGACCGGCAAAGCACTCGCGCAGCTCGACACGCACCGTTTTTTTGCCGACTTCGATCAGTTCGCCCAGGTATTCCTGGCCGCTGCCATCGAACAGCTGCACAGCATCACCGACCGTATGGCGCAGGACGCGACTGATGTAGTGGGCCTGATCTTCAGGCAGTTCGTGCTGCCCCAGAGACAGGGGCGCATCGACAAAAAAGCGGGAAAGGCGCATGGGTGAAAATCGCAATCCGTAACAGTTGAGCGTGAAAGATTAACCCGGGTCGCGGAATCCGGGGTAATTAGGGTTGCCGGTTGCCACACTGACGCGGCTGCGGGTGGCAATTTCGATGCCTTCTGTGGCCACTTCGGCGAGGAAGTCGATCTGCTCCGGGGTGATCACGTACGGAGGTAGGAAATACACCACGCTGCCCAGCGGGCGCAGCAGGGCTCCCCGGCTCAGAGCGTGCTGATAGACCTGCATGCCGCGCCGCTCTTGCCATGGGTAGGCGGTCTTGGTTGCTTTGTCTTGCACCATCTCAATGGCGATGGCCATGCCGGTCTGGCGAACTTCTGCCACGTGAGCGTGATCGGCCAGATGGGCGCAGGCGCGCCCCATGTGGGTGGCCAGGGCTTTGTTGGCTTCGATCACATTGTCTTGTTCGAAGATATCCAAGGTTGCCAGCGCCGCCGCACAGGCCAGCGGATTTCCGGTGTAGCTGTGGGAATGGAGGAAGGCGCGCAGGGTGGGGTAATCATCGTAGAAGGCCTGATACACCTTGTGAGTAGTCAGGCAGGCGGCCAGGGGCAGGTAGCCGCCCGTGAGTGCTTTAGATAGGCACAGGAAGTCAGGACGGATGCCCGCCTGCTCACAGGCAAACAGGCTGCCGGTGCGGCCAAACCCTACGGCGATTTCATCGTGAATCAGGTGCACGTCGTAGCGGTCGCAAGCTTCACGCAGCAGTTTGAGATAAATCGGATGATACATGCGCATGCCGCCAGCCCCTTGAATCAGCGGCTCAACAATCACCGCGGCGATTTCATGGCTGTGCTCGGCAAGTGTTTGCTCCATGTGCTGGAACATCGTGCGCGAATGTTCTTCCCAGCTCACGCCTTCTGGGCGGTAGTAACAATCCGGGCTGGGTACTTTGATGGTGTCTAGTAGCAGCGCCTTGTAGGTGTCGGTAAACAGGCCGACATCACCTACCGACATCGCCGCGATGGTTTCACCGTGGTAGCTGTTGCTGAGGGTGACGAAGCGTTTCTTATCGGGTTTGCCGATGTTGAGCCAGTAATGGAAGCTCATCTTCAGGGCGACTTCGATGCACGAAGAGCCGTTATCGGCATAGAAAACGTGGTCCAAACCCTCTGGGGTGATTTGTACTAAGCGCTCGGACAGTTCAATCACTGGCTGATGGCTGAAACCGGCCAAAATGACATGCTCAAGCTGATCGACCTGATCCTTGATGCGTTGATTAATGCGTGGGTTGGCATGGCCGAACACATTGACCCACCAGGAACTGACCGCATCCAGATAACGCTTGCCGTCGAAGTCCTCCAGCCAGACACCCTCGCCGCGTTTAATAGGGATCAGCGGCAGGCTCTCGTGGTCCTTCATCTGGGTGCAGGGATGCCAGACAACCTTGAGGTCGCGCTGCATCCAGTGGTCGTTCAGGCTCATAACTCGGCTCTCCAGTGACGATTGCCAAGCGTACCAGAAGCGCTAGTGTGGATGGCATGCGGCCGTGCAGCGAGAAGCTGCTGCAACAGCAGGTCACAGATTCGCTGCTGTCGATGGGTTATAAAAACAGTTCTTATAGAGCGGTCTGTCTGGTCTTTGGTGAGAAGCTTTGTGGCTACTTCTCAAAAGCGCTAAAACCAGACGCTATAAAAAACGTTTACTTATCGTATCAGTTGATAATTAAAACCAATATTTTTGGCTTTAAATCGATAGGTTTATTGTTAGGCTTTTGGGCTTTCACCCGCTGAGAACAACAGGGATCTTAGTAATGCAATGGAGTAATTCCCCTTCACGATACGGCCTGACTAGCGTGTTGATGCACTGGTCGGTTGCCGTGGTGGTCTTCGGTTTGTTTGCGCTGGGTTACTGGATGGTTGGGCTGGATTACTACAGCAGTTGGTACCGTACAGGCCCGGATTTGCACAAAAGCATTGGCCTTGTGCTGTTTGCTTTGATGGTTCTGCGGGTTTTGTGGCGTGTGCTTAGTCCTGCTCCGGCGGCCTTAGCTGAACACGGTGCACTGACACGTTTTGCCAGCAAGCTGGGGCACGCATTTTTGTACCTTGGTCTGTTTGTCGTAATGATTTCGGGCTACCTGATTTCTACCGCTGATGGCCGCGGCATTGAAGTATTTGGCCTGTTTGAAATACCTGCGACCTTGACCAGTATTCCTGACCAGGAAGATGTTGCCGGGCTTGTACATAAATTCATGGCATGGACATTGGTGATTTTTGCCGGTGTCCACGCCCTGGCTGCGTTGAAACATCACTTTATCGACCGTGACCGAACTCTGTTGCGGATGTTCGGTCGCTAAATTAAGGGCTGGTATGAAGCGAGCCCCTTATCTGAAAAGGAAAATGCCCATGTTGAAGAAAACCCTCGTTGCACTTGCCCTGGGTACCGCGTTGGCTGGTGCTGGTCAGGCTATGGCTGCTGATTATGCAATCGACAAGCCGGGTCAACACGCGTTCGTTAATTTCAAAATCAGTCACCTGGGTTACAGCTGGCTGTACGGAACCTTCAAAGACTTCGATGGTTCGTTCAGCTTTGATGCAACTAAGCCAGAAGAAAGCAAAGTCAACGTAACTCTGAATACAAGCAGCCTGGACACCAACCATGCTGAACGTGACAAGCATTTGCGCAGCGCAGATTTCCTTAACGTCAGCAAGCACCCAACGGCGACCTTCTCTTCCACTGCGGTGAAGTCCACCGGTGAAGGTACTGCTGATATTACTGGCGACCTCACTTTGAACGGTGTGACTAAGCCAGTGGTGATTGAAGCTAAGTTCCTGGGTGAAGGTAAGGACCCATGGGGTGGCTACCGTGCAGGCTTTGAAGGCAGTACCAAACTGAAGCTGAAAGACTTCAACATCGAAAAAGATCTGGGACCGGCTTCCCAAGAAGTTGAGCTGATTATTTCGGTAGAAGGCATCCGCAAGTAATGGCGTGATTGGCAGTGAGCTCATTTCACTGCCACAGCCAAACAAGAACGCCGCCCATTGGGCGGCGTTCTTGTTTGCAGGCCTTACGACTCTTCGCGGTTGCGCGTGAGCAGAGCTGGCTTCTCGCCACGTGGCCGCGTGCTGGTCAGTTCGTCCAACTGCTCCGGTGTAGGGAAGCGATCCAGACGGGAGCTCTTATGAAGGATCAGCGGCTGCTTAGCGGCTGGTTTAGCAGCTACATCGCGCATTGGGCGTTCGTCGCGGCTCAGTGAAGTGACGCGATTGTCACGCGCAGGGCGTGAGCGGCCCGAACCGTTGCGGCCTGCATTCTGCCCGTTATTGCGCTGACCGCCATTGCTGGCGCCGTTGTTGCGGCGTCCCTGTTGGCCCGCAGCACCGTTATTGTTGCGTGGGCCTTTGTCCTGACGCGCCCCTTGGTTACGAGGTGCATTGTTTTGCCCAGCCCCTTGGCCTGGACGGCGGCCACGGTTTTGCTGCTTATTCTGAGTCGGGCTGACGTAGTCGGCGCGGTTGCCGAAGTTGTCGATTTCGTCATCCAGAAACTCTTCAGGATCGCGATCCGGTGGCAGGGCCGGGATTGCGGCCGGACGGGCATCCTGACGGGGCTGTTGGCGGCGGCCGGACTGCGGACGGTTGCGGTTGCTGCGTGCGCCTTCTTTGCTCGGCTCTTTACTGGTCTCGCTGCTGGTGTCTTTAGTGGTGTTACGGCCTTTGTCCTTACCTTTGTCACGACGGCCGTTGCCACGACGTTCGCCTTCTGGCTTGTCGCCGCGAGGCGGGCGCGGTTGGCGAGGCTCACGCACTTCTGGGCGTTCGGCCTCCAGAGTGCTGGCATCGAAACCTTGCAGATCACCATCCGGGATTTTCTGCTTAGTCATGCGCTCGATGTTTTTCAGCAGCTTTTCTTCGTCCGGTGCAACCAGAGAGATCGCTTCGCCGGTGCGGCCTGCACGGCCAGTGCGGCCGATACGGTGGACGTAATCTTCTTCCACGTTCGGTAGCTCGAAGTTGACCACGTGTGGCAACTGGTCGATGTCCAGGCCGCGGGCTGCGATGTCGGTGGCAACCAGAATACGCACCTTGTTTGCCTTGAAGTCGGCCAGCGCCTTTGTACGTGCATTCTGGCTCTTGTTGCCGTGGATCGCGGCAGCAGGCAGGCCATGTTTCTCGAGGTATTCGGCAAGTCGGTTAGCGCCATGCTTGGTACGGGTAAAGACCAGCACCTGTTCCCATGCTCCAGCGGTGATCAGGTGGGCCAAGAGGGCGCGCTTCTGATTGGCTGGTAGGCGGAAAATACGCTGCTCAATGCGCTCAACCGTGGTGTTCGGCGGCGTCACTTCGATACGCTCGGGATCGTGCAGCAGCTTGTTGGCCAGATCGGTGATGTCTTTGGAGAAGGTCGCCGAGAACAGCAGGTTCTGACGTTGCGCAGGCAGTCGGGCCAGCACTTTTTTCACGTCATGGATAAAGCCCATGTCGAGCATGCGGTCGGCTTCATCCAGCACCAGAATCTCTACATGGCTCAGGTCCACTGCATCTTGACCGGCCATATCGAGCAGGCGACCAGGGCAGGCGACCAGAACATCGACACCTTTAGCCAGCGCTTTAACCTGCGGGTTCATGCCGACACCGCCGAAGATGCAGGCGCTAACCAGATTGAGATCACGGGCATACAGCTTGAAGCTGTCATGTACTTGTGCAGCAAGCTCCCGGGTCGGCGTCAGGACCAGTACGCGGGGTTGTTTGGGGCCGTGGCGATGTTCGCGGTCAGGGTGACCACCGGGAAACAGACGCTCAAGAATCGGCAGGGCAAAACCGCCCGTTTTACCTGTACCCGTCTGGGCTGCCACCATCAGGTCGCGGCCTTGCAACACGGCGGGAACAGCCCGCTGTTGCACTGGAGTGGGCTGGGTGTAGCCAGCGGCTTCGACCGCACGGACTAAAGCCTCGGAGAGACCGAGGGAAGCAAAGGACATGTGTGATCCTGTCTAGTGAGGGCTTGGCCCTATGGGGTGTAATGCCTGGCTTGAATCACACATCAGCGGTGTGATCCCGTCCGGTACTACTGGCCTCTGGGGGCGAGTATCCGGGCGCAAGTCAGACAGGGTTGGTCGAGTATAACAGAGCTGCGCGCTTGTGAACGGGTTTACTGTCAGCGGATTACATTGCAGAACGACGGATGGTGTCAGCATCGTTCTGAGAGCCGCCGGAGCATAACCGTGCGCTGTCCTGGGCACTTGCAGAAGCAGTTGGACAGGCACGGCGTGCATTTATTTCACCAGCTTGTAGCAAGGTTCGTACGCAGTGCCGCCGGGTAGCTTCATTCGGTGCTGGTCAACGAAGGCCTGCAGGAGCAAATCCAGCTGATGCATGATTTGCGGGTCGCCACTGATTTCGTAAGGGCCGTGCTGTTCAATCAGGCGAATGCCTTGCTCCTTGACGTTACCGGAGACAATGCCCGAAAACGCACGGCGCAGGTTGGCTGCCAGTTCATGCGGCGGTTGTTCGCGGGTCAGGTTGAGGCTGGCCATATTCGCGTGGGTCGGCTCGAACGGGTGCTGGAAGCCTTCGTCGATTTTCAGCAGCCAGTTGAAGTGATAGGCGTCTGTGTGCTCGCGGCGGAAGTGGGTAACCGCTTTGATCCCACGCGCCATGTCGTAAGCCACCAGCGCCGGGTCTTCAATGATGATGCGGTACAGCTGCTGAGCCGCTTCGCCCAGCGTCTTGCCAATGAACTCATGCAACTGGTTCAGGTAATCAGCGGACGTAGCCGGTCCTGTCATGATCAACGGGAACGGCAGATCTTTGTTATCCGGATGCAGCAGAATGCCGAGTAGATACAGCAACTCTTCGGCAGTGCCTGCGCCACCTGGGAAAATGATGATGCCGTGACCTACACGGACAAAGGCCTCAAGGCGCTTTTCGATATCCGGCAGGATGACCAGCTCGTTGACGATCGGGTTAGGCGCCTCGGCTGCGATGATGCCTGGCTCGGTCAGTCCCAGATAGCGGGCATGCAGAATGCGTTGCTTGGCATGGGCAATGGTGGCGCCTTTCATCGGGCCTTTCATCACGCCGGGGCCACAGCCGGTGCAGATGTCCATGCCGCGCAGGCCAAGTTCATGGCCGACCTTTTTGGTGTACTTGTATTCTTCGCTGCTGATCGAGTGGCCGCCCCAGCACACCACCATGTTTGGCTCAACGCCTGGGCGAAGGGTGTGGGCATTACGCAGCAAGTGAAAAACGTAATCGGTGATGCCTTGGCTGCTGCCGAAGTCGAAGCGCTGATACCCCATCTCGCTTTGGGCGTAAACGATATCGCGCAGGGCGCTGAACAACATTTCACGAGTGCTGGCGATCATTTCGCCATCGACAAAGGCATCTGCGGGCGCATTCAGCAGCTCAAGACGGATCCCACGATCCTGCTGAAGAATACGCACTTCGAAATCCGGGTAGGCCTCAAGAATGGTCTTGGCGTTGTCGCTGTGCGAGCCGGTATTGAGGATTGCCAAAGCGCATTGGCGGAATAGCTGGTAAACGCCGCCTGAACCGGTTTCGCGTAGCTGCTGCACCTCGCGCTGGGAAAGAGTTTCCAGGCTACCTCGCGGGGATACTGAGGCATTGATGGTTTTGCGTGCGGCCATTCAGGCGCTCCCTGTTGGATTAACCACGCAGCCTTGCATGGCCATGCGTTTACTGAAGTATGGTCGTGGATACGAGCCTTGCTCAGAGTTTCATGCGCGGCAAAAGTTCGGGAAGACACTTATGCGCATAAGGCGTTAGCAACTGCCAGCCCAAAGCCGGGCTGGCAGTCTGACCGTCAACGGGGCAGTTGAAGGTTATTCCAGATCGCCAGGCTCGCCTCGGCCTGGTTCAGGGTGTAGAAGTGCAGACCCGGTGCGCCGCCTTCCAGTAACTGCTCGCACATACGGGTGATCACTTGCTCGCCGAAGGCCTGGATGCTGTCGATGTCGTCACCGTAGGCTTCCAGTTGCTTGCGAATCCAGCGCGGCAGTTCGGCACCGCAGGCGTCGGAGAAGCGCGCCAGTTTGCTGTAGTTGGTGATCGGCATGATGCCCGGCACGATTGGCAGATCCACGCCCAGTTTGCGTACACGGTCGACAAAGTAGAAGTAGCTGTCTGCGTTGAAGAAGTACTGAGTGATGGCGCTGTCGGCACCGGCTTTGGCCTTGCGCACGAAGTTGGCGATATCGTCTTCGAAATTGCGTGCCTGTGGGTGCATTTCCGGGTAGGCGGCAACTTCGATGTGGAAGTGATCACCGGTTTCGTTGCGGATGAACTCTACCAGTTCATTGGCGAAGCGCAGCTCGCCGCTGGCCATGCCCATGCCGGAAGGCAAGTCACCACGCAGGGCGACAATGCGCTTGATGCCGGCATCTTTGTACTGGTTGAGCAGCTCGCGCAGCTCGGCCTTACTGTCACCGACACAGGACAGGTGCGGCGCAGTCGGTACTTTTACCTCTCCATCCAGTTGCAGCACGGTATTCAGTGTTCGGTCGCGGGTCGAGCCACCGGCACCGTAAGTGCAGGAGAAAAAGTCTGGTTTGTAGCTCGCCAACTGGCGCGCCACTGTCATCAGTTTTTCGTGACCAGCTTCAGTTTTGGTAGGGAAGAACTCGAAGCTGTAACGGCGTTCTTGAGACATAACAATCTTCCATAAGGTGAGTCAGCCGCAGAGGCGGACTCACCAGAAAACTCAATGGGAGCCTTGCGGCTCCCCCGACATCAGTAACGGTAGGCGTCAGGCTTGAACGGGCCTTCAACCGTTACGCCGATGTAGTCAGCTTGCTGTTTGGTCAGCTTGGTGACTACGCCGCCGAAGCCTTTAACCATTTCCAGGGCTACTTCTTCGTCGAGTTTCTTCGGCAGTACTTCAACGGTCAGACGCTCGGCTTTCTTCTCGGCCGACAGATCAGCGAACTTTTGCTCGAACAGGAAGATCTGCGCCAGAACCTGGTTGGCGAAGGAGCCGTCCATGATGCGGCTTGGGTGACCGGTGGCGTTACCCAGGTTTACCAGGCGGCCTTCGGCCAGCAGGATCAGGTAGTCGTCGTTTTGTGGGTCGAAGCTGCCAGCGCCAGTGCGGTGGATTTTGTGAACCTGCGGCTTCACTTCTTCCCATGCCCAGTTTTTGCGCATGAAAGCTGTGTCGATTTCGTTATCGAAGTGGCCGATGTTGCACACCACTGCACGCTTCTTCAGCGCCTTGAGCATGTTGGCGTCGCAGACGTTGACGTTACCGGTGGTGGTTACGATCAGGTCGATCTTGCCCAGCAGAGCAGCGTCAACACTGGCTTCGGTGCCGTCGTTGAGGCCATCTTTGTAAGGGGAGACCAGCTCGAAGCCGTCCATGCAGGCCTGCATTGCGCAGATCGGGTCAACTTCGGAAACCTTAACGATCATGCCTTCCTGACGCAGGGACTGTGCAGAGCCTTTGCCCACGTCGCCGTAGCCGATTACCAGCGCTTGCTTGCCGGACAGCAGGTGGTCAGTGCCGCGCTTGATGGCGTCGTTCAGGCTGTGACGGCAGCCGTATTTGTTGTCGTTCTTGCTCTTGGTTACCGAGTCGTTGACGTTGATCGCCGGGACTTTAAGGGTGCCAGCCTTGAGCATGTCGAGCAGACGGTGCACGCCGGTGGTGGTTTCTTCAGTGATGCCGTGGATTTTTTCCAGCATCTGCGGGTATTTCTTGTGCAGGATTTCGGTCAGGTCGCCGCCGTCGTCCAGCACCATGTTGGCATCCCATGGCTGACCATCTTTGAGGATGGTTTGCTCGATGCACCACTCGTACTCTTCTTCGGTCTCACCTTTCCAGGCGAATACCGGGATGCCAGCAGCGGCGATAGCTGCGGCGGCCTGATCCTGAGTGGAGAAAATGTTGCAGCTGGACCAGCGCACTTCAGCGCCCAGGGCGATCAGGGTTTCGATCAGCACACCGGTCTGGATGGTCATGTGGATGCAACCGAGGATCTTGGCGCCTTTCAGCGGCTGGCTAGCGGCGTATTTACGACGCAGGCCCATCAGTGCCGGCATTTCCGACTCGGCGATGATCAGCTCTTTGCGGCCCCAGTCGGCCAGGGAAATGTCAGCTACTTTGTAATCAGTAAAAGCGGCGCTCATAAAGCTCTCCATTCGTTGTCTGCGAATGGGCGCCGTTGATGCGTTTGGGTAACGCCCCATCCGAGCCTGACAGGCTGTGATTGGCCTGCTGCAGCGCCCCTCGGACAGGTGGCGGGAGTGCCCGGGCGGTGCCGGACAGCTAAAACGGGCGAATTATAGCGGGTCAGCTGGGTTAGCCCAAGGCTTTCTGTCGAGCTTTACTCCATGAATCCGGTGTTTTTTCGGAAATGCTTCTGGCGTTTGTGCCGCGGCTGGTGCAGGCTGCACAGGTTTTTGAGAAAAGAGGTGCTGCTATGACCATCGCGTATTGGTGTGTGTTGATTGCCATGATTTTGCCGTATGTCTCTACCATCACAGCCAAGGCGATCGGTGGTGGATTCAGCCCCGAACATAACCGTGATCCGCGAGCGATGCTGGACCGTTTGACCGGTATGGCACGACGTGCCCACAACGCACAGCTCAACAGTTTTGAAGTGACGCCGGCGTTTTCCGCGGCGGTGATCATCGCCCATCTGGCCGGTAACGCCGAGCAAATGCTGATCGATCAGTTGGCCATTTGCTTTGTGATCAATCGTCTGGTCTATCTGATCTGTTACCTGATGGATTGGGCGCCTCTGCGCTCTTTGGTCTGGTTTGTCGGCATGGGCCTGATTATCAGCCTTTTTGTAGTGTCCGCGTAATTTGTCACTTGGCGGGCGTTGCTCGCCAAGTGCGTCATTCTGTAAGCGCAGGTGGGTGATGGGGCGTATAGTTTGCTTTCGCCCTTGGAATGCCTGAGCTAGAGCGTCCGGCTTTGGTTCGATAAGCCTTGTTTGTGGAATCTGTATGCCCCTCTCAACTTTCAGGAAGTCAGGCTGACCCTGTCATGGGCCTTGCGCGGTCTGTCGGCGATGGTGTTCGCCAGCAGTATGAAGAACTGGACCAGATCGCTACTGCGATGAACGAAATGAGTGCCACGGTTGCAGAGGTGGCCCGACATGCGGTCCAGGCTGCCGAGTCAGCACGCAGCGCCGATGTGCGCGCGCAACAGGGGGCAGCAATTTGTGCAACACAGTGCAGCACAAATTGATCAGTTGGCTCAGCAGTTGAACAGCAGCAGTGAGCAGGTTCAGCGTCTTCAGCTCGAAACAGGCAGTGTTGGTAAGGTGCTGGAAGTGATTACCGGAATCGCTGAACAGACCAACTTGCTGGCTCTGAATGCTGCAATTGAAGCGGCCCGTGCAGGCGAAGCTGGTCGTGGTTTTGCGGTGGTGGCTGATGAGGTGCGGACACTCGCCAGTCGCACACAGCAATCTACCGGTGAAATTCAAAGCATTATTAAGTGTTTGCAGAGCGGTGCTGACGATGCTGTTGAAGCCATGCAGCAGAGTGTAGCGCTGGTGCAGAACAATCTGTCCCATATCAATCAGGCCAGTCTGGCTCTGGACACAATTGTGGGGGCGGTAGATGGCATTAATGCGATGAACACTCAGATTGCTACTGCTGCCGAAGAGCAGAGTCAGGTGTCGAGTGAGATCGATCAACGTATCACGCAGATTTCCAGCATTGCTCAAAGCAGTTAGCAGAAGATGCAGGAGATGGTTGATGCCAGTTCGCTCATTCATGCGCAGGTGGTGCAGTTGAATCAGCATCTTGGTCGCTTCCAGCTCTGAGTACGCTCGGCTGGGTGTCGGTCAGCGGTTCGATTTACTTGGCCTTTGCCTGCTCAATAGCGATACTGCGCGACTTTGTAATTGCTGATGGTGTAACTGATGAATAAATTCCTGCTGTTGGCTGCTGTGTGCCTGTCTCTGGCCGCATGTGGTGGGGTTGATCCAAATTCGCCTCAGGGAAAACGTCAGGCCATCTTCAAGGACATGCTCAAAGTGAGTGAGGACCTTGGAGGTATGCTGCGCGGTCGTATTGCTTTTGATGAAAGCCGCTTTGCTGAGGGCGCGGTTAAGCTGGATGCGTTGACGCGTACGCCTTGGCAGCATTTCCCTAAGGTGCAGGAAGCAGGCGGTGAAACCCGGGCCAAAGATGATGTCTGGCAGCGTCAGGAACGCTTTCAGGAGCTGGCCCAGGAGATGGAAGCCAGCACGGCTGAGTTGGTCGCCGTCGCAGCTAATAAACCCTTGCGTGAGCAGGCGCTTGTTGCCCCTATGAAAAAGGTCGAGGACAGCTGCAAGGCTTGTCACGAAGAGTTTCGGGCGTACTGATCACGGTCAAGTTGTCTGGTGCGATGCACTGGCTTGTTTCAAAAACCTGCAACCTGCGCTGCACGTAACTGTTGGCGCAGGTTGTTTGTTTCCGGGTGAGTGAAAAAAGCCTGTAGTTGTCGTGCTCGGTTCGGGCTGATGCCGGGTATGCGTTGCCAGTCGGTAACGGTGCGCTCGGTCAACGTTTGCCAGTTGTCTCCGTCGATCTGTCCTGCTGGTGCGCCGAGTGCCTTTAGCCACTTTTTGAAGGGGCGCTGCTTTGCGAGTTGAAAGCTGTTGTACAGGTGTTGGGCATTATTTGCGCTAATACCTGGGATGGTTGATAACTCCTCCTCAGTCCATTGCAGCCAGTCCAAGAGCCCTTGCAGTTTGCCGCTGTTTTGCAATTTGTCCCAGCTGCCTGGGCCGACTCCAGGTAGGGCCAGTCCGTGCTTGCTGCTGAGCCAGTTCAGGCGGGCGCTGAATTGGCTGGAGCAGGTTAGTGTCGGGTGCCAGCAGCTAAGCGGGTGAAAGTCTTTGGCATTGGGGACCTCAAGTCTGGAGCGTTGTTGCGTGCGCCAGAGCACGCTGTCAAAGGTGGGAATGGTCATCCCGGACAAACGAATGACCACCTGATCGCCTGGGCGTACGTCGTGCTTTTCCCAGCGCTTGAGGGAGCCAAGGCTGACATACTCGACCCGGCGATCATCCAGTCTCACTGGCTCAACGCGAATTATGGGAGTGATGCGTCCACTACGGCCAATGCGGAACTCGATAGCTTGGACTACGCCCAGCGTCTGCTTGGCCGGATACTTCCAGGCGGCGGCCCATGAGGCCGGTTCAGCCCGCCAGCGGGACGGTTCAGGGCGCTGATCCTGGCGAATGACGATGCCGTCGCTGGCAAAAGGTAATGGGGTTTTGTACCAGTGTCTGCGCCATCGGCGAATATCGTGAAGTCCGTTTACACGCACACTCATTTGCTCAGTATCGGTAAAACCGAGTTTAGTCAGTTGCGCGGAGCGATCTGCCAGTGAGGCAGGGCCATTAGGCCACTCCCATACAAACAAGCCAATTTGCTCGGCGTCCTGCTGGTCCAACTGTTTTCGGTTGAGTAGTCCGGCGATCTTGCTGCGCAGCCCCTGACTGCCCTGCACTTGTTGTACATGCCCGGGTTGCCGCCAGTACAGCTCACCCTGAAGGATTAAGTCGGCGCTTTCCGGTAGCTGCTTGGGAATCGCCGGGATGAGCCTGGCATGTGTTGTCCAGTTTTGCCCGCGCAGTCCGTTGCCACGGCTGATCATTTGCTGCAGCTGGCCCTCTCGATAAACCAAAGTGACAGCGATGCCGTCTACTTTGGGTTGAACCCAGAGCGCTTCCCGTCCCTGTATCCAGTTTTGTACAGCTTCTGCGCCGGGTAATTTACGTAAGCCTGTGTGGGGCACCGGGTGGGCGGTCTTGCCTGTGCTGCTGCTTAGTGGGCTGCGTTCGGCCGGAGCGTCGTTCGCAAAGCATTCGCGCAGTCGCTGCAGGTTGTGGCTGGCCTGGTCGTAGAGTTCGTCAGGAATGGGAGAGTAACCGTGCTTGTGGTAATGCACGTCCCATTCTTCCAGCTGTCTGGTCATGGTCGTCAGCTCGGCAGCGGCGTGCTTTGCTGACCAGCTCGGGCAGGCGGCCCAGACTGTGCCGGGTATCAGCAGTAGTGATAGGAGAATTCTCATCAGCAGCATCCTTGCTTGCGGTATGGCGCAGCAGGCTAATCGCTCTGGGATGAGGCAGAAGTGTGGGGACAATAAAAAAGCCCCGCATTGCGCGGGGCTTCTCATATCGAGGGGGATTACAGACCAGCGGCAGCGCGTAGTTCGTCGGCTTTGTCGGTCTTTTCCCAAGTGAAGGTGGTGAAGGTGTCTTCGCCCACAGTCTTCTGCTCCGGTGTACGGCCGAAGTGACCGTATGCTGCGGTCTCCTGATACATCGGGTGTAGCAGGTCGAGCATGCGGGTGATCGCGTATGGGCGCAGGTCGAAGACTTCGCGAACCAGCTTGATGATTACGTCTTCTGAAACCTTGTTGGTACCGAAGGTGTTGATCGAGATGGAGGTAGGCTGGGCCACGCCGATAGCGTAAGAAACCTGAATTTCGCAACGCTCGGCCAGGCCAGCGGCCACGATGTTCTTGGCCACGTAACGGCCGGCGTACGCAGCAGAGCGGTCAACCTTGGATGGGTCTTTGCCGGAGAACGCGCCGCCGCCATGGCGAGCCATGCCACCGTAGGAGTCGACGATGATCTTACGGCCGGTCAGGCCGCAGTCGCCAACCGGGCCGCCGATGACGAACTTGCCAGTCGGGTTGATGTGGAACTGGGTGTCTTTATGCAGCAGTTCGGCAGGCAGTGTGTGCTTGACGATCAGCTCCATCACCGCTTCTTTCAGATCCGCCTGGCTGATTTCCGGGTTGTGCTGAGTGGACAGCACAACAGCGTCAATACCGACAACTTTGCCGCCGTCATAACGGCAGGTGACCTGGGATTTTGCATCCGGGCGCAGCCAGGGCAGCAGGCCGGATTTACGGGCCTCGGCCTGACGCTCAACCAAGCGGTGGCTGAACACGATCGGTGCAGGCATCAGTACGTCGGTTTCGTTGCTGGCATAGCCGAACATCAGGCCCTGGTCACCGGCGCCCTGATCTTCCGGCTTGGCGCGGTCAACACCTTGGTTGATGTCCGGGGACTGCTTACCAATGATGTTGATGATGCCGCAGGTCGCACCGTCGAAGCCGACATCACTGGAGGTGTAGCCGATGTCGCAGATAACGCGACGGGCGATTTCTTCAAGATCAACCCAGGCGCTGGTGGTGACTTCACCGGAGACAATCGCCACACCGGTTTTCACCATGGTTTCGCAGGCTACGCGGGCGTGTTTGTCCTGAGCGATGATGGCGTCAAGCACCGCATCGGAGATCTGGTCGGCGATCTTGTCCGGATGGCCTTCGGATACGGACTCTGAGGTAAAAAGGGAGTATTCGCTCATCGCTGTGTTTCCTGTTGTGTTCCGCTGATGGAAGCCCTTGGGCCAAGGGAAGTGTGTGGGTTGGCAAAATGCCGAACCTGAATCTGAAAACCGTTGCGCAGGCCAATATAAAGGCTTTCGCCTGGTGTGAGGCCCGCTGCTTTGGCCCAGCGTGCCAGATCATCCTGTTCAAAGCCCAGCCACAGATCACCGCAGGCCTCACGGGCCCAGCTCTGATTGTGGCTGCACAGTTCAGTGATCAGCAGGCTGCCACCAGGTTTAACCCGGCTGGCCAATTGTTTAAGTGCTTCTGCTGGCGCGGCCAAATGGTGCAGAACCATGTTCAACACGACGCAGTCGGCTGCGCTGTAGTCATCGTGCAAGGCGTCAGCTAGTTGCAGATCGACATTGGTCAAGCCGTCTTGCGTGCAGCGTTGGCGGGCAAGTTCGAGCATGGCCGGACTATTGTCCAGCGCCAGTACATGTTTGAAGCGGCGTGCCAGCTCAGGCAGAAAACCGCCGTCACCGGGACCAATCTCCAGCGCACTGGCGTGGGTATCAAAGCCCAGTGAGTCAAGTAAAGCCAGCACGCTGTCACGGTATTGCGGCAGGCCGGCGATCAGGTCTTGCTGAGCTTGAAAACTGGCAGCGCTGCGGGCAAAAAAATCCTGGCTGGCGTCTTCGCGCTGCTTATGCACGGCGTTAATGCGTTGCTGTACGTCCTCAGGCAGGACCAGTAGGTCAACCTCGTCAAGCAGTGCTGCTTGCAAGCGGCTGCCGGGCAAGTCGCCCTGTATCAGCGCGCGCCGGTAAAAAATGGCATTGCCTTCACGGCGAGTGGCTACCAACCCAGCTTGTGACAGCACTTTGAGGTGGTGACTGATGCCGGATTGACCAGTGGCGAAGATTTGGGCCAGTTCAAGCACGCCAAATGAGTTGTTGGCCAGTGCGCGCAAAATGTTCAGACGCAACGCATCGCCACTGGCTTTGCAGAGGGTGGCGAGGGTGTCGACGGGGTCGAACGTCAGATTCGAGGCGCGCAGGTTCATAAGGGTGGCAGTCTAAGCGCACGTTTTTTATCCAGCAATAGCAATATCAAAAAGTTTTGATATTGCTATGTGGCTTTCTGGCATAAGGACAGGAATCTTGCGGATGCCGGGCTCAGGGTGCTGTCAGGGCGCCACAGCGCATACAGCTCGCGTTCAATCTTCAGATCAGAAACGGCCAAGTGCTGTAGCCGCCCGCTGGTCAGTTCGGCACTGATGCTGCGTTCTGACAGCCAGGCTATGCCGTGTGCATCTTCCAGCAAGGCTTTCAGCGCTTCAGTACTGGCAATGGCTACGTGGGGCTCAATCTCCAATCCATGGCTTTTGTAAGTTTGCTCGATACTGTGGCGAGTGCCCGAGCCGGGTTCGCGCAAGTACAGCGGGTAGGCCTGTAAGTCTGCTGCCTTCAGTTGCTTTGCCCGGGCCAGCGGGTGCTGTGGAGAAACCACGGGCAGCAGTGCGTCCCGGGCCAGAAGATGGTGGGCGTACTGTTCGCGAACAAAAGCACCTTCGACGAAGCCCAGGCTGATCAGGCCATCGTCCAGTTGTTGCGTCACCTGATGGGTATTGCTGACGCCCAGACTGATTCTGATCTGCGGAAATTGCTGGCGGAACTGACGGATCAACGCTGGCAGCAGATAAGCCCCCAGCGTTGCGCTGGCACCCAGATGCAGTTCGCCGCTCTCAACCTGAGCGAAGTTGTGTAAGTCGCGCTCGGCGGCTTGTTCCAGCGCAAAGATACGTTGTGCGTAGTGGCGCAGGCGTTCGCCGCCTTCAGTCAGTCGCACGCCGCGGGGCCGGCGCTCGAAGAGTTGCAGGCCGAGGTTGCCCTCCAAGTCGCGAATTTCCCGGGTCACGGCCGGTTGGCTGATGTGCAGTTGCTCGGCTCCGGCGCTAATACTGCCTGCGTCGGCCACCGCGAGAAAAACTTTCAGATGGTGCAGGTTCATGGCTTTGTATAAATATAAGGTATGGAAGGCCTATAAAACATGTATTTTCAATATGCATCAAGGCTGATTAGGCTTTGCTCATTCCGCAGTTGGGGTCACAGGAGTGAGTATGAAACGCCCATTTAGCCGCCTGCCTGAACCACTGGCATTTATCCGTCATTTCACACCGAACTGGTTTGCCATGATTATGGGGACCGGGGTGTTGTCGTTGGTTGTAATGGAGTTGCCTTGGGCTGTTACGGGTCAGTACGTTCTGGCGCAGGGGCTGTGGGTATTTGCAGTGCTGTTGTTTGCAGTCTTCAGCGCACTGTTTGCAGGGCGCTTGCTGTTATATCCCGAGACCATCAAACCCATGCTGTTGCATCCGGTGCAGTCGATGTTTCTCGGGGCGATTCCGATGAGTCTTGCCGTGTTGATCAAAGGTCTGCTGCTGTTCGGTGCACCACGCTGGGGAGAACAGGTGTATGCCGTCGCCCATTGGTTGTGGTGGTTGGACGCGGGCATGGCGCTGGTAGGGGCAATTCTGGTGCCGTATCTGATGTTTACCCGGCAAAGCCATGCGTTGGATAAGCTCACAGCTGTTTGGCTGCTGCCTATCGTTGCGCCGGAAGTGGCGGCCAGCACGGCGGGCGCGCTAGCGAACCATGTGGCACCCGAAGCTGGGCAGCAACTATTGATAGCTGGTTTCGTGTTGTGGGGGATTTCCCTGTCTCTGGCCTTTTCTCTGATCACGCTGGTGTTGCTGCGCTTGGCTTTGCATAAGCTGCCAGATGCGGATTTTGCCGCCACCAGCTGGCTGCCTCTGGGCCCTATTGCCACCGGTTGCCTGGGGTTGCTGAGCATGGGGCATGCTGCGCCAGCGGTATTCGCTGGAACGCCCCTGGCCGCTGCGGCTGATATGTCTAGTCAGTTAGGCCTTGTGGCTGGTTTGGCGCTGTGGGGCGCTGGGCTGTGGTGGTTGGTGGTAGCGATTTTGTTTACCCGTCATTACGCCCGCAGTTCAATGCGTTTCAATTTGGGCTGGTGGGGGTTCACCTTCCCGTTGGGGGTGTTCACGCTTGCAACGTTTGAGCTGTTCAAACTGACAGATGCAACTGTCTTTGCTGGTGCTGGCTGGGTTTTGAGCGGTTTGTTACTGCTGGTCTGGGGGCTGGTTGCAGGGCGGACACTAGTGGGTATCTGGCATGGCGAGCTGTTTCAAGCGCCTTGTCTGGCTAATACCTGTGCAGCTGCAAGAGGCTCTTTGCATCCTCAGGTAGGCTGATTTTCTGACATATGACTATCTGTCATTGCCCCGATGGGGTCCGGTGGGCGAAAATAGTTTCTTTTTTCGACAGATAGCTGTGTGGACATTCCGTCCAGCAGCCCCGCAGGAGATTTCAGTGATGCCCAGCCGTCGTGAGCGTGCAAATGCCATTCGTGCTCTGAGCATGGATGCCGTGCAAAAAGCCAACAGCGGCCACCCGGGTGCCCCGATGGGCATGGCGGATATCGCCGAAGTTTTGTGGCGCGACTTCCTCAAGCACAACCCGGCTAACCCGAATTTCGCAGACCGTGACCGCTTTGTACTGTCCAACGGTCACGGCTCGATGCTGATTTATTCGCTGCTGCACCTGACCGGCTACGACCTGAGCATCGACGACCTGAAAAACTTCCGTCAATTGCACAGCAAAACTCCGGGCCACCCTGAGTACGGTTACACACCGGGTGTTGAAACCACCACCGGTCCGCTGGGTCAGGGCATCGCCAATGCGGTGGGCTTCGCGCTTGCAGAGAAAGTGCTGGCAGCCCAGTTCAACCGCGACGGCCACAAGATCGTTGACCACTTCACCTACGCCTTCCTGGGCGACGGTTGCATGATGGAAGGCATCAGCCACGAAGTCTGCTCGCTGGCCGGTACGCTGGGCTTGGGCAAGCTGGTTGCGTTCTACGATGACAACGGCATCTCCATCGACGGCGAAGTTCACGGCTGGTTCACTGACGACACTCCCGCGCGCTTTGAGGCCTACGGCTGGCAGGTGATCCGTAACGTTAATGGTCACGACGCTGAAGAAATCAAAATGGCGATCGAGACGGCGCGCAAGACTGAAGACCGTCCGACCCTGATCTGCTGCAAAACCACCATCGGTTTTGGCTCACCGAACAAGCAGGGTAAAGAAGAGTGCCACGGCGCGCCGCTGGGTAACGACGAAATCGCTTTGACCCGCGCGACGCTGGGTTGGAACCACGGTCCGTTCGAAATCCCTGCTGACATCTATGCCGAGTGGGACGCCAAAGCTGCCGGTGCTGCTGCCGAAGCTGAGTGGAACAAGCGCTTTGATGCGTATGCTGCTGCCTTCCCTGAGTTGGCTGCTGAATACAAACGCCGTATAAGCGGTGAGTTGCCGGCTGACTTCGCTGAAAAAGCCTCTGCCTATATTCAGGAAGTTGCTGCTAAAGGCGAAACCATCGCCAGCCGTAAGGCCAGCCAGAACACCCTGAATGCCTTTGGCCCGCTGCTGCCTGAATTCCTCGGCGGCTCTGCCGACCTGGCAGGCTCCAACCTGACCCTGTGGAAAGGCTGCAAAGGCGTTTCTGCTGACGATGCGTCCGGTAACTACATGTTCTACGGCGTGCGTGAGTTCGGCATGAGCGCGATCATGAACGGTGTGGCTCTGCACGGCGGCTTTGTGCCGTACGGCGCAACCTTCCTGATCTTCATGGAATACGCCCGCAATGCTGTGCGTATGTCGGCGCTGATGAAGCAGCGTGTGCTGTATGTATTCACTCACGACTCCATCGGTCTGGGCGAAGACGGCCCGACTCACCAGCCAATCGAGCAACTGGCCAGCCTGCGTGGTACGCCGAACCTCGATACCTGGCGTCCATGCGATGCCGTTGAGTCGGCAGTTGCCTGGAAGCACGCCATCGAGCGTAACGATGGCCCGAGTGCGCTGATTTTTAGCCGTCAGAACCTGCCGCACCAGAGCCGCGACGCTCAGCAGCTGGCTGATATCGCTCGTGGTGGTTATGTGCTGAAAGACTGCGACGGCGAGCCGGAACTGATCCTGATCGCTACAGGTTCCGAGATCGGTCTGGCGGTTCAGGCTTACGAGCAGCTCACTGAACAAGGCCGTAAGGTTCGCGTTGTATCAATGCCGTCGACGTCTGTGTTCGATCAGCAAGACGCTGCCTACAAGCAGGCAGTACTGCCGGTTCAGGTGGGTGCACGTATCGCCATCGAAGCCTCCCACGCCGATTACTGGTACAAGTATGTGGGTCTGGAAGGTCGCATCATTGGCATGACCACCTTTGGTGAGTCTGCACCTGCTGCCGCGTTGTTCGAAGAGTTTGGCTTCACAGTCAGCAACGTTCTGGAAACCGCAGCGGAGCTGCTGGACGCCTGATGATCACCTGTCGGGCCAGCCTGGATGAGGCTGGCCCGTCTGTGTGCCAGACGAGACTTATATGTCCTTACGCCCATTTCGCGTCGCCCTGAATGGTTACGGTCGCATCGGTCGCTGCGTGCTGCGGGCCTTGCATGAGCGCGGAGCAGGTGCGCGCCTGGAGATTGTGGCGCTGAATGATCTGGCCGATCAGGCCAGCATTGAATACCTAACCCGTTTTGACTCCACCCATGGACGCTTCCCCGGCGAGGTAAGTGTTGATGGCGATTGCCTGCATATAAATGGCGACTGTGTAAAAGTGCTGCGTGAGGCTACGCCTGAAGCCATTGACTGGGACGCGCTGGAGATTGACCTGCTGCTGGAGTGCTCCGGTCAGTACACCAACCGCGTTCAGGCAGAGCGCTTTTTGCGTGCTGGAGCACCCAAGGTGCTGCTGTCACAGCCTATGTCCAGTGAGTCTGACGTCGATGCCACGGTCGTCTATGGCGTCAATCAGTCACTGCTGACAGGCACTGAACGGCTGGTCTCCAACGCATCCTGTACCACTAATTGCAGTGTGCCGCTGCTGAAGTTGCTGAATGAAACAGTTGGGATCGACTATGTGACGATCACCACTATCCATTCGGCCATGAATGATCAGCCGGTGATTGACGCTTATCATCACGAAGATTTGCGCCGTACACGCTCTGCGTTTCAGTCGGTGATTCCGGTTTCGACCGGCTTGGCTCGCGGAATCGAGCGTTTGTTGCCGGAACTGAACGGACGCGTACAGGCTAAGGCTATCCGGGTGCCGACGGTCAATGTGTCGTGCCTGGACATCACTCTGCAAACGCTCCGTGACACCAGCGCTGAAGAGATCAACCGTATCCTGCGTACGGCGGCTGAGGCCGGCCCGCTCAAGGGCTTGCTGGCTTATACCGAGCTGCCGCATGCCAGCTGCGATTTCAATCATGATCCGCATTCGGCCATCGTTGATGGCAGCCAGACCCTGGTATCAGGCCCGCGCCTGGTCAATCTGCTGGCTTGGTTCGACAACGAGTGGGGCTTTGCCAATCGTATGCTTGATGTTGCTGAACACTTTCTTGCTGTATCCACCCAATCCAGTACAACCAGCCCCGTGAAGGACTGATTACATGACCGTTTTGAAGATGACCGACCTCGACCTCGCCGGTAAGCGTGTGCTGATCCGCGAAGACCTCAACGTGCCGGTAAAAGACGGCGTGGTGAAGAGCGACGCGCGCATCCTCGCCTCCCTGCCGACCATCAAGCTTGCTCTGGAGAAGGGCGCTGCGGTTCTGGTCTGCTCCCATCTGGGCCGTCCGGAAGAGGGTGTCTACAGCGAAGCCGACAGTCTCAAGCCGGTGGCTGACTACCTGAGTAAAGCGCTGGGCCGCGATGTGCCGCTGGTCAAAGACTACTTGGGCGGCGTTGACGTTAAGCCGGGCGAGCTGGTGCTGTTGGAAAACGTCCGCTTCAACAAGGGCGAGAAAAAGAACACTGATGAGTTGGCCCAGCAGTACGCCGCTCTGTGTGACGTGTTTGTGATGGACGCGTTTGGTACCGCCCACCGCGCACAGGGCTCGACCCACGGTGTGGCCAAGTTTGCTCAGGTTGCCTGTGCCGGTCCGCTGCTGGCGGCTGAACTGGATGCGCTGGGTAAAGCGCTGGATAAACCTTCGCGCCCGATGCTGGCCATCGTTGCCGGTTCCAAAGTATCTACCAAGCTGGATGTATTGAACTCTCTGGCTGAAATCTGTGACCAACTGATCGTCGGTGGCGGCATTGCCAACACCTTCCTGGCGGCTGCTGGCTATCCGGTCGGCAAATCGCTGTACGAAGCGGACCTGGTCGACACTGCCAAAGCCATTGCGGCTAAGGTCAGCGTGCCACTGCCGGTCGACGTCGTTGTGGCCAAGGCCTTTGCTGAAGACGCGGAGGCGACGGTCAAGGCCGTGCGTGATGTGGCTGAAGACGACATGATCCTCGACATCGGCCCGCAAACCGCTGCGCAGTTCGCTGAAATGCTCAAAGCCTCGCAGACCATTCTGTGGAATGGCCCGGTCGGCGTATTTGAGTTTGATCAGTTCGGCAATGGCACCAAGGCTTTGGCTTTGGCCATTGCCGAGAGCGCTGCGTTCTCCATCGCTGGCGGTGGTGACACCCTGGCAGCCATTGATAAATACGGTGTGGCTGAAAAGATCAGCTATATCTCAACCGGTGGTGGCGCGTTCCTTGAGTTCGTTGAAGGTAAGGTTCTGCCTGCTGTTGAGGTGCTGGAGCAGCGTGCCCAGGCCTGAGTCTGAGTATCAGGGAGGTGGCATGATGAGGAATATCACGTTGCTGTTGTTATCCGGCTTGCTGCTGACGGCTTGTTCCAGTCAGCCTGAGCCGGCGATAACAGACGGTTGGACACGTTGGGTGTGTGAAACCCAGGTTGAAGTGCTGTGGCGTTATACCGACAGCCGGCAAGAGGCCGTTGACCTGCGTCTGGGCGGTGATGACATCGTGCATCGCCTGCGCATGCAGAAGTCGGCTTCCGGCGCGCTGTATAGCGATCCGCTACTGGCGTTTCACACCAATGGCAAGGAGGCGGTGATTTACCGCCCCTCGAATGATCAGGTGATCGGGCGCTTCTGTAAGGCACCCTGATCACCTGCTGTTACGAATTGACAGAACAAGCAGATGACTTGTCCTGACTGAGACTTGAATAGCGCCTGCCGCTGCGGCAGGCTTGCACGATCAACAAAGCCCATCCGGGAGAAAGTACACCATGGCACTTATCAGCATGCGCCAGATGCTCGACCACGCCGCCGAATTCGGCTACGGCGTGCCGGCTTTTAACGTCAACAACCTCGAGCAGATGCGTGCCATCATGGAAGCCGCCGACAAGACCGATTCTCCGGTTATCGTCCAGGCTTCTGCTGGTGCCCGCAAATACGCAGGTGCCCCGTTCCTGCGCCACCTGATCCTGGCTGCGATTGAAGAATTCCCGCATATCCCGGTGTGCATGCACCAGGATCACGGCACCAGCCCTGACGTATGCCAACGCTCCATCCAGCTGGGTTTCAGCTCGGTGATGATGGATGGCTCCCTGCGTGAAGACGGTAAGACTCCGTCGGACTACGAATACAATGTGCGTGTGACTCAGCAGACTGTTGCTTTCGCCCACGCTTGCGGTGTTTCCGTTGAGGGTGAGCTGGGTTGCCTGGGCAGCCTGGAAACGGGTCAGGCTGGTGAAGAAGACGGTATCGGTGCTGAAGGAACCCTGGACCACAGCCAAATGCTGACTGATCCGGAAGAAGCGGCTGACTTCGTCAAGAAGACTCAGGTGGATGCCCTGGCAATCGCCATCGGTACCAGCCACGGTGCTTACAAGTTCACCAAGCCGCCAACCGGTGACATCCTGGCGATCGACCGCATCAAGGAAATCCACAAGCGCATTCCGAACACTCACTTGGTGATGCACGGTTCTTCCAGCGTGCCGCAAGAGTGGCTGGCGATCATCAACGAGTTTGGTGGCGACATCAAAGAAACCTACGGCGTGCCGGTTGAAGAAATCGTTGAAGGCATTAAGTACGGCGTGCGTAAGGTCAACATCGACACTGACCTGCGTTTGGCTTCTACAGGTGCCATGCGCCGTTATATGGCTCAGCACCCGAGCGAGTTTGACCCGCGCAAATTCTTCGGTGAGACCATCAAGGCCATGCGTGACGTGTGCATCGCCCGTTACGAAGCCTTCGGCACTGCTGGCAACGCTTCCAAGATCAAGCCGATCTCTCTGGAAGGCATGTTCCAGCGTTACGCCAAAGGTGAGTTGGCGGCCAAGGTTAACTAAGCCTGACACACGAAAAAGCCCGCGAAAGCGGGCTTTTTTGTTTTTGCGGATCAGGCACCCGCAGGTGTCTTCCCGGGCAGTCCTCAGGCCAGGCGCAGATGGGCTTGGGGGGCGCAACGCAGGTCGAGTTCTGATCGATTACGGCCGTTTTCTTTGGCGCTGTAGAGCGCTTTGTCGGTACGGATGTAGAGCTCGGCTGCGGATTCGCCGGGGTCGCTGATGGCTGCCCCGATGCTGAAGGTCAGATATGGGCTAATCGGGCTGTTGGCATGCTGGATAGCTTGGAGCTTGAGGCGCTCGTGCAAGCGGGCGAGAAGGTTACGCAGGGATTTCTCGTCGCTGTCGTAGTGCAGCAGAGCAAACTCTTCACCGCCCAAGCGGGCGCACAGGTCCATGGCCCGTTTGCTTTCCTGTTGGAGAATTTCTGCCACCTGAATCAAGGCCTTGTCTCCCACCGGGTGGCCGTAATGGTCGTTGTACCGTTTAAAGTGATCGATATCGATCAGCACCAGTGCGGTGCGTATGCCTTCACGCTGGCCTAGCCCTAGGCAGCGGTTGATTTGTTCATTGAACAGGCGTCGGTTGGCCAGATTGGTCAGCGGGTCATGTTCAGCCTGCCAGCGCATGATGTTTTGCAGGAGAAAGGCTTTACGCTGAGCGTGATCACGCAGGTAACCGCCCAATGCACTGATAAAGATTGCCATCGGGATCATGTGCACCATGCGCATGTAGTCTGCGCGTTGTGGATCTTGCAGCAACAGATCGCCGATAACCCAGGAGCCTGCGTACAGGGTCAGGGCCGTCATCAGGCTTTGCATCCATGTCAGCCCCCAAGGCAGGAAGGCTATGACCACGGTCAACAGGTGGGCGCTGTCCAGCTGCGGAGCATCCTCGCGTTTGGACAGGCAGATGATCGCTGCGCCGGCCAGGCCGTTAATCAATTGCATGGCGGTGAGCAGGCCAGGGCGGTAAGGGCACAGGCGAGGAATGAACAGTATCAGCATCACCAGGGACATTACGGTGATGCACAGTGCGCGCAGTGCCAGGGTGTTCAGGGCATGCTCGCTGAGCTGTTCAGGGTGGTCGAGCAGATCAAAACGCAGGATGTCCAGGCCGGACAGGCCGATCCACAACATCAAAAAGATGCCGATCAGCAGTTTGTGTTGAGTGATCAGGCCGGCGAGGAGTTGGTGACGGTATTGGTCCTCAAGCTGAGGATCAAATTTGAGACGGCTGAATCCCTTAGCAAGTTGCTGCGAGTATGGGCAGTCGGGGTTGTTGTTCTTGTACAAAGCGCTACCCTGCAGCATGGGCTTGGTACCAGGGTGTGACCGTAAGTGGGTCGAAGTATAACAACCCGTCAGTGATGGATGGCATCACTGATATCAGGGATAAGTTGTAAGTTTTAAAGCCCGTGCCAGAGCTGTTCTG
This sequence comes from Pseudomonas sp. TTU2014-080ASC, assembly GCF_001446935.1. Lineage (GTDB taxonomy): Bacteria > Pseudomonadota > Gammaproteobacteria > Pseudomonadales > Pseudomonadaceae > Aquipseudomonas. The sequence goes on from NZ_LKKK01000002.1 coordinate 928,958, forward strand.
AGGTGATTGGCCGGGTCGTATTGAACAGGAAATGCTGTGAAATATTTACAAGGCTACCCGCTCAACCTGCAGCAACAGGTACGCGGTTTGATCGAGCAAGAGCGATTAGGTGAATACCTGGCCCGGCGTTATGCCAGTACGCACCAGATTAAGAGTGATAAGGCGCTGTATGCCTATGTCACAGACCTTAAACAAGCGTATCTGCGCAGCGCACCCGCGATTGATAAGGTGCTGTATGACAATCGTTTGGACCTGACTCACCGCGCGTTGGGGTTGCACACCGCTGTTTCGAGGGTGCAGGGCGGTAAGCTCAAGGCGAAGAAGGAAATCCGCGTGGCCGCACTGTTCAAGGATGCGGCGCCAGAGTTTCTGCAGATGATCGTGGTGCACGAGTTGGCACACCTGAAAGAGTCAGACCACAACAAAGCCTTCTACAAGCTATGTGAGCACATGCTGCCGGGCTATCACCAGCTTGAGTTCGACTTGCGCGTCTACCTGACTTGGCGCGAGCTGCCCGGCATGGCCGAGGTCAGTCTGAGCGAGATTGCCGCCTCGCGCTGAGTGTTGCAAGGCGGCGGGTGAATCAGGCGCGCAGGCGCAGGTTGAGCTTGTCCACGGCTTGCGACCAGACACCGTCTTCGAGGATTTTTTCGCGTAGCAGTGTGGCCTGAGCCGGGTCCCAGAAGGGCGCGTCGGCGAGTTGGCAGTCTTCGGCTAACGGTGAGTGCTGTTTGACGAACAGATCAATGCTGGCTGGATCAGACTTGAGTCCCAGCTGCTCAAAAAGGTCTTCTAAGGTCGGGGATTGTACGGTCATGGTGTCCTCCTGACGGGGTTGTGCCTAGCTTCACTCGACCGACAGAACCTCGAATTCCTGCACGCCACTGGCTAACCTGAGGTCCACTTCGTCACCTGGCGCTTTACCCAGCAGTGCCTTGCCTAACGGTGCCTGGGGCCCGATGACTTGGATGCTCGCGCCATCGTGTTGCAAAGACATGGACGCGCCGCCGGGGCCGAGAAATAGCCAGCGGCGCCGGTCCTGAGTATCGGTCAGCTGTATCAGGTTGCCAAGCTGAATGCCGATTTCTTCCGAGTAGGGGCGTAATTGCAGCTGCTTCCACTGTTTCAGTGCCGTGCGGATTTCTTCATAGCGCCTGGCTTGGCCGGTGGCCAGATAGGCCGCTTCAAGGCCGAGAGTGTCGTACTTGTTCTCGGCGATGTTCTCTTCGTGGGTGGCCGCTTCATGTGCCGACAGGGCAGCCTTGTGCGCGTGGTCAAGGTCGTCTTGCAGTTGTGTGATCACGCTGTTGAGCAGGTCTGCTTTGTTCATGGTGTGTGGCTGGCTGCCTTAGGTGCTGGTTGCATCGTCATGGGCTTTGAGCAAATGAGCGGCAAGCGTACGCAATGGGGCTAGCTGACGGCAAATCAACGCCAGTTGGGTTTGCAGCAGGCGCTGACTGTCGTCGGCTTCATCTGCGATTTGCTCAAGCTGATTGGCCAATTGTTGTTCTTCGTCACTATGCACCGCAATGGCGTGACCGTCGAACAGGCCCCCAGCAATTTCATCGAGGCTGTCAGCAATTCGGCTGGCGCTGGCCAGCAGGTCTTGATGAGCTTCGCTCAGGTTGGTTTCACCGCGATGCGCGCCTAAGCCAGACAGATAGCTGAGCAGCGTGTGCGACACCAGTAGAAAACGGAAGCCGAGATCAGCGTCTTTACGGAAGTGGCCCGGCTCTTTGAGCATGTTGCCCAGGGTGGTGGATAAGGTGGCATCGGCGTTGTGAGCATTGCGCCGGGCCACACGGTAGATCAGGTCGTCACGCTTGCCGTAGGTGTACTGCTCAATGATCTGGTTCAGATAACGGCTGTTGCAGCTCAGGGTATTGGCCAGCAGTTGGTTCAGGCGGCGGCCCTGCCAGTCCGGAAGGATGACCATGACGGCTATAACGGCGATCAGGCTGCCGATCAGGGTGTCGACCAGACGCGGTATCAGAACGTCATAGCCTGCACCTGTCTGGTTGAAGCAGAACAGAACCAGCAGGGTGATCGAGGCTGTTGCCAGTGTGTAGCGGGTGCCGCGCAGAGCAAAGAAACCCACTCCGGCCAATACGGCAAAGGCGGCCTGTATAAGGGTGTTGGGCACCAGATCAAACATCGCCCAGCCCAGAATCAGACCCAGAACGGTACCGCCCACGCGTTGGAACAGTTTGAGGCGGGTAGCACCATAGTTGGGCTGGCAGACAAACAGTGTGGTCAGCAGAATCCAGTAGCCCTGGCTCTGATCAATGAACTGCACCACGCCATAGCCGACGGCCAGAGCAATCGACAGACGTAGAGCATGGCGGAATATCAGTGAAGTCGGCGTCAGCTGTGAGCGCAATTGCCTGATGACCTCTTTGGCCGATTGCGGTTCACGGTCGTAGAGGCTGCTGTCCTGTTCCTCTGCCAGCGCATCAGGGTTGCTGGCGTTACTTAGCAGCATGTTGACCTTGTGCATGTTGCTGGCCAGAGCACTGAGCGAGCGCAGCAAGTGGCGCCAAGCGGGGTTGCTCTGCCGACGTAAGTGCTCGCAGGCGTCATTCAGATCATTGAGTGCCTGATGGCTCAACTCCTGATGGGCGAAAGGCTGGTGGGTTTCGATGGCTTGGGCGAGACGCTGACAGTCGTCACCGTGCAGGTTAAGCAGTCGCTGGCAGCGAAACAGCACATCACTGTGATAGAACGCCTCGGCCAGCTCGTTGTAAGGGTAGTGGGACGAACTGGCGCGTTCGTGAATGTCCTGAGCCAGGAAGTAGAGTTTCAGATAGCGGCTTACGGCCGGATTGGCGCGTGAATTACCGACGCGATGCAGGATTACGTCTTTGGCGTTGTTCAGCGCCGCAACCACGCGACCGTTCTGTTGGGCCAGGGCCAGCCGGCGCTCCTCGATATTGAGTCCGCGCACAGGCTCGAACAGCGCAGCTTTGAGTTTCAGATATCGGCCCAATTCACGAAACAGCCGGGCCAGACTCTGTTGCACCGGCTGATTGCTGAACAGCCAGTTCCACAGCACAGACAGGGCGCCGTACCAAGCCGCGCCAGCGACAAGAATCAGCGGTTGATGCCAGATGTCAGCATTCTCACCCTGCACCTCCATCACCAGCATGCTGTACACCGACAAAATCAGCGTGCCCCAGCCCATACTGGCAAAGCGTTCGCCCAGAGAGCCCAGCATGGTCAGAGCAAACGTCGAAATGGCCAGTGAAATTACGAATAGCCATGGATAAGGGAACAGCAGCTCGACCGCATAGGTGGCCAGGGTAAAGCATGTCAGTGTGACCAGTACGGCCAGCAGCCGGCCTTTCCAGCTGTCGCCGCTTTCTGCCAGCGCACAGGCAATTACGCCGAGAAATAATGGAATTAGGGCGTCTACCCAGTTACGCGTGACGCATAGCAACATAATGCTGCCCAGGGCGATAAACACCCTGAAGCTGTAGCTGAATTTATCGCTGGCCCAAAGGCGTTGCAGAGACTGACTGAGAGGATTGGACGGCATGGCCCGGTACTGCTGGGAAGGGGAGTATTAGCCTAATCGAGATTGGCCAGACTGTGCAGTCACGCCCAGCTGTTTATCCTTGATATTTCAGCCTTTTTTGTGGCTCTTCAGTGCAATCTGTGCGTTAAACGAACTGGGCGGCGGCATACGCTGATGCCCAGGCCCACTGGAAGTTGAATCCACCCAGATGGCCGGTCACATCCAGCACTTCACCGATGAAATACAGGCCGGGTGATTTCAGCGACTCCATGGTCTTCGACGACACCTCGCGGGTGTCGACTCCACCCAGTGTGACTTCTGCGGTACGGTAGCCCTCCGTGCCAGCAGGAATCAGTTGCCAGTCTTCCAGCTGACTGGCGATGACTTTGAGCTCAGCCGGTGTGTACTGCTTCATCGGCTTTGAGGTAAACCAGCTCTCAGCCAGCAGGTTGGCCATCTTTTTGGTGAACAGCTCCGCCAGCAGGGTTTTCAGCTCGCTGTTGGGGCGTTCGCGTTGCTGGTCGCCTAGCCACTGCGGCAGGTCGATATGTGGCAGCAGGTTGATGCTGATGCTGTCCCCTGGCTGCCAGAAGGACGAAATCTGCAATATCGCCGGGCCGGACAGTCCCCGATGGGTAAACAGAATGTTCTCGCGGAAGCTCTGGCCATTGCAGCTGACCAGGCAATCCTCAACGCTGGTTCCGGACAGTTCTGTACACAAGGCTTTCAGTTGTGGATCGGTAATGGTGAACGGCACCAGCCCGGCTCTTGTGGGCAGCACGTTATGGCCGAACTGTTTGGCAACCTGAAAGCCAAACCCGCTTGCGCCCAGTGTCGGAATCGATAAGCCGCCGGTGGCGATCACCAGCGACTCGCATTGAATCGGCCCAGCGCTGCTTTGCAGCAGATAGCCGTGCTCATGTTTCTCGATTGAGTCGATGCGGGTGTCCATGCACAGTTCGGCTCCGGCCTGTGCGCATTCATCCAGTAGCAGGTTGAGGATGTCACTGGATTTGTTATCGCAGAACAGCTGGCCGAGCTTTTTCTCGTGATAGGGCACACCGTGTTTGGCCACTAACGCAATAAAGTCCCACTGGGTATAGCGCGCCAGCGCTGACTTGCAGAAGTGTGGGTTCTGCGAAAGGAAATTAGCCGGCTCGCAGTACATATTGGTGAAGTTGCAGCGGCCACCGCCGGACATGAGGATTTTTTTGCCCGGTTTGTTGGCGTGATCCAGTACCAGTACCTCGCGCCCCCGCGCTGCTGCTGTCAGTGCGCACATAAGCCCGGCCGCACCGGCACCGATAATGACAACCTGGATCTTGCGCACAACAACGTCCTCAAAATACGCACCGCAGGCAGTAGCGACGCGAACGGCGCGCAGTTTAACTGATGCGCTGGTGGGAGTGTGTGGCGGACACTAGATCAGCTAGTCTTAGGCATCCTGAGCTGGCGTTGAGGCGGTCCTGATGTCTGTGCCACGTATCTTCCAGTTGTGCCTAATCATGATGTTGGCGTGGCCGGTATATGCCCAGCAGGAACTGCGACTGGTGGCCAATACCTGGCCACCCTTCAACGATCAGAGCTTGCCATCCAGTGGTGTTGCCACCGACCTTGTGACCACCGCCTTGAGCTATGCAGGCTATAAAACCAGTTACACCGAAGTGCCCTGGGCCCGAGCGGTGCGAGGCTTACAGCGGGGGCAGTACGACATTCTGATTAATGCCTGGTACGCCGCAGAACGTGCAAGTTACGGTTTTTACTCCAATCCCTACCTGATTAATCGCATTCGTTTCGTTAAACGGCGTGATAGCGATATTCAGTACAGCCGTCTGGTGGACCTGTATCCGTATACGGTTGCTACTGTACGGGGATACGCCTACGAGCCGGAGTTTGATGTCGATCCGAAGATAAACCGGGTTGGCGTGTTGAGTTTTGAAGTGGCGGCGCGAATGCTGCACGCCGGGCGTGTTCAGCTGGCGGTTGAAGACACTTTGGTTGCACGCTATCACCTCAGTCGTATGCTCACCGAGATCAATGACTCGCTGGAGTTTTTACCCACACCCCTGAGCGAAAATGGCCTGCATATTCTGGTCAGCTTGCAGCACCCCCAGCACCGGGAGATCGCGCAGAAGTTTGATGAGGCCATCTTGGCGATGAAGGCAGATGGTAACTACGCAGAGATCTTTAAGCGGCACGGTTTTTAGGTTCGTATGAAAAGTGCCAGCGCGTGATGGTGCTTGGTTAAAAAACAGTCCGGAGTTCTCAGCGTAAACCCAAATGCGAGCCCAGCCTGTACCTCACCGTTTTTTTGCTTTGCCTGATCTTTGCACGAGACTTTTCGCACAGCGCCTGGGGCAGCATCAGACCCAGTAATTACAACCACGCCCTTGTTTCTTCGCCTCGTATAGCGAGCGGTCGGCTTGATGCAGCAGGGTTTCCAGATCACCCGGTTCGCCATAATGAATGCCAGCACTAAATGACAGTGGCGGAGCACCCGCGGCGTACTGAGTGGACTGGCACTGCTTACGCAGACGGTCCAGGCTAGCGCTCAAGGTGGGAGCATCCTGCGGGCTGATCATGGCGAACTCTTCGCCGCCCAGCCGGCCCAGCAAAGCTTCCGGGAAGGCGTCGCTGAATGCCCGGCTAAAGGCAACCAGCGCTGCATCTCCACTGGCATGTCCGCACTCGTCGTTGATGCGTTTGAAGTGGTCCAGATCAATCATCACCGTGCTCAGGTTGTCAGCGTTCTCCTGTGCTCGATGCAGCAGTTGGTTGGCTTGTTCGTAGAAGGCCCGGCGGTTATTGAGTCCGGTGAGCGCATCGAACTGTGCGGCTTGCCGCAGCGCTCGGACCATGTCGCGTCGTTCCAGGGAGGAGATCACCCGGCAGTTCAGCTCTTCCGGGCAGAAGGGCTTGCGCAAAAAGTCATCGGCGCCGTGTTTGATGAATTTGGCGCTCAGCGAGCCTTTGGCATCGGCAGACAGGCCGATGATGATCAGCTCATGACGCTTCATCTTCTGACGCAGCATTTTGACCAGATCAAAACCGCAGATCCCCGGCATACGGTGATCCACCAGAAACAGATCAATGTCTGGCTGGCTTTTAAGAGTGCGCAGCGCATCTTCGCCATCCACCGCATCAATGATCTGGTAGCGGTGGGGAGTAAGAATGTGGCGGATATAGTTGCGTGCCGCTTCCGAGTCTTCGGCCACTAAGATCTTCACGGCGCTGTTGCTTTCCAGGCGGTGCAGCAGGCGGAAGGCATATTCGTAGGCGTACTGACTTTCCTTGAGTACGTAATCGACCACGCCTTTGAGCAGCAGCTGATCGCGGCGCTCTTCGTTGTAGCTGCCGGTCAGTACGATGCAGGGCAGCGCAAAGCCCAGAACCAGATCGACGATCTCTCCGTTTGGTGCGTCCGGCAGATTGAGGTCGACAATTGCGGCAAAGAACAGTCCGGCAGAGGTTTCCAGCATGACCTGAGCCTCGGCCAGGGAGGCGCAGAAAACCGGTTGGAAGTCGGGTTCGTTGCGGAACAGGCGTTCGAGAATTTTCAGCACCATTGGGCTGTCTTCGATTACCAATATGTTGCGCTGGGACTTGCTCTGTATGGCTGACTGCATCAGTACTACTGTCCAGGTTGCTGTGGAGCCTGGATGGGGCTCCAAGCTCTGAAACTATTAGAGGCTGCGTACGCGCAGTGAGCGGCCTTTAATCTTGCCGTTGCTCAGGCGTGTCAGGGCTTGCTGGGCAACACTGCGCTCAACGGCCACATAAGCCTGGTAATCGAAGAGGGCGATCTTGCCGACCTGAGTACCGGCAATTCCGGCATCTCCGGTCAAGGCACCGAGGATATCGCCCGGACGCAACTTATCTTTACGTCCGGCAGCGATGCACAGGGTAATCATCGGCGGGCGCAGCGGTTCGTCACTGCGGCTTTTCAGGCTGCTCAGCGGGTGCCAGACCAGTGGAGCGTTTTGCAGGCTTTCGATGGCTTGAGCGCGATGGGCTTCAGCTGGCGCAACCAGGCTGGCGGCAAGCCCTTTCTCTCCGGCACGACCAGTACGGCCGATTCGGTGAATGTGGATTTCCGGATCACGGGCCAGCTCGACGTTGATCACCATGTCCAGCGCTTCGATGTCCAGACCGCGAGCTGCGACGTCGGTGGCAACGAGTACAGACAGGCTGCGGTTGGCGAACATCGCCAGAACCTGATCCCGCTCCCGCTGCTCCATATCGCCGTGCAGGGCGGCGGCAGAAATACTGTATTTCTCCAGATGTTCAACCACGTCTTGACACTGCTGTTTGGTAAAGCAGAAGGCGACGCAGGATTGCGGGCGGAAACTTAGCAGCAGTTTCAGAGTGGCTTCCAAGCGCTGCTCAGGGCTGATCTCGTAGAAGCGCTGTTCGATCTGGCTGTCGTCATGCAACGCTTCGACTTTCACCTGCTGCGGTGAGCGCATAAAGGTCGAGGCCAGTTGCTTAATACCGTCCGGGTAGGTGGCGGAGAACAGCAGAGTTTGGCGGCGCTTGGGCGTCTGGCCAATGATGTCGGCAATGCTGTCGTAGAAACCCATGTCGAGCATGCGGTCAGCTTCATCGAGCACCAGCGTATTCAACCCGTCCAGTTTCAGCGTGCCTTTGCTCAGGTGCTGCTGCACGCGGCCCGGCGTGCCAACAATGATCTGCGCGCCATGCTCAAGCGAGCCGATTTGCGGGCCAAACGGCACGCCGCCGCACAGCGTCAGCACTTTGATGTTATCCGCCGCGCGGGCCAAGCGGCGCAGCTCTTTAGCCACTTGGTCGGCCAGCTCGCGTGTCGGGCAAAGTACCAGTGCCTGACAGCCGAAATAGCGCGGGTTGAGCGGGTTAAGCAGGCCGATGCCAAAGGCGGCGGTTTTGCCGCTGCCGGTTTTTGCCTGGGCAATCAGGTCCGCACCCTTGAGAATGACTGGCAGGCTCTGCGCCTGGATCGGCGTCATCTCGCTGTAACCAATTGATTCGAGGTTGGCCAGCATGGCGGGGGAAAGCGGAAGTGAAGCGAAGGCGGAACTGGTCACGGTGCAGGCCTGATTAAGCAAATAGGTGCGTAGTGTAACAGGCCGCGTGTGGCGCGGCCTGTCATCAGAACAGGTCGATCGGGTCTACGTCCAGCGACCAGCGCACCGCGCGCCCAGCTGGCATCTGCTCCAGAACCGGCATCCAGTGATGCAGCAGGCGATGCAGTCCTGCACGGGCGTTGCCTTGCAGCAGCAGTTGCGCGCGGAAGCGTCCGGCGCGGCGCTCCATTGGCGCGGGTACCGGGCCGAGCAGCTCGATGCCACTCAGGTTCAGTTCACCCAACAGATGCTCGGCTTCGCTGCAGGCCTGATCGAGGAAGTCTTCGGCTTGCCCCGGTTTGTGTGCCTCGGCCCGCAATAGGGCAAGGTGGCAGAAGGGCGGAAGGCCAGCGGCACGGCGCTCGCTCAGGGCCTGTTCGGCAAAGGCGAAATAACCTTGCTCGGTAAGTTGGACCAGTAGCGGATGGTCGGCCAGATGGCTTTGGATGACCACCTTGCCCGGCTCGTCTGCGCGACCTGCACGGCCTGCCACCTGTACGATGAGTTGCGCCATGCGCTCGCTGGCGCGGAAGTCGGCGGAGAACAGGCCGCCGTCTGCATCGAGAATCGCCACCAGCGTCACGCGTGGGAAGTGGTGCCCTTTGGCGAGCATCTGCGTGCCCACCAGAATGCACGGTTCACCGCGCTGCACTGTCTTGAACAGGTTGTTCATGGCGTCTTTGCGTGAGGTGCTGTCTCGGTCGACCCGTAGCACCGGCACGCCAGGGAACAGAATCTCCAGCCGTTCTTCGGCGCGCTCTGTACCTGCACCGACCGGGCGCAGATCGACTTTTCCGCAGGTCGGGCAGTTGCTCGGCTGGCGTTCAACATGGCCGCAGTGGTGACAGCGCAGTTCACGGGAGCGCTGGTGGACCGTCATCCGTGCATCGCAGCGCGGGCACTCCGAGAACCAGCCGCAGTCGTGGCACAGCAGTGTCGGGGCAAAGCCTCGGCGGTTAAGAAACACCAGTACTTGCTGCCCGGCATCCAGCGTCTGGCGGATGGCCTGTTGCAGCGGGCCGGAGATCCCGGAATCCAGCGGCAGGCTTTTCACATCCAAACGGATATAGCGCGGCGCCTTGGCACCACCGGCGCGCTGTTGCAGGCGCAGCAGGGCATAGCGGCCACTGTGGGCGTTGTGCAGGCTTTCCAGTGACGGCGTCGCCGAGCCCAGCACAATTGGGATGTTCTCTTGATGGGCGCGGACCACGGCCAAATCGCGGGCGTGATAGCGCAGGCCTTCCTGCTGTTTATAGGAGGCGTCGTGCTCTTCATCAATGATGATTAGGCCGGGACGCTGCATCGGGGTGAATAGTGCCGAGCGCGTACCGATAATAATGTCGGCCTCGCCATCCCGTGCGGCGAGCCAGGCGTCTAGGCGATCGCGGTCATTGACGGCTGAGTGCAGCAGGGCAATGCGGGCATTGAAACGTTGCTCAAAGCGCGCCAGCGTTTGCGGTCCCAGGTTGATCTCCGGGATCAGGACCAGCGCCTGTTTGCCTGCTTCAAGGGTTTCGCGGATCAGTTGCAGATAGACTTCGGTCTTGCCGCTGCCGGTGACACCAGCCAGCAAAAAGGTTTTAAAGCTGCCAAAGCCGGAGCGGATGGCTTCAGCGGCGGCGCGCTGTTCGTCGTTGAGGGGCAATTCCGGTTGCGCTAGCCAAGGGCCGTGTCGCTCATGAGCCGCTAGTCGCCGAACTTCGACTTGCACCAGTCCTTTTTCCTTGAGCAGGTCCAGGCTGTCTTTACTGAGCTGGAGTTTGCTGAGTAACTGGTGAGCGACACCGTGCGGATGCTGGGCAAGGGTTTTCAGGGCATCGCGCTGTCGTGGGGCGCGGCTCAGGCGCGGATCATCCGCTTTAGCTCCGGGAACAACCGACCAGAAACGCTCCTGACGGGCTTCTGCTGGTTCGCCCTGGCGTAGCAGCACGGGCAGCGCCCAGCTCAGAGTGTCGCCCAGACTGTGTTGGTAGTACTGGGCTGTCCACAGGCAGAGCTTGAACAATGGTTCTGGAATCGGTGATTTCGGATCGAGTAATTCCAACGCTGGTTTGAGCTTATCTGCGGGGACGTCGCTCTGGTCTGTAACTTCGATGAGAATGCCGATTACTTCACGGCGTCCAAACGGCACGCGCAGGCGAGCACCGGGTTGCAGGGCATTGCGCGGTACGCCTGCTGGCGCGAGATAGTCGAACAGCCGGCGCAGGGGCGAGGGCAGGGCGAGGCGCAGAATGGCGTCGGGCACGCGGTAAAACTCCTGAACACGGGGACGACTGGCGCAAAAGCGGGGCTCGGCCCGGCTGGCAGTGCATTGATTGCAGATAATTCTGGGGATGTTAGCACGAGCCCCACGTCGCCCTGATATCACTGCAGCTTGCGTCAATGCTGTGCTCTGGTATTATCGCGACCCTAATTCCGTGCGGTACCCGACAATAACGTCTGGTGGCGGCACGATAGCCCTGAGGAATCATCATGAAAGCCGATATCCACCCAACATACGAAGCCGTTACCGCCACTTGCAGCTGCGGCAACGTCATCGAAACTCGCTCCACTCTGGCTAAGCCGCTGAGCCTGGACGTGTGCAACGAGTGCCACCCGTTCTACACCGGCAAGCAGAAAATGCTGGATACCGGCGGCCGTGTTGATCGCTTCAAGCAGCGTTTCGGCATGTTCGGCTCCAAGCAGTAAGCATGCGAGCCGCATCGGAAAGCCCCAAGGGCTACGCCGAGCGAATGAAAAAGGCGTCCCAAGTGGGCGCCTTTTTTGTTTCCGCTCTATATGCCATCGGTGTCCAGGCCTTCTGCCCTGTGCCCGGCAAGTTGCCGCAGGTTGACGTGCAGCGCGTTGTCGATGGCGACACCTTGCGCCTCAAAGATGGCCGTAATGTGCGCCTGATCGGTATTAACACGCCGGAGCTGGGGCGTGAGGGGCGCACTGCTGAGCCGTTCGCTGAGGCTGCGCGTAGGCGCTTGCAGGCGCTGGTAGATGCCAGTGACGGGCGTGTGCTGTTACAGACCGGGCGGGAGAGTAGGGACCGTTACGGTCGTACCCTGGCTCATGTATACGACCTCAATGGTCACAACCTTGAGGCGCAACTGCTTGCCGAAGGTTTGGGGTACCAGGTTGCTGTGGCACCCAATCTGGATCTGATTGATTGCCAGTTCAGTGCCGAGCAGAGTGCTCGCGCGGCCAAGGCAGGGTTGTGGCGGCAGTTGAAGGTACTGAGCCCGGCTGATATCCGCACGGGTGGTTTTGCTCTGATCCAGGGGCGCGTGCAGCGTGTTGAGCGCAATGGCGGTGGCGTCTGGTTGGAGATGGGCGATTCGCTGGTGTTGCATATCTCGCGGCAGAATCTGGAGGCCTTTGACCTAGGCGAGGTGACCGCGCTGAGAGGACAAACCGTGGAGGCGCGGGGGTGGGTGGTGGACCGCGCGCAGCGGGGCAAGGTTCGCTCCGGTCAGGCGCGTTGGCAGTTGTCTCTGACCGGGCAGGCTATGTTGCAGCGCCTGCCCTAAACTGATGTTGGAATGGGCTGCTGCGGCACGTGATCAGGCCATTCAGGGCGTAAGCCAGAGCGGTGTGGCGCAGGGGCGCAGTCTTGTACAGCTGTGGGCAACTTGCGTATCCTCCCGCCTGCCTGTTCAACCCCCCTTAGCGGAAATGCCACTATGTCTGATTTGAAAACAGCCGCGCTCGAATACCACGCGAGTCCTCGTCCGGGTAAGTTGAGTGTCGAGCTAACCAAGCCAACTGCCACCGCACGGGACCTTTCCCTGGCTTACAGTCCAGGTGTTGCAGAGCCAGTGCGTGAAATTGCACGTGATCCTGAACTGGCCTATCGCTACACCGGTAAAGGCAATCTGGTAGCTGTGATTTCTGATGGCACCGCCATTCTGGGGCTGGGCGACCTCGGCCCGCTGGCCTCCAAGCCAGTTATGGAAGGTAAAGGTGTTCTGTTCAAGCGCTTTGCCGGTGTTGACGTGTTCGACATCGAAGTAGAAGCCGAAAGTCCGCAGGCCTTTATCGACACGGTTCGCCGCATCTCCATCACCTTCGGTGGTATCAACCTGGAAGACATCAAAGCGCCTGAGTGCTTTGAGATTGAACGCACGCTGATCGAACAGTGCGACATTCCGGTTTTCCACGATGACCAACATGGCACCGCTATCGTTACTGCGGCCGGTATGCTCAACGCGCTGGAAATCGCTGGCAAGAGCCTGCCTGAGGCCAAAATCGTCTGCCTCGGTGCGGGGGCTGCTGCCATCTCCTGCATGAAGCTGCTGGTGAGCATGGGCGCGAAGATCGAGAACATCTTCATGGTCGACCGCAAAGGTGTTATCCATGCCGGTCGCGACGACCTGAACCAGTACAAGGCCGTTTTCGCCAGCGAAACCGATAAGCGCACAATGTCCGATGCGCTGGAAGGGGCTGACGTGTTTGTAGGCCTATCCGGCCCGAACCTGCTGAGCGCTGAAGACCTCAAGCGCATGGCGCCGAATCCAATCGTCTTCGCCTGCTCCAACCCAGATCCGGAAATCAGCCCTGAGCTGGCGCACAGCACGCGTAATGATGTGATCATGGCGACTGGTCGTTCCGACTACCCGAACCAGGTCAACAACGTGCTGGGCTTCCCGTTCATCTTCCGTGGCGCGCTGGATGTTCGTGCAACCCGCATCAACGAAGAGATGAAGATTGCCGCTGCCCTGGCTCTGCGTGATCTGGCCAAAGAGCCGGTACCGCAGGAAGTCTGTGATGCCTACGGTGGGATTAAGCTGGAGTTCGGCCGTGAGTACATCATTCCGAAGCCGATGGATCAGCGCCTGATCAACGTGGTATGTGATGCTGTGGCTAAAGCTGCCATCGACAGTGGTGTGGCTACCCTGCCATATCCAAAGCACTACCCGCTACAGTCTGTTGAAGACGTCTTCAAAGGCTAATCAGCAACTTAATAAAAAACCCGCTTCGGCGGGTTTTTTATTATTTGTCACTTGCCTGGCCCACCGGCTGGTGGGCGGTCTTTGAAGAGAATCAGAATAGATCGAGTGGTGCCATTTCATCAGCCGGCAACGGGCTGCCGGGGATGCTGGAGCCTGGATCGAACTCACCGACCGGCGGTGGAGAATCCTCAATCTTGAATAACTCGAAATAGGCATTCGGCGTGTCGGGTGTAGCTGCCCGGCCGCTGTACGGATCAACGCGCAGAGTCAGCAAGCCTTCTGGCTCGGGCAGTTCATGGCTGGGCTTACCTTTAAGGGCTTCGCCCATGAAGCTCATCCAGATTGGCAGAGCAACGGTGCCGCCATATTCGTGACGCCCCAGGCTTTCTGGCTGATCAAAGCCGGCCCAGACTGTGGTGACGTAATCCGCGTTGTAGCCGGAGAACCAGCTGTCCTTGGACTCGTTGGTGGTGCCTGTTTTGCCAGCCAGGTCGTCCCGTTTCAACGCCAGTGCACGGCGGCCGGTGCCGCGTGTGATCACGTCTTTAAGCATACTGGTCATGATGTAGGCGGTGCGCCCATCAATCACCCGCTTGGCCTCAATCGGCGCTTCAGGCAAAGCTTTGTCGCCTACGCTGATGGCCAGCGCGTTTTGCTCGGCGCTGTGGCTGATTCCGGCCGGTGTCTGCTCTGGGTTAGCGGTAAACAGGCGCTTGCCGTTGCGGTCCTCAATAGACTGCACTAGGTAGGGCTCCACCTTGTAGCCACCATTGGCGAACACACTCCAGCCTTCAGCAATTTCCATTGGGGTCAGGCTGGCTGTGCCCAGTGACAGTGAGAGGTTCGGCGGCAGATCGCTCTTGTCGAAACCAAACTTCTCAATGTAGTTCAGGGTGCTGTTCAGGCCGAGGTCCTGCAGCAGGCGGATCGAAACCATGTTGCGCGAGCGATAGAGCGCTTCGCGCAATCGGATCGGGCCAAGGAAGGTGTTATTGTCATTCTTCGGTCGCCAGACTTGAGACTGGCTGTTTTCGGCAAAGACAATTGGTGCATCGTTTACCAATGTCGCTGCGGTGTAGCCTTTATCCAGCGCAGCACTGTAAATAAATGGCTTGAAGCTTGAGCCTGGCTGGCGTTTCGCTTGGGTGGCGCGGTTGTAGTTGCTCTGCTCAAACGAGAAGCCTCCAACCAATGCGCGGATGGCACCGCTGTTTGGGTCGAGGGTTACGAGTGCGCTTTGTGCGGTCGGGACCTGGGCGAAGCTCAGGCTGCCGTCATCTTTACGCAATACCCGGATCAGATCGCCGACTTTCGCGACATCGGCTGGGCTGCGTGGGCGGGGCCCCAGACTGTTGGAGTTGATGAACGGGCGGGCCCATTTCATGCTGTCCCAGGCTACTGCTTGTTCCTCGCCGCTGCGCATTAAGACGAGTATTCCGCTTTTTTCAACGCTGGTAACAATCGCAGGCTCCAGCCCACCGCGGGATGTCTGCTTGCTGAGTTCGGCCAGCCACTGCTCTTTGCTCAGGCCGGGGAAGCGGGCGGTCGGGCCTCGGTAGCCATGGCGTTGATCGTAAGTCATCAAGCCATCGCGCACCGCATTGTTGGCGGCAATTTGTAAATCACTTGGAATGGTTGTGGTGACGTTGAAACCTTCGGTGTAGGCCTCACTGCCATAGCGGCCAACCATTTCCGCACGGGCCATTTCTGCTACATACGGGGCGATCAGCTCCGGCTGCTGAACGTGGTGGCTGGCATTGATTGGTTCGGCTATGGCTTCGTCATAGCGTTGCTTGTCGATCTTGCCTAGTGAATAAAGGCGTCCCAAGATCCAGTCGCGACGCTCAAGTGCGCGCTTGGGATTGACCAGCGGGTTAAACCGGGAAGGGGCTTTGGGCAGGCCTGCAATCATTGCCATCTGTGCCAAGGTAATATCGCGAATCGATTTGCCGTAATAAACCTGTGCAGCAGCCTCAATCCCGTATGCGCGATTGCCTAAATAAATCTTGTTTACATAAAGTTCGAGAATTTCGTTCTTGCTAAGCTCGCGTTCAATTTGCAGAGCAAGAAGAATTTCGTTGATCTTTCGTGAAAAGCTGCGCTCACTGCTGAGGAAGAAGTTTTTGGCAACCTGCATGGTGATCGTGCTGCCGCCTGTTTGAATTTGGCCGCTTCGCAGAATCTGCGTTGCTGCGCGCATCAAACTGGTTGGGTCGACGCCGTAGTGGTTGGCAAAGTTATCGTCCTCAGCTGCCAGCAAGGCATTAATAAAGTCTTGCGGGATTTCATTAAACGCAATCGGAGAGCGGCGCATTTCACCAAACTCTGCGATTAGTTTTGCATCACTGCTATAGACACGCAGCGGAATCTGCAGCTGAATACTGCGAAGGGTTTCTACGGAGGGGAGGCTGGGGCTTAGATAAAGGAATGCACCGCTCAAACTGAGAGCTAGGCCACAAAAAGCTGCAATCCCGGCCCAAAAAAAGAAACGCAGAAGTCGCATCAAGGTGTGTGGATTTCCAAATAAAAGAAAGGCTTAAGAAAGACCCGGGGTTGAAAGAATAAAACTGATTACATTATAAGCGGTTTTTTTGCAGGGTAGCCATTTGCGATTCTGTCAAGACTGTTATTTAATGTGAAAAAACATAAATAGTCCGTAAGTTGCGGATGACAATAGGAAATCGGTCGTGCTAGGGCTCTTTACTAAGAAAGCGAACACGCTTCTCGGGATCGATATCAGTTCGACTTCCGTTAAGCTCCTCGAATTGAGTCGCTCTGGAAGCCGCTACAAAGTAGAGGCTTACGCAGTCGAGCCACTCCCCTCTAATGCTGTCGTTGAAAAGAACATTGCTGAACTGGAAGGTGTGGGGCAGGCCCTTTCAAAAATGCTGGTCAAAGCCAAAACCAACGTGAAAACGGCGGCGGTGGCAGTGGCGGGCTCAGCGGTGATCACCAAAATTATCGATATGGAAGCCGGTCTCTCGGATGATGAACGCGAGAACCAGCTCAAGATCGAGGCTGATCAGTATATTCCTTATCCGCTTGAAGAGGTTGCAATCGACTTCGAAGTTCAGGGGCCTTCGTCGAGAAATCCTGAGCGAGTTGATGTGCTGCTGGCTGCATGTCGGAAAGAGAACGTTGAGGTCCGTGAAGCGGCTCTGGCTCACGCCGGGTTGACCGCCAAGGTTGTCGACGTCGAAGCCTATGCGTTGGAGCGCGCGTTTGGTCTTTTGGTTGACCAATTGCCGGTTAAAGGTGACGACCTGACGGTGGCTGTTGTTGATATCGGCGCGACAATGACCACCCTCAGTGTTCTGCATAACGGCCGCACTATCTACACTCGCGAGCAGTTGTTCGGGGGGCGTCAGCTCACTGAAGAGATTCAGCGTCGTTATGGTTTGTCAGTCGAAGAGGCTGGACTGGCGAAAAAACAGGGCGGCTTACCTGATGACTATGAAGTCGAGGTGCTGCAGCCCTTCAAGGAAGCTGTTGTGCAGCAGGTGTCCCGCTCGCTGCAATTCTTCTTCGCAGCAGGCCAGTTTAACGATGTGGATTACATCCTTCTGGCGGGTGGAAGCGCGTCAATTCCTGATCTGGATCGCCTTATTCAGCAAAAGATCGGCACCCAGACACTGGTGGCCAATCCGTTTGCTGACATGGCGCTGAGTGGCAAGGTTAATGCAGCAGCGCTAGCCAGCGATGCTCCGGCATTGATGATTGCCTGCGGTCTGGCGATGAGGAGTTTTGACTAATGGCGCGGATCAACCTTCTACCTTGGCGTGAACAACTGCGCGAAGAGCGCAAGCAGCGCTTTCTGGCATCACTCGGCGGCGTATTTATTGTTGGTGCTGCGACTGTTTTTCTGGCTGGACAGTACCTGGATAGTGCGATTGAGCAGCAGAATGCGCGCAACCAGTTCATTCGCACAGAAATTTCCTCACTGGATAGCCGCATCAAAGAAATCAGTGAGCTCAAAACCCGACGTGAGCAACTGCTGGAGCGGATGAAGATCATCCAGGATCTGCAGGGTAACCGGCCAATTATTGGGCGTATCTTCGATCAGTTGGTTCGGACGTTGCCTGACGGTGTTCACTTCAGCGAAGTTAAGACAACAGGCAAGAGTATCGCGATTGTTGGGGCGGCAGAATCGAATAACCGCGTTTCTGCTCTGATGCGTAGTCTGGACGCCTCCGACTGGTTCACTTCACCGAATCTGACAGAAGTTAAAGCCGTTACAGCGGGTGCTGTTGATCAGGCAAATGTCTTCAAGTTGACGGTGCAGCAAACTGAGCCGGAAAAAGAAGTTGAGGAGGCCAAACGATGAGCCTTAATGATTCGCTGGAGAGTCTCCGCAAAATAGACCTCAATGATCTGGACTTTAATAACGTCGGATCATGGCCTGCAGCCGTTAAGGTCATCAGCGGCATCCTCTTGTTCGTTGCAATCCTTGGGCTGGGTTACCAGTTCTACATCAGCGATATGCAAACGCAGTTGGACAGTGCTGTCGCTGAGGAGAGCTCCCTTAAACAGCAGTTCACGACTAAGGCGCATCAGGCTGCAAACCTGGAAGCCTATAAAGAGCAAATGGCCGAGATGGAAGAGTCGTTTGGTGCACTGCTTAAGCAGTTGCCAAGTGATACCGAAGTTCCTGGCTTGCTTGAGGATATTACCCGTACTGGCTTAGGCAGTGGTCTTGAGTTTGAAGAGATCAAGCTGTTGCCAGAGGTCACTCAGCAGTTCTATATCGAGTTGCCGATCCAGATCAAAGTGTTCGGTTCGTACCATGATCTGGCGACCTTCGTCAGTGGTGTGGCTAGCCTTCCGCGGATCGTGACGCTGCATGATTTTGAGTTGAAGCCGAACGCTAAAAATGAGCTTGGGTCTTCGGTTCTGGGCATGAGTATTTTGGCGAAAACTTACCGCTATAACGATAAGGGGGTCACCAAATGAAAATGCGTTATTCCCTTATTGTGTTGTTGTCTGTTGGGCTTGCTGGTTGTGGAAATGGGGATTTTTCTGACTTGCAAACCTTTATGGATGAAGTTCGTGCACGCCCGAAGGGGGCTATTGAACCGCTGCCGAAGTTTTTGCCGTACGAGAGCTTTACCTATGGCGCTTCATCTTTGCGCAGCCCATTCCAGCCACCTGTGAAAATCGATCTGACATCGCGTCAGAAGGGCTCTAACAATATTAAGCCTGATGAAAACCGGGTTAAGCAGTTCCTCGAAGAGTTCAATATTGAAACCTTTGAGATGGTAGGAACGCTTTCCAACACTGGCGGCGTGTTTGCTTTGATTAACGCCGCGAGTAATGGCGTTCATCGTGTGCGCGTTGGTGACTATCTGGGGCGTAACCACGGGCGGATTGTTTCGATCAATGATTCTTCCGTCGAGGTTGTAGAAATTGTCCCGGACGGTGAAGGGGGATGGCTCGAGCGGCCACGCAGTATTACCCTCAAGGAGAGCTCCTAGGGGAGTTGATTACCTATGAAAAAATATAATCTGTCTGCCAAACGGAATCGCCCAATGAATAAATCAGTGCTGCATCTATGTTTTCCATTGCTGGCGGTATTTCTATCCCCGGAAGTGCTTGCAGCTAATCTGCAAGGGCTGGATGTAGCGGCTCTGCCTGGGGATCGTGTTGAGCTGAAGTTGTCTTTTGACGAGCCGGTGTTGGCTCCGCGTGGCTACACAATTGATCAGCCTGCGCGTATTGCCCTCGACTTGCCGGGTGTTTCCAATAAGTTGGGCACCAAGAATAAAGACTTGGGCGTTGGTAATGCCCGCAGCGTGACTATTGTCGAGGCTGGCGATCGAACTCGTTTGATCGTAAACCTGACCAACCTTTCTTCTTATAACACCCGTGCCGAAGGCAACAATGTTTATGTTGTTGTAGGTGAAGGGGCTGGTGCTGCTACTGCTCAGACCAGTGCTACACCAGCAGCTGCGCCGGCGCCAGCCAAGGTGTTTGCCCCACAAGGGCGAGTCATCAATAACATCGATTTCCAGCGTGGGGAGCAGGGCGAAGGCAATGTTGTCATTTCATTGTCGGACGCGTCTCTGAATCCCGACATTCAGGAACAAGGCGGAAAAATCCGTCTGAAGTTCGCCAAGACGCAATTGCCTGAATCGTTGCGTGTGCGTCTTGATGTTAAAGACTTCGCAACTCCAGTTCAGTTTGTCAGCGCATCAGAGTCTCGTGGTGAGACTGAGATCGTGATTGAGCCGACCGGTACGTTTGATTACTTGGCGTATCAGGCTGACAACAAACTTACGCTGAGCATCAAGAAACTCACTGAGCGTGAGTTGGAGCAGCGTAAAGCTGAAAGTTTTGCCTATACCGGTGAAAAGCTGTCGCTGAACTTCCAGGATATCGATGTCCGGTCTGTGCTCCAGCTGATTGCTGATTTTACCGATCTGAACTTGGTAGCCAGTGACACGGTGAGTGGCAATATCACCCTGCGTCTGCAGAATGTGCCATGGGATCAGGCATTGGATCTGGTGCTGAAAACCAAGGGTCTGGATAAGCGCAAGGTTGGTAACGTACTGCTCGTGGCTCCAGCTGATGAGATCGCCGCGCGTGAACGTCAGGAGCTTGAGGCTCAAAAGCAAATTGCCGAGCTGGCTCCGCTGCGTCGCGAACTGATCCAGGTTAACTACGCCAAAGCTGCTGACATTGCCAAGCTGTTCCAGTCGGTCGCTAGTGGTGAAGGTTTGTCCGATGATCGCGGTTCCATCACTGTTGATGAGCGCACCAATAGCATCATTGCCTATCAGACTCAGGAACGTTTGGATGAACTGCGCCGCATCGTTTCTCAGCTGGACGTGGCAGTGCGTCAGGTGATGATTGAGGCGCGGATTGTTGAGGCTAACGTCGATTACGACAAGGCTCTTGGTGTGCGTTGGGGTGGGAACTTTACCGGTGATGACAAATGGTCGTTCAGTGGTGGCGGTGTGATTCCGGGTACTGCTCGTGCACCGTTTGTAGACATGGGTGTTGCAGGCAGCTCTGGTATTGGCATTGGGTTTATTACCGATAACGCGATTCTTGATCTTCAACTGAGTGCCATGGAAAAAACCGGTTCTGGCGAGGTGGTATCCCAGCCGAAGGTGGTGACCTCCGATAAAGAGACAGCAAAAATTCTGAAAGGTACTGAAGTGCCTTATCAGGAGGCGAGCTCCAGTGGCGCGACTACCACATCCTTTAAAGAGGCCGCGCTGTCCCTCGAGGTGACGCCACAGATTACGCCTGACAACCGTATTCTGATGGAGGTGAAAGTTAATAAGGACGCCCCGGACTTCTCCGTAGCTGCATCCACTGGTGGTGTGCCCGCTATTCAGAAGAACGAAGTGAATGCTAAGGTACTGGTCGCTGACGGGGAAACCATCGTGATCGGTGGTGTGTATTCCAACACTCAGTCCAAGTCTGTGGACAAAGTGCCGTTCCTGGGCGATGTGCCGTATGTAGGTAGCCTGTTCCGTCGGGATATTGTTCAGGACAAGAAGTCTGAGCTGCTGATCTTCCTGACTCCGCGAATCATGAACAATCAGGCAATCGCTGTGAGTCGTTAAGTTGGTAAAAAATCTGATTTTGGTAGGGCCGATGGGGGCGGGTAAGAGCACCATCGGCCGGCTGCTCGCTAAAGAGTTAAAACTGCCGTTCAAAGACTCCGATAAGGAAATTGAGACGCGCACCGGTGCGGATATCCCGTGGATCTTCGATGTTGAGGGTGAGCAGGGTTTTCGTGAGCGTGAGCAGGCGGTGATTGCCGATCTGTGTGAGGCGGATGGCATTGTGCTTGCGACGGGTGGTGGCGCGGTGATGCGTCCAGAGAATCGTGCAGCGCTCAAGCGTGGCGGTAATGTGGTTTATTTACATGCCTCGGTCGAGCAGCAGATTGAACGGACTGCACGTGACCGTAACCGCCCGTTATTGCGTGGCGATGATCCGGGAAAGGTGCTACGTGATCTGCTAGCTGTGCGTGACCCGCTGTACCGCGAGATTGCCGATATCATCATTGAGACGGATGAGCGCCCGCCGCGCATGGTGGTACAGGAGATCCTAGATCTGCTTGCCGCACTATCTCCCCGTTAAAGCGCAGAGCGATCTGCGCTATCCTAGGCCCTTTGCAAACTGGGGGCTTTATGCAGACTCTTCATGTCGACTTGGGTGAGCGCAGCTACCCGATTTATATCGGGGCAGATCTGCTGTCTCGCAATGAACTTTTGACCGCTCACATTGTTGGGCGTCAGGTTGCAGTCGTAACCAATGAGACTGTTGCCCCCCTTTATCTCGCTAAGCTGGAGCAAGCGCTGGCAGGCTACTCGGTGACTTCGGTTGTGTTACCCGATGGTGAGAGCTTCAAAAACTGGGAAACGCTTCAGTTGATCTTTGATGGCCTCCTCAGTGCGCGCCATGACCGCAAGACAACGATTGTTGCCCTCGGTGGTGGCGTAATTGGCGATATGGCCGGTTTTGCTGCTGCCTGTTACCAGCGCGGCGTCAACTTTATTCAGGTTCCGACGACGTTGTTGTCACAAGTTGACTCTTCGGTTGGTGGCAAAACCGGCATCAATCACCCACTAGGCAAGAATATGGTGGGAGCCTTTTATCAGCCTCAGGCAGTTCTGATTGATATTGAGAGTTTGCACACATTGCCGGCACGTGAACTGTCAGCCGGGCTGGCGGAAGTGATCAAATACGGGCTGATTTGCGATGAGCCATTTCTAACTTGGCTCGAAGAGAATATGCCAGCCTTGCGCAAGCTTGATCCGCACGCACTAACCTATGCAATTGAGCGCTCGTGCGCGGCTAAGGCTTGGGTGGTGGCGGCCGATGAGCGTGAGTCGGGCATCCGCGCGACCTTGAATCTTGGTCATACCTTTGGCCACGCTATTGAAACCCATCAGGGCTACGGTGTCTGGCTGCATGGTGAGGCTGTTGCGGCAGGTACGGTCATGGCGTTGGATATGTCCGAACGCCTGGGTTGGATCAGCCGAGCTGATCGTGAGCGCGCTGTTCGCCTGTTTGTTGAGGCTGGTTTGCCTGTAGTACCGCCTGAAGATATGACCGCTGCGGATTTTATGGAGCATATGGCGGTCGATAAGAAGGTCCTTGATGGCAAGTTGCGCCTAGTGTTGTTACGCAGCTTGGGTGAGGCGGTGGTTACCGGCGAATTTCCAAGGGATATTTTGGATGCCACGCTGTCGGCTGATTACTCAGCCCAGTTGGCTCAGATGAATAACTAACGAGTGGCCCATGACAAGTTTGCATGCTGACGAGGCGTTTCTAGATCATTATCACTTCACCCACGATCCTTTTGCGGCGCGGGTTCCGGGATTCAAGTTTTTCCCGGCCCAGCGCAAGCCGGTGTTGGGGCAATTGCATCATCTGGCCCGCTACAGTCAGCTGCTACTAGTTGTCACTGGGCCGCACGGCAGCGGCAAGACCCTGCTGCGGCAGGCGCTGGTTGCCAGCACCAACAAGCAAACTGTGCAAAGCGTTGTTGTTTCGGCCAAAGGGGCTTCTGATCCGGCGAGCATTGTTCGGCAGATCGCCCAAGGGCTGCAGGTTGCCCGGCCGGATGCCAGCAGTGTTCTGGCTCAGGTGGGCCAGTTGGCCTTGACCGGGCAGGAAGTCTATCTGCTTGTGGATGACGCCGAGGATCTCAGTGACGCAGCCCTGAGCATGCTGTTGGAACTGGCAGCCGGGAATGGTGAAGGTCGTCCGCATGTGTTCCTGTTTGCTGAACCTGACCTGATCCCGCGTCTTGATCAGGCATCTGGTGGTGAAGAAAGCTTTCATGCCATTGAGCTGCAGCCTTATGAAGAAGCCGAAACGCGCGAGTACATGGCGCAGCGCCTGGAAGGTGCAGGGCAGGGCATTGAATTGTTCTCGGATGAGCAGATCAGCGACATTCATGAGCAGTCCGGTGGCTGGCCTGGCCTGATCAACCAGGTTGCGCGGGAAACCTTGAGTGATGCCATGGTGGCCAAGCGTGGCACCGCAGCAGGCGGATCATCCTTCAAGTTGCCGCGTAAACACCTGCTGGCGCTGGCAGTGGTGGGGGTTGCTGTGGTCGCTGCGTGGTTGATGCAGGGGCGTCAGGCGAGTTCACCAGAAGTTGCGCAACAGCCATCAGCTACTGCACCGGTTACAGAGCAAGGTTCCACTGCGCCTTCCATTCAGTTCGAAGGGGCCAGCCAGCCTTTGCCTTTGCCCTTAGTGGGTGAGGCGCAGCCGGTTATTCGCGAGCCGCTGGCGCAAGCTTCTGGAATGGGAGAGGGTGATCCGCAAGAGACTGCCAATCTGCCGCCAGCTGTGCCTAATGTCAGCCAGCCCGTGCCGGTGACTGCGCCAACTCCGGCAGCAGAACCGACCACCGCCAAGCCGGTCGAACCGGTTAAGCCTGCCCCTGTTGTTGCTCAGCAGCCCAAGCCTGCACCAGTGCCAACCCCTGCGCCTACTCCAAAGCCTGCGCCGGCCCCGCAACCAGCAAAACCGGTGGCTGCTACGCCCTCAAGCAGTGCAGGGAATATCGGTTGGTATGGCGCTCAGCCAGGGCATCAGTACGTGCTTCAAGTATTCGTGACAGGAAGTGAGAGCAAAGCGCAAGAGTTTTTGCGCAAAAATGGTGCGGAATTTCATTACTACAAAAAAATGCACCAAGGAAGTGCGCTTTTTGTGGTGACCTACGGCAAGTTCTCCAGCCAAGCTGCTGCAAAAGCGGCTGTCAGTAAACTCTCTCCAGAGCTGCAAGCCGGTAAACCATGGGCCCGCAGCATCGCGAGTATCAAAACTGAGGCGGTGTCAGGTCGTTAATGGCCTGCTAATTGCATTCGGTTTTGGCGCAGTCGAATTTGGTTCGCACCAATATGCGTCCGAACCAAATTCGACGTGTCTGCGCGCATTTTCTTAAATAAACGCCAGAATCTGAGATGTGTAGCGCAGGGTCGGTGAGATGTCCGTCCCTAGCTTGCGCCACGTTGGCGATTGCCCGTGCGCGCTCGGCAGGAAATAGGATGGATTAGAAGAACAATTTGCCTGATGTACTGGGCAATACCGTGAGAGTGTCGCTATGAAAGCAGGTTTGTACCGTCCTGATGAGTTCAAGGATAACTGCGGCTTCGGCCTGATTGCCCACATGCAGGGTGAGGCGAGCCATCACCTGCTGCAGACCGCAATTGAAGCCCTGACATGCATGACCCACCGTGGCGGTATTAACGCTGACGGTAAGACCGGTGACGGCTGTGGTCTGCTGATTCAGAAACCGGATGCTTTCCTGCGAGCCATGGCTCTGCAGCATTTCAATACCGAACTGCCTGACCAGTACGCAGTTGGTATGGTGTTCTTCAATCAAGACCCGGTAAAAGCCGAAGCCGCCCGCGAGAACATGAACCGCGAGATTCTGGCAGCGGGCCTGACCCTTGTTGGCTGGCGCAAAGTGCCTGTCGACACCAGTGTTCTGGGCCGTCTGGCACTTGAGCGCCTGCCTCAGATCGAACAGGTTTTCATCGGCGGTGAAGGCCTCAGTGACCGCGAATTTGCGATCAAACTGTTCAGCGCCCGTCGCCGTTCTTCGGTGGCCAACGCTGAAGACAGCGATCATTACATCTGCAGCTTCTCCAACAAGACCATCATCTACAAAGGCCTGATGATGCCGGCGGACCTGCAGCAGTTTTACCCGGATCTGGGTGACGAGCGCCTGCAGACCAGCATCTGCGTGTTCCACCAACGCTTTTCTACCAACACCTTGCCGAAGTGGCCGCTGGCTCAGCCGTTCCGCTTCCTCGCGCACAACGGTGAAATCAACACCATCACCGGTAACCGTAACTGGGCACAGGCGCGCCGCCTGAAGTTCGCCAACGACCAGATCTTTGATCTGGAAGAACTCGGCCCGCTGGTTAACCGTGTCGGTTCTGACTCCTCCAGCATGGACAACATGCTGGAGCTGATGGTCACCGGTGGCATCGACCTGTTCCGTGGCGTGCGCATGATCATTCCGCCAGCCTGGCAGAACATGGAAACCATGGACGCCGACCTGCGTGCGTTCTATGAGTACAACTCCATGCACATGGAACCCTGGGATGGCCCGGCCGGTGTGGTACTGACCGACGGCCGCTACGCCGTGTGCCTGCTTGACCGCAACGGCCTGCGTCCGGCGCGTTGGGTCACCACTAAGAACGGCTATATCACCCTGGCTTCGGAAATCGGTGTGTGGAACTACGCGCCGGAAGACGTGCTGGCTAAAGGTCGCGTTGGACCCGGGCAAATCCTGGCGGTGGATACCGAAACGGGTGAGATCCTCAACAGCAGCGATATCGACAACCGCCTCAAGTCACGTCATCCCTACAAGCAGTGGATGCGTAAAGGTGCGCACCGTATCAAGGCGCGTCTGGACGACACAGATCACGGCTCCTCGTTCTACGATCAGGACCAGCTCAAGCAATACATGAAGATGTATCAGGTCACCTTTGAAGAGCGTGATCAGGTCCTGCGTCCGTTGGGTGAGCAAGGTCAGGAAGCAGTCGGATCGATGGGCGACGACACGCCGATGGCGGTGCTGTCCCAGCGTATCCGTTCGCCGTATGACTACTTCCGTCAGCAGTTCGCACAGGTGACAAACCCGCCGATTGACCCGCTGCGTGAAGCGATCGTGATGTCGCTGGAAGTCTGCCTGGGCGCCGAGCGTAATATTTTTGAAGAGTCGCCGGAGCATGCTGTCCGTGTGATTCTCAGCAGCCCGGTTATCTCGCCAGCCAAGTGGCGTGCACTGATGGAGCTGGACCGTCCTGGCTTCGAGCGTCACTTCATCGACATGAACTACGACGAGTCGGTCGGTCTGGAAGCCGCTGTGCGCAACATGGCTGATCAGGCTGAAGAGGCTGTACGTGCCGGTAAGGTGCTGCTGGTTCTGACTGACCGTCACATAGCGCCGGGTAAGCTGCCGGCCCATGCTGCGCTGGTAACCGGTGCCATTCACCATCGTCTGACCGATAAAGGTTTGCGCTGCGACTGCAACATACTGGTGGAAACCGCAACAGCCCGCGACCCGCACCACTATGCGGTGCTGATCGGCTTTGGTGCGTCGGCGGTTTATCCGTTCCTGGCGTATGAAGTGCTCGGCGATCTGATCCGCACCGGCGAAGTGCTGGGCGATCTGTATGAAGTCTTCAAGTACTACCGCAAAGGTATCGCTAAAGGCCTGCTGAAGATCCTGTCGAAGATGGGTATCTCCACTGTTACCTCGTACCGCGGTGCGCAGCTGTTCGAAGCCGTAGGCCTGTCGGATGAAGTGACCGAGCTGTGCTTCCGTGGTGTCGCCAGCCGCATCAAGGGTGCGCGTTTTGTCGATATCGAAGCCGAGCAGAGACTGCTGTCCAACGAAGCCTGGAGCGCGCGTAAGCCGATCCAGCAGGGCGGTCTGCTCAAGTTCGTGCATGGCGGCGAGTACCATGCGTACAACCCGGATGTGGTCAACACCCTGCAAGCGGCTGTACAGCAGGGCGACTATGCCAAGTTCAAGGAATACACCACGCTGGTTGATAAGCGCCCGGTGTCGATGTTGCGCGACCTGTTCACCCTGAAGCTGGCAGACAAACCGCTGCCGCTGGATGAGGTCGAGCCGCTGAGCGCCATTTTGAGCCGCTTTGACTCTGCTGGTATTTCCCTCGGCGCGCTGTCGCCGGAAGCTCACGAAGCCATTGCCGAAGCGATGAACCGCCTCGGTGCGCGCTCCAACTCCGGTGAGGGCGGCGAAGACCCGGCCCGTTACGGCACCGTGAAGAGTTCGAAAATCAAGCAGGTGGCGACTGGCCGTTTCGGGGTAACCCCGGAATACCTGGTCAACGCCGAAGTGCTGCAGATCAAAGTCGCTCAGGGTGCTAAGCCGGGCGAGGGCGGCCAGCTGCCGGGCGGTAAGGTCAACGGCCTGATTGCGCGTCTGCGTTACGCCGTACCGGGCGTGACTCTGATTTCGCCGCCGCCACACCACGACATCTACTCCATCGAAGATTTGGCGCAGCTGATCTATGACCTCAAACAGGTCAACCCGCAGGCGCTGGTATCGGTCAAGCTGGTGGCTGAGGCTGGCGTCGGCACCATCGCGGCCGGTGTGGCCAAAGCTTACGCCGACCTGATCACCATCTCCGGCTACGACGGTGGTACCGGCGCATCGCCGCTGACCTCGATCAAATATGCCGGTGCGCCGTGGGAGCTGGGCCTGGCCGAAACTCACCAGACCCTGCGTGGTAACGACCTGCGTGGCAAAGTCCGTGTACAAACTGACGGCGGCCTGAAAACCGGTCTGGATGTGGTCAAGGCGGCAATCCTCGGTGCGGAAAGCTTCGGTTTCGGTACTGCGCCGATGATCGCTCTGGGCTGTAAGTTCCTGCGTATCTGCCACCTGAACAACTGCGCCACCGGCGTTGCGACTCAGAACGACAAACTGCGTAAGGACCACTTCATCGGCACCGTTGAGATGGTGATGAACTTCTTCACCTACGTCGCCGAAGAAACCCGCGAGTGGTTGGCCAAACTGGGCGTACGCAGCCTGGAAGAGCTGATCGGTCGTACTGATCTGCTCGACATCCTGCCGGGTGAAACCGACAAACAAGGCCATCTGGACCTGACGTCGCTGCTGGGTAGCGATCACATTCCGGCGGACAAACCACAGTTCTGCCAGGTTGACCGCAACCCGCCGTTCGATGAAGGCAAGTTGGCTGAAGAAATGGTCAAGCTGGCCAAGCCTGCAATCGAGTCCTCCAGCGGTGCTGAGTTTGATCTGGACATCTGCAACTGCGACCGATCCATTGGTGCCCGTGTGTCCGGCGAAATCGCCCGTAAACACGGCAACCAAGGCATGGCCAGTGCGCCGATCACTTTCCGTTTCAAAGGCACTGCCGGTCAGAGCTTCGGTGTGTGGAACGCCGGTGGCCTCAACCTGCGTCTGGAAGGCGATGCCAACGACTACGTCGGCAAGGGCATGACTGGCGGCAAGCTGGTGATCGTTCCGCCAGCAGGCAGTCCGTTCAAGACGCAGGAGTCGGCCATCATCGGCAACACCTGCCTGTACGGTGCAACCGGAGGCAAACTGTTTGCTGCAGGTACCGCGGGCGAGCGCTTTGGTGTGCGTAACTCTGGTGCTCACGCCGTGGTTGAAGGTACGGGTGACCATTGCTGCGAATACATGACCGGCGGCTTCGTCTGCGTACTTGGCAAAACCGGCTACAACTTCGGTTCTGGTATGACCGGCGGTTTCGCCTACGTATTGGATCTGGATAACAGCTTCTATGACCGTGTGAACCACGAGCTGGTGGAAATCCAGCGCATCAGCAACGAAGCCATGGAGGCTTATCGCAGCCACCTGGAAGACGTGCTGGCCGAATACGTGGCTGAAACCGGAAGTGAGTGGGGCGCTGAACTGCTGGAAAACCTCGACGACTATCTGCGCAAGTTCTGGCTCGTGAAGCCGAAGGCTGCCAGCCTCAAGTCGCTGCTCTCCAGCACCCGTGCCAACCCGCAATAAGAATGCGCCTGAAGCTTGATGAGGTATTGAAATGACTGAACGTCTCAACAACGACTTCCAGTTCATCGAAGTCGGGCGCAAAGACCCGAAGAAGAAACTGCTGCGTCAGCGTAAAAAAGAGTTCGTAGAAATCTACGACACCTTCAAACCTGCTCAGGCTTCTGAGCAGGCTCACCGCTGCCTGGGTTGCGGTAACCCGTACTGTGAGTGGAAGTGCCCGGTGCACAACTTCATCCCTAACTGGCTGAAGCTGGTCTCCGAAGGCAACATCCTCGCCGCTGCGGAGCTGTCGCACCAGACCAACACCCTGCCGGAAGTCTGCGGCCGCGTGTGCCCGCAGGACCGTCTGTGCGAAGGCGCGTGTACCCTGAATGACGGTTTCGGTGCCGTCACCATCGGCTCGGTGGAGAAGTACATCACCGACACCGCGTTCGCCATGGGCTGGCGCCCGGATATGTCCAAGGTGAAACCGACCGGTAAGCGTGTTGCTGTTATCGGTGCAGGCCCGGCAGGTCTGGGCTGCGCGGACGTACTGGTACGCAACGGCGTAACCCCGGTGGTGTTCGACAAGAACCCGGAAATCGGCGGTCTGCTGACCTTCGGTATCCCTGAGTTCAAGCTGGAAAAGACCGTGCTGAGCAACCGTCGCGAAGTCTTCACCGGCATGGGTATCGAGTTCCGCCTCAACACTGAAATCGGCAAAGACATCACCATGCAGCAACTGCTGGATGAGTACGATGCCGTGTTCATGGGCATGGGCACTTACACCTACATGAAGGGCGGCTTCCCCGGTGAAGACCTGCCGGGTGTGACCGATGCGCTGGATTTCCTGATCGCTAACGTCAATCGCAACCTCGGTTTCGAGAAGTCACCGGAAGACTTTATCGACATGAAGGGTAAGCGCGTGGTCGTGCTCGGTGGTGGTGATACCGCCATGGACTGCAACCGTACTTCGATCCGTCAGGGCGCTAAGAGCGTCACCTGCGCCTATCGTCGTGACCAGCAGAACATGCCGGGTTCGCGCAAAGAAGTTAAAAACGCCAAGGAAGAGGGCGTGAAGTTCCTCTTCAACCGTCAGCCGATTGAAATCGTTGGCGACGGCAAGGTGGAAGGCATCAAAGTGGTGGAAACCCGCCTCGGTGAGCCGGATGCCCGTGGCCGTCGCAGTCCTGAGCCGATTCCGGGCTCCGAAGAAATCATCCCGGCTGACGCCGTGCTGATCGCCTTCGGCTTCCGCCCGAGCCCGGCAGCGTGGTTTAGCGACTTCAGCATCGACACTGACAGTCAGGGACGCGTTGTCGCACCCGAGAAAGGTGCGTTCAAACACCAGACCAGCAACCCGAAAATCTTCGCCGGTGGCGACATGGTGCGCGGCTCCGACCTCGTGGTGACGGCAATCTTCGAAGGTCGTAACGCCGCTGAAGGTATCCTCGACTACCTGGGCGTTTAAGCCCAAAGCAAGGTGATCGGGCAAGGCAACACGCTGATCTCGATCAAGGCGATAGATAAAAGGCACGGCTCTCACCGTGCCTTTTGTTTTGTGCTTTGCGACAATAGCGGACTTTATGCAGGGCACCTGTAAAATCTTGCCGGAATCGCCTCCACAACGGGCTTAAAAGCGCCGCTTGACTTGGGTTAGCGCATATTTTCCGTCTTTTTCAGCATAGCGATGGTTAAGCTGAAAGTTTTAGAGTTGCCCTGAGTTGTACGTCGGTGCGTGCCGGTTTGCCCTAAAACCCTACTCCGGGCGGGCGACAACCGTTCATTCGGCCTGCACACTGATGCACTGACGTTTCCGTCGAATTGCCAGGAATCTTGCCGATGTCCGCCTTGAAGAACGACCGTTTTCTCCGCGCCCTGCTTAAGCAGCCCGTCGATGTCACCCCTGTATGGATGATGCGTCAGGCTGGCCGCTACCTGCCGGAGTACCGCGCCACCCGTGCCAAGGCAGGCAACTTCGTCAACCTGATGAAGAATCCTGAGATGGCCTGCGAAGTTACTATCCAGCCGCTGGATCGTTATCCACAGCTGGACGCCGCCATCCTCTTCTCCGACATCCTCACCATCCCGGATGCCATGGGCCAGGGCCTGTACTTTGAAACTGGCGAAGGCCCGCGTTTCAAAAAGGTCATCAGCAGCCTGGCTGATATCGAAGCCCTGCCGATCCCGGACCCGGAGCAGGACTTGGGCTACGTGATGGACGCTGTGCGTACCATCCGCCGTGAACTCAATGGCCGTGTGCCGCTGATTGGTTTCACCGGCAGCCCGTGGACGCTGGCCACTTATATGGTCGAAGGCGGTTCCTCCAAGGACTTCCGCAAATCCAAAGCCATGCTTTACGAAAACCCACAGGCCATGCACGCCTTGCTGGATAAGCTAGCGAAGTCCGTCACGGCGTACCTCAACGGCCAGATCAAAGCCGGCGCACAAGCGGTACAGATTTTCGACTCCTGGGGCGGCTCGCTCTCTGCGGCGGCTTACCAAGAGTTCTCCCTGCGCTATATGAAGCAGATCGTTGATGGCCTGATCCGCGAACACGACGGCCGCCGCGTGCCGGTCATTCTGTTCACCAAAGGTGGTGGTCTGTGGCTGGAATCCATGGCCGACAGTGGCGCAGAAGCGCTGGGCCTTGACTGGACTTGCGACATCGGCAGCGCCCGCGCTCGCGTCGGCGATAAAGTGGCCCTGCAAGGCAACATGGACCCGAGCGTGCTCTACGCCAACCCAGCTGCCATCAGTGCCGAAGTCGGCCGCATCCTCGCCAGCTACGGCAAAGGTAGCGGCCAGGTCTTCAACCTCGGCCACGGCATCACCCCGGAAGTTGACCCGGCTCATGCCGGTGCCTTCTTCGAGGCGGTGCACGAGTTGTCGGCGCAGTATCACCAGTAAGGTGAGTCTTGGATTGAACAAAGAAGCCGCTATTTAGCGGCTTCTTTGTTCTGATGGGGGAGGTTGTTATTTATAGACGATAAAATGGCAGTTTCTTGTCTATTTTATAGGTACTAACCCTCTGCGGGCTGACAAGATATTTACGTCTTTTGTATTGTTTCGTCGAGTTAGGTTTTTCAGTACTTTATTTTGAGTTTCTGGTGACCAGAACAATTTTAGTTTTTTTCTGGCGCGTGTAATAGCTGTATACAAAATACTGTGTGTTATATCATCTTCGTTTGCAGTGGTTATGACTATTTTTACTGAGTCGTATTCAAGGCCTTGTGCTTTATGGATTGAGACAGCATAAGCTACTTGAAATGGTACGGTTGTATTCAGTGAATCGTCGTCATCATCGGTATTGTTTAGGCTATAAACACAGAAACGTACTGTCGAGTCGCCTACCCATTCTAGTTCGGAGTTATCTACATCAAGCTCAGTTAATGGACGGTCTAACTTTACATCAAATTGAATCATGCTTTGCGTAAGCACTATATCAACAATTTTTCCTTTTAGGTTGTTGTAGATTACTGGGCGAAATCTTTCCGTTTCATGGAACAGTACAGGGTCGCCTACTTTATAGGTTGACTCACGCCATGTTACTGTGGGGGATGGATTGCTGCTTTGTAAGAACCGATTTATGTTGTTGATACCATAAAGGCCATCATAGTTTAGACAGAGTATAATCTCATCTTTTTCCTGTGGTGTGAATAAAGATTCGTTTAATACAGCTGAATACCCGTTGTGTGCCATTGTTTCGGTTAGGTCGTGATCAATTGTTCTTAACTTTTCCCAAAGGGTCAGTAAGCCATTTTCGCTTGTTCTGTATGGGGTCTTTAGTTCGAATACCGAAGCCTTAGGGATGTATGAGCGTATTGCGTCGAACCAATTTCCGAATTGTATGGATTCGATTTGATATATGTCGCCGACCAGTAACAGTAATTTGTACTTGGTTTTTTTTAGAGTTCTTAAAAGGTCTGTGTTGCTTACAGTGCTACATTCATCGATTACAAGTAGGTCATATTCTTGGGTTGTGCTGGTTTTGATATGGCTGCTAATCGTTTTGAAGGTTGAGTTTTGAGCTTTTATCTTTCGTTTTAAGTTATCAGTGGCTGGATGGGTGTGCGCTAAAAAAAGTTTTGATTTGTCATTGAAGTAGTTGGAAATGTGGTCAATTGTTGTTGATTTTCCAGTTCCGGCTGCCCCGTATATTACTGCTACGCGAGAGCTACAGAACATGTTCTTTAGAGCGTCCCTCTTGCTCGGGTCATCAATTTCACGATTAGTATCAGTGATCCAGCGTTCTATTGCGGATGTGTAGCCTGAGATTCCAGCTGAAGTATATGTTTGAATCTCTTTAATTATGTCATGAGTATCGTCTTCATAACCTGAAATAAAAGCATGCTTTTTGTCGATGACTATTTTGCGGTGTTTGTGGGTTATATATATTCGCTTATTGTATTCTTGTACTATTTTTTCTACGTCACCAAAAATTTTCAATTCTTCAAGTGGCGTGTAGAGTTGCCCGTGCTGTTCAACGCTGTTATGTATTCTTCTGGCAAGAAGCTCATGAACTCTGGAGCTTGGGTCAATAGCTTCAATTAGGTCCCAGTAGCGAGGGTTGTGCCCCGGTAATGAAGTGCATAAAGGCATTGTCTCAAAAGGAATTGATGAATTGCTAATATGTAAGCGTGATAGGTATTGGGATTCAATGTTGTAATAAACATTTTTTATTATTTGGTTGTTCATTCTTAATATTAAATATCGAAGTATGTTGCTGCCGGGGAGTGACGGTTTTATTATTTTTCTGGCTTTGTCTAGTATCGGGAATATGATTGGTCTAGCATTATTGATAGATGCGGAAAGTTTTATAGATTCGTATTCTGTTTCGGGTAGTTCGATAATTTGAAGTAAGCTGCTGAATTTCTCAGTCAAGAGTCTCATGATGAGTGTATATTCATCTGAGTTGCTTCTGGCTGATATCTTTATGCCTAGAATTTTTGCCAAATTGTTAAATTCGCAAGGGCGAATTGAGGTTTCCCAGTCGTGAATAATGGTTATTGGCATTTGATACCCGAAAACTTCAATTTGCCCCTGTTTTAGTGTAAGTAAGGTGGCATGGTTTTCAGTTATTCTACTTTCTGAAAATGCTATTATTCTATCGGATTTATTGACCTTGTTTGTTGCTCGGTAAAATGTAACCTCATAATAAATTCTGTTATTGCAAACAAAAGGAGTGATTTTGTGGATGTAGTATCTGTCTTTGGAGTTTTTAGTTGATGTTGTGTTGCTCTTGATTATTTCTACTATTTTTTCGTGGTATTCTTTTAGTGCTGGATCAAGGTTTATGGGAAGGCTTTCTAGGTTTTGTAATATTGTGAAATTGAATTCATTATATGTTGTTGTTCGCAATCTATAGAGATATTCATAGTATTTTAATATCAGTCTTTCGGATGTGTCTGCATCGAATGTGAAGTGCGATGCGCTTTTTTGTAATAGTTCGTGAAATTTATAAATAAAATTCAATTTTGGTGTTTTTTGTATTTCTTTTAGTGCTGGTTTTATTGCTGAGTATTTAAATTCTTTGTTGATGTTTTTTTCTTGGATTAGGACGCTAATGCCTTCTACTAAATTCCTAAGTTGCGGTAGCAGGTTTTGTGAAAGAAAACCTCGCTCCCCATTAAATTTCTCAATGTTTTGGCATATTGCAGAGTCTGCGCATTGTATTTGACTTTTTATAGTAGCCATATCCGCATGCTCTCCTTTTGATTTATTGAATTCACGCTTAATGGTTCGATCTATCCATAATTTCCCGATACCGACCTTGGTATTCGGCAAAATCCAGACTTTTTTGGCTGAGCTGATAGAGCTGTTGCTCCAGGCTCAAGGTTGCAGCCGGTTGTGCCGCTGGCGGCTAGTTGGAATGGGCTCTGTCTGTGGGCTGTAGCGCTACGGCTTGTGGTATCGGCATGTTTCCACCTGCGCCTGAGCCAGCATTTCATCAATTACCGGACCGATCTTGGCCTCAGTCCCTTGCCACTTCATCAGTGATAAACCGCCTTTGTTACGCAGACGGTAAGTGCCGCTGGCGAGTTGGCGGCGCTCGCCGTCGAGTACGCGGATTTCTGCGGTGGAAAGGTAGGAGGCGACGTCCCAGCTGCGGCGGGCGGTGTAGGTGACGATATGGCTGCACTCACCGCGTTGGATCGTTGCGTACACCTTGGTCTGGATGCCGTGACGGGCGAAACCGGATTGCAACACCGTTACAAAGTCATCAACTTTTACTGCCGGGTTTTCTTCGATGCAGACGTGCTGGTTAATGCTCTGCAATGGAGAAACTTGTACCGCTGTGCAGCCACTGATCAATGTGAGTGCTAGCGCAGCAGTGAGGTATTTGCCCTGAGCGTTGAATCTGAAATGCATGACTTGTTCTTCTTATTGTGAGTGGCGTTCGATGCCTGATTACCGGGCAAGACTGGCACAGGGGGTGGCCAATTGTCATTATTTCGACTCTTAGCTAATCGAGCCGACTTCGGCTTAACTCGGCACTTTTCGTGTAAAAAGCCCCTCTGAATTGAATCGTTGAAGGCAGCGTATGGGGCTGCGCTTTATGCATGGCGTTGAATGGTTATGAACAATGAAAACCCAGGCCACTGAGCAAATCTGCCGGTCTTTATTACAGAAGGCGGTGCGGCGCGGTGTTGTTGATGTGGCGGAGAAGGCGGTTGTCTATCTGCTGCAACAGGGCGGTGCGGTGTGGCTGCGTAATCGTCTGGGCGTGATCGCCTGTGAAGAAGTGCTGGCCTATGTCGGGCGGCTTGAGTTTACGACGCAGGAAGACGCACTGATCCGCCAGTACACCGAGATGGCCCGTGCGGCGAAGAACAAGAATGCGGCGGGGCTGGGCAGCCTAGCGGCGGAGTTGGAGAACGGTTATCGCAGCCTGCTGGTTAAGGGCGATCCAGCAAGCAAAGACCTGAGGATCGTCGCTGAGGCTATCCGCCGCCCTGATGCTTTCTGGCAATGGATTCACAGCCAGCCAGTTGCAGGCAGCAATTTGAGCGTGATCGAAAAAGCCGAGGCTGCGTTTCGTGGCTCCGGCTTGCCGGGGGATAAGGTGTTTTCGCTGGCCAGCGCTTATCTGGCAGTGCTCAACCAGATCCCCACGCTCTCAATGCCGGAGTACGTTGTAGAAGCGTTTCCCTACTGGATCGCCATCGACAAACACACCGACCCGGGTAAGCGGGCGCTGCAGCAGTGCGCCGAGGCACTGAATGTGGAGTACAGAACGCTGGGGGCAATCCAGTACTACCTAGAGGGAGGGCTTTGCCGCAATCTGGAGCCTTCGCCCTGGTGGGAGCGGGATGTTCGTTGGCAGCTGGAGCGCTTGGGCGTACACGAAGGTAAGGCCGAAGCGATCTGGCAGAATGCGTCGGCCTACCTGCAAGAGCATCTGGCAGCGCAAGTCGAGGTGTTTAAGGACGAACTGGAGCACGCGTTTGAGCTGTATCGCAGCACGTTAAGAACGCAGGATTCGTTGTTCAGATAACAGTTCTGGAAGGGACAGGAAGGTGTGGATAACTCAGGTTATCCACACGCCCTGATCAAAGCTGACGCAAACCGCGCACGTATTGCACGAGCGATTGTTGCTCGTCTGCACTGAACTTTTCAGCGTAGGCCGGCATGGCGCCGGGGCCTTGTTGGATGGCGGCGATGATTTCGTCGTCGCTGGTGCGGTCCTGCCACTTGGTTTTGCTCAGGTTTTGGGCAAACGAGAGCCAGCCGCGCAGTGTGTTGGCGCGGCCGTTGTCGCCGTGGCATTTGGCGCAGTGCTGCTGGTAGAGCTGCTTGCCGTCTGTTTCAGCAACGGCAGGCAGGCTCGCCAAAAGCAGTAGCCCGGCTGTGAGACCGGGCCAAACAGCCTTACTTAACAATTGCGAGGTCGCCTTTGAGGGCTACGCCCGCCATGACGGCACCGGCGTGGCATTCGTATTTCTGGCTGTCTTTGTACTCGACGTTTTTGTAGTTGCTGGTCAGGTTAACCACGGCGTTGGCGCCAGCGGATTTGGCCGCGCTTTGCAGGCGTACCAGTGCAGATTGCAGGGCCCAGCTGCAAGCGGCTTCATCGCTCTTGTTGAAGGCGTTGGTCTTCTGGCTGGTGGTCACGCCTGGGCGTACGATTTGTACTTCGCCCCCCGGTTTGCCAGCCAAGTAGAACTTAACGCTGCCATCCAGGCGGCCTGCGCTGGTGGCTTCCTGGACCACTTGGTCGAAGGGCAGGAAGTGAGCCGTGTCGCGGGCTTGGCTGATGGCCGGGGCGAGACTCAGAACGATTGCTGCTGCAATCAACGATTTTATTTTCATAGCTTCTACTCCTTGTTGAAACGACTGATTGATCTGTTCTGGCTGGCACGGTTGTGCGTTTAGTGTAATTCAGTCTGCCGGGCTGTCAGGCCCAGCGTTTAAAAATCAGCGACGTATTCACGCCACCAAAGGCAAAGTTGTTATTCATCACGTATTGGTTGTTCATTTCGCGGAATTCACCGCGCAGGTAGTCCAGTTCTGCGCAGGCCGGGTCGACGTTGTCGAGGTTCAGCGTGGGCACGTACTGGTTGCTGTTGAGCATCTCGATGCTGAACCAGGACTCCAGCGCGCCGCAGGCTCCAAGGGTGTGGCCGAAATAGCTCTTCTGCGAGCTGATCGGCATGTGCGGGCCGAACAGTTCCTGGGTGGCTTGGGATTCAGCCACGTCGCCTTGATCGGTGGCGGTGCCGTGGCCATTCACGTAACCGATCACCGAGGGCTCAAGCCCTGCATCTTGCAGCGCCAGCTCCATCGCGCCGCGCATGGTGGTTTTTTCCGGTTTGGTGGCGTGTTGGCCGTCTGAGTTGCAGCCGAAGCCGACGATCTCGGCGTAGATGGTGGCGCCACGGGCGAGGGCGTGGTCCAGCTCTTCCAGAACCAGCATGCCCGCGCCTTCGCCGATCACCAGACCGTCGCGGTCTTTGTCGTAAGGGCGTGGCGACAGGTGCGGCGTTTCATTCTTCAGGCTGGTGGCGTACAGCGCATCGAAGACCATGGCCTCGGTCGGGCAGAGTTCTTCTGCGCCGCCTGCGAGCATCATTTTCAGGCGGCCGAACTTGATCGCTTCATAGGCGTAGCCGATGCCCTGACTGCCGCTGGTGCAGGCGCTGGAGGTGGGAATCAGGCGGCCTTTTAACCCAAAGAAGATGCTGATGTTAGCCGCTGTGGTGTGCGGCATCATGCGGATGTAAGAGTTGGCGTTGAGGCCGTCCGCCACCGAGTTGAGCAGCATGTTGCCGAAGGCTTTGACTTCTTCGGTGCTGCCGGTGGAGGAGCCGCACGCTACGCCCATGCGGCCATCCGCGATGATCGGGTTGCCCAGCAGGTTGGCGTGCTCCAGCGCGCGCTCGGCAGCGAACACGGCGAGTTTGGAGACGCGGCCCATGCTGCGCAGTTGCTTGCGCGTCCAGTGTTTGGGGGCTTCAAAGTCATCCACCGGGCCGCCCAGGCGAGTGTTCAGCTCGCTGTAGCGCTCCCACTCGTGCATGTAGCGGATGCCACTTTTGCCTGCGGCAAAGTTGGCTTTGATGGTCGGCCAGTCGCTGCCCAGTGAGGTCACGCCTGCCATGCCGGTGACTACAACGCGTTTGAATCCACTCATCAGCACAACCCACCGTTTACCGCGAGGACCTGGCGGGTGATGTAAGCCGCCTCCTCAGACATCAGAA
The DNA here is from genome assembly GCF_001446935.1 of Pseudomonas sp. TTU2014-080ASC. Taxonomy (GTDB): domain Bacteria; phylum Pseudomonadota; class Gammaproteobacteria; order Pseudomonadales; family Pseudomonadaceae; genus Aquipseudomonas. Next base: position 967,717 of record NZ_LKKK01000002.1, read on the forward strand.
AATTAACTGCACCGGCCACTTCTTCCGGTGTGCCCATGCGGGCTGCCGGAACCATTTTGAGGATTTCTTCAATCGGCACGTCGTCATCAACGATGTCCGTATCAATCAGCCCCGGCGCGACGCAGTTGACGGTGATTTTGCGCTTGCCCAGTTCGATGGCCAGCGCTTTGGCTGCGCCGATCACACCGGCTTTGCTGGCGCTGTAGTTAACCTGACCGCGGTTACCGATCAAACCCGACACCGAGGTGATGCAGACAATACGCCCGGCCTTGCGGCGGCGGATCATTGGCATGGTCAGCGGATGCAGGACGTTATAGAAGCCGTCGAGGTTGGTGCGCAGTACGCTGTCCCAGTCGTCTTCGCTGAGTGCGGGAAATGCGCCGTCGCGGGTCAGCCCGGCGTTGCAGACCACGCCGTAATAAGCGCCATGTTGTTCGATATCGGCTTCCAGCGCGGCGCGGCAGGCAGCTCGGTCGGAGACGTCGAACTGAAGGATGCGCGCCTGTTGGCCCAGCGCTTCGATCTGGGTTTGCACGGCTTGCGCTTCTTCAATGCGCGAGCGGCAATGGAGGACGATGTCGTAGCCGCTTTTGGCCAGACGCAAGGCTATCGCACGGCCGATACCCCGGCTGGAGCCTGTGACCAGAATGCTTTCACTCATCGTTGTGTGTCCTGAATTTCTTCTTGTAGATAGCTGGCCACCTGCGGCGGGCGGAATACGTTAAGCCGGGCGATGGCCTCAATGCCAGTACCTGTAAGTTGGCACTCAAAAACGCCCATGCCGTTGTCATCCTGCAGGGAGCGGGTGGCGTGGATGTGCAGCTCAGCGCCAAGCGGGAAGCGCTCGACGTTGCATTGGTAATTGCGGGTGCCGAGCAGAAAGCCCAGCTCTACCGGTTCGCCCCTGGCGCGGGCGTGACAGCCTGCGTAGGCGGCCACACTTTGCGCCATGATTTCGATGCCGACCCAAGCGGGCAGGCTGCCGTCGTCCTGACTGAACAGACCGCCGTCGCGCACTGTGAGGCTGGTTTCGATGTCGTCATCGCCATAGCGGTGCACCTGATCGAGCAGGATCATGTCGCCTGCGTGGGGCACCAGTTCGGCTACCGGCCACATACTCATGGGCGGTCTCCGATGATCAGGCTGATGTTGTTGCCGCCAAAGGCGAAAGAATTACTCATCAGTGCGCGTCCGTTGCGTGATGTCAGTTGCGTGCCGGGCTTCACCAGATTCAGGGCGGGCAGGGCCGGATCGGCCTCAGCGTCCCAGCGCTGGGGCGGCAGCAGGTTGTCAGGGTTGTAGCTACTCAGGCTCAGCCAGCAGAAGGCTGCTTCCAGTGCACCGGCAGCACCCAAGGTGTGGCCGGTTAGCGGTTTGCTGCTGGAGCAGGGCACGCCGTTGGGGAAGATGGCCTGTACGGCGAGGCTTTCCATGGCGTCGTTGTGCTGGGTCGCGGTGCCGTGCAGGTTGAGGTAGTCGATCTGGCTGGCGTCGAGACCAGCGGCTTTCAGGGCTTTGTTCATCGCCGCTTGTGCGCCGATCCCTTCAGGCTGTGGCGCGGAAATATGGTGGGCGTCGGAGCTGGCACCACCGCCGAGCAGGGCAATGGGGGCGTGGCTTGTGTCCAGCGGTTCGCGGGTCAGTAGGAACAGCGCCGCGCCTTCGCCGATGTTGATGCCTTTGCGGTTGCGCGAGAACGGGTTGCACAGTTCCGGGCTGACTGCTTCCAGCGCGGAGAAGCCATTGAGGGTGAGCTTGCACAGGCTGTCCACACCGCCGCAAATCACTGCATCGCATACACCAAGATTGAGCAGGCGCTGAGCGCTGAGCAGGGCACGGGCACCGGAGGTGCAGGCGGTGGAAATGCTGTAGCTGGGGCCGCAGATGCCAAGCCAGTCACTGAGGAAGCTGGCCGGTTCCGCCAGCTCCTGCTGGGAATAGTGATAGCTGGCTGGCAGCTCGCCGTTGTGCAGAAAGTGGGCGATGCCTTGGCTGGCTTCTTCGATGCCAGTGGTGCTGGTGCCGAGCACCACGCCAATACGTTCAGCGCCGAATTGGGCCACAGCCGCGCGCAGGCTGTCTTCAATTTCCAAGGCGGCGGCCAGCAGCAACTGGTTGTTGCGGCATTGCGGGTGGCCGGCCAGCTCAGGCAGTGCCGGCAGCTCGCCAGGCACGCGGCCTACCGTCAGCGTCTGCTCGGGAACCCAGCCGCTTTCGGCGCGCATGCCGCTGCTGTCGCCAGCAAAGAGGGCGCGGGCCACGGCAGTTTTGCCTTGGCCGAGTGCGCAATTAAGCCCCAGGGCGTTCAAGTAAGTGGCCATTAAGGTGCCTTGTCGTCAGGGAGCGCGCTGATCTGGTAACGCAGATCAGCCGGTTGATACAGGGTGAAATCCAGCGGCGTGCGGTAGTCGATGCGCCACTGTGGATCGAGCTCGCGGCTGCCATTTGCCTGCACTTGCCAGTTGCCAGCCGGGTAGGCGCTACTCAGCTGATCGGCTGGAGTCAGGGCAAACAGCAGAGCGCTGAACAGCTCGCGTGCTTCTTTGTTGGGCGGCAACAGGCCGTCGTTGTGCCACGCACCGTCACGCAGTTGTTGGCGCGCCAACGGCACGCCAATTGGGTCGAATAACGAAGCGCGTAGCGTGCCGCTTTCGTCTTGCAGCACCAGTAGCCAGTCTTGCTGGTCGCCTGTTGTCTGGCGCTGAATCTGCAAGGTCAGCGGCAGCGTCGCCACCAGCGCGGTCTGCCGTTCGGGCAGGGCGGTGTGGCTGGCGCAGGCGCTCAGCAGCAGGCTCAGGCTCAACAACAAGGCGCGCAGCATCAGACGGTTGCCTCCAGCGGTTTGGTCGCAACCACATTAACCAGCGTTTCGTTGCGCTGGCCGAAGGGCTTGGGCTTTTGCAGGCCCCAGCGCTCCAGCAAGCCGAAGTCAGTCGAGCGGCTCCACCACAGATAAGGGTAGGAGATGTTTTGCTCGGTGAATTCGAAGCCTTGGCCACGCAGCATGCCCAGGTACTCGTCAGCACTCTTTTGCACGTGCATCGGGTGACGGAACAGCCAGCGGATTACCCAGGTGTCGATGTAGTACTTAGTGGACTCAGCAAACAACAGGCGGCCGCCCGGTTTCAGTACGCGCCAGAACTCGGCCAGGGCCTTTTCCTGTTCCACCAGATGATGGAATACCTGATGGCAGAACAGCAGGTCGACGCTGGCATCCGGCAGGTCGATTTTGCCGCAGTCGCTGAGCACCAGATCCACGTCCAGACCCAAACGTTGCGCTTCTGCACGGGAGCAGTCGAGGCTGTGCGGGTCGGCGTCCAGACCGATGATCTTCGACGGCTTGAAGGCGTTGGCCAGCAGACCGAATGAGCGGCCCTGACCGCAACCAGCGTCGAGGATGACGGGCGCCTCAGGCAGTGGCGCGTTGAAGCGGGTCAGCAGGTCGTTGATTGCCACGCGCAGCACATGGTGGTGCCACACATGGCTGCGCAGGAACCAGAAGCCAAAGCGGGTTTCTTCAACGTAGGTTGCGGCCGGGTTGTTCATAACAGTCCTTAGTTGTGTCAGTTGCTGGCGCAGACTTCAGCGAGTACCCGCAAACGGCGGCGCGGCTCGGCGACATACGGGTTCTTCTCATCCCAGGCGTAACCGGCAAGGATCGAGCTGATCATGCGGCGGATTTCCGGTTGGGCTTTTTCGTAATAAATCACGTCCTGGAAGCTGCCGTCATACCAGCCTTCAACATAGACGCGGAAGGTGTCCACGCCGCGCTTGAGGGGAATGGCGAACTCGGTTTCCCAGTCCACTGTCTCGCCCTTGAGCTGCCGGTCGAGCAGGTTCGCGGCCATGCTGGAAGAGCGCATGGCGATGGTCACACCAGAGCTGAACACCGGATCAAGGAATTCGGCCGCGTTGCCGAGCAGGGCAAAGCCCGGACCGTGCAGGGATTTGACGTTAGCCGAGTAACCGCCAATGGTGCGCGCCGGAGTGTCCCACACCGCGTTTTTCAGGACCTTGTTGAGGCTTGGGGTTTCTTCAATGAACTGCTTGAGGCAGGCATCCAGATCGTCCGGGCGGCCTTCGTAGCGTTCAGCCGCCGCGACCACGCCAACCGAGCAGCGGCCATTGCTGAACGGGATGGTCCAGAACCACACATCACGCAGGGTTGGATGGGTGGTGATAAGGATTTTTTCGCGGTCGAAACCGGTGCCTTCGCTGCGGTCTTCAACGTGGGTGAACACGGCTTTACGCACCGGGAAGCTGGACGGCGTGTCGAGATCGAGCAGGCGTGGCAGCACACGGCCGTAACCGCTGCCGTCCAATACGAAGTCGCATTCGACTTGGTATTCGTAGCCGTCCTGCAAGCGGCGCACACTCAAGCGCGGTTGCGGGCGGTCGAAATCCACCGCGTAGATTTCCTCTTCATAGCGGATATCCACACCCTGCAACTCAGCCTGATCAGCCAGCAGTTTGTCGAAGTCGGCGCGCAGCACCTGATAGGTCGAGCCCATGCCCGGCGTAAAGGTGTCGCGGAAATCGAATTCGCTGTAGCGCTCGCCCCAGCCGAACGCTGCGCCGTGCTTGGTCTGGAAGCCCGCTGCGCGTACAGCTTCGAGCATCCCGGCTTCTTCAACGAAGTCCAGACAGTGCGACAGCAAGCTTTCGCCGATGGAGAAGCGCGGGAAACGCTGGCGCTCCAGAATCAGGACGTCATGGCCTTTGCGTTTAAGGATGGCGGCGGCGATTGAACCGGAAGGGCCCGCACCAATGACTACGACTTTATGCCGTTCAACTTCAGGTGAGTTCATGGCTTCTACTGGCCTCGTTATGCTTTAAGGATTTGGCAGACCTGCGGCCGAGCAAGGCTGGCAGCAGTGTTGAAAACAGGCTCATGAGCAACAGGCTGAAATACACCAGCGAGTCGATTAACTGCAATTGCAGGAGCAGATTGAGGAAGACGATTTCGGTCAGGCCGCGAATATTCAGCAGGATGCTTTCGTGCCATTTCACCCGCGCCTGACTCTGCGGGTCAGCCCAGTGCAGGCCCAGCCAACTGCCGAAGACTTTGCTCAGCACCGGCAGCACAAACAACGCCAGCAGGTGTTGCCAGGTCAGGCCGTTACCGAGGTTGTGGAAGTCCACCCAGAGCACGCCGTAAGTGAGGATCAGCGGCACCGCGAGGCCATTGAGCAAACGCTTGAAGTGCGCATCCTTCAGCGGGAGCTGGAAGGGCTGTTTCAGCCAGGCCAGGCACAGCATGTAAGTGATGCCGAAGACCAGCGCATTCAGGTGCAGGTACTGGAACAGCACCATCAGGGCAAAGAACGGCAGGCTGTAGAACAGACCGTGACGCACGCCCAGCAGGCGCAACACAGCAGGCAGCGCAGCAGCCAGTAACGGCCACAGCAGCGCTGCTGGGTCGCTGCTGCCTTGCGCTAAACCGAACAGGCTCCAGCACAGGAAATCCATCAGGATCGCCGCGTGCATCAGGCGCTTGGTCTGCGCCGGTGGGTAGCCGATGTTCTGCAAAAACAGGTACAGCACCGGGATCGCCGTGATGGAGAACAGCAGGCCAATGCCCACCGCACTCAGCCAGCTGTACTCGCCGGGCAGCAGCCACAGCGCGCAGGCCAGCCCCGCCAGCATCGGCACAAGGAAGCTGGGGATGGCGATTTTCAGGCAGGCGCTGCTCACGTCCAGATCAATCACATCACTCAGGATGTAGCCCAACAGCAGGGCAAAGCACAGGCCATAGAGCAGTTGCAGCCAGTCCGGGGCGAGCAGCTCGGTCGCGCTGAGATGCCAGTGTGGTTCGACCCAGCCCAACAGCAGCGTCGGGATGGCCAGACTGGCCACCAGCAACTGGCCCACAATCGGGATCAGGCGCTTGCCGCCGAGCACGGCAACCAATGCGTAAATCACTAAAGCAATAAGCCAGAAGCCGATCACGCTCATGCGGCAGCTCCCTGTGCTTTATGTTGAGCCTGCCCGGCCCACGGCGACAGCAGGAAGCAGAACAGCAGGCCGAGGCTGATGGCCAGGCCGAAGTTGGCAATCGCCGGGGTGTCGCTGATTAGCAGCAGGCCGAAGGACAGCCAGCTGGTGATCGCCGAGAGCAAGGTGCCGAGCAGGCTCACCGCCGCGCCGCCGATGTTCTCCCGCATCAGAATCGCGTAATCGACGCCAATCGCCGTAATCAGCAGCAGGCCGAACAGGCTGAACAGGGTCAGCGGCTGTCCCAACCAGCCGAGACACGCCAGCGCGGCACACGCAGCCAGCAGCGGCAGGCAGACCACACGCAGCGCACCGCCAAAGCCAAACGGGATGCACAGCAGCACCAGAATGGCGGCTGAGGAGATCAGTTTGAGTTCGGCAGCGGTGACTTGCGTGGCGCTGAACAGGGCATTCAGTTCGCCGATTCGATCCACGGCCTGCACGCCCGGCTGATCAGCCGCCAGCACTTGCAGATCGGCGCTGTTGTTCAGGCCTTGCAGGCTGACGATGGCCGCGACGCCTTGCTCATTTTCTCCCAGCCACAGCGCTCGCCACGGCTCGCCAATCGGGCTGGCCAGCGCCTGCTCCAGTGAGGCCGGTGTGCGGGTGCTGAGCAGGTTCAGTTCCTGCTCCAGTGCGCTTTGCTCAAGGCCGAGGTCGAGCAGCGGTTGCCAATGTTCAGGGAGCTTTTGCAGGGCATCGCGCAGCGGCTGCAACTGGCTTTGCGGGGCGATCAGTTGAGTCAGGCTTTGATAACCGCGCAGGCTGCCTGCGCTGATGGCTTGATCCAGACGCTGGCTCAATTCGGCCAGACGTTGCAGCAGTTGTTCGGTGTTATCAGCCCGCACCAGAAAGAACTGGCTGGTGGGTTGCTGACCCGTCAGCTCGGCGATGCGCTGCGCCTGTGCCGCCAGTTGCGGCTCCTTGCCCAGCCACTGACGCAAATCATTCTGTGTGTGTAATTGGTAAATGCCGCCAGCGATAAACAACACGAGCAGGAGGAACAGCGGCGCGCTGCCGACTTTGCTCAGCAAGCGCTGGCGCAGACTGAGCAGACGCGTGCTCAGCTTCATCAAACTCGGCGCAGGATTCAGGCGCAAGCCACGCAGCCAGGCAGGCAGCAGGCATACCGAGCACAGATACGCGGCAACCAATCCGGCTGCGGAAAACAGCGCCACTTGGGTCAGCGCCGGGAACGGGGTGAAGGCCAGGGCCAGATAGCCGACCAGATTGGTGCCCAGGCTCAGGCTCAGGCCCGGCAGGGTGGCGCGCACGGCGGCCCAGCTGTCCCATTCGGCGCTGTCGGCGTTTTGTGCCCAGCTCTTGCTCAGGTAGTGCTGTGGATAGTCTGCGGCGACGCCAACCAGACTGGCGCCGAGCACCAAGGTAAGGGCGTTGATCTGGCCGAACACCAGCACGCAGGCGCTGATGCCCGCCAGCAGCGCCATGCCAATCGGCAGCAGGCTGACCAGCACACGCAGGCGGCGGAAGGCGAATAGCAACAACAGCAGGGTGCCCAAGGTTGCGCCGCCGCCGATCAGGCTGATTTCGCGGGTGGCTTTGGCTTGCCCGGCAGCCGCGTAGAGCACGCCGCCGGTGGCCAGCAGTTCACCGCCTGCGGCTTCAACCTGAGCGCGGCTGGCGGCAACCTGTTCGGCAATCAGCGGCGGTTCCTGCATATCAAAGGCGCTGCCGTGGGCGCTGGCGCGCAGCAAGGCCCAGGTGGTGCCGTTGTCTTCAATCAACAGCGCGCCGCTGCTGAGGTCGGGCTGTACGCGGCTGCCGGGGTTCAGTGCCTGCTGGGCGCTGGTGGCAAAGCCGAACCAGTCTTCTTCCGTGGGCAACAGGCTGAAGCTGTTGAACGGATCAAAGAACTGCGCAGCGCGTTGTTCGATCAGCTGGTGCGGGTGATTCAGCAGCAGTTCGCGGTCAGCCGCAGGCAGCAGCGACAGACGATTGTTGCGCAGGTAGTCGCGCAGGCTGTCGAGGTCGTCGTTGACCTGCCACTGCACTTGGCTGAAGCGTTCACTGGCCTGCAATTGCCCGGCAACCTGCTGCGCCAGTGCAATGGCCTGATCTCGCTGGGCATGGCCGACTAACAGCAGCAGCTCGCGGTTAAGCGGAGCCTGCATGCGATCTTCGGCTTGCTGGATCAGGGTGTCGTCGCTGCCTTTGGGCAGCAACGCGAGCATGTCGGCTGCCACCGGCGGACCGGCGCGCCACTGCCATGCGGCCAGCACCAACAGGGCCAGCAGCAACAGCAGAAAGGCGCGGGGCAGCAGACGCTCACTGTTCAAAGTCGCGCAGCTCCTGTTCGCTCAAGGCGTCACCGGTCTGGCTGTCCGGCAGGTGCAGGACGGTGCGGTCGCCCTGGGTTTCGCTCAGTTCGATCTGCTTCACCAGCGCGCCGCCTTCAATCTGAATGCGGGTGAAGATTTGTTTGAGCAGCAGCGAGTTGGGCGTCAGGCTCAGTTGCCAGTCACCCGCAGTGCCGCTCAGCTCAAGCTGAAAGTCACGGGCAAGGCCAGTGTGATCGCCCTTGAGCACGGCCAGAAACAGGCGGCTTTGCTGGGCGGCGACATCTTGCCCCGGCTGCTGTTGCCAGCCGTTGGCGGTGCGCTTGGCGATGCCGTTCTGGTTGATCCGGTAGTCCTGCTTAAGCGGGCTTTGCAGCTGCCAGAGCAGGCCGTGTTCGCCACTTAAAACGAACTGGCCACGGCTGGTCAGGGGCTTGGGCAGGGCACGCAGGTGTTTCTCCTGAATCAGCGGGCCGCGCACCACCGCCGGCTTGGCCAGCTGGGCGCTGAGCTGATCCAGATCGAAGGCTTGGGCGGCGGTTGCCAGCAACCCGAGCAGGACGATGGAGACACTTCTGGTGACTGCCCGTAAGGTCATTGCATGGCCCTCTCAACGGCGTCGGTAAAGACTTTCGGGCAGACGAACTGCATCTCGCGGCTGGCGATTTCCACCGCCACCTGCACGCTGCTGCCACGGGTCATGCGCTCGCCGGTTTCGGCGTCGACGATCAGGTAGTTGATCTTCAGGCGGTTTTCCCACTCCACCAGATCCGCGCGGACGATCAGTTTCTGGCCGAACTGTGCACCGCGCATGTAGCGCACCTGCAGGTCGATGATCGGCCAGGCATAACCGGCGTCGCGCATCTGCGTGTAGTTGTGGCCGAGCTTGTCGAGCAGGGCACAGCGCGCCTGCTCGAAGTATTTGACGTAGTGGCCGTGCCAGACCACTTCCATCATGTCGACGTCGTAGAACTGGACTTGCAGCTCGATCTCCGCCTGCACTACACCTTTGCTACGCATACAGGCTCCAGTGTTGCTCGCGGATACGGGTCAGGCACAGGCGCAGCTCTGCTTCCAGTGCGCGGTCTTCGATCACCGGCGGGAAGTCGCTGGCCAGTTGCTCGCGCATGCTCAGCAGCGGTGCCGGGATGTCGTTTTTACCGGCCTGCTGACGCAGCCACACGCCTTGGTTGGCGGCCAGCAAGGTAGCGGCGGCCACCTGCTCGGCCAGCTCCAGGCTGCGCAGGGCGTCGCGGGCGGCGATGGTGCCCATGCTGACTTTGTCTTGGTTGTGGCATTCGGTGGAGCGTGAGAACACGCTGGCTGGCATGGTGTTTTTCAGGGCTTCGGCAGTCCAGGCGCTGGCACCGATCTGCACAGCCTTGAAGCCGTGGTTGATCATCGCGGTTTCCGCAGGCGCGCCAGACAGGTTGCTCGGCAGACCGTGGTTGTAGCGCACGTCTACCAGCAGGGCGAGTTGGCGGTCGAGCAGGTCAGCAACGTTGCCGACCAGATTCTTCAGGCTGTCCATGGCGAAGGCGATATGGCCGCCGTAGAAGTGGCCGCCGTGCAGCACGCGCTCGGCTTCGGCATCAATCAGCGGGTTGTCGTTGGCGCTGTTCAGTTCGGTTTCGATGAACTGGCGCAGCAGGCCCAGGCTGTCGGCCAATACGCCGAGTACGTGCGGGGCGCAGCGCAGCGAGTAGCGATCCTGCAGGCGATGCAGCGGCGCAGTCGGCGCGTTGATCGCTAGGTCTTCACGCAGCCAGGCGGCGACTTGAGTCTGACCTGGATGGGGTTTGGCGGCGAACAGGCGCTCGTCGAAGTGCTCCGGGTTGCCCTCCAGCGCCACCACGTTCAGCGCGGTGATGCGGGTTGCCAGCTTCAGCAGATAATCAGCGCGGGAGTAAGCCAGGCAGGCCAGTGCGGTCATCACCGCAGTGCCGTTCATGAGGGCCAGCGCCTCTTTCGGGCGCAGGGTCAGCGGCGTCCAGCCCAATTCGGCGTGAACTTCGGCAGAGCTGCGGCGCTCGCCTTTGTAGAGCACGTCGCGCTGGCCAGTTAAGGTCGCAGCAACGTAGGACAGTGGAGTCAGGTCGCCACTGGCACCCACCGAGCCTTCTTCCGGGATCAGCGGCAGAATGTCGTGTTCCAGGAACGCTTGCAGGCGCTCCAGCAGTTCTACGCGCACACCGGAAACGCCGTGGCACAGCGACTGCAAACGGCTGGCCAGCACAGCGCGGGTGCTCGGTGCATCCAGCAGTTTGCCGAGGCCGCAGCCGTGGAAGGTAAACAGATGACGCGGCAGCGCCTCGACCTGATGCAGCGGCACGGCGACCACGCAGGAGTCACCGTAGCCGGTGGTGATGCCATAGATCTCGCCTTCGCGGTCCAGCAGGCTGTCGAGGAAGCGGGCGCCTTTGGCGATTTTCTCCCGGTAGGCGGCGTCGTCCTGCAGCTGCGCCGGAGCGCGGCGCTGAGACAGGGCAACGATCTGTTCGATGCTCAGAGCATGTTCGCCAAAAACTACGGGATCAGGCTGGTGTGTCGTCATCTTTATTCCAGAACGGGTAGAAGTTGAACCACTGCAAAGGGGCGCTCAGGCAGCGTTGTGCCAGACTGTCGGCATAACGCTGGGCCCAGTGTTGGATTACCTGATCACGCTCGCTGCGCTTCCATTCGATGCGCTCGGCAAACGGTTCGATGGAGACGGTGTAGCGGCCATCAAACTTCAGGCAATGAATCAGGTTAACCGGGCATTGCAACAGTCCCGCCATCAGCCACGGGCCTTGGGGGAACGCGGCCTGTTGGCCGAGAAACTCCACAACGGCTTTGCGGCTGCCTTTGAGCGGGACGCGATCGCCGGCAATCGCCAGCCACTCGCCCCGATCCAGGCGTTCGGACAATTGCATCATGGTTGCGGCATCCAGTTCGCTGACCTGGATCAGGCGCATTTGGCTGGCACCGGATTCGCTCAGCAACCGGTTGAAGTGTTCGGCGTGTTTGGTGTGCAACAGGACGTTCATGGTCACGTCTTCGCCGATTTCGGCCAGGGCGCGGCAGACTTCCGGGTTGCCTAAGTGCGAAGCCACCAGAATCTGCCCGCGGCCTTGCTCATATAACTTGCCGCAGATGTTCTCCGGGTCGACCAGCTCCAGACGCTCCAGGCCAATCCTGCTGCTCCACACATCAAGCTTGTCCAGCAGCGTGTCAGCAAAGGCCATGAACTGGCGGAACACGGTCAGCTGGGTGGGCTTGAGCTCAGGGCGGGCGCTCCACTGCGCCAGGTTCTGCTGGTATTCGAAAATGCTGCGTCGGGCGGTGCCGCCGAACAGGTAAAAGTAGGCGACGATCAGGTGCAGCAGCGGGCTGATCAGACGACGGCCAAGCAGGCGCGAGAGCATGACCGTCAGCTTCATCAGGATGTAGCTGCCGCGCTCGCGCTGTCTGGCCCAGTGTTGACTGCTCATCGCCAGCACCTTTGCCAGAGGATGCGCGGGGCGCGCAGGAGCATGCCGAAGAACAGCTTGGCGTGCATCTTCGAGATCAGCGCGTTGTCGTGCCACAGACGGAAGTGGGACAGGCCATCTTCCGGGTAGTGCACGCGGGTGGGCAGCCAGTGCATGGGCTGGTTGCGCCAGGCTAGGCGCACCAGTATTTCGGTGTCGAAATCCATTCGTTTACCGATGTTGACGTGGTTGATCAGCGCCAGAGTCGGCACCAGTGGGTATACGCGGAAGCCGCACATGGAGTCGCGGATTTGCAGTGACAGGGTGTTGATCCATACCCACACGTGGGTCAGGTAGCGCGCATACAGGCGACCTTTCGGCACGCTGGCGTCGTACTGTGGATAACCGCAGATCAGCGAATCCGGCGCAGCCTGCGAAGCAGTGATAAAGACGCTGACATCATTCAGGTTGTGCTGGCCGTCGGCGTCTACCTGCAACGCGTGAGTAAAACCGAGGCGAGCGGCTTCGCGCAGGCCAGCCATGACGGCTCCGCCTTTGCCCTGGTTCTGCGGCAGCCGCAGCAGGTGAGTGTCGGCCTGGGTGGCGAGTTGATCCATTACAGCTGCGCAGTCGGCGCTGGAGGCATCGTCCACCAGTACGCAGGGCAAGCCCGCTTTGTGCAGCTCGGCCACCACCGCAGGCAACGTGCGCCCGTGGTTGTAGACCGGAATCACCGCGCAGGCCTTATACACAGGCAGCTCCCAGCAGGATACGGCCAGACGAGCAGGCGGCCTCGCCATTGCGGAAGGCGAAGTACAGCTTGCCGCGCTCGGCGTCGAAACGCAGGCTCAGTTGCAGGCGGTCGCCGGGGCGCACCAGTTGCTGGAACTTGAGCACTTCCATACCGCCAAAACGCGGCGGCAGATCAGGCATCAGGCGGCGTGCCAGCTGTTGCGCCCAGTCCACCTGCACTACGCCAGGCAGCACCGGGGTTTGCGGGAAGTGGCCGGTGAAATAGGCCAGATCCAGTGGAATCTCCAGCTCCAGTTGCCATTCGCCGTCTTGTTCAACCGCTGACAGTGGTTCGACAGCTTTTGGACGCGGCGCTGCGAGCAATTCATCCACACAGACTTGCGTCAGCTTGCCTTGCGCGTTGTACGGCAGTTGCGCGAGTAGCCGCCAGCGGCGCGGCAGGGCGATGGCTTCGGTGTGTTGGGCGAGGTGCTGGCGCAGGGTTTCCGTGACGGTGCGGCGGCCTTGGTTGCGTAGCGCATGCAGCCCGGTTGGCGTCAGGCTGATCAGTGCGCCGAGGTAGGCGCGGCCTTGCTGGATCACGCCTAAACGGGCATCGCTGACCCATTCATGATTGATCAGAGCCTGTTCCAGCATGGGCAAGGAGATGCGCTTTTCTTCCAGCTTGATGATGCGATCCAGACGACCGAGCAGGCGGAAGCGGCCATCGGCCTCAAAGCTCACCGCATCGGCGGTCTGCTCGCGGTGGCCTTCTGGCAAATAAGGCGAGGTCAGGTTCAGTGCGCCGTCCTCATTGCTGCCGGTTTCAACCCCTGCAAACGGCGTCCACAGCTCGCCACCTTGGCGCCAGGCGATGCCGCCGGTTTCCGAACTGCCGTAGATTTCAGTCGGCCACTGACCGAGCAGGCGGTGCAGCTCCGTGGCGCTTTCAGCAGACAACGCACCGCCGGAGGAAAACACCTGACGCACCTGTTGCAGCGCGGCCCAGTCGAGGTTGTCACCCATGCGTTTGAGCAGGGCGGGGCTGGCGACCCAAGCGAAACGCTTGCTGCTGTCTTCGCGGATCAGGTTCAGGCTTTCGCGCTGTAAATCTTCCGGGAACGGCAGCGCACGGGGGATAAAACAGCGCCCGGCGCACAGCGGCCACAGCACGCGGAACAGCAGACCGTATATATGTTGCGCGGCAACGCTGCCGAAAATGGTCGCGCCGGCAATTTGTTCGCCCCAGAGGGCTTCCAGTGCTTCGACTTCGTTGCTCAGCTGACGCAGGGATTTGTCGATCAGCTTGGCTTCGCCGCTGGAGCCCGAAGTGCTCAGGGTCAGACGGCAGTTATCTACAGCCAGTAGCGCTGGTTCCAGCGCCGGGCTGTCTGCTGTGATCAGGCCGTCCAGGTTATCCAGCCATAGGTCGCACGATGTGCTCAGGCGCTGGCGGGTGTTGGCTTGCGCATCAGCGGGCAGCACCACGGCAATACCCGCACGCCAAGCGGCGAGCAGGGCAATGGCCAACTCACCGGCGTCTTCCATATGCAGGGCCAGTCGCTGTACGCCGCGCTGTTGCAGAACAAAGGCCAATTGCAGGGCCTGTTGCAGCAGTGCGGGATGCTCCAGCTGCGGCGTCACCTGACGGCCTGGCTGGGCAGTTTCTAACAGGCGCTCAAGGGGCAGCCAGTTCATTCGTGTCTCCTTACGTGCTGGCGTACCAGCCACTCACCGACAAACAACAGGCCCATCAACACATAGGCAATCAGGCCGGTGTACAGCGTCCACCAACTTAGCGGGGCCCAAAAAATCAGCGCCACAACCACCAAGCCGTTGAGCAGGAAAAACAGCGTCCAGACCTGCGTGACCCGCCGTATGTGGCGGATGGCGACCTCGGGCAGATAGGGCTCACGAATACGTGCCAGCCGCTCAATCAGCGGCGGGCCATATTTCAGGCTCAGGCCGAATGTCACCATCAGCAAGCCGTTGAGCAGCACTGGATACCAGCGCAACAGCTGTTCCTCAGCTGAGAGCCCCAACAGCAGGCAGAAGGCCAGGGCGATGGCAGTCATCCACAGATTTCCGGGCTTACCCCGCTGCGAAAGCGCACGGGCCAGCCACAGCACGCCGAGGCATACGGCAAACCACTGCGGCGACAGGTGCTCCATGCCGTAATACACGGCAAACGGGTAGAGCACTCCGGCAATCAGCAACAGCAGGCCAAACAAACGGCCCATTATTCAGCGGCTGGGCTGTTGACCAGTTGGAACACGGCTTCAACCACATCACCCACGGTGCGCACGGCTTTGAATTCTTCAGCCGCGAGCTTTTTACCGGTCTGGCGTTTGATGTGGTCGATCAGGTCGACGGCATCGATGCTGTCGATTTCCAGATCCTGATACAGGTTGGCTTCGAGCGTGACGCGCTCGGGCTCCAGTTCAAACAGCTCTACGAGGGCGTCGCGCAGGGTGTTGAAAATATCCTCACGGGTTTGCATCGGCGCGATCCTCAGGCAGGTTGTTGCGATGACACGAACGCTGCCAGGCTGGCGACGTTGGCGAAGTGCTTGCGGGTGTCCTTGGCTTCGGCGTCGATCTTGATACCAAAACGCTTCTGGATGGCCAGGCCCAGCTCCAGGGCGTCGACTGAATCCAGACCCAGGCCTTCCCCGAACAGGGTCAGGTCCGCGGCGATGTCTTCAGCGGTCATGTCTTCAAGGCCCAGGGCGTCGATGATCAGATTTTTAATTTCTAGTTCTAGATTGCTCATCTTGGGCGAGCTCCTTCAGAAAGTGCTGGTGCAGAAATTGGTTAAGTTTTCGGGATGCAACCGGAGCGGGGCCGGCGGCGTTAAAGGCTGCTGGGGCGATATCCTCACCTACGCGCAAACGGAAGTGAAAACGTCGCGACGGAATGCTGTACCAAGGTTCCGCCTTGGTTAGGGTTGTCGGCGTGACATCGATCACAACTGGCGTTACAACCCGCGCCCCGCGCAGAGCAATGGCGGCAGCGCCGCGATGAAACTCACGAAATTCACCCGGTGTCGTTCGGGTGCCTTCGGGGAACACAATTAGGGTCTGGCCTTCACGCAGGGCTCCTGCCGCCTCTTCAAGCATGTCCAGGCTACCGCTGTTGCTGATGTACTGCGCAGCGCGGATCGGGCCGCGCATAAAGGGGTTGTGCCAGAGGCTTTGTTTAACGATGCAGTTGGCGTCGCGGATAAAGGCAATCAGCACCACCACATCAATCAGCGAAGGGTGATTGGCGATGACCATCTGCCCCGGCTGACCCAGGCGCTCAATGCCTTCCACTTCATAGGTGAGCACGCCGGTGCGGTACATAAAACGTACAAAGTAATAGAAGGTGGCGCTGACTACCG
Organism: Pseudomonas sp. TTU2014-080ASC; assembly: GCF_001446935.1. Taxonomy (GTDB): domain Bacteria; phylum Pseudomonadota; class Gammaproteobacteria; order Pseudomonadales; family Pseudomonadaceae; genus Aquipseudomonas. Next base: position 983,570 of record NZ_LKKK01000002.1, read on the forward strand.
CGCGGGAGCGGGTGCGATGGGCGACAGCATCGCCAGGCAGCAGGCGTAACAAGGGGAAGACCAGCACGCGCAGTATCACGCCGCCGATACCGAACAGGCTGAAACTCAGGGCAGTTGCAATTAAGCGCCACCAATACGGATGGCTGTATGAACTCAGACCTTTTCTCTCGACCATGTCCACTTCCGGTTCTTCCAGTGATGCTGCAATACCGTCTGGCCACTGCACAGTGCGCGTACCAGACTCAGAGCGTGGGGCCACTGCGAGCGTGGTCCGATTTCCTTGCTCAATTGCAGGTTCCAGTCGTCGCCAGCAGTAAGCAGCAGGGCAACGGCATACGGGAATGGCACGTCCTCTATGTAGGGACGGTAGAGCTCAGGCGGTGTTTCTTCGGCAATCACCAGCAGCACTGCTGGAGCGCCTTCCTGAAGCAGGCCACAGGCCTCAAGCACCGCGGTTTCCAGGCCGTCGCCTTCACCGGCCAGGGCGGTCATTTCGCTGGTGTCACCGCGTTGAATCGACCACAGACCAATAATCGCGTTATGCACAGATAGGCTGAACTGTGTGGGAGATAGCGGCTCGTTATGCGCAAGATCGCTGAGAATCGCCAGCGTTCGCGGTGTTTCGCCATGCCTGCTGGTGAATACCATAGGCAATTGCGGGTGCTGTTCAGCCAGCGGCCAGGCGACGTGAAATGCCATGCGCGCCAAACGACTCAAGCGGCGGCGTTGCATGGGCGGCAGGACGCTGACATCGGGTTGTTCGCCCTGATCGACAATGCACGACGGAGCCTGATGCCAGGCAAGCCAGTCAGCCGTACTGTCCACGCCCGGTGCCCAGGCGCGCCATTGTTCGATCAGAAAGTGTGTCACGCGGGTAAGTCCAAATATTCCTACGCCTAGTCAAACCCGCTTAGGACGGCATTCTCGTTGGCATTATGGAGGCATTATCCAGTCCCGATACAGACTGCGCAAATCATTAGGGAAAGATAGTCAATCAGACGTTTCCGTAATTCCTTCATCCTTTTCTGTAATTGTGCATAGAATCACTACAGTTTTGGGTTTAGGAGGTGCCGATGCGACGTGTGATCTTCAATCAGAAAGGCGGCGTGGGTAAGTCCAGTATCGCCTGTAACCTGGCCGCTGTTAGTGCTTCGCAGGGCTATCGCACACTGCTGATCGACCTTGACGCTCAGGCCAACTCAACCCACTACCTGACCGGGCTGACCGGCGATGACATCCCCATGGGCATCGCCGAGTTTTTCAAGCAGACCCTGTCAGCCACCTCGTTCCGAAAAAATAAGGTGGACATCTATGAAACGCCGTTCGAGAACCTGCATGTGGTGACCGCGACGGCGGAGCTGGCCGAACTGCAGCCCAAACTCGAGCAGAAGCACAAGATCAATAAGCTGGCCAAGCTGCTCGACAGCCTGAGCGAGGATTATGAGCGGATCTATCTGGACACGCCGCCCGCACTGAACTTCTATACCGTTTCTGCTCTGATCGCAGCGGATCGGGTGCTGATCCCCTTTGATTGCGACAGCTTCTCCCGTCAGGCCTTATACGGGCTGCTGGGGGAGATCGAAGAGTTAAAGGAAGACCATAATGAAGCGCTGGAGGTGGAGGGCATTGTCGTCAACCAGTTCCAGCCAAGGGCGAGCCTGCCGCAGCAGATCATTGACGAGCTGATCGAAGAAGAATTGCCGGTGTTGCCGGTGCATCTGATGAGTTCGGTGAAAATGCGCGAATCCCACCAGGCCTGCACTCCGCTGATCTTCTTGGATCGCAGCCACAAGCTGACTCAGCAGTTTGTTGAGTTGCATGATTTGCTGAACGAGGCAGATTGATCGCTTGTCGGCGCTGCGTATGCCTTGAAACCGCATGGTGAGTAACCCGCTGTGCGGGCTTACGCTACCCTGCGGTAGCGTTACCTACCTTGGGACTTGAGGGCTACCTCACCACCAGCACATCACACGGTGCTTTGTGCAGAAAGTGTTGAGCCAGGCTTCCCAGTAAGGCCTGGGACAGCGCGCTGCGGCCATGACTGCCAAGGATCAGCAGATCATTACTGTGTTCTTTCAGGTGATCCTGAAGGGAGCGCAGGATTCCGCCTTGCACGATGGAATGGCTGAGCGTGGGGCCCTTCTCTGGCAGGTACTGCTTTTCATCTTCCAGCAACTGATCAATTAACGCCTGCTGGGTCGCCAGTTGCGCTTCGACCTGTTTGGGCGTGCCTTTGCCGGGATCAAACACATGCACCGCATGCAGCGTCGCCGTTTCCGGCAGCAGGCGATAACCGTGTCCCAGCGCACTGCAGGCACACAGGGAAAAGTCGATAGCGGCCAGGCCGCGCTGGTACGGGCGGAAGTCGTTGCGGGTCACCAACAGCAGCGGCACCCGACAGTTGCGCGCGATGCGGTCTAGGCTGGTGCCGGGAAACAAGTCGTGGCGCTGATTATGGCTGCCTAAAACCAGCAGATCGCAGCCAGTTTCAATCACCTGTTGCAGCACCACGTCTGAAGGCTTGCCGCTGCGGATCAGCAATTCGCTTTTCGGGGCGTACAGGGTGAGGCTCTTGTCCAGCGCCCGCTGCGCCTGTTCCTGCTCCTGTTGGCTGGCATTCGGCTTGAGCACGTGCAGTACGCTCAGGCGAGCACCAAACTGTCTGGCCAGCTGCACGGCACGGCACAACGCAATGTCTGCGGTGTCGCGCAAGTCATGGGCGATCAGGATATGACTGGTCATTGCGGCGATCTCCTGCGGCGTGATGCTGCTTAATTATTATGGCCACAAGTGATAGCTGCATTTTCGTGCCAGAACAAGGCCAGATTCAGCGAGTTCGTAACTGATAAAGACCAACACTCTCTGCAACGACCTCGCCGGCTTCGTTGGTCAATTGCAGCTCCAGGGTGAATTCGGCTTTGCCCTGATCTTCTGCCTCACGCTGTAAACGCTCTATCTCGTTACTTTCGAGGCGGGCTTCTACTCGAATATCGCCAGTGGCCGGGCGGCGGAAGCGCAGATTCATCTCTTTAACAATGGGATAGAAGCGCTGAACGTCGAAGCTGGTCAGAAACAGCGCACCGCCAGGTAGTTCCGCCAGCGTGAACAAGGCACCGGCATACATGCTGCCAATGTGATTCTGATTACCCGCCAGTGGCATGCGCAGCCGTACAAACCCAGGCTCAAGCACCTCGGCTTTGAGGTTGCTGCGTTTAATAAAGGCGATCTGCTCTTCAGTGAGTTGGCGCACCAGCTCGACGGGCATGGACATGAGGCGACTCCGCTCTAGTTGTTATGTGGGCAGACTAGCGGCTGCTTATGTCGCCGTTAATGACCATGCCGTCAACGTAGGTTGACCAATTCGCTCAGATGCCTTGTTGGCGTAGCCAGCCAAGCAATTGCGGCAGCGGCATGGCGCCACTCTGGCGGGCCACTTCAACACCGCCTTTAAACAGGATCAGACTGGGAATTGAGCGGATGCCCAGTTGCCCGGAAAGCTGCGGGTTGTTCTCACTGTCGAGCTTGCCCAGACGGCAACGACCTTGGAGCTGTTGTGCGGCTTGCTGGAAGATTGGGGCAAAGCTGCGGCACGGACCGCACCAGTCGGCCCATACATCCACCAGCAAAGGCAGATCACCTTTTAATTGGCTGGCGAAGTTGCCCTGAGTCAGCTCGAAAGGAGCCGCCGGCAGTACTTCACTTTTGCAGCGCCCACAGCGTGGTGCATCACCAAGGCGCTCGGAAGGAATACGGTTGAGCCCGTTGCAGCTGGGGCAAGGGATAAGCAGAGGGTTGGACATGACGGACTCCGAAGCAGGATTAGCCCTTATCTGGAGTCTTTTAGTCGGATATCAAGTCTGGAATTGCGTGCTGTGGGTAAGTTGCTATCCACAGCACGGCAGTACAAACCTTACTTCGACGCCTCCAGCGCCTGTTCCAGGTCGGCGATGATGTCGTCGCTGTGCTCGATGCCAATCGACAGGCGCACCATGTCGCGCGGTACGCCGGCTCTTTCCAGCTCTTCATCATTGAGCTGACGGTGCGTGGTGGATGCCGGGTGGCAGGCCAGGGACTTGGCGTCGCCGATGTTGACCAGACGCACCACCAGTTTCAGCGCATCAATAAAGCGTGCGCCAGCTTCCTGGCCGCCCTTGATACCGAACGACAGAATCGCCGCTGGCTTGCCGCCGGTGTAGCGCTTAGCCAGTTCGTGTTCCGGGTGATCCGGCAGACCGGCGTATTTCACCCACGCCACTTGTGGGTGGTTTTGCAGGTAGTGGGCGACCTTCAGGGCGTTTTCGGTATGACGCTCCATGCGCAGGGCCAGGGTTTCCAGACCTTGCAGGATCAGGAAGGCGTTGAATGGCGACAGCGCCGCGCCGGTGTTACGCAGCGGCACCACGCGGCAGCGGCCGATAAAGGCGGCTGGGCCAAAGGCTTCGGTGTAGGTCACGCCGTGGTAGGACGGGTCCGGTGTGTTCAGCAGCGCGAAGCGCTCTTTGTTCTCGGCCCACGGGAACTTGCCGGAGTCGACTACGATGCCGCCAATGCTGGTGCCGTGGCCGCCGATGTATTTGGTCAGGGAGTGCACGACGATATCTGCGCCGTGTTCGAACGGGCGGCACAGAATCGGCGTAGCCACGGTGTTATCCACAATCAGCGGTACGCCGTGACGGTGTGCTGCGTCGGCCAGGGCTTGCAGGTCGACAATGTTACCGGCTGGGTTGCCGATGGATTCGCAGAACACGGCTTTGGTTTTATCGTCGATCAGTGCTTCCAGCCCGGCGATATCGTCGTGGGAAGCAAAGCGAGTTTCGATGCCGATGCGCGGCAGGGTGTGGGCCAGCAGGTTGTAAGTGCCGCCGTAGAGTTTGGCCACGGAGACAATGTTGTCACCGGCTTCGGCCACGGTTTGAATCGCATAGGTGATGGCAGCCATACCGGATGCGACCGCCAGAGCAGCAACACCGCCTTCAAGCGCGGCGACGCGTTCTTCAAGCACGGCGTTGGTTGGGTTCATGATGCGGCTGTAGATGTTGCCCGCAACCTTCAGGTCGAACAGGTCGGCACCGTGCTGAGTGTCGTCAAAGGCGAATGAACTGGTCTGGTAGATCGGGACTGCAACGGCCTTTGTTGTTGGGTCTGGGCTGTAACCGGCGTGAATGGCCAGAGTTTCCAGTTTCATGCGGATGTTCCTTTACTATGGCAGTTAAGAAAAATCGCAGCATCGCCAATGGCAAAGGGCCGGTCAATGCGCTGAGGCAATGAACCGGCCCTTTTTCTAGATCGTTTTAGCTGAGGCTTATAGCGCGCTGCGCCCTCAGTTCAGCGCCTGGAAGATGTTGAAGGCGCTGATGGCAGTGATCAGACATCCCACAATCGTCATCAGCACACGGGCTGGCAGGTGTTTGCACAGCAGCGCGGCAAACGGCGCGGCGAACATACCGCCCAGCACCAAACCTGCCACCATCTGCCAGGTGGATGGCTCGCCTGCAAGCAGGATGAACGAGGCGGCGCTGGTGATGGTCAGGAAGAACTCTGCGAAGTTAACCGAGCCAATGGTGGTGCGTGGGTCGCTGCCGGAACCGAGCAGGCTGCTGGTCACAACCGGGCCCCAGCCGCCGCCACCGGCAGCGTCAACGAAACCACCGAACATCGCCAGCTTGGCCACGTGCTTAGGCTCTTTGCGCTGTTGCTGCACATGGCGATACGCCTTGCGCAGAATGTACAGACCCATGATCAGCAGGTAGGCGGAGATGAAAGGCTTCATCACTTCGCCATCGAACGTGGTAATCAGCACTGCACCCAGAATCGCACCGATCATGCCCGGCAGCAGCAGGCGCAGGAACAGGGATTTGTTCACGTTGCCCAGCTTGGCGTGAGAGATGCCGGACAGGCCGGTGGTGAACACTTCAGCAATGTGCACGCTGGCGCTGGCTGCGGCGGGCGAGGCACCGGCAGTCAGCAGAAAGCTGGTCGCGGTGATGCCATAGGCCATGCCCAGTGCGCCATCAACCACCTGGGCGAGGAAACCGACGGCGACAGCGCTCCAAAACGCCGGGCTGTGCAGGGTGTCTTCGATGATTTCGAAGCCGCTGTGGCCACCGTGATCACCAAAGAACAAACGCCAGGCCAGGAAGGACAGCAGGCCAAGCATAATCAGCGCCGCAGCCCACACAGCTGCACGCAGTACAGGGTGGTTGTCGGGATGGGTAACGAAGTCTTCTACGGGTGGTAGCCCCAGCGCCTCATGCTCTTCGTTGAGTGGGCTTTGGCTGAGGTCCAGATTGCGGATTTTCATAACGAACAAGCGCGCCTGACAGTGGGTGGTAGAACAGGGCGAAAAGCAGGCGGCGAGAATAAACGCCTTTCTTTATATGGTCTAAGAATGTTTGGGAAGGTTTATATAGCTTTTCGATTTAACAGATAGGCTGTTCGCCTGTTTCAGTCTCCAGCTGTGGCTGTGTCTATCCGGTCTTGCCCAATAGGCTCTATCAGCATAGCCCGCGCCGTAATGGCTTGGGGCGTTAGTTAGCAGGGAGAAGCAATGCACACATTGGGCATATTGGGCGGTATGAGCTGGGAGTCCACAGCCACTTACTATCGGCTGTTGAATCAGGCAGTTCGTGATGTGCGAGGCGGACTGCACTCAGCGCCTTTGCTGATTCATTCGGTGGATTTCGCCGAAGTAGCGGCTCTGCAACGCAGTGGGGACTGGCAGGCTGCCGGCGAGCTTTTGGCCAATGCGGCACTGGGCCTGCAACGGGCAGGGGCGAGTGCATTACTGCTGGCTACCAACACGATGCACAAGGTCGCGGCGGCAATAGAGTCCGCTGTGGATATCCCGTTGCTGCATATTGGCGATGCAGTGGGGCAGTCGTTGCAGGCTCAAGGCGTCAGCCGTGCCGCGCTGCTAGGGACGCGCTTCACCATGCAGGAAGACTTTTACCGGCAGCGTTTGCAGGACCGTTTCGGGATCGAAGTGATCACGCCGTCGGTGACGCAAATGGGCGAAATCGACCGGGTGATTTTTGCCGAGCTATGCCAAGGGCAGTGCCTACCTGCCTCCCGTGATTTCTATTTGGCTGCTGTGGAGGAGCTGAAAGAGCAGGGCGCTCAGGCGGCGATTCTGGGCTGTACCGAGATCGGGATGTTGCTGGAAGGAAGCCATGCAGCGTTACCGCTGGTGGACAGCACCGAACTGCATGTGGGGATGGGGGTGGAGTGGGTGTTGCGGGAGTGATTTCGGTCTGAGTGTCAGGGCTTGGGGATGGGTTTCGCCCTTTCCGGGCGAGCCACTTTGATTCGCTGCGCTAACCCCTTCGGGACCGTGCTGAAGCACGTTCAACCTTCGGCTGTCTTGGGAAAAGTAGCCAAAACCGCCTGCCCCGTCGTACGGCCCTGCAGCTTCGCTGCGGGTTCGTTCCCAGAATCACCGCTCCAGAGGCCTGCCGCGAAGGGCCGTCGCTGGCCCATCGCCACTCTCGCGGCATCCATGCCGCTCAACCTCTTCCACGGTAATTCCGGTCACCCTCCTGAAGGGGCAGTTGGCGGTGTTCTTACGATAGTGAGCCACCCACGCGGCGTGTGTTTTTGTAGGGTGGTGTAAGGCCATAGGCTTACCCACCGTTACGTCAGTTGCATCCGGGCAGCTTGAGTTTTTTCATGCCGGCCAACTCCAGAATGAAACCGCAGAAAACAAAAAAGGCGTCCCGCCAGTCACCTAGCGAGGACGCCTTTGTCCAGGTCCCGTTATCTCGGGAAATACAGCCATCGTCGTTGACGGCCACATTTTTAAACTTGTGCAGTGCTTAAAGCAGAGAGTGTGCCAACTGCAAGGCAGGCCTGTTTCGGGACCTTATTGGTTGTAGATGGGCAATTCGGTGTGGGCTTTTGCACCGTTTAAAAGCGTGTTGTGCGCTATTGGTGCGCAGTTTAAGAACTGAGCCAGTTTACCGAGGGGAACGCTTTGATAAAGGCCTCAGGCATGGCCGTGACCTTACCGAGCTTGTAGTTGAAAAAGACAAAGCCGGACTTAGCCAGCGCGATCAAAGTGTCATCGGCGGGGCGAGTGATACGGAAGATGATGTCGCCGCCGTATTTGTTGAAGTCCATGACGCCGACTTCAAACAACAGCTGGTCACGAGCATGGGCTTCGGCGCGGTACATGGTGGCCAGATCGGTGACGATAATGCCGACGCCATCTGCGGACGCATCCTCAATGCCGAAATCGAACAGAAAGCGGGCCCGGGCTTCGGAGATCATCGAAATCATCGAGTCGTTGCCGAGGTGGTTGGCAGCGTTGATGTCCGTCACCCGGACTGTCAGTTGAGTGCTGTAACAAAACTGATCTTCGGGGAGTTTGAGTGTTAAGCGCGCCATAGCCATGACCTGAAAGTAAGAGAGCCTATAGCATCCGTTATGGGCTCAGGATTAAGACGGACTGAGTAACCACATTTTACGATATGGCACTTATGAACATTGTGTGGGTTGTGGCAACTGCCCTTATAGCGGGTCAAATCTATCTCCCGGAATGGCTTCTGATTTTCTAAAACCAGAGAAACAACTGGCTGATCAACTCACAGAGCTTGAATCGCTGAAAAGTGATTAAGGCCTGCAGCAAGCCCCGAGGAACAGCGCGTTCAGGAGGACGATCAGAGTGCTGAGCTTTGCGGTCTACGTACTGAGCTTGAGTGGGGGCGCATGCTTTGGCGATATCACACCCGCCCGAGATTGATACGGACCTTGGGTTTGATGCCTACCCAGACAAACGCAGAGCTTATTTAAGGATTTCGGAAGCTGAAGTAGATTCGGCGTTCTGCACCAGATCGATCAGCCAGGTGCGGAACGCCACGACTTTTTTCGAGTTGGCGATTTCCAGCGGCGTCACCAGATAAAAACCCAGCTCAGACTTCAACTTGAGATTGAACGGCGCCACCAGTGTGCCCGCCTTCAAGTCGTCGTCAACGTAGGTGGAACGTCCGATGCACACGCCCAGACCGTCGATGGCGGCCTGCACCGCCATCATCGCTAGGTCGAAGGTCAGCCGCGTGCCTTCGGCGAGTTTCTTCGGCTGCCCCGCCGCGCTCAACCACATGTTCCAGTCGTTGCTGGTCATGCCGCTGACTTGCAGCAAGGTGTGATTGGCCAGATCGACCGGGCTTTTCAAGGCTTTGGGGCCGGTCAGCAGTTTGGGGCTACAGACCGGAAAAATCTCGTCGGACATGAGCCAGTCCGCACGCAAGCCTTTCCAGTCGCCAAAACCGTAGCGGATCGCCGCGTCGATGCCGCCCTTGCGAAAATCTACCAGTTCGGTGGATGCGGTGACCCGCACGTCAATGTTGGGGAACGCGTTCTGAAACGATGCCAGACGCGGCAGCAGCCATTTGGAGGCCAGGGACACCAGGGTGCTGATCGTTAAGACGCTGTTGTTGGTTGATTCGAGCAACATCTCCGTGGAGTAACGCAATTCATGGAACGCCGAGCGAATGCCGGGCAGGTACGCATGACCTTCGGTGGTCAGCGCCAGACCATCCTTGAGGCGCAGAAACAGGCGAATGCCCAGTTCATCTTCCAGTCGGCGGATCTGATGGCTGATGGCCGTCTGCGTAACGTTCAGCTCTTCGGCGGCCTTGGTAAAGCTCATATGCCGGGCAGCCGCTTCGAACGCTTTCAATCCATTGAGAGAGGGAATCCGAGCGACCATAAGATTTCGTAATGCTCATGAGATTTTGTCATAAGGTAGCACTCAAGAAGTCCTTTGCAAAATGTTTCAGAGGTCGTGGATTCTGGTGTCGCTTACAAGCCACAACGACCTGGAATCGACCACTCAAAGGATGAGATCACAGTGAATAAGACAGTTGAACTCAACAGCAGCCCGGACGAAAAAACGCCACAACTGAAAGCTCGCAATGCCTCGAGAATGGCTGAAATCAGCCGCCCGCATTTCGACGCCGCGTATGAAGAGGGTCTGATGGGGGTTTCCTGCCGTGTGCTCGACAACCGCCGTATCGAAATCGCAACCAGCGGCAAGGAAGTGATCGACTACACCCGCTGCGGTTACCTTAACTTGGACTCCCACCCCAAAGTGCTTGCCGCCGCCAAGGACTTGATGGAAGAAATCCCCTCGACGCACTTTTCGGTTGCCCGCACCCGGCTGGCCGCCGAGCCGCTGGTACGCTTGGAGCACACCCTGACCAAGCTGTTCGATGTCAACGGCGTGGTGGTGTTTCCAACCGTAGCCGCTGCAAACATGGGTGCCTTGCCGCTGCTGGCCGCTGGCCTGTTCACCGGTGGTGAGAAGCCGCTGATTGCGTTCGACCGTTTCGCCCACGTGACCTTGCAATACCACATCCCGGTTCTGCGCGAAGAGACCGAGGTGATCGTCATTGAGCACAACGACCTCGAACATCTGGAGCGTCTATGCCAGAGCGGTCGCAAGGTCGCCTACGTCGGTGACGGCGCGTACTCGATGGGTGGCGCGGCACCGGTTCGTGAACTGCGTGCGCTGCAAGACAAATATGGCCTTTTCGTCTACCTGGACGATGCCCACGGCATTTCGGTAGTCGGCAAACACGGTGAAGGTTTCGTCCGTTCACAACTGGACGGCCTGGACGAGAACACCATCGTCGCCGCCTCCTTGGGCAAAGGCTACGGCGCCGCCGGTGGCCTGCTGATGCTGGGCACGAAGCACATCGAAAACTCGATCCGCCGCTACGCTCCGACTTACGGGTTCTCCTGCGCACCGAATATCGCGGCCGTGGGCGCGGCACTGGCCTCGGCGGAAATCCACCTCACGCCAGAACTGCACAAGCTGCAACACGCGCTGCGCAACAACATGAAGCTGTTCGACAACCTGGTCCCGACCGAAACCAGCGGCAGCGAACTGCCGATCCGCATTGTGCGAATCGGTAACGAAGAAGCCGCCATCGCCAAGGGTAAACATCTGCTGCAACAGGGTCACTACGCTTCCGTGGTGTTCTTCCCGACCGTACCGCGCGGTCAGGCAGCCCTGCGCATGTCGCTCACTGCCGCCCACGACCCGGCCGACATCCTCGACCTGAGCCTGATGCTCAAGAGCAGCGATGTGCACTTGGACAGCGGCCCGACCGCCGCCGAGCTCCAGCCTGCGCTGGCCGTTTGACTGATGTCGTACAGGAGACTTTTACCGTGAAGCGAACTGATTTAGCAGAAACCTTCGTCACGGCAGTGACGGACTTCGATATCAACACGGCTTCGCTGGATGAGATTCGTGGCATTCAGGAGCTGCTCTACGAGCGCAAAGTGGTGGCGCTGAAAAACCAGACGTTGACCCGTGAGGGCTATCAGCAGTTCGCGGCGTGCTTCGGCGAACTCGAACAGTTCAAGCTCAAGAGTTACCACGATCCGGCGTACCCGAACATTCTGGTGATCAACAACCGCAACGGCTCCGGCGCTGTCGGTGCGCGCAAACTCGGCAACATGTGGCACAGCGACTCCAGCTATCTGACCGAGCCCCTGCCTCTGACCATGCTCCATGCGCAACTGCTTCCAGAAGCGGGCGGTGACACGCTGTTCGTGGACATGCAGTCGGTGTATGACGACCTGCCAAAGGAGTTGTACGAGCGGGTGAAAAATCGTCAGGCGGTACACGACGTGCGCTGGACCTACAAAGTCAAGGAGGACGATGTCGGGGAATCGATCCAGGAAATCTTCGCGCGCCTGGAGCAGACCTTTCCGGCCAGTACCCACCCGACCGTTGCTGTACACCCGCGCACCCATCGAGAAAGCCTCTACGTCAATCCGGGGTACACCACGTGCATCAGTGGTTATTCGCAGGAGCAAAGTCGAGCCCTGCTTGATGAGCTGTTCGCGTTTGCCCTGACGCCGGAGCGGATCTTCAACTACCAGTGGGAGCCCAACGACCTGCTGATCTGGGATAACCGTTCGGTACTGCATTGCGCAACCGAGTTGCCGCGCGACGCCCAGCGGGTGATGTTCCGCATCGGCGTTAACGACGGTGAGTTCTTTGCCCCGAGCGTGCTGCAGGAGCATGTCGCATGAGCAAGAAGCGCGTACTGATCGCCCATATTCTGGGCGCCGAAGGCAAGCAAATGCTGCGCGAGCGTGACGACATCGAAGTGGTGGAGTTTGCCAACACCATCGAGCAGGACCAGTTCCAGGTCCTGCTCGAGAGCTTCGATGAAGTTCACGGCGTGATTCTCGGCCTGACCCGCTTCGGCAGCGCCGAACTGCAACGCACCCCGGTTTTGCAAGTGGTGTCGCGGATCGGCGTCGGCTTTGACGCGGTGGATATTCCGGCGATGACCGAGGCAGGGATTCCGGTAATGGTTTGCGCCAACGCCAACCACCGGGCCGTGGCGGAACACACCCTGGGCTTCATGCTGTCGCTGGCCAAGCGCACCGAAGCGCTTACCGATCTGGTACGCGACGGCAACTGGCATCAGCGCTACGACTACCTGCCTACGGAACTGGAAGGTCGCGAAGTGCTGCTGGTCGGCTGCGGGCGGATCGGCGCCCGTGTCGCCACGTTGCTGGTGGCGCTGGGGATGCGGGTCAAGGTGTACGACCCGTACCTCTCGCCACGCCAGTTGCCGCAAGGCGTGGAGCAGGTCGCCGTGCTGGAACAGGCGTTGTCGAGCGCTGATTATGTGAGCCTGCACTGCCCGAAAACCGCCGAAACGGTCGGCCTGCTGTCTGCCGAACGTCTGGCCCTGATGAAACCGCATGCCTACGTGATCAACACCGCCCGTGGCGGCATCGTCGACGAGCAGGCGCTGTATCAGGCGCTGGTAGAAAAACGCCTCGCCGGTGCGGCACTCGACGTGTTCCTTCCTGAGCCGCCGCCATACGGCACCGGCCTGCTGAGTCTCGACAGCGTGATCTGCTCGCCGCACCTGGCCGGGGTTTCGCGCGAGGCGGTCAGCCGCATGGCGAAACTGGCCGCCGGCAACGTGCTCAACGTTTTCGACGCCGTACCGAACCGCGACAACGCGGTGAACCCGCAGGTGTTCGACCGGGCGACTCACCTGGTGCAAGCGGATTCCGCCGAAGCGATCCCTTACCCGATCTGACTTGTGAGCAATGGAATGCACTTACGCAATCAGCTGTTCGATGACCAGCGTGACGCGATGACCCCGATCCTCTACGGCTACTTCGGTTTCAGCTTCGTCACCGACCACGGCAGTTTCGTGACCAACCTCATATCGGTGGATGCATCGATTCCGGAGTTCACTGCGATCGTCGTCACCATCGTCGAACTCTCCGATGAACTGGCCCTGCTGTTGGGCTTCTGGATCGGGCCGATCGCAGCGCTGTTCGTGCATTTCTTCAAGAACGTGAGCATTGCCGCCGTTTTTCTATTCAGTCCCTGCGGATACTCAATATGAACGATTTGATTGCACCGGTTGCCGACCTGCGCGACTGGCTGGCACGGGCCGAGAAAATCGGCGAACTGCAAACCGTCTCGCAAGCCGTCGACCCGATTGAAGAAATGAGCGCTATCACTTACCTGGTGGCCCGCCAGCCCGCCTCACCGGCGGTGCTTTTCGATCAGGTGGATTCGCCACTGGGTCTGCGTCATTTGTGGAACATCTTCGGCCCGAGCGTGGCGCGCACCGCGATCACCCTCGAAGAGGCCCCGGACACGCCGGTCATGGAACTGATCCAGCGTACCAAGGACAAGCTCAAACACAGCATCGCCCCGCTTGAGATCGCCGCCGAAAGCGCGCCGATCTACCAGAACACCCTCACCGGCAATGACATCGACCTGACCCGTCTGCCGATCCCCAAACACTGGCCGCGCGACGGCGGTGCCTACGCTGGCACGGCAGACGCGGTGTTCACCCGGGATCTGGAATCCGGTTACCTCAACGTCGGTACGTATCGAATGATGATTCAGGGACCGCGCGAGGTTGGCCTGTCACTGGCACCGGGCAAGGACGCTCTGCGGCATATCCATCAGGCCTGGGCCAGAGGTGAAGCACTGCCCGTTGCGGCAGCATGGGGCGTCGATCCATTGATGATGGTGGTGGGGTCGCAATCGTTGCCGCCGGGCGTCAGCGAGTACGATTTTGCCGGTGGTATCAAGGGCAAACCGGTTGAAGTGGTGCGTGCGAAAAACTCCGACCTGCTGATTCCGGCTGCGGCGGAAATTGTCATCGAGGGCGTTATCCGCCCGGGCTCGACCCGCGAAGAAGGGCCGTTCGGCGAGTTTACCGGCTACTACGGCTATAAAGACATCGACTGCCCGCTGATCGAAGTCACCGCCTTGCACTATCGCACCCGACCGATTCTGACCAGCGCGCTGATGGCCGATTTCCCGTCGAACGAGCAGAGCGCGTTTTTCTCCACCATTCGCTCGGCGAAGATCTGGAACGACCTCGACAAGCTCGGCATCCAGGGCATCAAAGGTGTGTACTGCCCGCCAGCCGCTGCCGGCGCCTTCGGCATGATTGTCATTAGTCTCGAACAGAAATACGCCGGGCATGCCGCACAGGCTCTGTCCCTCGCCGGCCAGGTGCCGGGTGGTGCGTACATCACCAAATGGATCGTCGCAGTGGACGAGGACGTCGACCCGACCGACATGAATCAGGTGCTGTGGGCCATGGCCACCCGCGCCACGCCGAGCGATGACATCGACATACTGCGCAACACCCGTGGCTCGCCGCTGGACCCAGCACAGAACCCGCCGGAAAAACGATTCTTCGGCTCCAAAGCCCTGATCAACGCCTGCAAGGACTACCGCAACATCCGCAATTTCCCGACCCGCACGCTGCTACGTCAGTCGGTCTACGAACGGGTGCGCGAGCGCTGGAGCGATCTGGGGCTGCCGGGCGAAGCCCCGGTGGTGACTGCCTTCGACACGGCGGTGGATACCCATGAGCACCCCTGAACGGCGCATCGTGGTCGGCATCAGCGGTGCCAGCGGGGTGATTTACGGCGTGCGCACTCTGGTGCTGCTGCGAGAGCTGGGCATCACCACGCATCTGGTGATGACCAAATCGGCGCAAGTCACCCTGGCTCATGAACTCGACATGAAAGTGGCGGATGTCAAAGCCCTTGCCTGCGTCGTCCACGATCCGGCGGACATCGGTGCTTCGATTTCCAGCGGCTCGTTCAAGACCCTAGGCATGGTGGTGACACCCTGTTCGATCAAAAGCCTTTCGGAAATCTCCAGCGGCATCACCGGCAGCCTGCTCAGTCGCGCAGCCGACGTGACGCTTAAGGAGTGCCGGCCCTTGATTCTGATGGTGCGGGAAACCCCGCTGCACCTGGGGCACCTGCGCAGCATGACCCAGGTCTGTGAAATGGGCGGCATCGTAATGCCGCCGGTGCCGGCGTTCTATGCCCGGCCGCAATCCATCGAAGACATGGTCGACCACACGGTTGGCCGCATGCTTGATCTATTGGGACTGGACACCGGGACGGTACGTCGCTGGGGTTGAAACATCGCGCTGGGCTGCACTTTCGACAAGCGTGCTTCGGCGCCTTGCCGATTCGCTCTTTCACAACCTGACCACACAACAGCGTTGCATTTGCCTGCCCGATACAGGGCAGGCAAATGCAACGTCGATTCACTGTAACACTCACCGGCTGCGCTTCGGCGCGTCGGTCAGCATTCACTCACGACATCGACCTCGTCGGTGTATAGCCACAACACGGTCAACAGGCCGGCAGCAACAAACGCCAGAGCTATGATCGACAAGGCGCCAGTGGCGCGTCCTGGCCCTTCGAGGGTGGCGCCGAGCAAGGCGATACCGGTTACCCCGCCACATTGGCGCGCGGCATTGAGTACCCCAGAACCGACGCCGACCTTGCTGCTCGGCACGCTCGCCAGACAAGCGCCGACGATCACTGGCAACGTTGCACCGCCCAGGCCGATCAGCAGCCCGCCGATCACTAAGCTGACGCGATCCAGACCATACAACGCCAGCAACGCCGCCCCGAGCGCGCCGCAGAGCATGCCGGCTGCGCCCATCGATCGGGCTCCGAAGGCGTTGGACAAACGCCCTGAAAGGCTTGCCATCACCCCGGTGGCAATGGTCATCGGGATCATTGCCAGGCCAATCTCCACCGGCGTGCGGCCCTGGCCTTGCAACGCGAAGGGCAGGACGAACAGGCTGCCGTAATACGCCAGGGTTTGCAGAAACCCGGCACCGATGGCGACAGAAAAGGTTCTCGACTCGAACAGATTCAGCGGCAGCATCGGTTCACGCTGGGCACGCTGCGAATAGATGAACGCTGCAGCGCAAACCAGCGCCGCCAGCAATGTCGCGATTATCCAGACGTTGGCCCAGCCCCACACCGGCCCTTCAATCAGGGTAAAGATCAACGACACCAGCGCCAGTGCCGAGAGTAGCTGCCCCACCCAGTCGATAGCACGCGGCTGGATGCCAATGCGACTGCTGCGTATCGCGCAACAGCCCAAGGCGATCAGGCTGAACGGTACGTTCAGATAAAAAATCGAACGCCAGTCGACCAGTTCCACCAGCATGCCGCCAAATAATGGACCGCTCACCAGCGCGAGCGCCGAGATCCCACCCCACAAGGCCACTGCCTTGGCTCGCTCCTTGGGACCGGGATACGCCCCGACCAGCAATGCCATGGAGCTGGGCAGCATCAGCGCCGCACCGATACCCTGAACCGCCCGTGCGGCAATCAGCTCGACCACGCCTTGCGCCAGAGCGCAGGCTACCGACGCACCGGTAAACACCAACAGGGCGAATAGAAACACTCTCCGCGCGCCCAGCCGATCGCTCAGCGCCCCAGCGGACAACAGCAGACTGGCAAACACAAGGGTGTAGGCGCCGGCAATCCATTGCAGACGATCCATCCCCGTTGCCAGGTCATGCCCAATGCTTGGCAGCGCCACGTTCAGCGCCGTTACATCCATTGCGACCATGAACGAACTCAACGCCACGCTCACCAGAACCGGAGCCGCCGAAGCAGGTCTGGCCGCCAGATCCATTGACAGGGTTTTGCCCACTTTCAACACCTCACTGTGTATTCAGGTGTGATCCTGAGTCGGAGCGGGTGCTCCGTAAAATTAAATCTCGATTAGTCGAACATAAGAGGAACTACTGAGATGATGAACCTAATGCATTGGCGCCTGCTGGTTGCCGTGGCTGACGCCGAAAATGTTTCCCGCGCCGCCGAGCGCTACGGCATTACCCAGTCGGGCGCCAGTCAGGCCCTGACACAAATGGAAGAAGCGCTGGGGGTGAAAGTCTTCGTGCGCGACCGCCGCCAGACCACCGTGACCGCCATCGGGCAACAGATCGTTGAACGCGCGCGGCGCATGCTCAGCGAGTTCGAATCAATCCAGAATTTGGTAGATGCCTCGCGCGGTTGCCATCTGGGGCGGATCAAACTCGCCAGTTTTCCTTCGGTGTTCGCCAACCTGCTGCCGCCGCTGCTGCAAAGCTTCAGTCGACTGCACCCCGGCATTGAGATCGTTACCCTCGAAGGCACTGACGAGGAAGTCGAGCAATGGCTGGCCAACAGCAGCATCGACCTGGGCGTGGTGATGAACCCCAGCCCTTCCAGTGGCGCACTGCTGCTGGGCCGCGACTCGTGGGTGGCTGTAGTGCCCACCGATCACTACCTGGCGCGCAAGTCCTCGTCCAGCACCGTGGCCCTCAAGGATCTGGTGGAAGAACCGTTCATCCTCGCTACCGGTGGTTGCCACCTCAATGGCCAATCACTGGTCGAACGCGAAGGCCTCAAGCTCAAGGACATCAAGATCACCGTGCGCGACTGGACCACGGCGTTTGCGCTGATCAGCGAAGGCATGGGCATTTCCATCGTGCCGGCCTCGACCCTGCCGGTGGACCGCCGGGGCATGCGGGTCTTCGAGTTGAGCAAGCCGATCTATCGTGAGTTCGGCTTGGTGTGCTCAGCTGCTGGCGAACGCACGCCTTCTGCCCTGGCGTTTCTCAATGAAATCCGCAAATCGACCCTCAGCAACGACATCCCGATGACCGTTCGCAGTACCGAAGTGAAAGTCGCCTAAATGGCCATAAGAGCACCTAATGATGGGCTCATAAGATCGTAATTTTACCGATCAATGCCATGACACCAATATATCTGGGACGAGGCTCACAGCCGTTTCCGGCCTAGAACATCACTCGTTCGGGGACGTGTGGCCCATTTATAAGGAGATACCTATGAAACTGTACTTTGCCCCCATGACTTGCTCCCTTTCGCCGCATATCGTACTGCGTGAACTCGGCCTGCCTTTCGAACTGATCCGGGTCAACAATAAGACCAAGGCCACAGCTGACGGCCGTGACTTCCGCGACATTAACCCAAAGGGTTACGTGGCCGCGCTGGTGCTGGACAACGGCCAGGTGCTGACCGAAGGCCCGGCCATCGTGCAATACCTGGCCGACCTGGTGCCGGGCAATTCCCTGGCACCGGCCAACGGCACTTGGGAACGCACCCGCCTGCAGGAAATGCTGAACTTCATCACCTCGGAAATCCATGGTGGTAGCGCGCCGCTGTTCAACGCCGACATTCCTGAACAGACCAAGGAAATCTTCCGCCAGAAGCTGTTCAAGCGTCTGGACTACCTGAACAAGGGCTTGGTCAATAAAGACTTCCTGCTGGGCACCTTCGGTCTGGCCGACGCCTACTTGTTCGCCGTGCTCAAGTGGCTGCCGTTCTTCAATATCGATGTGAAGGACTGGCCGGAACTCGCTTTGTTTATGGAGCGCATCCAAGCACGCCCAAGCGTACAGGCCGCGATTGCCGCGGAAGAGGCAACGCAGCTGGTTTAATCACGGATGACAGAGGCCAGTCGCTGCTGGTCTCTGCCCACTTCAACCTGGATGAAGACCTCTATGCAGACCATTGAACGCGTCCCAAGTGGCCACGCAGGACGTAGTCGTTCCTGCGCCTACGCCAACATCGTTTACACGGTCGCAACCTCCCCGGACACCTCGCTGGACATCGTCGGGCAGACCCACCAGGCTCTCGCCGCCCTGAGCGCCAGCCTCGAAAGTCTCGGCTCCCACCCTTCGCGCATGCTCTCAGCCCAGGTGCTGCTGGCGGACATGGGCAGCAAAACCGTGGTCGATGAAATCTGGGCCCGCTGGATCGGCGACAACCCGCAGCACTGGCCGCAGCGCGCCTGTTACGGCGTCGACCTGGGCGGCAAGCTGCTGATCGAAATCATCGTCACCGCGGCTCGAGAAACGGCATATGACGCATAACGATCAAATCGAGCAGGTGATCCGCTCCTGCGAAGCACAACGCAGTGCCGCCATGCTCGACGGTCAACTTGATATCTTCAGCTATCTGTTCCACCCGAACCTGACCTACGTCCACTCCAGCGGTGTGGTCGACGATCTGAAGAGCTACCTTGAGAAATGTCGCTCCCGGGAGTTCATCTATCACACCTTGAACCATCAAATCGACAAAGTGACCCGAGCGGGTGAACTGGCGATCGCGGCTGGGGAAATGGTCGCCACTGTCACCTCCGGGGGCATGCGAAAACAACTGCATAACCGAACGCTCATGGCGTGGAAGAAGACCGATGAACAATGGCAACTGCTGGTCTATCAAGCGACGCCGCTCAAGCCGGCCTTGGTCCCCGAAGTAACGTGAGCGACTCGGTGTGTGCCAGCTCTCGGAGCAGTCGGCGGGATGCTCAGGAAATTAGCCCGCTGAGCAACCAGAGGCCGAGCAGCAGCCAGATGATTCCGGCAATAAAGGATTTGCGCACGAACGCCCGGCACCCCACATACAGCAGCCACAAGCCAAGCAGCAGGACTACCAGGCTGAGCAGCGAGGGGGTTACTCCCAGGGCATTAGACAGACCGGTGATAAAACTGCCGATGATGCCGCCCATGGCACTGAGTAGTGCACCGAGGTTTTCCACGATAAACCGAATAAAGGTGCCTACGGCCTCGCCGAGCGTTTCGAAAAAACCATCCACTGTCGTCGTTCCTTAATTACGGTCAGTTTGCCTGTAGAGTGGGGCGCGAAATGAGGCGGTCATTTGACACAATGTGTGCGTTGTTGTCGATTGCATCCGATCTCGCACGCTCTGCATCAGTCAAGGAATGAAGTGTCAGTGAGCTGGACCCAACATTTTGCCGCGTACGCCCGACGCCCAGGCTACAGATGGCTGGCGCTGCCGCTGGTTGTCGTCGTGCTGTTATGGGGCGCTGACCGGCTGTTTCCGCTGCCGCTGCCCGAGGATGATCTGGCTCGTGTGGTGCTGGCCGAAGATGGCACGCCGCTGTGGCGTTTTGCAGATGCGGACGGTGTTTGGCGTTATCCGGTCAGCCCGCAGGAGGTGTCGCCCTATTACCTTGAAGCGCTGCTGACCTATGAGGACCGCTGGTTCTACCAGCATCCGGGGGTTAACCCGCTGGCGCTGGGGCGTGCGGCGTGGCAGAACCTTAGCGGTGGGCGCGTATTGTCCGGCGGCAGCACCTTGTCGATGCAGGTGGCGCGGCTGCTTGATCCTCACTCGCGCAGCTACGTCGGCAAGCTCAAGCAACTGTGGCGAACTCTGCAGTTGGAATGGCACCTGTCCAAGGATGAAATCCTCACCCTGTACCTCAACCGCGCACCGTTTGGCGGCACCTTGCAGGGAGTTGCAGCGGCCAGTTGGGCCTATCTGGGCAAATCGCCGGCGCAACTGACCCGCGCCGAAGCTGCGTTGTTGGCGGTGTTGCCGCAAGCGCCGAGCCGCCTGCGTCCGGATCGTCATCCTCAGCGGGCGCAGGCTGCGCGGGACAAAGTGCTGCAGCGGCTGGCCGAGTTTGCAGTGTGGCCGTCAGCAGCAGTGGACGATGCGCTGCAGGAACCGGTGATTCTGGCTCCGCGTCAGGAGCCGAAGCTGGCTCCGCTGCTGGCGCGCCGGTTGAACAAACCCGGCAGCCCGCCGCTGATCCGCACCACGGTGGATGCGGCCTTGCAGCTGCGCCTTGAAGACTTGCTACTGGGCTGGCGGGCACGTTTGCCGGAGCGCACCTCGGCAGCGATTCTGGTGGTGGAGCATTCGAGCATGGCGGCTCGGGCGTATGTCGGCTCGGTGGATATTGCCGATGCCAAGCGTTTCGGTCATGTGGACATGATCCGCTCGGTGCGTTCACCGGGCTCAACCTTGAAGCCCTTCTTGTTTGGCATGGCGCTGGATGAAGGGCTGATCCATTCCGAATCTCTGCTGCAAGACGTGCCCAGACGCTATGGCGACTATCGCCCCGGCAACTTTTCCAGCGGCTTCAGTGGGCCAGTGGCCGCGAGCTCGGCCCTGGCACGCTCACTCAACCTGCCTTTTGTGCAGTTGCTGGAGGCATACGGGCCGAAGCGTTTTGCCGGAGAAATGCGCGCAGCCGGTGTGCCGTTGCGCATTCCACCTTTAGCACAGCCAAATTTGGCGCTGATTCTCGGCGGCGCTGGCAGCCAATTGGAAGAACTGGTGGCGGGCTACAGCGCTTTTGCCCGCAGCGGTAAAGTCGCCGCTGTGCGCCTGCAGCCGCAGGATCAACTGCGTGAGCGGCAGCTGCTTTCCCCCGGAGCTGCGTGGATCACCCGGCGCATCCTCAGTGGCCAGGCGCGACCAGATCGTGACCCGACCACCGCACTGCTGGAGCGTCCGCAACTGGCTTGGAAAACGGGCACCAGCTATGGCTTTCGCGATGCCTGGTCGATTGGCGTGGGGCCGCGCTACCTGGTTGGTGTGTGGATCGGTCGCCCCGACGGTACACCGGTGCCTGGCCAGTTTGGCTTGGCTTCGGCGGCACCCTTGATGCTGCAAGTGCATGACCTGCTGAGCAATCGGGGCGAACAACGGGCTGCCACGCTGCCAGCGGATATGCAGCCGGACTCGGTCGGTGTGGCGGCGATCTGTTGGCCCGCCGGGCAGCCGATGGACAGACACGACGCCAACTGCCGCCAGCAACGCTTTGCCTGGACGCTGGATGGTACTACGCCGCCGACGCTGCTCGCGCAGGACCAGCCTCTGGGCCAGGGCCTGCGTGAGCGTTATTGGGTCAACGCGGCTGGCCTACGGGTTGATGCCGCCTGCAACGACGCTCGCGAGCAGACGCTGCTGCTGTGGCCGGCCGCGCTTGAGCCGTGGCTGCCGCGCCGCGAATGGCGCAGCGCCCGTTTGCCTGCAGTGGATGCACAGTGCCCGCCGCAGCACGCCAGAGCAGTTGCGCCGCTGTCGGTGGTCGGGGTGAAGGAGGGCGATCGCCTGCGCCGTCCGGCCAATAGCGTGGAGCCGCTGCGCCTGCGCCTGTCTGCATTGGGCGGCAGTGGTCGGCTGTGGTGGTTTGTGGATGGCCAGCCGGTGGCTGAGACAGCGGCTGAGGCTGCGTTTGAACACAGCTTCAGCCGCAACGGGCGTTATCAATTGAGTGTGCTGGATGAAACCGGACAGACTGCCAAGGTGCAGTTCAGCCTGTTTGATTAGACAGTCACCAGCGAATTACGTCCGGCGTTTTTGGCCTTATACAGCGCATCGTCGACGCGCTTATAGAAGGCCGCGGCAGTGACATCCCGCTCCAGCTCAAAGCAGCCCACACCCACACTCGCGGTCAGCACAATCTGCTCACTGCCTACAGCGAAGTAGCTGCTGGCCAGCTCTATACGGAACTGATCGGCCATGGCCTGGGCATGTTCCAGCTGGGTGTTGGGCATCAGTACGCCGAACTCTTCCCCGCCTAAACGCAGCAGCGCGTCGCTGGCACGGCGAAAGTGCAGACGCATACGCTCGGCAAATGCACTCAGGCATTCGTCACCGCAGGCGTGGCCGTATACATCATTGATCTGCTTGAAATGGTCGATATCCAGCAAAACCAGTGATAACGGCTGATTCTGTCGTTGTGCTGAAGCCACCATATTCGGAAACAGGCTGTTGAACTGGTAGCGGTTGCCCAGCTGGGTCAGGCCATCAGTGCGACTGAGTTGGTCGAGGTGTTCCTGCTGGCGCAGCAACTGTTGCTCCAGCTCAATCGTGCGGCGGTAGCCTCGGTGACTTTTGCGCAGGGCCAGCAGCAGGTAGCTGGCGTAGGCCAGCAGCGACACCAGCAGCGGATATTGCTCGCGCCAGTCGATGGCCAGGCTGATCAGCGGAGGCACATACAGAAGCAACAACGCCAGCACGACAGGCAGTTTGCGCAGACCGAAGTTGAAGACAATGGCGGTACTGAAGGCGACGGTGCTGAGCGTGGCAATGACCTCAGACTTGCCAAACAGATCGTGAGTTAACGCTGCTGCATTGACTACGCCCCAGCAGAGGGCGGTAGACAGGATTAACGCCCATTGCACTTTCAGCCAGCGCTTAAGGATTTGCGGGCTTTGTGACGTAGGCGGCTGATGGCGCAGGTGCAGGGCGAACAAGGTAACGGAAACAGCTACCCCGATCAGGCCGGGCACCATCAGGGCCTGAGGATCGTTACTGAACAACCAGATAAGTGGCCAGGGCAGCAAGTAATAGATACCGGCCATGGCTGAGCGGCCGTGCATATCTTGCACTTCTCGCCAGAGTGCGAACTCTGCGGGATGCCGGGGAACTTGACGAAGAGGCATGGGGAAAAAATCACACTAAAGACTAGGTGAGGATACCCGTTTCGCCAGAAAAAAGCTGTCAAAAAGCCAGCATTTAAGACGAGCGTAACTGTTTTGCCCCAAATGCCTTATCTGACTGGCCGCAGAACGCCTTTGTGCGTGATTTTAACTAAGCCCGAGGCATGTCTCAGCCACGACGAATCAGCCAAATTCCGCCAATGATCAGCAGCAGTCCGGCGATTTTTCCCAGGCTGACCGGTGACTCGCGAAAGCCTACCCAGCCGAAGTGATCCAACAGCAAAGCAATGCTGAGCTGCCCGGCAATTACCAGCGCCATGAACAGCAGGGCACCGACTCTGGGGCCGGCGAAGGCGGCTGTTGCAATAAAGAACGCCCCCAGCAGGCCACCGCTCCAGTGCCACCAACTCAGGCCCTTGAAGGCCGACAGGAGCGGCACCTCGCGCTGCCAGAGAGTCAGCAGCAGCAGTGCGAGGGTACCGACTACAAAGGAGATCAGGGCTGCTGCCAGCACACTGGAAATGTGTTTGGCCAGTTGGCCGTTGATACCGGCTTGTAGCGGCATCAGTGCTCCAGCCAGTAAAGGCAGGGCAAGTAACCACCAGGGCATAGCAGGCATTGGGCAGACTCCTGAAACAAGGGCGGCGGATTATGTCGCAAAAAGCCTCAGGCGGCTGTCACCAAGGCATGGTCTTGTTCTCATAATCGACAAAGGCACAGTGGTTGAGCCCCGCGTGGGCAGTTAATACCTGCAGGATCCCCTGAGTACTTTCTTCCACACTGAGTGTAGCGTTTGCACCACCCATGTCCGTGCGCACCCAGCCCGGATGAATCGCCAGTAGGCTCCAGGGCAATTGTTCATATGTGCTGCTCCAGCTCAACAGCAGGCTGTTCAGTGCTGCCTTACTGGCACCGTACAGAGGCATGTGCTGAGCCCGGTTGAGCTGCAGGCTGCCCATTTGCGAACTGGTAAAGGCAATCACTCCGCCGGGCTCGACGAGGTCCGTCAATTGCTGCGCCAGGGCGATGGGCGCCACCGCGTTAACCTGAAACAGCGTGCCGATATCCGTCGCCGTGGCTTGTTGCGGGTCCTGATGCTCAGGGCCGGAAATTCCTGCATTCAGCAGCACGGCTTGTAAGCGCTGCGGGCCGATGGCGTTTTTGATGAGCTGCGCCGCATTCGCCTGGAGCAGGTCGCACTCAATCAAACTCACCTGACGGCTGTGCTGCTCAGCTAGGGCCTTCAACTCTGCGCTGCCAGCCAACGATCTGGCCAGCGCATAGACCGTCCAACCTGCGTTGACACAAGCTTTGGCCAGGCCAAGGCCAATACCGCGGGATGCACCGACAATCAAAATATGGGGATGACTCGACATGGTCTGACTCCGTAGGGGCAGTGATGAGCAGAAACAGCACGCAGGGCATGGGGGAGGCGTGCTGCTGCAAGGGTGACGAGTGAGGGCAAAAACAGTTGATGCAGCCCAGACAGGCAAGACTATCAGCGGGAATACCCGGACGCTCTATTCAGGGGATGAGAGGGCGGTCACAAGTTGCAGGAAGGCTCCTGAGTAAACGTCCGCGATACATCCACGGCGCCCAGATGCTCCAGGGTGCGGCGGCCGATCAGGACGGGGTAGAGCATGTCGCCACGGTCTTTCAGGGAGAATTGTTCGTGGTAGACCTGATCGCCGATGCACAGGCTCATTTTGACCACCGGGCGGCTTTCTGAGCCGCCAGCACCACGGACTTTGACGTTGCGTTCAATCTTGCGCTCGAACGGGATGTTGGTCTGTTTACCGGTCTTGCTGTCTTTCACGTCGACATTGAAGCGTACCCATTGCTCGCCATTTTTATCAAAGCGTTCCAGGTCTTTGGCATCCAGTGATGAGGTCAGCGCGCCGGTATCCAGCTTGATTTTCAGCGTTGCCTTTTCCGGCATCAGGACGCCTTCTTCAATCCAGCCCAGCACTTTGGGCGGCGCTTCGGTGGCTGCCAGGCTGAGCGGGGTTATAGCCAGGGCCAGGAAAAGAGTGAGCAGCTTCTGGGCGAGTGTTCTGGTCATTTCGGACTCCGCAAAATTCAGGAACAGCCAGTTTGGACAGCACCATGTGATGAAACCGTGAAGCGTTTGCCGATTAATTGTTGAGTGAGATGACGCTTTCTTCACATCCCCGTGCGTAGCCTGCACGTGTGATGGACCAATGATTGAAGAGGACGGAATGTCAGGCTTATTGCGTGGGCGAAAGGTGCGTGCGCTGGTCGTATTGTTGGTGTTACTGATTGCTGTGGCGGCTTATTCAGCCTTGCGCCATTTCTATCCGGTGACGGCCGCTGAAGGCTGGGACTATTCGGTGTACGCGCAGCACATCCCTATGGTCAGTGCGTTGGCGAAAGATGGGAAGAACGGGCCTTTTTTCAGCGAAGAACTGGCCGGTCAGCGCGGCAGGATCATGCAATTGCAGCCTGACGGCTCCATGAAAGAGGTGCTTTCCGGTCTTTCCAAGCCCGACGGGCTGGTGATGTTTAATGGCGGTCTGGTGATTGGGCAGGAGGGCGGCGATCTGCCGTTGCTGTTCGAGCGTAATGGCACGTTCACCACGCTGTTTGAAGGCAAGAGTATTGAAGGAGTCGCCACTGACGGGCATCTGCTGTACGTCATTGAGGACCGTCAGCAGGATGGCCGACTGATGAGCTACGACCCGCAGAACGGGCAGCTCAACGTATTACGTGAGGGGCTGGTTCAGGCTGAGGGTGTGGCGGCTTGCCCGGACGGGCAGCTGTATTACACGGAGAAGACCCATGGCGTGGTCAAACGCTGGTCGGCAGATGGGGTAGACCCAATAGTGGCCAGTGATCTTAATGCGCCGGGTTATGTGCAATGCTCCAGTGACGGCTTGTGGATAACTGAAGATGCCACCCACGGTGCGCGCCTGTTACTGCTGGGAAATGATGGTTATCTGCGCACAGTGCTCAGCCATTTGCGTTCAGCGCAAACCATCATTGAGCTAGAGCCGGGCCACTACCTGCTATCTGAGCAAGGTCGTGAGCGCATTCTGGAAGTGTTTCAGCGTGGTGACGCCAGAGCTGACAGGCTTTATTGAAGGGGTTTGCTGAACTGGATCAGGGCAACCCGCTCTGCATCCCGGCTGCGCTCAACCACTGCAACTGGCTGGTAGCCCAGTTTCGGATACAGCAGTAAACCGGCGCTGTTGCCGTTAAAGCAGGAAACCCGCAGTTCTTTGGCGTGGTAATGCTGCTGGGCCAGCTCTTCCATTACCCCGATCAGGTACTGGGCAACGCCTTTGCTTCTGGCCCAGGGCGCAATCATCAGGTTGCCCAGAGCGCAGTGGTCGTCATATTTCCACTGAAAGAAGTTGGCAAAGCCGGCGATTTTGCCATCCACCAGCGCCACGGTACTGTCGCGGCGTTCGGCCATGGTGGCGGCTAACTGGCCGATGGTCAGCGGCCAGTGTCCTTTGGGGTAGCAGTAAAAGAGCTCGTCCGCGTTCTGCACAAAACCGATGATGTCCCCCAGATCACTGGCGTTGACGGGGCGGTGGCTGAAATGCGGGTTATGGCTCATTGCTTCACCTGATTAACGTGGCGGGTATTGGCTCAGGACTTCGGCAACGGCCTTGCGGATCGCTGCGCTGCGCTCGGCAGGGCCGGGTTGGTTGTCACGCAGCACTTCTTGCTTGCTGCCGCGCCAGACCAGTTTGCCGTCCTTGCCGTCGTACAGGTCAATTTGCAGGGTTCCGACCTGATAGTCCAGCGTGCGGGTTTCTACGTAGCCCGCACCGCCCCAGTATCCCCACGGATAGCCCCAGCCAGCGTTGGTGTTGGTGATCTGCTCCTGACGGTTATCCACAATAACCCAGGCCTGTACCTTGAGGTCGGCACTGCTGCTCTGTGTCGCAGGGCGTAGGCCGCGCTGTTCGAGTTGCTCGTTAACGGCGCTCTGAATGCGCTGGCTGGTGAGGTCGCTGGTCAGGCGTGGGTCGTTGGGTTTGAACTGCACCGCTGACTCGTCCCAGCTGAAGCTGCGGTAAGCGGCAAAGTCGCGGTTGGGGTCAAAGTCCCGGTCCAGTTGCATGCTCTGGCAGGCGCTGAGTAGCAGAATAAATGGCAAAAGCAGTAGTGACTTGCCCATGGCAGTCTCCTGATGGTGAGTCAATAAGGCGGGTAATCATCCAGCGCGAGTTTTACAGCCTGATGCAGCGTCTGGCTGCGCTGATCTTTATCTGCAAGCGACTCCGCGCTGGTGCTCCATACAAGCTGACCGGTCGTGCTGTCGTAGAACTCAATGCGCACCACCAGCACGTCTTCGCGGTAAGTCCGCACAATTGGTGCGCTGCCCCACATGCCATAGCGGTCGCCGTAGTGACCTGGGCCGTAATAGCCGCGGCCATAGTAACTGCCGTAATCATCAACGACTTGGCGCAGGCGCTGTTCCTGTCGCAACTCGGCCTTAATCAGCAAGTCGCTGGCCGCATCACTTTGCTGAGGGCGCAAGTCGCGCTGGTCCAGGGCGTTGCTGACAGCCTGCTGGATTTCCTCTGAGCTGGCCCAACTGGTTGCAGCAGGCAACTGCTGCCAGCGCCAACTGCGGTAGCGGGCGAAATCCAGTGGTGTAGCAGGATAGGCGCTGCGGTCGACGTGGTGCGCCACCGCAGCTGGCGGCGGTGGCAACGGTTTACCGTCTGCCACGTAAGGATTCTGGCTCTGGCAGGCGGTCAGGCTAATCAGCAGTAGTAGCGCACCGAGCAGTTTCATTTGGGTTTCCTGCGGTTATCACGCAGCGGTTGGTAGCGGTTTTGAAAGCTTAGCGTGGCCTGCAGATCCAGTGCAGATAACGCCCGAGCCCGGCAAATGCCGGATGGCGACGGTGTGCCAGTTCCATCTCCAGCAGCTCGGCCAGCTCAGCTTTGGCCTGAAAGTGTTGTGGCATGTAGTCGTGGAAGACGCGCACACCACTCTTACTTTCGATATGCCAATCGACCACAAGTCGGGATTCCAGTTCACGGGGATCAAGCGGTTTCTGCGGCGTCAGGCTCTGCTTCTCGCCGGCGAATTCTTCTTTGCGCAGTTTGCGGAAATGGCCTTTGAGCAGGTTGCGGTAGATCAGCGCATCTTTGTTGTAGAAGGCCAGCGACAGCCAGCCATCAGGCTTACACAGTTGATGCAGCACCGGCAGGATGGTCTGTGGTTCGGCGAGCCACTCCAGCACGGCGTGACACACTACGAGATCGTAGGGTTCATTCAGCAAATCCGGCAGTTCTTGCCAAGGCGCTTGAATAAACTCGGCTTGTTGTCCGGCTGCGGCAAAGCGCTCGCGAGCCCCGTTAAGCATCGGCTCGGCCGGTTCGGTCAAGGTAATGCTGTGGCCTTGTTCGGCTAGCCACAGGGACATATGGCCAAGGCCCGCGCCAATATCCAGTACCCGCAACGGTCTGTCGGGCAGGGCTTCTGTAAGGTCGGCCTGCAACACGGCGAGGCGGATTGCGCCTTTGGCTCCGCCGTAGATTTTCTCGGCAAAACGGGTGGCAAGTTCGTCGAAATGGCGGTCAGTCATGGGCAAAACGCCTTTCGCTGTCGGCCAGTTTGGCACGTACCACTTCGTTCATATCCAGCCCAAGTTCGCTGCACAGAAGCAGAAGATAGAGGACGATATCCCCGACTTCCTGGCCGGCATGGGCGAGCTTTTCAGGAGGTAATTGGCGTGATTGGTCTTCGGTCAGCCACTGGAAGATTTCAACCAGTTCGGCCATTTCCACGCTGGCGGCCATGGCCAGGTTTTTCGGACTGTGGAACTGCTTCCAGTCGTTTCGATCACGAATGGCATGCAGGCGTGTGGTTAATTCACTGAGATTCATGGGCGCTCCAGGCAAGAGCGCATAGCTTCGGGCTTTGCCGGCCTGTCTTCAAGCTGGCAAAGCCCGAAACGGATTACGGATAGCCGGTTTCGTTCGGGTTGCTGGTGATTTCCATCACGCGCCAGACGTTGGCGTACACGCTTTCCTGGGAGAAGACGATGCGGCCTTTGCCTTTGTACAGGTGGACGATGCGGGCTACGTCCTTGCCTTTGAAGTTGAAGGGGTTCCAGGCCTTGCCGGTTTGGTGTGAATAAGTGCCGGTCGGTGCACCGAGCAGGGCGTTGACTTCATCCATGCTCATGCCCTGACGGACGTTGGCAAACGCGCCGGTGCCGCTGACGCTGACAGTTCGGGCGGGCGCAGCGGCGGCTGTCGTATTGGCAGCTGGTTTACCTTGGCCGTTACGGTAAGCGTTTAGGTTGACGCTGCCTTTAACGTAGGTGGAGGCGCCAGCGCTCAGACTGCCTGCTGCTTTCTGGCAGTGGCGGTTCATTTTGCGGTTGTTGGAGTTGGCGACCACTTCATCCAGCACCGCTTTGTAGCGGCCGTTGCCGGAGCTGGCCAGCGCCTTGCAGACCCAGGCAAGGGCGTCACTGGTGGTGTTGTCGCTTGCGTTGCGGTAGCGCTGCAGGAGTACTTCGGCTGCAACGTCGAGGGTTTCCACATCACGGTAACCACTGTGATAGATGCTTTGGGCGGCATCGCGGATGGATACCGCACCGCCTTGTACCAGTTGTTCTACGTAGCGTTGGCCGGACGGATCAAGGGCAAACGCAGTGGTGGCGCTGCAACAGAGGGCGGAAGCGAAAATGAAACGTTTCAACATGATGTGCTCGCTGGCTTATAGGTATGTCTGGCAGGTGAAGTCCTGTATTTGTTCGCAGGCTTGTGGTCGAGTGTGGCGACGAACGGTATCAGGAGTCTGAAAGATAAGGTCAGTAAGGCAAAACACCAAGACTATGGTGCAAATTTGTGCGCCCCAACCCGCTTTAGCAGGGCATTACACAGGTTTTGACCGGGTACGCCATTTGGCGACAATGAAACAGGACTCAAAGTACAGAACGCTGGGGGCTGGGCGCTCAGCGTGAACGGCTGAAGTGTAGCCGCACGCTAGTTTGGTTAGACTGTTAACCGGTTCACGAAAGCCTGCGAAGATAAGAGGACTGTCTGATGAGCAACCGGGATGTTGAATGCGAGCTTTATACCTCTGCTGACTGCCCTGTAGAGAATGGTGTACGCCAGATTCAGCGTATTACTGCGCGTGGTGCAACGATTGGCGGAGGTATCCGTGTCAGCCGAGTGCTGCCTGATGCGCAGCGCAAAACGATTGGTGCCTGGTGTTTTCTGGATCATGCCGGGCCTGCTGAATTTTTCGGCAGCGAAGGCCTTGATGTAGGGCCGCACCCACACATCGGCTTGCAAACCTTTACCTGGATGATCCGGGGTGAAGGTCTGCACCGCGACAGCCTGGGCAACGAGCAAATGATCCGCCCCGGTCAGGTGAACCTGATGACAGCCGGCCGCGGCATCGTTCACACCGAAGAATCCCCCGAAGGCGAGCGCCATTTGCATGCGGCGCAGTTGTGGATTGCTCTGCCCAAGGCGGATAAAGATTGCGATCCGGCATTTGATCATTATCCGGACCTGCCTGTGTGGGTGGATAACGGCCTGCAATTCACTTTGGTGGCCGGCGCCTTTGAGGGCCGCAAGGCACCGACCCGCATCTTTTCGCCATTGATGGGCGTAGACCTGAGCTGGCAAGTCTCAGGCAGCAGCCAGCTGAGTCTGGATAAGACCTTTGAATACGGCGTGCTGGTGCTTGAAGGCAGTGTCCGCATCAACGGCCAGGACTTCACCGCCAACGAGCTGGCCTTTGTCGGCCGTGGCCTGACGGAAATGGATATTCAGGCAGAGCAGGGCGCACGGGCGCTGCTGTTAGGTGGTGAACCGTTTGAAGGCCCGATCTACCTGTGGTGGAACTTTGTCGGCCACAGCAAAGCGGACATCCAGCAGGCTCTGGCTGACTGGAACAGTGAGAACACTGAGCGTTTCGGGCATGTTCCCGGCTACAACGGTGAGCGCTTGACGGCCCCGCGCTTACCGGACTGACCACTCCATCGATTTGCGGACTCAAGGATTGAGACCCAATGCAGCCACTGCTCAATTACTTTAAGGCGGTCTTCAGCCCGAATCTGGCTGTGGCGTTGTTCGCTTTGCGCACAACGCTGGCTGCGTTGCTGACGATGTACCTGTCATTTGTTTTCGATTTGGCCGAGCCCAAATGGGCGGTTATGGCGGTCTTTATCGTCAGTCAGCCGCTGGCTGGGATGGCGTTGCAGCGCAGCTTTGCCCAAGTGGTCGGGACAACGGTCGGGGCTTTGGTGGCTGTGGCCATCATGGCGGTATTTCCCCAAGCGCCGATTCCGTTTCTGGTCACGCTCTCTTTGTGGCTGGCGTTCTGCACCGCGGGTGGCACGCTGCTGCGCTACACCAGCTCGCATGCCTTTGTGCTCAGTGGTTTTACGGCAGTTGTGGTGGCCATGCTGGCGGTGCCGGAACAGCAGAACACTGTGATGCTGGCGATCACCCGGGTGACTGAAACCCTGCTTGCGGTGGTCTGTGTGGCGGTGGTCAGCCTGCTTACCGCCCGGCCCGGCGCGGTGGCCCGTGGTTATTTCGCCAAGACCGATCAACTGATCAAGCTGATGGCCGAGCATGCGGCACAGGTGATCCGTACAGATGAAAGTGAAGAAGCTTTCCAGCAGCGGCAGATGCAGCTGCTTGGGGAGATCAACGCACTCGAAGGGTTGCGCCGTCATCTGTATTTCGACGCGCCGCGTCTGCGCAAAGCCAACGGCATGGTGCAGCTGTTGCGCAATGAGCTGGTACTGCTGACTTCAAGGCTAACGGTTTTGCGGCATCAGCGTGTGCTGATCAAAGACCGCTGGGTGGGCGATCTGCCGTTGGAGATCCAACAGCTGCGGGCCGATGAAATTGAGTTTCTGGAGGAATTAGCTCAGCACGGCCGGGCCCTGCCTCAAGCTTCGCGGGATAAATTCAAACACCTGCAGCAACGTTTTGACGACCTCGCCCGGCGCGCTGAAAACCTCAGTGATCCGATTCCTGATCATTTGCGTTCGCTGGCCTGGGCATTGCGTTGGGAGCAGGCACGTCTGTTGCAACAGCTGGATGAAATCCTGCAGCTGAGCGATGCCATTCAAAACGGGCGTGAGGCCAGTTGCATGTACCCGCAGCAGCTGAGCAATCCGCTGCATATGGATTACCGGCTGGCCGGGATGAATGCCGTGCGGGCCTTTGTCGCCCTAATGGTGGGTGGTCTGGTGTGGATTGAAACTGGCTGGGAAGGCGCGCGTGCCGGGATGATTCTGGTGGGCGTGCTGTGCTCACTGATGGCCACCTTCCCGAGGCCGCTCTTGGCCAGCCAAAACTATGTGCGCGGCCTTGCTCTGGCACTGGTGGCGTCGGCGATATACCAGTTCGCGCTGCTGCCGTCAGTGGGCGATGTTGAAATGCTGGTGATGTTCCTGATCCCGCTGCTGTATGTGGTTTCGGCAGGCTTGGCCAGCCCGCTGACCGCTGGCATCAGCATGGGCCTCGGGCTCTCTACGTTCCTGATGGTAGGGCCACAGAACATCGGGGTCTGGCATAACAGCGCCACGCAATGGCTGGAGTTTGTCGGCGCGTACATCTTTGCCGGCGTGCTGTCGCTGATGGTGTATGTGCTGGTGTTCCCCTTCAATCCGCTTAAACGCATGCAGCGGCTGTACCGCGAAAGCCGTGCACAGGTCTGGCAGTTGCTACAGGCCCCGACAGGGGATGCCCACCGTTTCTCATTTGAAAGCCGCATGGTTGATCGCCTGACCATGATGCTGGCTTTGCTGCCTGCGACGACTGATCCGGCAGGCAAACGTCTCTACGAAGTCAGTCTGGCCTGCATGTCGGTAGGGCTGGCGCTGCATCAGCTCAAGCAGCAGGCGCAGCAGGGCAATTACCTCGGCAGCGAGCTGAAGGCCCGTCTGCATGACATGGTCGATCAGGTCGCCGGGCTGATGATCAATCGCCAGCGCATTGATCACGTCCGGCTTGCCGCGCAATTACGTGAGTTCGGAGCTGAGCTGGATCAGCGCCACAGCCTGGCGGTTGCCACCGGGCAGGAACAACTCTGGTCGCTGTTTCGTATCAACGTCGCGCTGTTGATCGTGGCGTCCTTCATCGAGCGCTACAGCGACTTCATGCAGCCAGAACAGATTGGAGAGCCGCAACTTGCCCATTGACTTCGAAATCGGCGGTTTGTACCTGCCGCCCATTGCTCAGGCCATTTTGCTGGCCTTGCCGATCTTTCTGGTGCTGGACTGGCTAGCCCGCAGCAGCGGCCTGCTCAAGTTCGTTTGGCACGAGGCGCTCTTTGAAGGCGCGTTATATGCCTGTGTGTGTGCCGGTGTGATTTTGTGGATGGGGAATGTATGAACTTCAAAAAACTCGCAGCAACGCTGATCACTCTGTTGGTGGTGGCGCTGGCGTTCATTCTGGGCTGGTTTGCCTGGGAGCATTACACCCGTTCGCCGTGGACCCGTGATGCAAGGGTGCGGGCTGATGTGGTGACGCTCTCGGCGGATGTCTCTGGGCGCATCGTCAGCCTGCCGCTGCACGACAACCAGCATGTGCAAAAGGGCCAGTTGCTGCTGCAGATTGATCCTGAGCCTTATCAGCTTGCAGTCGAGCGCGCCCGTCGTTCGGTGGACGTGGCCAAGGCCGGGCTGGGGCTGGTTCAGGCGGCAATCAGCTCCAGTAGCGCGCAGCTGGCCCAGCGCCAAAGTGAGGAGCGCCGGCGCAAGGTGTTGGCGCAAGCATCATCGGTATCCCGCGAAGAGTGGGAGCGTTCGCGCACTGATGTGAGCGTGGCGCAGGCCGAATTGCTGCGTAATCAAGCTGATTTGGCGCTTGCCGAGGCGAATGTGCAGTTGGCCGTGGCTGCACTGCATCAGGCTGAGCTCGACCTCAAACGTACGCAGGTTGTGGCTCCGGTTAGTGGTTATGTCACTAACCTGCTGACCCGTGAAGGTGACTACGCGACCGCTGGCGGCGGCTTGCTGGCGCTGGTGGACAGCGACTCCTACTACGTCAGCGGTTACTTCGAAGAAACCAAACTGCCGCACATTGTTGAAGGCCACCGCGTACGCATTCAGTTGATGAGCGGCGAGACCTTTAACGGCACCGTGCAAAGCATCGCCTACGCCATTACTGACCGCGAAAACACCGCCGGCAGCCGGTTGCTGGCGAACATTAACCCCAGTTACACCTGGGTCAAGCTGGCGCAGCGCGTACCTGTGCGCATTGCCATTGACCCGGATTACCCCGGCAGGGAACGACTGCGCGCCGGTACTACCGCCACCGTTACGGTGTTGGATGAAGAAGCAAAGTGACAAGGAATGCACAATGAATAACGGCTGCAAAAACGCGCTGCGCACCAAGGCGCTGATGGGCATGAGCCTGATTGCGCCCATGGCGCTGGCTGACAACTCACTGAACCAGCGTGATGACATCAACAGTGATGTGAATCTGCGGCAAAAGGCAGAAATGCAGGTGACGCCAGGGTTCGTAGAGGGCTCTTCATTTCGCGGTCTGCTGCGTAACTACTATCAATCCCGCGATAACCATGAGCCGGGTAGCCGCGACCCTAAGGAGTGGGTGCAGGGTGTGTTCCTCTCGTTTCGCTCGGGCTACACCGATACGCCGATTGGCGTCGGCCTTGATGTGCATGGTTTCTATGGCCTGAAACTGGATGGCGGCGATGGTTCGGGCGGTGTGTTGGCAATGCCGCTTAATAGCAAAGGGGAGCCTGAGTCGGAGTTCTCCGCAGCGGGGGCCGCTGTTAAGTTCCGCGGTCTTGGCAGCCTGATGATTGCCGGTGACCAGATCGTCGAAAATCCGGTGGCCGGTGGTGGAATGGGCCGGGTTTTTCCACAGACGCTGCGGGGCATCAGTCTGCGTAATTATTCGGTAGAAAACCTGACTCTGGATGCCGGCTGGGTCGATGCGTTCCGTCTGCGTAACCAGAGCGGGCGCAGCGACTTGACGAGTAATTACGGCTCGCGCAACAAGGCTGGCGAGCTGGCCGATACAGAGAGTTCATCGCTGTCGTGGTTGGGTGCATCGTATAGCGCGCCACAATCCTTCTCGCTGCAGCTATACACCGGTCGGTTCAGTGATATCTGGCAGCAGAGCTATGCCGGTATCAGTTGGCCGCTGCAGTTAACCCCACAGTGGAGCCTGACTCCGTTTGCTAACCTCTACCACACCCGCGATACCGGCAGTAGCCAGCTCGGGCGGATTGATAACGACACCTACAGTGGCGGGCTGACGGTGGCTGGCCATGGCCACAGCCTGACGTTCAGTGTGCAGAAGGTCGATGGCAATACCCCGTTCGACTACCTCAGCCAGTACGACCGCACCTTCCTCTATCTGCCTAACTCCCAGCAGTATTCGGACTTTAACGCGCCGGGCGAACTGTCCTGGAAGCTGCAATACGCCGCCAATCTGGGTTTTATCGGGGCACCTGATTTCCAGTTCACCGCTTCTTACGCTCGGGGCGAGGCGGACCTGACCAAGGTCGATCCGAACAGCAAAGGATACGGGTACATCTACAACGCCGATGGCAAAGACGGCAAACACTGGGAGCGCGATCTGGGTTTGCGCTATGCCGTACCCTCAGGCAAAGCCAAGGGCCTGACCGTTACTGCACGTTGGGCAACGCATCGTAATGGTCAGGGCTACACCGCCTCGGGCAACACGCGGGGTAATGCGGATGCGGATGAATACCGCGTTGTGGTCGATTACCCCTTCAGCATCTTCTGACCGTTAAGAGCCGGTTGGCCGCAATGGCCGCCCGTTCAGCCAATACGCCAGTAGCCACTGAAGTGGCTCTGGCCTTTGTCTCCGGTCAGAGAGAACTGGCCGCTATCGGCAGCGTCGCTGGCGTGCAAATGCACTTGGCTGGGCAGCAGTACTGGCTTCTGGAAACGTACTCCGACTTCATAGCCAGCCTTGGGCAGGCGTTTATCCAATTCAGCCAGTGCACGACCTTTGTTCCACAGGCCGTGGGCAATCGCGCGGGGGAAGCCAAACAGCTTGGCGGTTACGCCGAACATATGAATCGGGTTGTAGTCCCCGGCGATGAGCGCATAACGACGACCGATGTTGGCGGGAGCATTCCAACTGCTAAGCGGACTTTGCGGCAGCGGCTCTTCAACCGTGCGCTCTGCAGGCTGCTGATCGGGTTTGACTGCGCGACACAGATAGCGGCTGTCGCCCTCCCAGAGCAGGCCCAACTGATCGTGCAGCTGGCACAGCGCACTAAAGGTAACGCCTTTGCTGTGAGGCTGCAGATCCTGCAGTTGCACGCTTAAAGTGAATGGCCCAAGCCCCGCCAGCGGGCGTACAACGCGGATGCGGTTTTCCACATGCACCAAGCCCAATAGCGGGAAGGGGAAGCGCTTGTCCGTAAGTAGCTGCATCTGCAAGGGAAATGTCAGCAGGTGCGGATAGGTGGCCGGAAGATGATGTTCATCGGTAAAGCCACAAATTGTGCGGTAGCGCTCAAGGTGCTTTGCATCGACCGTTACCGGGCAGCGCACACCCAGATTGGGCAGCTCGCGTCCTGTCACCTTACGGCGCAGAGCAGAACGGATAAAAAATCCCGCCAGACCTGGCGGTGCCGGAAGATCGAGCCATTCAGTGGTCATTCGCTAACTCCTGGTAACCGGATGCGCAGCATAGATGTCTGAGGTGATCCTACATTGGCCGTTTCGCCCGTGTGAACGGCGAGTCAGTCAATTACAAGGTAAATACTGCCTTGAGCCTGCCCCCCAAAGCTTAATAAGATGCCTGCATTCACGACTTAGAAGAATTACAAAACACTATGCGTGACCTCACCGACGACGTGTCGTTGATGCGCCTGGCCATGGATGCATTACGGGCCAGCGGCAACGATCCAGATCAGGTCCTGAAACGCCTTGGGCTACCAGCCTCCGGTTTACCCTCCGGGCGCTTTCCTCATGGGGCTCAAGCCTTGTTTTGGGCAGCTGCGGCTGAAACCTGTGACGAGGAAAATGTCGGGTTGTACCTGGCCCGACACCTGCCGCCGTTCCACGGTTTATTGCTCGAGTATCTGTTCCTTTCCAGCGAAACCTTTGGCGATGGTTTGCGCCATGCCCTGCGTTATGCGCGGCTGTTGTCCGACACGTTAAGCGCGTCGCTGCAGGTGGAAGGTGAAGAGGCCGTGCTGGTGCTGGGGCTGCTGCCGAATACGCCCCGGCACTTCCCGGAGATGCTCGCCGCAGCGGTTATCCGCTTATTCAGTGCACTGACCGAAGGGGAGTTCCGCTGCCGTAAGGTGCAGTTCATGCATGCCAGCGGCGCTCCGGCGCAAGACTATGAACAGGTCTATGGCTGCCCGGCTGAACTGGGCTGTGAGCGCAATGCGCTGCTGTTCAATGCTGCCGTACTGAGCAAGTCTTCCCGCCATGCCGCGCCTGAGTTGCTGCGAATGCACGAATCACTGGCGCGGCGGCAACTGGCGGAAGTGGAGCGCCTGGATCTGGTGCGTCAGGTGCATGAGTTGATCGGCGAGCTGCTGGTCAATGGCGGAGCCACTCTCGAACAGGTTGCTGCACGCCTGGATATGCCTGCCCGGCGTCTGCGTGAGCGTCTGACCATGGCCGGCGTGCGTTTTAACGATCTGGTCACCGATTACCGTTGCCGTCTGGCCAAAGATTTATTGCTCAACACCGATGAGCGCATTGAAGTGGTGGTTGAGCGCACAGGCTTCTCAGAGCCCAGCACCTTTTACCGGGCGTTCAAACGCTGGGTCGGCGAGACGCCGGTGGAGTTTCGCAAGCGCGGCAAAGGGTAAAGCCATAACGCATCGCTTCAGAGGGCATAGTGGCAGACCGGCTATTGAGTCGATCAATGGCATGCTTGCTGAGTCGCGCCACTGTTTTCCTTATCTATCCTTGATGATCGGACACCTTTACTGAACATCCATTTGTTCAGCAAAGGGGACGGCACGTTGCATTCGAAATGGAGCAGAAAGTCTCCGTCATCTGAACCGTGAGCAAGGAGTGGAAACACCATGGCTAACATCGGCAGTAAACCCAAGACCAAATTCCGGGGTGATCCGGCGATCTTCGGCACCCTGGTGGAGGATCACGACCATCACCGTCAACTCATTGCCCAGATCGAAGAAACCCAGGGCGCCTCTGAGGCCCGCAAAGCACTGTTTGCTGAGCTGACCGCCGAAATCAAAGGCCACGCAGCTGCAGAAGAACAGGCTCTGTGGTCGACCGTATTACGCAAACCGGAGATCACCGAAGATGGCCGTCACGCGGTGGCGGAGCATAAGGAAATGGATGATTTGCTGGAGGAGCTGGCAGAAACCGATATGGCTTCTGGAGGCTGGTTGCAGCGTTTCCGCAAGGTCAAGGAAGAGTACCTGCATCACATTAAGGAAGAAGAGCAGGAACTGTTCGTCTCGGTTGAGAAGCGTCTTACACAAGACGATAAATCCTATATGGACAGTGTGTTCAAGAGGCGCAAGGTGGCGGAAAAGGCCAAGGTAAAAAAAGCATCCTGAGCCGCTTGCTACGGGGCCTATGGCCCCGTTTCAGCATTAAAAGCAGATGTTTTTGTGCCTGTTCCAGGCATATCCTTAGTGGTCTTTAAGAACTTTCCTACACGGCCTTCAGGCTGTGCTGGCTCTATTAGTGAGAGCTGATCCGAATAATCGAAGCCATCCAGTTACACACAGAGATGGTTTCGCTATGAGCAATCAGATCCACTTCCGCGCTGATGCCGCCCAAAGCACCTCTTGCGCGCATAACAAAGGTAAAAGAACACCTGCCTGGGCCGGTATGGTTCTGTTTTTCT
Source organism: Pseudomonas sp. TTU2014-080ASC (assembly GCF_001446935.1). Taxonomy (GTDB): domain Bacteria; phylum Pseudomonadota; class Gammaproteobacteria; order Pseudomonadales; family Pseudomonadaceae; genus Aquipseudomonas. The sequence goes on from NZ_LKKK01000002.1 coordinate 1,022,935, forward strand.
ATGGCTATGAGGTTGCCCTGGCTCCATTGGCAGTGGCAGCTAGCGCCAGCGAGCTGTCTTCCAGCCAGACCAGCTTTTCTGGCGAGAAAGAATATGCGCTGCACGTTGCCCAAGGCGAAACCGCTGCTCAGATCGCCCAGCGTTTCGATGTGCCGGAAGCTGAACTGCTCGCAGTGCGGGCTCAGATGAAAACCTTGGGGTGGGATGAGCATGTATGGCTGATTCCTAACCGTCATACGGCTGCCACCGCAGGCTATCCATCATATGTGTTGCACGTGATGCGTCAGGGCGAGAGCGTTGCCTCCCTAGCCCTGGCCAATAACCGTTCAGTCAACGAGCTGACGCGTCTGAATAGCCTGGCGATGGGCAAAACCAACGCCTCCGTGCTGAAATCCGGCGACCTTATTCTGCTGCCTGCGCCACTGCAGCAAGCCACCGCTGAACGTACCGAAGGCGAGCGCCGTCAGTATCAGATGTACGAGCAGCGCGTTGCGCAGATGCTCTCCAGCATCGGCACGGCCCACGAAAATCGCGCAAAAAACGACGGTCAGGGACAAGACACGGCTGACCTGTTGGCGCAGCAAGCGGCTGCCGGTGCCAGTGCGGCTCTGTCGCAGGGGGCCGAGAACCTGCTGGGCAACTTTGGCCGCGCGCGCGTCAACGTGCGCACCAATATTGACACCCATGATACGGATCTTGAGCTGGATTACCTGCATCCACTGCTGGAACATGACAAGGGCATTGCCTTTGCTCAGGTCGGTACCCGTACCGTTGGTGAGCGCAATATCGGCAACCTCGGTGTCGGTTACCGCCATGAGGTTTCTTCTGAGCTGATGGTCGGCGCGAACGCTTTTGTTGATCAGGATTTCACCCGCGATCACACCCGTGGCAGCGTGGGTGTTGAAGCCTGGGGCAACAGTGCGCGTCTGGCTGCCAACGTCTACGCCCCGATCAGTGGTTGGAAAGAGTCGGGTGAGGATCACCTGAACAAAGACCCTGAGCTGTTTGACCTTTACGAGCGTCCTGCCAAAGGCTGGGATGCCCGTGGTGAAATCGCACTGCCCGGCGCACCGCAGCTTGCTCTGACAGGTAAGTACTTCCAGTGGAAAGGCGAGGGCGTGGACGTCAACAGCAGCGGCTCGCTGGAAAAGGACCCACGCGGTCACAGCTTTGGTATGAAGTGGCAGCCCGTCCCGCTGCTTGGTTTCAGTGCTGAACACCAGAAGATCAATGGTGGTGAAGGCAACTGGATTGTGGGTGCGAACCTGAACTGGAGCTTCGACCTGACTCTGGACGAGCAGCTCAACACCCAGAAAGCCGCTGCAATCCGCCCGCTGGCCGAAGCCCGCAAAGACTTCGTAGAACGCGACTACAGCGTGGTCCTGGACTACAAGCATAAGGAGAAGCAAGTCGAGCCGTTCGAGTTCGTCTTCAGTGTGCTGTCTCTGACTGCGCCAGTTCCGTCAGCGCCTCAAGCCCTGGTTAGCCCAAGCCCTGAGTTGCGCGGTGGGATCAAGAATGCCCAAGTGCGTTATGAACTCGGCGCAGTTGTTTCTGGGCGCAATGGCAAGGCTGCAAGTGGTTTGAAGGTGACGATTGATCCTCAAACTGGTCTGGTCACTATCCCGCCAGGCATCCGTGCTCATTCAGTTCAGGTTATTGCCTATCAAGAAGTCGGCGGTCAGGTTAAGTCCACCGCGACCTACCAGTTGAGTGTTACGGAGCCGTTGGACAGTGATGGTGACGGCCTGTACGACGTGGAAGAGGAACAGTACGGCACCGATCCGCACAATCCGGATACCGATGGCGACGGTATGACCGACAAAGAAGAAATCGATGCTGGTCTGAATCCGCTGGACCCGAATGACGGCGTGGACACTGACGGCGACGGCATCAGCGACGCTGAAGAAGAAGCGTTGGGTACCGATCCGAACAACCCGGATACCGACGGTGACGGCATCCCCGATGGCGAAGAAGTAGCTAACGGTGGCAATCCGCTGGACCCGAAAGACGGCGTCGATACTGACGGCGACGGCATCAGCGATGTTGAAGAAGGCAACCTGGGTACCGATCCGAACAACCCGGATACCGATGGTGACGGCATCTCTGACGGCGACGAAGTCGCCAACGGTGGTAACCCGCTGGATCCGAAAGACGGTGTGGATACCGACGGCGACGGCATCTCTGACGGCGACGAAGTAGCCAACGGCGGAAACCCGCTGGATCCGAAAGACGGTGTGGATACTGACGGCGACGGCATCAGCGATGCATTAGAAGAGACCCTGGGTACCGATCCGAACAATCCGGATACCGACGGAGATGGTTTAACTGATAAAGAGGAAATTGATGCAGGCCTGAATCCGTTGGATCCAAATGACAACCCCGCAGCCCCGTCTGCAGTTGTTATTAACGGATTAGATGCGCAAGGTCACCCTAAAGTAGGGCAAGTGTTGACTGCTGAAGTGACATGTATCGGTACTTGTGCGCCAGAGCTGAAATACCAGTGGCAGATTGAGAGTGTGGTAGGCAGTGGTGAGTTTACCAATATAGGTGAAGCGACAACTGTTAATACCTATATCCCTAAAGCCAGTGATCAAAAGAGAAAGGTTCGAATTTTAGTTTCACTGCCTTAAGTAGCTGTCGGTGGTGGGCCTTTAGTGCCCACCACTGACAATCAGATTAGGGGTGTAGATTGATTTTATTTAGGCGACTCCCAAAGACTTTTTAAATGTTCTGGTTTTAGCGGTGAGAATGCCCAGGAACTACGAGGATTTTCATGAATAAGTTAAATATCTTATTTTCGCTTCTTTGCGACGGCGAGGCATCTGCGGCTAGTACAGAAACGACGACAGAGGTTAGAGGCGCTTTCCAGTAATGGCGTTCATGTGAAGGAGATGTACACGCCACCGAAACAATATGTTCATCCCACAAATGAATATGGCAGCCATCAGACGATTTGGGGCGGTGTCGATAGTATCTGCAAGTCCCTTGTTGGTAATGGACTTACTCAGCATTATCCCTGCTGCTTTGTGTCGGATGACTATGCGAAGGTTTTTTTAAAGCTACTGAAAATAACTCGATTAGCGCATTCCGGGCGTCAGCAATACGGAAGTTTAAGGCCACCATTCCGACAGGTTAAATGGAGCATTTTCGAGGGGGGTAAGATAGGGAACAGATCATTGGCTGGCTGATTTTTTGAATTATCAGCCAGCTTCATGTCTGTCATTTTCAGGCTAGAACCAACGGTAAGGAATCGATGGGTTGTGTATGCGAATAAAGCGACTGAGTAATGTCCTCAGGGCAATCGTTTCTGGCACACCCAGACTGGTCATGATCTGTTCTTCGGCGCGGTTGCTTTCATCGAATATCTGCTGGACCAGATTATGGCCAGTCGGTGTAAGCACAATCGCAGCGTGATCATCTTCCGGGGCGTGAAGGTCATCAGCCTCATGAATATCAATCAGCCCTCTGGCTACCAGATCGTTGATAACTTCTGGTCCGAAGTCAGTCCCCGCATAGCCGGCCAGCGTGACCAGTTCGTGATAAGTGCGGCCTTCTCTAGTGCCCAGCGCGCTCAGAATCAGGTATTCAGTGCTGCTGAGGTTGAGTTTCTCGGCGGACTCTTTGGATTTACCCACGAAGTGGAAATAGGCGGTTGCCAGCAAGTAGCCGATTGGGCTTTTCTCACTGAAGTTGCGCGGGTCTTCTCCCGGTGGTGGTGCGGTATTCACTGCGGTGCTGGTCGCGATGGCGTAACTGCCGCGCTGGAACACCAGTGGTGCTGTGTCGGTTTTGTCGTAGGTGAGGACTTCACCGACCAGAATGATGTGATCACCACCATCAAAAATATTTTTGGTGCGGCACTGGAGCCTGGCTGTGCAGCCTGACAGTAACGGAGCGTTGCCCAGTCCGTCCTGGTACTCAATGCCGGTGAACTTTTCCTGGCCGCTGACGCTGCGGGCGAAATGCCCGGAGAGCTTGTCCTGATCGTGCGCCAGAATGTGTACAGCCCAATGAGAGGCCGACTCAAAAGTAGGCAGGCTGTTGGATTTTCGCGCCAGACTCCACAGCACCAATGGTGGATCCATGGAGACCGAGTTGAAGCTGTTAGCGGTTACCCCGGCTGGCGTACCGTCTTCACCTCGCGCGGTGATAATGGTTACCCCAGTCGTAAAGGTCCCGAGTACTTGGCGAAACTCTTTTGGGTCCAGAGTCGTATTTGATTGTTGCACGGGGGGCTTGATCATGGTGTTCACGTTCAGTCCTGTGAATCTTTGTGGGGTTACTGATTGAGGATTTTGAGTATTCCTGTCACCCGTTGCATGCTCAGAACGGACGAGGGATGAGCATGTCTTTAATCATTTTTTGTAAGTAAATGAGCTAGGACTGCAGCGAACGCCCAAAAAAAACCCCCTTTCGGGGGGTGGTAGAAGCGTGAGTTCTTACCGAGGTTGCGAGTTGCTACGTGATGTGGCGTTCTGCTGCTGTATGGCGTGTACTTAGCCGGCATTACGCTGTTTAGCCAGCGTCATTGCCGTGTCTTCGATCATGTCTTCCTGACCACCGACCATGCCGCGGCGGCCCATCTCCACGAGGATTTCGCGGGCGGAAACGCCATATTTCTTCTCGGCACGTTTGGCGAACAGCAGGAAGGAACCGTACACACCTGCGTAGCCCATGGTCAGAGCGTCGCGGTCGCTGCGGATAGGGAAATCCATGATGGGGAAAACCCGGTCTTCAGCCACGTCCTGGATGCCAAATACCGACACACCGGTTTCAATGCCCATGCGATCGCATACCGCGACCAGCACTTCCATTGGGGTGTTGCCGGCACCGGCGCCCAGGCCCGCACACGCTGCGTCGATGCGGGTAGCACCGGCGGCGATGGCGGCAATAGAGTTAGATACGCCCATGGACAGGTTGTGGTGGCCATGGAAGCCGATTTCAGTTTCAGGCTTCAGCGCAGCACGGATAGCGGCTACGCGGGCGCTCACGTCATCCGGCAGCATGTAGCCGGCGGAGTCGGTGATGTACACGCAGTTGGCACCGTAGGACTCCATCAGCAGGGCTTGTTTGACCAGACCTTCCGGGCTGTTCATGTGCGCCATCATCAGAAATCCGACAGTATCCATGCCCAGCTTGCGGGCGAAGGTGATGTGCTGTTCAGACACATCCGCTTCGGTGCAATGCGTGGCAACACGGATGGTGTTAACCCCCAGATCGTGAGCCATTTTCAGGTGATCGACTGTGCCGATGCCGGGCAGCAGCAGGGCCGATACTTTGGCCTTTTTCATCAGCGGGATCACCGCCGAGAG